>NZ_JASGHB010000001.1:0-132500 GCF_047602525.1 Amaricoccus sp.
ATCGTAATAGGCAGCAATGAATTCAGATCCGAAAGCTCGAAAAACGCGAAACCAGAATCGTTTTCACTTCGTGTATCACCTCCCGCCGTGGATGGTCACACCGGCGGAAGCATAGTACTGAGTGGTGCCGACATGCGGGGCACGCTGTACGCGATCTATACCTTCTCGGAAAAAGTGCTCGGAGTCGATCCGATGTACTACTTAACCGACAATGTTCCGGAAAAGAAAGAGGTCATCGACCTTCCAATTACCTTCCACGATGAAGAACCGGGCCCACTGTTTCGCTTTCGGGGATTCTTCATTAACGATGAGGATCTCCTAACAGGATGGGCTCCCGGCAAGAAAGAAGATCACAGCGGAATCTCTCTAGACGTTTGGGACCATCTGTACGAGACGATCCTGCGTTTGAAGGGGGCAACATGGTCGCACCCGGAACTTGGATTTTCCCGGATGACGGCCAAGTTCAACTCGCTGGCAAACGTGGACTTTGGCTCTCGCAGCATCACGCAACCCCGCTCGGCGTCAACATGGCGCGCTGGCCTGCTGGTGTTCCGTACAACTACTCTGTCCATCCAGAGATCATCCAGAAGGCTTGGCGGAACGCAGTCAATACCTACAAACCGGATCAGGACATTCTCTGGGAGCTTGGACTACGCGGACTTTCTGACGTTTCCTACGCTGCACTTGATCCATCCGTTCGCGACAATGAAGCGCTTCTTGGGAAGCGCATCAGCGACGCGATCGCAGAACAGCAGCGCATCGTTCGCGAGCACCATCCTAATGCTTTATTTGTCACCGATCTTTGGTCGGAAGGCAACCGGCTGATGCGGGACGGCGTGCTGAAGATTCCATCGGATGTCATCACAGTCTGGTCCGATACCGGCTACGGAAAGTTGCAGGACGATGGACAGGCGCGCGCCGGGCAGGGAGCCTACTTCCATATAGCGATGATGAATGATCGCGCCAATCAACTGTCCGAAATGGTGCCAGTGGACAGACTCCTCTCGGAGACGCAGCGCCTTGCAGATCACGGAGCAACGCAGTTCTTTCTTGTGAATACCAGCGATCTGCGCCCGGTGGTCATGTCGGCCCGGGCAACGATGGAAGCCGCCTGGGGCAATCTCAAGCAGGGCGAAGCCCACGCGTATTACAAGAGTTGGGCCAAGGAAGAATTCGGTGTAGCCGCTGCAGATGCGATAGCGAATGTTTACGAATCGTATTTCGCCGCACCGGCACACGCGCCCAACGGAGAAGAATATGGGGATCAGTATTACCACACCACTGCCAGACGGATGCTCCTCAATTCGGAGGTCGAATGGCCAAGCTATGTCCTCCCCGACCAAGCTCCAATCTGGCAGGCCCCACACCTTCAAGGCGCCGAGAATACAAGCCCAGCGGTTCGTAGCGCAGTTGATCGGGAGAGAGCCGCGTGTAGCAGCGCAGTGAAGCATTGGCAGTCTCTTTACGGCAAGGCGTCCCAGGCAATGTCGCTTGTCGAGCCCTCTCGACGGTCATTTTATGAGTCCAGTGTGCTGACGATGATCTCCATCAATATGGAGAGCAACGAAATGCTTCTCGACGTTGCGAATGCTATAGAAGCGAAAGATGCCGGCCACCCTGAGCAAGCGGTAGCCGAAATCCATAAAGGTCAAGAAGCCTTAGTCCGACTGAAGCAAGCTGAGGCACGAGGCGAGTATGGGCGCTGGAAGAACTGGTATCACGGCGACTGGTTAACGGGAGTATCACGCACCCAAGACGCGCTGGCCCAGTACGAGAAGCACCTGCTCGATAGTTCGACACCCGTGCCCCCTCCGATTCGTTGGTCCGATTGGGAAGCTTACTATCACATTCTTCATTACGAAGGAGATCGGACGGTCGATCTTCATTAGGGTTCAGGCGCCTAAATGAGGATCACGTCGGTGTGTGTCAGAAACCCGTTGTGTCTCCTGAATCCCCCAAAAGCTATTCAACGCAATCAGCAGTAGTAAACGGTTCAGAAATAGGAGAGGACATAAACATGCAATCCAGGAATTTCGCCAAAGTCCTATCACTAACGGCTGCTTTCCCGGTCGTTATATCGCTGACGCTGACCGGATGTGGCGCGGTGAATTCCCCCATCACCACAATGTTGAACTCGGGAAGCGCAACTATTGCCGGCAAGGCGCATGGAGGCCCAAATCCGGTAATAGGCGCAACGGTGACGCTGTATGCCACGCAAAGTAATGGATACGGCGGAGCAGGCCTGCAGTTGGCTCAGACAACGACGGCGAGCGACGGAAGCTTTACATTCAACCCTCTGAGCTACACGTGTCCTGCGGTTAACAAGCTTACATTACCTCTATCGGCGGGGATACCGGAGGGAACACAAACAACGACAATTCGTTTTTGATGGCTGCCATCGGCCCATGTTCTTCGCTGAATGCGAGCATGTATATCTGGGTCGATGAGCTGACAACCGTAGCAGCTGCCTACGCCCTCGACAACTTCATCACAATCAACGGAAACACTGTCAATATCAGTGCTCCAGCCAACAACAATGCCAGCGTCGGAAGTTGCTCTGGTACTGGCGCTGCCATGACCTGCGTTTCTGCGGGACTAACCCACGCCTTCCTTAACGCGGCCAATCTCGTCGACGCGGTTGGCTCTTTCACCGCTCCTCCGACTGGACAAGTGCATCTGGATGCAGCAGCTAGTCCCGGATCCGACGCATCTATCGCTGCTCTCGGAACATCGACGGCTAACGGGGGCGTTAATCCGTATACGTTAGCAAACACCGTCCCTGTGGCCGTCATCAACACACTGGGGAACATACTTCAGGCTTGTGTCAATTCGACCGGCGGGGTGGCAAGCGACGGAAGCCCCTGTGGTGTGCTCTTTCAGAATGCCACGCCTAGCAGTCTCTATTCCGCTGCCACCGCAGCTCCGACGAACACACTGCAAGCTGCCATGAATATTGCTCGCACACCATTCGTAAACGTTGCGAATCTCTATAATCTCGCCACTGCCTCTGGGTTTTATCAGCCGGCCCTTGTTGCCGCCCCGAATGATTGGTCGATCTCTATCCAGTACCACAGCGCTACCTTTGGAGCCACAGTAACCCCACTGGGTTATCCCTTCAGTGTTGCGCTCGACGCCAACGATAGCGTCTACGTTTCTGGCAATAGCACGGGAAGCAGCCCTGTTGGCACAGGCGCAACCCCGGTATTGATCTCCAAGCTCAGTTCGAATGGCGTAGGAGTTTGGCAAACAAGCCTTGCAAGCTCCACAGTGTGCGCCACCGGAGTCCTCGGTAATCTTTGCAACGAAGCCTTGGACGCGGTTGGGAATCTCTATCTAGCGGATGTCGGGTATCTCTACCAAGTGTCGACGGCCACTGGGACGCCCACCGCATTCACGAAGACTCTGAGCACAGCCTCTCTCAATCCAATCAATGTCGCAGTTGATCGCTACAACGGCCTGTTTGTCACCACGAACAACGTCTCCAGCAAGGCAAATCTCGTCACCTATCCTGCGGGTTCGACGGCCACGACGGCGCCCACAATCGTCACAGCCATCGGACTGACGCAGCCCATCAGCCCAATCCCAACGGGATTGGGTTTTGATTCCAATGGTGATCTCGGGATTACGCTCTACGGCTCATCTCCGATGAAGAGCTATTTCCTGGCGAACTCAAGCTCTACAAGCACGTCTTTTGGTACGGCTTCGTTAGGTGTGCTGGCTGCTTCGGGTGATACGGATACCCAGATGGAATGGGTGGTATTCGACGCGAACAATAACTTTTACGCTAACAGCCTCGTCGCCTTGTACGAGTTGCCTGCTGGGAGTTATGGAAGTACGGCGAACGTCGCTGGAAGTTACAGTGGCGGTTCCATACGTGGCGCCGCGATCGATGGCAACGGATCCATCTTCATGGACGACGGAAACTTCGCGATGCGTGTCTATTACCCGAAGCTCGGTACTCCGACGACCGGAGCTTTTACGGGATGCCTTCCTTGGGGAGACCAAGCGACCACCGTCACCTCTACCAGCACTGCAACGACAAGCACTGAGTCCTCATATTGTTCAGCCGCAATCTGGAACGGCGCAAGCAAGCAGCAATACCCAATGCGTGGCACGCGAAACCTTGCTATTGATTCGACGGGGGCTATCTGAACCGGTGCCCAAAATAACTTCGCCATCACGCAGATCTTGGGCGTTGCAGCGCCAACGTGGCCGCTCCTTTCCTACGCCCACTATGGAGTGAACCCTCAGTGATAGCTGCGAAGCCGACACCATACGCGAAAACGGAAGGCTGCCTCTGTTTATGAGAAGTAGGTTGCGAACTGGCTGCTGCAACGAAACTGCCTGAACTGAATCAGGCTGTTACTGAAATATTGTCAAGGAGAACATCCATGAAACTGTCTGGATGCGCGGCGTCTAGCGTGCTTGCTCTTGCACTATCCGGCATTGCAAGCGCTCAGAGTTCTTGGGTGGCCACGTGGGCCGCAGCTCCGGTGTCCGCTACCGGTGAAAAAATTGGTGGCGCGGGGCTGACCCTACGCAACATTGTGCACACATCCATCGGTGGAAACATGGTTCGCGTAACGCTATCGAATCAGTTTGGCCTGGAGCCGCTTTCCATCGAAGGAGTCAGCATAGCACCGAGTATAGAAGCAAGCTCTATCCAGTCTGGCACTGCAAGGATGGTTCTTTTCGGCGGTAAGTCCTCCATCACTCTCCCACCAGGATTCAGCGTGCAGAGCGACGGTCTCGACATGACTGTCACCCCCATGAGCAATCTTGCGGTTAGCATCTATCTTCCCGCCCAAAAGATCGCGCGGTACACACAGCACAACCTGGCCCGGCAAGACAACTATGGTCAAGCAGGCAATGCCTTAATGGCAACCAAGTTCACTTCCTCCAAGGTGATCTCATCATGGCGCTTCCTCACAGCGATTGACGTGGTGGCCCCCAATGCCGGCGGGGCGATAGTCGCCTTTGGGGACAGCATCACAGATGGGGATGGCAGCTCCGTTAATAAGAATATGCGGTGGCCCGATCTTCTGGCTGCGCGTTTAGATCGTGGCCAAGAAACGAAGCAGTGGGGTGTTGTGAATGAAGGGATCGCAGGCAATCGCGTCCTTCATGAAGGCGCCGGGCCAAGCGGGCTTCGACGATGGGACTTTGACGCACTCAACCGCTCTGGCGTGAAGTACATCATTCTGTTGGAAGGCATCAACGACATTGGACATTCGTCTTTGGCAAAAGACCCTGCAAGCTTTTCTCCTCAGAACATCATCACGGCAGACCAACTGATCACGTCCTACAGCGCCCTTATCTCTATGGCCCACGCAAAGGGCGTCAAGGTGATTGGCGGAACCCTCACCCCGTACCAAGGTTCGAAGTTTGACCGTGGAGAAGGGGAAATCATCCGAGAGCGAGTCAATCAGTTCATCCGCACTGGCGGGAAGTTTGATGGTGTTATCGACTTCGACAAGGCTATTGCCGACCCCGCACACCCTTTAGCGTTCCTGCCTGCCTATAACGATTCGGACCACTTGCACCCTAATGATGCTGGTTATAGGGCCATGGCGAATTCTATTGATATCGCTTTGTTCAAGTGAGCAATGGGCTGACCCATAAAACGAACTACGAGAGTCGACGTAGCAACGAGGAAACCATCGGATGTCCATTAACGTTCCAAAAAGATCGACTCGGCGTGTAAGACAAAATTCCGGGGTTCTGTGGGTGAGTATCGTGCTGCTTTTCTCCGGTCTTGCCGCGAACGCTTATGCGAATACGCCGCGAGAACGCTGGACGGCAGATCATGCGTGGAGCTACATGCGATCACAGCCTTCCCTCTGGGCAGCAATTTCCTTCCGTCGGATGCGATCAACCAACTCGAGATGTTCCAGGCTGAAACATTCGATCCCGGTGAGATTGACAAAGAGTTCGGTTGGGCAGAAGCCGCCGGAATGACTACCATGCGGATTTTCCTGCACGACCTACTGTGGCAACAGGATTCGCGTGGCTTTAAAGCGCGCATCGACACCGTGTTGGTTCTCGCCGCCAAACACCACATCAAGCCCGTGTTGGTGTTGTTCGATTCCTGCTGGGATCCAGATCCGAAGCTTGGCCCACAGCATCCTTCTATCCCTGGCATCCATAATTCGGGCTGGGTTCAGAGCCCCGGCATCGCGCTTGAGGATGACAGAAATAGTGCGCGCTTTGAAGCATATGTGAAGGGTGTAATTGGAGCTTTCGCAAACGACAATCGAATTCTCGCCTGGGATGTCTGGAATGAGCCCGATAACCCAGGAGGCGGCGATTACACCAACAATCTGAAGGACAAGGTGGAGCGCGTCGATCGTTTGCTGCCATTAGTTTTCGCGTGGGCTCGGTCTCAAGGCCCGAGTCAACCGTTGACCAGCGGCGTGTGGACGCACGACAGTTGGGCGGATCCTGACAAATGGTCTCCCACTGAAAAGATCCAACTGACAGAAAGCGACATCATCTCGTTTCATGACTATTCGTGGCCGGAGAAGTTCGAGAGCCGCCTAAAGCGAACCTTGAGAAGCTAAACCGACCATTGCTCTGTACCGAGTACATGGCACGCGGCGCTGGGTCGACCATCGACACAATCCTCCCGATAGCAGCAGCGCACAACGTCGGAATGATCAATTGGGGCCTTGTTCAAGGCAAGATGCAGACTTACTTGCCTTGGGATAGTTGGCATGTGCCTTATGTGGATCGAGAGCCAACGGTTTGGTTCCACGATCTGTTCTTGGCAAATGGCCAGCCGTACCGATCAAGGGAAGTGGATCTTCTACGTAAAACGGCTGCCGCTATGAGGAGCGGCCAAAACTGAGGAGCGTTCTAGGACTGATTCCATTGATCGTCCAGCAGGCTCTCCCAAGCATCGCTTATGTTGAGGCGTTGAAATGAATGGAAGTGTTAATACGGCGTATGTCGAAAAGGTGGCGCTCGCATCAAAGGTTGTTTCCGGTAGATGGCGAATCGAAGTTCTCTGCGCATTGCGAGAGGCGCCAGTCCGTCTGAGTGCGCTGCTACGTATGTTCCCCTTGGCGTCGAAGAAATGTCCGATCTCGAACTTGAGATTTCTAGAGGTCGCCGGAATTGTCGCGCGCCGGGGCCTGAGCACATCAGCACTTGACGCTGAGTATGAGCTTCTGCCTGGCAAGCGTGAGCCGTTCTTGAATCTTTTGAATTGCCTTGCGGAATACGGTGAGTTCCTTGCCGTTCCAGTGATCTCAAACAGTGCCGATATGCCCCCCTGGGCGAACACGGGATAGCGCATTCCTAATGCCGTTCGAAACACTGTTGACCTTTTTTGTTTTGTATCTGATGAAAGGATTCATATGATGCTGAACCGGTTGTCAAACCACGGTGTATCTATTTTGAAAGAATGCAAATGCATTAGCCGCGTGCGCGTTGTCGCCGCAATATTATTGTGGACCATCTGCGCTTCTCCGTTGATGCACGGTCAGGCCTCTACACCTGTGAGTCTGGGAACCGCCACCTTCTACCCGCGTCTGGCCCGATTGGCCCACGGATCTTCTTCGGTCAATGGATGGATCGTCGCCAGTACGAACGGAAAAATCTTTCGAAGCACCGATCACGGCAAAACGTTCACGTACATCGACACGGTGCCCGTGGTGAATGCAGTCAATGAATACTGTTGCGCGACACTGTTTGAATTGCCTCAGGCCGTTGGAAGCCTCGCGGCCGGCACTCTAATCTTCGCCGCGACCTATAATGTTTCAAACGGCAACGCGGATTCCTCGTTTATCGGCGTCTATGCAAGCACTGATCAGGGAACCACGTGGAGTTACTTGGCCACTCCAGTCCAGAGGGCTAGTGGTACTGGAGGCATATGGGAACCGCAATTTGACGTCGCAAGCGACGGTGCGCTCGTGATGTTCTGGTCCGATACTACAGACTCTCGGTGGAGTCAGAGGCTAGCGCAAAGCCGTAGCTATGACGGATCCACGTGGGTCAACCAGACGAATACCGTCGCCAGCAGTGTTCAATCGGATCGTCCCGGAATGGCTGTCGTCACGAAGTTGCCGAGCGGGACGTACTTCATGACCTACGAGGTATGCGGTACTCCAGCATGTGCCGTCTACTACCGAACCTCTCAAGATGGCTGGAACTTCGGCACTGTTACCAATCTAGGCACAAAGATTCAAACTCCATCCGGTCAGTACTTCGAGCACGCGCCGACCAACGTCTGGAGCCCTTCCGTCCTTTCCACGAGCGGTGCTGTCTTAGTGGTTGGACAGGTCATGTACGAAGCGAATGGCACAGTGTCATCAGGCAATGGCCAGACGATATTCGTGAATACCAGCAGTGACCTTTCCGGTACGTGGTACACGATCACAGCTCCAGTCGCCGTACCCAATGCGGTCAACAACTATTGCCCGAACTACTCATCCGCGCTCCTTCCTTCTTCCGATGGCAACAGCATTCTCGAACTCGCGAGCGAGCATACCACCCCGACCGATCTCACATCTCCATGCCAAACCTACTATGCGACGGAGACGTGGAATCAACTACCCTATGACGGCTCGACCTACATACTGCAAAATGTGGGTGCACAAACTCAGGGTGCTAATTTGTGCCTTGATGACCTCGGATGGGGCACTTCTAACGGAACCGTTGCCGACCTCTGGACGTGTACTGGATCGACCATTCAAAACTGGTCTGTCCATTCACATTCAAATGGTTATTTCAGCATCAAGAATCAGGTCACTAGCCTCTGTCTCGACAATACTGGTGGAAGCAGTACACCCGGCAATCAAGTCACACTTTGGGGTTGTGCAGGAAACAGCAATCAAAACTGGCAGTTCCTCGATACCGGCAACGGTCAGTTCAGGCTTAGGAATCAAGCTGGCGGCATCAATCTGGACAATCCAGGTGATTCAACAACACCTGGAACGCAGCTCCAGGTATGGACAGATAATGGTCTTCATCCGCAGGACTGGATCGCCACATTGGTTCCTCCAGCGATTGTCGATGGTGCTACCTATACGTTTACCAACGAGACGAGCAAGTTGGATTTAGACAACGACTGCGACGGTTGCACCGGCTCTCCGACGAACGGAGTCGCAGTCATCCAATATCCCGCAAACGGCACTGCGATGCAGCAGTGGACCTTACATGCGCAAGGTGGGGGCTATTTCACGATGGTGAATGCAGCGAACGGACTTTGCCTCGATGATCCATACGGCAATGGCACGCCTTCCCGGACGCTACCGCAATCCGCGGGAGTAAGCACAATGCTCTGGCAACATTCCTGCAACGGAACGGCGCCGCAAAATTGGCTTTTCATCCCGCAGACCGATGGATCCTTCGTTATCCAGAATCAGGCAGCTACGACGAACAACAGTAATCAGTCGATGGTAATTGATGATTATGACGGGAATACATCCAAGAATCTACAAATGTGGCTCACGCTAAGCAATGGGCTTGCAACCCAGAGGTGGGTGCTCACGAGGCAATAGTACGTCTCTGGGCACTCCATCTGGCCCCAACTTCTGAATTGAAGCGGGGTGTGCTTGTCTCAGCTTCACGGTTATTTGGGTCCCGGACGATCTGTCCGGGACCCGCCACGACCCAGTCCACGGCCCTGAAAAGTTTGTATGGCATGGAAGAGGTCTTCGCTTCGATAGAGCGGTGTTCAAGCCGCAATATCTAAGCGGATTTAGAACAATCCCAGCCGCGGGGAATCCGAAACGGTGTATGTAGTAATGACCGAAGCCGTCTTTGGCGCGCTGAACGCAGTCATCTCTGGGTTCGGTGTGAAAGGCACGGAAACGAATCGAAATTCGGACTAAACCCCTTGAGAAGCGACGAGCGTGTTTCTCCGGCGCGGAAGCGAACGGCGTGGAACCCAGGAGATCTACCTTTCTCTGTGATCGAATCTAGTGGCCCTGTTGAGACTGAAACAAATGACTTGCGCGGAGGAGCAATAAGCGCCGCATGGTTCGGTATTGATTTGCAAGGCGCTTTCATTCTTGTGGTTCTTTTCTCCTGCCAGCCATGCTGCGTGGCCATCTGATTAAAATAGCTGCCATGTCTACTTCGCGTCGTGACTTCCTGAAATTCGCGGCCCTGCTCTCGGGTGCAACGGGCATTTCCAGCTTCGTTCCGGACTCCATTCAGCGTGCGCTTGCCATTGAGCCGACGCCCGGCAGCACGTTCGCCGATGCCGAGCATATCGTCATCCTGATGCAGGAGAACCGCTCCTTCGACCACGCGTTCGGCTCGCTGCAGGGGGTGCGGGGCTTCAACGATCCGCGCGCCATCCGGCAGCCCAACGGCAACTCTGTCTTTGCGCAGACCTCGGCCGCCACTGGAAAGACCTATGCGCCCTGGCGGCTCGACCTGCGCGACACGCGCATCACCTGGATGGGCTACCTGCCCCATTCGCGAAACTCGCAGGTGGATGCCTGGAACGAAGGGGCCTACAACAACTGGATTGACGCCAAGAAGTCCCCGCAGAAAGAGTACCGGCACATGCCCATCACCATGGGCCACTACACGCGCGAAGACCTGCCGTTCTACTATGCGTTGGCAGACGCCTTCACTGTTTGTGACCAGAGTTATTGCGGCGTGATGAGCTCCACCTCGCCCAACCGTTCGGTTTTCTGGAGCGGCACGATCCGCGACAAGCAGACGACGGACTCGCGCGTGTACATGCGCAACGACGAGCTCTTCCGCGACGCCCTGGGGTGGAAGACCTTCCCCGAACGCCTTTCGGACGCAGGCATCTCCTGGCGTTTTTACCAGAACGAGCTGTCTACAACGAGCGGCCTGACCGTGGAAGAAGATGCCTGGCTTTCCAACTTTGGCTGCAACATTCTGGAGTGCTTCGGCGCGTACCATGTCGAGGCCGTACCGCTGGCGCCGGAAATGCTCAAGAAGGAACTGGCGCAGGCCGAAAAGCAGGTGGAGGGACTGGAGGAGCGGCTGTCGGAGCTCTCGAATCCCAGCGCGGGCGATGAGCTGCGCACGCGGTTGGAGTTGGCGCGTGGACGCGTGGCAACGGTCAAGTCCCGGCTCGCCGGGGCTGGTGATGCAGGGTATCGCCAGCTCTCCGCGAAGGAGCGTGCGCTGCATGATGCGGCCTTCGTCACCAACCGCAACGATCCGGATTATCGTTCCCTGGAGCCGTTGAACTTCACGGCCAACGGCCGCGAAGAAAGCATCGGCGTTCCGAAGGGCGACATCCTGCACCAGTTCCGCGCGGACGTGGAGTCCGGGAAGCTGCCGACCGTTTCCTGGCTGGCGGCGCCGCAGAACTTCTCCGACCATCCCTCCGCCCCGTGGTACGGTGCATGGTGGGTCTCGGAGATCATGGACATTCTGACGAAGAACCCTGAAGTGTGGAAGAAGACCGTCTTCATCCTCACGTACGACGAAAACGACGGCTACTTCGACCATGTGCCGTCCTTTGTGGCTCCGGACCCGAAGCGGCCGGAAACAGGAGCAGCGTCGGCAGGCTTGCAGGCGGAGTTGGAATACACCTATAAGCAGGACGAAATCGCGCAGGGCGTTCCGGAGCACGAGGCGCGCAGCGGCCCCATCGGCCTCGGGTTTCGTATCCCTACTATCGTTGCCTCTCCGTGGACGCGCGGCGGCTGGGTGAACTCACAGATTTTCGACCACACCTCGACGCTGCAGTTCCTGGAGCGTTTTATCGAGCTGAAGTTTCATAAGAGCGTCCGCGAAGAGAACATGAGCGGATGGCGCCGCGCCGTCGCCGGTGACCTGACTTCATGTTTCCGCACAGCCACCCAGGACGAGCCGAAACTGAGCTACGTGAACCGCGATAAGCACATCGAGCTGATTGTCTCCGCGCGCGACCGGCAGCTTCCTTCCGGATACACCGAGCTCACGGCCGCGGAGATCGCCGCCATCGGCGCGAATCCGGGCACGGCCGCGGCGATGGGGCACCAGGAGCCCGGCACGCGGCCCGCCTGCGCACTGCCCTATGAGTTGTATGCTCATGGCCTTGTTTCGCCGGACAGAAAGTCCTTCCAGCTCGAACTCACCGCGGCGGCAAGCCTCTTCGGGGCACGCTCCGCAGGCGCTCCGTTCAATGTCTACCTGCGTAACATCGTGGACGCGCCGGGCATGCGCGCGGCCACCTATACGGTGAAGGCGGGAGATACCCTGAAGCCGGTCTTTGCTCTCGACCAGTTCAGGGACGGCCGCTTCGAAGTCGAGGTGCTGGGCCCTAACGGCTTCTATCGCCGCTTCACCGGCACTGCGCACGATGCGCCAGCAGGGGTGACCGTAGCGCTGGAGCGGCGCAACCATGCTCCCACCGGTGCGATAGAAATCCATCTGCACAATCCCGAAAAACCGCGCAGAAGTTCTCCATCACGGACAACAGCTACGGCGCTGCGCCTGTGGCGAAGGGGGTGGCCGCAGGGGGCACTGAGCGTGTCCTCCTGCCGTTGTCGGGAAGCCATCAGTGGTACGACTTTACAGTCGGGACCCGCGGCCAACAGCTCGCTCGCACACTTCGCAGGACGCATCGAGACAGGCGCCCATTCCCGGACCGATTCGCTTATGGGAAGAGGATGAGCCTGCGGGGCGGGGGAGCTAGGCTGTAACCCCCTATAGCTTGGTGAGGCAAGAACGGGTAGGTCAGGGCTTTAGCCCTGACATTCAGACCATCGAAGGACGTGGGCCTTTAGGCCCTGAAGAAGCAGAGCAGCCACGAAACCGTACCGCAGCGGCTGAAGCCGCGAATTTTCAAATGAATTCTGCGTCTGGGCTAAAGCCCAGACCTACCTGTAGGGGGATACGGCCAAGCATCCCCGCCGCTGCTGGAACATTCGCGCCGTCGTGTTCGGTACACTCGTTGTGATTTCAGGAGGGTTCTGGCCGTGCTGTTTTCTCGCCGTCGCGTTGTGCGCAGCGCCTTGTTGCTGTTCTCTTTCGTTGTCTTGTCGGGAGTGGTTTCTGCGCAGTCGTCCGCGACTGATCCTGTCGCTACACCGGCGGCGGTCGTCACGGCCGGCCATGCGCGCTTTACCGTGCTCACGCCGCAGTTGATCCGGCTGGAGTGGGCCGCCGACGATCGCTTTGAAGACCACGCTTCGTTCATCTTCCTGAACCGCCGTTTGCCCGTGCCGGCATTTACACAGAAGCGCACTGCTGATGGCCTCACGCTCGACACAGGCAAGCTGCAACTCAGCTTTCATCCTGCGGCAGGCGACAGCGGCTTCACCGCGGAGAACCTCGCAATCACGCTGCAGGTCGAAGGCCGGCCGGTCGTCTGGCACCCGGGCATGAGCGACAGCGCGAACCTGCTTGGCACAACGCGCACGCTCGACGGCGCCCGTGGCGACGTAGGGCTGCGCGAACCGATTGGCAAAGGCCTGGTCTCGCGCGACGGCTGGAGCGTGGTCGAGGACAATGGCCCGCTGTTCAGCTCGGCAAACTTTGCTTCCGTTCACGCCACGGCATTGACCGAGCCGTGGGTGCTCTCGCGTCCGCAGGGGCAGCGGACATGCCTTACTTCTTCGGCTACGGGCACGACTACAAGCAGGCACTGGGCGACTACGTGCGTGTTGCGGGGCGCATCCCGCTGCCGCCACGCTACGCCTTCGGCACGTGGTGGTCGCGCTACTGGGCATACTCCGACGCCGAGCTGCGCGAGCTGGTGCATGACTTCCGCGAAAACAACGTGCCGCTCGACGTGCTGGTCATCGACATGGACTGGCACAAGACCTTCGGGCGCACCTTCCCGAAGGACGCGTCAGGCCATGCGAAGGGCTGGTCCGGCTACACATGGGACGCAGCGCTGTTTCCCGATCCGCAGGACTTCCTGCGCGAGATGCACGACGACGGCCTGAAGCTTACGTTGAACCTGCATCCGGCCAGCGGCGTGCAGCCCTGGGAGGACGCCTATCCGCAGTTTGCGCGCAACATGGGCATCGACCCGGCCACGAAGCAATACGTGCCCTTCGACATTATAGATCGCAAGTACGTCTTCAACTACTTCAACCTGCTGCACCATCCGCTGGAGCGCGAGGGCATCGACTTCTGGTGGCTGGACTGGCAGCAGGAGGCCACGACGAAGGTCGAGGGCGTCAACCCGACCTGGTGGCTGAACTACCTGCACTTTACCGACCAGGAGCAGGAGGGCAAGCGTCCGCTGCTCTTCCACCGCTGGGGCGGGCTGGGCAACCATCGCTACCAGATCGGCTTCTCCGGGGACACGCACTCCACGTGGGAGTCGCTGGCGTTTCAGCCGTGGTTCACGGCCACGGCGGCGAATGTCGGTTATGCGTACTGGTCGCACGACATCGGCGGCCACATGCCTGGCGTGGTCGAGCCGGAGCTGATTACGCGATGGATCCAGTTCGGTGTCTACAGCCCCATCCTGCGCACGCACACCACGAAGAACTCCGACGCCGAGCGCCGCATCTGGGCCTACCCGGAGCCGTACAGCGATATCATGCGGCAGGCGTTTCAGCTTCGTTCCCGTTTGCAGCCGTACCTTTACACCGAGGGCAGGCGCACGTTCGACACCGGCGTTGCGTTCATGCGGCCGCTGTACTACGACTTCCCGGAAGCGGATGAAGCCTATACCGCGAAGGGCGAGTACCTCTTTGCAACCGGCGTTTCTGGTGGCCCCGGTGGTGAAACCGGTCGATGCTGCCGATGGCCTCGCAGAGCAGTCGATCTGGCTGCCGAAGGGGAGCTGGCTGGAGCAGGCCACGGGCAAGCGCTTCACCGGGCCGATGAGCGTGGAGCGCCCGTACGCCATTGACCAGGTGCCGGTCTTCGTGCGGCCGGGCGCGATTGTCCCCGAGCAGCCCGCAATGCTGCACACCGGGCAGAAGCCCGTCGATCCGTTGGTGCTGGAGGTCTATCCGCTGGAAGACAAGCAGCGCAGCAGCTATGAGCTGTACGAGGACTCGGGCGTTTCCGAAGACTACGCGCGCAACGTCGGCACGGCGCGCACCGGCATCACGGCGCAGCAGGCAGGCGACACGTTGACCGTGGCGAAAGCGCCAGTGAAAGGAAGCTACGCGGGCATGGTGGGCCGCCGCGCACTGGAACTGCGCCTGCCTGCGGACTGGCCGCCGGCCAGTGTCAGCGTCAACGGCACACCGCTGAAGCAGCTGCCGACAAGGCCGGCGAGGTCGGCTGGCGCTTCGATGGCGACAGCCTGATGACGATCATCCGCACGCCTTCCTACAGCGCGCACCAGGCGGTGACGGTCATGGTGCGCCGTGCTGCGGGCTCGCTGGCCGCACGGGAAAAGCTCGACGGCGTGCCGGGGCGGCTGCATCGGCTGCGCGAGGCCTACGATGCGCTTTCTAACGATTATCCGTCGGTGCGTGCAGTGCCTGACGCCGTGACCGTGGCGATGCAGACGGGCTCGCGGATCAGCTACCACCCGGAGACCGCCGCAGCGGAGGTTGCGGCCCTGTCGCAGCGGTTTGCCGAAGCGCAGGCCTCCGTGGAAGCGTTGCACCGGCCGGAAGAGGGCAAGCCTCGCGACGAAGCTGCGGCGCAGCGCAGGAAGAAGCACGAAGCCAGCCTGCAACGCGCTCTGGCGAACCTTGCGGCCAGCGACGCGCGGTAGATAGCGACCGATCAGCGGCCTGGAATGGGGGAAGATGTCCTGTTTTCGGACGCGGCGGCGACTGTCCGCGACGGTCGCCCATTGACGACAGTGACAGGAACGTTCTAACTTCACAAAACCCCGCTGCTTCCGGGGGCATTTTCGCGTCTATCAGAAGAGGGAAGGGAGATCGCACCTCATGTCGACGCCCACTGTTCTCGCTCAAGGGCCACCGTCGCCTGCCGGTTCCGCTGCCGGTGTCGCCATTGGCGTCATCCTGAACCAGCGCATCTATGCGGGCGTGCTGGAAAACGGCAAGCTTTCGGGCGAACTGACGGTCTTTCCCGCGACGCCGCTGCCCGAGGACGCAGACGACGACATGAGCCTGGTCGAGATGCACACCGAGGCGATCGTCGAGGCGATCTGCGATAGCGTGTAGTCGCCTGTCCGCGGGCAGAATGTCACGGCCATCGGCGTGGCCATTCCCGGGCTTATCCGCAACGGCATCGTGGAAGAAGCGCGAACTTTCCGCAGCTCAAGGGCGTCAACATCGAGCACCGCGTGGCCAACGCGCTGGCCGACCGCGGGCTCCATGCACGCGTCTGCATCGTGAACGACGCGGACGCGATGGCCGCCGGCCTGGCCTCGACGCATGGCAAGCTCGACCGCAGCATCCGCGTGTGGACGCTGGGCACGGGCATCGGTTATGGCGTCTATCCGTTTATCCCGGGCGTGTGGGAAGGCGGCCACACCGTGGTCACGCTGGACGACCGCGAGCACTACTGCGGTTGCGGCGGGCGCGGCCATCTGGAAGGCATCATGGGCCATCGCGCGATGCGCCTGCGCTTCCTCGATATGGAGCCGGAGGAGGTCTTCGAGGCCGCCAACCGCAGGAAGGATCCCGACCCGCGCTGCCTGGAGTTCAAGCGCCTGTGGCACAAAGCCCTGGCCGCGGCCACATCGAACGCGCTGCACGTCTCTGGTCCGGCAAGTTCTTCATCACGGGCTTCAACACGCGCTTTCTGGACATGAACATGCTGCGCCAGTACCTGCGCGAGATGGTGAAGATGAGTCCGCTGCAAAGCTATTCGCTGGAAGTGGTAGAGGACGACCAGACGACCCGCGTGCTCGGCGCGGCGGTTGCGGCGGCGCAGATGTGCAATGGGTAGCTTGCGCCGGTTCGATAGATTTCTTCAAGAGCACTACGCAATCGAAAGGGCGCAGGTATAGGGGATTTTTCCTCTTCAGGAGTGCCTTTGTCAGGCGTGTGCCTTTTGTTTTGCCATTCCTGCAGGGAATCTGCGCCTTGCTCGTGCAGGTGAGGATACACCCAGAGGAGAAATACTCTAAATCCTGAACTCTCAACCAAAAACCTTGTCATATGTAGGATTGTGTTCCTACTTTTCGCATCCGCCCGTCGCGTTGCAGCTCATAAACCTCATTTCGCCAAAGAATGCGTCGGCTTGTATAACTCATGAGCCAGAAGAAAAACCCCATCAGATCGCGCATCGGGAAAAGAACGACAGTACGCCACAAGCGGCGTTCCCTTACGACATAACGTCCGACCACGAACGCTCGCAGCATACTGCACGCAACGCTGAACAGAAGCAGCGTGAACCCTCCCAGCAGATGCCCCAGTAAAAACGCGCTTCCGCAGGAGAGCAGGCCATAGGCAACAGAGAACGCAAGCCCCGTGCCGAAATGCCCTTTCGGCAGCGAACAGCGAGTGGTCTTCATCCAGCGCACCTGGTGTCGCACGGACTCAACGAAAGAAAGGTTCAGAACAACGCTCTGCCCACGACATAGCTGCTGAGTTCTACCGTGCGGCCAGGCTGCTGACCGATGCGATTGCCTAGGACGAAATCGTCCGCGCAGTAATTTACCAGCGACTCAAAGCCGCCTGAGAGATGCACGCAATCGCGACGAAATGCCATCGTTGGGCCAAGCGCGAAACGCATGGGCTTGAGCATGGCCGAGACCACCACTCCTGAACTCATTTCAATCGACATGCCTGCGGCCTCAAGCAAGGCCCACAAACCGCCTTCCGGCGCGACGCCCCGATAGAGGCACGTCACGCAGCCTACCTGCTCGTCGGCGAAGGGCGCCACTACACGTTGCAGATAGTCCTCTGTGACCTCCACGTCGCTGTCGCTTACCACCCATAAGTCTGTGGATGCAGCGTGGGCCATGATGGAGAGAGCAGAGCTTCGCATTCGCTCCCCACGGTTCACCGCTTACAAGGAACCTGACGGCAAGTCCGGGATATTCGCGGGCCAACTGACGCGCGAGGCGCAGCCCGGCATCATCTTCATGCCGTGCGCAGAACAAGTATTCAATGCGCGTTCCTTGTGTTGTCGCCAGCGCATGGTAATTTTGCTCAAAAAAGCTGCGCAGGTTCTTCTCAAGCTGCGGTTCAGAACCATGCAGCGGCTTCATCACGGTAAGGCACGGGACAAAATCCGCATGGAGAGCATGACGCCGGTTCACTGCGGCGTCCGTCTGACGCGACCGGAGCATAAACCGGAACGCAGCGACAACCACCATGCAGGAATAGCTGGTCGAGGTCACGATCCCGCCCAAGCCCATGACAAAGAAAACAGTGGCGATTTTCATTTACCTTCATTTGTTTTTGCTAACGGAAGAGGAGGGTTAGTGACGGGGAAGTCTCGAGCTTTTGCTGTCAGATGTTCCGCGCGTCCGCTGTAAGGCGTTTCCTCGTCGTGTTTCGGTATACGGTTTTGAAGCGCCATGTATTTAGCGATCTCGGCGAGCGACGTTTTTAGCAAAAACAATACAGAGGGCACAACCGATTCCCAACTATAGCTTGGATTTGATGTCCAGTTTATCCCCACCATGGTTGGGATGGCAATCGACGTCTGTACGCGCTTCGGCGAGCGGGTGCGGCAACTCCGCAAGGAACGGGGGTGGAGGCAGCTAGACCTCGCAGAACACGCCGGCATCAGCGAGAACTACGTTTCCGACCTCGAGTTAGGTCGCAAAGAGGCATGCCTGCGCACAATCCTGGCACTTGCAGAGGCCCTGGGCGTCACGGTCTCTGAAATGATGCAGAGCGTACGGTAGCTTTCGAGAATAAAAACCGCGTACCGAGGCGCATGCCTCTCCTGTTACTTCTGGCACTTCGCGCAGTACACCGTCGTTCTTCCGCCCACGACGATCTTCTTCAGCCTCGTTCCGCAATCCTTGCAGGGCTCGCCGCCACGGCTGTAAACCTTGTGCTCAAGCTGGAAGAAGCCGCGCACGCCGTCGGCGTCGACATAATCGGAAACCGACGAGCCTCCGAGCTGGATCGCGTGCGCCAGCACGGCCTGCAGCGCTGCGTGGAGCCGCGCCAGCTCCGCTTTCGTCAGCTTGCCCGCGGGCTTTGTCGGTCGAATGCTCGCGCGGAAGAGGCTTTCGTCTGCGTAGATGTTGCCCACGCCGTGCAGGATCGACTGGTTGAGCAGAGCGGCCTTGATGGCCAGCTTGCGGCCCTGGAAGAGCGTCGAAAACTCCTCAACACTGACGGTCGTCGGTTCGACGCCGGGGCCGGTGTAGCCGTTGGCGAGTGAGAGCCGACCGAAGCGACGCGGGTCGACGAAGCGCACCTCGCGGCCATCGGCAAGCGAGAGCACGGCGTGGGTGTGTGGGGGCAGCGAGACCTCGGCTTGCGAGACGAGCAGCCGTCCCGTCATGCCAAGGTGTACGAGAAACTGCCCGGCTGGTTTGGCTTTTCGTGCGAGTTCTACGGCGATGGTCTTGCCCACGCGATCGGCACCTTCGCGATGGTCGCGCCGGTGAGCGCTTCGGCGATCTCGTGTTCGGGCGTTTTGAAGGTCTGCGGTTTGCCGCTGGGCCACACCTTCGAGATGCGCTGCCCGCGCACGCGAGCGTCCACACCGTTGGCGACTGTTTCGACTTCAGGAAGTTCGGGCATCCATTCCAAGCATACGTCGGGTCATACACTGTTTCTATGTCCGAAGAGCAGATCGCTGCGAAGTTCTACGCGTACCAGGCCCGTCGTCTCGCGCAGTTGCAGCAGAGCATTGCAAAGTGCTGCGACCGGCTCACCGAAGAGCAGATGGGCCGCCGCGGCGGCGAGCATGAGAACTCTGTCGCGAATCTACTGCTGCATCTGGCTGGAAACCTTCGCCAGTGGGTGATGCACGGTCTTGCGGGAGAGCCCGATGTTCGCGAACGTGATGAAGAGTTCGCGCTGGATTCTTCGTGCACTGCTGCTGAGGCCCGCAACATCTTCGACCGCGCGGTGAACGAAGCGGCTGCGATCATCGCAGCGCTCCCTGCGGAGCGCCTGCTCGAAGTCGTCGACCCGCAGCCAGCCGGGAGCCTGCGCCATCCGACGGTGATGGAAGCCATCATGAAGACGGTGGAGCACGTGAGTCACCACGCGGGCCAGATCATCCTGCTGACGAAACAGATGACCGACACAGACCTCGACCTGAGCCTGCTGCGCAAGCGATGAGCTTCGTTCCGCTACGGAGAAGCGTTATAATGACACAAAGGCGCGGTGATACTGCCCGCGTACTTTGCCTCCCGGAGCCATTCCGCTCGTGATCACCAAAACTCTGCCGAAGTCCGCCGTCATTCTTGGAGCCCAGTGGGGCGATGAGGGGAAGGGCAAGATCGTCGACGTCCTCAGCGAGAAGTTCGACATCGTCGCCCGCTATGCTGGCGGCCACAACGCCGGGCACACGGTCATCATCGAGGGCAAGAAGATTGTTCTGCAGCTTATCCCCTGCGGCGTGCTGCGGCCCAGTTGCGTGGGCGTCATCGGCAACGGTGTGGTGCTCGACCCGGCGGCGTTTCTCGCCGAGGTGAAGAAGCTCAAGGACGCGGGCCTGCCTGCGCACGACCCGGCAGCGAAGCAGCTCTTTATCTCCAACCGCGCGCAGGTCATCCTGCCCTACCACCGCATGATCGAGCTGGCAGCGGAGACCGCTCCCGGTCGCCAGACCATCGGCACGACGCGTCGCGGCATCGGCCCGGCGTACGAAGATAAAATCCACCGCAATGGCCTGCGCGTAGCCGACCTGCTGAACACCTCGCTGCTGCGCACGCACATCAACAACGCCTGCCATGAGAAGAACACCATCGCCGCGGCGCTCTTCGGCACCGAGCCGCTCGACCCCAAGCAGATGTATGAGGAGTACGTCCGCTATGCCGAGCAGATCGCGCCCTACGTCACCGACACCGCCGAGCTGCTGAACAAGGCGCTCGACAACGGCAAGAGCGTGATGTTTGAAGGCGCACAGGGAGCGCTGCTCGACATCGACCACGGGACGTATCCGTTCGTCACCAGCTCGAACTGCACCTCGGGCGGCGCGGTGACCGGCACGGGCGTGGGCCCGACACGCATCGGCACGGTGATTGGCGTCAGCAAGGCCTACGTGACCCGCGTGGGCGAAGGCCCGTTCCCGACCGAGGACTTCGGCGCTGAAGGCGAGCTGCTGGCGCGCCGCGGCAACGAGTTCGGCGCGGTGACTGGGCGTCCGCGCCGCTGTGGCTGGCTCGACCTTCCGCTGCTGCGCTACTCGAACATGATCAACTCCACCGAGTGGCTGGTCGTGACGAAGATGGACGTGATGGATGAGCTTGCGGAGATCAACGTCTGCACCACGTACAAGGTGGACGGCAAGCTGACCGACACAATCCCCGGCGATATCCGCGGCTTCAAGACGATCGAGCCGGTGTACACGACGGTGAAGGGCTGGAACGCCTCGACCGCTGGCATCACCGAGTACGACAAGCTGCCGAAGCTGGCGCAGGAGTACCTGGAGTTCATTGCAAAGGAAAGCGGCGTGAAGATCGGCATGATCTCCACCGGCCCGGACCGCGCGGAGACCTTCTCGCTGCCGGAGTTCGCCGCGATGCTGGCGTAAAAGCTAAGGAAGTAGGAAAGGCGAGGAAGTAGGAAGAAGGAAAAACATTGGAAGGGCGTTTGCGTTACCCAAGGGAAATGCAATACTTTCGGCCTACTTCCTACTTCAACTCACCCGAGACCACCCATGATCAGCTTCACCGTTCGCCTCACCTTTCGCTCGGAAGACCACGCCGAGATTGAGCAGATTCTCTCCGCATTGACGCGCCTTTCGCGGCAGGAACCGGGCTGCGCTGCTTACACGCCGCACTGGGTCGAGGGCGAACCGGACTACCGTGCTCATTTACGAGCAGTACCACGATGAGGCAGCGGTCGAGTTCCACCGCTCGACCGAGCATTTCAAAAGTACGCCATCGGCGGGCTGTACCAGAAGATGCTGGAACGGCAGGTGGAGAACCTGCACGCCATCGCATAACTTCTACGCTTCGCGCATGCCGCATCTAAACCTTTTGACGCGGGAGGCCGCTTCGGTCTACTATCCGCGTACTGCCGATGCGTGCTCCGAGCCCCAATCCGCGCCGCTTCCTCGCTGCTTTGGCGAGCTTCCGTTTTGTCGCACTGGCGCTGGCGTTTGTGTTCCTTTGTCTGCCGGCGGCTGCGTGGCAGCATGGCAAAAAGACCGGCAAGCGCGACCTGCGCACCGAGGTGCAGGCCACCGACGAACAGTGGCGCATGGCCACGACCAGCAGCGACGATGTCGCGATGGACAAGCTGCTCTCGGAGGACTATCTCGGCATCGCGGGAAACGGCCAGGTGATGACCAAGGCGCAGTGGATCGACCGCATTCGCAACCGTTCGCTGCAAATTGCCAGCCTGAAAGTCGATGACCTGAAGGTGAAGCTGATTGGCCAGCGCGTAGCGGTGGTGACGTCATCCATCCAGCTTGAGGGCACGATCGACGGTCGCAGGATCCACGGGCAATACCAGTCCACGCGCGTCTACCAACACAACGCAGGCGGATGGAAAATTACGAACTTCGAGGCAACGCCGCAACGGCCGTATCGCAGTGAGGGCGAAGAACCGGGAGTGGCAAGGAAGTAGGAGAAAACGAGGAAGTAGGAGAGGCTTTGCATTCCCTACTTCCTACTTCCTCGCATTTCCTACTTCCTCGTTTTTACGCAATTTGCCGCGTTTCAACTTCGTTCAACGGAACCCGGCGTGCGGGCCGGGTCACCTGCCGCGTCGCGGTGGCGAGCGTCTGCAGAACGTTCAGGCCCATGGCGCGGCGGAAGAGGGAGCGCGTCATGCCGGTGAGGGCCGCATCTTCAGGCTCGCGTTCGCGGAGCGAAGGCAACTCGCGCGCAAACGAAAGCACCACCGCTCGTTGCGCGCCGTCCTGCGGCTGCACGTCGGGTTTTTCGGCGACGAACGCTGTGGAGCCGTGGCTCGTGCGACGGGCTTCCGCGTTCGCGATGGGCAGAACGTTTGGATGGCTCAACATACGCTTGTCTCCTCCTGGCCCTATCGGCGCTACTGGTAACTAGGATGAGAAAACTTTCGGGTGAGTTGTCCGCTTATGCTGGTTTGCGGAAATGTTGAGCGCGTCAAAAGCCTCTGTTTATGCGGGTCTGGAGGCGTCTAGGGAGGACAAAGCTTTGCCTGCGAGGAGTTACGCCGCAGCTTCTGTAGGATCGTCGGCGAGGGCCGCGCGTAGTCTCGTCCAACTTTCGTTGAGCATCTCGGGCAGCACGCGGGTCTCGGCCGTGACGCTCATGAAGTTAGTGTCGCCGCTCCAGCGCGGGACGGCGTGCAGATGGATATGCTCGGCGACTCCGGCGCCGGCGGCCTCGCCGAGGTTCAGGCCGAAGTTCAAGCCGTCGGGACGGTAGACCTGCCGAAGCGCGCGCTCGGAACGCCGGGCGAGCCGCATCATTTCGTCTGCAACCGCGAGGGGAAGGGCGGCGAGCGAGCTTTCGTGCTGGTAGGGCACGACCATCAGGTGGCCGCCGTTGTAGGGGAAAGCGTTGATGACCAGGAAGCAATGCTCGCCGCGGTCGAGAATCCATGCGGCGCGCTCGGCCTCGTCGCGGGCCATGCCCTGGGCGACGGCCCAGTCGACGGCGGCGATCATGTTGCAGAAAATGCAGTGAAGGTCGCCGGGCCAGCCGTCGAGTTCCAGCGGAACGCCACGCTTCGGCGTCGTGCGCAGCGCGCCGGTCACGTAGGCATAGCGCCAGGGGGTCAGAGACCTGCCGATAGAGGAAGTATAGGAGAGGCAGGAAGTAGGAAAACGAGGAAGAAGGAAAGGCGAGGAGGTAGGAAGTAGGAAAAGCCTGATAAGCGAGGCGGTGCAGGCAACCGCGCCACTTTCCACTTCCTCGCCATTCCTACTTCCTGCCTCTCTCAGGCAACGAAACCGGCGGTCGCTGCGTCTAATCAACAGGTCTCCGGTGGGTGTTGCTATCTGCGTCAGAGAGGCTGCGTGCAGGATTCGCAAAAACTCTGCGAAAATTGACCGTTTCTTCGAAGCGGCTGTACACTTGAAGAAGTAGCCCATGCGTGCGGGACCTGACAACGCGATGGGTTTTTTAGCAACACTCTAGCTCCCGCCCCGACATCACCGACTTGTAGTGCCGGCCTTCGAGGCCGCGTGTCGTCACGCCGCCCGAAATCCGATGCCGCAGGCCGCTGCGAAACGCAGGCGATGCCGGTGCGCCAGAGCCAGCAAACGGGGCCCGGAGAACACGAATTCGTTATGTCCGACCACATCACATCCACCGAGAGCACAGCCCTGAACACCACACTGGAAACCAACGCCCCTGAAGCGACGACCGAGAACGCGGCGTCGACCGAAACCACCGCTACCCACAACCTCGCCGCTGCCGACCACGAAACAGCGCAGACCAAGCCGGTCGCCCTCGCCGCCGAAGAAGAGCCCGAGTACGACGCCGAAGATTTTGCCAAGGCGCTCGAGAACTTCGACCGTGAGCAGGCCGCCGAAAAGGACGCTGCGCAGGCCATGACGAGCGAAGAGTCGATCGTCACCGGCACTGTCGTCAAGATCACCGACAAGTTCGTTGTTGTCGATATCGGCCTGAAGAGCGAAGGCCTGATCCCGCTGGACCAGGTAGTCGACCACACCGGCGCGCCCAAGTTCAACGTGGGTGACTCGGTTGAGGTGGTTGTGGAGCGTGAGGAGCCGGAAGGCGGCTACCTGGTTTCGCACGAGAAGGCGCTGCGCCACAAGGTGTGGGACAAGCTGGAAGAGGCCTGCAACACCAAGACGCCGGTGAAGGGCATCGTCCTTTCGCGCGTCAAGGGCGGCCTGACGGTCGATATCGGCATCAAGGCGTTCCTGCCGGGTTCGCAGGTGGAGGTGCGCCCGGTGCGCAACCTCGACGGCTACATCGGCACGGAGATCGAGGTTCGCGTCATCAAGCTGAACAAGAAGCGCGGCAACGTGGTCATTTCGCGCAAGGAAATCCTCGAGGAAGAGCAGAACGCGAAGAAGGAAGTCACGCTGCAGAACCTCGAAGAGGGCGCTGTGTTTACCGGCGTGGTGAAGAACCTGACCGACTACGGCGCGTTCGTGGACATGGGCGGGCTCGACGGCCTGCTGCACATCACGGACATGAGCTGGGGCCGTCTCACGCACCCGCGCGACCTCGTGAACGTGGGCGACGAGATTCAGGTGAAGGTGCTGAAGTTCGACAAGGAAAAGCAGCGCGTTTCGCTGGGCTTCAAGCAGTTGACGCCTGACCCGTGGCTGGATGCGGTGGAGCGTTACCCGGTGGGTGCGCAGGTGCGCGGCCGCGTGCTGTCGGTCACCGACTACGGCGCGTTCGTCGAGCTGGAGCAGGGCATCGAAGGCCTGGTCCACGTGAGCGAAATGACGTGGTCCAAGCGCATGAAGCACCCGTCGAAGATGGTGAAGCCGGGCGATGAGGTGGACACGATCATCCTGAGCGTGAACCCGAACGATCGCCGCATCTCGCTGGGCATGAAGCAGCTTCAGGAAAACCCCTGGGAGAGCTGGAAGGCAAGTACCCGGTCGGCATGGAAGTGGAAGGCCGCGTGCGCAACCTCACGGACTTCGGTGCGTTCATCGAGATCGAAGACGGCATCGACGGCCTGGTGCACGTTTCGAACCTGTCGTGGACCAAGCGCATCAAGCATCCTTCGGAAGTGCTGAAGAAGGGCGAGAAGGTCAAGGCTGTTGTTCTGGGCGTTGAGCCGGAGAACCGTCGCCTGTCGCTCGGCATCAAGCAGCTTCAGCCCGATGTGTGGGATACCTTCTTCGCGCAGCACCGCGTTGGTGATGTGGTGAAGGGTAAGGTTCTGCGCACGGCTCAGTTCGGCGCGTTCGTCGAGATGGCTGAGGGCGTTGAAGGCCTCTGCCACGTGTCGGAAGCGGTAGACGAGAACGGCCGCCAGGTCGAGCTGCAACGCGGGTGATGAGCACGAGTTCAAGATCGTGAAGATGAGCCAGGACGAGAAGAAGGTTGGCCTGAGCATCAAAGCGGTGGGCGAAGAGGCTTCGCGCGCGGAGATCGAGTCCTACAAGGCCGATCGCGGCTCGAAGGGCCAGGGTGGATCTTCCTCCTCCAGCTCCTCGAACTCCGGCTCGACCACGCTGGGCGACCTGCTCAAGTGGAAGCAGAGCGAGAACGAGTAAGCTCCACGCAAGCAGCAAAAAGGCCACCCGAACGGGTGGCCTTTTTGCTGCCTGCGTGGAGGAAGTAGGGAAAGGCGAGGAAGTAGGAAGTAGGAAAGGCAAGTTGAAGAGATTAAGCTATGGCCACATAGAGCCTGGCGTGCGGGAATGGGTCGGTCAGGGCTTTAGCTCTGGCACGAAAGGCTGGTGAGAAGAGGGCCTTTAGCTCCTGAGGTCACCAGTTGCGCGGCGAATTACGGCGTGAGCCGTTGGCGGTGCGGGCTTTTAAAAGTGGCAGCCAGGATTTTCAGCAGCAGGGAGCGCATCGTTCCCACGGGATACGCGTTCTTCCGCGATGGGCTGATGCATTTTCCGCGCGCAGGGGTATGCTGTCCCCATGCGTACTTTTTCTTTTGCCGTGGCCGCTGTGCTTGCCTTTACTACCGCCGCCGAGGCCCAGCAATTGCCGCAGGACAAACAGCAGCAGATCGCTGCGATTGCGCAGAAAGTGTTGAAGGACACCGGCGTTCCCTCGGCGTCGGTGGCCGTCGCGGTGGACGGCAAGCTGGCCTATGCGGAAGCTTTCGGGCAGGCGAAGCTGCAACCCGCAACGCAGGCCACTGTGGCGATGGCCTACCCCATCGGCTCGATCTCCAAGCAGTTCACCGCGACGGCCGTCCTGCTGTTGCAGCAGGACGGCAAGCTCTCGATCGACGACCCCGTGGCGAAGTGGTTTCCGCAGTTCACGCGCGCGAAGGACGTGAAGCTGCGCAACCTGCTCACCATGACCTCAGGCTACGAGGACTTCGCGCCGCAGGACTACATCATCCCCGCGTGGCTGAAGCCGGTGAGCGCCGCTGCAGCTCGCGACCGAGTGGGCAACCAAGCCGCTGGACTTCGAGCCTGGCGCGGAGTGGCAGTATTCGAACACGAACTTCGTCATCCTTGGGCTGATCGTGGAGAAGGTTTCTGGCAAGCCGCTGATGCAGTTTCTGCGCGAGTGCGTCTTTGCACCGCTGCATCTTGAAGGCATCGTGAACACTTACACCGCGCGCGAAAAGCTGCCGGTGCTGGGCTACGTTTCGTATGCGTTGCAGCCCGTGCATGAGCAGCCTCTCGAAGGCGCAGGCTGGTACTTCGGTGACGGCGACCTCGCCATGCCTGCGTCGACACTGGTGCAATGGGGACCCTCGCGATGGCGCAGCAGAAGCTGCTTTCGCACGCCAGCTACAAGGAGATGGAGACGCCCTTCACGTTGACCGGCGGCAAGAGCTCCGGCTACGGCCTTGGTGTTTTTGTGCGCGATGCGCGGGGCCATCGCATGATCGAGCACGGCGGCGAGGTGGGCGGGTTTGTCGCGGAGAACATAGTGTTTCCTGACGATGGCGTGGCGGTCGCGGTGCTGACGAACGAGGTGGCTTCGGACGCAGCAAGCGAGATCGCACACGGGGTCATGCCGCTGGTGCTGCCCGCGGTGAAGAAGCCTGCCGAGCCTGCGTCGCCTGTGGCGGAGGCGCTGAAGAAGCTGTTGCCGGAGTTGCAGCAGGGCACGGTGGACCGCACGGCGCTGACGTTGAACTGCTCGGCGTATTTCTCGCCCGAGGCGCTGGAGGACTTCAAGGCAACACTCGCACCGCTTGGCGCGTTGAAGGAGGTGTCGCCGCAGAGGACATCGCTGCGTGGCGGCATGACCTTCGGTCTTTACGTCGCAAAGTTCGAGAAAGGCGCGGTGAGGATTACGACCTACGCGACCAAGGACGGCAAGCTGGAGCAGTTGCTGGTGGTGGGTAGGGAGTAAGCGCGTCCATGGGAGTGTGAGTTGCTTCGAATGCGTTTGTTGCGAAAAGAGGCTCGTGTGGTCTGTGCCGTGGGCCTGTTGCGCTGTGCAGGAATCGCAGGGGAAATCTACCCACAGAACGCTGAACCGGGCCGTTGGCCCTACCTCTTGCCTCCAAATCTCTTCGGCAACAAGACAGAACGCAGATTCCCTGCGGGAATGACAAATCAAAGAGCTACACCTGAAGGAAGGGCCCATTGGGGCGAAAGTCTTGCTCATCGTCCTTTGCGTTTGGTGTGCTTCGCCTTCTTCGCGCGTTTGTGTTCTTTTGTACTCTTCTTCTGCTTCGCCGCTTTTTTGCGTTCGCCGAAGGCGCGTGGTGAGCTTGGGTTCGCGCTCTTGCCTGGGCCGAACTCGATGGTGGGTAAGAGCGCGAACTGTAGCCGTCGTTGCACGCGGTCGATGCGGTCGAGGATGACTTCGATGCGCTGGCCGGGCTTGAAGACATGGCCTGAGCGTGCGCCGACGATGGTGCGGTCCGTGTCGCGGAAGCTCCAGTGGTCGCCGGGCAGGGAGCCGATCGGCACCATGCCTTCGAGGAACAGCTCGTCCAGTTCGACGAAGAAGCCGTATTTCGTCACCGAGAGGATCATGCCGCTGAAGTCCTCGCCGATCTGTCGGCCATGAACTTCATCTTCTTCCACTCGATCAGCTCGCGCTCGGCGTCGGCGGCGCGGCGTTCGGTCTTCGAGCACTCGTCGGCGATGTCGTTTGAACTCCTGCACCTCCAGTTCGATCCGAATCTTCAACTCTAAGCCCTTGTCCCTGGGGAACCTATCCTCTTTCCATGGCTGTTTGTCCGTCGAATGAATCGCGCCGCCGGCAGCGAAGCTCCGTCGCGAAGCATCGCCCGCAGCAGCCGGTGCACGATGAGGTCAGGGTAGCGGCGGATCGGCGAGGTGAAGTGCGTGTACTGCGGGAGGCCAGCGCGAAGTGGCCTTCGTTCTGCTCGGAGTAGCGTGCCTGTTTGAGCGAACGCAGCATCAGGTAGCTGAGGATGCGCTCCTCTGGGTGGCCGCTGATCTTCGTATCAGTCTCTGGTACATCTGCGGCGTGACGGGGACCTTCTCTAGAATCTCGTGTTGTCTGCGAGCGTCATGGCCGCGTCCACGTGATTACTGGCTGCACGGCGGTCGATCTTTCATCGTCCAGCTTCTTCACCGGCATCGCCCCGATGCCGAGTGTCTGGCCAAAGCTGGCGGCGGTCTCTTCGAACTCCACGATGCGCTTCGGATCGGGCATCTCGTGGATGCGGTAGATCGATGGAATCTGCTGCGATTCAATCCACGTGCGCAACGCACTCGTTCGCGCTCAGCATGAACTCTTCGATCAGGCGATGCGACCATCCGCGCTCGGAACGCACGATGGCTTTCATGTTGCCGTTCGGGATCAAACTGCACGACAGGCTCGGGCAGGTCGAAGTCGATGGAGCCACGGCGTACTCGTTTGCGGTTGAGCCGCAGCGCCAGTTCGAGCATTGCGTCGAACCTCTGCTGGCATCCCTGGCTGCTCCAGCTCGACGCGCTCGCGTTCGGCGAGGTCTTCGGCAGTGGTTGGCTAGAGGGTTTCCGGGTAAGACTGCCCAGCGTTCAGGCACGCCTGCACATTGGTGTAGGTGCAGCGGCGTGCAGAGCGGATGATGCCTTCGGCGACGCGATAGCCTACGATCTCACCTTCGGCGTCGATCTCCATCACGCAGCTCATCACCAGGCGATCTTCATCTGGCAGTAGCGAGCACATACCGCTTGATAGCGCATGCGGGCAGCATCGGTACGGCGCGGTCAGGAAAGTAGACGCTGTTGCCGCGTACGCGAGCTTCTGTGTCCAGCGCCGATGCTGGGCAGCACATACGCGCTCACATCGGCGATGTGGACCTGTAGTTCGGTGTTGCTTGTTCGGGAGCTAGCGTACGAAGTACCGCATCGTCGAAGTCCTTTGCCGTTTCTCCGTCTATCGTCGTAACCGGGGAACTCGCGAAAGTCTTCGCGTAATGCAAGCTCTCGTCATCGAGCGTGACTTACGTGATTGCCGAGCCTGATCTTCGGCTTCAGCAAGCACGTTCGGCAGGAAAGGTGTGCGGCAGATGGTGCTTGCGGATGATGATTTCGACGTCAACACCGAAATCATCTGGATGGCCCAGGACTTCGATGATGCGGCCAAGCGCGGGTCGACCTGGCTGAGGGAAGCGCGTAATCTCGACATCTACCGCCATGCCCTCAAGCTTTCGATCATGTCTGGCGGCTTCGTTTTGCGCTTTGCTTCATCACCGAGCGTTCTGTTGGCATCCGCTTCGTGGTCGGCGACGACCTCTTCACCGTCGGGGATGGAGATCGTGCCCGCTGACTCGCTCATCGAGCGGAGTGACGTAGTTTGTCGGCTAGTCCAGATTCGTTGTATCCCGGCGAGCGGCTAGCCGTGCGAGCGTAGTGGAAGATGCCGACGACGGTCGGATTACGCCGCGTCAGCACACGCGCAATTCTGCCCAGAGCGTCTGCCGTCGCGGCCCGGGGGTATTCGTCCACAAGAACCACGTCTCCGCCCATCGCGCCGTTTAACTCATTGGGAGCAATGAAGATATCCCCGAAGCCGCAGCTTGCGGCCGGCTGTCGCGGATCCGGTCAGGGCGAACAAAGCCGAAGCCGTCGCGGTGCATATCGAGACGCCCACTGATCAGCCGATCTCGTCCGGAGCGCGTTTCCTGAGCTTCAAAGCCATCCCAAAGGCCGCGGACGGTGGGCTGGCCGGATTTGTGCGGACGTGTCGGAGCGCGTCTTTGGGGCGAGGGAGAGACCACATGCTCATTTCCAAGGCGTCACCAACTCTCGCTCGGGCCATCATCCGGGTCAATTGCTCCAACAGAAGACGCCGTTCCCGACCGCCGCCAAGCCCCAGTTCCCGGATCAGTTGCTTGTATCCCGCCTTTGCTCCTGGCGAGCGGCTAATGCGGTTCAGAAGATCGCGATCGCTGCGAGGGTAAGGTCCACGAGCCATTTGCCGAGGATATCAGGGTTGAGGGATGAGAGAGCAGGGGCGAACCAGCGGCGGTGAGCGAAGACCGGTTGTCAGGAAAATATGCCGGCGTCTGCGGTACGATGAATCGTCAACAAGCCCATTCCCGCAGCGCACCCGCTGCACAACGTTACTGGAGCCCGTATGCGTCTTTGTCGTTTCTTCCATGCCGTGGCGGCGGCGCTTGCCGTGGCCAGCGCCGCGTGCGCAGGTCAAAGCGCCCAGCAAGCCAACTTTACCCAGCGGCACGCCGGTAGTCAGCGTGCCCTATGCCGATAACGCGCTGAACTTCCAACGGCTCGGCTCGCTGCATATGCGGCTTGCGTTCAATGGCGGCGCGGATTCCGGCTTCCAGATCGACACCGGATCGGTGGGCATCATGGTTTCCGCCGACGAAATCCCCGGCTACACCGGCAAGGGCGAACCCGGCGAGATCACCTACTCGTCCTCGGGCGTGCACCTGACTGGCACATGGGAGACCGTGGACGTGAAGTTCGTCGACGCAAAGATGCCCGATGGCTCGCCGGTGATTGCGCACATGCCAGTGCTGGCTGTGACGCGGCGCGAGTGCCTGGGCACGGGCGTCAACGCAGCCAAGTGCTCGCCGGGGCCGGGCCATCCGCATATGCTCGGCATCGGCTTTGGCCGTGGCGACGGCAGTGACTGGAAGGTGCAGCAGCGCAATGCCTTCCTGATGCTCAACGCGATGCAGCAGGGCCGCATGAGGCGCGGTTATGTGCTCACGACCAAGGGCGTGCAGCTCGGCCTGAGCGCCGAAGTCCTTCCAGGGCGACTGGAAGTGGCAGAAGCTGTTGCCGCGCGAGTCGGCCCCGCCCAGCGACTCCAACGCGCCGAAGGACTGGACGACCGCCGCGGGCACGCTGGCGGTGCAGGGCAAGGCGCTGTCCATGGGCACAGTGCTGATCGACACCGGGTTGACCAACATGATGATTTCCTCGCCCGGCGTGCCCCAAAGCGGCGACATTCCCGACGGCGTGCCGATCAAGGTCTATCTGCTCGGCGGGCAGTTGAGCTACGAGTTCACCACCGGCGACCAGCACGACCCCGAAACGCCGCGCAAAGTAAGCTGGCGCGCGCCTGAAAGATGCCACCTTCGTCAACACCGGCCTGCGTGCGCTGGCGCACTTCGACTACGCCTATGACGCCGACGGAGGATACCTCGGCCTGAAGTTCCGTCCGTAAGCATTCGGTAGGAGGCAGGGAATTTCTCCCGCGTCCTCCGCGGGCTTTTCTCTGCGTCCTCTGCGTTCTGGTTCTTCGCCGACACTGGCAAAAAAACTCAAACGCAGAGGACGCAGAGTTTTAACGCAGAGGACGTGGAGAGCGTCCTCCTACCTCGGTGCGGCCGTCCATCGTTTCGGCCACCACCTCGTTCTTCTCATCCAGCTCAATCACTGCCGTCAAGGGCGATCTTCCACCACGGCGCATCAACGGAACATCGCCCAGAAAGCGCGGATCGCGCAGCACCACCACCGTCGTCTGCCGTGGAACGATCGTCGGGTCGGCGCGCTCCAGTGTGGTCCACGGCATCGGCGACCAGTCGAGGTACGCCCGGCCCAGCGGCGACGCCAACGCCTTCCGCAGCGTGGGGGCCTGCCGTGTTCGCCTTCGCAATGGATCGCCGTCCGCTATCGCTTCTCCGCGCAGCGTGTCGATCTCCGCGAGCTGGTACGCCGGGCCAAAATCCGTCACCGCGTGCCAGCGGAAGATGCTCAGCGGTTGCCCGGGCTGACCAGGCTCCGCTGCACGCGCAGGTACTGGTGCGACGGCAACGCTACAGATTCCGGCGGTGCCTCCGCATCGACCGCCATCGCCTGCGCCTGCGCCAGTTGCACAGCCTTCGCGTGCTCCCAGGCGCGCACGCCGTAGTAGACCGCAATCAGCGCCAGCACCACCTGCGCCGGCGTCGTCGTGACAAAACCGCCACGCGCCCGACTGCTCGTAATCTCGCGCTGTACCAGCCGCAGCAGCCACGGCAGCAGCAACCCCGCCAGCAACAACAGGAACAACACCGGATCGAAGATGAACACGATCGACGCTGCATACCAGCGCGTGTGGAAGGGCGCAAACGGGCGCAGGCCGTAGTTGTTCGTGAAGTCCAGCAGCAGGTGCGAGCCCAGCGCCAGCAGCACCAGCAGGTACAGCGTTCCCCAACGCACCGGCGCCGCTGTCAACGGGCGGTTTCCCTCATGCCGCCGCAGCCGCCAGCGATGCACGCCGTAAAACATCGCGACCACGAGCGCTGCCTCGAACGGCAGGCCAACGAACGTATGCGTCAGGCCGCGATGATGCGCAAACCCCTCCACCGGGCCGCGCAGCCCCCACAGCGTGTCGATGTCGGGAAACTCCGCCGCCACGGCCATTGCCGCCGTGGCATACGCCGCACGGCGATTGGGCCCCGACCGCGCCAGCACAGCGCCCGTAAGTACATGCGTTACCGGTTCGATGGTGTTGTCTCCTGCTCTTCAAGGTCAGGTCAGCAGCATTTTCCCCCCTCATTCTATGCGGATACGGGCTCCGCGTTCTCTGCGTAAAACTCGGCGCCCTCTGCGTTCGAGTTTCTTGCCGGCATCGGCGAAGAACCAGAACGCAGAGGGCGCAGAGAAAAACGACGCAGAGGGCGCGGAGTTATGGCCGCGAAACGAGGGAGGCCAAGGCGTATTCACATATTAGGTAGGTCAGGGCTTTAGCCCTGACACAGAATTTGGTTGCAAGTCGGCGGCTTTAGCCGCTGCGGGACGGTTTTGTGGTGGTCTTGCCCCTCAGGGCCTGAAGGCCAGGTTCGTTTCGGTCTGCATGTCAGGGCTAAAGCCCTGACCTACCTGTTCTTGCCTCGCCATGCTATACGGGTTATACAGCCTATGCCGACAAGGCGAAGTCTTTCTTCATCGCCTCGTCTTCCGCAGAGGGTACGAAGGCACGGTGCTGCGCATTCGCAACGGCCTCGATGGCCACGACCTCCGACCGCGAAAGCAGCTTCGGAACGGAAGCCCGCAATCGCCACGACGCCCGGATCGTCGCCAAGGATTTGGCAGATGCGATTCCAGTGGAAGTAAGGTGAGGTGGTTGGCAATGTCACCATCACGCGCTCAGGCTCCGGCAAGGCGAAGTACGTCAGCCAAGTGAGCATGGAGAACGCACCTGCAACTGCGCCCACTAAGAAAACAGGAGCATAAACAGTAATTCGTGTACCGCTGCCACTGGAAACCATGTGGCAACCACAAGAGAGCTTGTTGTCGTAATCCCCAAGCCAAGCATGACGCCAAACGGGCGGCCGCGATAGGTCATGCCTAATGGCTTCGCTGCGAAGCAGAGAAAGCAATGAGGAGGCACAACGTAAGAACACTCACTGACTCTTGGAAATTGCTTACAAGCGTTACAAGGTAAGTGGCACTCGGGTGCGGGCTAAGGAAGACAGTAAAGGCCATAAAAAGACTGAAACGAATGCGATCCAGAAAAAGATAATGCGACCGATATGCTGCAGGCCTTCCATCGGCTTCATTACGATGCGGTACATCGAATAGATGATGGATACTTGCAGGATGGTCTGGAGAACTTCCGAACCCCAGAAACTATAGAAATAGAGATTATATGCAGCTTGACGCGAGAGCCCGAACTGCTGACGGTGATACAAAGCCACCACGGCAACAAGCGTCTGCAAAGATCGCACACACATAAGCGCGAACAGAGAATGCATAGCTGAGCGCCAGCTTCTTTTTGCTAAGAATCACCAAACAGGCGATTCCCAGAAAACAAATCACAATGTCAACGTATTGAAGAGCGAACTTCGCAGTCTATGGGCGCACTCCCGAAGAGGCTTAATGCTATCTCGGGAGTACGCCCATAGAAATCTTTTTTCTACATACCTTTCGTGCTAGAAGGTAACTTAGTCGATGCCGCAGAGGCTGGCGCTGCGCGGGCTGCACAGCGGGGCAGGTGTGCTCGTATCCACGAAGGCAACCTTCACGGTGTGGTTCTTGGTCGCGGCCTTCGAGGCCACCGACGAGGCGACGGCACCGGTGATGGCAAGAGTCAGGACGAAAGCGCGGATCGTGAGGTTCTTCATGGGTGAGTACTCTCCTTGAGATGTCGTGATGCAAAATAGTTGGGCTTGTTATGAAAGTTTCTCTGGACAACCAGATGTATACAACGTAAGCTGAATAAGCTTATAAGTCCAACCATATGAAGCACTTAGATGTTTAGGATTTGGTAAACATTACTGAAGTAATGTTTTGGTTACTTTGTTGTAGGATGAGTAAGCCTTTTCCTTTCAATACATGGCAGACACCTCCCTCATTGAAGATAAAGCAGCCGATTTCGGGCAATTTGCCTCATTTTTGGGCAGGGAGGAAGGATTTTTGGTTACCTATTGGGGATGCGGCGGGCGTTCTTTATCAGGTAGGGAGTGTTCAGCCCCTGCCATTGGATTCGCGGGACAATTGCGGCTTAAGCCGCTGCGGGCCGGCCCTTTGCAGGCCAGGGCTCCAGGGCCTAAAGGCCCACGTCCTTCTATGCCTTGCATGTCAGGGTCAGCTGACCTACCTGTTCTTGCCTCACTAAGCTATATGCGGATGCGGCCTAACTGAGAGAAAAATGCTCTGGAGCATTTCTCTTCCAGATGTATGCTCACCTGCACGAGCAAACGCAGATTCCCTTCGGGAATGACAAAACATAAAAGGTTACACCTGAGAGAAAAATGCTCTAGTTCGTTGGTGTTTTTTTTTGTTCGGCTCAGATCCAGGAATTCGCAGTTTCTAGAGCATTTTTCCTTCAGGTGTGTCCTCGTTGGCACGAGCAAGACGCGGATTCCCTTCGGGAATGACAAAAATAAAAAGCTACACCTATGAGCAGGTGTGTCCTCGTTGGCATGAGCAAGACGCAGATTCCCTTCGGGAATGGCAAAAATAAAAAGCTGCACCTATCAGAAAAATGCTCTAACGGTCGGTGTTCACCATGTAGTAGATCCGCAGCACCAGGTTGGGGCCGTGGAACTCCGGGGGCAGCGGCTGCAGCTTGCCCTGCGTGACGACCGAGCCCCAGGCCGAGCGGTTGATTGCATCGTCGTGCGTGGAGCTGTCGAGCTTCCATCCGCCGATGGTGCCGTCGGGCTGCACGGTGAGAATCCACACCGATTTGCCGGACTTCGAGACGGCGGCCGGCCCTTCCTCGGCAGCAGCGGAATGCAGGCGTTGTAGGTGTTGGACTTGAAGCGCGCCAGCCAGCGGCTGAAGTCCACGCCCTGCGTATCGGAGAGGATTTCGACGCCGGAGCCGACGTCTCCCCCACCGCGCAGGCTGCCGCTGGTGATGCCGCCGCCGCTTGTGCCGGGGCGCAGTGGGTCGCGCTTCTGAGGTCGCGCATCGCGGAGCTGGCGTTGCCGGAGGTCTTGGGCAGAAAGTCGTGGGCGGAGGGCTGCGGCGTTGGTGCTTCGGCCATCGGCGTAGAGGGCCGCGGCTGCGGAGTGGAGGGTTGCGGCGAGTTGGGCAGGTTCGGCGGATTGTTCGTCGCGGCCATGGCCGGAGCGGGCTGCGGCGCAGGCGCGGAAGGCTCCGGCTTTGGCGTTTCCGGGTGCGGCGTCTCGGTGCGGAGCTTGTCGAGAAGCTGCTTGGGCGGCATCTCGTTGCGCGGGATTTCCTTCATCCGCGGCGTGGGCGGCGCCTTCAACACGGGCAGCAGTGACGTTGAGCATCTCGTGCTGCTTCATGGCCTCGGACGGCAGGACGAGCTTCGGCGCATGCCACAGTACGCGCGGGCCGTAGAAGACGAACCACGCGATGGCCAGCCAGATGAACGCGGAAGGTAGATGGACTCGCGGAAACGGCCCGCGGGCGCGCTGGTCCTCGATGGAATCGAGCAGGGTGTAGAACAGCTCGTGGGCGTTGAGCTCGCCGTAGCGCGCGGTGCGGATGCGCTGGGGGCTGCCCCTGGGGCGGAGGCGGTTCGGGGCTCTGGGGCTGGTCGGATTCGGTCGGCGGCATTCGGTTCTGTATTTACTGTGACGGACGAAACTCCGGGTAAGTCTGCGGTTGGGCCGTGATGCCCGCGCGTTTTTTCCAGGCGGCGCGGGCTTTGTCTATTTTCGCATTATGCTGGGCTGATGAGCGTTCAGGGAATCCGCGTGGCGTTGGTGACGGTGAGCGACCGCTGCGCGGCAGGCGAACGCCAGCTTCTCCGGGCCGTTGCTGGCGCGCCTGCTGGCCGAGGCCGGAGCGGAAGTGCTGCCGGTGCAGGTGGTTGCTGATTAGCGCGCGGTGATTGCACGGGCGCTGCGCGAGTTGGCGCTGCGCGCTGAAGTGGTGCTGACGACCGGCGGCACGGGGGTGGCGTTGCGCGATGTTACGCCCGAGGCCACGCTCGATGTGTGCGAACGGCTTGTGCCGGGAGTGGCGGAGCTGCTGCGCCGCGAAGGCTTCGCTGAAATGCCGTATGCAGCGCTGGGCCGTGAGTGTGGCGGGCCTTTGTGGGCGCTGCCTCGTCGTGAATTTGCCGGGCTCGCCTCGCGGTGCGGAGAGCGGTCTGCGCACGCTGCTGCCGCTGTTGCCGCACGCCGCCGCGCTGTTGCGTGGGGAGACGGAGCATTTTTAGGGATTAGGGATTAGGGATTAGGGATTAGGGATTAGGGATTAGGCGAGAAGTGCGTCAGAGAGGTCCGCGTTGGCGACACAGGCCATTCCTCGCGGCCCACTCATGCGCTGCACTGCGTTCACCGCATGAATGGGCACCCGCGTGATCGGTCTCCCGTAGAAATAGAACGTAGTGAAATTGCATCCTGTTGTTCTTCTGCACAAATTTTCCGCAAACCGCTGCTGGCGTGCTGAAGCCGCTGGGCATCTGGGGCGTGGGTGCGCTGTCGCTGATTGATTCCGCACTGATTTCGATTCCGGTTTCGATGGACGGCGTGCTCATCGGCTATGTTGACGCGGAACTACTTGCGTTTGCTTTTGCGTACAGCCTGATTGCCGCGGTGGCTTCGGCGATCGGGTCGCTGGTGCCGTATTACATTCGCCGTGCGGGCGGGGAGCTGGTGCTGCTCAAGCGCGTCGGGAACCCGTGAGCGCTATGACTCGCATCCGCGACCGCTTCGAAAAGCAGGAGTTTTTCGCCATCATGATTCCGGCGATGCTGCCGCCGCCGACGCCGATGAAGCTCTTCGAGTTTGCCGCAGGCGTCTTCGAGATGAAGCCGCTGGGCTATCTTCTGGCGATTTCACGGACAAGCTGGTGCAGTTCCTGGTGTGCTCGCTGCTGACGATCTGGTTCGGCCCCGACGTTCGCGCACACGCTGAAGGCGGCGTTTCACGAGCACATGGCGCTGACATTCGGCACGATCTGCGCGGTGTTGCTGCTGATTGTCTTCTGGGTGGTGCGGAAGATGTTTGATAAGCGGCGCGGTGCGGAGACGTTGCCGATCAAGAGTAACGGCGCGCGGAGTTGCTCTTCGCTTCTGTCTGGGGCTTCCACCGTTATCGAATTGGCTTGTCATCCCTCACTGCGTTCGGGATGACAATGCTTGTGGCGCGGAACTATGGGCGGCTCTTGCCCCATGCCGTGTCTTCCAAACAACTTCGCCACCGCAGGCAACCCGAAGAAGCGCCCATTTCCTGCGTGATCGAAACCAGCTTGACGCCGTTCTTCGCCAGCTTGCGGACATAGAACTCAAGCTCAAAGTGATCGCGGAAGAAACGCGAGAAGCTGTGAAGCACGATGACGTCGAACGGCGCGGGCTTGCTGGTGCCGTCGTCGATCATGCGCTGGAATTCGGGGCGCTTGTTGTTGGTGGCGGATGCGCCGGCCTCGACGAAGGTTTCGACCAGCTCATAGCCGCGCGCGACGCAATAGGCTTCGCCCTGATTGCGCTGGTCGGGGATCGACACGTCATGCTCGGCCTGGCGGGTCGTGGACACGCGCCGATAAAGGGCGGCGCGCTGCGCGACATGCGGGGACTGAATGTTCATTGCTGGCCTCCCTTGACCTTCTTGGGCGCTTTGGCGGCGGTCAGCGGCAGCACCAGTTCAACACGATCGTATGCGAGCTTGGGGGTCAGCTTGAGGCCCCGGCCTTTTTCCATGCGTATGAGGCCGTAGCCGGCCATTGTCTTGAGGGTGCGCGAGACGTTGGATTGCGCCCGCCCGGCGATCTTCGCCAGCTCGTCCACGGATTCGGGCGCCTGCTCGTCGATTATGCGCAGCAGCTCGCGGTTTCCCGTCGAGAGGACTTGCGCAAAGGATTCCGTCGAAACGAACCAGACTGTCGGATCGCCCGATGCGGGTTTCTTCTCGCCCGCCACGACCTGCATGGTCTGGTTCTTCATTTCCTCATAGTCGGCGATGCCGACCTTCAGGGTAGCCATAATCTATACCGCCCATCGTTCACTCTTTATCCATATCATCAGATGATATATTGTGCAAGAGATTTTCTCCGGGCTTGGTGTAGAGCGCCCCGCCGAAGAGGCGGTCCAGCAGGTCGCCGAAATAGCGCTCGAACACGTCGACCTCTTCTTCCGTGACCGGCACGAGATCGGCCCAATCGTCGTAAACCGGCAAGTCGTGCTTGTCGGTGCGAGGGGCTGCGCGCCGTCCCTTTTGCGAGCGCGGTTTGCGGTCGGCGGCATAGTCATAGAGATCGGCGGGCGCGGTCCTCGGGGCGATCCGGCGCGCACGGCGTCTGGGTGGTGTCGGTCTCTCTGTGCTCATGGATTCCTCCAATGTTCGGCTTATCGGATTGCAGGCGTCACGAGACCCCGGCGATTGGCGAACAGTGGAGGGCAAATGGCGGTGTGTAGCGTGCCGCATGTCCGCCGACGCGCCTGCGGCACTCCACACTGGGAACGGGCGTCAGCCCGTCGTGCGCCGCGCCTTGGCGAAGCCGCGGTCGGTCGAGATGAAGCGTTCGAGCATCGGCACGATGAGCTTGGCAGGCTCGATCGGTGCACCGCCCTCGGCGAGCAGGCGGCCGTAGTCGGTGAGATCGCGATGGAGCACTGCGGGCAGCTCCAGCGCGATCTTGACGGGTTTGTCGTCGGCAATGGGGCCGAGTTTCAGCTTGGTCATGGATCAGTTCCTGTAGGGCTCGAACACGATGTCGCGGGTGACGATGACCCTGACCGGGTAGCCGGGCCGGATGGTCAGCGTGGGTGCTACCTGCAACTGGCGCTGGATCATCTGCTGACCGGCCTGGTTCACCGTATCCTGCGCGCCGCCCCGGATGGCGCGGAGCAGCCCGTCGTTGTCGTCGGTGGCGAGTTCGGCGCCGACGCCGAGCAGCGTCGAGAGCGCGGCGGCCTTGGCGAGATCCCACCAGTGGTAATCGACGCCATCCTCAAGGCCAGCATAGCCCTGCGTATCGGCGCCTGGCTGGCGCTCGAGAACGATGGAGCGGCCGTTCGGGAGGATCAGCCGATTCCACACCAGCAAGACCCTGCGCTGGCCGAACTGCACGTTGTTGTCATACTGGCCGATCAGCCGCGTGCCCTGCGGCACGAGCAGGATGCGGCCGGTCGGGCTGTCATAGATATTCTCCGTGACCTGCGCGGTGATCTGGCCGGGAAGGTCGGAACGGATGCCGGTGATGAGCGCGGCCGAGATGACCGCGCCGGCCTGAAGCACGAAGGGCGACGCCGGCGGCGTCACGCGGTCGGGCGTGACCGTGCGCCGGTCGGCCGCCGCGTTGAGGAAGGCGAGCTGCTTGTCCTGGCCGGTGGCGGCCTGTCCGCCAGCGCCGGAGAGGTCGAGCCCCGCAAGGCCGGGCGTCGCGCCCGTGCCGGCGGCGGTCGAGCCCTGCCGCGACTGGAAAAAGACGGTGCTGAGCCGGGCGGCTTCCTCCTCGGCACGGCGGCGCTGCTCGGCCTCGCTGACGCCGGGCATCGGCGTGACGGGCGCGGCGACGGGCTGGCCGTTGTTCTGCGCGTCGAGGATCGGGCGGCCGAGATCGCCGGGGAGCGCCGGGCCGAGAACCGGGCCGGTATAGTCCTTGGGCAATCCGGCCAGGCCATCGGCGGTCTGGCGGTTGTTGGTCGAATAGAGTTCGGTCCCGCCATCGTCCGGCCCGCGCGTCTGGAGCGCATAGATCAGCGATCCGCCGATGCCGACCAGGGCGACGGCGGCGACGCTGGCGAGCATCTTGCGCGACAGGCGCGTGACGCGGGGAGCCTCGGCGCGCAGGCGCATCGGGGCGGCGTTGGTTTCTGCTGGGGTTTCGGTCTCACTCACGATTGCGGCCTCCCGTCGGTGCGGACGATCCTGACGGTCTGCTGCTTGTCGCCCGCGCCAAGGCGCAGCTCGGCCGCGCCGAACAGGCGATCGACGATCAGGATGTGTTGATAGATGCGGCTGTTGACGATCTGGGTTTCGCCACCCGCGCCGAGGACGAAGATCGGGGGCATTTCGCCCTGAACGATGCCGCGCGGGAATTCGACATAGACGCGGCGGCCATCGTCATAGACGCCGATCGGTTTCCATGGCGGGGTGTCGCCGGTCAGGGCGTAGCGATAGTTGCGGGCGGCCACGGCCGGAATGACCGGCGTTGCCGGAAGCGCCTGGCTCCCGCCGCTCGGCGGCGGATAGGCCCAGGACACGGCGGGCATGTAGGGCTTCTCACCGGAGCGCAGCTCGATCATGTAGGTGCGCCGGTCGGTCGTGATGACGAGGTTCGTGGTGATGTCGGCCCGCGAGGGCTTCACGAGGACCAGCACGCGGCGACCGGAGCCGGAGCCGGATTCGGTGTCGCCGATGATCCAGCGCGCGGTGTCGCCCGCCGCGATCGGCCCCGCGCCCGTCAGGGCCTCGCCGGGTTCGAGCGCGATGCTGGTGATCTGACCGGGGGCGGCATAGACTTGATAGAGCGCGCCTTCGGACCATGGATAGACCTGGATGGCGTTGTAGTAGCCCTCACGGCGCGGCTGCACGCGGGCGGCGGCGTTGGCGTTCTCGACGCGCCCGGTGGGCGTGCCGGCGGCCTCGCCGCCGCGCGCCACGGTCCAGGCGGGCGGCACGTTGAGGGGTTTGGGCCGATCGTCGGTGATGGCGACCGGGACAGCCGGCAGCGGCGGCACGGTGGCGTCGTAGGTGATTTCAGGGGGCTTGAAGGTAGCGCAGCCTCCCAGGGCCGTCGCGGACAGCAACATCAGGACGGCGGTGGATTGACGGGTTGCCGGGATCATTGGCCCATCTCCCGCGACCAGTTAATAGCGTTGACGTAGATGCCGAGCGGATTGGCCTTGAGGCGCTCGGCGTCGCGCGGCGGCTGAAGCGTGATCGTCAGGATCGCGGTCCAGCGCTGGGTCGAGGCCAGCGCGCCGTTCTCGAATTGCCGCTCCGTCCAGGCGACGCGGAAGCTGTCCGGCGACGCGCGGATGACGCTGGAAACATCGACGGCGATCTGCTGCTTGCCGACCTTGGCGAACGGATCGTTGGTGCGGGCATAGTCGTTGAGCGCGCCCGCGCCGCGATCGGTCGTCCACTCGTAGGCGCGGAGCCAGTTCTGGCGGACGATGATCGGATCGGCAGGGATCGAGCGGACCTGCTCGATGAAGCGGCCGAGATGCCATGCGATTTGCGGATCGGTCGGGCGGAAGTCGGCGACGGCCGGCGCGAGCGCCTGGGCCTGGCCGAGCTTGTCGACCTGCACCACCCACGGCACGACGGTCCCGCGCGCCGACTGGATGACGAGCGCCCCGGCGAAACCCGCCGAGAGGATCAGCGAGCCGAAGGCCATATAGCGCCAGTTCTTCGCCTGCACGCGGGCCGAGCCGATCCGGTCGTCCCAGACCTGCCCGGCGCGCTGATAGGGCGTCTCGGGCTGCGGGGTCTTGCCGTAATGGGCGGCGGGTCTTTTGAAGAGGTTCATCAGCGGTCACTTTCAGAGAGGTTGATGGAAGAACCGGAGCCGTGGCTGTCGCCGGAGCGGATGGCGTGGGCGGCGGCGCTGACGCCGTGGCTGACGGTCTGGTTGCGCTTCATGCGCTTGGCCCAATCGGGAGCGCCGCCGGTCGCGGCCGGCGTGGATGCGGCCTCGGCGGCTTCACCGCCGATCGTTCCCATGGTCGAGGAGCCGCCCGTCGCGCCGAAGCCGGCCTTCGCGCCATCGGAGAAGCTGGACTTCATGGAGTCGGCGGCGCGCGATGCGGCACGGCGGAGCGGCGAGACGGCGGCCGATCCGGCAGCACGCGCGACGCCGCCCACGCCGGAGGCGACGCCCGACGCGCCGGACTTGCCGAGCGAGCCGAGCGAATAGGCCGAAGACGCTGCACCCGCTGCCGTCGCACCGCCGCGCGCGGCCGCGGCCCCGCCGGAGAGCATGGCGCCGCCACCCTTGGCGGCCAGCATCGCACCGCCGCCGACGGCCATGGCCGCGCCGCCGACCGCAAGGCCGGTGCCGACCGCTGCGCCCGCGCCAAGCTGCGGGCCGCCGGAGACGAGACCGTTGGCGATGCCGGGGCCGAAGATGCCGAGCGCGACCAGCGAGAGAGCTGCGAGCACGACGGCCATGGCGTCGTCGATGCTCGGGGTCTGCCCGCCGAACCCCTTGGTGAATTCGCTGAAGAGGGTCGAGCCGATGCCGATGATGACGGCCAGGACCAGAACCTTGATGCCGGACGAGATGATGTTGCCGAGAACCTTTTCGGCCATGAAGGCGGTCTTGCCGAACAGGCCGAACGGGATGAGGACGAAGCCGGCGAGCGTTGCCAGCTTGAATTCGATCAGCGTGACGAAGAGCTGGATCGCCAGAATGAAGAAGGCGAGGATGACCAGCGCCCAGGCGAAGAGCAGGCACGCGATCTGGATGAAGTTCTCGAAGAAGGCGACCCAGCCCATCAGGTCGGAGATGGATTCGAGCAGCGGCCGGGCGGCGTCGAGACCAGTCTGTGCGACCTTGCCGGGGCGCATCAGGTCGGCGGTCGAGAAGCCGGTGCCCGATGCCTTGAGGCCGAGGCCTGCGAAGCTCTCGAAGACGATCTTGGCGAGGTTGTTCCAGTTGCCGATCAGATAGGCGAAGACGCCGACGAACAGCGTCTTCTTGACGAGGCGCGCGATGATGTCGTCATCGGCCGCCCAGGACCAGAAGAGCGCGGCGAGCGTCACGTCGATGACGATCAGGGTGGTTGCGATGAAGCCGACCTCGCCGCCGAGAAGGCCGAATCCGCTGTCGATGTATTTGGTGAATACGCCGAGGAAGTTGTCGATGACGCCTGCGCCGCCCATGGCTCACCGCCCTTCCGGGGAGGCCGACGCGGGCGCGCGGCCAAGGAAGCGGTCACGGGTCTCGGCCCATACCGCCATGCACGCGCTGTCGCTGGCGGCCTCCTGGCCGAGCCGCTGGCATCGGCGCTGGCCTTCGCGCAGCGGATCGCGGTCGGGGGAATGAAGGGCGGCCGGCGAAGATGCCGGCGCGTCCTCCTTGCGGTTCAGTTCGATGACCGTCGCGGTGATGGCGATGGCGACGAACACGATAGCGCCGAGGCGGGCCAGCATCTTGCCGTCCATGGGAATTCTCCTTCTGGCGGTTACTTGCCGGTGTTGAACATCTGGGCGTTGCCGGGCTGGTAGCCCGAGCCCGGCGTCAGGAAGCGGCGACGCTGTTCGCGGCCCTGTTCGGCGGCGGCGGTGCGTTCGGCCTCGGTGAGTGCGCTGGCGCGACCGTTCGAGGCGAGCAGCGCCACGAGATCGGAGAGCTGCTGCGATTGCAGGGCGAGGATCTGATTGCCGGCCTGCGCCGCCTGAAGCGCGCCGGTCGCGCCCTGACTCTGGCTGACCAGCGCCGACATCTGCGTGCGGTTGGTGTCGATGTTGGAAACGACGCCGGCCTGCACGCGCATGGCATCCTGAAGCCCGCCGACCGTGTTCTGCCAGCGCGAGCGCGCGTCGGCGACCATCTGCTTGTCGGTCGTCGACATGGAGACGTTGCCGTACTTCTGGCTGAACATCTGGTCGATCTGCTGGACGTTGAACGCGATGCCCTGCGCCTGCTGAAGAAGCTGCTGGGTGCGCTGCACGTTCTGCTGGAGCTGCTGGAGCGCCGAGTAAGGCAGGCTCGCGAGGTTGCGGGCCTGGTTGATCAGCATCTGCGCTTCATTCTGGAGCGAGGTGATCTGGTGGGTGATCTGCTCCAGCGTGCGCGCGGCGGTCAGCACGTTTTGCGCATAGTTGGATGGATCGAAGACGATGATGGCGTGGACGGGCGTCGCCACCATCGGCGAGAGCGCGAGCGGGGCTGCCGCCAGCATGGTTGCGGCGAGCGCCATGGCGCGCGAGCGGAAACGGCGAATGGTCATAGTCAGGACTCCTTTGCTGCTTGGGGGATCGGGAAAGTCGGGATGAGATCGGCCGCCCATCCGGCGTCGCGGGCGCGCAGCCACGCGGCGAGGAAGCCTTCGCGGCCATGTTCGGCGACGAGGTTGGCGATCAGGGTCTGGTCGGATTTCGAGGATGCGGCGCAGAGCGCGAGGCCGACTTCGGACAGCCCCAGCTCGAACAGGCGGTTGCCGCGCCGCGACTGGCAGTAATAGTCCCGCTTGGGCGTCGCCCGCGCGAGGATTTCGATCTGTCGGTCGTTGAGGCCGAAGCGGCGATAGATGGCCGTGATCTGCGGCTCGATCGCGCGTTCGTTCGGCAGCAGCAGGCGCGTCGGGCAGCTTTCGATGATGGCCGGCGCGATGCTCGAATTGTCGATGTCGCTGAGCGACTGCGTGGCGAAGATGACCGATGCGTTCTTTTTGCGCAGCGTCTTCAGCCATTCGCGGAGCTGGCCGGCGAAGCCCTCGTCGTCCAGCGCAAGCCAGCCCTCGTCGATGATGAGCAGCGTCGGCCGCCCGTCGAGCCGGTCGCCGATGCGGTGGAAGAGATAGGAAAGCACCGCGGGCGCGGCCCCCGTGCCGACCAGCCCCTCGATCTCGAACGCCTGCACGGCGGCGGAGCCCAGATGTTCGGCCTCGGCGTCGAGCAGCCGGCCATAGGCCCCGCCGACGCAATAGGGCCGGAGCGCCTGCTTGATGTCGTTGGACTGGAGCAGGACCGCGAAGCCGGTGATGGTGCGTTCCTCGACCGGCGCCGACGCCAGCGAGGTCAGCGCCGTCCAGATATGCTCCTTCACCTCGGGGGTGATGGGGATGCCTTCACGGGTCAGGATTGCGACGATCCAGTCGGCCGCCCAGGCGCGTTCGTAGCTGTCGTGGATACGGGCGAGCGGCTGAAGCGAGACCGAAGCGTCGGAGCCTTCGGTCAGCCCTCCGCCGAGGTCGTGCCAGTCGCCGCCCATGGCGAGCGCGGCGGCGCGGATGCTGCCGCCGAAATCGAACGCGAAGACCTGGGACCGATCATAGCGGCGGAACTGCAAGGCCATCAGCGCAAGCAGGACGGACTTGCCCGCGCCGGTCGGGCCGACGACGAGCGTGTGGCCGACATCGCCGACGTGAAGGGATAACCGGAACGGGGTCGAGCCTTCGGTCTTGCCGTAAAGCAAGGGGGGCGCACCGAAATGCTCGTCCCGTTCCGGCCCCGCCCACACCGCCGAAAGCGGGATCATGTGGGCGAGATTCAAAGTGCTGATGGGGGGCTGGCGGACGTTGGCGTAGGCATGGCCGGGCAGAGAGCCGAGCCATGCGTCCACCGCGTTGACGGTCTCGACCATGGCCGTGAAGTCGCGGCCCTGGATGACCTTCTCGACAAGGCGCAGCTTCTTGTCGGCCAGACGCGGGTCGGCGTCCCACACCACGATCGTCGCGGTGACATAGGCCATGCCGGCGACATCGGCGCCGAGTTCCTGCAAGGCCATGTCGGCGTCGGCCGCCTTGTTGGACGCATCGGTGTCGACCAGCGCCGACGCCTCGTTGGTCAGGACTTCCTTGAGGATCGCGGCGATCGACTTGCGCTTGGCGAACCATTGGCGGCGGATTTTGGTCAGCAGCTTGGTCGCGTCGGTCTTGTCGAGCAGGATCGCGCGGGTCGACCAGCGGTAAGGGAAAGCGAGCCGGTTGAGATCGTCGAGCAGGCCGGGCGTCGTCGCGGTCGGAAAGCCGATGATGGTGAGGACACGCAGATGCTCGCTGCCAAGGCGCGGTTCGAGCCCGCCGGTCAGCGGCTGATCGGCGAGCAGCGTATCGAGATAGACCGGGGTTTCCGGCACGCGGACGCGGTGGCGCTTGGTCGAAACGGTCGAATGGAGATAGGTCAGCGTCTCGGTGTCATCGAGCCACGCACATTCGGGCATGAAACCGTCGAGCAGCGCCAGGACGCGGCCGGTGCGGTCGATGAAGGTGCGCAGAATCTCTTGCGGATCGACGCCGGTGCGCTCGCGGCCCTCATAGAGCCAGCTTTCGGCGCGGGCGGCTTCCTCGGCCGGGGGCAGATAGAGGAAGGTCAGGTAATAGCCGGAAACATAGTGCGTGCCGGCTTCTTCGAAATCGGCCTTGCGCTCTTCATCGACCAGGCCGGAAGCCGCGTCGGGAAATACGCTCGCCGGATAGGTCGCGGCCTCATGGCGCTGCGCCTCCACGAAAATCGACCAGCCCGAACCGAGACGGCGGAAGGCGTTGTTGATGCGGCCGGCGACCGCGACCAGTTCGGCGGCGACGGCGCTATCGAGATCGGGGCCGCGAAAGCGCGCGGTGCGCTGGAAGCTGCCGTCCTTGTTGAGCACGACGCCTTCGCCCGCGAGCGCGACCCAGGGCAGGAAGTCGGCAAGGCGGGAGGCGGTGCGGCGATATTCGGCGAGGTTCATCATCGGCGTCGCCTCCCTCAGACTGCGAGATGGCCGGGGACGCGCAGATGCCGCCTTCCGACTTCGACAAAGAGGGGATCGCGCTTGGCGGCCCAGACCGCCGCGAAGTGCCCGACGGCCCAGATGAGCAGGCCGACCAGCCAGAGGCGCAGGCCGAGGCCCACGGCCCCGGCCAGCGTCCCGTTGAGGATCGCGATGGAACGCGGCGCACCGCCGAGCAGGATGTGCTCGGTCAGTGCGCGGTGAACCGGGACGGTGAATCCCGGCACATCCAGTTGCTCGAAGGCGACCGCCATCAGACGAGCGCCCCGCCGCCGAACGAGAAGAACGACAGGAAGAACGAGCTGGCCGCGAAGGCGATCGACAGGCCGAACACGATCTGGATCAGCTTACGGAAGCCGCCCGACGTGTCGCCGAAGGCGAGCGCGAGGCCCGTCGCGATGATGATGATGACCGCGACGATCTTGGCGACCGGGCCTTCGATCGACTGGAGGATTTTCTGGAGCGGCGCTTCCCACGGCATCGACGAGCCGGAGGCGTGGGCGGCGGGCGCCAGGATGAGGTTGACATAGGCGACGGCGGCGACGGTCGCCACGGTGCGACGGACGCGCATGGGGATGCGGATCATGAAGGTTCTCCTGTGCTGGTGGGGGTTGCGGCGGTGACGCGGTAGTCCCCGTCCGGGCCGAGCCCTTCGACGCGGGCGAGTTCGGCGAGCCGGCGCGCGGAGCCGCGGCCGGAGAGGACGGCCACGAGGTCGATCGTCTCGGCGATCAGCGCGCGCGGGACGGTGACGACGGCTTCCTGGATGAGCTGTTCGAGACGGCGCAGCGCGCCGATGCCGGTGCCGGCGTGGATCGTGCCGATACCGCCGGGATGGCCGGTGCCCCAGGCTTTGAGGAGGTCGAGCGCTTCGGAGCCGCGCACCTCGCCGATGGGGATGCGGTCGGGGCGCAGGCGCAGCGAGGACCGCACGAGATCGGAGAGCGTGACGACGCCCTCCTTGGTCCGCATGGAGACAAGGTTCGGCGCGGCGCATTGCAGCTCGCGCGTGTCCTCGATGATGACGACGCGATCCTGCGTCTTCGCCACTTCGGCGAGCAGCGCATTGGTCAGCGTGGTCTTGCCGGTCGAGGTGCCGCCCGCGACGAGGATGTTGGCGCGCGATGCGACGGCCGCCTGCAAGGTGGCGGCCTGGTCGTTGGTCATGATCCCGGCGGCGACGTAATCGTCGAGGGTGAAGACGGCGACGGCGGGCTTGCGGATGGCGAAGGCCGGTGCGGCGACGACGGGCGGAAGAAGCCCCTCGAACCGCTCTCCCGTCTCGGGCAGCTCGGCCGAGACGCGCGGGGACCGGGCATGGACCTCCGCGCCGACATGATGGGCGACCAGGCGCACGATGCGCTCGCCGTCTGCGGGCGAGAGGGTTTCGCCGGTGTCGGACAGACCTAGGGAAAGCCGGTCGATCCAGATGCGCCCATCGGGGTTCAGCATCACTTCGACGATGCCTTCGTCCTCAAGGAACCGGGCGATGGCGGGACCGAGCGCGGTGCGCAACATGCGTGCGCCGCGCTGGATCGCCTCCGGTTTCTGATGAGAAGAAGAAGTCATGCCGTCCCCAAATCCGAGGGGACGCAACAGAGAGTTCCCCGATCTGGGATGATTAAAAGAGCCAGAAATCGGGCCTGTTCAACAAGTATCGAGAGCCGTGCGGCAGTCGGCGGCTATCGGCGGCGAATAGGACGGGCGCGATTATTCAGGCGGGATCGTCGCCCGTCTTTGGAGTGTCCGCCCCGTCACCTTCGGCGAGCGAGTCGACATCTCGCGAAAGCTCTTTAAGGAACCTGTCGCCGGTCGCCAGACGTTTGCCGAGCGATTGCAGGAAGCCGTCGAAACGCTCCGCGCCCTTGGCGCGCGCCGATGCCTGCGCATTGTCGGAGAGCGGAGGGGTGAAGATCAGCCAGTAGCGGACGAAGAGCGCCAGCGTCTCGCCGAGCACGGCGACATCCTCGTCGAGCGCGCCGACCTGACGGCCGAGCCGGTCGAGGCGGCGCGACATGGCCGCCTCCAGCTTCTCGCTGGTGTCGCCGGACAGGAAGGACGCCAGGGCGGCTTCGACGATGGCGGATTTGGAGATGTTGCGGCGGAGCGCCAGCGCCTCGACCTGCTTGAGCAACGCCGGATCGAAATAGACGTTCATGCGGGTGCGCGAAGTCATGGGCGGATCCTCAAAGCTCGATGCCGTCGCCGGGGTCGAGCGAGGCTTGCCGCGCGACCATCCGCATCCGCGCCCGCATGGCGGTCGCCTTGGCGGCGTCGACATCGGGCTCCTCGTCCAGAAGCTCGAATTCCTGCGCCGGCGACGGCGGCGGCAGGATTTCTTCATGCTCGGGCAGTTCGGGTTCGCGGCGGATGCCGGCATTGGCGAGATCGCCGCCGTCATCGCCGCCAGCGCCGGCGCCGGCATGGCCCGCCGCTGCCACGACGCGGCCGGACCAGTCATCGGTCGCCAGTGCGTTGGCGGGTGTCGCCGCCAGCTCGGGCGGCGCGATGATGCGCTCCTGCAAGCGCGCGTCCTCGAAATACTTCGCCTTGGTCGCCTTGATCGGCGGGGTGCCCGCGACCATGACGATTTCCTCGTTAGGTGGGAGCTGCATGATCTCGCCGGGGGTCAGCAGCGGCCGGGCCGTCTCCTGCCGCGAGACCATCAGATGCCCCAGCCAGGGCGAAAGCCGGTGGCCGGCATAGTTAGTGCTGTCGCGCATCTCGGTCGCCGTGCCGAGCGCGTCCGAGACGCGCTTGGCGGTGCGCTCGTCGTTGGTCGCGAAGCTGACGCGCACATGGCAATTGTCGAGGATGGCGTTGTTCGGCCCATAGGCGCGCTCGATCTGGTTGAGCGATTGGGCGATCAGGAAGCCCTTGAGGCCGTAGCCCGCCATGAAGGCGAGCGCCGATTCAAAGAAGTCGAGACGGCCGAGCGCCGGAAACTCGTCGAGCATCAAGAGCAGCCGGTGACGCTTGCTCGATGCGGTCAGCTCCTCGGTCAGCCGGCGGCCGAGGCCGCCTGCGCCGAGGCGCTGAGGGAGGGCGTCCACTCGGCGGACGTCATCCTCAACATCCTGTCCCGGCGCCGGGACCCCGGCCCGCCGGCGACGATCATGACCCCCGAGGCGCTGCGGCTGCGGCACGAGCCCGCGGCCGACTGCGCCCGCTACGACAGCCTCAGGAGGGCGAGCGGATGATGGAGCGCAGCGCGATCATGACCACGATGGGCGAGCTCAAGCTCTTCGGCATGCGGGCGGCCTACGACGAGATCGTCGCTTCGGCGGTGAAGCGCCAGCACGAGCCGCAGCGGGTGGTCAGCGACCTGCTGACCGCCGAGCTCTCCGAGAAGCAGGCCCGCTCGATCAAGTACCAGATCGCCATCGCCCGGCTGCCGATGGCCAAGGAGATCGACGAGTTCGTCTTCGACGCCACGCCGATCAACGAGACCCTGGTGCGCGACCTCGCCGGCGGCGGCTTCCTCGCGCAGCAGCGCAATCTGGTCCTGGTCGGCGGCACCGGCACCGGCAAGACCCACCTCGCCGTCGGCATCGCCCGCGCCTGCATCCGCGGCGGCGCCAGGGGCCGCTTCTTCAACGTCGTCGACCTCGTCAACAAGCTCGAGGCCGAGGCCCGCGCCGGCCGCCAGGGCCGCCTCGCCGACCACCTCTGCCGCATGGACCTGGTCGTCCTCGACGAGCTCGGCTACCTCCCCTTCGCCCAGGCCGGCGGCCAGCTCCTCTTCCATCTCGTCAGCCGGCTCTACGAGCAGACCTCGGTCGTCGTCACCACCAACCTCGCCTTCGGCGAATGGCCCGCCGTCTTCGGCGATCCGAAGATGACCACCGCGCTGCTCGACCGCCTCACCCACCACTGCGACATCGTCGAGACCGGCAACGAGAGCTGGCGCTTCAAAAACCGCGCCTGACCCCACCCTCACCGCCTCACCGGAGCGGGAACCGGCCCGTCTCCGCCACCCGCACCGCTGCGCCGGGCCGGGTCCCGCTCCTCGCCGACGGGGGTCCCTATTGGAAGCCGATCAGGGGTCCCGATCCCGCGCCGATTGACAGGCGCGGGCGAGGTGCCAGCCGGCCTGGTCGAGGATGAGGATGGCGTGGGCGCCCGGCGCCACCGCGGTGCTGATCTCCGCGAGGTGCGTCTGCATCGCCGGCGTGTCGCAGAACGGCATGACGATGCCGGCGCCCTTGCCCTCGGCCGGGCAGATCGCGCCGAAGATGTAGGCCCAGGCGGTGCGCTGGTCGTGCGGCGCCCGCGGTCGGGCGCCCCGCCGCGCCCATCTTCGGGTGAGCTTGTTCTTCTGCCCGATCCGCGCTTCGTCCTGGAACCAGAGTTCTATGCGCTTGCCGGGATGCGCGGCGCGGACCTCCGCCACGCGCTCCGGGAGACTTTTTTGAAAGCCGCCGCCGCCTCCGGATCCTGGGCGTAGTGCCGCGGCCGCGCCGAAAGCTTGCGGAAGCCGAGCGCCCGGAGTTCCCGTCCCACCGTCGCCTCGCTCACCGACACCCGGAACGCCTCCCAGAGCCACTGCACCAGGTCGATCCGCCGCCAGCGCACCACCCCGTCGCGCCAGGGCTCAGGTCCCGCCTCCACCACCTGCGCCAGCGCCGCCCGATGCTCTGCCGTCAGTGTCGGCGCCTTGCCGGGGGCATGCCGGTCGATCAGCCCCGACGGGCCTTCCGCGTTGAACCGCAGCACCCAGTCCCGCACGATCTGCAGCCCGACCCCGCCGACCCGCGCCGCCTCCGTCCGCGTGCCGCCCTCCGCGATCACCGCCAGCGCCAGCAGCCGACGCACCTGCTTCGCATCCCGGCTGTCCCGCGCCAGCCGGCGAAGATCGTCACCATCCAGATCACCCCGAAGCCCGATCGCTGCCGCCATGGAAAACCCCTTCGTTCTCCATGATGAATCACGACAACGCCCTCAGGGGAATCCCCCGCGTGAGTCAGGACCTATGCGCGCTGGTATTAGCGTATTTCCTCCCCCGACGCCCTGCCATTGCGGTGAGCGTAGGGTGAGCAAGCGAGTCGATGGGAAAGCCCCCGGCCTTCACCGGAGGGCTGCTGGCTCACATGCTCGGAGCCTGGGGAGCGCCGCGCCCGCCGCCGTTTGGACGGTCTGTGCTCGGTGAACGCGCCCGCCTCGCACTCGAAGAGGGCAGGATGGCAATCGACCCGTTGTCCGAGAGCCATTCCACCGGCGCCAGGACGCTCCCGAAACGTTCCCCTCAACGGCTTCGAGCATCATGTCGCGGATGTCCGGACCGTAGTTTCCGGCGTTCGCGAAGACACGCGCGCGGGCGTCAGCCGAAGTAGGTGCGCAGGATGCGTCCGTAGATCGCCTTCAGCTGGCGGATGTGCTCGACCTCCACATGCTCGTCGATCTGGTGCATCGTCGCGCCGACGAGGCCGAATTCGACGACCGGGCAGTGGTCCTTGATGAAGCGCGCGTCGGAGGTGCCGCCGGACGTGGACAGCTCCGGCCGCACCCCGGTCTCGGCCTCGACCGCGCGGGAGACGACCTCGACGAACGGCCCGGGCTCGGTGACGAAGCTTTCGCCGGCCACCTCGAAGCGGGCGGCGATGCCGACGCCGGACTCCGCGGCCGCGATGTCGGCCTCCTCCTCGATCCACTCGCTGAGCGACTGTGCGCTGTGGGCGTCGTTGAAGCGGATGTTCACCTTGGCCCGCGCCTCGGCCGGGATGACGTTGTTCGCCGGGTTGCCGACGTCGATCGTGGTGATCGCCAGCGTCGACGGGCCGAAATGCGCCGTGCCGGTGTCGAGCGTGCGGCTCGCCAGCCTGTCGAGCAGGCGCACGAGCCCGGGCAGCGGGTTGGCCGCGCGTTCCGGGTACGCGGTATGGCCCTGCTTGCCGTAGGCGGTCAGGACGGCGGTCATCGAGCCGCGACGGCCGATCTTCATCATCTCGCCCATGCGCGCGGGGCAGGTGGGCTCGCCGACGAGGCAGTGGTCCATCCGGTCGCCGTTGTCGCGCAGCCAGTCGAGGATCGCCACGGTTCCGTCGCTGCCCACGCCCTCCTCGTCGCCGGTGATGGTGACGAGGACGCTGCCCTTTGGCGGCGTGGCGGCAACGAAGTCGATCGCCGCCGCGACGAAGGCCGCGACTCCCGACTTCATGTCGGCGCTGCCGCGGCCCCAGAGCCGGCCCTGCGCGATCTCGCCGCCGAACGGCGGGTGGCACCAGGCGGCGGGATCGCCGGTCGGCACCACGTCGGTGTGGCCGTTGAAGCCGAGGACGGGCGCCTCGGTGCCCCAGCGCGCGACGAGGTTCGGGGTGCCGTTGCGGTCGGCGCGGTGGACGCGGAAGCCGGTGGCGGCGAGCATCTGCCCGAGCATGTGCAGCGCGCCGCCCTCTGCCGGCGTCACGGTCTGGCAGCGCACCAGCGCCGCGGTCAGGTCGACGGGATCGGTCGCATCGGTCATGGCGCCCCTCACGGGTTCAGGCGGACGACGGACCACGGCTCGCCCGGGGTGCTGCGCGTCCAGCGGAAGCGGTCGTGCAGCCGGTGCGCGCCGTCGGCCCAGAATTCGATCTCGAGCGGCGTCAGGCGGTAGCCGCCCCAGAACGGCGGCCGGTCCGGGTCGAGCCCACGGGTCGCCGTCACCTTCGCCACCTCGAGCATCAGCGCGGTGCGGCTCGTGAGCGGCCGCGACTGCTTCGACGCCCAGGCGCCGAGCCGGCTCTGCAGGCCGCGGCTCTTGTAGTAGGCATCCGCCTGCGGCCCGTCCTCGCGGCTGACGAGGCCCCGGGCGCGGATCTGCCGGCGCAGGCTCTTCCAGTGGGCGACGAAGGCGGCCTTGCCGGCGCCGTCGAGCTCGCCCGCCTTCGCGCTCTCGTAGTTGGTGTAGAAGACGAAGGCGTCGGCCTCGATGTCCTTCAGCAGCACCATGCGCGCGTTCGGCAGGCCGCCGGCGTCGACCGTGGCGAGCGCAATGGCGTTCGGGTCGTTCGGCTCGGTCGCCTCGGCCTCGTGCAGCCAGAGCCGGGCAAGGCGAAACGGATCGTCGCCGCCGAAGATGCCGCTCCGATCCACGTCCGTCACTGCCGGTTCCTCCCGTGTTGCGCGCGAACCATAGGAGCGGCGCGGAAGGAAGGGAAGCGATCCTACTTCCGCCGATGCTCTTCCAGCCGGGGCATGATCTCGACGAAGTTGCACGGCCGATGGCGAAGGTCGAGCTGCGCCGCGAGGATGCCGTCCCAGGCATCCTTGCAGGCGCCGGGCGAGCCGGGCAGGGCAAAGAGGTAGGTGCCGCGCGCGACGCCGGCGCAGGCGCGGCTCTGGATCGCCGAGGTGCCGATCTTCTGGAACGAGATCATCGTGAAGAGCGTGCCGAAGGCGGGGATGACCTTCTCGTAGACGGCTTCGTGTGCCTCGACCGTCACGTCGCGGCCGGTCAGGCCGGTGCCGCCGGTGGAGATCACCACGTCGACGGCGGGGTCGGCAATCCAGGCCCGGAGCCGTGCCTCGATCAGCGGCTGGTCGTCGGTGACGAGGGCCCGGTCGGCGAGCAGGTGCCCGGCCGCCTGCAACCGCTCCACCAGCACCGCGCCGGAGCGGTCGTCGGCGGGGCCACGGGTGTCGGAGACGGTCAGCACGGCAATGCGCACCGGGACGAAGGGCACGCTATCCGGCATCGAGGCGGTCCTTCAGCAACAGGAGATCGGCCCAGGCCTCGCGCTTGCGGATCGGATCGCGCAGCAGCGCCGCCGGGTGCCACGTCGCGATCACCGGCCGCCCGGCCAGCTCGGCCCACTTGCCGCGCCGCCGGGTGATGCCGTCGGTGGTCTGCAACAGGGTGCGAACCGCCGAGCTGCCGAGCAGCAGCAGGAAATCCGGCGCCGCAAGCTCGATGTGGCGGTGCAGGAATGGCAGCAGGGCGGCCACCTCGTCGCCAGAGGGTTCGCGGTTCGCCGGAGGGCGCCAGGGCAGGGTGTTGGTGATGTAGACCGCGCGGCCGGGATCATCCGCCGCGCGGGACAGGCCGATCGCCGCCAGCATCCGGTCGAGGAGCTGGCCCGAGCGGCCGACGAAGGGCAGGCCGGCGCGATCCTCGTCGCGGCCGGGTGCCTCGCCGATCACCATCAGGCGGGCGGCGGGGTCGCCGTCGGCAAAGACGGTGGAGCGGGCGCCGGCGCGCAGCGCGGCAAGCCCGTCGAAGGCGGCGAGGGCCGCCTTGAGCGCCGCCAGATCGGCACATGCCGCTGCCGTCGCCGCCGCGCCGCCCGCCGGCACGGCCGCGGACGGCGGGGGTGCGGCGGGCGCCGGGGTTGCCGCGGACGCCGGGCGTGCGGTTGCAGGAGCGGGGCGCGACCGCGCCGGGGCAGGGGCCTCGGCCAGGTCGAAGCGGTCGACCGGCAGCTCGCCGATCGCCTCGTCAGCGCCGCACTCCACCTGCCAGGCCAGCGCGGCGACGAGCTCGGCCTGCGTCAACAACTCGATCCCCAAGGCGGGCCTCCTCCTGCGCGCCGGACCCTAGGCCGGATACGGCCGCTGGGCCAGTCTCGTGCCGAGGCGCAGTGCGGCGGCTCAGCGGAAGCCGGTGCCGTCCCAGCGGATGCCGAACGCAGCGCCGTCGTGGGCCAGCCAGCGGATCTCCGGCGGCGAGCCCGCGCCTACCGTCACCTCGGCGCCCATCATGTCGTCGACCGCCAGCGTCAGCAACTCGCCGCGGCGCAGCCAGAATCCGGAACGAGCACACCATCATGCCGCATTCGCCGCTGCGGCCGGTGCGGGTGCACTCGATTCCCTCGTGGGCGATCAGCAGGTCGTCGCGGCCGTCGCCATCGAGATCGCGCTCGACGACGGAGGCCGGGTCGTAGCGCCCCGAGCCGCCCTCGCAGGCCGTGGCGATCTCCTGGCTGACGAGATAGCTCGCGGCGTTCGACAGCGCGAGCGCCGGCAGCGGCGCAAGGGTCGCGGCAATCAGCAGGCCAAGGCGCAAAAGTATCGGACAGGTCCTCCGCCGGACACGGGGCTTGCGCGACGATAGCATCGGGTGGCCGGCGCGCAACCGCCGTGGCGCTCCGGGTTGCCGCCCGCCGCGCGGCTGCTATAGATGCGGCCGACCCGGACCCGGAGGCCTCGCTTGTTCGCGCACCGCCATCTCCTCGGCATCGAGGGCCTCTCGCGTGCCGACATCGAGAGCATCCTCGACCTCGCCGAGACCTATGTCGCGCTCAACCGCCAGACGGACAAGCGGTCGGACGCGCTGAAGGGCCTGACCCAGATCAACATGTTCTTCGAAGCCTCGACCCGCACGCAGGCGAGCTTCGAGCTGGCCGGCAAGCGGCTCGGCGCGGCGGTGATGAACATGAGCGTGGCGCAGTCGTCGGTGAAAAAGGGCGAGACGCTGATCGACACGGCGATGACGCTGAATGCCATGCACCCCGACCTCCTCGTGGTGCGCCATCCGTCGTCCGGCGCGGTCAACCTGCTCGCTTCCAAGGTCAATTGCGCCGTCCTCAACGCTGGCGACGGGCGGCACGAGCACCCGACCCAGGCGCTGCTCGACGCGCTGACCATCCGCCGGCGCAAGGGGCGGCTCTCGCGCCTCACCGTGGCGATCTGCGGCGACATCGCCCACAGCCGGGTGGCGCGATCGAACATGATCCTGCTCGGGCGGATGGAGAACCGGGTGCGGCTGATCGGGCCGCCGACGCTGATCCCGCCGGGGGCGGACCGGATGGGGGTGGAGATCTTCGAGGACATGGCGAAGGGGCTCGAGGGCGCCGACGTGGTGATGATGCTGCGCCTGCAGAAGGAGCGGATGGACGGGGCGCTGATCCCGTCGATGCGCGAGTATTACCACCGCTTCGGGCTCGACGCGGAGAAGCTCGCGAGCGCCAGGCCCGACGCCATCGTCATGCACCCAGGGCCGATGAACCGCGGGGTGGAGATCGACGGGCTCCTGGCCGACGACATCAACATCAGCGTGATCCAGGAGCAGGTGGAGATGGGGGTCGCGGTGCGCATGGCGGCGATGGACCTGCTGGCGCGAAACCAGCGCGGGCGGAACGAGCCGGGCGGGGCGGCGGCATGCTGACCGGGATCCGCACCGCCCTCGTTGCGACATTGGCCCTCGCCGCGGCCCCCGCCCTGTCCGCCAGCCCGGTCGGTGTCCGTGAATTCACCGTGACGGCGCCGGAGCGTGCCGAGCCGATCGCCGCAACCATCTGGTATCCGGCGGGCGACGGTGGCAGCGCGGAGCAGGTCGGCGAGAACAAGGTTTTCCAGGGTGTTCCGGCGCTGCGAGGGGCTGACGTCTCGGAGGGCAGGTTCCCCGTCGTCCTCCTGGCGCACGGTGGTCTGCGCGCTGCTCCGAACCAGAGCGGATGGATTGCCGCCGATCTTGCATCCCGCGGGGCGCTCGTCGTTGCGGTGCCGCCGCGCAGGTTGGCGGGACCGAACGAGGGGGTGGCCGAGGTCTGGCTGCGGCCGGCCGACCTGACCGCTGCGCTGAGCGCGCTGGAGGCGGACCCGGCCTTCGGCCCGCACGCCGGGCCCGCCCCGGCCTCGGCTGTCGGCTTCTTTCTGGGCGGCACCGCCGCGCTGATGCTGGCCGGGGCGCGCATTGATCCCGCGAGCTACGTCCGTTCCTGTGATGTCCCGGATCCGGGACCGGATTGTGCGTGGTTCGGTGCCGCCGGCGTGGACCTGCACGCCGTCGATACCACGACGCTGGTCCGCAGCAGTCTGGATCAACGGATCGGAACCATCGTGGCGATCGACCCTGAACTGACGACGAGCCTGGCGGCGGACAGCCTCGCGGGAATGGTCCCGCGGGTGAGCGTCATCAATCTCGGCGCTCCGGGCGACGTCGCACCCTATCTGGACGCGTCCGGCCTGCGCGCCGAGAGTGCGGCCTACGCCAGTATCCCCGGCGCCACGCCCTTCAGCGCCATGGCGCTGTGCCAGCCGCGGGGAGCGAAGATCCTCGCGGCCGAGGGCGAGGACGACACGATTTGCAGCGAGGATGCGGAGGAGCGGGGCCGCGTGCACGCCCGGCTCGCCGACATGATCGCCGAGGCTTTGGAAACCCGATGACCCTTGTCCTCAGCAACGCCCGTCTCGTCGACCCGGCCACCGACCGGCTCTTCACCGGCGGCCTCGTGATCCGCGACGGGGTGATCGCCGAGGTCTTCGAGGGGATCCGGCCCGGCGAGGATTGTGGCGGGCGGCACCTGGCGCCCGGGATCGTCGACATCGGCGTCAAGGTCGGCGAGCCGGGGGAGCGCCACAAGGAGAGCTTCCGCACCGCCGGGGCCGCGGCGGCGGCGGGTGGCGTCACGACCATGGTCACCCGGCCCGATACCGCGCCGGCGATCGACACGCCCGAGACGCTCGAGTTCCTGCAGCGTCGGGCGGTGGAGACGAGCCCGGTCCGCGTGCTGCCTCTGGCCGCGCTCACCAAGGGGCGCGACGGGCAGGAGATGACCGAAATCGGCTTCCTGATGGACGCGGGTGCCGTGGGGTTCATGGACTGCCGGGCGGTGCGCGACACCCGGGTCTTCCAGCGGTGTCTCACCTATGCTGCCGGCCTCGGCGCGCTGGTGCTCGGCCACCCGCAGGAGCCGCACCTGAGCGAGGGCGCCTGCGCCACGTCCGGCCAGTTCGCGAGCCAGCTCGGCCTGCCCGCGGTCTCGCCGCTCGCCGAGCGGATCGGGCTCGAGCGCGACCTCGCGCTCGTCGAGGCGACCGGCGTGCGCTATCACGCCGACCAGCTCTCGACCGCGGGCGCGCTCTCGGCGCTGGCGAGGGCGCGGGCCGCGGGCCTGCGCGTGACGGCCGGCGCCTCGATCCACCACCTGACGCTGAACGAATTCGACATCGGCGACTATCGCACGTTCTTCAAGCTGCGCCCGCCGCTGCGCTCCGAGGAGGACCGCATGGCGCTGGTCGAGGCGCTGGCCGCGGGCGAGCTCGACATCGTTGGCTCGTTCCACACGCCGCAGGACGAGGAAGAGAAGCGCCTGCCGTTCGAGGAGGCCGCACCCGGCGCGGTCGGGCTCGAAACGCTGCTGCCGGCGGCGATGCAGCTCGTGCACGGCGGGCACCTCGGCCTGCCGGCGCTCTGGCGGGCGCTGGCGCTCAACCCCGCGAAGCTGCTCGGGCTGCCCGGCGGGCGGCTCGAGGCCGGCGCCCCGGCCGATCTCGTGCTCTTCGATCCGGACGCGCCCTTCGTGCTCGACCGGGCGACGCTGCGCTCGAAGTCGAAGAACACCCCCTACGACCTGCGCCGGATGCAGGGCCGCGTGCTCGCCACCTGGGTCGGCGGCCGGCAGGTTTTCGCGAGGGAGACCGCATGAGCCTCACCTTTCTCGTCGCGCTCGTCCTCGGCTATCTGGTGGGCTCGATCCCGTTCGGGGTGCTCGTCACCCGGGCCATGGGGCTCGGCGACCTGCGCTCGATCGGCTCGGGCAACATCGGTGCGACCAACGTGCTGCGCACCGGCAACAAGGGCGCGGCGCTCGCGACGCTGCTCCTCGACGGCGGCAAGGGTGCGGTCGCGGTGCTGGTGGCGCGTGCGATCGCCGGCGAGCCGGCGGCGCTCTTCGCCGCGCTCGGGGCGTTCCTCGGGCATCTCTTTCCGGTCTGGCTCGGGTTTCGCGGCGGCAAGGGGGTGGCGACGTTTCTCGGCATCCTGCTGGCGCTTGCCTGGCCCGCGGGGATCGCCGCGTGTCTGACGTGGCTCGCCACGGCCTTCGCCTTCCGCTTCTCCTCGCTCGCGGCGCTGGTGGCGGCGGCCTCCGCGCCGGTCTGGCTCGCGCTCTTCGGGCGCAGCGATGCGATCTGGCTCGCGGTCGCGCTGGCGGTGCTGGTCGTCGTGCGGCACCACGCCAACATCCGCCGGCTCCTCGCCGGCACCGAGCCGAAGATCGGCAAGGGCAAATAAGGCCCGCCCGGGCTTCGGCCGGAATGGGACCAAGGTCGGTCCCGCGAAGCCCTGTCAAAGCCGCGCGACTTCCGCGATGCTGGCCGCAAAAGGCGGCTCCGCGCGAGGGAGGAAGCGATGGAGGACGACAGCCGGGACACCCGGATGCCGGCGCGCGAGGCCCGCGCGGCGCTGGGCGGTGTGGTCGACGGGCTGGAGGCCGGGCTCATCGGCCGGGCGTCGCTCGTCGAGCGGCTGGCGATCGGCGTGCTGACCGGCGGGCACCTGCTGCTCGAGGGGCCGCCGGGGCTCGCCAAGACCCGGGCGGCGCGGTTCCTCGCCGAGGCGCTCGACGTGAGCTTCGCGCGCATCCAGTGCACGCCGGACCTGATGCCCGCCGACCTGACCGGGACGCTGGTGCTGAAGCCCGACCGCGGCGCGTTCGAGTTCGTCGCCGGGCCGGTCTTTCACTCGCTGGTGCTGGTCGACGAGATCAACCGCGCGCCGCCCAAGGTGCAGTCGGCGCTGCTCGAGGCGATGGCCGAGCGGCAGGTGACGGTCGGCGGCGAGACGCGGCCGCTGCCCGACCCGTTCATGGTGGTGGCGACGCAGAACTCCATCGAGCACGAGGGCACCTTCCCGCTGCCCGAGGCGCAACTCGACCGCTTCATGCTGCACGTCCTGCTCGACTATCCCGGACAGGCCGAGGAGCGGGCGATCCTCGACCTCGTGGAGAGCGAGGAGCGCGCGGCGCGGCACGTGCCGGTCGAGCGGCTCGGCGCCGGCGGGCTCGCGGCAGCGCGGGAAGAGGTGCGCGCGGTGCATCTCGCCCCGGCGCTCAAGGACTACATCGTCCGGCTGGTGGCGGCGACCCGCGAGCCGGACACGGTGCCGGAGGTGCGGGCGGCGATCCAGCACCCGGTTTCGCCGCGCGGCACGCTGGCGCTCGCGGCCGGGGCCCGGGCGCGGGCGTTCCTGCGCGGGCGCGACCACGCAGTGCCCGAGGACGTGGCCGATCTCGCGCCCGACGTGCTGGCGCACCGGCTGGTGCCGACCTGGCGCGCGGCGGCCGACGGCGTGACCGCGCGCGGTCTGGTCGCGACGCTGGTCGAGCGCGTCCCGGCGCTGTGATGCCGTCCGCCGCCCGCCAGACCGACGACCCGGCGCTCGACGTTACGCCCGAGCGGCTGCTGGCGCTGCGCCGGCACCTGCGCTCCGGCGTCGGCGGGCGCTGGCACCCCGACCTGCGGCCGGCGGGCTTTCCCGGGCGGCGGCGCGGCGCGGGGCTCGAGACGATCGACGTGCGGCCGTTCGTCGAGGGCGACGACGTGCGCTACCTCGACCGCAACGTCACCGCCCGCACCGGCACGCCGCACGTGCGCAGCTTTCGCGAGGAGCGCGGCGCGACCGTGCTCCTCGTCGCGGATTTTCGCGCCGCGATGCTCTGGGGCACGCGACGGGCGCTGCGCTCGGTGGCGGCGGCCGAGGCGCTGGCGCTCGGCGGCTGGCGGGCGCTTGAGGCCGAGGGCCGGGTCGGGGCGCTGGCGCTCGCGGCGGGCGAGATGCGCTACGTGCCGCCGCGCGGCCGGCTCGCCGGCATGGCGGCGGTGGCAGGCGGGCTCGCGGCGGCCCATGCCGCGGCCCTCGCCAGCGCCGGTGCGCCCGGGCGCGCCCCCGAGCCGGCGCTCGACCGGCTGCTCGAGGCGGCGGTCGGCCTCGCGCCGCGCGGCACCAGCTTCGTGCTCGCCACCGCCCTCGACGATCCGGGGCGGGAGTTCGAGGCGCTGGCAGGCTCGCTCGGCCGGGCCGGGCGGCTGAAGCTCCTGCTGGTGCAGGACGCCTTCGAGCTGGCGCCGCCGGCCGGAACCTATGCCTATGCCGACGGGCGCGGGCGGCACGTCGGCCGGCCGGAGCCCGCGGCCGACCGGCGCGACGGGCTGGCCCGGCTCGGCATCCCGGCGATGGCCGTCGACGTGCGGGCCGAGGGTGACGCGCTGGCCCGGGCGTGGGATCTCTTCGACGGGTGGCGGTGATGGACCCCGCGGCGCTCGCCACCGAGCTGCGCCCGGTCCGCTGGCCGGTGCCGACCGAGGCCGAGGGCTGGGCCGACGGGCTGCTCGCGTTCGGCCTCGGCCTGCTGGCGGCGCTCGCGCTTTATGGCCTGCTGCGGCTGGTGCTGGCGCGGCGGAACGACCCGCGCCGCCGGCTGCGCGGCGCGATCGCCGCCGCCCGTCCTCTCGCGCCGGCCGAGCGGCACCTGGCGCTGGCGCGGCTCGCCGCCCGGGAGCTGCCGCCCGGCGTCGCACCGCGGCCGGCGCTCGAGGCCGGCCTCTATCTGCCGGAGCCCGGGCTCGACCTCGATGCGGAGGAGCGCCGGCTTGCCCGCGCGCTCGGGGTCTGAGCCGGATGTGGAGCCTCGCAACCCCCGCCGCGCTGCTCCTGCTGCCGCTGCCATTCCTGGCCCGGCGCCTCCTGCCGCCGGTGGTGCACGCGCGGGCCGCGCTGCTGGTGCCGCCGACCATCGCCCGGCGGCTCGGCGAGGCGCCGCGGCACGGGCTGCTGGTGCGGCTGCCCGTGCTGCTGCCGGCGCTGGTCTGGACCTGCCTCGTCGTCGCGCTGGCCGGGCCGCAGCGGCTGGCCGATACCGGCGCGCTGCCGGTCTCGGGGCGCGACATCGTGCTGGTCCTCGACCTGTCCGGCAGCATGGAGACCGAGGATTTCCAGATCGACGGCCGCACCGTCAGCCGGCTCGACGCGGTCAAGGCGGTGGGCTCCGCCTTTGCCCGGGGGCGGGCGGGCGACCGCATGGGCCTCGTGATCTTTGCCGAGACGCCGTATTTCGCCACGCCGATGACCTACGACACCGAGGCGGTGGCGCGCGCCATCGAGGGCGCGACGATCGGCATTTCCGGCCGCTCGACCGCGATCAGCGACGGGCTCGGCCTCGCGCTGAAGCGGCTGTCGGCGAGCGATGCGGCGAGCCGGGTGGTGGTTCTGCTCTCCGATGGCGTCGACACCAGCGGGCGGGTGGCGCCGGTCGGCGCCTCGCGTCTCGCGCGCGAACTCGGCATCCGCGTCCACACCATCGCGCTCGGGGTGACGGCGACCGGCGAGGCGGGCGCGACCCGCGATTCGGTCGACGCGGAGACGCTGGAGCGGATGGCGGCGGCGACCGGCGGCGACACGTTCCGGGTGCGCACCACCGCCGACCTCGCCACGGTGAGCGGCGAAATCGACCGGATGGAGGCAACCGCGCATCAGGCGGAATCGGTGTCGGTGCAGCAGCCGCTCTGGCCATGGCCGGCCGGCCTCGCGCTTGCGGCCGGTCTCGCGCTCCTCGCCGGCGCGGGGCTGCGGCCGTGATCACCTGGGGCGAGCTGGCGCTGCTGCGGCCGTGGTGGCTGCTGGCGCTGCCGGTCATCGCCTTGACGGCGCGGCTGGCCGACCGGCGCGCGCGGGCGCCGGCCGGCTGGGCGGCGGCGATGGACCCGGTGCTGCTGCAGGCGATGGGCCGGCTCGGGCGGGTCCTGCCGGGCACGCGGCGATCCGGGCGCCTGCCGGCGGCGCTGCTCGCCACGCTGTCCCTCGCGCTGGCGGGCCCGGCGCTGCGCGACCGCAGCGCACCGACGTTCCGCAACCTCGACGGGCTGGTCGTCGTCCTCGACCTGTCGCGCTCGATGAGCGCCGGCGGCGCGCTCGACGAGGCCGAGTCCGCGGCGCGGCTGGTGGTGCAGGCGGCCGGCGCCCGTCCGGCGGGACTGGTGGTCTATGCCGGCGACGCCTATCTCGCGAGCCCGCTCACCACCGACGGTGCCGCGCTCGGCCCGCTCATCGCCGCGCTCGACGGCGAGACCGTGCCCGATCCGGGCAGCTGCCTCGCCTGCGGCCTGCGCGCCGCCGGGCGGCTTCTGGCGGAATCCGGGACGCTGCAGGCCGACGTGGTGGTGGTGAGCGACGGTGGTGGCGCGGGCGCGGCGCTGGCGGAGGTCGCACCGCTCCAGGCTGCCGGCGCCCGGGTCTCGACGCTGGCCGTCGCTCCGACGGAGCGGCCCTCGGACCTGCCGGCGGGCGATCCGGCCGGGCTCGCCGCCCTCGCCCGCGCGGGGGGCGGCGTGGCCGCGGGCCTTGCCGATCCCGCCCCGCTGCTCGCGGCCGTGCGGGCCGGCGGCGGCACGCAGGCGGTCCCTGCCGCGCTGCGCCATCTCGGCTGGCACGACTACGGCCGGGCGCTGGCGGTGCTGCCGCTGCTGCTGGCGCTCGGCCTGTTCCGGCGGAGCGCGTGAGGATGCGGCGCGTGGTGCCCTGGGTCTGCGCGGCGCTGGCGCTGGCGGCGATCGTCGCCGCGGGGCCGGCGGCCTGGGGGCGGCTCGCGCTCCGGGCCGGGGCCCCGGGCATCGCCGCGCCGCTCCTCGAGGCGCCCCGCTGGCGCGGCGTGGCGCTCTACGAGGCCGGGCGTTACGACGCGGCCGAGCTGGCGTTCCAGGCGGCCGGCCGTGGCGCCACCTACAACCGCGGCAACACGCTGGCGCTCGCCGGGCGCTACGAGCTGGCGGCGGACTATTTCGATGCGGCGCTCTACGCCGATCCGACCGACGCCGACGCCCGGGCCAACCGCGCCCTGGTGGAGCAGTTCATCACGCGGCGGAGCGGCGACGGGGGCGGCACCTGGGGCAAGGTCGGCGTCGCCAACGCCGCGGTCGAGGCGAAGAACCCCGGCACCTACGAGATGCACATCCAGGCGCTGATGCGCGCGCGGCCCCGCCTGCCGCGGCCGAGCGATTCGATCCAGTCGGTGGACGCGACGGCGGACTGGCTGCGCACGCTGCCCGACGACCCCGGCCGCTATGTGAAGCTCACGATCGCCGCGGAGCACGAACGGCGCGTGAGCGAGGGCACGGCGCCGCCGCCGACGGGGGATCCGTGGTGATCCGTCTCGCTCTCGCCCTGATGCTGGCGCTGCTGCCGTGGCGTGCGGTGGCCGAGACCGCGTGGCCCCCGGAGGTCAGCCTCGCGGTCGTGCCCGATCCGGCGCCCGCGGGCGGGACGGCCGGCGAGGGGCCGGTGCTGGGCGAGATGGTGCTCGCCACGCTGCACGGCGAATATGTCGGCAACGTGGCGAAGGAAGAGCTGGCGGTGCCGCCGCTGCCGGGCTGGAGCTGGATGCAGCTCGGGCCGCCGGAGTGGTCGGACGCGATGATCGGCAACCGCGCGGTGAAGGTCTACGAGGTGCGCTTCGCCTTCTTCCCGCAGAAGGCCGGCCGGCAGGAGATCGGGCCGATCACCCACCACCTGATCTTCGCCGGGTCCGGCGGGCGGATGGCGATGGATGCGCGCTCGGCGCCGGTCGTGTTCGACGTGGCCGCGCCGCCGCCGCCGCCGACGGTCGCGACCGGCCTGCGCCAGCCGTTCTGGATGCCGGCTCGCGCGGTGCGGCTGACCGACGACTGGGACCCGGCGCCGGACCGGATCCCGCCCGGGGGCTGGGCGCGGCGCACGGTGACGCTGGAGGTCGCGGGCCTGCCGCCCGAGGCGCTGCCCTCGGCGCCGCAGATGGCGGCGGGCAACCTGTTCAGCTTCGTCGACGGCGAGGAGCGCAGCGTCGAGCGCACGCCGGACGGGCCGGTCTCCCGGGTGGTCTGGCGCTATCGGATGCAGCCGCAGAGCACGGTGCCGGCCGATCTCGACAACATTCCCGTGCCCTGGTTCGACACCTCCGCCCGCGTCTGGCGCGAGGAGATGCTGCGCGGGGCCGAGATCGCCTTCGCCGGCACCAGCCTGCCGAAGGCGCCCGGCCCGGTGGCGCGGCGCGCCGTGCCGGTCGGGCTGGCGCTCGGGGCGCTCGTCGGCTGCGCCGCGCTGCTGCCCCGGCTCGGCCGCGGCCGTGGCGGCGCGGGCGGGCGCGTGCGACGGCGGCTGCGCGCGGCGCGCGTCGGGCTGGCGCTGCGTCTCGCCGAGGCGCGCCGCGACCCGGTGGCCGCCCGCCGGGCGCTCGTCGCGCTGCTGGCGGCGCGCGGGCGTGATCCGTCGGCCTCCGGCGCGCTGGCGCGCCTCGACGGAACGCTGTTCGGGCGGCCGGGAGAGGGGCCGGGACAGGGACCGCAGGACGGCCTCGCCGGGCTGGCACGGCAGGCGTGGCGCGAGCGGTAGCCCACCACGCTGGGCCTGCCTGTCACGCCTGACGCCCGCCCGCGCGAGCGCAGGCTTCGGTCGTTTGGCGCTCATCGCTCGGGATCGTGTCGTCAGCCGCCGCCCGCCCGCGCGCAAGGGCATGGACGGCGCGGGGTTTCTTGCTAACGTCCGGGCAGGCGAGGCGGTCGGCGGGCACGGGATGGCGAGCGAGGCGAGCGGAGCGGCCGGGCGCCCGGCCCGGGTCGGCGGCGAGGGACGGGCGCTGCCGGTGCTGTGCGTCGTCGCGGCGACCCTCGTGCTCTGGTACGCCTTCGCGGTGGTGCTGAACGCGCCGTGGGCGCGCGACCAGGCCGGGCGCGAGGGGCGTGTGCTCGGCGCGCGCGAGCTGGTTCTCGACACGATGCAGCAGGATCGCCCGCGCCTGCCGGCGCCGCATCAGGTGGTGGCGGAGCTGTGGAAGACCACCGTCGCGGTGCCGGTCGGCTCGAAGCGCAGCCTCGTCTATCACGCCTGGGTGACGCTGGCCGCGACGCTCGCGGGCTTCGGCCTCGGGGCCGGGCTCGGGATCGTGCTCGCGACGCTGATCGTGCATGTCCGCTCGATCGACACGAGCGTGATGCCCTGGGTGATCTCGAGCCAGACGGTGCCGATCCTCGCCATCGCGCCGATGATCGTCGTCGTGCTGAACTCGGTCGGCGTCACCGGGCTGCTGCCGAAGGCGATCATCTCGATGTACCTGAGCTTCTTTCCCGTGGCCGTCGGCATGGTGCAGGGGCTGCGGAGCCCGGAGCGGATGCTGCTCGACCAGATGCGCACGTGGAACGCGAGCCGCTGGCAGACCTTCGTGCGCCTGCGCTGGCCCTCGGCGCTGCCCTGGCTCTTCGCCTCGCTGAAGGTCGCGGTCGCGGCGAGTCTCGTCGGCGCGATCATCGGCGAGTTGCCGACCGGCGCGGTCGCGGGCCTGGGCGCGCGGATGCTCTCGGGCAGCTACTACGGCCAGACGGTGCAGATCTGGGCGGCGCTGGTGATGGCCTCGATCTGTGCCGCGGGGCTGGTCGGGCTGGTGGCGCTCGCGGAACGGCTGACCTTCGCGGCGATGGGGGGCCGGCGATGATCGGCGCGCCTTCCAGGGCCGGCGCGCGCGACGCCCTACGCCCCGAACTGGAACGCCTCGAAGCGCTGGAGCGCGTCCTCGATCGCGGCCTTGTCGCCGTCGCGGGGGCCGCCGATCCAGCTCCACTGTTGCACGAGCAGCCGTCCTTCCGCCCGATCCGCCTTGGTGTCGATCACCGCCGCCACCCGGTCGCCGACCAGCACCGGCAGCGCGAAATAGCCGTACCTGCGTTTCGCGGCCGGGACATAGGCCTCGAAGCGGTGGGCGTGGCCGAACATCTGCTCCAGCCGGGTGCGCTGGATCACCAGCGGGTCGAACGGCGAGAGCACGTGCACGAGGCCGGTCGTGGGCACGGCCTCCGCCAGCGCCTCCGGCATCGCCCAGTGCGGCTTCAGTCCGTCGATGGCGACCGGAACCAGCCGGCGCCGCCGCACCCGCGCCTCGATCAGCGCGGCCATCGCCTTCTTGCGCGGCGCGTCCATGTAGCAGGCCGACTCGAGGCTCACGACGCCCTGCGCCCGCAGCGCCCGGTCGAGCAGGTACTCGAGCGTCTGCGCCTCGGTCGCGACGCGCGGACGCGGTGGCCAGCCGAAATGGCGCTCGCTGAGCTCGTAGGTCTTCACCATGCCGGCGCGCGCGCTCACGGTGAGCTGGCCGCCGAAGAAGCCGTGCTGCAGCACGCGCTTCGAGGGCTTGCGGCTGGCCCAGGGGTGGGTCTTGTCGACCAGCTCCTCGTCGTCGATGTCCCGGATGCTGAGCGCCCCGTCGCGGCGGATGCGCCGGACGATGGCGGCAAGCTCCGCCTCCGTCACGCCGCCGAACCAGGCGGCCGGCTTCTCCCGGTGCGCCCGCATCGCCGCGATGAAGTGCCGGTAGTCGCGCGTCGGGATATAGGCGAGCGCGTGCGCCCAGTACTCGAAGACCGATTTCTCGCCGGCCTGCGCCTGGCCAAGATCGGCGCGGGCATAGGCGGGGATCCGGCTCCAGAGGATGTGGTGGTGCGCCCGTTCGACGACGTTGATGGTGTCGATCTGCACATAGCCCAGATGCTCGACCGCGGCGCGGGTGGCGGCCGGCCCGGCGCCGAACGGCGCGGCCACGTCGAGCCGCTGCGCCCGGAGCCACAGGCGGCGGGCGTCGGCCAGGGCGAGCGGCCGGGGCTTGGACATGCGGTCTCCTCCGCCGGCAATGGGATAGGGCAACGGCGTGGGGAGGCAAGGCGATGATTACCCTCGGGGTCGTCGTCTGGCTCGCCGGCTGGCTCCTGAACGTCTGGCTCGCGGCGCGGGCGACGACCGGCTGGAGGCGCCTGCTGCCGGCGCTGGTGTTCGGCGCGACGGTGCTGGCGCTCTGGGAGATCGCGGTGCGGGCCTTCGCCATCTCGCCCGTGCTGCTGCCGGCGCCGAGCGCGATCTGGGCACGGCTCGTCGCCAGCGGGCCGGTGCTGCGGGCCGATGTGATGCAGACGGTGGTGAAGGGCGCGCTCTCGGGCTATGCGATCGGCTGCGGCGCGGCGATCCTGACCGGCATCCTCGCCGACCGCGTGCCGTTCCTGCGCCGGGGCCTGCTGCCGGTCGGCACCTTCGCCTCGGCGCTGCCGATCGTCGGGCTCGCGCCGATCATGGTGATGTGGTTCGGATTCGACTGGCAGTCGAAGGCGGCGGTGGTCGTGTTCATGGTGTTCTTCCCGATGCTGGTGAACACCGTGCAGGGCCTCGCCAGCGCCGATCCGATGCAGCGCGACCTGATGCGCACCTACGCCGCCGGCTACTGGCAGACGCTCTGGAAGCTGCGCCTGCCGGCGGCGGCGCCGTTCCTGTTCAACGGCTTGAAAATCTGCACGACGCTCGCTTTGATAGGGGCGATCGTGGCGGAGTTCTTCGGCTCGCCCACGCTCGGCATGGGGTTTCGCATCTCGACCGAAGTGGGGCGCCTCGCCCTCGACATGGTCTGGGCGGAGATCGCGGTCGCGGCGCTGGTGGGTTCGGCGTTCTACGGTGCCGTGGCGCTGGTCGAGCGGTGGGTGACCTTCTGGCACCCCTCGCAACGGCGGTGACGAGGGCTCCGGCGACAGGTCCAACATGGGAGAGCCAAGCAGATGAAGACGTGGATCGCGCTCGCCGGGGCCTCCGCCCTGGCGCTCCTCGCCTCCGGCGCCAGCGCCGAGGATGTGACGCTGCAACTGAAGTGGGTGACGCAGGCGCAGTTCGCCGGCTACTACGTCGCCAAGGACAAGGGGTTCTACAAGGACGAGGGGCTCGACGTCACCATCAAGCCGGGCGGCCCGGACGTGGCGCCGGCGCAGGTGATCTCCGGCGGCGGCGCCGACGTGGTGATCGACTGGATGCCCTCGGCGCTCGCCGCGCGCGAGAAGGGCCTGCCGCTCGTCAACATCGCCCAGCCGTTCAAGCGCTCGGGCATGATGCTCACCTGCCGCAACGACTCGGGCGTGACCTCGACCAAGGACTTCCCCGGGCACACGCTCGGCGTCTGGTTCGGCGGCAACGAGTATCCGTTCCTGTCGTGGATGTCGAAGCTCGGCATCCCGACCGACGGCAGCCCGCAGGGCGTCACCGTGCTGAAGCAGGGCTTCAACGTCGACCCGCTGCTGCAGAAGCAGGCGGCCTGCATCTCGACGATGACCTACAACGAATACTGGCAGGTGATCGACGCCGGGCTGAAGCCCGAGGATCTGACGGTGTTCAAGTACGAGGACGAGGGCGTCGCGACGCTCGAGGACGGGCTCTATGTGCTGGAGGACAAGCTCAAGGATCCGGCCTTCGTCGAGACCATGGCGAAGTTCGTCCGCGCCAGCATGAAGGGCTGGAAGTGGGCGGAGGAGAACCCCGACGACGCGGCGATGATCGTGCTCGACAACGACGAGACCGGGGCACAGACCGAGAAGCACCAGAAGCGGATGATGGGCGAGGTCGCGAAGCTCACCGCCGGGACGGATGGCACGCTCGATCCGGCGGACTACGACCGGACGGTCGAGACGCTGCTGACGGCGGGGTCGGATCCGGTCATCACCAAGAAGCCGGAGGGCGCGTGGACCCACGCGGTGACGGACGCGGCGTTCAAGTAGCGGTATATCGAACGGCGAAACAGAGACCCCGGCGCGAGCATGTCTCGGGACGCTGAAGAATGACGGATTTGTCCGTCGACAAATCCGTCCGCGTCTGCCCCTCCGGGGGGCAGGCGCGTTACCGCGCGAGCCGGGGCAGCCACAGCCGGATTGGCACCCTGCCGCAGGAATCTGCGCCCCTGACGGCCTCCGCGCGTCCCGCGCTCCCCGCCGTTGGCGCGGCGAACGCAGTGCGTTCGCTTGTCGCGCCGACAACTCGCGGGGAAGGCCGCTTCGGTCGCCCGGTGTCAGGCTGGCGGGGAAAATTCCGCTTTCGCCGAAAGAATTTAGAGAACAAAAAGGAGGCCCGCCATGGCCTGGAGCGAGACGGATCTGGAGCGCCTGCGCGCGCGCTATGCCGACGACCCCGGCGGACGGATGCACGATCCGAAGTTCGCCCGCGTCGCCGAGCGGGTGTTCAGCCGCGGCGCGCGGCCCGCGCCGTTCGTCGGCGTGCCCACCTTCCTGACCGCGCCGTTCCGGCAGGTCGATCCCGGCCAGCCGGACTTTTCCGGCCTCGACGTCGCGATCTCCGGCGTGCCGATGGACCTCGGCGCCGGCAACCGCGCCGGCACCCGCTTCGGACCGCGCGCGGTGCGCACCATCGAGCGCGTCGGCCCCTACCACCACGTGCTCGACGTCGCGCCGATCTACGACCTGCGCGTCGCCGACGTCGGCGACGTGCCGTTCTCCAGCCGTTACGACATCGCCTCGAGCCACCGCGAGATCGAGGCGTGGACTGCGGCGCAGGTGGCCCAGGGCGTCGTGCCGCTCTCGGTCGGCGGCGACCACTCGATGACCTACCCGATCCTGCGCGCGGTCGGCCGCGACCGCCCCGTCGGCCTCGTCCACATCGACGCGCATTCCGACACCGGCGGCCCGTTCGACGGCCTGCGCGAGAACCATGGCGCGCCGTTCCGCAACGCGGTGCTCGCGGGCGTGCTCGATCCGACGCGCACCATCCAGATCGGCCTGCGCGGCGCCTCGGAATATCTCTACGAGTTCGCGACGGAGTCCGGCATGACCTGCATCCATGCCGAGGAGGTCGACCTGATCGGCATCCCGGCGATCATCGCCAGGGCCCGCGCGGTGGTGGGCGACGGGCCCACCTATCTCTCCTTCGACATCGACTCGCTCGATCCCGCCTTCGCTCCCGGCACCGGCACGCCGGAGATCGGCGGGCTGACCACGCGCGAGGTGCAGGCGATCCTGCGCGGGCTTGCCGGCATCGACCTCGTGGGCGGCGACGTGGTCGAGGTGGCGCCGGCCTACGACGCCACCACCAACACCGCCCACGCCGGCGCGCAGATGCTCTTCGAAATCCTCAGCCTCGTCGCGGTCAGCCCGCGCTTCCGGAGGGATGCCCCTTGAGCCGCCCCGTGAGTTTCGCCCCGGGCGGCAACGCCAATCTCTTCGCCCGGCTCGCCTCGGGCTTCCCGGCCGACCGCTCGGCGATCTTTCTCGAGACCGACGACGGCACGCGGATGACCTTTGCCGAACTGCTCGACCGGGCGGGACGGATCGCCTCGCTGCTCGTCGCCTCCGGGGTGCAGCCCGGCGACCGGGTGGCGGTGCAGGTCGAGAAGTCGGTCGGGGGCATCGGCCTCTACCTCGGCGTGCTGCAGGCGGGCGCGGTCTACGTGCCGCTCAATCCCGCGTATACCCCGGCGGAGCTCGCGCATTTCATTGCCGACGCCGAGCCGAAGGTGGTGGTCTGCGACCCGGCGCATGAAGGCGCGCTCGCGCCGATCGCCGGCCGTGCCTGGCTGCTGACCCTCGGGACGGCGGGCGAGGGGACGCTGGTGGCGCAGGCGGCCCGGCTGCCCTCCGAGCGCGAGGCGGTCGCGCGCGTCGGCGACGACCTCGCCGCGATCCTCTACACCTCCGGGACCACCGGGCGCTCCAAGGGCGCGATGCTGACCAACGACAATCTCTGGTCGAACGCCACGACGCTGCATCGTTTCTGGGGCTTTCGTCCCGACGACGTGCTGATCCACGCCCTGCCGCTCTTTCACACCCACGGGCTCTTCGTCGCGCTGAACCTCATGCTGCTGAACGGCGGGCGGATGATCTTCCTGCCGAAGTTCGATCCCGACCGGGTGATCCGCCTGCTGCCGCGGGCGACGGTGATGATGGGCGTGCCGACGTTCTACACCCGGATGCTGGCGAGCGAGCGGCTGACCCGCGAGGCCGCGGCGGGGATGCGGCTCTTCGTCTCCGGCTCGGCGCCGCTGCTGGCCGCGACCCACGAGGCGTTCGAGGCCCGCACGGGCCAGCGCATCCTCGAGCGCTACGGCATGACCGAGACCGGCATGAGCACCTCGAACCCGCTCGACGGCGAGTGCCGGGCGGGCACGGTCGGCCCGGCGCTGCCCGGGGTGGCGCTGCGCGTCGCCGGGAGCGAGGGCGAGATCCTCGCGCCGGACGAGACCGGCGTGCTGGAGGTGCGCGGCCCCAACGTCTTCAAGGGCTACTGGCGCCTGCCGGCGAAGACGGCCGAGGAGATGCGGCCCGGCGGCTGGTTCGTCACCGGCGACGTGGCGCGCATCGCCGCGGATGGCTACGTCACCATCGTCGGCCGGGCGAAGGATTTCATCATCACCGGCGGGCTCAACGTCTATCCCAAGGAGGTCGAGACCGCGCTCGACGCGCTTCCGGGCGTGACCGAGAGCGCCGTGGTCGGCGTGCCGCACCCGGATTTCGGCGAGGCGGTGGTGGCGGTGCTCACCGTGACGTCCGATCCCGGCGACGTGGTGGCGGCGCTGCGCGACCGGCTGGCGGCCTTCAAGCTGCCGAAGCACGTCGCGGTGGTCGACGAGCTGCCACGCAACGCCATGGGCAAGGTGCAGAAGAACCTGCTCCGCGAGCAGTTCGCGGCGCTCTTCGGATAGCGTCAGAAGCTCTGCGTCAGCCGGGTTTCCGCCTGGTCGATCTCGGCGACCAGCCGGCGGACCAGCGCGTCGGACAGCTTGCGCTCGCGGCCGAGGCGGTAATAGGTCGCGCGCTCGGCCCGCAGGCCGGCGAGACGCAGCTCGCGGTCGATCGCGACGGTGCGGCGCACCTCCTCCGCCTCGTCGCCGGTCTTCGACATGCCGTCGATCCGCGTACGGTAAAGGCTGGAGACGCGCGCCGCCGCCTCCATCCAGGTGACGGCCCGGGCCGAGATCGAGTGCTCGTCATGCGAGACCCGCTCGATGGCGTCGATCGCGGCAAGCGCGGCGGCCTTGCGCGCGCGGCGTTCGGAGCGTTCGGCCTCGTCCTCGCGGAGCGGCCCGAAGCCAGCGAGAAGCCACGGCAGCGCGATGCCGGCGGTCGCGATCGACAGGATGACGACCCCGGCCGCCAGCGTGATCGCCAGATCCCGGGCGGGGAAGGGGGCGCCGTTCGCCTCGAGCGGCAGGGTCAGGATGCCGGCAAGGGTGATCGAGCCGCGCGCGCCGGCGAATGCCACGACGAGAAGCGCCCGCATCGCCGGCTGGCCCCCCGGGTCGCGCCGGAACGGCCGGAGCCGCAGCGACACCCAGACCCAGACGAAGCGCAGCAGCACGAGCGCCAGCGTGATGACGACCACATGGACGAGCAGCAGGGCCGCCCCCCGGCCATGCACCCCGCCGACCGCCGTCACCGCCCCCCGGGCGATCGTCGGCAGCTGCTCGCCGATCAGCACGAACATCGCGCCGTTCAGGCCGAACTGCACCATGTCCCACACCGCGATGCGCCGCATCCGCGTCGCGGGCATCGCCCGGCCCGATTGCTCGACATAGGCCATGGCGATGCCGGCCGCGACCGCGGCGAGAATGCCCGACGCGCCGAGCCCTTCGGCCAGCAGGTAGGCACCGAACGGCAGCAGCAGGCTCACGAGGATCTTCGAGCCCGGCTCCTCGCCGAGGCGCATGGCGATGCGGCCCTGCAGCAGGGTGATGCCGAGCGTCGTCGCCACCCCGGCCGTGATGCCACCGGCAACGAGCCAGACGAACGTCCCGGCGGCCGACAGCACCGAGAAGCCGCCCGTGACCATCGCGGCGACCGCAAAGCGCATGCAGACGAGACCCGAGGCGTCGTTGAGCAGCGACTCGCCCTCGAGCACCTGCACGAGCCGCGGCGGCACCGGAGCCTTGCGCAGGATGGCCCCGACCGCCACCGGATCGGTCGGCGAGAGCACGGCGGCCAGCGCAAAGGCCACCGGCAGCGGCATCGCCGGGATCATCCAGTGCACGAGGAAGCCGATCCCGATCACGCTGAACACCACCAGCCCGAGGGCGAGGTCGGCGATCTCGCGAAAGTCGCGCAGCAGGCCGTCCTTCGGGATGCGCCAGCCGTCGAGGAACAGCAGCGGCGGCAGGAACAGCAGGAAGAAGACGTCCGGATCAAGCCGGAGGCCGAGCCCGGTGCCGGCGGCCATGACCGCGCCGGTGGCGATCTGCACCAGCGGCAGCGGCATGTCGACCGGCAGCAGTCGCGCCAGCCAGCCGCTGACGACGACGGCCAGCAGGATGAGCAGCGAGGCGACGACGACGTGCTCCAGGACGGGCCTCCGGCGGCGTTTGGTGTGGGGCGGGCCCGGCGGGATCAGCGTGCGGTGCAGTCCGGCAGGATCATCGTCTCGTCCGCATCGTCGTGCGCGAGGAAGCCGGACTGGCCCTTCACGTGCCAGACGAGCTGCGTGCCGTCGACGGAGACATAGCGCACGCCCGACCCGGTGATCCCGGCCTTCAGCACCGCCATCCGGCCGTCGTAGACCAGCACGGCGTAGGAGTCGCCCGCCGGTGTGTTGACGTAGGCCACCGGCAGGTGGGCACCGCCCTCGCAGGTGTAGTGAGTGGTCAGTCCCTCGACGGTCAGTCCCTCGACGGTCCGGCCCTCGGCGATCCGTTGGGATCCGGCTGCGGCGGGGCCCGCCAGCAGGGCGAGGCAGAAGGCGAGGGCGAGGCGCATCGGTCGGGTCCTTCCGGTCGGGTTTCAGTCGAGCGTGTCGGCGAGCCAGTGGTCGAGCAGGAAGCGGGCGATCGAGCCGGCGCGGGCCGGGCGCAAGCCGGGGTCGCGCCCGGCGATCGCCTCGGCCAGCCCCTCGCGGCTGACCCAGCGCGCATCTTCCAGCTCGGCCGGGTCGAGCGTGATCTCCCGCCCGGTGGCGAGGCCGCGGCAGCCGATCATCAGGCTCGACGGAAACGGCCAGGGCTGGCTCGACAGGTAGTCGACCGGCCCGACCGGGACGCCGGTTTCCTCGGCGACCTCGCGGCGGACCGCCGCCTCGATCGATTCGCCGGGCTCCATGAAACCCGCGAGCAGAGAATACATCCCCTCGGGCCATCCGGGCGAGCGGCCGAGCAGCACCGAGTTGCCCGACAGGATCAGCATGATGACCACCGGGTCGGTGCGCGGAAAGTGCTGCGCGCCGCAGGCCGGGCAGACCCGGCGCCAGCCGGCGTCCGCCACCTCGGAGCGGCCGCCGCAGTTGGCGCAGAAGCCGTGGCTCTGATGCCAGCCGAGGATGCCCTTGGCGGCCGCCGCCGTGCCCGCCTCGGCGGCGTCGAGCGCGGCCATGTTGGCGCGCAGGTCGGCGAAGCCGAGCCCGGCCGCGAGGTCGGGGTGCGGCACCAGCGCCACCGCGCCGAAGCCTTCGACCGGGGCCGCATCCGGATCCCAGTCGTCGATCTCGCAGGCAAAGCAGGGAATATCGTCGTCGAGCCCGAGGAATACCCGCGGCTCGCGCCCCGCGCGGAACAGCGGGTCGTCGAGCCCGCGCCAGGCCAGCGCCAGCCCCTCGCCGGCGGCGACCAGCGGCCGGCCGCGCCAGAGGGCGAGCCCGCGCGCCCGAGGATCGGCGGCGAGCGCGGCCTGCGCCGCCGCATCGCCGCGCAGCCGCGAGGCCCGGTCGATCCGGCCTCCGGCGAATGTCACCGCTTCGGCGTCGCGCATGGCATCCCCTCCGTTCCGGGCCCGAGCTATGCCGCAATCGACTGCGGACGGCAATCGCACCGAACACCGGACCTCCGGTCGGCCGGTCGCGTTTCGCCCGCCGACGCGCCCCCCCGGCCGGGCCCGGCGTCGGCCAAAGGTCCCCCCTCTGGCCGGCTTGCCTTGTCCCGGCCGGCCCGATAGGCATTCGCTCGCGTCGAGCAAGAGGCTATTCCCATGTCGATCCCACAGTCCGGCGGTGGTCTCATCGAGCACCACGACCAACTCGCGGAGTACCTCGCCTCCGGCTGCAAGCCGCCCGCGGACTGGCGCATCGGCACCGAGCACGAGAAGTTCGGCTACGACCTCGCCGGCCTGCAGCCGCTGCCCTACGAGGGGCCGTGCTCGATCCGGGCGATGCTCGAGGGCCTGCGCGACCGCTTCGGCTGGGAGGAGGTGCGCGAGGCGGGCAACCTGATCGGCCTCACCCAGAACGGCGCCAACGTCAGCCTCGAACCGGGCGGTCAGTTCGAGCTGTCCGGGGCGCCGCTAGAGACCGTCCACCAGACCTGCGACGAGGTGAACGCCCACCTGCGCGAGGTGAAGCAGCTGGCCGACGCCGTGGGCGCGGGCTTCATCGGCCTCGGCGCCGCGCCGATCTGGACGGAGAGCCAGGTGCCGGTGATGCCGAAGGGCCGCTATGCCCTGATGACCCGCTACATGAAGTCGGTCGGCAGCCACGGCACGCAGATGATGTATCGAACCTGCACCGTGCAGGTGAACCTCGACTTCGCCTCCGAAGCCGACATGGTGAAGAAGTTCCGCGTGTCGCTGGCATTGCAGCCGATCGCAACCGCGCTCTTCGCCGCCTCGCCGTTCTTCGAGGGCCGCGTCAACGGCTGGCAGTCGTGGCGCGCCCGCATCTGGCAGGACACCGACCCGGCCCGCACCGGCATGCTGCCCTTCGTCTTCGAGGACGGCATGGGCTTCGAGCGCTACGTCGACTACGCGCTCGACGTGCCGATGTACTTCGTCTACCGCGACGGAAAGTATATCGACGCCCTCGGCCAGTCGTTCCGCGACTTCCTCGACGGCCGGCTGCCGGCGCTTCCCGGCGAGAAGCCGACGCTCTCCGACTGGGCGGACCATCTCACGACGATCTTCCCCGAGACCCGCATCAAGAAGTTCATGGAGATGCGCGGCGCCGACGGCGGCCCGTGGCGCCGGCTCTGCGCGCTGCCCGCGTTCTGGGTCGGCCTGCTCTACGACACGACCGCCCTCGATGCCGCCTGGGACCTCTGCCGCGACTGGACGGCGGAGGAGCGTGACGGCCTGCGCCGCGACGCCGGCCACCTCGGCCTGCGCGCCGAGATCCGCGGCCGCCCGCTGCGCGACCTCGCCCGCGACGTGCTCGCCATCTCGCAGGCCGGCCTCAAGGCCCGCGCCCGGCCGGGCGCCGGCGGGCTCATTGCCGACGAGACCCACTTCCTGAACGCGCTGCACGAGATCGTCGCCTCGGGCCAGACCTCGTCCGACGAGATGCTCGCGCGCTTCCACGAGTTCATGGGGCGGCGACCTGACGCGGATCTACGGCGAATACAGCTACTGACTTTTTGCCGCGGATTGACGTCCCGCTCACGATGCACCCACGCCCTGCGGCGCAAGCTGCGGGGCGACCGCACGGAGAGACCGCCATGCCCCGACCTGCCATCCTCCCCGAGACCGCGCCCCGCGCCCCGAATTCGTGCCGCGGTGCTCGATCTCCTCGCCCTCGCCGCGCCGCGCCCGGCCGCCCTCGGTGGCCCGAGCGCGGAGGAGGCGGAGTTCCTCGAGACCCTGCGCCGCATCGTTGCGCGCAGTGCGAGTGAAGAACTCTGGGACAAGTACCACGCCCCGGCGAACGACACGCCGGCCCGGATCTTCGCCCGCTACCGCGATTGACCGCGGTCGCGACCTGTCCGGCAGCTCGGTGTGGCGAGGCGCCGCGCCTCAGCTGAACCCGCCGCTCTCGATCATCCGCGCGGCAAAGGCGTCGTAGGCCGCCCGCCAGGCCTCCCGCAGTTCGCAGGTGAACGCGGGCCCGAGCGTCTCGCCCAGCGTGACGAGCAGCGCCGAACCGACCGGCGCGAAATGCTCGGTCCGCACGCCGATTCCGCGATGCGCCTGCGCCAGCCCGTCGATCTCGCGGCCGAGCTCTTCCGGCTCGTCGAGCAGCTCGGCCACCATGGTGAGCGTCGTCATGAAGCGCATGCCCTGCCCGGCGAGGTCGGTGCGAAACATCCGCCGCAACTCCGGCGCCAGCGCGAACAGGTTGTCGTAGAACTGGCTCGACGCCGGCAACAGGCTGGCACGCACCAGCGTCAGGCTCTCCGCCACCAGCTGCCTTTGCCGATCGTCGAGCATGCGCGCCACCTCCCGGCACGCAGCCTGCCACCCGCCGGCGCCCCCGCGCCTTGATCTGGCGCAAGGGCGGCGGCCCCGGGCGGGCCCGGATCAGGCCGGATTCGTCTCGGCCTCGAGCGGTGCCGGCGTCTGCGCGTCGCGGAACGGATTGCGCGGATAGACCCCGAGGACCTGCAGCCGGGTGGTGAAATACGCCAGCTCGTCGAGCGCCCGGCGCACCCGCGGCTCGTCCGGGTGCCCTTCGATCTCGGCGTAGAACTGCGTCGCGGTGAAGTGCCCGCCCAGCATGTAGCTTTCGAGCTTGGTCATGTTGACGCCGTTGGTGGCGAAGCCGCCCATCGCCTTGTAGAGCGCCGCGGGGATGTTTCTCACCCGGAAGACGAAGCTGGTGATCGCCTCCCGCTCGGGGGTCGGGGCGGGCTCCGGCGCCATGGCGAGGAAGCGCGTGGTGTTGTTCGACTGGTCCTCGATGTGCCGGGCCAGCACGTCGAGCCCGTAGAATCTCGCCTGCCAGCTCGGAGGCGAGCGCCCCGAGGCTGCGGTCGCTCTGCCCTGCCACCGCTTCGGCGGAGCCCGCGGTGTCCGCGCCGACCCGGGGTTGCAGGCGATGCTCGCGCAGGAACCCCTGGCACTGGCCGAGCAGCACCGTATGGCTCATCGCCGTGCGGATGTCCTCGATCCGCGTCCCGGGCAGGCCCAGCAGGTTGATATGCACCCGAAGGAAGTGTTCGCGGATGATGTGCAGCCCGGACGCCGGCAGCAGGTGGTGGATGTCCGCCACCCGGCCATAGGTCGAATTCTCGATCGGCAGCATGGCGAGGTCCGCCCGCCGGTCCCGCACCGCTTCGATCGCCGCCTCGAAGGTGGCGCAGGGCAGTCCCTCCATGCCGGGAAACGCCTCGGTGCAGGCCTGGTGCGAGTACGCGCCGGGCACGCCCTGGAACGAGATCTTGCCGGTCTGCATGGATCGTCACCTCGGGAGGAACTGGCCGGAACTGGGCCGCGGCGCGGTATGGCAGAAACGCGCCCCGTTGAAAAGCTCAGGGCCGCTCAGGGCTGCGGGGCAGCCCGCGACAGCGCGGCGTATTGTCCCTTGCATCCCGCTCCGCCCCGCCGGCTAATGCTCCCTCCGAGCCGCCAAGGGAGTCCCCCGCGATGTCCGACCTGCCCGATGGCGCCAGCCGGCGCGATCTCCTGATCGGCGGTGCGGCGCTCGCCGCCGCCCAGGGCTTCGCCACCCTCGCCTTCGCCCGCCCGGGCATGGCGCCCGTCGACCGGCTCTCCGACGCGGACATGGTGCTGGCCGAGGCCGGCGCGGCAAACGCGCCCAAGGTCGGCGTGGCCGAGGGACTGAAGGCCTCGGCCTTCCTCTCGTCCGACGATCCGTTCGCACCGCAGGATGCCGACTTCGACACCGCCGTGAAGCAGCTTCAGGCCGACCGGCGCTTTTCGGTGCTGGATCTCGAGGGCCGCGCGATCACCCTCGACCGCCCGCTCGACATCGACGACGGCGAGGGCAACCCGTTCACCAAGCCGCTGAAGATCGTCAACGGCACCCTCATCCCGTCGGACAAATGGCAGGATCCGGAGGCTCCGCTCATCCGGTTCCACTCGAGTTCCGGCAACCGCGTCGCCCGCTGGGGCCTCGAGGGCCTCAAGCTCAAGTGCCTGAACCGCGCCTCGGGCGTCTTCGTCGATGGCGGCTACATCAACATGCGCTTCCGCTTCCTCGACATCGACGACCCCGCGCGCTTCGGCATCCGCACCCGGGTCGGCGACTCGACCGGCAGCGACCTGCGCGTCGAGCACTGCGACATCACCTCGAACTCCGCCGACAAGCTCGCAAGCAAGCGGGTGCTGATCGGGCTCGACCTCTCGACCGACAACGACGGCAAGGTCTTCGGCAACCGCATCCAGAAGGCGCGCACCGCGATCAAGGGGCCGATCGGCTCGTTCCTGATCTCGCACAACCACTTCTGGCAGGGCTCCGACGTCGGCCTGCCCCGCACCGACCGCACGCCGGTGCTGCATTTCGGCGCCCGCTCGACCAACGTCGTCGCCGTCAACTACATCGACAACGGCGTCACCGTGCTGGAGGAGGGCCTCGGCGGCAGCGGCGAGGCCCGGACCATGGGCTTCTGCCAGTTCATCTCCAACATCTTCACGCTGGCCGAATCCGACGCCGCCGGCACCTACATCTCGATCAAGCCCGCCGGTCCCGGCCGCGGCCTCTCCAACATGCTCATCCTCGGCAACCAGATCCGCAACATCGGCGGCCACGCGGAAAAGATCGCCAGGCCCTTCTCCGTCGACACCTCCGCCGGCGGCATGGTGAACACCGCGCTGGGGTCGAACATCCGCATCGAGGACAACTATTTCTGGGGCCAGGTCCAGCCGCAGTCGAGCCTCGTCGAAAAGTTCATCGAGCTGTCGAAGAAGAAATCCTATCCGGTCGACGTCACCGGCGAGACCCCGTTCGACCTCGACGCCGATGTCGTGACCCAGATCGGCGTCCGCGCCGACGGCGACCCGGGCAGCGTCTGGTACAAGCGCGCCGCTGGCCGCCGCGGCACGCTTCAGGTCGGCAATCCGGTCAGCGGCAAGGCCTACCTCGTGCTCACGGTGAACGCCGCCGGCCTCTTCGGCTGAGACCTTGCCGCGGGCGCGCGCGTCTCGTATATGCACGCCCGAGAGGTTGGCGCGGGCAGGCGCTCCGCCAACCCGGTCAGGTCCGGAAGGAAGCAGCCGTAACGGGTCCCGCTTGGGTCGTCGTCCAGCCTCTCGCCCACCCCGTCCTGCCCGGCTCGATCTTCGCGCGGCCGCTTCCCCGATGCGCGCGGCCAAAGGTATTCATATAGGCAGAAACCCTATCGGGCAGTCGCAGGGGCCCCGCCCACAGGCGGGGAGAACGAAGACTCGCCGCGCCACAGCGCGGCTCCGGGTGACGGGCCGCAACGGCGGCCTGTCACGCAGCGCCGGACGAGCGGGAGCCCCGAAAGGCTCCCCGAGGCCGGCGCTCCCCCCGGGGCGGCCCGGACGTATCACGGAGGACCAATCTCGATGAATCCATTTCAGAACAATTGGATATCGGCTCATTCGCGCGTGAAATCGCGATGAGCGTCTTCGCCGAGGCCCCCGAGCCCGATCCCGAGGCCGCGGAGGCCGGCCGCCTGCTCTTCGCCGGCCCCGTCGCCTTCCTGAAAGGCGTCGTCGAGATGCCGGCGCTGCCCCCCGCCGACCGGCTGGAAGTCTGCTTTGCGGGCCGCTCCAATGTCGGCAAGTCGAGCCTCATCAACGCGCTCACGGGGCGCAAGGCGCTCGCCCGCGCGTCGAACACCCCCGGCCGCACGCAGGAAATCAACTACTTCAGCCTTGGCGAACAGCGCTACCTCGTCGACCTCCCCGGCTATGGCTTCGCCGAGGCGCCGAAGGCCGTCGTCGCCCGCTGGCAGGAGCTGATGCGCGCCTACCTCGCCGGCCGTGTCACCCTGCGCCGCGCCTTTCTGCTCGTCGACGCCCGCCACGGCCCGAAGCCGGTCGACGAGGAGATCATGACGCTGCTCGACCGGTCCGCCGTCACCTTCCAGGCGGTGCTGACCAAGGCCGACAAGCCCGGGGCCAGCGACCTCGCCGCCGCCGTCGCCGCGACCAAGGCCACGCTGGCGAAGCACCCGGCCGCCTTCCCGGAGATCATCGTCACCTCGTCCGAGACCGGACGCGGGCTTGCCACCCTGCGCGCGACGGTCGCGGATCTCGCCTGACGTCAGAGTTTGGTCCGCGTCGTCGCCATCGGCGCCACGAACCCCGCCTCGCGGGCGATGGCCATCGCCTCGTCGAGCGCGCCCTGGCTGGTGAACGTGCCGATATAGAGCCGCCGCCCCAGCGTCGGCGCCCCGATGCCGCGCGACTGGTAGCCGAGGCCGCGGAAGAACTGCGTCACCGCGCGCTCGTCCTCGATGCCGGTGACGATGCCGAGGTGCACCACCGTCGGCGGGATCGGCGCGCCGCTGTCGACGACCTGATGCCCGGCCAGCCGCGCGGCCAGCGTCGGCAGCCCGTCGAGATCCGCCGAGGAGGTGCGGCATCCCTTCTGCACCAGCGCCTGTGCCGGCCGCGATACCGGCGCCGGCACCATGGGCGCGGGCGCGTCGTCGCTGCCGAAGGCGTTGGCGGGATAGTTCCGCACCGCCCGGTCATAGGACTGGAACGCCGCGAGGCAGGCGACCGGATCCCCGCGCGACGGCTGGTCCGCCACCCCCGCCGCACAGCCGCCGCCCATGAGCAGCAGCGCCACACCTGCGATCACGACACGCATTCAGAACCTCACTGGATAGGCATGGACAAAACCGGCGCTCCGCGCCAGCGCGAGGGCCGCGTCGAGCGCCCCCCGGGTTGCGAACGGCCCGATATAGACCCGCCGTCCCAGCGCCGGGCTGCCGACGCTGGTCGCCGCCACCCCATGCGCCTCGAAGAACGCGCGCGCCGCGGCGTCGTCGGCCATCGACGTCACCGCGCCGGCATGGACCCGCACCGGCGGCACCAGCCGCGGCCCACCGTCGACGACCGGCGAGGGCGCCGCGGCGTCGAGGTCGAGCTGCCGCGACAGGTTGATGCAGCCGTTCTGCCGCAGCGCCCCGGCGATCGGCTGCAGCGCCGGGGGCACCGCCATCCGGTCACGCCGGCCCGACGGCGTCGACATGCCGGCCTCGGTCACGTCGTAGCGCTGGAACAGCGTCACGCAGTCCACGGGCGCCGGCGCCTGTGCGCCGGCGCAGGCCGAAAGTCCCGCCACGACCGCGAGAGCGGCAAAGCTGCGCACCGCCTGCCTCCTTGTGCCAGCGCCCGGGGGGTAGTATCCGGCGGTCGCGCCGCGGGCGCAAGCGTGCGACAGGGACATGCCCATGAACAAGCCGACCGCCCACACGCGCGACTGGATCGCCACCGCCCGCACGTTGTCGGAGGCGCTGCCCTACCTGCAGCGCTATGACGGCGCCACCATCGTCATCAAGCTCGGCGGCCACGCCATGGGCAGCGACGAGGCGATGGAGGAATTTGCCCGCGACATCGTGCTGATGAAGCAGTGCAACGTCAATCCGGTCATCGTCCACGGCGGCGGGCCGATGATCAACGACATGCTGAAGCGGCTCGACATCAAGTCGGAGTTCGTCGACGGCAAGCGGGTCTCGGACGCCGCCACCGTCGAGGTCGTCGAGATGGTCCTCGCCGGCAAGATCAACAAGCAGATCGTCCAGGCGATCAACGCGCAGGGCGGCAAGGCCGTCGGCCTCTCCGGCAAGGACGCGAACCTGATGATCTGCGAGAGGGACATCAAGGTCGTGGAGCGCGACGGCCAGTCGGTCACGGTCGACCTCGGCTTCGTCGGCAAGCCGGTCGAGATGAACCCCGACATCCTGCGCAGCTTCCTCGGCTCGGACTTCATCCCCGTCGTCGCCCCGATCGGCGCCGGCCGCGGCGGCGAGACCTTCAACGTCAACGGCGACACCGCCGCCGGCGCGATTGCCGGTGCGATGCGGGCCGACCGCCTGCTGCTCCTCACCGACGTCGCCGGGGTGAAGGACGCCGACGGCACGGTCCTGACCGCGCTCTCCGCCGGCCGGGTGCGCGAGCTGACCGCCTCGGGCGTCATTGCCGGCGGCATGATCCCGAAGACCCAGACCGCGCTCGACGCCATCGCGGGCGGCGTCGGCGCCGTGGTCATCCTCGACGGCCGCGCCCCGCACGCGGTGCTGCTCGAGCTTTTCACCGCCCATGGTGCCGGCAGCCTGATCCGCGGCTGATGCCCGCGGATCTCGCCGCGCTCGACGCCCGCGCCGGCCGGGACGGCCTGACCGTCCTCGGCGCGTTCCATCCCGGGCCGGACGACGGGGCGCCGGCCGGCACCGGCACGCTCGTGCTGCTCGGACCAGCGCCGGGCGGCTTCTGGCCGGTGTTCGCCGCCAGCCCGGAGGGCCGCGACGGCGGCGCCGACCCGCTCGACCGCTGGTCCGCCCGGGTGATCGGCGCCCTGGCGGCCGAGGGGCACGCCGTCGCGGTGTTCCCGTTCGGGGGGCCGCCGCACGCGCCGTTCCTCGCCTGGGCGCGGCGGACGGGCTCGGCCTGGTCGTCGCCTGTCGGGCTGCTGGTCCATGCCCGCCTCGGCCTCTTCGTCTCCTATCGCGGCGCGCTGGCGCTCGGCAGCCGCCTTGCCCTGCCGGCGGCCCCGGCACGCCCCTGCGACGGCTGCGCCGCCCCCTGCCTCGCGGCCTGCCCGGCCGGTGCGCTGGGGGCGGGCGGCTATAGCGTGCCCGCCTGCGACGCCTGGCTCGATACGCCCGCCGGCGCCGCCTGCCTCGGGTCGGGATGCGCGGTGCGCCGTGCCTGCCCGGTTTGCGCCGACGGGCAGGCGCCTGCGCAAACCCGCTTTCATATGACAGCCTTTCATGGCAGGCAGACCGGATGCGACGCCTGATCCTGATGCGCCATGCCAAGTCCAGCTGGGCGGACCCCGGCCAGCGAGACCTCGACCGGCCGCTGAACAAGCGGGGCCGCAAGGCGGCTGCGCTGGTCGGCGCCTGGCTGCGCGACCGGGGCTATCTGCCGGAGCTGGCGCTGGTCTCGAGCGCGCGGCGGACGCAGGAGACATGGGCGGGCGTCGTCGCGGCGACGGGGGCCGCGCCGACGATGTATCTGCCCGAACTCTATCACGCGGCGGCCAACTCGATGCTCGCCGCCCTGCACACGGCTCCGGACGCCGGGACCGTGCTCATTCTCGGGCACCAGCCGGGAATCGCCGCCTTCGCCGGCCGGCTGGTCGCGACGCCGCCGGACGACGAGGAGTTCGCCAAGTTTCCGACCACCGCCACCGCGGTGATCGACTTCGACGTGGAGGGCTGGCCGGCGGTCGACTGGGGCACCGGCCGCCTGATCGACTTCGTGGTGCCGCGCGCCCTCGAGTAGGGCCGGCCCGTCCGTTTTTTGGACGGTCTCTCAGCGCAGGTTTTCGGCGTGCCAGCGCACGTGGTCCTCCATGACCGAGGCGACGTAGAAATAGCTGTGGTCGTAGCCGTCGAGCAGGCGCAGCTCGAACGGCTGGCGCCGGCTCGCGGCCGCGGCGGCCAGCGCCTCGGGCTTCAGCAGGTCGAGGAACTGGTCCTTTGCCCCCTGGTCGACGAGGATCGGCCGGGGAAAGCCCTTCTCCGCCATCAGGAGCGTCGCGTCGTGGGCCGCCCATCTCGATTCGTCCGGGCCGAGGTAGGCGCCGAGCTGCTTGCGGCCCCAGTCGGATCGCGTCGGGTTGGCGATCGGCGAGATCGCCGAGAGCGAGCGATAGGTCTCGGGATACGTCATGCCGAGCGTGAGCGCGCCGTGGCCGCCCATGGAATGCCCGGTGATGCCCTGGGCGTCGCGGTCGAGCTGGAACTCCGAGAACACCAACTCGGGCAGCTCGTGGGCGATGTAGTGCCACATCCGGAAATGCGGCGCCCACGGCTGCTCCGTGGCATCGACGTAGAAGCCGGCCCCCTGGCCGAGGTCATATGCCTCGTCGTTCGCCACGCCCTCGCCGCGGGGTGAGGTGTCGGGGAAGATCAGCGCGATGCCCTCCTCCGCAGCCCAGCCCTGCGCGCCGGCCTTGGTCATGGCGTTCTCGTGGGTGCAGGTGAGGCCGGAGAGATACCAGAGCACCGGCACCGGGACGTGTTCGGCCTGCGGCGGCAGGTAGACCGCGAAGGTCATGTCGCAGGCGCAGGCTTGCGAGGCGTGGCTGTAGACGCCCTGGATCCCGCCGAAGCACCTGTTTTCCGATACCGTCTTCATCTGTCTCTCCCGGTCGCGGTTGCGGCGCCATAGGGCAGAGGGAGACGCGGCGCGTCAATCGCGACGATCGCAGGAGGGCGGTGCGCTGACCATGCGTCGGGGCGTGGGCGAGTTCGCGGGACGCGGCCTTTGCCGCGAAGCAGAGCGCGCCGGTGCGCGCAGAGTCTTCTTTCCTTGTTTTCCGGCTGTTGCCGGAAAACCGTCTGCTCTCCAGGTTTCAAGGCCGTATGAAGACCTTCGCGTCGCGCCAGCGGCCGAAGGGGGCAGGGGTGGCGGGGCCGAGAGGGGCCCCGCCCGGCGGGTCAGTGGCCGAGGATCTGGCTGAGGAACAGCTTGGTGCGCTCGTTCCGCGGGTTGTTGAAGAACTCGCGCGGTTCGTTCTGCTCGACGATCTGGCCCTGATCCATGAAGATCACCCGGTTCGCCACCGCCTGCGCAAACCCCATCTCGTGGGTGACGCAGAGCATCGTCATCCCCTCCTCCGCCAGCTCGATCATCGTGTCGAGCACCTCCTTGATCATCTCCGGGTCGAGGGCGGAGGTGGGCTCGTCGAAGAGCATGATGCGCGGCTTCATGCAGAGCGATCGGGCGATCGCCACGCGCTGCTGCTGGCCGCCGGAGAGCTGGCCCGGGTACTTGTTGGCCTGCTCCGGGATCTTGACCTTGCGCAGGTAGTGCATCGCCGTCTCTTCCGCCTCCTTCTTCGGGATCTTGCGGACCCAGATCGGCGCCAGCGTGCAGTTTTCCAGGATCGTCAGGTGCGGGAACAGGTTGAAGTGCTGGAACACCATCCCGACTTCGGAGCGCACCTTGTCGATGTTCTTCAGGTCGGAGGTCAGCTCGACGCCGTCGACGATGATCTTGCCCTTCTGGTGTTCCTCCAGCCGGTTGATGCAGCGGATCAGCGTCGACTTGCCCGAGCCCGAGGGGCCGGCGATGACGATGCGCTCGCCGCGGTAGACGGTCAGGTTCACGTCGCGCAGGACGTGAAACTGCCCGTACCACTTGTTCATGCCGATGATCTCGATCGCGACCTCGTTCGAGACCTTGAGGGCGGACTTGTCCACCGGCTCGAGATCGGAGGCGTCGACGGGATGCGGTTCAGCCATTGGGTCGGCCTCCTCTCAGCGGTGGTCGGTCTTGAGCCGGCGCTCAAGGTGTTGCGAATACCGGGACATGCCGAAGCAGCAGACGAAGAACATGACCCCGACGAAGCCGTAAAGCTCCCAGACCATGCCGTTCCATGCCGCGTTGGCGCGCACCGCGGTGATGAGGCCGACCGGATCGAGCAGGCCGATGATGGCGACCAGCGTCGTGTCCTTGAACAGGCCGATGAAGGTGTTGACGATGCCCGGGATCGAGATCTTCAGCGCCTGCGGCATGATGATGAGCCGCGTCGCCTGCCAGTAGGTGAGGCCGAGCGAGTCCGCGCCCTCGTACTGGCCCTTGGGCAGCGCGGCGAGGCCGCCGCGGATCACCTCCGCCATGTAGGCGGCCGAGAACAGCGTCACCATGATGATGACGCGCAGGATGATGTCGAAGTTCGTGCCGGGCGGCATGAAGATGTTGAGCAGGAACGACGCGACCAGCAGCAGGGTGATGAGCGGCACGCCGCGGATGAACTCGATGAAGCCGACACAGATCGTCTTCACCAGGAACAGGTCGGACCGTCGGCCGAGCGCGAGCAGGATGCCGAGGGGCAGCGAGAAGGCGATGCCGGTGACGCCGATGGTCATCGACAGCATGAAGCCGCCGAACTGCTTCGACTGCACCGGCGCCAGGCCGACGAACGGCATTGCGTTGGCGAGCGGGCCGGCGATGAAGAACCACCAGACGAGGGTTGCCACCGCCGCGGCGAGCGGCGGCAGGAACGACGGGCCGCGCTCGGCGATGCGGAAGGCGGCATAGCCGGCGACGAAGCCGAGGTAGATCGCGATCGGGAAGAACACCGAGCCGCCCCAGAGCAGCCAGTAGGCGAGGCCGGGGAAGATCGCCGAGAACCACAGCAGCGACCTTGGCACCGCCTGGAAGAGCAGCGGCGCCAGCGCCACGACCATCAGCGCGAAGGCGAGAGTCGGGCGCCAGTAGAATTCGGGCGGGTAGAAGCCGAACAGGAACTGCTTCCAGCGCTCGCGCACCACCGCGAGGCAGGCGCCGCCGGCGTCGGGCCCCCAGGTGTCCTTGATGATCTGCTGGCACTGGGCATAGGAGTCGGCGTTCCAGACCGCGTGCAGGAACCACGGCACGAGGTGCGAGCCGACGAGCCAGATCAGGTAGGCGGCGACAACGGTGAGGCCCGTGTTCACCCACGAGGAGAACAGGTTGCCGCGGAGCCAGCCGACGAGGCCGATGGCGGAGGCGGGCGGCGCCTCCGGCCCGAGCATGTCGGTGCGGCTGTAGGCGAGACCGGCCATCTCAGCGCTCCTTCAGGGCCACGGAGGCGTTGTACATGTTCATGATCGTCGAGATCGTCAGGCTGATGAGCAGGTAGAAGCCCATCATCAGGATCATGCATTCCAGCTCGCGCCCGGTCTGGTTCATCGTGATGCCGCCGAGGGTGGCGCGGACGTCGGCATAGCCGACCACGATGGCGAGCGAGGAGTTCTTGGTGAGGTTCAGGTACTGCGAGATCAGCGGCGGGATGATGATGCGCAGCGCCTGCGGCAGCACCACGAGGCTCATGATCCGTCCGGGGCGCAGGCCGAGCGCGCCGGCCGCCTCGCTCTGGCCGCGGGAGATCGCCTGGATGCCGGAGCGCACGATCTCGGCGATGAAGGCGCCGGTGTAGAGCGCAAGGGCGAACCACAGCGCGATCAGCGACTTGTCGACGAAGCCGCCGCCCTGGAAGTTGAACCGCTGCAGCACCGGCACGTCCCAGGTGATCGCGCCGATGAAGAAGTCGACGACCAGCACGGGCAGGACGAGCAGCGCGAGCTTGATCCAGAAGGTCGGCAGGGTCTGGCCGGTCGCCTCCTGCCGGGCGGCGGCCCAGCGGCCGAACGCCCAGATCGTGGCGAGCGACAGGGCGAAGACGACGAGGATGGCCTGCCAGCCGGGGCCGAAGACCGGCCAGGGCACGTAGGCGCCGCGGTTGGTGAGGGCGACGGTATCGCCGAACAGCATCGAGGCGGTCGCGGTGTCGCCGCGGAAGGCGGCGGGTGCCGGGAAGGTGTCGGTGATGACGGCCATCAGTGCGAGGATCCAGAGGAGGACCGGCACGTTCCGAAAGGTTTCGACGTAGATCGAGGCGAGGCGGGAGATCAGCCAGTTGGGCGAGAGGCGCAGCACGCCCATGACGACGCCGAGCACGGTGGCCGTCAGGCAGCCGAGGAAGGCGACGAGCAGCGTGTTGAGGATGCCGACCATCGCCGCCCGGGCGTGGGTCGAGTCGTTGGTGTAGGGGATCAGGTGCTGACTGATGTCGTAGCCGGCACGTTGGCCGAGGAAGCCGAAGTCGAAGGTTTTGCCAAGCGCGGCAAGGTTCTGCACCGTATTGTTGACGATCCAGCCGAAGAAGGTAAGGACCGCGATCAGCGCGATGATCTGGATTGTCAGCGATCGATAGCGCGTATCGTAGATCAGCATGCTCAGCCGGAACGGCTCGGCCTGCGTCGCGACCATGGTCATGCGGCACCCCCTCTGATAGTCTATTCCTCCCCGGGAAACAGGCCGGTCCGGACCCGTGCAGGCCCGGACCGGAGGGACATCAGCGGAACGGCGGCGCGTACATCAGGCCGCCGTCCTTCCACAGGCCGTTGAGCCCGCGGGCGAGGTTCGACGGCGTGCCCTCGCCGATCGTCGCGGCGAAGATCTCGCCATAATTGCCGTTCGCCTTGATGGCGTTGTAGGCCCAGTCGTCGGACAGGCCGAACATCTTGCCGAGGCTGCCCTCGGTGCCGAGCAGGCGGCGGACTTCCGGGTTTTCCGAGGTCTTCATCTCGTCGATGTTGGCCTTGGTGACGCCGAGCTCTTCCGCCTCGACCAGCGCGTAGAACGTCCAGCGGACGATGTCGCCCCACTGGTTGTCGCCGTGGCGCACGACGGGCCCGAGCGGCTCCTTGGAGATGATCTCCGGCAGGATGATGTAGTTCTCGGGGTTCGGGTAGGTGGCGCGCGCCGCGGCGAGGCCCGAGGCGTCGGTGGTGTAGGCGTCGCAGGCGCCGCCGAGGAACTGCTGGCGGGCCTCGGCCTCGGTCTGGATCGGCACCGGCTGATAGGTGAGCTTGTTGGCCTTGAAGAAGTCGGCGAGGTTCAGCTCGGTCGTCGTGCCGGTCTGGATGCAGACGGTCGCGCCGTCGAGATCCTTGGCGGAGGTGACGCCAAGGTCCTTGGAGACGATGAAGCCCTGGCCGTCGTAGTAGTTGACGGCGACGAAATCGAGCTTCAGGTCGACGTCGCGGGTGAAGGTCCACGTGGAGTTGCGCACCAGCACGTCGATCTCGCTGGAGGCCAGTGCGGTGAAGCGGGTCTCGCCGGTGGTGGGCGTGAACTCGACCTTGGAGGGGTCGCCGAAGATCGCCGCGGCGAGCGCGTAGCAGAGGTCGACGTCGAAGCCCTGCCACTTGCCGCTGGCATCCGGCGCCGCGAAGCCGGCGAGGCCGGTGTTGGTGCCGCACTTCAGCGCGCCGCGGGCCTTCACGTCGTCGAGGGTCGCCGCGGAGGCGGCGCTGGCGGCGAAGGCCATGCCAGCGAGAGCACCGAGAAGAATACGTTTGTGCATCCGTCTTTTCCTGTTGGGCCGCATCCATGCGGACGCGGGGCAGGGGTCGTCTCCCCCGGGTTATCGTTCGGAGGCGGGTATCGAGGCCGCCCGTCGGCTACCTTTCAAGGCAGTCCGGCAAACGTCAAGCCAGCCGATAACGACTCGTTAACCCCGTCATCACGAATTTTGATGAATTGCGCGGCACATCTTGCGCCGATGCCAACGGGACAGGCTGTTTGCGATCAGCCGAGCAGGGTGAGCAGGCGGGCGGAGTGGAGGAAGTCCGCGCGGGATGCCTCGGCGGCGGCCTCGGCCTCGGCGTCGAGGCCCCATTGCTCGGCCTGGAACGTCTCGTCGATCCGGCCGATCCCCCACGCCTCGCCGGGCGCCAGCGCGCCGCGCGACACCGCGAGGCCGAGGACGAGCGAGCCGGAAAGCGCCACGAGCCCGTGCAGCCCGGCGAGCGCGAACGGCCGGTGCTCCGCGACGGCGGCGCGCAGCGCGGCGAGGCTCGCCGCGGGCTGCGGCTGATGGGTGATGCCGGCGACCGCGACGAGCGGCGCGTGAAAGCTGCGGGCCGCCCAGGCGAGCCAGGGGTCCCAGCCCGCCGCCTGCCGGTCGGCCAGCGCCTGCGGGCGGATGGCGCGATAGCAGAGCAGGTCGCTGCCGCCGTACTCGGCGATCGCGTCGATGACCGGCGCGGGGTCCGGCGCGATGCGGTCGATCGCGGAATTCGCCGCGCGTGTGAGCGGCAGCCGCTCGGGGCGGATCTCGCCGTCGAGCGCGTCCCACTCGGCGGCGATGGCGGCGGCCAGTGCTTCGGTCGGCACGACGAGCGCCGCGCCGGACGGGGTCTTCAGCGGCCGTGCGTCGAGCGAGACGCCGAAGCCCGTCCCCTCGGCCCGCGGCCGCGCGGCGGTCCAGAACCGCTTGCGCGGGGTCAGGCTCATGCAGGCACCAGGCCGAGGCGCGCGAGGGCGCCGTCGAGCTCGGCAAAGTCCTGGATCACGACGTCGGCCCCGGCGGCCCGCAGGCGCGCGGCCGGGTGGTAGCCCCAGGTGACGCCGACCGTGTGCAGCCCGGCGGCACGGCCCATGGCAATGTCGTATTCCGTGTCCCCGACCATCGCCGCCCGCTCCGCCGGGACGCCGCTCTCGGCGAGGGCGGTGAGCAGCATGGAGGGGTGCGGCTTCGACGGGTGGTCGTCGGCGCATTGCAGCGTGACGAAATGCCGGCGAAGGCCGTGCGCATCGAGCAGGTGGTCAAGGCCGCGCCGCGCCTTGCCGGTAGCGACGCCGAGCCGCGTGGCGGGGTCGGCCGCCAGCCGCTCCAGCGCCGCGACCGCCCCGGGATAGAGCGGCGCCGAGGCCTCCGTCCCGCGCGTGGCGCGCTGGGTGGAGAAATGCCTGCGATAGCTCTCGGCGACCTTGAGCGTTTCCTCCGGCGGCCTGTGCGGCAGCAGGGCGGCCATCGCTTCCGGCAGGGACAGGCCGACCACCGACAGCGCGGTCTCGCGCGGGGGCAGGGTCTCGCCGAGGAAGTCGAAGGCGACCTGCATCGCCTCGAGGATCAGGTGCTGGCTGTCGACGAGGGTGCCGTCGACGTCGAAGACGATCAGGCGGCAGTCCATGTCAGATCCCGTCGTGTCGTGAGGCGGAGGCAGGTGATCCCGCCCGTTCTGCCCGGTGTCTCAGCTTTGGACGCGGCGGGCAACCGTGAACTTGGCCCGGCGACCGGCGCGGAGGGCGCCATCATGCCTGCGGCTCGCGCCGGTGCGTGGCGGCGAGTGCCGAGACCAGATCGGCGCGCAGATCGTCGAACGCGCGCCCGGCGGTCGCCCCGGGCCGGCCGACCAGCACATAGTCCCAGCCGGGGAGCCCATGCGCCGGCAGCTCCAGCCGGGCGATCTCGCGCAGCCGCCGCTTTGCGCGGTTGCGGGCGACGGCGTTGCCGACCTTCTTCGAGCAGGTGAAGCCGACCCGCAGGCGCTCCGGCGCGACCGGCTCGTCGGCGGAGCGGCGTCGCGCCTGGAACAGCAGGCCCGGGCGGGAGTGCCGAACGGCACGCGCCGCCGCGAGGAAGTCCGCGCGGCGGTTCAGGACATCGAGCATGGAGAGGCCGGCGCGAACGCCCGCGGGGCTCGGCGCGCGGCTCAGGCCGACAGGCGCTTGCGGCCGATGGCGCGGCGCCGGTTCAGGATCTGCCGGCCCGACTTCGTCGCCATGCGGGCGCGGAAACCGTGGCGACGGGCGCGCACGAGGTTGCTGGGCTGATACGTCCGCTTCGACTTCGACATCTCGCATCTCCTGGTCTCGCCGGATTTCGCCCGGCCGGGACGTCGGCGCCGCGCGTCGATCTCCCCCGAATTTCGAGCGCCTGCCATACGGATCCGGCGCGGTGAAGTCAATTCCCGGAATGCGCCGGCGCGGTGGATTTCGCGCATCCGCCCCATCGCCGCCGGAGGGCGGTTTTCGCCTGTCCGGGCGGTGACTTGTCGCGGCGCGACGCAGGGAATAGACTCCGCGCGAGATCGTGAGCCCTGGGACGCATGCCGCTCAACACGCTTTCCGGACGCTTCCTCGGACTGACGGTGATCTTCGTCGTCATCGCCGAGATCCTCGTCTCGGTGCCGTCCATCGCCCGATTCCGCGAGAATTACCTGCAGGGGCGGCTGGAGCTGGGCGAACTCGGGGCGCTCGCCATGCTCAACTCGGCCGGCGACGAATCCTCCGAGGGGCTGCAGAGCGTGCTGCTGCAGGCGTCGGGCCTGCTCAACGTCGTGCTCTGGGATGGCGGCGTCCGCGAGCTGGTGCTGTCGGCGCCGTTCGACGGCGAGGTGACGGCGAGCTTCGATCTGGTCAATTCCGACGCCCGGACCCGAATCCAGGACGCGCTGCACGTGCTGTTCCTCGACCGCGACCGGATCATCAAGGTCACGGGCGAGACCGGCCGCGGCACCGTCGAGGTGACGATGCACGAGGAGCCGCTGCGCAAGGCGCTCGTCGACCATGCCAAGCGCATCTTCTACATCTCGCTCGGGCTGTCGCTCGCCACCGCGGCGCTGCTGTTCCTGGCGGTGCAGCGGCTGATCGTGCGGCCGATCGACCGGGTCGTGGCGCACATGACCGCGTTCCGCGATGACCCGGAGGATTCGACCCGGATCATCTCGCCCCGCGAGGGCGCGCGCGAGCTGCGCGAGGCCGAGGTGGCGCTGCACGACCTGGAGGTGCGGCTCGTCTCGGCGCTGCGGCAGAAGGAGCGGCTGGCGCAGCTCGGATCGGCGGTGGCGAAGATCAGCCACGACCTGCGCAACATGCTGACGACCGCGCAGCTCCTCGCCGACCGCATCGACGGCAGCGAGGATCCGGCGGTGCGGCGCACCGCGCCGAAGCTCGTCGGCTCGCTCGCCCGCGCCATCAGCCTCTGCGAGCGCACGCTCGACTTCGGCAAGGCCGAGGAGCTGCCGCCGGTGATTTCGATCTTCCGCCTCGCGCCGCTGGTCGCGGAGGTGCTGGAAAACGAGGGCAGCAACGGCGCCGGCCTCGCGACGCTCAAGTCGTCGGTGCCCTCGGCGCTGAGCGTGCGGGGCGATCCCGACCAGCTGTTCCGGGTGCTGACCAACCTCGTGCGCAACGCGGCGCAGGCGATCGACGCCACCGGCTGCGCCGCGACGGTGACGGTGATCGCGCGGGAGGCCGGGGGCACGACGGAGATCCGGGTCTCCGACACGGGTCCGGGCCTGCCGGAGAAGGCGCGGGAGAACCTGTTCCGCCCGTTCCGCGGCTCGGCCCGGCCGGGCGGATCGGGCCTCGGCCTCGCGATCGCGGGCGAGCTGATCCGCGGCCACGGCGGCTCGCTCACGCTGGAGGAGACGGGCTCGCGCGGCTCGACCTTCCGCATCGGCCTGCCGGCGCCGTCCCCGGCCGAGGCGGCCGCGGCTGCCGCCGGCACGGGGCGCGTCGGCGGCGGCGGCGAGGTGCGGGTGCCGTGATCCGGGCAGGGCTGGAACTGGCCTTGATGCTGGCGCTCACGGTCGCCGGAGCGTTCGCGTCGCGCGTGGCCGATGCGCCACCGCCCCGCCCCGCGCCGGTGGGGCCGGTCTGCGACAGCGACGCGCTGGTCGGCGCCCGCCTGCCGCCGATCGCCGGCCCCGGCGGCTGCGGCGTCGCGGCGCCGGTGGAGCTCGACTTCGCCGCCGGCGTCGCGCTCGACCCGCCCGCCGTGGTGACGTGCGGCGCGGCCCGGGCGCTCGCCGCGTGGCTCGTGACGGCGGTCAGGCCGGCGGTCGCCGCGACCGGCGGGCGGCTGGCCGCGCAGGAGCTTGCCGGCGCCTATGTCTGCCGCGGCCGGAACGGCCCATACTGTCGGTGAGTGCCGCCGGAGGCGAAAGCGATGGTAGCCCCTACGGGGGCGCAAGAGTCGACGGGAATCAATGGCTTAAGTCGTCCAATCCCTGTCGTATCCCCCTTTGAAAACATTGGGGGAATTCGCCTTTCGTCCAACGAAAAATGGAAGCCTCAGCGCCACTGGCGCGCCCGCAACCCGTGGGCGTCCTGGGCACACACGGCGACCCGCTCGGCGATCCGTCGCGGTCTGATCCAGCCGCAGCCCTGCGAGCACTGCGGGGCTGGAAAGGTCGAGGCGCATCACCCCGACCACCACGAGCCGCTTCGCGTCGTCTGGCTCTGCCGGCGGTGCCACAAGGCGCTGCACGCGGCCGAGCGGAGGACCGCGGAGTGAAAAGCCCGAAGCGCAAGATCAATCGCGGCGAGCCGGCCGAGCACTTCACGAAGATGATCCGCACGACGATGGAGACGTCGGCCTGGCGGGCGCTGTCGACCACGGCGCAGGCGCTCTATCCCTGGCTCAAGCTCGAGTGGCGCGGGCCTCAGGCGAACAACAACGGACGGATCCGGCTCAGCGTTCGGGAGGCTGCGGAGCGGCTGGGCGTGCAGCTCGACACGGCCGCCCGTGCCTTCCACGATCTGCAGGCCAAGGGCTTCCTCGTCCTGACCGAGCACGCGGTGCTGGGCATCGAAGGTGCAGCCAAGTCTCCGGCATATGAGCTGACCGAGTTGGCGCTCCCGCACGGCGATAAGCCCGACGGCCGGAAGCTCTATCGGGATTGGCGGCCGGCGGCCGACTTCCCGGTGCACAAGGCGCGTGCCCACAATCCCCGCGGGGCGAACGGAAAAGCAAAATCCCATCATGAAAATCATGACGGGACCGTCATCAAAATCATGACGAAATCCCGGAGGCCGTCATGAAAATCATGACAGGCCATCATGAAAATCATGACGGAAACGGGGCTTCGAGCGGCCTCGGCCATCATGAAAATCATGACATCCTTACTTACCAGGGTGGTGGGGGCGGGGTCTTCTCTTCAACGGCAGGCGCTGGCCACCGCGTCGGGGAGCCGGGCTCGGCCCGGCGGAGCGGTTCGGATGGCGGAGACGGGCCGAGCCCGGCGTCTCTCCCCGGCACGATCTCAGGAGAAAAAAATGAGCGATAGCGACAGCGACGGCGTCGCCATGGGTCGGCCCGAAGGGGCGAAACCTGGATCACCCGAGAGCACGGCGGGGAATGAGGAGCAGGCGCTCATCGCTGCGGCGGGCCTCGCCATCCGGGACGTGGTGGTGTCGATCGTGCGGCAGTCAATCGAGCAGGGCGTCGAGCTCAACCTCGCGGCGGCCGTGGTGCTGGGCGTGGGGGCGAAGGGCCTGCGGCTGGCGCTCGGGCCTGCCGAGGCGGCGCGGATCGTGCGGGCGATGGCCGATCAGGTCGAGGCCGACGTCGAGCCGATGGGGCGGCACTGATGGGCGGCGATCTGGTCCCTCCCGAGATCGAGGCGGCGCTCGACCTCATCCGCGCATCGGTGGCGTCCGTTGTCACTGGCGCGGTTGCTCGCGGTATTCCAGCGGGTGGCGCGGCTGGCGCGGTCATCATCGAGGGCATGATGGCGATGCAGCGCGCGCACGATCCCTACCTCACGGCCGAGTTCCTCCGTGACCTCGCCGATCGCTGCGAGCGCGCCGGCGATGCGTGATCTGGTCCCAATGCCCCGGGATGCCGGCAGGGGGCCACACGCGGCTCTTATTCGGAGTTTCGGGTGAGCCTCGCCGGGTCCGCCATCGACGCCCTCGGGCGCCTTCGCATCCCGCAGGGGCGGCTTGCGGGCGAGCCTCTGCGGCTGGCCGGCTTCCAGCGCCAGTTCATCGAGGGCGGGCTGGCGGATGGCGTGAGCGTGGCGGCGCTCTCTGTCGGGCGCGGTAACGGCAAGACCGGGCTCGCGGCCGGGCTGGCGGTGACGCACCTCCTCGGCGCGTGGGCACCGCAGCCGCAGCGCGAGGTGACGATCGCGGCGCGGACGCGCGACCAGGGCGCGGTGGCGTTCGGCTTCTGCCGCTCGTTCATCGACGCGATGCCGGAGCTCGGCGGCCGGGTGACGGTGCGGAAGTCGCCGCTCCTCGAGATCGAGCTCGACGCGGACGACGGGCCGCACCTGCTGAAGGTGGTGCCGTCGACCGGCAAGGCGGTGCTCGGCGGTGCCTCGACACTGGCGATCCTCGACGAGCGCGCAGCGTGGATGGCGAGCCGTGGGGCCGAGCTCGAGGCGGCGCTCCTGACCTCGCTCGGCAAGCGCGACGGGCGGGCGATCATCATCTCGACCTCGGCGGCCGACGACGCGAACGACTTCTCGCGCTGGCTCGACAACCCGCCGAGCGGCACCTTCGTCCAGGAGCATCGGGCGCCGGAAGGCCTTTCCGCTGACGACTGGCCGAGCCTCCTCGAGGCGAACCCCGGCTCGCCGGAGGGCATCGGCGCGACGCGGGAGTGGCTCGTCTCGGCAGCGCGGCAGGCGATGGAGCGGGGCGGGACCGCGCTCGCGCACTTCCGCAACCTTCACCGGAACGAGCGGATCAACACCGAGGCGCGGGCCGTGCTGATCGACCTCGACGCCTGGCTCCCGTGCGAGGTGGAGGTGCAGCCGGAGCGGGCCGGGCCGGTGGTTGTCGGGCTCGACGCCGGCGGCGCGGCGAGCATGTCGGCAGCGGCGTTCTTCTGGCCGGAGACAGGGCGCCTCGAGGTGCTGGGCTGGTTCCCCGGCAAGCCCTCGCTCGCGACCCGCGGCGTCAACGATGGCGTCGGGCGGCGCTATCTCGACATGGCCGAGCGCGGCGAGCTGCGGACGCTCGGCGATCGGAGCGTGCCGATCCGGGAGTGGATCTCGGCGGCGTTGTCGCATGTGGCCGGCGAGCGGATCGCGACCATCCTCGCCGATCGCTTCAAGGCCGCCGAGCTCGGCGACGCGCTCGACGCGCTCGGCTGCCGCACGCCCGTCACGTGGCGCGGCTTCGGCTTCCGGGACGGCTCGCAGGACGTCGAGGGCTTCCGGCGCATGGCCTATGACCGGCGCATCGCGGCGCCCCGCTCGCTGCTGCTGCGGCACGCACTGGCGGATTCGATCGTGGTTCTCGACCCGGCCGCGAACGCGAAGCTTGCCAAGGGCCGGAGCGCGGGCCGGATCGACGCCGCGGCGGCGAGCATTCTCGCGGTGGCCGAGGGCGAGCGCATGATGACCCGCCCGTTGCGACAGGCGCGGAGGCCGGTATGGGCGTGACGCGCTGGCATCGCCCCTCCGAGGCCGTCTGCCGCTCGCCGCGGTGGAAGGCGCTGCGCCTCGAAGCGCTGCGGCGCGACGGCTGGGCGTGTTGCCAGTGCGGCGCCCGCGGCCGGCTCGAGGTGCATCACGTGAAGCCGGTGCGGACGCATCCCGAGCTGGGCTTCGACCTCGGCAACCTGCGGAGCCTCTGCGGCTCCTGCCACAACGTCGCCACCCGGGCCGAGCTCGGGCAGGCGCCGACTTCACCAGAACGGGCAGCCTGGCGCGCGGCCGTGCGCGAGCTTGCCCGAACCCCCATCACGGCCGAAAGGACAGAGCGCAATGCTCGACAGCGTTAAGATCCAGCGGCGGCAGTCGGAGATCCGACAGAGCCTCGCTGAACTCGTCGGGAAGGACACCCCGACCGACGACGAGACCCGGAGCATGGACGGGCTCGACCGGGAGTATCGGAGCAACGAGACGCGGTATCGCGCCGCGCTCATCGCCGAAGACACCGAGCGGCGCGAGGCGAAGGGCGAGCTCGAGGAGCGCGGCGGCAAGGCCTGGGCCGAGCTGGTGGCGGGCTTCGAGATGCGGCAGGTGGCGCTGTCGCTCGACGAGGGCCGGCCGCTCGACGGTCGCACGGCCGAGGTGGTGAGCGAGCTTCGCTCCGCCGGCGGTTACCGCGGCATTCCGGTGCCGCTTGCGGCGCTCGAGACCCGCGCCGGCGAAACGGTGGCGGCCGGCACGCCCGATCCGATCCAGACCCGGCCGATCATCGACCGGCTGTTCCCGGATTCGGTGGCGGCGAAGATGGGCGTGCAGCTCGTCAGCATCGAAGCGGGTGCCGTCGAGTGGCCGGTGGCGACCTCGGGTGCGACGGCCGGCTGGGCGGATGGCGAACTGGCGAACGTCCCCGGTCCGTCGACCTTCGCGACGACCGACCGGGCGCTCAAGCCCAACAACCATCTCGGCGTGCAGATGCGGATCTCGCGCAAGGCACTGAAGCAGTCGGGCGCAGCACTCGAGGACGCTGTGCGCCGTGACATGAACTCGGCGATGGGGATCGCACTCGATGCGGCGATCTTCCGCGGCACCGGCGCCAACGGCCAGCCGCTCGGGATCGTCACCGGCGCCGCGGCCTACGGCATCGCCTTGACGGCGCTCGCCGCTGCGCCGACCTACGCCAACTTCCTGACCGAGATCGTCGCCTTCATGACGGCGAACGCGATCACCGCGCCGGGGCAGATCAAGGCGCTGATCCGGCCCGAGGTGTTCGGCTACCTCGAGGGCGCGCTCAACGCAACGACGCAGACCACGGAATACTTCCGCCTCGCCTTCCTGCTCGCCGGCGCGGCGCCGAGCGGCACCTTCCCGAGCAACATCGTCGTCACCTCGAATGCGCTCGCGGCCCCCTCGGGATCGCCGGCGGCCTCGCAGGTGGTGCTGGCGACCTCCACGGGCAGTGTGCCGCCGGCGTTTGTCGGGATCTGGGGCGCGGTCGACCTGATCCGCGATCCCTACTCGGACGCGCAGTCCGGCGGGCTCCGGCTGACCGCGCTGACCACGGCCGACGTCACCGTGGCACGGCCGGCGCAGACCCGCATCCTGACCGGCGTCCGGTTGGCGTGATGGGCGAGGAGCTTCAGCTCGGCGCGGCGCTCGGCGGGCTCGAGCTTCGCGCCGCCGGCGCCGCTGGCGGCAGGCAGATCAGGGGGCGCTTTCCGTACGGGAAGCGCGCCGTTCTCAGCGATGGCGGCAAGACGGGCCGCCCCCGCAAGGAGGTGATCGCGCCGAAGGCCTTCGCCTACCGGGTCGAACGGCGCGAGACGATCCATCTTCTCGTCGGCCACAGCTACGACCGGCCGCTCGCCTCGACCGACAACGGCTCGCTCCTGCTGCGCGACACGCCCGAGGCGCTGAGCTTCGAGGCGCGCATCGCGCCGGAGCTGGAACGGGCGCCGTTCGTCGCCGATTTCTGGGGAGCCTTCGAGGCGGGCCTCATCCGCGGCGTCTCGCCCGGCTTCCGCATCCCTCCCCCGGCCGCGGTCCCGCCCGAGGAGGCGGAGAAGACCGAGGAGGAGGACCCGGCCGAGGGCCGTGCGCTGATCCGCACGATCTTCCAGGCGTTGCTCTTCGAGCTCTCGCTTGTCGTCGCGGCGGCCTATTCGGAGACGGAGGTCGCCGAGGCACGCTCTGGCCTGATCCTGCCGCAGCGGGCGCCGGTGTCGCACCTGCGGAGGTGGCGGGCATGACGACGCTGCGCATCATCGAGGACGTCGCCGAGGCGGATTGGCCGGCGGCGCCAGCGGGCCTCTCCACGGCCGCCATGGGGATACCTTCGCAGGTGATCTGGCGGCGGCTCGAATCGTGGATCGCCTGGCGCTGGGGCCAGCGGCCCGTGACCTTCATCGTCGAGGGCGGCTGCGGCTCCTGGCGCCCGCCGCTCTATCCCGTGGTCGCCACCACGGTCGAGCGCTGGGACGGTGAGGGATGGGCAGCCGTCACGCTCTCGGCCGATCCGCTCGGCGGCCTCGGGATCGGCGAGGCCACGCACTACCGCATTGCCGGCACTCTCGGCATCGACGACGACCCGCCCGAGGACGTGGCCGAGGCGTATCGGAGGCTGGCCGAATATTCGGCCGAGCGGCCGGCAATGGCCGGTGCGACCTCCTACAGCGCGGAGCTGGGCAGCACCCTCAAGGAAAGCTGGGACCGCGCGCCGACCTGGCTCGCCCGAGCCCTCACCTATTCCGGCGCGGCGGACCTGCTGCGCCCCTATCGGAGGGCGCCGTGATGGGGCTTCTCGACCTCTTCCGCCGGCCGAAGCTGGAACGGCGCTCGTCAGGCACCGGCTACACGGCCGAGATCATCGCCGCGCGGCAGAGCTACATCGCCGGCCGCTCCGGGCTCGGCGAGCTGACGAGCACGGTGCAGATGGCCGTGAGCCTCTGGGAGGCCGGCTTCGCCATGGCGGCCGTCACCGGGACCGACCTCCTCGACCGGCGTTCCATGGCGTTACTGGCCCGCTCGCTGGCGTTACGTGGCGAGGCGATGTTCCTGATCCGCGACGACATGCTGGTTCCGGTGGCCGATTGGGACCTCTCGACCCGCAACGGCCGCCCGCGGGCCTATCGGCTCAGCGTGTCCGAGGCTGGCGGCGGGCGCTCGGAGACGGCTCTCGCGGCCGAGGTGCTGCACCTGCGGATCGGCTCTGACCCGGTGGCGCCGTGGTCGGGCTCCGCACCGCTGCGGCGGGCATCCCTGACGGCCGAGCTGCTGCACTCCCTCGAGGCGGCCCTTGGCGAAGTCTACGCGCTGGCCCCGCTCGGCAGCCTGGTGGTGCCGATGCCCGAGAACCCCGAAGTGGACAACGAGACGCTCGGCCGGGACTTCCGCGGCCGGCGCGGGCGGGTGCTGCTCCGGGAGAGCGTGACCGTCACCGCGGCCGGCGGGCCAGCTCCAGCGGCCGACTGGCGGCCCGCGGACCTCACCCCCGACCTGAGCCGCAGCCTCGCGGCCGAAAGCCTCGAAGCGGCGCGCAGTGGCATCCTGAGCGTCTTCGGCGTGCTGCCCGGCCTCCTGTCGCCCGCAACGACCGGCCCGATGGTCCGTGAGGCGCAGCGGCACCTGGCGCAGTGGACGCTTCAGCCCATCGCCGAACTCCTCGCCGAGGAAGCCTCCGCGAAGCTCGGGGCGCCGGTGGCAATCGACGTCATGGGACCGACGCAGAGCTTCGACGCCGGCGGCTCGGCCCGCGCGGTGCAGGGGCTTATCGGCGCGCTGGCCGAGGCGAAGGGCGCCGGCCTCTCCCCGGCCGAGATCGCCGCCGCGTTCGGCGCGGTCGATTGGGGCGAGGCGCTGAAGGGATCGCCGGCGGGAGCATAGACCCGGCGGTGTGGGCAGGTCGCGCCCTGGGGAGCTACTGGGCCCCGAAGCGACCCCGTTACTCGTGAGTGGGAAAACCGCGAGAGCTTCGGGTGGCTTCCTCATTGGCCGCCGCGGAAGACGGCGCAGCGGACTTGCACCGCGTGGCGCCGAGGGGCCGGGGGTGGATGCCTCCGGCCCTCGTGCCTCAATCCTCGAACCCGATTATCCGAGCGATCACGACGATAATTTCCTCGCGCTCTTCCGGGGATAGCATCGAAGGGTCCGGAACGTTGTGCAATTGGCCGTCTCGATCTTCGTAGACCATACCGCCGGCGTAGATCGGGACGGACGGCGTAAGACCCATCTCCCGAAGACGAGCCTTAAATTCGGCGATCGTCACGCGGCGAGCGCCGTCTCGGCCTCAACCTTGTACGTCGTCCGCTCGAAGCTGCCGATAGGCTCATCACCAAGGAACTTGGTGTGAACAAGCGTCATCCCCTGCGCCTCAATCAAGGCTCCAAGGGCGGCGACGATATGCGCCTTCAACTCCTCAGCCGAATGCCCATGCGCCAAAAACCCTGGCATGTCAGGACTCATCGCAACCAGGAGACCGGTCTTGTTGCTGGGTAGCACGTGAATCAGAAGAACTTTGGTTTCCATCTTAACGCCCCCTCACCCCGCGTAAAGCGGTGCCTGTCGGCCGGTCCTCTATTTCCCCGAGGATTCCGGCCAAACTTTAACATATGGTTGCCAACGTTGATTTGGCAAACCCTACGTTGAGCTTTTCAGCCTCACCCCCGCCCCGCCCCCGTTCTCCGCGATGAATTCAACGCCCGCCGCTTCGAGGGCGGCACGGATGGCGGCAACTGCCTCGGCCGAGGCTGCCGGCTGGCCTGATCCCTCGGCGCGCTTCAGCGTCATTGTCGAAACGCCGGCGGCGCTCGCAACTGCGGGTTGGGACAGGCCGAGCATGGCGCGCGCGGCTCGGAGCTGGTCGGCAGTCGTCACCGGGCTATTGACCTAATTAGAACACTGGCGTATGTTCTAATTGTATCACGCAACTGAGACCGGAGCAACCACCATGACCACACCCGCCACCCCGGCGGCCGGAGAGGCCGTGCCTACCGCCGCATTCATGGGCAAGCTGATGGAACCGCTGCCCGAGACGGACCTTCGCGACCCATCGCTGGCCCGCTTGGAGAGGCGGGCGCGGAGCGAGGCGCGCGCCGCCGCGACCATCGCATGGTGCGGCGGGTTCCATCTGGTGAGAATGGCAGAATACCGGCATTGGGCACTGGAAGCTCAAAGGTTGGCCCACTTCATGGGAGCTTTTCCCGAGCCACCGAGCAAGCTGGAGTCGGACGCCGCGTGGAACTCCTGGGGCCGCGAGATCGACCGCCAGTTCCAGATCCCTGCGAGGATCAGCAGTGACCTGACCTGGAAAAAGAAACACCTCAAGGTCGCTCTCGATGTGCTCGGCAACAAAAAGAAGATGCGCCCAGAAGAGGCGTTGATCGAACTGCTCGAGTGTCTGGCCGGCAAGCGCGCGAGGGCGCAGGAGAAGCGCGAGCAGACGCGACGGGAAGCGATTGCTCGGGACGAGGCGTTCTTTGCCGCGAAACGGCGGCCGAAGAACTAACCATGCTCCGGCGGGCGGAAAGCGAGGTGATGCACGAACCCGCCGGGCGGGCCGGTGCCGGGGTGGCGCTGGCCCATCGTAGTCACTTGACCCTGATATCGCCAATCGCGTATGGTGGTCATATGACCTCGCACATTATCCCCTCTGACGAAGCCTTGACGTGGTTCTTCACCGATCCCGCCTCGCGGTACACCTTGAAGGAGGTGGTCGAGCTTACGCGCTGCTCGAAGGACGACATCCAGAATTGGGTGAAGCGCGGCATGATCAAGCCTGACGAGGTGTCAGGGGGAAATCGTATCTACAGCCCCGTGACGGTGGCGACGCTCGCCATCGCGGACGATCTGCGCTTGCAGGGTGTGAGCGCCAATCACGCTCTGGTGCAGGCGACCATCGTCACGAAAATCGCCTTCCAGTGGTTTGCCGGAGAGGAAATCCCCGACGGTACCATCCCGGACTTCAAACGCGACTTCCGCCAGCACTACGCGGTGCTTGCGACCTATGAGGACGAGAGAAGCCGGGGTCGCCCGACCGAGCCGGGAGTCGAGCTTCTCAGGGGAGTGCTGCGGGTCAACATCGTCCACCGGACCGAGATCGACCCTTGGTTGGACTGCCCCGCAATCTGCATCGTCCGTCTTCACTGGACTTGGCTGAATCTCGCGTGGACGGCGCACACCATCAAGGAACGGTCCGCTCGCTCGGCGAAGGGCGAGGACTGACATGGCAGCCCGCCCCGCCCTTGTGAGCCAGCAGGAGGTTAAGCGCACCGTCTCGGGTGCGCTCGCCGCCGGCTTGCGGATCGGGCGGATCGAGGTGGATCACAGGACGGGCAAGGTGACGATCTTCGCCGAGGGAGCCGACGAGACTTCCTCCACGAACCCATGCGACCGGCTCCTGAAGTGACCCGGCGCAAGAACCCGTATCCCGGTGTGCGGATGAACCGCGTCAAGGGGCGCATCTACTGGCGCTTCGAGATGAAAGACGTGACCTGCAACATTCCCGGCCCCTACGGATCGGCAGAGTTCAAGGCGGCATATGAGGCGGCCGTGACGGGCGCGACCGCCCCTCGGAGCACCGCGACGCCGGAGAGCGTCGCGTGGCTGATCGAGCAGTATCTCGGCAGCCTGAAGTTCAAGAACCTTTCGGACTCGCGTAAGCGCAGCATCCGCGCCGAGCTTGACTGGCTTCGGCGCGTCGCGGGTAACCTCCCGTTCAAGAGGCTCGATGTGCGCCATGTCGAGGCGCTCATGGGAAAGAAGACCGGGCCGACCGCAGCCAACACGGTCAAGAAAAACCTCTCGATGCTCTTCAACTTCGCCTCCAAGAAGCTCGGGTACACCGGCCCGAACCCCGCGAGGTTCGCCGAGCGGCTGAAGGTGAACCCCTACGGCTATCACACGTGGACCGACGACGAGGTCGACCGCTTCCTCGATCGGCATGGCCCGGCGTCGATGGCTCGCCTCGTGATCCTCCTCGCCCTCAATACCGGCATGTCCCGGCAGGATCTGGCTAAGGTCGGCTGGCAACACGTGAGGGCAGGGCGCATCGCCTATCGGCGGGGTAAGACGTCTGTCGCGGCCGACCTGCCCATCCTCCCCGAGCTGGCAGCAGAGCTTGCTCTGGTCCCGGCCGGTCGGATGCTCTTCATCGTCAAAAACGCCGCTGGCGAGCCCTACACCGTCGAGAGCCTCGGCAACTGGTTCCGGGAGCGCGCTGATGAAGCGGGCGTTCCCGGCTCGCTTCACGGGCTGCGGAAGGCCGGCGCGACGAGGCTCGCCGATGCGGGCGCGAGCGAATGGGAGATCGCCTCGTACCTTGCGCACAAGGACACCCGGCAGGCCTCGACCTACACGAAGAAGGCCAATCGCCCTCGGCTCGCGGACAGCGGTTTCGCCAAGATTGAGGCGGCGAGAGTGTCCAACTTGCCGGCCGCGTTGGACAGGGAGGCCAAGAAAGGTGAGTGAGAACAACACCTTGGCGAAAGCGATGGTAGCCCCTACGGGAGTCGAACCCGTCTTTCCAGATTGAGAATCTGGCGTCCTAACCGATAGACGAAGGGGCCAGGTGCCGTCGCGTTTCCGGCGAATCGGTCGCCGGGCCGGTGTGGTACGCCCTACGGGAGTCGAACCCGTCTTACCAGATTGAAAATCTGGTGTCCTAACCGATAGACGAAGGGCGCCCGTCGCGCGGGGTATGTAGCGAGGGGGGCGACGGGGTTCAAGCCGGAAATCGCCGGTTTGAGCGCGCCGCGTCACCCGCCGGGTGCTGCGTCCTCGACGTGCAGCTTGACCCGCGTCCGGCCGCCCCAGTCGTCGCGCTCCAGCCGGCCGGCGAGGTGCAGCCCGCCGCCGGTGCGCTCGACGAGGAACGGGCCGAGCGGCCCCTCGAAGGCGCGGAAGGCGATCGCCTCGAGCCGCGGGCCGCCGCCCGTGCCGGCGAGCGTGAGCGCGAGGTGGCTGTCGCCGAGCCGCCGCGTTCCCGTGAGGCGCAGCCCGGCGACCGCCACCCGCGGCGCGGGCGCGCCGGCGCCGTAGGGGCCGGCGTCGTCGAGTGCGGCGACGAGCGCGGGGGTGGCCGCGGCCGGCGCGACCAGGCCGTCGAGACGCAGGCCGCGCGGCGCGGGCGCCGCCTCCGGTGCCTGCGCGGCGAGCAGCTCGCCGAGCCGCGCCATGGCCGGCTCGAGCTGCGCGCGCCCGAGGCTGAGGCCCGCGGCCATGCGATGCCCGCCGCCCTTCTCGATCAGGCCCTCGCGGGCGAGGCGGTGGATCGCGGCGCCGAGGTCGAGGCCGTTCGCCGAGCGCCCCGATCCCTTGCCGGCGTCGCCGTCGAAGCCGATCACCACGGCCGGGCGGTGGAACGCCTCCTTCAGCCGCGCCGCGACGATGCCGACCACGCCGGGATGCCAGCCCTCGCCGGCGGCCCAGACCAGCGGGCCGTCGGGACGCGCCGCGATCTGGGCTTCGGCCTGCGCTTCGGCGGCGGCGCGCACCCCGGCCTCGATCGCCCGGCGCTCGGCGTTCAGCGTCTCGAGCCGGGCGGCCAGCGCCGCGGCCTCGTGCGGATCGGCGGTGGCGAGCAGCCGCGCCCCGAGGTCGGCCGCGCCCACCCGCCCGCCGGCGTTGATCCGCGGCCCGAGCACGAAGCCGAGCGAGAACGCGGTGGCCGGGCCGCTGGCGCCGGCCGACTGGGCCAGCGCGGCGATCCCCGGACGGCCATGCTGGGCGATGATCCTGAGCCCCTGGCGCACGAAGGCGCGGTTCAGTCCGACGAGCGGCGCCACGTCGGCGACGGTGGCGAGCGCCACCAGATCGAGCAGGCCGAGCAGGTCGGGCGCCGCGGTGCCCTCGGCCCGGGCCAGCCGGTTGAGCGCGACGAGCAGGAGAAACACCACGCCCGCGGCGCAGAGGTGCCCGAGGCTGCCGTCCTCGTCCTGCCGGTTCGGGTTCACCACCGCCAGCGCCGGCGGCAGGGTCTCGGCCCCGAGGTGGTGGTCGAGCACCACGACATCGGTCCCGGCGGCGGCGATCGGCTCGTGCGAGAGCGTGCCGCAGTCGACGCAGACGATGAGATCGTGCGCCGCGCCGAGCCGCGCCATGGCCGGCGCGTTCGGCCCGTAGCCCTCGTCGATGCGGTCGGGCACGTAGAGCGTCGCCGCGAGCCCCATCCCGCGCAGCCAGACGAGCAGCAGCGCCGCCGACGCGCCGCCGTCGACGTCGTAGTCGGCAAAGACCGCGATCCGCTCGCGCCGGCGCACCGCGCGCCAGACCCGTGCGGCGGCGGTGTCCATGTCGCGCAGCCGCGACGGGTCGGGCAGGAGGTCGCGCAGCGACGGTGCGAGGAACGCGGCGGCCTCGGCGGGGGCGACGCCGCGGCGGGCCAGCACGCGGCCGACGATCTCGGGCAGGCCCGCCGCCTGGGCGATGGCAAGGCCGAGCCGCTCCTGCTCGGCCGAGGGTCCGAGCCAGCGGCGCCCGGTGGCGGACGCCTCGACGTTCAGGAAGGCGGGTGAGTCGAGCATGGCCGAGTGATGCCCGGGATGGCCGCCGGAGGCCAGCGCCCGAATGTTGCGCGGGGCAACCCCGGGGGGGCGTGCGCCGGTCGGCGCCGCCATTCGGCGCTGGACTTCCCGCAACCAGGCTCTACTTCGGCGGTTGACCCCGGGGGCGCGACGCGGCCTCACCCGATCCGTGCTTCCGCAGCGGAGGCCCGGGATCGGCGGTCCGGCGCCTGCGTCACCTTGTCATGGCGCGATGTCGCCTGCGGTGCGGAAAGAGTGCGCAGGCGAGACTTTCCGGGACGGCCTGCCACCGGCAGGCTGCCGATACAGCGAGAGAAAAGGAGAGCGACATGGGAACGAGCTTCAGCGGTGCCGGCGCGGCCGGCGCGATCGGCGACTCCCCGGCCGGGACTGCCCTGTCCGGCGCGCCGCGCCCGACGGCTCCGGCGACGGCGAAGTCCACCGCCCCGACGACGGCGCCGGTGCGCGAACGTCAGGGCTGACGCACCCGTCGCCGACCGGCCCGCGATGCCATGGCCGGCTCGGTTCCGGGCGACGCACTCTCCCGCCGCGGCGCAGCCTGTGGCGGGGCTTCGCCGGACAGCGTGCGCAGGATCGCGCAGTCCGGCGCGGCGTTGCCGGCGCACCGTTCGGCGAGGGCGGCGAGCGCGTGCCGCATCGACTGCAGCTCGGCGATCTTGGCGTCGATCTGCGCCAGATGGTCGACTGCCAGCCGCTTCACGTCGGCGCTCGCCCGGCCCTCGTCCGCCTGCAGCGCCAAGAGCCCGCGGCACTCCTCGATCGAGAAGCCGAGCGAGCGGGCGCGGCCGAGGAAGACCAGCGCGCCAAGCTCGCTCTCGCCGAAGGCACGGTAGCCGTTGGCGCTGCGCAGCGGCCGCACCAGACCGATGTCCTCGTAGTAGCGGATCGTCTTGGCCGGCAGGCCGCTGCGCTCCGCCGCTTCTCCGATGCTCACGCCCACCGCGGCCCCCTTGACCTTCCAGTGACTGGAAGCCCCATGTAGAGCGGCAGTGCCGGAATTGGGAGAGGCTCGGGCGATGGATTCCTCAGATGTGATCGACGCCCCGGCGGCGGTCCGCGACCCGGTCTGCGGCATGACGGTCGATCCTCGGGCCGGCAAGCCCACGCATGTGCACGCGGGGCGCACCTTCCACTTCTGCTGCGCCGGCTGCGCCGCGAAGTTCGCGGCCGACCCGGAGGCGTATCTCGTCGCGAAGGATCCCGTCTGCGGCATGACGGTCGACCGCGCGTCGGCGCGCTTCGTGACGAAGCACGACGGCAAGCGCCACTACTTCTGTTCCGAGGGCTGCCAGCTAAAGTTCGAGGCCGATCCGGCCGCGTTCCTCGGCGATGCGCCCCCGCCGCCGGAGGCGCCGCCGGGCACGCTCTGGACCTGCCCGATGCACCCGGAGATCGAGCAGGATCATCCCGGCGACTGCCCGATCTGCGGCATGGCGCTGGAGCCGGCCGGCGTGCCGGTCGACGGCCCGAACCCGGAGTTCGTCGACTTCCGCCGCCGCTTCCGGGTGGCGCTGGCCTGCACCGTGCCGCTGGTCGCTCTCGCGATGGGGCCGATGCTGGGCCTGCCGCTGGCGCTCGGCGGGGCGGGGCGCTGGGTCGAGCTGGTGCTGGCGACGCCGGTGGTGTTCTGGTGCGGCCAGCCGTTCCTGATACGCGGCGCCCGCTCGTTTCGCAGCGGCCATCTCAACATGTTCAGCCTGATCGCGGTGGGCGTGACGGCGGCGTACCTCTTCAGCGTCGCCGCCACCGTCGCGCCCGGCATGTTCCCGCACGGCTTCCGGGGCCACGGCGGCGAGATCGGTGTCTATTTCGAGGCGGCGGCGGTCATCGTCACGCTGGTGCTGCTCGGGCAGCTGCTGGAACTCGGCGCGCGGGAAAGGGCCGGATCGGCGATCCGGGCGCTGATGGATCTCGCGCCCGCGACCGCCCGGCGGATCACCGCGGCGGGCGAGGCCGAGGTGCCGCTGGCCGAGGTGCGGGTCGGCGACCGCCTGCGCGTCCGCCCGGGCGAGCGGGTGCCGGTCGACGGCATCGTGCGTGACGGCCGCTCGTCGGCCGACGAATCGCTGCTGACCGGCGAGCCCGTGCCGGTGGAGAAGGCCGCGGGCGATGCCGTGACCGGCGCCACGATCAACGGCTCGGGCATGCTGGTGATCGAGGCGGCGCGCGTGGGACGCGACACCGTGCTCGCGCGCATCGTCGAGATGGTCGCGGCGGCGCAGCGCTCGCGCGCGCCGATCCAGCAGCTCGCCGACCGGGTCGCCGGCTGGTTCGTCCCCGCCGTCCTCGCGGTCGCGGCGCTCGCCTTCGTCGTCTGGGCGCTGGTCGGGCCGGCGCCGTCGCTGACCTGGGCGTTCCTCGCCGCGGTCTCGGTGCTGCTCATCGCCTGCCCCTGCGCGCTCGGGCTCGCCACGCCGATGTCGGTGATGACCGCGACGGGGCGCGGTGCGCACGCGGGCGTGCTGATCCGCGATGCCGCGGCGCTCGAGGCCCTGGCCGGCGTCGATACGCTCGTCGTCGACAAGACCGGCACGCTCACCGCCGGCAAGCCGGAGCTGGCCGCGATCCTGCCGGCGAACGGCTTTGGCGAGTACGACGTGCTGGGCCTCGCCGCGAGCCTCGAAAAGGCGTCCGAGCATCCGCTGGCCGACGCGATCCTGCGCGCCGCCGCCGCCCGCGGCCTGCCGCTCGCCGAGCCGCAGGACTTCGAGGCGGTGGCGGGGCAGGGGGTGCGTGGCCGCGTCGACGGTCGCGCGGTGGCGCTCGGCAACGCCGCGCTGGTGGGCGAGGCGGTCGACGACCGCGCCTTCGGGGCCCATCGCGACCGCGGCGAGACGGTCATGCACCTGCTCGTCGACGGGCGCCACGCCGGCTCGATCGCGCTTGCCGACCCGGTGAAGCCGACGACCCCCGCCGCGCTCCGGGCACTGCACGCGCTCGGCCTCCGCATCGTGATGGCGACCGGCGACGCCGAGGCGACCGCCCGCGTCGTCGCCGCCCGCCTCGGCATCGACGACGTGCGCGCGGGCGTCAGCCCCGAGGGCAAGGCCGCGCTCGTCCGCGCGCTGCAGGCCGAGGGGCGCAAGGTCGCGATGGCCGGCGACGGGGTGAACGACGCGCCCGCGCTCGCCGCGGCCGAGGTCGGCATCGCCATGGGCACCGGCGCCGACGTCGCGATCGAGAGCGCCGGCATCACGCTGGCCGGCGGCGATCTCGCCGGGGTCGCCCGCGCCCGCCGCCTCGCCACCGCGACGCTGGCGAACATCCGGCAGAACCTGTTCTTCGCCTTCGCCTACAACGCCGCCGGCGTGCCGATCGCCGCGGGCGTGCTCTACCCGGCCTTCGGCCTGCTGATCTCGCCGATGCTCGCCGCCGCCGCGATGAGCCTGTCGTCGGTCTCGGTGATCGGCAACGCGCTCCGGCTGCGGTCGGTGGATCTGGACGGGGATTGATGCTGCGATGACCCTTGTCCGCGACGTGACCGCCGCCGACGAGCCCGCCTGGCGCCGGCTCTGGGACGGCTATCTCGCCTTCTACGAGACGGCCCTCGCGCCGGAGATCACCTCCCGCACGTGGGCGCGCCTCATCGACCCCGCCAGCCCGCTGTTCGGTCGCCTCGCGGAGGTCGAGGGCGAGGCTGCGGGCTTCAGCGTCTCTGTCCTGCACGAAGGCAGCTGGGTCGCCTCGCCGGTCTGCTATCTCGAGGACCTGTTCGTCGACCCGCGCCACCGCGGTCGCGGCCTCGGCCGCGCGCTCGTTCAGGATCTCGTCGACCTCGGCCGGGCGCGGGGCTGGTCGACGCTCTACTGGCACACCCGGACCGGCAATCCCGCCCGCCGCCTCTATGACGCGTTCACCCCCGCCGACGACTTCGTGCGCTATCGCCTGCGGCTCTGAACCGCTCTGGACAACGCCGGCCGGCTTGCCGAAGCTCGCCGGCGGGCCAAGCCGGAGACCCGAGATGGACCTCGCGGACGACATCCGCTCCCGCACGGACGACCTGGTGGCCTTGACGCAGGCGCTGGTCCGCATCCCGACGCTCAATCCGCCGGGCGAGCACTACTGCGACATCTGCAACCTGATCGCGGGCCGCCTCGCCCGCTCCGGCTTTGCCTCCGAGTTCATCCGCGCGGAAGGCGCCCCCGGCGACAGCGACCGCTATCCCCGCTGGAACGTCGTCGCGCGGCTGGAGGGCACGCGGCCCGGACCGTGCGTCCACTTCAACGGCCACACCGACGTCGTCGAGGTTGGTCAGGGCTGGACCACCGACCCGTTCGGTGCCGCGCTGATCGACGGCAAGGTCTACGGCCGCGGCACCTGCGACATGAAGGGCGGGCTCGCCGCGGCCATCGTCGCGGTCGAGGCGTTCGTCGAGCGCACGCCCGACTTCCCCGGCGCCATCGAGAATCTCCGGCACGGCGGACGAGGAATCGGGCGGCTATGGCGGCGTCGCCCATCTGGCCCGCCTCGGCCGCTTCTCCCATGTCTCCGCCGTCATCATCCCCGAGCCGCTCGGCAAGGACCGCATCTGCCTCGGCCACCGCGGCGTCTGGTGGGCCGAGATCGAGACAGAGGGCCGCATCGCCCACGGCTCGATGCCGTTCCTCGGCGACTGCGCCATCCGCCACATGGGCGCGATCGTCGCCGAGATGGAGGAGACGCTGTTCCCCGCGCTTGCCTCCCGCCGCACGGCAATGCCCGTCGTGCCACCGCAGGCGCGGGCCTCGACGCTCAACCTCAACTCCGTGCATGGCGGCCAGCCGGAACTCGACGGCTTCGACGGCTGGCCCGCGCCGGTGGTGCCCGACCGCTGCCGCATGGTGATCGACCGGCGGTTCCTGATGGAGGAGCCGATCGAGGCGGTGAAGGCCGAGATCGTCGACACGCTGGACCGGGCCACGGCGCGGCGGCCGTTCGCCTGGACGATCCGCGACATGCACGAGGTGCTGCCGGTGATGACCGATCGCGACGCGCCGGTCTCCGCCGCGCTGACCCGCGCGATCGCGGCGACGCTCGGCCGGGCGCCGGACTATGTCGTCTCGCCCGGCACCTATGACCAGAAGCACGTCGACCGGATCGGGCGGCTCAGGAACTGCGTCGCCTACGGCCCGGGAATACTGGACCTCGCGCACCAACCCGACGAGTATGTGGCCGTCGAGGATATGCTCGACGCCGCCACGGTGATGGCCCGCGCGTTGGGCGATTTGCTGGGAGTCGAGGGGCAGGGATGACAGAAGTTTCGGCCGTTTCGCGGTCGCGCGCCCATCGGCAGTTGCGCGGGCCCTACGCCGCCCGCCTGCCCGGGCGTGCCTGCCGTCACGGCGAAGGCGTGCCGTCGGCGCGACGGGCAGACCGGCGCTGCCAGTCCGTTCGCGCCGGCGGGAGCAAGGGCGCCGCATGATCCACGCTGGCCACTGCCTCTGCGGTGCCATCCGCTTTTCCTTCACGGGCGTGCCCAACTGGGTGCTGCACTGCCACTGCGAGAGCTGCCGCCGCGCGACGGCCTCGGCGATGACCACCTTCGTCAGCGTCCCCGACTCGCATGTCGTCTGGTCCGGCCCGCCGCCCGCCCGCTTCGCGTCCTCGCCCGGCGTTACCCGCGGCTTCTGCCCGACCTGTGGCAGCCCGCTCTTCTACCGCAACGACCGCCTGCCGGGTGAGACCCACCTCTACGCCGCGCTCCTCGACGATCCGGGGGCGCTCACCCCCGAGGGACACGACTTTATCGACGAGCGGATCGCCTGGATGCATCCCCTTCCCGACACGAGACCGCCCCATGCGTGATGCCAGCCTGCTTGCCGCCGCCCTGCTTGCCGCCGGGCTCCTCGCCACCGGCGCCGCCGCCGCGCCGCGCACCGACATCGTCGTCGGCCTGCCGCTCGAGCCGCCGACCCTCGACCCGACGTCCGGGGCGGCGGCGGCGATCGACGAGGTGGTCTATGCCAACGTCTTCGAGGGCCTGACGCGCTTCGGCCCCAATGGTGAGGTGCTGCCGGCGCTGGCCGAAAGCTGGGAGCCGGCACCGGACGGGCTCTCCTGGGTCTTCCACCTGCGGTCCGGCGTGAAATGGCAGGACGGCACCCCGTTCACCGCCGAAGACGTGGTCTTCTCCTTCGACCGGGCGATGGCGCCCGACTCGACCAACGCCCAGAAGCAGCTCTTCGACGGCATCAACGAGGTGACGGCGATCGACGACGTGACCGTCGAGATCGGCCTCGACGCGCCCAAGGGCGCGCTGCTCTCGAATCTGGCCTGGGGCGACGCGGTGATCGTCTCGCCGGCGACGATCGAGACCGACAGGACGAAGCCGGTGGGCACCGGACCGTTCCGGTTCCAGGACTGGGTGCAGGGCGATCACGTCACGCTGGTGAGAAATCCCGACTACTGGGGCACCCCGGCGAAGCTCGACAAGGCGACCTTCAAGTTCATCTCCGACCCGAGCGCCGCCTACGCCGCGATGATGTCGGGCGACCTCGACGCCTTCCCGAACTATCCCGCACCGGAAAACCTGGCGCAGTTCGCGGCCGACCCGCGCTTTCAGGTGCTGGTCGGCTCGACCGAGGGCGAGACGATCCTCGCGATGAACAACAAGCGCCCGCCCTTCGACGATATCCGCGTCCGCGAGGCGGTGGCGCACGCCATCGACCGCAAGGCGGTGATCGACGGGGCGATGTTCGGCTACGGCACCCCGATCGGCAGCCACTTCGCGCCGCACAATCCGGCCTACGAGGACCTGACCGCGCTGTCGGCCTTTGACCCGGAGAAGTCGAAGGCGCTGCTCGCGGCGGCGGGGGTGAGCGGGCTCAGGCCGACGCTGGTCCTGCCACCGCCGTCCTATGCCCGGCGTGGCGGCGAGATTGTCGCGGCGCAGCTGCGCGCCGTGGGAATCGAGCCGCAGATCGTCAACGTCGAATGGGCGCAGTGGCTGGAGCAGGTGTTCAAGAACCACGACTTCGACCTGACCATCGTCAGCCACACCGAGCCGATGGACATCGAGATATATGCGCGGCCCGACTACTACTTCGGCTACGACGATCCGGTGATGCGGGCGCTGATGCGCGGTCTCGACTACACCGCCGACGACGCGGAGCGCACGGAGATCCTGCACGCCGCGCAGGAGCGGGTGGCGGAGCACTACGTCAACGCCTTCCTGTTCCAGCTGGCGAAGACCGGCGTCGCGGACGCGCGGCTCCGGGGCCTTTGGCCGAACTCGCCGACGCAGGCGACCGACCTGACGGCGGTCTATTGGGCGGAGTGATGGGCGAAGGGCGGGGGAAGGGTGGGTCAGCCACCTTGAGCCAGTGCTTGAACCGTTGCCCCGGGCGGCCGCCTCTTGCGACGGTGACGCCAGACGGATTGGTCCGTCGACAGATCCGTCCGCGACTGCCGCTGCGGGGGGCAGGCGCAATGCCACGCCAGCCACGGCCGGATTGGCGCTCTTCCGCAGAAATCTCCGCCCCTGACGGCCGTCGCGCGTCCCGCGCTCCCCGCCGTCGGCGCGGCCGAAGCAGTGCCTCGGCGCGTCGCGCCGACGGCTCGCGCGCAAACGCGCTTCGGTTGACGGCCGTCCCGCAGAAGGCGGACTTGAAGCCGCACCGCGAAGTCCGCACAAGATCAATCAGAAATGAAATCAGTTTCATATACGACATTTCTCACGTGAAATCCCCGATCCCGTCGGCCGAACCTCCGGCGCGGCCCGCCTGATGCTGCGCTATGCCCTCACCCGGACCGCCTCGCTGCTGCTGAGCCTCCTGCTCGCCAGTCTCGTCATCTTCCTCGTCCTCGAGGTCGTCCCCGGCGATCCGGCGTCGTTCATGCTCGGCCTCAACGCCCGGCCCGAGACGGTCGCCGCCCTGCGCACCGAGCTTGGCCTCGATGCCGGCCCGGTCGCGCGCTATCTCGGCTGGATCGGCGGCGTCCTGACCGGCGACTTCGGCACCTCCTACGCCTATCGCACCCCGGTCGGCGGCATGATCCTCGACCGGCTGCAGGTCTCGCTGCCGCTCGCGCTGCTCGCGCTCGCCCTCTCGACCGCCATCGCCCTGCCGGTGGGGCTCTGGGCCGCCGCCCGGCGCGGCAGGGTCGCCGACACCGGCATCATGGCGGCAACCCAGCTCGGCGTCGCCATCCCGAACTTCTGGTTCGCGATGCTGCTCGTGCTCGTCTTCGCCGTCCGCCTGCGCTGGCTGCCGGCCGGCGGTTTCCCGGGCTGGGCCGACCCGGCGGCGGCGCTGCGCGCGCTGATCCTGCCCGCGGTCGCCCTCGCCCTGCCACAGGCGGCGATTCTCTCCCGCGTCCTGCGCGCCGCCCTGCTCGACACCCTCTCGGAGGATTTCATCCGCACCGCGCGCGCCAAGGGCCTGACGCGCGGGCAGGCGCTGAGCCGCCACGCGCTGCGCAACGCGCTGATCCCGGTCCTCACCATCCTCGGCCTTCAGGTGTCGTTCCTGCTGGCCGGCGCGATCATCATCGAGAACGTGTTCTTCCTGCCCGGCCTCGGCCGCCTTGTCTTCCAGGCGATCAGCCAGCGCGACCTGATCGTGGTGAAGAGCGTCGTCCTGCTGCTGGTCGCCGCGGTCATCCTGGTGAACTTCCTCGTCGACCTCGCCTATCTCGCGGTCGACCCGCGGCTCCGGCACCGCCGATGAGCCGGGACGCGCTCTCCGGTGCCGTCATCGTCGCGCTCGTCGCCGTCGGCGCGCTGCTCTCGTTCGTCTGGACGCCCTACGATGTCGCCGCCCTCGACATCGCCGCAAAGCTCCAGCCGCCCTCGGCGGTCCACTGGCTCGGCACCGACCACCTCGGCCGCGACGTGCTGTCGATGCTGCTTGTCGGCGCCCGGGTCTCGATCGCCGTCGCGCTGGTCGCCGTCGGGATCGGCGGGGGGCTCGGCGTGCCGCTGGGCCTCGCCGCCGCCGCCCGGCCGGGCTCGCTCGTCGACGAGACGATCATGCGGGCGAACGATCTCGTCTTCGCCTTTCCGTCGCTGCTCATTGCCATCATGATAACGGCAATCCTCGGTCCCTCGGCGCTGAACGCGATCCTCGCGATCGGCATCTTCAACGTCCCGGTCTTTGCCCGGCTGACCCGCGGCGCGGCGCTGGCGATCTGGCCGCGCGACTTCATCCTCGCCGCCCGCCTCGCCGGCAAGGGACGGGCGCGGATCTCGGTGGAGCACATCCTGCCCAACCTCGCCAACCTGATCGCCGTGCAGGCAACGCTCCAGTTCTCGCTCGGCATCCTCGCCGAGGCGGGGCTTTCCTATGTCGGCCTCGGTGCGCAGCCGCCGACGCCCTCCTGGGGGCGGATGCTGGCGGAGAGCCAGACGATGATCGCCTTCGCCCCGTGGCTGGCGCTCTTTCCCGGGCTCGCCATCGTGCTGACCGTGCTCGGGCTGAACCTGCTGGGCGACGGGCTGCGCGACCTGCTCGACCCCCGGCTGCGGCGGCGGGTGACGGCATGACGCGGCTGTTCCTCATCGCGGGCGAGGCATCGGGCGACGTGCTCGGCGGCGCGCTTCTCGCGGGGCTGCGCACGCTCGAGCCCGGTCTCGAGGTCGAGGGCGTCGGGGGCGCCGCGATGGCGGCGGAGGGTCTGACGAGCCGCTTCCCGATGGACGAGCTGTCGGTGATGGGCATCGCCGAGGTGCTGCCGCGGCTGCCGAACCTGCTGCGCCGCATTTCCGAGACGGCCGATGCGGTGGTCGCCGCCCGGCCCGACGCGCTCGTCACCATCGACAGCCCGGACTTCACCCTGCGCGTGGCGCGGAAGGCGCGCAAACGCCTGCCGGGGCTGCGCGTCATCCACTACGTCGCCCCCTCGGTCTGGGCGTGGCGGCCCGGGCGGGCGGCGAAGATGGCCGAGGTCGTCGACCACGTGCTCGCGCTGCTGCCGTTCGAGCCGCCGTACATGACCGCGGCGGGGATGACCTGCGATTTCGTCGGCCATCCGGCGGCGACGCTGCCGCAGGCGGGCGCGGACGAGGTGGCGGCGCTGCGCGAGGAACTGGCGATCGCCCCCGGGCAGCCGGTGCTGGCGCTCCTGCCCGGGTCGCGCCGGGGCGAGGTGAGCCGGCTGGCGCCGGTGTTCACCGAGGTGGCGCGCCGGTTGCGGGCGGCAGAGCCGACGCTCGCGGTGATCGTGCCGGCGGGGAGGGGCGTCGTGCGCCTGCTCGGCGAGGCCATCCGGCCGGACGAGAGCGGGTGGCCGCACGTCATGGACCCGACCGGCTTCGACTCGGCCACCTGGGAAGCCTGCAAGCGCGCGGCGTTCGCGGCGGCGGACGTAGCGCTCGCCGCCTCGGGCACGGTCAGCCTCGAACTGGCGGCGGCGGGAACGCCGATGGTGATCGGCTATGACGCGAACCGGCTGACCGTGTGGATCGCGCGGCGGCTGGTGAAGATCGACACCGTGACGCTGGTCAACCTCGTGACGGGCACGCGCGCGGTGCCGGAGTTCCTGGTCGAGGACTGCACGCCGGAGCGGATCCTGCCGGCGGTCGAGCGGCTGCTGCTCGATCCCGGGGCCGCGGCGGAACAGCGGGCGGCCGGGGCGGAGACGATGCGCCTGCTCGGCCGTGGCGGCGAGCCGCCCGGCCTGCGCGCGGCGCGCTCGGTGCTGGCGCACCTCGGGTGAGGCGCGTCAGGGCAGGGTGAAGTCGCGGTCGTGGCGCAGCGAGGGCACCATCGCGCGGGCGCGCTCGACCTCGGCGGGGTCGATCTCGACGAAGGTCACGCCGGTGCCCTCGCCTGCGTCGGCGATCACCTCGCCCCATGGCGCCACGGCGAGGCTGTGGCCATAGGTGCGCCGCGGCGTGCCGGCGGTGGCGGGGTGGGTGCCCCACTGGGCCGGCGCGAGCACGTAGGCGCCGCATTCGATCGCCCGCGCCCGCAGCAGCGCGTGCCAGTGCGCCTGCCCGGTCGGCGCGGTGAACGCGGCGGGCACGGTCAGCACCCCGGCGCCAGCCTGGGCGAGGCTGCGGTAGAGCCGGGGGAAGCGCAGGTCGTAGCAGATGGTGAGGCCGAGGCGCAGGCCCGCGGCCTCGGCGACGACGGCGCGGGCGCCGGGACGGAACGCCGCGCTCTCGCGGTAGCTCTCGCCGTCCGCGAGCGTCACGTCGAACATGTGGATCTTGTCGTAGCGCGCCGCGATGCCGCCATCGGGCCCGACGAGGAACGAGCGGTTGACGAAGCGGTCGTCGTCTCCCGCCTTGAGCAGCAGCGAGCCGAGGATGAGCCAGACGCCGCGCTCCGCCGCAACCGCGCGCATCCGCGCGAGCGTCGGGTCGCCGGCCTCCGGGCACAGCCGCTCGCGCTGTCGCTCGCGGCTGGCGGAGACCATGTTGGTGCATTCCGGGGTGAGGACTAGTTCGGCGCCGCCGTCCGCCGCCTCGCGGACCAGCGCCTCGGTCGCCGCGAGGTTCGCCGCCGGATCGTCGCCGGACGTGAGCTGCAGCAGTGCCGCCCGCACGGGCCCGGCCCCGTCAGCGGTCGGCCAGCGCGCGGTCGAGGCCGCCGGCCTTGTCGAGGGCATGGAGGTCGTCGCAGCCGCCGACATGGGTCTCGCCGATGAAGATCTGCGGCACGGTGCGCCGGCCCCCGGCGCGCTCGGTCATCTCGACCCGGCGGGCGGGGTCGGCGGCGACGTCGATCTCGTCGAAGCTGACGCCCTTCGACTTGAGCAGGCGCTTCGCGGCGGCGCAGTAACCGCAGGTCGGCGTGGTGTAGATGGTGACGGGCTTCATGGGCTCCGGGCCTGATCGGGGCGAAGCGCCGACTATAGGCCCAGCGACTCGTCGAAGGCAACGCGGGCGAGCACCAGCACGTCGACGCCCGCCGCCCCGGCACCGCGCAGCGCCTCGGTGCAGGTCGAGAGCGTCGCGCCGGTCGTCAGAACGTCGTCGATGAGCAGGATCCGTCGGCCGGCGACGCTGCGGCGCGGCGCGAGTGCGATGGCGCCGGCCTGGTTCGCGGCGCGCGCCTCGCGGCCGCCCTCCTGCGGCGTGGTGGCGCGGCGGCGCACGAGCAGGTCGGGGACCACGGGCTTGCCGGCAATGCGGCCGATCCCGCGCGCAAGCTCGGCCGACTGGTTGTAGCGGCGGCGCAGCAGCCGGATCCAGTGTAGCGGCACTGGTGCGATCACGTCGGCCTCGGCCAGCAGTGGTCGGCCGGCGGCGGCCATCCAGGCGGCGAGGGGGCCAACGATGTCGAGCCGGTCGCCATGCTTCAGCGCCAGCACCATGCGGCGGCCGGACCCGCCATAGAGCAGCGCGGCGGCGCCGCGATCCCAGGCCGGCGGGTGGCGGAGGCAGCGTTCGCAGACGTCCTCGGCGCCGGCGTCGCCGTGCAGCGGCGCGCCGCAGCGGCGGCAGGTGGTGCCGGCGATGAAATGCGTCTCGCGCCAGCAGGCGGCGCAGAGCCGGCCCGCGGTCTCGGTCGGGGTGGGGCAGGCGAGGCAGCGCGGCGGAAAGACGGCGTCCACCATCGCGCGGGTCATCGTCTGGAGCATGGTCATCCGGCGCCGTGGCCCCTATGTCAGGCGGGCCGAGGAGTGAGCCCGATGCCGACCCCCGCCCTGTTCGATCCCGACCTTCTCGCGCAGCGCCGGGCGCGGGCCGCCCGGATCGGTGGCGCCGACTTCCTGCAGGAAGCGGTGGCCGACGAGATCGCAGAAAGACTGCAAGAGGTTAACCGCAGCTTTCAGGCGCCGGCGATCGTCGGGCCGAAGGCCGCCCTGTGGCAGGCGCGCCTTTGCCTCCCCGGCGCGACGCTGGCGGACGACAGCGAGACGCTGGCGCTCGCGCCTGCCGCCCACGACCTCGTGGTGCACGCGCTGGCACTGCACTGGGCCAACGATCCTGTCGGGCAGCTGGTGCAGTGCCGTCGCGCGCTCCGGCCGGACGGGCTGCTGCTCGCGGTGCTGTTCGGCGGCGAGACCCTCACGGAGCTGCGTCAGGCGCTGGCGGCGGCCGAGGTGGCGACGCTCGGCGGGCTCAGCCCGCGGGTGGCGCCGATGGGTGAGATCCGCGATCTCGGCGGGCTGCTGCAGCGCGCCGGCTTCGCGATGCCGGTGGCCGACAGCCGGCGCTTCGACGTGAGCTATGCGGGCGCGGTCGAGCTGATGCGCGACTTGCGGGCGATGGGGGAGACCAACGTCCTGTGCGAGCGGCTGCGCCGGCCGATGCGGCGCGAGATGCTGGCGCGTGCGGCGGCCGCCTATGCCGCGGCGGCCGGGCGGCCGGACGGGCGCGTTCGGGCGACGTTCGAGGTGATCGTGCTGACCGGCTGGGCCCCGGCGCCGGACCAGCCGAAGCCGCTCCGGCCGGGCAGCGCCACGACCCGGCTCGAGGCGGCGTTGCGCGACGCCGGGGACCCGAAATCGCGGTAGAGCGATTTATGGCGATTCACCGATGCTTAAGACACCGGGGGCTAGGGTCAGGTACGCCCTTCCAAAGGAGCCCCGCGATGATTCCGCTTCCTCCGATTGACGCCTTCAAGCTGGCGGAGCCGGTCAACGGCCTGGCAGCCTGTCGTCTCGAGGCGCGGGCGCGGCTGCGCTTCAAGGTGGCGCGGGCGCTGGCGCAGGGGCGGATGGTGTTTCACTTCCAGCCGGTGGTGCGCGCGTCCAACCCGGGCTTTCCGGCGTTCTACGAGATGCTGGCGCGGCTGCAGCTGCCGGACGGGCGGCTGCTGGCGGCGGGCGCATTCATGCCGGCGGTCGAGGATGGCGAGCTTGGCCGGGCGATCGACCGTGCGGCTCTTGCGGCCGGGCTCAAGGCGCTTGCGGCGGACCCGCGGCTGCGGGTGTCGGTGAACGTGTCGCCGCTCTCGATGGGCGATGCCGGCTGGCTCGACATGCTCGCCGCCGCCCAAGGCGGTGCGGGCAACGTCTGCAGCCGGCTGATCCTCGAGGTCACCGAGACCGCGGCTCTGCGCGATCCGGAGCAGACCATCGACTTCATGCAGTACGTGCGCGGCAGCGGCTGCGCCTTCGCGCTCGACGATTTCGGGGCGGGTGCGACCGGCTTCCGGCACTTCCGCGACTTCCGCTTCGACTTCGTGAAGATCGACGGCAGCTTCTGCCGCGGCGTGCATTCGCAGCCGGACGCGCAGGTGCTGGTCGAGTGCCTCGCGGGCATCGCCCGGCACTTCGACATGGGGACGGTCGCGGAGCACATCGAGGACGAGGCCGATGCGGCCTGGCTGCGCGCCCGGGGCATCGACTGCTTCCAGGGCTGGCTCTACGGCCGGCCGGCCGCCGAGCCGGTTCTGCCGCCGCTGCACGATGTCACCGAGCCGACCCGCCGCGTCGGCTGAGCCCGGTCGACGCGCGTCCTGGACGAGTAGATGAAGCAGACAGTGGCCGCGGTCGATCGCGCCGGGTAAGCCGGCGGACCGGCCGGCGGCCGCTCAGCCTTCCTTGACCAGCTTTGCGAGCTGCGCCTGCATCGAGGCGAGCTGCTCCTTCAGCTCCTCGAGTTCCATGTCCTTGCGCGGCGCGCGGCCGGTGGACTTGCCCGGCATGCCGCCGGCGAACGGGGCGAACATCTTCAGGGCGTTCTCGAACCACTCCATGTTGGAGCGGGCCAGCGCCTCGAAATTCGCGAGCGCCGGGTTGGCCTCGAACGCCTGCCGCACCTGCTCGCGCATGGCCTCCTGATTGCGCGAGAACGTCTCCATCGACGCCTCGAGGTAGCCGGGTACGAAGCCCTGAAGCGAGTCGCCGTAGAGGCGGATGAGCTGGCGCAGGAACGCCGAGGGCAGCATCGTCTGGCCCTTGGCCTCTTCCTCGAAGATGATCTGCGCGAGGACGCCGCGGGTGATGTCCTCGCCCGTCTTGGCGTCGTTCACCACGAAGTCCTGACCCTCCCGCACCATCTGCGCGAGGTGATCGAGGGTGACATAGCTCGACTTCGCGGTGTTGTAGAGCCGGCGATTGGCGTACTTCTTGATGATGATCGGCTCGGCGGCGTTTTCGGTCTTCTCGGCCACTCGCATCTCCCCTAGTGAATGTGCCTCGCGCGGACGATAAGCTTATCGCCCGCGGGGCGTGGCGAACAAGGGTATTCTCGCAGCTGCGAGAAACCCGAGGGGTTCGGGGGGCGGAAATGGGAGCGGAACAGCAGGTGCGGCAGCGGCCCGGACCCTCGTCCGAGGACCGGGCCGCGCAGGCGCGGGCCTATCTGGACCTGTGGGAGCGCCAGCTTGTCCATGCCGCGGTGCGCAGCCGGCTCGGTCCCGCGGTCGCCGCCGGCCGGAAGGCCCCGGCGCCGGATCGTCCGTCGCGCGCGTGACGGGCGCGGGCGTGGCGGGCGAGGGGATGACGGGCGACATCGCCCCCCACCGGATGGGCGAGCCGAGCCCGCTGATCTTCCACCTGTCGGTCGCGCTCTCGGCCTATGGCCAGGCGCTGATGATGGCGCCGCGCGCCGACAGCCCGAGCTTTCCCTGGACGCCGGGGCTCGCACCGGAGCGGGGCGCGCTGGCCGGTCTCGACCAGACCGAGATCGCCGCCGAGATCGCCGCCCGGTTGCGCGCGACGCTGACCGGCATCGCCGTCTGGCAGGCGCATCCCTATCGGCGGACGCTCGGCGAGGCGCCGGCGATCTGGGCGGACGGCTGCACGCGGCTGCGGGACTTCGGCGCGCTGCCCGAGGCCGCCCGGCCGGACGGGCCGCCGATCCTGGTGGTGCCGAGCCTCATCAACCGGCCGTACATCCTCGACCTCGTGCGCGGCCGCTCGCTGCTGCGCTGGCTGGCGGGGCAGGGGTTCCGACCGCTGCTCGTCGACTGGGGCGAGCCCGGGCCGGGGGAGGCGGGATTCGATCTCGACTCCTACGGCGCCCGCCGGCTGGTGCCGGCGCTGGCGGCCGCGCGCGAGATCGCCGGCGGGCCGGTGCCGGTGATCGGCTACTGCATGGGCGGCACGCTCTCGGTCGGTCTTGCGGCCCGGGTGCCCGAGGACGTGGCGGCGCTGGTCGCGATCGGCGCGCCGTGGGACTTCTCGGCCAACGTCGGGATCGCCGGTGCGATGCGCTCGCTCTTCCGGTCGCGCGGGGCCCAGCGGGCCGAGCTGCTGCTCGAGTCGATGGGGGAGGCGTTCGGGCTGGTGCCGGTGACGTTCCTGCAGACGCTGTTCGCGCTGGTAAATCCGATGCAGGCGGCCATGAAGTTCCAGAAGCTCGCCCGGCTGGATCCGGCGGGGCCGGCGGCGGAGCTGTTCGTGGCGCTCGAGGACTGGCTCGCCGACGGGGTGCCGATGCCGGCCGCGGCGGCGCGCGACCTGCTCGTCGGCTGGCAGATCCGGAACCTGACCGCGGCGGACTCCTGGTGCTTCCTCGGCGAGCGGGTGGTGCCCTCCGCGATCCGCGTCCCGGCGCTGGTCGTCTGCGGCGAAAGCGACTCGATCGCGCCGCCTTCGCTGGCCCGGCCGCTCGCGGCGGTCCTGCCGCAGGCGGCGGTCAGGGTGGCGCGCACCGGGCACGTCGGGATGATCGTCGGCAGCGAGGCACGCGCGGCGGTGTGGCGGCCGCTGGCGGATTTCCTGTGGAACCATTGCAGTTGAGCCCGCCCCTGCCATGTGCGAGAGGGAAGAACGTCAGGGACGATTCGCCTGCGCCAAGCCGGAAAGGTGCCGCGGGCATGGAGGGGGAAACATGACCAAGGTAGTAATCGCGTCTGCCGGCCGCACGGCCGTGGGCAGCTTCAACGGTTCGTTCGCCTCGACCCCGGCGCAGGCTCTCGGTGCGGCCGTGATCCAGGGCGTCCTCGCACGCGCGGGCGTGTCGGCGGAGGAAGTGACCCAGGCGATCCTCGGCCAGGTGCTGACCGCGGCGCAGGGCCAGAATCCCGCCCGGCAGTCGGCGATCAACGCCGGCCTGTCGCCGTCGAGCACCGCGATCACCATCAACCAGGTCTGCGGCTCGGGCCTGCGGGCGGTCGCGATGGGCGCCCAGCACATCCTGCTCGGCGACGACAAGATCGTCGTGGCGGGCGGCCAGGAGAGCATGTCGCTCTCGACCCATGCCCAGCACCTGCGCGCCGGGCAGAAGATGGGCGACCTCGCGTTCATCGACACGATGATCAAGGACGGCCTCTGGGACGCCTTCAACGGCTATCACATGGGCACCACCGCCGAGAACGTGGCGCGCCAGTTCCAGATCACCCGCGAGCAGCAGGACGAATTCGCGCTCGCCAGCCAGAACAAGGCCGAGGCGGCGCAGAAGGCCGGCAAGTTCAAGGACGAGATCATCCCGTTCACCGTCAAGACCCGCAAGGGCGACACGGTGGTGGACGCCGACGAGTACATCCGCCACGGCGCCACGATCGAGGCGATGCAGAAGCTGAAGCCGGCGTTCGCCAAGGACGGCACGGTGACGGCGGGCAACGCGTCGGGCCTCAACGACGGTGCGGCGGCGGTGCTGCTGATGACCGAGGAAGAGGCGGCCAAGCGCGGCATCGAGCCGCTCGCGCGCATCGCCTCGTGGGCGACGGTGGGCGTCGATCCGGCGATCATGGGCACTGGTCCGATCCCGGCCTCGCGCGCGGCGCTGGAGAAGGCGGGCTGGAAGGCGTCCGACCTCGATCTGGTCGAGGCCAACGAGGCGTTTGCGGCGCAGGCCTGCGCCGTCAACAACGGTCTCGGCTGGGACACCTCGAAGGTCAACGTGAACGGCGGCGCGATCGCGATCGGCCACCCGATCGGCGCTTCGGGCGCGCGCATCCTCAACACGCTGCTTTTCGAGATGAAGCGGCGCGATGCGAAGAAGGGCCTCGCAACGCTCTGCATCGGCGGCGGCATGGGCGTCGCGCTCTGCGTCGAGCGCTGAGCCGTTGAAGGTCGGGGCCCTGCGGGGCTCCGGCCCCTCGACTTCAAAAAGATCATTTCAGGAGGAAGACCCATGGGACGTGTGGCTCTGGTCACGGGTGGCTCGCGCGGTATCGGTGCGGCGATCTCGAAGGCGCTGAAGGATGCGGGCTATTCGGTGGCGGCGAACTATGCCGGCAACGACGAGGCGGCGAAGGCCTTCACCGACGCGACCGGCATCAAGACCTTCAAGTGGTCGGTCGCCGACTATGAGGCGTGCGCCGAGGGCATCAAGGCGGTCGAGGCCGACCTCGGCCCGGTCGAGGTGCTGGTCAACAACGCCGGCATCACCCGCGACGGCATGTTCCACAAGATGACCCCGCAGCAGTGGAAGGAGGTCATCGACACCAACCTGACCGGCCTTTTCAACATGACGCACGGGGTGTGGAACGGCATGCGCGACCGCAAGTTCGGCCGCGTTGTCAACATCTCGTCGATCAACGGCCAGAAGGGCCAGGCGGGGCAGGCGAACTATTCCGCGGCGAAGGCGGGCGACCTCGGCTTCACCAAGGCGCTGGCGCAGGAGGGCGCGCGCGCCGGGATCACCGTCAACGCGATCTGCCCGGGCTACATCGGCACCGAGATGGTGCGCGCCATTGATGAGAAGGTGCTGAAGGAGCGCATCCTGCCGCTCATCCCGGTCGGCCGCCTCGGCGAGCCGGAGGAGATCGCGCGCGCCGTCGTGTTCCTTGCGTCCGACGACGCGGGCTTCATCACCGGCTCGACGCTCTCGGCGAACGGCGGCCAGTTCTTCGTCTGAGCCGGTCGGCCAATGATGCCGGGGCCGTCCTTCGGGGCGGCCCTTTTGCGTCGTGCCGTCCTCGGCGTCGTGCGGCCCCGCTTGCGGCGTGGCGCGGAAAGCGCCAAGTCTCGCGCGGAGGCGGCTTGGAGAGGGTGGCGATGAAGCTCGGGATACTCGAGACGGGGGACGTGGCGCCGGAGCTGAAGGCCCGGCACGGCGACTACCCCGCGATGTTCCGCGCCCTGCTCGGCGCCGTGGACGGCGAGATGGAGTTCGCCACCGTGCGGGTCGTCGCAGGCGAGATGCCGGCTTCGCCCGGGCAGGCGGACGCCTGGCTCGTCACCGGCTCGCGGCACGGGGTCTATGATGGCCTGCCGTGGATCGAGCCGCTCAAGGCGTTCCTGCGCGATTGCGTCGCCGCGCGGGTGCCGGTCGTCGGCATCTGCTTCGGCCACCAGATCCTCGCCGAGGCGCTGGGCGGGCGGGCGGTGAAATCCGATCGCGGCTGGCGCCTCGGGGTGCAGGACTATGACGTGGCGCCCGACGCGCCCGCCTGGGCGCGGGCGCTGCCGCCGCACTTTGCCATGCGGGCGCTGCATCAGGATCAGGTCGTGGCGCTGCCGGACGGAGCGCACGTGCTGGCCAGCTCGCCGACCTGTGCCTTTGCGGCGGTCGCCTACGGCGACCGGGAGCGGCCCGCGGCGATCTCGTTGCAGCCGCACCCGGAGTTCGGGCCGGAGTTCATGGACGAGTTGCTGGCGCTCCGGGGGGGCACGGCGTTTGCGACCGACCTCGCCGACACGGCGCGGGCGACGCTGGACCGGCCGGCCGCGGGCGACGTCTGGGCGCGGGCCATCGTCGACTATCTGCACGCCGCCGCCGGGCGGGCTGCGTGAAGACGGGTGGGAAGACGGGCCGGGCGACCGCGATCGGCTTCGGCGCGGTGTTGCTCTGGGCGCTGCTCGCGCTGCTGACCGTCGCGGTGGGGACTGTGCCGCCGTTCCAGCTGTCGGCGGTCTGCTTTGCGATCGGCGGCGCCGCTGGTGTCGTGTGGATTGCCGCCACCGGGCGGCTGGCAACGGCATTCCGTGGCGTGCCGCCCGTCGTGTGGCTCGTCGGGATCGGCGGGCTCTTCGGCTATCATGCCTGTTACTTCGCCGCGCTGAAACTGGCGCCGCCGGCGCAGGCGAGCCTGATCGCCTATCTCTGGCCGCTGCTCATCGTGCTCCTCTCCGGCCTGCTGCCCGGCGAGCGGCTGCGGGCGGGGCATGTGGCGGGCGCGCTGGTGGCGCTGCTCGGCGCGGGGCTCGTGGTGGCGGGGCCGGGGCAGGCGCTGTCGGCGGACTATCTGCCGGGGTATCTCGCGGCGGCGGCCTGTGCGCTGATCTGGTCGACGTACTCCGTGCTCAGCCGGCGCTTCGGCGCCGCGCCGACCGAGACCGTCGCGCTGTTCTGCCTCGCGACGGCGGCTCTGTCGCTTGTCGCGCATCTCGCGGTCGAGACGACCGTCTGGCCGCAGGCCGCGTCCGGCTGGGTGGCGATGGGCGCGCTGGGGCTCGGGCCGGTCGGGCTCGCGTTCTACCTCTGGGACATCGGCGTGAAGCGGGGCGACATCCAGCTGCTCGGCACCGCGTCCTATGCCGCGCCGCTGCTCTCGACACTGGCCCTCATCGCGGCGGGCTTTGCCCGGCCGAGCGCCGGGCTCGTCGCCGCGGCGGTGCTCATCACCGGCGGGGCGCTCGTCGCGGCGCGGGCCAGCCGGGCACCGGGCAGCCAAAGCGCCCCGGCGCCGGCAGCCGACGGCTGAGGCGCCGAGCCTTCCGTCACGGCACCTTCCGCGCGATGATCCGGGGCGCCGGCCGCCGGGTCGGCGCGAACGACAGAAACGGGAGGGAACCTCATGCGCACCCAGGTCGCCATCATCGGCTCCGGCCCCTCGGGCCTGCTGCTTGGCCGGCTGCTGACGCTCGCCGGGATCGACAACGTGCTGCTCGACCGTGTGGATCGCGACTACATCCTCGGGCGGGTGCGCGCGGGCGTGCTGGAGCAGGGCATGGTCGAGATGATGCGCGAGGCGCAGGCGGCCGAGCGGCTCGACGCCGACGGCCTGCCGCACGACGGCTTCGACATCGCGCTGAATGGCGGGCTGCATCACATCGACCTCGCGGGCCTGACCGGCGGCAAGCGCGTGACGATCTACGGCCAGACCGAGGTGACGCGCGACCTGATGGACAAGCGCGAGGCCGACGGCGTGCCGACGATCTACGACGCCGGCCATGTCACGCCGCGCGACTTCGGCGGCCGGCACCCGTGGATCAGCTACGAGAAGGACGGCGCCACCCATCGCATCGACGCCGACTTCATCATCGGCTGCGACGGCTTTCACGGGCCGAGTCGCAAGGCGGTGCCGCCGAAGGCGATCGAGACCTTCGAGAGGGTCTATCCGTTCGGCTGGCTCGGCCTGCTTGCCGAGGTGCCGCCGGCGCACGATGAACTGGTCTATGGCAAGCACCCGCGCGGCTTCACGCTGTGCTCGATGCGCTCCCGAACCCGCAGCCGGTACTACCTGCAGGTGCCGCTGACCGACCGGGTGGAGAACTGGTCCGATGACGCCTTCTGGGACGAGTTGCGCCGCCGCCTGCCCGAGCAAGTGGCCGAGTTGGTGGTGACGGGGCCGTCGTTCGAGAAGTCGATCGCGCCGCTGCGCTCGTTCGTTGCCGAGCCGATGCGCTTCGGCAACCTGTTCCTCGCCGGGGACGCCGCCCACATCGTGCCCCCGACGGGGGCCAAGGGGCTGAACCTCGCGGCCAGCGACATCCGCTATCTCTTCGATGGCCTGCGCGAGCACTATCTCGACCAGTCCCCGGCCGGCCTCGACGCCTATTCCGGCCGGGCGTTGTCGCGCATCTGGAAGGCCGAGCGGTTCAGCTGGTGGATGACGACGATGCTGCACACCTTCGCCGAGGACGATGCCTTCGGCCGGCGCATCCACGATGCAGAGCTTGCCTATACGCTGTCTTCGCTGGCGGCCCGCACGGCGCTTGCCGAGAACTACGTCGGCCTGCCGTATTGAGGCGACGCTACTCGCCCTGAGGGCAGCTGGCCGGGACGGCGTCCGCCAGCGGGCCGGCCGCGCCGACCGGGGCCAGATGCCCCGCGGTGATCCCGATCGGGCGGAACGGCGGCTCCTGGATCGACGGCTGCACCTGCCGGGTGGTGTAGCAGCCGGCAAAGGTGGTGACGGCGCCCGAGGCGGAGGTGGCGCGCACCGCCACCGGCACGGTGCCGTAGATGCTGCCGGCCGCGCCCTCGGTCGTCACCGGGCCGAGGGCGATCCCGACCGTGGCCGTGTCAGCGTATCCTGCGGAAAACGCCGGATAATCCGGTGGAGTCTCGAGATAGCCATAGGCGCGGGCGTACTCATGCCGCGCCACCGCGTTGTAGTACGAGCGGACCAGCGCCGCCGGATCCGAACGGTCGTCGAGGTAGGGCGGCAAGTCCTGCGCGAAGGCGGGGCCGGCAAACAGCAGGGCGAGGGCGGTCAGCATGACGGCAAGGGTTGCGCGCCGTCGCGGCCCGGGTCAAGCCGCCCCCTTGTCGCGGCCGGCCGCGCGACTACATGCCGGTGCATGATTCCGTTCTCGCTCCTCGACCTCGCCCCGGTTCCCGACGGCTCGACCGTTTCGGACGCGCTCGCGAACACCCTCGATCTCGCGCGCCACGCCGAGGCGCTCGGCTACCGGCGCTATTGGCTCGCCGAGCATCACAGCATGACGGGCATCGCCAGCGCCGCGACGGCGGTGCTGATCGGCCGCGTGGCGGCCGAGACGCGGACGATGCGCGTCGGCGCGGGCGGCATCATGCTGCCGAACCACGCGCCGCTGCAGGTGGCCGAGGCGTTCGGCACGCTGGCGACGCTGTTCCCTGGCCGCATCGACCTCGGCCTCGGCCGCGCGCCCGGCACCGACATGGCGACGGCGCGGGCGCTGCGCCGCTACCTCGCGGGCGCCGACAGCTTTCCGCAGGATGTCGTGGAGCTTCTGGGCTATCTCGGCGACGCGCGGCCCGGTGCGACGGTGCGGGCGGTCCCGGGGGAGGGGACGCAGGTGCCCGTCTGGATCCTCGGGTCCAGCCTGTTCGGCGCCCAGCTCGCGGCGCATCTCGGGCTGCCCTACGCCTTCGCCTCGCACTTCGCCCCCACCGACCTCGAGGCCGCGATCCGGGTCTACCGCGAGACCTTCCGCCCCTCGGTTCACCTCGCCGCGCCGCACCTGATGATCGCGGTCAACGTCTTCGCGGCCGACACTGACGCCGAGGCGCGCCGGCTGCGCACCTCGATGCAGCAGGCGTTCGTCAACCTGCGCACCGGGCGCCCCGGGCCGCTGCCGCGGCCGGTCGACGACATCGCCGCCGTCTGCGATCCCGCCGCGCTGGCGATGGCCGACCACGCGCTCGCCATCACCGCCGTCGGCGCGCCCCACTCGGTGCGGGCCGGGATCGGGGCGATTCTCGACCGATATCGGCCGGACGAGGTGATCCTGACGGGCCAGATCCACGACCACGCCGCGCGGCTGCGCTCCTTCACCATCGCGGCCGAAGTCCTCGCGGATCTGGACGTGCGGCCGGCTCTGGCGGCCGGCTGAAAGCCGCGCGCGGACGGGCGCCCTGCGGGAACGCGGCGGATTCGGAATAAGTTATTCCGAATGGTTTCAATGGATTGATGCTCGCTCCGCGCGTGAAATCGCCGAACTTCGCCGCCGGCTCCCCTGACCCAGAATCCAGTTGCGCCCGGCCGCTCCGGCTGGCGGAATGCGCCCCGGGTGGCCGCGACGCGCCGCCGGGAGGATCAGGATGAAGCTCGCCGCGGCCGCCTTTCCGATCGAGTGGCACTCCCGCTGGAACGACTATGTCGGCAAGCTCCGGGTCTGGGTGCGCACCGCCGCC
>NZ_JASGHB010000001.1:140000-3160000 GCF_047602525.1 Amaricoccus sp.
CGTTCGAGCGGCGTTCCCTGTTCAGCCGGTTCGTTTCTTCCGCATAAGCGCGCATGGCATCCTCGACGATCTCCGGCGCCATCATCCGATCCTTCAGGCCGGTGAGCACGCGGGCTTCCAGTTCGTCCTGACGGATGGTTCGGCTGTTGTGTTGTCGCAGGTGCCCTTGCTGATGTGGTTCGAGCAGGCGTAACGCTGCGGGCCGCGAAGCGAGTAGGGGCCGTCGCAGCAGCCGCAGAAGATCAGGCCGGACAGAAGCGTGCGCGGCCGACGCGCGCCGTTCAGCCGGTTCTTCTTGTGATGCGCGCGCACGGCCTCGGTGACATTGGCGAACTTCTCGGCGATCTCGCCTTGCCGCTCACGGACGGCCTGCCAGAGTTCGTCGTCGACGATGCGCAGGTCTGGAACGTCCTTGACGATCCATTCCGATTCCGGGTTGAGCCGCGAGACGCGCTTTCCCGTCGATGGGTCTTTGAGATAGCGCAGCCGGTTCCAGATGAGGCGGCCGACATAGAGTTCGTTGTTCACGAGGCCCGTGCCGCGCTTCACATGGCCGCGAATGGTGGTGTCGCTCCAGAGCCGACCTTCGGGGCCGGGGACGCCTTCCTCGTTCAGTGTGCGGGCGATGGTGCGCGGGCCGATGCCTGCGGCAAACTCGCGGAAGATACGCCGCACGACATTGGCCTCGGCTGCGTCGATCTCGCGGTCGCCCCGGATCGGATCGCCGCGCGCATCAAGCTGCTTCACGACCTTGTAGCCATAGCAAAGACCGCCGCCCGACTTGCCATCCTCGACACGGCCACGGATGCCGCGATGCGTCTTGGCCGCAAGGTCTTTCAGGAACAGCGCGTTCATCGTGCCTTTCAGCCCGACGTGAAGCTCACTGATCTCGCCTTCGGCCAGTGTGACGATGGGAACGCCGGCGAACTTCAAATGCTTGAACAGCGTCGCCACATCGGCCTGATCGCGGCTGATGCGGTCCAGCGCCTCGGCCAGCACGATATCGAACTGGCCCGCCTGCGCGTCCTGCAACAGCATCTGGATACCGGGGCGCAGGATCATGCTCGCGCCAGATATCGCCGCGTCCCTGTAGGCGCCGACCACCTTCCAGCCTTCGCGCTTCGCCTGTTCCCGGCAGATGCGGAACTGGTCTTCGATCGAGGCAGAACGCTGCTTCTCGTCGGAATAACGGGCGTAAAGCGCAACGCGGGTCATGGCGGCCTCCTTCATGCAACCTTGTCAAACCGGCTCGGCCGGATCAGCACCTCGGCCGAGATGCCGAGATGGTCATGCAACTGCCGGATCATCTCGATCGACAGGCCGCGCTTGCGGTTCAGCACATCGGCTACCCGGTTGCGCGGGCCAATCATCGGCTCCAGATCCCTGCGGGACAGTCCCTGCTGCTCCATGCGAAACCGGATCGCCTCGATCGGGTCCGGCGGGTCCATCGGATAGTGCTTCGCTTCATAGACCTCGATCAGCGTCGCCAGCACGTCGAGCCGGTCGCCTTCCACCGTGCCGCTCTTCGCGCCCCACAGCCGTTCCACCTCGGCAAGCGCCGCATCATAATCCGCCTCGGTGCGGATGGGTTTCAACTCAGTCGCCATGTCTAACCTCCGTCACGTCGATCCTGTCATAAGCCTTGTGGGTGCCGATCCACTTGATCCAGACGATAGCCTTCTCGAAGTCGACCGCCACCACGAGGCGATAGTCATTGCCCTTGATGTTGAAGACGATGCGCTCGGCGCTGACGATGCTGGCCGTCGCATAGAGCCGCTTCACATCCGCCGAACTTTTCCAGTCCGCCTTGCTCACTTCGTCGAACCAGGCATCGAGCGCGGCCTTGACCGCCGGCTGGTCCTTCTGCCCCGCGAGGCTGTCGATGAATTGCCGCAAGGTGCGTCGGGCAATGATCCTCATAGGTCACCTATATCATGGGACCAAAATGGTCACAAGGGGAATATGCAAATGCCCCGGCGCGGGTGTAGCGTCGGGGCGATAACCGACTTGCCGGGCGCTCTGATCGCCTACCGGAGCAAGGCGTCCAGCGGCGTGAACCCGGCGTCCATCTCCGCACATTCAACGGCGTCGATGACGACATCGACGGCTTCCGCCGTGCGGTGGCGCCGCTGCGCGGTAGCCCGGAGCCAGTCGTAGTGATCGACGGACATCAGCACGAACGCGCGCCGTCCGTGCCGGGCGATCTCTACTGGCTCTCGCTGCGCTCGATGCAGGAATTCTTCGGGACCGCGCTGGAATATGACAGAATCGACAGTAGGCATGGGGGCATCCTGAACAAATCCAGCGCCCGAAACCATAGGTGCTACGCATCCTCGCCTGCCGGGCGCTTCTTCTGCGCCCTCCGCTCCAGCGCCATCTTGCGCTCGAACTGCTCGCGGGCGATCTGGCGACCGAGCAACCGGGCGAGGGACCGGATGGCGGCGTCGGCGCGCGCAGGATCGTTCCGGCCCGTTTCCGGCTCGGCCGAAGGTCCGAAGACCTCGATGCTGATCCTGTCGCGTTTGAGCGCCATCGTCTCCAAAGTTCCCATGCCCGGAAGGGGCTGGAACCATCGAAGAACCGTCCGGCAGCAGAAGAAAAGACCCGCATCGTAGCCGTGCGGCATATGGGATACTGTAGCGTAAAACAGGGTTGGTCCGTGATCGGGAGACTACCGCGCCATGGAGGTCGACAAGGACAAGATCGACGACGCGATTCTCGCGCTGCTCTACCTGACGCTCGACCGCGACGGCTGCGCCTGGAAGGGATTCGACTGGAGCGCGATGAGCCGGCTGCACGAGAAGGGCTTCATCGGCGATCCGGTCAACAAGGCGAAATCCGTCTGGCTGACCGACGAAGGGATCGCGCGGTCGGAAAAGCTGTTCCGCGAGATGTTCACGGTCGAGAGGTGAGCCTGACGACCTCAATGCCGGTGGAGTTGCGTCTGCTCCTCGACGGCCTGTTCCAGAATCCGCCGATAGCCGGTTTTCGTCATCCACTTGGCGCGGGCGAGATGGCTTTCCCAGCAGCGCCACGTGCGCGCCGGATCGGCGGCGGGATCACGATGCAGCACGATCCGCGCCACCTCGGTCCAGTCCGCGCCTTCCTTGTCCGCATCGAGCAGGCGCAGATAGGTCACGAAATGCTCTTCGTCGTAGATGGTGATGTCGGGGCCGGTCGGCGCTTCGTCGTCGACATCGGGATCAAGTTCGGGCCGGATATGCATCGGCTTGTTTCCCCTGTCTGAAAGATGGTGTTCGCGGTGCGCCCCCGCAAACTATCCTCACTGACTCTTGGTGATCGGGAAGTTCGAAACCGTACCAGACGGCCCCGTGGCCTTTAGGCGGGCAGCCCTGGACATACGCCACGGGCTCCCCGACCATAGGTCAAGGAGTGTGGTGTCGTCACGGCCGACACCAACCGCTGGTAGGGGTTTCGACGCCCCGGAGCAGCGCGTCTGCTCCGGCTCCAATTTATCCAGTCGAGAGCGGAAAGTAATACCAACCCGCATTGATCAGAACCCTTGCGCCCAGTCCCGACGGCCGATGGATCGGATGCGCCAGGGTTGGTCGACGAGGTCGTTCCAAGCGGCGCAGCAGTGGGCGACGATGTCGTCGTAGCCCTTGAAGACCCGGTTCGAGAGCCAGTTGTCGCGCATGAACTGCCAGATGTTCTCGACCGGGTTCAGCTCGGGCGAGCGGGGCGGCAGTGGCAGGATGGTGATGTTCTTCGGCACGATGAGGGCGCGGGCGAGGTGCCAGCCGGCCTGGTCGAGGATGAGGATGGCGTGGGCACCCGGCGCCACCGCGGTGCTGATCTCCGCGAGGTGCGTCTGCATCGCCGGCGTGTCGCAGAACGGCATGACGATGCCGGCGCCCTTGCCCTCGGCCGGGCAGATCGCGCCGAAGATGTAGGCCCAGGCGGTGCGCTGGTCGTGCGGCGCCCGCGGTCGGGCGCCCCGCCGCGCCCATCTTCGGGTGAGCTTGTTCTTCTGCCCGATCCGCGCTTCGTCCTGGAACCAGAGTTCTATGCGCTTGCCGGGATGCGCGGCGCGGACCTCCGCCACGCGCTCCGGGAGACTTTTTTGAAAGCCGCCGCCGCCTCCGGATCCTGGGCGTAGTGCCGCGGCCGCGCCGAAAGCTTGCGGAAGCCGAGCGCCCGGAGTTCCCGTCCCACCGTCGCCTCGCTCACCGACACCCGGAACGCCTCCCAGAGCCACTGCACCAGGTCGATCCGCCGCCAGCGCACCACCCCGTCGCGCCAGGGCTCAGGTCCCGCCTCCACCACCTGCGCCAGCGCCGCCCGATGCTCTGCCGTCAGTGTCGGCGCCTTGCCGGGGGCATGCCGGTCGATCAGCCCCGACGGGCCTTCCGCGTTGAACCGCAGCACCCAGTCCCGCACGATCTGCAGCCCGACCCCGCCGACCCGCGCCGCCTCCGTCCGCGTGCCGCCCTCCGCGATCACCGCCAGCGCCAGCAGCCGACGCACCTGCTTCGCATCCCGGCTGTCCCGCGCCAGCCGGCGAAGATCGTCACCATCCAGATCACCCCGAAGCCCGATCGCTGCCGCCATGGAAAACCCCTTCGTTCTCCATGATGAATCACGACAACGCCCTCAGGGGAATCCCCCGCGTGAGTCAGGACCTATGCGCGCTGGTATAACCCGGTTTTTGAAGGCAGGAGCTAAGGGCGCTGCCCTTGCGCGCCGCAAGAAAACTCTTCGGCCTTTCGCGGCATAAACGGCCTGCTCCCCGCAAGCGGGTCCCCTCCAATTATTCCACGGTGCCAAAGACTTGTCTGGCGCCTTGCTACCCCGGTCTCGCCGACGGGCAGGGTTTCAGGAGCGGCGCTTCGCTGCCCTGAATCCCAACCCCAAAGGAAACAGAACCATGACCGGCAACGCCAACACCCCCCGCAACGTGATCTTCAATGCCGATTGCATCCAGGCGATGCGCTCTTTCGACCGGGCATCCGTGGACTTCATCCTGACCGACCCGCCCTATCTGGTGAACTATCGCAGCCGCGACGGCAGGAAGGTGGCGAACGACGACAACACCCGTTGGCTTCGCCCCGCGTTCAACCAGATGCACCGCGTCTTGAAGGATGGCGGTTTCGCCGTTTCCTTCTACGGCTGGAACAAGGTCGATCTGTTCATGGACGCATGGAAGGCGGCAGGCTTCCGCGTTGTCGGGCATATCGTGTTCCGCAAGCGTTATGCGTCATCGGCGAAGTTCCTACGCTACCAGCACGAACAGGCTTACTTGCTGGCGAGGGGCAATGTTTCCCTGCCCGAAAATCCCATCCCGGACGTGATCGACTTCCCCTATGCGGGCAACAAGCTGCACCCGACGCAAAAGCCGGTGGAGGCATTGCGCCCGTTGATCGAGGCTTTCACGAAGCCCGGCGACCTTGTGCTGGACCCGTTCAGCGGCAGCGGCTCCACCCTTGCGGCGGCGCAGCAGCTCGGCCGCGACTGGATCGGCGTTGAGCTGGACAGCCGGCACCACGCGACGGCCAGCAGGCGGCTTGCATGGATGCAGCAACAGCGCGGCAGGGCGGCGGCATAGGCCAGCCCGCAAAGAGCGCCCGCCAGCGCGGCGGGCGCCGCGACTCCACACGAACACGGAAAGGATTTCGATATGCGCTGGATTGTTACGGTTGACCATCATGGCGGTTGCCTTGGCATGGGAGAGGATGCGGACGGCGTGCCCGCCCGTGGGACGCCGGAGCGGGGCGACGCCCTGCCGATGGAGTTCCGGCTATATGAGGCGAACGGCAATCTGCTTTTCGAGGGCCGATGCGGTGACATAGACGCGGATTGGTGGAACGGCTTTGAGCCGTTGATCTACCTATGGCAGCCGTTCCGTTGCCGCCGTCTGCATTACCGCCGAGCAGGAACCAAAGAGCCTTGGCGGCCTCTGCGCCCGTAAGGTAAGTGTCAGACCTCAGCATCAGGGCCGCCGATCCAGATGGACCGGCGGCCGTCGCGCGTCCGGTTGAGGGCGTGCCAGAAAATCGCGCTCGCCGGGCATGGCGCCCGGCTCGCCGGCTCTTGCCAGAGCCGGGAAAGAAGCTGGCGCTGATAAGCCCACGCTTTCAATTGATAATGCTGGCCCTGCTAGTCCTGGCAGGGCGTTTCCCTGACTCTTAATTCTGGCGCACGCTTGAAGCGCCCGCATAGAGAGGTGACGCCATGCTGTCAGGCATAGATTGGCGTGCATCGGTGGCCTACAGGCACGCGAAAACGATCCCCGCCGCCGGTTTTGCCTGGGAATATCTCATACCAGCGCGCATAGGTCCTGACTCACGCGGGGGATTCCCCTGAGGGCGTTGTCGTGATTCATCATGGAGAACGAAGGGGTTTTCCATGGCGGCAGCGATCGGGCTTCGGGGTGATCTGGATGGTGACGATCTTCGCCGGCTGGCGCGGGACAGCCGGGATGCGAAGCAGGTGCGTCGGCTGCTGGCGCTGGCGGTGATCGCGGAGGGCGGCACGCGGACGGAGGCGGCGCGGGTCGGCGGGGTCGGGCTGCAGATCGTGCGGGACTGGGTGCTGCGGTTCAACGCGGAAGGCCCGTCGGGGCTGATCGACCGGCATGCCCCCGGCAAGGCGCCGACACTGACGGCAGAGCATCGGGCGGCGCTGGCGCAGGTGGTGGAGGCGGGACCTGAGCCCTGGCGCGACGGGGTGGTGCGCTGGCGGCGGATCGACCTGGTGCAGTGGCTCTGGGAGGCGTTCCGGGTGTCGGTGAGCGAGGCGACGGTGGGACGGGAACTCCGGGCGCTCGGCTTCCGCAAGCTTTCGGCGCGGCCGCGGCACTACGCCCAGGATCCGGAGGCGGCGGCGGCTTTCAAAAAAGTCTCCCGGAGCGCGTGGCGGAGGTCCGCGCCGCGCATCCCGGCAAGCGCATAGAACTCTGGTTCCAGGACGAAGCGCGGATCGGGCAGAAGAACAAGCTCACCCGAAGATGGGCGCGGCGGGGCGCCCGACCGCGGGCGCCGCACGACCAGCGCACCGCCTGGGCCTACATCTTCGGCGCGATCTGCCCGGCCGAGGGCAAGGGCGCCGGCATCGTCATGCCGTTCTGCGACACGCCGGCGATGCAGACGCACCTCGCGGAGATCAGCACCGCGGTGGCGCCGGGCGCCCACGCCATCCTCATCCTCGACCAGGCCGGCTGGCACCTCGCCCGCGCCCTCATCGTGCCGAAGAACATCACCATCCTGCCACTGCCGCCCCGCTCGCCCGAGCTGAACCCGGTCGAGAACATCTGGCAGTTCATGCGCGACAACTGGCTCTCGAACCGGGTCTTCAAGGGCTACGACGACATCGTCGCCCACTGCTGCGCCGCTTGGAACGACCTCGTCGACCAACCCTGGCGCATCCGATCCATCGGCCGTCGGGACTGGGCGCAAGGGTTCTGATCAATGCGGGTTGGTATAAGGGCGGAAGATTCCAGCTCGCAATGGTCCGGATACCGGGGGAAAGGTCAACACCGACCAGCCCTCGCCGCGCAGGAGCACGTGCAGGCGGCGATAGCCGAACCGCCGCCGCTGGTCGGCGAGCTCGCGCGGCCGGACGACGCAGGCCTGCGTCGTCCGGCCGCCGGCTTCGGTAGCGGACCACGCTCCGGTCCGCCGCGATCATCGTGCACGCCCGCCGCTCGCTCACCTCGAGGCTCTCCTTCAGGTGCGCGACCGCTTCCCGCCTGGCGGCGGGCGTCACCATTTTTTTGCCAGCAGCTCCTTCAGCCCGGCATTGTCGAGCATCGCGTCGGCATAGAGCCGCTTCAGCTTCGCGTTCTCTTCCTCTAGCGCCTTCAGCCGCTTCGCGTCCGACACGTCCATCCCGCCGAACTTCGCCTTCCACGCATAGAAGGTCGCCGACGACATCCCGTGCCTGCGGCAGAGCTCGGCCACCGCCGCACCCGCATCATGCTCGCGCAGCACCCCGATGATCTGCTCCTCGCTGAACCTGCTTCGCTTCATCTCCGGTCCCTCTTCCTCGGTCCGGATTCCAGCCACCTGCGGAGGAGAAACAAGGGGTCACGTCAACGTCAATCCAGGCCTCGTCGGTGGCGGCGTCGCGGTCGGGAAGTACGGCCCCGCACCGATGTGGGTAGGCGCTGCGCGTGCTCGACGTGGCGCGTGTAGTGCTTACCGTTAGAACAGCGGATTCATCACCACCCGGTCGTTGCGACTATCGACGGCTTCGCGCGCGGCCGCGCCGGTACATCGTCCTGGGCTCACCATCCAGCGCATCATCGCTCAGCCGCGCTGGCCACTTTTACCTAAACTTCACTCAGTAAGCGGAAATTTGCCGCGACTTTGCCTGTTTCGTGAGTAACGAGGGAAGAATGAACGGTTGGGCGCGAGCATCCATGCTCGATGCAATAGACACGCTTGTGCGATCGGGGCGGAGCGATCTTGCCAGCGACCTGAACCGCATCACAGCCAAGATCGACTTTGATACGCTGGACGTACTCAGGTGCCCCGGGACAGAGCGCATCGCGGACGCGATCCTGGGGGCGGATGACTTCTCGTCCCTCGTCAGTCAACTTGGCCGACTTGCACGAGCGTTGGGGGTCTCGCATTGCACGTTGCACGTGGTGGGGGAGGGGCCGGCGACGAACTTCGCGACAAAGGTTCTCACGACCTATCCCGACGAATGGATTACGCGGTATGTGGACCGGCGTTACTCGTTTGTCGATCCGATCGGCCCCGCGTGCCTGGCGTCCGCCCATTCTTTCTTCTGGGACTCTCTGCCCCGTAGCAGTCCCTGTCTTGCCGCGTTCTGGCAGGACGCGGCAGCTCACGGCGTCGGACCCTCCGGCTGCACCCAGCCCATCACGACGGAACGAGGCGATACGATCGGCATTTCCGTCTGTTCGGCGATGGATCCGGAGACATTCCGGAATCACTTCGAAGGCTACGAGAGCGACCTCCTCAGTCTCGGGATCTTTCTGTCGGACGCATTCTGCCGGCTCGCGTCCGATGATCGTCCGGACACGTTCAATCCCACCGACGATCAACTTCATATCCTTCGAGCCATCGCGGAGGGCGCATCTGACATGGAATTGCGGACCCGCATCTACCAACACAGCTCGTACGCCCACCTCGAGCGTTCGATCTGCGCCTTGTTTCGGACCCGAACAGTGGCTCAGGCCGCAGTCCTCGCAGCAAGGATCGGCCTTCTGGCCGAGGCGCCTCTCGTCAAGGCGGACGTCTTTACGTCTCCTGTCGAAGCCGCGACCGTGGTGGCAGCCCGGCCGAGCGGCGCGTCCTTGCGCCGCCTAGCCCGCATCCGCACACCAGTCATCGACGAGGATTCCACCGATGAGGACGCGCGTGTCATTGCGCCTAGTGGCTTCGGGGAGTCTCGGCCTGAGCCCATGAGGGGCTGAGGCTTGGCGTGCGGGGGGTTGCCGGCTCGACCACCCAGAGCGACCGGATTCTGCCGCGACCTAGAGGATGAAGTCCGCGGCGCCCAGCCAATGGCCGTCCGCGAGCTTGATCTGGAAGTCTGCGATCTTGTCACCGTTCTGGTCGCCGGAAATTGTGCCTTCCTTGTACTGCAGCTCCCCGGCGACGCCGCTGAACGACTGCGCCCCGATGAAGGTGAAGGTCTGGTTCCCCGCCACTTTGGTGCTCGCGTCGATATCGGTGAGATCGATACGGTCTCCCTGTGTCCGCCAGTAATCGGTCATGACGTCACCGTTGGCATCGGCCGCGGTCCCGAAGACGAAATGATCGGCTCCGGCCCCTCCCGTAAGCGTATCCGCACCGGCGCCACCGACGAGGACGTCATTGCCGTTCCCGCCCTTCAGGACATCTGTGCCCGCCCCGCCGACGAGCGAATCATCGCCGGCGCCCCCCTGGAGAGAGTCGTTGCCGGCGCCGCCGAGGAGGGTATCGTCGCCCTCGTTGCCGACCAGGATATCGTTGCCTTTAAGTCCTGCTAGCCTGTCCGCCCCGGCGCCCCCGGTCAGCAGGTCGTCGCCCGCGCCGCCCTTGGTCGAGGTGTCGGCGCCGGTGTCGATCGACTTGCTCCCGACCTCGTATGCGCCGAGGTCGACCGCGCCATCGCGGATGACCCCCAGGAGATCCTTGATCGACGCGCCGACGAATTTGATGCCGGCATCGACTGCCACGGAGTCCTTGCCGATTTGGAAGCCCTTCAAGGTATCGATGCCCGGATCGACGCCCAGCAGATTGCCATCGGCCGCGCTCGGCTTTGCGTTTCCGTTGGAGGTCATGATCGCAATATTCCCGACGACGCCGTTGTACGTAAGGTTGTTCCTGAAAGTGATGTCGTCATTGACGTCAGTATTGAAAGAGACGTTGGCGATCCCGGTATGATAGGCGAGGCTGCCGTCTGCAACCGTGACGTTATTGATGAAGTCGTTGCCGCTCGAATTCATGTTGGTGATCTCTCCCTTCCACGTTCCAGTGGCGAGAGAGTCGAGATTGTTGTGCCAGGCGGTATTGTTCAACACCGTCACGTTGTCGCTCCACGCCGTCTTGATGCCGGAGCCGCCATTGCCGTGGACGAGGTTGTTCTCCACCAGCACCGGGAAGCCGAAGGTCGTCTCCTTGTCGTTGCTGTCGATGATGATGCCGTTGCCGTCGCTGTGCGCCCCGGTCTTGGTGACGTTGTCGTAGGAGATATTCCCCCTGACGACGATGCGGTAGCCCTCGGTCGTGGTGTCGCCGGAGACGTTCTCGGAGTGGAAGATCGAAATGCCTGAGCGAGCGCCCTCGCGGGCATTGTGGTAAGTGGTGTTGCCCTCGACCAGCACGAACTCTGACCGGCTGACCGAGATGCCGTTGCCGAGGCTGTCATGGACTACGTTGTTGGTGATCTCGACGTGGTGAACAAGGTTGGCGGTAATACCGGCCTTGCCGCCGGACACCTCGAAGCCGTCAATCGTCACGTAGTTCTTGAGGATCGCGAAGCCATAGTCCTTGTCGGCCGGTGGCTCGATCTTGACGGTCCCGGGGACTTCGGCACGGATCGTGATGTTGCCCTCGGCAGAGCCACCCTTGGTGACAAGCACCTGTTCCTTGTAAGTTCCGGCCTTGACGACGATCTCGTCACCTGCATGGAGCTTGGCGCGCAGCGCCTGGGTGATCGACCTGAAGGGGGAGGAGGCGCTTCCGGTTCCGGAGTCGCTTCCAGTCGTCGCTACGAAGTACGTCGTCATCTCTCGGTTCCCTCTTCGCCGGCGTCATGCCCGCGGGACAGCCCCTAAGAGATCGAAGAACGCTTTCCATGAGATTTCCCGAAAGCATTTAAATGTATGTTTAAGGATGACTATTACAGACTACGTCATAACTGATTGTTTTAAGGGCGGATCCATAATGTAGTTTATAAATTATTCATATCAGTATTAACAACGTAATAGAATGTTCCTGATTGGTTCTTATAAAATTAGCCGAGCTTGGCCGAACATTGTAGGAACTTGTTAAATCTCATGCGGCTATAGTCGCTAGATGGCCCCCCATGAGGCAAGAATGTTTCTCGCAATCGACGGATCGGACCTGAATTCGATGCCGATGCTGCGCCGCTCGATGTTCGTCGATCGTGCCGACCAGTTCGTTCATCGACATGGTTGGCCGCTCCCGCTGGACGCGGGCGGTCTCGAGATCGACGAATACGACGGCAGTGGCACCACCTATTGCATGATGATGCGGGAGGGCCGGCACCTGGCATCGGTTCGCCTCCGGCCCGAGGCGGCCGGATCCATGGTGGAGCGCCACTTCCCTGCGCTTTGGCGAGAGGAGTTCCGCAATGGCACCGAGATCACCCGGTTCTGCGTGTCTCCCCGGGTCAGGAGCGATCCGCGGTCAACTCTTGTCCCGGAACTTCTCCTTGGGCTCTGCCGCCATTGCCAGCGAGCTGGTATCGACTCGGTATTCGGCGTCGTGTTCCCCTCCGTGTTGCGGGTCATCAAGCAAGCGGGCTGGAGTGGGAGCGTGCACGCCAAATCCGAGGACAAAAGAAATGCTCTGCTGCTGGTGGAGTGGATTCCGAGTTCAATCGTCGCTTGGAGGCTTCAGGAACAAATCGGGGCGCGTGAGGTCGTGCCGGCCCGCGGTACTGGCCTCCGAAATGTACTCGCAGCATAGCCTGCAGGACGGGCAAGTCAGGATCGTGCTGCAAGGTGGAGCGACAAAGATCGTGTCCCATTGCGTGGTGTAGCTGGCGGTGCCAGCGCGAGCTCCGGCGTGTTCGGGTCGATCAGTCTGCGATTGGCAGGCCGATGGCGGGATCATCGGCGACGGGGGCGATGGTCTCTGACCTACTCCCTTGCGATCCCTCGATCATTGCGAGAGCCCTTTGGATTGATAGCGGGGTTCTGGCCCCGACGGTAGCGGCCGGCCGTCGGAGCGGTTGGGGTGGCGGAGGCAGCCGGCCGCGGGGTCGTTGCGAACCGCGTCCGGAGTCAGGCCACCGTGGGCCGAGTGGGGCCGGACGAGGTTGTAGTCGAGCCGCCAGCGCTCGATGACGGCGCGGGCTTCGGCGAGGGTACTGGAGGCCCGCCGCCAGCGCGCGATCGGGGCGCTTGACCGGATCGTAGCTGTGCGGGCCTGTGCATTCGGCGAGCATGCAGAGGTCGAGGTGATCCTGAAGGTTCTCGCCAACCCCCGGCAGGTCGTGCACCACCGGAAGCCCGAGCGCGCGCAGGTGATCGGCGGGGCCGATGCCCGAAAGCAGGAGAAGCCGCGGGGAGCCGATGGCGCCGGACGAGAGGATCACCTCGCGGCTCGCGTTGATCCGCTCGCCCGACAGGAGCTCGATGCCGGTCACGCGGGCGCGCGACGTAACGAGCTGCCGGACGGCCGCCCCGGTCCGCACGGAGAGGTTCGGCCGGTCTTCGGCGGAGGCGAGGTAGGCCACGGCCGTGGAGGATCGGCGCACGTCGCGCTGGGTCAGCTGATAGAAGCCAGCGCCGGCTTGGGCCACGCCATTGAAGTCAGGGTTGTAGGGAAGGCCGTATTCCTGCGCCGCGCGCAGGAAAGCATCGCAGATCGGCAGTGTCGCCTTCGGCATCGAGACGCCGAGGGGCCCGCCGGTTCCATGGTAGGGGGCACCGAAGCGTTCGTTGTCTTCGGCGCGGCGGAAATAAGGCAGCACTTTCCGGTAGGACCATCCTGGGCAGCCGCACTCATCGGCCCAGCCGTCGTAATCCTGCCGGTTTCCACGCGCGTAGATCTGCGCATTGATCGTCGAGCCACCACCGATGACCTTGGCCTGGGTGAACCAGAGGGAGCGGTTGCCGAGGTGGCGCTGCGGCACGGTCGACCAGCCCCAGCTGCCCGCGCCCTTCGTCATGCGCGCGAAGCCGGCGGGCCAGTGGAAGAGAAAGCTTCGGTCGCGCTCCCCCGCTTCCAGGAGGAGGACGGTGGTGTGCGGGTCTTTGCTCAAGCGCGAAGCCACGACGCAGCCGGCCGAGCCGCCGCCCACCACGATATAGTCGTAAGTCCCTCCCATAGGGTGATTCCAGTATATAACCAGTTTGTTACTTAACTGCTGAACTCTGGCCATTGTTCTGTCAAGGGGCGAGGTTCGCGAGGCCGGAGTCCGCTAGTGTAGCTGGCCGGCCGCCCAAGCAAAAGTCTGCCTGCGCGGCCCCCGGAAGGGCCGCGTTTTCCAAAGGCGGCATGGCAAACGCCTCAGGTCGGGACGGGTGCATCCTCGCGCAGGAGGCCCTGATGCTTGAGATCCGCCCAGAAGTCGGGCGGGATCGGATGCGAGAACCAGGCGAGGTTCTGCTCGAGCTGCCCGACGGTGCGGGTGCCGGCGCAGAAAGACGGGATCGCGGGATGCGCCACGACGAACTGGAGCGCCGCGGCCGGCAGCGGCACGCCATGGTCGGCGCAGACCGCCTCGATCTTCGCGACCTTTTCCAGAATGGCGGCGGGGGCGGGAGCGTAGTTGTATTTCGCGCCCGACGTCGCCCCGGTCGCGAGGATGCCGGAATTGAACCCGCCGCCCACCAGCACGGCCGCGCCACGTTCCTCACAGAGCGGCAGGAAGGCGTCGAGCGCATCCTGTTCCAGAAGCGTGTAGCGGCCGGCGAGGAGAAAGGCATCGAAGTCACGCTGCTTCAACGCCTCAAGGCAGACTTCCCATTCGTTGACTCCGACGCCGATCGCCTTGACCACGCCTTCGTCGCGCAGGCGCTCCAGCGCGCGCCAGGCGCCATCCATCGCCTGCCGGAACACCTCGGGCTGGTCGGCGCCGCGGGTGAAGACATCGATGTCGTGGATGAAGACGATGTCGATATGCTCGAGCGCCAGCCGCTGAAGGCTGTCTTCGAAGGCGCGCATCGTGCCGTCGTAGCTGTAGTCGAATTCCATCTCGAAGGGCGCTGCGTTTACCCAGGGCGCGAAGTCGATCGACGTGCGGCGCGCGGGCTTCAAGCGGCGGCCGACCTTCGTCGCGAGTACGAATTCGTCGCGTGGGCGCCAGCGCAGTGCCTGGCCGGTGCGCAACTCTGAAAGGCCGTGGCCATACATTGGCGCGGTATCGAAGAAGCGCACACCCGCGTCCCACGCATGGTCCACCATCCCGGCCGCGGTTGCCTCATCGATCTCGCGGAAAATGTTGCCGATCGGCGCGGTGCCGAAGGCAAAGGCGGTCACGTCAAGGTCCGCGCGGCCGAAAGGCCGCTTGTCGCCCGGTTTCATATCCGGAATCCTCCCATTTGTAACTGTTTAGTTATCTCTATGCACGGATTTGCGGAGCGCGCAAGCTGGTCGTTCGTGGGGATCAAACATTGGGGGTTGACCGGTTCGCGGTCTCGATAATAATGTAACTAGATAGTTACAAAAATGGGAATTGGGGATGGACCTGACAGAGACGCAGGCGCAGGCGCGCGACATGGCGCGGGCCTTCGCTGACGAGGTGATCCGCCCGGCCGCGGAGGGGCTCGATCGTGAGGAGCGTTTCCCGGCTGAGATCTACGACGAGATGGCCAAGCTCGGCCTCTTCGGCATCGGGGTACCGGAGGAACTGGGCGGGCCCGGTTTCGACACGCTCACCTATGCCCTGGTGATGGAGGAACTGGCGCGCGGCTATGCCAGTGTCGCCGACCAGTGCGGCCTTCTGGAGCTTATCTCGACGCTGCTCGTCCGGCACGGGACCGAGGCACAGAAGGCCCTGCTCCCCGACATTCTCGGCATGCGGGCCAAGGTCGCCTACTGCATCACCGAGCCGGAGGCGGGAACGGATGTCTCGGGTATCCGCACCACGGCGGTCCGCGATGGCGCGGGCTGGGTGCTGAACGGCGGCAAGATCTGGATACACAACGCGCCGGTCGCGGATCTCGGCTTCGTGCTAGCGCGGACCGACAAGGAGGCGGGCAACCGCGGCATGTCGATCTTCGTCGTCGACCTGCATGCCGCCGGCGTCGAGCGTGGGCCGAAGGAGCACAAGATGGGCCAGCGCGCGAGCCAGGTCGGCGCGCTCACCTTCACCGATGTGCGCCTGCCAAGCGAGGCGCTTCTTGGCACCGAGGGACGCGGCTTCCACATGATGATGAGCGTGCTCGACAAGGGCCGCGTCGGCATCGCCTCGCTCGCTGTTGGCATCGCCCAGGCGGGGCTTGAGGCCGCCGTCGACTATGCCGGGACGCGCAAGCAGTTCGGAAAGGCGATCGCCGAGTTTCAGGGCGTGCAGTGGCTGCTCGCCGACATGGCGAAGGACATCGAGGCCGCGCGGCTTCTGGTCCGGTCCGCAGCAGGGCATATCGACGCGGGCAGGGACGCGACCAAGGCCTGTTCGATCGCCAAGTGCTTCGCGGGCGACATGGCGGTGGCACGCACGGCAGATGCCGTGCAGGTCTTCGGTGGCTCGGGCTATATCCGCGGCTTCGAGGTGGAGCGGCTCTATCGGGATGCGAAGATCTGCCAGATCTACGAGGGTACCAACCAGATCCAGCGAATGATCATTGCCCGCGAACTCCTCAAGAAGGGCGCCAGGGCGTGAGCGGGGTTGCGCTCGTCACCGGCTCGTCGCGCGGCATCGGGCTCGCGGCGGCCGAGGCGCTGGCGCGCGAAGGGATCGCAGTCGCGCTGAACGGGCCGGCCGACGATGCCGAGCTTTCCGCCGCCGCCGACCGGGTTGCGGCCCTCGGCGTGCCGGTCTTTCGCGCGGCCTTCGACGTGACCGACATCGCCGGCCACGATGCGCAGCTTGCCGCGATCGAGGCGGCGCTCGGGCCGCTCACCACGCTCGTCAACAACGCGGGCGTCGGTGTGCTCCGCCGCGGCGATCTGCTGGAGGTGGGCGAGGAAAGCTGGGATCGCTGCCTTGCGGTCAATGCCAAGGCGCCTTTCTTCCTGTCGCAGGCCTTCGCCCGGCGGCTGCTGGCGCGGGACCGGCCGAAGGGCGTCTTCCACGCGATCGTCAATGTCACCTCGTCCAATGCGGTGGCGGTGGCGGTGCAGCGGGCGGAATATTGCGCGTCGAAGGCCGCCGCCGCGATGGTCTCGAAGGCGCTCGCGGTTCGGCTCGGGGCGGAGGGCATCGCCGTCTATGACGTACAGCCCGGCCTGATCGCCACCGGGATGACGGCGCCGGTCATCGACGCCTATCGCGCCCGCGCAGAGGGAGGGCTGACGCTTTTCCCCCGCATCGGCACACCCGAGGACATGGGCGCGATCATCGCCGCCCTTGCCACCGGGCGGCTGCCCTACACCACCGGACAGGCGATCTCCGCCGACGCCGGGATGCTCGTTCCCCGTTTCTGAGGGTTCTCCGATGCAGATCCTGCTTCCTGACAGCGGCGGCGCGCGCCGCGCCTATACCCTCGTCGGCACGCCGGTCGCCGGGGCGGTGCTGCCGCCCGATGCGGTGCGGGTCGTCTATTCCGCCGCGCATGTGGTGGCCGATCCCTTCACGGCCAATGACCCGACCGGGCCCGCGACGATCGACTGGGAGGCGACGATGGCGTTCCGGCGCCACCTCGCCGGTCTCGGGCTCGGCATCGCGGAGGCAATGGATACGGCGCAGCGCGGCATGGGGCTCGACTGGCCCGGCGCGCTGGAGCTGATCCGGCGGACGCGCACCGAGCTGCCCGAGGCGCGGGTGGTCAACGGCTGCGGCACCGACCAGCTCGATCCGGGCGCGGCCCGGGGCATCGACCACGTGCGGCGTGCCTATTTCCAGCAGCTGGAGGCGATCCAGAAGCTCGATGCGCGGGTCATTCTGATGGCCTCGCGAGCCTTGGCGCGCGTGGCGTCGGGGCCGCAGGATTATGTCAACCTCTACCATGAGTTGCTTGCGGCGAGCGACGCGCCAGTCGTGCTGCACTGGCTCGGCGAGATGTTCGATCCGGCGCTGGCCGGCTACTGGGGGGCCGCGACGTTCGAGGATGCGCTCGATACGGTGATCGCGATCATTGCCGAAAACCCCGTGAAGGTCGACGGCATAAAGATCTCGTTGCTCGATAAGGATAAGGAGATTGCGCTCCGCCGCCGCTTGCCGGCGGGGGTCAAGATGTTCACCGGCGACGACTTCAACTATCCCGAGCTGATCGAAGGCGACGCGGAGGGCTTCAGCCACGCGCTTCTCGGCATCTTCGACCCGCTGGCGCCGGCGGCTGCGCAGGCGGTCGCGCGGCTGGGGCAGGGGGATGGGCCTGGATTCCGCGCCGTGCTTGACCCGACCGTTCCGCTGGCGCGCACAATCTTCCGGGCACCGACGCAGTATTACAAGACCGGGGTCGTGTTCCTCGCCTGGCTGAACGGATTCCAGGAGCATTTCGTAATGCTGAACGGGGCGCAGGCCGCGCGGTCGCTGCCGTATTTCACTGAGGTGTTCCGGCTCGCCGATAGCTGCGGCCTGCTTCGAGATCCTGAACTGGCGGTGGACCGGATGCGGAAGCTGCTGGCGCTCTACGGGGCTTGAGGGATGCGGGACTTCGGATCGGACCTGTCGGCGGTCGCACTCAACACCGCGACCCTCGGCCACAACATGGCGAGCGCCGGCGCGGGCTGGTCGCCGGAACGCACCATCGACGCCTGCGCGGCACGCGGTTTCGGCGGCATCGTCTTCTGGCGCCGGGAAATCGGGGACCGTGCTGTGCAGATCGGCGCGCGGGCGCGGGCCGCGGGGGTGGCGGTGGCGGGCCTTTGCCGCGCGCCGTTCCTCGTCGGGCCGCTGGCCCCGCCGGGACGGGCGGCGGTGATGGATGAATTCCGCGCGGCGATCGACATGGCGGCGGCGCTGGAGGCGCCGGTGCTCACCATCGTGACCGGCGGTGTCGAGCCCGGGACGAAAGGTGTGACCGAGAGCCTGCGGCTGGTGGCGGACCGGGTGGCGGAGGCCGCCCCCTACGCCGCGGCGCGGGACGTGTGGCTGGCGCTGGAGCCGCTGAACCCGGTCTATGGCGGCGACCGATCCTGCCTGACGACGCTGCGCGATGCGCTCGATCTTTGCGACACTATCGCCGCGCCGAATGTCGGGGTCGCGGTCGATGTCTATCACGTCTGGTGGGACACCGATCTGTCGCGACAACTGGTTCGGGCGGGTGCGCGAATCCTCGGGCTGCATCTCTGCGACTGGCTGGCCGAGACGCGCGACGTGCTGCTCGACCGGGGGATGATGGGCGAGGGGGTCGCGGATATCCGGGCGATCCGTAGCGCGACGGAGGCGGCAGGCTATGCCGGCCCTTGCGAGGTCGAGATCTTCTCGGCGGAAAACTGGTGGAAGCGGGATCCGGCCGATGTGCTCGACGTGATGGTCGAACGCGTACGGACGGTCTGCTGAGGGAGGAAGGCGATGAAGATCCTCGTGCCCGTTAAGCGGGTGATCGACTACAACGTGAAGGTTCGGGTGAAGGGCGACGGGAGCGGGGTGGATCTCGCGAACGTCAAGATGAGCATGAACCCCTTCGACGAGATCGCCGTCGAGGAGGCGATCCGCCTGAAGGAGAAAGGCGCCGCCACCGAGATCATCGCCGTGTCGATCGGCGTGAAGCAGGCGCAGGAGACGCTGCGCACCGCGCTCGCCATGGGCGCCGACCGGGCGATCCTCGTCGTTGCCGCCGAGGACGCCGGCACGGACATCGAGCCGCTCGCCGTCGCGAAGATCCTGAAGGCGATCGTCGATGCCGAAGGCCCGGGTCTCGTGCTCGCCGGCAAGCAGGCGATCGACAACGACATGAACGCGACCGGCCAGATGCTGGCCGCGCTGCTCGGCTGGGGCCAGGCGACCTTCGCCTCGAAGGTCGAGGTCGGCGACGGCAAGGCGACCGTCACCCGCGAGGTGGACGGCGGGTTGCAGACGATCGCCGTCGCGCTGCCGGCGATCGTGACCGTGGACCTGCGCCTGAACGAGCCGCGCTATGCGAGCCTGCCGAACATCATGAAGGCGAAGAAGAAGCCGCTGGAGGAGAAGACGCCGGCCGATTACGGCGTCGACGTCACGCCGCGGCTGACGGTGGTGAAGACCGTGGAGCCCGCGACGCGCAAGGCCGGGGTCAAGGTCGGCTCGGTGGACGAGCTGATCGCGAAGCTCAAGTCCGAGGCGGGGGTGCTCTGATGGCGGTTCTTCTGATTGCCGAGGTGAACGAGGGTGCGCTGGCCACCGACGCCGTGGCCAAGGCGCTGAGCGCGGTCAAGCCGCTGGGCGAGGTTCATGTCCTCGTCGCCGGTCAGGGCGGCGACGCGGCGGCGGCCGAGGCGGCGACGCTCGACGGCGTGGCCAAGGTGCTGTTCGCCGGGGACCATGCGCTGTGCCACGGGATGGCGGAGCCGACGGCCGCGCTGGTCGTGGCGCTGGCGCCCGGCTATGGCCATATCGCGGCGGCCTCGACGGCGTTCGCCAAGAACCTGCTGCCGCGGGTGGCGGCGCTTCTCGACGTGATGATCCTGTCGGACGTGACCGGCGTCGTCGATGCCGACACCTTTGAGCGGCCGATCTATGCCGGCAATGCCATCCAGACGGTGAAGTCCGCCGATCCGGTCAAGGTGATGACCATCCGCACCGCGAGCTTTGCCGCCGCGGGGGCCGGTGGTTCGGCGCCGGTGGAGCCGGTGGCGGCGCCCGCCGATCCGGCGCTGTCGTCGTGGGTCGAGGACAAGGTTGCGGCCTCCGACCGGCCGGAGCTGACCAGCGCGAAGATCGTCGTCTCGGGCGGCCGCGGCGTCGGCTCCGAGGAGAATTTCGCGATCATCGCCGGGCTCGCCGACTCGCTCGGCGCCGCGGTGGGTGCGAGCCGGGCGGCGGTCGACAGCGGCTTTGCCCCGAACGACTGGCAGGTCGGCCAGACCGGCAAGGTCGTGGCGCCGCAGCTCTACATCGCCGTCGGCATCTCGGGCGCGATCCAGCATCTCGCCGGCATGAAGGACAGCAAGGTCATCGTCGCGATCAACAAGGACGAGGAGGCCCCGATCTTCCAGGTGGCCGACTATGGCCTCGTCGGCGATCTGTTCACGCTGGTGCCGGAAGCTCAAGCAGAAGCTGTGAGCAGGGGGAAGTCCAGGCATGCTCATTTCTCAGGTTGCCGTTTCAAGCGCGACCGCCCTGCGCCTCACCGCAGCTGCCGTGGCGGAAGCCGAGCGGCAGGGGTGGCGGATCGCCGTCGTCGTGGTGGACCGGGCGGGAGTCCCGCTCGCGCTTGCGCGGATGGACGAGGCGACCCCGCCAGTTCTCGAATTCGCGGCAGACAAGGCCTATACCGCCGCCACGATGCGCCGGAGCACGGAGGCGTTCTTCGAGCGGATGACGAGTTCGCCCTCGCTGGCGCTCGGCTTCCAGAACCGGCCGCGGCTGATGGTCTGGGGCGGCGGGCTGCCGATCGTCCACGAGGGCGCGGTCGTGGGCGGGATCGGCGTCTCCGGCGCGCAGGATTTCGAGGACATCGCCTGCGCCAAGGCTGCGTTGGCGCAGGAAGGTCTCGGCTGGGAGTCCTGACCCTCAGGTCGGATCAGCGGGCGACCAGGCGAAGGATCGTGTCGATGTTGAAGTGGATGCGTTCGGCGAGCGCCTCCTTCGCCATCAGGTCGCGCTCGAAGACGATCGAGCCGGTGAAGCGGTTGGTCAGGTAGTAATAGCTGATCGCCGCGATCGTGATGTTGAGCTGGACCGGGCTCACCCCCTCGCGAAAGGCGCCCGAGGCGACGCCGCGGTCGAGGATATCGGCGACCATGCCGACGAACTTCCGGCTGACGACCTTCACCACCTCGGACTTCTTCAGGTGCTTGGCGCGGTGGAGGTTTTCGCTGTTGACGAGCGTCAGGAACTCCGGGTTGCGCAGGTAATAGTCCCAGGTGAAGCGCACCAGGCGCGCCAGGGCTTCTGGCGGATCCAGATGGTCGAGGTTCAGCTTCTGCTCCGCGCTGCGGATGTCGACGTAGGCCTCCTCTAGCACCGTCTGGAAGAGGTCCTCCTTGCTGCCGAAATAATGGTAGATCATCCGCTTGTTGGCGGACGCCTTGGCGGCGATGTCATCGACCCTGGCGCCCCCGAACCCGTTGCGCGCGAATTCGCGTTTCGCGGCAAGGAGGATGCGCGCCTTCGTGGCCTCCGGGTCGCGGGTGCGGGTCTTCGTGGCAGGCTTTTCGGCCGGCTCCGCGTAGCCCGTTTCCCGGGACAGTGTCTCGTTCTCGGACCCGTCTTCCATGCTGTTCACCCATGAGGGGCGGGCGTCATTGCCGCGCCTATCCGCGGCCATCATGGAGCGACCCTGTCGGTTTGTCCATTAAGACCCTTGACTCACGTCCGGTCAAGAAAGTAACCAGTTAGTGCATAATGTGAGATGGGCAAGGGCCTGCGAGTGTCCGACGCCCACCGGAGATCGCGGCCACGCCGTGGGCCAAGGGGAAGGAAAAGACCATGTCCACTTTCATTCGGGATACCATCGAGCGCGCGACGGTCAGCCGTCGCAACCTCCTGCTCGGCGCCGCGGCCGGGGTCGGGGCGATGGCCCTGCCCATGGCTCTCGGGCGCGGGGCCGCACACGCCGCCTTGACCGATCCGGCCATCGCCTGGAGCTATCGCGACCGCGCCTCCGCCTACTGGAACGCTATCGTCTCGGGCGGCGAGAGCTTCGTCGAGTCGATCGGCCGGCCGAAGGACACGCTCGTCAATCTCATCAACGAAGGATCGTCGGAGAAGTCGCTCGCTGACATCAAGGCATTCCTGAGCAAGACCGGCGGCAACTGCGCCATCGCCTGCGACCCGAATGACAGCCCGAATGCCCGGCCGGTGGTCGAGGCGGTGGCCGCGCAGAACGCCTTCATCTCGACGATCTGGAACAAGACCGACGACCTGCATCCCTGGGATTTCGGCGACAACTACGTCTCGCACATGACCTGGTCGGACGTGAAGCCGTCCGAGCAGACGGCGGAGATCCTGTTCAAGGCCATGGGCGGCAAGGGCGGCATCGTGCATCTCGGCGGCATCCCGGCGAACAACCCGGCGGTGCAGCGGCTGCAGGGGCTGAAGAACGCGCTGGCCCGGAACCCCGACATCACGCTGCTCGACGCGCAGCCGGCGGACTGGGACACCCAGAAGGGCGCGGCACTGATGGCGAGTTTCCTCACGCGCTACGGCGACGAGATCAAGGGCGTGCACTGCGCCAATGACAACATCGCCTATGGCGTGCTCGAGGCGCTTCGCGCCGAGGGGATCGAGGGGATGCCGATCGTCGCCTATGACGGCAATCCCGAGGCGGTGAAGCTCGTCATGGACGGCAAGCTGCTGGCGACGGTCTTCACGAACCCCTACTGGGGTGGCGGCATCACCGCGTCGCTCGCCTATCACGCGGCGATCGGCAGCTTCAAACCGTCGGAAGAGCCGCGCGACCACCGCGAGTTCTACGGGCCGACCGTGCTCGTCACCGCCGAGGACGCGGCGGCCTTCAAGGCGAAGTACATGGATGCGACTCCGGCCTATGACTGGTCCGACTTCTGGGGCCCGTCGAACGGCGGCATCGCCTACAACTGATCTCCCGAGGCTGGGTCCGGCGCCCGCGGGGCGCCGCGCCAGCCCGCATCCCCACAACCGTAAACGATAGGGAGCTGGGCCGTGCCACGCCTTCCCCGTGAAGTGCTGACCAAATGGGCGCCGGTGCTGGTGCTGCTCACGCTGGTGATCCTGTTCACCGCGATCAACCCGACCTTCTTCTCGGTGCGGAACTTCGCCCGCATCGCCATCGCTTCGGCGCCGGCGCTGATGGTGGCGATCGGCGTCACCTTCATCATTGTCATGGGGTCGATAGACCTTTCGATGGAGGGGACGATCTCGCTGACCGCGGTGCTCTTCGCCTACATCTTCCTCGGGCTCGGCGGCACGCTGCTGCCGCTCGGCTGGCTGGCGCTGCCGGCGGTGCTGGTGCTCGGTGCGCTCATCGGCGCGGTGAACGGCTTCATCCATGTGCGCCTGCGCATTCCCTCCTTCATGGCGAGCCTCGCGCTCGGTTTCGTCGGGACCGGGGCCGCGGTGCTGCTGACCGGAGGGGACATCGTACGCATCGAGGACGAGTCCTTCCGTGGCCTCCTGACAGTGCGCTGGTTCGGCTTTCCCCTGATGGTCTATGTCGCCGGGCTCGGCCTTCTTGTCGCCTGGTTCATCCAGGAGCGCACGACGCTTGGCCGGAACTTCTACGCGGTCGGCGGCGGCGAGGATCTCGCCCATGCCTCCGGCGTCAACGTGAAGCGTGTCCGCATTCTCGGCTTCGCGCTCGCGGGGGGCTTCTACGCGGTCGCCGCAGTGCTCGTCCTCGCCCGGATCGGGCAGGCCGAGAGCGTCACCGGCGCGAATTTCATGTTCATCTCGATCACCTCGGCGGTCGTCGGCGGCGTCGCGCTCTCGGGCGGGGTCGGCGGGGTCTGGAACGCCCTCGTCGGCGTGCTGATCGTCGGCGTCATCAACAACGGCATGGTGGTGATCGGCCTGCCCGACTTCCTGCAACAGGGCGTCCTCGGTGTGCTCGTGATCGTCGCCGTCGTCCTCTCGACCGATCGCCGGTCGGTCTCCTTCGTGAAGTGAGGGCAGGGGCCATGTACGAACTTCGCAATGTCGAGAAGCGCTTCCCCGGCGTCCATGCCCTGAAGTCGGTCAACCTTGAGATCCGGCGCGGCGAGGTCGTGGGCCTCGTCGGCGAGAACGGCGCCGGCAAGTCCACGCTGATGAAGGTGATCTACGGCGCCTATCAGCCGGACGGCGGCCAGATCCTCATCGACGGCAAGCCCGTCGCCTTCGCCAATCCCCGCCAGGCGATGGAGAAGGGCATCGGGATGGTGTTCCAGGAACAGTCCCTGATCCCGAACCTGACGGTGATGGAGAACATCTTCCTCGGCTATGAGGCGCAGTTCGTGCGCTTCGGCGTGATCGACTGGAAGGCGATGGCGGCGGCGGCGCGGGCGCAGCTCGCCAAGGTGAAGCTCGACATCGACCCGGGTGTTACCACCTCGACCCTCTCCTTCGCCCAGCGCCAGCTCGTCGAGCTCGCCAAGGTGCTGACCTTGGAGGAGCGGGTGAAGGGCGATCTCGTGATCCTGCTCGACGAGCCGACCTCGGTCCTGAGCAAGGAGGAGGTGCAGCTCCTGTTCAAGCTGGTGCGCGAGCTGACGACGCGCGCCTCCTTTATCTTCGTCTCGCACCGGATGGACGAGGTGCTGGAGCTCTCCGACCGGGTCTATGTGATGAAGGACGGGCAGGTCGTCGACGTGGTGGCGCGCGCCGAGGCGAACGCCGAGTTGATCCAACACAAGATGGTCGGCCGCGACGTCGACCGGGAATATTACCGCGAGCGGCGGCAGAAGCCCTACGACCCGGACCGGGTGCTGGTGGAACTCGACCGCGCGGTCTTTCCTGGCCGCGGGATCGCCACCTCGCTCAAGCTCCACGCCGGCGAAGTGCTCTGCCTCGTCGGCACCGAAGGCTCGGGCCGGGCGGCGATCGTGCGGGCGATCTACGGGATGCTTACGCCGCGTGCCGGTAGCGTCGCGATCAAGGGCCAGCGGATCGGCCGCTTCTCCGCCGAGAAGTCGGTCGCGCTCGGGGTCGGCTACGTGCCCCGCGAGCGCAAGATCGAGGGGATCGTGGCCGGCATGTCGGTCTATGAGAACATGACCCTGAGCCAGCTCGACAACTACGCCACCGGGGGTGTGCTCCGCGTCGCCGCCGAGAAGGCGCTGGCGCGAGACTGGATCAAGCGGCTCTCGATCAAGGCGCATTCCGAATATGCCGACTGCGGGAATCTCTCCGGCGGCAACCAGCAGAAGGTCGTGCTCGCCAAATGGCGGTCGGGCGGGTCCGACATCATGTTGCTCGACCACCCGACCCGCGGTCTCGACATCGGCGCGAAGGAGGATGTCTACGATATGGTGCGCGACATGAGCGACGACGGCGTTGGCATCCTCCTCGTTGCCGACACGCTGGAAGAGGCCATCGGACTCTCCCATACGATTCTTGTGCTGCGCGACGGGGAGGTGCGCCAGCGCTTCGACTGCGCGCCCTGCGCCAAGCCGACCCCGTTCGATCTTCTGCACTACATGGTTTGAGGGCCCCGATCATGGACATGACCCGTCTCAAGCCGCATCTGCCCTGGATCACGCTCCTCGTCCTCGTGGTGATTGTCGGCATCGCGCAGCCGGCCTTCCTGCATCCGGCGAACCTCCTGTCGCTCGCCGGCGACATCGTGCCGCTCTTCATCATGGCGCTGGGGCTCACCTTCGCCATCTACATCGGCGGCATCGACCTTTCCGCGCAGTCGATGGCGAACATGATCACCGTCATCGCCTCGCTCTATCTTGCGCATCTCGGAATCTGGGTCGGGCTGCTCTGCGTGCTGGTCGGTTTCCTGCTCGGAACGCTTTCGGGCGTCGTCACCACCCGGCTCAGGGTGCCCTCCTTCATCTCGACGCTGGCGGTCGGCGGCATCTGTTTCTCGATCGCGCAATGGCTCTCGGGCAACCGCGCGCTCAATATGGACGCGGCCGAGCGCAACGCGCTCTTCGGCTGGATGATCGGGCGCACCGGTATCGTTCCGAACGAGCTCTTCATCGCGCTCGGCCTGCTGATCCTCTGCCTCTTCATCGAGCGGCGGACCGTGCTTGGCCGCGTACTGAAGGCAGTCGGTGCCGGCGAGCCCGCGGCGGCGGCGGCCGGGATCAACGTCCGGCGCTACAAGGTGCTCGCCTTCGCGATCTCCGGCGCGCTCGCCGCCGTCGCGGGGCTCCTCTTCGCGGTGAAGCTCTCGGGCGGCGCGCCGACGATCGCGAATGGCTTTCTCCTTCCGGCGATCGTCGCGGTGCTGGTCGGCGGCACGCCGCTGACCGGCGGTGTGGGCGGCGTGCTCAACACCGCGATCGGCACGCTGATCGTCGCGGTGATCCGGGCGTCGATGCTCTATTTCGGCGTCGAGGCGACGCAGCAGCAGATGCTGTTCGGCCTCGTATTGATCCTCGCCATCGCGCTGACCATGGACCGTGCCAAACTCCGGACGGTGAAGTGATGGAACGGATGCGCGCCGCAGTTCTCATCGAGCCCCGCCGCTTCGAGATCCGCGAGGTGCCGGTGCCGGCCATCGGCCCGCGGGATGCGCTCGTCCGCGTCAGCCGGACCGGCATCTGCGGCACTGATATCCATATCTGGAACGGGCACTATGCCGCCGACCGCCTGCCGCTCGTTCCCGGCCATGAATTCTGCGGGACGGTCGCGGCGGTGGGCGATGCCGTGCGCCACCTTGCACCGGGCACGCGCTGCGTCGCCGACATCAATATCGGCTGCGGCACCTGCTTCTGGTGCCGGAGGAACGAGATCCTGAACTGCCCGGAGATGGCCCAGGTCGGGATCGGCCGGGACGGGGCCTTCGCCGAGTATGTCGCGCTGCCGGCGCGACTGGTGATCTCGCTCCCCGACACCCTGCCGGACGCCGTCGCCGCCCTGACCGAGCCCGTCGCCTGCGTAGTGCGGGCGGCCGACAAGGCCGGCATCCGGCCCGGCCAGTCGGTCGTCGTGCTCGGCGCCGGGCCGATCGGGAACCTGCATGTGCAGATGCTGCGGCTCGCGGGGGCCGCGCCGATCCTCGTGGCGGATCTCTCAGAGGACCGCTGCAGGATGGCGCTGGAGGCCGGCGCCGATGCTGCGATCTCCGACCCAGCGGCGCTGGCCGCCGAGGTGGGCCGCCTGACCGGCGGGCGCGGCGCGGATGTGGTGATCGAGAGCGTCGGCAGCGAACGGCTCTATGCACAGGCCTTCGACTTGATCCGCAAGGGCGGGCATGTCGCCTTCTTCGGCCTGACGGGGCCGGAGGCTTCGGTTCCCGTCGGTATCCTGCGCACGATCCTGGAGGAGACGAGCCTCAAGGGCTCGGTCGCCGGAATGGGTGAGGACATGCACACGGCGCTGACGCTCCTCGCCCATGGGCGCTTCCGCACCGAGGCGTTCACGCGGGCCGAATTCCCGCTCGAGGCGATCACGCAAGCCTTCGAGACGCTGGCAAGCCGGCCCGAAGACCTGAAGACACAGATCAGGATTGGCCGCGATCCGGCCGTTGCCTGACGAGATATGTGGAGGATGTCATGAACAAAGTCAGCCGGATTCTGACCCTGCCCGAGACGCCGCGCACCTTCGGCTTCTTCGTGGATGGGGAATGGCGAGAGGGCGGTGATCTCTTCGAGCGCGCCTCTCCGGGTCACGGCGTAGCGGTGACGCGCATTCCGAAATGCACTGTTGCCGATCTCGATGACGCGGTCGCCGCCGCGCGCCGGGCCTTCGAGGACCGGCGGTGGTCGGGCCTCTCTGGTGCGGAACGTGCGGGCGTGCTGTTGCGGGCCGCCGCGATCCTGCGGCAGCGGCGCGACGAGATCGCCTATTGGGAGGTGCTGGAAAACGGCAAGCCGATCACCCAGGCGCTGGGCGAGATCGACCATTGCATCGCCTGCTTCGAGACCGCCGCCGGCGTGGCGCGGCTGCTGCATGGCGAGAGCTTCAACAGCCTCGGGGACAAGCTCTTCGGCCTGACCCTGCGCGAGCCGATCGGCGTCGTCGGGCTGATCACGCCGTGGAACTTCCCTTTCCTTATCCTCTGCGAGCGGGTGCCCTTCATCCTCGCGAGCGGCTGCGCGCTGGTCGTGAAGCCGTCCGAGGTGACCTCTGCGACGACGCTCCTCCTCGCCGAGGTGCTGGCCGAAGCGGGCCTGCCGGCCGGGGTCTACAACGTCGTCACCGGATCGGGCCGGACGATCGGCCAGGCGCTGACCGAGCACCCGGACGTCGACATGTTGTCATTCACTGGCTCGACCGCGGTCGGGCAGTCGTGCGTCCAGGCCTCGGCAGCGTCGAACTTCAAGAAGCTCGGGCTGGAACTCGGCGGCAAGAATCCGATCGTGGTCTTCGCCGATAGCAACCTCGAGGACGCGGCCGACGCCGCCGCCTTCGGCATCAGCTTCAACACCGGCCAGTGCTGCGTCTCCTCCAGCCGGCTGATCGTCGAGGCCTCTGTCGCCGACGCGTTCGAGGCGCTGCTGGCCGAGAAGATGGCGCGGATCCGCGTGGGCGACCCGCTGGACGCGGCGACGCAGGTCGGCGCGATCACCACCGAGGCGCAGAACGCCACGATCCTCGGCTTTATTGACAAGGGCCGGTCCGAGGGCGCGCGGGTGGTGACCGGCGGGGCGGCGGTCGATCTCGGGCGCGGCAGCTACATCGCGCCCACGCTCTTTTCCGGCGTCACCCGCGACATGGCGATCGCCTGCGACGAGATCTTCGGCCCCGTCCTCTCGTCCTTCCGCTTCGAGACGGTGGAGGAGGCGGTGGCGCTGGCTAACGACACCGTCTACGGCCTCGCCGCTAGCGTCTGGACCCGCGACATCGACAAGGCTCTGACGGTGACGCGCCGGGTGCGCGCCGGCCGCTTCTGGGTAAACACGATCATGGCGGGGGGCCCGGAGATGCCGCTCGGCGGCTTCAAGCAGTCGGGCTGGGGCCGTGAGGCAGGCATGCTCGGTGTGGAGGAATACACGCAGGTGAAGTCGGTCCATATCGAGACCGGCCCCCGGGCCCGATGGATCGCGTGATGGCACGGGAGCCGGCCGATGCGTTCGATTATGTGATCGTCGGCGGTGGCTCGGCCGGCTGCGTACTGGCCGCGCGGCTCTCCGAGGATTGCGATGCCCGCGTCTGCCTGCTGGAGGCCGGCGGGCGGGACACGAACCCGCTCATCCACATGCCGGTCGGCTTCGCGCGGATGACGACCGGCCCGCTCACCTGGGGCCTAACAACGGCGCCGCAACGCCACGCCTTCGACCGCGAAATCCCCTATGCCCAGGCTAGGGTGCTGGGTGGCGGCTCCTCGATCAACGCCGAGATCTTCACCCGCGGCCACCCCTCCGACTACGACCGATGGGTGGAGGAGGGCGCCGAGGGCTGGGGGTTCAAGGACATCCAGCCCTATTTCCTGCGCTCGGAGGGCAATGCGATCCTATCGGGCGACTGGCACGGGACGGACGGGCCGCTCGGCGTCTCGAACATCCCCGATCCGAACCCGATGACGCGGGCCTTCGTCCAGAGCTGCCAGGAGGCCGGGATGCCTTACACCCCCGACTTCAATGGCCCGGTGCAGGAGGGGGCGGGGGTCTACCAGACGACGACGCGGGACAACCGCCGTTGCTCGGCCGCGGTCGGCTATCTGCGGCCGGCGCTCAAACGCCCGAACCTGACCGTCATCACCCGCGCGCAGGTGCTGCGTCTGCGCTTCGACGGGCGGCGGGCGGCCGGGGTCGACTACGCGGTCGATGGTCGGGTGGCGACGGTGCAGGCCGCGCAGGAGATCCTCGTGACCGCGGGCGCGATCGGCACCCCGAAGCTCCTGATGCTGTCGGGCATCGGGCCGGCGGCGCATCTCGCAGAACACGGGATCGCGCTCCTTGCCGACCTGCCCGGCGTGGGCGAGAATCTCCAGGACCATTTCGGTGTCGATATCGTCGCCGAGTTGAACGCCCACCGCAGTCTCGACCGCTACAACCGGCCGCACTGGATGGTCTGGGCCGGGCTCGAATATGCGCTCTTCCGCTCCGGGCCCGTTACCTCGAACGTCGTCGAGGGCGGCGCATTCTGGCGCGCCGACCGCCAGCGGGGAGAGCGGCCGGACCTGCAGTTTCACTTTCTCGCCGGCGCGGGCGCCGAGGCGGGGGTGCCCTCGGTCCAGAAGGGCGCGTCCGGGATCACGCTCAACAGCTACACGCTGCGCCCCGCCTCGCGCGGGACGGTGCGCCTGCGCTCCGCCGATCCGCGCGACACGCCGGTCGTCGATCCGAATTTCCTCGCCGAGCCAGAGGATTTGCGCATCTCGGCCGAGGGCGTGCGGATCAGCGTCGAGGTCTTCCGCCAGTCCTCGCTCGCCCGGCACATCCGCGCGATCCGCTTCCCCGATGCCGGCGTGACGACGCAAGTCGACTTCGAGACCTACACCCGGCGCTATGGTCGCACCTCCTATCACCCGACCTGCACCTGCAGAATGGGACAGGACGCGATGTCGGTGGTCGACCCGAAGCTCCGCCTGCACGGTTTCGACGGGATCCGCATCTGCGACAGTTCGGTCATGCCCTCGCTTGTCGGCTCGAATACCAACGCACCAACGATCATGATTGGCGAGCGCGCCGCCGACCTGATCCGGGGGAATCGCTGAAGTTGCCGCAAAGGGAAAGACCATGCTCCGCCACATCGTCACGCTTCGCTTTCGCGAAGGCACGTCGCCGGAAACCCGGAACGCGATCTATCGCGACCTCGCCGGTCTGTCGGACGTCATCGAAGGCATCCTCGACTTCCGGCACTTCGCGAATGTCTCCGTCGAGGTGCCGCTGGTGCGCGGCTTCCGGGATGTGTTCTGGTTCGATTTCCGCGACGAGGCCGTCCGGGATGCCTATCTGGTCGACCCGACGCACCGGGCGATCGGCGAGCGGATCGTCGCCGAACTCGAAGGCGGCGCTGACGGGGTGCTCGTGATGGACGTAATCCTCTAACTGGAGCGGACTCCGTCCCGGCAGAGCCGGGCCGTCCGCTCCGGATGATTGTTTTCGCGGCGTCTTAACCACCAGACGATCCCCTCTGGTCGGATATCGCTCTACGCTGCTGCCCTGACCACGCATCCTCCCTACTGCGGGGACGGCTCCGCGCCGTCCCCGCCTTTTTCTTCAGTCCCACTCGGGAGCCCAGGGAGCGAGGTCCTTGTGGACGACGCGAAATCCCGTCCCCGTCAACGCCTCGATCCGCGCCATATCGACCGATGACAGGGTGAAATCCATCACGTCGAAGTTCGCGCGGATGTTCGCGGGCTTCGTAGACATGGTGTTGATGCTGACGCCCTTCTGCAGGATCCAGCGCAGCACCACCTGCGCCGCCGATTTGCCGTAATCCGCGCCGATCTCCGCGAAGAGCGGATACTTGAACACCTCGCCGCGCGCGACCGAGCAGTAGGAGGCGAGCGGGATGCCGGTCTCGGCGGCGGCGGCGAGCAGGGCGCTCTGGTCGAGCAGCGGGTGGAACTCGACCTGATTGATGGCGATCGGGGCATCGGTCAGCCCGCGAAGCTCTCGCATCATCGCCGCGTTGAAGTTGGAGACGCCGATGTTGCGGGCCAGTCCACGCTCCTGCGCGGAAAGGAGAAGCCGCGCCGGTTCCGCGATATCGCCGCCGATCGGCGGCCAGTGCAGGAGCAGGAGGTCCACCGCCTCGACGCGCAGCGCCGCGAGGCTCGCCTCGACGGAGGGCAGGAAGGCAGCCTCGGAGTAGTTGTCGGGATGCGCCTTCGTCACGACGCAGAGTTCTTCGCGCGCAACCCCGCTCTCGGCCAGTGCCGCGCCGGTATCGGCCTCGTTGCCGTACATCTGCGCGGTGTCGAAGGCACGGTAGCCCGCCGCGAGCGCCGCCGCCACGGCATCGCGCAAGGCCGCGCCCTTCAGCGGGTAGGTTCCGAAGGCTCGCTGGTAGGTCTTCTGAAAGCAGATGCTCATCTGTCCCTCTCCGGTCTCCGGCGTGGTCATGCCGGCGTCTGCCCCCTTGAAGGTCGGGGCGTTTCGTGGTTATAAACATAACCATCCAGTTACTTAAAACATATCGTCGGAGGATGCGCCATGGCAAAGATCAAGACGGCCGCGGAGGCCGCCCGGATGGTTCCGGACGGTGCGACCGTCGCCGTGAACGCGTCCTCTGGGCTGCTCTGTCCAGACGCGGTGCTCGCTGCACTTGGCGCACGTTTCGTGGAGGAGGCGGCACCATCGGGCCTCACAACGGTGCATCCAATCGCCGCCGGTGACATGTTCGGCACCCCGGGCATCGACCACCTGGCGCATCCCGGCATGATTCGCCGTATCATTGGCGGCTCCTATCCCTCCGGCCCGACCAACGCCGAGCCCCCCCTTGTCTGGCAGCGTATCCTTGCGGAGGACGTCGCAGCCTGGAACCTACCCTCGGGTGTCGTGTTCGACATGCTGCGCGAGGGCTCGGCACTCCGACCTGGCGTTCTGACCAAGGTCGGCATGGATACTTTCGTCGACCCCGCGCTGGAGGGTGGCGCGATGAACGCCAGCGCGCGCGCCGAGCCGCTGGTACGGCGGGTTGATTTCGACGGCGAGGACTGGCTCTTCTATCCGGCGATCCGGCCGGAGGTGGCGATCATCCGTGCGACCACAGCCGACGAGAACGGGAACCTCACCTTCGAGCAGGAAGGCGCTCTGCTCGGCGCAATGGAGATGGCGCTGGCCGCGCACAACTGCGGCGGCCTCGTCATCGCTCAGGTGAAGCGCATCGCCGCCCGCGGCTCGCTCCGTCCCCATGGCGTGCGGGTGCCGGGCATCCTTGTCGATGTGGTTGTCGAAGCGCCGGAGCAGCTCCAGACCACGGCGACGCCCTATGATCCCGCTATCTCGGGCGAGATCTTCCTGCCGCTCGCAAGCTTCGCCGCGCCTGAACTCAACCCCGGCAAGGTCATCGCCCGCCGGGTGGCGCGGGAAGCTCCGCGACGGCTGGGCGGTCAACCTCGGCTTCGGCATCTCGGCGAACGTGCCGCGAATCCTGATCGAGGAAGGCCGCCACGGAGCCGTCACCTGGGTGATCGAGCAGGGCCCGGTCGGCGGTGTGCCGCTCCTCGACTTCAAGTTCGGCTGTGCGTCGAACGCCGAGGCCTTCGTGGCCTCGCCGCATCAGTTCCTCTATTTCCAGGCGGGCGGCTTCGACTCCTCGCTGCTCTCCTTCCTCGAGATCGGTGCCGACGGCAGCGTCAACGTCTCCCGCCTGCCCGGCACCCCGCACCGTACCGCCGGGGCGGGCGGCTTCATCGATATTACCACGCGGGCGAAGCGCATCGTCTTTTCCGGCAACTTCAATGCCGGGGCGAAGATGCATGTCGAGGACGGCCGGCTCGTCATCGACCGCGAGGGCAAGGTCGCGAAGATCGTCCCCGCCGTCGCGCAGGTCAGCTTTTCCGGCCGCCGCGCCCGCGCCCAGGGGCAGGACGTCACCTATGTCACCGAGCGCTGCGTCCTGAAGCTGGAGGCGGACGGCCTCGTCGTGACGGAGATCGCGCCGGGCATGGACCTGCAGCGTGACATCCTCAATCAGGCTGCGACGCCGCTCCGGGTCTCCGACGGGCTGGTCGAGATGGACTCGGCGCTGTTCCGGCCCGAACCGATGGGGCTCGCGCTGTGACCGATCCCCGGCTTCGCCTCGACATCGACGGGGCGGTCGCGCGCCTGACGATCGCCCGGCCGGAGAAGCGCAATGCGCTTGACGCGGCAATGGTCGAAGCGCTCCGCGCCCATTGCTGGACGATCGAGCGATCCCCGGCGCGGGTGGTGCTGCTGACGGGAGAGGGGGATCACTCCTTCTGTGCCGGCGGCGACATCGCTGCTTGGTCGGGCCTGTCACCGGACCAGTTTACCCGGACATGGCTGCGCGACGGCCATGATGCCTTCGACGCCCTCGCCCGGCTGACGCAGCCGGTCGTCGCGCTGCTCAACGGCGACGCCTTCGGCGGCGGGCTGGAGCTCGCCGCCTGCGCCGACGCCCGGATTGCCGAGGCCCACGCCCGCTTTGCCTTGCCCGAAAGCGGGCTCGGCATCATCCCCGGCTGGTCCGGCACGCAACGCACCGTCCGTCGCTTCGGCGTGCAGGTCGTTCGGCGGATGGCGCTCTTCGGCGAGGTACTGACCGCCGAGGCAGCGCTCGCGGCCGGGATTGCCGACGCGGTCGTGCCGCGCGGCGAAGGTGTCGCAGCTGCGAACCGGCTGATCGAGCGTTTGACTGGCCGGGCGCCGCGGGCGACGGAATTCGTGAAGCTGCTGCTGAACGCGGCTGAGGGAGAGGAGACCGAGCGCGTGCTTGAGACCTTGGCCGGGGCCCTTGCGGCCGGTTCGGCCGAGCTTGCCGAAGGGCTCGCGGCCTATCGGGAGCGGCGCGTGCCGTCTTTCGCGCAACCGGCGGGGGAGGAAGCCTAGGATGAACGGGAACGATCGCGCGCTTCTGGAACGGCTGTTCCGCGTGGCCGTCATGGCGGCGGACCCGGAGACCGCGCTTCGCTCCACCCTGCCGGCGCGGCCCAGGGGGCGCACCATCGTCGTCGGGGCCGGCAAGGGTGCCGCCCAGCTCGCGGCGGCCTTCGAGCGGCTGTGGGACGGCCCGCTCGAGGGCGTCGTCGTCACCCGCTATGGCTATGGCTGTCCGACGCGGCGCATCCGCGTGCTGGAAGCCGCCCACCCGGTGCCCGACGCCGCCGGGCTCGCGGCCTCCCGGGCGCTCTTCGAGGCGGTGCGCGGCCTCGGGCCGGAGGATCTCGTGGTGGCGCTCGTCTGCGGCGGGGGCTCCTCGCTCCTGCCCTGCCCGCCGGGGCCGCTGACGCTTGAGGACGAGGCCGACCTCAATCGCGCGCTCCTCGCCTCCGGCGCGCCGATCTCGGTCATGAACGCGATCCGCAAGCATGTCTCCGGCATCAAGGGCGGCCGGCTGGCGGCGGCGGCCCATCCGGCACGGGTGGTGAGCCTCGTTGTCTCGGACGTGCCGGGGGACGATCCGGCGCAGGTGGCTTCCGGCCCGACCATCCCCGACCCGCTCGACCGCGCGGCGGCCCGGGCGCTCGCCGCCTCCTGGCGCATCGCGTTGCCGCCCCGGGTCGCCGCCTGGCTGGACGGCGCCGAGGCCGCCGCCCCCGATCCCGCCGACCCGCGCTTTGCGCGCACCGAGACCCGCGTGATCGCCTCCGCCCGCCTGTCGCTCGAGGCCGCGGCCGCAGCCGCGCAGGCCGGCGGGGTGCCGGCCGTCATCCTCTCGGACGCGATCGAAGGCGAGGCGCGCGATGTCGGTCGCGTCCATGCCGCCATCGCCCGCGAGGTCGCGACCCGCGGCCGCCCCTTCGCCCGGCCGGCGGTGATCCTCTCCGGCGGCGAGACCACGGTGACGCTGAGGGGCGCGGGCGGCCGTGGTGGGCGCAATGCCGAATTCCTGCTCGCCTTCGCCATCGCCGCCGAGGGGTTGCCCGTGGCCGCGCTTGCCGCCGACACCGACGGCATCGACGGATCGGAGGACAACGCCGGTGCCTTCGCCTGCGGCACCAGTGCCGGGCGGCTCCGCGAGGCCGGTCTTGACCCGGTGGCCTGCCTTGGCGCGAACGACGCCTGGGGCGCCTTCGACCGGCTCGGCGATCTATTTGATACTGGTCCAACAGGCACGAACGTCAACGACTTTCGGGCGATCCTCGTGCGGTGATGACGCGGGGCGCCACCCTGTCCTCACCGAGGACGGCGCGAAGGTGCGGCGTCATGACGTCGAGGGCCCAGACCTTGGTGGTCAGGACGATGTCGCGCCCCGCGGCAATTCCGGATGCGGCGATGCCATCTTTGGATCATGGTCAGGCGGCGGCCTGGCTGGACGACGTCGGGTGGCCGAGGTGCGGCAGCACATCGCGCGCGAGTTCGTCGATCACCTCGGGCAGCGGCCGGCGCGACGGGCGCAGCAGCATGGCGAGGTGATCGCCCCCGGCGTTCCGCAGCCCGTCCAGATGATCGAGCAAGGGCTTGCGCCCGGCGCGTGCGCCGAAGCGGCGCGGCGTCGGCGCTTCGCCGGGATCGTCGGCGAGGTCGAGGTGGAAGGCGCTGATGAACACGCCGCGATCGCCGCCGGCCTCTTTGCGCAGCCGCCGGTAGTCGGACGCCTGTTGCGCCATTCTGGACAGGTCGCCCGGATAGACGAAGCGCCCGTCAATGTTGGCGGCGATCCATTCGTTCGATTGCTGGCCGTTGCCGGCGATGATTGAGGGGATCGGCCGCTGGAGCGGTTTGGGCAGCAGGTCGAGATTGGGAGCGATCCGGCCTTCGCCCATCGGCAGGCCGCCATCCTTCCTCGCGTCGCGCAGATAGGCGAAGCTCCGGCGGAAGGTCTCGCCGCGCCGCTTGAAGTCGAGGCCGAGCAGCGGATACTCAACCGGCCGGTCGCCCGACGCCAGCCCGAGGATCAGCCGCCCGCCGGAGAGATGACCGACCGAGGCGGCGGCTTTCGCCACCATCATCGGATGGCGTAGCGGCAGTACGATCCCTGCGGTGCCGAGCGCAATGGTTCGCGTCACCCCGGCGAGGAAGCCGAGATTGACGAAGGGATCGTAGACCGATCCGGCATCGCCGAGATTCCTCGGATCGAACACCGGCACGTCGCGCATCTGGGTCAGCATCATCGCGATCTTCCGCGCCGACGGGCACTTTCGAGGACCGGAAGCCTGGGCCGCCTCCGCGCGTCGGCGACGGGTGGCCCACTCGGTGACGACACGCAGGCCGCCGCCGAAGCCGGCGCCCCGGAGGCGGCGCCAGAGCTCGGCGCCATTGTGGCATCCACCGCGCCAGGCCTCGTCGAGTTGGGCGAGCCAAGGCTCGAGCGAACTTACGCGGACGCGAAAGACGTCATCGCGTTCGTCGCGGAGAATGCGTCGGACGGTTTGTCGTCCACAGCCGGTTCGCGCGGCGATCCGCCTGATTGGCACGCCTTCATCGGCCAGTGTCCGGATGGCCGCGTTCATCTCCTCGCGACGCAGGAAACCTTCATACTGGAGCCGTTCGGCGCAGGTCAGCAACTCAGGGTTCACGATGCCCGCGCCGAGCGCGCGCCGGATCGGGGCCATCGACCGCCGAGCCACGCCTAGGAAGGCCTGGCTCGCGTTCTCTATCAAATGCCAGCGATCGGCGACCTGGATCGCTTCTGGCGCTGCACGAGCGACAGCATGGCCGTAGCCGCCCCCGCGATCGCGCGAGACGATCTCGACCTCAGGATGATCCGCCAGCCAGGCCTCGACGGTGGCGCCCTCTCGATCGGGAAGGACATCGACGATCTCGCGCCGCTCCAGGTCGCAAACAATGCTGCCGTAACGATGCCCGCGCTTCCACGCCCCGTCGTCGATGCCGATTACTCGCGGAGTTGGTCGCGCCGCCGGTGCGCGCGCGCGAACGGTCCGTAAGAGCGTATCCTTGCTCACTGGCATCAGCAGGCGTCGCGCAAGCCCCTGGCCGGGGCGGCCGCCGAGCGCCAGGCCGAGATGGTGAGCGATGGTTTGCAGCCGCGCCGTGCGGCGGGCGTAAGGGGCGACGATGTCCTCGCCGAACCGCTCGGCAAAAATCACCCGCGGGCAGATGTCGGTGCCGCATCGGAACCGCCGCACCGTGAGCGCGATACTGACGCGCCGGCCGTGGGCAGGGAGATCGGAAAGTGACTGAACGTAACGGCTGTGGACCCGCCGCGAGAGCTTGCCGCAGCCTGGGCAGGCCGATCCGACATCGCGGGACCGCGCGACCGCCGCCACGCCGCTCTCCTCTATCCGCACCCGCTCGATGATCAGTCCCGGCGGCAACAATGCCGCCGACGATCAGTCTCGACCCATCCCCCGCTCCCCTTTGGTTCGGAACCGGAGACTATCCGCCAGGCCGATGGCCTGCACCGAGATTGAGTCAGAGCCCCTTTTGGACGCCGATCAGGGGTCCCGATCCCGAGCCGATTGACACGCCGGGAAAGCCGCAGCAGAACGGCTTCGTCGAGAGCTTCAACGGCCGGCTGCGCGACGAGTGCCTGAATGAGGATGTGTTCGCCAACCTCGCCGAGGCCCGCACGACCATCGAGCGCTGGCGGCTCGACTACAACCTCGTCCGGCCCCACTCGGCGCACGGCGGCCTGACACCGGATGCGGTTCGCCAGGACCCCGCGGCCGGCCGGCTCCGCCACACCAACCGCTCCGCCGGCCGCCCGCTACCGTCGGCGACGGAGGTCCGCTATCAAAACCAAGGGCTCTCACAATGATCGAGGGACCGGAGCGGGGCACGTCACCGATGACCTGCTGGCAATCCAGCGCCGCAATTTCTACCAGCTCCGCGCCGATGTCAGTCATCGGGGCCACTATTCCCATGAATATTGCATGGCGACCTCGGTCGAGCGGGACAGCCCCACGTATCAGGACATGACCGGGGACGCGGAGGACGCCGTGATCGAGGCGCTGCGCGATCTCGCCCGCTGGCTCTACCGGCAGCTCGAACGCGAATACGAATATCTCAGTTCGGACGAGGCCGTGGACGAGACGATCATCGCCAACCAATACACGTTCACCGAAACCGGACGCCGGTTCGGTTGATCTCGGCGGCTACAGGGGCGGCTACAGGACCGGGCGCACGTCCGTCTGCACGAAGTCCTTGCCGACATAAAGCAGCGGGCAGTCGTGCTCGCTCGCGACCTCATAGGAGAAACAGTCGCCATAGTTCAGCGAAGCCGGGTGGATGCCTTTGCCCCATCGGCCATAGGCATCCGCAACCCGGCGCGCGGAGGCGGCCGTGACCGATATGACCTCGAAGCCGAGGCCGGAAATCAGCGCGCCAATCTCTTCGCCGACATTGCGCCGTCCTGCCACGATCAAGGCTTCCGCTACAGTCCCGGCGGAGATCAGCAACCCATCAGCCTGCTCGATAGCCGTCATGCAGGCTTCGCCCTGCGGCTCGTCCAGCACGATCGCCATGAGGGCCGACGTATCGACGGCGATCACGCGGGCATCCCGTCATCGCCATAAAGAAAGTCCTGGCTGCGCGCGGCATCCGGTCCCGGCAGAGCCTTGGCCGCAGCCGACGCCCTGACTTTCTCCATCAATGCGCGCCGCCCCTTGACGCCGGGCGCCGCCGCGACGGCGACCAAGCGCACGATCTCATGGCCGCGACGGGTCAGGATGACCTCATCGCCGGCTTCGGCACGCTTCACCAGTTCGGTGAGCTGCCCCTTCGCCTCGCTGACAGACACGCGCATCGCACACGCTCCTTTGAATTCTTCCCGCATTTCCATTGCAGAAGATGGTCCATGATATGGTCCAAGTCAAGAATGGAAGTGAGAGGGAGAGAGTGGCCGGGACGGGTTTGAGCCCGTCCGGTCCGAGAGAGAGCGCCGGCGGGCTTGCCCGTTTCCGCTCTCCCGAGGACTTCCCAATGAACACTTTGCTTCCTCTCGCCGATACGCTGCCGGCGACGCCGCTCGCTGCGCCCGGCGACACCGCCGCCGCTGTCCATGCTGCCGCCCTCCTGAAGCCGGCGCGAACCTCAAGGATATCGGCCTGCGCGTCCTGCAGCGGATTGACGCTCTCGAACTTCGGCGGTCCCCATTCGGCGAGGATCTCGACGCCATCCGGCAGCAGGCCCTGCGACTGCGCCCGCTCGATGAACCAGCGCCAGATCGGTTCGCAGAACATGGGGATCACGGTCTGCCACTGGATCTGCTCGACCATGCGCCGGAACTCGTTCAACCCGGCGCGGGTGGATGAGAAATTCGCCTGGCTCAGGTCGCCGGTCATCAGCGCGTAGGGTGCCCGGAACCCGGCCGCGATGATGTGAAGCTGGGTGCGGTGCCACTCGTAGACGCCCGCCGTCGAGGCGGGCTGGTTGAACTTGATATCCTTGCCGCCGCGGGCATAGGCGATCAGGCCCGGCTCGAACTGCTCGACCCGGTTGCCGTCGGCATCCTGAATGACCGGGGCGATGCCCTGCTGATCCTCGTCCGCGCCGAACACGATTCCGACCAGACAGGCTTCGGTCTTCTTCCGCACCAGTTCGGCGGTCTGCCAGTCGTCAACGTCGCGGATCGCCCGCATGGCGGGCGTTCCCCATGGGGTGCCCCGGCTCTGGACGCGCTGGCGCTCGAACAGGTGCGCGACCTGAGCGGCATCGACCCGCACCGATTCCAGCCGCCGGGTGAAGATCGGGGAATTGCCACCCGGATGGTCGGGGAACATCCAGTAGGCCCGCCGCCGCCCGTTGCTGTCGAACTCAATGCCCTGGTCGATCCTGACGCCATCGGCGCGATTGTCGAACTTCGCGCCGTCGAGGTGAGGGTGAACATCTTCACGTCGGCATAGCGCATGCGTTTGTAGATGCTGGCAATGTCTTTCTGATCCCGGCTGATCCGATCCAGCGCCTCGGCCATGATCAGGTCGAAACGGCCGCGGGCGGAATCCATGATCAGCGCCTGGATGCCAGCGCGCTGGATCATGCTGGAGCCGGAGATGGCGTGGTCGGAATATTCTTCGACCACCGTCCAGCCCTCCCTCTCGGCCCGCAAGCGACACATGCGGAACTGGTCGGCGATGGGTGCCTCGCGCTGGTTGTCCGAGGAATAGCGGGCGTAGATCGCGACCTTCATTGCACGCCTCCCTGAAGCATCAGGAGGTGCGGGCCCGAAGTCGCTTCGTCATCTGAACTTCTTCGGCGTAGCACTCCCGCGCCGCCTGCCTTGCAAGGAAGTCGACCAGACGCAGCAGGCGCGGATCGGGGGTGCCGCGCGACGTAAACGTCAGCTCCGGTTCTTCCAGCATCAAGGATTCGAGCAGCGCTTCGCGCGCGCTCCTCTTCATCATTGCTCTGTTTCCGGGGGCTCGCAAGGTCATACCTTGCAGAATTCGCCGGAAGATCAGTATAATCAATTGAAATAAAAGGCGTATTTTCGGCGGAAAACGGCGCATTACCGGAAGCTGCCGCGAAGTCTGGCGAAGTCCTTCGCGCCACAGCATACGGAACATGCTCAGGGTAATCCGTGGCATTTCCCGGTTTTGCTGTGCTCTGGCGCGTGACTGGCGGCATCGCCGCATCCCTTGTTTGCAAGGCAGATATCGGCTATATGTCAGGATATAATACGGAGGTTCGCCATGAGCAACGCCGCACAGAAGAGAGCGATCGAGAATTACCGCACGCGCCTGACGCAGCGCGGCTACAAGCGCTTCGAGGTTCTGGCGCTGGAATCCGACCGCGAGCTGATCAGGTCGCTTGCGCGCCATCTGGCGGAGGAAGGGCCGGAAGCGGAGCAGGCCCGGCAAGCCGTCAGGGCGCTGGTGTCCGGTGAGCCGCCGAAGTCCGGTGGCATCCTCTCCGCGCTCCGCCGATCGCCCCTGGTCGGGGCCGACCTCGACCTGTCGCGCCCGCGCGAGGAAGGGCGCAGGGTCGACCTGTGACGCGCTATCTTCTCGACACCAACATCATCAGTAACGTCATCAAGCCGCAGCCATCGGAACCGCTGCTGGCATGGTGGGAAGAGCAGCGCGATGAAGACTTCTTCATCTCCACGCTCACCATAGCCGAAGTCCGGCGTGGTATTCTGGAAAAGCCGCGCGGCAAGAAGCGGGATGCGCTCGAAACCTAGTTCGCCGGACCGGAAGGCCCTCAGTCGCTGTTCGCCGGCCGCATCCTTGCGTTCGACGACAAGGCGGGCCTGATCTGGGCGCGGCTGATGGCGGAGGGCAAGGCCGCGGGCCGCCCGCGCAGCGCGCTCGACATGATCATCGCCGCCAGCGCAGGCGCGAACGACTGCGTGATCGTTACGGACAACGAAAAGGACTTCGCCGGGCTGGAGTTCATCAATCCCATGCGCGCCGGTAGTTGAGTCCAGCTCTTCCCGAAAATGATTAATGCAGCGCGCTACGGCGCGCTTCTTTGTTTCTGGAGGTTGCTCAGGGCGCTGCCCTCGCGCGGAACAAGAAAACTCTTCGGCCTTTCGCGGCATAACCGGCCCGCTCCCCGCAAGCGCGGGCCCCTCCAATTATTCCACGGTGCCAAAGACTTTCCTTGCACCTTGCTTCCCCGGTCTCGCCGACGGGCAAGGGTTCAGGAGCGGCGCTTCGCTACTCTGAATCCCGACCCCAAAGGAAACAGAACCATGACCGGCAACGCCAACATCCGGCGTCGGTCCGCCGCCGATGATCACGGCTTCCATCTTCTCCGGCATGCTGACGGCGCCCGTGCTCGCGGCCCGCGCCCCGAACGGCGCGCGCGCCGTTCGGCCGGCACGATCGCCGGCCATCGACCATCGCCCTCCCGCTGACGTCCGGCGGCCACCCCATGCCGACCTCCGCACAGACGTAGCCAGAGCCGCTCACCACGGGAGCGCCCGGTTGCATCGCATCGCCGACAGCGATCGACGCGGCAGCCAGCGTCCCGAGACACTCCGCCCATAGCGCAAGACCCACCGCGGCTTCGCTCAATCCGGCTTCTATGACGCGTCGACCACCGTCGCGCTCGCCGCCAACGTCTCGCCGCGCCTCACAGAACCCTCCAGATTTTCTCTTCGTCATGGCTCCAGTCTCTCAAGAGTTGGAGCCTCCGGGAAACCCGGCGCGGTTCATCGTGTGCAGCGAGGAGGCCCAGCGGCAACCCGACCTGCAACTGGTGCTGGGGCCTTGGCCGGGTCGCCCGTCTGCTTACCGGCCGAGCGCCGATCATGCGTGGTCGCCATGCCGAACCTTTCCGTCGCCACCGATGGCGGCGTGCCCCCCCGCGCAAGGCCCTGCGCGAAAGCTGACCAAGCCGCCGCCGCGCATAGGGCGAACCTCTGACTGTTCCAGCAGATATTGCAAGCCTCTCAATCCGTATTCTGGGAAAGTCGGATCGGTGTATGGTCTTCTCGACGAGAGTGATCGGCGGTCCGCCATGCCGGCTTGCGGGCATCGTCGGCCCTACCGGCCGCTGATGTCGTGCAGCGATCACCGTCGCGGCGCAATGACGTTCAGGGAGGTAGAGTGAGCGACATCATTTTATCCGCACGGGGTCTGACCAAGAGCTTTGGGGGGTTCAAGGCTGTGGACGGCGTGGACCTGGATGTGCGTCGCGGCACGATCCACGCACTCATCGGTCCCAACGGGGCGGGCAAGACGACCTGCTTCAACCTGTTGACCAAATTCCTGCAACCCACGTCCGGCACGATCACCTATGACAGTCAGGACATCACGCAGGACAAGCCGGCGGGCATCGCCCGGAAGGGGTTGATCCGCTCATTCCAGAATCTCGGCGGTTTTTCCGCACCTGACCACGCTGCACAACGTGCGCGTCGCCTTGCAGCGCAGCCGGGGCGACTCCTTCGACTTCTGGCGGTCGGAACGGGTGCTGAACAGCTTTAACGCCCAAGCGTGCGAATTGCTGGATGCCGTTGGCCTGTCCGAGTTCGCAGGCCGCACAGCGGTCGAGCTGTCCTATGGCCGCAAGCGCGCGCTGGAGATCGCGACCACCCTGGCGCTCGACCCCAAGGTCATGCTGCTCGACGAGCCGATGGCCGGCATGGGGCGAGAGGACGTCGAGCGGACCGCGGACCTGATCCGCCGCGTGTCCAAGGATCGCACGATCCTGATGGTGGAGCACAACCTGTCGGTGGTGGCGTCTCTTTCCGACCGTATCACCGTGCTCGCGCGCGGCAGGGTTCTGGCCGAGGGCGACTATGCCACGGTCTCGAAGGATCCGCGCGTGATCGAAGCCTATATCGGATCCGGGGGTGGCCATGCGCACTGAAGACGGGGGCGGGACCCCCCTGCTTAAGGTCAGCGGGCTCGAGGCCTGGTATGACGAAAGCCATGTGCTGCACGGCATCGACTTCGAGGTCTACGAGGGCGAGGTGGTCACACTGCTGGGCCGCAACGGCGCGGGCAAGACCACCACGCTGAAGTCGATCATCGGCGTGATGGGCAAGCGCAAGGGCTCGATCGTGTTCGACGGCGTCGAGACGATCGACATGCCGTCGCGCAAGATCGCGCGACTGGGCGTCGGCTTCGTCCCCGAGGAACGCGGCATCTATTCGTCGCTTTCGGTCGAGGAGAACCTGATGCTGCCGCCGGTGGTCAAGCCCGGCGGCATGGCGGTCGACCAGATCTTCCAGTTGTTCCCGAACCTGAAGGAGCGCATCAACAGCCAGGGCACCAAGCTGTCGGGAGGCGAGCAGCAGATGCTGGCCATCGCCCGCATCCTGCGCACCGGCTCGCGCTTCCTGCTGCTGGACGAGCCGACCGAGGGCATCGCCCCGGTCATCATCGACCAGATCGGCGCGACGATCCGCAAGCTGAAGGCCGAGGGCTACACCATCATCCTAGTCGAGCAGAACTTCATCTTCGCGCAGACCGTCGCCAGCCGGCACTATGTCGTCGATCAGGGAAAGGTGATCGACATGATCGCGAACGAGGACATGGAGCGGAACATGGACAAAATTCATTCCTATCTGGGGGTCTGACCGGTGTTCGAACTGTTGGGAATTCCGCCACAGGTCCTGTTCGGCCAGTTGCTTCTGGGACTGATCAACGGATCGTTCTATGCCCTGCTGAGTCTCGGGCTGGCGGTCATCTTCGGGCTGCTGAACATTGCGAATTTCGCCCATGGCGCGCTCTACATGCTGGGCGCCTTCGTCGCCTGGATGGGGCTGACCTGGCTGGGCATCAACTACTGGTTCGCGCTGATCTTCTCGCCGCTGGTGGTCGGGGGGATCGGGATGGCAATGGAGCGGTTCCTGCTGCGCCGCATCGCCGGAATGGACCACCTCTACGGGCTGCTCCTGACCTTCGGCATCGCGCTCATCATCCAGGGAGTGTTCCGCAACTACTTCGGCGCCTCGGGGCTCCCCTACGCGATCCCGCAGGCGCTGCAGGGCGGATTCAATCTCGGCTTCATGTTCCTCCCCACCTATCGCGGCTGGGTGATCCTGATTTCGGTCGTGGTGTGCTTTGGCACCTGGTACCTGATCGAAAAGACGTCGCTCGGGGCCACGATGCGCGCAGCGACGGAGAATCCCGTGCTGACCCAGGCGCTGGGGATCAACGTGCCGCTGCTCGTCACGCTGACGTACGGCTTCGGCGTCGGGCTCGCGGCGCTGGGCGGCACGCTGGCGGCGCCGATCTACTCGGTCAACCCCAACATGGGCAATGACATCCTGATCGTCTGCTTCGCGGTCGTGGTCATCGGGGGCATGGGCTCCATCCTCGGCGCGATCGTCATGGGCTTTCTGCTCGGGCTGCTCGAGGGCCTCACCAAGGTGTTCTACCCCGAGGCCTCGGCGATGGTCATCTTCGTGGTCATGGTGCTGGTCCTTCTGGTCAAGCCCGCAGGCCTATTCGGCCGCGCCGCCTGAACTCCGGCAAGCAAGGACAAAGATATGGAACCCATTGCATCCGCCGAGGCACTTTCCGAGGAAACTCAGGGCACCGCTGCACTGCATCGCAACGTCATGGTCGGCATCGCCATCGCGCTGCTGGTCGCGCCGTTCCTGCTCTATCCGATCGTGGTGATGAAGGTGCTGTGCTTCGCGCTGTTTGCGCTCGCCTTCAACCTTCTGCTGGGCTACGGTGGGCTGCTGTCCTTCGGACATGCCGCCTATTTCGGGCTCGCCAGCTATACCTGTGCCTATACGGCCAAGAACCTAGGCCTGAGCCCAGAATTGTCGATCCTGTCCGGGACCGTGGCGGCGGGCGTTCTCGGCGTGATCTTCGGAAGCATCGCCATCCGCCGCCAAGGCATCTACTTCGCCATGATCACCCTGGCTCTGGCGCAGATGGTCTATTTCCTATCGCTGCAGAATCCCCAACTGACCGGGGGCGAGGACGGGATTCAGGGCGTGCCGCGGGGCAGGCTGTTCGGGCTTGTGGACCTGAACAACGACATGAACATGTACTTCGTCGTCGCCGTGATCTTCATGGCGGGCCTGCTCCTGATCTATCGGACCATCCACTCGCCGTTCGGTCAGATCTGCAAGGCGATCCGTGACAACGAGCCCCGCGCCACCTCGCTCGGCTACTGGACCAACCGCTACAAGCTGATGGTGTTCGTCCTGTCGGCGACCCTGGCCGGGCTCGCAGGCGCCACCAAAGCGCTGGTTTTCCAACTCGCCTCGCTGACCGACGTCTACTGGGCGATGTCCGGCGAGGTGATCCTGATGACGCTGATCGGCGGCCTCGGCACGATGTTCGGCCCGATCGTCGGCGCGATCATCATCATCGCGCTGCAGACCTACCTGGCCCCGCTGGGAGCCTGGGTGACGGTCATCCAGGGCGCGATCTTCGTCGCCTGCGTGATGGTCTTCCGCGACGGCATCGTCGGCCGGATAGCCCAACTCATTCGGAAGCCGCTGTGACGGCGCATGCACATCGCGACGCACACACACCTGCAGGGAGCAAGAACATGATGGGAAGATACCTACTGGCGACGGCCCTGGCGACGATGGCCGCAACGGCCGGGCAGGCCAGCTCGGTTGATGGAGAAGTCCGGCTCGGCGTGCTGACGGACATGTCCGGCACCTATACGGACGTGGCCGGGACCGGCTCCGTGGTCGCGGCGCAGATGGCGATCGAGGATTTCGGCGGCGAGGTCCTGGGCAAGCCGATCCAGTTCATGTCGGCCGATCATCAGGGCAAGCCCGACCTCGGCTCGTCCATCGCCCGCGAGTGGATCGACAGCAACAAGATCGACATGATCTCGGACCTGTCGAACTCCGCCGTCGCGCTGGCCGTGCAGGGACTGGCCAAAGAGAAGGGCGTCATCAGCATCATGTCCAACGGCGCCACGGAGCTGGCGACGGGCGAGCAATGTTCGCCGACGGGGGTGCAATGGACCTATGACACCTATTCGGCAGGCAAGACCATCGCGACCGCGCTGGTCAAGGAGCCGGGCGACAGCTGGTTCTTCGTCGTGATGGACAACATCGCCGGGGAATCGCTCCAAAAGGGGACCGAGCGGTTCATCATTCCCCTTGGCGCAACCGTCGCAGGGTCGGTCAAGCATCCCATCAACACGGCCGACATGTCGTCCTATCTGCTGAGCGCGCAGGCTTCCGGGGCCAAATACGTCGCCTTCGGCAATGCCGGGGCCGATCTGGTCACGGCGGTCAAGCAGGCCAATGAATTCGGCCTTACCGCCGGCGGCCAGAAGCTGGTCGGCATCGTGACCTTCCTGACCGACATCAAGGCCATCGGCCTGGACCTGGCGCAGGGCATGGTCTATGCGACCGCCTTCTTCCCCGACCAGAGTCCCGAGGCGCGGGAATGGTCCGACCGCTTCTTCGAGCGTCACGGCGCCATGCCGAATGACGGGCAGGCGGGGGTCTATTCCTCGGTCCTGCATTACCTCAAGGCGGTCGAGGCGGCGGGCACCGACGAACCGGCGGCAGTAATGGCGAAGATGCGGGAGATGCCCGTCAATGACATGTTCACCAAGAACGGTGTCCTGCGCAAGGATGGCCGGATGGTGCACGACACCTTCCTGGTTCAGGTCAAGACGCCCGAGGAATCCACCGGACCCTGGGACCTGGTGAAGCTGGTCGAGACCATTCCGGGCGACCAGGCGTTCCGCCCGCTGGAAGAGGGCGGCTGCCCGCTGGTCACGCAGTAACGAAAAGGGGGGGACTGCCCCGGCCAGCCACCCTGAGCAGTCCCATGTCGAAAGGCAAAACGTGAGCGACGCGACAACTCATAGGCAGGGTCGGTTCATTCGCCCGGCGGTCCACGAGGTTCGCTTCGGATCGGGCTGCATCGGCCAGCTGGGGCAGGTGCTGGAACGTGACGGCATCCGCCGCGCCGTGGTCGTCACCGGGCGGACGCTGGCGAATACGCCCGCGCTTCTGGATGCGGTGGCGGGGGCGATGGGCGACCGCTGCGCCGGGGTGTTCTCGGACACCCGGCCTCATGTGCCGCGCGACACCGCTCTGGCGGCCGCCGCGTTCATGCGGGAACGTGGTGCCGATGCGGTGATCAGCTTCGGAGGCAGCACGCAAAGCGATACGGTCAAGGGCGCGGTCTGGGCGCTGGCCGACGATCTGCGCGCGCCTGCCGATTTCGATGCCTGCGCCATCCGCTTCGAATACCCTTCGACCAGGATCGCGCCCCCGATGAAGGGGGCGGCTCTGCCGATCTATGCCGTGCCGACGACACTCTCGGCGGGCGAGTTCACCGACATCTCGGGCCTGACCGATGCAACCCACGGGGAAAAGCACCTCTATCAGGACCGCAAGCTGGGTGCCCGCACGGTTCTGCTGGACCCCGAACTGACGCTGGGAACGCCGGAATGGCTGTGGCTGTCCTCGGGCGTGAAGGCCGTCGATCATTGCGTCGAGGCCTGGTTCTCGATCACGGCGCAGCCGATGACCGACGCGCTGGCCGCCGAGGGGCTGGCCGCGCTGATGCGCTGGCTGCCCGTGACCCGCCAGCGGCCTGATGATCTGGAGGCGCGGCTGCACTGCCAGATCGCGGCTTGGCTGTCGGTTTCGGGCCTTGCGAATGTCAGCTTGGGCCTCAGCCACGGGTTGGGGCACCAGCTGGGCGGGCGCTGCAAGGTGGCCCATGGCCATACCTCCTGTGTGTTTCTGCCGCAGGTTATCGGCTTCAACGCCGAGGTGACCGCTGTGCGCCGCGCCGAATTGTGCCGGCGGCTGGAGGGCGCGCTGGATCAGTCGCTGCCGGCGGAGAGGCTGCAAGACCGCCTGCGCGCTCTGATCGGGGGCGAGCTTGGCCTGCCGACCCGGCTGCGCGAACTGAATGTCTCGCGCGAGGATCTGCCCTTTGTGGCGCGATCCGCCCTGCGCGATCCGATCGTGGCGACCAATCCTCGGCCGATCCGCTCGGCCGAGGAGGTCCTGTCCGTCCTTGAGGCGGCGTGGTGAAACGCAGGGAGAATACCATGTCTGACCGTCCCGTGGATACGCTGACGCCGCTGAGCGGCATGCAGTGGAACCCGCTGCCAGGCTTTCCGGGGATCGAATCCCTGACACTTGCCGACAATCTGGACGAGGCGAAGAAAGTCGGCCATCGCACGCGGCTGGTCCGTTTCGCGCCCGGCGTCGAGACGACAAAGCCGCTGATCCATGACTATCACGAGGAAGCCATGCTGCTGTCGGGCGATCTGTCGGGCATCCGCGAGGCGGAACGCTTCGGGCGCTTTACCGAAGAGGCCTATGTGCATCGCCCGCCCGGAACCCCGCATGGCCCGATCCGCTCGGAGGGCGGCTGCGTCCTGCTTGAGGTCCAGTATTACGCATGACCGGTCGGTCTGAAACGAAGTCGCATTGAAGGAAGGTCGTCGATGGAATCCAGGGACAGTGAGCCGCAGCGCGTCGGTCTTACAGGCCTTCGCGTGCTTGACCTTGGCCGCTACATCGCCGCGCCCTTCTGTGCCCAGATGCTGGCCAACGAAGGGGCCGAGGTCATCCGTGTCGAGCCGCCCGAAGGGGCGACCGACCGCGAAGTGATGCCGGTGGGTATCAGCGGGCGTGGCGGTCTTTATCTGCAAGTCAACAACAACAAGAAATCTCTGACTCTGGATTATGCCAGGCCCGAGGGCCGTGCGGTGCTGGAGGATCTTATCCGCACGGCCGATGTGCTGGTGGTCAACCTGCCGGGCAATGCCTTGAAGAAACTGCGGCTGGACTATGAGACGCTGCGGCAGATCAAGCCCGACCTGATCCTGACCACGATTTCCGCCTTCGACCCGGAGGGCGAAAGCCGCGACAAGGTGGGTTTCGACGGCACTGGGCAGGCGCTGAGCGGGGCAATGTATCTGACCGGCGCGGGCGAGCGGCCCTATCGCGCCTCCATCTCTTATGTCGACTATGCCACCGCCATGTCGGCGGCCTTCGCTACCATGGCCGCGTTGCTTGAACGCCGGATCACCGGGCAGGGCCAGCATGTCCAATGCTCGCTTCTCGGCACGGCGATGACGATGATGAACCCGATGCTGATGGAGGAAGCCTCGGGCTTCCGTTCGCGCAGACCCATCGGCAACCGCAGCCCCATCGCCGGACCATCGGACCTGTTCCGCACAAAGGACGGCTGGATCATGGTGCAGGTCATCGGCGACGTGATGTTTAAACGCTGGGCCGAATTCATCGGCAAGCCCGAACTGGTGGGTGATCCGCGCTTTGCCACGGATTCCGACCGGGGTGAGAATGGCGAGGTCCTCAGCGCGATCCTGGCCGAGTGGTGCGCCGAGCGCAGCGCGGACGAATGCCTTGCCGCATTGGCCGAGCGGCGTCTGCCGGCCTGCCGTTGCCTCTCCCCGGTCGAGACTTTGGAACTGGACGCCTTCCGCGACTATGTCGAGCCGATCCCGCTGGATGGGGCGGGCAAGACCGTGCCGCTGGTCACGCGCTCGGTCCTGACGGCGATGACGGGGCGCAACGACCGCCTGCCCGCGCCGCATCTGGGGGCCGATACCGCCGAGATTCTTGGCTCGGTCGGGATTGACACCAGCGAGATGGACCGGCTGCGCGCGGCCGGAACTATCTGAAATCACCGAGGGGAGAGACGAGATGGGTAGATTGGACGGCAAGGTCGCTTTCGTGACCGGCGCCGGTGGCGGAATCGGCACCGAAATCTGCAAACTGTTCATCGCCGAGGGCGCGTGCGTTCTGGCGGGCGACGTCCGGCTGGACATTGCCGAGGCTGCCGCCGAGGCCAGCGGAGGCGGCGACCGGATCATTCCCGTCGCGCTGGATGTGACGGATGGCGACAACGTCCGCGCCGGACTGGCGCGCGCCGCCGAGGCGTTCGGCAAGATCGACGTGCTGTGCAACGTGGCCGGCGGCTCGACCCCCCACGACGCGCGGGTGACCGACGCGCCGGAGGAAGAGTTCTGGCGGGCGATCAAGCTGGACCTGTTCGGCACCTTCCTCGTCTGCAAATACGGCATTCCCTATCTGCAAAAGGCCGGAGGCGGATCGGTCATCAACTTCTCGTCCATGGTGGCGATCATGGCGCTGACCGACCGCGATTGCTACACGGCAGCGAAGGGGGGCGTGCATGCGCTGACCCGCTCGATGGCGCCGGAATATGCGCCCGACCGCATCCGTGTGAACGCCATCGCGCCGGGCTTGACGGTTTCCGAACGGGTGCGCGGCCTGATCGACGAGCGTGAGGAGTTGCGCAAACTGGCCGACCAGTGCCTGCTGGGGCCGTGCGAGCCGATCGATATGGCCCATGTCGCGGTCTATCTGGCTTCGGACGAGTCGCGGCACACGACAGGGCAGGTCATCCCGGTGGACAGTGGCGTCACCATCTACTGAGCGGCTTTCCCTGCCCGCCATGCCGGGCAGGGAGACATGGGGGGGAAGCCTTGAAGAACAGGACAGCACTGGTGACCGGCGGGGCGGGAGGCATCGGCAAGGCCATCGGCGTCGCATTGAAGCGGGACGGCTGGGATGTCGTCCTGACCGACCTGTCGGACAATCTGGAATCCGCGGCTGCCGAGATCGGCGCGGATTTCCGCCATGGCAACGTGACCGACCGCGAGGCCATGCGCGCGATGGTCGAAAGCTGCGACCGCCTTGGTGCGCTGGTCAACTGCGCCGGGATCGCGACGCTGACTCCGTTTCTGGAGATGGATCTGGCCGTCTGGCAGCGCATCATGGAGGTGAACCTGAACGCGCCGCTGCATCTGTCGCAACTGGCGGCGCGGCGGATGGCCGAACTCGGCGGGGGGGCCATCGTCAACATCACCTCGATCTCGGGACTGCGGGCGGGGGCTTTGCGGACCGCCTATGGCACCTCCAAGGCCGCGCTGATCCACCTGACCCGGCAGATGGCGCTCGAGCTGGCGCCGCTGGGCATCCGCTGCAACGGCGTGGCGCCGGGGCCGGTGGATACCGAACTGACCCGGGGCCATTACGACGAGGCCGCGCGCAACGAATACCTGCGCGCCATCCCGCAGGACCGCTTTTCCTCGACCGAGGATATCGCGGAGGCGGTGGCCTTCCTGTGCTCGGACCGGGCCGCCAGCATTACCGGCCAGAATCTTGCGGTCGACGGCGGTTACAGCTCTGCCGGGCTGGGCGTGCCGACGGCGCAGGGCATGTATCATCAGGCGTAAAGGTTGGCGGCATTTGGGATGGTTCGGTCGGCGTGGATAAAACGAACGTAAGGTAGTTCACTGGCGGGGAGCCGGTGGATATCGGGGATGAGAAATGCTGAGAATAGTCGCGGGGGTTGATCGGATCAGCCGTCGTCGCGCATCTGCACGCGACCCCGAGTTCATGGAAGAGTTCCAGTCGGCCAAGGCGGAACTGGAAGCCGCCGTCGCGGCAAACGAACCCGTGGAAACATGCCCGCAGCCATAGGAATAGGCATCTGCTGATAATGAACGGATTTGTGGCGGGTCGAGGGCCGGTCGCACTTGATCGCATCAAGGAACGGGTAACATGCCGGACAATCAGCAACTCAAGGATAAATTCGTCGGCCTGCATGGCTACTGGACCGACGACCTGGCGGTCGCGCTGGAAACGGATGCCGATTTCTTCGGTGATTACCTGCAAATGGCGGAGGTCGCGCTTGGCGCGGAACATCTGGACCTCAAGATCCGGCATCTGGTGCTGATCGCGGCCAATGCCGCGGTCACGCATCTGAACGGCGATGCCGTTTCGCAGCATGTCGGGGCCGCGCTGGACGTTGGCGCGACCAAGGAGGAAATCCTCGAAACGTTGCAGATCGCATCGGTTCTGGGCATCCATTCCTATACCGAGGGTGCGCCGCTGCTGCTGGATATGCTGGCGCAAAGCGATGACCCCAAGCTGAAAGACGCCTTTCCGCGCGGCGAAGCCTATCAGGCGGTCAAGACGGAGTTCGCCGACAAGCGCGGCTACTGGAATGATCTGCTGGACGCGATGGTCCGTACCTCGCCGGAGTTCGTCATGGGCTATACGGCGTTTTCCTCGACCCCGTGGCGCAAGGGCACGCTGTCGCCGATGGTGCGCGAACTGCTCTATGTCGCGATCGACAGCTCGACCACCCATCTCTACAACCCCGGCAGCCGCATCCACGGCAACAATGCCCTGCGCTACGGCGCAACGCCCGAGCAGGTGCTTCAGGTCATGCAACTGGTGGTTCTGATCGGAATGCAGAGCTTCCTTGTCGGCACGCCGCGCCTGTTGGCCGAGATAGAGCGGCGCGGCAAGAGCTGAGCCGTGAGAAGGAGACTGCATCGCCTGTCAGCCGAATGACAGCCACCCTCTCCCAGTTTCCCAAAAGGTGAACAGCATGAGCAAGGGAACCGCAATCGTCACCGGCGGCGCGGGCGGCCTGGGGCTGGCGATCAGCGTCGCGCTGAGAGACGATGGCTGGAGTGTCGTCATCCTCGATCGCGCGGAGGCGCTGGAGGGGTTCACCCCGCCTGAGAGCATTCGTGCCGAGGCGCTGGATATCACCGATTTCGACGCCTGCCGGGCCTGGTTCGCGGGGCTGGAGGAACTGTCGGTGCTCATCAACAACGCCGGCATCGCCAAGCTGGCGCTGGTGCGCGAGATCTCGATCGAGGAGTGGCGGCGTGTGCTGGACGTCAACCTGACCGCGCCGATGCTGCTGACGCAACTGGCCGCCGACCTGCTGGTGAAAAGCGGGCATGGCGCCATCGTCAACATCGCTTCGATCGCGGGCGTCCGGGCCAGCTACGGGCGCGTGGCCTATGGCGCGTCGAAGGCGGGTATGCCTTGCCGAGGCCGGAGAATGCGTCGACCGCAACGGAGCAGACATGAAACATACATCCCGCACGCTTGCCGACCGCGCCTCGATCAAGGATGCCATGACGCGATATGCAAGGGGCATCGACCGTCGGGACTGGGAACTGGTGCGCACGGCGTTCTTCGAGGATTTCGACCAGCCATCATGGTGACTTCAACGGCAGCCGCGACGAATTCATCGAGTGGATCAGCGCGTCACAGGACAATCGCGCGCTCGGCCCACTACCTGTGCAATTGCACTATGGATTTCCAATCCGATGACCGGGCCGTGGTCGAAACCTATTTCATCGCCAGAATGCGGATGGGTCCCGAGGCCGGGGGGCATCGCGCCATGCTGGTCGACGAGGGCAACGACAAGGCGCAATCCGACCTGATCGTCGAGGTCTGCGGCCGCTACGCCGACCGCTTCGAGAGGCGCGACGACGAATGGCGCATCGCGCGGCGCATCACCATCTTCGATTTCTCGGAGTCGCGGCCCGCGCCTCCCGCGCAGGACAACCAGACCTGGGCGCATGGCGTCCGTGGTCCCGCCGACCCGCTTTATCGGCACTACGATCCGGCGTCCTGAAAAACCCCGCGTGCTGCGGCGAATCTCGATTGCCTTGCATCGTGGCCGGCTTTCGGTCCTGTCTCGACCCCCGCTTCGAGTTGTCCGGCAGTGGAAAGGGTGGCCGCGGCGCGCAGCGGGATGCTGGTGCAGTCGAGATCTGCGGACAATCGGAGCGAAGCGCCAAACTTCAGGAGGGTAAAGGCTTGGCCGATGGCAGGTATTGCGGCTTCCGTGATAGGCTGTGCGGCAAACTGCGCTATCGATTTTTACCTATACGCGCCGGCAGACCATCGGCGCGCCTTTATCGTCGCGGGCAAGGGGGTGGCACATGACTGACAGGATTGGTTTCATCGGGTTGGGCCAGATGGGCGGCTCGATGGCCGAGCGTTTGATCCGCGACGACACGGAACTGCATGTCTATGACGTGTCGCCCGAGGCCCGGGATCGCTTCGTCGCTTTGGGGGCTATCGCCCATGGTTCGCCCAAAGAGGTCGCGGATGCGGCCCCCATCGTTCTTGCCTGCCTTCCCAAGCCAGAGATCAGCGCAGAAGTCGCCCATGGCGCCGACGGCGTGATCCACGGCGGCGCCATCCGCGTCTATGCCGAGATGTCCACCATCGGCAAAACCGTGATCGAGGAACTGGCGGAAAAGCTGGCCGGCGCGGGGATCGTCATGGCCGATGCCCCGATCAGCGGCGGCCCCCCCGCCGCGCGCGAGGGACGGCTGGCGATGATGCTGTCCGCGCCGCAGGACGCCGTCGATCAGGTCTCGCCGCTGCTGGCGCGGATCGGGCGGCAGGTCTATGTGGTCGGCGACCGCGTGGGCCAGGCGCAGATCATGAAGATCGTGAACAACATGGTGATGGCCGCGAACATGGTCGTGGCCTCGGAAGGGCTGGTGATCGGGGCGAAGGCGGGGCTCGATGCCGGGGCGATGATGGAGGTCCTGCGCGCGGGCACCGGCCACAGCGCGGCGGCCAGCGACATCCTGGCCCGCGCGGCCCTGCCCGGAACCTTCGATTTCGGCGCCCATCTCTCCATCGTGGAAAAGGACATGCGCCTCGCGGTGAAGGAGGCCGAGGCGCTCGGCGTGCCGATCCCCACCATTGGCCGGGCCGGGCAGGTCTGGACGGATGCCGTCAAGGATGGCCGGGGCAGCGAGGATTTCAGCGCGATCATCAAGTCGGTCGAAATTCCGGCGGGCGCGGTCGTGCGCCTTGCGGGCGCGCCGCGCTGAGGCAAAAGGAGGCTGATATGCTGGATCCCGCAATCGCTGCCGTCGTCGAGCAACTGAAATCCCAAAAGGCGCTGCATGATCTGACGCTGGAAGAGATGCGCTCGTTCATGCCGCCCCTGCCGATGGAGCAGCGCCGCCCCGTGGCCTCGGTCCGCGACACCGTCACGACAGGAGGTGTCCCTGTCCGCCTGTATCAGCCCACCGAACGCCGAAACGACTGGCTGCTGGTCTATTTCCACGGCGGCGGCTTTTCCATCGGGTCGATCGAGACGCATGACAACGTAGCGCGTGATCTGTGCGAGACGCTGGGCTGCACGGCGATGTCGGTCGAATACCGGTTGGCGCCCGAGCATCGCTTTCCCGCCGCGCCCGACGATTGCCTCGCCGCCGTTCGCTGGGCGGCAGAGAATGCGGCGGAACTGGGGATTTCGCCCGATCATATCGTGCTGGCGGGCGACAGCGCCGGGGGCAACCTTGCCACGGTGACCTGTCTGCGGCTGCGCGACGAAGGCGGGCCGAAGCCACTTGGGCAGATCATGATCTATCCGGTGACGGATCACTACGACCCCGCGACGCAATCCTATACCGATTTCGCCACGGGCTATCTGCTGACGCGGCAGGCGATGATCCGGTTCTGGGACCTCTATCTCAACGACGCCTCGGAAAGGCATCATCCCCACGCCGCCCCGATCCGGGCCGACGACCTGTCGGGCCTGCCCCCGGCGCTGGTGATGACAGCCGGATACGATCCGCTGCGCGACGAGGGTGAAGCCTATGCCGCCCGGCTGCAAGAGGCCGGCGTTCCGGTCAAGGTGATCCGCTATGACGGGTTGATCCACGGCTTCACCCGGATGACGACCACGATTTCGGCGGCCACGGCGACGCTGGAGGACATTCGGGCCTGGGCCGAAACCCTGCCCGACGGACGCACGACACGAAAGGACCGACCCGCTTCGATGGACGAGCCCACGCTTGCCTTGCTCGAGGCCGTGCGCAATCAGCCGGTTCCGCGCTATCTGTTGCCGATTGCGGAAAGCCGGGCCGCGATGGAGGGCTTCGTCAACTTGTTCTCGAAGGGGGCAGATGTCGCCCGGCGCGAGTTGTTCGACATCCCCGTCGAAGGGGGCAGTATCGAGCTGCGCCTTCTGGTTCCCAACGCTGCGCCGCGCGCGGTCATTGTCTATATCCATGGTGGTGGCTGGGTTGCCGGAAGCAATGCGGTGTTCGAGCCGATGGGGCGCGACATGGCGGTGGCAACGGGCTGCGCGGTGGCGATGGTCTGCTATCGCAAGGCGCCCGAACATGCCTATCCGGGGCCGCTGAACGATGCCTGGGCCGGGTTCAACTGGGTCGCGGAACGGCGGGGCGAGCTGTTCGGCTCGGAGCTGCCGATGGTGGTCGGCGGCGACAGCGCCGGGGCCAATCTCGCGACCGTGGTCGCGATGCGCGATCTTGCGACGGGTGCACCGCGCCTTGTCGCGCAGGTTCTGATCTATCCCGTGACGGACTCCGATTTCGAGACGGCTTCCTACCTGGATCCGGAAAGCCAGCTGATGCTGCCGCGCGACGCGATGATGACCTACTGGAACCATTACCTGCCCGACGAAGCCCGGCGGAGCGAGCCGGAAGCCTCGCCCTTGCGAGCGCCGGACCTGACCGGGATGCCGCCCACCGTCCTGCTGACCGCCAGCACCGATGTCCTGCGCGATGAGGGCGAGGCCTATGCCCGCCGCTTGCGGGAGGCCGGGGTTCCCGTGGCTTTCCGCGAATTCGAAGGCCAGATCCATGGCTTCGCGATGATGGTGGGCCTGCTGCCCGGAGCGGCGGACGCCATCGCCTATATCGCGGAGGAACTGGATAGAATTCTCGCGCGATAGGTTTGGGATCTCCCGATGGACATGAATGGAGCCATGCACGAATGTAGCTGCTCTGTGATGAAAAGAAGTGGTTAAGAGATGGATATTGCGGCACCGATCGTGGCGGAGGGCGGAAAGACCCGCCGGCGCAAACGCGACAAGGCGACGCGCGATGAGATTCTTCTCGCCGCGGCCAACCTGATTGTCGACAAGGGCTTCATGGCCTGTACGATGCGGTCCATTTCCGAGCAGGTGAATATCCAGGCCGGCAGCCTCTACCATCATTTCGCCTCAAAGGACGAGATCGTGGTCGAGATCATGAATTCGGGCACCGCCATGCTGCTGGAGCAGGTCCGCCAATCGGTCGAGGAACTGGACCCCGGCACGCCTTTCGCACGGCGGCTGGAGATCGCCATGCGGACACATCTTGTCTGCAAGCTGGACCGCGATCTGCCCTTCATGCGGGTTTACGAACAACTCATGCCGGTCACCAAGCGTCAGGGGCGGCAGATGCGCCGGAAATATGCCGAACTCTGGATCGACATGATCGAGCAGGGCAAGCGTTCGGGCGAGGTGCGCCGCGACATCGACAGCGTGCCCTTCGTGTCCTATCTGCTGAGTTCGCTGAACAGCACCCCCGACTGGTTCAGCGCCGAACAGCTGCCGCGCGAGGAACTGATCGACATGATCCAGACCGTCGTCGAACGCGGAATCCTCGTGCAGGATCTCGGCGGCTGAAACGACCTTCCCTGGCCGGCAAGGCCACCTGCACGGTCATGTTTCCACAGTGGAAAGGCGCCGCATGATGCGGCGCCTTTTCGTACCCCTCCGCGGAGGGCCGTCTGACCGGGTTCGGATGATGGTGATAGGTACCCTTCCGGCGGGGGCCGCCGCCTGCACTCGGCGCCCGGATATCGCAGCCCAGCCCAGTTCGAGGAGGAGAACGCCCGGCCGCCGGTCAAAACCGCAGCCTGAGAATCCGTCCGCCCCGAGCGGCCCACTCCACGAGGTGGTCACCGAAGAGCGGGAGAAGACCGACCTCCCGGTCGAGCTCTGGGCGACGGACGAGCACCGGCTCGGCCTGAAGCCGGTGCGGCGCCGCATCTGGGCGCCGAAGGGGGAACGCCCCGTCGCCCTCGGCCACCATCGCTTCGAGTGGCTCTACGTCACCGCCTTCGTGGCGCCGGAGAGCGGCGAGACGGTCTCCCGATGCCGCCAATAGCCCCGATCACATGTTCGGGTAGTTCGGCCCGTCGCCGCCCTGCGGGGTCGTCCAGACGATGTTCTGGCTGGGGTCCTTGATGTCGCAGGTCTTGCAGTGCACGCAGTTCTGGAAGTTGATCTGGAACCGCGGCCCGCCCTCGCCCTCCAGCACCTCGTAGACCCCGGCCGGGCAATAGCGTTGCGCGGGCTCGGCATATTCCGGCAGGTTCACCGCAATCGGGACCGCAGGGTCGCGCAGCTTCAGGTGGCAGGGCTGGCTTTCCTCGTGGTTGGTGAAGGAGAACGCCACATTGGTCAGCCGGTCGAACGACAGCTTGCCGTCCGGGCGCGGGTAGTCGATGGGCTGGAAATCGGCGGCCTTGCCGGTCGCCTCGGCATCCGTCTTGCCGTGCTTCCAGGTCCCCAGCGGGTTCCAGCCGGTCACGTTCGCCACCCACATGTCGAAGCCCCCCAGCGCCAGGCTGGCCCAGAGCCCCAGCCGCGACCACAGCGGCTTGACGTTGCGCACCGGCTTCAGGTCCTTGGCGATCGGGCCCGAGCGCAGGTCGGCCTCGTAATCAGTCAACTCGTCGCCCTCGCGCCCCGCCGCGATGGCCGCCGCCGCCGCCTCGGCCGCTGCGATCCCGGACAGCATGGCGTTGTGGTTGCCCTTGATGCGCGGCACGTTCACCAGCCCGGCCGAGCAGCCCAGCAGCGCCGCCCCCGGCACGGTCAGTTTCGGGATCGACTGCCAGCCGCCCTCGGAGATCGCGCGGGCGCCGTAAGCCACGCGCTTGCCGCCCTGAAGCAACTCGGCGACCAGCGGGTGATGCTTGAAGCGCTGAAACTCCATATAGGGATACAGATAGGGATTCTTGTAGTTCAGGTGCACGACGAAGCCCACAAGCACCTGATTTCCCTCGAGATGATAGATGAAGCTGCCGCCGCCGGCATTCTTGCCGAGCGGCCAGCCCATGGTGTGGGTGACTGTGCCGGGGCGGGCCTTCTCGGCCGGGATCTCCCAGATCTCCTTCATGCCGATGCCGAATTTCTGCGGCTCATGGCCGGCGGACAGGTCGTATTTGTTGATGAGTTCCTTGGCGAGCGAGCCCCGAACCCCCTCGCAGATCAGCACGTATTTGCCGCGCAGCTCCATGCCGGGCTCATAGGCCGGGCCGGGCGTGCCGTCGGCCTCGAGGCCCATCTCGCCGGCGACCACGCCGGCGACGCGGTCACCCTCGTAGACCAGCTGCGAGCAGGCCATGCCGGGAAAGATTTCCACTTCCAGCGCCTCGGCCTGCTCGGCCATCCAGCGGCAAACATTGCCCATGCTGACGATATACTTGCCGTGATTGTTCATCAGCGGCGGCATCGGCCAGTTCGGCACGCGCACCTGGCCGGCCTCGCCGAGAATGTAGAAATTGTCCTCGGTGACTTCGGTGGTGATCGGCGCACCCTTTTCCTTCCAGTCGGGGATCAGCCGGTCGAGGCCCGAGGTGTCCAGCACCGCTCCCGACAGAATATGCGCTCCGATCTCGGACCCCTTCTCCAGCAGCACCACGGAAATCTCCGGGTTCACCTGCTTCAGACGGATCGCCGCCGACAGCCCCGAAGGACCGCCCCCAACGATCACCACATCGTAGTCCATCGAACTCGCGGGCGGTGCTGGCATCCTGATCGGTCATGGCTGGCCTCCCGGCTTACGAGTTCCATCTTCCCGGCTGATCCTGATGCCGGAGAATGCGAGTGATCACTGAAGTCCTTCGGCCAGTTCACGTTCCAGTTGCTCGCGGTGATCGGGATGGGCGATGGCGATCATGGCGCGGGTGCGGGCTGCGACGCCCAGCCCGCGCAGATCCGCCGCGCCATGTTCGGTGACGACGACGCAACCGTCACTGCGCGCCACGGTGGTGGGGCCGGAGAGCCGCGACACGATGCGGCTGCGTCGCCCGCTCGTCGAGGGCAGCGCCACGACCGGCACGCCGCCGGCGCTGTTGATCGCGCCGCGCAGGAAATCGTCGATGCCGCCCACCCCGCCCAGATAGCGCCCGCCGGCCTGTTCCGAATTGACCTGGCCGGTCAGATCGACCTCGATGGCCGAATTGATTGCGACGAAACGGTGCTGCGCCGCCAGGACGTTGCGGTCATGGGTATGATCGGTGCCGTGCATGACCAGTTCGGGGTTGCGATGGGCGAAGCGCCGTGCCGGCTCGCCGCCGATCAGAATGCCGCAGGTGCTGATGCCGCGATCCATCGGCTTGAAGCTGTTAGTCACGGCGCCCGAAGCGCAAAGCGCGGCCATGCCGTCGCCGAAGCTGCCGGTATGGACGCCCAGGTCGCGCCGGTCGTGCAGCGCGGAAAGCACGGCATCGGGAATGGCGCCAACGCCGGTCTGCAAGGTGGCGCCGTCCTCGACGAAATTGCCGACATTGCGGCCGATGGCTTCCTCGACCGGGCCGATCCGCGCCGGCGCGGATCCGGGCATCGCGGCGTCGGACTGGACGATCAGGTCGAAATCGCTTTCCCGCAGATAGGGGCCGCCGAAGGTCCAGGGCGCATCGCGCTGCACTTCGGCCAACACGACGCGGGCATGCTCGACCGCCGTGGTGACATATTCGCGCGCCATGCCCAAGCTGTAGCGACCCAGTTCGTCGGGTGGCGGAACCTGCAACATCACCACGTCGATTTTCAGCGCACCGCTGCGGATCAGCGCCGGCAGATGCGAATAGTGCACCGGCAGGATGTCCAGAACCCCGGCCTTCGCCAGGTCGCGATTGGTGCCGCTGCCGCAATAGGCGACCAGATCGAAATAATCCGCATGCTGCGGCTGGACGAGGCTGGACAGGCCGATGCCGAGGAACAGCCGGGTTCGCCCGATCTTCTCGCGATGCGCGATCAGGGCCCCGATCAGGGTCAGGGGCTCGGCATGGGACTGACCCCAGAGGATCGTGTCGCCGGGCCGGATCAGGCCGGAAAGATCGGGAAGGGTCATGCCGCAACCTGTGTCAGCGAAAAAGGGTGCCCCGCGTCATGCGGGACACCCGAAGATCATGCGTCAGGGTTCAGGCGTCCACCTTGGCCGGCGTCTTGGTAAAGCCGCGATAGTCGTTTTCCGACACCTCGTCCAACTTGGCGCGATAGCCGCCCGCGCCGCCCAGATAGGGGATGAACACGCGCGGCTTGCCCGGCACGTTGGCGCCCAGATACCAGGAATTCGCCTTGAGATACAGGGTGTTGCCGACCAGCTCCTGCACGTGGTCGAACCATTCCCGCTCGGGGCCGGGCTGGGCCTCGATAACGGCGATGTCATTGTCGCGCATGTATTGGATGCAGTCGGCGACCCATTCCACATGCTGCTCAATCGACACGGCCATGTTGTTCAGCGGTCCAGGGCTGAGCGGCCCGGTGAGCATGAACAGGTTCGGGAATTCGCTGGTCGCGATGCCCATATAGGCCTGCGGGCCGTCCTTCCACTTGTCGGTCAGCTTGCGCCCGCCGCGCCCTTCGACGTTCAGCTTCAGGATCGCGCCGGTCAGCGCGTCGTAGCCCGTCGCGAAGATCATCGCGTCGAACTCCATCTCCTCGCCGTTCTCAAGCAGGATGCCCTTCTCGGTGATCCGCTTGATCGGCGTCTCGTAGAGCGACACCAGCGAGACGTTGTCGCGGTTGAACGCCTCGTAGAAGGCGATGCTGAGGCAGGGCCGCTTGGTGCCGAAGGGATAGGTCCGGGGGATCAGCCGCTCGGCAATCTCGGGATCCTTGACGATGGAGCGGATCTTCTCGGCGAGGAAGTCGGCAACGGTCTTGTTTGCGGCCTCGTCGGCCAGCACGTCGGCATAGGTCATGCGGAAGGCCAGCAGGTGCCCCTTTTCACCCCACGCGGATTCGTATTTCGCCCGCCGCTCTTCCTCGGATACCTCGAATGCCTTGGTGGTCGGGAATTCCGCCGGGATACCATATCGGTTCTCGCGCGAGATGGCGCGGCGCTCGGGGTAGGTCGCCTTGACCTCGTTCAGCAATTCCTCGGTCAGCTTGTAGTTGTCGGTCGGCACGCAATAGACCGGCGTGCGCTGGAACACGGTCAGATGGCTGGCCTGCTGCGCCACGATCGGCGTAACCTGAATACCCGACGAGCCGGTGCCGATCTGGGCAACCCGCAAGCCGGTGAAGTCGACCGGCTCGTGCGGCCACTGCCCGGTGTGATACCACTTGCCCTTGAAGTCCTCGAGGCCGTCGATCTCCGGGGGCTTGGGCTTGGACAGCACGCCGACGGCGCTGATCAGGAATTGCGCGTCGACCGTGTCGCCTTCCTCGGTCGTCACCGTCCAGCGACCCGTCGCATCGTCGAATTTCGCCGAATTGACGCGGGTGTTGAACTTGAAATGCGGCCGCAGATCATAGCGGTCGGCGACATGGGAGAGATAGCTGAGGATCTCGGGCTGAGCAGCGTAGCGCTCCGTCCAGTTCCATTCCTGTTGCAGGTCGTTGTCGAAGGAAAACGAATAGTCGAAGCTTTCCAGATCGACGCGCGCACCCGGATAGCGGTTCCAGTACCAGGTGCCGCCGACGTCGCCGCCCGCCTCGAAACCCTGGATCTTCAACCCCATGTCGGTCAGGCGCTTGGTCATGTACATGCCCGACATGCCGGCACCGATGATCACCGCATCGACCGAAGCCGTAATGATGTCCTTAGCCATCGTTATCCTCCTCTGGTTAGCAGCTGCGCCAGTCTGACAGGCGCATCGTGTCTGTAAACAGGCCTTCCGATCCGGCATCCCGCGCGTCACCTGTTGCCGAAATCCGGCGTGCGTTTCTCCAGATGCGAGTTGAGCCCTTCCTTGACCTCGGGGCCGCCGAAGCCCAGAAGCTCCAGCGCCAGCGAGGCATCGAACGCGGGACCGGCCGAACGCATCCAGTTGTTCAGCGAATGCTTGGTCCAGCGGATCGCGGTCGGCGCGCCATTGGCCAGCCGGATCGCGACATCCATCGCCTTGTCCTGCAATTCCTCGGGTTCGACCGCCAGCGACACCAGGCCGATGCGCTCTGCTTCCTCTCCCGTCAGCGGCTCGCACAACATCAGGTAGTATTTCGCCTTGGCGATCCCGCAGAGCAGGGGCCAGATGATCGCGGCATGGTCGCCCGCCACGACGCCGAGGCGCGTATGGCCATCGACCAGCTTCGCCTTTTTCGAGGCGATGGAGATGTCCGCCAGCAGCGCCGCCACCAGCCCCGCCCCAACCGCGGGTCCCTGGATGGCCGAGACGATGGGCTTCTCACAGTCGAGGATATTGTGGACCAGTTCCCGCGCCTCGTGCCACATGCGCACGCGGGCCTGAAAGTCGTCGATCAGCTCCTGCACCAGACTGAAATCGCCGCCCGCCGAGAAAGCCCGTCCTTCGGCACACAGCAGAACCGAGCGCACCGCATCATCCTTGTGGATCTGCCCCCAGACATCGGTCATCTCGGCATGACCCATCTTGTCCAGCGTGTTCAGGCTGTCGGGCCGGTTAAGCGTCAGGCGCAGCACGCCGGGATGGGGCATGTCGGCGGCGAAGGCAGTGTAGTGCGAGTAGGCGTCCATCACGACCTCACTTGCCAAGGGCGGCGATTTCATCCAGCGCGCCGGGATTGTCCAATGAGGACAGGTCGCCCAGCTTTTCCGCACCATAGGCCTGCCGGATCAGGCGGCGCATGATCTTGCCGGATCGGGTCTTGGGCAGTTGCTTTACAACATGCACCTTGGACGGCTTGAAGGGCTTGCCTAACCGGTCGCCCACTGCATTGGCCACGCGCTTGGTCAGGTCGTCCTTGTCGCCGTCAAAGCCCGGCATGGGCAGCACGAAGACAATCAGCTTCTGCCCCTTTAGTGCATCGGCAAGACCGACGGCGGCGGCCTCGCTGATCTCGGGCATTTCCAAAACGACTTCCTCAACCTCGGCCGGCCCCAGGCGCTTGCCCGCGACCTTGAGCGTGTCGTCGGACCGGCCCATGACCACGAAAGCGCCATCGGGCGATTTCACCGCCAGGTCGCCGTGGACCCAACAGCCGGGGATCGTGGACCAGTAGCTGTCGATGTAGCGTTCATCGTCCTGCCAGAAACTGGCGGTCATGCCGATGAAGGGGGCGCGGATCACCACCTCGCCCACTTCGCCGATGATCGGGTTGCCCTCGGGGTCGGTCACGGTCACGTCGATGCCTGGCGACGACGTGTTGAAACCTCCCGGCGCGATCGGCTTGACCTGCACCGAGGCCAGCAGCGCGCCCGAAACCTCGGTCCCGCCGGTGTAGTTGATGACCGGGCTGCCGTTGCCGGCAAAGACGTTCTGATACCACTGGAAATGCTCGGAGTCGATCACCTCGCCCGCCGTGATCAGCAGCTGCACGGTCGAGCGGTCGTGCTTCAGCGTCAGCTCCTCGTTGGCGGCAAAGCCGCGGATCAGCGTTGGGGCGGAACCGTAGTGGGTGATCTTGTGGCGCTCGACCAGGCTGCCCATGCGCGACCAGTCGGGGAAATCCGGCGCGCCGGAATACAGCACCAGCGTCGCCCCGCGCAGCAGCGCCGTGGACAGGACCAGCGTTCCCGCGATCCAGCCCATGTCGGCGGGCCAGCAGAAGACGTCGCCCGGCCCCACGTTGAAATGCACCGCCGAGTCATGCGCGATGCGCAGCGGGAAGCCGCCATGGGTATGGACCGGTCCCTTGGGCTTGCCGGTGGTGCCCGAGGTGTAGATCACCATGAAGGGATCCATCGGCCCCATGCTCTCGGCGGGTCGGCTGTCGTCCTCGGCCTCGGCAACCTCATTCCAGGTCAGGTCGCCGTCCGGGATGGTCACGCCGGGCGCGTCCTTCCAGATGATCCGCTGGACCGAGGGCAGGTGCTTGCGGGCCTCCTGCATCACCGACTGCATGTCCACGTACTTGCCGCGCCGCCCGAAGCCGGTGGTGGCGATGACCGCCTTTGCCGCGCTCGGCTCCAGCCGCGATATCACCGCCTCATGCCCGAAGCCCGAGAACAGCGGCACCATGATCGCGCCGATATAGGGGATGGCCAGCGCGGACACCGTCGCCTCGATGCCGTTGTCCATCAAGAGGCCGACCCGGTCGCCGCGCCCGATCCCCTGCTGGCGCAGCCCGTGCGCGAAGCGGCGCACCAGCACGGCCAGTTCAGCGAAGGTCAGTTTGCGGACAGAGCCGTCCTCGGCCTCGTCGATGACGGCGATGCGGTCGGGCGTCGTTTCGGCATTGGCCAGAACGGTATTGACCCAGTTCAGCCTTGCCCCCGGCCACCATTGCGGGAACTCCTTGCCGCGCGACAGGTCCACATAGCCGTCGGGTGCCGTGTCCCACTTGATGCCCAGAAAGTCTGCGGCGGCCTGCCAGTAGACGTCGGGCTTTTCCACCGACAGCGCCAACAGCGCGTCATAATCGGGAACGCCCAACTTCTGGGCCAGCTTCAGGACGTGGGCGCTGTCGAAATGGCGCTGTTCCGGGGACCAGGGTTGCGGATTCATCGTTCCTCCTCCGGTTGCCACGGCGGCCTGCGGCCCTCTGCGCGGCGTCTTTCCAGCCATACATATCCGCTTGCCACACCGGCAAGGATCTCGCCTCCGCCAAGTTCCGCCATGTCATATAGGCTGGCCCTATATGCCGACCTTGTCCGCCAGCGCGTAAACGCCGTTGGCGGCCATGATGATGGCGATCAGCCAGGCAAGCGACCACAGCCCCACGCCCGAGGAAGCTAGCCCCAGAGTCTGCATCAGGTTGGTCAGGGCAGTGCAGACCCCTAGCGATTCGTTGACCCTCCCGTCGGGCGCGGCGCTGTAGATCAGCATCAACGCGACGAAACTGCCGTTGATCCAGAACGCGACGCTGCCCGACCGTCTCAGCCGCGCAGGAACGCGCTTTCGCTGTCGATCCAGTCCTGCCGCGGCGGGGTGAACATGTCATACTCCAGCGTATCCTCCAGCGCCTCGACGGCATGGAGCAGGTCCGATGGAATGACGATGACCTCGCCCGCCGCGACGACCACGGTATCCTCGCCCTTATCGCCAAGCGTGAACTTCAGGCACCCGCGCAGGACATGGGTGAACTGCTCGTTCTCGTGTCGGTGCGGCGGCACGCTGTCGCCCTTCTCGAAGGTGACCTCGCCCAGCATCATCCTGTCGCTGGTCACATAGCGGCGCGTGATGTTGCCGCGCAGGGCTTCAAGCGGGCGTTCCCGCCAGATGTGATGACTGGCCTTGCCGTTCATGCTGCCCCGTCGTGCTGGATGAGGCAAAGGCTAGTCCCGCGCCCCTCCCGCCACAACTGCGGCTGGCGGCGCGCAGACGCGGCATAGGAAAACCCTTCACCCCCGCAAGGGCGTGGCAATCGCCTGAGGGAACCGGCCCCATTGTCTGAAATGGTGTTTGACTGTTCATTTTCAGCGGCAACCCGACGTCGTGCAACGCGCATGTCGCGCGCGGGGCCGGGATATTCACCCACGGAGGACATAGGATGCTGATCGAGAACAAGACCGCCGTCGTCACCGGCGCCGCCTCGGGGATCGGCGCTGCGATCGCCGAGCGCCTGGCCGAGGAAGGCGCGCATGTGATCCTGACCGACGTGGACGACGCGCGCGGCGAGGAACTGACGCAACAGTTGGTCGGGCGCGGGCTGAAGGCCGAATACATCCACTGCGACAGCGGAGATTTGGAGTCCATCGCGGCGATGACGCAGCGGGCCATCGACAAGCATGGCCGGATCGACGTGCTGGTCAACAACGCCGGCGTGACGCGCAAGATCAAGTTTTTGGACCTGACGCCGAAGGATTGGGACTGGATCCAGAACATCAATACGCGCGGGCTGTTCTTCACCATGCAGGGTTTTGCCCGCCACATGGCCGAGAAGGGTGGCGGAGTCGTCGTCAACATCGCCTCCATCGCGGGCAAGGGAGCGAAGGCGACCTCCAACGCCTCCTATGCCGGCTCCAAGGCCGCGGCCGTGGTGATGTCGCGCGTGGCCGCGACGGAGATGGGTCCCAGCCGCGTGCGCGTGAACTCGGTCTGCCCCGGCGCGACCCGGACGCCCCTGCTGGACGACCTGGAAAAGGCCAATCCCTCCGGATTCCAGAAGATGCTGGACGAGACCGCGCTCGGCCGCTTCGCCACGCCGCGCGACATTGCCGATTGCGTGCTGTTCCTCGCGTCGGACTTGTCGAGCAGCATCACCGGCCAGTCCATCAACGTCGACAACGGCATGATGTGGGATTGACGCCTGCCGAATAACGGAGGGAAACCAATGTCCGCCGAATTTCAGAGACTGATCGACAAGGACCAGATCCGCGACGCGATGTTGCGCTACTGCCGCGGCGTTGACCGGCGCCAATGGGATCTGGTGCGCGACGCGTTCTTCGAGGATGCGACCGACCATCACGCGGACTTCAAGGGCGCGATTCCCGACTTCATCTCTTGGATCGAGCCCCAGCATGCGCAGGTGGCCAAGTCCTCGCATGTGCTGGGCAATATCCTTATCGAATTCGCCAGCGACAGCGTCGCCGTGGTGGAATCCTACTTCGTCGTCAACCTGGAGCTCGGACCCGAGGCATCGGGCCACCGCAGGCAATTCGTCGACGACGGGTCCAAGGACGCCCCGGGGCGGGTCAAGCTGGACGTCCATGGCCGCTATGTGGATCGCTTCGAGAAGCGGGACGGCGAATGGCGCGTGGCGAAACGGCAGACGGTATTCGATTCTCAGCATTCGCGCCCGCTGCTCGGCAATGTCGACGAGAACACGCAATGGGCGTTGGGCCGCCGCGACGCCGAGGACGCCGTCTTCCAGGCCCGCCGCGACGCGGGCCTTTGACGCAAAATGCGGGAAACCCGGCTGTTCAGCCCCTTCCGGCTGCGGGATGTGACGTTCCGCAACCGGATCGCGATCTCGCCCATGCAGGTCTACATGGCCGGCCAGGATGGGCTGGCCAATGACTGGCATCTGCAGCATCTAGGGAAGTTCGCCGCCGGCGGCGCGGGCCTCGTCTTTACCGAAGGGCTGATCATCCATCCGCTGGGGCGCAGCAGCTATGGCGATTGCGGGATCTGGTCGGACGACCATATCGCGCCCCTACGCCGCATAACCGACCTGCTGCATGCCGAAGGCGCCGTGGCCGGGGCGCAACTGCACCATGCCGGCGCCAAGGCCGCGCGCCGCCGCGCCTGGGACGATTTCCGCGCGCTGGACGATGAGGACGCGGCCAGGGGCGAGCCGCCCTGGCAGCCGATGGGCGTCAGCGCCGCGCGTGTCGTGGCCAAATACCACGCCCCTCGCGCGATGAGCGATGCCGAGGTGGCGGCGGTCCCCGGCCTGTTCGCCGACGGCGCCCGGCGGGTCGATGCCGCGGGCTTCGACGTGGCCGAGATCCATGCCGCGCACGGCTATCTGATCCATTCCTTCCTCAGCCCGATCTCGAACGACCGCACCGGCCCCTATGGCGGCGACATGGCCGGGCGCATGCGCCTCGCGCTGGAGGTGGCCGAAGCCGTCCGGGCGGTCTGGCCCGAGGGCAAGCCGCTGTTCTTCCGCCTGTCCTGCATCGACGGGCTGGAGGGCGGCTGGAGCATCGAGGACAGCATCCGCCTTGCGACCGAGCTGCGCCTGCGCGGCGTCGATCTGATCGACTGCTCCTCGGGCGGCATCCGCTCGACCAGCTCCATCGCCGCGGCGGGCAGCCCGCCCCTGGGTTATCAGGTGCCGCACGCCGCCCGCATCCGCCGCGAGGCCGGGATCGCCACCATGGCAGTGGGTCTGATCATCCAGCCGGAACAGGCCGAGATTATCCTGCAGCAGGACGACGCCGACCTGATCGCCATTGGCCGGGTTGTGCTGGAAAACCCGAACTGGCCCCTGACCGCCGCCTATCGGCTGGGCTCTGATCCCGACCGGAAGACATGGCCGAAGCCCTATGGTTGGGCCCTGCGCGGACTGGATGCGGCAAGGTCGGACAATGCGGAGGAAACCGGTGCTTGAAGATCAGGTCCGCGAGCTTGTCGCCGAAAGCCGCATCAGGCAGGCGATGTGCCGCTATGCCCGTGGCGTGGACCGCATGGATCCGGACCTGATTCGCTCGGCCTTCCACGACGATGGCTGGGACGATCACGGCCCGTTCCGGGGCAATGTCGAGGGGCTGGTCGACTGGGTGATGCGCCGCCATGTGCATCTGCCCAATGCCGTGCATTTCCTTGGCAATTGCTCGATCGAATTCGCCGGGCCGGATGTCGCGCTGGTCGAAAGCTACTACATCGCACTGCTGCGCTATTCGCGCGAGGCGGGGGAATCGCACCGCTTCCTGAACGGCGAGATGCCGAACGGAGAAGTGGATGTCACCATAACCGGCCGCTACATCGACCGCTTCGAGTGCCGCGACGGCGAATGGCGCATTGCCCGCCGCAAGAACGCGTTCGACAATATGCGCATCGCCAAGGCCACCGCCGATCCCGGCACGACGACCGAAAACTGGGCTGCTCGCGACAGGTCGGACCCGCTGTATGAGATGATACGGGACGTATTCGAAGAAGAGTGACGGCCCCGATCTGCAGCCGGCCCATAGGTCGATGCTATGGGTTTGAACAATTGCCCACAATCACTTTCGATGGAAAACGGGCATAGGCTGTGGGAACAGTCGGACAACCCCTTGCGGGCTTGGCCAGAGGCCGCGTCTCGGGGGTGTCTGGCCGGATAAGCGCGGAGTTGCGAATGGCATCGGACATCGGAAGCGGGGCACTGCGCAGCCTTCTGTTCTGCCCCGGCTCGGACGACCGCCGGATGGGCAAGGCGATGGCGGCCGGCGCGGATGCGGTGATCTTCGACCTTGAGGATTCGGTCGATCCCTCGGCCAAGGAGAAGGCGCGCGAATTGACGGCGCGGGTCCTGGCCGGACCGCGCGAACTGCCGGTCGTGGTGCGGGTGAACGCCGCCGACACCGGCTGGCATCTGGCCGATCTTGCCGCCGTGGTCCGTGGGCACCCCGATGCGATCATGTTGCCGAAATGCGCATCGGCGCGGGACTTGCAGCAACTCGCCGACCGGCTGGACGTGCTGGAAGCCGCCTATGGCATTGCGCCGGGCAGCATCGCCATCCTGCCGTTGATAACGGAAAGCGCCGCCGCGCTGCATGAGCTTGATTACCGCGACGCGACACCCCGGTTGGTCGCGCTGTGCTGCGCGGGCGAGGACCTGGCCTCGGACCTGGGCGTACAGGCGCGCGCGGATGGGCAGATGAACGGCTTGCTGGTGCAGGCCCGCCGCATGGTCGCCATCGCCGCCGCCGCCGCGGGCGTGCGCGCCATCGACACGCCCTTTCCCGACCCCCGCGACCCCGAGGGGCTGGAGAACGAGACCCGCGACGCGGCGTCGCTGGGCTTTGCCGGCAAGCTCTGCATCCATCCCGGCCAGGTCGCCGCGGTGCACGAGGCACTGCGCCCCACGCCCGAGCGCGTCGCCTGGGGCCACGCGGTTATCGCGGCGCTGGAGGGCGCGTCGCAGGGCGTCGCAACGGTGGACGGCAAGATGGTGGACATCGCCCATCTGCGGCTGGCGCATCGCTATGTCCAGATGGCCGGAACGCAGGAGGGCGCGGCATGACCGCAATCGACATCGAGCGTCTGCAAACCTGGATCGGCCGGACGGAGGAAAGCCGCGACATAGTCGCCCCCGGGCACGCCGCGCGCCTCGCGGCACTGCTGGACCGCGGTGCCCCGCAACCGGGCGAGGCGCTGCCGCCCCTGTGGCACTGGGCCTATTTCACCCCCACCGCGCCGCAATCGCAGATCGGTCCGGACGGGCACCCCAAGCGCGGCGGCTTCATGCCGCCCGTGCCGCTGCCGCGACGGATGTGGGCGGGCGGGCGGCTGACCTTCCACGCGCCGCTGCACGTCGGCGAGGAAGCCCATCGGGAGACCGAGATCCTGTCGCTGACCGAGAAAACCGGCCGCCAGGGCGCGCTGGTCTTCCTGACGCTGAAGCACAGCCTGTCGAACGCGGCGGGCCTCGTCATCGAGGAAGAGCAGGACATCGTCTATCGCGAACCCTCGACCACCAGCCGCCCCGCCGCTGCGGCCGATGAGCCTGCGGCCGACTGGCGCGACCCGCTGGATCCCGATCCGGTGTTGCTCTTCCGCTATTCGGCGCTGACCTTCAACGGCCACCGCATCCACTACGACCTGCCCTATGCGACGGCCGAGGAAGGCTATCCCAGCCTTGTCGTCCAGGGGCCGCTGACCGCCACCCTGCTGATGGAGGGGTTTGTCCGCCATACCGGCATCTTGCCTCGCACCTACAGTTTTCGCGGTCAGGCGCCGCTGTTCGTGGACGGGCCGATGCGCATCTGCGGCCGCAAGACCGCCGAGGGCCATGACCTCTGGGCCGAGGGACCGGGCGGCTATACCGGCATGAGCGCCAGGGTGACCGCATGAGCATCGACATCGACAAGCTGATGCGCCTGCCGATTCCGGTGGTGCGCCAGACGTTGACCCCGCGCGACATCGCCTTCTATGCGCTGTCGATCGGCATGGGGCGCGATCCGCTGGATGCGCGGCAGTTGCCCTATGTCGATCCGCTGCAAGGGCCGAAGGTGATGCCCGCCATGGTACTGGTCATGGCGCATCCGGGCTTCTACCTGGGGCATCCCGACTCGGGCGTGGACCCCAAGGGCGTGCTGCACGCCGACCAGGCCATCGAAATCACCGGCACGATCCCGGCCGAGGGCGAGGTCGAGAGCCGCACCCGCATCACCGAAGTCATCGACAAGGGCGAGGGCAAGGCGGCGCTCATCCTGGCCGAGACCGAGCTTTCCGCCGAAGGCGCCGTCTTCGCGCGGCTGAACCGCACCACCTTCATCCGCGGCGGCGGCGGCTTCGGCGGACCTTCCGCCCCTGCCAACCCGGCCCCCGTGCGCCCCGCGCCGGAAGGTCCTCCCGACTATGTCGTCGATCTGGACACCGGGGGCGAGCAGGCGTTGCTCTATCGTCTGAACGGCGACCTGAACCCGCTGCACAGCGACCCGGAACTTGCCCGCAAGCTGGGTTTCGAGCGCCCGATCCTGCACGGGCTTTGCACCATGGGCGTAGTCTGCCACGCGCTCCTGCGTGCGCTTGGCGACTATCGTGCGGACGCGATGCGCAAGGTCTCGCTGCGCTTTTCAAAACCCGTCTCTCCGGGCGAGACGATCCGCACCGAAATCTGGAACGACGGCGCGTTTCGCGCCAGCGTTCCTTCCCGCGACGCCATCGTGATCGAGGGTGGCCTTGCCATCTTCGACAAATCCAACCCCTGACCGGAGCAGAGCATGATCGACGCCGATATCCTCTCCTCGCTGGACATGATCCGCGACTCGGCGCGCGGCATCGTGACCCGTGGCGACCTGAGCCGTATCCGCAACCTGCGCTATGAGGCGCCCGGCTTCGACCGCGCGGTCTGGTCGGAGATGTGCGAACTGGGCTGGCCCGCCCTGCGCCTGCCCGAGGACAAGGGCGGGGTCGAACTGGGCCTGCTGGCCTATGCCGCGCTGGCTGAGGAACTAGGCCGGGGGCTGGTGCCGGAGCCGCTGATCCCCGCCCTGCTGGCATCGAGCCTGCTGGAAGGCGAGGCGCTGGAGGCGCATCTGACCGGAGAAAAGCTGGTGATCCCAGCTTGGCAGGATGCGCGCGGCACGCTGGCCCCGCAAGGCCCGTTGAGTATGGCGGACGGCAAGCTGACGGCAACGAAGCTCTATGTGTCGGCCGGGGCCGATGCGTTCCTGGTCATCGGCGAGGGTCAGGCCGCACTGGTCGAGGCCGACGCGCCGGGCGTCACCGTGGAAAGCTTCGGCGCGCAGGACGGCAGCAGCATGGTCACGCTGAAGATCGACGCCGCGGCCTGCACCGCATGGGATGCCGATGCCGCCCCCGCGCTGGCCGAGGCCGCGCTGGCCAGTGCGGCCTATCTGCTGGGCACGATGCAGACGGCGGTCGAGATGACGGTCGACTACCTGAAAACCCGCGTCCAGTTCGGCAAGACCATCGGCAATTTCCAGATCCTGCAGCACATGGCCGTGGACATGAAGCTGGAAACCGAAGTGGTCTCGGCCAGCATCGAACAGGCGGCGCTGCAATGGGACGAGGAAGGCCCGACCGCGGGTGCCTATGCCTCGATCTCGCGCGCCAAGGCGCGGGCGGCGACGGCCGCGATGAAGGTCGCGCGCAACGCGGTGCAACTGCATGGCGGCATCGGCTTCACCGATGAGCATGATATCGGCCTGTGCCTGCGCAAGGCGATGGTGATGGCCCCGGCCTTCGGCGGCGCCAGGCAGCACCGCGCCAATTTCGCCCGGCTGACACCCATAACCGAGGAGGCGTGATCAATGGCCTATGAGGAATTCCGCCGCGAGGATTACAACGCGCTCTCCGACGACGAGTTCCGCGTGCTGATCCGCCGCTTCCTGACCGAGTACCACCCCGCGAACATCCGCCATCCGGCCAAGCGGCTGCACTGGGAGGACGCGGAGCCGTGGTACATGATCCTCTCGCAGGTCGGCTGGCTCGCCCCGAACTGGCCCGTGAAATACGGCGGCATGGGGCTGAACCCCGGCAAGCAGCTCATCTATGTCGAGGAATTCGAGGGCTTCGGGGCCGCGCGCACCCCGGACCACGGCATGATGCTGCTGGGGCCGCTCCTCATCAACTACGGCTCGGAGGAGCAGAAGGCACATTTCCTGCCGAAGATCCTCTCGGGCGAACATATCTGGTGCCAGGGCTATTCCGAGCCGGGCGCGGGCTCCGACCTTGCCGGGCTGCGCACCGAGGCGGTGCTCGACGGCGAGGAATGGGTGGTGAACGGCCAGAAGATCTGGACCACGCTGGCGGGCGACGCCGACTGGATCTTCTGCCTCGTGCGCACGGACAAGACCGGCAAGAAGCAGGAGGGCATCAGCTTCCTGCTGATCCCGCTCGATACGCCCGGCATCACCATCCGCCCGATCATCAACCTGGAGCTGGACGACGAATTCTCGGAAGTGTTCTTCGACAACGTGCGCGTGCCGAAGGGCAATATCGTGGGGGAGGTCAACCAGGGCTGGACGATGGCGAAGAACCTGCTCGGCTTCGAGCGGATCTTCCTCGGCGGGCCGCGTCAGTCCTCGGGCGCGCTCAGCAAGCTGCGCCGGCTGGGTCAGCATTACGGGCTGCTGGAGAATCCGGGCTTCATTGATGCCTATGCCGGCTTCCGCATGGAGTTGGAGGACCATCAGGCGATCTTCTCCCGCGTGGCCGACAAGCTGCGCCGGGGCGAGCGTCTGGGAGCGGAGACGAGCTTCCTGAAGCTGAACCAGACCAGCCTCTACCAACGCATCACCGAATACGGGCTAGAGTTGATGGCCGAGGATGGCGGGCGGCTGGAGCCGCTGGAGGGCTCGAACGACCTCGCCATGCCGATGCAGTTTCTGAACGCCCGCGCATCCACGATCTATGGCGGCACCACGCAGGTGCAGAAGAACATCCTGGCCAAGGCCGTCCTTGACCTGCCCTGAGGGAGAGAAGGCATGAGTGGAATTCTGGAAGGCAAGGTCGCGCTGGTCACTGGAGCGGGGGGCGGCATCGGCAAGGCCATCGTGGTGGCAATGGCCCGCGCGGGCGCCTCGGTCGTGATCAACGACATCGGCGTGTCGCTCTCCGGCGAGGGCGGATCGGCCAGCCCGGCCGAGGAGGTCAAGGCCGAGATCGAGGGCTTCGGTGGCAAGGCGGTCATCAGTACGGAATCGGTGTCCGAATGGGAGGCCGCGCAGCGCATGGTCGGGCTGGCGAAAGACAGTTTCGGCCGGCTGGACATCGTGGTGAACAACGCCGGCATCCTGCGTGACGCGATGTTCCACAAGATGACGCCGGAGCAATGGCTGTCGGTCGTTGGCGTCCACCTGAATGGCGCCTTCTTCGTCAGCCGCGCGGCGGCGGAAATCTTCCGCGAGCAGGAAACCGGCTCGTTCATCCACATGGTCTCGACCTCGGGGCTGATCGGCAATCTGGGGCAGTCGAACTATTCGGCGGCCAAGCTGGGCGTGGTCGGCCTGTCCAAGTCGATCGCGCTGGACATGAAACGCTACAACGTGCGCTCGAACTGCATCGCGCCCTTCGCCTGGGGCCGGATGACCTCGAACATCCCGGCGGAAACTCCGGACCAGATCGCCCGGGTCGAGAACCTCAAGAAGATGACCCCGGAAAAGAACGCGCCGCTGGCGGTATTCCTGGGCTCTGATGCGGCGAAGGACGTGACCGGGCAGATCTTCTCGACCCGGATGAACGAGCTGTTCCTGCTCAGCCAGAACCGCCCGATCCGCTCGGTCCACACCGCCGGGGACTGGACGCCGGAAACCGTCCGCGACCACGCCATTCCGGCGTTGCGATCCTCATTCTTCCCGCTGGATCGCAGCCAGGACGTGTTCACCTGGGACCCCTGCTGACACGGGGGCGGGCGCTGCCCCACCCGGTCACAACCCACCGTTTCATCGAAAGATAAGCCCATGCGCCGTGCCGCCATCGTCAGCCCGCTTCGCACCGCCGTCGGCGGTTTCGGAGGCGCGCTTCGCCCCGTCCCCGTCGAGGTTCTTGGCGGCACCGTCACCAAGGCGGTGCTGGAAAAGACCGGCCTCGACCCCGCGCTGATCGAGGACGTGGTCTTCGCCCAATCCTATGCCAATTCGGAAACTCCCTGTGTCGGCCGCTGGATCGCGCTGGATGCGGGCCTGCCGATCGAGGTGCCGGGCCTTCAAACCGACCGGCGCTGCGGCGGCGGCCTCCAGGCGCTGGTGACGGCGGCGATGATGGTGCAGACCGGCGCCTGCGACGTGGTGCTGGCGGGCGGCGTCGAGTCGATGTCGAACATCGAGTTCTACACCACCGACATGCGCTGGGGCCGCCGCTCGGGCACGACGCAGCTCTACGACCGGCTCGACAGGGGGCGCGAGCGGTCGCAGCCGGTGCATCGCTTCGGCTATATCTCGGGCATGATCGAGACGGCCGAGAACCTGGCCCGGAACTACGGCATCACCCGCGAGGAAACCGACGCCTTCGCCGCCGAAAGCCATCGCCGCGCCGCCGCCGCATGGGCCGACGGGCGCTTCGCGCAGGAGGTCGTGCCGGTCTCGGTCCCGCAGCGCAAGGGCGATCCGGTGATCTTCGCGCGTGACGAGGGCATCCGCCCGGACACCACCCCCGAATCGCTGGCCAAGCTGCGCGTGATCCAGAAGGACGGCACGGTGACAGCAGGAAATGCCGCGCAGCAGAACGATGCCGCCGCCGCCTGCCTGATCGTGGCCGAGGACAAACTTCAGGAACTGGGCCTGACCCCCATCGCCTTCCTGAACGGCTGGTCAGCGGTGGGCTGCGACCCGGCCTGCATGGGCATCGGCCCGGTGGGCGCAGTGGCCAAGGTGATGCAGAAGACCGGCCTCAAGCTCTCCGACATGGACCTGGTCGAGATCAACGAGGCCTTCGCGGTTCAGGTTCTGGCCTGCCTGAAAGGCATGGACTGGGACGACCGCGAGAAGCTGAACGTCAACGGCTCGGGCATTTCGCTGGGCCACCCGATCGGCGCGACCGGTGTGCGGATCATGACGACGCTGGTCCATGAGATGGCCCGCCGCGGCTCTCGCTATGGGCTGGAGACCATGTGCATCGGCGGCGGTCAGGGCATGGCGGCCGTGTTCGAGCGGGCCTGACGCCCGAGCCGCCCTAAGTGCGCAAGGCCCTGCCATGACAAAGGCAGGGCCTCCAACGTATCTCAGGCGGCGACGTTCTCTCTGCCGGTCGCCAGCATCCGCGCATTCAGACCGTAACGGTCGAGCATCTCGTTCATGATCTGCAACACGATCTTTTCCGTGCGCAGACTGATCATCGAAATCGAACGCGCGCGCGTGCGGATCATGTAGATGGTGCGCAGAAAGGTGGGGTTCTTGATGCGCACCAATGTCAGCTTTCTGGCATTGACCATTTCCGCCACCGCCGCATGCGGAAGAATGGTGTAGGCGCTGGCCCGGTTCACCATTTCCAGGATCCGGGGTAGCGAATCCAGTTCGATGACGATGTTGAGTTCCACGCCGTTCGCCTTGGCGAACTGGTCGATGCAAAGCCGCGCGGTATGAGGCGGGCTGGGCATGACAAGAGGCAGGCTGCCCAGTTGTGCGGCGTCGATGACATATTCGCCGTTCTCGTCGGCGGGCACGGGAATATCGTCAGAGGCCGCAACGAGGAACATTTCCTCTTCCATGACGGGCTCTGCCTGGAAGCCCGCGCTCGGCGGAGCAGTATAGACGAAGCCCAGATCGATCTTTTCCTGCTCCAGCCATTCCATGAGATGCCCGCTGAGTCCTTCTGAGATGTGCAGGCGGACATCGGGCATCTCGAGCCGCACCGTCTCGGTCAGGGGAATGCTGAGCAGATGGCTCAGCGAAGGGGGCAACCCGATCGAGACATTGCCGCGCAGATCGTTCACGATGCCGCGGATGTCGTCGGTCAGTGTCCTCGCGGCGCCGACCAGGATACTTCCCTCGCGCGCCAGATAATGCCCCGCCTCGGTCATCGTGATGCCGCGCGGACCGCGGATGGCCAGCTTGGTGTTCAACCGGGCTTCGAGACGCGCGATGTGTTCCGACAGGGACGGCTGTGCCAACCCGAGAGCATTTGCGGCCTTCGAGATCGACCCGTGCTTCGCGAGCATCAGGAAGTAGTGAACGTGCTTGATATCGATTTCCGGCATTCCGGCGTGGTTGACGTCCAGCATGGCATTCTCCCCCTTTGCGGCCGCCATTCTTTCCACAGGCGGGCCATAGGATTTATCTATACGCCTGTCCGGCCCTGGAAGCAACAAAGATACCTAACGTTTGTTTTGTACGGCTCCTGAGCGGACGTCGAGCAAAGGCCTTGGGATCATTAGCACAGTGGCCCGGCGGGAGATGCGTCCCCCTCGCTTTGGTTCACCGGCGGACATGACGGGCGGAGCCAGATGGAATCAGCCCCGCACCCGACGAGTGTGCCGGCCAAGGCCATAGGATGGGCCTATATGTTGTAAAATTTCAGAGGGTTTGACTTTCGTTCGCGCAGGGGAAATTTTCTGGCTCAAACTGAGCCGGCTTCCTCCCGACAGCATCAGCAGAAAACACTCTCATGAAAAAACACGTTGCAGACCAGCATCAGGATATCCGTGACGCCGTGCGCGCGCTTTGTGCGGAGTTCCCGGATGAGTATCACCGCAAGGTCGATGAGGCCCGCGCCTATCCCGAGGAATTCGTCGATGCGCTCACCAAGGCCGGATGGATGGCCGCGCTGATCCCCGAGCAATACGGCGGGTCCGGACTGGGCTTGACCGAGGCATCGGTCATCATGGAGGAAATCAACCGCTCGGGCGGCAACTCCGGTGCCTGCCACGGGCAGATGTACAACATGAACACGCTGATCCGGCACGGGTCCGAGGAGCAGCGCCAGAAATACCTGCCCAAGATCGCTACCGGCGAATTGCGCATGCAATCCATGGGCGTGACCGAGCCCACCACCGGCACCGACACCACCAAGATCAAGACCACCGCGGTCAAAAAGGACGGCCGCTGGGTCGTCAACGGCCAGAAGGTCTGGATCAGCCGCGTCCAGCATTCCGAGCTGATGATCCTGCTCGCCCGCACCACGCCGCTGTCCGAGGTCGCGAAGAAGACCGACGGCATGTCGATCTTCATCGTCGACGTGCAGGAGGCCATGAAGTCGGGCATGACCGTCCGCCCGATCCTGAACATGGTCAACCACGAGACCAACGAACTGTTCTTCGACAACCTCGAAATTCCCGAGGAAAACCTGATCGGCGAGGAAGGCAAGGGTTTCAAATATATCCTGACCGGGCTGAACGCCGAACGCACGCTGATCGCGGCGGAATGCATCGGCGACGGCTACTGGTTCACCGAGCGCGTGTCGAAATATGTCTGCGAGCGCAACGTCTTCGGCCGCCCCATCGGCCAGAACCAGGGCGTGCAGTTCCCCATCGCCGAGGCCTACATCGAGATCGAGGCGGCGAACCTGATGCGCTTCGAGGCCTGCCGTCTGTATGACGCGCATGAGGACTGCGGCGCGCAGGCGAACATGGCGAAATACCTCGCCGCCAAGGCGTCGTGGGACGCTGCGAACGCCTGTCTGCAATTCCACGGTGGCTTCGGCTTCGCCTGCGAATACGATGTGGAACGCAAGTTCCGCGAAACGCGGCTCTATCAGGTCGCGCCGATCTCGACCAACCTGATCCTGTCCTATGTGGCCGAACACGTCCTCGGCCTGCCGCGCTCGTTCTGACACGGGTCAACCGCGGGGCGGACGATGCCGAATGTCCAACTGCCGCTGAAGGTATACTAGGGAGATGCCAATGAAGGTCCTTGTGGCTGTGAAGCGGGTGATCGACTTCAACGTGAAGGCGCGTGTGAAGGCCGATGGCAGCGGGATCGACCTCGCGAACGTCAAGATGTCGATGAACCCGTTCGATGAGATCGCGGTTGAAGAGGCGATCCGCCTGAGGGAGAAGGGCGCGGCCTCCGAGGTGGTCGTGGTCTCGATCGGCGTCAAGCAGGCACAGGAGACGCTGCGCACGGCGCTGGCGATGGGCGCGGACCGGGCGATCCTGGTCGTGGCGGCCGACGATGTGTCGACCGATATCGAGCCGCTGGCGGTGGCCAAGATCCTGGCGAAGGTCGTCGAGGCCGAGGGTCCGCAGTTGGTTATCGCCGGCAAGCAGGCCATCGACAACGATATGAACGCCACCGGCCAGATGCTGGCGGCGTTGCTGGGCTGGGGTCAGGCGGCCTTCGCCAGCAAGGTCGAGATCGAGAGCGGGGCCGCGAAGGTCACGCGCGAGGTCGACGGCGGCTTGCAGACCATCGAGGTCCGGCTGCCCGCCATCGTCACCGCCGACCTGCGCCTGAACGAGCCGCGCTATGCGAGCCTGCCCAACATCATGAAGGCCAAGAAGAAGCCGCTGGAAGAGAAGACGCCCGCCGACTACGGCGTCGACGTGACGCCACGGCTCGAGGTGATCTCGGTGCGCGAACCCGAGGGCCGCAAGGCCGGGATCAAGGTCGGCTCGGTGGACGAGCTGGTGTCGAAACTCAAGGAAGCGGGGGTGGTCTGATGGCTGTTCTGTTGCTCGGAGAGGTCACGGACGGCGCGCTGAACCGCGATGCGACCGCCAAGGCCGTGAATGCGGTCAAGGGCCTCGGCGAGGTGACGGTGCTCTGCGCCGGGGCGCAGGCCCGCGCGGCGGCCGACGAGGCCGCGAAGATCGCCGGCGTCGCCAAGGTGCTGGTGGCCGAGGATGCGCGCTATGGCCACCGCCTGGCCGAGCCGACGGCGGCGCTGCTGGCGGCACTGGCGGGCGACTACGACCATGTCGCCGGTCCTTCGACCACGGACGCCAAGAACGTGATGCCCCGCGTGGCCGCGCTTCTGGACGTGATGGTGATCCCCGAAGTGTCGAAGGTGATCGACGCCGATACGTTCGAGCGCCCGGTCTATGCCGGAAACGCGATCCAGACGGTGCGTTCGCGGGACGGCAAGAAGGTCTTCACGATCCGCACCGCCAGCTTCAACGCGGCGGGGGATGGCGGCTCGGCGGCGGTCTCGGACGCGGCGCTGGCCGAGGATCCGGGGCTGTCGTCCTGGGTCGCCGACGAGGTGGCGGCCAGCGATCGGCCCGAGCTGACCTCTGCCGGGCGCGTCGTCTCGGGCGGGCGCGGCGTGGGCTCCAAGGAGCAGTTCGCGATCATCGAGGCGCTGGCCGACAAGCTGGGGGCTGCGGTTGGCGCGTCGCGAGCCGCGGTCGATTCGGGCTATGCCCCGAACGACTGGCAGGTCGGGCAGACCGGCAAGGTGGTAGCGCCTGAGCTTTATGTCGCGGTCGGCATCTCGGGCGCGATCCAGCACCTCGCGGGGATGAAGGACAGCAAGGTCATCGTGGCGATCAACAAGGACGAGGAAGCGCCGATCTTCCAGGTCGCCGATTACGGCCTGGTGGGCGATCTGTTCACCGTCCTGCCGGAGCTGACCGAAAAGCTCTAGGGGGCCAGCACGGGGAACCGCCAAAGCCCCCCGGCCCAGTGCCGGGTGGCTTCTTACCCCGATGAATTTTGGCACAGTAGTTCATCATCTTCCCGATGCCTGATGCGTGATCGCCCGGATCAAGGCTGGTCGGGGCGTCGGGGACGGCATCGAAAAAAAGGGTTGGGACATGGATCTTGGTCTGCGCGGCAAGCGCGTTCTTATCACCGGCGCATCGCAGGGAATCGGCGAGGGACTGGCCGAGGTCTTTGCCGAGGAAGGCTGCGACCTGCACCTGACCGCGCGCCAGGCCGACAAGCTGCAACTCCTGGCCGACCGGCTGTCGGGCGAACATCGCGTCACCGTCACTGTCCAGAGCGCCGACCTGTCGCTGCCCGAGACGGCGCAGGCCATCGTCGAGGCCGCGGGCGACATCGACGTGCTGGTCAACAACGCCGGCGCTATTCCCGGCGGCGATCTGTGGCAGGTCGACGCCGAAACCTGGCGGCGCGGCTGGGACGTCAAGGTCTTCGGCTATATCGACATGACCCGGCTGGTCTATGCCCGGATGAAGGCGCGGGGCGGCGGCGTCATCCTCAACAACATCGGCAATGGTGGCGAGAACCCCGATTTCCGTTATGTCGCCGGCTCGACCGGCAACGCGGGTCTGATGGCGTTCACCCGCGCCATCGGCGGGGCCAGCCTCGACGACAACATTCGCGTGGTGGGTGTCAATCCAGGGCCGGTGGCGACGAACCGGATCATGAAGATCATGATGTCCCGCGCAAAGGAGAAGTGGGGCGACGAGGGGCGCTATACCGAACTGATGGCCGATTATCCGCTGGGCCGCGCCGCCTCGGTGCGCGAGGTCGCGGACCTGTTCGCCTTCCTCGCCTCGTCTCGGTCAGGCTATACTTCGGGCGCGATCTTCACCGTCGATGGAGGCATCACCTCGCGCCGATCCATCTGAACCCACGGCAGCATCCAGGCGGAGCCCAGATGACGACCCGATACAAGCACGCCATGTCGCCCCTGCAAATCGGGCAGGTGACGATCCCCAACCGGGTGGTGCGGACCGCGCATGGAACGCTGTTCTCGCGCGGGGATGTCACGGACGTCCATACCCACTACCACCTCGCGCGGGCCAGGGGCGGGGCCGGGCTGTCGTTCGTCGAATGCTCCTCGGTCCACCGGTCCTCGAACTTCTCGCTGACCATGACCGACGACGCCTCGATCCCGCCGCTGCGCCGGCTGGCCGACACGATCCGGCCCACGGGGATGAAGCTGTTCGCGCAGCTCTGGCACGGCGGCCAGGTGGAGCCGGCGCCGAACGGCGGGCCGCCCTGGTCGGTCACGACGCTGCCGGGGCGCTATTCCCGCATGCGGCCCATCGCCATGTCCACCCGCCAGATCGCGGAGCTGGTGCGCGCCTATGGCGACGCCGCGGTGCGCCTGGCCGAAGCCGGGCTGGATGGCGCCGAAGTCCTCGCCGGCGCGGGCTATCTGCACTCGCTTGTCCTGTCGCCCGTGCTGAACACCCGCACCGACGCCTATGGCGGCAGCTTCGAGAACCGCGTGCGCTTCCTCGAGGAGGTGCTGACCGAGATCCGCTCGCGCGTGCCCGCCTCCTTCGCCCTCGGCGCGCGGATGGGGTCGAGTTCCGACCAGTCGCTGCTTTCAACCGCCGATGTGAACCGCGCGATCCTGCATCTCGAAGGCAAGGGGCTGCTCGACTACATCAATGTCACGCAGGGCGACTATTTCTATCACGTCGAGCGCTACGCGGCGATGGACAAGTCCGTCGGCTACCAGATGGACGCCGTGCGCGAGACCTTGAAGGGCGTCGGCATCCCCCGGCTCGTGACCGGCCGGTTCGGCACGATGGACGACGTCGAGCAGACCCTGCGGGCCGGCGACGCCGACATGGTCAGCCTCGTCCGCGCGATGATCGCCGACCCCGACCTGGTGCGCAAGGAAGTCGAGGGCCGCGGGACCGAGGTCCGGCCCTGCATCGGCTGCAACCAGGGCTGCATCGGCGGGCTGTTCTCGGGTCGGATGAGCTGCGCGGTGAACCCGACGGTCGGGCTTGAGGGGATACTGGGCGAGGATCTGATCGTGCCCGCGGCCGAGCCGCGCAAGGTCGTCGTGGTCGGCGGCGGCCCAGCGGGGATGGAGGCGGCGCGGGTCGCCGCGCTGGCGGGCCACAAGGTGACGCTGTTCGAGGCCGCGCCCGATCTGGGCGGGCAGATCAACCTGGCCAGCCACCTGCCCCACAACCACGGCATCGGCGATATCGTGAAGTGGCAGGAGCGCGAGATCTTCCGCCTCGGCGTCGAGGTCAACCTCTCGAGCTATGTCGAGGTGGACGAGGTGCTGGCCCTGAACCCGGATATCGTCATCCTCGCCACCGGCTCCATGTCGGTCGGCGCCGAGGAGCTGGTCCAGACCGCCGCGCCGCATCTGGAAGTTCCCATCGACGGCGCGGCGCAGGTCCTGACCCCGGAGGATCTGATCGTCGGCAACCACCGCGACCTGGGCAAGACGGCCGTGGTCTTCGACGATGTGGGCCACTACGAGGCCATCGGCTGTTGCGAGCACCTGCTGGAACAGGGGCTGGACGTCACCTATGTGACGCGCCACACCACATTCGCGCCCGAGATCGACAAGACCGGCCGGGCGCAGGCGGCGTTGCGGCGCTTTTACCGGATGGACGGTTCCCACGACCACGGCAACGCTCCGGTGAGTTTCCGCATCTGCGGCAGTTCGCTGATCACCACGATCCGCAAGGGCGAGGTCGAGTTCCGCCCCCTCGACGGCATCCACCCCGAGACGGTGCCAGCCGATACCGTGGTTCTGGTCACCTTTCGCGAAGCGTTCCGCGAATTGTGGGACGATTGCGAGGCGGCGGGCGTCGAGGTCTATGCCATCGGCGATGCGCTTTCCGCCCGCGACCTTGTCGTGGCGATCCGCGAGGGGCATCTGTGCGCGCGGTCCATCGACAACCCCGACCTGATGGCGCGCTGGAACAACATGTAACGATCCGCCGCAAGGAAATGCGCATAAGGGGTATCGGCCAAACCGTTGGCCTGACGTACACCCCGCAATTGCCTTGCGGGGACGCGGCTTGTATTTTTCCGGGCAACCCGTCGTCGTCGACAATCGTCAGAGCCGGCACCGGACGAACCGCCCTGCATCGACATGAGGCTGCGCGCGGATTCGGGATGTGGGGAGCAGACGCACATACCCGTTTCAAGGAGGAACTGATGGAGCACCGGAATCGGATTCTTCGCGCCTTGGCGGCAGCGGCGGCATGTTCGGTCGTGATGACCGCTGCCGCCCATCCGCAGGATGGCGTGGTCAAGGTCGGCGTGCTGACCGACATGGGCGGCACCTTCGCGGATGTGGCCGGGCAAGGCTCGGTCACCGCCGCGCAGATGGCGATCGAGGATTTCGGTGGCAAGGTCCTCGGCAAGCCGATCGGGCTGATCTCGGCCGACCATCAGGCCAAGCCCGACGTGGCCATCGCCGTTGCGCGCCAATGGTATGACACCGAGGGTGTCGATGTCATCGTCGATCTGCCCAATTCTCCCGCTGCGCTGGCGGTCCAGAACCTGGCGAAGGACAAGAAGAAGATCACCATGATCTCGGGCGGGTCGACCGAGGCGCTGACGATGGACCAATGTTCGCCCTATGGCGCCAACTGGACCTTCAACAGCTATTCCAACGGCAAGGTGCTGGCATCCGCGCTGGCGACGCCGGATTCGACCTGGTATTTCCTGACCGTGGACAATATCGGCGGCCATTCGCTGGAGGAAAGCCTGACGCGCTTTCTCGAGGAAGCCGGCGCCAAGGTCGTCGGCAGTTCTCGCCATCCGCTGAACACTTCGGACATGGCCTCCTATCTGCTGATGGCCCAGGCATCGGGGGCCGAGCATATCGTCTTTGCCAATTCCGGCACCGACCTGGTCAACGTGATGAAACAGGCGAGGGAATTCGGCCTGACCGGCGGCGCGCAGCAACTGGCGACCATGGTGATGTTCATCAGCGACCTGAAGGGCGTCGGCCTGGACACGGCGGCAGGCATCATCTTCCCGACCAGCTTCTCGCCCGAATCCAGCCCCGAGGCGGGGGAATGGGCGAAACGCTTTCTCGAGCGTCGGAAGGCCGCGCCCAGCGATGTGCAGGCCGGCGTCTATTCCAGCGTGCTGCATTACCTCAAGGCGGTCGAGGCGGCCGGCACGGACGATGCCGATGCGGTTATGGCCAAGATGCGCGAACTGCCGGTGAACGACACCTTCGCCAAGAACGGGGTATTGCGCGAGGACGGCCGCATGGTTCACGACATGTATCTGGTGCAGGCCAAGACGCCCGATGAATCCGAAGGCCCCTGGGACCTGGTCAAGCTGGTCAAGACCATTCCGGGTGACGAGGCGTTCCGCCCGCTTTCGGAAAGCACCTGTCCCCTTGTGAAGGCGCAATGATGATCGGCCGGGCCACCGCATCCGTTGGCGGCCCGTCCGGAACACGCCGCGAAGAAGGCCCGTCCGCTTTCCCCGCGGCGCCGCCCACGGACTTCGGCCGGGGACACGGGCAGCACATTCACATCGAAAGGACGTATTGCAATGACTGGGAATGACACAGCCAGAACTCACGTTGACGTCGTCGTGGTCGGTGCTGGCTTCGCCGGAGTCTATTCGCTTCACAAGCTGCGCGGCATGGGGCTTTCGGTTCGCGGCTTCGAGTCGGGCACCGATGTCGGTGGAACCTGGTACTGGAACAAGTATCCGGGCGCGCGCTGCGACGTGGAAAGCATTGAATATTCCTTCGGATTCTCCGACGAGATCCAGCAGAAGTGGGACTGGAGCCACCGCTTCTCATTCCAGCCCGACATCCAGCGATATATCTCCCATGTCGCGGACAAGCTGGATGTCCGCAAGCTGATCGACTTCAGGACCAAGATCGTTTCGATGACCTATGACGGGGACAGCCAGACCTGGACCGTCACCACCGACAAGGGCGAGGTCATCACCTGCCGCTATTGCGTGATGGCGACCGGCAACCTGTCGATTCCGCTGTTCCCGGCCATCCCCGGTCTCGACAGCTTCGAGGGCGAGAAATACCACTCGGGCCGCTGGCCGGCGGAGAAGGTGGATTTCACCGGCAAGCGCGTGGCGGTCTTCGGTACCGGCGCGACCGGCATCCAGATCGTCCCCGAGGTCGCGAAGGAAGCCAGCAAACTCTACGTCATGCAGCGCTCTCCCAACTTCTCGCTGCCCGCCGGCAACCGTCCGCTGAGCAAGGAATACCTGGACGGGGTCCGCAAGACCTATCCCGACCTGCGCCAGCGCGCCAAGCACCACGTCTTCGGCACGGCGGCGATCCCGGAACCCACGCAATCGGCACTGGAACTGTCCGAGGATGAACTGTTCCAGAAGTTCGAGGAACTCTGGGCCAATGGCGGCAGCATCAACTTCCAGATGGCCTTCACCGACTTCATGCGCAACGAGGAGGCCAACAAGCGGCTCTCCGACTATGTGCGCTACAAGATCCGCCAGACGGTGAAGGATCCCGAGACCGCCGAGAAGCTCTGCCCGAAGGATCACCCCATCGGATCGAAGCGGATCTGCATCGACACCGACTACTACGAGACCTTCAACCGCGACAATGTCGAGCTGGTCAGCCTGCGCGAAAACCCGGTCGTCCGCATCACCCCGCACAGCATCGTGTTGCAGGATGGCGAGATCGAGGTCGATGCGCTGGTCTTCGCCACCGGTTTCGACGCAGTGACCGGCTCGCTGACCAATATCGACATCACCGGGAGGAACGGGCTCAAGCTGGCCGACAAATGGGGCAAGCGGCCCTCGTCCTACCTGGGTTTTGCCATCGCCGGCTTCCCGAACATGTTCCTGATCACCGGCCCGGGCAGCCCGGCGGTGAAATCGAACATGGTGCTGTCGATCGAGCAGCATGTCGATATGATCGGCGAAACCATCGCCTACATGCAGAAGACCGGCAGCGGCGCCATCGAGGCTCAGGTCGAGGCCGAGGACAAATGGGTCGAGTACGTCACCGAGGTGGCGAACCAGACCCTCTACGTCAAAGCTGACTCCTGGTATACCGGCGCGAATGTGCCCGGCAAGGCGCGGATGTTCGTGCCCTTCGTCGGCGGCGCGCAGAACTACCGCAAGATCTGTGAGGACGTGGTGGCGGACGGCTTCCGCGGCTTCACGCTGGAACCGGAATCCACACCCGAAAAACGCTCGGCCTGAACGAAAAGGCATAACCGTCCGCCGAAGCTTTCAGGTGTTGATCGGCGTGTCTACTGACCCCATTTGGGCGTCCAAGCGTGACCCTTATTCTGACCTACACTCTTCTGGAAGACCCGGGATTTGGAGGCCGATGTATGGGGTCACGGTTCGGAGCCGATAGGGGTCATCCGACGGCGCCGATCCACATTGCAGCCAGCTAACCCAGGGTTGATGGAGAAAAGTTTTAGAATAGACGCAAATAAATCCATGTATATACACGGATTAACTCAATCATTGTTTAAAATTTCTCTGAGGCGGTGGTTTTTTGATTGGGGAAGATGTCGCAACTTGAATATTGATAGGTAAGTATTTTTTCCGTGAGCCTATACGCCTTGCGAGTATTCATCACATGTTGTGAGACTAGGAGTTTCCGCCAGGCGGGGGATCGGCTGCGAGTCCAAGAATCGAGCGTCAGCAGACGCATTCGTGACCTTGAGGCCGGCCTAGGAACGCCCCTCTTTTTTCGTCGCGCCAGTGGCGTAATACCACCGGCCGCGCTTTCTGACTCTCTTGGGATTCCCAATTCGGCTGATCTCTGACTCACTGCGGTCGAGGCAGGAGGAGGCTGGGGATGTCAGCGGCGGTGCAGGTGACAAGAAGGGAGCTGACGGCGGCGGAGCTGAGGCGCGCGGCTGTCAGGAGCCGGGATGCGAAGGCGGCGCGGCGGATGCTGGCGATCGCGCTGGTACTGGAGGGGGTCGATCGGCAGACCGCGGCGGAGACCTGCGGGATGGACCGGCAGACGCTGCGGGACTGGGTGCACCGCTACAATGCCGAGGGGCTGGCGGGGCTCTCGAACCATCGGGGCGGGGCGCAGCCGCGACGGCTGTCGCCGGCGCAGATGGCCGAGTTCGCCTCCTGGGTGGAGGCGGGTCCCGACCCGGCGCCCGTTCCAGTGGGGGACGGGGTGGTGCGGTGGCGGCGGCAGGATCTCGGGCGACGGATCGCGGAGCGGTTCGGGGTGGAGGTGCACGAGCGGACGGTGGGCAAGTATCTGGCGGCGCTCGGCTACCGGCGCCTGTCGGTTCGTCCGCGGCATCCGAAGACCGATCCCGAAGCCCAGGAGGGGTTTAAAAAAGCTTCCCCGACGCGGTAGCCGCGGCGCTGCCCGAGGCGGCACGGGGCAAGCCGCTGGAGATCTGGTTCCAGGACGAGGCAAGGGTCGGCCAGCAGGGCACGCTCACCCGCATCTGGGCGAAGCGTGGCACCCGGCCAAGGGCGCCGCGCGACACCCGCTTCCAGTGGGCCTACATCTTCGGCGCGGTCTGCCCGGATCGCGGCGTGGCGGCGGGCCTCGTCATGCCCTTCGCCGACACCCCCGCGATGAACGCCCACCTCGCCGAGATCGCCGGCGCCGTCGCGCCCGGCACCCACGCCGTGCTCGTCCTCGACGGTGCCGGCTGGCACGGCGGAGGCGGCCTCGTCGTCCCCGACAACATCTCCCTCCTCGTGCTGCCGCCCTACAGTCCCGAACTGAACCCCGTCGAGAACGTCTGGCAATACCTCCGCGCCAACTGGCTCGCGATCAGCGTCTTCGACGACTACGACGCCATCGTCGATGCCTGCTGCGACGCATGGAACCGCTTCGCGACACAGCCAGCAGTCATCGCATCGATCGCATCAAGGGAGTGGGCGAAGGTCAATCCATAAGGCCGGTGGTATAACACTCACGTTCGCGGGGCAGCGTTTGCTCCCAAGAGCGCAGGCGATCCTTCGCCACGTGGTCGAAGCCACTGAAGAGGTGGCGTCAATCGGTCGGTCCAAAGAAGGATTTGTCCGGATTGGAGTTATACCAGCGCGCATAGGTCCTGACTCACGCGGGGGATTCCCCTGAGGGCGTTGTCGTGATTCATCATGGAGAACGAAGGGGTTTTCCATGGCGGCAGCGATCGGGCTTCGGGGTGATCTGGATGGTGACGATCTTCGCCGGCTGGCGCGGGACAGCCGGGATGCGAAGCAGGTGCGTCGGCTGCTGGCGCTGGCGGTGATCGCGGAGGGCGGCACGCGGACGGAGGCGGCGCGGGTCGGCGGGGTCGGGCTGCAGATCGTGCGGGACTGGGTGCTGCGGTTCAACGCGGAAGGCCCGTCGGGGCTGATCGACCGGCATGCCCCCGGCAAGGCGCCGACACTGACGGCAGAGCATCGGGCGGCGCTGGCGCAGGTGGTGGAGGCGGGACCTGAGCCCTGGCGCGACGGGGTGGTGCGCTGGCGGCGGATCGACCTGGTGCAGTGGCTCTGGGAGGCGTTCCGGGTGTCGGTGAGCGAGGCGACGGTGGGACGGGAACTCCGGGCGCTCGGCTTCCGCAAGCTTTCGGCGCGGCCGCGGCACTACGCCCAGGATCCGGAGGCGGCGGCGGCTTTCAAAAAAGTCTCCCGGAGCGCGTGGCGGAGGTCCGCGCCGCGCATCCCGGCAAGCGCATAGAACTCTGGTTCCAGGACGAAGCGCGGATCGGGCAGAAGAACAAGCTCACCCGAAGATGGGCGCGGCGGGGCGCCCGACCGCGGGCGCCGCACGACCAGCGCACCGCCTGGGCCTACATCTTCGGCGCGATCTGCCCGGCCGAGGGCAAGGGCGCCGGCATCGTCATGCCGTTCTGCGACACGCCGGCGATGCAGACGCACCTCGCGGAGATCAGCACCGCGGTGGCGCCGGGCGCCCACGCCATCCTCATCCTCGACCAGGCCGGCTGGCACCTCGCCCGCGCCCTCATCGTGCCGAAGAACATCACCATCCTGCCGCTGCCGCCCCGCTCGCCCGAGCTGAACCCGGTCGAGAACATCTGGCAGTTCATGCGCGACAACTGGCTCTCGAACCGGGTCTTCAAGGGCTACGACGACATCGTCGCCCACTGCTGCGCCGCTTGGAACGACCTCGTCGACCAACCCTGGCGCATCCGATCCATCGTCCGTCGGGACTGGGCGCAAGGGTTCTGATCAATGCGGGTTGGTATTACTCCCCCTCTCGCTTCGGGGATTCTTTCAAAGCTTCTACATAGGTTCCCCCTAGAGAGCAAGATATTTTAAATCGAAGTACTGGACGGAAGTTCTAGTAATCTGTTCGCGATCGACAACCAGAGAGTAGACGTAGCGTTCCTAGCAGATACGTCGACGTCTCTGGATTGCGATGCCATGAAGCTCTGGTCAGAGCGCGTCATCCTAACCGTTCCGAAGGAACATAAGCTCGCCAAGATCGACGAAGTCCGCTGGAACGATTTGCTCGATCAGACCCTTCTCGAAACCGACCGATCGGGCAATGAGGAACTCGGGCTTCGCATTCGGATGCGCTTCGAGGAAGCAGGCAGATATCCGCATGTCCGCTCGCATAGCATAGGACAAGAATCCCTCATCTCCCTCGTGGCGATGGGATGGGGTTTGACGCTCGTCGCCGAAGCAATGACCGCCCTGCACGTCCCTGGTATTGTGTATCGTCCAATGGTCGACGAAGCGGTCACTTTCAGCGCCGTCTGGTTACGGGAGAATAGCAATCCTGCGCTGCGACATCTACTGGCGATGGCAAGAGCTATGTCAGCCGTTCATGCGGCCCGGTGACCGGAGCGGCCCCATCGGTCTCGCGCGCGAGGATCTCTGCATAAGCGAGGAGGTCCCGGTGGAGCACCGCCGGCAGTTCCACCGTCACCTTCACCGGCTTGTCGTCCGCGATTGGCCCGAGCTTCAGCTTCACCATCGTCACCCCTGCGCCGGTCCGCGTACCAAATCCCTCGTGACGATCACCCGGAGCGGGAACCCTGGCCGGATCGTCAACGTCGGCTTCACGTCGAGCTGGCGCCGGACGATCTGCTGCCCGGCGTCGTTGATGGTATCCGGCGCTCCGTCGCGCAGCGCCCGCGTCAGACGATCGCCATCGTCGGTCGCGAGTTCCGCGCCGGCGCCGAGCAGCGCCGAGAGCGCTGCCGCCGCCGCCAGGTTGCGCCAGTGATAGTCGACCCCGTCCTCGAGCCCGGCATAGCCTCTCGGATCCGCCCCCGGCAGGCGTTCGAGGACGATCGAGCTGCCGTCGGGATAGATCAGCCGGTTCCAGACGAGGAGCACCCGCCTCTGCCCAAAGCCGACGTCGCTCGAATACTCGCCGATCAGCCGGGCGCCCTGGGGGATCAGCAGGATCTGCCCGGTCGGGCTGTCGTAGACGCTCTCGGTGACCTGGGCGACGACCTGGCCGGGCAGGTCCGAGCGGATACCGATGATCAGCGCGGCAGGGATCACCGCCCCGGCCTGCAGCAGGTAAGGCGACGCCGGCGCGGCGATCCGGTTCGGCGCGACGGTGCGCCGATCGACCGGCCCGTCGAGGAAGGCGGCCTGGCTGCCCTGCATCGACGCGCCGCCACCCGCCGCTGACCCGGCGCCGCCGAACCCGAGACCTACGCCGGACGTCGCGCCCGCGGACATGCCCCCCGTGGGTCCCGTCGCGAAGAACACCTTGCTGACGCGCGCGGCCTCCTCCTCCGCGAGCCGCCGCTGCTCCGCCGGATCGACCTGCGGAGCCAGCGCCGCCGGCGGCCGGGCCTGGGCGTTCAGGATCGGCTCTCCGAGATCGCCGGGCAGCGGCGGGCCGAGGACCGGCCCGGTATAGTCGCGCGGCAGCCCGGCCAGCCCGTCGGCGCGGGTGCGGTTCTCGGTCGAGTAGAACTCCGGTCCGCCGCCCTCGCGGTGAGGGGCCTGCAGCGCGTAGATCAGCGAGGCGCCGACGCCGATCGAGGCCGCGAGGCCGAGTCCCGCCAGCACGCGGCGCAACAGGCGGGTGACGCGCGGCGGCTCCGCGCGCAGGCGCATTGGCGCGGCGAGGCCGGGGGCGCCGGTCGCCGTCTCGGTTTCTTCGGCACTCCGCCCGGGCGCGGCGTCGGCATGGAAGGCGCCGCTGGCGCGCGGCGTTCTGCTCGGCGCCTTGCCGTCGGTGCGGACGATGCGCACGGTCTGCTGCCGCCGGCCTTCGGCAGCGATGACGCGCAGGGTCTCGGCGGCGGCGCGGAACAGGATGGCGTAGACCGCCGCCCTGTTCTGGAACGCGATGGCCGCCACGGGGGCCGGCAGGGTGAAGACGACGTGGAAGTAGGGAACCGGCAGCAGCTCCGCACACCGCGCCGCCACCCAGGCCGCCCGCGCCGCTCCCTGGCACTTCGGGCAGTGACGGTTGCGGCAGGAATTGTAGGCGATCGCGGTGTGGCCGCAGTCGGCGCAACGACGGACATGCCCGCCGAGCGCCGCGGTGCGGCAGGCTCCGATTGCGCCCATCGCCCGGCGCTGGTCGCGGTCGAGGTGCTCGCCGCGCGTGGCGCGGAATGCCGGGCCGTGGCGGCGGAAGACATCCGCCACCTCGAGGCGCAGCTTCTCCAGCGGGTTCGCCGTCCGGCCGATGAGACCCTGCGAGACATGGGTGTAGCGCGCCGTCGTCGACAGGTGCGCGTGCCCCAGCAGCACCTGGATCACCCGGATGTCAACGCCGCTCTCCAGCAGGTGGGTGGCGAAGCTGTGCCGGAGGATATGGACGGTCACCTTCTTGTCGATCCCCGCCGCCGCCCGCGCCGACCGGCAGGCCGCGTGCAGCGTCGTCGGCTCGATCGGGCGGGTCGCGTCGCGCCCCGGAAACAGCCAGTGCGCCGGGCGGGCGAGCCGCCAGTAGGTCCGCAGGATCGCCAGCAGCTGCGCCGACAGCATCACGTAGCGTTCCTTGCCGCCCTTGCCGTGCTGGATGCGGATCATCATCCGGTCGCTGTCGATGTCGGCGATCCTGAGGCCCGTCACCTCCGAGACGCGCAGGCCCGCAGCGCAGGCGGTCGTCAGCGCGGCGCGCGCCTTCAGCCTCGGAACGGCCTCGAGGAACCGCACCACCTCATCCGCGCTCAGCACCACCGGCAGACGCCGCGGCTCGCGAGCGTAGGCGATCCGCTCCGGGATCTCCGCCATCTCCAACGTCACGCCGTGGAAGAACCGCAGCGCCGCCACCGTCTGGTTCAGGCTCGCCCGGGCCACGCCCTTCGACGCCAGGTGGACCTGCCAGGTGCGTACGTCCTCCAGCGTCAGCGTCTCGGGAGATCGACCGAAAAACCGGCTGAACTTCGATACCGCATGAACGTAGGATCGCTGCGTCGCCGGCGAGAGATTGCGGATCGTCATGTCCTCGATCATGCGGCGGCGCAGAGGACTGGTCTCGGCCATCGGAAGCTCCTGTCTGGAAAGGGGTCTCAGCAACCCAATCCTTCCAGTCAGGAGCACCAACCGCGAAGCAGTCCCCCTGCCGCGCAGCGGCTTCGTTCAATCCCAATTCTCAAACGGTCAGTCAGTCGCCGGTTTTCATCGCGACCCAGAAACAGAGCTGAGCCAGAACGCCGGCCCCCGTCATTACCAGCGCCGCCGCCAGTGCCGGATCGCCCCCGACCGCGCTGAGGGCCGCGCAAACCGCGCCGATCACCATCTGGATGCAGCCATAGAGCCCCGAGGCCGAGCCTGTCGCGGCCGGATTGACGTTCAGCGACTTGGAAAGCGCCATCGGGGAGGAAATCCCCGCGCCGTAGCTGAACAGGAGCATGGTCGAAACGGTGGCGAACACGCTCAGGTCGCCAGTCAGCACCACCAGCAGATAGACCGCCGCGCCCAGGCAGCTCACTAGGTTGCCGGCGACCAGAAGCTGCCTCGAGCCGATCCGCCCCGCCAGACGGTTCGCGGTCAGACTGCCAAACCATGCGCCAAGGATATTGAATGCCAGCCAGGCCGCGACCTCGCCCACCGGGCGGCCCAACTGATCGACAAAGATGAAGGGGGCGGCACCGACATAGGCATAGAGCGCCGTCGTTGCGAGGCCGCCGCCCACGGCATAGCCCAGGAAAGGGATGGATCGCAGGAGTTGGAAGTAGTTCCGCATCACCACGCGAAAATCCTTGTCGGCGGCGCGCGGCTTTCGCGGCACATGGCGCCAGACGAGGCTGAGGTTCACCAACCCCAGCAGACACAGGACGAGGAAGATGGCGCGCCAGCCCGTCAGCGCCGCCAGCGCCGCCCCGACCAGCGGGGAAATGCCGGGCCCGGCGAGCACGATCAGGTTCAGCAGGGATTGCCGCCTGACCGCTTCCGCGAAGCTGGCGCCATCGCGCACCATGGCACGGCCGAGGACCAGGCCCGAACCACCCCCGATGGCCTCGAAGAAGCGTGAGACGATCAGCACCTCGATGGTGGGCGAGAAAAATGCCGATGCTCCGGCGATGGCATAGATCGCCATCCCAACCAGCAGCACGGGACGCCGCCCGAAGTGATCCGCGACGGGACCATAGATGACCTGCGCCAGCGCCAGGCCGACGATGTAGGCGCTGAGCGTCATCTGTGCCGCGCCGGTCGTGGTGCCGAAGGCTTCCACCACCCTCGGCAGGGCCGGCACGAAGATATGGATCGCCATGGTTCCGCTGAGGGTGAGCAGCGCCAGCAGCCACAGCGGTGCACGCGTTGGCGCGGCATGCGCGATACCCGGCTCTGAATCCGTCGAAATGGTCATTGAAAGCCGCCTTTGTCGCGTCGGGCCGGCTCCAGCCGGCTCAGGATGTGTTGCAGGATGGTCCGGGCAACGTGGATCCGGTCTTCGTCGAGACCTGCCAGGACCTCGGTCTCGAGGTCGTTCGAGATGGCGATGGCGCGCGTGGCCAGCGCCCTGCCCGCCGGGGTCAGGCTGAGCGCCTTCGCACGCCCGTCGTGCGGATCGGTCTCGCTGTGCAACAGGCCGTCCGCTTCCAGCCGGGCAACGACCCGCACAAGCGATGAATTGTCGAGAGACAGCGCGGCGGCCAGGTCCTTCTGCCGGACGGGCTCCTTCACGCGGGAAAGCTGCACGAGCGGGGCGAGGCCCGCGTCCGTCACCCTGACGTCCTGGAGGCGCTGGTCGATCGCGTGGCGCCAGCGTCGGCTCACGTGAGTGATCAGCCTGCCCAGACCGGGCGGCCGGTCCGGTAACGTGTCTTCGGACATGGGGATTTCCCGCCGTTGCGGTAAATTGGATGACATGCCATCTAATTCACCGCAATTGCGGAAATCGCAACGGCGCCATGCGCCTGGAGCAAAACGAGTTGAGAGCGGGCTCACCCTCAACACCGCCGACGTCGCGAGCGTCGCCGCGCTCCCCGGCGTCGCCAGCGTCGCCGCCGCCCGCACCGCCCGCCTGCCCCGGCGCCGCTGGCACGCCTTCGCGGCGTTCGCCGCCGCTTTCGCCACGCCGTGGATCGTGGCTGCCTCGGCCCCGTCTTCAGATCCTCGACCGATACCCGCTTGCGCCACTTCGCCACCGTCTTCGGGTTGATGCCCAGTTCCCGGCTCAGCTGCGCGAGCGAAGCCTGCGATCGCTGTATTGTAGCTCGGACGGCGCGCGTGGTCGTGGCGCTCCCATGGCGAACCTGTCCCATACGGCGTCCTTCCATTCCAACGAAAGGATCCCACCATCAAACCATGGGAGCAAACACCTAGACCACCGCGAGGTCGGTCAGCATCCTCTCCCCCGAGGAGAACGCGATCTTGACCGTGATCATCATCTGCTCGATGGCGCTGACGCCGCTGATGGTGATCCTGCACGACCGCTTAGCGCCGGGGGCCGCCTTATCGGCCGACGGCGTCGAGGCGCCGAAGGACCTCAAGGCCCGCATCCTGCTGATCGGCTTCGACCGCGTCGGGCAGATCGTCAGCCAGCCCCTGCTGGCGCGCGGCCACAGCCTGTCGATCATCGAACCGACCCCGGCATGATCGCCGAGGCGAACAAGGTCGGCTTCAAGGTCTGGTACGGTGACGGCTCCCGGCTCGATATCCTGCACGCCGCTGGCGCGGCCGAGGCCAGCCTGATCATCGCCGCGGTCGACGATCCCGAGTCCGGGAGAGGATCGTGGAGCTCGTGAAGCACGCGTTCCCGCTGGTGCCGGCTCTGGCGCGTGCCCGTGATCGGCAACACGCCATCGAACTGATCGACAAGGGCGCCGATTTCCAGATGCGCGAGGCCTTCGAGTCCGCGCTGGCGATCAGCCGCGATGCCTTGGTCCGCCTCGGCGACACCCCGGATGCCGCCGACGCGCTGGTCGCCTCGATCCGGGTCCGCGACACCGAGCGCCTCGGCATCGAGGCGGTGGAGGGGCTTCACGCGCGACGCGGCGACGTGCTGCTGGTGAACACGCCCGACCCGAAAGGGAACTCGCGGTAGCGGAGGATGAATCGCCGCGAGGCGGGCGCTCGCCTCGGATGGTCAATCCTTCCGCGTCGCTTCCGGCATCTTCCAGGTTGAAGTCGCCACCACCGCGAGGCGATCCGCCTCGTCGTAGAGCCGCGACTCCACGAACGCCAGTCTGCGGCCGCGGCGCAGGAACTGCGCTTCGGCACGCACGGTGCCGCCGGTGATGGCGCGCAGGTACTGCACTTTCATTTCCAGCGTGGCGCCGCCGACACCGTAGCTGTGGCGCAACAGGTGGCCCATGGAGATATCCATGACCGTGGCGATCATGCCGCCATGCAGGCAGCCGATGGGGTTGAACTGGAAATCCCGCACCGGCATGCGCACCACGCATTTCCCCTCCGGGTAGGTGATGTCGAGATCAAGCAGGCGTGCGAGGAAGTAGGTTCCGAAACCGGGCGCATGGGTCTGCAAGGCCCGCTCGAAGGCGTCTCTGGCGGCGGTTTCGTCCATGTCGCGTCCTTTATTTGCTGGCCAGCAGGGCTTCCAGATGGTGGGTGGTCGGCCCACCTTCGCGCACTTTCGGGTCCTGCAACAGGCGGCGGTGGAAGAGGATGTTGGTGCGGATGCCCTTGATGACGGTTTCCGCCAGCGCCCCCTCCATCCGGCCGAGCGCGTCGGCGCGGTCGGCGCCATGGGCGATCAGCTTGCCGATCATCGCGTCATAGCTGGGCGGCGATCGCTCGCTCGATCTGAACCCGCCACCCCGCGGAAGCGCACCGCCCGGCCGGCGCTCATGACGATGGTGCCGCCGAGCGCGCCGATCGCGTCGGCGACCGCCTCGCGCTCGGCCGGCTCGTGGCAGATCGCCTCGAAGCGGCCGGCGGTGACCGGGCCGGGATCCGGGGCGCTCTCGAGGACGGCGCCGCCGGGGCCAGCGCGACGGACCGCGAGATTCCGGGTGCCCGGCGGCGCACCGTCGGCCTGCTCCTCCGCCAGGGCGAGGGTCAGGCCTGGGACTGGTATCTGCGATGGCGGGAGCGGCGCCGGGGCTTCTATACGGCCCCGAGTCCGCAGGCGTCGGCCTTCACCACTTCGGCGCTGCCGGCCGCGCCGAGGCGCCCGGCGAGCAGTCGCCAGTTGGCCGCGGCCGCGTCGAGGTCGATCTCGAGCCGCCCGCCCGCGTAGCCCGCCCGATGCGCCTCCGTGAGGGGGCGGATTTCACTGAGTAGGTCGGTTTCGTTGACCGGAGGGCAGGGCGCCGGCGGGCTCGTGGTCCGCCGGCAGAGGGATGCGCTCGTCAGAGCGGGTTGGTGTAGGCGGTCTTCGAGGCGGTGAAGAATTCACGCGCCGCGCGGCCCTGTTCCCGGCTGCCGTAGGACGACCCCTTCTTGCCGCCGAAAGGCACGTGGTAGTCGACTCCCGCCGTCGGCAGGTTGACGAAGACCATCCCGGAGGTGGAGCGGCTTTTGAAGTCCTCGGCGTATTTCAGCGACCGGGTGCAGATGCCGGACGACAGACCGAGGGGGAAGTCATTGGCGATGGCGAGTGCGGCGTCATAGTCGGGCGCCTTCAGCACGCTGACCACCGGCCCGAAGATTTCCTCGCGCACGTGGGTCATGCTGTTGTCGCAGCCGGCATAGACCGCGGGCGACAGGAAGAAGCCCTTCGTCTCGCGCTCCAGAACCTCGCCGCCGCAGAGCCGGGCCGCGCCCTCGCCATCGGCGATGCCGAGGTAGCGCAGGTTCACCTGCATCTGCTTGTCGTCCACGACCGGCCCGATCTGGCTCGCCGCGTCCAGCGCATGGCCGACGCGCAGCCCACGGGTCCGCTCCGCCATGCCCTCCGCCAGCGCGTCATGGATGCCCGGGGTCGCGATGACCCGGGTGTTGGAGGTGCAGCGCTGCCCGGTGGACATGACCGAGCCGCCGATGGCGCAGTCGATGGCGTTGGCGAGATCCGCGTCGTCGAGCACGACCAGCGGGCTCTTGCCGCCCATTTCCTGCTGGATCTTCGCCCCCCGGCCGGCGACGATCTCCCGGATGCCGCGGCCCGTGCTCTCCGAGCCGGTAAAGGTCACGGCCGCCACGTCCGGCGACCGGGCGATCACGTCGCCGACCACCGAGCCCCGGCCCATGACGAGGTTGAAGGCGCCCGCCGGCAGGCCAGCCCGCGACAGGATTTCCGCCAGCTCCCAGCCGCAGGCGGGGGTCAGGTCCGCCGGCTTGAAGACGACGGTGTTGCCGTAGGCGAGCGCCGGGGCGATCTTCCACGCCGGGATGGCGATCGGGTAGTTCCAGGGGGTGATGATGCCGACGACGCCCACGGGCTCGTACCGCACCTCGACGCGGATGCCGGGGCGGGTGGAGGCGATGGCGATCCCCTCCACGCGGAGCGCCTCTTGCGCGTAGAACTTGAAGATCTGGCCGGCGCGGACCACCTCGCCGATGGCCTCGGCCCGGACCTTGCCCTCTTCGCGGGCGAGAAGCTCGCCGAGCTCCTCCCGCCGCGCCAGAAGCTCGACGCCGACCGTCTCGAGGATGTCGGCGCGAACCTGCGGCGAGGTCGCGGCCCAGGCCGGCAGGGCAGCGCCGGCGGCGGCGATCGCCGCCTCCGCCTGGTCGAGGCTGGCACGGGTATAGAGGCCGATCACGTCATCGGTGTCGGACGGGCTGCGGTTTTCCGCCGCATCCGTGCCGCCGACCCATTCGCCGGCGATGAAGTTCAGCTTTTCCCTGGTCTTCACGAGAACGTCGGTCATTTCAGGCCTCGGCCTCCACTTCCTTGAGGGCTGCGACGGCGCGGTCGAAGAGATCGTCCGCCTGCGCGGCCGTGATGATCATCGGCGGGCAGAAGGCGACCGCGTCGCCGAGGTTGCGCGTGATGACGCCATTGCGCTGGAGCGCGGCGTTCCATGCGCCGCCGAGCTTGCCGGCCGGGCCGGTGACCGACTTCGTGGCCTTGTCGTCGACGAGTTCCACCGCGGCGATGAGGCCGACGCCGCGGACCTCGCCGACGAGCGGGTGATCGAGGAGGGTTTCGAGCTTGCCGCGGAAGCGGCCGCCGACTTCGCGGACGTTGCCGACCAGATCGCGCTCCTCGATGATCGCGATGTTCTCCAGCGCCACCGCCGCGCCGAGCGGATGGCTGCCGCCGGTGTAGCCATGGCCGAAGACGCCGATCCGGGCGCTTTCCTCGGCGATCGGGCCGAACACCCGCTCATTCACGAGGATGGCGGAGAAGGGCACGTAGGAGGACGTGATCTGCTTCGACAGCACCATGACGTCGGGGCGCATGTCATAGGTGATGGTGCCGAACATGTTGCCGGTGCGGCCAAAGCCGCAGATCACTTCGTCGGCGACGAGCAGGATGTCGTACTTCGCCAGCACCGCCTGGATCTTCTCCCAGTAGGTCGCCGGGGGGGTGACGACGCCGCCCGCGCCCATCACCGGCTCCGCCCAGAAGGCGGCGATGGTGTTCGGACCCTCGCGCTGGATCAGCGCATCGAGGTCGTTGGCGCAGCGCGTGGCGAACTGCTCCTCGGTCTCGCCGGCCTGGCCCTCTTTCCAGTAGTGCGGTGCCGTGGTGTGGAACACCCGGTCGATCGGCATGTCGAAGGAGCGGTGGTTGTTCGGCAGGCCGGTCAGGCTGCCCGAGGCGATGGTGACTCCGTGATAGCCGCGGTTGCGGGCGATCACCTTCTTCTTTTCGGGCTGGCCGAGGGCGTTGGAGCGATACCAGACCATCTTCAGGACGGTGTCGTTCGCTTCTGAACCGGAGTTGGTGTAGTAGACCTTGCTCATCGGCACGGGGGCCATGGAGATCAGCTTTTCGGCGAGGTCGATGGCCGGCCCGTGCGACTTGTGTCCGAAGTTGTGGTAGAAGGGCAGCTTCTGCATCTGCGCGGTGGCGGCGGCGATCAGGCGGGGCTCGTTGAAGCCGACGCCGACGCTCCACAGGCCGGACAGGCCCTCGATGTAGCGATTGCCCTGGTTGTCGAAGACGTGGACGCCCTCGCCCCGCTCGATGACCATCGCGCCGACTTCGAGATGGCGCTTGGCCTCGGTGTAGCCGTGGAAGTGATAGGCGGCGTCCCGCGCTTCGGGAGAGCCCTCGAAGTTCTTCATGTCGTTCATGGTCTTTTTCTCGCGCAAGGAGGGCGATCAGATGTGCTGGCCGCCGTTGATCGGAATCTCGGAGCCGGTGACGTAGGAGGATTGCCGTCCCGCGAGGAAGGTGACGACCTCGGCCACCTCCTCCGGGCGGCCGAGCCGTTTCATCGGAACCTGTTCCTCGACGATCCGGTCGGTGCCGGGAGAGAGGATGTCGGTCGCGATCTCGCCCGGTGCGACAGCGTTCACCCGCACCCCGAAGGGGGCGAGGTCGTGGGCGAAGCTCTCGGGTCAGCGCCGACAGCGCGGCCTTGGACGCGGCATAGGCGGCCCCGGCGAAGGGGTGTACGCGGGAGCCGGCGATGGAGCTGATGTTGACGACCGCGCCCTTGGCGGTCTTCAGCGGCTCCAGCAGCTCCTGGCAGAGGACGAGCGGGGCGACGAGGTTGACCGTCGTCACGTCATAGAACGTCTCGACCGGGGTGGACAGCGCGTCCATGCGGCTGCCGTCGGGCGTCTTGGGCGAGATGCCGGCATTGTTGACGAGGGCGGACAGGCCGCGCTCGTCGAGCATGTCGCGGAGGGACGCCGCGGCGCGGCGCACGGAGTCGAGGTCGGAGAGGTTGACCTCGATGTGCTTCACGATGCCCTCGGCCCAGGGGCAGACGGTCGAGAACGGCGTCCGGGCGAGGGTGATGACGTCCCAGCCCCTGGCGTAGAACTGGCGGACAATGGCGTGCCCGATGCCGCGGCTGGCACCGGTGACGGCGACGACGGGCTTCGGGGTCTCGGGGGTGGCAGTCATGATGTGCTTTCGCGGCTCAGGAAAGGGCAAAGGCGCGGCCGTCGGACTGGCCGAAGGCGAGCCGTGCCGCCGCCCCCGGTTCCAACGCCAGCAGCGGGCTTCCGGCCCGGAGCTGGGCCGCGACCGTCGTGCCGCCGCCGAGCCGGAAGATCATCCGCGCCGTCGCGCCATGATAGATCGTCTCGACCAGCGTGGCGGGCATCTGGTCCGGCGTCTCGGGGGCGGGATTGACCGCCAGCCGCTCCGGGCGGACGGAGACGAGGGTGCCGGCGCCCCGGCTGAGGGTGTCGACAGCGGTGGCGCGCACCCGGCCGCCGTCCTTGAGCGCGACCACGAGAGCGCCGGCCTCCTCGCCTGCGACCTCGCCCGGCAGCATGTTGGTGTCGCCGAGGAAGCCCGCGACGAACTGGTTCGCCGGGCGCTCGTAGAGGGCGGCGGGGGCGTCGATCTGCTGAATGCGCCCGTCGTTGAAGACGGCGATCCGGTCCGACATGGTCAGCGCCTCGTCCTGGTCGTGGGTGACGAAGACCATGGTGATGCCGAGCCGCCCGTGGATGTGCTTGATCTCGACCTGCATTTCCTCACGGAGCTTCTTGTCGAGCGCGCCGAGCGGCTCGTCCATCAGCACCAGAGCGGGATCGAAGACCAGTGCGCGGGCGACGGCCACGCGCTGCTGCTGGCCGCCGGACATCTGTCGTGGATAGCGGTCGGCGAAACGGCCTAGCTGCACGAAGTCGAGGGCGCGCTTCACCCGCTCGGCGATCTCGGGCTTCGCCATCTTCCGCACCCGGAGCGGATAGCCGATGTTCTCGGCCACCGTCATGTGCGGGAAGAGCGCGTAGTTCTGGAACACCATGCCGATGTTGCGGTCGTGCGGCGCCACGCTGTTCAGCGTCCGGCCGCCGAGGCGGATGGTGCCGGACGTCGGCTGCTCGAACCCGGCGAGCAGCATGAGCGCCGTGCTCTTGCCCGAGCCCGACGGGCCGAGCAGGGTGACGAACTCCCCCTTGGCGATGTCGAGGTTCAGGTCCTTGATGACGAGGGATTCGCCGTCATAGGTCTTCTGCACGCCGGAGAACTGGACGAAATCACGCATCGGGGATGATCCTTTTTCTGAGGCGGGCCGCCATGACCTGCGCGAGCAGCAGGATGGCGAGGGAAACGACGATCATGATCGTCGCCACGGCCGCGATGGTCGGGTCGAGGTTCTCGCGGATGCCCGCGAACATCTGGCGGGGCAGGGTGATCTGCTCGCTGCCGGTCAGGAACATCGCGACGATCACCTCGTCGAAGGAGGCGACGAAGGCGAACAGGGCGCCGGAGATCACGCCCGGGGCGATCTGCGGCATCGTCACGGTCAGGAAGGTGTAGAGCGGCTTCGCCCCGAGGCTGGAGGCGGCGCGGACCTGGTTGTTGTCGAACTGCTCCAGCGTCGCCGTCACGGTGATGACGACGAACGGCGCGCCGAGGATGGCATGGGCGAGGATGATCCCGGCATAGGTGTTGGCGAGCCCGAGGCGGCTGTAGAAGAAGTAGGACGCCACCGCGGTGATAATGACCGGAACGATCATCGGCAGCATCAGCATCGCGGTGATGATCCCCCGGCCGGGGCAGGCCCGCCGGTTGAGCCCCACCGCCGCCAGCGTGCCGAGCAGTGTGGAGAGGAGGGTGGCGAAGACCCCGATGATGAGGCTGTTCCTGAGTACCGTGCCCCAGATCGGGTTGTCGAGCAGAACCCGGTACCAGCGCAGGCTCCACTCCTTGATCGGATAGGCGAGGATGCTCTCGGCGTTGAAGGACAGGGGCACGATGGTCAGGATCGGCAGCACCAGGAAGGTGATGACCAGGGCGGAGAAGGCGAAGGTCAGCGTGACCGAGATGCGTTCGGAGCGGGTGAGGGACTGGTCGAACATCACGCACCCCCCATCCCGCCCGCGGGGGCAGTCAGTCGGCGGTAGAGCGCGTAGAGTACCAGCGTCACGGCGAGCAGGTTCAGCGCCAGCGCGGAGGCGAGCCCCCAGTTGATCGTGTTGTTGGTGTAGAAGGCGATGAAATAGCTGATCATCTGGTCGTTCGGGCCGCCGACCAGTGCGGGCGTGATATAGTAGCCGATGGCCATGATGAACACCAGGACCGCGCCGGCGCCGAGGCCGGGCAGGGTGAGGGGGACGTATGCCGTCAGGAAGGCGCGCGTCGGCTTGGCGCCGAGGCTTTTCGCCGCGCGCAGATAGTCGCGCGGGATGCCGCGCATCACCGAGTAGAGCGGCAGCACGAGGAACGGCAGCAGGACGTGGGTAAGTGCCACCATGACGCCGAAGCGGTTGAAGACCAGCGTCAGCGGCTCGGAGATGATCCCGAGCTTCATCAGCAGGCTGTTGATCGGGCCTTCCTTTTGCAGGACGATTACCCATGCGGCGCTGCGCACCAGGAGCGAAGTCCAGAACGGAAACAGCACGCCCGTCAGCATGATCCGCCGCCACCCCGCGCTGGCATTGACCAGCGCCCAGGCCAGCGGATAGCCGAGCACGCAGCAGATGAACGTCACCCCGAGGCTGATCGTCAGCGTGCGGAGCAGCACCTGGCGGAACAGCGCCTGATCGGGCGGAACCGCGGTGATCTTGCCGGCGGTGTCGCGCTGCAGGTCGACGGACTTCAGCAGGAAGAAGTCGGTGTTCGTCGCCGCCGAGCGGGCGATGGCGGCCTGATACTCGGGATCGACCCAGCGCGGATCGGCGCTTTCGAACCACGCCTTGGCCTCGCCCGGCGCCGGGGCGCCTTCGCGGGCCTTGCGCGTCGTCTTCTTCAACATGGTGGTGAAGCCCGCCATGTCCTGATTGAGACGGCGAGCGCCGGCGCCGGTATTCTGCGCCGCGTCGGCTTCGCTGATGTCGGCGAAGAGGGCGGCGTAGAAGCCCTCGTCGAATGTCGTGCCCTGCGCGACCAGCGCGGCCGACCGCGGAAAGCTCGAGGCATAGTCCGGGCTGTGCACCGCGCCGGTCAACAGCGAGGCGATCGGCAGCAGAAAGAAGATCGCCGTCACCAGCGCCAGCGGCAGGAGCAGAGCCACGGCGCTCCAGCTTTCACGCCGGCGGGTCCGCCGGAGCGCGCGTTTCAGACGACGACTTTCGCCGGCGTCGCCGGGGAGGATCCCCCCGGCGGTCGTGAGAGTGAGGTCGGTCATGGGCGCGTCTCCGGCGTTATCGCGTCAGTTCGACGCCCAGTTGTTGAACCGCTCGTTCAGCTCCTCGATGTTGTCGATCCAGAAGGCATCGTCCTGATGGACGGCGACCTTCATGTTGTCCGGCGCGGTCGGCAGCGAGGCCAGCACCTCGGCCGAGACCAGCGACGGCGCGTTGACGTTCGACGTGCCGTAGGGGATCGCGGTCGACAGAACCGCCTGGTTCTTCGGATCGACGGTGATCTTCAGGAAGTCATAGGCACTGTCGAGGTTCGGCGTGCCCTTGATGATCGCCCAGCCGTCGAGGGTGTAGACCTGGCCGTCCCAGACGATGCGGAAATCCTGCCCTTCCTTGATCGCGGTCGAGATGCGGCCGTTGTAGGCGCTCGACATCACCACGTCGCCGGCGGCCAGCCACTGCGGCGGCTGCGCGCCCGACTCCCACCACTGGATGCTGCCCTTGATCTCGTCGAGCTTTGCGAAGGCGCGATCGACGCCCTCGGGGGTGCCCAGCACCTCGTAGACCTGATCCGGCGCCACGCCGTCGGCGAGCAGCGCGATCTCCAGCGTGAATTTCGCCGACTTGCGCAGCGCCCGCTTGCCCGGCCACTTCTTGGTGTCCCAGAAATCCGCCCAGCTCTTCGGGCCGTCGTCGCCGAGCTTGGCGTGGTCATAGGCGAGGACGACCGAATAGAGGATCGAGCCTATTCCGCAGTCGCCCATCACCGCGGCGGGGATGATGTCCTTGGTGCCGCCGAGCTTGTCCCAGTCTAGCCGCTCGACCGTGCCGTCGGAACAGGCGTTCTCGAGCTTCCGGGGCCTCCATCTGCACGACATCCCAGGTGACGTCATTCGCTTCGACCATCGCCTTGATCTTGGCGAGTTCGCCATTATAGGCTTCGTCGGTCATCGGACCGTGCTCGGCGATGAAGGGCTTGAACAGCGCCTCGCGCTGCGCGTCCTGAAGCGCGCCGCCGAAGCTGACGACGGTCAGGTCGCGGGCGAGGGCCGCGTGCCCCGAGAGGGCGGTGGCGGCGACGAGAAGCGCGGTGGCGCGAGTGAGTCGGATCATTGTCATTTTCCTGTCCTGTTGAATGCTGTTGTTGAAGGGGCGTCAGGCGGCGATCTTGGCGAGGGCCTTCGCGCCGATCTCCTCCCCGATCGGGAAGGCGGAGGTCGCGGCCGGCGACGGGGCATTGCAGACATGGACGGTCCGCGCCGTCTCGCGGACGAGGAAGTCCTCGATCATCTTGCCGTCGCGCCCGACCGCCTGCGCGCGGATGCCCGGCGCGTGCGGCTCCAGATCGTCGAGCGTCAGCTCCGGGCAGTAGCGGCGGCAGCGCTCGAGATAGGCGCGCCTGGAGAGGGTGCCCTTCAGCTCGTGCAGGCCGGGGCCGAGCGAACGGGCCATCAGCTTCCAGAAGCCCGGGAAGCTGAGGCTGTCGAAGGCGTCGCGCGCGACGATGCGGTTGCCGTCGTAGGTCTCGCGACCGAAGGAGAAGATCGCATTCGGCCCGACGGTGGTATAGCCGCCGATCATCCTGGTCAGGTGCACGCCGAGGAAGGGGAGCGACGGATCCGGCACCGGGTAGATGAGACGTTGCACGAGGTCGCCGGCCCGCGGCGACAGGCGGAAGTACTCGCCCCGGAAGGGCACGATGCGGAAGTCGTTGGCGAGGCCGGACAGCGCCGCGATCCGGTCGGCGGCAAGCCCGGCGCAGCCGACGGCGACCCGCGTCGCGACATCGCCCCCCGTGGTCTCGACCCGGATTTCCGCGGCGCCCTCGACGAGGCCCGCGACCTTGGTCCCGAAGCGGAACTCCACGCCCTCGGCCCAGAGCCGCGCCTTCAGCGCCCGGCAGATCGCGCCATAGTCGACGATGCCGCTCTCCGGGCTGAGGATCGCGCGCAGCCCCGCGACCTTCGGCTCGACCTCCGCCATCTCGGCCGCGTCGAGCATCCTGAGGTCGAGGCCGTTCGCCGTCGCCCGGCTCATCAGGGCTTCGAGCCGGGGCAGCTCCGACTCTTCCGTCGCGACGATCAGCTTGCCGCAGCTATCGAACCTGACGCCGTTCTCGGCGCAGAAGGCCCGCGTCCGCGCCGCCCCGGCGGTGCAGAGCCGCGCCTTCAGGCTGCCCGGGGCATAGTAGACGCCGGCATGGATGACGCCGGAGTTGTGGCCGGTCTGGTGCTGCCCCGGCCCGTCCTCCTTCTCGATGACGAGAAGACGGAGGCCCGGACGGGCGCGGTGCAGATGGTCGGCCGTTGCCAGCCCGACGATCCCCGCTCCGATGATGACTGCATCAAACCTGGGCACCATCGCTCCCCCGTGCACGATTTGGGCAGGGACCCGGATAGCCCGCGTGTCGGGGCTGTTCGATAGGGACGTGCTTGACTAAGGTTTGGCGGTAGCAAAACCTTCAAGCGCGAGCCGCCCGAATGCATCCTCTCCCCAGCCCGTTCCGCGGAACGCTCTCGGACATCGACCTCGCCTTGCTGCGCGACTTCGCCGAGATCGCCGCCGCCGGCGGGATCACCGCCGCCGAGGGGCGGCTCGGCAAGGGCAAGTCCGCGATCAGTCTCGGTTTGACCAAACTGGAGAGCCGCCTCGGTCTCCGCCTCTGCGAACGCGGCCGTTCCGGCTTCCGCCTGACGGAGCGGGGCGAAGCTCATCCACTCCGCCGTGCTTGAGCTCCTGTCCGAGATCGGCCGCTTCACTGATTTCGTCGGCGCCGCCACCCGCCAACTCGAAGGCGCGATCAACGTGATGGCCGACGACAGCTTCGCCTTCGAGCTGGAGGTGCCGCTCGCCCGTACCATCGCGCGCGTCCACGAACGGTTCCCCGGCCTCCAGCTCAACCTCCGCATGACCGCGCCGGATCGAATCTTCGCTTCGGTGCTCGAGGGCAGCGCCGACCTCGGCTTCACCGCGCTGATCCGCCCGAGCGACGCATTCGAGGCGGTGCCGGTAGGCCTCGAGGAGATGGGCCTCTTTTGCGGTCGCGGTCACCCGCTCTTCGACGCCGCCGACGAGACCCTTACCGAAGACGACCTGCGCCGCTACGATTTCGTCGCGGCCGAGGTGACGCAAGGCCCCGAGGTCACGGCCTTCGTCAGCGGCCTGCGCATCCGCGCCGCGGCGCCGACGATCCTGTCGCGGATGCTGCTCATCATCTCGTCGCGCTACCTCGGCTTTGCCCCGGTGGAGTTCGCGCAATACTGGGTTCGCAAGGGCTCGATCCGCGAGATCACCATGCCGGCCGGACGCTACACCAACCAGTGCTACGTCATCCACCGTCGCGCCCGCCCCCTGGGCATCGGGGGCGGCATCTTCCGCGGCATCCTGCTCGACGAGCTGCGGTCGCGAAAATTGGCATGAGGATCGCCGACGGGGTCACGTCACGATGGTGGCGCAGCACTACGGGCGCTTCCTGCCGCAGGACAAGGCGGAGATCGCCGCCCGCATCCTCAATCAGGTGTGGGAAGCGGCCTGGCTTCGGGTCACCGTCGACGCCGCGCGGTCAGAGCTTGCCCTGACCGCGATCCGATAGCAGGGCGAGCAGGGCGGGGTTGATGTAGAGGTTCTCTCGCCCGGCCTTCACCTCCCGCAGCAGGCCTTCCGAGACCAGGGCCTTGAGGTAGACCGCGGCCGTCTGGCGCTTGGCGACGCCGGAGTCGACCAGATCGCTGATCCGGCAGTAGGGGTTCACGAAGACGAGCTCGGCCAACTCCCGGGAATAGATCTTGGGCAGGTCGTGGCGGATATGGGCGGCGGTCTGCTCCAGGAGATCGCGGATCGCGAGGAGCCTCGCAGTGGTCCAGGTCGCCGTCGACCTCACGGCCTCCAGCATGAACAGCACCCACTGCTCCCAGGCCTCTCCGGTCGTGACTTCGAGCAGGTACCGATAGTAGAGAGCCTTGTTCTGGATGATGTGCCGGCTGAGGTAGAGCACCGGGATGTCCAGCAGCCCCTGGTCCACCAGATAGAGAAGGTTCAGCACCCGGCCGGTGCGGCCGTTGCCATCGACGAAAGGGTGGATCGCCTCGAACTGGTAGTGCATCACCGCCAGGCGGACCAGCGGGTCGATCTCCTCGGCCTCGTGGATGTAGCTTTCCCAGTTGGCGAGCTTGCCGCGCAGCAGGTCTTGCCCCTCCGGCGGGGTGTATATCATCGCGCCGGTCGCGTCGTTCACCAGCGCCGTGCCGGGCGTGCTGCGGATGTCGAGATCGACGCCCTTGATCGTGCGGCAGACCTCGACCGCGACGGCCGTCGATAGAGGGCGCTGATCCAGCATCTCGAAGCCCCGATACAGGGCGGTGCGGTAGCGCAATGCCTCCTTGGTCGCCGGGTCGGCCTGACTCCCCGCGTCATTGGCGAAGCGGAACAGCCGGTCGGTCGTCGTGACGATGTTCTCGATCTCCGAACTCGCCTGGGCTTCGAGCAGGGGGATCGAGTTGATCAGCACCGCCTGATTGGGGATGAGGCGCCCGGAGATCCGAAGCTCTGCAAGGGCCGCCCGCGCCTCGATACAGGCTTTCAGAACGGCCCGGGTCTCGACGTCCCGCGCCGGCGGCAGGGGAGGGAGGTCATTGAAGGGACGATCCGGGCTGAAAGGCATGTCGATGATCCTTCGTCAGATCGACATGGCCGCAGCGATATGTCGATGGGGTCGACATACCTCAGGGTCATGTCGATCATATCGGATTCTATCGACACATCTAGGGTGAAGCAACCAGGTCAACGCTGCGGCCATCCTTCCCGGCCTAGCCGATCGCGAAGGGCGGGCAGCGGATGTTCACTGCGGTGCTGCCGGTTGGTCGCGACAAGGGGGTTCCGCGGCCCTTCACGGGACCGTCCGCGCCCGCTCCTCGAAGCGGGCACGAGATCGACCGCCGTAGGGGTCGCGCCGGCGAGGCGTGCCGGCGGCGCAGGCCGCGCCGTTCACCAAGGATGGTCCTCGTCCTTGAGGCGGGACCGGCCGGCCTTCAGGGCCCCCGGTTGATCCCGGTCGAAAGATTGATCCGGTCGCCGGGTTCGAACCCGTCGCGTGCTGCACCGAGATCGCCGCCATGGTCACGCATCGGTGCCTCCGATCCTGAATTGCAGCAGCTCATCTATCCCTTCCCCAGCGAAGGCCGAGGGTCGTGTCGGATCAGCGCCTCAAGGTGGGCGCAGGCCTCGAACAGCTGGCTCTGATCAGATGGGGCACCGATGACAAGCCGGACCGCATGAGGGATCTGACGGCGACCTACTACGAATGTATGGGTCGAGGCGATGCTGATCGCATGATCGCGGGCGGCATATTCGACCAGATCCTCGGCCCGCCAGGGCTCGGGCAGTTTCAGCCAGACATGGGAACTGGTCGGGCTGCCCGTCGCCTGTGACAGCAGCGGAAAGCCGCGCAGGGTCTGAAGGCGCGTCTCATTCTCGGCCCTTTGCCAGACCACCATTTCGGCGAGCTTGCCATTGGCGATCATCTGGTAGGCCAGTTCGACCATCAGGGGGCTCGCGACGCCCGTGCTCATCGCGACGCCGATCTGGACGCTGCGCGCCTCGCCCGGCGGGGTGACGATCCAGCCCACCTTCATCCCCGCGCCGAGAATCCGCCCGAAGCTGGAAATGTAATAGCTGCGCTCAGGCGCGAGCTCGCGGATCGCGAGCGGGGCCCCCTCGTCCAGGGTGCCGTAGATATTGCTTTCGATGATCTTCAGCCCATGGGCGCGGGCGACCGCGACAATGGCGGCGCGGCGCCCGGCGGGCATGGTGACATTGGTCGGATTCTGGTGGCGCGGCGTGATGTAAAGCGCGCTGATCCTTTCGCGCTGGCAGGTTGCGTCAAGCTGGGCCGGGATCATGCCCTCGGCATCGCAGCCGACCCCGATCAGCTTGCGGCCAAGGAAATGCGCGACCGCCTTCATCCTCGGATCGGTCAGCTCTTCGGTGGCGACAGAGGTGCCGGCCTCGGTCAGCCCGGAAAGCGCCGCCATGACCGCATGTTGCCCGCCATTGGTCAGGACCAGATCCTCGGGATCGGCTTCGATGCCAAATCGGCGGCTCCAGATCGCCACCGCCTCGCGGTGATGCCTGAGGCCCGCCGTCGGCGCGCTGCCCAGAAGCCCGGCGGGCTCTGACGAGGCGGCGATGCTGCGCAGCAGGTCGGGCAGCCGCAATTCGAGGCCGGGCAGGGGGGCGCGATAGGTGCCAAGCTCGATCGGTTCGATGCCGCGCCCGCCCTGTCTGGCCCCCGCCATATCGGCGCCGGCGGCAGGGGCCGGCGGGTTGAAGATCACGAAAGTGCCGCGCCCGACATGGCTTGCCACAAAGCCGCGCTGTTCAAGCTCATTATAGGCGCGCCCCACCGTCGCCACCGCAACCCCGATATCCTGCGCCAGGTCCCGCTGCGGCGGAAGCTTTTCGCCGGGCGCCATTTTCCGCGAGGCGATGGCCTCGATCACGGTCTCGACGATCACGCGATAGCCGGGCTTCTCGCTCAATTGTCTCAGTTCTGCGACGATCATGTAGGTCAATGTTTTTATTGTTGGGTGTCAATTCAAGGGTTAGTCTTTCTAATGTGGTAGGTCAACCTGGATCATGCGGGAGGCATTGATCGGGGGTTGCGCGCAAAGACGCTGGCCACTCTCTGGGAGGAGACTGATATGATTCGACTGAAGAAGCGTTCAGCTGTGGACGAGTTTGCGCTGGATCATTTGTCCGGCATGGATACCGGCGGCCTAATTTCCCGCCGCGAACTGTTGCGCCGTTCAACCGCTTTCGGGGCGGCGGCGACCCTTGGCACCTTTACCGGGGTGCTCAGGGCGGGGGCTCAGACTGCGGGTGGCAAGGTGACGGTCGGGCTTGATTCCGGGGCCTATACCCCGATCCTTCAGGTCTTTGCCCCCGAATTCCGCGAGGCGACCGGGCTTGAGGTGGAGTTCGTCTCCTATCCTCTGGGCAATATGTATGACCAGAACCTTCTGGCCTTGCGCCAGGGCGAGGCGCGCTTTGACGCCTTTGATTTCTGGCCGAACTTCACCGGCGATTTCGGCCCCTTCCTGACGCCGCTGGAAGAGGTCGGCACCCTGGCCGATCTGGGTTTCGATGATATCGCAAAGCCGTTCCAGCTGCTGAACCGCTACGAGAACAAGCTGGTCGGCGTGATGATCGACGGCGATATGTTCGTGAACACGATCCGCTCTGACCTGTTCGAGAGCGGCTCCGAGATGGAGGCGTTCAAGGCGAAATACGGCTATGATCTCGCGGCGCCGACCAACTGGCAGCAATATCGCAACTCGGCCGAGTTCTTCACCCGCCCGGATCAGAATCTTTACGGCGCGGTCGAGGTGACGAATTTCTTCGTCTATGCCTTCTTCATCAACCAACTGGTGCAGCTTGGCGCTGAAAAGGGCGTCCGCTACGGTGACCTGTTCGATGAGCAGATGAAGCCCAAGCTTCTGAATGAGATCGGGATCGAGGCGCTGAACCGCTACCGCGAAGTCACCGCCTTCATGCCGCAGGACCTGGCGGCTTCGATGCCCTGGGATGTCGGCCGGCAGATCTTCTTCGAGGGGCGCGTCGCCCAGGCCAACTGGTGGACGGACATGCCCAAAGGGGCGGCCGATCCCTCGATCTCGCAGGTGGCGAAGAAGATCAAGGTCGCGAAAAGCTGGGGCGATGTCACCGTGCTGCCCTATGGCCGCGCGATGGGGATCGCCAGCAATTCGCAAAACAAGGAAGGCGCGTTCCGGGCCATCGCCTGGCTGCAGCAATCGGCCCAGGCCAATCGCTGGGTTGCCGAGACCTTTGCGCAATCGCTGATGGATCCCTGGCGGATGTCGATGTTCAACGATCCGGCCAGCACTTTCCCGCTGCAATCGGAATCGGGCTTCGCCGACAATTTCGCCGAGGTGAGCAAGGCGGCGCTTTCCAATCCGAAGGCCTATCTGGATATCTCGATCCCCGGCACCAACCGCTATCTGGGCGCGATCATCCAGCATACGCAGCGCGCCGTGACCGGCCAGGCCACCGCCGAAGAGGCGCTTGGCGCGATGGAAGCCGAGTGGGAGGAAACCACCGAGACCTTCGGTCGCGACCGCCAGATCGGCCATTATCAGGAATATGTTCAGCGCATGGTTGCCGAAGGCTACTGGAGCTGATCCCTGCCTGACCAGTCCCGGCGCGGTATCGTGCCGGGAACTCATTTCCGAATTTCATGAGGCGCCGGCATGTCACATGCTGCAACGCGATCCGATGCTGCCCATCGGGACGCGGCGATTTTGCCACGATCCGCCGCCGCGAAGGCGCGGGCCCGCTCGGAACGCCGGGCGCTCTGGTGTCTGCTCGGGCCGGCTTTGGGCTTTCTGGCGCTTTTGTCGATCTGGCCCTTCGCCTATCTGATCTATGCCTCCTTCACCTCTTATCAGCTGGCGGTTCCGGTGCCGGTCGAATGGGTCGGCCTTGAGAATTTCCGCCGCGTGCTGGTCAATCCGCGCTTCTGGCACAGTCTGAGCGTGACCGCCACTTTCGCGTTGATCTCGGTGCCGTTGCAGATCGCGCTCGGGCTTGGCCTTGCCATGCTGATCAACCGGCTGAGCCGCGGCCGCGAGATCTATGCCTCGCTCTTTCTCTTTCCGATGATGCTGGCGCCGATCGTGGTCGGCTTTTCCTGGAACCTGTTCCTCAACCCGATCTACGGGCCGCTGAATGCGGCTTTGCGCGGGCTCGGTTTCGCGCCGCCGGCCTGGACCTCTTCGCCGGAATGGGCGCTGCCGGTCGTGATGCTGGCCGATATGTGGCAATGGACGCCTTTCGTGATGATCATCCTGCTGGCGGGGCTGCGCTCGATCCCGTCCAGGGTCTTCGAGGCGGCGCGGGTCGACGGCTCGAACCGCTGGCAGACCTTCCGCTACATCCTGCTGCCGATGATGGCGCCCTATATGACGGTCGCTTTCGTCCTGCGCTTCATCGACAGTTTCAAGGTCTTCGATGTGCTCTACATCCTGACCAAGGGGGGGCCCGGCACCAGCACGCAGAACCTAGCCTATTATACATATGATATGGGCTTTGGCCGGTTCGATTTCGGTCTCGCCGGGGCGCTTTCGATCATCCAGCTTCTCCTGCTGACCTTCGGCACCATGGCGATCCTGCATTTCGCCCGGCGCTCGGACCGCAAGCAGGCCCATCAGGAGTCGCGTCTATGACCGCCCTTACCGGATCCGGGCGCGGAACGCGGATCCTGCACGCCGTGCTGACCCACGCCCTGATGATCGCGCTGGTGATCCTGTTTCTCTCGCCGCTGATCTGGCTGATGCTGACCGCCTTCAAACCCTATGAAGAGCTGTTCATCAACCCGCCGACACTCCTGCCCGCCAATGGCACGCTGGAGAATTTCTCCGGCGGCTGGAATGTCGGCGGCGGCAAGGGGATCGTTGACAGCCTGATCGTCTCGTCGATCTCGACGCTGATCTGCCTGATCCTCGGCTATCCCGCCGCCTATGCGCTGGCGCGCCGCTTTCCGCCGCATGGACAGCTGAGCTTTACCATCCTGTCCCTGCGGATGCTGCCGCCCATCGTGCCGGTGATCGGGTTCTACCTGCTCTACCAGGAGCTGTCGCTGTTCGACACCTATACCGGGCTGGTGATCATCTACACCTTCATGAACCTGCCGCTGGTGATCTGGCTTCTGGCCGAGTTCCTGCGCCAGATCCCGCGCAGCTATGAAGAGGCGGCGCGGATCGACGGGGCGCCCTGGTATCGGTTGTTCCTCGATGTGCTTTTGCCGCTCTCGGCACCGGGGATCCTGACGGCGGGCATCCTTGCGATGATCTTCGCCTGGAACGAGTTCCTCTTCTCGCTGGTTCTGACCGGGCAGAATGTCATCACCCTGCCCAAGGCCCTGGCCAGCTTCTTCCTGTTCCAGCAGCCCAACTGGGGGCAGCTCGGCGCCATCGGCATTGTCGCCGCCGTGCCTTTGCTGATCCTTTCCTTCTACATGCAGCGGGCGCTGGTCCGCAGCTTTTCCGCCGAACTTGGCGGTCGCTAAGGATATCCGATATGGCCTCGATCACGCTTCAGAACATCAACAAATCCTATGGCCTGGTTCAGGCCGTAAAGGATGTCAGCTTCGAGATCGCCGATGGCGAGTTCTTCGGTCTGCTCGGGCCTTCGGGATCGGGGAAGACCACGGTTCTGCGGATGCTTGCGGGGCTGGAACATCCGACCGGCGGCTCGATCCTCTTTGACGGGCGCGCGGTCGAGGATCGCAGCCCGCAAGAGCGCAATATCGCGATGGTTTTCGAATCAAACGCGCTCTACCCGCATATGAGTGCGCGGCAGAACATCTCTTACCCGCTGAAGATCGCGAAACTGCCGGCGGCGCAGATTGCGGCCAAGGTCGGGGAAGTGGCGCAGATGCTGAACATCGCGCATCTGCTGGACCGCCGCGCCGGGCAGATGTCGGGCGGGCAGCAGCAGCGGGTGGCGATTGCGCGCGCCCTGGTGCGACAGCCGAACCTTCTGTGCCTCGATGAGCCGATCGCCCATCTCGATACGCTTTTGCGCGCCCGGCTGCGCGGAGAGCTGAAGCGGCTGCAACGCGCGCTCGGCACCACATCGGTCATCGTGACCCATGACCCGATCGAGGCCATGACCATGACCGACCGCCTTGCGTTGATGCGCGATGGCGTGTTGCAGCAGGTCGGCACCCCCGATGATATCCATAACCGGCCGGTGAACTCCTTCGTGGCGCAGTTCTTCGGACTGCATTCGATCAATCTACTGCCGCTCTCGGATCTGAGCGGCACCGACCGCCATACCGCACGCATGGGCGAGGCAGAGGTCGCGCTGCCCGCCTCGGTCCCGGGGGATGCAGGGCCGGACGGGCGTCTGGTGATCGGCGCGCGCCCCTCGCAGGTGGATGTGCAACGCCGGGGCACGGCAAGCGATACGCGCGATGCGGTGCGGCTTTCGGGCCGGGTCTATGTCGCCGAACAGCTGGGCGATGCGCTTCTGGTCACCGTGCAGTCGGGCGAGACCAGCCTTCAGGCGCTGGTGCCGCATGACCGCGATTTCGCGATTGATGAGCCGGTCGATGTGGTGATCCCCGACGAGGCGCTTTTCGTGTTCGACGCGGCGACCCAGGCCACCCGCCGCTTTGCCCGCCAGACCAGCACGGTGTCCCGTGCCGCAATCTCGGGGCCTGAACGCCTATGGGTCATGTGATCGGCATCGACAAGGGAACCAGCTTCGTCAAGGCGGTGGTTTTCGACGCGGCGGGGCGCGCCCTTGGCCTCGCTTCGGCGCGGGTCGCGGTGCTGAGCCCGGAACCCGGCTGGCATGAAGAAGATCCCGAGGCGAGCTGGGCCCTGACGGAGCGGGTTATCCGTGAGGCCATGGCGCAGTCCGGGGTCGATCCGGCCTCGGTTATGGGCATCGGTATTGCCGGTCACATGGGGGGGCTCTGGCTCATCGACGGGGCCGGAAAGCCGGTCCGGAATGCGATCTGCTGGCCCGATGCCCGGGCGCAGGCGCTGCAGATCGGGCTGGAACAGACCGGCGCGCTGGAACGGGCTTTCGCGATTTCCGGCAATGGCATGATGCCCGGCATTTCGGTCATGCTGATGGCCTGGCTGTCGCGCCATGAACCGGAAAGCCTGGCGCGCAGCCGCTATGCGCTTTGCGCGAAGGACTATCTGCGTTTTCGGCTGACCGGAGAGATCGCGACCGACCCTTCCGATGTCAGCTTCGTGCCCGGCGATATCGATGCGCGGGACTTCTCGCCCGAGCTGATGCGGCTTTGCGGTGCCGATGCCTGGGCGGACCGGCTGCCGCCGGTCATCGCTTCTGAGGCGATTGCCGGGCGGCTGACGCCGGCTGCCGCGGTCGGCACCGGCCTGCCCGCGGGCATTCCGGTGGTTACGGGGCTTGGCGATGCCTGTGCCAATGCGCTTGGCACCGGCTGCGTGGCGCCCGGGCAAAGCGTGACCGTGCTCGGCACATCCTGCCTCAACAGTCGGGTGCTCGACCGCGCGTCGCGCCAGCCCGAGGGCATGGGCTTTCTCTTCGCGATGCCCTTCGGGCGCTATCTGCGCATCCTGCCGAACACATCGGGCACGATCACGATGGACTGGTTCCTTGAAAGCTTCGGCGGCCCGCGCCGCGCCGATGGCGCCTGGGATTTCGCGGCGGCCGAGGCGCTTGCGGGCGCGATTCCGCGCGGGGCGGGCGGCGTGATCCTCTTGCCCTATATCAATGGCAGCGGGGTGCTGGCGCCGTTTCACGATGCCCGCGCGCGGGGTGCCTTTTTCGGCGCATCGAGCCAGACCAGTCGCGACCATCTGCTGCGCGCGGTCTATGAGGCGCTGTGCTACTCGACGCGAGACTGCCTTGCGGCGATGCCGGGGCAGCCGGGGCAATCCGGGCCGTCGGAGCGGCTGACCCTGACCGGCGGCGGCAGTCGCAGCGCCTTCTGGGCGCAGATGTTCGCCGATATCTGCCGGGTCGGGATAGATGTGACCGATACGGCGGAATCGGGCGCGCTTGGCGTGGCCATGCTGGCGGGCGCGGCGACGGGACTGTGGTCGGATCTGGAAGAGGCGCTTGGCGCCACGCAGCGGCGCGCGGCTTCCTATGAGCCTGACCCGGTCGCGGCTGCTGATTATGACGACTGGTTCGGCCTCTACCGCGAGGTCAGCGCCATGAGCCGCCGGCATTTCGCCGCCCGCGCCGCGCTGAGCCTTGCGGATGCAACGGGGGGGCAGGCGGCATGAGCTGCGTTCTCGGGATCGACAAGGGCACCACCGCGACCAAGGTCGTCGTCTTCGACGCCGCGACCGGGCGCGCGCTCGGATCGGCGAGCCGGCCGACGCCGGTCTTCCATCCGCGCCCCGACTGGCATGAAGAGGATATGGAACAGACCTTTGCCGGTGTGGTTGCGACCATCGGCGAGGCCATCGCCGCAGCCGGGATCGACGCGAGAGCCATCCGGGCGGTGGGGGTCTCGGGTCATATGGGCGGGCTCTGGGCGCTGGATGCGGATGGCGCGCCTGCCGGGCCGGCCATCGCCTGGCCCGATGCCCGCGCCGCCGGCCTGCTGGCGGAATGGTCGGAACAGGGTCTGACCGCGCATATCCATGAAGTATCGGGCAACGCCGCCATTCCCGGCGTGCCGCTCGTGTTGCTGGCCTGGCTCAAGGCCCATGACCCGGCGCGCTACACGCGGATCGCGACGCTGTTCTTCGCCAAGGATTACATCAACTACCGCCTGACCGGGGTCGCGGCGACGGACGAATCCGATCTGTCATTCTTCCCCTGCGATATCCGCGAGCGTCGGCTTTCGTCCGATCTGCTGGAGCGCGCGGGCATCCCGGAAATGGCGGCGAAACTGGCCCCCGTCCATGCAATCGGCGAGACGGTCGGCCATGTCACGGCCGAAGCAGCGCAGCTGACCGGCCTGCCCGAGGGGATTGCGGTCGTCACGGGGGCAGGGGATGCCGTGGCGGCTGCCATCGGGGTCGGCGCGCTCGCTCCGGGCGAGGCGGTGACGGTGATCGGCACCAGCTTCATGAACAATCTGACCGTCGATCGACCCGAGACCGAACCGGCGGGGGTGGGGTTTCTCTTCCTGATGCCAGGTGGCCGCTGGCAACGGCTGATGTCGAATACCGGCGGCGGCTCGCTCTGCCTTGACTGGATTTTGCGCGCCTTCGGGCAAGAGGTCTATGGCAAGCCCGATGCCGCGACCTGGGCGCGGATCGAAAGCGAGGTGCGTGCCGAGCCGCCGGTGCCGGGCGGGCTGATGATCCATCCCTATTTCGGGACATCGGGCATGACCGCGCCGCGCCATGAACCCGATGCCAGGGGCTTTCTCTTCGGGCTCGATCTGCAGACCCGGCCGGCGCGACTGGTGCGCGCGGTGATGGAGGGTGTCGCGCTGGCCATGGTGGATTGCTATGGCGCGCTCCAGACCGAGGTCACCTCGATCCGTATCACGGGCGGCGGCGCGCGCAGCGCGATCTGGCGCGAAATCTGCGCCGCTGCGGTCAACCGGCCGCTTCTGTTGCCCGAGGTCGAAGAGACCGGCGCCCTTGGCGTGGCGATGCTGGCCACGGTCGCCACCGGGCTGCATCCGGACCTTGCCACCGCCGCGACGCGCATGGTCCGCATCGCCGAGAAGATCACGCCCGACCCCACGCTTTCAGCGCGCTACGCCGCTGCCGCGCCGCTGTTTCGAGATATCGGTGCGGATCTCGTCCCTCTCTGGAAACACCGTGCGCGCCTGATCCGGGCCCGCGCCACGCAGGAAATGCCATGACGATCTTTACCCGACCCCATGTCCTTTTCGATCTGGACGGCACGCTTGTCGATACGCGGGCGGCGGTGCTCGAATGCTATACGCGGGTGTTCCGGGAGCGGTTGAACAGCGATTTCCCCCCGGATGCCGTCCCGAAGGGAGAGCTGTTCGCCATGCGCCCGGCCGAGATTTTCAGTCTGGTCGCCCCTGATCGCAAGGATGAACTCTATGCGGCCTACAGCGCGACCTATCCCGATTGCATCGACCATATCGCGGTCTTTCCCGGCGCCGCGAGGCTGATTGAGATGCTGGTGGCTGCGGGGCGCAAGCCGGGCCTCGTGACCAACAAGGGGCTGGAGCGGACGCTGATCGACCTCGATCACGCAGGGATTCCCACCGCCTCCTTCTCGACCATCGTCACCGCCGAGGACACGCGCGAAAGAAAGCCGCATCCCGCGCCAATCCTTCTGGGCCTTGAACGGGCCGGCGCCCGCCCCGAAGAGGCGGTCTATGTCGGAGACGGGCCGCAGGATGTCATTGCCGCCCATGCCGCCGGCCTTCCCTGCATCGGGCTGACCTACGGGTTCTACAAGGCGGATGATCTGACCCCGCATGAACCCGAGGTCCTGGCGGGGGATGTCGCTGCGCTGGCGCGGGCGCTTGGCGTGGATCTGGCAGAGCCCGTGGCATGAGCACTCCCTTCAGCATTCTGGCCGAGGATCTCGCCTTTCCCGAAGGGCCGGTGGTGATGCCCGATGGCAGCGTGGTCGTGACCGAAATCGGGCGCGCTTGCCTGACGCGGATCGCAGGCGGGCGCACATATCTGCTGGCCGAGACCGGGGGCGGCCCGAATGGCGCCGCTCTCGGCCCGGATGGCGCGCTTTATGTCTGCAACAATGGCGGCTTCTCCTGGGATACCAGCCAGGGCTGGCGACCGGTCGCACGCGCGCCTGAGAACCGGGGAGGCTCGATCCAGCGGGTCGATCCGGAAACCGGGCGGGTCGAGCTGCTCTATGATCGCTGCGGCGATATCCCGCTGGTGGCCCCGAACGACCTCGTTTTCGACGCGCATGGCGGCTTCTGGTTCACGGATCACGGCCATCGCTCGGGGCGAAAGCTCGATTTCGGCGCCGTGTTCTATGCCAAGGCCGATGGCAGCGCGATCCGCGAGGTCGCCTTCCCGCTGATCGGGCCGAACGGGATCGGCCTTTCCCCTGCGGGCGACCGGCTTTACGTGGCCGAAACCTCTTCGGGGCGGGTCTGGTCCTGGGCCGTCACCGCACCCGGAGAGGTCGCCAAAGCCAGCTGGCCCTCGCCGACCGGCGGCGATCTGCTGGCCGGGCTGCCGGGCTTCTGGCGCTTTGACAGCCTTGCCGTCGAGGCATCGGGCAATGTCGCGGTGGCCTGCCTGCGCCAGGGCGGCATCCTGGTGATCTCGCCCGAGGGCAGCCTCGTCGAAAGGCTGCATTTCGACGATCCCTATACCACCAATATCTGCTTTGCCGGTGCGGATCTGCGCACCGCCTGCATCACGCTTTCCGGCAGCGGGCGCCTCGTTTCGATGCCCTGGAAGCGTCCCGGCCTCGCCCTGAACTGATTCCCGAACTGATCCCCTATTCCGAACCGAACCGGAGACCGTCATGTCGCCCCTGAACCACCCGCCCGGCACTGCCGATATTGCCGGATTGAAGGCGCGCGCGCTCAATCTGCGGCGCCTGATGATGGAGATGGCCGCAGGCAAGGGCGAGGGATATATCGCCCAGGGGCTCGGCATCGCCGATTGCCTCGCTGCGCTTTATTTCCACGAAATGCGCTATGATGCCGCCAATCCGGCCTGGCAGGACCGCGACCGTTTCGTGTTGTCGACCGGGCATTATTCCATCGCCATGTATGCCGCTTTGGCCGAGGCCGGCTATTTCCCGAAGGAAAAGCTGCCGGATTACGGGCTGAACGGATCGCGTCTGCCGATGTCGACCTTTGACGACACGCCCGGTGTCGAGATGGTCGGCGGCTCGCTCGGGCATGGCCTTGGCCAGGCCGTGGGCATGGCAATGGCGCTGCGCCTCGACAAGCGCCCCTCGCGGGTATTCTGCGAATTCTCGGACGGGGAATTGCAGGAGGGCTCGACCTGGGAGGCGGCGATGGGTGCCGCCACTTTCCGTTGCGACAATCTGGTCGCGCTGATCGACTGCAACGGCATCCAGGCCGACGGGCCGGTGACAGTGGCGATCGAGCCGGTCGCCGCCAAGATGGCGGCCTTTGGCTGGGACACGGTCGAGATCAACGGCAATGACATCGCGGCGCTGGTCGCGGCGCTTGAGGGTGCGCGCAAACCCGATGGCCGCCCGAAATGCATCGTGCTGCGCACCGTGCCGGGCTTTGGCGTGCCGACCATCATGGCCCGCGACCGGGCGCATTTCGTGCGTATCGCTCATGACGAATGGGATGCGCTCAGGGAAGAACTGGAGGCCGCAAATGGCTGAGACCACCCTTCAGGGCCGCACCCGCGGCATGGGAGAGATCGTCGATGTGGCGGGCAAAGAGACCGTGCTTGCCCCCTTCGGCACCACATTGGCCGAACTGGCGCATGAGCGGCCCGAGATCGTCGGGCTGACGGCGGATATGGGGCGCTATTCCGATATCCTGCCCTTCCGCGACGAGCATCCGACCCGCTTCTTCAATGTCGGAATGGCCGAGCAGAACCTGATCATGACGGCGGCCGGCATGGCAAAGGCGGGCAAGATCGCCTATTGCACCACCTATTCGGTGTTCATCACGCGGCGCGCCTATGATTTCGTGGCCATCGCTTGCGCCCATTCCATGGCGAACGTGAAGATCTTTGCCGGGATGCCGGGCCTCGTGAACGGCTATGGCGCCACGCATCAGGCGACCGAAGATCTGAACATGATGCGCGGCATTGCCGATCTGACCATCATCGACCCCTGCGATGCGACCGAGTTCCGCCAGGTCGTGCGCGCCGTCGCCGATATTCCCGGCACGGTCTATGTTCGCAATATGCGCGGCAAGGTGCCGGTGGAACTGCCGGAAAGCTACCGCTTCCTGCCGGGCCGCGCCCAGGTCATCCATGCGGCGCCCGGCGCAAAGATCGGCATCATCGCGACCGGCTATATGTCGGCGCGCGGCATGGAGGCGGCGCGGGCCGCTGCGGGCGAGGGCGTCGGGGCTTCGGTCCTGCATGTCGGGACGATCAAGCCCTTCGACACGGCCGGCGTGGTCGATTTCGCCCGCCGCTTCGACCGTTTGATCGTGGCCGAGAACCACAAGACCACAGGCGGCCTGACCTCGCTGGTGGTCGAGGCGCTCTATGACGCCGGGGTCGTGAAGCCGCTGATCAAGATCGGTCTCGCCGACAGCTTCTTTGAATGCGGCTCGCAGGAATATCTCGAAGGCAAATACGAGGTCGACCTGCCGCGCTTCATGCGCGCCATCCTGGCGGGCAAGTGATGGCGGGCGAACTCGCGGGCCGGGTGGCCCTGATCACCGGGGCGGCAAGCGGGCTCGGCCTTGCCACCGCGCGCGCTTTTGCCTCCGAGGGCGCGCGGATCGTGATCAATGATCTGCGCCCTGATGCCGCCCGGGCGGCTGCGGCGGCACTGCGCGCCGATTTTCCGGGCGAGGCGCATCTTGCGGTCGCGGGCGATGTCTCGGATGAGGCGGTCGTCACGGCGATGGTCGGCGATATCCTCGCGCAGACCGGAAGGATCGACATACTGGTCAACAATGCCGGAATGCCCGACAGTTTCGTGCCCACGGTCGATCAGCCGCTTTCACATTGGCAGCGGCTGATTGATGTGCATCTGACCGGCACCTATCTGGTCTCGAAAACCGTGGCGCCGGGCATGATCGAGCGGGGCGAGGGCGGTGTGATCCTCAACCTCAACTCGATTGCCGGGGTGGTGGGCCTGCCGGTCCGCACCGCCTACAGCGCCGCCAAGGCCGGGATCGGGATGCTGACCCGGGTTCTGGGCTGTGAATGGGGGCCGCACCGGATCCGCGTCAATGCGGTGGCGCCGGGCTATATGATGACGCCGCTGACCGAGAAGCTGATCGCCGAGGGCAAGATCGACGAAAAGCGGATCCGCCGCCGCACGCCGATGGGGCAATTCGGCACGGCGGATGACATCGCCCAGGCTATGCTGTTCCTCGCCTCGGACCGTGCGCGCTTCATCACCGGCACCACGCTGCCGGTCGATGGCGGCTATATGGCCTGGGGCGCGCCCTCCGATGCCTTTCCGCTGGAGGAGTGAATGAACGCTGATCCGCGCAAGGTGCCCTATGCGAAGCCCCAGCCCTTCGGAATGCAGTCGGATATCTTCAGCCCCGGCGCGCTGGATCTGGATGCCGAGGACGGGCTCTGGGTGCCGCAGGCCGAGGGGGTCTGGTTCCGCCCGCTCGTGCTGAATGTCAGCCAGGGCTATTATGTCAACCTGCTGCGGGTGCGCCGCGCGGGCGTGCTGTCGCGCCACCGCCATGCCGGCCCGGTCCATGCTTTCACCCTGCGCGGGCGCTGGCATTACCTGGAACATGACTGGGAGGCGGTGCCCGGATCCTACGCCTTTGAGCCTCCGGGAGAGACGCATACCCTGGTCGTCCCCGATGATGTCGATGATACGATCACGCTTTTTCATGTCACGGGCGGCTATGTCTATGTTGACCCGCAAGGCGTGGCCGAAGGCTATGAGGATGTCTTTACCAAGCTTGATGCGGCGCGGTCCTGGTGTGCCGAAGCCGGGATCAATCCCGAACGCATCGCGGAGATCGTGAAATGAGCTTTCTCTTCGGCGCCCCCCATCGCTATCACCAGGGGCCGGGCAAGCTGGATGAGCTGGGCCCCGTCATCGCGCATTGCGGCCCCGCGCCGCTGATCGTCGCGGATGCTTTCGTGCTCGACCTGCTGGGGGATCGCATCCGCGCCAGCTGCGCCGCGGCAGGGCTTTCGCCGCAGATCCGCGCTTTCGCGGGCGAGATCACCTATCCCGCCATCGATGCGCTGATCGCCGGTCTTGGCGGGCAGATCCCCTCGGTCGCGGTGGGGGTCGGCGGTGGCAAGGCGCTGGATGCGGCGAAGGCGGTGGCGCTGAAGCTGGGCCTGCCGGCGGTGACGGTGCCGACCATCGCCTCGAATGACAGCCCGACCAGTGCCTCGATCGCGATGTATGACGAGAACCATACCATGATCGCGGTCGACCGGCTGCATCGTAGCCCCGAGGTGGTGCTGGTCGACAGTGCGCTGATCGCGCGCGCGCCGGTCCGCTTTCTGCTGGCCGGGATCGGCGATGCGCTGTCGAAGAAATTCGAGGTCGATGGCTGCGCTTCCGGCACCGGCATCACGCCTTTCGGCACCCGGCCCGGCCTGACGGGCATTGCCATTGCCGATGCCTGCTACCGGACCTTGCGTGCCCATGCCGTGGCCGGGGTGGCCGCCGCCCGGCGCGGCGAAGTCACCGCCGATCTGGAGGCGGTGATCGAGGCCACTCTGCTGATGAGCGGGCTCGGATTCGAGAATGGCGGCCTCTCGCTGGCCCATTCGCTGACGCGGGGCCTTGTGAAGGCGCGGGGCGCCGCTTCGGCACCGCATGGCGATCACATTTCCTGGGGGCTGCTGGTGCAGCTGGCTGCCGAGGAGCGCGAGGAGGCCTTCCTCAGGGATCTGCTGGGATTCTACCGTGAGATCGGGTTGCCGGCCTCTTTGCCGGAATTGGGCATGGATCAGCCAGAGGCTGCAGAGATTGCCGCAATCGCACGCGGGACCATGACGGCGCCGCATCTGAAGAACCTGGCCCGGCCGGTAGATGAGGCGGCGATCATCGCGGCAATCATCCGGATCGAGGCCCTTGCCGGGGGCCGCGATGTTTGACGATCTGGCAGGGAAAAGCGCGCTCGTCACCGGGGCCTCGGGGGGGCTCGGGCGGCATTTCGCCTGCACGCTCGCGGCGCGGGGGATGCGCGTCACCGTGGCTGCGCGCCGCCAGGCCGCGCTGGAAGAGACCTGCGCCCTGATCGCGAATGCGGGCGGCACGGCGCGGGCGCTGGCGCTTGATGTCAGCGATCCGGCCTCTGTGGCGGCGGCTTTCGCGAGCGAGGCCTATGACCTCGTGGTGAACAATGCCGGGGTCACCTCTGACGGTCCGGCGCTGATGACCGCCGAGGAAGACTGGGCGCGCGTGATCGACACCGATCTGGGCGGCGTCTTTCGCGTGGCGCAGGCGGCTGCGCGGGCGCTGATCCGAGAGGGTCGGGGCGGCAGCATCGTCAATATCGCCTCGATCCTTGGCCTGCGGGTCGCGGGTCAGGTGGCCGCCTATGCGACCGCCAAGGCCGGCGTCGTGCAGCTGACCCGCGCGCTGGCGCTGGAATGGGCGCGCCATGGCATCCGGGTCAATGCGCTATGCCCCGGCTATATCGAGACCGATCTGAACCGCGACTTCTTTGCCTCGGAGCCAGGCCAGGCCCTGATCCGCCGCATTCCGCAGCGCAGGCTCGGCCAGGCCTCGGATCTTGACGGTCCGCTTCTGCTGCTGGCCGGTCAGGCCGGCGCTTTCATGACCGGAACCGAGATCGTCGCCGACGGCGGCCATCTCGTCTCTTCGCTTTAGGATAAAGCCGATGGATTTCACGCTCTCGCCCCGTATCGAGGATTTCCGCGCCCGCATCGTGCGCTTTGTCGAGGCAGAGATCCTGCCGGTCGAGGCGGATCGCGCCAGCTATGACGAGCATGACAATATCACCCATGAGGCCCTGAAACCCCTGCGCGAAAAGGCCAGGGCGCAGGGGCTGTGGTGCCTGCAACTCTCGGCTGAGAATGGCGGCCAGGGCCTGGGTCGCATCGGCATGGCGGCCTGCTATGAAGAGATGAACCGCTCGATCTTCGGGCCGGTCGTGTTCAATTCGGCCGCGCCTGACGATGGCAATATGATGGTGCTGGAACGCGCCGCGACGCCCGAACAGCGCGCGCGCTGGCTGGCGCCGATTGCCGAGGGCCGGGTCCGTTCGGCCTTTGCCATGACCGAGCCCGCACCGGGCAGCGGCTCTGATCCCGGCATGATGCTGACCCGCGCCACGCGCCGGGGCGATGCCTATGTCATCCGTGGCCGCAAATGGTTCATCACCGGCGCGGGCGAGGCGCAGCATTTCATCCTGATGGCCCGCACATCTGAGGATGAACGCAAGGGCCTGACCGCCTTTCTGTTCGACCGCGACCAGCCCGGCTGGCGGATCGAGCGGCGCATTCCGATCATGGGCCCCGAGGAACATGGCGGGCATTGCGAGCTTGTGTTCGACGGGCTGGAGATCCCGGTCGAAAACCGTCTGCTCGGCGAGGGCGACGGGCTGAAGCTGACGCAGATGCGGCTTGGTCCGGCGCGGCTGACGCATTGCATGCGCTGGCTGGGCCTGTCGAAACGCTGCGTCGAGATCGCGTCGGACTATGCGGCAGAGCGCCAGGGCTTCGGCATCCGGCTGGCGGATCGCGAAAGCATCCGGCTGATGCTGGGGGAACTTGCGATGCAGATCGAGATCGGGCGGCTTCTGGTGATGAAGGCGGCCTGGGAGCTCGACCGGGGTGGCTTTGCCCGCAAAGAGGTGTCTATGGCCAAGGTCCATGTCGCCAATCTGCTGCACAAGGCCGCCGATACGGCGATCCAGATCAATGGCGCGCGGGGCTATTCAAAGGACACGCCGCTGGAATGGATCTACCGCTATGCGCGCCAGGCCCGGCTCGTCGATGGCGCCGATGAGGTGCATAAGATGGTGCTTGACCGCAATCTCGCCGCCGAAGGCCGCGACTTCTGGCGCTGGCCGGTCGGGGCCACGTGATGCACGCGGCTCAGCCCCATCTGGCGCCGCGCGCCGCCAATCACCGTCCGCTCAGCCCGCTCGAGCATCTGGCCCGGATGCTTGAGACCCGCGCCGATCAGCCGGCGGTGATCTGGCGCGACCGGCGCTGGGACTGGCGCGGCTTCGGCGCCATGGTCGCGCGGCTGGCCGCCCGGTTGCGAGAGGCCGGAATCGGCCAGGGCGATGTCGTCTCGGTTCTGCTGGTGAACCGGCCGGAAATGCTGGCCGCGCATTTCGCGGTGCCGATGCTGGGGGCGGTGCTCAACAGCATCAATACCCGGCTCGATGCCGGGGTCATCGCGCATATCCTGGCGCATTCGGGCAGCGCTCTTCTGCTGGCCGAGCCCGATACGCTTGAAACCGCCCGCTTGGCCGCGGCAGAGGGGCCGCTTGTGGTGCTGCTTGCCGATCCCGGTCCTGTGCCGGAGGGTGCCTGGCCGATCACAGGCTCTGACGAGGATCCGGGCCTGCCCGACGATATCCTGTGCAATGTCGCGGATGAATGGCAGCCGATCTGCCTGAATTACACCTCTGGCACCACCGGCCTGCCCAAGGGCGCGGTCTATCATCATCGCGGCGCCGCGTTGAATGCGCTTGGCAATGTGCTGACCATGGGGTTCGGCGCGGGCTCGGTCTATCTCTGGACGCTGCCGATGTTCCATTGCAATGGCTGGTGTCATCCTTGGGCGGTCACGGCGGCGGGGGGCGTTCATGTCTGCCTCGACAAGCCAGAGCCCGGTGCGATCTTTGCCGCGATCCGGGATCATGGCGTCACCCATATGGCCTGCGCGCCGGTGGTGCTTTACATGCTGCTGAACCACCCCGATCGCAGCCTGCGGGGCGGCGCCCCGGGCCGCGTGACGGTGGGTTCGGGTGGGGCAGCGCCTTCGGTCGCGCTGATCTCGGGGATGGATGCGCTCGGCTTCGATTTCTACCATCTCTACGGGCTGACCGAGAGTTTCGGCCCCGCCAGCGCCTGCATCGCCAGCGCCGGCAGCACGCCCGAGGAGAGGGCCGCCCGCCTCGCCAGGCAGGGCGCCCGGCATCCGACGGCAAGCCTGCTTTCGGTGCTGGATGCGGAGGGGCAGCCCGTCCCGCAAGACGGCGAGACGACGGGAGAGATCACCCTTCGCGGCAATACGCTGATGGCCGGTTACTGGCGTGACCCGGAGGCCACCGAGCGTGCCTTTGCCGGCGGTGCCTTCCATACCGGTGATCTGGCGGTGCGCCATCCAGGGGGTGAGATCGAGATCCGTGACCGGGCCAGGGATATCATCATCTCGGGCGGCGAGAACATCTCGAGCCTCGAAGTCGAGAATGCGCTGCACCGGCACCCTGCGGTGCTGCTGGCGGCGATCGTCGCGGCGCCGGATCCGAAATGGGGCGAGGTGCCCTGCGCCTTTATCGAGCTGAAAGAGGGCGCCGCGGTCACCGGGGCAGAGCTGTCCGCCTTTGCCCGCTCGCATCTGGCCGGTTACAAACTGCCGCGCCGCTATGTCTTTGGCCCGCTGCCGCGCACGGCGACCGGCAAGATCCAGAAATACATCCTGCGCGAGAGGCTGCGGCAAGGGGGCGAGGCACATGCAGACTGATTTCGATCCGGCAAACCTTCAGGCGCTGCTTGATGCCCGTTTCGGCCCGGCCGCGATGGATTTGCAACGCATCTCGGGCGGGCAGTCCAACCCGACCTGGTTCGTGACCCATGGCCCGGCGCGGATGGTTTTGCGCAAGCAGCCGCCGGGAGAGATCCTGAAGGGCGCCCATGCCATCGACCGCGAATACCGGGTGCTGAGCGCGCTTGCGCCGACCGCGGTGCCGGTGCCGCGCCCGATCCTCTACCATGCCGATCCGGAGCTGCTCGGCACGCCCTTTTACCTGATGGAGCGGGTCGAGGGCCGGGTGTTCGAGGATTGCGCGCTGCCCGATGCCCGCCCCGAAGAACGCCGCGCGCTCTGGATGGCCCTCGCGGATGCGCTGGCGCTTTTGCATGATGTGCGCCCTGAGGCGGTCGGGCTCGGGGATTTCGGCAGGCCCGGCAATTACTTTGAACGCCAGCTTGCCCGTTGGAGCGGCCAGCTCGCGCAGTCGGTCACCGGGCCCTGGCCCGAGCTGGAGCGCCTCGCCGCGCTTTTGCCGCCGCTTTTGCCGGAGGAATACGGCGCGAGCGGCATTGCACATGGCGATTTCCGCATGGGCAATGTGCTCTTCCATCCGAGCGAGCCGCGCGTGGTCGCGATCCTCGACTGGGAGCTTTCGACGCTCGGTCATTCGCTGGCAGATCTGGGCTTTTGCACCATGCCCTGGAATACCGCGCCCGAGGAATATGGCGGGCTGAAAGGGATTGACCTCGCGGGGGCCGCGCTGCCTGATAAGGCCGAATTCGTCGCCCGCTACCAGATGCGCCGCCCGGAATCCGGGCCGCTTCTGCCCTTCCACGAAGCCTTCGCCCTGTTCCGCTTTGCCGTGATATTCGTGGGCATCGCGGATCGCGCGGCGCGGGGAAATGCGGCCGGCAGCAATGCCTCTCGTGTGGCGCCGCTTGCCCGCAATTTCGCGCTTCGCGCCCTGCAGATCATTGAAAGGACCTGACATCATGCGCCATGGCACTGTCATCATCTCTCCCTGCGCACCGCCATCGGCGATTTCGGCGGATCGCTTGCAGGGATCGCGCCGACCGAACTCGGGGCGATCGTGATCCGTGAGGCTCTGGCGCAGGCCGGGGTCGCCGGGAATGAGGTCGGCCAGGTCGTGATGGGCAATGTGATCCATACCGAGCCGAAGGATATGTATCGCGGTCGCGGGCGGCGCCGAAAGCATGAGCCGGGCCGGTCATCTGCTTACCGCCACACGGGCGGGCCAGAAGATGGGCGATGTGACGGCCATCGACATGATGACCGGCGCGCTGACCGATCCTTTCGGCCATGGCCATATGGGCATTACTGCCGAGAGTGTCGCCGACCGGGACGGCATCACCCGCGATCCGTGAAGGTGGTGATGCCTTCCTCGGTCCCGTCGTGGATATGGATCATCTCGCCGTAGTCGATGTTGTCGGAGTTCCAGCTGACCACCTCGATCAGCTGTATCGGCGAGTGGACATCGAGATTCACTGCCGTGTCTTGCTTCTGGAACGCCTGCGGAGGTGCCGTGCTCCCAGATGTCATGCCATTGACTCCCAATCATCTTGGATGATAGTCCCAATCTGCAAGGATCGGAAGCTGGCATGTACGAGCGGTTCGTTACGCAGCGCGTGGAAGAGGTGCTGGCCGATACGCCGGTGGTCCTCATCGTGGGGCCGCGGCGGGCCGGCAAGACCACGCTGGTCCGTAAGATGGGTGAGGTCGGGCGCAGCTATATCACACTCGATGACCAGACCGTTCTGGAGGCCGCCCGGACGGATCCAGTGGGCTTCATCCGTGGTCTTGACCTTGCAATCATCGACGAGATCCAGCGCGCACCTGACCTGCTGCTGGCGATCAAGAAATCCGTCGATGACGACTACCGCCCGGGGCGCTTCCTGTTGACCGGCTCTGCCAATGTTCTGACGCTGCCCCGCGTGGCCGACAGCCTTGCGGGACGGATGGAGACCATCCGCATGTTGCCATTGGCCCAAGCCGAGATCGAGGGCCGGGCGCCGACTTTCCTGGAGCAACTATTCGACGGCAAGCTGCTGAAGTGTGAAAGCCCAATCCTTGGCGAGGATCTTGTCAGGCTGGTGCTTCGAGGCGGCTATCCGGAGGCGATCGGCCGCGAGAGCGAGCGGCGGCGGCAGGATTGGGCGCGAGCCTATCTCACCTCGATCCTGACGCGCGATCTCAGGGATATCGCCGATCTCGAGAAGCTGACCGAACTGCCAAAGTTTGTCCGGCTGCTGGCGGAGCATGCCGGGCAGTTGGTCAACTACTCCCAGTTCGGGGCCGCCATCAATGTCACGCACAAAACGGGTCAGCGCTATGTCGGCCTGCTGGAACAGGTTTTCCTGATCACGACGCTACAGCCCTGGTTCACCAATGCGCTGAAACGCATCGTCAAGACGCCAAAGCTGCACTTTCTGGATTCCGGTCTTCTCGCCGCCGTGCGCGGGATGACCATCGAGCGAGTGCAGGCCGATCGCGGCGCGTTCGGCGCCTTGCTGGAGAATTTCGTCTTCGCCGAAGTAATGAAGCTGATGACGGCTTCCGAATTGCGGCTCAGCCCCTATCATTTCCGCGATGGCCAGATGCGCGAAGTTGACATCGTGCTGGAGCGTGACGACGGAATGATCGTGGGGATTGAGGTCAAGGCAAGCGCCACGGTGAAGTCAGGTGACTTTGGCGGCCTCCGGGCTTTGGCTGATGCTTGTGGCGACCGCTTTGCCTGCGGTGTCGTACTCTACGATAGCGCGGACGTCGTTCCGTTTGGGGATCGTTTCGTTGCGGCCCCCTTGTCCTGCCTATGGGCATGAAGGCGAGGCGAGTGGACTTCGAAACGGGGTTTCCCAAACGACGGCAACGAGTTACACTAAGCGGCGAGCTTGGGGATCTGGCGTTCGACCAATCGCAAGTATCGGTGGTTGCGCGCCCCCGCAACCAGTGGATACGAGAAAGCCTCGCCCTCCCGGGCGAGGCCCATGAACGCGGCCAGATCGCCCTCGATCACGAGGGCATACTGGCCGCGCTTCGGTTTCGGCTCCACCTTGATCCGAGAGATCAACGCCCCGAGCGCCGAGCGCGCCTCCGCGCCCTCTACGGGATCGTCGGCCAGCCGCGCCCAGAGTTCCTCGAGGTTCCGGATCAGGTGATCCGCCGAAAAGCGGTTCAGGTCGACCACCGAAGCCTCGGCCGGCAGCTCTGCGATCTCCGCCTTCAGCTCTGCGATCCGCTCCGCGACCACGCCCAGCCGAGCGGCGAGCGCGTCGACGGCCGCCTCCGGCACCCGACCGATGGTGCTGACGATACGATCCTGCTCGCGCTGCAGCTCGCCGAGCTTCCCGGCGCAGCTCTCGCTCCCTTGCGGCGCTCGTCTCCCGAAGGCGTTTGCGCTCGGCCACATACGCGCGAGCATAGGCTTCCACCGCGTCGGGGTGGCAGAGATGCGTACGCAGGCCCACGAGGACGCGGCGCTCGGCATCCACCGCCGGGACCGTCCGGCCGTTCTCGCAGAGGCCCTGCTCCTTGTTCACCGGGCAGCCATAGCGGTCGGTGCCGACAATCGTCATCTTCCGCCCGCAGCAGCCGCAGACGAGCAGGCCCGAAAGGGGGCGCGTCGGCCGCTTGACGCCTCCTCGCTTCACCACCGCGCCCTGCCGCTGGCGAACCGCGGTCCAGAGCGCCTCGTCCACGATTCGGAGCTGCGGCGCGGCGGTGACCACCCACTGCGCCTCGGGCAGCGGGAAGGGCTGGCGCCGGCCGGTGGTCGGGTTCTTCCGCCACGTCGAACGGTTCCAGACGATCTCGCCGACATAGATGCGATTGTTCACGATCCCGACGCCGAGGGCGCGGTCGCCGAGGATGGTGTTCCCCTTCCACGTCCCGCCGCGCGGGCCCGGCACACCTTCCATGTTCAGCGTCTTCGCGATGGCGCGCGGGCTGATCCCGGCGGCGTACTCCCGCATGATCCGGCGGACGATCTCCGCCTCCTCCGCCACGATCTCGAAGCGGCCGCGCTCGGCCGTGGGGCGGTAGCCGTAGGCGCGCCCGGCGGCGATCCGTCCGTCTGCCACCACGCCGCGCAGTCCGCGACGGGTCTTCTCGGCGAGCTGCTCGAGGTAGAGCTGGGCCATGGTGCCGGAGAGGCCGATATGGAGCGCGCCGATCTCCCCCTCGGAGAGCGTGACGATCCGCGCGCCGCGGAAGGCGATGCGCTTGGCGATCCGGGCGACGTGCTCGAGGTCGCGACTGATCCGGTCGAGCGCCTCGGCGATGAGGACGTCCGCTCGGCCCGCCTCGATCTCGGCGAGCGCCGCCTCGAGGCCCGGGCGAGCGAGGGACGAGCCGCTGATCGCGGCATCAGAGAAGGCGCCAATCTCGCGGAGGCCGAGGCGGGGCAGCGCATCCCGAAGGGCGCGGTTCTGGTCGTTGATGCTCGCCGGCGACTGAAGGTCCGACGAGTAGCGGGCGTAGAGGACGGCGCGCATCAGGGCTTCCGCTCGGCTTCGACACGTTCATGGTCCATACGTGCGGCCGCCCTGGCAAGGGCTTCCGCTAACCGTATCACGGCTTCCTTAACCGCCGGCGGGAGGGGCGGCGCCGGCGAGCGATCAGCCATCGGGCAGATTCCGGCGTTCCAGGAAGGCGAGCGCCCGCGACCGGCACGCCGCCAGGCTCTCGTTGGGGATGGCCTTCCCGCTGGTCTCGATGAGGATATCGAGCAGCATCGCCTCAGCCGCAGCGAGTTCCCGTTCAAGGCGGACGATCTCCCGATCGGCTTGACGAATTCGGGGAAGTCCGAGATCCGAGGGCATCATTCGCCCTCCGCAAGGTCGGTCTTGATGGCGCGCACCGCGTGGGTGAAGTTCGCGGCCGCCTTAACGAGACCGAGCTTCGCTCCCCATTGCGGATCCGCATGGACGCGCATGAACAGGGTGGGGTCCCGGAAGGCGAGCATCCCGTCGCGATCCGACATCACCGCATACAGCCCCTCCCAATCGACGTGCTGAAGGATCTGGCAGGCCAGAGAAACCTGCTGCATCGCCTGAGCGAAGTCGGTCAGGCGCCCCGGGATGGCCGGATGGATGCCCTCCATGATCATCCCCCGCACTGCAGGACCGCCAGCACGGCGATGGCGCCGACCGCGACGATGGACATCCATCGCTCGAGGCGCAGCTGGCGGCGCAGGCCTGCGAGTTCGAAATTGGCCTGCGCCAAGGCCAGACCGGTTTCCACCCGTTCGAAATTGAGGGCGGAATTCATGGCGTGGCGCCCGGGACTTCGACGGCGCCGAGAGCCGCACTGACCATGCGCAGGGCGTCACCGACAGTCTGCATGGCCTCGCCGTCCTCCTCGGGGAGTTCAACGCCGAACGCATCCTCGAGCGCCATGAAGATCTCGAGCCGGTCGAGGCTGTCGGCGTGGAGGTCGGCAACGAAATGCGCGTCGTCGGTCATGCGCGCGATATCCGCGAGCAGGCAATCGGCGATCACACGGCGCAGGCGATCCGCGATCTCCGTCACAGCCGCATCTCCGGCCCGGCGAATGCCCCCGGCTGCTGCTCCGCCTCCGGCAGGATGTAGTGGTCGTCCTCGATCTCGTAGTGCCAGTCGGCCAGCCAGCGGTCGATCTGCCAAGCCAGAGGAAGCCCGATGCCGGCAGCGAGCGCCAGCCCTACGCAGGCCGCGCGGATCAGCGTCAGATGGCGCCGGTGCTGCACAGCATCCCGGCCGTCGTCCCGCGCCGCATAGACCGTCTTCTGCACCGGGGGATGCCGCCGGCCAGGCCGGTCAGGGGAATCGAGCACATGCGCCTCCATCGTTTCGATGGGCCGGGGTTCGCATGGGCGGGTTGGTGGCGAAGAGGCGGTGAACGGCGGTGGAGGTCCGGGTGGGCCGCCGATCGTGCCGCCAGCCATTGACGCGAGAGTCTTTGTGCGGCCGCGCGTGATCGTGATACGGAGGATCGAGAGCGCGAGAACGCCGAACTGAACGAGGAAAGAGCAGGAAGTGATCGGCAGACCGGAAGCGCTGCGCATCTATCGCGTCAGGAAGTCCGACCGGCAGCCGCTGGTGGATTTCATGATCGCCGGGCTGCGTGACGCGGGATGCCGGATCCTTCATGAGCCCGACGCTTCGCAGGCGCCGTTCCTGATCGCGTTCGAGACGCCGGACAAGGAGCGGATAGGAATTGTCGCCTACGCTTTCTATATCGGGCCGCGAACCGAGACGAAGAACCGGCCGACGGACGAGCGGAGCTTTCAGATCAAGTATGGATCGAAGGTGCTGACGCCGGGCGGCGAGCCGGAGGAGCACGAGCTGTTCCACGACCCGCTCGACCTCCTGGTGACCCTGCTGGTCGGCATTTCGCCGGAGGAGGGCTTCTTCGTCGCGGCCGATCCAGCGATGCACAACCCGACGAAGATCTTCATCCGGCTCGAGTTCAAGGATCACCACGTCGAAGCCGTTCAGGATGGAGGGTGGGTCGCGTGGGAGCGCGACCACCGCGGCCGGAACCCGGCGCCGATCGAGGTGCTGGTCGGCGGCACGCGCGAGCGCCTCCTCGACCTGGTCCTGTTCGAGCGGGCGGCGGAGGGCTTTGCGCCGGGCGACCGCCAGCTGCTTGCCGAGCGTCTCTACGCGTCGCCGATGCTCATGGCCGCCGGGGCAGTCGTTCCGGCGTCGGCCGTCACGGTCGCAGAGGCGGCGGATCTCGCCAAGCATCCGCTCATAGCCGAGCTGGGGCTCGACCCCGAGCAGGTGCTCGATCTGATCGCCGGGGCGAAGCGCCTGAAGATGGCGGTGCGTGGCTGGGTGGCCGAAGAGCATCTCAGGCGCGAGCTGGTAGCGATGCCCGGCGTCACCGACTGCGAGTTCATCAACGGTGAGGGCCGTCCCGACCTTCAACTCCGCTGGCATGGCGGGCCGCTCCTCGAGATCGAGTGCAAGAACGTCCTCCGGGTGACGAACAAGGCAGGGATCCCGAGAATCGACTTCCAGAAGACCCGCGCCTCGAAGAGCGACAAGAGCTCCCGGAACTACGGTCCCGGGGACTTCGACGTTGTTGCCGGATGCCTCCACGCCGTCACCGAGAAATGGGAGTTCCGCTACATCGTCCCGAGCGCCCTGGAGCCGCACAAGGATCACCCGGGCAAGCTCGCGTCGAATGTACTTGTCGATGGCCGGTGGTCCGTCGATGCTGGCCCCGTCTTCGATGAAGCGTACCGGGTGAAGGGCCTATGACCGACCTGACAGCGATCAGCCTTTTCACCGGCGTGGGCGGGCTCGACCTCGGGTTCGAGGCCGCCGGATTCCGCACGGCCGCCGCCGTGGAAATGGACCCGGCGGCATGCAGGGCGCTTCGCGCAGCGCGGCCCGAATGGCCGGTCCTCGAAGGCGACATCCACCGGACGCCGACGGACGCGATCCTCGCGGCGGCAGGGCTCGCGCCGGGCGAGGCGGACATCCTGATCGGCGGGCCGCCGTGCCAGCCATTCTCGAAGTCCGGCTATTGGGCGCGGGGCGATGCGCTCCGGCTGGACGATCCGCGCGCCGGCACCCTCGGCGAATACCTGCGGGTCCTCCGCGAGGCGCGGCCGCGCGCCTTCCTCCTGGAGAACGTCCCGGGTCTCGGCTTCCGGGGCAAGGACGAAGGCCTCCGCCTCATCTTGGACGGCATCCGGCAGCTCAACGAGGCGGCGGGAACGAACTACCGGGTCGCGTGGCGGAAGCTGAACGCCGTCGACTACGGGGTTCCGCAGATGCGGGAACGCCTGATCCTGATCGCAGCCCGCGACGGGCGGGAGTTCCGTTTCCCGGAACCGACGCATGCCGATCCCGCGGCGATGGAGCCGGGCGACGCCCGCGAGCCGTGGCGGACCGCATGGGACGCCCTCGGCGATCTGCCCGCCCAGCCGAACGAGCGCGGGCTCGAGATGGGCGGGAAATGGGCGGCGCTGCTGCCGTCGATCCCAGAAGGCCAGAACTACCTCTGGCACACGAGCCGCGGCGGCGGCATGAGCCTGTTCGGATGGCGGCGGCGATATTGGAGCTTCCTGCTGAAGCTGGCGAAGGATCGGCCATCATGGACGATCCAGGCGCAGCCCGGGTCTGCCATCGGGCCGTTCCACTGGAAGAGCCGCAAGCTCTCGACGCTCGAGCTTTGCCGGTTGCAAACGCTGCCCCGCGACGTCGCCCTCGCCTGCGGCAGGACCGATGCCCAGCGGCTCCTGGGGAATGCCGTCCCCTCGCTGCTGGCGGAGGTGCTTGGGCGGGCGATCCGCGAGCAGCTCCTCGATGCGCCGCTGCGGACGCCGCTGCAGCTGATGCCGCCTCGACGCACTAAGGTCCCGGCGCCGGAGCCGATCGCCGGCGTTCCTTCGCGGTACCTTGGCATGATCGGAGACCACGCCGATCACCCCGGAACGGGGCTCGGCTGGGGAAGCACCGCGCGAGGACAGGAGCGCGCTCTCGTCGCAGGCGAGTAGCTTGCGCGCAGGACACTTGACCTTGCGGATTTTTTCGACCGCCCTGTTGGCGTGAAAAATCCGCAAGGAGTTTCCGGCAGTCGCTCAGGAAGCGGCCGATAGCCGGTCGAGGCCTTTGGGGATCTCGAGGCCCGGGGACGGGATCAGCACTTCGCCCGCCGTCCGCTTGGTCTGCACCGAGTAGTAGACCTGCACCCGGTGGAGCGGTCGCTCGTCATAGAGGGCACAGATTTCGGGAGCCTCGTCGTAAGTGACGATCCACGGCCGCTGCAGCGCAAGGATTTCCTGCGCGAGCGCGGCATGATCGTCAGGCCGATAGAAGCTGGTGTAGAGGCTCGACCCCTTGTTGAAATATGGAGGATCGATACAGAGGAACGCCTTCTCGGGAAGCTCCAGGTCAGCCTGTCGGAGAAAATCAATGGCATCCATTCTATAGAGCGATATGCGGGATCGATACTTCGCAATCCGTTGAATCCGCCGCGCCAAGTCCTCACGGTTAAACCGGCAGTCGAGCTTGTATGTCCCGGTCTGATCTAGACCGCCGATGACTCCGGCACCCTTGATAATTCCGGAGCGGTTTGTCCGATTCAGGAAGAAAGCCGCGAACCCCAGGTCGAGCGGATTGGACATGTCCTCGGCGAGATAGATCTCGCGCTGCCGTCGCCAGCCCGCGATGGTGATCTCGACGGACAGAATGCGGTCTACGAACCGATCCGTGTCGTTGAGCACAGAATGCCAGAAAGCCCAGATGGATGGATCAATGTCGTTCAGATGGATCTCGCTCACGAAGCCGCCATAGAGAAGACCCAGTGCTAGCCCGCCCCCGCCGGCGAAGGGCTCCGCATAGGGCCGACGATCCAGATCGTTCAGGCGCAGGATCGAAGCCACCACGTCGAGAAGGCCGGTCTTCCCCCCCGGATACCGCATGGGGGAGAGAGACCTAGCCATTCTGGATCATGCTCTTGAGCGCAGCGCGCATGAGGGGGGTAAGAGTTTCCATGTCGTTAATCAGCTGCCTTGTGTCGACGTGCGCCGCAGATTTGTGATGTTTTGTAATATTGCCATAGTCAGCTACTTTTGACAATGCTTGAGTTGTTGCATTTAGTTCTTTTCCGGATCCTAGGCCCATAGCCGCTAGTTTGCTTTTTCCGAAGTAATCCTTAAAGGCGGTCGTCTCTGTCTTCCCCATGGATGCGCCCAAGCACTCGATAAAAGTCCAAACGCCGACCGCTATCAGCGGAGTATGATGCTCAGCGTTGATCATGCAGATGGAGTAATACAGGCTCTTCAGCTTGTAGGACCCGAGGGTATCGAGGGAGGCCAATATCTCGTCGTCGGATGCGATGTTCGCGGCAGACTTGGGCTTGACCGGCTTAGCCGGGGGTTTCGAGGGCTGGACGGCCGGGGCGCCAGGTTCGGCCCCGCTGCCATCAGACGGCACCTCTGTCACCATTTCGATCAGCGGTTCCGGCTCAACACGGGCCGAAGACACGCCGGGCAGCTGCTGCAGCGTCGTCCTGGCGAAATGGTCGATCTTCTCTTTGCGGACCTGAGAGCCAAGATTCTTGGCACCCGCCTCTTTCAGAACCTCCTTCAGGACGGTCTCGAATTCCTCCTTCGGTCGGTTTCTCATCGGGTCGTCCGCCCCGCGAGATACATCGACCCCGAGGGCGTCTTTCACGAGCGCATTGCTGAGAAGCCTAGCGAGGTGCGAGAGGCGCCCAGGCCGGTCTTCGTTCGAGATCATCCCGCCAACCACGGCATAGTCGAGGACAGCCTGCGCGAGCGCATGTCGGCCGCTGCCGGTGAAGCGTGTCTTCTGCTCCGACGTCCACGGCTTCCGCCCGCGACCACCCTGCGCACCGTCGTGGATGCGGAGCAACCAGTGCCGAACCCTATCCGGGTCGCTGATCACCACTGCGTCGATTTCCGCCGGGGCCGTCCAGAGCGCGGCAGAGGCCTTGATCGAATTGCGAATTTTCGCGGGCGCGAGATCCGGATCCTTCAACAGCTTCATCGCACAGACGCGTCGGTTTCCCTCCGCGACGTAGTAGGCGGTCTTGTCATTGATGGGCCCGGCCTCGTCCACGGGATAGAGGATCAGGCGCTCGGCCGGGTTGGTGCCATTGCGGGCAATGTCCCGCGCGAGCGCGTCGATGTCCTCGGTCCGACAGAGCCGATCGATCGCTTCCGGCTCGCCATCCACCTCCTCGTGCCGAGGATTATTCATCGCAAGGAAGAGCTGGTCGAGACGCACCGTTGTCTTCACCGGGGCCACCGAGGCACCATCGCTCATCCCATCCCCCTCCACTACCGCCGGTTGCGCTATGCGGCGTTTCTCGCAGGAGTAAGGGGATGCGGAGGGCACTTCAACAATTCTATCCCAGCTTTCTACATTCCCGATTAGCGGATCGCCTCGACCATGGCGATCCGCTCGCCGATCCACTCCGCGCAGTTCACCGCCCACGAGTTCCCGAGCGCCTTGTAGCGCGGGCCGTCCGCCGCCAGCTGGCGGGCCTCGTCCATCGACAGATCCGGGTTCGTGAGCCGCATGTAGAGCAACTCGGCGGCCTTGATCCGCTTCCGGGCGCCCCACGGGATTCGGTGAAATCGTCAGGGAATCCTTGAAGCCGCTCGCACTCCCTGGGCGTCAGGCGGCGCACCGCCCAGGGCTCGGCGACATAGCTGCGGCTGGACCCGCCGGAGGCGGCACGGAGGTTGGCGGTGTCGTGGGGGCCCTCCGGCATGGCCCCGCCCTCCCGGCCGCGGAGGTCGAAGGCCACGGCGGCGCGACCGCCGTGCTTCCCGCCGCCGTGCAGTGCGCCCGGGACGTCGCCGACCGCGAAGCCGGTATTGCCGCCAGCCAGGCAGTCGAACGCGATGATAGGCGCCTCGTGGTTGCAGTTGAGCGTAGGGCTGTGACCGACGGCGATCTCCGCGCTCCCCTGCCCGTGAGCCATGGCGATCAGCTCTCCGCCGCGAGCGGCATCCGGCGCGCCGCCACCGCCTCGAAGGCCTGCCGGAGGATCGGCGGGATTTGGCGCGATCCGACGCGGCGGAGGATGCCCCGACAGGCCCGCGCGGTCAGAGAGAACCGCTCCGGCACGTCGCCAGTCTCCAAGATGGCCGACAACCCACACACGACGTCGTCGCTGGGACAGAGCGAAGGGGAAACGGCATGTTCGCACATGCTGAGCGTCAAGCACGCGCCATGCGAGGCCGTATGCGCCCGGGATGCCCTCGACAACTCCCGCAGACTGCCAGCCGCCAGCGGGGACCTCGACCTGTCGACCGGAGAGCAAGCCCAGAAGGCCCGCAAATGCTCGTCCTCGATCGTTCGAAAGGACGCCGGGGACGTTCTCCCAGACCAGCCAGCGGGGGCGATATCGGCGAGCAATCGCGCCATAGGTGAGCATGAGGCCGCCACGCGCTCCATCCAGTCCAGCTCCGAGGCCGGCGACGGAGAAGTCCTGGCAGGGGGTTCCGCCGCAAAGGACATCGACAGCTGCATCGGGCCATTCCTCGAAGCGGGTCATGTCGCCCCAGTTCGGGACGGCGGGGTGGTGATGGGCGAGGACCGCGCTGGGAAACGGTTCGATCTCGCTGAAGGCCACTGGCCGCCAGCCGAGGGGAGCCCATGCCTGCGTCGCGGCCTCGATGCCGGAACAGACTGAGAGGAAGCGGAGCGGGGCTGTCATGCTCCGCGTGTCCCATCCTCATGGCGCCGGCGAAGAGGCGCCGGACGGCGCCGGAGGGCAAGGCCTGCCGCCGCTCAACGGGCTGTCGTGACCTTTGGGGCGGCTGCTTCGCCGGGTTCGACCACGGCTCGCAGGCCGATGCCGCAGACAGCCTCGACCCTGATGCCGCTGCCCACGACCTTCCGGCGAATATGAAACGCCTGGGTCTTCACGGTATTGTATCCGGGGAAGTCGACCCGGGCCGTCCCGGACGCGGCCGCTGCGACGCTCAGCGCCTCATAGGGCACGACCTCTCCCTTCGCGCGCAACAGCCGCCCGAGAATGGCGGCCTGCGCCGGCGTAAGGGACAGCATGTCCACCAGCGGGACGAACTCTGGCGGCGGCTTGGTCAGTTCGGCCAGAAGGTGGCGCAGATGCTCCACTTCCTCTTCCAGCGCCTCGACACGTGCGTCCCGCGGTCCGGCCCAGTTCAGCCAGCCGCGAATGGCGATCCGACCCAGCGCGGATTGCGACATCCCGCGCGCCTTCGCCTCCGCGGCGATCCGGTCGCGCAGCTCTGGCGTAATCAGGGTTACCTTGAGATCGATGCTCATGGGCCGCCGCATCCCGCGTCGAGCCGGGCGATCAGCGTCCGGCCCGCCTCCCGGCTCTGCGGCCCGCCGTCCGCGACCAGCGCGGCAGCAAGCGCCGACCGCGCCGCCGCCGTCCCGTCGCAGACCGCCTCACCGGCCGGCCCGGTCGCGCAGCCATTCAAGATCAGCAGCAGCGTCACCGCGCGACACATCCGCATCGTCCATCTCCTGTCGGGTTTCGCGATAGCGGCGCAGGCCGGCCTCGGCTGCGTCCCGCCGGCCGTCGCGATGGCCAGCGAGGAAGGCGGCGAGCCCGGCCGCGAGCAGTGCTCCCAGGGCGGCGAGAAGGCGGCCAGGAGGGGTTGTGAGGAGCCATGCCATCACGCGACCCCCCGGCGCTTGCGGAAGGCGAAGAACGCCAGCGCCGCCAGCCCGCAGAGCGCCATGGCGACGATCAGGATGTTGAGCGAGGATTCCGGCAGGGCCTTGCCGATCGTGGCCACCGCGCCCGCGCCCGTCGCCGCGGCGCTGGCGATTTGGCCCGCGCGCGCGACGCGATCTTCTTCCGCCGGCTGGCGGATGGGATGCGCATCCCGGTTCTTCTCGAGCGCTTCCCAGGTGCGGGCGCCGACCACGCCGTCGACCGGCAGCCACCCGGCCTCCTGGAAGGCCTTCACCGCGCGCAGGGTCTCCGGCCCGAAGGACCCGTCCTGCGGGATGCCGAGCGCCGCCTGGAGTCGGCGGACAGCAGGCCCCTTGTCGCCGGAGCGCAGCACCACCGGCGAGGCGGCCCCGCCGCCCCGCTGGAAGGCCGTCTCGATCCGGGCGGCGTATTCGGGCACGTTCGCGTCGCCGTTGTAGCGGGCGGCGAAGCGCGCCCAGTCGTGGGCCCGCAGCGCCCCGTCGAGCCGCCAGGCGCGTATGAGCGCGACGAAGGCCTGCAGCTGCGCCCCTTCGTCGTCGGCCATGGCCTCAACCATTTGAGCGGCTGAGGCGAAACCGGCCGCCTCGCAGTTGAAGCCCATGATCTGCGGCGCGCCCCAACTCGTCGCCCGCATGGCGTCCTCGGGGTCGCGGGCGAAGGCGGCTGCGAACTGCCGCTCCCGCTCGACGGGGGAGAGGGCGAGGCTCGTCCGCCATGTGCCGACCGGAGCCGCCAGCTTGTGCGGCTCGAACCTACGCTCGAGCGAGCCGTCGGGGCGGAACGGACGGCCAGCAGCCTCGACCTCCCAGACGGCGCGCAGCGCCTCGACAGAGCAGTCGAGGCTTTCAGCCGCCCGCGCGAAATCCTCGGCCGCGGCCCGCTGGGCCGCGCCGATCCAGAACGTCGTCATGTGCTCTCCTCGGGAACGATGAGGCCCGCCGGAGGCGGGCCGAGGGATCAGATCAGGAAGGCCGGAGCGCGATCAGCCGAAGCCGAAGGTCTTCGCGATCACGGCGACGGCGCCGCCGATCACGAGCCAGGCGAGCTTGTCGAACACCCGGAAAAAGTGACTGCGGCTGACATCCTGCCGCTCCATCGCGGCGACGCGCTGCTCGACGGCGGCGACTCGCGCGTCGCAGCTGTCTGTCCACCGAAACAGCGTCACCATGCGCTCCTCGACGCGGGCCAGCGCCACCATCGCTTCCGCCAGACGATCCAGCTTTCCCTCGATCCGGCTCAATCGCTGCTCGTCCGTCATTCCTGCCAAGCCCGTCATTCGTATTCCCAGACGACGACAAGGCCGGCTCCACCGCCCCCGCCGGCGCGCGCGGTGGCGCTGGTGGAAAGGCCGCCGCTGCCGCCGGCGCCCGGCGCGATGCCGCCCGCTCCGCCCGACGACGCAATCCGCGCCACGCCGCCGCCGCCCATGGGGCCGGCCGCTCCAGCGCCGGATGCGCCGACGGCGCCCGAGATGCGCTGCCCGACTTGGCCGACCGCGCCATGGCCCCATTTCGGGGTGGTGGTGGGCGAAGCCGCGCCGCCCGCGCCGCCCGCCGAAAACCCGGCTGCCGTGCCAGCCGTCTGCCCTACGCCGCCGTCTCCACCGTCGGCCGCGCAGATCGACCCGCCGAACGAGGAAGAGCCGCCCGTGCCGCCCGTGCCGCCGGTGTTCGCGCCGCTGCTGCCGCCGGACCCGACCACGACCACGTAGGACGCGGCGGGGTCCTCGATCAGCAGGGAGTTGTAGGCCCCGCCGCCGCCGCCGCCCGCTGCGCCGATGGACGACGCGGCGCCGCTGACCCCGCCACCGCCACCGCCTCCCCCGATCACCTCAACTACAATAAGGCGGATGCCCGAGGGCCGGGTCCATGTCCCGGACGCGGTGAACTTCTGGACGGATTTCAGGCGGCCGCCGCCCAGCAGCCCGCCGGGGAGCATTGCGACTTTGCCCGTCGCGCCATCCACCTTGAGCGCCTCGCGCCAGGTCGAACCGTTCGCCGAGACCTTGACCACGAAATCGTCATCCCCTGCGAGGCCCATCTCAGCCCGGCCAGACCAGTTGTCCTGGAACAGCAGGCTCGCGGTATCGGGGGCAGCCTGCTTGTTGACCTTCACTTGGTGCCCGTCGCCAGCATGGGTCAGAAGGGTCTCGTCGGCGGCGACCGCAAGCCGGCTGACCGCGTCCGCCGTCGCGCCGCCGATCGAGACCGTGTCGAAGGCGGCATCCCCGCCGCCGCCACCGCTGACTTCCGCCCAGGCGGAGCCCGACCAGACCAGCAGCTTGTCCTCGTCGGCCACCCACGCGACCCAGCCCTCCTGCGGAGCCAGCTTCATCCACGCGCCGTCGATCCGATAGGCGATGTTGAGGTCCCAACCGTCCCATGCCCCCGACCCGCCGGACGCGACGATGTAGCGCGCTCCGTCGGCGGGCGAGCCGGGCGGCGCGGTGAGGTTGCGGTCGAGCACCGACAGCTGGACGATTCCGTCGAGCAGCCGCAGCGCCTCGTTGTGGGTGACGTGCTTCTGGGCCTGCCCGGCCAGCATATAGGGCAGTCGCAGGTGCGAGGTCTCGTCGGGCATGGTTTCCTCAGAAATGCAGGGTGTCGATACGGGGCGTTCCGCGGCCGACCACCGCGGAGACCTGGTAGACGTGGACGGCGAGCATGGCGCCCGGCCCGAGCGGCGCACCCCAATCCGCCGTCTGCTGGGCGGCTGTGTAGACCACGCTGGTGGCCGCAGCTGTCAGGGTTCGCTTGACAGATGCGCCGCCATTTCGGTATAAAACCGGGAACGCCGATTCCCGCCGATTTCCCTCCCTTAGCCGCGATCAGCGTCCTCAAGAGGGTGCTTTTGCTGCCATTGATGTAGATCGCGTTGTCTGCGACCTCGACGCGCTGTGCGAAAGCGCGGACATGATCCCGCCGATAGCCGCCCTCTCCAAGCCGGAGCCGGGTGCGCGCTTCGCTCGCCAGTTCCCGCACGGCCGCGCCGGTGATGCCCTGATGGGCCGAGCTTTTCAGCATGGCCTCGGTCCTTGCGGCGTCGGCCCGTGCCTGATCCCGTATCGCCGTGAGGCCCGCGATGCGTTCGCCGAGGGCGGATTCGGCCGGGTCGAGCGAACCGCCCTCGATAGCGTCATAGAGCCGCTTTAGCCGCATGTCGGCCTCGGCCGCGCGCTGGTTCAATTCAGCGATGTGCTGGCTGCGTCGCTCGACGCTCTCCTGCCGGCGATCCAGCAGCGAGGCGAGCACATCTTCGATCCGCTCGGGGTCCAGCAGCCTTTCCTCGATGTGGCTGACCACGATGCGGTCCAGCTTGTCCATCGGGATCGCGCGGCCCTTGCAGCCGGTGTCGCCCTGCCGTGCCCGGATCGAACAGGCATAATAGCGGTAGCGGCCGTTCTTGCCGGTGCGCAGCGTCATGGCCCCGCCGCAATTGCCGCAATAACAGATGCCCGTCAGCAGGTTCGGGCCGCTGACGACGCGCGGCGGCGTCACCTTCGGATTGTTGACCTGCAAGCGCCTCTGCACCCCCTCGAATATCTCAAGGTCGATCAGCGGCGGCACCGCGACGGTGACGACTTCTTCCTCGGGCTTCACCTCGCCTTTCTTGGACCGGCGATTGAAGCGATGTTCGCCGATATAGGTGCGGCGGGTCAGGACGCGGTGAAGCTGGCCGATGCCCCAACGTCCGCCGCTGCGGGTGAACATGCGGTTCCTGTTGAGGTAGCTGACGATGTTCTTGACGCCCATGGGGCCGGACGTGCCATCGCCTTCCGATGCAAGGCGGAAGATCAGCCGCACGGTGTCGGCATGAAGCGGGTCGATCTCCAGCTTCTTCTTCATCTTCGCGCCGCGCTGCTCGGCGTCGATAACGCGGTAGCCGATGGGCGGCAGCGAGCCGTTCCAGAAGCCTTGCCGGGCGTTCTCCTTCAAGGCGCGCAGGACGTGCTTGGCGTTTTCCTTCGACTGGTATTCGTCGAACAGCGACATGATCCGCCGCATCATCTGGTGGATCGGATCGTCACCAAGTTCCTGCGTCATGGAAACGAGCTTGACGCCGTTCTTCGCCAGCTTCCGGTAGTAGTATTCCATTTCAAATTCGTCGCGGAAGAAGCGCGAGAAGCTATGCACCACCACCACGTCGAACGCTGGCGGCTTGGACGTGCCGGCTTCGATCATGCGCTGGAACTCGGGGCGGCGGTCGTTGGTCGCCGATGCGCCCGGCTCGACGAAGGTTTCCACAAGCTGATAGCCGCGAGACTCGCAATAGGCTTCGCCCTGCCGCTTCTGGTCGGGGATCGACACGTCATGCTCTGCCTGCCGGGCGGTCGAGACGCGCAGATAAAGGGCGGCGCGCAGGGCGACATGGGGGCTTTGCATATTCATGGCCGGTCTCCTTTCGCCGCGCGGCGTTCTATCAGCGGCAATTCCAGCGCCACGCGATCATGCAACACCTTCGGCATGAGCTTCCGACCCTCGCCGGGTTCCATGCGGACAAGGCCGTAGTTCGCCATTGTCTTGAGGGTTCGGGACAGGCTCGGCTTGGTCCGCCCCGTGATCCGCGACAGTTCCTCCAGCGAGCCGGGCGACTGCTCGTCGATGACGCGCAGCAGCTCCCGGTTCCCGCTGGACAGGATTTGCGCGAAGGATTCCGTGGACGTGAACCACACCTTCGGATCGTCGGACGCGGGCTTTTCCTCGCCCTTCGCAACCCGCATGGTGCGGGCCTTCATTTCCTCATAGTCGGCAATCCCGACTTTCAATGTGGTCATAGGACACCTCGCTCCTTCAACACCGCGTCCACCGCCTGCCAGAAGTCGGCCAGCAGCGTGGCCGCGTCCTCGTAGGCATAGGGCTTCACGGTCTGGAGGCGGTGCCGATGGTCCATCGGCTCGCCGCGTCTGCCCCGGCCGACCGGATGGGCGTTATCGAAGCCGACCAGCCGTTCGCCCGAAGGCCCGTGAAGCGTGAGCGAGTAATCGAGGCCGTGCGGCTTTTCCGGCGATACCGGAACGCGGGTGACGATAAACTTCACCCAATGGCCGCCCTCGGGATCGACAACGAGCACCTGTCCGTCGAGGTCCAGAAGCGTGTCGAGGCTCGGGTCACGATCCTCGCTCATGGCTCATTGTTACCATCTGGTGTTAACTTCGGCAAGCCTTGATTGTCAGGATCGTCGATTGGCCCGAACAGCCGGTCCAGAACGTCGCCGAAATACCGCTCGAAGATTTGCAGTTCTTCCTCGGTGATCGGCACCTTCTCGGGCCAGTCGTCGAAGACCGGCAGCGTCTCAACATCGACGATACGAAGCGGCGACCGGCGGCGTTCCCGGCCGTCTAGCGTGGGTTCGTCGGCGTAGTCGAACAGATCGTCGGGGAGTGCTTCGGGGACCGGGTGTCGCGGTCGCCCTTTGCGGGCGCGGCGGCGCTCTGCGCACATGGAATCCTCCTTGGTTCTGGTGGATTCCGGGGCGCTCAAGGCCCCGGAATTAAGCGAACCATGGAGGGCAGTCGGCGGCCTGTAGCGTGCCGCATTTGCGTCTATGCGCTGGCGGCACCCCTGCCGGGATAGGACTTAGCTTGCGGTTCGTCGGGCCTTGGCGAAGCCGCGATCCGTGGCGATGAACCGCTCCAGCATGGGCACGATCAGCCTGACGGGATCGGCGGCGGGCTGGCCGTTCTCGCGGGCCAGCACCTCGGCATAGGCGACCAGATCGCGGTGAAGCGGCGCGGGCAACTCTACGGTGATCTTCACGGGCTTGTCGTCGGCCAGAGGGCCGAGTTTCAGTTTCGTCATGGTCAACCTCCTGCCGGCTCGAACACAAGGTCGCGGGTGACGATGATCCTGACCGGGAAGCCGGGGCGGATGGTCAGCGTCGGTGCGACCTGCAACTGCCGCTGGACGATCTGCTGGCCTGCCTGATTGATGGTGTCCTGCGCCCCGTCGCGGATGGCCCGGATCAGCCGGTCCTCGTCGCTGGTCGCCAGCTCCGTGCCCATGCCGAGCAGCGTGGACAGCCCTGCGGCCTTCATCAGATCCCACCAGTGATAATCGACGCCATCCTCAAGGCCAGCGTAACCGCTGGCGTCCGCGCCCGGCAGGCGCTCAAGGACGATGGAACGGCCGCCCGGCAGGATCAGGCGGTTCCATACAAGCAGGACGCGGCGCTGGCCGAAGGTCACGCCATCATCGTATTGGCCGATGATCCTCGTCCCCTGCGGGATCAGGAGCAAGCTGCCGGTCGGGCTGTCATAGACGTTCTCCGTCACCTGCGCGGTGATCTGGCCGGGCAGATCGGAACGGATGCCGGTGATGAGCGCGGCCGGGATCACGGCCCCGGCCTGAAGGATATAGGGCGATGCCGGCGGCGTGACGCGATCCGGGGCGACGGTCTGCCGGTCCACCGGCCCGTTGAGAAACGCCGCGTGGCGGTCCTGCGTCGCAGGCTGTCCGCCAAGGCCAAGCCCGGCGAGGCCGGGCATGGCCGTTCCTGCCGGCGCTCCCGTGCGCGGGCCGGACTGGAAAAAGACGTTGCTCAAGCGCGCGGCTTCTTCCTCGGCCCTGCGGCGTTCCTCTGCGGGATCGACGGTCGGCGTCGTCATGACGGGCGGCGCGACCGGCTGTCCCCGGTTCTGGGCGTCGAGGATCGGACGGCCGAGGTCGCCCGGCAATGCCGGCCCCAAGACAGGGCCCGTATAGTCGCGCGGCAAGCCGGACAATCCGTCTGCCGTGGGTCGGTTGTCGGTCGAATAGAGTTCTTCGCCGCCCGGTCCCGCATCGCGGGTCTGGAGGGCGTAGATCAGCGCCCCGCCGACGCCGAACAACGCGACGGCCCCGACGCCTGCCAGCATCTTGCGCGACAGGCGGGTGACGCGGGGCGGCTCGGCGCGTAGCCGCATGGGCGCAGCGGTATCGGTGATGGTGTTCTCGCTCATGACGGGGTGTCTCCGGTCGCGCTGGCGGGCTGCGTGGCGGCGGCCTGCGTCGGGTTGGTGCGGACGATCCTGACGACCTGCTGGCGATTGCCGCTGCCAAGGCGCAGTTCGGCCGATCCGAACAGGCGATCAACGATCAGGACGTTCCGGTGGACCCGGCTGTTGACGATCTGCGGCTCGCCGTTCGATCCAAGCACGAAGATCGGCGGCATCTCGCCCTGCACGATCCCGGCCGGAAAGACGACATAGACGCGCCTGCCATCGTCGAAGACGGAAACCGGCCGCCATGGCGGGCTGTCGCCCTGCACCTGCAAGGCGTAGCGATAGTTCCGCGCCGCCTCGGCCGGAATGACGGGTGCGGCCGGGACCGTCTGGCGCTGGCCGGCAGGCGGTGCGGGATAGGCCCATGCCACGGATGGCATGTAGAGCGATTCCCGCGCGCGCAGCTCGAGCATGTATGTCCGCCGGTCGGTGGTAACGACAAGGTTGGTGGAAATGTCCGGCCGCGTCGGCTTCACGAGGATATGGACACGGCGGTTTGCACCGCTGCCGCTCTCGGTGTCGCCAATGATCCACCGGGCGGTGTCGCCGGCCGCGATCGGCCCCGCACCTGTCAGGCTTTCGCCCGGCTCCAGCGCAATGGTCGTGATCTGCCCGACTGCGGCATAGACCTGATAGAGCGCGCCTTCCGACCACGGATAAATCTGGATGGCGTTGTAGTAGCCTTCCCGGCGCGGCTCGACGCGAGCGGCGGCATTGGCGTTCTCGACGCGGCCGGTCGGCGTGCCTGCGGCGGTGCCGCCGCGCGCCACGGTCCATGCCGGGGGCACATGCAGCGGCCGGGGCGTATTGTCGGTTGCCGCCGCCTGCACGGTCGGCAGCGGCGGCACGCTGGCGTCGTAGCTGAATTGCGGCGTCCGGTTGGTGGCGCAGCCTGCGAGCATGGTGGCCGAAAGCAGCACGGCCGCGATTGCCGGGGTGTGGGTGATCGTCCTCATTGGCTCATCTCCCGCGACCACGAAATTGCATTGACGTAGATTCCCAGCGGATTGGCGCGCAGGCGCTCGGCGTCGCGCGGCGGCTGGATGACGATGGTGAGGATGGCCGTCCATCGTTCCGTGGTGGAAAGCTGGCCGTTCTCGAAATGGCGTTCGGTCCACGCCACGCGGAAGCTGTTGGGCGATGCCCGGATGACGCTGGACACCTCGACGGCGACTTGGCTCCGGCCGACCTTGGCGAAGGGGTCATTGGCGCGGGCGTAGTCGTTGAGCGCCGCCGCGCCGCGATCCGTGGTCCACTCATAGGCGCGAAGCCAGTTCTGGCGGACAATGATCGCGTCGGCCGGGATCGCGCGGACCTGCTCGATGAAGCGGCCGAGATGGAAAGCGATCTGCGGGTCAGTGGGGCGATAGTCGGCATTGGCGGGCGCGACGGTCTGCGCCTGACCGAGATTGTCCACCTGCACCACCCACGGCACCACGGTTCCGCGTGCGGATTGCCAGACAAGGGCGGACGCGAAGCCGGCCGAAAGGATCAGGGAGCCGAAGGCCATGAGACGCCAGTTCTTCGCCTGCACGCGGGCCGAGCCGATGCGCTCGTCCCATGCCTGCGCGGCGCGCTGATAGGGTGTCTCGGGTTCGGGCGATTTGCCGTAGTGGGTTGCTGGTCGTTTGAAGATGCTCATGAGCGGTCACTTTCGGAAAGGTTGACGGAGGAACCGGAGCCGTGGCTGTCGCCGGAGCGCACCGCATGGGCGGCCATGGTGGTGCCGTGGTTCATGGCCTGCGAGCGCCGCATCTGCTGCGCCCATGCGGGAGGGCTGCCGGTCGGGGCGGATGATGCGGTCGGGGCGGCGTTTGCACCGCCGACCGTGCCCATGGTGGAGCTGCCGCCCGTCACGCCGAACCCGGCCTTTGCGCCAGCGAAGAAGCTGGATTTGACGCTCTCGGTTGCTTTCGCGGCGGCGCGTTTCAGGGGTGAGATAGCTGCCGAGCCTGCGGCGCGTGCAACGCCACCCATACCGGAGGCGACACCTGCCGCGCCGGACTGGCCGAGCGAGCCGACGCTATAGGCAGCGGTCGCCGCGCCTGCGGTGGCCGCGCCGCCGCGAACGGCCGCGGCACCACCGGACAGAGCGGCGGCACCGCCCTTGGCGGCGAGCATGGTCGCGCCACCGGCAGCGATAGCCGCGCCGCCGACCGCAAGGCCGGTTCCCACGGCCGCGCCTGCGCCGAGTTGCGGCCCGCCGCTTACGATGCCGTTCGCGATACCGGGACCGAAGATGCCGAGGCCGAGCAGCGACAGGGCTGCCAGCACAATCGCCATGGCGTCGTCGATAGTCGGCGTCGCGCCTCCGAAACCGGCCGTGAACTGCGAAAACAGGGTGCTGCCGATGCCGATGATGACGGCAAGCACCAGCACCTTGATGCCGGACGACACCACATTGCCCAAGACCTTCTCGGCCATGAAGGCGGTCTTGCCGAAAAGGCCGAAGGGGATCAGCACGAAGCCGGCGAGCGTGGTCAGCTTGAACTCGATCAGCGTCACGAAAAGCTGGATGGCGAGGATGAAAAACGCTAACACGACCAGCGCCCATGCGAACAGCAAGCACGCGATTTGGATGAAGTTTTCAAAGAAGGCGATCCAGCCCATCAGGTCGGAAATGGATTCGAGCAGCGGGCGGCCGGCATCGAGGCCGGTCTGCGCCACGCGGCCCGGCCGCATCAGGTCGGTGACGGAAAATCCGGTGCCCGACGCCATCAGGCCGAGGCCGGCGAAGCTCTCGAAAACGATCCGGGCGAGATTGTTCCAATTACCGATGATGTAAGCGAAGACGCCGATGAACAGCGTCTTTTTGACCAGCCGGGCGATAATGTCGTCGTCCGCGCCCCATGCCCAAAAGAGCGCGGCGAGCGTCACGTCGATGACGATCAGGGTGGTGGCGATGAAGGCGACTTCGCCGCCGAGCAGGCCGAACCCTGAGTTTATGTAGCTAGTAAAGACTCCGAGGAAATTGTCGATGACGCCCGTGTTCCCCATGGTCAGCGCCCTTCGCTGGACTGCGGCGCGGCCGGCGCTGGCGTGCGGCCGAGAAAGCGGTCGCGGGATTCAGTCCAAGCGGCGAGGCAGTCGGCATCGCTCGCCGCCGCCTCGCCGAGCTGCTGACAACGGCGCAAGGTGGCGCGCAGCGGATCGGCGGAGGGCTGGAGGGCCGATGCGGGCCGTGGCGCGGAAGGCTCGTCCTTTCGCGCCATGTCGATTGCGGTCGCCGTGACGGCGATGGCGACGAACACCACGGCCCCGAGCCGGGCCAGCATCTTGCCGTCCATGGCGCGCCTCCCGATCAGTTGTTGCCGTTACCGAACATCCGGGCATTGCCCGGCTGGTAGCCGGTGCCGGGCGTCAGGAACCGTTGGCGCTGGATGCGACCCTGTTCGGCGGCGGTCGCGCGCTCGGCTTCCGTCAGCGCGTCCGCCCGGCCGTTCGCCGAGATGACCGCGATCAGGTCGGAAAGCTGCTGCGACTGGAGCGCGAGAAGCTGGTTGCCGGCCTGCGTGGCTTGCAGCGCGCCGGTCGCGCCTTGGCTCTGGCCGACCAGCGCGGCCATCTCGGCGCGGTTGCCGTCGATGTTGCCGACCGCGCCCGCCTGAACGCGCATGGCGTCCTGCAAGCCGCCGACCGTGTTCTCCCACCGGCTGCGCGCATCGGCGACAAGCTGGGCGTCGGTCGCCGATAGTGAGACATTGCCGTATTGGCGTTGGAACGCTTGGTCGATCTGCCCGACCTCGAACGCGATATTCTGCGCTTGGCCCAAAAGCTGCTGCGTGCGGCGGACGTTCTGCTGGAGTTGCTGGAGCGAGGAATACGGCAGGCTCGCCAGATTGCGGGCCTGATTGATGAGCATCTGCGCCTCGTTCTGGAGGCTGGTGATCTGGTTGTTGATCTGCTCCAGCGTGCGCGCGGCGGTGAGCACGTTCTGCGCATAGTTGCTCGGATCATAGACGATGCGGCCGAAGCCGAATTGCGCATGGGCCGGGCTGGCGAGCATGGGCGACAGCGCGACAGGCACGGCGAGCGCCAGCGCGAGGGTCGAAGCCCCGACGAACTTGGAATAGGTCATGGAAGAATCTCCTGCGTGGGGTGGGTATCGAGCCGGGTCGGCGCGGCGGATTCCGGTCGGTCGGCAAGATTGGTGAGGTTGGGGATCAGGTCGGCGGCCCAATCGACTCCGCGCGCGCGCAGCCATGCGGCGAGGAAGCCGTCGCGGCCGTGTTCGGCGACAAGATCGGCAATGCGCGTCTGGTCGGATTTGGCGGATGCCGCGCAGAGCGCGAGGCCGACTTCGGACAGGCCAAGCTCGAACAGGCGATTGCCGCGCCGGGACTGGCAGTAATAATCCCGCTTGGGCGTCGCCCGTGCGAGGATTTCGATCTGCCGGTCATTGAGGCCGAAGCGGCGATAGATGGCTGTGATCTGCGGCTCGATAGCCCGCTCGTTCGGCAGCAAGAGCCGCGTCGGGCAGCTCTCGATAATCGCGGGCGCGATATTGCTGCCGTCAATGTCGGACAGGCTTTGCGTGGCGAAGACGACCGATGCGTTCTTTTTGCGGAGCGTTTTCAGCCACTCCCGGAGCTGGCCGGCGAAACCCTCGTCGTCCAGCGCAAGCCAGCCCTCGTCGATGATGAGCAGCGTGGGCCGACCGTCGAGCCGGTCGCCGATACGATGGAACAGGTAGCCGAGCACGGCCGGGGCCGCGCCGGTCCCGACAAGGCCCTCGATCTCGAACGCCTGCACGGCCGCCGAGCCGAGATGTTCGGCTTCGGCGTCGAGCAGCCGGCCTGAGGGGCCGCCGACGCAGAACGGCCGGAGCGCCTGTTTCAGATCGTTGGATTGCAACAGCACCGCAAGGCCGGTGATGGTGCGTTCCTCGACCGGCGCGGAGGCGAGCGAAGTCAGCGCCGTCCAAAGATACTCTTTGACCTCGGGCGTGATGGCGATGCCTTCCCGCATGAGGATGGCGGCGATCCAGTCCGCCGCCCATGCTCGTTCATAGGTGTCGTGGATGCGGGCGAGCGGCTGGAGCGAGACGGACGCCTCGGCCCCATCGGTCAATCCGCCGCCAAGGTCGTGCCAGTCGCCGCCCATGGCGAGCGAGGCGGCGCGGATGCTGCCGCCGAAGTCGAAGGCGAAGACCTGCGATCCAGCGTAGCGCCGGAACTGCAAGGCCATGAGGGCGAGCAGCACGCTCTTGCCCGCGCCCGTGGGGCCGACGACAAGGGTGTGCCCTACGTCGCCGACATGCAAAGACAACCGGAACGGGGTTGAGCCTTCGGTCTTTCCAAAGAGCAAAGGGGGCGCACCGAAATGCTCGTCCCGTTCCGGCCCCGCCCACACTGCCGAAAGCGGGATCATGTGGGCGAGATTCAAAGTGCTGATGGGCGGCTGCCGGACATTGGCGTAGGCGTGTCCGGGCAGACTGCCGAGCCATGCGTCAACCGCGTTGACGCTCTCGGGCATGGCGGTGAAGTCGCGGCCCTGAACGATCTTCTCGACCAGGCGCAGCTTCTCGTCGGCAATGCGCGGGTCGGCATCCCATACGGCGACGGTGGCCGTGACGTAGGCCATGCCCGCCACGTCTGCGCCGAGTTCCTGCAACGCCATGTCGGCGTCGGCCGCCTTGTTGGCGGCGTCGGTGTCCACAAGCGCGGACGCCTCGTTGGTCATTACCTCTTTGAGAATCGCCGCGATGCTCTTGCGCTTGGCGAACCATTGCCGCCTGATCTTGGTGAGCAGTCGGGTTGCGTCCGTCTTGTCGAGCAGGATCGCCCGCGTGCTCCACCTGTAGGGAAACGGCAGGCGGTTCATTTCGTCGAGCAGTCCCGGCGTCGTCGCGGTCGGGAATCCCACGATGGTCAGCACGCGCAGATGCGCGTCGCCAAGGCGCGGCTCCAGCCCGCCGGTCAACGGCTGGTCGGCGAGCAGCGCGTCGAGGTGCATCGGCACTTCGGGCACGCGCACGCGATGCCGGTTGGTCGAGATGGTGGAATGGAGATAGGTCAGCGTCGCGCCATCATCCATCCAACGGCACTCCGGCATGAAGCCGTCGAGCAAGGCCAGCACGCGGTCGGTGCGGTCGATGAAGCCGCGCAGCAGCTCCCACGGGTCCACGCCGGTTTTCTCGCGGCCCTCGTAGAGCCATGTTTCGGCGCGGGCGGCTTCCTCGGCTGGCGGGAGCCAGAGGAAGGTCAGGAAATAGCTCGACACGAAATGCGTGCCCGCTTCCTCGAAACCGGCCTTGCGTTCGGCGTCGAGCAAAGCCGATGCTGGATCGGGAAAGATGCTGTCGGGATAGGTCGCGGCGTCGCTGCGCTGCGCCTCGACGAAGATGCTCCAGCCGGAGCCGAGACGGCGCACGGCATTGTTGATACGGCCGGCGACGGCGACCAGCTCGGCGGCGACGGCGGAATCCAGATCGGGACCGCGAAACTTCGCCGTCCTCTGGAAACTGCCGTCCTTGTTCAAGACGACGCCGGAGCCGACCAGTGCCGCCCATGGCAGATAGTCGGCGAGCCGGGTTGCGGTGCGGCGGTATTCTGCAAGGTTCATCATGGTCGCGCCCTCACACCGCCAGATGACCGGGGATGCGCAGATGCCTGCGGCCCACCTCGACGAATTGGGGATCGCGCTTCGCCGCCCATACGGCGGCGAAATGGCCGATGGCCCATATCGCGAGGCCGACCAGCCAGAGACGCAGGCCGAGGCCCACGGCCCCGGCCAGCGTTCCGTTCATGATGGCGATGGAGCGCGGTGCGCCGCCGAGCAGGATATGCTCGGTCAGTGCCCGGTGGACCGGGATCGAGAACCCCGGCACCGCATCCAGTTGTTCGAGGCCGCCCGCCATCAAACGAGCGCCCCGCCGCCGAACGAGAAGAACGACAGGAAGAAGCTCGACGCGGCGAAGGCAATCGACAGGCCGAACACAATCTGAATCAGGCGACGGAAACCGCCAGAGGTATCGCCGAAGGCCAAGGCGAGGCCGGTGGCGATGATGATGATGACGGCGACGATCTTGGCGACCGGCCCCTCGATCGACTGGAGGATGCTCTGAAGCGGCGCTTCCCACGGCATCGACGAACCCGACGCATGGGCGGCCGGGGCGAGCATGAGGCTGATGGCAAGGGCGGATGCGGCGGTCGCGATGCGGCTATAGCCGCGCGAAAGAGTGCGGATCATGAAGATTCTCCTGTGCTGGTGGGGGTTGCGGGGGTGGTTTGGTAGTCGCCGTCCGGTCCCAGCCCCTCGACGCGGGCGAGTTCGGCCAGCCGGCGCGCGGAACCGCGCCCGGAAAGGACGGCAACAAGGTCGATGGTCTCGGCGATCAGGGCGCGCGGGACGGTGACGACAGCCTCTTGGATGAGCTGTTCAAGCCGACGCAGCGCGCCGATCCCGGTGCCGGCGTGAATGGTGCCGACGCCGCCCGGATGGCCGGTGCCCCATGCTTTGAGCAGGTCGAGGGCTTCCGATCCGCGCACCTCCCCAATCGGGATGCGGTCGGGGCGCAGGCGCAGCGAGGACCGGACCAGATCGGAAAGCGTCGCCACGCCGTCCTTTGTCCGCATCGCGACAAGGTTGGGCGCAGCGCATTGCAGCTCGCGCGTATCTTCGATGATGACGACGCGATCCTGCGTCTTCGCCACCTCGGCGAGCAGCGCATTGGTCAGCGTCGTTTTGCCGGTGCTGGTGCCGCCCGCGACCAAGATATTGGCGCGGGCGGAAACGGCTTCGCGCAGCGTTTCCGCCTGATCGGCGGACATGATTCCGGCGGCCACATAATCGTCGAGCGTGAACACCGCGACGGCAGGTTTACGGATTGCGAAGGTCGGGGCGGCGACCACGGGCGGCAAAAGCCCCTCGAACCGCTCCCCGCTCTCCGGCAGCTCGGCCGAGACACGGGGGCTGCGGGTATGAACCTCCGCGCCGACATGATGCGCGACCAGCCGCACGATGCGTTCGCCATCGGCGGCCGACAGGCGTTCGCCCGTGTCGGAAAGCCCTTCCGACAGGCGGTCCACCCAAAGGCGGCCGTCCGGGTTCAGCATCACCTCGACCACCGCCGGGTCTTCGAGCAACCGGGCAATGGCGGGGCCAAGCGCGGTGCGCAACATGCGCGCGCCGCGCTGGATCGCTTCCTGTCTGTGGTGGTTGGCAGTCATGTCGGCCCCGGCTTCTGGCGGGGCGCAACAGGCGGTCCCCGGATCGGGGTCGATTAAGAAAGCCCGGAATTGGGCCGGTTCAACAAGTATCTAGCTCTGTGCGGTGATCGGCGGCGAACGGCGGTAAATAGGATGGGTCCGAATACCTACTCTTGATCGCCGTTGCTCTCGGACTCGTCCGGCAATGGGTCGTCGGGAAGTGAGTCGAGGTCGCGCGAAATCTCTTTGAGGAACCTGTCGCCCGTCGCCAGACGCCGGCCGAGATTCTGCATGAAGCCCTCGAACCGCTCCGCTCCTTTGGCGCGGGCAGCGGATTGCGCGGCTCCCGTAAGCGGCGGCGTGATGGTCATCCAGAAGTGGATGAACTGCGCGACCGTCTCGCCGAGAACGGCAAGGTCCATGTCGAGCGTGTCGATCTGGCGGCCGAGCTTGTCCAAGCGGCGAGACATGGCGGCTTCAAGCTGGTCGTCGGCATCGCCGGACAGATAGGACATGACCGCCGCCTCCACGATTGCGGATTTTGAGACATTGCGGCGCAATGCCACCGAGCGGCGCAGCGCCATCGCCTCGATCTGCGGAATGAGCGCGGGGTCGAAATAGATATTCAGGCGGGTGCGTGTGGTCATGGGCCTGTCCTCAAAGGTCGATTCCATCATCGGGGTTCATCGCCACCTGCCGCGCGACCATCCTCATGCGCTGGCGCATGGCGCGGGCCTTGGCCGCGTCAACGTCCGGCTCGTCGTCCAGAAACTCGAACTCCTGTTCGGGCGACGGCGGCGCAGCGACGATTTCCTCATGCTCGGGCAATTCCGGCTCGCGGCGGATGCCGGCATTGGCCGGATCGCCATCGGCCCCGTCTGCGGCGCGCGGCGCGGAACGGCTTTCCGCCGCGACCACGCGGCCGGACCAATCATCGGCGGATCGGCCGGGCGCCAGCGGAGCGGCGGCCAGATCGGGCAGGGTCAGGATGCGTTCCTGAAGCCGCGCATCCTCGAAATAGCGGGCCTTGGTCGCGCGGATCGGCGGCGTGCCCGCGACCATCACGATTTCGTCGGTGGGTGGAAGCTGCATGATCTCGCCCGGCGTGAGCAGCGGCCGGGCCGTCTCCTGCCGCGACACCATGAGATGCCCGAGCCACGGGGCCAGTCTGTGCCCGGCATAGTTGGTGGAATCCCGCAACTCGGTCGCGGTGCCGAGCGCGTCGCTCACTCTCTTGGCGGTGCGCTCGTCGTTCGTGGCGAAGCTGACGCGCACATGGCAGTTGTCGAGAATGGCGTTGTTCGGCCCATAGGCGCGTTCGATCTGGTTGAGGCTCTGCGCGATCAGGAAGCCTTTGATTCCATAGCCCGCCATGAAGGCGAGCGCCGACTCAAAGAAGTCGAGCCGGCCGAGCGCCGGAAACTCGTCCAGCATCAACAGCAGGCGATGGCGCTTGCCGGAACTGGTCAATTCCTCGGTCAACCGCCTGCCGATCTGGTTGAGGATCAGGCGAATGAGCGGCTTGGTGCGGTTTATGTCGGACGGCGGCACGACCAGATAGAGCGTGACGGGCTGACGGCTGCCGACCAGATCGGCAATGCGCCAGTCGCATCGCGCCGTCACCCGCGCCACCACGGGATCGCGGTAGAGGCCGAGAAAGGACATGGCCGTGGAAAGGACGCCGCTGCGCTCGTTCTCGCTCTTGTTCAACAGCTCGCGGGCCGATGACGCGATGACAGGATGAACGCCGGCTTCGCCCAAATGCGGCGTGTCCATCATGGCGCGCAAGGTCGCCTCGACCGGGCGGCGCGGGTCGGACAGGAAGTTGGCGACACCCGCCAGCGTCTTGTCGGTCTCCGCATAGAGGACATGCAGGATCGCGCCGACCAGCAGGCTGTGGCTGGTCTTTTCCCAATGGTTGCGCTTGTCGAGGCTCCCTTCGGGATCGACCAGAATATCCGCGATATTCTGCACGTCGCGGACTTCCCATTCCCCTTGCCGGACCTCCAGCAACGGGTTGTAGGCGGACGATCCGGCATTGGTCGGATCGAACAGAAGGACGCGGCCGTGCTTCGCACGGAATCCCGCCGTGAGGGTCCAATTTTCCCCTTTTATGTCGTGGACGATGGCGGATGCGGGCCATGTCAGCAGCGTCGGCACCACCAATCCGACGCCCTTACCGCTGCGCGTCGGGGCGAAGCACAGGACATGCTCGGGACCGTCATGGCGCAGATAATCCCTGTCGTATCGGCCAAGCACCACGCCATCGGGGCCGAGCAATCCGGCGCTGCGGATTTCCCGATCCTCTGCCCATCGCGCCGATCCGTATGTGGCGACGTTGCGGGCTTCCCGTGCCCGGATGACCGACATGAGGATGGCGGCGGCGATGGCGACAAGGCCGCCGGACGCGGCGATGATCGCCCCTTCGGTGAAGATCGCAGGCGCATAGGCGTCGAACGAAAACCACCACCAGAAGAAGGCGGGCGGATAATAGACCGGCAGGCCCGCCAACTCGAACCATGGCGCTCCAAGCTGCGGCTGGAAGCCGAGGCGAAACGCCGTCCATTGCGTCGCCGCCCACACCATCACCAGAACGATGGCGAAGACGATAGCGATCTGACCCCAAAGGATTCGGCCTCCGCGCAATGCAGGCTCCAGTCGGCAAAAGAGACGGAGCCGATCAGAGAATAGGCGAAAGCGGGACGGGCAATAGGAAACAGGATGCGGGAGGGCTGCCGGATACTATCGGCGGCAAATAGGACGGGTTGCCTTTGCCGTTATCGCGCCGGCCAAGCGCCATCGCCGCGCAACTGGTGGAGCGAGTCGTTGGAACGGCTCATCTTGCCTGCGAGGTCGAGCAGGTTTTTCAGGGCGGCGCTGCGATTGAATGGCGACCAGACGGCGGCAAAGGCAACCGGCTCCGGCTCGTCGGCGAAAGGTAGGAAGACGATGCCGGTTGTCGGCAGCAGCGCCGTGGCCGCGCCGACGATGGTGATGCCGAAGCCCTGTCCGACCATGGACAGCAGCGTGCCGCGCTCCACGTCGAAGCGCAGGATCGACGGCGAAGGCCAGCTCCCTGCGAGGCGCAGAACGATGTGGTCATGCACTTGCGGGCCGGTGCCGCCATGCCGCACAAGGAACGTCTCGCCGACCAGATCGGCCCAAGTGATTGTTGGTTGTCCAGCAAGGCAATGCCCGTCCGGCAGCACGGCAACCAGCGGTTCGGTCCAGACCGGGCGGGTGTGGCAGTCGGGCAGTTCGGGCTTTCCGATGACGAACGCCACGTCCAGCCGGTCGTCGCGAAGCTGCATCACCGCATCGCGTGCCGTGCCCTCGGTGATTTCGACCTCGATGCCGGGGTGATCTTCCCGGTATTGTGCAATCAGCTCGGCGAGAAAGCTGCCCGGTATCAGGGCATGGATGCCGATGCGCAGGCGACCATTTTCGCCTGCCGCTGCCATGCCTGCGGTCTTCACCGCATGGTCCAGTTGATCGACGCCGGCAGCGACGCGCTCAACGAACTGGCGTCCGGCTTCGGTCAACCGGACGCCTCGCGCATGACGCTCGAACAGGAGGATGCCAAGGTCTTCTTCCAGCGCCTTCACGCGGGCGCTGACGCTGGATTGCGCAACGCCGAGCGCATTGGCGGCATGGCGGAAGTTCAGATACTCGGCGACGGCGAGCGTCTGGATCAGCGACGCGAGGGGAATGCGCGATCCGAGCGCGGTCGGCACTCCCCATAGGCGGTCATTCATCGGTGCAGATCGCCGCCGCCGCATCGCTAGCCGCCCCCTGTCACGCTGCGGCAGCCTTGCCTTTGGCCGGGAGGGCAAAGGCCGCAACGAGGCTAACGAGGATACCGGCAGCGGCCAGCCAGAACGCCAATTGTGTGCCTTCTGCTATGGCGGCGCGGAGCGCATCGCCCTCCAGCCCGCCGGTATGCCGGTTGGCGAGCGCGATCAGCACGGCGAGACCGATGGCATTGCCAACGCTGAGCGTCGTGGACGCCATGCCCGACGCAACACCCTGCTCGTCGTGATGCACGCCGGAAGCGGCAGCGATCCACATTCCCGTCCAGACGATGCCTTGACCGATGCCCGAGACGATCAGACCCGGCACGATGGCGAGATAGCCGCTATCGACATTGGAGCCGGGAACCAGCAGCGCGGTGCCGACAGCGCCCACGATCATGCCGACGATCAGCGTCGTGCGGGTGGAGAGACGAGTTGCCAGCCGCTCGCCGATCTGTGTGCCGACCGCGATGGCGATGGACGGCACGAGGAAGGCCCATCCGGTTTGGAGCGCGGTCAATCCCTGCACGTTCTGGAACAGGACGGTCAGGAAATACGGTAGCGCGCCGAATGTCCCCATGTAGAGGAAAGTGATCGTCATGCCGGCAACGAGGCTGCGGTTCGTGAACAGGCGCAGCGGCATGAGCGGATCGCGGCTGCGCGCCTCGATCACAGCGAAGGCAATGAGGAAGATCGCTGCCAGCGCCAGCGCCGAAACGACGCTCGTTGCGCCCCAGCCGATTTCCGGTCCCTCGACCAGCGCGAAGACCAGTGCCGTCGCGCCAATCGTGACGGTCAGCGCGCCCGGCAGGTCGAAGCTGCGCTTTTCATGCCGTTGCGGATCGCGCGGGATGACGAAGAAAGCCGCGATGATGGCGATGCCGGCCAGCACGACATTGACGTAGAAGACGGCAGGCCAGCCCCATGCGGCGGTCAGGAAACCGCCCGCCAGAGCGCCGATGCTCAAACCGCTCGCGCCCGCGCCACCCCATACGGCCAGCGCCCGGTTGCGCTCCGGTCCCTCGGCGAACAGGCGATTGATGAGCGACAACGTAGCCGGAAACAGGAAGGCCGCTCCGATGCCCTGCACGGCGCGCGCCGCAACGATGACGGTCGGCGACGTAGCCAGACCGCCGGCAAGCGAGGACAGCGCGTAGAGCCAGAGCGCGAAGATGAACATGCGCCGCTGGCCGATCAGGTCCGCCGCCCGCCCGCCGAACAGCAGGAAGCCGCCGCAGAACACCATGTAGGCGCTGACCACCCATTGCAGGGTTTGGCCTGAGAATCCCAGCCCCGCGCCGATCTCCGGCAGGGCGACGAAGACGATGTTTATGTCCAGCGAATAGATGAGCTGGGCGAAGGCGAGCAGCGCGAGCGCCAAGCCCCTTCGCGCGCCAATGTCTGATGCCGGCGCTGCGCCGGCATGATCCGATGCGGTCATGTCAAACTCCGTGATGACGATTCTTTGTCAATCACTAAAGAATATGACCTTGCATCGAGCGGTCAAGCGAATTATTTGTTGGTCATTCAAGAATGGAGGAAACGATGGCGGGACGCCCGCGCGAGTTCGACCGGGATGCGGCCTTGGCCAAGGCGCGCGATGCCTTCTGGTCGCGTGGCTATGAGGGCGTGTCGATAACCGATCTGGTGGAGACGCTGGGCCTTGCCTCGGCGCGCATCTATGCGGCCTTCGGCTCGAAGGAGAAACTATTTCAGGAAGCGGTCGCGCTCTACGATGATGGCGAAGGCGGCTTCGCCACGCGGGCGCTCGCGGAAGAACCGACAGCGGCCCGTGCGATTGAACGGAGCCTTCGCGAAGGGGTCGAAACCTATACCCGGAAGGGGCGGCCGCAAGGCTGCATGGTCGTGTCGGCCGCGACCAACTGTGCGGCCGAGAATGATGGTGTGCGGGAGTTCCTGGCCGACTATCGCCGCCGCCGCACGGCCTCGCTTGTCGAACGGCTGGGGCGTGCGGTGACAGAAGGCGAGTTGCGGCCGGATGCCGATGCGCAGGCGCTTGGAGACTACTACGCCACCGTCCTGCACGGGCTATCCGTGCAGGCGCGGGACGGCGTTTCGCGGAAGCGTCTGCTGGCGACGATTCCCACCACCATGCTTGCGATACAAGCTGTTGCTCAATGACCTTTCGGTCGATCATTGGAATGAGCGCCGCCGCATTGATTACCTTGCTTCTGCCGGCATCAACGCCTCCAGCGTCAGCTTTGCAGTCAATGCAGAGGACGCCGGATTTTGGCCGGTAACGAGTCGGCCATCGGCAATGGCGAAGGGCTGGAAGTCGGCTATGCTCTCGTAGCGGCCGCCCAATTCGCGCAGGCGGGTTTCCAGAAGGAAGGGCACGGCCTCTTCCAGCCCGGCCGCGCGTTCCTCGCTGTCGGAAAAGGCGGTGACGCGGCGGCCGCTCACCAGCGGCGCTCCGGTCTCGTCCTTGACGTTCACCAGCCCGGCCGGGCCGTGGCAGACGGCAGCGACGATCTTGCCCTGCGCCCATGCCCTGCCGAGCAGCGCGGCCAGTTCGGCGCTCTCGGGCAAATCCCACATGGTTCCGTGGCCGCCCGGCAGGAACACCGCGTCGTATTCCGAAATGTCGATGGCGGAGAGCGAAAGGGTTTCGGCCAGCGCCCCGGACGCGGCTGCATCGCCGAGGAAGCGGTCAACGCTCGCCTCGTTCTCACCCTTGGGCTTGACCGAACGCGGGTCGATGGGCGCGGGACCGCCCGCGATGGAGGCAAGCGTCACCGACGCGCCGCTGTCGAGGAACGTGTAATAGGGCGTTGCCAATTCCTCGAACCAGAGGCCGGTCGGCTTGTCGGTGACGCCCATGGTGCTGGCGGACGTGAGGATGAAAAGGATTTTGATCTGGGAGAGAAGTTCGGTCATGGGACTGCTCCTTGCTTGGGTTGCACGAGCCTGACCGATCCAGAGCCATGACAGAAATCGTTCTTTCTGCTATCAGCTATAGATAATCCTATGGCTTGTCTGGCATGAACCACCTTATCTATCTGCGCACCTTCCTCGACACCTATCGCGCCGGCTCGCTGACGCGGGCCGCGCAGCGGCTCGGCATCACCCAGCCCGCCGCCTCGGCGCATATCGCGGCGCTGGAAACGATGCTGGGCAAGCCGCTGTTCGTCCGGCAGGCGCGCGGTGTTGCCCCGACACCGGCGGCTGACGACCTCGCCCGCTCGGTCGCCGCCCATCTCGACGGGATCGAGGCGACGATGGGGGCGGCGCAGGCGCGGTCGTCGCAGTTGAGCGGCACGGTGCATATCGTCGGCCCGGCTGAATATCTGTCGCTACGTGTCGCGCCACGGCTCGCGCCGCTGACTGGCGAAGGCTTGCGGCTGCGCATTCAGACGGGCGACCGCGCGCGCATCTATGCCGCTCTCGACGATGGACATGCCGATCTCGCCGTCACCGCCTCGCCGCCGGAAGGCAAGGCGCATGGCTTCGCCGAGTTGGGCCGCGAACGATTGCTGCCGGTAGTCGCACCCGGCATTGCGGAGCGGGCAAAGGCGAGAAGTGTGACGGCCGAGTTCCTGTGCGGCCTGCCGTTGATCGCCTATGGCGAGACCCTGCCGCTGGTGCGCGAGTTCTTCCAGCGCGTGTTCGACAAGACCCCCGACATGCAGGCCGTGGCGACCGCGCCTGATTTGCGCCTGCTTCTGGAGATGGCGAAGGCCGGCGCAGGCTGGACGGTGCTGCCCGACTATCTCTGCGCGGATGCGGTTACGGCCGGGCAGCTCGCCGTGCTGCCGACGCCGGCGGCGATACCGGAAAACACGCTCTATCTCGCGTGGAACAAGCCCGCGCTGCGCCACCCCCGCGTCGTCTATGTGCGGGATTTCTTGTTGAGCGGCGTCGCGCATTAAGCCGGCCCTTGGCCGGCCATTGGCAGATTAGGGCGACGCGCCGTGATTGTGCGACCGCGACGTGTGATCCGATAGACGCTGGCGGGCGGAATGTTTCGCAACGTCCCGCCAATTCTCGTCGCCTTGAGGCCGAGCCGATCAAGCAGGCGACGGGGAACGGGGCAATTTCGCCTGTATGTCACCTGATAGAATGCTCCCCTCGCAGGGAGACGGTGAAAAGCGGCCGTGAGGATCGCATAGACTTGGCGCAGCGGCATCGACGACAGGGGCAAGGCGCTGATGACCGCGCCTACGCTCGCAACGTCCGGCGGAAGTCTGGCAGCATCGGTGCATAGGACACGCGCCCTCGGGAATCGCGTTTCCAGCAGTTGGGCAAAGCCGGTGTCGAACTCGGCGAGAACAAGCGAATCCTCCGCGACGCCGCGTCGGATCAGAGCGCGGGTGAAAACTCCGGTCCCCGGACCTAGTTCAAGGACGGGCGCGCAATCAGGCCCGATCTCCGCTGTGGCAATTTCCGCAAGGGCGAAGCTGGAAGGTGCAACAGCTCCCATCTGCACCGGCCGCGTGAACCATGCGTGCAGAAAACGAAGGTAGTCCCGATTTCGTCGGCCAAAGGGTTCGGTGATCTGACGTGGCCCGTCTTGCAATGGCCGTCCGTGAAGTTCACTTCTCGGGCCGGCACGGGCACGCTCCTTTTGCGCATCTGTGGGCATGGATTCTCTCGCGCTGGTTTGGTCGATGTGGAGACGCAGGCCGAGGGCGCGGCGTTGCTTCCCGCCACGCCCTCGGCATCCCGTCGCGCCTAAAACCCCTCCAACGCGATCTTGCCCTTGGCCTTGCCGCTTTCGATCAGGGCATGGGCGCGCTTGAGATTCGTCGCGTTGATCGGTCCGAAGTTCTCGGCCAGCGTCGTGCGGATCGTGCCGTCATCGACCAGACGCGATACCTCGTTGAGCAGCACGCCCTGTTCGGCAATATCGGCGGTGCCGAACATCGAGCGCGTGAACATGAACTCCCAATGCGCCGACACGCTCTTGCGCTTGAGCGGATTGATGTCGAGCGAGGCGGGATCGTCGATCAGCGCGAAACGGCCTTGCGGCGCGATCAACTCGACGATTTCGGCAAGATGCTGCTCGGTGTTGGTGGTCGAGAAGACGAAGGCGGACGCACCGATGCCGAGGGCTTCAACCTCCTTCGCTAATGGCTTGGAATGATCGACGACATGATGTGCGCCAAGATCGGTCGCCCATGCTTTCGTCTCCGGCCGCGAGGCCGTGGCGATGACGGTCAGGTCGGTCAGCTTGCGGGCAAGCTGGATGGCGATAGAGCCAACGCCGCCAGCCCCGCCGATGATGAGGACGGCCGGCGCGGCACCGGGAACGGCACGCCCCTTCACGTCGAGGCGGTCGAACAGGGTTTCCCATGCCGTGATCGCGGTCAGCGGTAGCGCCGCCGCCTCGGACTGTCAATCGGCGCGGGATCGGGACCCCTGATCGGCTTCCAATAGGGACCCCCGTCGGCGAGGAGCGGGACCCGGCCCGGCGCAGCGGTGCGGGTGGCGGAGACGGGCCGGTTCCCGCTCCGGTGAGGCGGTGAGGGTGGGGTCAGGCGCGGTTTTTGAAGCGCCAGCTCTCGTTGCCGGTCTCGACGATGTCGCAGTGGTGGGTGAGGCGGTCGAGCAGCGCGGTGGTCATCTTCGGATCGCCGAAGACGGCGGGCCATTCGCCGAAGGCGAGGTTGGTGGTGACGACGACCGAGGTCTGCTCGTAGAGCCGGCTGACGAGATGGAAGAGGAGCTGGCCGCCGGCCTGGGCGAAGGGGAGGTAGCCGAGCTCGTCGAGGACGACCAGGTCCATGCGGCAGAGGTGGTCGGCGAGGCGGCCCTGGCGGCCGGCGCGGGCCTCGGCCTCGAGCTTGTTGACGAGGTCGACGACGTTGAAGAAGCGGCCCCTGGCGCCGCCGCGGATGCAGGCGCGGGCGATGCCGACGGCGAGGTGGGTCTTGCCGGTGCCGGTGCCGCCGACCAGGACCAGATTGCGCTGCTGCGCGAGGAAGCCGCCGCCGGCGAGGTCGCGCACCAGGGTCTCGTTGATCGGCGTGGCGTCGAAGACGAACTCGTCGATCTCCTTGGCCATCGGCAGCCGGGCGATGGCGATCTGGTACTTGATCGAGCGGGCCTGCTTCTCGGAGAGCTCGGCGGTCAGCAGGTCGCTGACCACCCGCTGCGGCTCGTGCTGGCGCTTCACCGCCGAAGCGACGATCTCGTCGTAGGCCGCCCGCATGCCGAAGAGCTTGAGCTCGCCCATCGTGGTCATGATCGCGCTGCGCTCCATCATCCGCTCGCCCTCCTGAGGCTGTCGTAGCGGGCGCAGTCGGCCGCGGGCTCGTGCCGCAGCCGCAGCGCCTCGGGGGTCATGATCGTCGCCGGCGGGCCGGGGTCCCGGCGCCGGGACAGGATGTTGAGGATGACGTCCGCCGAGTGGACGCCCTCCCTCAGCGCCTCGGCGCAGGCGGCCTCGACCGCCGGCAGGCCGTCGGTCAGCACGGCGCCGAGCACCTCGACCATCTGCCGGTCGCCGTCGGGCGCGGACTTCAGCTTGCGGCGCACCCGCTCGAGCGCGCCGGGCAGCACCCAGTCCTGAAAGGGCGCGCCGTTCCTGAGCGCGCCGGGTTTGCGCGCCAGAACGGGGACATAGTGCCAGGGGTCGTAGACGGTCTGGCCGCGGCCGAAGACGCGAGAGTGTTGCCCGACGATCCGCCCGTCCTGCCGCAGCTCGATGCGATCGGCATAGGCGCGAACCTCGACCGGCCGGCCGACCGCGCTCGCCATCACCGAGTATTTGTTGTTGTCGAAGCGAACGAGGCAGGTCTTCGACGGCGAGACCGGCGTCGCATGGAAGCCGTCGAACGGGCCGGCATAAGGCACGAGGCTCGGCCGCTCGGTCTCGAACATCTGCCAGATCGTCCTGTCTCGGACCTCCGGATGCGGCTGCGCCTTCGCCCAGGCGACGCAGCGATCGACGAGCCAGGCGTTCAGCTCCTCATAGCTCCGGACCCGCACCCGCGGCGAGAAGAACCGCTGCCGCACCGTCCCGACCTGGTTCTCGACCTGGCCCTTCTCCCAGCCCGACGCCGGCGTGCAGGCGACCGGCTCGACCAGGTAGTGCCCGCACATCTGCTGGAAGCGCCGGTTGTAGTCCCGCGCCTTGCCGACCAGGATCGCGTCCACCGCGGTCTTCATGTTGTCGTAGATGCCCCGGGTGCAGGCCCCCCGGAAGAAGGCGAAGGCGCGGTCGTGGGCGTCGAACACCATCTCCTGGCTCTCGCGCGGATAGGCCCGCACGAACAGCATCCGGCTGTGGCAAAGCCGGACCTGCGCCACCTTCACCGTCACCGTGGCGCCGGCGATCAGCACCACCTCGTGGCTCCAGTCGAACTGGTAGGCCTCGCCGGGCGCGAAGCTCAGCGGCACGAACGCCGCCGCCGTCGCCGCGGCCCGCTCGCGCTGCCAGCCGGCCGCGTACCGCCGCACCGCGTCGTAGCCGCCCTCGTAGCCGAGACCGCGCAGCTCCTCGAACACCCGGATCAGCGTCAGCCGCGCCCGGCTCGCGCGGCCCGCATTCTCCGCCAGCAGCCGGTCGAGCTCCGCCCGCCAAGGCCCGATCTTCGGCTGCGGCTGCACGCTTCGCTCGTAGACGAACGCCGTCTCGCCGCCTCGAACCACCTTGCGGACGACCTTCCGCGAGACCTTCAGCTCACGGCAGATCTCCTTGATCGCCTTCTTCTGGACGAAATAGGCCCGCCGGATCTTGGCGATCGTCTCCACAACCAGCATCCCAATCTCGGCTCCCGATCATCCCTCGGGAGCACTGTGGACCCACTCGCAAAAGGGGTCCCTTTTGGAAGCCGATCACCCCGTAAGCGGGGTCCTTATTCCACGCCGATCCACAATGTAGGCCCAGGCGGTGCGCTGGTCGTGCGGCGCCCGCGGTCGGGCGCCCCGCCGCGCCCATCTTCGGGTGAGCTTGTTCTTCTGCCCGATCCGCGCTTCGTCCTGGAACCAGAGTTCTATGCGCTTGCCGGGATGCGCGGCGCGGACCTCCGCCACGCGCTCCGGGAGACTTTTTTGAAAGCCGCCGCCGCCTCCGGATCCTGGGCGTAGTGCCGCGGCCGCGCCGAAAGCTTGCGGAAGCCGAGCGCCCGGAGTTCCCGTCCCACCGTCGCCTCGCTCACCGACACCCGGAACGCCTCCCAGAGCCACTGCACCAGGTCGATCCGCCGCCAGCGCACCACCCCGTCGCGCCAGGGCTCAGGTCCCGCCTCCACCACCTGCGCCAGCGCCGCCCGATGCTCTGCCGTCAGTGTCGGCGCCTTGCCGGGGGCATGCCGGTCGATCAGCCCCGACGGGCCTTCCGCGTTGAACCGCAGCACCCAGTCCCGCACGATCTGCAGCCCGACCCCGCCGACCCGCGCCGCCTCCGTCCGCGTGCCGCCCTCCGCGATCACCGCCAGCGCCAGCAGCCGACGCACCTGCTTCGCATCCCGGCTGTCCCGCGCCAGCCGGCGAAGATCGTCACCATCCAGATCACCCCGAAGCCCGATCGCTGCCGCCATGGAAAACCCCTTCGTTCTCCATGATGAATCACGACAACGCCCTCAGGGGAATCCCCCGCGTGAGTCAGGACCTATGCGCGCTGGTATAAGCTCCTCCTTGCGCGCTTCCAGCCCGGTCATCTTCTCCTTCATCGATGGATGATACATACCGTCAGCGATGGCCTCGACGATCTGCGCGATCTGTTTCGCAACCTTGGCCAGCTCCGCCTTCCAGGCATCGCCGTTCGAGCGGCGTTCCCTGTTCAGCCGGTTCGTTTCTTCCGCATAGGCGCGCATGGCGTCCTCAACGATCTCCGACGCCATCATCCGATCCTTCAGGCCGGCGAGCACGCGGGCTTCCAGTTCGTCCTGACGGATGGTCCGGCTGTTGTCGCAGGTGCCCTTGCTGATGTGGTTCGAGCATGCGCAGCCGGTTCATTTCCTGCGTGAACACGTCGCAGAACCGGGCGAACAGCTCGGGATCGACAAGGCGGGTGCGCAGCGCATTCAAGACGCGCGCCTCCAGTTCCTCGCGGCGGATGTTGACCCGGTTGTCGCAGGTGCCCTTGTTGCGCGCTGTCGAGCAACCGATCAGCGTCGCCGAAATCGCCGAATAGCCGCCCCCGCAGTAGGCGCAACGGGTGAGGCCGGAGAAGAGATACTTTGGCCGGCGGCGATAGTTCATCTTGCGGACGTCGGCCGCGCCGCTCTCATCCCGCTCGGTCCGGTTCTCGCCCTGCCGCGCCTTTACGGCGCTCCAGAGGTCGTCATCGAGGATGCGCAGCTCGGCCGCTTCCTGAATGACCCATTCCGATTCCGGGTTGGGCCGCGCCTGGCGCTTGCCGGTATCGGGGTCTTTGACGAAACGCTGGCGGTTCCAGACGATCTTGCCGACATACATCTCGTTGTTGAGGATGCCGTTCCCGCGCTTCGGATTGCCGTTGATCGTGCTGAAGCCCCAATCTCCACCGGAAGGCGCAGGGATGCCGTCCTTGTTCAGCGCGAAGGCGATGGTCTTGGCCGACTTGCCGGCGGCATAGTCGCGGAAGATGCGACGCACGACCTCCGCTTGAAACTCGTTAATGGTGCGATCGCCACGGATCGGCTCACCGTTGGCGTCGAACTTCTTCACCACGTCATAGCCATAGGAGTTACCGCCGCCCGACTTGCCGGCTTCGACGCGGCCGCGCTGCCCGCGCCGGGTCTTGTCGGCCAGATCCTTCAGGAACAGCGCGTTCATCGTGCCCTTGAGGCCGACATGCAACTCGCTGATCTCGCCCTCCGACAGGGTGAACATCTTCACGTCGGCATAGCGCATGCGTTTGTAGATGCCGGCGATGTCTTCCTGATCCCGGCTGATCCGATCCAGCGCCTCGGCCGTGATCAGGTCGAAACGGCCGCGGGCGGAATCCATGATCAGCGCCTGGATGCCAGCGCGCTGGATCATGCTGGAGCCGGAGATGGCGTGGTCGGAATATTCCTCGACCACCGTCCAGCCCTCCTTCTCGGCCCGCAAGCGACACATGCGGAACTGGTCGGCGATGGATGCCTCGCGCTGGTTGTCCGAGGAATAGCGGGCGTAGATCGCGACCTTCATTGCACGTCTCCCTGAAGCATCAGGAGGTGCGGGCCCGAAGTCGCTTCGTCATCTGAACTTCTTCGGCGTAGCACTCCCGCGCCGCCTGCCTTGCAAGGAAGTCGACCAGACGCAGCAGGCGCGGATCGGGGGTGCCGCGCGACGTAAACGTCAGCTCCGGTTCTTCCAGCATCAAGGATTCGAGCAGCGCTTCGCGCGCGCTCCTCTTCATCATTGCTCTGTTTCCGGGGGCTCGCAAGGTCATACCTTGCAGAATTCGCCGGAAGATCAGCATAATCAACTGAAATGGCGATAGAATACTTGTCGGTGTTCGGTGTGTGTGGGCGTATCGTGGCGTGAGCGCGCGCGGTGCAGCGCACTGTGGCATAGCGAAATAACCTGTCGGGAATCCTCTTTGTCCCGGCCATAATGCGCTCCAACCTGCTTCCCGTGGTGGTACGGGTCTCGCTCACGACAATAATGTATTGCTTTTTGCGATACAATGCCCTATCTTGCGTGCAAGGAGACGACTCATGGCCAGTACCGCAGAACGCAAGGAATACCCCATCTCGATGCGCCTGCCCGAGGCGGATGTCGCGATGATCGACCGCGCAGCCGGTCTGCGAGGCCGGACACGCACCGATTTCGTGCGCGATGCCGCCGTGCGCGCGGCCGAGGAGGTCGTCATGGAACAGCGCCTGATCCGCATGAGCCCGGAAGGGTTCGCCGGGTTCCTGGAGGTTCTCGCCGCCCCGGCCACCCCGGTTCCCGAGATGGTCGAACTCGCCAGACGGGCGGCACCCTGGGAAGCCGGTTACGAGCCCAAACGGTAAGCCGTGGCGCTCTCGGCTCCTGAACCGCTCACCGCCGCGCACGACCTGTCCCAATTCTCTTGCGGCAAGCCGGTGCTCGATCACTGGCTGAAGACGCGCGCCCTGTCCAACCAACAGAAGGGCTTTACCGCCGTGCTCGTGGTCCATGAGGCGGGCCGGGTGCTCGGCTATTGCGGGCTCGCGCCGACCGCCGTGGTGCCGTCTGTTCTGCCGCGCTCGATCCGCACCGGACAGCCGCCCGATCCCGTTCCCTGTCTGCTTCTCGGCCAGCTTGCAACGGACACCGGATGGGCAGGGCAGGGCATCGGCACAGGTTTGGTGAAACATGCACTCCAGCGCTGCGTCCAGGCGGCGGGACTGATCGGCGGCCGCGCGCTGATGGTCAACGCCGTCGATGATGAAGCCGCGCAATTCTGGCGCCGTCGTGGTTTTCTGCCGTCGAAAGACGATCCGCTCGTGCTGCTCCGGTCCATCGCGGACATCGCCGCATCCTTCGCGTAAAAGGCCAACCTTCCCTTTGGCGCAACAGCCTCAAGCCTGTCCCTCGCTCGGGGAAGGCACGCCCTCGATCTGGGGATTGCCGACGAAGCCGATGCAGAGCACGCTGAGGATCAGAAGCGTCATATGGACCTGCTGGATCGCTCCCTGCTTGATCCAGTAGCCGAACCAGAACCCGCCGATCATGAAGCAGAGCCAAAGCCCCCTGAAGCATGTGAGTGCCCGGATCGCGGACTTTCGGGTGTCGTCGGGAAGGCGGTGGTGGCCCTGGAGCACCGCGGCCGAACAACGCAATGCCGCTTTCCAGAGATAGGCGGCCACCGCGATCTGGATCGCGACCACGCCTCATAGCACCACCGGAGTTATGCCGCGGCGCAGCGCGCGCCAGCGCAGGTTCTGACCCAGCCCGTTCGGCTCTTCGGCGAGCAGGGTCATCTCGAACATCATCCCGAGATGGACGCGATTGGTTCCGGGGTCGGTAATATTGTTCAGGACGGCAATGGTCATCCAGCCGGCAAGACCGAGCATCAGGACCGACTTGGCAGTGACCACCGCGTTCATGCCGCCGCTCCTTCCGCCCGAAGAGCCTCGATGCCCGGTAGCACCGGCCAACCGCGTCTGCGCGCGATCTCGGCCAGTTCGCTGTCCGCGCCGATGGCCGTTGGATGGCCGACGACTTCCAGCAGCGGAAGATCGCTCAGGTGATCGCCATAGCCGAAGCAGTCCGCCAGATCCACACCCAGAGCCAGGGCGAGCCGCCGGGCAGAAGTCTGTTTGCCGTCACCGATCATGACTGGCGGTTCGATCGCCCCCGTGTAAATTCCGCCCTGTTCCTCCAACCGGGTAGCTATCAAAGCCAGCCAAGGACGGCGAACCAGCCTTAGTTGAGAGGCATCAGGACAAGGAAGGTGATCGCGGCGAGGAGCAAGCTCAACCGCAGCGCCGCCGCGAAGGGGATTTTCCCCATGCCCATCGCCACGACGATCGGGGATGCCTGATAGGGCAGCACAGGCGTTGCGAATCCGATGACCTGAACCATCAGAACCGTGAGCAGCGGCAGGCCCGACGCCGTGGCGAAAGACTGCGCAAGCGGCGTGAACAGCGCGGGCACGCCGTTGGCCGTCACGATGAAATTGAGCAACGTCGTGATGCCGACGATCGACGCGAAGCTGGTGAACGGTGCGGATGGATCGAGCGGCGCGACCTTCAGCATGGCGTTTCCGATGACGGTGCCAAGCCCGCTCTGGCCCGCCAGCGCCGCAAGCCCGAGGATCGCGGCGACGTAGATCGCGGTGCGGTGATTGACATCCTTGCCGAACTCCTCGCCGGTGACGAAACCGATTTTCGGGAGCAGGCATAGGCAGGCCGCGGCCAGCCCAACCCATGCCGGCGCGATGCCGTGAATGGAATCCGTGAGCCAGAGGCCGAGGGTGACGACCAGCAGCGCCGCCAGCCGCTTTTCAGGAGCCGAGAGAGGGCGTGCAGGCTCCACCTCGCCGGAGGCTTCCGGGCGATCCCTGAACAGCGCCAGGATGCACGCCGACAGGGCAATTCCCTTGAGGATGCCGAGAACCGGCGCGTGCAGCACGAGATAGGGGACGTAGGACAGATGCAGGCCGTAAGTGGTTTCGATCGCACCGGCCATGACAAGGTTCGGGACGTTCGCCGGCAGAATGGACGCCGATAGCTGGAAGGTGCCGAAGCCGACCGCGAGCGCCAGCCCGATACGGCCCGCGCGCCCTCTCCGAAGCCGACGCGATCGGCCAGCGCCAGAATGATCGGCATCAGCAAGGCGATGCGCCCCATGTTCGAGGGCATCACGAAGGCGAGCGCATAGGTCAGGCCGACCGTGCCGAACACCATGCGCGGATAGGAGCTGGCGAGCCGTGAGGCCAACAGCCGCGCGATCCTCGCCGCCAACCCGGTCTTGGCGATCGCAATGCCGATCACGTATCCGCTGACCACGAGCCAGAAGGCGGCCGATGCGAACCCGGAGAAGATCACCGACGCCGGCGCGACGGCCAGAATCATGGCGGCGGTGAAAAACAGCAGCGCCGTGAGATATTCGGGCAACTTGCCCGTCGCCCATAAGCCGATCGTCGCGGCGATCAGCGCAGCGACCGTTAGCATTTGCCCGTCCATCTATGCCCCCCAAGATACTGTACCGTCGCACAACTCCCAGAACGTGCAACACAAGGCGCAGCAAGCATCAGAGTTTATCCGTCCACACTCTCAGATCGTTCCGACCGGCATCTTTGGCGGCGTACAACGCCTTGTCGGCGGAGCGCAGCAGGCAATCGCGGATCGAGATTGGCGGGATGTTGGAGCGGGCCGCTCGGGGCGGACGGATTCTCAGGCTGCGGTTTTGACCGGCGGCCGGGCGTTCTCCTCCTCGAACTGGGCTGGGCTGCGATGAAGGTCTCGAACGCCATCGGGTAGACGCCCTCGACCTTCAGGGTCTTCATCAGGCTCTCGGCCATCGCGTTGTCGTAGGGATTGCCGCGGCGGCCCATGGAGCCGACGAGGCCGGCGGCTGCGAGGCGTTCACGACAGGCGAGAGCCGCATACTGGGACCCGCGATCCGAATGATGGATGCAGCCCGGCGGTGGATGCCGCGCGCCGATCGCGGCTCCGAGGGCAGCCAGCGCCAGGCGGGCGTCGATCCCGCGGCCGATGGCGTAGCCGACGATGCGGCGCGACCAGGCGTCCATGATCGGCGCGACGCAGACGAAGCCCGCGGTGACCGCGACATGGGTGAGGCCGGACACCCAGGGCCGGTTCGGACCGCAGGTCGGTGCGAGCCCGCGCGTCCGGTCGGGAAAGACCGGCTGGTCATGGTCGCTGCCGGTGGTGGCGACGAAGCGGCGCCGGCTCACCGGGTGCACCCCCGGCAACCGCTCGACCGCGCCCCTGATCTTCGTCGCGCAGGCCGCGCAGTCCATGCCGCCGACACGCCAGGTCAGCGTCTCGGTGGTGGCGGTGTCGCCGTCGGTCACGGGTCCGGTCTCCTTGAGTCGGCGCGACCGTAGGTGCTACAGCCACTGTAGGTTCAAGGGGGAAAAGCGATGCAGGCTGCCACGATCGGAACCATCGCCCGCGAAACGGCAGCAAGGTGCAGACCATCCGCTACTACGAGCAGATCGGGCTGATGCCGCCGCCGGACCGGACGGAAGGCAACCAGCGGCTCTACGCCCGAGCCGAGGTCGAGCGGCTCGCCTTCATTCGCCACGCCCGCGACCTCGGCTTCTCCATCCCGGCGATCCGTGAGCTTCTCGGCATGGCCGACCGACCCGACATGCCCTGCAACGAGGCCGACGCCATCGTCTTCCGTCACCTTGAGGACGTGAGGAGCCGCATCGCCCGGATGCAGGCGCTGGAGGCCGAACTCGCGCGGATGCTCCGCCAATGCGCCGGCGGCGCGATCTCCGACTGCCGGGTCATCGAGGCGCTCGGCGATCACCGCCAGTGCCTCGCCGACGCTCACGGCGCGGCCTGACCGCCGTGTTCGCGCCCCGGCGCCACCCCGGCGGCCGCCGGCTCTTCACCACCCAGGTCGCCTCGCTGCCCGGCGCCGGGCTGGCGGCGGCGGCCTGGAACGGCGGGTGGCGAAGGTCGCCGACGTGGCGCGGACGGGCGACACAGAGCCGCCGTGCACTCCGACCTCGCCTCCACGAAATCCGAGCTTTACGCGGCGAGCGCGGAGGCGAGGTCGGCGCCTGCAGCTCGACATCGCGTCCGTGTGATCCGAGCTGAGGGGGGAGAGGGGGCAGATCAGAACCGAGGTGGCGAGATGAAGGCCGAACCCATGCGCTTCGTGCTGGTCCGGCCGCGGTCAGGCCGTGGTCAGGCCGTTGCGATCTTCGGCCCGACCGTCACGCTCCTCAGGCTTCTGCCCTGACCGCCTTCAGCGCCGGATAGACCGCCCGATACCGCGCATAGCCCTCGCGGTAGAGCGGCACCAGCGAGCGGTCGGGCTCCACCACCTTCAGGATTTCGGGCGCCGTGCAGACCTCGGCCGGTCGTGCGCCGTCGGCCGCGCAGATCGCCAGCCGCGCCGCGCCGAGCGCCGCGCCGACATCGCTGTCCGCGGCGATTTCAAGCGGCCGGTCGAGCACGCTCGCGATGATGCGCAGCCAGGTCTCCGACCGCGCGCCGCCGCCCACTGCCAGCGCCGAGGCGAAGTCGGTGCCCGCGTCCGCCAGCACGCGCTGGCAGTCGGCAAAGGCGTAGGCCACCCCCTCCATCACCGCCTGCGTCAGCTCCCGCGGGCCGTCGGTCTGCGCCATCCCGACGAAGGCACCGCGCGCCGCCGCGTCGTTGAGCGGCGTCCGCTCGCCGGAGAGGTAGGGCAGGAACGTCACCTCCGACGGCGCCTTCACCTCGCCGACCGCGCCGGCCAGTTCCGCCGGCTGCTTGCCCGCGATCCGCGCCAGCCACTCCAGGCTGTCGGACGCCGACAGGATCACCCCCATCTGGTGCCAGGTGTCCGGGATCGCGTGGCAGAAGGCATGCACCGCACCCCCGGTGTTCGGCGAGAACCGCGCGTTCGACACGAACAGCACCCCCGACGTGCCGATCGAGACGAAGGCGCTGCCCGGCACCACCACGCCCATGCCGCAGGCCGCCGCCGCGTTGTCGCCGGCCCCGCCTGCCACCACCACCGTTCCGCCGATCCCCCAGCGCCGCGCCAGCTCGGGCAGCAGCTCGCCCGACGGCTCGCTGCCCTCCACCAGCCGTGGCATGTGCGCCCGCGTCAGCCCGGTCGCCTCCAGCAGGTCGTCCGACCAGTCCCGCGCCGCCACGTCGAGCCAGTAGGTCCCGGCCGCGTCGGACATTTCCGACACGTGGTGCCCGGTCAGCCGGAAGCGCACGTAGTCCTTCGGCAGGAGCACCGTGTCGATCTTGGCATAGACCTCCGGCTCGTGCTTGCGCAGCCAGGCGATCTTCGGCGCGGTGAAGCCGGGCATGGCGATGTTGCCCGCCACCTCGCGCGCCCGCGGGAACGCCGCCTCGATCTCGGCGCACTCCGCCTGCGCCCGCCCGTCGTTCCAGAGGATCGCGGGCCGCAGCACCTGGTCGTCGTGGTCGAGGCACACCGCCCCGTGCATCTGCCCCGACAGCCCGATGCCGCGCAGGCCGCCCAGCCCGTGCTCGCGGGCCAGCGCGTCGATCGTGCCCTCCACCGCGCGCCACCACGCCTCGGGATCCTGCTCCGACCAGCCTGGATGCGGGCGCGACACCGAGAGCGGCTGGCTCGCCTGGCCGATCAGCCGCTGGTCGCGGTCGAACAGCACCGTCTTGACCGACGATGTGCCGATGTCGATCCCGAGATAGCTCATCTTCTTCTTCCTCCCGCCTGCTGGTGCGGACGGTGGGACTCGAACCCACACTCCCGAGGGACGCGGATTTTAAGTCCGCTGCGTCTACCGTTCCGCCACGTCCGCACGTCCGCCTTGCGTAGGGCGGCGCGCGCGCGCCTTCAAGCCTCAGGTCAGCAGCCGCCGCCGCACCGAGCGCGCCCAGCGTCGCAGGCCGCGGAGCTCGTCGGCCTCTTCCTCCAGCCGCGCGAGCAGCCGCTCGTCCGGCTCGACCTGCAGGAGCTGGTCGAGCTGCAACCCGAGGCTGGCGATCCGGCCGCCCTCGATCCGGCGCACCACCAGCTGGCCGCCGGGGATCGCCACCATCGCATCGAGGCCCGGCTTGCCGCCCAGCCGCTCCGCCGCCCAGTCGGCCAGCGTCATCTCCGGCCGATGGCCGTCGAAGGTGAGGTCATAGAACTGCTCCACCTCGGCGATCTTCGTCTCGCCGCGGATCGCCAGCTCGCCGAAGATCAGGCCCAGCCGCCGCGCCACCTCCGGGCTCTCGCGGAACAGCGTGTCGAAGCGGACGAGCCGGTCGCGCGGCACGAGGAAATAGGCGTAGTCGCCGGGCCGCAGGCCGCCCGCCTCCGCCTGATCGAGGATGTGCCCCTTGCGCACCACCATCAGCAGCCGCGCCCACGACGGCACCCGGGAAAGCCCGAGGATCACGCTGTCGCCCGTCACCGGATAGCCGACGATCTCGAGCTCGGTCTGGCCGGGGATGTCGATCTCGATCCGGCTCACCCCGCGCGTCGTCGCCTTCAGCGCCACGCCGAGCCAGCGGGCGGCGGCGGTGAGCGTCGCGCCCTGGACCAGCATCGAGAACAGCACCACGAAGAACGCGATGTTGAAGAACGCCTGCGCCTCCGGCACGCCGGCGAGCGTCGGGATCGCGGCGAGAAAGATCGACACGGCGCCGCGCAGGCCGACCCACGAGATGAACAGCTTCTCCCGCACCGCAAACCCGGCGCCGGCGAGGCAGATCCAGACCGCGAGCGGCCGGGCGACGAGCGTCAGCACCACCGCGACGAACAGCCCCTGCGGCGCATAGTCCATCACCCGGCTCGGCGTGACGAGCAGGCCGAGGACGAGGAACATCACGATCTGGCAGAGCCAGGTCATCGCATCGTGAAAGCCGACGATCGAGGGATAGGCACGCGTCGGCCGGTTCGCCATCACCAGCCCGGCGATGTAGACGGCGAGCAGGCCGCTGCCGCCGACCAGCGTGGTGAAGCCCGAGATCATGATCGCGCCCGCCACCACGAACAGCGGATGCAGGCCGCCGGGCATCGCCACCCGGTTCAGGATCGAGACCACGCCCCAGCCGCCGGCAAATCCGAGCGCGGCGCCGACGATCGCCTCGACGACGAATTCCTCGGCCAGCTCCCACCCGGGCAGGCCGCCCGAGGTGACGAACTGCACCAGCAGGATGACGAGGAACACCGAGATCGGGTCGTTCGTGCCCGACTCGATCTCGAGGATGCCGTTCACCCGCCCGGGCAGGCGCATCCCGCCGGTGCGGATCAGGAAGAACACCGCCGCCGCGTCGGTGGACGCCACGATCGCCCCGAGCAGTAGTGCGACCGGCGGCGCGAGGCCGAGCACCTGCCAGACGGCGAGCGCCACCACCCCTGCCGTGACGAGCACCCCCACCGTCGCGAGCAGCAGCGACGGCCGCACCACGCCGCGAAACACCGAGAGCCGCGTGCGCAGGCCGCCGTCGAACAGGATCACCGAGAGCGCGATCATCCCGACGAGGTAGGTGGTGGAATAGTCGCCGAACACGATGCCGCCCGGCCCGTCCTCGCCCGCGAGCATGCCGACGACGAGGAACACAAGCAGCAGCGGCGCGCCGAATCGCGTTGCGACGAGGCTCGAGAAGATGCCGATGAGGATCAGCGCCGAGCCGACGAAGATCGCCGTGTTGACGAGGTCGAGGCCGTGCATGGCGACGGAGGGCTCCGGCGAGAAAGGGCGGGCCGATGCGCGGCGCGGCCGGCATCGGATTGAATTGCCGGACAACTATGGCTGTGCCGCCATCCCTCGCGCAAGGCTCGCGCGCCGGCCGTGCCGCATTCGCCGCGCCGCATTCACCGCGTCGGATCAGTCGAAGCGCATTTCCGGGACCTCGCCGTCGACGATCAGCCGCGCGGTGGTGGCCGTCCGGATGGCGTCGAGGCTCACCCCCGGCCCGCGCTCGCGCAGCACGAGCCCCCCGTCGGTCGGCTCGATCACCGCCATTTCCGTCACCACGAGGCTGACCCGCCGCGCCGCGGTCAGCGGCAGCGTGCATTCCGGCACGATCTTCGCCTCGCCCTTGGCCGCGTGGACCATGGCGACGATCACCCGCCGCGCGCCCGCCACCAGATCCATCGCGCCGCCCATGCCCGGCACCATCTTGCCCGGCACCATCCAGTTGGCGAGAAAGCCCCGCTCGTCCACCTGCAGGCCGCCCAGAACGGTCATGTCGAGGTGCCCGCCGCGGATGATGCCAAAGCTCATCGCGCTGTCGATCGAGGCCGCCCCGGGCACCGCGGTGACGAAGCCGCCGCCCGCGTCGGTCAGGCTCGCATCCTCCATGCCCTCCGGCGGGCGCGCGCCGAGGCCGATCACGCCGTTCTCGGCCTGGAAGAACACGCCCGAGTCGCGCGGCAGGTGGTTCGCCACCATGCTCGGCAGGCCGATGCCGAGGTTGACCAGCATCCCGGGCCGGATTTCCTGGGCCACCCGGCGGGCGATGACGTCCTTTGCATCGAGGCTCATGCCGCGCGCTCCAGCAGGTGATCGACAAGGATGCCGGGGGTCTTCACGAAGTCCGGCGGGATCACGCCCACCGGCACGATGAGGTCGGGCTCGGCGATCACCGTGTCGGCGGCGAGCGCCATGATCGGGTTGAAGTTATGCGCGGTCAGCGAGTACTGCAGGTTCCCGAGATAGTCCGCCTGCCGCGCCGCGATCAGCGCGAAGTCTCCCCGCAGCGGCGTCTCCAGCAGGTAGCGTCCGCCGTTGACCTCGACGACCGTCTTGCCGTCCTCCACCGGCGTCCCGAGGCCGGTCGCGGTCAAGACGCCGCCGAGGCCGACGCCACCCGCCCGGATCCGCTCGACCAGCGTGCCCTGCGGCACCAGCTCCACCTCGATCTCGCCGGAGATCATCTTTGCCTGCGTCTCGGGATTGAGGCCGATGTGCGAGACGATCGCCTTGCGCAGCGCGCCCGCGGCGACCAGCTTGCCGATGCCCTTGCCCGGCATCGCCGTGTCGTTGGCGATCAGCGTCAGGTCGCGCGCGCCGCGGCGCACCAGCGCGTCGATCAGCCGGTGCGGTGTACCCACCGCCATGAACCCGCCGATCAGCACCGTCGCCCCGTCAGGGATCATCGCCGCCGCCGCATCAGCCCGGATCGCCGTCTTCATGCCACACCTCGTCCGCCGCGGGTGCGCGCAGCTTATGCTGCGCTGCGGGAAGGTCACGCGTTTTTTCGATGCGTCGCGGGAGAAGCGCACCGGCCCCCGTGGGTCGAGACGCGGCCGGATCGGCGCTCTCCCGCGGAAATTTCCATTCCCGACGGCTTATACCACCGGCCGCGCTTTCTGACTCTCTTGGGATTCCCAATTCGGCTGATCTCTGACTCACTGCGGTCGAGGCAGGAGGAGGCTGGGGATGTCAGCGGCGGTGCAGGTGACAAGAAGGGAGCTGACGGCGGCGGAGCTGAGGCGCGCGGCTGTCAGGAGCCGGGATGCGAAGGCGGCGCGGCGGATGCTGGCGATCGCGCTGGTACTGGAGGGGGTCGATCGGCAGACCGCGGCGGAGACCTGCGGGATGGACCGGCAGACGCTGCGGGACTGGGTGCACCGCTACAATGCCGAGGGGCTGGCGGGGCTCTCGAACCATCGGGGCGGGGCGCAGCCGCGACGGCTGTCGCCGGCGCAGATGGCCGAGTTCGCCTCCTGGGTGGAGGCGGGTCCCGACCCGGCGCCCGTTCCAGTGGGGGACGGGGTGGTGCGGTGGCGGCGGCAGGATCTCGGGCGACGGATCGCGGAGCGGTTCGGGGTGGAGGTGCACGAGCGGACGGTGGGCAAGTATCTGGCGGCGCTCGGCTACCGGCGCCTGTCGGTTCGTCCGCGGCATCCGAAGACCGATCCCGAAGCCCAGGAGGGGTTTAAAAAAGCTTCCCCGACGCGGTAGCCGCGGCGCTGCCCGAGGCGGCACGGGGCAAGCCGCTGGAGATCTGGTTCCAGGACGAGGCAAGGGTCGGCCAGCAGGGCACGCTCACCCGCATCTGGGCGAAGCGTGGCACCCGGCCAAGGGCGCCGCGCGACACCCGCTTCCAGTGGGCCTACATCTTCGGCGCGGTCTGCCCGGATCGCGGCGTGGCGGCGGGCCTCGTCATGCCCTTCGCCGACACCCCCGCGATGAACGCCCACCTCGCCGAGATCGCCGGCGCCGTCGCGCCCGGCACCCACGCCGTGCTCGTCCTCGACGGTGCCGGCTGGCACGGCGGAGGCGGCCTCGTCGTCCCCGACAACATCTCCCTCCTCGTGCTGCCGCCCTACAGTCCCGAACTGAACCCCGTCGAGAACGTCTGGCAATACCTCCGCGCCAACTGGCTCGCGATCAGCGTCTTCGACGACTACGACGCCATCGTCGATGCCTGCTGCGACGCATGGAACCGCTTCGCGACACAGCCAGCAGTCATCGCATCGATCGCATCAAGGGAGTGGGCGAAGGTCAATCCATAAGGCCGGTGGTATTACACGCGGTCTCCGCGCTCCCTGGCGGCGGAGCAGCCGTGTCGGTGCCTCATTTTGTCGCGCCGTGTTGCGAGTGCGTGCGTCGGTCGATCGGGGCCTTCACGCGCGATCTCCCGATCTCACGCCCTCGCCTTCGCCAGCGCCACAAGGTCGAATCCCGCCGCCTCGATCTCGCTAAGCGTCACCGCCTGCCCGGCGGCCAGCAGCCGCCGCGCCGCCATGTGCGGCGCCGGGGCGTTCACCGTCTCCACCGCCTTCAGCACGTCGCCGGCGAGGCTCAGCACCACCCGCCGGTCCCCGGGCACCGCGACCGTCCGGTGCCGATGGTGCCGCAGCCCGGCGATCTGCAGCTTGGCCGCGCCCTGGTCGCTCCAGAACCACGGCACCGCCGCATAGTCCGATCCGTCGCCGGTGGCGACGCGCCGGGCGATGTGGCGGGCATGGTCCACCGCCGCCTGCACCGACTCGAGCCGCACCGACTCGCCATCCGGCCCGGGATAGAGCGCCACGTCGCCCAGCGCCGACACCGCCGGATCGCTCGACACCAGCCGTCCATCCACCACCACGCCGTTCCCGACCGTGATGCCGGCCGCCGCCGCCAGCTCGATGTTCGGTCGCACGCCGGCCGCGAGCAGGATCAGCCCGCCCGCCACGCGCTCGCCGGAGGCGAGCCGCACCCCCGCGGGCTCGACCGCGGCCGCGGCCGCCCCGAGCCGCACGTCGACCCCGAGCCCCCGGTGCAGGTCGAGGAAGTGCTCGGAGATTTCCGGCGAGACCACCCGCGCCATCAGCCGGTCGGCCGCCTCGACCACCGTCACGTCCAGCCCGGCGGCCCGCGCCACCGCGGCGAATTCCAGCCCGATGAAGCCGCCGCCGATCACCACCGCGCGGCCGCCCGCCGCGATCCGCGCCCGCATGAGCTCCGCATCGGCCAGCGTCCGCAGGCCGACCACGGCCCGCGCCGCCACCGCCTCGGCCAGCCCGGAGACCGGCGGCATCGCGTTCCGCGCCCCGGTCGCGAGGATCAGATGGTCATAGGCGAGCGCCTCGCCGCCGGCGAGCAGCACCCGGCCGGCGTCCCGGTCGATCTCCTCGACCCAGCCGCCGACCCGCTCGATGCCCGCCTCGGCAAAGAACCCCGCCGGCCGCAGCGCCAGCCGCTTCGGATCGCCGTCCTTCATGTACGCCTTGGACAGCGGCGGCCGCTGATAGGGCAGGCCGGGCTCGTCGCCGACCAGCGTCACCCGGCCGGCAAAGCCCTCCTGCCGCAGGCTCGCCGCCGCCTGGAAGCCGCCCTGGCCCGCGCCGACGATGACGACCCGATCGGCCAAGGCTCAGTCCGCCGCCTGCGCCTCGGCCCGGCTCTTGCCCGACACCTGCAACGCCAGCGACGCGGCCATGAACGCGTCGAGGTCGCCGTCGAGCACCCCTTGGGTGTCCGAGGTCTCGACGTTGGTCCGCAGGTCCTTCACCATCTGGTACGGCTGCAGCACGTAGCTGCGGATCTGGTTGCCCCAGCCCGCATCCCCCTTGGCCTCGTGCTGCGCGGTGATCGCCTCGTTCCGCTTGCGCAGCTCCATCTCGTAGAGACGCGACTTCAGCGCCGCCATGGCGTTCGCCCGGTTCTGGTGCTGCGACTTCTCCGAGGAGGTGACGACGATCCCGGTCGGCAGGTGGGTGATGCGCACCGCGGAGTCCGTCGTGTTGACGTGCTGCCCGCCGGCGCCCGACGAGCGGTAGGTGTCGATGCGGATGTCGTTCGGCTGCACCTCGATCTCGATGTTGTCGTCCACCACCGGGTAGACCCAGACCGAGGCGAACGACGTCTGCCGCCGGGCCGCCGAGTCGAACGGCGAGATCCGCACCAGGCGGTGCACGCCGGATTCGGTCTTCAGCCAGCCGTAGGCGTTGTGGCCGCTCACCCGGTAGGCGGCGGACCGGATCCCCGCCTCCTCGCCCGCGCTTTCGGACATCAGCTCGACCTTCATGCCGTGCTGCTCGGCCCAGCGGACGTACATCCGCACCAGCATCGCCGCCCAGTCGCAGCTCTCGGTGCCGCCGGCGCCGGCGTTGATCTCGAGGAAGGTGTCGTTGCCGTCGGCCTCGCCGTCGAGCAGCGCCTCGGTCTCGCGCGCCGCCGCGGTCTCGCGCAGGGCGCGGATCGCCGCCTCGGCATCGGCCACCACCGCCTCGTCGCCCTCGGCCTCGCCGAGCTCGATCAGCTCGATCTGGTCCGCCAGAATCCTGTGCGAGGCTCTTGTAGCCGTCGAGCGCGTCGGAGAGCGTCTGCCGGTCGCGCATCAGTTTCTGCGCCCGGGCCGGGTCGTTCCACAGCTCGGGATCCTCGGTCATCGCGTTCAGCTCTTCGAGCCGGTGCTCGGCCGTCTCCCAGCCGAGCCGCTGGCGCAGGAGGGCGAGCGATTTCTCGATGTCCTCGACGACGCGTTCGGTCTCGGCGCGCATGGTCACTCCTCGGATCGGAGTGGGCGTTCTAGCCTCGACGCGGCAGGCGGTAAAGATCCCGCCCGCCGTGCCGGCGCGGTCACTTCCGGTGCAGCCGCACCAGCGGATCGCCCTTCAGGTCGACGAGGACGAGCTGCTCGCCCTCGATCAGCGCGCCCTTCGCCGCTTCGAGCGCGGTGAAGAACCGCTGCTCCTGCGACATCTTCGGCTCCGGGCAGGCCCGCATCGTCGAGGCGAGCGGGCCGACGCTCATCACGCCGTCCTCGAGCTTGAAGGTGCCGCTGTAGCCGTTGCAGCCGCCTTGCCCCTGGGCGCGGCCCTCGTCCGAGAGCTTCAGCCACGACACGACCTTGGGATCGGTCGGGGCGCCGTTGATCTCGGCGGCGATCCAGGTGCCGGCGACGGCGGCCATGTCGGCGGGCGTTTCTGCCGCCGGGGTGGGGGAGGCCGGCTGTCCGGGCGCCCCGGCGCCGGCCCCGGCGGCCTGTCCGTCGGTCTTCACCAGCAGGATTTCCGGCGTCGCGTCCGCCCCCTGCGCCAGGACCGGCGTGATCGCGGTCGAGCGAAAGATCGTCTCGCCACCGTTCACCAGCCGGGCGGCCAGCGCATAGCTGTTCTCCGGGTCGACCAGCGCCGGGTCGTAGGTGAGGGCAAACGCGATCGGCACCTGCCGCAGCACCGGCTGGGAGTCGCTCGCGATCACCACGGCGGGGGCGTCGGCCTTCGACACGTCGAGCAGCTCGACCTCCAGCGTCGTGCCCGGCGGCAGCGCGATGCGCTCGCGATAGGTGGCGCTGCCGCGGATCACGTCGGTCGCCGCCATCGCCGTCGCTCCTGCCGCGAGTGCGCCCACGAGCGCGAGACAGGCTGCCAGCATTCGCATCGGTTTTCCTTCCCTCTTTGACATCCCGCCCCGGGGTGGTCTCCGCGCCGTCTCCGCGCCGTCTCCGGGCCGCGTGCGGTCGGCGGGCGTAGAGATTGGCCGCCCGCGACAGGCTGGGCAAGCCCCGCGTCTTCGGAGCCGTCTCGAAACCGCGGACGGGTCGGTCAGCCGTCCGCCGCCGACTTTCCTGCCAGCCGCTCAGAGCCGGCGGCCGGCCTCGTAGAACGCCGCGGCCGGGCGGATCATACCGATCCCGGCGCCGCGGCGGCTCAGGATCGGCGCGGCGAGGCGGGCGCGCGCCGCCGGATGGCCGGCATCGAGCGCGCCGAGGCGCACCAGCAGCGCGGCGATGGCGCATTCCGAGCCGCGGGTGCCGCCGTCCTCGACCTTCAGCGCCACCCCGAGGCCGCGCCCGGGCAGGATGGCGACATAGACCGCCTCGGCGCCGGTCTTGACCGCCACGCCGCCCGGCATCGCCGCCATCAGCTCGGAACAGGCGCGGCCCTCGCCCGCGACCAGCAGCGGATGCTCGGCCATCGCCGCCACCAGCCGCCGCGCGGCCTCGCCCCGCGCCGCGCCGAGGCCACGCGGGTCGGCCATCCGCGCCATGGCCGTGCCGAGCCCGCGGAGCGTGGTCTCGAACGCCGGCGCCGAGCAGCCATCGACGCCCCAGCCGCGGATCGGCGCGCCGCACATCTCCTCGAAGGCGTTGCGCGCGGCCAGCTGGACCGGGTGGTCGAACTCCACATACTCCGGCCCGCCGCCGAGGTGGCGGTTCAGCATCAGAAATCCGGCGTGCTTGCCGGAACAGTTGTTGTGCAGCTGGCAGGGGCTTTCGCCCGCGTCGCGCAGCCGGTGCCGCTCGGCGGCGTCGTCGGGGACCTGGCTTCCGCAGCGCAGGTCGCGCTCGCCGAGCCCGAGTGCCCCGAGCCAGTCGGCGACCCGCGTCACGTGCATCCCCGCGCCGGAGTGCGAGGCGCAGGCGAGCGCCAGCCGCTCGGTCGATAGACCCGCGGCAGCGCCGCTCTCGACCAGCGGCAGCGCCTGCAGCATCTTGCAGGACGAGCGCGGAAACACCGGCTCGTCGGGATTGCCCCAGGCGGCGACGACCTCGCCCCGCGCGTCACAGACGAGGGCATGGCCGCGGTGACGCGATTCGACCCGGTCGCCGCGCAGGACTTCGGCGAGGAGCGCGGGCCCGGCGGCGGCAGGTTCAGTCATCGTGCAATCCCTCCGCGAGGTCTTCCCCGAGTAACGCATGCAGGTGGCGGAAGGCGAGCCGGATCCGCGACTTCACCGTGCCGAGCGGCAGGGCCTCCTCCGCGGCGATCTCGCCATGGCTGAGCCCGCGCCAGAACGAGGCGACCAGCACGCGCCGTTGCTCGGGCGGCAGCGCCTCGAGCGCCTGGCGCAGGTGCGCCTCCCGTTCGGCGGCCGTCAGGGCGGCCAGCCCGTCGGGCGCGGGGTCGGGCTGGAACAGCGGATCTTCCGGGTCCGGCGCCGGCCTCGCCCCGCGGCGATGGTGGTCGATGCGCCGGTTCCGGGCGATGGCGAAGATCCAGGTCGAGACCGCGGCGCGGGCCGGGTCGAAATCCGCGGCGTGCCGCCAGACCGAGACCATCACGTCCTGAGCGATCTCGTCGGCATCGGCCGCCCCCACGCCCGCGCGCATGGCATACGCCTTCACCCGCCCGGCGAAACGCTCGAACAGCGCCACGAAGGCGGCCCGGTCCCGGCCGGCGACGGCGCGCAGCAGGTCGGCGTCGCTCTGGCCCGGCCCTGGCTGCGAGGCGGGCCGCGGCCCGGCGTCGTGGATGGCACGCGTCACGAGGGGTCACATCGGTGAAAGACATCGGCAAGGGTCTGGAACATCCCTCACTTCTCGCGCTACACTAAAAGTGGCATGGCGACAAAGACAAGCTCGACCGCACCCCGACCATCCGACCCGGGCGCGCAAAGAGCAAAGGACGAGCAGGAGACAGTGTCCGCATGACCCTTAAAGCCTGGAAGCTGCCCTTCGCCGCGGTCGCCCTGATGGCGGCCTCTCCGGTACTGGCACAGTCCGCTGATCGCGTGGCGACACATGGCAATTGGAGCGTGTTCGTCGCGGCGAGCCCGAAGGAATGCTACATCGTGTCGGCGCCGACCGCATCGTCGGCCAAGCGCGACGGCAAGCCGGCGGATGTCGACCGTGGCGACATCCGGCTCTTCGTGTCGTTCCGCCCGGGCGAGAAGGTGTCGAACGAGGTGAGCTTTACCGGCGGCTATCCCTTCAAGGAAAGTGCCGCGGTGAAGCTCGTCGTCGGCTCGGATACCTTCCAGATGGCGCCCGGCAAGGGCGATGGCGGCGAGTGGGCGTGGACCGACCCCTCCGACGACAGCAAGGCCGTGGCGGCGATGAAGCGCGGTTCCGAGGCGAAGCTCTCGGGCACCTCCTCGCGCGGCACGACGACCGAGGATCGTTTCTCGCTCTCCGGCTTCACCGCCGCCGTCGAGGAAGCCGCCTCGCGCTGCCGCTGACGCCAGACCGCACCTGCGGGCCGCGTCAGGACAGATAGTATCCGCGCGGCGCCAGCGGTGGCGGGACGGGATCGCCGAGGGCCTCGAGCACCGAGATCTCGCAGGTCCGGCACAGGCTGTCGAGGGCGAGGTCGTTCGCCTCGGTGCCGAACGGCCCGGCCAGCTCCTCCGACAGCCGGTCGAGCCCGAAGAAGGCATAGGCGATCAGCGCGGTGAAGAGCGGCGTCGCCCAGCCCGCCGTCCCCACCAGCCCGAGCGGCAGCAGCAGGCAGACGAGCCAGGTCGTGCGGTGCAGCAGCAGCGTATAGGCGAAGGGCAGGGGGGTGCCGGCGATCCGCTCGCAGCCGGCTTCGATGGCGGTCAGCGCCGCCAGCCGCTCCTCGAGAATGCGGTGGCCGATGGGATCGAGCGCCCCGGAGCGGCGCGCCGCGGCAATCGCGTGGCCCATCTGCTCGCCACGATCGCCGCGGCATAGAGCGCAAAGCCCGCGATCTGCGGCAGGACGTGGGCGACGACCGAGCCGCGCCAGACGAAGAACAGACGGAGCGCGCTCGGCCGGTCGCGGTCGATCATCGCGCGCCCGCCGCCGCCTCAGTTTCCCGAGGCGTTGTTCAGCGTCTCGGCATCGAGGTTCAGGATGTTGCCGAACAGCTGCTCCAGCACGCCCATCTCGCGGCCGCCGGTGGCCGTGGTCTGGGGATCGAGTGCGATGATCCGCCCGTCGGCGAGACCGTAGCGGCGCACGTCCTTCACCACCCCGCGCTGGTCGAAGTTGACCGCGATCACCTTGCGGTCGATCACCTTCGGCGCGTGGTACGTGTAGTTCTCGACGGTGCTCTGCACGTAGTACCAGGCGCTGTCCGCCAGGACGCCGCTGGAGGACGGCCGCCCGAGCAGCTTCTCCACGCTGCCGGTGTCGTCGAATCCCGGACGGATTCGTGCCACGTCGGCCTCCGGCGGTACGTAGCCGTGGATCTGGATCGTCGGCGCACAGGCTGCGAGCGCGCCCGCGAGGAGCAGCGCGAGCCCGATCGAGCGCGGCGAATTGAGGCGCATGCCGTCTCCTTGGAGTGCCCAGCTTTTCCCTTGCTCCCCTACTCCGGGCATGGTCTAAGTTCAAGGAAGTTGGGCCGGAGCCGCGGCCCCCGGGCCCGATCGCCAGGACCGCCGATGCCCGAGCTGATCTCCCACGCCTCCGACAATCCCGAATTCGCCCGCGTGGTCGAGTTGCGACAGATCCGCGATCTGCTGCGCTTCGACTTCGACATCTCGCCGGAGCCGCGGGAGGCCGTGGCGCTCGCCGGGCTGCTCGGGGCGCAGGCGGTGCGCAAGCTGCGCTTCGTCGGGCGGCTCGTCCCCGTCGCGAAGGGCGGCTGGGCGCTCGAGGCCGAGCTCGGCGCCACCGTGGTCCAGACCTGCGTCGTCAGCCTCGAGCCCGTCACCACCCGGATCGACGAGCCGGTCCGTCGCGCGTTCGTGCCGCAGGCGGCGACCGGCCCCGAGATCGTCGTCTCGCCGGACGAGGACGACGAGGTCGAGCCGCTCGGCGACCGGATCGACCTTGGCCGGATCGCGACCGAGGCGCTTGCGCTCGCGCTGCCCGCCTATCCGCGCAAGGCGGGCGCGATGCTTCAGGCGGGCGGCGACGACGATGCCGACCGCCCCAGGCCCTTTGCCGCCCTCGCCGCGCTGCGCGAGAAGCTCGGCCCGGGGGACACTTGACCACGCCTGGCAGAATCCCGCACGCGACCCCTTGCGAAACCCCGCGCGATGAGTATGTTCCGCGGCTCGTTTTCCCGTCCGGACGTGCGGCCCGGGGCGTGACATCCCACGCCCGATCTGCTACCCCGCGGGCCGACGGAACGGGTTATCGGGGCGCGGCCCCGACAGAGATCGAGGTCGAGAAATGGCTGTCCCGAAGAGCAAGGTCACGCGCGCGAAGCGCGGCATGCGTCGCTCGCACGACCATCTGGTCGCGGCGAATCCCAACGAGTGCTCGAACTGCGGCGAGCTGCGCCGCCCGCACCACGTCTGCGGCGCCTGCGGGCACTATGACGGCCGCGAGGTTGTCGCCCGCGTCGAAGAGATCGACGACGAGGCCGCCTGAGCCGCCAGCGAGTGAGGTCGCGACGGAATGAGCACCGAGCCAGCCAGCACCGGCCCGGCCACGAACGGTGACATCGTTCTGTCGATCGACGCCATGGGCGGCGACCGCGGGGTGGAGTGCGTGGTCATCGGCATGGCCATGTCGCTCAAGAAGAACCCGCGCCTGCGCTACATCGTCCATGGCGACGAGGCCGAGCTGCGCCGGACGATTCGCAAGGGCAGCGCGCTGGAGCAGCGCGCCGAGATCCGCCATGCGCCTTCGGTGGTCGCCATGGACGACAAGCCGTCGCGGGTGCTGCGCAATGCGGCGGGAACCAGCATGTGGAGCGCGCTGCAGGCGGTGAAGGACGGCGAGTCGCCGGCGGTCATCTCGTGCGGCAACACCGGCGCGCTGATGGCGCTGTCCATGCTCGCGCTCCGCAAGGTGCCGGGGGTGGACCGGCCGGCGATCGCGGTGAACTGGCCGTCGCTGAACCCGGCGGGCTACAACATCCTGCTCGACGGCGGCGCCGACATCCGCGCCGATGCGGACGATCTCGTGACCTACGCGGTGATGGGCGCCTCCTACGCCCGCAACGCCCTGTCGCTGACCCGGCCGCGCGTCGGCCTGCTCAACGTCGGCACCGAGGAGCACAAGGGCCGCGCCGAGCTGCACGAGGCGGCCGAGCGCATCGCCGCCATCGCGCCCACGGGTGATTTCGACTACATCGGCTACGTCGAGGGCAGTGATATGCCATCGGCCCGGGTGGACGTGATCGTCACCGACGGCTTTACCGGCAACGTCGCGCTGAAGACCGGCGAGGGCACCGCCAAGATGATTCAGGGCCTGCTCAAGGAGGCCTTCGCCTATTCGTCCCTGTCGCGCATCGGCGCGCTGTTCGCGCTCACCTCGCTGAAGCGCCTGCAGAAGCGCATCGACCCGCGTCGTGCCAACGGGGGCGTGTTCCTTGGCCTGAACGGCGCCGTGGTGAAGTCGCATGGCTCGGCCGACGCCACCGGCGTCTCTGCCGCCATCAAGCTCGCGTTCACCCTTGCCGAGCACGGGTTCACCGAGCGGCTCGCCGCGCGCGTGGCGGCGGATTCTGGCGAGCCGCCGCGAGGCCGTCCCCGGAGGCGTGACCCCATGACTGTCGTGCGTGCCGTGCCCGTCGGGTGCGGCCACTACCTGCCGGCCCGCGTCGTCGAGAACGCCGAATTCGCCGCCACCCTCGACACCTCCGACGAGTGGATCCGCACGCGCTCCGGCATCGAGCGGCGGCACTTCGCCGCCGAGGGCGAGGCGACCTCCGACCTTGCCATCGCCGCCGCCCGCGCCGCGCTGGCTGACGCCGGCCTGACCGGCGCCGACCTCGACGCGCTCATCGTCGCGACCGCCACCCCCGACCAGACGTTTCCCGCGACCGCGGCCAAGGTGCAGACCGCGATCGGCATGCGCGGCGGTTTCGCGTTCGACATGCAGGCGGTCTGCGCCGGCTTCGTCTTCGCGCTGGCTCAGGCCAACGCGCTGATCCTCGCCGGATCGGCCCGGCGGGTGATGGTGATCGGTGCCGAGACGTTCTCGCGCATCCTCGACTTCACCGACCGCAGCACCTGCGTGCTGTTCGGCGACGGCGCCGGCGCGCTGATCCTCGAGGCGGGCGAGGGCAGTGGCGGTCCCGAGGACCGCGGCATCCTCTCCACCGACCTGCATTCGGACGGCCGCTTCGGCGACCTGCTCTATGTCGACGGCGGCCCGTCGACCACGGGCACCACCGGCGTCGTGAAGATGGCCGGGCAGGAGGTGTTCAAGCACGCCGTCGTCAAGCTGGCCGAGACCGGCGCGGCCGCGCTCGCCGCCGCCGGGCTCGCGAAGTCGGATGTGGACTGGCTGGTGCCGCATCAGGCCAACCTGCGGATCATGACGATGACCGCCCACAAGCTCGGCGTGCCGCTCGACCATGTGGTCGTCACCGTGCAGGACCACGGAAACACCTCGGCCGCCTCCATCCCGCTGGCGCTCTCGGTGGCCCATGCGGAGGGCAAGATCCTGCCCGGCGATCTGCTGCTTATGGAGGCGATTGGCGGCGGGCTCGCGTGGGGTGCGGCGGTCGTGCGCTGGTAGGCGGATCCTCCGTCGCTTCTCCTCGGCCGTTCTCATTGACTCCGTTGCCAAATATCTCCTAGGGTTGCCCAAATAGGGACAGTGGGAGGGGGCCGATGAGCGAGAAGACTCTGACGCGCATGGAGTTGAGCGAGGCGGTGTTCCGCGCCGTCGGCCTGTCTCGGAACGAGTCCGCCGAGCTGGTGGAGATGGTCCTCGATCAGATGTCCGACGCGCTGGCCCGTGGCGAGACGGTGAAGATCTCCTCGTTCGGCACGTTCAGCGTGCGGTCCAAGTCCGCCCGTGTCGGCCGAAATCCCAAGACCGGCGAGGAGGTGCCGATCGAGCCGCGCCGGGTGCTGACGTTCCGCCCCTCGCACATCATGAAGGAGCGGGTCGACATGGGGAACAAGCACTAACCCGGGGAGACCGCGCCGCAAATGCTCAAGTCTCCGGAAGCCTTCCGCACCATCAGCGAGGTCGCCGAGAGCCTCGACGTGCCGCCGCATGTGCTGCGGTTCTGGGAAACCCGCTTCGCGCAGGTGAAGCCGGTGAAGCGCGGTGGCGGCCGGCGCTACTACCGGCCGGAGGACGTGCGGCTGCTGCGCGGCATCCGCGGCCTGCTCTACGACGACGGGATGACGATCAAGGGCGTGCAGAAGATCCTGCGCGAGCGCGGCGTGCGGCATGTGATCGGTCTGGGGACGGTGGGGGACGCCGACGATGCGCCGCCGGTTCGTCGCGACGCCGCAGCGACCGTGCTGGAGGACTTCGACATGGACGGGTACGACGGCGACATTCAGGATGCCGCGACCGATGACGGGCGCGGCGATGGTGGGCCCGTCGATGATTTGCCCGTCGACGATTTGCCCGGCGCCGCCGATGCGGCGTCCGGCACCGCGCCGGAGCCGGTCTCTCACCCGGGGCGCGAGGTGCCTGCGGCGGTGGGTGGTGCGGGCGTCGGCGGCGGGCAGGCCGACCTCTTCAACACGGCAGCCGCCGGTCCGGCGGCCGACACGAACACGCTGCGCGGGCTGATCGGCCGGCTCGAGGCGCTGCGCGCGGTGATGACCGAGGGGCGGTGATCGGGGCGGCCGGCCCCTGAGCCCGGGCCGCGCCGCTTTCCGCTTGCCCTCGACTTCGGCCGCCGCTAAAGCGGGCGCCGTCGGGCTATAGCGCAGTCTGGTAGCGCGTTCGACTGGGGGTCGAAAGGTCGTGAGTTCGAATCTCGCTAGCCCGACCACTATCCCCCGTTCCGCCTCCGCAAAGCGGGCTGGCGTGATCCCGGCTCAGGGCATCTCCGCGATGCTCGAGGCCGGCGAGATCACCTGCGCCGTCCCGCCGGTGGCCGGACAGGTGCAGCCCGCGAGCCTCGACCTGCGCCTCGGCTGGCGCGCCTGCCGCGTGCGGGCCTCGTTCCTGCCCGGGACGGCCAGCGTGGCCGAGCGCCTCGCCGACTTCGAGATGATGAGCTTCGATCTCGGCGATGGTGCGGTGCTGGAGAAGGGCTGCGTCTACCTCGTGCCGCTCATGGAGGCGCTGGCGCTGCCCGACGACGTTTCCGCCGTCGCCAACGCCAAGAGCTCGACCGGGCGGCTCGACCTGTTCACCCGCCTCATCACCGACCGGGCGACGGAGTTCGACAGGGTGGCCGCAGGCTACGCCGGGCCGCTCTATGCCGAGATCTCGCCCCGGTCGTTCTCGGTGCTGGTGCGCCCGGGAATGCGGCTGAACCAGATCCGCTTCAGCCGCGGCACGGCCACGCTCGACGACCCGTCGCTCGCGGCGCTGCACGAGCGCGAGCGGCTGGTGGGGGGCGAGGCGCACATTTCCGGCGGACTGGCCTTCTCGGTGGACCTCGACCTGCCGGGGGGGCACGTGGGCTGGCGGGCCAAGCCGCACACCGGGCTGATCGACCTCGACCGGCTGGACCACTATGCACCGCTCGATTTCTGGGAGCCGGTGATTGCCCGCGACCGGCGGATCATCCTCGATCCCGGCGCCTTCTATATCCTCGTCAGCCGCGAGGCGGTGCATGTGCCGCCGGACTATGCCGCCGAGATGGCGCCCTACGTGGCGATGGTGGGCGAGTTCCGCGTGCACTACGCCGGATTCTTCGACCCCGGCTTCGGCCATGCGGGGGCAGGGGGGGCGGGCTCGCGCGGGGTGCTCGAGGTGCGCTGCCACGAGGCGCCGTTCGCCCTCGACCACGGACAGGTGGTGGGCCGGCTCGTCTACGAGCGCATGGTCGAGCGCCCGGACGTGCTCTACGGCGGCGCGCTCGGCTCGAACTATCAGGGCCAGGGGCTGAAGCTCTCGAAGCACTTCAAGGCCGCCTGACCCTCTCTCGGGGGCCCTGCGGCGGCGCCCCCGGTCGGGCGGTGCGCGTCGGCGGGCCGTCAGCTCAGCATCAGCGTCGCGAGGCCGAGGAAGGCGAAGAAGCCGAACATGTCGGTCATCGTCGTCACGAACGTGCCGGAGGCGAGCGCGGGGTCGACGCCGAGCCGGTCGAGCCCCACGGGGATCAGCACGCCGGAGAGGCCGGCGACCACCATGTTGCCGGTGATCGCCAGCGCGATGACGAGGCCGATGGTCTGGTCCGAGAAATAGAGCGCGCTCAGCACCCCCATCAGCGCCGCGAAGCCGATGCCGTTCAAGAGCCCCACCACCCCCTCGCGGCCGATCACGCGAGCCATGTTCGACGCGGTGAGCTTGCGGGTGGCGAGCGCGCGCACCGCCACGGTCAGGGTCTGGGTGCCGGCGTTGCCGCCCATCGAGGCCACGATCGGGCTCAGCGCCGCCAGCGCCACGTGCAGCTCGATCGTGTCGCTGAAGATGCCGATGATCGCCGCCGCCATGATCGCCGTCAGCAGGTTGACCGCGAGCCAGAGGAACCGGCCGCGCGCGATCTCGACCACGCCGTCCGACAGCTCCTCGTCGCCGACGCCGGCGAGGAGCCGCAGATCCTCCTCGGTCTCCTCCTCCAGCGCCTCCATGGCATCGTCGATGGTGATGACCCCGGCGAGCCGCCCGTCGCCGTCGACCACCGGCGCGGAGATCAGGTGGTACTTGTTGAAGGCATAGGCCACGTCTTCCTGGCTCTGGTCGACCCGGAAGCTGCGGAAGTCCTCGGCCATCAGCTCCTTGAGCCGCGTCTTGCGCGCCGAGCCCATCAGCCGGCCGAGCGAGATGGTGCCGATCGGGTGCATCTGCGGCGAGACGACGATGAGGTCGTAGAAGCTCTCGGGCAGCCACTCCTCGTTGCGCAGAAAGTCGATGGCGTTGCCGACCGACCAGTGCTCGGGCGCCACGACCACCTCGCGCTGCATCAGGCGGCCGGCGGAATAGTCGTCGTACTTCAGCGACTGCTCGACCGCCGCCCGGTCGATGTCGTCGAGGAAGCGCAGGATGCGCTCCTGCTGCGGCTCGTCCATGTCCTCGGCGAGATAGACGACATCGTCGGTCTCGAGTTCCTGCACCGCCTGGGCGAGCACATGGTCGGGCAGCTCGGCGACGATCTCGTCGCGCACGCCCTCCTCGAGTTCCGAGAGCACCGCGCCGTCGAGCTGGACGCCCCAGAGGGTGATGAGCGCGCGGCGCTCGCCCCGGCTCACCTGCTCCAGCAGGTCGGCGATGTCGGCGGGGTGCAGCGCGTCGAGGATCGCCACGAGGGCGTCGTGATCGTCCGCCTCGACCGCGGCCAGCACCCGCTCCACCACCTCGCGGTTCAGGCCGTCCTCATGAACGGCGTCCGCTGTGGCCGCCGCGCCGGAGGTCTCCTCGACTGTCTCGCTCATGGCTGCTCTCCGGCGCTGATTGCGCCGCACCATAGGCCGGACGGCCCGGGGTGGAAACCCGCGGAAGGGCTTGACCACGGCGGCGCGATACGGCCCGCTGCCGCTGCTGCGGCGCGCACCGAGCGGGCCGTCCCGTGAGCCTGAGGAGGTCTTGCCATCGCCCGCGCCCGCCTGACCGTCGATCTCGATGCCGTCGTCCGCAACTGGCGCGCGCTCGACGCGCTGTCCGCCCCGGAGGTCGAGACGGCCGCGGTGGTGAAGGCCGACGCCTACGGCCTCGGCGCCGCCGCCGTTGCCCCGGCGCTGGCGGCGGCCGGGGCGCGCAGCTTCTTCGTGGCGCTGGCCGAGGAGGGCGTGGCGCTGCGCGCGGCCCTCGGGCCCGGGCCGGCGATCTTCGTCTTTGCCGGCCTGATGCCGGGCGAGGCGGCGCTGTTCCGCGCGGCGGATTCTGGTGCCCTGCCTCAACAGCCCCGGGCAGGCGGCCGATTTCCTGCGCGCGCTGCCCGGCCGGCCCTGTGCGTTGCAGCTCGACACCGGCATGAACCGCCTCGGGCTCGAGCCGGCCGAGCTCGAGGCGCTTCTCCCCGACGTGGCGCGTCTCGCGCCGGTCCTCGCCATCAGCCACCTCGCCTGCGCCGACGAGCCCGACCACCCGCTGAACGTCGCCCAGGCCGCGGCAATGACCGGCTTCGCCGCGCGCCTGCCCGGGGTGCGGCTCAGCCTTGCCGCCACCGGCGGCATCCTGCTCGGGGCGGGCCACCACTTCGGTCTGGTCCGCCCGGGCGTCGGGCTCTACGGCGGGATGCCGTTCGCCGCCGCCGAGCCGGTCGTCGCGCTCTCCCTGCCGGTGGTGCAGGTCCGCGACGTCGCGGCGGGCGAGGCGGTCGGCTATGGCGCCACGTGGACCGCCGCCGAGCCCGCCCGCGTCGCCACCGTCGCCGCCGGCTATGCCGACGGCCTGCTGCGCGCGCTGGGCGATGGCGGCTTCGACCTCCTTGCCGGCGACGTGCGCTGTCCGGTGGTCGGCCGCGTCTCGATGGATCTCGTCACCGTCGACGTGACCGGGCTCGACCGGGTGCCGCCGATGCTCGACGTCCTCGGGCCCCGTCAGGGCGTCGACGACCTCGCGCGCGCCGCCGGCACCATCGGCTACGAGATCCTGACCGGCCTTGGCCCCCGGTACGAACGCGTCTACAAGGGCGGCTCGCAACGACCGGAGACCGCATGATCCTCCTCAGGCTCGTCGTGGCCTTCCTCGCCTCGATCGGACGCTCGACGCTGCAGCTGCTCGCCGCCACCGGGCGGCTGGCGCTTTTCGCCGGCAACACGCTGTCGCAGGTCGTCCGCCCGCCGTACTATCCGGTGGAGCTGGGGCGGCAGCTGCTCGCGGTCGGCTATTTCTCGCTGCCCGTCGTCGGCATGACCGCGCTCTTCACCGGCGCGGCGCTCGCGCTGCAGATCTGGGCCGGCGGCGCGCGGTTCAACGCCGGCACGGTGGTGCCCTCGATCGTGGCGATCGGCATCGTCCGCGAGCTTGGCCCGGTGCTGGGCGGCCTGATGGTCGCAGGACGGGTCTCGTCCTCGATCGCCGCCGAGATCGGCACGATGCGTGTCACCGAGCAGATCGACGCGCTGACCACGCTTTCGACCGATCCGATGAAGTACCTCGTGCTGCCGCGCGTGCTGGCCGGCATCCTTGCCGTGCCCGCCCTCGTCGCGGTGGGCGACGTCATCGGCATCTTCGGCGGCTACCTGATCGGCACCACGCGGCTCGGCTTCAATTCCGGCGCGTACATCAAGAACACCCTCGACTTCCTGACCGCCACCGACATCGCCTCGAGCCTCGTCAAGGCCTGCGCCTTCGGCTTCGTCCTGACGCTGATGGGCTGCTACCACGGTTATCACTCGGGCCGCGGCGCGCAGGGCGTCGGCTCGGCCACCACCAATGCGGTCGTCTCGGCCTCGATCCTGATCCTCGCCACCAACTACCTGCTGACCGAGGCGTTCTTCTGATGGCGGCCGCCGACGACATCGCCGCGCCCGACACCTCGACCCCGGGCGTGCCGCGCATCGAGCTGATCGATGTAAAGAAGCGCTTCGGACGGAACCGGGTGCTCGATGGGGTGAGCTTCAAGGTGATGCCGGGCGAGAGCCTCGTCATCATCGGCGGCTCGGGCACCGGCAAGTCGGTAACGCTGAAGTGCATCCTCGGGATCATCCGGCGCGACGGCGGGCGGATCCTGCTCGACGGCGCGCCCGACGATGCCGGCGACCGGCGCGTGTTCCTGAAGCAGTTCGGCATGCTGTTCCAGGGCGGCGCGCTGTTCGACAGCCTGTCGGTCTGGCAGAACGTCGCCTTCCGCCTGCGCCACGCCCGGACGCCGATGCCGCGCAAGGAAGCGCGCGACCGGGCGATCGAAAAGCTGCGCCGCGTGGGCCTCGGGCCCGAGACCGCCGATCTCTACCCGGCGGAGCTGTCGGGCGGCATGCAGAAGCGCGTCGGCCTCGCCCGCGCCATCGCGACCGACCCGCGGATCATCTTCTTCGACGAGCCGACCGCCGGGCTCGATCCGATCATGGCCGGCGTCATCAACGACCTGATCCGCGAGCTGGTGACCGAGATGGGCGCGACGGCGGTGACGATCACCCACGACATGACCACGGTGCGCACGGTGGCCGACCACGTGGCGATGCTGCACGGCGGCAAGGTCCGCTGGTTCGGCCACATCGACGAGATGGACACCGCGACCGACCCGTACCTCGACCAGTTCATCCACGGCCGGGCGACGGGGCCGATCGCGTCGATCCGGTGAGGACAGTGCTCAGGCTGCGTCGAGGGGTCGGATACCTGACAGGTCTACGTGCCCTTTCGCCGCGTGCAGGTCGTGCGCATCCTGCAGGTTCAGCCAGAATTGCGGGCTGTTGCCGAAGAACGCCGCGAGGCGCAGGGCCGTGTCCGCGGTCATTGATGTCTGGCGCCGCACAAGCCGCTCGATCCGCGTCCGCGGCACGTCGAGACGACGGGCCAGCGCGCCGGCACTCAGCCCGAGGGGGACGAGAAACAGCTCTTCCAGCACCTCGCCCGGATGAGCGGGATCCAGCATCGCGATCAAGGGCAAGTCTCCTTCAGCCATGATAGTCCACGATTTCGACGTTCTCCGGGCCGCTGTCGCTCCAGACGAAACACACGCGCCACTGGTCGTTGATCCGTACCGAGTGCTGCCCCGCCCGATCGCCGGTCAACGCTTCCAGCCGATTGCCGGGAGGCGACCGGAGATCCTGCAGCGATGTCGCCGCCCGAAGCACCGACAGCAGCAAACGTGCCCGCTTGACCAGATCGCCGGGGAACCGCTTGCCGAAGCGGCCTTCCACGGCGTCCCGCGCCAGCTTGCCCTTCATGCTGCGGATCATCGCTGCGAACTGTATCATGAAATGATACAGGGGGCAACCAGATGACCCGCCGTCCCACCTTCGTCTGCGCCGCCTGCGGCGCCGCCAGCGCCAAATGGTCGGGCCGCTGTGACGCCTGCGGCGCGTGGAACACCATCTCGGAGGAGGCGGGCCTCACCGACGGCCCCGGGGCGAAGTCGCTCGGGCCCTCCCGTGGCCGCAAGCTCGCGCTCGGCGACCTCGCCACGACGGAGCCGCCGCTGCCCCGCGCGCTCTCGGGCATCGGCGAGCTGGACCGGGTGCTCGGCGGCGGCCTCGTGCCCGCGTCGGCCACGCTGGTCGGCGGCGATCCCGGCATCGGCAAGTCGACCCTGCTGCTGCAGGCCGCCGCGGCCTTTGGCCGGCAGGCGCCCGCGATCTACGTCTCCGGCGAGGAGGCGACAGGGCAGATCCGCATGCGCGCCGCCCGGCTCGGGCTCGCGGACGCGCCTGTGCGCGTCGCCGCCGAGACCAACCTCCGCGACATCCTGACGACGCTCGAGGCCGAGCGCCCGGGCCTCGCCATCATCGACTCGATCCAGACCATGTGGGCCGACCACGTCGACAGCGCGCCCGGCTCCGTCGCGCAGGTGCGCGCCGTGGTCCACGAACTCGTCACCTTCGCCAAGCGCCGCGGCATCGCCGTCGTCCTCGTCGGCCACGTCACCAAGGAGGGCCAGATCGCCGGCCCCCGCGTCGTCGAGCACATGGTCGACACCGTGCTCTACTTCGAGGGCGAGCGGGGCCACCACTTCCGCATCCTGCGGGCGGTGAAGAACCGCTTCGGCCCTGCCGACGAGATCGGCGTCTTCGAGATGACGGGCGCCGGCCTCGCCGAGGTCTCGAACCCTTCGGCCCTGTTCCTCTCCGAGCGCGAGAGCGCCGCGCCCGGCTCCGCCGTCTTCGCGGGGATCGAGGGCACCCGGCCGGTGCTGGTCGAGATCCAGGCGCTCGTTGCGCCGTCGCCGCTCGGCACCGCCCGCCGCGCAGTGGTGGGCTGGGACGGCGGCCGCCTGTCCATGGTGCTCGCCGTTCTCGAATCACGCTGCGGCATCGGCTTCGGCCCGTCGGACGTCTACCTCAACGTCGCGGGCGGCCTGCGCGTCTCCGAGCCCGCGGCCGATCTCGCCGTCGCCGCCGCCCTCGTTTCCGCCCGGCAGGACATCGCGCTGCCACGGGATGCGGTGATCTTCGGCGAGGTCTCGCTCTCCGGCGCCCTGCGCCCGGCGCCGCAGGCCGAGGCGCGGCTGCGCGAGGCGGCGAAGCTCGGCTTTGCCTCCGCCCTCGTGCCCGCCCGCACCGCTCTGCCCGCATCCCCCGGCATCGCCATCGACCCGGTTGCGGATCTCAACGCTTTCATGGACAAGTGCTTCGGCCCGATCGACCGCTAGGACAGCCACCCGCATGCAGAGCTTTACCCTCGTCGACGGCATCGTCCTCGCCGTGATCGTCATTTCCGCGATTCTCGCCTATGCGCGCGGACTGGTACGCGAATCGCTCTCGATCGTCGGCTGGATCCTTGCGGCCGTCGCCGGCTTCGCCTTCGCCCCGACCATGGAGCCGCTGATCCGCGAGGTGCCGGTGATCCGGGACGTGCTCGGCACCAGCTGCGAGCTGGGCATCCTCGCGGGCTTTGCCGTCGTGTTCGTGATCGCGCTCATCATCATCTCGCTCATCACGCCGTTCATCGCCGGGGCCGTGCAGAATTCCGCGCTCGGCCCGGTCGACCAGGGCCTCGGCTTCCTGTTCGGCGTGGTGCGCGGCGTGCTGCTCGTGGTGATCGCGCTCGTGGTCTACGACCGGGTGTTCGGGGCCGGCGGCATGCCACAGGTCGACAACAGTCACTCTGTCGCGGTGTTTTCCGGGCTCGAGGCGCGCATCGCCGCCATGCTTCCCGCCGACACGCCGCAGTGGATCGCGGCCCGCTACGCCGCGCTGATGCGCAGCTGCAGCTGAAGCGTTCGCTCCCCGTCGCGGCACGGTGACGGCCGCGTGACAATGTTGCGGTTGCGTCCTATATAGCGGCCGAACCCGTCCTCCCCGGATCGCCGCACCATGTCCCTGCCCGTCTTCCCCAATGACGACGACAAGCTGCGCGAGGAGTGCGGCGTGTTCGGAGTCATCGGCGTCCAGGAGGCGTCGAACTTCGTCGCGCTCGGCCTGCACGCCCTCCAGCATCGCGGCCAGGAGGCCGCGGGCATCGTCGCCTACGACGCAAAGCTCGGCTTCTCGTCCGAGCGCCGCTTCGGCTACGTCCGCGACAACTTCACCTCCGCCTCGCTGATGGAGACCCTGCCCGGGGATCTCGCCATCGGGCATGTCCGCTACTCGACGGCCGGCTCGAAGGGCGCGACCCAGATTCGCGACGTGCAGCCGCTCTTTGCCGAGTTCGCCATGGGCGGCGCCGCCATCGCCCACAACGGCAACCTGACGAACGCCAACGCGCTGCGCGAGGAGCTGATCGGCCGCGGCTCGATCTTCCAGTCGGGCTCTGACACCGAGTGCATCATCCATCTGATGGCGCGCTCGATGCAGAAGACCATCCCCGAGCGGATCAAGGATGCGCTGCGGCTGGTCGAGGGGGCCTTCTCCATCGTCTCGATGACCCGCTCGAAGCTCATCGGCGTGCGCGACCCGCTCGGCGTGCGGCCGCTGATGCTGGGCCGGCTCGGGCCGGAGCTGAACGGCGCCTGGGTGCTGTCCTCCGAGACCTGCGCCTTCGACATCATCGGCGCGGAGTTCATCCGCGAGGTCGAGCCGGGCGAGATGGTCATCTGTTCGCCGGAGGGCATCGAGAGCGTCTTCCCGTTCCGTCGCACGGCGCCACGGTTCTGCATCTTCGAGAAGGTGTATTTCTCGCGTCCCGACAGCGTGATCGGCGGCCAGTCGGTCTACGAGACCCGCCGGCGCATCGGCGTCGAGCTGGCCCGCGAGGCGCCGGTCGAGGCCGATCTCGTCTGCCCGGTGCCGGATTCAGGCACCCCGGCCGCGATCGGCTACAGCCAGGAGTCGGGCATTCCCTATGCGATGGGGATCATCCGCAACCAGTACATGGGCCGCACCTTCATCGAGCCGACCGAGCAGATCCGCAACATGGGCGTGCGGCTGAAGCTCAACGTCAACCGCGCGCTCATCGCCGGCAAGCGGGTGATCCTCGTCGACGATTCGGTGGTGCGCGGCACCACCAGCCGCAAGATCCGCGAGATGCTCGAGGACGCGGGCGCGGCGGAGGTGCATTTCCGCATCGCCTCGCCGCCGACGATGTGGCCGTGCTTCTACGGCGTCGACACCCCCGACCGCTCGAAGCTCCTCGCCGCCAACATGAGCGAGGAGGAGATGCGCGCGTTCGTCGGCGTCGACAGCCTGAAGTTCGTCTCGCTCGACGGTCTCTATCGCGCCTGCGAGCAGCCGGACGGCCGCGACCCGGCACAGCCGCAGTTCTGCGACGCCTGTTTCTCCGGCGACTATCCGGTGCGGCCGTCCGACCGGATCGAGCAGGGCTTCAAGCTCAAGGTTCCCGCGTGAGCGATCCCGTCGCCCCGGAGCCGCGTCTCGTCCTCGTCACCGGCGCGAGCCGGGGCCTCGGCTACGCCGTCGCGTCGGCGCTCGGGGCGCGCGGCGACCATGTGGTCGCGCTCGCCCGCACCGTCGGCGGTCTCGAGTCGCTCGCCGACGCGATCGAAGGCGCCGGCGGGCCGACGCCGACCCTCGTGCCGGTGTCGCTCAGCGACACCGCCGGCCTGCAGCGCCTCGGCTTCGCGCTGCACGAGCGGTGGGGGCATCTGTCGCTCGTCGTCCACTGCGCCGCCCACGCCGCGCCGCTCGCGCCCGCGCCGCACATGGCGGACAAGGATTTCGACTCGAGCGTCGAGGTGAACTTCAAGGGCACGGAGCGGCTGATCGTGATGATGGCGCCGCTGCTCCTCGCGCGACCGGGCGGGCGCTTCGTCTACGCCGCCGATTCCCGTGCCGGCCAGCCGTTCTACGGCGCCTACGGCGCGACCAAGGCCGCCGCCGAGGCGCTGGTCCGGTCCTGGGCCGCCGAGACGGTGCGGCTCGGCCCGAAGGTCGAGCTGTTCCACCCGAACCCGATGCCGACCGCGCTGCGCGGGCGCTTCTATCCGGGCGAGGACAACACCACGCTGCCGCCGTGCTCGGCCGAGGCGGCGCGGATGATCGAGACGCTGGGTCTGTGAGTGCACCGGCGTCGTGGACGCCCGCGCGTGGTCGAGGCGCTGTGAAACCACGCGGAAGCCGTCAGGGGTGGAGATTTCTGCGGAAGGGCGCCAATCCGTCCGTGGCTGCCCCGGCTGGCGCGGCAACGCGCCTGCCCCCCGTCACGCCGGAGGCGTGCCTGCGGCACGACGGGGCAGGTGCGGACGGATTTGTCGACGGACAAATCCGTCTGGCGTCAGCGTTTCGACCCGTGGGGCGCTGAGGGTTGCTTCTCCAGAGTCGTGTTGCCTGTCGACTGCTCAGAGCCCTCCGCCAAAGCACTGCGGTCTCGACGCAGGTGCAGTAGAAATTCTGCCGCGCAACATCCTTTCGTTGACGCCCCCTCGCCGGGCATCTATCAACCTTCCCGATCCAGCCATTTTTCGGAGCGCCGATGAGCTTCACTGTCCCGCCGACCGCGCCCGCCCGTCCCAACCGTTGCCAGTTGTTCGGCCCGGGCTCCCGGCCCGCGCTGTTCGAGAAGATGGCGGCGTCCGAGGCCGACGTCATCAACCTCGATCTCGAGGACTCGGTCTCGCCCGCCGACAAGCCGGCGGCGCGGGCGAACATCATCAGGGCGATCAATGAGATCGACTGGGGCAACAAGACCCTGTCGGTGCGGATCAACGGCCTCGACACCGAGTTCTGGTATCGCGACGTCGTCGACATCCTCGAGCAGGCCGGCGAGCGGATCGACCTGTTCATGATCCCGAAGGCCGGCAACGCCAAGGACATCTACGCCGTCGACGCGCTCGCCTCCGCCATCGAGACGGCAAAGGGCCGCAGGAAGAAGGTCGGGTTCGAGGTCATCATCGAGACCGCCCTCGGCTTCCGCAACGTCGCCGAGATCGCCACCTCGAGCCCGCGGATGCAGGCGATGAGCCTCGGCGCCGCCGACTTCGCCGCGTCGATGGGGATGCAGACCACCGGAATCGGCGGCACGCAGGAAAACTACTACATGCTGCCGCCGACCGACTTCGCCGGCCCGCGCGGCCCGGTCTACGGCGACCCGTGGCACGGCGTCACCGCGGCGATCGTCGCGGCGTGCCGCTCCGCCGGGATCCTGCCGGTGGACGGCCCGTTCGGCGACTTTTCCGACGACGAGGGCTTCCTCGCGCAGGCGCGGCGCTCGGCCACCATGGGCATGGTCGGCAAGTGGGCGATCCATCCGAAGCAGGTGGCGCTGGCGAACTCGGTCTTCACCCCCTCGGAGGCGCAGGTCGGCGAGGCCCGCGCCATCCTCGCCGCCATGAAGGAAGCCGAGGAGAAGGGCCAGGGCGCCGCGGTCTACAAGGGCCGGCTCATCGACCTCGCCTCGATCCGCCAGGCGCAGGTGATCGTGAAGCAGGCCGAGATGATCGCCGGCTGAGGCCGGCGCCGCCCTTTCGCCACGCACACTGCCCGATGGACGGGCAGTGCTGCCACTTTGGCGATCATCCACGCACTTTCTGCACGGCCAGGGCTCCGATCGGGGCGGGCTTCCTTGTTGGCCCACGCCCTACCTGATAGGTTAACAACTCTTATAAACAAACAAAATCAGGAGCTTACCCATGGTCGACGGACGCAGTCCGGGGCTGAGCCGCAGGGATCTTCTGTCATTGATCGGGGTCGCCGCCGGCAGCGCGGTGATGTACCAGGCGATGACCACCCTCGGCCACGCGGCCGAGTCGCCCTACAAGGGCCCGATCAAACTGGACGGCGCGCCGAACGGGACGAAGGTGCTCATCCTCGGCGCCGGCCTCGCGGGAATGACCGCGGCGCTCGAAATGCGCGCGGCGGGCTACGAAGTCGAGGTTCTGGAGTTCCGCGAGAAGGCCGGCGGGCGGTGCTGGACGCTTCGCGGCGGCGACACCTACGAGGAGCTCGGCGGCGCGAAGCAGGAGGTGAAGTTCGCCGAGGGCAACTATCTCAACCCCGGCCCGTGGCGCATCCCCTACCACCACCACGCGGTGCTCGACTACTGCCGCCGGCTGGGCGTGCAGCTCGAGGCGTTCGTCCAGGTGAACCACAACGCCTACCTGCACGGAACGAAGGCGTTCGGCGGCAAGCCGCAGCGGCTGCGCGAGATCTCCACCGACTTCCGCGGCCAGGTGAGCGAGCTGCTCGCCAAGGCGGTAAACCAGAAGGCGCTGGACGCGGCCGTCACCGCCGAGGACCAGGAGAAGCTGCTCGCGGCGCTGAAGAGCTGGGGCGTGCTCGACAAGAACTATGCCTACGTGAAGAGCGACGCGGTCAGCGAGTATCGCGGCTGGGAGCGCGATCCGGGCGGCGGCCTGACCGCGGTGCCGGTTCCCTCGGAGCCGATCAATCCGTCGGACATCCTGCAGTCCGGCCTGTGGCGCTATTTCAATCCGGGGAACAACTACGAGTTCCAGACCACCATGTTCCAGCCGGTCGGCGGCATGGACATGATCGCGAAGGCGTTCGAGCGCGAAGTGAAGGATCTCATCCGCTACAACGCAAAGGTGCTCGAGATCCGGCAGGGCGATGGCGGCGTGACCGTCACGTACGAGGACCGCGGCGATCCGGGCAAGCCCCTGACCGCGACGGCGGACTGGTGCGTCTGCACCATCCCGTTCTCGATCCTGAGCCAGATTCCCGGCGACTTCTCCGGCGAGATGCAGGCAGCCATCGACCAGTTGCCCTACGACGCCTCGGTCAAGGTGGGCCTCGAGTTCAAGCGGCGCTTCTGGGAGGAGGACGAGCACATCTACGGCGGCATCTCGTTCACCGACCTGCCGATCACGCTCATCTCCTACCCCTCGACCGGTTATCACAAGCCGGGGCCGGCGGTCCTGCTCTCCACATATTCGTGGGGCGCCTATGCCTACGAGTTCACCGCGATGCCGCCGGAGGAGCGGATCAAGGCGGCGCTGGAGTTCGGCGCGCAGATCCATCCGCAATACAAGGACGAGTTCCTGACGGGAGCGGCGGTCGGCTGGCACCGGGTGCCGTGGACGCTCGGCTGCTACGGCATGTGGACCGAGGAGGCGCGGCATGAGCACTACGACAATGCCTGTGCCATCGACGGGCGCATCGTGATGGCGGGCGAGCATTGTTCCTACATTCCCGCCTGGCAGGAGGGCGCGATCCTGTCGTCGCTCGACGCCATCGAACGCCTGCATGCGAAGATCGTCGCGGGCTGACGCAGCGACCAGGATCAGGATCGACAGCCATGAAAGCAGCATATCCCGTCGCCGCGGCGCTCGCCGCCGGCGCCCTCGCCCTCGCGTGCCTGCCGGCCGCGCACGCCCAGCAGGCGGGCAGCGCGTCCGGCAACGTCGGCACCTTCGCCGACTTCGGACGTCTTCAAGTACACCGACGGCAAGGACATCTACGCCTCCTCCTGCCAGGGGTGCCACCAGGCTGACGGCAAGGGGGCGATCGGCGCCGGCCACTATCCCCCGCTCGCCGGCAACTCGAAGCTCGAGGCGGCGGGCTATCCGGTGATGCTCGTGCTCCACGGGCAGAAGGCCATGCCGGCGCTCGGCGAGTATTTCGACGACGCGCAGGTGGCGGCGGTCGTCAACTACATCCGCAGCCACTTCGGCAACGACTACAAGGACGAGGTGACGCCGCAGGACGTGGCGGACATGCGTTGATGCAGAAGGAGAGAGTTTCCATGAAGATCGTTCACGCGCTGGCGCTGGCCGGATTGCTCGGGGCCGGCATCGCCGCCCCCGCTTCGGCGGAGGTCATCCGCCACACGACGCCGGGCTCCACCTTCCCGATCCTGCGCGCCTCGGAGACGACGGCCGGAACCACCACCGTCTATCTCTCGGGCATGGTGCCGAAGGTAAAGGACGAGTCGGCGCCCGAGGGATCGGTCGCCCGCTTCGGCGACACCGAGACGCAGACCGTGAGCGTGTTCGAGACGATCGCGGCCACGCTCGCCGACCTCGGCCTCACCATGGGCGACGTGTTCAAGATGCAGGTGTTCCTGACCGGACCGGACGGCGGCCCGATGGACTTCGACGGGTTCATGAAGGGCTACACGCAGTTCTTCGGCACCGAGGCGCAGCCGAACCTCGTCAGCCGCTCGGTGATGCAGGCGGCAGGCCTGGTCAATCCCGGCTGGCTGGTGGAGATCGAGGTGACTGCCGCCCGCCCCTGAGGCCGGCCCGGGATCGGCCGCGGGAGTCGCTTGCGACGTCGGCGGCCGCGCCGGACCTCCCCGGCCTGCGACCGGGCGCCGGTGGGACGAAGGCACCCGGTTCGCGCCCCACGGTACCAGAGCCACAAGCGTCAACGCCCGCCGCCACCGCCCCTCATCTGCTGGGGCTGCTCAACCGCGCGCCGGCCGCTCCGGTCGTGGCCGACATGGAGGCGTGCGTGCGCGGCGGCCTCGGGGCCCTGCCGGTCAGCCGCCTGTTCGTGCGCGCGATTCGGCCGGGCCGCACCGCCTGTATCGTCGTGCACGCCGTGGTGCCGGATGGCACCGCGCTCGACGTCGCCGAAGCCGACCGCCTGCGCGGCGCGATCCTGGCGCGGCTCGCCGCCCGGCATGGCCCGATGGTCGCCGACGTGATCTTCACCACCGTCGAGGCCTACGCCGCGCCCGCTGCCGGGAACACCGGCATGACCGCGGCCCCGGACGGATCCCGCGCGACGCAGGCCGCATGGCAGGATGCGGCGCCTTGCAAGGAAGGTGATGGTACCGCCTCCCCGGCTTGAACGGGGGACCCCCAAATCCACAATCTGGTGCTCTAACCAACTGAGCTAAGGCGGCACGGGGAATGCAGGTACAGGCGATCGCCGGAGTTGGCAAGGGGCGACTCGCGTGTCGCCGCCCCGAGTCGCCGTCCCGGTTGGCTTGGGGCCCGCCCTACTGCGGGCCGGCGCTGGAGGAGGTGACGATGGGGGCAGGGTCGGCGACGCCACCCGAGGCGGCGACGAAGCCGTCCGTCCCGGCGGTCGTGGTCGCGGCGCTCGCCACCTCCGTCGTCGCGGCGCTCGCGACCCCGGTCGTCGCGGGGGCGGCGGGCGCCTCGGAGATCAGCGTGGCGTCGGGGGTCGGCGCGATGATCGGCGCGGCGGCCGGCATCACCTGGCCCGCCGGCCGGGTGCGGCTCGGGGCCGACTCGAAGCTGCCGATCGGCTTGCCCTTGGCCAGCATGCCGCGCAGCTCGCGGTAATAGGCGAGATTGTTGCGGACCTCGGCGCCCGACAGGTCCGCGGAAAGCACCGACTGCGCCTCCTTCTCCCGCCCGGCGAGCCCGAGCACCAGCGCGAGGTTGCCGCGGGTGTTCGCCGTCGCCGCCGGGTCGCGCACCAGCTCCTGCAGGATGCCGATCCCCTCGTCCGGCTGGCCCGACAGCCCGAGCGACAACCCGAGGTTCGAGAGCAGCGCGAAATCGGTCGGGTCGCGCTGCAGCCCGGCGCGATAGGCGACCTGGGCCTCGGTGTGCCGGCTCAGCCGGTCGAGCGCGATGCCCTTGGCGGTCAGGAGCCGGATGTCCTTGGGCCGCCGCGCCAGCGCGGTGTCGAGATTGGCGAGCGCCGCCTGTGGCGCGCCGGCGCCGAGCTGCGTGCGCGCCAGTTCGAGCAGCACGTCCGGGTCGCGCGGCCGGCGGCGGTTCGCCTCGTTCAGCGCCTGCTCGGCCCGCGAGAACTGGCCGAGGCCGGCATAGGCGCGCCCGAGCCCGACCAGCGCCTCGACGGAGTCCGGGTTCTGGTCGAACGCCTGCTGGTAGAGCGTCGCGGCGGTCTGGAAATCGCCGGCGTCGGCCGATCGCTCGGCAAGGCGCGTCGGCGAGGCGGCGCCGCCGGCGCCGGTGCCGAGCCCGCCGGAACAGGCGCCTAGGATCGAGGCGGCCGCCAGACCGGCGAAAAGCCCGGGATAGGGTTTGCTGCGGTGCCGCATCGCTCGTCGTCTCCTCTCCCCTCGCCGGCGGCACTGAAACCAATTCGTCGTTAAGGATGGATTAGCGCCCGCCTGCGAGCGTCGCGCCCGGGCTGCCGGCGAGGTGGCCGGGGCTTGGCCAGGAGGCCGCCATGGCGCTCGTTCTTTCCTGCGCGGCGATCGCGCTGTTCCTTGCGGCGGCGGCGACCGATGCCGCCCGGCGCACGATCCCGAACCCGCTGGTGGTGGCGCTGGCCGTGCTCGGGGTCGTGCGGATTGTCCTCGGCCTCGCGATGGGCGACGGCCTCGGTGCGGCGGGGCTCGACCTGGTTGCCGCCACGGCCGTCTTTGCCCTCGGGGCGGGGGCGTTCGCGGCGGGCGTGCTCGGCGGCGGCGACGCGAAGCTGCTCGCGGCCGGCGCGCTCTGGATCGGCACGGGCGGGCTCGGCGGCTATCTTCTCGCAACGGTGCTGGCGGGCGGCGTGCTGGCGATCGGCTATGTCGCGTGGCAGTTCGTGGTGCCGCGGGCCCGGGGCAGGGGCCTGCCCTACGCGCTGGCGATTGCCGTGGGTGGCATCCTTGCAACGGCCGGGCCGCTCCTCGCCTGAGGCCGGCCGCGGCGGCTCCGGGTCAGGCGTCGCCGCGTCGTCAGGCCGCCTCGAAGCAGATGCCGGTGGCGTCGGCGGCGCGATAGGCGACGCGCGCGGCATGGACCGGCCCGTTCTCGATCCGCAGCTCGAAGCCGTCGGGGACGCCGAGCATCGGCCCGAGCCTCAGCCGCGCGCCGCCGGGCGACAGGTCGAGCACCACGCAGTCCACTGCCGCGCGGCCCTTGCTGAAGACGATCTTGGCACGCCTGAGGACGCGCGCCCGCCGATGAGTTCGCCGGTCTTCCATCTGTGCCCCCGAGTCCGGGCTGTCCGCGAATTGTACGCCCGCCGCCCGGCAGGGCCCAAGCGCGGCGTGCCGGCTTGGTTAAGGGCAGTTTTCCAGAGATTCGGCCCGTCTTTCGCCTCGACGCTAACCAACAGTTGACGGCCGGTGGTGGAAATTGCGCGCCAGCACGACAGACCGGAGCCCCGAGAATGCGCGCCACCCCGCGGATCGCCCGTCTCTTCGCCGGCTTCGGCCGTCTGCGCGCCGGGCTCGGCCAGCTCCTCGCCGACCGGCGGGGCGCGGCGGCGGTGTTTCTCGCCATCGCACTGGTGCCGCTGGTCGGAGCGGTCGGCCTCGCGGTCGAACTCCTCGCTCGGCTACCTGCTGCGCAGCCGCCTGTCGAAATCGCTCGACGCCGCCGGCCTCGCCGCCGGCCGCTACGCCCTGGAATCCAACGCGAAGGAGGTGGCGCGTGACTACTTCGACGCCAACTTCGGCCAGGGCGGCGATGCGGTCGTCACCGAATTCAACTTCAGCCTCGATGACACCAAGCACTTCGTCACGCTGACGGCGCGGGCCAAGACGCCGACCTATTTCATGCGGATCTTCGGCCAGACCGAGATGGACGTCTTCGCCACGACCGAGGTCGAACGCCAGACCAACGGCATGGAGCTGGCGCTGGTGCTGGACAACACGGGGTCGATGGCTGGGACCAACTTCAACAACATGCAGAAGGCGGCGCTTGATCTCATCGACATCTTGTTCGGTGATGAGGAAGAGGTCGACAACGTCTGGGTGAGCCTGACGCCCTACGTGGCGAGCGTGAACATCGGACCAAGCCATACCTCATGGCTCAACCTGACGGATCAGGCCCTGACGACCCCGAGCGTGTTCGGCAGCGAAGGCTGGAAGGGATGCGTCATGGCGCAGGCCATGCCCTACGATGGCGATGACACGCCGCCAACTGTGCAGAAGCTGTCCTCCTATTTGTATCCCAAGGCGATCGACAACAATTGGCCGCCGATCCGAAGCTCCGCCACCTATCCGAACGAGACTGCGACCGGCCCAAACCTTGCGTGTCCCACGGCGATCACGCCGCTCACGAAGTCCAAGACGACGATCAAGGCCGGGTTGAACGCGATGAAATCGTGGAGGCGAGGGGGCACGACCAGCAATCTCGGCCTTACGTGGGGCTGGCGCACAATCTCACCCCGCTGGCGCGGACTGTGGGGAGACGCGGACCTGCCGCTGGATTATTCCGGAGACAATGAAGACTTCATCGACAAGGTCGTGGTGATCCTGACCGACGGCGAGAATGTGTTCTTCGATCTGCCATATAGCGTTTCGAAAGGCGTTGTGACCAGCCCGGGAGATACCACGACTCCGTCCGACTACACCGCCTACGGTAGGGCGAACGCCGCCGGGCCAGTGGGTCTCGCCAAGACCAGCGCGCCGGCAGGCAAGTCGGTGCTCGACTCCCGGATGGCGGCTACCTGCAAGGCGATGAAGGCCGAGGGCATCCGCATCTATTCCATCCTCTTTGCAAGCTCGATCTCGACCGCGACGAAGTCTCTATGGGAAACCTGCGCGTCGTCGCCGGCAATGTACTATCTCGCTCCGACCGGGGCGGAGCTCTCCGCCGCGTTCAAGGCGATCGGCGGCCAGCTCGCCAACCTCAGGATCGTGAAATGACACGGGCGAGGGCGGTCTTCGCCAGCGAGGCGGGGGCGGCGGCGGTAGAGTTCGCGTTCATCCTGCCGATCCTGCTGCTCTTTGCGCTCGGCACGATCGAGTCCGCCATCGTGCTCTTCATCCGGTCGTCGATCGAGTCCGCCGTTCTCGAGGCGTCGCGCTATGGCATCACCGGCAGCGAAGATGGCGTCAGCCGGGCCGACCGGGTGCTGGCGATCGTCGAGGAGCGCACCTATGGCCTGCTCGACCCCGACAAGATCGAACTCGAGACGCTGGTCTACGACGACTTCGCGGATATCGGCAAACCCGAGCCGTTCGTCGACGCGAACGGGAGCGGCTTCTACGAGCTGGGCGAGAGCTTCACCGACGTCAACGGCAACGGCAAGTGGGACGCCGACATGGGCAAGGCCGGGCTCGGCGACGGCAACGATATCGTCGTCTATCGCGTGCGTTATTCCTGGGGGATCATCACGCCGATGCTGCGCGGGATCGTGGGCGAGAGCATCGTCAACGAGTCGGCGGTCGCCGTGCGCAACGAGCCGTACAAATGAGCCTCCCGCGTCTCCTGCGGGACGAGCGGGGCGTCTCGGCGCTGGAATTCGCGCTGATCCTGCCGCTTCTCGTGCTGCTCAGCGTCGGGACGATCGACGTCAGCCGGCTGGTCCTGATCACCCAGAAGGTGCAGAGCGCCGCCTTCACGCTGGCCGACCTGACGGCGCGCATCAGCACGGCCAAGAGCACCACGCTCGGCAACGAGTTCCTCGCCATCAATCAGGTGATGAAGCCCTTCGACTTCGACGGCGAAGGCAACGCCATCATCAGTATCGTCTCGTCACCGACGGCGGCCAACACGCCGTTGGTGGCGTTGCAGTGCAAGGGCTCGGGCGGATACGCGGCGACCAGCTCCATCGGCGTGGTCTCCCACACCGCCACGCTGCCCTCCGGGTTCGACATCGGGAAGGGCGAGACCGTCGTCGCCGCCGAGGTTTACTTCGATTTCGAGCCGCTGTTCGGCATCGGCCTGCTGTCGTCCCGGGTGATCCGCCGCGCGGCGTTCTTCAAGCCGCGCCTCGGCGAGCTGGACAGCCTGACCTGCGCGAGCACCTGAGCGCCTACTCGAAGGCCGCGATCACCCGGCGGAGGAAGCCGATCACGGCGGCCTTGTCGGCCCCTGCGAGGGCGTCGCGGGCGTCGTCGTGCTCGCGGGCGCGCAGTGCCAGCTCGGCAAGCGCCGCACCGCCCGCTTCGGTCAGCCGCAGCGCATGCGCCGGCGATCCTCCGGCACCCCGAGCCGCGCGACCAGCCCGTCGCGCTCGAGTTCGCGCAGCAGCGGCGTCATCGTCGACTTGTCGCGCCCCGCGGCGCGGCTCAGCCCGACCGCGGTGATGCCGGGGTTGTCGTTGATGAGCGAAAGCACGGCGAACCAGCCCGGCTTCAGCCGCTTCGCGCCGGCCGACCGCTGGAAGCCGCGGAACGACGCCGCCTGCGCCATGCGGATGTGGAACGCCAGCGCCTCCGCAAGGGGGCCGAGGCTGACCGGCTCGTGTTCAAGGGACTGCGATGGAACTTCCGGCGACAGGCTGACCATGCCTCTTCTCGGGCTTCCGTGGACGAACGATCCCCACACGATAGCCAACGCCGGACTCGCCAGTAATCCGCAGATTTCGTGCGGCGAGGCTATTCGATGTGGTCCGGTGCGCGCTCGGCGGCGGCATAGCGCTGGAACAGCGGCACCTGTGCCATGATGAACAGGAAATTCGCCACCGGCAGCACGAAGGTGCGGAAGTCGACCCACCGATCGGTGCCGAACTTGCGCCACACCACCTCGTTCAGCACCGCCAGCGCGAGGTAGAACACGACGAAGCGCAGGGTGAACTTCATCCACCCTTCCTCGCGCATCGGGATGAGTTCGTCCATCAGGTAGCGCAGATAGCTCTGGCCGCGCAGGAGGCCGAACGCGAGAATGCCGGCGAAGAGCCCGTAGAGGATCGTCGGCTTCATCTTCACGAAGGTGTCGTCGCGCAGGATCAGCGTCAGCCCGCCGAACACCGTGACGACGACCGCGGTGATGACCGCCATCTTCGGCAGCCGCCCGGCAAGAAACCAGCTCGCCAGCAGCGAGACGAGGATCGTCGGAACGAAGACCTTGGTGGAGAACAGGATCTGCTCGAGCTGCCGCTCGCTGACGCTGAGCCCGTCGGGCACCGGCGCAAGGCGGTAGGCGAGGAAGAACACCACGATCGGGCCGACCTCGAGGACGAGCTTCAGGATCGGATTGATATGGCGTGCGGGCATGGCCAGCGACATAGCCGTCTCCCGGCGCCAGATCCAGCCTGCCGCGCGCGGCAGCCTGCGATCGGCGGGCGAGATGACGCCGAAGTGACGGGCGTCAGGCCACGTGCCGGCCCGGCCGGCGGTCGAGCCGCGCCTCGACCATCCGGGTCAGCAGACCGGCGCCGACGGGGGTGCCGGCCCCCCGCGCCGCGGTCGCGAGGTCGAGATCGCCCAGCATCTCGCCGACCGACTGCAGGAACTGCGCGCAGTAGGCAACGGTGTCCGCGTCCCCCGCCGGCAGCGCGTCGGCGAGCAGGCCGCGCGCCCGCAGCAGGTCTTCCTCCAGCGCGGCGCGCACGGTGGCGCGCCCGGCCAGCAGCAGCTCGCGCTCGTCCGGCCGCCGGCGGCTCTCGGCGTCGGGCAGCACTGCGAGCACCAATTCCTGGAAGACGCGCAGGCTCGGGATCGGCTTCTCGAGGCAGCCGGCGGCGCCAGCGGCCATCGCCTCGGCCTGCCAGGTGGCGCGCTCGTGGCCGCTGATCGCGACGATCGAGGTGAGCGGCGTCGGGGCCGACGCGAGATGCCGGATGAGGTCGATCCCGTCGCCGTCCGGCAGCCCCAGGTCGACGATCACCACGTTCGGGCGATAGATCGCCAGATGCCGGCTCGCGGCCGTCAGGCTGTCGGCGCGGCGCACCCGCGCGCCGCTTTCCGCCGCGTAGAGCCGGATTGCCTCCGACGCGGTTCGGCTGTCCTCGACGAGCAGGATGGTGACGGCAAAGAGGCACTGCCGACGCAGGCTCCCCGCGGCGGAGGGGGATGCGACGGCGGGCGCAGCGGGCCCGGTCCCTGTGGAAACGCTCATGCTTGCCTCGACTGACACCAATGGTTTACCCGCCGATTTGAGGCAGCGAAGGTGAACGGAGGCTTAATTCCGGCAATCCGGGCGAGCAGAGGACGCAGCGGAGCACGTCGCCGACGTTCGCCTGAGGCCCTCGCATCATCCCCGGCAGGGCCGGGCCCTCCCTTGCGCGCCCCCGAGGTTCCGCTAACGTCGCGCCGGCCGGATGGGCGAGGAGGGCGACGATGGCGGACTGGTGGCGTGGGGCGGTGATCTATCAGATCTACCCCCGGTCGTTTCAGGATTCGACCGGCGACGGGATCGGAGACCTGAAGGGCATCACCGAGCGGCTCGACTACGTGGCGGATCTCGGGGTCGATGCAATCTGGCTCAGCCCGATCTTCACCTCGCCGATGGCCGACATGGGATATGACGTGTCGGACTATACCGACATCGACCCGATCTTCGGCTCGCTCGCCGATTTCGACGCGCTCATTGCCCGTGCCCACGACCTCGGCCTCAAGGTCATCATCGACCAGGTGCTGTCGCACTCGTCGAACCAGCACCCGTTCTTCAAGGAGAGCCGGTCGAGCCGGGACAACCCCAAGGCCGACTGGTACGTCTGGGCCGATCCGAAGCACGACGGCTCGCCGCCGAACAACTGGCTCTCGATCTTCGGCGGGCCGGCGTGGGCGTGGGACACCCGGCGGAAGCAGTATTATTTCCACAACTTCCTCGTCGAGCAGCCGGATTTCAACTTCCACAATCCGGAAGTGCAGGACTGGCTGCTCGGGACGATGCGCTTCTGGCTCGACCGCGGCGTCGACGGCTTCCGCCTCGACACCGTGAACTTCTACTTCCACGACAAGCTCTTGCGGGACGATCCGGCGGATTATCGGATCAAGGCCGAGCCCGAGTCGAACCCCTACCACATGCAGTACCATATCTTCTCGAAGAACCAGCCCGAGAACCTCGGTTTCCTCGAGCGGATGCGGGCGCTGCTTGACGAGTACGAGGCGCGGGCGATGGTCGGCGAGGTCGGCGAAAGCCATCACGCGATCAAGATGATGGGCGAGTACACCAGCGGCAGGCGCCTGCAGAAGGCCTATTCCTTCGAGATGCTCGGCGACCGCTTCGACGCCGGCCACTTTCGCGGACAGCTCGAGGCGTTCTTCGACGGGGCGCCCAAGGGCTGGCCGACATGGGCGTTCTCGAACCACGACGTCCGGCGCCACGCCTCGCGCTGGGCGAAGCACGGGATCGGTCATGAGCCGCTCGCCAAGCTCGCCGGGGCGCTTCTGCTGTCGTTCGAGGGGTCGATCTGTCTCTATCAGGGCGAGGAACTGGGCCAGACCGAGACCGATCTCGAGCTGTTCGAGCTGACCGACCCGCAGGGCATCAACTTCTGGCCCGAGCCGGTCGGCCGTGATGGCTGCCGCACGCCGATGGTCTGGGACGCGGCCGCGCCCAGCGCCGGCTTCACCACCGGCCGGCCGTGGTTGCCGGTCAAGGAGGCGCAGGCGGCGAACGCCGTGGCGGGGCAGGCGGGGCAGCCTGACTCGGTCCTCGAATTCTACCGCAGGATGCTGCGCCTGCGCCGCGAGACGCCCGAGCTGGCCAGCGGCCGCACCGTCTTTTTTGACGTTTCGGAGCCGGTTCTCGCGTTCACGCGCGGTGGCAAGGTGCTGTGCGTCTTCAACCTCTCCCCGGAGGCGCATGCGGTGCACGTCACGGGCGGCGGCGCGCTGGCGCTGGCGCAGGGTGCCGAGCATCGCGGCGACGTGCTGCACCTGCATCCGAACGGTTTCGCGATCCTCGAAGCCCTCGAGGGCGTTTCCGTCACCGATGCGGTGGGGGCCGACTCCCGCGCCTGACCCGGAGGCGCCGGAACAAACCTCCCGGGCGGCCGTTCCGTCTGCATGACCGCAGAGTGCCACCAGGCCGAACACGCCGTCCAGCCGATCATCGGGCAGAGCCCGGCGACCGGACGGCGCGGGCGTGCGGTCGCGGGAGAACAAGACCGATCGAACGGCACCGCGTCGGTCCTGTCGCTGAGGCGACGGGCCGGCGGGGCGTGCGAGGGATGCAACCCGGACAAGGAAAGGAGAGCGACGATGGCTGACAGCGCATTGGACGACAGGACCCTGACCGGATTCTTCGACACCCGTTCCCGCGCCGAGGCGGCGTTGGTTCGCCTGACCACCCTCGGCCTCGCCGACGTGCGCCTCACCGGCGGCGACGATTCGCCGGCCGCGCGGATCACGACCGTGGCTTCTGGGAGAGCATTTCCGGTTTCTTCTTCCCGGCCGAGGACCATGCCACCTATGCCGAGGGCCTGCGGCGCGGCGGCTTCCTCGTGACGGCGCGCGCCGTGCCGGGCGAGCGGTACGACGAGGCCGTCGAAATCCTCGACGCCGAGGGATCGGTGGATCTGGGGGAGCGGGCCGACACGTGGCGGGCCGAGGGCTGGGCGGCACCCGGCGCCGCGTTCATCGACGACGCCCCCGACGCAAAGCGGGAGACGGCTGCGACTGCCGGCACGGCGGCAGACATGGCGGCACCGATCGACGCGGCGACGCGCCACGCCTATGGAACCGACGTGCCACGCGATGCCCTGTCGCGGGAAGGAGCGAAGATCGACGACAGGCGCGAGGCGCTTGTCGACGTGGGCCTGCGCCGCTGAAGGGTCCCCCCCACTTCTGACGGATCATGCAGGGGCCGCCGGTGCAGGGGCATCGGCGGCCCCACCCCTCAGCTGCGTGGCTTTGCGTTTTCCGGGTCGTAGAGCGGCTTGTAGCCGACGCTCGCCACTTCCACTGGATAGGTCTCGCCGAAGTACTGCACCGCGAGGGCCCGTCCCGGCTGGCAGTAGTCCCACGGCAGGTAGGCCAGCGCGATGTTCTTCCCCACGCTCGGCCCGTAGGCGATCGAGGTGGTGAACGACCGCCGCCCCGCCGAGTTCGACCAGCGTCTCGCCGGTGGCCGGGTCGATCACCGGCAGTGTCCCGACCGGATAGCGCGCCACGCCGTTCGCGTCGACGTTCTGCGTCATCACCAGCGTGCAGAGCATCGCCGGCTGATGCGCCCGCGCCCGGTACTCCAGATGCTTCGCCTTGCCGCGGAAGTCCGCTTCCTTGACCTTCGGACGGGCAAGGTCGGCCTCCAGCAGGTTGTACTCGGTCAGCAGGTCGGCGTTCTGCAGCCGCAGGCTCTTTTCCAGCCGCCGGCTGTTCGCGTAGGTCTCGACGCCCACCGCCATCACCCCGGTCGAGCGCAGCGCGTCCCAGACGGCGAGGCCGTCCTCGTACGGCATGTGCAGCTCCCAGCCCTGTTCGCCGACGTAGGAGATGCGGAAGGCCGCCACTTCCCTGCCGGCGATCCGTACCGGCTTGATCGCGGCGAAGGGGAAGTTCTCCCGAGACAGTCCGTCCGGGTCTGCCACGACCTTTGCCAGCGTCACCCGCGCGTTCGGGCCCCAGATGCCGATCGTCACGAACCGTTCCGCGACATCGGTGACGGTCACGTCATAGCCGCGGTCCTGCGCCACCCGGCGCATGTAGGCAAGATCGCGCGGGCCGGCGTCGGCGCCGTTCACCATGCGGATGCGGTCGGCCATGCGGAACAGGGTGAAATCCGCCCGCACCATGCCCTCGTCGTCGAGGAAGTGCGTGTAGATGCCCTTGCCGATGTTGCCGTCGCCGCCGACCTTGGCGGCGCAGAGCCACTCCATCATCGCCACATGATCCGGCCCCTCGATGTCGGTCATGTGGAAATGCGAGAGGTTGATGATGCCGCAGTCCTCGGACAGCGCCAGCTGCTCGGCGTTCGATACCCGCCAGAAGTGCCGGGCGTCCCACTCGTTCAGCCGCTCCGGCACCCGGTCGCCGTACTTCTCGAGCAGGTGCTCGTTCGCGGCATAGCCGTGCGCCCGCTCCCAGCCGCCGAGCTCCATGAAGTAGCCGCCCAGCTCCTTCTCGCGTTCCCAGAACGGCGAGCGGCGGATGCCGCGGCCGCCGGCGAACGGCTCGCGCGGATGCACCGGCGGGTTGTAGATCTTGCGCGCCGTCTCGGTGCAGCGCTCCTCGATGAACGCCTCGGTCAGCGCGAACGGGTTGAACCGCGCATAGTCGATGCGCGCGTGGTCGATCGCCGTCCTTCCGTCGGTCATCCAGTCGGCGATGAGCTTGCCCATCGCCGGGCCGTCCTTGACCCAGATGCCGACCGCGTACCAGAGGCCGCGCACCTTCTGGCTCTCGCCCATCGACGGCCCGCCGTCCGTGGTCGTCTGCAGCAGGCCGTTGAACGAGTGCCCCTCGTTGTAGCCGAGTTCGGCGAGGATCGGCGTCAGCTCCATCGCCCGCTCCATCGGCGCCATGACCTGCTCGAGATCCAGGTCGCGCTGCGACGGCGAAAGCCGCGCCTGCTCCTTTTCGAGCAGGTCGCGTGGATGCACCAGCCGGGGCTCGGTCTCCTCGTAATAGCCCCACTCGATCTGCCCGCCCTCGGCGGTCTTCGGGTCGCCGGTGTCGCGCATGTAGGCCGAATTGCCCTGATCGCGCAGCAGCGGATAGCCGATCTCCTTGCCGGTGCCGGCAAATTCGTCGTACGGCCCGAAGAACGTCAGCGGGTGGTCCACCGGCATCACCGGCAGGTCTTCGCCCGCCATCTCGGCGATCAGCCGTCCCCACAGCCCGGCGCAGACCACCACATGATCCGCCATGATCGTGCCGCGCGTCGTGACGACCCCCCTGATGCGCCCGTCCTCGATGACGAGCGACTTTGCCGAGGTGTTGGCGAACGGCTTCAGCCTGCCGGCGGCCTCGGCCTGGTCGACGAGCTTGCCCGCGACCGTCTGCGAGCGCGGAATGACGAGGCCGGCGTCGGGGTCCCACATGCCCCCCTGCACGAGGTCCACCTCGATCAGCGGAAACTTCTCCTTGATCTCCGCCGGCTCCATCATGCGGACGCGGGTGCCGAATGCCTTGCCGCTGTCCACCTTGCGCTTGAGCTCGGCCATCCGCTCGTCGTCGCCGACGCGGGCCACCTCGATGCCGCCGATCCGGGCGTAGTGGCCCATCTTCTCGTAGAAATCGACCGAGTAGAGCGTCGTCCAGCAGCTCAGGAAATCGTGGCTCGTCGCATAGCAGAAGTCCGAGGCGTGCGCCGTCGAGCCGATGTCGGTCGGGATGCCGGACTTGTCGATGCCGACGATATCGTCCCAGCCGCGCTCGATCAGGTGGTGCGCGACCGAGGCGCCGACGATCCCGCCGAGCCCGACGATGACCACACGCGCCCGTTCGGGAAACGCTGACATTGTTCTCTCTCCTTCTCGATCTCGATCGCCAGGGGCTTGCGCTCACCAGAGCCGGGGGACGGGCAGGCCGCGCCGCATCGCCGCCGCGACCAGCGTGTTGTGGATGAGGCTCATGATCGTCATCGGACCCACCCCGCCCGGCACCGGCGTGATGGCGCCGGCATGGCGCGACGCTACGCCGAACTCCACGTCGCCGACCAGCACCGACTTCGCGCCGCGCTCCACCCGGTTGATGCCGACGTCGATCACCGTCGCCCCCGGCTTGATCCAGTCGCCGCGGATCATCTCCGGGCGGCCCACTGCCGCGACGACGATGTCCGCCGCCCGGACCTTTTCCGCCAGCCCCTTCGTGCGCGAGTGCGCCACCGTCACCGTGCAGCTCTCGGCGAGCAGGAGCTGCGCCACCGGCTTGCCGACCAGGATCGACCGGCCGACGACGATCGCGTCGAGCCCGGCGAGGGTCGGCCGCACCGATTTCAGCAGCATCAGGCAGCCGAGCGGCGTGCAGGAGACGAGCCCGGGCAGCCCGGCGGCCAGCCGCCCGGCGCTGAGCGGATGCAGCCCGTCCACATCCTTTGCCGGGTCGATCGCCGCGATGACCGCGAGCGCGTCGAGATGCGCCGGCAGCGGCAACTGCATGAGGATCCCGTCCACGGCGTCGTCGGCATTCAGCCGCGCGACCAGCGCCATCAGGTCGCCCTGCGTGGTGGTCTCCGGCAGCACGTGCTCGAAGCTCGCCATCCCGACGTCGCGCGCGGTGCGCCCCTTGTTGCGCACGTAGACCGCGCTCGCCGGATCGGTGCCGACCAGCACCACCGCGAGCCCCGGCGCCCGGCCTGCGTGGCGGCCAGCGCCGCGACCGCCCCGGCGATGCGCGTGCCGAGGCCGGCGGCATACGCCTTGCCGTCGATCGTCAGCGCGCCGGTGCGGGCCTCCTCCTGCGGCAGCGTCGCGGACATCGGCATGGCCCCTCCCTCGCAGCGGCCGCGGGGACGTCCCCGGCGCGTGCCGGGAGGAATGCGTCATGAGCGGCACGCTGGACAGGAGATTTGCGTCAGATCCGCAATACCGCTACGACATCCACATGCAGGCCGCGGGGGCGGCGGCTGGAGGGACGCACGATGGACGCCGGCGTGGGACAACTGCGGCGCGGGACGCCCCGCCACGGGACCGGGCCGGGGCAGGGGCCGCGGCTCTCGGTCGGCTTCATCCTTGCGCCGCGCTTCACGCTCTGCGCCTTCGCGAACTTCGTCGACGTCCTGCGCCTCGCCGCGGACGAGGGCGACCGCAGCCGGCCGATCCTTTGCGGCTGGTCGATCCTCTCCGACACCATGGACCCGGTCGCCTCCAGCTCCGGCGTTCCCGTCCAGCCCGGCGAGCGCCTCGGCGACCCGGGCCGCTTCGACTACATCGTCGTGGTCGGTGGCCTGCTCGAGGAGACCCCGAAGCTCGGCCCCGCCTACACCCGCTTCCTGCACCGCGCCGCCGAGGCCGGCGTGCCACTGGTCGGCCTCTGCACCGGCGCCTTCATCCTGCACCGCGCCGGCCTGATGCAGGGGTATCGCGCCTGCGTCAGCTGGTTCTGCCACGCCGATTTCCTCGAGCAGTTCGACGGCCTCGAGCCGATCTCGGACCAGATCTTCGTCATCGACCGCGACCGGCTCACCTGCGCCGGCGGGGCCAGCTCGGCGCATCTTGCCGCCTATCTCGTCGAGAGGCACGTCGGCCGGGCGCAGGCGTCGAAAAGCCTGCACATCATGATCATCGACGACGCGCTCCGACCGGAGAAGCCGCAACCCGGCCTGCCGCTCGAGCTGCGCACCGACGATCCGCTGGTCCAGCGCGCGCTGCTGCTCATGCAGCAGCGCATCGACTCGCCGCTCGCCGTCGCCGACCTTGCGCGGGCGATGGGCCTCGACAAGCGCCGGCTCGAGCGGCATTTCCGCGCCGCGCTCGGCACCTCGCCGCAGGCGGCCTTCCTCGACATCCGCCTTGCCTTCGCCCGTCACCTCGTCGAGGCGACGGCGAAGTCGATCGCGGCGATCGCCGTCGAATGCGGCTTCTGCGACTCGTCTCACCTCAGCCGGATGTTTCGCGCCCGCTACGCCTGCACGCCGTCGGAGGTGCGCGCCGGGCCCTGACCGCGCGCCTTGCGGAACGCGTCCGGCGTCACCCCCTCGGCCTGCCGGAACACGCGGATCATGTGCGGCAGGTCGCAGAACCCGGTTTCCGCCGCGATCTGCGTCGCGGAGCGCCGGGTGGCGAGCAGCAGGTGCTTGGCCTGTTCGATGCGGATCAGCCGGTCGGCTTCGAGCGGCGTCATCCCCAGCGCCTCGCGGAAATGCCGCTCGATCTTGCGCCGGCTCACCCCGATCTGCGCCACCACCCGGCCGATGGAGAGCGGCGCGTCGATCGACTGCTGCATGACGAGCAGCGCCCGGCGCACCAGCGGATCGTCGGTGCCGAGCGCCAGCGGCATCCCGGGCTGCGGCTCCTCCGCCGCCGCCTCGTCGAGGATCATGATGTGCAGGCTCTTCGAGGCGCGCGCCCGCCCGAGATGCTTCTCGACGATGAACGCCGCCAGATGCGCGGCACTCACCCCGCCGGAGCAGGTGAGCCGGTCGCGGTCGACCACGAAAATCTGGTCGCTGACCGGCCGCAGGCCGTCGAAGCGTTCGAGGAAATCCTCGTGGTGGAACCAGCTGACGCAGGCGCGATAGCCCTGCATCAGTCCCGCCCGGTGCAGCGCGAACGTGCCGGTGCAGACCCCGACAAGCGGGATCCCCGCCGCCGCCGCGCGTTCGAGGAAGTGCACCGTCTCGGGATGCAGTTGCTCGATCTCGTCGACCAGCCCGCCCACAACCACCAGATAGTCGAAGCGCGCCGGATCGCCGAGCCGCTCCTCCGGCTGTACCGTGATCCCCGACGACGACGCGATCGCGTCGAGGGTCGGCGACACCACCTTCCAGGAGCACAGGATCGGCCGGCTGCGGTCGCCCTCGTCGGCCGCGAGCCGCAGCACGTCGACGAAGTTGCCGAGCGCGCAGAGCGTGAAGCGGCGCGCGAGGATGAAGCCGACGTTCAGCCGTGCCACGCGTGCCCTCCCCAAGCGCCGCCATTCAGTCGCCAGCTTACATCGGAACTGACGCAACCGTACAGCCCGGCGCGCCCGCGATCGGCTATAGAGGCGCGAGAGATTTCGGGGAGCCCGCCCATGACGCACTTCTCCTTCGCCCAGATCCTCAAGGGCGCGCTGACCGGCCAGAAGAACTGGACGCCGCAGTGGCCCGACGCCCAGCCGAAGGCGTCCTACGATGTCGTGATCGTCGGCGCCGGCGGCCACGGGCTCGGCGCGGCCTACTACCTCGCGAAGGAGCACGGCATCACCAACGTCGCGGTGATCGACAAGGGCTGGCTCGGCGGCGGCAACACCGGGCGCAACACCACGATCATCCGCTCGAACTACCTCTACGACGAGAGCGCGCGGCTCTTTGACCACGCGCTCGATCTCTGGGAAAACCTGTCGCAGGACCTGAACTACAACGTCATGTATTCGAAGCGCGGCGTGCTGATGCTGGCGCACAACGTCCATGACGTGCAGTCCTTCCAGCGCCACGTCCACTCCAACCGCCTGAACGGCGTCGACAACGAGTGGCTGACGGCGGCTGAGGCCAAGGCGTTCTGCCCGCCGCTCGACCTCAACCCCAAGGCGCGCTACCCGGTGGTCGGCGCCGCCCTCCAGCGCCGCGCCGGCACCGCCCGCCACGATGCCGTCGCGTGGGGCTATGCCCGCGGCGCCGCGGCACGCGGCGTCGACATCATCCAGAACTGCCCGGTCACCGCGATCCGCCGCGGGCCGGACGGCCGCGTGACCGGCGTCGAGACCGCGAAGGGCTTCATCGCCGCCAAGAAGGTCGCCGTCTCCGCCGCCGGCCACACCTCGGTGGTGATGGAGACCGCCGGCGTCCGCCTGCCGCTCGAGTCCTATCCGCTTCAGGCGCTGGTCTCCGAGCCGATCAAGCCGATCTTCCCCTGTGTCGCCATGTCGAACTCGGTCCACGCCTACATCAGCCAGTCCGACAAGGGCGAGCTCGTCATCGGTTCGGGCACCGACCAGTATGTGAGCTATTCCCAGCGCGGCGGCCTGCCGCTGATCGAGCACACGCTGGCCGCGATCTGCGAGATCTTCCCGATCTTCCGCCGGATGCGGATGCTGCGGAAGTGGGGCGGCATCGTCGACGTGACGCCCGACCGCTCGGCGATCCTTGGCAAGACGCCCGTGCCCGGTCTCTACGTCAACTGCGGCTGGGGCACCGGCGGCTTCAAGGCGACGCCCGGCGCCGCCCATGTCCTCGCGCACACCGTCGCGCGGGACGAGCCGCACCCGATCAACGCGCCCTTCACGCTGGAGCGCTTCACCACCGGCCGGCTGATCGACGAAGCCGCCGCCGCCGCCGTCGCGCACTGAGGTCCATCATGCTCCTGATCCACTGCCCCTACTGCGAGCAGGACCTGCCCGAGCTCGAATTCGCCTATGCCGGCGAGGCCCATATCGCCCGGCCCGCCGACCCGTCCAAGCTGACGGACGAGGAATGGCGCGACTTCCTCTTCATCCGCACCAACCCCAAGGGCGTGCATTTCGAGCGCTGGCGCCACGTCAACGGCTGCGCCCGCTTCTTCAACGCCGTGCGTGAGACCGTCGGCGACAAGTTCCTCGCGACCTACAAGGCGGGCGAGCCCCGTCCCGATCTCGCCACCCTCACCGGAGAGGCCGAATGACCAGCTATCGCCTCCCCTCCGGCGGCCGCGTCGACCGCGCGAAGCCCGTCGCCTTCACCTTCGACGGCAAGAGCTACACGGGCCTCGCCGGCGACACCCTCGCCTCGGCGCTGCTTGCGAACGGCGTCCACCTGATGGGCCGCTCGTTCAAGTACCACCGCCCCCGCGGCGTCGTCTCCGCCGGCTCCGACGAGCCGAACGCGCTGATGGGGACCAGCCGCGGCGCCGGTCGCGCCGAGCCCAACACGCGCGCCACGCTGCAGGAGCTGCGCGACGGGCTCATCGCCACCAGCCAGAACCGCTGGCCCTCGCTCGCCTTCGACCTCGGCGCCGTCAACGACCGCCTCGGCTCGCTGTTCTCCGCCGGCTTCTACTACAAGACCTTCATGTGGCCGCGCGCCTTCTGGGATCGCGTCTACGAGCCGATCATCCGCGGCGCCGCCGGCCTTGGCGTGTCGCCCTCCGAGCCCGACGCCGACACCTACGCCAGCCGCTTCCACCACGTCGACGTCCTCGTCGTCGGCGCGGGCCCGGCCGGTCTCGCGGCGGCGCTGGCCTCGGGGCGCTCCGGCGCGAGCGTGCTGCTGGTCGACGAACACTCCGAACCCGGTGGCACGCTGCTCTCCGAGCCCGCGGTCGGCATCGACGGCAAGCCCGCCTGGGACTGGCTCCGCCAGACCCTCGGCGAACTCGCCGCGCTTCCGAACGTCACCGTGCTGCCGCGCACCACCGCGATCGGCTACTATCACCAGAACCTCGTCGGCCTCTGCCAGCGCCTGACCGACCACCTCGCCACGCCCCCCGCCGGCGCCCCCCGCGAGCGCATGTGGAAGGTCCGGGCGAAGGAAGTGGTGCTGGCGCAGGGCGCCCTCGAAAAGCCGCTGGTCTTCGACGGCAACGACCGCCCCGGCGTGATGCTGGCCGGCTCCGCCCAGACTTACCTGCACCGCTACGGCGTCAAGGTCGGCAACCGCCCGGCCATCGTCACCGCCCACGACTCGGCATGGCACACCGCCTTCGACCTCACTGATGCCGGCGCGAAGCCCGCCGTCATCGTCGACGTCCGCCCCACCGTTGACGCGGGTCTCACCGACCGCGCCCGCGCCCTCGGGATCGAGGCGCTGCTCGGTCGTACCGTCACCGGCACCTCCGGCCGGCTCCGCGTCAAATCCCTCCGCGTCAACCGCATGGAGAACGGCAAGCCCGGCGACCCCCGCGACATCGCCTGCGATGCCGTGCTGATGTGCGGCGGCTGGACCCCCTGCCTCCACCTCTTCAGCCACACGCAAGGCAAGCTCGCCTGGGATGAGGCGGCCCAGTGCTACCTCCCCGGCACCAAGACCGAGGCCGTGCAGATCGCAGGATCCGGCCGCGGCCTCTGGGGCATCGCCGCCGTCCTCGCCGACGGCGCCGAAGCCGGCAGGCTCGCCGCCCGCGACGCGGGACGTGAGGCGAGCGCCCCGGCCTTTGCCGTCACCTCCGACCGCCTCGGCTCCGGCATCACCTGCAAGGAGCTGCCGACCGACCGCGACCCCGGCAAGGCCAAGGCGTTCATCGACTTCCAGAACGACGTGACCGCCAAGGACATCCGCCTCGCCGTGCGCGAGGGGATGCGCTCGATCGAGCACGTCAAGCGCTACACCACCAACGGCATGGCCACTGATCAGGGCAAGATGTCCAACATCAACGGCCTGATGATCGCCGCTGACGCGCTCGGCAAGGCGCCGCCGCAGGTCGGGCTCACCACCTTCCGCCCGCCCTACAGCCCGACGACCTTCGGTGCCTTCGCCGGCTACCACAAGGACGCGACCTTCGAGGTCACGCGGCGGACGCCGATCGACCCGTGGGCCGAGGCCCATGGCGCCGCCTTCGAGCCGGTCGCCCTCTGGCGCCGTGCCTGGTACTTCCCGAAGGCGGGCGAGGACATGCACGCCGCCGTCAGCCGCGAGTGCCGTGGCGCCCGCGCCGGCGTCGGCATCTTCGACGCCTCGACCCTCGGCAAGATCGAGGTCGTGGGCCCCGATGCCGTCACCTTCATGGAACGGATGTACACGAACCCCTGGGCGAAGCTCGGGGTCGGCCGCTGCCGCTATGGCCTGCTGCTCGGCGAGGACGGCTTCATCCGCGACGACGGCGTCATCGGCCGGCTGACCACCGACCGCTTCCACGTCACGACGACGACCGGCGGCGCGGCGCGCGTCCTCAACATGATGGAGGACTATCTCCAGACCGAATGGCCCGACCTCAAGGTCTGGCTCACCTCGACGACCGAGCAGTGGGCTGTGATCGCGCTGCAAGGCCCGAACGCCCGCAAGCTGCTCGAACCCTTCGTCGAGGGGCTCGACATCTCGGCCGAGGCGTTCCCGCACATGGCCGTCGCGGAATGCAACGTGGCGGGTTTCCCCGCCCGGCTCTTCCGCGTCTCCTTCACCGGCGAACTCGGCTTCGAGATCAACGTCCCCGCCCGCCACGGCCGTGCCCTCTGGGAGAAGCTGTTCGAGGCCGGCCAGCAGTACGGTATCACCCCCTACGGCACCGAGGCGATGCACGTCATGCGCGCGGAAAAGGGCTACATCATCGTCGGGCAGGACACCGACGGCACCCTCACTCCCGACGACGCCGGCCTCACCTGGGCAATCGGCAAGGCGAAGCCCGATTTCGTCGGCAAGCGCTCCCTTACCCGCCCCGACATGCTGGCGAAGGGCAGGAAGCAGCTCGTCGGCCTCCTTACCGACGACCCGACCGTCGTGCTGCAGGAGGGCGCCCAGATCGTCGCCGACCCGAGCCAGCCGAAGCCGATGACGATGATCGGCCACGTCACCTCGTCCTACTGGTCCGACGCCCTCGGCCGGTCCATCGCCATGGCGGTCGTCGCCGACGGCCGCGCGCGGGAGGGGGAGACCCTGTACATTCCCATGCCGCACCACATCCTGACGGCCAAGGTGGTGAAGAGCACGGTCTTCCTCGATCCCGACAACAGCCGCCTCAGCGCGTGACGGAGAGCACCATGAGCACCGCGACCGCCCCTGGCGTCACCGTCACCCTGCTGCCGCCCACCACCCGCGTCTCGTTCCGCACGGCGGATCCGGCCGCGGCCCCGATGGCGCTGCCGACTGTCGTCGGCACCCGCACCGCGGAGGGCGCCCGCACCGCCCTCTGCCTCGGCCCCGACGAATGGCTGATCGAGGCGCCCGAGGCCGAGGGCGCGTCCCTCCTCGCCGCGCTGGCGACGACGGCGGCGCCGCACAGCGCCGTGGACGTCTCCGACCGCGAGATGACCTATGCCATCGACGGCCCCGCCGCGCTCGCGCTCCTCGCCACCGGCGCCCCGCGCGACCTCGCGGCGATGCCGACAGGCTCCGGTGCGCGCACGATCTTCGACACCGCCCAGATCGTCCTCACCCGCGAAGCGGACACCCGCTTCCACCTGACCGTGTGGCGCTCGTTCGCCCCCCACGTCACCGAGCTCCTCGACCTCGCCACGCGCGAGCTCGCGGCCGGCCTCTGAAGAACAACAGGAAACGCCCGATGCTCGACACCATCGCCCCGCGTCTCTCCGACGATGCCGTCGCCGCCGCCATCGGCCGCGAACTCGGCCGCCAGCAGCACCAGATCGAACTGATCGCCTCCGAGAACATCGTCTCGCGCGACGTGCTGATCGCGCAAGGCTCGGTCCTCACCAACAAGTATGCCGAGGGCTATCCCGGCAAGCGCTACTACGGCGGCTGCGAGTTCGTCGACGAGGTGGAAACCCTCGCCATCGACCGGGTTCGCGAGCTCTTCGGCGCCGCCTTCGCCAACGTCCAGCCGCATTCCGGCGCGCAGGCGAACCAGGCGGTATTCCTCGCGCTGCTCCAGCCCGGCGACCGGATCATGGGCCTGAACCTCGCCCATGGCGGCCACCTGACCCACGGCTCGCCCGTCACCATGTCGGGCAAGTGGTTCGACGTGGTGAGCTACGAGGTCCGCGAGGATAACCAGCTCATCGACATGGCGGCCGTCCGCGCCAAGGCGCTGGAAACCCGTCCGAAACTCATCGTCGCCGGCGCCTCCGCCTACCCGCGCGAGATCGACTTCGCCGGCTTCCGCGCCATCGCCGACGAGGTGGGCGCGATCCTCATGGTGGACATGGCGCATTATGCCGGCCTGATCGCCGCCGGCCTCTACCCGAACCCGGTGCCGCACGCCCACGTCACCACCTCGACCACCCACAAGACCCTGCGCGGCCCCCGCGGCGGCATCATCCTGACCAACGACGAGGCGCTGGCGAAAAAGCTCAACTCCGCCGTCTTCCCCGGCAACCAGGGCGGCCCCCTGATGCACGTCATCGCGGCGAAGGCCGTCGCCTTCGGCGAGGCGCTGCGCCCCGACTTCAAGACCTACGCCGCGCAGGTGATCGCCAACGCCCGCACCCTCGCCGCGACGCTGAAGGCCGGCGGCCTCGACATCGTTTCCGGCGGCACCGACTGCCACATGGTCCTCGTCGACCTGCGGCCGAAGGGCGTGAAGGGCCGCGACGCCGAGCGGGCGCTGGAACGCGCCGACCTCACCTGCAACAAGAACGCGATCCCCTTCGACCCGGAAAAGCCTTTCGTCACCTCCGGCGTCCGCCTCGGAACCTCCGCCGGCACGACACGCGGCTTCGGCGAGGCCGACTTCGCCCGCGTGGGCGAGCTGGTGCTGAAGGTCGTGGACGCGCTGGCGGCCAACGCCGAGGGCGACCCGGCGGTGGAGGCTGCGGTGCTGGCCGAGGTGCGCAAGCTCACCGACGCGCATCCGGTCTACGCCGCCTGACCGGCCCGGCGCGCACCTCACATCTTCCTTCTTCTGTTCCACCTATCGGGCAGGTTCCCCCTCGCGCCTGGGGGCGAGGGGGGAAGGGGGGAGTGGGGAGAACCGCGCGCAACGGCGCGCGAGGGGCCCCGCGCGCCAGCGCGGGGAGAAGCAAAAACCCGGAGCGCAACGGCGCTCCGACGCTTTCACAGCCCTGCGGCCGGCCCTTAACGCGCGGTTCGCAAGGTCCTAAGATCACCATCCCGGCCGCCAGCACGGCCGGCCGTACGCACACCCCCGGAGAGGCCATGTTTCTCAGCGTCTTCGACATCTTCAAGGTCGGCGTCGGCCCGTCCTCGTCGCATACCATGGGCCCGATGCTGGCCGCCGCCCGCTTCCTCGACGCGCTGCGCGACGGGGCCGACCACATCCCCGGCTCCGGCGCCGCCGTCCGGCTGGAGGCCGTCCTGCACGGCAGCCTCGCCTTCACCGGCAAGGGTCACGCCACCGACCGGGCGGTGATCCTCGGCCTGCTCGGCTTCGTCCCCGACACCCTCGACCCGGACGAGGCCGAGCGGCGCCTCGCCGCCCTCGCGGCCACCGGCACGATCGACGTGCCGGGCCTCGGTCCCCTCGCGTTCGACCCGGCGAAGGGCGTCGTCTTCGACTACGGCCCGCCGCTGCCCGGCCACGCCAACGGCATGGTGCTGCGCGCCTTCGACGCCGCCGGCAACCTGCACCTGACCGAGACCTACTATTCGATCGGCGGCGGCTTCGTGCTGACCGGGCGCCAGCTCCGCACCGAGGCGATCAAGGGGGACGACGCCAAGGTCTCCCGCCCGCATCCCTTCGCCACCGCCGCCGAGATGCTCGCCATGGGCGACGCCTCCGGCCTCTCCATCGCCGCGATGAAGCGCGCCAACGAGACGGTCGCCGGCAGCGGCTCGCTCGACGCCGGCCTCGACCGCCTCTGGTCGGTGATGGACGCCTGCATCGACCGCGGCCTCGCCACCGACGGCATCCTGCCCGGCGGCCTCAAGGTCCGCCGCCGCGCCCACGGCATCCACCAGGCGCTGCTGGCCGAGGGTGGCAACAACCTCGCCCAGCCCCACGTCGTCAACGACTGGCTGTCGGTCTACGCCATGGCGGTCAACGAGGAGAACGCCGCCGGCGGTCAGGTCGTCACCGCCCCCACCAACGGCGCGGCGGGCGTGGTGCCGGCCGTCATCCGCTACTACCGCGACCACTGCGTCGGGGCGACCCACAAGGGCATCCGCGACTTCCTGCTGACGGCCGCCGCCGTCGGGGGCATCATCAAGACCAACGCCTCGATCTCCGGCGCCGAGGTCGGCTGTCAGGGCGAGGTCGGCTCCGCCGCCGCCATGGCCGCCGCCGGCCTCTGCGCCGCGCTCGGCGGCACCAATGCCCAGGTCGAGAACGCCGCCGAGATCGCCCTCGAACACCACCTCGGCATGACCTGCGACCCGGTGAAGGGTCTGGTGCAGGTTCCCTGCATCGAGAGGAACGGCCTCGGCGCCATCAAGGCCGTCGCTGCCGCCTCCCTCGCGCTCCGGGGCGACGGCACCCATGTCGTCCCCCTCGACGTCTGCGTCGAGACGATGCGCCAGACCGGCCACGACATGAGCGTGAAGTACAAGGAGACCTCGACCGGCGGCCTCGCCGTCAACCTGCCGGATTGCTGACGCCGGCCGGTCAGCCGATCGCCATCAGGCTGGCATTGCCGCCCGCCGCCGTGGTGTTGATCGAGGTCGAGACCTCCTCGAGCAGCCAGCTCAGGCACCAGGCGCCCGCACCTTTTGCGGCAACCTCGTCCGTGGTCGCGGACTGGGCGAGGACGATCGGGCCGGGCAGGGTGGCCAGCGCCCGCGTCGCCTCGGCCACCCGGCCTGCGTCACCCTCGATCAGCGCGCCGGCAAACGGGCCCGCGGCCGCCCAGTCCGCCGCGGGAACGACCCGGGCGGCGACCCGCGGCGGCAGGCCGGCCAGAGGTGCGGGGGCCAGCGTTGCGGCGAGGCCCCCGCTCGTGTCGACCACCGCCGTGTTGCCGGTCGCGAGCGCCGCCGCCAGTTGCGCGCGCAGCCCCGCCGCTGTCTCCGGCAGCAGCAGCACCCGGCCGCGGGGGTGCAGTGCGTAGAGGTTGCGCTCGCCGACCGGGCCGCCAAGCTCGACCGAGAGGCCGAGGGCCGAAGCGCCGCCTGCCTCGCGGGCGTCCTCCGCCGCCTCCGCCTCGCCCTGCGCCTCGAGCCATGCGGCATAGTCGAGGAGGGCTGCGTCCGTCGCGCTCGACGCGTGCCGGCGCGGCACGGGCGCCTCGCTGACCAGGCGCCCGAGATAGAGCGGCCCGCCCGCCTTCGGCCCGGTGCCGGAAAGCCCGCGGCCGCCGAACGGTTGCACGCCCACCACCGCGCCGATGACGTTGCGATTGACGTAGAGGTTGCCCGCCGCGACCCGGCCGGTGACGCGCTCGATGGTCTCGTCCAGGCGGGTGTGCAGGCCGAAGGTCAGGCCGTAGCCGGTGGCGTTGATCGCGTCGATCAGCCGTTCGGTCTCGGCACGGCGGTAGCGCACGACGTGCAGCACCGGGCCGAACACCTCGCGGCCGAGCGCGGCGATGCCGTCGATCTCGACGATCGTCGGCGCGACGAACGTGCCGGCGGCGGTCTCGGCCGGCAGCGGCAGGCGGTCGACCGGGTGGCCCTTCGCCGCCATCGCGGCGACATGCGCCTCGATGACGCCTTGCGCCTCGGCGGTGATGACGGGGCCGACGTCGACCGACAGGCGGTCGGTGCGGCCGATCGCGAGCTCCTTCAGCGCGCCGCGCAGCATGGCGAGGATGCGGTCGGCCACCTCGTCCTGCAGGCAGAGCACGCGCAGCGCCGAGCACCGCTGGCCGGCGGAGTCGAACGCCGAGGCGATCACGTCGGCGACCACCTGCTCGGCCAGCGCCGAGCTGTCGACGATCATCGCGTTCTGGCCGCCGGTTTCGGCGATCAGCGGGATCGGCCGCCCCTCCGGCGAGGTGCGCGGCGCGAGCTGCGCCTGGATCAGGCGCGCGACCCCGGTCGAGCCGGTGAACATCACCGCCTGGATCCGGTCGTCGCCCACCAGCGCCGCGCCGACCCGCCCGTCGCCGGGCAGGAGCTGCACCGCCCCGGCCGGCACACCGGCCGCGTGCAGCAGACGCACGGCCTCGGCGGCGATCAGCGGCGTTTCCTCGGCGGGCTTGGCCAGCACCGGGTTGCCGGCCACCAGCGCCGCCGCCACCTGCCCGGTGAAGATCGCCAGCGGGAAATTCCACGGCGAGATGCAGACCACCGGCCCCAGCGGGCGATGGGCCGTCCCGAAGGTCTCCTCCGCCTGATCGGCGTAGTAGCGCAGGAAGTCGATGGCCTCGCGCACCTCGGCGATGGCGTTGGGCGCGGACTTTCCGGCCTCGCGCATGACGAGGCCCATCAGCGTGCCGGTCCTCGCCTCCATCGCGTCGGCCGCGCGGCGCAGGATCGCGGCCCGCTCCGCCGGCGGGACCGCGGCCCAGGCCGGCGCCGCGGCCAGCGCCGCATCGACAGCGCCCGGCACATCGGCCGGGTCGGTCTCGACGACGCGGCCCACCCGGTCGGCGCGGTCGCCGGGGTTTTGCACGTCGCGCACCGCGCCGCGACCCGACGGCGGCGCGGCCTGCCAGTCGATCGTCACGCTTTCCCGCAGTGCCGTGCCGAGGGCGGCGAGCGCGCTCTCGTCGGACAGGTCGACCCCGGCGGAGTTGCGCCGCGCACGGTAGAGGTCGGCGGGCAGGGCGATCGCATCGTGCGGCGCGCCGGGTTCGGCCATCGCCGCCACGACCTGCGCCGGATCGGCGATCAGTTCGTCGATCGACACCTTCGGATCGGAAATCCGGTTGACGAAGGACGAGTTGGCGCCGTTTTCGAGCAGGCGGCGGACGAGGTAGGCGAGCAGTGTCTCGTGCGTGCCCACGGGGGCGTAGATGCGCGCCGGCCGGTCGAGGTTCGCCGGCCCGACCACCTCGTCGTACAGCGGCTCGCCCATGCCGTGCAGGCACTGGAACTCGTAGGATCCGACGCTGAAGTCCGGCCCGGCGAGGTGGTAGATCGTCGCGAGCGTCTGGGCGTTGTGCGTGGCGAACTGCGGAAAGACGGCATCGCGCGCGGCGAGCAGCCGCTTTGCGCAGGCGATGTAGCTCACATCCGTGTGGATCTTGCGGGTATAGACCGGAAAGCCCGGCAGGCCGTCGACCTGCGCGCGCTTGATCTCGGCGTCCCAGTAGGCGCCCTTGACCAGCCGCACCATGATGCGGCGGTTGGCGCGGCGGGCGAGCGCGATGATCCAGTCGAGCACGGCGGGACAGCGCTTGCCGTAGGCCTGCACCACGAAGCCGAGGCCGTTCCAGCCGGCGAGGGCGGGATCGAGCGCCAGGCTCTCGAGCAGGTCGAGCGACAGCTCCAGCCGGTCGGCCTCCTCCGCGTCGATGTTGAGGCCGATGTCATAGCCCCTGGCCAGCACCGCGAGCGCCGCCACCTTCGGCAGCAGCTCGGCCATCACCCGTCCGGCCTGCGCCCGGGTGTAGCGCGGATGCAGCGCCGAGAGCTTGATCGAGATGCCGGGCCCGTCGTAGATGCCGCGCCCCGCGGCCGCCTTGCCGATGGCATGGATCGCGGTCTCGTAGTCGCGGAAGTAGCGGTCGGCGTCGGCCGCGGTGGTCGCCGCTTCGCCGAGCATGTCGTAGGAATAGCGGAAGCCGCGCGATTCCAGCGGGCGGGCGCGGCGCAGCGCCTCGTCGATGGTCTCGCCGGTGACGAACTGCTCGCCCATCATCCGCATCGCCATGTCGACGCCGCGGCGGATCGCCGGCTCGCCGGCCCGGGCGATCAGGCGGGTGAGCGCGGCGGACAGGCCACGGTCGTTCACGGTGGCGGTCAGCTTGCCGGTGACGACGAGGCCCCAGGTCGCGGCGTTGACGAACAGCGACTTCTGCCCGCCGAGGTGCGAGCGCCAGTCGCCGTGCGCGATCTTGTCGCGGATCAGCGCATCGCGCGTTGCGGTGTCGGGGATGCGCAGCAACGCCTCGGCGAGGCACATGAGTGCCACGCCCTCCTGGCTCGACAGCGCGTATTCCGCGACCAGCGCCTCGACACCCGCGCCCTTGCCCTTCGCCCGCAGCGCCTCGATCAGCCGGCGCGCCGTCGCCGCCACCGCCGCGCGGGTCTCGGGCGGCAGGGTCGCCGCCGCGATCAGTGGCTTGAGGCAGGCGGCTTCCGGGGCGCGGTAGAGCGCGGTGATCGCTGCCCGGGAGGCATCCTGCGGGCGAATGGTCGGAGCGAACTCGGCAAAGGGGGAAGCGGTCATCTGGCGGCTCGCGGCTGGGGTGGCGACACACAGACGAATACACCCGATTGGCCGGGCAAACCGACTTGATTTTTGCCACTGAGTCGGCGTTTCGTCCTGTTTTCGGCGTCAGGGCAGGCAGGATGAAGCAGGAATCCGACGAGATCAGGGATCTCGACCAGTTCGACCGGCGCATCCTCGAGGTTCTGGCCGAGGACGGGCGGATCTCCGTCACGGACCTGTCGGCCCGGGTCGGCCTCAGCAAGACGCCCTGTCAGGTGCGGATGCGGCGGCTGATCGACGAGGGGTATATCGAGGGCTTTCGCGCGGTGCTCAATCCGGCGAAGCTGGGGCTGGAGCACGTAGCCTTCGCCGAGGTCAAACTCTCCGACACCCGCGAGCGGGCCTTGGCCGAGTTCAACGCCGCCGTCCGGCGTGTGCCGGAGATCGAGGAGGCCCACATGATCGCCGGCCGCTTCGACTATCTGCTCAAGGTGCGCACGGCCGACATCCGCCGCTATCGCGAGGTGCTGGGCGAGAAGATTTCCAGCCTGCCGCATGTGGCGAGTTCGTCGACCTCGGTCGCGATGGAGTCGGTCAAGGAGGGCCGCCTCTCCTGAGGCCAACCGCGGCTCGCGGTTCCTCGCTCAGACGCCGACCCACTGGCGAAACGCCGGGGCCTCGCGGGTCAGGCCCGCGGTCGGGAGGGTCTCGGTCACGCGACCGCGGTCGACGAAGGCGATGCGGTCGGCGGCGGCGAGAGCGGCATCGACGCGTTGCTCGACCAGGATCGTCGCGACGCCCGACGCCTTCAGTTGCAGCACCGTCGTGTGGATGAGCGCGATCATCGACGGTTGCAGTCCCTCGGTCGGCTCGTCGAGCAACAGGACGCGTGGCTCGGTGCAGAGCGCGCGGGCGATGGCGAGCATCTGCTGCTCGCCGCCGGAGAGCGTGCCGGAGACCTGCCCCAGCCGCTCGCGCAGACGGGGGAAGAGATCGAGCGCCCGTTCGCGCACCGCCGCCGTACTGCGCCGGGTGAGCAGGCCGATCTCGAGGTTTTCCGCCACCGTCAGCTCGGAGAACAGCCGCCGCCCCTGCGGCACCCAGGCGACGCCGGCGCGCGGCACGTCATGGGCCGGCAGGGTGTCGAGCCGGAGGGTGTCGAGGCGGATCTCGCCGGCGCTCGCCCGCACGAGGCCCATGATCGCCTTCAGCGTCGTGGACTTTCCCGCGCCGTTGCGGCCCATCAGGCACAGCACCTCTCCCGGGCCGACCGCGAGGTCGATGCCGTTCAGGACGGCGACCCCGCCGTAGCCGGCCTGGAGGTTGGCGAGCGTGAGAACTCATGCGCCGAGGTACGCGGCTTGCACGGCCGGGTCCGCCCGGATCGCGTCGGGCGTGCCGCTGGCGAGCACGCGGCCGGACTCGAGCACGGTGATCCGGTCGGCGAGGTCCATCACCACCGCGATGTTGTGCTCGATGAGCAGCACCGATGCTGTGCGGGCCACCTCGCGGACCAGCGCGGAAAAGCCGGCGATCTCTCCCGCCGCGAGCCCCTGGGTTGGCTCGTCGAGGATGAGCAGGCGCGGCTCCAGGGCGAGGCCCATGGCGAATTCGAGCAGGCGTTGGTGGCCGTAGGACAGCGCGCCCGCCCGCTCGTGCGCGTAGGGTTCGAGCCCGACCCGGGCGAGGGCGCGGCGGGCGGCGCCGCCGACGTCGCGGGCGCGATGCTGGACCGCGAGCGCCACGTTGTCCGCGGTGCTGAGGCGGGGATAGATCGACGTGACCTGAAAGGTATAGGCGATGCCGAGACGGACGCGCGCATGTGCCGGCAGGCGGGTGATGTCGCGGCCGTCGAACTCGATCGTCCCGGCGTCGGCGGCGATGCGGCCGGAGAGGAGGCCGACGAGGGTCGACTTGCCGGCGCCGTTCGGCCCGATCAGCGCCTGCACGCCGGTGGCGGAGATGTCGAGGTCCACCCCGTTTACCGCCCTGACCCCGCCGAAGGCGCGGGCGAGGCCGCGGGCGCGGAGCAGCGTCACGGCAGCCACGGCGCCGCCCGGTCGCGCAGCGTGCCGAGAAGGCCGGTGCGGGCAAAGAGGACGAGCAGGATCAGCGCGGCGCCGACGACGAGCAGCGTGGCGTCGGTCAGGCTGCCCGCCAGGTCGACGAGGTAGAACATGACCAGCGCGCCGACGAGCGGGCCGAGCACGGTGCCCGCCCCCCCGAGCAGCACCCAGAGCAGCGGCAGGACCGAATACTGCACGCCGGCAAAGGTGGCCCCGACATAGCCGAAGAGCAGCGCATAGGCGGCGCCCGCTGTGCCGGCGTAGAGGCCGGAGAGAGTGAGCGCGAGCAGCCGGGCGCGGAACGGGTCGTACCCGAGCATCCGGGTCCGCTCGGCGTTCTCGCGCACCGCGACGAGCACGCGGCCGGTGCGCGAGCGCACCAGCGTGAGGCAGGCGACGAGGCCGGCGGCGAAGAGCGTGAGCGCCGCGCCGTAGCGATTGGCGTCCGCAACGAGGTCGAGGCCGAAGAGGCTGCGTGCCTCCCGGGCGAGGGGAAAGCCTTCGTCGCCGCGGGTCAGGTCGCCGAAGTAGAGCACGGTCAGATAGCCGGCCTGCGCGAACATCAGCGTCACGATCATGAACGCCGTTCCGGTGGTGCGCAGCGCGAGGACGCCGGTCACGCCGGCCACGGCGGCCCCCGCCGCGGCGCCGGCGAGCAGCGCGGGACCGGCGGGCCATCCGGCGAGCGCGACGAGCAGGCCGGTCGCGTACATTCCGGCGGCGAGAAACAGCGCGTGTCCGAGCGACAGCAGCCCGGTGTAGCCGAAGGCGATATTGTAGCCCATGGCGAAGACCGCGAGCACCATGATGCGCGCGAGGTTCGTCACATGGTACGGCGGCAGCACCAGCGGCGCGGCGGCCAGCGCCGCGAGGACGGCGAGGTGCAGCGCCCAGACCTTCATGCCGGGCGGCGCCCGAACAGGCCCTGCGGCCGGAAGACGAGGACGAGCGCGACGAGGAGGGTCGCGAGGATCTTGCCCAAGGTGGGGGTGAAGAACACGCCGACGATGCCGTCGGTCAGGCCGATGAGGAGGGCGGCGATCACCGTGCCGCGCAGCGAGCCGAGGCCACCGATGATGACGACGGCGAACGAGAGCAGCAGCGGGTCTCCACCCATCAGGTAGTGCGCCTGGCTGATCGGCACCACGAGCACGGCGGCGACCGCCGCGAGCCCGGCGCCGAGGCCGAAGACCAGCGCATAGACCCGGTCGGTGTCGATGCCGAACGCGGTGGCGGTCTCGCGATCCCACTGGGTCGCGCGCATGACGAGGCCGATCCGCGTGCGGGTGAGCAGCGCCCAGACCGCGGCGAGGACAAGCGCGGCCGCGGCGATCACCGCGAGCTTGTACCCGGAGTAGCCGAACCAGGGCAGCTGCACGCGGAACGAGAACGGCGCGGCGACCGAGCGGGCCTCGGGGCCGTAGAGACTGAGCGCGCCCTGCTGCAGGATGTAGCCGAGGCCGATCGTCGCGACGATGACCGCCTCGGGCGCATAGTCGAGGCGGCGCAGGATCGCCCGGTCGGCGGCGATCGCCACGCCCGCCGCGACGGCCGGGCTGATCGCCAGCGCCGCGAGAAAGCCGAGGGTAGGGGAGCCGGGGACGAGGTTCGTCACGCCCCAGGCGACAACGGCGCCGAGCATGAAGAACTCACCGTGCGCGACATTCACCACCCGCATCACGCCGAAGACCAGCCCGAGGCCCACGGCCGTCAGCGCGAGGACCGCGGCGCTGACGAGGCCCTCCAGCGTGGCGAGCAGCAGGTACGGGCCGAAGGCCAACAGATCAGAACGGCATCGTGGTATAGTCGACCTGATCGGGATAGAGCCCGTCTTCGATCGCGGTGCGGTGGACCACCTCGAGCTTGCCGCCGTCGGCCACCTTGGAGATGAACTGGTGGCCGAAGACCTGATGGGTCCGGCCGTTGAAGATCTTGTCGCCCTGCGGGTGCTCGTTCGACTCCGCGAAGGCGGTCATCGCCTCGACGGCCTCGATCACCGCCTGCCGGTCGTCGGGGCCCTTGTAGGACGCGGCCTCCATCGCCGCCTTGATGACGAACAGCGTCTCCCAGCACGAGAACATGTGCGAGTAGGCCGACACGTTCTTCGGGTCGCCGATGTCCGCGGCGGAGTCGTCGAGGCCGATGGCGTTGCGGTAGAACGTATCGAACGCGGTCGAGTCCGGCTGGCGATAGCGCGGCATGCCTTCCCAGAAGTGGCTGCCGGCCAGGAACTCGAGGCCCGGGCCCTCCGTCGACACGCCCTCGAGCGAGTCGATGAAGCCGAAGAACTCAGGGTGCGCGCCGCCGCCGTAGAACTCGCCCAGCTCCTTGACGAAGGTCAGCACGGCCGGGCCGACCATGACGTGATAGATCACCTCGGTTTCGGAGGGGATGCGCGGCAGGTAACGGGTGAACGAGGTCTCGGTCGGCGGGATCGGGATCAGCTCGATCACCTCGCCGCCCTGCGCCTTCATCGCCGCGCTGAAGAAATCCCGGTGATCGTAGCCGAACGCATAGTCCGGGTAGATCATCGTCACCTTCTTGCCGAGGTTCGACGCGACCCACGGCGCCATCGAGATCACCTGGCTCTTCACGTCGGTGATCCCGGGCTGGACCGTCCAGCGGTTGAGGCCCGACGCGACGTGATGGCCCTCGGAGCAGACGAAGTAGGGCACGCGCAGCTCGGCGGCGCGCGGCGCCGTGCCGACGACGACGTGGCTGAACAGGGCGCCGAACACGAGGTCGCATTTCTGCTGCACCGCGAGCTTCTCGAAGACCTCGGCGCCGCGCTTCGGATCGGTGCCGTCGTCCTCGAAGATCACCTCGACCGGCCGCCCGGCGATGCCGCCCGCCGCGTTCAGCACCTTGAGCGCCGCCTCGGTGGTGCGCTGATACCACCGGCCGTAGACCGCGCCGATGCCGGTGCGGTGCAGCTGGAAGCCGAGGCGGATCGGTTCGGAGGTCTGAGCCTGCGCGAGGCGGGGCAGGCCCCCCGCCAGGGCGAGCGCGCCGCCCGCTCCGACACCCTTCAGCACATCGCGCCGCGGCATCGGGCGGTTGGTCAAGATCTTCGGCATTGTTCCTCTGCCCCCGCGAGGCACCCACGCAGGCGCCGTCAGCGCGGGACATTGGGGTGCAGTGCGGCGGAAGTCTACGGGCTTTTCCGGCGCCACACCGCAAAAGCGCAGTTTCGCCCGAGGCGTGCGATGCGCTCTGACCTCGCGGGAGGGAGAGGCTGCCGCGGTCGCAAGAACGGCGGTTGCGAACCAGCCGGGAAAAATTATACGAGTACGTCGATCGTGATTATCGACAAGGATTGAAGATGAACGGAACCTTTCGATCCGCCGGCATGCTGACCGCCGCGCTTGCCCTTGCCGCAGGGGCGGGCGCGGCTGCCGACCGGCCAAACTTCCTCGTCATCGTCGCGGACGATCTCGGCTATTCCGACATCGCGCCATTCGGCGGCGAGATCGACACGCCGGCGCTCGACCAGCTCGCCAACGACGGCCTGCGGCTCACGCAGTTCCACACCGCCGCCACCTGCTCGCCGACGCGCTCGATGCTGTTCTCGGGCACCGACAACCATCGCGCCGGGCTCGGGTCGATGGCGGAGCTGCTCGCGCCGAACCAGAAGGGCCAGCCGGGGCATGAGGGCTATCTCCGGCCGGAGGTCGCAAGCCTCGCCGAACGGTTGCAGGCCGGCGGCTATCGCACCGTCATGTCGGGCAAGTGGCACCTCGGCCTGAAGCCGGAGCAGGACCCGCATGCGCGCGGCTTCGATCACAGCTTCGCGCTGCTGCCGGGAGCGGCAAACCACTTCGGGACGGACGGGGCGCCCTATACCGAGGACGGGGTGCGCCTGACCGAGCTGCCGGCGAACTTCTACTCGTCCGACACCTACGCGGACAAGCTGATCGAGCTGCTCGGCAAGAGCACGGCCGAGGAGGGGGCCGACAAGCCGTTCTTCGCCTATCTCGCGTTCACGGCCCCGCACTGGCCGCTGCAGGCGCACCCGGAAGACATCGCGAAATACAGTGGCCGCTACGCCGGCGGCTACGAGCCGCTGCGGGAGCAACGGTTGGTGCGGCAGGAGGAGCTGGGGCTGCTCGATCCGGCGGTCGTCCCGCACATCCCGACGTTGCCCGGCGGCTCGTGGGACTCGCTGACTGCGGAGCAGCAGCGCGAAGAGGCGCGGGACATGGAGATCTACGCGGCGATGGTCGACCGCATGGACCACGACATCGGCAGGGTGCTGGACGAGCTGCGGCGGACGGGGGAATACGACAACACGGTGATCCTCTTCTTCGCCGACAACGGTGCCGAGGGAGTCGGCATGGGTCCGACCTCGATGCTGGCCGACCGCGTCGCCGCGGCGGACAACGCGCTCGACAATCGCGGCGCGGCGAACAGCTACGTGGCCTATGGCCCGGGCTGGGCGCAGGCGGCGACGGCGCCGTCGTGGCGCTACAAGGCGTATGCGACGGAAGGCGGCACGCGCACGCCTGCCATCATCGCGGGGCCGGGCATCGCGGGGCCGGGCATCGCGCGGCAGGGGATCGGGACGGCGTTCCTGTCGGTGCAGGATGTCCTGCCGACGTTGCTCGACCTCGCCGGGCTGCCGGCGGACGACACGTTCGAGGGGCGGCAGGTCGAGCCGATCCGCGGCCACAGCTGGGGGCCATATCTGGCGGGTACGGCAGATCGCGTCTACGGCCCGAACGACGCCTTCGGCTGGGAACTCTTCGGGTCTCGGGCGCTGCGCCGCGGCGACTGGAAGATCACCGACCTCGGGGACGGGCAGTGGCGGCTCTTCGACCTCGCGAAAGACCCGGGCGAGACGCGGGATCTGTCGCTGGCCGAGCCGGAGCGGGCGACCGAACTGGCGCAGGCGTGGGAAGCCTATGGCGAGCAGGTCGGGGTGATCCTGCCGGACAGCGCCGCCTACCGGCCGTGATCCCTGGCCGTTATCCTTGGCCGGGTCCCCTGCGAACGAAAGGGCCCGCCGGATCTCTCCGGCGGGCCCTTGTTCATTCATCGCCCGGGCGTGCGCCTCAGGCGCGCTCCTCGATGATCTCCACGAGATGCGGGATCGTCGCGACCATGCCGCGGATCGACGGCGTGTCCTGCAGTTCCCGAGTCTTGTGCATCTTGTTGAGCCCGAGGCCGATCAGCGTGGCGCGCTGGACGGCGGGGCGGCGGATCGGCGAGCCGATCTGCTTGACGACGATGGTTGCCATGAGTCTCAGGCCTCCGCAGCCGGGGCTTCGGACGCCTCGACCGGAGCGGTCTCGGCAGTCCGCGGCAGGATGTCGGCGACCTTCTTGCCACGACGCTGCGCCACCATGCGGGGGCTCTGCTCGTGCTGGAGGCCGTCGATGGTGGCGCGGATCATGTTGTAGGGGTTCTGCGACCCCAGCGACTTCGCCACCACGTCATGCACGCCGAGCATCTCGAACACGGCGCGCATCGGGCCGCCGGCGATGATGCCGGTACCCGCGGGCGCTGCCCGCATCACGACCTTGCCGGCGCCGTGGCGGCCGTTCATGTCGTGGTGCAGCGTCCGGCCCTCACGGAGCGGCACGCGGATCATCTGCCGCTTGGCCTGCTCGGTCGCCTTGCGGATCGCCTCCGGCACCTCGCGGGCCTTGCCCTTGCCGTAGCCGACACGGCCCTTCTGGTCGCCCACGACGACGAGCGCCGCAAAGCCGAAGCGCTTGCCGCCCTTCACCGTCTTCGAGACGCGGTTGATCGCGACGAGACGGTCGGCGAATTCCGGGTTCTCGTCCCGGTCGCGGCGACCGCCGCGGTTGTCTTCCCTTGCCATTCCCGTCTCCTCAGAACTTCAGGCCGCCTTCACGGGCGGCGTCGGCGAGCGCCTTGACCCTCCCGTGAAAGAGGAACCCACCGCGGTCGAAATAGACCTCCTCGACGCCGGCGGCCTTGGCGCGCGCGGCGATCTCGGTGCCGACGCGAGCCGCGGCCTCCTTGTTGTTCTTGCCGACGAAGCCCAGGTCCTTCTCCAGCGTCGAGGCGGCGGCCAGGGTCTTGCCCTGGGCGTCGTCGATCAGCTGGACGGAAATGTTCTTCGACGAGCGATGCACGGAAAGACGCGGGCGGTCGCCCGCCGTCTTCCGCAGCTTGTTCCGGACGCGCTGGCGGCGCTTCTGGAACAGATCGAGCTTGCTGTTCGCCATGATATGCGCCCCCTTACTTCTTCTTCCCTTCCTTGCGGAAGATGAATTCGCCCTTGTACTTGATGCCCTTGCCCTTGTAGGGCTCCGGCTTGCGCCATTCGCGGATGTTCGCCGCGACCTGACCGACGACCTGCTGGTCGATGCCCTCGACGATGATCTCCGTGGGCTTCGGCGTGGTGACGGTGACGCCCTCGGGGATGGCGAAATCGACGTCGTGGCTGTAGCCGAGCGAAAGCTTCAGGACCTTGCCCTGAGCCGCCGCGCGATAGCCAACGCCGTTGATTTCCATCTCCTTCTTGAAGCCGGTGGTGACGCCCGTCATCAGGTTCTCGACCTGGGTCCTGGACATGCCCCACTGCTGGCGCGCGCGCTTGCTGAGCCCGCGCGGCTTCACGGAGACCGCGCCATCCTCGACGGTGATGGTCACGTCGTCGGTCGCGGTGAATGCGCGGGTGCCCTTCGGACCCTTCACCGAGATGGTCTGGCCCGACACCGTGGCGGTCACGCCGCCGGGAACGGGGACGGGCTTCTTGCCGATACGAGACATTGGCCCCTCCTCAGAACACGGTGCAGAGGACCTCGCCGCCAACGTTGGCGGAGCGGGCCTGCGCGTCGGACATGACGCCCTTGGGCGTCGAGACGATGGCGACGCCGAGGCCCTGGCGGACCTGCGGCATTTCCTTCACGCCGGAGTAGACGCGGCGGCCCGGAGTGGACACGCGCTTCAGCTCGCGGATGACGGGGGCGCCATCGAAGTACTTCAGCGAAATCTCGAGCTCGGGCAGGCCGCGCTCGGACTTCACTTCCTCATAGCCGCGGATGAAGCCCTCGGCCTTCAGCACGTCGAGGACCCAGGCGCGGATCTTCGAGGCGGGCGTGCGGACCGTGGACTTGCCGCGCATCGAGGCGTTGCGGATGCGGGTGAGCATGTCGCCCAGGGGATCGTTCAAGTTCATGTCTGACCTCCCCTTACCAGGACGACTTGACCATGCCGGGGATCTGGCCCTTCGAGGCCAGGTCGCGCAGCGCGATACGGGACATCCTCAGCTTGCGATAGTAGGCGCGCGGACGGCCCGACACTTCGCAGCGGTTGTGCAGCCGGGTGGCCGAGGAGTTGCGCGGCAGCTTCGCGAGCTTCAGCTGCGCCTTGAAGCGCTCTTCCATCGGGCGGCTCTCGTCGCGGGCGATCGCCTTCAGCTCGGCGCGCTTGGCGGCGAACTTGTCCACCATCGCGACCCGCTTCTTCTGGCGCTCGACCATGCTAATCTTTGCCATATGTCTTTCTCCCCCGCGCTCAGGCCGTGAACGGCAGGTTGAAGTGCTTCAGAAGCGCCTTCGCCTCGGCGTCGGTCTTGGCGGTGGTGCAGATCACGATGTCCATGCCCCAGACCTGTTCGATCTTGTCGAAGTTGATCTCGGGAAACACGAGATGCTCCTTGAGGCCCATGGCATAGTTGCCGCGGCCGTCGAAGCTCTTCGGGTTGACGCCGCGGAAGTCACGCACGCGCGGCAGCGCGACGGTGACGAGGCGGTCCAGGAACTCGTACATCCGGTCGCGACGCAGCGTGACCTTGACGCCGATCGGCATCTGCTCACGGACCTTGAAGCCCGCGATCGAGGTCTTCGCCTTAGTGATGACGACCTTCTGGCCGGCGATCTGCTGCAGGTCCTCGGCGGCGGCACGCACCTTCTTGGTGTCGGAGGTGGCCTCGCCGACGCCCATGTTCAGGACGATCTTGTCCAGACGCGGGATCTGCATGTCGTTCTTGTAGGAGAACTCTTCCTTGAGCGCGGCCCGGATGGTGTCCCGGTACTGCGTCCTGAGGCGCGGGGTGTAGTCGGTTGCGTCGAGCATCAGATCGCCTCCCCGGTGGTCTTGGCGAAGCGGATCTTCTCGCCGTTCTCGATGCGGAAGCCGACACGGGTCGCCTTGCCGTTGGCGTCGAGAAGCTGGAGATTCGAGAGCTGGATCGGCAGTTCCTTGGCGATACGGCCGCCCTGGCCCTGTGCGCTCTGCTTGGTGTGGCGGATCGCGACGTTCACGCCCGAGACCACGGCCTTGCCCTCGGCGGGCAGCACGCGGGTGATCTCACCGTTGCGGCCCTTGTCCTTGCCGGCGATGACGACGACCTTGTCGCCCTTCTTGAGCTTGGCAGCCATCACAGCACCTCCGGAGCGAGGGAGATGATCTTCATGAAGTTCTTCGCCCGCAGCTCGCGCACGACCGGCCCGAAGATACGGGTGCCGACCGGCTCGTTCTGGTTGTTGAGGATGACGGCGGCGTTCCGGTCGAACCGGATCGAGGTGCCGTCCTCGCGGCGGACTTCCTTGGCGGTCCGGACGACGACGGCCTTGCGGACGTCGCCCTTCTTCACGCGACCACGCGGAATGGCTTCCTTGACCGACACCACGATGATGTCGCCCACGGAAGCATACCGGCGATGCGAGCCACCCAGGACCTTGATGCACTGAACCCGGCGGGCGCCGGAGTTGTCAGCGACATCCAGATTGGTCTGCATCTGGATCATGCTTGGTTACTCCCGACCTGCGGACACGAGGCCCGCGGTTTCGTTAAAGACTGTCAGGCCTCGGCGGCGGTTTCCGCCGTCAGGACCGTCCAGCGCTTGGTCTTCGAGATCGGCGCGCATTCGACGATGCGAACGGTGTCACCGACCTTGAACTGGTTCGCGGCGTCGTGAGCCCGGTACTTCTTGGACTTCCGAACGGTCTTCTTCATCACCGGATGGGTGAAGCGGCGCTCGACCAGCACGGTGATCGTCTGGTCGTTCTTGTCGCTGGTCACGGTGCCCTGGAGGATACGCTTGGGCATGTCTCAGGCCTCCGCAGCCGCAGCGGCGGCCTTCTGGTTCAGGATCGTCTTGACGCGGGCAGCGTCACGGCGGACGGCCTGCATGCGCGAGGTGTTCTCCAGCTGGCCGGTGGCCTTCTGGAAGCGGAGGTTGAAGGCCTCCTTCTTGAGGCTGGCGAGCTGGTCGCGCAGCTGGTCCGGGGTCTTGTCCCGGAGATCCTGGGCTTTCATGAGCCGTCCTTCGTGCAACATCGCCAGAGGGCCCCCTCGCGGGTCACCCTGATTCTGGCGGAGTCCATGGTGAGCGCGCCGTATAGGCGCAACGGGGGCCGGGCGCAACCCGGTATGCTGCCCCCGGGCCCGGTGCGGCGCCCGCGCCGGACCCGGCCTCGTTCACATCTGCCGTTCGACCATCAGCTTCTTGATCTCGGCGATGGCCTTCGCCGGGTTCAGGTGCTTGGGGCAGGTCTGGGCGCAGTTCATGATCGTGTGGCAGCGGTAGAGCTTGAACGGGTCGTCGAGGCCGTCCAGCCGGTCGCCGGTCGCCTCGTCGCGCGAGTTGATGATCCAGCGATAGGCGTGCAGCAGCGCCGCCGGTCCGAGGTAGCGGTCGCCGTTCCACCAGTAGCTCGGGCAGGAGGTCGAGCAGCAGGCGCACATGACGCACTCATAGAGGCCGTCGAGCTTCTTGCGATCCTCGGGCGACTGCAGCCACTCGTGCTCCGGTGTCACCGTCTCGGTCTCGAGCCACGGCTTGACCGAGGCGTGCTGCGCGTAGAAGTGCGTGAGGTCGGGCACCAGATCCTTCACCACCGGCATGTGCGGCAGCGGATAGATCCGCACGTCGCCCTTCACCTCGTCGATGCCCCAGATGCAGGCGAGCCGGTTGATGCCGTCGATGTTCATCGCGCACGAGCCGCAGATGCCTTCGCGGCAGGAGCGGCGGAAGGTGAGCGTCGGGTCGATCTCGTTTTTGATCTTGATGAGCGCGTCGAGCATCATCGGCCCGCACGTATCGAGGTCGATGAAGTACGTGTCGATCCGCGGGTTCGCGCCGGTGTCGGGATCCCAGCGGTAGATCCGGAACGTCTTGACGTTCTTCGCGCCGGCGGGACGCGGCCAGGTCTTGCCGGTGACGACGCGGCTGTTCTTCGGAAGCGCGAATTCCGCCATGGGTCTTGCTCCTCAGTACACCCGCGCCTTGGGCGCGATCTTCTTCAGGTCGATGCCGCCCTTTTCGTAGGGCGTCAGCGGGTCGAGATGCACCGGGCGGTAGGCCAGCGTCACGGTGTTGTCCGCGTGGACGTACTCCAGCGTATGCTTGCGCCAGGTCTCGTCGTCGCGGTTCGGCCAGTCCTCCTGCGCGTGGGCGCCCCGGCTCTCCTTGCGCGCCTCGGCGCCGACGATGGTGGCGAGCGCGTTCGGCATCAGGTTGGCGAGCTCGAGCGTCTCCATCAGGTCGGTGTTCCAGACGAGCGAGCGGTCGGTGACCTTCAGGTCCGCCATCTTGTCGGCGATGACCTTCATCTTCTCCACGCCCTCGGCCAGCGTCTTGTCGGTGCGGAACACCGCCGCGTCGGACTGCATCGTGCGCTGCATCTCGAGTCGCAGGTCCGCGGTCGCGATCGCGCCGTTGGCGTTGCGCAGCGCGTCGAAGCGGGCCACCGCCGCGTCGACGGAGGCCGGGTTGAGCGGGCGGTTCGGCGTGCCGCGCTCGACCACCTCGCCGGCGCGGATCGCGGCGGCACGGCCGAAGACCACGAGGTCGATGAGCGAGTTCGAGCCGAGGCGGTTCGCGCCATGGACGCTGGCGCAGCCGGCCTCGCCGACGGCCATCAGTCCGGGCTGGATGCGGTCGGGGTTGCCCTCGCTCGGGTCCAGCGCCTCGCCCCAGTAGTTCGTGGGGATACCGCCCATGTTGTAGTGCACGGTCGGCAGCACCGGGATCGGCCCCTTGGTGACGTCGACGCCCGCGAAGATCTTCGCCGACTCCGAGATGCCGGGCAGACGCTCGGCCAGCGCCTCGGGCGGCAGGTGGTTGAGGTTGAGGTAGATGTGATCCTTCATCGGGCCGACGCCGCGGCCCTCGCGGATCTCGATCGTCATGCAGCGCGACACCACGTCGCGCGACGCCAGATCCTTGTAGGTGGGCGCATAGCGTTCCATGAACCGCTCGCCCTCGGAGTTGGTCAGGTAGCCGCCTTCGCCGCGGGCGCCCTCGGTGATGAGGCAGCCCGAGCCGTAGATGCCGGTCGGGTGGAACTGCACGAATTCCATGTCCTGCAGCGGCAGGCCCTGGCGCGCGACCATCCCGCCGCCGTCGCCGGTGCAGGTGTGGGCGGACGTCGCCGAGAAGTAGGCCCGGCCGTAGCCGCCGGTGGCGAGCACGGTCATCTTGGCGTTGAAGCGGTGCAGTGTGCCGTCGTCGAGCTTCCACGCCAGCACGCCCTGCACCTCGCCGTCCTCGGTGCGGATGAGGTCGATGGCGAAATACTCGATGAAGAACTGGGCGTTCTTCTTCACCGACTGGCCGTAGAGCGTGTGCAGGATCGCGTGGCCGGTGCGGTCGGCCGCCGCGCAGGTGCGCTGCACCGGCGGGCCCTCGCCGAATTCGGTGGTGTGGCCGCCGAACGGGCGCTGGTAGATCTTGCCCTGCTCCGTGCGGGAGAACGGCACGCCGTAGTGCTCGAGCTCGTAGACCGCCTTCGGCGCCTCGCGGACGAGGTACTCCATGGCGTCGGTGTCGCCGAGCCAGTCGGAGCCCTTCACCGTGTCGTACATGTGCCACTGCCAGCTGTCGGGGCCCATGTTGCCGAGCGATGCGGCGATGCCGCCCTGGGCCGCGACGGTGTGCGAGCGGGTGGGGAAGACCTTGGTGATGCAGCCGGTCTTCAGCCCCTGCTCGGCCATGCCGAGGGTGGCGCGGAGGCCAGAGCCGCCGGCGCCAACGACGATGACGTCGAACGTATGATCGGTGAACGTGTAAGCGGCCATGGGTGCGGCGTCCTCAGGCGAAGGCGATCTTGGCGACGGCGAAGATGCCGGTGAAGGCGAAGGCGGCGCAGAGCACCACGTTCGCCACCAGCATCGCGGTGCGCACCGGCTTGTCGTGGACATAGTCCTCGATGACCACCTGCAGGCCCTGCTTCAGGTGCAGGAAGCCGACCGCGAGGGTGAGGATGGCGACGACCGCGTTGAACGGGTGGCCATAGATCTCTCGGGCGGTCTCGAAGTCGGTGCCGAGGGCGCGGACGAACGGGAACAGGAAGAGCGGCACGAGGATCAGCATCCCGACCGCGGTCAGCCGCTGGGACCACCAGTGATGAACGCCCGAGTGGGAGGTGCCGAGACCCTGGACCCGTTGCCTGTCGGTGCGGAACTGCATGATTACCCCCAGAGCCCGACCGTGATGGTGACGATCGACATGACGCCCGCGGCGATCACCGACGCGATCCCGGTCAGTTTCACCTGGTCGAGCCCGAAGCCCAGGCCCGCGTCCCAGAACAGGTGCCGGAGGCCGTTGAAGAAGTGATACCAGAGCGAGACGAGCGCCAGGAACAGGATCAGCGTGCCGATCCACGAGGTGAGGATGCCGTCGGCAAAGTCGAAATAGTACGGGCTCGACGAGGCGGCGAGGAACCACCAGACTACCAGGATGGTGCTGAGCCCGATGCCGATGCCGGTGATGCGGTGCAGGATCGACATGACGGAGGTGATCTGCGGTCGGTAGACCGAGCCGATCATGAAAGGAGAAATGGGGCGCTCGCCCCGGTTCACGTCAGCCATGGTTCTCTCCGCACCAGCTCGGTCGGTACATGCCACCCTTCCCTGACGGAATGCAAGAGTATACCGGACACGCCACAGTAGTTGGCGTCTCTAACCCTAGTAAATTCATCAGGAAAAGTCTGGACGATTTCATTTCGGAACGAGCACCCAGAGGTCGAGGTCGAGCAGCACGTCCGGCAGGTACTTGCCGTCATCGCCGCGGAGCGCGAACGCCGCCGCGCCGGCCCGGGTGGCGACGAGACGGACCCGCAGCGCGCCGACGCCCGGCGTCGCGGTGTCGGCCTTGTCGAGGATCTCCGACCACGCGCAGATCGTGTCGCCGGCGAAGCACGGATTGGCATGGGCGCCGGCGTTGATCGCCGCGACGATCTGGGCGTTGGCGAGGCCGTTGAACGAGAGCGCGCGGGCCAGGCTGATGACGTGGCCGCCATAGATCAGCCGCTGGCCGCCGTCGCGGGCGGTGACGTCGAAATGCACCTTCGCCGTGTTCTGCCACAGCCGGGTGGCGAGCATGTGCTCGGCTTCCTCGATCGTCACGCGGTCGACGTGGTCGATCTTCTCGCCGATCTCGTAGTCGCCCCAGCGCCAGCGCTCGCCGGCCAGGGCAAAGTCGTATGCGGAGAAGTCGAGGCCCGCGGGCACCACGAGGTCGCTGCCGGCGACGGCGGGGGCGAGGTCGGGCACGACGACCGCGGGGGCGGGGGCGCCTGCATCGCGCTTGCGCACCATCACCCACCGGCAATAGCTCAGCACGGCCTCGCCCCGCTGGTTCCGCCCGGTCGAGCGCACCCAGACGACGCCGGACTTGCCATTCGAGGTCTCGCGCAGGCCGATCACCTCACTCGTCGAGGTGAGGGTGTCGCCGGGGTAGACCGGGAGCAGGAACCGCCCCTCGGCATACCCGAGGTTTGCCACCGCGTTCAGGCTGATGTCGGGGACCGTCTTGCCGAAGACGACGTGGAACGCCGCGATATCCTCGATCGGGCTCCGCAGCAGGCCGGACTTCCGCGCGAAGGCGTCCGAGGAGTAGAGCGCGAACCGCGTCGGGTAGAGCGCGGTGTAGAGCGCGCGATCACCCTCCGTCACCGTGCGCGGCACCGCGTGCACGATCTCGTCGCCGACGCGATAGTCCTCGAAGAACCGGCCGGCGTGGGTCTTCGAGGCCATCAGAGGTCTCCGAGCTTCATCGCGGGGTCATAGTCGGCATCGACGTCCTTCACCACCGCCTGACCGCAGCGCATGACGCCGGCAGTGCCGTCGAAGGCGTAGGTCGGGGCGCCGTGCAGCGACCAGCCTTTCGCCAGCGCCGCCGTGACCTTGTGGCAGAAGGCCGCCGTGTCCTCTTCGGTCAGAAAGCGGTATGCGAGCATTCCCGTCACCCCTGCGGAAACGGCGGGTAGCCGAGCCAGGTGTGGATGGCGACGATCACCGCGAAGACCACGAGGGTGATGACGCCGAGGCGGATGTCGCCGGCAAGGCTGCCGGCGGGCACCGGCCCGGCGGGCTTGCGGCGTGCCAGAACCATCTCGACGATCGCCCAGACCCCCATCCAGCCGAAGAGCAGGATCGAGGCGACGTCGCCGTTCACCAGCAGGTGCGCGCCGGCCCAGACGATGACGCCGGTCAGCATCGGATCGCGCACCCACGACCGCGCCCGGCTCTTCGAGTGGCCGAGCCCGAGCAGCGCGACGGCCACCAGCATGAGCAGGTTGTTGATGTGGACGGTCCACGACGGCGGGAACCAGATGCTCTCGACTGGTGCCGTTCGGAAGCCGATGACCATCAGCGCGAGCCCGAGGGCGATGAATGCGGCCATCACGCCCCTGGACGGCCCGTCGCCAAGCCCGGCCGCCAGCCGGGCCCGCGCCGCGGGCATCAGCGGCTTGAAGAGATGCGCAGCCGTCCAGATGAGCAGCCCGATGAAAAGGACGGTCACGCCGCGGCCTCCAGTGCAGCGATCGTCTCGGCGCGCTCGATGAGACGCTTCGCGGTGACGACATGGAGATTTTCGACGATCCTGCCGTCGACGACCGCGACGCCCTCGCCGCGCGCCGTCGCCGCCGCGAAGGCGTCGACCTGCCGGCGGGCAAGCTCGACCGCATCCGGCGACGGGGCAAAGACCTCGTTCGCGACGGCGATCTGGTCGGGATGGATCAGCGTCTTGCCGTCGAACCCCATGTCGCGCCCCTGCTCGCAGGCGGCGCGCAGGCCGTCGGTGTCCTGGAAGGCGTTGTAGACCCCATCGACGCAGACCAGCGCGGCTGCTCGCGCCGCGAGCAGGCAGAGCCCGAGGCTGGTCACGAGCGGCAGCCGGTCGGGCGTGTGCGCCGCGGCAAGATCCTTCACGAGATCGTTGGTCCCGAGCACGAAGCCTTCGAGTCGCGGATGCGAGTCGGCGATCGCGAGAGCGTTGAGCGCGCCGCGCGGCGTCTCCATCATCGCCCAGATGCGCACGCGCTCCGTCGCCCCGGCCTCGGCCATGAGCAGCGCGGCGCGGGCGATGTCGGCGGGCGACTCGACCTTGGGCAGCAGGATCGCGTCCGGCTGCGCCGCGCTGGCGCGGGCAATGTCGCCCTCGCCCCATTCGGTATCAAAGCCGTTGACCCGCACCAGCAGCTTGCGCTTGCCATAGCCCCCGGCCTCGACCGCGCCGGCGACAAGCTCCCGGGCATTCGACTTCTCGGACGGGGCGACGGCATCCTCGAGGTCGAGGATCAGCGCATCCGCCGCCAGGGTGCGGGCTTTTTCGAGCGCGCGGGGTCGCGACCCGGGCATGTAAAGCACCGAACGGTACGGGTGGGCATCCTGCGGCATGGCATCCCCGGGCTCTGCTGCACTGCACAGGGCTTAGCCGACGCCGACGCAACCGCACAAGCAGCAATTCGCCTGTCACCCCGCATCGTCCGCGGCCGTTGCGTATTCTGAACAACCACAGGATGATCAGTTAATTTCGTATTCTGCTTTTACGAGCAGCTTCGGTCCCGTGAAATTCCCGCGTCCCGCTCCGCCGAGGAACCTGACCCATGTCGAAGCTCATCCTTCTCGTTCGCGCCATGACCGCCCTCGGACTGCTCGCCATGACGCCCGAGGCACGGGCGGAAGAGCCTGGCAAGGCGTGCGCCGCGCACGCCGACGTGGTGCGCAAGCTGTCCGACCGCTTCGGCGAGACCCGCACCAGCATCGGGCTGCACAAGGACGATGCAGTCGTGGAGGTGTTCAGCTCGGCGGCGACCGGAACCTGGACGATCGTCGTCACCGGCACCGACGGCATGTCGTGCCTGCTGGCCGCCGGCAAGGGCTGGGAGCAGGCGCCGGCCGGGATGCCGGCGTCGAGCGACCAGGGGGCCTGAGCCCGGCCGCCCCGTCCGGGCTTGCCGGCGACGGCCACCGGGCGCATCTCTTGCGGTGGGAAAAGCCATGCGGGAGATCGCCCATGTGCCGCAACATCAGGGTTCTCCACAATTTCGAGCCGCCCGCGACCGACGACGAGATCCACGCCGCGGCCCTGCAGTTCGTCCGCAAGGTGAGCGGCTTCACGCACCCGTCCCAGGCCAACGACGCGGCATTCCAGCGGGCGGTCGACGACGTGGCCGCGGCATCGCGCCGCCTGCTGGCCGCGCTCGTCACCAGCTCTGCGCCGCGCGACCGCGAGACCGAGGCGGAACGGGCTCGGGCCCGGGCGCGCGACCGCTACGCCCGGGCGTAGGCCGGCGACTCCCGCAGGGCGCTCAACCCGAGCCGAGCGCGGCAGCGACCGCCGGCTTGATGCGCTCCTCGACGGTGGTCGGATCGAGCGGGCCGGGGAAGCGCAGGACCACCCTGCCGCCGGGCCCGATCACGAAGGTTTCGGGCACGCCGTAGATCCCCCAGTCGAGCGCGGTGCGCCCGGTCGTGTCGGCGCCGATGCGGGTATAGGGATCGCCCATCTCCTTCAGGAAGCCCAGCGCCGCCTTCGGGTCGTCCTTGTAGTTGATGCCGATCACCTCGACGCCGCTTTCGCTCAGCGCCTTGATGAGCGGATGCTCGACGCGGCAGGGTGCACACCAGCTCGCCCAGAAATTCACCAGCTTCACGCCCGGCCCCGCGAGGTCGGCATCGGTCGGCGCCGGGTCGTCGCGCAGCGCGGTCAGCCGGTCGAGGCTCGGCGTCTCCCGGCCGACCAGCGCGCTCGGCAGCTCCTGCGGATTCTCGCGGCGAAGCCCGATGAATGCCACGGCCGCAAAGGCCAGGAACACGAGCGGCGGGATCGCCAGCAGCGCGGCGCGCCAGCCCCTAGGCATCCGTCGGCCTCCCTCTGGTTTCGCCGCGGGCGGCTTCGAGTCGCGCCAGCTCGGCCCGCGCCCGGGCCGAGCGTCGCCAGCTCGCCAGCACCAGCCCTCCGAGCAGCACCAGCGTCACGCCATAGGCCCCCAGGATCGTGGCCGCGTACTTGCCGAGGTCGGGGATCATGCCCGCGCCTCGAGAGCGAGCAGCGCGCGGATCCGCCGCAGGCGGATCTCGGTGCGGGTGCGGGTCAGCACCAGCGCGAGGAAGAGCAGGATGAAGCCGGCGATCGACAGCAGCAGCGGTCGGTAGAAAACCGTGTCGACGTGGCTCGCGCGGTCGAGCGAGAGCGAAGCGCCCTGGTGCAGGCCCTGGCTCCAGAACAGCACGGCATAGCGGGAGAGCAGGGCGAAGACCGATCCGACGAGGCAGAGCACGGCGGTCAGGTCGGCGGCGGAGTCGGGGTCGTCGATGGCGCTCCAGAGCGCGATGTAGCCGACATAGAACAGGAACAGGATGAAGAACGAGGTGAGGCGCGGATCCCAGGCCCACCAGGTCCCCCACATCGGTTGGCCCCAGATCGCGCCGGTGGCGAGCGCGATCACCGTCATGGTGGCGCCGACCGGCGCGGCGGCGCGGGCGGCGAGCGCCGAGACGTGGTGGCGGCGGACGAACCAGACGAGCGAGGCGACCAGCATCATCAGCCAGGCGTTGATCGCCATCAGCGCGGCAGGGACGTGGATGAACAGGATCTTCACCGTGGCGCCCTGCTGGTAGTCGTCCGGCGTGAGGAGCAGGCCCCAGCCGAGCCCGGCGACGAGGCACAGCGCCGCCGCCGCCCAGACCACCGGCAGGACCGGGCCGGTGATGCGCATGAATTCGGCCGGGTTCGAGTATCTCCAGAGCGACATGGCCCCGGGTTCTACCGGCCGCGCGGGGGCGGCGCAATCGGCGGAAGGGCGCAGGCGGATCAGGCGTGCGCGAGCGCTTGGCGGGGAGGCGGGGCGCGTGTAAGAGCGTTCTCGACGCCGGCTGCGACCGGCCGCGAGGCAGAGAGCACGAGAGGAACCCGTCCATGATGCCCCTGACCCGACGCAGCATCCTGGCGCTGGCCGGCGCCGGCGCCCTCGCCGCCTGTACCTCGCGACCGCCGGCGCCGGGCGGTTCCGGACGGGCGAAGATCGACCAGGACGTGGATGATGCGCTGAACGAGCTCTACGCCACGGTTCCGGGCTCGACCGAACTGGCCGCGCAGGCGAAGGGGATCCTGCTGATCCCCAACATCCGCAAGGTCGGCTTCTTCGCTTCCGGCGCGTATGGCGAGGGGGCGCTGCTGATCGGACCGGCCAAGGTCGACTACTACTCGCTGACGGCTGCGGGGATCGGGCTGACCTTCGGCGCGACCGCGTTCAACCAGGCGCTGTTCTTCATGACCGACCAGGCGCTGCAGGACTTTCGCGTGGCCGACGGCTGGGAACTCGGGGTCGACGCGGCGGTGGCCTTCCAGAAGGACGGTGCGGCGGCGGGGGTCACCTCGACGCAGATCAACCGGCCCATCACCGAGGTCGTATTCGGCCAGCGCGGCCTGATCGCCGACGCGAGCCTCGCGGGGGCGAAGTACAGCCGGATCGTGCGGTGACTGGAAACTCACGCGTGGGGTCGTGAATCCCACGCGTGATCCATGGCGTTCAAGGCATTGATGTAGTTAATTAAATCTGGACGGTCGTGAGGGGTGGGCACGGCTCCCCGCTTCGGTTTGCTCGGGGCGATGCTTGCCGCGGGGCCGACCGTGAGGTGGGCGGCAGGATTGGGAGAGGCCCTCTCGTCCGCCAGCGCCGGCTTCGGGGTGAACTGGTCTGTGATCTGTCCGGCCTCGTCGCGGGGACGGGTGACGTGGGCCGCGCCACGGAGGCGATGCTGCCACGGTCGAGCGTTCTTTGCCCGAACGTGGCGCTGACAGGCGGGTCCGGCGCGGTGCCTCGCTCGCCCGCCGGACGGCGACCGGGTGCTTTCCTCCGTCATCGGGCGCCGCCTTCAGGTGCGCCGGCGGAGGCGGGGTGCGCCTTCGGACGTGGCGATCTCGCCGATGACCGCCGCGTCGGCGAAGCCGTGGCGGCGGAAGGTGTCGAGCACGGCGTCGGTCGTCGCGGGGTCGCAGGCGACGAGAAGGCCGCCGCTGGTCTGCGGATCGGTGAGCAGCGCCCGGTCCTCCGGCGCGAAGTCATCTGGCAGAACCACTTCCGCGCCGTAGCTCACCCAGTTGCGCCACTCGCGCCGGTGACGAAGCCCCTGGCGGCGAGGTCGCGGGCGGCGGGCAGCAGCGGCACGGCTGGCCAGTCGATGAGCACGTCGCACCCCGCCCCGCGAGCCATCTCGAGCGCGTGCCCCGCGAGCGCGAAGCCGGTGACGTCGGTCATCGCGTGCACGCCGTCGAGGGCGGCAAGCTCGGGCCCGGGGGTGTTGAGCCGGGTGGTCGTCGCGATCATCCGCGCGTAGCCCTCGGCCCCGAGCGCGTCTTTCTTCAGCGCGGTCGAGAAGACGCCGACGCCGAGCGGCTTGCCGGGGATCAGGCGGTCGCCGGGCCGCGCGCCGGCATTGCGCCGCACGCGGTCGGGGGGAACGAGGCCGAGGGCGACGAGACCATAGATCGCCTCGACCGAGTCGATGGTGTGGCCGCCGGCGATGGGGATGCCGGCGGCGCGGGCCGCGGTCGCGCCGCCTTCGAGGATCGCGGCGATCGTCGCGTGCGAGATACGGGCGATCGGCATCCCGACGATGGCGAGCGCCATGATCGGGGTGCCGCCCATGGCGTAGACGTCGGAGATGGCGTTGGTTGCGGCGATGCGACCGAAGTCGGTCGGGTCGTCGACGATCGGCATGAAGAAGTCGGTGGTGGCAACGAGCGCCTGCTGGTCATTCAGCTTCCGGCCCGCCGCGTCGTCCGCGGTCTCGATCCCGACGAGCAGCGCCTCGGGCACCGGCATCGCCGAGGTGCCGCGCAGGATCGAGGCGAGCACGCCGGGCGCGATCTTGCAGCCGCGGCCGCCACCATGCGACAGCGAGGTCAGGCGCGGCTCCTCCGATCCTGCGAGCGGGGCTGTGGTCACCAGATATCCTCCCCGGGGGGACCGCGCCGGAGTTGCCCCTTGCCCGACCACCATGCCGCACGGCGGCCCCGGCCCGAACCTCCCATCGCAACGCCGTAGCGTCCATCCCCGTGACGGACCGCGGTTCAGGCGCCGGGCCGGACCAAACCCGCGCCGCGCTCCGCGACCCACGCCAACCGGGGGCGACGTCTCCGGCGATGCGGCGGGCGGGCGCCGGTTCGGAGGACGAAGAGGGCGCCGTCCGCGAGATCGGCGGGGGGAAGCCCCGAACGCGGGCGCCGGCCCGGCTAACCTGTTGAATCGACGCCGGGAGGCTATGAGGGGCCGGTTGACGCCGGCCCGCGCGGGGCGCTACGTCCGAAGGACGGAAGAGCAACGTCCCCGGTGGGGCGCCCGGACTTCAAATCCGGTGGGAGGCGCCCTGCGTCTCCGGTTGGTTCGAACTCCTTCCTCTTCCGCGACATTGCTCGAGAAATTCATTTCTGCGAACGGCTTAATGCCGGACGCTTCGTCACGCAGTTGACTCCGCACCCGGCGTCGAGACCCACGGGCCGATTTCTACCGGACGATGTTCGGCCGGGCGAACGACCCGCGCCGACCGGGCTACGCCCTGTTGGCGACACCGAACTTGCGGGCGCACTCGCCGAGGCTCCCGAGCCCTCGTCGTCGCCGGGTGTCGTGGTGCGCGATCTCGATGCCGAACTGACCCAAGGTGCCGACCCTGATCCCGAAGAGATCGCGTGGACGACGAAACGCTCGACCCGGTTGGCGGCGCTGTCCGGCCTGTCGCCCGCATCCATTGCCGAACACTTGAAAGCGTTACGCAGGTCCGGCCTTCTGGCGCTCGACCGGCGGGCACGGCATTGCATGTCTCGCACCGATGCCGGCGATGTGGAGATGGTGGCGAAGGCTGGGAGATCGGGCGATGGGCCGCGAGGCGCTGGTGCATGCCGAGGTCGGGCGCGAGGCGGGCGAGGTCAAGGCGCTGCTCGAAGCGCGGGAGCTGATCCTGCGCGGCGACATCCGGCGTCGCTTTCCCAAGGCGATGATGAGCGATGTGCGCGTGGAGGGACCGATGCTTCGCTTTTCCTGTCATGGAGAAGCGGTTGCCCTGAGCCTCGGGGCGAAAGCTGCGGATGCCTGGGCCGGGGCGATTGCCACGCCGCCGCCCGGCCTGCGCGCGAAGCTCGGGCTCGACAAGGGAGCAAAGGCGCTGCTGATCGGTGTTTGCGACGATCCGGCTCTGGCAGAGGCGCTCGACGGAACGCTGGTCGATGATGTCGGGGAGGCGTCAATGGCAATCGCCCGCATCGACGCAGGGGAGGATCTGGCGAAAGCGCAGGCCGCGTGCGGTACGCTGCCGCTCTGGGCCGTGTATCCCAAGGGGAAAGCCGTGCCGTTCGGCGACGCGGCTATCCGCACGGCGCTGCGTGACGTCGGATGGCGCGACACCAGGTCGTGCGCCGTCTCCGACCACCTGACGGCCACGCGATACAATCGGGTCTCGGAGTGAGACCGGCGCCGCCTGACCCCCGGACGTCGCCCATCCCGCCGATCGCAGAATGCTCATCTTCATTCCGACGGCGCCCGGCCGGGATGTGCAACGCCTTCCGACACCGCCCCGCTCAGCGGTTGTCGCAGGCGCGCTCCGGTCCCGTCCCGATCTGCTGCGAGTCGAAATGGCCCGAGTTCGGGAACGGGGCGGGCGGGCCGAGCGGGCCCGGAACGGTGTCGAAGTGGCCGCCGGCGTTCCTGAGGTAACAGAAGTTCTCGAAGGGCACCGGCGGCGGGAACCCCGGGGCGCCGAAGACCGAGCCCTCGGGATAGATGAACTCCGAGACCGGGGCGCCGTAGGTGCCGTTGGCGAGGCCGCTGTCGGTCGCCACGGGGCTCGCCCCGACGATGTCGAGGCGCACGTCGCGGCGCACCGCGCGCGCGTCGTTCTTGGATGGCCAGGTGAACCTGACCCGTCCGAGCGGCGGGCCGTTTTCCGGGGTGAGGCCCACGGGCCCGCTGACGGAGAAGTCGGCCGTCACGCCGGCGATCCCGCGGCGGTCCTCGTCGAGCAGCGTCACCTCGACATTCCGTGACGGGTCGGTGGTGAAGCCGACGACGCGGATGCGGGTCGTCTCCTCCTGCGTCACGCCGCTGAAAAGCTCGCCCTTGGTGCCCTCGATCGCTTCTTCGACGAGGAGATAGGCGGGGTCGACGTGCGGCGAGGTGTAGATCCCGAGGTCGGCGTCGAGCGCGTAGGCGGAGACGAAGAAGCCGCCGGCCGGGTCGGGCTGGAGGATGCCGGAATACGTCACGTAGTCACCGACGCGGAGCGGCACCGGCCGCTTCGGATCGCAGGTCGGGAGGACGGCGCCGGTGGTGTCGCCGAAGGCCGGCACCGTCCCGCAGGTGAAGCGGTAGGCCGCGGGTCCGGTCCCGGCGGGGCGGTTTGCGGTCGGGCACTTCGGGTCGTCGGCCACCGCCGGGTCGATCCGCGGGACGCAGACGGGAAAGCCGGTGCCGGCGTGGACGGCGGCGTTCTCGTCGTCGGCGGCGAAGCGGTCGTCCTGCGGCAGCACCGCGCGGGCGGGGTCGTCGTTGTCGAGGCCATAGACTCCGTTGGGGTCGTTGAGGAGGACACGGGCGCCGCCGTGCAGGCCCTTGGCGCCGATGTGGAGCAGGCCGGTGGCGAAGTCGATGTCCTGCACGAAGCCCGCAGCGGCGTGGAGCGCCCCTTGCGAGAATCCGCACCACGCCGGCGACGTATTCGCCGTTGGTGATGTTGCCGATGATGTCGGCCTCGAAGGCGACCTTCGGCGGCGGCGTGTCGGCCAGGGCGAGGCCGCTCTGCGCGTTGGGCGGAAAGAGATCGTTCGGGCTCGCGTACTTGGCCGATGGTGTCGGTCGGCGTGAAGATCTGGAAATCGTCGGCGTTGAGCGCGGCTGGCACGAAGTTCGACGACTTGACGTCGATGCACTCGCCCGAGTTGGCGCGGAAGAACAGCGGCGCGGGCAGGCTGGTGCGGGTGTCGGGGTCGATGATGTCCTTGATGTCGTTCTCGAGGATGACGATGCGGCCCTGCGGGTCGAACCAGCCGTGCTTGTTGTAGGTGAGTTCGGTCTGGATGAACGCGGCGCGATAGTCGCGCACCGGCGCTTCCGTCGGGCAGGGGTCGGCATAGGGCGCGCCGCTGACCGGCGGGCGGCCGTTGACGTAGAACAGCGGATCGCCGGCCGGAGGCGGGCTGGCCGCTTCGGTCTGCACCGGCACGAAGTCCGCGCGCTTGGTGCGGTAGGCCTTGGGGCGCCACCAGGCCGGGAAGGGCGGCGCCGGGTCCGGCACGGCGTCAAGGCCGGGAAGCGCGCCTTCGTGGAACTTCATCGCCATGAGTTCGTCAGGCTCGCCCGTCTCGGCGACCTCGCGCAGCTTCAGCTCGTCCCACTGGCCGGCCAGCGCCATCGCCGAGGCTGCCTGCGAGGCCACGCGGGCGGCGATGACCTGCGTCGTCTCGCCGCCGGTCTTCAGCTCCTCCGCGACGACCTCGGCCTTATCGGCTTCCGCCTTATCCGCGGTCTTGCCCTCGGGGTCTTCCTTGTCGCGGCTCCACAGCACCACGTGCCGCGGCAGGCCGCCGTCGACGGGCGCGCTGTCGGCGGCGACGTCGAAGTCGAGCACGGGCTGCGGCGGGCGGTGGCCGGGCACGCCGGGGATGTAGAAGGGATAGCCGCGGAACGCCGCCGACGGCATCGGCGCGAGCGCGTTGCCCGGGATCGGCACCAGCGCCGGCGTCTCGGTGCCGGTGGCGATCTCCGCGTCCGGCAGGTTCATGTTGAACGGCGAGTTCGTCTCGGAGACGGGCTTCGTCTTGTCGAACCAGCCGACCTTGCCGTCGTTGAACGTGTCGTGGCTCCGCCACAGCTCCCACATGCCCTGCGCGAAGTGCGGGTAGAGGTGGCAATGGAAGATCGAGTCGCCGGGCGTGTAGGCGCGGTTGCCCGAGCCGCCGAACTCGATGTCGTAGCTGAAAGTCGCGCCCGGCGAGATCGTCTGCGAGTCGAGATACGAGGCATTCGGGTCCGACCGATCGGGCACCCACTGGTGCGCGTGCAGGTGGAAGACATGCGTCTCCTTCGGCCCGGCGTGCAGGTTCCGAAACCGGACGTTGTCCCCCATGTAGGAGTGATGCACGTTGGACGGATCGTCGGGATAGAGCGCGCCCGCCGCCTTGCCGTCCTCGTAGCGCAGCAGGAGCGCCGGGTCGCCGTTGGCCCAGGAGCTGAGGAAGAACTCCTCCGCCCGGCATTCGACGCAATCCTTCGTCGGCGGCAGCTTGTCGAACTTCGGCGTCGCCATCAGCGCGGAGCCCATGCTCGACACGCCGTAGTTGATGCCCATGCCGTCCTTGATCAGGCTGAGCGGGTCGCTCTCATCCGCGAGCTGCGGGAAGGCCTGCTCCGCGTGGACCTCGTCGTGGAAGATGACGGTGAACTCGCGGAAGGCCTGGGCGCAGACCGAGCCATCGGCGCGACCCTCGGGCTTGCAGTCGCCGGGCGCGGCCGGTGGCGGCACGATGATCGCATTGAGGTCGGTGTGCGCGATGTCGAAGACCTTGCCCGTCGTGTCGAGCGGGTCGGGCGTCAGGAGCTTCAGCTTCTCGTAGTCGACATGCGCATAGGGGTGCCGGTCGCCGGCCCGCGTCGCGGTATCGGCCACCAGCTCGTCGTGGCGCACCTGCGAGCGATACCATTCCGAGCCGCGCGGCTCGACGTTGACGGCGCCGAAGAGCCCGAGGCCGATCTGGCCGCCGTCGCCCTCGCCACCGATGGGCGCCCCCATCGAGTAGGCGAAATAGGCGCCGTCCTTTTCGGCCAGCCATTTCGTCACCACCGTCTGCCCGGGCAGCGCCAGCGAGCCGTGGGAATACGCCGCCTTCAGCGCGTCGCCGCTGTCGGTGCGGAACACCACGCCGCGGTTCAGCCCGACGTTCGAGCCGTCGCCGCCGCAGGCCACGTTGGCCGGGCACTCGGCTTCCGAGATCGGCACGACCGACATGCCAGTAATGTGGAAGGACGCGGCCCGCGTCCTCGGCGCGTCGACGCTGACGGGCTCCGCCGGGCGGATCGCGGTGCTCGGGGGCGATCCCGGCATCGCCTGCACGTGGCCGGGCAAGTTCCCATGGTTCTGCGCGGGGATGCCGCCTTCGAGACGGGCGACGGGCGAGAGGTAGTTGGTGAAGGTGACTTCGAGGCAATCGCCCTCGTTCACCCGCAGGACGATCGGCCGCGGCCGCTTGTCCGGCCGGAGCATCGCGTTGCCGGGGCCGACGGGGCCTTGATCGGGGTCGAGCGCCACGACGTCGCGCTTGAGCGCGAACAGCATCCCGGCGGGGACGAAGGCGGAGAAGCGGTTGAGCAGATACGCCTGCTCGATCGCGACGACGTCCGCCTTGATCGTCCGTGCGCAGACCGGGCCGGCTTCGGCGCGGGCGCCGCCGGCCAGAGCGGTGCCGATCAGGAGCGTGGCGCTCGCCACCGGCGCGAGGCGACGGCGAAGAAGCGGCTGTGGGCGGAAGAACCTGTTCAGAATAGGCAAAATAAATCTCCCCCCCTGAAAATCAGTGGCGGGCTTTGCAGTCGGTTACGAAAAAATCAGATGCACGAAAATGCGCGCAGTCACGGGCATGTTATCGTCAAAAGAGCGATTCGGAAAGAACAGTGTTTGCGCTGGCCGTCGGCGCATCGCGACGACTGGCGGTCGTCACCGGCCCGGAAGCCTCAGGCCTCAGAAGCGATAGCTGATGCCGACGAGGGGGCCCTGCACGTCGATGTCGAGCCGCGCGCGGTCGGATGCCTCGTGGAGGATCGACAGGTAGCGGTAGCCGACCGCCGCTTCCCAGCGATCGCCACGGGCGTAGGTGGCGCCGGCACAGGCCTGCCAGTTCAGGTCGGCGCTGCCGTCGAACCCGCCGGCATCGACGAAGCCGCGCAGCGTCCAGCGATCGCCGAGCGCGTAGGCGCCGCGCAGGCCGACGACCGGATCGCTCCAGGACAGCTCGGCCGAGGCGGTGCGGCCGCCCCGGTCGGTGGCGGTGCCGAAGCCGAGCGACGAGTCGAAGAACCGTCCGCCGGCGTAGATATCGACCAGGGCGCCGTTCCGCTCGAAGGCCCGATAGGCGGCGGCGAGGGTGTACATGCCGACCTTCGTGTCCGTCGAGACGGTGGCCGCGCCCTGCGCCCAGTCGGCGTCCGCGCCGAGATCGACGTAGACCGCATCGAGCAGCAGGCCGAAGCGGGGTCCTTGCGCAGTTCGAAGCTTCCCATCGCCACCAGGTCGAGCCGCGAGAGCACGTCGCTCAGCTCGAGGTCCACGAGCGGCGCGCCATCCGGCCCCTGCTGCGCGCCGTTGATGACCGGGAACCAGCCGTAGAGCGTCGCCTTGCCGCTCCATCCCCCGGCATCCTGCGCCATCGCCTGCGCCGCCGCGAGCAGCGCGCCCTGCGTCGGCTCGACGTTGTAGACCATCTCGTCGCGACCGGCCGCGCCGGTCGAGAGCGCCGGCCAGACGTCGCGGCCGTCGAGCGGCTTTGCCCGGTCGAGCGCGGCGCCGGCGAGGCCCGCGAGGGTCGGCATCATGTCGACGACATGCAGCACGCCCTCCGCCGAGCCCGGCGCGAGGTGCCCCGGCCAGTTCGCCAGCGCCACGACCCGCGTTCCGCCCTCATAGAGCGTGCCCTTGCCGGCGCGCAGCGGGGCGTTGCTCGCGGGCAGCTCGCCGCCGACCGCGCCTTCGCCGACGAACATCTTGTCGCGCGTGCCGCCGTTGTCGGAATGGAACAGGATGAGCGTGTCCTCGCGCATCCCCCGCGCCTCGAGCGCCGCCACCACCTTGCCGATCTGGTCGTCCATCGCCGAGATCATCGCGGCATAGGCGCGCCGGCTCGGGTCCTCGATATGGGCGTAGCGCTCGATCCACGGCTGCGGCGCCTGATACGGCGTGTGCGGCGCCGTGAAGGCGAGGTAGAGAAAGAGCGGCGTCGCGGGATCATGCCCGCCGATCAGGCGCACCGCCTCCGCCCCGAAGAGATCGGTGTCATAGCCGTCTTCCACCAGCAGCGTGTCGTCGCGATACCAGTCGGTGGCGCCGTGCGCCTGATGGGTGAAGGGGTCGATCTCGCCGACGAGCGGGCCATAGAAGCTGTCGAACCCGCGCCGCCGCGGCCAGAACTTCCGGTCGCCGTGGCCGAGGTGCCACTTTCCGACCCGCGCGGTGCGGTAGCCGGCCGCCTTCAGCGCCTCCGGCAGCAGGAATTCGTCGGTGGCAAGGCCATAGTCGGCGCCGGACGGGATCACCCCGGTTTGCAGGCCACAGCGCAACGGGTAGCGGCCGGTCAGGAACGCGGTGCGCGTCGGGGTGCACATGGGCTGGGTATGGAACTGGTCGAGCCGCGCCCCGGTCGCCGCCAGCGCATCGAGATGCGGCGTGGCGATGTCCGACCCGCGAAAGCCGACGTCGGCGAAGCCGAGATCGTCGGCCAGGATATAGAGGATATGCGGCTTCGGCCCGTTCGCCCGTGTCTGCGCGGTGCCGGCGCCGGGCGAGGCCATTGCGCAGGCGGCTCGATCCGCCCGAAGGAAGTCATCCCCCCTGTCGTCAGCCGGTCGGCGCCGCGCGATCTAGACGACCCGCCGGCGGCGGCTCAATTGCCATTTCGCGCCAGTCGCGCCCGGCGGAACGCGCCGGGGGTCGTCTCTTCCCAGTGGTGGAAGGTGCGGGTAAAATACGCGGCGTGTCCGTAGCCGAGCGCCCGGGCGATCGCGTCCACCGGCTCCGTGGTGCCGGCGAGAAGTGCGCGGGCCTCGGCGCGGCGCCAGTCGTCGAGCAGCGCCTCGAACGACGTGTCGAGGCCGGCGAGCCGCCGCTGCAGGCTGCGCGGGGCGACGCCGAGGGTGCGGGCGGTATCGACCAGCGACGGGCCACCCGCCATCGCGGCGCACCCTAGGATGCGCCGGACGCTGGCAAGAAGCGCGTCGTCGTCAAGGCAGGCCTGCGGCGGCGTCTCCGCCCCCGGGCCGGGGCCGGGCAGGGAGAAGAGCGGGTTCGGCCGCTCGAGCCAGGCGGAGTCGAACCAGATCTCGACGCCCGGGCGCGGCCCGAAGACGACATCCGCGCGCAGCGCATCCGCATAGATCGCGGTCCGGCTTCGGGCGCGGTGCGGCAGGCAGACCCGCAGGCCGCCGGCCGCATCCCCGCCGATCGCGCGCAGCGCGAGGACGAGAAAGCCCGCGAACTCCCGCGTTCAGCACGCGCGCGGCGTCGGGCTCGCTGTCGGCGAGCGTGTGACTGAGACAGACCCGGGGCCCGTGTTCGGTCAGGGCATAGGTGACGCCGCCCTGCAGCCCGGGCATCTGGCGAACATGCCCGAGCAGGCATTCGCGCAGCGGCCGGCCGGCGAACAGCGCACGGCCGGTCATGCCGAGGCGGCTCGGGTCGGCGGCGGCGGCCAGATCGAGGCCGATCGCCGGCTCGCCGCGCCAGCCCCTGCAACAGCGCGCAGACCTGCGCGCGGGTGGCCACGGCGTCGGTCCCGGGCGTGTCCGGCAGGCCGGCGCGCGCGAGCAGCGGCGCGAGGCGCAGGCCGCGCGCCTCGACGACGGCGGGCAGCACGTGCAGCAGGGTGAGACGGACTGGATGGCGATCCCACATGTGACGCTGCCCGATCCCGACCCCGACGCTCCCGCGGCGCGAATCTGGCGCCCCGCGGCCCCGGCGGGAAGGCGGCCCTACGCCGGGGGCGTGGCGGCGGCGATCTCGCGGGCGACGTCGGTCCAGAAGGCGCGGGGCTGCGCGCCGGTGACGGCGTACTGGCCGGCGACGATGAAGGCGGGCACGCCGGTGATGCCGGCGCGGCGGGCCTCGGCGGCTTCGCGGGCGACCTCGGCGCGGTCGGCGTCGCCGGCGAGGAGCCGGGCGATCGCGGCAGGGTCGAGCCCGGCGTCCGCGGCGACCGCCACCAGCACGCCCGGGTCGGAGATGTCCTCGCCCTCGCCGAAGTAGCGGGCGGAGAGCGCCATGGCGACGCGGGTCTGCACGCCCTCCGCCGCGGCCCAGCGGATCAGCCGGTGGGCGTCGAGGGTGTTCGGCGCCCGGGTGATGCGGTCGAAGGCGAGCGGCACGCCGGCCTCGCGCGCGGCCTGCTCGACGCTGGCGTGCACGCGGTCGACGTTGCCGAGGCCGCCGAACTTCTTCGCGAGGTAGTCGGTGCGGTCCATGCCCGCGCGGGGCAGGTCCGGGTCGAGCTGGTAGGGGTGCCAGGCCAGCTCGAACGGCTGGTCCGGGGCGTCGGCCAGCGCGCGCACGAGGTTGGTCGCGCCGATGAGGCACCACGGGCAGACCGGGTCGGAGAAGATGTCGAGCCGGGTCATGGCCTGTCCGCCGGATGGTTGGGGTCGATCCAGCGCACGGTCTCCGGCGTTTCGGCCGGCTCGATGTCGAGGTTCACCACCACCGCCTCCTGATCGCTGCGGACCACCACGCATTCGAGCGGGTCGCCGGGCAGTGCGTTGATCTCCTGATGTGGCACATAGGGCGGCACGAAGATGAAGTCACCCGGATCGGCCTCGGCGGTGAACTCGAGCCGCTCGCCCCAGCGCATCCGGGCGCGGCCGCGGACCACGTAGATGATGCTTTCGAGCGGGCCGTGGTGGTGGGCGCCGGTCCTGGCGTTCGGCTCGATCGAGACGGTGCCGGCCCAGAGCTTCGCCGCCCCGGCCGTGGCGGCGGTGATGGCGGCGGCGCGGGTCATGCCCGGGGTCTGGGCGGTGTTCGGGTCGAACTCGCCCGCCTTGACGACGCGCACGCCCTGGGTGCGCCAGTCGGGAGCAGGGTGGTCGTGGGGCATCTCGCGGGGCTCCTCAGAAGCGCAGGGTGGCGCCGGCGCGGACCATGATCCGGTAGAAGGCGACGGTCAGGGCGATGCCGATACCGAGCGCGGCAACGGTGCCCCAGGCCGGGGTCTCGAACGGCATGCCGCTGGTGTTCATGCCGAAGAAACCGACGACGAGGGTGCCGGGCAGCATGAGCGCGGTCATCACCGTCAGGGCCCGCAGGCTGCGGTTCGAACTCGTCGGCGAGCTCGGCGGCGATCTCCTCCTGCAGGAGCTTGGCCCGGTCGGCGGTGGCCCGCACCGCGTGGTCGAGGCTGCCGAGCCGGGTCGCCATCTCCTCGAGCGCCGCGAGGCCGGAGGCGGGCAGGCCGGCGAGGCGGGCGGCCTCGGCCTCCTCTTCCTCCTCCTCGGCCTCGCGCAGCAGCAGCAGCATGGCGAGGACAGGTCGGTGCAGCGCCAGGGCGAGCCGCCGGACTTCCTTGAGCGAGGTGCGCTCGTCGGCGGTGGAGGAGGCGAGGATCTGGTCCTCCACATGGTCGAGGCGGGTTTCGGCGGCGCGCAGCCGGCCGATCGCGGTGCGGACGAAGCCGGCGGTGATCGCCGCGAGGATCGAAAAGCCCGAGGTCTGGCGGGCGCCGGCGAGCAGCGCGTTCCTGACCGCGTCGATGCCGGCGAGCGGGTGGCGCCAGCCGGTGACGAGCAGCCGCTCGCTCGCGACGAAGCCGAACTGTCCGACGCTGTCGGACACGCGCAGGAAGTCGATGTTGTAGTCGGGGGCGATCCCGTGGATCTCGTCGCCCTCCGGCTCGAGGGCGAGGCCGGTGTCCTGGCCGGCGATCAGCGTCGTCACCTCGGTCGGCAGCCGGCAGATGCCCTGGATCCAGCCGCGGGTGCGCTGGTCGAGCAGGTCGACGTGGATCCACATCCAGGCGCGTTCCTCGATGGCACGGGGCAGATCCTCGACGGTGAGCCGTTCGGCGCTGCCGCTCGGACTTGCGGCGATCGCCCACAGAAGGCCGGGGGCTCGGTCGCTCCGGGAGGGAACGCGGGGGGACTCGGTCATGGCGGCCTCGCGATCGGAAGGGCGGGCGGCGGGCGCCCGTGTCGCGGGCGATCATGCGCACCACGGGGCCGGAGGGTCCAGTGCCGCGGGCGGGGCGGCGGGGCAATGTGCGGCCGGGTGCATGGCCGGCGCGTCACGGGGGCGCACTGGGGGACGCAGACGGGGGACGCAAACGGGGGGGCGCGCGCGTTATGGCCGGCCGTCGTCCCTGGTGGTCGGCGTCGCGAGGGGGCTTTCCGCCCCGTCCTGGCCTGCGGCCAGCCACCCCCGAGAGTATTTTCGGCAAGAGGAAGGCCGAAGGCAGGGTCGGGGGCTTCGTGTGTTCGCGCTGGCGCGGGTCAGGCGCCGGTGGCGAGGCGCCGGCGCTGCAGCTTGCCGTTTGCGCTGCGCGGCAGGGCGTCGACCGGGCGGAAGCTGCGCGGGCACTTGTAGCGCGCGAGCCGGGCGGCGCAGTGGCGGTCGAAGCTCGGCCTCGGGGATCGCGGCGCCGCGCGGGACGTAGAAGGCGGCGACGATGCTCACGCCGTCGCGCACCGGCAGCTCGATGACCGCGGCCTCGGCGACGCCCGGGTGCTCGGCGAGCGCGGCCTCGACCTCCTGCGGGCTGACGCGGAAGCCGCCGGCGTTGATGAGATCGTCGGCCCGGCCGAGGTGGCGGATCGCGCCGTCCTCGGCCATGACCGCGCGGTCGCCGGTCAGGAACCACTCGCCGCGGAAGGCCGCCGCGGTTTCTTCCGCCCGGCGCCAGTAGCCGAGCATGAGCCCGGGATCGCGGCGGGAGACCGCGAGCAGGCCCTCGGTGCCGCGCGGCACGGGCGCGGTGCCGGCGTCGGGCAGGATCGCGACGCGCCGCCCGGGCTGGGGATAGCCGGCGCAGCCGGCGGGCGCCGGACGGGCCGGGCAGGCGGAGATGTAGGTGGAAATCTCCGACATGCCGAGCGCCTCGTGGATCGGCCGGCCCGTGGCCCCGGTCCAGGCGGCGCGCACGGAAGGCGCCAGCGCCTCGCCGGCGCCGAGGCCGTGGCGCAGGTGCGAGAAGCCCTCGGCGAGGCCGGGCGCGTTGAGCATCTGGCGGTAGACGCCGGGGGCGCCCGCGAAGATCGTCGCGCGGTGCGCGTCCGCGAGCCGCGGCCAGACGTGGCGGTCGGCGGGGCCGGCATAGATCAGGGCGGTGGCGCCTGCCGCCCACGGGTCGGTGAGGCCGGCGCCGAGGGTGTAGGTCCAGTTGAACGCGCCGGCGTGCAGCACCCGGTCGTCCGGGCCGAGGCCATACCAGCCGTCCCACATCATCCGCCGGGCCCAGGCGGCGCGCTGGGCGAGCACGACGCCCTTTGGCCGGCCGGCGGTGCCGGAGGTGTAGACCATGTAGGCGGGATCGTCGGGGTCCGTTTCGGCGAAGTCGACCGGGTCCGCCCGGCGCAGGGCGGCGATGTCCCCGGCCTCGATCACCGGCGCCCCGGGAGGGTCGGGCAGCGTCAGGCCGGCGCCGCGGGCGATCAGCGCGGGCGCGAGGTCGGCGACGAGCGGGCCCAGCTCGGCGGCGGTCAGCATCGCCGATACCGGCACCGGCACGGCGCCGAGCGCGTTGGCGGCGAAGAAGACGATGGGAAAGTCGGCGGTGTTGCCGAGGCGCAGCAGCACCCGGTCGCCCCGGCCGATGCCGCGCGCGCGGAGGCCGCCGGCAGTGCGGCGCACCGCGTCGGCCAGCTCGGCATGGGTCCAGCACTCGGCGACGGCGCCCGGTCCGGCCAGCACCTCGAGCGCGACGTGGTTCGGCCGGCGGGCGGCGGCGGCGAAGGTGTGCGCGGCCATGTTGAACGGCCGCGGGCAGGGCGCGGGCGGGCCGTCGTCCACCAGAACTCGGCAGGGCGGGACGGGGCGGCTGGGCTGGCTGGGGCGGGGAGGTCAGAGGCCGGCCGCCTTCAGGTCGCGGGCGATGCGGTGGAACAGGTCGCGGTCACGGAAGCACTCCTCCGCACTCCACTTCTCGGCGCGGAACTCCGGCTCGAGGATGAGCAGCCGGCCCGCCCAGATCTTCGCGCCGGCGAAATCGCCGCCCCGCACCGCGACCACCACCCGGCAGAGGTGCGCCCGCACGCTCTGCGGATCGGCCTCGAGCGCCGCCTCGACGTAGTCCGGCGCCTCGGGCGTGTCCTGGAGCAGGTGGGCGAAGGCGAGGTTGGTCTTGATCCAGTTCGGCGGATAGCGCGTCAGCGAGAGGGCATGCTTGTGATAGCGGATTTCCTCGCGCATGTGGCCGCAGTACCCGAGCAGCACGCCGTAGTAGGCAAGCAGCTCCGGGCTTTCGGGCGCGTCGCGCACCACCTCGGCCATGACGTCGCAGGCGCGCTGGTGGTTGCCGCTGGCACATTCAGTGAAGGCGATGAGCGCGCGGCCGAAATAGTCGTGGGGCTTCAGCGCCATCACCTTGTCGCAGAGCGCCCGGGCCTCGACGAGCGCCGACTCGGGCTCGTGCGCCCAGCCGAGGCGCAGCTGGTCGACGAGGCAGAACCCGAGCGAGATCATCGCCGGGGTATAGTTCGGGTCGAGCTTCAGCGCCTCGCGATAGGCGAGGATGGCGCGGCGCACCGAGTCCTTGCGCGCCTCGCCCTCGAGGCCACGGCCGCGCTGGTAGAGCTCCCACGCCTCGATCGTGGTGTGCGCGTCGGTCCAGATCCGCGCCCACTCGCCTTCCACCAGCTCGATCTGCGCCGCCTCGATCACCCGCTTCGAGATCTCGACCTGCACGTCGAAGACGCGCTCGTCCTCGTAGTCGTAGCGTTTGGTCCAGAGATACTGGCCGGTGTCGACCGCGGTCAGGCGGGCGGTGATGCGCAGCTTGTCCTGGTGGCGCACCTCGCCCGACAGCTCGTAGCTGCGCCGCGGGTCGCGCTCGCCGTCCTGGGTGCGCACGACGAAGGCGCCGGACAGCGCGCCGAGCACGGTCTGCAGCTCGGCGGTCAGGCCCTCGGCGAACACGCGCTCGCGGTCGCCGGTGCCGATCGGGTGGAAGCCCTTGACGATGAGATAGGGCTTGCGCGTCTCGCCGACGAGGTAGTCGAGGGCCATGGCCGGGCGGCCGATCGGCGCGTTGGTGTTCGCCGGCAGGCCGGCGGCGACGCCGGCCGGCAGGGTCCGCGGCCGCGGCGGCGGCGCGTCGAGCCCCTCCGGCGCATCGTAGCGCATCCGCTCGGTGCGCAGCCATTCCTCGAACTCGGGATCGCCGATGTCGAGCCCTTCGAGCAGGTCGTCGCCGACCGCGACGTTGGCCGAGTCGTGGGTGTCGAGATAGACGCGGGCGAGGTCGAGCTGCAGCTTGTCGCGGCCGCAGTCGAGGATGTCGACGCCTGCGGCCGTGAAGTTGCGGCGCAGGGCGCTCAGCTCCGTGCGGAGGCTGGCGGCTCCCTGTTCCTGCGAGCGCTCGCTCCACAGCTTGTCCTGGACCCAGCGGCGGCTGCGCGCGCCGCTGGGCGAGAGGGCGAGCAGGGCAAGCAGCGCCTTCGCCCGCTTGCCCTTCGGCGTCACGTCGGTGCCGTCCGCCTTCACCACGGTGAGCGGCCCCATCAGGCGCAGAAGCACCTTGTCCCCGGCCATGCCGAGGTTCGCCACGCGCGCGCGATCCGAGGCGTCAGCGCGAACAGCCATAGAGGACGGCATGCGACATCGCTTCCTTGGCGAACTCGTCGTCGGTTCGCATCTTGTCGGCGAGATCCGGGATGACGATGTGGAACACCCGCCCCTTGCCGTTGCGGCGGGGGCGGTCGTAATGAAACCGGAACGAGTGCTTGTCGGCACCGCGCATCAGGCTGACGATCTCCTGTTCTATGCGGACGTCGGGGTTCCGGTAGCCGTTGTCACGGTAGCGCTCGGCCGCATCGAAAATCAGTTCTCCCAACCGCTTCCGCAGCCGGTTGCGCTTGAGCTTGAATCGTGCCATCGAAAATGACCTCTCGTCTTTACCAGGTTGAAAAAAGACTGGCCGTCAGGGGGCGCGACCGACGTGGCAAAGCGTCAAAAGACGACGCGATACCGGACGGAGCATTGCACCGCACCGCACGCGCTGAGCACGCCACCCGGCTTTCCATTCTATATTGCCCTCTGTGGCGTAACTACCAGAAACGGCTCTCAGCCGCCAGATAATTTGCTTTCGCGACGCGTCGCCACGGGCCGCGGGGCCACCCAGGCGCAGGCAGATCTTCTTGCGGTTGCGGAGGCGGCAGAGCGTTTCTCCATCCAGTACGCATCGACCCTGCCGGCGCGACTCCGTCCGTTCGTCACGATCGGCGGCCCCCCGGAACCGGCGGAGATCGTCGAATTGACGCTCGGCGCCCCGGGCAGGACGAACGGCTCGGCCGGGGCCGCGGCAGGCGAGAGCCCCGGGGACGCGTTGCGGCGTGCGGCGCTCGAGGTGCTGGAGCACCTGCACGTCGACCGCCTGCGCGCCGGCTCGGGCGAGCTGGCGCCGGTCGATCCCGCCGGCGAGCCGGCGATCGCGCCGCATGTCGCCTGGCTCGCGACGCAGTTCCGCGCGCTCGAGATCCGCGCCCGCGCGTTCGCGCCCGGCTATGTCGTCGCGGTCGCCGCCTGCTCGGACCTCGACGGTGGCCGCCGGACCGAAGGCTCCGCAGCCCGGGGCGGACGGGCCGAGGCGGTGCGCGCGGCGGTGGAGGAGGCGATGTTTCACTGGCGCAACATGGTCGAGCTGGAGCGCGCGGCGCCCGATCTCGCGGCGATGGCCGAGGAAGATCGTCTGCGGATCGCCCGCTACCGCGGCGCGCTGCCGCGCGAGGTCTGGCCGCCCGCGGCGTCCGCCGATCCCGGCGAAGCGGCCGCAACCGACGTCGAGGGCCTGCTCGCGGCCGTCGCGGTCGTCTCCGGGCGGCGCGTGCGGGCGTTCGACCTGACGGCGCCGGAGATCGGCGTGCCGGTGATCCGGGTGCACCTCGGCTGACCGGGGCCGGGGCGCGCTGCTTGGCCGTGGCGTGACAGGTGCGTTGGCAGGAGGTGCCGAGAGCGGCTAGATCTGGCCCGGAAGCCCGCCACCTCGGAGAGACGCCATGGACCACCGCCGCCTGGAGATGACGGAGCTGATGACGCCGGATCTCGCCAACTTTTCCGGCAAGGTGCACGGCGGGGCGCTGCTGAACCTGCTCGACCGGGTCGCGTTCTCCCTGGCGTCGCGGTATTCGGGCAGCTACGCGGTGACGCTTTCGGTCGATCAGGTGACGTTCAAGGAGCCGATCAACGTCGGTGAACTCGTCACGTTCCGGGCCGCGGTCAACTATGCCGGGCGGACGTCGATGGAGATCGGCATCCGCGTCGAGGCGGAGAACATCCGCTCGGGCACGGTGCGGCACACCAATTCCTGCTACTTCACCATGGTGGCGGTCGACGACGCCGGCCGCCCGGCGGAGGTTCCGGCGCTGAGGATCGAGACGCCGATCGAGGCTCGGCGCAACCGGGCCGCGGAGCTGCGCCGGCGACTGCGGCGCGAATTCGTGGTGCAGCTGGAGCAGGCGGCCGAGGCGGCGCGGTGAGGGCGGGGGACGGTCCGCGCGCCGCGAGCTTGACACGCATCCGGACCAATAGGGCGGCGCTCCGCGAACGTCGGAAATATCAACAGCCTGACGGCTGGTCTTCACCCTCGCGTCACGCCTGAAGTCTCTGCCCCGAACGCAAGGCGCCCCGCCGGATGCTCTCCGGCGGGGCGCCCCTCGTGTCCTGCCGAGGCGGTGGGCCTCAGGTGTTCTCCGGGGTCCGCACCAGTCCGGCGTCGTCATCGTTGGCGGCGCCGCCGATGTCGTCGAACAGCTCCTGGATGTCGAACTCGGCCGCGGCGTCGGCCTCGGCCTGCAGCTCCTGGATGGTCTTGCCGGAGGCCTGGATCTCGGCCTCCTCCTGACTGCGCGCGACGTTGACGGTGATCGTCGCGTCGACTTCCGGGTGCAGCACGATCGTCACCGGGTGCAGGCCCAGCTCCTTGATCGGATGGTCGAGCGTCACCTGGCGCTTGTCGAGCGAGAAGCCGCCCGCGGTCGCCGCGTCGGCGATGTCGCGGGTCGTGACCGAGCCGAACAGCGCGCCGCCGTCTGAGGCCGAGCGGATCACCACGAAGGCCTCGCCGTCGATGCGGCGGGCGACCTTCTCGGCCTCGGCCTTGGCCTCGAGGTTGCGGGCCTCGAGCTGGGCGCGCTCGGTCTCGAACCGCTTCAGGTTCGATTCCGTGGCGCGCAGCGCCTTGCCCTGCGGCAGCAGGAAGTTGCGGGCGTAGCCGTCCTTCACGGAGACGACCTCACCCATCTGGCCGAGCTTTGCGACGCGCTCGAGCAATACGACTTGCATGATCGCCTCCTTACTTCACGGCGTAGGGCAGGAGGGCGACGAAACGGGCGCGCTTGATCGCCCGGGCCAGCTCGCGCTGCTTCTTCGCCGAGACGGCGGTGATCCGGCTGGGGACGATCTTGCCCCGCTCGGAAATGTAGCGCTGCAAGAGCTTCACGTCCTTGTAGTCGATCGCGGGCGCGTTGGCGCCGGAGAACGGGCAGGACTTGCGGCGGCGGAAAAACGGACGCTGTGCCATGGTGCTCTACCCCTCAGTTCTCGTCTTCGCGGCGCGGACGACGCGGGCCACGATCACGGTCGCGCTCGTCGCGCTGGCTGCGGGCCTGAACGACGGCGGAGGGGCCATCCTCGTGCTTCTCGACCTTGACGGTCAGGACGCGCATGACGTCCTCGTGGAGCCGCATCAGGCGCTCCATCTCCTGCACGGCGGGGGCCGGCGCGTCGGACCGCAGGAAGGCGTAATGCCCCTTGCGGTTCTTGTTGATCTTGTAGGCCATGGTCTTCAGGCCCCAGTACTCCTGGCCGACGACCGAGCCGCCGTTGTCCTTGAGGACCTGCCCGAAGTGCTCGATGAGCCCCTCGGCCTGCGCGTTGGAGAGATCCTGACGCGCGATGAAGACGTGCTCGTAGAGCGACATCCGATCACCTGTCTTTTGCGGCGCGCTTCAAAACCGGAGCCGACGATCCCCTCCTGGCCCGGTACGAGAGGCTGCGCGAGAAACCTGTCTGGGGGGAATGCGGCCTTTTAGGGACTCCTGCGGGAAATGCAAGCGGGATGTGGCGTCGCGGCCGCGAGGGGCGCCGGCTACGCCGCCCCGAGCGCCCGGATGCCTCGCGCGATCTCCTCGGGCTCGACGTCGCCGAGGACGGCGGACTGCACGACGTAGCCGAGGACCGCGGCGAGAATCGCCCGGGCGACGTCCGGGGCCGCCGAGCCCGGCCGGAGCTGGCCGCTCGCCTGCCACTGCGCGGCGGCCGCCTCGAGGGCGTCGCGGAACGGCAGGTAGAAGTCCCGCATGGTCTGGCGGAGCGGCTCGTTGCGCTGGGCCTCGCTCCATCCGAGCAGCGCGATGCGGCGCAGGTCGTACCCCTCGCGCGTGGAGAAGTCGGCGACAGCCTGCATGATGCGCCCGGCGAGCACGTCGGGGGCGGGGAGCGGTCGTGTCGCGAGCGCCGGCGCCACCAGGTCGCGGATGCCGCCGAGCGAGTCGGTGACCGCCGCGAGGATCAGCGCCTCCTTGCCGGGGAAGTAGGAATAGACCGCGCCGGCCGACAGACCGGCCTCGCGGATGATGTCGTCCATGGTGGTGGCGTGGAGCCCCTGGCGCTGGAAGCATCTCCAGGCAGCCTCGAGGATCTGCAGGCGCCGCGCCGCCCGGCGTTCGTCGGAAATCTTCGGCATGGGCGCGTCTTAAAACGAACGATCGTTCTTTACAAGGGGGCAGGGCGAGGCTACAAAGAGAACGATCATTCGTTTTGGGGGATCCGATGATTACCGTGACGGCGATCGAGACTGGCAAGGCGCGGATGAAGACGGCGCAGCGCGTCGGGCGGGACGATCGCAGCGCAATCGGCCGGAAGATCGACATCTTCCGCGACCGCGACTGGGTGGAGCCGTTGCCGATTCTCTGCTTCCTCGTGGAGCATCCCGAGGGTCGGTTTCTCGTTGATACCGGCGACACCTGGCGCAACTCCGTGCCCGGATACCTGCCGGGCTGGAATCCGTTCTATCGGCAGGTGTCGATCCGGGTGGCGCCGGAGGAGGAGGTGGGCCCGCGCCTCGCGGCCATGGGGCTCGACCCGGCGCGCGACCTCGCGGCTGTGGTGCTCACCCACTTCCATCATGACCATACGGGCGGGCTCGACCATTTCCCGCACACGCCTATCGTCGGGCCGCGGGCGAATTATGCCGTCTCGACCGGGATGCGGGGCATGATGATGGGGTGCCTGCCGCAGCGCTGGCCGGTGTGGCTCGCGCCCGAGCTCGTCGACATGGACGGGCCGGCGATCGGTCCGTTTCCGGCCTCGCATCCGCTGACGTCGGACGGCAGGGTCGCGCTGGTGCCGACCCCCGGCCACGTGGCCGGGCACTGCTCGGTCATCGTCCGCGGCGACGACCGCGCCTATTTCCTTGCCGGCGACGCGACGTATTCGCAGGAAAACCTGCTCGCGGACCGGATCGACGGGGTCACGAACGACGCGGCGACCGCGCATGAGACATTGCGCCGGATCCGCGACTTTGCCGCGCTGCAGCCGACGGTCCTCTTGCCGGCGCACGATCCCGACGGGCCGCGGCGGCTGCGGGAGGGCGCGTGCCTCTGACGCCTGCCGGTCTCGGCCCGGGCTTGCGGGTCAGGCCGCCCGCGTCGGGTAGAACGCCTCGTAGATCGGTTCCAGCGTCTGGGCGTTGAACAGCGACGAGACGCTGGTGCCGTTGGCGATGTTGAGGATCGCCTGCCCGAACAGCGGCGCCACCGGCACGACGCGGATGTTCGAGGCCGCGCGCGCCGAGTCGGAGAGCTCGATCGAAATCGGTGATGACGAGGCTTTTCATCGACGAGTTCTTGATGCGCTCGACCGCCGGCCCGGACAGGACGCCGTGGGTGATGTAGGCGTGCACCTCGCGGGCGCCCTGGGTGACGAGCAGCTCCGCCGCCTTCACCAGCGTGCCGGCGGTGTCGCAGATGTCGTCGACGATGACGCAGACGCGATCCTGCACGTCGCCGATCACCGTCATCGAGGCGATCTCGCCCGGCGCGGCGCGCCGCTTGTCGACGATGGCGAGGTCGGCGTTGATGCGCTCGGCCAGCTCGCGGGCCCGCGCCACGCCGCCGACGTCGGGCGAGACCACGGTGATCGCCTCGAGGTCGGGGAAGTTCGCGCGGATGTCGAGGGCAAAGACCGGCGCGGCATAAAGGTTGTCGACCGGCATGTCGAAGAAGCCCTGGATCTGCGCCGCATGCAGGTCGAGGGTCAGGATGCGGGCGATTCCGGCGGTGGTGAGCAGGTTCGCCACCAGCTTCGCCGAGATCGGCGTGCGCGCCTTGGAGCGGCGGTCCTGCCGGGCATAGCCAAAGTAGGGCATGACCGCGGTGATGCGGTTCGCCGACGACCGGCGCAACGCATCGCACATGATCATCAGCTCCATCAGGTTGTCGTTCGCCGGATTCGACGTCGACTGTATGATGAACATGTCCTCGCCGCGGACGTTCTCGAACACCTCGACGAAGATCTCGCCGTCGTTGAAGCGCTCGACCCGGGTCTTGACCAGATCCACCGTCTCGCCGCGGTGCATCGAGATCCGCCGGGCGATGGCGGTGGCAAGCGGCCGGTTGGAATTTCCCGCGATCAGCTTGGGCTTGAACAGGGGGTTCATCTGACCTCGCGGGTGCGGCATTCGGCTTGGGATGCCCGCTCCCCTAGCACCGGGATCCGGCCTTGCAAAGCCCGGAATCCGCAGGCTTGTACCGGGGCCGGGCCGGCGCCATGGTCGTCGCGGCCCGCAACTGCCCTGAGCCGCACAGCCAAAGGAGACGCGCCCGTGGCCTTCGAGACCCTGATCGTCGACGTGGAGGACCACGTCGGGCTCATCCGCCTCAACCGGCCCGAGGCGCTGAACGCGCTGAACTTCCAGCTGCTCGATGAGCTGGGCGAGGCGCTGGCGGAAATGGAGGCATCGGCCCGGGTGCGCGCGATCATCGTCACCGGCTCGGAAAAGGCCTTCGCCGCCGGGGCAGACGTGAAGGACATGGCGCCGAAGGGCTTCGTCGAGATGTTCACCGAGGATCGCTTCACGCCGGAAACCGAGGCGATCCTGCGCTGCCGGAAGCCGATCATCGCCGCGGTCGCCGGCTATTGCCTTGGGGGCGGCTGCGAGCTGGCGATGATGTGCGACTTCATCATCGCCGCCGACACGGCGAAGTTCGGCCAGCCGGAGATCAACCTCGGCATCATTCCGGGCATGGGCGGAACCCAGCGCCTGACCCGCCTCGTCGGCAAGTCGAAGGCGATGGAGATGTGCCTCACCGGCCGCTTCATGGATGCCGCCGAGGCCGAGCGGGCCGGCCTCGTCAGCCGTGTCGTGCCGGCCCGCGACCTGCTGCGCGACGCGAAGGAAACCGCGGCGAAGATCGCCGAGAAATCGCCGCTCACCGTCCGGGCGGCGAAGGAGGCGGTGAACCGCAGCTACGAGACGACGCTGCGCGAGGGGCTGCTCTACGAGCGGCGGCTGTTCCATGCGCTGTTCGCCTCGGAGGACCAGGCCGAGGGCATGGCGGCCTTCGCCGAGAAGCGCAGCCCGCAGTTCCGCGGCCGCTAACGTTCGGGTCACGCCTTGCTGCTAGCCATGGGGGCGAAGTCTTGACGCGAGCGAACGATGCAGGACTCGACCCCGGGCTGGACGCGCTACATCGAGGACCTCGAGGCACAGGCGGCAAGGCTGCCGCGCCGGCGACGATCGGTGCCGACGCCTGCCGGCCTTCTGGCGGCGGTGCGGGCCATGGGGCGCCAACTCGCTGCCCTGCTCGGCCGGCCGGAGATCGGCGGTTGACAGCGGTCCGGGCCGCGGATATGAGCCCCCGACTGATTTACCGATACCCGAACGGATCGAACGCACATGGCAAATTCGCCGTCATCCAAGAAGCGCGCGCTGCAGGCCGAGCGCCGCGCAGACATCAACAAGGCGCGCCGCTCGCGGATGCGCACCTTCATCCGCAAGGTCGAGGAGGCGATCGCCTCCGGCAACGTCGACGCGGCCACCACCGCGCTGCGGGCGGCCCAGCCCGAGATCATGAAGAGCGTCTCCAAGGGCATCGTTCACAAGAACACCGCGAGCCGCAAGATCTCCCGCCTGTCCGGCCGGGTGAAGGCGCTTTCCGCCTGATATCCGCCTGAAGCGTCCGGGCCGGCCGCAGCGCCGGACCCTCGGTCAACGCGCGTCGTCCGGCGCGCGTTTTTCGTTGCGCGCCAGCGTCAAACTCGCCATCGGCGCGTCCGGTTCGGCGCGTGGGCGGAGGCGGAACCGGGCATCAGGCGGCGGCTTCGAGCCCAAGGCGATGTTCCGCCTTCGGTCCCGTTGTCCGCTGAGGGAGGCTCCGGTATGTTAGGTGACAGTTAACGATTCCAGCTTCTCGCTCGAATGGGTCGCTTGGTGAGGTGCCAGAGGTGTTGGCGCTGGGGGTAAGTCTCGTAATCGAGTTGTGGAGAGCGCGGCATTTTCGGTCGAGACGACCGGAAATCGAGAAGAATTCGACGGGGAAGGTCAGAGCAATTGCGAGCGGTGTCTTCCAAATGCCGGAAAGGGCCAGATGTTCGCAAGATACAACCTATGGTTGTTGAGTATAAACCGTTGGTAGAACTTGCGGTGTGGCGTCGGGGGGCGCCGGACCTTGTCGGTCGCAGTCCGGGCAGCGGCATCAGCTGACGCTACCCGACACGCCACCCACGGTTTCCTTAGATTTCCGCCCCCGAAGAGCACCCATGACACCGCAGACCAAGGCCCCCGCCCTCGACTCCGTCGACGACTCCTGGACCCGCGTGCGCGCCGGCCTCGTCGGCCAGATCGGCCAGGACAACTTCAAGAACTGGATCGAGCCGCTGGTCTTCCTCGGATCGGATTCGGGTGTCGGCCGCTTTGCGGCGCCGACCGCGTTCATCGGAACGTGGGTGCAGCGGAACTATGGCGACGCCCTGCGGACGCTGCTCTGCCGCGAGGGGCTGACGGTCACGCAACTCGACTTTGCCGTCGCCCAGGCGCCCGTTCCGGCGATGCGGGTGGTGCCGAAGGACGCGACGGCCCTTGTCGCCCCGGCGCCGCAGCCGGCGGCCGCAGCCGCCGGGGCGGGCGAGGTCGACCTGCCGGCATCGCCGCTCGACGGGCGCTGCACCTTCGACAACTTCGTCGTCGGCAAGCCGAACGAACTGGCGCACGCCGCGGCGCACCGGGTGGCCGAAGGCGTCGCCGAGGGGGCGGGCGTCACGTTCAACCCGCTGTTCCTCTACGGCGGCGTCGGCCTCGGCAAGACCCACCTGATGCACGCGATCGCCTGGGAGGTGCGCCAGAAGAACCCCGAGGCGCGCGTCCTCTACCTCTCCGCCGAGCAGTTCATGTACCGCTTCGTCTCGGCGCTGCGTTTCAAGGACATGCACGGCTTCAAGGAGATGTTCCGCTCGGTCGACATGCTGATGGTCGACGACGTGCAGTTCATTTCCGGCAAGGATTCGACGCAGGAAGAGTTCTTCCACACCTTCAATGCGCTCATCGAGCAGCAGAAGCAGATCGTCATCTCCGCCGACCGGGCGCCGGGCGAGATCGACGGGCTTGAGGATCGCATCAAGTCGCGGCTGCAATGGGGCCTCGTCGTCGACCTGCATCCGACCGACTACGAACTGCGCCTCGGGATCCTGCAGGCCAAGGCCGAGGCGCACATGGAGCAGCATCCGGGCGTCGGCGTCGGCGCCGGGGTGATGGAGTTCCTCGCCCACCGGATCAGCTCGAACGTGCGCGTGCTCGAGGGCGCGCTCAACCGGCTGTTCGCCTACGCGAGCCTCGTCGGGCGCGAGATCAACCTCGACATGACGCAGGAATGCCTCGCCGACATCCTGCGCGCATCCGAGCGCAAGGTGACGATCGACGAGATCCTGCGCAAGGTCGCCGACCACTACACCCTGCGGATGTCCGACCTGCTGTCCGCCCGGCGGGCGCGGCAGGTGGCGCGGCCGCGGCAGGTGGCGATGTACCTCGCCAAGACCCTGACCTCGAAGTCGTTGCCAGAGATCGGCCGGCGGTTCGGCGGCCGGGACCACACCACGGTGATCCACGCCGTGCGCAAGATCGAGGAGCTGCGCGCGACCGACGGGCAGATCGCCGAGGACGTCGAGCTGCTGCGCCGCATGCTCGAAGCCTGAGCGGCCTTAAGGCCCCTGCTGCCCGGGGGCCACACCTCTCTCCCAACCGACTGGCCGGGGCGCGGCGATCGTTGGACGTGCGGCCCGCGTGGCTCATGCTCTCCCCTCATCACCGGGCCGGCGAGAAGCCCGGGGCGCAGAGGAGAGCGACATGGTTCAGGACATGGCAACCGCCGGACCCGACCTTCTGGTCGGGACGCCGGGCGATGACGAGATCGCCGGTCTCGCGGGCAACGACACCCTGCAGGCGCGTGGCGGCGACGACCGGCTGCTCGGCGGGCCGGGAAGCGACGTGCTGTTCGGCGGCCCCGGGTCGGATGATCTGTTCGGCGGCACCGGGGACGACTGGATCGCGGGCGGCGTCGGCGACGACCGGCTGCGGGGCTGGACGGGCAACGACCTGCTGCTCGGCGGCGACGGCGACGATGGCCTGTCGGGCCAGGCCGGTCGGGATACGCTGGCGGGCGGTGCCGGCGACGATCTGCTGCGCGGGGGCGAGGGGCGCGATGCGCTTGGCGGCGACGAGGGCGACGACCGGCTGTTCGGTGACAGTGGCCGTGACACGCTGGCCGGCGGTGACGGGGCCGACAGTCTCGATGGCGGTCGGGCCGACGACCTGCTGCTCGGCGAGGCGGGGAACGACCGCCTGAGCGGCGGCGCGGGGCAGGACCTGCTGTCCGGCGGCTTCGGCCAGGACACTCTCGCCGGCGGGCGCGGCAATGACCGGCTGATCGGCGGCCACGGCGCGGATGTGTTCGAGTTCCGGCAGGGCGGCGGCACCGACCTGATCGTGGACTTTGGCCTCGGGATCGACCGGATCGACGTGGCGGCCTTCGGCTTCGCCAGCGGCGACGAAGTGCTGGCGCTCGCCGGGCAGGTGGGCAGCGAGGTGGTGATCGGGCTCGGGCACGGCATGCGCGTGGTGCTGGCCGATCACCTGCTCGCGGATCTGGCCGCGAGCGACTTCCTCGTGTGAGCGGACGACCTACCCCAGGCGGCCGTCCATCGCGCGCTGGTAGAGGTCGAGGGCGTCGGCCTCTGTCAGGCCGCGGGGGTTGCCGCCGGCGGTCGGGTCGATGACCGCCATCTTCGCCATCTCCTCGAAGCGGGAGTCATCGACGCCGATCTTGTCGAGCGTGTGCGGAATGCCGAGGTCGCGGCGCAGGCGCAGCACGAAGTCGAGGAAGCCCGAAAAGCCGTCCTCGAGCCCGAGCCAGGCGGCGAGGCGGTCGATCTTGTCCCAGAGGGCTTCCCGGTTGAAGTCGAGGACGTAGGGCATGAACACCGCGTTGGTCAGCCCGTGGTGGGTGTCGTAGAGCGCGCCGACCGGGTGGGAGAGGGCGTGGATCGCGCCGAGGCCCTTCTGGAATGCGGTGGCGCCTGCCGCGGCGGCGACAAGCATGTTGCCACGGGCGTCGAGGTCGGTGCCGTCGCGGTAGGCGCGCACGAGGTTGTCCTTGACCAGCCGCATCCCCTCGACCGCGATGCCTTCGGCCATCGGATGATAGGACGGCGCGGCGTAGGCTTCGAGGCAGTGGGCGAAGGCGTCCATGCCGGTGCCGGCGGTGAGCACGGGCGGCAGGCCGACGGTCAGCTCGGGGTCGAGGATCACCTCTGCCGGCAGCATCTTCGGGTGGAAGATCACCTTCTTGGTGTGCGTCGCGAGGTTGGTGATGACCCCGGCGCGGCCGACTTCGGAGCCGGTGCCCGCGGTGGTGGGGACGGCGATCACCGGGGCGATGCCGGCCGGGTCGGCGCGGGTCCACCAGTCGCCGATGTCCTCGAAGTCCCACATCGGCCGGGTCTGGCCCTTCATGAAGGCGACGACCTTGCCGCAGTCGAGCGCCGAGCCGCCGCCGAAGGCGACGACGCCATCGTGGCCGCCGTCGCGCAGCGCGGCGATGCCGGCCTCGACGTTGGCGTCGGTCGGGTTCGGCTTCACCTGCGTGAACAGGCCGGGCTTCAGGCCGGCGGCGTTCAGCGCGCCGAGGGCGGCGCGGGTGATCGGCAGGTCACGCAGGCCGGGGTCGGTGACGAAGAGCGGGCGGGCGATGCCGGCGCGGCCGCAGGCGGCGGCCAGCTCGTCGATCCGTCCGGCCCCGAAGCGGATCGCGGTCGGGTAGTTCCAATTGGCGGGCATCGCCATGATTCAGAGCCTTTTCAGGTGGTAGGACTTGGGCCGGGTGACGGAGAGATAGCCGAGATGCGACAGCGCGGCGCCGCGGCCGGTGTCCTTGACGCCGGTCCAGGTCAGCGCCGGGTCGAGATAGTCGGCGCGGTTCATGAACACCGTCCCGGTCTCGAGGCGCGCGCCGATCGACTGGCCGACATCGGGGTCCTCGGTCCAGACGCTGGCGGTCAGGCCATAGCGGCTGTCGTTCATCAGCGCGATGGCCTGCTCGTCGTCCCGGACCGGCATGATGCCGACGACCGGGCCGAAGCTTTCCTCGGTCATCACCCGCATCGAATGGTCGACGCCCGTGAGGATCTGCGGCGCGAGATACGCGGTCGAGCCGGTGTCGGCGGGGAAGAGCCCCTTGTCGACCAGCGCGGTCGCGCCGGCGGCGACGGCCTCGGCGGTCTGGGCGCGAACGGTATCGGCAAAGCGCCGCGAGGCCATCGGCCCGAGGGTGGTCGCCTGCTCCAGCGGGTTGCCGAGGATGAGCTTCGAGACCCAGGCGACGGACTTCTCCACGAAGGCGTCGAACAGCGGCTCGGCGACATAGATCCGCTCGATCCCGCAGCAGCACTGGCCGGAATTGAAGAAGGCGCCGTCCATCAGGGTGTCGACGGCGGCGTCGAGGTTGGCGTCCGCCCGGACATAGCCCGGATCCTTGCCGCCAAGCTCGAGCCCGAGGGCGGTGAAGGTCCCGGCGGCGGCGCGCTCGATCGACTGGCCGCCGGCGACGGAGCCGGTGAAGTTGACGAAGCCGAAGCTGCGGGCGGCGATGAGTTTGGCGGTCGTGGCGTGGTCGAGGAAGAGGTTGGTGAACACCCCGTCGGGCAGGTGGGCGAAAGCCTGCGCCAGCCGCTCGCCGGCCAGCGGCGTCTGGGACGCGTGCTTCAGCACGACCGCGTTGCCGGCGATGAGCGCGGGGACGATGGTATTGGTCGCGGTCAGGAACGGGTAGTTCCATGGCGCGATGACAAGGACGAGGCCGACCGGCTCGCGGGCGAGCAGGCGGCGGAACTTCGCGTCGTCCTCGATCACCTCCGGGGCAAGGACGCGGCGAGCGATGCCGGCCATGTAGCCGGAACGCTCCCGCACCCCGCCCATCTCGCCGCCGGTGCGGGTGGGGCGACCCATCTGCCACGCCAGTTCCTGAACGAGGTCGGCGTTCACCCGGTCGAGGCGGGCGACGCCTTCCTCGACGAGGGCGATGCGCTCGGCGAGGGGGCGGGCGGCCCAGTCCCTTTGCGCCGTGCGGGCCGTCTCGAGGCGGGCGGCGACGTCCGCGCGGCTGGCGACGGGGCGGGTGGCGTAGACGCTGCCGTCGATCGGGGTGATGCAGGTGATTTCGGTCATCGGTGGCCCGGGGGTGAGAACGCGAGGGATTTCACGCGTGAGATGGTCGTGAGAGCGTCGGAATAAAGAGAAACGACCCCTCTTCCGCGGCCCCGCCGCGTGTCGGCGCGGGAGAGCCCCGGTCTGCGGGGCGTCGCGGCGTCATGACCGTTCGAAGCCGCGGCGGAGTTCCCAGTCGGTGACGGAGCGGTCGTGCTCGGACTGTTCCCAGCGCGCGGCGTGAACGTAGTGGTCGATCACCGCATCGCCGAACGCCGCCCGCAGCATCGCCGAGCCGTCGAGCGCGACGGTGGCGTCGCGCAGCGTCAGCGGGATCTGGCGCAGGCTCGCGTCGGTGTAGGCGTCGCCGCGGTATTCCGGTTCCAGCGCCAGCCCGGCGTCGATGCCGGCGAGGCCGGCGGCGATCTGCGAGGCGAACGCGAGGTAGGGGTTGAGGTCGGCGCCGCCGACGCGGCACTCGATGCGGATCGCGCGGCTGCCCTCGCCGACGAGGCGATAGCCGGCGGTGCGGTTGTCCATCGACCAGACCGCCTTGGTCGGCGCGAACGTGCCCGCGACGAAGCGCTTGTAGCTGTTGACGTTCGGCGCGAGGAAGAGTGTGCCCTCGCTGGCGTGGGCGAGCAGGCCGGCGAGGTAGGACCGCATGGTCGCCGACATGCCGTGCGGCTCGCCCGGGTCGAGGAACACGCTGCGCCCGTCGCTGTCGCGCAGCGACTGGTGAATGTGGGCGGAGGATCCCGCGGCGCCGTTCGACCACTTCGCCATGAAGGTGGCGGCGCGGCCCTTGAGGAAGGCGATTTCCTTCACCGCGTTCTTGACGATCACATGGTCGTCGGCGGCGCCGAGCGCGTCGCGGTAGGCGACGTTGATTTCCTCCTGCCCCGCGCTCGCCTCGCCCTTGGAATTCTCCACCCTCACGCCCGCGCCCTGCAGGCCGGTGCGGATGGCGCGCATCACCTCTTCTTCCTTGGTGGTCTGGAAGATGTGGTAATCCTCGTTGTACGGGCTGATCGGCGTCGGCCCGCGATAGCCGGCGGCGTGCAGGTCGCGAAAGCTCTGCTCGAAGAGGAAGAACTCCAGCTCCGAGGCCATCATCGGCGCGAGGCCGCGCTCGGCGAGGCGGGCGACCTGGGCCTTCAGGATGGCGCGGGGGGAGTGCGGCACCGGCTCGTGGTGATGGTGGTCGAGCACGTCGCAGAGCACCAGCGCGGTGCCGGGCAGCCACGGCGTGCGCCGCAGCGTCGCGAGATCGGGCTTCATCACGTAGTCGCCGTAGCCGGAGGCCCAGCTCGTCGACCTGTAGCCCGGCACCGTCTCCATCTCGAAGTCGGTGGCGAGCAGGTAGTTGCACGAGTGCGTCTCGTCGTGGGCGCCTTCGAGGAAGAATTCCGCCTGGAAGCGCTTGCCCATCAGGCGGCCCTGCATGTCGATCTCGGCGACCACCACCGTGTCGATGGTGCCGCTGGCAACTTCGTCCGCCAGCTGCTGCAGCGTCAGCAATCCCGCCATTCCTGTCCCCCCCGGTTCCCCCGAACGCTAGAGAGCGGGTCCGGGGCGCGCAAGGGGGCGGCGCGGTTAACCTTGATGCGGCGCCGGAGTGGAAAACCGGCCGGCCCGGGCGCAGGCTGGCGCACGGGTCCGGAGCGTCAGGCGGAGAGGGAGCCGGCATGGAGGCGGAACTCGCCCAACACATCGCGCTCGGGCGCGAGATCAGGTCGGAGGCGGAGCGCATCGTCGCGACGCGCGGCCCGCTGGCCGAGGCGGCGGCCTGGCTTGCGGCGCGGGCGCCGGACCTCGCGGAGGCGGATCGCGGGTTTCGCGAGGCGGTCGCGGTGCGGATCTCGCGCATCTTCGCCCTGGTCGGCAGCGACCGGCCGCAGTGAGCCCGCTGCGGAGCCGGCCCCACTCGCGGAACGCGCGACGCGCGGCTTGACGGCGCACGCCTGACGCGACATGGCAGAGGCGGTGCCCGAGGAGAGCCGCCATGACGCTGACCACCGCCTATCTGATCCTGTTCGGTGCCATCGTCTGCGAAATCATCGGCACCTCGGCGCTGCACGCCAGCGAGCAGTTCACCCGGCTCGGCCCCAGCCTGATCGTGGCGGTGTTCTACAGCTGCGCCATCGTCGGCCTGGCGTACACCTTCAAGGTGATCCCGATGGGCATCGCCTATGCCATCTGGTCCGGGCTCGGCATCGTGCTGATCTCCACCGTCGGCTGGACGGTGTTCGGCCAGAAGCTCGATGCGCCGGCGGTGATCGGGCTGGCGATGATCGTCGGCGGCGTGGTGGTGGTGAACCTGTTCTCGGACTCCGTCTCGGGGCATTGAGGCGGGCGCGAATCGCCGGCGGGTGCTAGGATCGCGCCATATTTCAGGTGTGCCTTCCGATCCAATCCGGTGCGGGCCGTTTTCAGATGACGCTTTCCACGGGATATTTCCTGCTGCTTCTCGCCATCGTCTGCGAAGTGACCGGGACGACGGCCCTCGCCGCCAGCGCGCAGCTGACGCGACCCGGGCCGGCGGCGGTGGCGCTCGCCTGCTATGGCGTCGCGCTTGCGCTGCAGTCGCACGTCTACCGGGTGATCCCGGTGGGGGTGGTCTATGCGCTCTGGTCCGGCATCGGCATGGTGCTGGTGGTCGGCAGCGGCTGGCTGGTGTTCGGCCAGCGGCTCGGGCCGGCGGCGCTGGTCGGGATCGCGCTGATCCTGGCCGGGGTGCTGGTGCTGCACCTCGCGCCGAATACGAGGCTGCCCTAGCCGCGGATCGCGCGGAGCAGGGTGTCGACGTTGGCGGGGCTCGCGTCGGGCGTGATGCCGTGGCCGAGGTTGAAGATGTGCGGGCCGCCGGCGAACGCTTCGACGATCCGGCGGGCGGCGTCGGTCAGGGGCGCGCCGCCGAGCACCATCAGCAGCGGGTCGAGGTTGCCCTGGACGCAGAGCCGGGGCTGCAGCGTGGCGGCGGCCCAGCCCGGGGCGACGGCGGTGTCGAGGGCGACGGCCTGCACGCCGGCGTCCTGTGCAAAGGCGGCGTAGCCGGCGCCGGCGCCGCGGGGAAAGCCGATGACCGGCAGGCCGGGGTGCGCGGCGCGAAGCGCGGCGGCGATGCGGCGCGCGGGCTCGATGGCGTAGCGGGCGAAGTGCGGGCCGGGCAGGGCGCCGGCCCACGAGTTCGAAGAGCTTCACCACTTCGGCGCCGGCGGCGACCTGGGCGAGCAGGTAGGCGATGGTGGCGTCGGTGATGCGCTCGATCAGCGCGTCGAAGGTGGCCGGGTCGCGGTAGAGCAGCGTGCGCGCCGGGGCCTGGTCGGGCGTGCCGCGGCCGGCGATCATGTAGGTGGCGACGGTCCACGGTGCGCCGGCGAAGCCGATGAGCGGCGTCCCGGCCGGCAGCTCGGCGCGGAGCAGGCGGACGGTCTCGTAGACCGGCGCGAGCGTTTCGTGGATCGCCTGCGCCGGCTTCAGGCGGGCGAGGTCGGCGGCCGAGGTGACGGTCGAGAGGCGCGGGCCCTCGCCCTCGGCGAAGCTGAGGTCGAGGCCGAGCGCCTGGGGCACCAGCAGGATGTCCGCGAAGAGGATCGCCGCGTCGAAGCCGAAGCGGCGGATCGGCTGGAGCGTCACCTCGGCGGCCAGCTCGGGTGTGTAGCAGAGATCGAGGAAGCTGCCGGCCCGGGCGCGGGTGGCGCGGTATTCGGGCAGGTAGCGCCCGGCCTGCCGCATCAGCCACACTGGCGGGACGGCGGTCGTCTCGCCGCGCAGCGCGCGCATCAGGAGCCTGTCGTCCGCCATCGCCTGCCTGCCTTGTGGTCCCGGGGAGCCTTGCTTACAGATCGGCGGCGAAAAGGAAAGCCGGATGCCCGCTGATCTGCCCTCTCCCGACCGCCCGCTGCGCCTCGGCACGCGCGGCAGCCCGCTTGCCCTCGCCCAGGCGGAGGAGGTGCGGGCGCGGTTGATGGCGGCATACGCGCTGCCGGAGGCGGCTTTCGAGATCGTGGTCATCCGCACCACCGGCGACCGGGTGCAGGATCGGCCGCTGGCCGCGCTGGGCGGCAAGGGGCTGTTCACCCGCGAGATCGAGGAGGCGCTGGCGCGCCGCGAGATCGACGCGGCGGTGCATTCGATGAAGGACATGCCGACGCTGCAGCCGCAGGGCCTGGTGATCGGCTGCCTGCTGCCGCGGGAGGATGTGCGCGACGCGTTCGTGTCGGGCCGCTTCGGCGGGCTCTCGCAGCTGCCGGCGGGAGCGGTCGTCGGCACGTCGAGCCTGCGCCGGGCGGCGCAGCTCCGGCACGGGCGGCCGGACCTCGTGGTGGTGGAGTTCCGCGGCAACGTCCAGACCCGGCTGGCAAAGCTCGAGGCGGGGGTCGCGGCGGCGACGTTCCTCGCGATGGCGGGGCTGCGGCGGCTGGGGCGCGATGACGTGCCGGCGGTGCCGATCCCGGTCGACGAGATGCTGCCGGCGGTGGGACAGGGCGCGATCGGGGTGGAGTGCCGGGCCGACGATCCGGTGGGCGAGCTGCTGGCGGCGATCCACGACGCGGAGACGGGCCTGCGGCTGGCGGCGGAGCGGGCGTTCCTCGCCGGGCTCGATGGATCGTGCCAGACGCCGATCGCCGGGCTCGCCGAGATTGCCCGCGGCCGGCTGCGGCTGCGCGGCGAGATCCTGCGGCCCGACGGCTCGGAGCGGCTGGCGCACGAGATCGACGGCGCGGCGGGCGACGGCGACGCGCTGGGCGCGGCGGCGGCGGCGGCGCTGCGTGGACGGGCTGCGCCGGGGTTCTTCGGCTGAGCCACGGGGTCGGTCCTGGCGGCGCTGGGAGCCCGCCCGGTTGGGTCTCCCTCTACCCGGAGCGGCGGAAGAAGTCGGAGCCGGGGTCGGAGATCACCATCTCGCGGATGCGGGCCCACAGCTCGGCGCGCAGCTCGGCGAACTCCGGGCGGGCGCGCACGTCGACGCCCCTGCGCGGCCGGGGCAGGGCGACGTCGTAGGTGGCGAGCACGCGGCCCGGGCGCGGACCCATCAGCACCACCCGGTCGGCGAGCAGGACGGCCTCGTCGACGCTGTGGGTGACGAAGACCACGACGCCGCGGCGCCGCTCCCAGATACGGGTCAACTCGTCCTGCATCAGCTCGCGGGTCTGGGCGTCGATGCTGGCGAAGGGCTCGTCCATCAGCAGGATGCGCGGCTCGGTGGCGAGCGCGCGGGCCAGCGCGACGCGCTGCTTCATGCCGCCCGACAGCTCGGCGGGATAGGCGTCGGCGAACCGCGAGAGGCCGACGAGTTCGAGGTACTGCGCGACCCGTTCGGTGCGCAGCGCCGGGGCCGTGCCGGCGACCTCGAGCGGAAAGGCGACGTTCTCGGCGACGGTGGCCCAGGGGATCAGGCGGAACGACTGGAAGACGAAGCCGGTCTCGGGCCCGGGGCGCGGCGCCGCGCCGTTCACCCGGATGGCGCCGGCATCCGGCAGGACGAGGCCGTTCATCAGGCGGAGCAGCGTGGTCTTGCCGCAGCCGGACGGGCCGACGAGGCTGAGGAACTGGTCGGGGGCGATGTCGAGGTCGACCCCGCCGAGTGCGGCCACGGGCGCGGCCGCCCCCTTGCGCTGAAACGCCTTGACCACGCCGCGAAGCTCGATGGCAGGCGGCGGGGCGGAGGCGTCGCGCATCGGCCGGTGTCAGAATCCGGGCTGGTCGTCGCCGGGCGCGACGCCCTCGGCCTTCAGCACGTCGGTGATCGGCGTCAGGTCGACCCACTCGTCGAAGCCGACCTTGCGCAGGCCGGCGAAATCCGGCGTCGCGTAGGTCCAGTCCACCGTCGCGTCGACCTGTGCGCGGTTGAGGCCGCCATTGACGCTCCAGGCGCTGACGAACGATTTCGCCAGCGTCTCGAGGGTCTGTCGGTCGACGTCCGGCCGCGCCGCCGCCATCGCGTCGACCCAGAGCGCGGGCTTCTGGGCAAAGTCGCGCGATGCCTTGACGAGGGCGCGCACCACCTTCTCCACGTCGTCATGGCGTGCCTGCAGCACCGCGTCCGGGACGACGTTGACCTTGTTCAGCACCGGCGCCGCGGCGAAATAGGCGTCCGGATCGACCAGCACATGCAGTCCGTGCTTGTCCGGCAACGCGAGCCAGACGCCGACCGACATGGTGGTGGCGTCGATCTGGCCGGCGGCGAGCGCCTGGGCACGGACGTTGGGCTGGCCGATGGCCACGAAGTCGAGCTTGCCGGTGTCGACGCCCTTGCTCGCCAGCACCTTGCTGGAGAGCGAATAGTCGAGGCTGCCGACGCGGCCGATGCCAAAGCTCCGGCCCGCGAGGTCGTCGACGCTGGCGATGTCGTCCTTGGCCGCGATGAGGAACGGCAGCGACTTGTTCGGCGAGACCACCGCCTTGAGCTGCATCTGGTCGCGGGCGACGAGTTGCAGCGCGGCGTCGACCGAGATGTTCGCCATCTCGCCCTCGCCGGCCTGCAGCGCGGCGACGGCGGAGGGGGTCTGCTGCACCCGGACGAGTTCGACGTCGACGCCCTCGCGCTGGAAGTAGCCAAGGCTCGACGCCAGATCCATGACGGAGTTCGGCACCAGTTGCGGCTCGAGGTCGGTCGTGACCAGCCGGAACGGCGCGGCGGCCACGGGCAGGGCGAGAAGCAGGAGCGACAGCGCCGCGACGGCGCGGGTCAGCGGTGCGGGCATTCGGCGGCCTCCCTTGATGCCGGGTTCGTGCCCGGACCTCTTCGTGGGCCCGAGGATAACCCCGCGTCCCCCGAACGCAACCGCCTGTCGGGAGAAACGCACCCCCGACGAAGGTCGGGCCGGTTCAGGCGCGCCCGCCCTCGATGGAGAGCAGGCGGGGGTCGATCGAGATCGACCGCAGCGCCGCGCCCCACTTCTGGGGGTCGGCATGGCCGAAGACCAGATCGGCCTCGGCGGGGGCGGTCAGCCAGCCGTTGGCCTGGATCTCGGACTCGAGCTGCCCCGGTCCCCAGCCGGCATAGCCGAGGGCGAGCAGCGCCCGCGCCGGGCCGGCGCCGCGGGCGATGTCCTGCAGGATATCGACGGTCGCCGTCATCGCGAAGCCCGAGCTGACCGCGAGGCTCGACTCCTCGACGCGGTAGTCGGAGGAATGCAGCACGAAGCCGCGGCCATGCTCGACCGGGCCGCCGATGTGGACGCGGATGTCCTGCACGTCGACCCGCGGCTGGATCTTGAGCTGGCCGAGCAGGTCGGTGAAGCTGAGGTCCTCGGCCGGCTTGTTGACGATGAGGCCCATCGCTCCCTCGGCCGAGTGGGCGCAGAGAAAGATCACTGACCGCTCGAAGCGCGTGTCGCCCATGCCGGGCATGGCGATGAGCAGCTGGCCATCGAGAAACGTGCCGTTCTGGTGGGTGCCGTCGGTCATGATTGGGGCAAGATGGGGCGGTTCCCGGGGGAATACAAGCGAGCCGGGGCGGGGAGACGCGGGGCGCGAGCGGCGGGCGATCGGGCCGCTGCTCCGCCGGCGCGGCTGTCCCTAGCCGGCCGGCTCCGCCACGGGGGCGAGCCAGGCGGTGAAGTCGGCCTTTGCGCGGTCGGTGTAGCCCTTGTAGCGGTCGCGCCGGCCCCGGCGGCCGCCCCGGACGGCCTCGAGCGGCGGGAAGAGGCCGAAGTTGACGTTCATCGGCTGGAAGGTCTTCGCGTCGGCGCCGCCGGTGATGTGACGGATCAGCGCACCCGTCGCCGTGGTCTCGGGCGGCGTGCCGAGGTCGCGGCCCAGCCGCTCGGCGGCGGCGAGGCGGCCGGCGAGCAGGCCCATCGCCGCGCTCTCGACGTATCCCTCGACGCCCGTCACCTGCCCGGCGAAGCGCAGGCGCGGGTCGGCCTTGAGCCGCATCCGGCCGTCGAGCAGGCGGGGCGAGTTCAGGAAGGTGTTGCGGTGGATGCCGCCGAGGCGGGCAAACGCCGCGGCCTCGAGCCCGGGGATCAGGCGCAGCACCTCGGTCTGGGCGCCGTGCTTCATCTTGGTCTGGAAGCCGACGATGTTGTAGAGCGTGCCGAGCGCGTTGTCGCGGCGGAGCTGCACGACGGCATGCGGCTTCTCGGTCGGGGCGTGCGGGTTGGTCAGGCCGACCGGCTTCATCGGGCCGTGGCGCAGGGTGTCGCGGCCGCGCTCGGCCATCACCTCGATCGGCAGGCAGCCCTCGAAATAGGGCGTGTCCCGCTCCCAGTCCTTGAACTCGGCCGTGTCCGCGGCAAGCAGGGCGTCGATGAACGCGTCGTATTCGGCCCGGTTCATCGGGCAGTTGAGATAGGCGGTGCGATCGGCCTCGGTCTCGCCCTTGTCGTAACGCGATTGGAACCACGCCTTCGAGAGGTCGATCGAGTCGAAGTGCACGATGGGTGCGATCGCGTCGAAGAAGGCGAGGGCGGTCTCGTCGGTCAGCGCCCGCACCGCCTCGGCCAGCGCCGGCGAGGTGAGCGGGCCGGTGGCGATGATGACGCTCGACCACTCGGCGGGCGGCAGGCCGGCGATCTCGCCGCGCTCGATCGTGACGAGCGGGTGCGCCGCGAGGGTCGCGGTGATCTCGGCCGAGAACGGTTCGCGGTCGATGGCGAGCGCGCTGCCGGCGGGCAGGCTGTGGCGGTCGGCCGTGGCCATGACGAGGCCGCCCGCCGCCCGCATCTCCCAGTGCAGCAGGCCGACGGCGTTCTGCTCGTCGTCGTCCGAGCGGAACGAGTTGGAGCAGACCAGCTCGGCGAGCCCCTCGGTCTTGTGGGCGAAGGTCGCGACCTCGGGGCGCATCTCGTGCAGGACGACCGGCACGCCCATGCTGGCGGCCTGCCACGCCGCCTCGGAGCCGGCGAGGCCGCCGCCGATGATGTGGATCGGATCGGGAGCGTGTGTCATGGCGGCCCACTTAGGCGAGGCGGGGCCGGAAGGAAAGGGCGGCCGGTCAGGACACCGGGTCAGGACACCGGGCGTGCGCCCCTGCGGGTGATGCGGTCGGCGAGGCGGTCGGCGAGCGCCTCGATCGCGCGCGCCTCGCCGGCCATCAGGCCGGGAAAGCCCTCGCCCTGAGACGGGACGGTGATGGCGAAGCGGTCGGCGCCGGTGATGCGGCCGCTCTGCGGGTCGAGCAGCACGTACTGGCCGGCAAGCTCGACACCGCCGCCGGATGCGCCGACGAGGCGGTCGACCGCGACCTCGATGCGCAGGCCGGGGAACTCGTAGCCCGGCCAGGGGTCAGTGACGACGTGGGTGGCCAGGCGCGCCTCGAGCGCAGCGGCGAGGTGCCGCGTCACCGCGCGGGTCGGATCGTCGGCCCAGAGCGCGGACTTGTTCGAGCTCGATCGTCTCGGGGCCGACCAGCGCGGCGATTCCGACGTCGCTCGCATAGGCCGGCAGGCTGACGTCGGCGAGCGCGATGCCGCGGACCGGCGAGGGCACCTGCTTCGCCGCCGGCGCCTGCGGCAGCAGGTAGGCGGTTTCCGTGCCGCAGCCCGCGAGCGGCAGGCAGGCGCAGGCGATGAGGGCCGCGAGGACGGGGCGGGGGCGTGCGGCCATGGTCATCTCCCGAAGATGATGGAGTTGGGACGGCGCTGCAGCGTCGTCGCAAGCTGGTTGGCGGAGCGTGCGGCGTCGCGCAACTCCTGCAGGAGCTGGATCGTCTGCCGGTTGATCTCGGAGCCCGGCGTCACGGTGGCGAGCGCGGCGTCGGCGCGGTCGGCGACATCGGTGAAGCGGGCGACGAGCGCCGGCAGGCTGTCGGCGAGCCCGGCCGCCGCGCGGTCGGTGGAGGCGAGCGTCGCGTTGAGCTTGCCCACCGTGTCGCCGCGCTGCACCTCGTCGAGGATGGCGCGCAGGTCCTCGACGGCGGCGCCGAGCTTCGGCGGCAGGCTGGTGATGCCCTCGCTTCGGAGCAGGGCATCGACGGAGCCGAGCGTGCCGTCGAGCGAGGCGACGAGCTGATCGAGCGGCAGCGCCCGGGTCTGGTCGGCGACCGCCTGCAGCGAGGCGACGAGCGCGGGCAGGCCGGCCGTCGCGGTCGTCACGTTGTCGGACGCGGCCTTCGCCTGGTCGATGACCGTCTGCAGGCTGTCGGCGATGCGGGCCTGGGCGAGCTGGTCGGTCAGCTGGCGCGCGGAGGCGAGGGTGGCGTTGAGGTTGTCGACCGCGCCGCCACCCTGAAGCTCCGCGAGCAGGCCGCGCAGCTCGTCGAGCGAGGCGCCGAGCTGGGCGGGCATGGCCTGCACGCCATCGCTCGCCAGCAGGCTGTCGGCGGTGCCGAGCAGCGCGTCGGCGCGCTTCACCAGCTCGTCGAGCGGCAGGGCGCGGGCGTTCTCGCTCAGGCCCGCGAGCGAGTTCGACGAGCTTCGGCAGGCCGCTGGCCGCGGTGCCGACCGTGTTGACGGTCTGCTCCGCCTCGGCCAGCACCCGCGCGAGGCTGTCGGCGACCTTCGCGGCGGCGATCTGGTCGCTCACCTCGCGCAGCGAGGCGAGCGAGGCGTTGAGGTTCGTCACCGCGCCCCCGGCCTTGAGGTCGTCGACCACGCCGCGCAGGTCGGCGAGCGCGGCGGTGACGGAGGCCGGCAGGCCCGCCACGTCGTCGCTGCGCACGAAAGCGTCGAGCCCGTCGACGAGCTGCGTCGCCGAGCCGACGAGCTGGTCGAGCGGCAGGCTCGAGACCTTGCCGGACAGCGCGTCGACCTGTGCGAGGAGCGCGGGCACGCCGTCGGCGGCGGTGCCGATGCTGGCGACGGCGGTCTTGGTGGTGGCGAGCACGTCGCTCAGGTTCGCTATGAGCTGCGCCTGCGTCGCCTGGTCGACCACGGCCTTCACCGAGGCGAGGATCTCGGCGATCTGCTGCGGCGCCTGCTGTATGCCGCTCTGGTTCAGCGTGTCGTGCAGGTCGGCGATCAGCGCGCCGAGATTTTCCGGCGCCGAGCGGACCTTCGGGTCGGAGACGATGGCGTTGACGTTCGCGAGCAGCGCAACGACGTTCTGCACCACCTCCTCGATCGGCAGCGAGGCGATGCGGTCCATGAAGCCCGCGGCGGAATCGGTGACCGAGTCGGTCGTCGACGGGGCGCTCGGCAGCAGCGGATTGGGCTGGGCGTCGCGGTCGAAGGTGGCCGGCGGCGCCCCGGGCAGCTCGACGAGGCTGACGTAGAGCGTCTGGCTGAGCAGGCCCTGCGAGGCGAGCTGCGCACGCAGCCCCTCCTTCACCCGCGCCTCGATGTAGTCGAGCGCGACGGTTCGCGCCTCGCTGCCCTCCGGGGCCGGCGGCTGGCCGAAGCGTTCGGGAACGATGGTGATCGTCGCGCGCTGGCGCAGCACCAGCCTGCCGTCGACCACCTCGGACACGCCCTGCACCCCCGTCACCTCGCCGACGGGGATGCCTTGGAACTGCACCTGCGCACCGGGCGCGAGGCCGCGCACCGACTGGTCGAAGTCGACGTCGAGCACGAGGCTGTTGCCCGGCACGTCCTCGATCAGGTTCTGCCGTGCCGCAGTCTCGGAGTTGTAGAGCTGGAACATGTGGTCTTCGCCCACGCGGGTGAGATCGCTGCCGATGGTGTCGAAGGCGATGCCGCCCTGCACCAGCGAGATCAGGCTGTCGACGTTGAGCGCCGCCCCGCCGCTGCCGAGCTGGATCGAGAAGCCGCTGGCGTTCCAGAACCGTGTCGCCTCGGTCAGCCGGGCATCGTTCGGGGCGTTGACGAAGATGTCGAGCATCACGTCGCCGGCGTCGGTGAGCTGGATGTCCTCGATCTTGCCGACCTGAATGCGCTTGAAGAGCACCGGCGCGCCGACCGTCATCGAGCCGCCGTCCGGCGCGCGCAGCCGCACCCGCAGGCCCGGCGTGCCCTCGGGCGTCAGCGGCGGGCGGGCGAGGCCCTGGAAGCTGTAGCTCGCATCGTCCGGCTGGTTGTCCCAGGAGGCGCCGATGTAGGCACCGGAGACCACGGTATCGAGGCCCGAGACCCCCTGTGGCGTGATCGAGGCGCGCACGATCCAGAACTGCGCCTTGTCGTCGATGAAGTGCGCCACGTCCTTGTTGATGCGGGCGCGCACGATGACGCGGGTGAGGTCGGAACTGAGCTCGATCTTCTCGACGACACCCACCGTCACGTCGCGGAACCGCACCGGCGTCTGGCCTGCGACGAGGCCCGAGGCATCGTCGAAGACGATCTCGATCAGCGGCCCGCGCGAATCCCAGGTCTGCCAGGCGAGGCCGAGGGCGATGACGAGCGCGAGGAGCGGCATCAGCCACACCGCCGACAGGCGGCGCGAGCGGGCCTCGGCGAGGGGCGGCTCCACGGCGGGCGGGGGGGCGTCGTCGTGGTCAGCCATGCGGCGCGGGGTCCTGCTCGGCGCTGTCCCAGATCAGGCGGGGGTCGAGAGCCTGCGCGGAAAGCATGGTGAAGGCAACGGAGAGCGCGAAGAACAGCGCGGCGGGGCCGGGATTGATCGCGGCGATGAAGCCGATGTGGACCAGCGCGGTCAGGATCGCCACCACGAAGACGTCGACCATCGACCACCGCCCAATGAACTCCACGACCTCGTAGAGCACGATCCGGGTGTGGACGTCGAGGCGCGAACGGCGGTGGATCGACCAGACGAGATAGAGGATGACGAAGAATTTCGAGACCGGGATCAGCACGCTGGCGGCGAAGACGATCAGCGCGATTTCCCATTCGCCGTAGTGCAGCAGCTCGATGACGCCACCGACGATGGTGTTGGGCGTCGACCGGCCGAGCGTGGTGGTGATGAGCATCGGCAGCATGTTCGCCGGAATGTAGGCCATCAGCCCGGCGAGGAGCCATGCCAGCACGCGCTGCAGGCTGCGCGGAAAGCGCGCGTGCAGGGTCGAGCCGCAGCGAGGGCAGACCTCTGCCGGCAGCGGCGTCGCCTTGCCGCAGGTCCGGCAGCCGACGAAGCCCGCGGCCCGGGCCGTCAGGGGCCGGGCCGTCTGACCCCGGGCGGCCGGGGACTGCGCGGCCTGCGGGGCGGCGGTCAACGGGTGCGCCAGCGGTCGAGCGTCTGCCATATGGACCATTCGTCGAGGCTGACGGCCTCGATCACCACGAGAAGGACGAGCGCGGTCATCGCCCAGAACGCCGGGCCGAGACTGACCGAGGCGAGGCCGGCGATCTTCACCAGCGCGACGATGACGCCGATGATGAAGACCTCGGCCATCGCCCAGGGCCGCAGGTGCGCGGCGAGACGGAAGGCGCGGGCGGCGCCCTCGGCCGGCGGACGGCCGAGCCGGAGCGGCAGCAGGGTGTAGGCAAGCGCCATCGCCCGGATCATCGGCAGCACGATGATGAGCAGCGTCGTCGCGATCGAGAGCGGCGCGACCAGCGTGTCGGCGAAGGCGAGGGCCGCGTCGATGAGCGATGCCTTGCGGGTCACGCCGGCGATGGAGAAGCTCGAGGAACGGGAAGAACAGCGCGGCGACGAGCAGGATCAGGCTGGCGAAGGCGGCGGCCAGCGTGCGGTCCATCGCGCCGGCGCGGTTGGTCATCAGCACTGTGCGGCAGCGCGCGCAGCGCAGCCGGCCGCCTTCCGGCACCGGCACCTCGGCATAGAGCGCGTCGCAGGTCGGGCAGGCGAGCAACGCCTGCCCCGGAGAGACGAGGGGCATGGAGGAGATCAGCCCGGGCTCATGCCGCGCAGCTTCTCCGAGCGGCGGCGCAGCAGCTCGAGGGTGGTGAGCAGCGCCACGGAGATCGCCACGAGGATGGTGGCGACGGCGAGGATGGTCGGCGAGATCTGCTCGCGCAGGCCGATGAACATCTGCCACGGCAGGGTCTTCTGCGAGGCCGAGCCGACGAAGAGCACGACCACCACCTCGTCGAACGAGGTGATGAAGGCGAAGAGCGCGCCGGAGATGACGCCCGGCAGGATCAGCGGCATCTGCACCTTGAAGAAGGTGCGCACCGGCCCGGCGCCCATGTTGGCCGCGGCGCGCACCAGGCTCCTGTCGAAGCCGACCAGCGTCGCGGTCACGGTGATGATGACGAACGGGATGCCGAGCACGGCATGGGCGAGGACGACGCCCCAGTAGGTGCCTTGCAGGCCGAGGCGGGAGTAAAAGAAGTACATGCCCGCCGCCGAGATGATGAGCGGCACGATCATCGGCGAGATCAGGATCGCCATGATCGTGCCGCGAAACGGCACGTGGCTCTGGCTGAGGCCGACGGCGGCGACGGTGCCGAGCACGACCGCGACCAGCGTCGCGACCGGAGCGATGCGCACCGAGTTCCAGAGCGCGTTCTGCCAGTCGGGATTGGTGAAGAAGTCCTGGTAGTGCCGCAGCGAGTAGGCCCCGGGCTCGAAGCGCAGCATCTCGGGCGTGAACGTGAAGAAGTTCGTCGAGTTGAAGCTGAGCGGGATCACCACCAGGATCGGCATGATCAGGAAGAAGATGATCGCGACGCAGATGGTGCGGAACGTCCAGAACCAGACCCGCTGGCCGGTGGAGGCATAGGGGGGAAGTGCCATGTCCTGATTACCCCAGCTTCACGTTGTCGATGCCGACGATGCGGTCGTAGGTCCAGTAGAGCGCCAGCACCACCACGAGGAGCAGCGTCGCGAGCGCGGCGGCGAGGCCCCAGTTGAGCGACGTGGAGATGTGGTAGGCGATCCGGTTGGAGATGAAGACGCCCGACGTGCCGCCGACCAGCTCGGGGGTGATATAGTAGCCGATGGCGAGGATGAAGCAGAGGATCGCGCCGGCGCCGACGCCCGGGATCGACTGCGGGAAGTAGACCCGCCAGAATGCCGTCCAGTCGTTCGCGCCGAGCGACTTGGCCGCGCGCATGTAGCTGGGCGGGATGCCCTTCATCACCGAGAACAGCGGCAGGATCATGAACGGCAGCAGGATGTGCGTCATGGCGATGGTCGTGCCGGTCGCGTTGTTGATCATCACCAGCCGGTTCGCGTCGTCGACGACCCCGAGCCAGACCAGGATGTCGTTGATGACGCCCTGCTGCTGCAGCAGCACCTTCCACGCGGCGGTGCGCACGAGGAGCGACGTCCAGAACGGCAGCAGCACGAGGATGAGCAGCAGGTTCGAGCTGCGCAGCGGCAGGCTCGCCAGCAGGAAGGCGATCGGATAGCCCATGAGCAGGCAGATGAAGGTGATCCCGAGGCTCATCGCCATCGTGCGCAGGAACAGCCTGACGTAGATGCGATCCTGCGGCGCCTTCATCTCGATGCCGTTGACGGTGCGCTGCATGTCGAGGGCGTTGAGCAGGTAGCCGGAGGTGTAGTTGCCGGAAAAGATCTGCAGCGTCTGCCAGACGACCGGGTCGCCCCATTTCTTGTCCGCGGCGAGGAACTGGTCCTTGAACGGCTGGCCCGGGTCCATCTTCTTCACGTCGCGGGTGACGCCCCGCATCAGCGAGGAGAAGCCGGAATACTCGTAGTTCAGCCGCTGGCCGAGCCGGGTGTTGGTCTTCTGCTCGACCGCAATGGTCAGGTCGTCGTGCAGCGCCGCGAAGGCCGGCTCGCCGGGCAGCGCGTCGGTCTTCGGGTCCCAGTCCTGCAGCGCCGCCACGGTCTTGGGCAGCGTCTGCGGCACGATCTCGTTCTGGACCGAGCGGAACAGCATGTCCCCGATCGGCAGGATGAACGTCAGCAGCACGAAGGCGAGGAGTGGCGCGATCAGCAGCAGCGCGCGGAGCTTCTGCGCCCGGAGCGCGCGGTTCAGGCTGGTCTTCAGCGGCGTGCCGTCGGCGGCAAGCATCTGGCCGGCCTTGGGCGGTCTGCCCGCAGTGGCATCGGTCATTTGGCTAGCCCCCCTCCGGCTGGCGCATGTCGGGCAGAGGGGCGGGGCCTCCGGGCCCCGCCCGATTTCGATGTCCAGGCTACTTCGTCAGCCAGGCCTGGAACTTCGCCTCGACCTCGTCCTGGTTGTCGGCCCACCACTCGATGTTGTTGATGAGGTAGTTCTTCATGTTGGCCGGGTTGGTCGGCATGTGCGGCGCCATGTCGATGCCGAGATCGGCGTGCTTGCCGACCAGCGGCTGCGACGAGGCGCGGGCCGGGCCGTAGGAGATGTACTTCGCCTGATCCGCGAGCCGCTGGGTGTCAGTGGCGAACTTGAGGAAGTTCAGCACGCGGGCCTTACGGTCCTCGGGCAGGTTGTTCGGCACGATCCAGCCGTCGAAGTCGAAGACCTCGTAGTCCCAGAGCATGGCGACCGGCTGGTGCTGCTCCTCGATCACCGAGAACAGGCGGCCGTTGTAGGTCGAGCCCATCACGACTTCCTTGTCGGCGAGCAGCTGCGGCGTCTCGGCGCCGGCCGACCACCAGACCACCTGGTCCTTGATGGTGCCGAGCTTCTTCAGCGCGCGGTCGATGCCCTCGGGGGTCGAGAGCACGTCATAGAGGTCTTCCTTCTTCACGCCGTCGCAGATCAGCGCCCACTCGAGGTTCTTCTTGGGCCGCTTCTCCAGCGCGCGCTTGCCCGGGAACTTCTCCAAGTCGAACACGTCGCAGATGCTGGTCGGGGTCGCGCCCTTCCACTCGGCCACGTCCGTGCGGTAACCGAAGGTGGTCGAGAACCAGAATCTGCGGGATGAAGCACTCGTTGATGAGGCTGTCGCCGAAGTCCTTCGACGGCGGCGAGCCATCCGCGCCGGTGGCGAGGTCCTTGTCGAAGTCGATCGGCATCGCCAGGCCCTCGTCGCAGAGCCGCTGGCTGTCCGGGCCCTCGACGTCGACGAGATCCCAGGTGACGTTGCCGGCCTCGAACTGGGCGCGGAGCTTGGCCACCGCCTCGTTCGAGCTCTCGTCCCAGGTGAAGGTGGTCCCGGTCAGCTTGGAGTAGGGTTCGGAATAGGCCTTCTGCTGCGATGTCTGGTAGGCGCCGCCCCAGGAGACGACGGTCAGCGATTTGGCGCACCCGTCACACGGGGCGATGTCGTCGTCGGCCATCGCCACCCCGAAGGGCAGGGCGATGAGCGCGGCGGCACCGAGAAGGTAACGTAAACTCATATACAAGCTCTCCCTGAGCATCTGCCCGATTCGTCGTGTCCGGCCGGCCCCCGGGCAGGAGCCGGACGGTATCCGTCAGGCGGCGTCGAGCGCCCGGCAGTCGGCGGCGTGCCAGCCGATCACCACCTTCTCGCCGGCGTTGAGGCGGCGCTGGTCGACGGCGTTGCGGCACTTCATGATGAAGTTGTCGTTCCCCGCCACGCGCAGGCGGGTGCGGAACGTGTCGCCCATGTAGATGAATTCGAGAACCTCGGCCTCGAGCTTGTGGGTGTCCGCCGGCATCCGGTCGCTGCGGAACTCCACCCGCTCGGGGCGGATCGAGACGAGGGTCCGGTCGCCGGGGCTGGAGACGTTGACCGGCAGCGCGTCGATCACCGAGCCGTCGGCGAGGCGCACGGTGCAGCGGTCGCCCGAGATGCTCTCGACCGATCCCGCGAGCGTGTTGTTCTCGCCGATGAACTGCGCCACGAAGCTGTTGGTCGGCCGCTCGTAGAGGTCTTCGGGCGGCGCCAGCTGCTGGATCCGCCCGTCGTTGAACACGGCGACGCGGTCCGACATCGTCAGCGCCTCGGACTGGTCGTGCGTCACGTAGACGACGGTCACGCCCAGCCGCTCGTGCAGGTGCTTGATCTCGAACTGCATGTGCTCGCGCAGCTGCTTGTCGAGGGCGCCGAGCGGCTCGTCCATCAGCACCAGCTCGGGCTCGAAGACGAGGGCGCGGGCAAGCGCGATGCGCTGCTGCTGGCCGCCGGACATCTGCGCCGGTCGGCGGCCGGCAAAGGCACCCATCTGCACCATGTCGAGCGCGCGCTTCACCTTGGCCTCGATCTCGGACTTCGAGAGCTTGCGCACCTCGAGCGGGAAGGCGAGGTTCTCGCCGACCGTCATGTGCGGGAAGAGCGCGTAGTTCTGGAACACCATGCCGATGCCGCGCTTGTGCGGCGGCACCGAGTTGATCGGACGGCCACCCAGCAGGATTTCACCGTGGGTCGCGGTCTCGAATCCCGCCAGCATCATCAGGCAGGTGGTCTTGCCCGAGCCGGAGGGGCCGAGCATCGTCAGGAACTCGCCCTTGCCGATGTTGAGATTGAGGTCTTTCACGACGAGCGTTTCGCCGTCGTAGCTTTTCTGGACATGCTCGAATGCCACGAAGGCGCCGTCTCCGCGCTCGCTCGCCATCCACGCTCCCCTGTTGCCCCCGCGGATTCCGGCCCGCCCTGTTCGGAAGCTAACCATAACCCCTGAAGCGAGGCAAACCATAGCCTCGGGAGCGACGCATCGTCGACGTAAACCGACCGAGTGCCGTTCTGCTGCGCTCCGCTGCAGTATTGCTCATAAAACGAGCAATCATCGCGTCGCTGATATGTGGGCCGTGGCGGGTTCCTTGACAGCGGCCTCGCAGCTTGCGTTTTGACGATCGCTCGAATTTAGTCGGTGCGGCGGCGCACGGGCGGGGAGGCTGCGATAGCTACTTTCAACGAGATGTATGACGGCAAGGATGTGCGCCCCGCGTATCGCCAGCTGGTCGACTGGGTCGAGAGCACTTCGCCCGAGACGCTCGCGCAGAAGAAGCAGGAGGCCGAGGCGCTGTTCCGGCGCATCGGCATCACCTTCGCGGTCTACGGCGAGGGCGCCGACACCGAGCGGCTGATCCCCTTCGACATGATGCCCCGCATCTTCACCGAGGCGGAATGGCGCAAGCTGGAGCGTGGGGTGAAGCAGCGCGCGCGCGCGCTCAACGCCTTCCTGTACGACGTCTACCACCGCGCCGAGATCGTCCGCGCCGGCGTCGTTCCGGCGGACCTCGTGTTCCGCAACGAGGCGTACGAGCCGGCGGTGGTCGGCATCGAGCCGCCGGGCCGGGTCTACAGCCACATCGTCGGCATCGACCTGGTGCGCACCGGGCCGGAAGACTTCTTCGTGCTCGAGGACAACTGCCGCACCCCCTCGGGCGTCTCCTACATGCTGGAGAACCGCGAGATCATGATGCGGATGTTTCCGGAGCTGTTCCGGTCCAGCCGCATCCTGCCGGTCGACGACTATCCGCAACGGCTGCGCCGCACGCTGGCGAGCGTGGCGCCGCCGAAGTGCGACGGCGAGCCGGTGTCGGTCATCCTCTCGCCCGGTTCGTTCAACAGCGCCTATTACGAGCACTCGTTCCTCGCCGACCAGATGGGCATCGAGATCGTCGAGGGCCAGGACCTGTTCGTGCAGGGCGATTTCGTCTACATGCGCACCACCGAAGGGCCGCGCCGGGTCGACGTGATCTATCGCCGGATCGACGACAGCTTCCTCGATCCGCTGTGCTTCCGCCCGGATTCCATGCTGGGCGTGCCGGGCCTGATGAATGTCTACCGCTCGGGCGGCGTCACCATCTGCTCGGCACCGGGCGCGGGCGTGGCCGACGACAAGGCGATCTACATCTACGTGCCGGAGATGATCCGCTTCTACCTCGGCGAGACGCCGATCCTGAAGAACGTCCAGACCTGGAAGTGCGGCGATCCGTCGGATCGCAAGTACGTGCTGGAAAACCTCAAGGATCTGGTGGTGAAGGAGGTCCACGGCTCGGGCGGCTACGGCATGCTGGTGGGGCCGAAGTCGACCAAGGAGCAGATCGCGGCCTATGCCGAGCGCATCAAGGCCGATCCGGGGGACTTCATCGCCCAGCCGACGCTGGCGCTCTCGACCTGCCCGACCTTTGAGGACGGCGAGGGACTGGCGCCGCGCCACGTCGACCTGCGGCCGTTCTGCCTGGTCGGCAAGGAGGTCCACCTCTGCCACGGCGGGCTGACCCGCGTGGCGCTGAAGGAAGGCTCGCTGGTGGTGAACTCGAGCCAGGGCGGGGGCGTCAAGGACACCTGGGTCCTGGCGGACTGAGGACAGGGACATGCTCAGCCGCACCGCAGAAAACCTCTACTGGCTCGCCCGCTACATGGAGCGCGCCGACACCATGGCCCGCCTGCTCGAGGTGGGCTATCGCATGGCGCTGATGCCCTCGGCCGGCGAGGGCTACCGCAACGAATGGGCCTCGCTCGTCGCCGCGGCGGGCTCGTCCGAGGGCTTCGAGGCGAAGTTCGGCGAGGACTTCCGCCAGCGCGACGTCGAGACGTGGCTGTTCTTCGACCGCGAGAACCCGTCCTCCGTCGTCTCCTGCATCGAGACCGCGCGGCAGAACGGCCGGGCGGTCAGGACGGCGCTCACCTCCGAGATGTGGGATGCGCTCAACGGCGCGTATCTCGAGCTGAAGGAGATCGAGCGCCGGCCGCGGTCGGAGGCCCTGCTGCCGCAGCTCTGCGACTGGACCAAGCGCCAGGGCGCCCTGCTGCGCGGGGCGAGCGAGGGCACCCACCTGCAGAACGACGGCTTCGACTTTCTCAACCTCGGCTACTACCTCGAGCGGGGCGACAACACCGCGCGGCTGCTCGACGTGAAGTATTACGTGCTGCTGCCCACCACCTCGATGGTCGGCGGCGCGGTCGATACCTACCAGTGGTCGACGCTGCTCCGCGCGCTGTCGGCCTACCGCGCCTTCCACTGGTCGTATCGGGGCGAGTACACGCCGCGCAAGATCGCCCACTTCCTGATCCTGAACGGCGCCTTCCCGCGGTCGCTGCTGCACTGCCAGGAGCAGATCTCGACCCACCTCGGCCGGCTCGCCTCCGCCTACGGCAGCCGCACCATCGCCCACGACCGCCTGCACGTGATGCTGGGCGAGCTTGCCGAGGCGCAGGTCGAGGACGTGATCGAGGAGGGGCTGCACGAGTTCCTCTCGCGCTTCATCCACCAGAACGCCGCGCTCGGCCAGGACGTGGCGGACGGCTACCTCTTCGGGATCCAGTGATGCGCCTCTCCGTCCGCCACAGCACGCTCTACCAGTTCGAGGCGCCGATGCGCTTCGTCACGCAGAGCCACCGCCTGACGCCGGCTCCGAACGCCAGCCAGAAGGTGCTCGACTGGACCGTCTCCGCCGAGGGCGCGACCTTCGGCGCGAGCTTCACCGACGGCGCCGGCGACCGGATCACCACGATGACCCTGCAGGGGCCGGTCGAGCGCATTACCGTCGTCGTCGAGGGCACGGTCGAGACCGGGCGCGGCGACGGCATCCTGCGCGGCCACCGCGAGATCGTCTCGCCGCTCGTCTACCTCGAGGGCACCCAGGCGACGCAGCCGACCCGGGCGATCCTCGGCCTGCGCGACCTCGCGCTCCGCGGCGCCGGGGGCCCGCTCGACCGCGCGCACCGCCTCGCGGCCGCGGTGGGCGACGCCATCGCCTACACCCCCGGCGCGACCTCGGCGCAGACCACGGCCGCGGAGGCGCTGGATCTCGGCAAGGGCGTCTGCCAGGACCACGCCCACGCGCTGATCGCGGTGGCGATCGCCGCCGACCTGCCGGCGCGCTACGTCACCGGCTACCTCTTCACCGACGACGGCGCCGAGGCGTCGCACGCCTGGGCCGAGCTGCACGTGGCCGACCTCGGCTGGATCGGCTTCGACCCGGCCAACCGCTGCTGCCCGGACGAGCGCTACATCCGCCTCGGCTCCGGCCGCGACGCCCGCGAGGCCGCCCCGATCCGCGGTATCTCGCGGGGCGGCGGCGCCGAGGCGCTCGACGTGACGGTGGTGGTGGCGCAGCAGTAGCGGCCGGGGAAAGTCAACGCTGGAGGCAGGGCGGGGATTTCACGGGTGAAATCAACCAATCGGCGTTGCAATGACTGGTGAGACCGGAACGCGTTGGCCCTCTGCTGCACGACGGCACAACCCCGACGTCCGCCAAGGGGCGCCAGCGACCAAGCGCGCTCGCGCGCGCGGCATTGGCGCGACAAGCGAACGCACTGCGTTCGCCGCGCCAACGGCGGGGAGCGCGGGGACCGCGCGGAGGCCGTCAGGGGTGAAGATTTCTGCGGAAGCGCGCCAATCCGGCCGCGGCTGTCCCGGCTGGCGCGGCAACGCGCCTGCCCCCCGCAGGGGCAGTCGCGGACGGATTTGTCGACGGACAAATCCGTCTGGCGTCAGCGTGGCGAGCGGCGGGTGGCTGGCGGTTTTCTTCCGTGTCGCGCACCGTCTGAGCGGCAGGTGATGGCCTGCTCGCCGGCTCTTGTCGGAGGACATGCAGGACCGCGTGGCGCTGGCGGTGCGCAATCCGTTCGGGTGAGGTCAAAGCGGAGGCTATAGGAGGGTGGGCTGGATGCCCACCCTAGCTGCCATCGATCCCTAGTGTGGTAGGAAGTTCACATGCGGATGATTTCCAAGTTTATTTCCCGAAACAATTTCTCTTATCGTGTTTCTTTTCCAGCAAATTCCCAGAGCGGCCTCATTCTCCCGCCCTTCGATCCTCCCACTATATGCCCCAACAAAATGGTACCTTCTAGAGGAAGTGGATTCGTTGTTATTTGCTACAAATACCGGAGACCCAGACATTCCTCCGCGCGTTAAGGAGTCTATGAAAAAAGCTGGAAGGTTTATTCCGCCGATCTCTCCAAAATCTATATGAGGTTGTGTTCCGATTGATATGTCGAAGTTAGGTTCGGAGGCTACGTACCCGGATTTCCATATGGGTAGCCAGTGACCGGCCGATAGACCATGGGGAAACCCAACAATGAATGCAGGTGAGCCGGCAAGAAGATTCTCGATGGGGGAAGAGCCATTCGCGTACGCGATGCGATGGCTAGCTGCCGAAGGAACCTCGAATGGAATGGCAACAACGTCGCACTTTGAATTGAGCTTACAGTGCTCAAGCCAAAGTGGCGCATCTCGCTCTTTGTTGTAAATGTCACATCTCACTCCAAAGGGGCCATGCAGAGATTTGCCTGAATTGTAGATCTCTTCTATATCGCATCTTCTATCTTCATGGCCGGGTGTTATATCTATTAGAAAATCTAAAACTTCCTTTGGAAAATCATGCTGGAGTATTACCTGTAAATAAATGGGAATACGCCGAGATTCGTTTAAATATTCCTTAGAAAGGAAATGCCTTCCCGAAACAACGTGCCAATTCGTAATTAAATACGTCATGCTTCGATTGGGATTGTATCCATAAATTGAATGCATGGGTATTTTTGAGCTGGGGTTAGTGATTTCCTCGACGCCGAGAGAGTATAGGAATCCAGTGGCCGTGGAGATCACTCCTTCGTCGTCGCAGCAAAATATCTTAGCCGCCGAGACAGAAGGAGGTGCTACATCTACCGTAGGAATGCGGGTGCTCACCTCCACACCCCCTCAAACTCCCGCCACTCCCCCGCACTCATCCCCACATCCTCCCGCGACACCGTCTCGCCCTTCAGCATCCGGCGGAGCGCCTCCATGCCCTTGCCGGAGAACGTCACCGCGTTGAGGCGGTAGTCCTCGAAGGCGTCCCAGGCCGCCGGCACCCAGTCCTTCACCACCTCGCACAGCGCCTCGGCGTAGGCGCGGATTTCGTACTGGGCGTGGGGGTCGGCGCGCAGGCGCAGGAAGTGCAGGAGGTTGTGGAGGTCCACCTTCCAGTACCATTGCGTGTAGATGTTTGCCGGCAGGTTCATCCGGGCGAGTTCGCGGGCGAGGCCCTGCTGGGGGGTTCCGTCAGGCTGGGCCTGCGACAGCATCGCCTCGTAGTGGTCGTAGGCGCGCATCGAGTCGTCGCGGAGATAGCCGAGCACGCGGGCGGCTTCGTCGCCGGTCAGGGTCTCGCCGCGGCCCTGGTTGTTCACCGTCGACTGCGCGGCGAGGTGCTCGGGGGCGGGGATGTAGAACTCGCGGTCGAGGATCGAGTAGCGGGCGGAGTACTCGTTCACGTTGGCGGTGCGGTGGCGGATCCACTGGCGGGCGACGAAGACCGGCAGCTTCACGTGCAGCTTCAGCTCGCACATCTCGAACGGCGTCGAGTGCCAGTGGCGCATCAGGTAGCGGATGAGGCCGGCGTCGTCGCGCGCCGTCTTCGTCCCGGCGCCATAGCTGACGCGGGCGGCCTGCACGATGGCGGCATCGTCGCCCATGTAGTCGACGATGCGGATGAAGCCATGGTCGAGCACGGGGATCGGCGCGCCCAGGCGGGCCTCCATCGCGGGCACGGTGGCGCGGCGGGTCTCCGCCAGCGGCGGCAGCGTCACGGGCTTCTGTTCCTCGATGGTCGGCATTTGGTTAACCTCGGTGTCGGCGTTCACCCGGGAATCGGCCACCCGGGAATCGGCTGGAAACCATATCTAGCATAAGAGGCATCGGAGGATACAACATGAAGACGCGCTATCTGCATACCATGGTGCGGGTGAAGGACCTCGATGCCTCGATGCGGTTCTACGGGCTGCTGGGGTTGAAGGAGACGCGGCGGGTCGAGAACGACAAGGGCCGCTTCACGCTGGTGTTCATGGCGCCGGAGGGTCAGTCGGAGACGCCGGTGGAACTGACCTTCAACTGGGACGGCGACGAGGGGCTGCCCTCCGACAGCCGGCATTTCGGCCATCTCGCCTATGAGGTCGACGACATCTATGCGATGTGCGAGGCGCTGCAGGCCGCGGGCGTGACGATCAACCGGCCGCCGCGCGACGGGCACATGGCGTTCGTGCGCAGCCCCGACAACGTGTCGGTGGAACTGCTGCAGGCCGGCGGCAGCCTGCCGCCGCGGGAGCCCTGGGCCAGCATGCCCAGCACCGGAACCTGGTGAGGCGCGGGCGCGCTCCGGCGCTGCTGGCCGCCGCGGCCATTGCGTCGGCGGCGGCCGGCGATGCGCGGGCCGGCGACTGCCGGCTGGCGCTGGCGCTCGCCCTCGACGTCTCGTCGTCGGTCGATGCCCGCGAGTACCGCCTGCAGACCGAGGGGCTGGCGGCCGCGCTGCTGGCGCCGGAGGTCGCGGAGGCGTTTCTCGCCGACCCGGCGCAGCCGGTGCGCCTGCTCGTCTACGAGTGGAGCGGCTGGCATCAGCAGGTGGTGCGGCAGGACTGGGTGACGATCGCAGGGCTCGCCGACCTGACGGCGGTCGCGTCCGGGCTCGCGGCCCAGGGCCGCAGCTTCGAGCAGTACCCGACGGCGCTCGGCATGGGGCTGCTCTTCGGCGCGCAGCAGCTGGCGCAGCAACCGGCGTGCGCCGAGCGCAAGCTCGACGTGGCGGGCGACGGCACGAACAACGACGGTGCGGCGCCGGACGTGGTGCGCCGCGAGGCGCCCGAGGTGTTCCAGCCGATCACCATCAACGGCCTCGTCATCGGCTCGGACGTCCGCGTGCTCGGGCGGTACTATCAGGAGTACGTGGTGCAGGGGCCGGGCGCCTTCGTGGAAGTGGCGACCGACTACGCCGACTTCGAGCGGGCGATGCGGCGCAAGCTGCTGCGCGAACTCGGGGTGATGCAGATGAGCGAAGCGGGCCCGCCGACAGCGGTCAGGCCGGCGGTCAGGTAGCGGCGCCGGGCTCGAGGATCGCGTAGATCTTCGTGACGCTGCCGAGGCATTCCCAGCTGCCGCGAAACCCCGGGGCGATGACGAACGCCTCGCCGGGACCGAACTCGGCGCTGCCCTCGTCAGATGCCAGCCGCACGCGGCCCTCGAGGATGACGCACAGCTCGGTCTCGGCGTAGTCGACGGCGCGGACGCCGGGCTCGGCATGCCAGATCCCGGTATGGAAGCGGCCGGACGGATCGGAGAAGGCGTTCCACGCCAGCGAGATGCCGGAGCCGGAGAGCACGCGTTCCGGGGCTGCGTCGGCAGGCTCGGGCGCGCCGTCGCGGGTCAGTCGATGGACATGGGGCAGGGGCATGGTCACGGGTCTCCTCGCCCGCCGAAGGGTAGCGGGCGAGGCCGGTGGGCGCCAGCCGTCAGAATGCGGCCGTCAGAATGCGGCGGTGAGACTCACGGCCACGGTCCGCGGATCGCCATAGTAGCAATTGTAGGCGTTGCAGTTCACCGTATAGGTCTTGTCCGCGAGGTTGCGGCCGACGACCGATATTCGGTAGCCCTCCCAGCTGTAGGCGAGCATCGCGTCGTAGAGCGTGACGCTCGGTGTCGTCACGCCGGACCCGGCGTCGAGGGTCGAGCCGACGTAGCGGATGCCCGCCCCGGCCTCGAGGCCGTCGAGCGCGCCGGCGAAGGTGTACTGCAGCCAGGCCGAGGCGGCGTCGTCGGGCACGCCGGCCAGCGTGGCGCCGTCGGCCCCTTCGGTGTTGAGGTGGGTATACGCGAGATCGAACGTCAGCCCCTGCCACGTGCCCTGCGCCCCGAGCTCGACGCCGCGCGACGTCGCCTCGCCGGTCTGGACCGAGAAGTTCGGGTTCAGTGGGTCGGATTCGAGCAGGTTCGACTTGGTGATCTCGAAGGCCGCGGCGGTGAAGAGCGTGCTCGTCCCCGGCGGCTGGTACTTGACGCCGGCCTCGTACTGCGTGCCGCGCGTCGGCTCGAAGGCGTTGCCCTGCGCGTTCGTGCCATAGGCTTCCTGGAACAGCGACTCCGAATAGCTGACATAGGGCGCGAGGCCGTTGTCGAAGGCGTAGAGCACGCCCGCGCTGAAGGACGGCTTGTGATCCTTCAGCACCTGGCTGTCGGCGGATTCCCAGGCTTCCGCCGTGGTCTCGAGCCAGTCGTAGCGCAGGCCGAGGTCGACGTGCAGGCGCCCGGCAAAGACCATCTGGTCCTGCGCGTAGAGCGAGCGCTGTGTGAAGTCGACGGTCGGACGGTCGATGAACGGCCCGAGGGTGATGCTGCCGGCGCCGTCGTACACCGGATTGAACGGGTCGAGCGTGTCGGTGATGAAGGCGTCGTATGAGTCCCAGTCGTGGCTGGCGCTGGTGAAGGCGGCGCCGAACAGCACGGAGTGGCTGGCGCCGGCGAGATCGAAGTCGGCGGTGCCGTGCAGGTCGCCGATCAGCGACCGGGAGTCGTTGTAGGCGCGTTCGCCCGAGCGGTTGATCGTGCCGTCGGTGTTGTAGCGCCCGGTCTCGAAGTTGTCGTAGGCCCACCACAGCTCGGCATAGTCGAGCTTGCTCTCGGTGTAGCGCAGCGAGCCGGCCATGCCGAAGATTTCGTCGAACCTGTGCTCGCCGAACAGCGACACGGATTTCCGCTGGCCATTGAAATGGTTGAACTCCGGCTCGCCGACGAAGACGTCGCCGGGCAGGAAGTCGCCGTTGCCGAAATCTTCCGCGGAGTAAAGCGTGCCGTAGGGCGACAGGAACTGGATGTAGGGGCTGGTGTCGTTCTTCTGGTAGGTGGCGAGCAGCGTCAGGCTGGTGTCCCCGGTCGGCGCCCACGTCACCGAAGGCGCGAACGCCTGCGCGTCGTCGTTCGAGAAGTTCACATAGCCGTCGGCGGTGCGCCCCATGCCGACCAGCCGGTAGAGCAGCTTTCCGTCCGCGCTCGCGCCGTTGTAGTCGATGCCCGCCTGGAACAGGTTCTGCGTGCCGAAGGTCAGCTCGACGATGTTCGGCGCGCTCGGGTCGGGCAGCTTCGAGGTCTCGTTGACGATGCCGCCGACCGGGCCGTTGCCGAACTGCAGCGCCGACGGGCCCTTCAGCACCTCGATCGAGCTGAGCAGGAAGGGCTCGGGGCGGACGTTGTTGTAGTAGCCGAAGAACGACTGCATCCCGTCGAGGTAGACCCGCGGATCAAAGCCGCGGATCTGCACCCAGTCGCCGCGGTTGTCGTTGCCGCCGTTCGCCGTGACGCCCGGCGTGTACTGCAGCGCGTCGGCGACAGAGCGCACGTCGCGGTCCTGCATCTGCTGCTGGGTGACGACGCTGACCGAGCGCGGCGTCTCGGCGATCGGCGCGTCGGACTTCAGCACGCCGGCCGCGGTCCCGGCAAAGGTCTGGCCGTAGAACCCTGTTGCGGCAGTGCCCTCGACGGTGAGCGTGGGCAGGGCCAGCGCCGCGCCCGCTGCCTCGCCAGCGGTGTCAGCCGCCGCGTCCTGAGCGCGCGCCCCACCGGCCATGCCTGCCACCAGCGCGCACAGGGCCGCCGTCCACCAGTTTCGTCCCATGATCCCCGTCCCCCGGCTGTGGATGCTGGCTGGACGCGGGTGGGCGGCTGGCTCGCGATATCGTGAAATCCCTTTCCGTCTAGAAACGTCATCGGACGAGGTCAAGCCACCGTCGCCCGACAGCCGTTGACCGTCCGCGAACGAGCCCCTTTTCGCCGACGGCGGGACGCTCTATATGAGGGGCGTCCGGGCAACCGGACTATGGTGATAAACGCGCGCAGAATAAGCGGATCGGACCCGGGGGCGGTACCCGGCGGCTCCACCAGACTCCTCGTTGGGGACCATGGGGCCGAAACAGGATCGACGGACGTCTAAAGGCGTTAGCTTTTACTCGGCAGGATGCCACCGTTATCGGCTCAAATCGCATAGTTGCCAACGACAACCATGCTCCGGTGGCGCTCGCCGCGTAATGCGGTGATCTAAACCGATCTCAAGCCCTGGGCCTTAGCCGGTTCAGGCGGGGTTCGCAGGCACCTGGCAACAGAAGCCTGCACTTCATTCCCCATTTCCTGCCCCGTGAGTGCGCGTCAACGGCGACTGCGCGTCGCAGGTCTCGGCGTGGCGTCGTCCCGGAGCCGTCGCTTGCGGTGACGGCCGACGGGGCATGCAGTCGTGAGCGCAGCGCAAGGTCGCCTTGCGAAGGAGCCCGCGGATACCACAGCCCAAGATGAGGCCTCCCATGCGCCTCCTGCTTGCCACCGCGCTGCTGCTCGGCAGCCTGCCCGCCGTTGCCGCCGAGCGGTGCGACGTTCCCAAGACCGAGGACGGCTGCTACGAGGTCTACGGCAAGGACGCCGACGGCAAGCGGGTCGAGTTCTTCTTCACCTCCGCGGGCTCGCCCGCGGCAGCGCGCCCCGCGATCTCGGCCACAATCCGGCCGGCGGTGCGATGATCGTGGCGCTGCTCGCCACCATTGCCGCCACGGCCGTCACGGGCTGGCTGCAGACGAGACGGATGCCTTCTGGGGCTCGAGCGTGCTCGACGCCGTGCACGAGGCGCTTGCCCAGCTGATCCTCGCGCTTGTCGCCGGTCATCTCGCCGGCGTCGTGTTCGAGAGCTGGCGTCACCGGGAGAACCTGATCGGCGCGATGATAACCGGACGCAAGCACCGCACTGGGGCGTGAGGCGACCCGGACGGGCGAGCGCGCCTCCGCCGCTTCGCCCTTCAAGTCGGCCGGTCGGCCGCGCTACAGGTGGGGCGCAAAGCCGGCGGAGGCAGGATGAACATCAGGCGGCACGGACGGTTCTATCTTGCGCTGGCGCTGGGCGCGGCCGCGTTCCTTCTCGCCGCGGGAGTGGCGCGCTGGGAAGCGCGCTTCCTGGTGGCGGGCAACGTGTTCTTCCTCTGCTACATCGTGCTCTCCTTCGCTTTCGTGGTGCGGGCGAGCGACGCGCACCTGAAGCGATCGGCGGCCTCGGCGGACGAGGGGCTGCCGATCATTCTTGCGGTTGCCGGCGCTGCCGTGCTCGCGAGCCTCGGCGCGGTTGCGTTCCTGCTCAACGCGACGGACGCCGCCCGCGGCGAGACCGCACTCGCCATCGCGGCGATTCCGCTCGGCTGGATGACGGTGCACACCATCGTCGCGTTTCACTATGCCAACATGTACTACGCGCCGCGCGGCGCCGGCTACGCGCGCGGGCTGGAGTTTCCCGGCAGCGAGGCGGACGGTCCGGATCAAGCCGACGGGGGCTTCGAGCCCGGCCCCTGGGATTTTCTCTACTTCTCGTTCGTGATCGGAATGACCGCGCAGGTGTCGGACGTGGCGGTCAGCTCGGCCCGGATCCGCCGCTCCGTGCTCGCGCATGGCGTGCTGTCGTTCTTCTACTACACCGGCATCGTCGCGCTGGCGGTGAACGCGGCTGGTGGCTGAGAGCCGGCGCCCGAGGCGTGAGCCGGAACCTGTGCCCACGCTCGACCCAGTGTCCGGGACGGTGCCTGCGCGGGCCCCCTTTTCACCGCCGCCAAATCGTCTAAGGTCGATGCCCGGAAGGGTTCGGGTGACGATGGCGAAGAGCATCAATTACGGCAAGCTGATGCACAAGGCGCTGCGCCAGCTGATGGCGGACGTGCTTTCCCAAGTTGCTCGCGAAGGGCTGCCCGGGGCGCATCATTTCTTCATCAAGTTCGACACCACGCATCCTGGCGTCGACATGAATCCCTCGCTGCGGGCGCGTTATCCCAAGGAAATGACGATCGTCCTGCAGGAGTGGTTTCAGGATCTGGCGGTGATGAAGGACCGCTTCTCGGTGACCCTGAGCTTCGGCAACGTGCCCGAGGCGCTCGTGGTGCCGTTCGAGGCGATCAAGACCTTCGTCGACCCGAGCGTGGAATTCGGCCTCCGCTTCGACGCGCACGAGGAGGAGGGGGAGGAGGCCGAGGACGAGTCGGACAAGGCCGCCGCGCCGGATGCGCCCGAGGCCAAGCCGGACGAGTCGAAGGGCGGCGACGACGGCCAGGTGGTCAGCCTCGACAAGTGGCGCAAGCACTGACACCCGCATCGGCGCGGTGAGCGCGCGAAGCCCTTCGGCTCGCAACTCCCAAGCCTTTCGCCTTCCTCTTGCTGAAAATACTCGCGGGGGTGAACTGGCCAAAGGCCAGGAGGGGGCGGCAAGCCCCCTTGCACCGGCGCCGCCACGACCGCACGCCCTCCCGAAGCGATGACCCCGGTCGGCGCGAGCCGGGCTCAAGCCTCTCTGTGAGATCGTCCAAGATGGGCAGTCAGCCCGTCTCGATGCTTGAGTGACCTGTCCGTCCCGATGCCGCGGACCATCGGGCATTGCGCCCCCGCTTGACTCGGGGAGAAGAATATGAGAACATTAACCGAACAAAACGGAACATAAGGAGGACATAAGATGCGCGACGCTGCCCGACGTATTCTCCATGCCGATCCGGAGACCCTGCTGCGCGATGGCCTTGGCCTTGCCGCGCTGTGCCTCACGATTCTCGCGGGGCTGTTCCTGCCGCCCCTTGTCTGACGGGTCACACTGCGGCGCCTCTGCCACACTTGCAGACTGGTTTCCCGCACAGTTCGGGATTGTGTTTGAGTTCACGTTTTCTGTGACGCTCTATCCCTCCAGACGGCGGGTTCGTCCAACCAAGCGACCGCCTGACTGACTGCCTGCCTGCGGTGCGACCATGCGGATGCTGCCTGTCCGCCTGATCCGGGATTCGCACTGCCACTTCCGCCACGGCCTCGCGCCGTGGCGGATTTTTTGTGTCTACACAAGACGTTGCCTTGCGCGGGCGGTCGCGGCTGCCAGCGAGGACGCGTGCGGCGCCGCCGTTTGATTCATCGCAGCTTAACCGCTTTCCCCGAGCGTCCCACGATCACGGGAGGTGACCATGGGTGACAACGGCGAGCCGAGCGGGTTTTCCGAGGAGGCGATGCGCGGCCTCTACGACATGGAGCTGCGCCTGCCGCCGCCCGACATCTATGGCCGGTTGCCCGCCGAGCAGGCGCCGCCGCCCCGGCCGCACTACTGGGGCCACCGCGAGCGCCTGCGCCAACGTTTCCTCAGCGGTGGCCATGCCGCGATGCCGGAGTACGAGCTGCTGGAGCTGGTGCTCTTCAACGCCATCGACCGCATCGACGTGAAGCCGCTGGCGAAGACCCTGCTGGCCACCTTCGGCGACCTGAACGGCGTGGTCGCGGCATCGGAGCACCGCCTGTTGCAGGTCGCGGGGACGACGCCCCGGGTCTGGCTGCAGCTCCGCATCGTCGAGGCCATCGCCCACCGCATGGCCCGGGCGAAGGTGATCCAGAAGTGCGCCCTCGCCTCGTGGGACGAGCTGCTCGCCTACTGCCGCACGGTCATGGCCTACCGCGACACCGAGCAGTTCCGCATCCTGTTCCTCGACCGCAAGAACGTGCTGATCGCCGACGAGCCGCAGGCCAAGGGCACCGTCGACCATGTGCCGGTCTATCCGCGCGAGGTGGCGAAGCGGGCGCTGGAGCTGAACGCCTCGGCGCTGATCCTCGTCCACAACCATCCCTCGGGCGACCCGACGCCGAGCCAGGCCGACATCTCGATGACGCGCCAGATCGAGATCGCCTGCGAGGCGATCGGCGTCGTGCTCCACGATCATGTCATCGTCGGCAAGGGCGAGGAGCTGTCCTTCCGCAGCCACGGCCTGATCTGACGCCGAGGCGGGCGGGACCCGGACCCGGTCTCCCGCCGGAGCCCGGACCTCGGGAGCGGCGCTCAGCGCCGCTGCCGCACCCGGTCGAACGCCACGGCGACGATGATGAACCCGCCGATGAACGTGCCCTGCCAGAACGCGTTGATCCCGAGCAGCCCGAGCGAATTGCGGATGATCTCGATCAGCGCCGCGCCGACCAGCGCCCCGAAGGCCGTGCCGACGCCGCCCTCGAGGTTCGCCCCGCCGATCACCGCCGCGGCGATGACCTGCAGCTCCATCCCCGTGCCGAGGTTCGTCGTCACCGCCCCGAGCCAGCCGGTCTGGATGATGCCCGCCACGCCGGCGGAGAGCGCCGAGAGGACGTAGACCGCGACCTTGATCCGCTCCACCGGCACGCCGGTCAGCCGCGCCGCCTTCTCGTTGCCGCCGATCGCGTAGATGTACCGGCCGAACCGGGTCCAGCGCAGCACGAAGCCGGTCACGAGCGCCAGGACCACCATGTAGATCACCGGGTTGGCGATCCCGAACATCGACCCGCCCCCGAGCGCCAGCAGCTTCTGGTGGTCCGGCCCGAACTGGAACACCACCGTGTTGTTCGAGAGCACCATCGCGAGGCTTCGGGCGATGGAGAGCATGCCCAGCGTCACCACGAAGGGCGGAAACCCGAAGTAGGCGATCAGGATGCCGTTGAAGAGCCCCACCGCCACCGCCACCAGCAGCGATGCCCCGATGCCGATGTAGATGTTGTACCCCGCGTGCATCGTCACCGCGACGACCATCGAGCAGAGACAGAGCACCGATCCGACCGACAGGTCGATCCCGCCGGTGATGATGACGAGCGTCATGCCGAGCGCGATGATCGCGGTGAACGTCACGTTCCGGGTGATGTTGTAGAGGTTCTTCGAGGTCGCGAAGCTGTCCGTCGCGAACGACAGGAACACGCAGGCGGCGACCACGGCGAGCAGCACCCAGAAGGTCTGGCTCGACAGCATCTTCGAGAAAACGGTGTGTTCCTTGTGGGCGATCGCCTCGTCGAGGGAAACGGCCATTCTTCAGTTCTCCCTCAGACGGTCTCGATGGCGCCGGTGATGAGCCCGGTGATCTCTTCCGGCGAGCTGTCCGCCGTGCGCTTGTCGGCGACCTTGCGCCCCCGGCGCAGCACGATGATCCGGTCCGTCACCTCGAAGACGTCGGGCATGCGGTGGCTGATGAGCACGACGGCGATCCCCTGCGCCTTCAGGTGGTTGATGTGGTTCAGGACCTCGGCCACCTGCCGCACGCTGATCGCCGCCGTCGGCTCGTCCATCAGCACCAGCTTCGCGTCGGCGAGCATGGTGCGCGCGATCGCCACCGCCTGCCGCTGTCCGCCCGACATCTGCCGGATGAGATCGCGCGGCCGCGTCTCGGACTTCAGCTCCTTGAACAGCTCTCCGGCGCGCTTCGCCATCGCCCCGTGGTCGAGCACGCTGACCGGCCCGACCCGCCGTCGCCGCTCGCGCCCGAGGAAGACGTTCGCCGCCGCCGTCAGGTTGTCGCAGAGCGCCAGATCCTGGTGGACGATCTCGATGCCGTTGCGCCGGGCCTCCACGGGCTTGTGGAGCACCACCTCGCGCCCGTCGATCTTCATCGTGCCGGATGAGGGCAGGAAGTTGCCTGCGATCATCTTGACCAGCGTCGACTTTCCGGCGCCGTTGTCGCCCATCAGGCCGACCGCCTCGCCCCGCTCGATCGAGAGCGACACGCCGCTGACCGCCTGGATCGCGCCGAAATTCTTGGAAACATCGGTGAGCTCGAGTACGGCCAACCGCAATCCTCCCCTGAGGGTGCCGCCCCGTCCGCGCTGGAACGGCAGCTTTCACGGCTTCTTGTGGCCGAAGCACCCGAGACTCCCGGATATCTCATGCGGGAACCCGGCGTCAATTGTACGGCGTATTATGATTAACGACAACAATCGTTGACTGAACCGGGAAACGGCGCTTAGCTGTGGGGAGGAGTGCCCGCGAAGAGGCGTTCCAGGTTCCTGGGAGGACAACGTGCGGAAGACTTTCATGCTCGCCGCCGGCGCGGCGATTGCCATCTGTGCCGGCCCGGCGCTGTCGGCCGACAAGCAAGTCGTGATCGTGGTGAAGGGCCTCGACAACCCGTTCTTCGAGGCGATCCACCAGGGTTGCGAGAAGTGGAACAAGGAAAACCCGAACGCCGAGTTCGAGTGCTTCTACACCGGACCCGCCTCCACCTCCGACGAGGCCGGTGAGGCGCAGATCGTGCAGGACATGCTGTCGAAGCCGACCACCGCGGCGATCGCCATCTCGCCCTCGAACGCGCCGCTGATCGCCCAGACGATTCGCTCGGCGAACCCGACGATCCCGGTGATGACCCTCGATGCCGATCTGTCGGCGGAAGACGCGGGTCTCCGCAAGACCTATCTCGGCACCGACAACTACAAGATGGGCTACCGCATCGGCGAGTACATCAAGGAGAAGAAGCCGCAGGGCGGCAAGATCTGCACGATCGAGGGCAACGCCGCGGCCGACAACATCCTGCGCCGGGCGCAGGGCATGCGCGACGCGCTGACCGGCAAGGAGGGCCTGAAGGCGCTCGCGGGCGAGGGCGGCTGGACCGAGGTGGCGGGCTGCCCGGTCTTCACCAACGACGACGGCGCCCGCGGCGTGCAGGCGATGACCGACATCCTCGCCGCCAATCCCGATCTCGACGCCTTCGGCATCATGGGCGGCTGGCCGCTGTTCGGCGCGCCGCAGCCGTATCGCGACCTGTTCAAGCCGCTTGCCGACAAGATCGCGTCGGGTGAGTTCGTCATCGGCGCGGCCGACACCATCGGCGACGAGGTGGCGATCGCCAAGGAGGGCCTCGTGACCGCGCTCGTCGGCCAGCGGCCGTTCGAGATGGGCTACAAGGCGCCGGCGGTGATGATCCAGCTCATCAAGGGCGAGAAGGTCGAGGATCCGGTGTTCACCGGCCTCGACGAGTGCACCAAGGACAACGCCGACACCTGTATCCAGATGTGAGGCGCGGCGCGGGGTCGAAGCCGGCCGTCGCCGGCCTCGGATCCCGCGCCTACTCCTGCCGGCGTCCGGCCGCGCCGCCCCGGCGGCCCGGCCGCGTCCGCTCGGCGCGGGAGGGCAGATCGTCCATGATCGCCCGACGCGCGTCCGGCGGCAGGGTCGACCACGCGGCGATCTCGTCGATCGACCGATGGCAGCCGACGCAGAGCCGCGTGTCCGGGTGGATGACGCAGACCTTGATGCACGGGCTCTCGATCGCGTCGCGGCGCCGAGATCTCGTCGCTCATCCGCGCGTCTCGCGCTCGATCCACGCCAGCCGGTCCAGCAACCCCTGCAGGATGAATCCGGCCGCCACGTGGTCGATCACCTCGGCCCGGCGCCGGCGCGAGGCGTCGGCCTCGAGCAGCGCCCGCTCGGCCGCGACGGTGGAGAGCCGCTCGTCCCAGAATGTCACCGGCAGCGGCAGGACGCCGGTCAGGTTGCGCGCGAAGGCGCGGGTCGACTGCGCCCGCGGGCCTTCGCTGCCGTCCATGTTGCGCGGCAGGCCGAGCACCACGCCGCCGATCGCCCGCGCCCCGGCGATGGCGACGAGCGCCGCCGCGTCGGCGCCGAAGCGGGTGCGCCGCACCGTCTCGAGCGGGCTCGCGACCCGCCGCGCCGTGTCCGACACCGCGACGCCGATCGTCTTCGTCCCGAGGTCGAGCCCGATCAGGGCCCGCCCGGGCGCGAGTGCCGCGGCAAACTCGGCCGCATCGGCGAGAACCCGGCCGCTCATGGCGCCGCCGCCGGCAGCCCGGCCTCGCCTGCCGCCGCGTCGATCAGCGCGAGGCCCGCCGCATCGGTGGCAAACGTCTGCCGCGCCTCGGCCACCACCGCCGTCGCCTCGTCGCGCCGGCCGAGCACGGCGAGCGAGCGCACGAGCTGCGCCCAGTCCGCCGGCGGCCCGCCTTCGCTCGCCAGACGATCGGAGAGCCGCGCCACCATCCCCTCGACCATCGACTGCCGCGCCTCGGGCGGCAGGTCCCCGGCGGCCTTCAGGTCGTCGGCGCTGGGCCCGCTCGTGGCGGGCGCCGGGTCCGGCATGCCGAGCTGCCGCGCCGCCTCGGCGAGCCCGGCGCGGGTCGGCGTCATCCACGGCGCATCCGCCGGCCCTTCCTCGGCCAGCCGCAACCAGAGCGGGTAGGCGAGATCGGCGCGGCCGGCCTCGAGCAGCGCGAGACCGGAGTAGTAGCGCGCCACCGGGTTCTGCGGCGCGAGGGTCAGCGCCCGGCCCAGCACCGCCTCGGCCTCGGGCGAGACGTAGCCGTTCGCGGCCAGCACCTGCGCCTCGGCGAGGTCGACCAGATCGTCGGCCGTCGCCGCGTCGCCGAGCAGCGCCACCACGCGCTCCTGCGCCACCCGCGCCTCGCGCCAGCGCCCGAGCGAGCCGAGGCTGCGCGCGAGCAGCCGGTGGCCCTGCAGGTCGTCGGGCCGGTCCTTCAGCACCGCCTCGAGCTTGTCGATCAGCGCCGCGTCGGCCGGACCCGGCCCCGGGGTGGCAGGGGCGGCCGGCGCCATCGCCTCGGCCGCGCTCTGGCTCGGCCGGTTGGCCCGCGCGACCGCGGCCTCGGCGGTGCGCTCGGCAAGCGGCTGGTCGGGCAGCCCGGGCACCCCGAGCCAGCGGTAGAGTCCGAGCGCCGCCCCGGCGAGGCCGATCGCGAGCAGCGGCAGCGCCACCCGCGTCACCCGCCGCGGAGCCGTCGCGGCCCCGGCCTCGATCGCCTCGGCATCGGCCGCCGCGATCAACCGGCGCGAGATCTCGACGCGGCTCGCCTCCGCCTCGGCCGGCGTCAGCACGCCGCGGGCGAGATCGGCCTCCACCTCGCGCAGCTGGTCGCGGTGCACCTGAAGGTCGTAGCTCGCGCGCCGCTCGCCCCGCCCGCCGCGTGTGGCACCCCGCCAGAGCGGCGTGAGAACGACGCCGAGCGCGAGCACGAGCCCCGCCGCCGCCATCCCCCAGAACAGCCACTCCTGCGCCACTGCCAGACCTCTCCGATGCCGGCGCGGACCCTAGCTTCTCGCCCCGGCCGGCACAATGCGCCGACCGCTGCACCACCCGCGCGCGGGTCGGGGCGGGCTTGACAGTGCCGCGCGACTTGGCGATATACCCGGCTCCCGCGCGGAGATTCTCGTGCGCGGGAAATGATGCTCACGAACCAGAGCGCGCTGTTCGAGGCGCGGAGCGAGGGGCTCCGCGAAACGCCGGGGCGTCCCCCGGGGCCGCAGGACGCGGGACCGAGAGAAGGAAGAACGCGGATGTTCGCGGTAGTCAAGACGGGGGGCAAGCAGTATCGCGTTGCCCCCAACCAGATCCTGACGGTCGAGAAGCTGGCGGCGGACGCCGGCGCGACCGTGGAGTTTTCCGAGGTGCTGATGCTCGGCGGCGACGCGGTGCAGGTCGGCGCGCCGCTGATCGCCGGTGCGGTCGTCACCGCCGAGGTGCTGGAGCAGTTCCGCGGCGAGAAGGTCGTGTCCTTCAAGAAGCGCCGCCGCAAGCACTCGTCGCAGCGCAAGCGCGGCCATCGCCAGTACCTGACGCGGGTGCGCATCACCGACATTTCCGCCGGCGGCGCCAAGGCTGCCCAGGCGAAGGCCGACGTTCCGGCCGAGGCCGCAGCCCCGGTCAACGCCGTGGCCGAGCCGGCTTGAGGAGGACCTGAGAGATGGCACACAAGAAGGCAGGCGGCTCGTCCCGCAACGGCCGCGACAGCAAGGGCCGGCGGCTCGGCGTGAAGAAGTTCGGCGGCGAGGCGGTCATCCCGGGCAACATCCTGGTCCGCCAGCGTGGCACCAAGTGGTGGCCGGGCGCGGGCGTCGGCATGGGCCGCGACCACACCATCTTTGCCACCGAGACCGGCAACGTGACCTTCGCCACCGGCTACAAGGGCCGCACCTTCATTTCGGTGCTCCCGCGGGCCGAGGCTGCGGAGTAACCCGCTCGCCATTCGGCAACGACTTGTCGAAGAGGCCGGCGGCAGCGCCGGCCTCTTTCGCTTCGCATCGAGGCTTTTCCGATGTCCGATACCCGGACCCCCCCGCGGGCCGCGCTCGGCCCTTCCGAGATCACCACGCCGCGGCTGCGCCTGCGCCCGCTGCGGCGGCGCGATGCCGCGCTGATCGGCCTGCACGCCAGCGACCGGCGCGTGGCGTGGATGACCGCGACGATCCCGCATCCCTATCCGCCGGGCCAGGCGGAGGCGTTCGTCGAGCGGGCGATGTCGCCCGCCGCGCGGGAAATCGTCTGGGCGATCGACGCCGGCAGCGACGAGGAGAACGGCCTGATCGGCATCGTGCGCCTGACGCGGCGCGAGGGCGACGAGGCGGAGATCAACTACTGGGTCTCCCCGGCGTTCTGGGGCACCGGCTATGCCAGCGAGGCGGTCGAGGCCGTGGTGCGCTGGGCCCGGGCGACCGGGTGGCACGGGCTGATCGCGGAGGTGATCCAGGACAACACCGCCTCGGTCAAGGTGCTGACCCGCGCCGGATTCGAGTATCAGGGCGAGGGCGAGGTGCACGGGCTCGCGCGCAAGGCGATGGTGCCGACCTTCCGCTACCGCCACAGGCTCGGGTGACGCGATGAAGTTCCTCGACCATGCCCGTGTCGAGATCCGCTCCGGGGCCGGCGGCCGCGGCTGCGTCAGCTTTCGCCGCGAGAAGTTCGTGGAGTTCGGCGGGCCAGACGGCGGCGACGGCGGCAAGGGCGGCGACGTCTGGGCCGAGGCGGTCGAGGGGCTGAACACGCTGATCGACTACCGCTACCAGCAGCACTTCTTCGCGAAGAACGGCCAGCAGGGCATGGGCGCGCAGCGCACCGGCAAGTCGGCTGACGACGTGGTGCTGAAGGTGCCCGTGGGCACCGAGATCCTCGATGACGACGGCGAGACGCTGGTCGCCGACCTGACGCGGGTGGGCGAGCGGGTGCTGCTCGCCCGCGGCGGCAACGGCGGGTGGGGCAACCTGCACTTCAAGACCTCGACGAACCAGGCGCCGAGAAACGCCAATCCCGGGCAGGAGGGCGTGGAGCGCACGCTCTGGCTGCGGCTGAAGCTCATCGCCGACGCGGGTCTCGTCGGCCTGCCGAACGCCGGCAAGTCAACCTTCCTTGCGGCGACGACGAACGCCCGGCCCAAGGTGGCGGACTATCCCTTCACCACCCTGCACCCCGGCCTCGGCGTGGTGTCGGTCGACGCGGCGGAGTTCGTGCTCGCCGACATCCCCGGCCTGATCGAGGGCGCGAGCGAGGGCAGGGGCCTCGGCGATACGTTCCTCGGCCACGTCGAGCGTTGCGCCGTGCTGGTGCATCTCGTCGACGGCACGTCCGAGACGCTGGCCGAGGACTACGAGGTGATACTCGGCGAGCTTGAAGCCTACGGCGAGGGACTGGCGGAGAAGCCGCGCCTGCTCGGCCTCAACAAGATCGACGCGCTGTCCGCCGAGGCGGCCGACGCGGCCGAGGCGACGCTCGCCGAGGTGTCCGGCCTGCCGGTCCATCGCCTGTCCGGCGCCACCGGCAAGGGTGTGCAGGACATGCTGCGCGCCATCCGCGCCGAGATCGACGCGGCCCGCGCGGAGGCCGCCGCCGCGGGCCACGAGGTCGGCGCATGGCGGCCCTGAGCGCCACGCTCGCCAACGAGTCCGCCGTGCGCATCGGCGCGGCCCGGCGCATCGTGGTGAAGATCGGGTCGGCGCTGCTCGTCAATGCCGAAACCGGGCTGCTGCGCGTCGGCTGGCTCGAGGAGCTCGCGGCCGACGTGGCGGCGCTGCGGGCCGAGGGCAAGCAGGTGGTGCTCGTCTCTTCCGGTTCGATCGCGCTCGGCCGCCGCGTCCTCGGCCTGCCGCCGCGCGAGCTGGCGCTGGAGCAGAGCCAGGCGGCCGCGGCCGTCGGCCAGATCCGCCTTGCGCGCGCCTACGAGACGGTGCTGGCGCCGCACGGCATCACCACCGCGCAGGTGCTGGTGACGCTCGAGGACAGCGAGAACCGCCGGCGCTATCTCAACTCCCGCCGCACCCTCGGCACGCTGCTCGACCTCGGGGTGGTGCCGATCGTCAACGAGAACGACACGGTGGCGACCGACGAGATCCGCTATGGCGACAACGACCGGCTCGGCGCGCAGGTCGCGAGCATGGCCGGCGCCGATGTGCTGGTGCTGCTCTCCGACGTCGACGGGCTCTATACCGCCAACCCGCGCGAGGACGCCTCCGCCCGCCGGCTCGAGGTGGTCGCGGCGATCACGCCCGAAATCGAGGCGATGGCCGGCGGCACCGGCTCGGCGCTCTCCAAGGGCGGGATGAAGACCAAGCTCATCGCCGCGCGCGCCGCGACCCGGGCCGGCTGCGCCATGGCGATCACCTTCGGCGCGGTGTCGCGTCCGCTGAAGGCGCTGCGCGAGGGCGCGCCCTGCACCTGGTTCGAGCCCGACGGCGATCCGCACGTGGCGCGAAAGCGCTGGATCTCGGGCATGAAGCCGCGCGGCAAGCTCAGGGTCGATGCCGGCGCAATCGCCGCCCTCGGGCGTGGCAAGTCGCTGCTTCCCGCCGGTGTCGTGGCGGTCGAGGGCGACTTCTCGCGTGGCGACCCGGTGTCGGTGGTCGGCCCCGACGGCGCGGTGGTCGCGAAGGGCCTCGCGGGCTACGATGCGGCGGACGCGCGGCGGATCATCGGCCACCGCAGCGACGAGATCGAGGCGATCCTCGGCTACATCGGCCGCGCCGCGCTGGTCCACCGCGACGACCTGGCGCTCTAGGGCAGGGAGGAGACGGGAGATGGACGTGAGGCTCGACATCGCGACCCTGATGCGGGGGATCGGCGAGGCGGCGCGGGACGCCGCGGCGGAGCTGGCGTTCGCCCCGTCGGAGCAGAAGGACGCCGCCCTGCGCGCCGCGGCACGGGCGATCTGGTCCGACCGCGCCGCACTCCTCGCCGCCAATGCCGAGGACATGGCCGCGGCCGTGACGAAGGGCGTCACCGGCGCAATGCTCGACCGGCTGAAGCTCGACGAGGGCCGGGTGCAGGGCATGATCGACGGGCTCGACGCCATCGCCGGCCAGCCCGATCCGGTCGGCGCGGTGATCGCCGAGTGGGACCGCCCCACCGGCCTGCACATCCGCCGCGTGCGCACGCCCATCGGCGTGATCGGCGTGATCTTCGAGAGCCGGCCCAACGTCACCGCCGATGCCGGCGGCCTCTGCCTCAAGGCCGGCAATGCCGCGATCCTGCGCGGCGGCTCCGAGAGCCTGCGCTCGTCGGCCGTGATCCACGCGGGCCTCGTCGCCGGGCTGCGCGCCGCCGGCCTGCCCGAGGCGGCGATCCAGCTCGTCCCCACCACCGACCGCGCCGCGGTGGGCGAGATGCTGACGATGACCGGGCTCATCGACGTGATCGTGCCCCGCGGCGGCAAGAGCCTCGTTGCCCGCGTGCAGTCCGAGGCGCGCGTGCCGGTCTTCGCCCACCTCGAGGGCATCGTCCACGTCTACGTCGACCGCGCCGCCGACCTCGCCAAGGCCCGCCGCGTGATCCTCAACGCCAAGACCCGGCGCACCGGCATCTGCGGGGCCGCCGAGTGCCTGCTGATCGACCGGGCGTTCTTCGAGGCCGAGGGCGCCCCGTTCATCGCCGACCTGATCGCCGCCGGCGTCGAGGTGCGCGGCGACGACACGCTGCAGGCGCTGCCCGGCGTCGTGCCCGCCGGCCCGGAGGACTGGGGCCGCGAGTACCTCGACGCGATCATCGCGGCAAAGCTCGTCGACGGGGTGGACGGCGCCATCGCGCACATCCGCCGCTACGGCTCGCACCACACCGACTGCATCCTGACCGAGGACGACGCGACGGCCGCACGCTTCTTCCAGCGGCTCGACAGCGCGATCCTGATCCGCAACGCCTCGACGCAGTTCGCCGACGGCGGCGAGTTCGGCATGGGCGCGGAGATCGGCATCGCCACCGGCAAGCTCCACGCCCGCGGCCCCGTCGGCGCCGAGCAGCTGACGAGCTTCAAGTACCTCGTCGAGGGCGACGGCACCGTGCGCGCTTGAGGGCGCGCGGGCAGGCGCCGTCGCCGGTGCCTTCCTCTTGCTGAAAGTACCCCCGCCGGAGGCGTCCGCCGGCGCAACCTGTCCCAGGGTCGCCCTGCCGCGGGCGGCCGGTCACAGCACCGGGCCGAACATCGCCACCGCGTTGTTCCAGATGCGGTGGCGCGTGCCCCATTCCGCCACCACGTCGGCGTTCACCGGGCGCGACGACCGGAGATAGACCTCCTGCCGCTGCCGCACCGCGCGGGTGACGTCGGCGTCGGCGATCAGGATGTTGTTCTCGAAGTTGAGGTCGAAGCTGCGCCGGTCGATGTTGGCCGACCCGATCAGCGTCACGTCGCCGTCCACGGTCAGGGTCTTGGCGTGCAGCAGGCCGCCGACGTACTCGTGGATCGAGACCCCGGCGTCGAGCAGCTCCTCGTAGTAGCTCCGGCTCGCCGCCGCCACGATCCAGCTGTCGTTGCGCCTCGGGAACACGATCGTCGTCGCCACGCCGCGCCGGGCGCTGGCGCAGAGCGCCGCCTGGATCGGCTCGTCCGGCACGTAGTAGGGGGTCGTGACCACCAGCTCGCGGCGAGCGGCGTACATCAGCCCCTCGAACATCTCCGGCATCGCCGAGTAGCGCACCGTCGGCCCGCTCGCCACCACCTGCGCCACGAAACCGTCCGTCACCGGCGACGCCTGCGGCGGTGTCGGCGGCGCGCGCAGCAGGCCGGAGATGTCGTCCTCGCGCCGGTGCGCCATCCAGTCGGCGGCGAACACGCGCTGCTGCTGCTGCACGATCGGCCCCTCGAGCCGCAGCAGGATGTCGACCCACGGCGCAAACTTCGGCTTGATGCGGAACTCCGGGTCCGCACAGTTCTGGCTGCCGCAGTAGGTGATGCGGTTGTCGATCACCGCGATCTTGCGGTGGTTGCGCATGTCGACCCGCCCGCGCAGCGGCTGCACCGGCAGGAAGCCCAGCGGCAGCGCGCGCGCCACGTCGACGCCGGCGGTGCGCATCGCCTCCCAGTGGACCGAGTTGATGAGCATCCGCGAGCCCAGGGCGTCTGCCATCGCCCGGCAGGTGACGCCGCGCGCCGCCGCCCGCTTCAGCGCTTCGGCCACCTTCAGGCCGTTGCCGTCGGGCAGCCAGATGTAGAACAGCAGATGCACGGTGTCCGTGGCCGCGTCGATGTCGGCCACCATCCGGTCGACGCCGCTGTTCGAATCCGCCATCAGCTCGGCCCGGTTCCCCGGCACCGGCTCGAAGCCGCTGATCGAGGTGCCGATCCGGAACAGCACCGCCAGCCGCTCGGGCAGCTCGAGCGGCCCGGTGCGTCCCACCTCGTCGGCGGGGGGCAGCTTGTCGTCGGCCTCCTTCAGCCGCGCCAGCCGCCGGCGTCCGATGTTCGGCTCGCCGAACAGCACGTAGGCGAGCATCCCGCCGACCGACGTGACCATGATGACGGTGATCCACGCCAGCCGCGCCGCCGGCTCGCGATGTGGCCAGAGCAGCGCGCGCGCGATGAAGCCGAGCTGCGCCATCACGTGCAGCGCGACGAGCAGCCAGCCGTTCAGGGGCAGGTCCATGGCACTCTCCGGCAGGTGGGCCGGCCAGTGTCACCTGCGCTTGCCAGTCCGGCAACCCCCCAAGTCCGGTGTCGGGTCCGCGGGTGTTGCCCTGCCGCGTCACGCCGCGGCGAAGCTTGCCGGGCGCTCGCGGATCGGCAGGTGGACGAGGGCGGAGAAGGCGCCGACGCCGACGCCGACCCACCAGACCAGCGTGTAGTTGCCGTAGATGTCGTAGAGCCGGCCGCCCAGCCAGACGCCGAGGAAGCCGCCGATCTGGTGGCTGAGGAAGATCAGGCCGTAGAGCGTGCCCATGTAGCGGATGCCCCAGATCTCGGCGACGATCCCCGAGGTCAGCGGCACGGTCGCGAGCCAGAGCGCGCCCATCAGCGCCGAGAACAACAGCACGCTGCCCGGCGTCATCGGCGCGAGGATGAAGGCCGCCGCGACGATGGTGCGGGCCAGGTAAATCTGTGCCAGCAGGTACTTCTTGCGATAGCGCGCCCCGAGCGCGCCGGCGGTCAGCGTGCCGACGATGTTCGCCATGCCGATCACCGCGATCGCCATCGCGCCGAGCGCCGAGGTGGTGGTGATGCCGAGCGCCGCCAGCACGCTGTTCGCCGGGATCGGCGAGCAGACCTCGGTGACGAAGGCCGGGAAGTGCGCGGTGATGAAGCCGAGCTGATAGCCGCAGGAGAAGAACCCGAGGAACAGCAGCACGAACGAGGGATCGCGCACCGCCCGGGAAACGATCGCGCCCATGCGCTCGTCGGTCGTCGCGACCGGCGCCCTCGACGGCCCGGAGATGAACGGCAACAGCGCGAGCACGGCGACGATCAGGCCGGCGAAGACCAGGAACACGTGGTTCCACGGCATGACGCCGAGCAGGCTCTCGGCGAACGGCGGCCCGACCACCTGTCCGGCCGAGCCGGCAGCGGTGGCGATGCCGAGGGTGAGCGAGCGGCGTTCCGGCGCGGCGGCGCGGCCGACGATGGCGAGGATCACGCCGAAGCCGGTGCCGGCGATGCCGAAGCCGATCAGGATCGCAAGCATCTGATGCCCTTCCGGCGTCACCGCGTTCGCCGACAGCACGAGGCCGGTGGCATAGAACAGCACGCCGAGCGCGATCGCCTTGCGGTCGCCGAAGCGCTCGGCGATGGCGCCGAAGATCGGCTGTCCGATGCCCCACGCGAGGTTCTGGATGGCGATCGCCAGCGAAAAGTCGGCCCGCGGCCAGCCGAACGCGTCGTGGATCGGGATCTGGAACACCCCGAAGCTCGCCCGGATGCCGAAGCCCACGAGCAGGATCAGGCAGCTCGCGACGAGCAGTGGGGTGAGGATGCGGGGCTGGCCCGGCGAGAGAGTGGCAGGCATCGGGCGGGCCTCGCGCGAGAGATCAGGGCCCGCGATGCTGCGCCTCGGACGGGCGCTGCGTCAAAGCACAATCCGTGCGGCCCGCCATCACGGAATGCGATCACCGCTCCGGTCGGGCAGCTCCGCCGTGCGGAACTCGCGGATCGCCTCCATCGCCTCGTCGAGCCGGACGAGCACCCGGCGCCAGTCGTCGTCCAGTCCGGCGAGCGGCAGGGCAGGGGCCTCGCCCATCGCCGCGTCGAGGTCGCAGAGCCGTACCGCTGCGGTGATGCCGGGCGCCAACGCGGCCGGCGCCTCGCCCGGGCGGCGCTGCATCGCGGTGGCGAGCGCCGATCCGAACAGCAGTGCCGCGGCATAGGCCCGGGTCGAGCGTCGCCCGAACCGCTCCGCCACCGCCCGCAGGTCGCGCCGCCGGAGCCGCCCGCGCAGCGACCAGCTCGCCGCGACGCGGGCGTTGTCGATGCCCGTCGCCAGTCCCGCCAGCGTCGCGTGCGCGTCGGAGAAGCGGCGCAGGGCGGATTGCGCCCGGCCCTGATCGCCCGCGGCGAGTGCCGCCCCGGCCTGCTCGAAGGCAGCGCCGATGCTCGCGAGCAGCGCCCGCTCGCCGGCCCGCAGCTGGTCGACCGGATCGGGCGTGAAGAGGATCTGGCTGAACAGCAGCCCCACGCCGGTGCCGCAGGCGACGTCGAGCAGCCGCACCGCCCCGGCGTACTCCGGCCCCATGGCGAGCACCAGGATCGCCGAGACGCCGGCCTGGATCGGCACCACCGGCGGCTGGCCGTAGGTGGTCGCGATCATGATCGCGCCGAACGTCGCCGCCGCCACCCGCAGTGTCGGAATGGTGTCGGGCAGGAGCAGCGCCGCCTCGCCGACCAGCACGCCGGTCAGCACCCCGAGGATCACCCCGACCGCCTGCCGTCCGTGGTTCGGCAGCCCCGGCGCGAGGCAGACGATGGCCGTGACGGCGGCGAACACCGGGCGCGGGTGGCCGAAGACCAGCTTCGAGAGCTTCCCACGCCACCGCCGAGGCCGCCGTTGCCGCCAGCGCATCGCCCAGCGCCAGCCGCAGCCGCCCCGCCACCTGTCCGGCCAGTCGTTCCACCCGGCTCCGCTCCCCGTTCTCCCGCGAAGATAGAGCGGGTCGGGCCGTCGACCGCAAGACCTCAGCTCCGGCGCCGCCGCTCCTTGCGCCGGAGCCGGACGTGGCCGCCCTCGCGGCTGATCTCGAAGCGTCCGGTCGCCTCCACGAGGTCCGAGAGCTTGCCCTGTCCGAAGGTGCGGGTGTCGAACTCCGGCGACAGGTTCTGTAGCCGCTGGCCGACGCTGCCGAGCCGATACCAGCCCTCGGCATCCTCCTCCATCTGCTCGAGCGCCCGCTCGACCAGGGGCGCCGCTTCCGACGCAGGCCGGGGGCCGGCGCCGGCGTCCGGGTCGCTTGCCGCGGTGTCTCCCGGCCCGCGCAGGAGGTTCTCGGTGAAGATGAATCGGGTGCAGGCCTGGCGAAAGCTCTCCGGCGTCGTCTGGCGGCCGATGCCGATGACGTCGATCCCCTGCTCGCGGATCCGCGCCGCGAGCCGGGTGAAGTCGCTGTCCGACGACACGAGGCAGAAGCCGTCGAACCGCCCGGAATGCAGCAGGTCCATGGCGTCGATCACCAGCGTGATGTCGGTCGAGTTCTTGCCGGTGGTGTAGGCGAACTGCTGCGTCGGCAGGATCGCGTGCCGCGACAGCACCTTCTCCCACCCTGTCTGCTGGCCCTTCGAGAAATCGCCGTAGATCCGCCGCAGGCTCGCCTCGCCGATCTTCGCGACCTCCTCGAAGAGCGCGTCGGCGACTTTCGGCGAGGTGTTGTCCGCGTCGATCAGCACCGCGAGCTTGAGCGCGCCGTCCATCAGCGCAGCCGCTGCAGGAGCTCGGCGCTGGCGTAGCCGTCCGGCACCATGCCGACGCTCTTCTGGAACGCGCGGATCGCGGTGGTGGTGTCGGGGCCGATCACGCCGTCGGCTTCGCCGGTGGCATAGCCGCGCGCCATCAGCTTTTCCTGCAGCTCGATCTTCTCGCTGCGCGACAGCTCGCGGTCGCCGCGCGGCCAGGCGCCCTGGAATGGCCCCGCGCCCATGATTCGGTCGCCGAGGTGGCCGACGCCCATCGCGTAGGAGGTGGCGTTGTTGTATTTCTTGATGACCGCAAAGTTGTGGTAGACCGCGAATGCCGGCCCCCGCGCGCCGGCGGGCGCGATGATCGCCATCGGCCCGTGCTCCGGCAGGCGGCCGCCGTCCAGCCGGGTCACGCCGCGGGCCGTCCAGTCGGCGGTCGGCCGCATGTTCGAGGCGTCGGCGCTGCCGTAGTTGAAACCGGCCGGCACGCGCACCTCCATTCCCCACGGCTGGCCATGGGTCCAGCCGGAGCGGGCGAGATAGTTCGCGGTCGAGGCCAGCGCGTCGGTGGGGTCGTCCGACCAGACGTCGCGGTGCCCGTCGCCGCCAAAGTCGACGGCGTAGGAGAGATAGCTCGTCGGGATGAACTGGGTGTGCCCCATCGCCCCGGCCCAGGAGCCGGTCATGTGCGCCGGGTCGACGTCGCCCGACTGCAGGATGCGGAGCGCGCCGATCAGCTGTTCCTCGGCGAAGCTCTTGCGCCGCCCGTCGTAGGCGAGCGTCGCGAGGCTCTCGATCACCGGGATCGTGCCGCGGTTCTTGCCGAAGTTCGACTCCATCCCCCAGACGGCGAGCAGGACCTGGCTGTCGACGCCGTAGCGCGCCTCGATGGCGTCGAGCTTGGGCTTCAGTGCCGCGCGCTGCGCCTGGCCGGTCTCGATGCGGGCCGGCGAGGCGGCGCTGTCGAGGTATTCCCAGATCGGCTTGGTGAACTCCGCCTGCTTGCCGTCGAGCCGCACCACGTCGGCATTGACGCCCACGCCGGCGAAGGCGGCATCGAAGACCGCCGGGCTGATGCCCGCGGCCATTGCCTTCGGCCGGAAGCTCTCGCGCCAGGCGACGAAACTCGCCGGTTGCGGGCTTGCCTCGACGCGCGCGGGCGGTGGTGTCTGGGTCGAGGGCGGGTTCGCGCCGGCACAGCCGCCGACCGCAAGGGCGAGCGTGAGCGTCGCGAGGGGAATCCGGATCAACGATTGTCTCCTGCTCGAGGATATTTTTCAACCGATGGTAGCGGGCGACGCGCCGGGGTGAAAGCCCCGCGTCGTGGTTCACGTGCGGCGGCGGCTCCAGTGCGGCGCCGGGTTCACCGCACGGCGCGGGCGGGGTGGCAGCGCGCCAGCAGCGCGCGCAGCCGTGCCGGCTCGACCGGCTTGTTGAGCAGCGGGATCCCCAGCGCACCGCAGCGGTCGGCAAGCCGGCGGCTGCGGTCGGCGGTGACGAGGATGGCGGGGATCACGCCGTACTGCGCCCGCAGCGCAGCGATCACCTCGAGCCCGTTGCGCCCGTTGTCGAGGTGATAGTCGGCGACGATCACGTCCGGCGCGATGCCGAGGTCGGCGAGCAGGCCGAGCGCCTCGCTCGGGCTGGCCGCGTCGAGCGCGCTCACCCCCCAGGTCTCCAGCAGCCCGACGAGCGCCGTGCGCACCGAGGCGTCGTTCTCGACCACCATCGCCACCACGCCCTCCACGTCCTGCGGCAGCAGCGTCTCGGGCACGTGGCCGTCGCTGCGCGCCGGGCGCTCGCCGGCCAGCGGCACGGTGATGCGAAAGCCGGTGCCCCGACCTTCCTCCGAAATCAGCTCGAGCGGATGGTCGAGCAGGGCGCAGGCGCGCTCGACGATGGCGAGGCCCAGCCCCATTCCGCCGGCGGTGTGGCCGTTGGCGAGGCGGTGGAACTCATGGAACACCGCCTCGCGGTCGGCGGCGGGGATACCGGGGCCGGTGTCCCAGATCTCGATGCGCGCCGCCCCGCCCGCACGCCGGACGCCGACCAGCACCTTTCCGGCGCTCGTATAGCGAACGGCGTTGGCAATGAGGTTCTGCACGATCCGCCGCAGATACGAGGCATCGCTGCGCACCACGAGGCTCGATGGCACCACCCGCAGCTCCAGCCGCTTCTGCCGGGCAAGCTCGCGAAACTCGTCGCCGAGCCGCGTCAGCAGCCCGTCCAGCGGGAACGTCGCGGGCGTGATGCCGGCGGCGCCGGAATCGAGCCGCGAGATGTCGAGCAGCGCGCCGAGAATGCTCTCGACGCTCTCGAACGCACTGCGCGCCCGGCTGACCGTCAGCGCGACCTCATCCGGCGAGGCGGCGGAATCGAGCGCGGCCAGGAACAGCTTCGCGGCGCTCAGCGGTTGCAGCAGGTCGTGGCTCACCGCCGCGACGAAGCGCGACTTCGAGGCGTTGGCCCGCTCCGCCTGCGACAGCGCGCTTTCGAGCGCGACCGTGCGCTCGCGCACCCGCTGCTCCAGCCCCTCGTTGGCCGCGAGCAGGGCGAGGCGTGCCTCGCGCTCGGCGGTGACGTCGGTAAAGCTCACGACGAAGCCGCGATCGGGCATCTCCTGCCCGAAGGCGTCGAGCCGGATGCCGTTGCGCGTGGTGATCTGCAGGTCCAGCGGCGGGCGTCCGTCCGGCGTGTTGACCCACGCAACCAGCCGCGCGAAGGCGGCGGCGTCCTCCGCACGCAGCGCCGCCCGCAGGTGCTCCGCCAGCCCGGCAAACCCGGTGCCGACCCGCAGCAGCCGCATGGGCGGCATGAACAGCTGCCGCAGCCGCTCGTTCCAGCCGACCAGCCGGTTGCCGGCGTCGAAGATGGCGATGCCCTGGCCCACGTGATCGAGCGTCGCCCGGATCAGCCGCGCCTGCTCGTCGAGGAGCTTGTCGCGCTCCTGCCGCTCGAGCTGGATCAGCTCGGTGATGTCGGTCTGCAGGATCGCCGTGCCGCCGCCGGGCGTGCGCTGCTCGCTCACCTGGATCCAGCGGTCGGTGGTGGTCTGGACGTTGAACGTCACCGACTGCAGCCGATGATGCCGCAGCCGCTCCTTCAGCCAGCCGAAGCGCGTCCGCCCGGGCTGCAGCGCGAGGTGCGGGCTGCGCGCCACCAGTGCCACGTACCCGATGAATCGGAGCCCCGGCTCCAGCCGCGGCGGCAGGTCCGGCAGCAGCTCGCAGAACCGGCTGTTCGACATGACGAGCCGGTCGTCCTGGTCGAACAGCGCAAAACCCTCGCGCACCAACTCGAGCGCGTCGTAGAGATCGGCCCGCGCCCCCTCCGCCTCGCGCATCGCCTGCGAGAGGCGGGCGTTCGACTGGTTCAGCTGGTCGAGGGTGCGCTCGAGGTCGCGGGTGCGGTCGCGGACCTGATCCTCGAGCATCAGCGCCCGCTGGAAATGCGCGAAGGCCGCGCCGCTGTCCTCGGTCGACCGCTCGACCCGCGCCATCAGCACCGAGGTCATCTTGAGCAGCTTGGCGTTGCGCGTCTCGAGCGAGTCCTCCGGCGCGAGCAGCGAGGCGGCGAGGTTCACGTCGCGTCCTCGTCTGCCGGATAGATGGCGACGCCGGTCATCGTCTGGTTGACGTGGACCGAATTGAACTGCTCGCCATACGTCGAAAAGCCCACCACGTGATGCTCGGACAGGATCCGCGAGACCTCGCGCATCCCCTGCACCTGCTCGACCGCGAGCCGCCGCAGGATGCAGTCGCAGGCGAGGATCGCCTCCGGCCGGCCGCGGCGGTCGAGCGCATCGAGCGCCCGTTCCAGATGCCGCGCGATCGGCATCGGCTCGGCCAGCGTCAGCACCAGCCCCTCGTCGATCGCCGAGAAGAACACCAGGTCGCCGTTCGGCTCGACCTTCTGGATCGCCCGCACGTGGTGCTGGTCGCCGATCCGCACCACCACCGGATGCGAGGCGAAGGTGAACGGCGACAGGTGCGCCGGATCGCGTCCGATCAGCCGGGCGTACTCCTGCGCCGCCGGAGCCGCGTTCAGCTCGCGCACGACACGCCGCTCCGGCTCGGCATCGGTGACGATCATCTTGATCGGCACCGGCTCGAGGTTGTCGAACTTGAAGACCTCGATCCGGCACCGGCTGCGCAGCAGCACTAGCACCGCCGTGTCGCTGCGGAACACCCCGTCCGCCAGCACGAACGTCCGGCCGAAGTCGAGGCCGTCCCCCGCGGAGCCGCCGAACAGCGGGATCGTCCCGAGCCCGAGGCGCAGCGCCGCGACGAGCTGGTCCTCGCGCCGTGACAGCCCGTCGATGAGCAGGAAGCCGAACTCCCACCGCCACGCCGGCTCGTCGGGCCCAAGCTCTGCGCGCAGCCGCACCGCCTGCGTCGCGGCCGCCTCGGGATCGAGCGCGGCGAGATCGGGAATGATTGCCACCTGGGCCCGGAAATGGCTGGCGCGAAAGCCGACGGCGACGATCTCCTGCTCGGCATAGCCCGAGCTTGCGATCTCCCCCGCCGTGGTACAGCCGACGACAGGGGTGCCGGGGAAGATCTCCGCGCCGGCCTGCGCCACCGCCGCGCGATCCGCCAGCGGGCTCGCGAACACCACGACCAGCGCACAGGGCTCTGCCCCGAGCAGGGTGCGCAACTCGAACAGCGCCCGACGCGGCTCGCCGGCAGGCGCGTGGGCGCTCACCATCGCGGCGCCGCCGGTGCCGGCCGCCCTGGCCGGCGTGGGGTCAAACCCGTCCAGCCCGTCTCCTCCCCCCGGTGGTCCTGCGCCGCGAGCCTAGCCCATTGCCGGCGCGAGGCCAACGCCGACCGCCGGCCGTCTCGCCACCGTCCGGTCCGGTCTACCGCTGGCTGTTCAGGATCGCGGCGAAGCGGGCGTTCTGCGCGATCAGCACCGCCTGCGTCCGGCTCTGGACGTGCAGCTTGCGCAGGATCGCGGTCAGGTGCGCCTTCACCGTCGTCTCGGCGATGTCGAGTTCATAGGCGATCTGCTTGTTGAGCTTGCCCTCGCAGACCAGCTCGAGGATGCGCGCCTGCTGCGCCGTCAGCGACTGCAGCCGTTCGATGATGTCGTCCTCGTCGATCGCCACGTCGTCCGCCGGCGCGACGTAGCCCTCGGGGGTATAGGTCTCGCCCGCGAGGATCGCACCGACCGCCTCGACGAAGACCGACCGCTGGCTGTGCTTCGGCACGAAGCCGGACGCCCCGGCCTTCAGCACGGAGGCGATCATCCGGTCGTCGGAGAGCGACGAGATGACGATGATCGGCGTCCCGCCCACCACCTTGCGCAGCCGGATCAGCCCGTCGAGCCCGTCGGTGTCCGGCAGCCGCAGGTCGAGCAGGATGATGTCGGGCAACGGCGCGCCCTGCGCCCGCTCGATCCCGTCGGCGAGCGACGCGGCGGTGGCGATCTCCTGCACGCTCAGCGCCGTGCGCAGCGTGAGCGTCAGCGCCTCGCAGAACAGCGGGTGGTCGTCGATCACCAGCGCCACCCGGATCGCCGAGGCGCCCGCGGGCGGGTCTTGGTCCTTCACAGCACGCATCGTCGGGCCTCTCCCCGGGTCGGGCGCCGACTCTAGCACACTCGCGGCGCGCACCGGGACTTCTACCAAGGTCCGAGGCGCCGCGTCGACCCTTCCGGGATCTGGACCGGACCGACGTCCCCGCGGCCGGCCCGCGCCGCGTCGGGCCCGCGCCGCGTCGGGAACGGGCCGGGAACGCCGAGGCGATACCGCTTGACCGGCGCGACCGAAGCCCCTAATCCCCGGGACCGCGAGGCGACGTGGCGGAGTGGTTACGCAGCGGATTGCAAATCCGTGCACACCGGTTCGATTCCGGTCGTCGCCTCCAATTCGCTCCCGCCCTGTCGCATCGACTTTCCACAGCTCACTCGGGCCGTGCGCGGGCCTGCCACGCTGCGAAGCGGGCGTCGATGGTCCGGTGCAGGCGGTCCTCGGTTTCCGCGGTCCACGGGGCGTGGAACTCCGTTGGCTGGTTCGCGCCCAGGTCGCGGGAGATCTCCTCGGCGTAGGCGCCGCCCATGGGGGCAAGGCAGGCGGCCGCGAACGCCCGGGCCTCGGGGGACATCAGAATCCGGGACCAGCTTGCCATCGCGGCCGAAGTAGAGGTCCACCGCCGACAGGGCCCCGGCGCGGTGGCGCGCCAGAATCCGCCGCCGCGTCCGCCTCCAGCGCGGCGCTGGTCAGCCGGCGGCGCACCAGCCAGCCGAGAAAGATCGCGCCGGGGTGCGCGGCGTGCTCGGGGGGCAGGCCGAATTCGGCGATCGTCTCGGCGTGGTTCTTCGCCGCGTCGTAGAGCACGCCGCCGCCCTCTTCCGCACGGCGGGCCGCGGCTGCCGCCGCCGCCGCGCGCAGTCGCGCGGCCTGACGCGCGGACGAGCGTGCCTCCAGCCGGCGCAGCACCAGAAGGTCGAGCGCGAGATAGCCGGCGACGAACAGCGCCGCGGCCCCGATGCCGCGCAGGCTCATGCCCGGGCCCCCGGGCATGAGCAGGATCAACCCGACGCCGAGCGCCAGTCCCACCCCTGTCGCGCCCCGCAGCTCGTGCAGGACGCTGGCAACCCGTCGCGGCAGCTTCACGGTGATCCCCCCCAATGGGACGGGCCTCGGCCGCCCGCCGGAACGGCGGCTTGGGGCAGACGGTGGCCGAACGCAAGGCGAGGGTTGCGGGCGGGCGCGGCGCGGGCGATCACCGCGGCCATGGACGAACGCGTCGATGCACTGGTGGTGGGGGCGGGCCCGGCGGGGCTGATGGCGGCGGAGACGCTCGCCGCTGCCGGCGCGCGTGTCGTCATCGCCGAGGCGAAGCCCAGCGCCGGGCGCAAGTTGCTGATGGCGGGCAAGTCGGGGTTGAACCTGACGTTCGATGCCGCGCCGGCCACGCTGCTGGCCGCCTACACCGAGGGGCGCGAGGACCTTGCGGCACATCTCGCCGGCTTCGGGGCCGCCGAGGTGCGGGCGTGGGCCGAAGGGCTTGGCATCCCGCTTTTCACCGGCAGTTCGGGGCGGGTGTTCCCGGTGGCAATGAAGGCCTCGCCGCTGTTGCGCGCCTGGCTGCGGCGGCTCGACGGGCTCGGGGTCGCGCTCCGCACCGGCTGGCGCTGGACCGGGTGGCAGGAGGGGGGCGCGACGTTCGAGACGCCGGAGGGTCCGCGCCGGCTCCTGCCGCGGGCGACGGTTCTGGCGCTCGGCGGCGCGTCGTGGAGCCGGCTCGGCGCCGATGGCGCCTGGTCCGGTGTGCTTGTGGCCGAGGGCGTGCCGGTGGCACCGTTCCGCCCGTCGAACGTCGGCTTCCGCGCCGCCTGGTCGGCGCCGATGGCGCGGCACTTCGGCGCTCCGGTGAAGCCCGTGGTGCTCTCGGCCGGAGGGCGCCGCGTCGCGGCCGAGTTCGTCGTCTCGGCGCGCGGCGTCGAGGGCGGCGGCATCTATGCGCTCGGCCCGGAGCTTCGCGACGGCGCCCCGCTGCTGCTCGACCTCGCCCCGGGGCTGGAGGTCACTACGCTCGCCGCGCGGATCGCCCGGGGCCGAAAGGGCGACAGCCTCGCGAGCCGGCTGCGCAAGGCCGGGCTCTCGCCGGTCAAGATCGCGCTGCTGCGCGAACTGGCGCCCGACGCTCTCGCCGATCCGGACGGGACCGCGCGCGCGGTGAAGCGGCTGGCGCTGCCGCTGCTCGGGCCGCGGCCGCTCGACGAGGCGATCTCGGTCGCGGGCGGCGTCGCCTTCCCGGGCCTCGACGGCGACCTGATGCTCGCCGCCCGGCCCGGCGTGTTCGTTGCCGGAGAGATGCTCGACTGGGATGCCCCGACCGGCGGCTATCTTCTCACCGCCTGCCTCGCCACCGGCCGCGCCGCGGGGCTTGCGGCCGCGCGCTGGCGCAACGGGTGACGCGCCGCCGGACGGACCCGGGTGGGTTCACCGGCCTTTGCCGCGAGGCACGCTGGCGCGATCCATTGGCAAGACCGCGTGATCCGCCGGTGCCAAGACCCCCGGGGCGCCCCAGATCGTCGGGTGCCGGCGCCCGCGCCGGTCGTCCGGCCCCGCCGGACGGGGTCTCATGGAAGGAACAGAGACATGCCGAAGACCCGTCTCCTGTCCGCCCTCGCCGTCATCGCGGCGCTCGGCGGCTCCGCCCTCGCCGCCCAGGCGGCCACCGTCTCCCCCGATCCGGCGCCGGTCATCGTGGTCGCCCCGACGCACCCCTTCAGCCAGGCGCAGCGCGACCAGATGGCCTATGAGGCCGGCATCTCGCCGAAGCAGGCCCAGGGGCTGACCATCGGTCAGCTCGGCTGGCTCAAGGAGCAGCATGACGGCCGCCCGTGGGTCGCCGGCCCGGTCAACGTGAACCCGGCCGAGGTTCACTCGTAGGCGCCGCAAGGGGCTCCGGTGAGGCCGGAGCCCTGCACAGTCTCCGTCAGCTCCGGTCGAACCGGACCCGGACGTAGGAGCCGGGCGCCTCCTCCACCGCGCCGAGGACGGCGCCCGGCTCGCGGGCCGCGACCTTCCGGCCCGAGCGGACCTTCAGCCAGTCGTCCCAGTCGCCCCACCAGCTGCCCGGCGTCTCCGCCGCCCCCTTGAGCCAGTCCTCGAGCGTGGGGTTCGACATGTCGTCGTTGGTCCAGAACTGGTACTTCCCCAGCACCGGCGGGTTCACCACGCCGGCGATGTGCCCCGACCCGGACAGGACGAAGCGGACCTTCGCCTTGTTCATCTCCTTCGCCCCGCGGTAGACCGAGGCGGCGGGGGCGATGTGGTCCTCCCGCGTCGCCATGTGATAGACCGGCCCCTTGATGTCGGCCAGCGTGACCGGCTCGCCGCGCACCGTCAGCTCGCCCTTGGCGAAGGCGTTCCGGATGTAGAACTCGTTGAGATAGAACCGATGCACCCGCGCGGGCATCGCCGTCGAGTTGGCATTCCAGTAGAGCAGGTCGAACGGGAACGGGTCCTTCCCGAGCATGTAGTTCGAGACCATGTAGCCCCAGATCAGGTCGTTCGCCCGCAGCATGTTGAAGGCGTTCGCCATCTTCTCGGCGGGCATGAAGCCCTGCTCCATCTCCTCGCCGACCACCTCGAGGATGTGCTCGTCGACGAAGATCTGCAGCTCGCCCGCGTCCTCGAAGTCGTGCTGCGCGGTGAAGAACGTCGAGCTCGCCACCCGCTTGTCGCCGGTCCTGCCCATCCACGCGAGGAGCGTGCCGGCGAGCGTGCCGCCGATGCAGTAGGAGACGAGGTTCAGGCTCTTCTGCCCGGTCTCCTCCAGCGCCTTGTCGATCGCGGCGCTGGCCCCCTCGAAGATGTAGTCCTCCCAGCTCAGCTGGCCGTGGCGCTCGTCGGGGTTGACCCAGGAGACCATGAACACGGTATAGCCGTGCTCGGTCAGCCACTTCACCATGCTCTTCTTCGGGTTGAGGTCGAGCACGTAGTACTTGTTGATCCACGGCGGCAGGATCAGCAGCGGCCGGGCGTAGACGGTTTCCGTCGTGGCGGCGTACTGGATCAGCTGCAGGATCTCGTTCTGCCAGACCACCCGGCCGGGAGAGACGGCGGTGTTCCGCCCGACCTCGAAGGCATCCATGTCGGTCTGGCGGATCAGAAGCTTGCCCTTGCCGCGCTCGAGATCGGCCAGCATCATCTTGAGGCCGCGGACCAGGTTCTCGCCCTTTTCGGTCGCGGTCGCTTCCAGCACCTCCGGGTTGAGCGCGAAGAAATTCGCCGGGTTCATCGCCTCGACGAACTGCCGGGTATAGAAGGCGGCCTTGCGGCGCTCCTTCGGGTCCATCTCGCCGACGCTGCCCACGGTGTCCTGGATCCAGCCGGACGTGAGCAGATAGGACTGCTTGAGGTAGTCGAAGAGCGCGTTCTCGGTCCACTCCTTGTGGGCGAAGCGGCGATCGGGCTTCAGCATGTGCGGCAGGTCGAGGGTTTCGACCGCATCCTTGGACCCCAGCCACTTCAGCATGGCATTCTGCCAGAGCTGCTGCTGTGCCGCCCAGAATTCGATGGTCTTGTCGGCGACCTGCTGCGGATTGTCCCACATCGTGCGGTAGAGTTCGGCGAAGGTCGGCCACGTGTTGAGCGGGTCGGGGTGCTTCGGCGTGCCCTCCTGCAGCTGCCCGGCGAGGAAGCGCTGCCAGATCTGGCTGGAGATGTCGAAGACTTCCGCCATGTTGTGGGCAATCTCCTTGCCCTGCTCGGTCAGCGTCCCGGGTTCCTTGACGTTGCTCATGCGGTTTCCCCCCAATTCGTGCCCGTCGCCTTGTGACGCGGCGGCCCGGCGGATACTACAGGGTTCGCCGCCAATTGCACATCGGGGCAGCCCATGCGCCTTGCCTTCCTGCCCGCCGGACTGGCCGCGCTCGCGCTCGCGGCCTGCGAGGCGCCGACCGGGGCGGTCGCGCCGATCTCCGCCGAGGCGGCACGGGCGCCCGAGCCCGGGCTGCTCGAGACGGCGCAGTTCGAACTCGGCGCTCGCCAGCGCGGCGCCCGACGCGGAACGGCTCGGCGCGGATCGGGACGCGCTCGCCGGCCGGGCCGCGGCATTGCGGGCGCGGGCGGCCGGCCTCGGGGCGCCGGTCATGGCGTCCGACGAGCGGGCGCGACTCGAGGGTGGCGTTGCCACGCCGCCTGCCATCCCCGACCCGGCATCGGCCGGCGGGACCCCCTGAGGCGCGAGGCGGAACCAACCGTCTCGGCGCCGCATTTCCTTTCCAGGCCGAAGGCGAAGACGCATGGCGCCTGCACCGGCGACAGCTGGAAGGGGGCGCGCTCGTGAACGCCATCATCTACCTCGTGGGGCTGATCGTCATCGTCATGGCGGTCCTGTCCCTCGCCGGCCTGCACTGGGGAGCGGGGCCATGGCATCGGAAGACACGTATCGCGTCGCTGCGGCCGCCCGGGCCGCGGAGGCCGCGCCGGGGGTGAGCTACGTCGAATGGGGCGCGATCCTCGCGGGCGCCGTGCTGACCGTCACGCTCTCGCTCGTGCTCCTCACCTTCGGCTCGGCGGTGGGCCTCTCGGCCAGCTCGTTCCAGCCGGGGCAGGGGGTCTCGCTGTTCTGGTTCGGCATTGCGTCCGGGATCTGGTTCATCTGGGTGGCGATCACCAGCTTCGGGGCCGGCGGCTATCTGGCCGGGCGGCTGCGGCGGCTTACCTCGCGGCGATGGCCGGTGGCGACCATCGCGACCGCAACCTGCCGTTCGGCACGTTCAAGTGGGAGGCGGACATGCCCGCACTGATTGCCTGGCTGCTGGGAGCGCCGCTCCTCGTCGTCGTCATCATCGCGTTCCTGACCTGACCATCGCCAGAGGAGAGGCGGGCGCGCGCGGAAGGAGCGCCGGCCTCGGGGGGCATGAAGCCCCCGCTCGGCCGGCGCTTGTCGGTCGGCCGCCGTTGCGGCCTCCCTTCAGCGGAACGAGGCGCTTTCGCGCCTCGTGAGGCTTGTTTCTCCCCGCTGTTGCGGGGCCCCTTGCGTCCTGCCCGATAGGGTTTCTGCCTGTATGAACACCAAGGGGCGCCGGGGCAGGGCCGGTGACGGTCTCGAGCGTGGGAGCCGCAGACTGCGAGGGGGAGGATGCAGAGCCGGGCGGGGGAAGGTCGGCAGCCGTGCCCGCGGGGTCACGGTCCGGGGGGCACCTCGATCGTCTGCAGTTCTTCCGGGGCCACGCCGTCGAGCGTGCGGACCACGGCGTCGGCAAGGGCGTGACCGGCGGCGCGAAAGTCCTCGTGGACGGCAATGATGTCGCTCCTGAACTTCGGCATCAGGCGGAACGAGTCCTTGACCGCGAGGTCGAAGTCGCGGCCGATCGCGTAGCCTGCTGCCTCCGCCGCGCCGATCACCGCGATCGCGGCATTCGCCGAACCGCAGACGAAGCCGTCCGGGCGTCGGCGGGGCGATGCCATCATCCGGGTCACCTCGTCTTCGATCGCGCGATGGCCGCTGTCCGTGTTGATGTCGCGCATCGCCACGTCTGCGAGGTCGAGCCGGTCCACCGCCCGCTCGAACCCCGCCGTCATGTGGTGGCCGTAGGTGAGATTTCCCGGGGGCGGCAGGAAGGCGAGGCGGCGGCGGCCGCGCGCCGCCAGCCGCTCCACGGCGATCTCGGCATACCGCGCGTTGTCGAAGTCGTGGAAGGGATGCGACAGCCCCATGTCGGTGCGCCCGTGCGTCGCGAACGGCAGGCCATGCTCGTGCAGGTAGCGAACACGGGCGTCGCGCGGCTCGGTGCGCGAGAAGATTATCCCGTCGGCGGAGGCGGTCTCGACGATGTAGCGCAGCGGGTCCAGCGGATCGTTGCGCGGATTGTAGGGCGTGACGATCAGGTGGTACGGCGAGCCCGCCAGCCGCTCCGAGATGCCGTAGACGAGATGCGAGGTCGGCCCGAGCACCTCGGTCTCGACCGACAGGATCAGGCTGATGACGCTGGTCTTGCCGGTGCGCAGCCGCACCCCGGCCCGGTTGGGGCGATAGCCGATCTGGCTCGCCACCAGGCGCACCCGTTCCTTCGTCGCCTGGCCGATGTCGGGGGCGTCGTGCAGTGCGCGGGAGACGGTGGTGACGCCGAGGCCGGTCATGTAGGCGATGGTCTTGAGCGTGGGCCGGCCCGCCGCATCCCGCGGCGCACCACTCCCATCGCGTCCCTCGCCAGCCGCCATGTGTTCAATTCCCGAAGCCCGAATCGCAGCTTAGTCCGATGGTGTGCGAGGTGCAAATCTGAAACGTTACAGGAAGGAACGCGTCGATTGGTGGTGCCGTCCGCGTGGCGCGGCGAGCAAGAACGACCCGAGCGGGATTTCCCGGCAAACTACTGTTAAAAATAATATTATGTGCGGCACTGCTGTCGATCCGGCAAAGGGCGACTGCTGGAGCCGGTGGGGGCAATTCGACCATTGCCTAACTGCCGGCCGACCCGTAGCATGAGAGCTATAACGATGCAGATAAACATCATCGGGAGGTTCCTCATGACCAGACGCTCGCTGGCCGCGATCTTCGCGGCGTCGGTGGCGCTGCCGCTGGCGGCGCAGGCCGCCGATCTCGAGGTCACGCACTGGTGGACGTCGGGCGGCGAGGCGGCCGCGGTTGCGGAGTTCGCCAAGGCATTCGATGCGACCGGCAACAAGTGGGTCGACGGCGCGATCGCGGGCTCGGGCGACACCGCGCGCCCGATCATGGTGAGCCGGATCACCGGCGGCGACCCGATGGCCGCGACGCAGTTCAATCACGGGCGGCAGGCCGAGGAGCTGGTGGCCGCGGGGCTGATGCGCAACCTCGACGACGTGGCCAAGGCCGAGGACTGGGCCAAGGTCATCAACCCGCCGTCGCTGCTCGAGGGCTGCACCCTCGACGGGCATGTCTATTGCGTGCCGGTCAACATCCACTCGTGGCAGTGGCTGTGGCTGTCGAACCAGGCGTTCAAGGACGCGGGCGTCGCGGTGCCGGCCAACTGGGACGAACTGGTCGCTGCGGCCCCGGCGCTCGAGAAGGCGGGCAAGGTGCCGCTCGCCGTCGGGCAGCAGGGCTGGCAGATGAGCGGCCTGTTCAACGACCTGATCCTCGGGCTGGGCGGCAAGGACCTGTATCTCAAGGTCTACGAGGACAAGGACGCCGACGCGGCGGGCGGCGCCGACATGGCGAGGATCTTCAAGGCGCTCGGCGACGCGCGCAGCATGTCCAAGGGCTCCAACGTCCAGAACTGGAACGAGGCGACCGCGATGGTGATCGCCGGCAAGGCCGGCGGTCAGGCGATGGGCGACTGGGCGCAGGGCGAGTTCCAGCTGGCGGGGCAGGTCGCGGGCAAGGACTACACCTGCCTTGCCGGCCTCGGCGGAGCGCAGTTCATCACCACGGGCGGCGACTCGTTCTACTTCCCGGTGCTGAAGGACGCGGACAAGTCCAAGGCGCAGGAGGTGCTGGCAGAGGTGATGCTGTCGCCGGAGACGCAGGTCGCATTCAACCTGAAGAAGGGCTCGCTGCCGGTGCGCGGCGACGTGGATCTCACGACCGCGAACGACTGCATGAAGAAGGGCCTCGCCATCCTCAAGGAGGGCAACGTGCTGAAGAGCACCGACGAGCTCATCAGCCCGGACACCACCACCCAGCTCAACGACCTGATGAGCGAGTTCTTCTCCGGGTCGATGGCGCCGGAAGACGCGCAGAAGCGCTTTGCCGACCTGATCGCCAACGCCGACTGAACGCCTCGCGCCGGTCCCCCCGCAGGCGGGGCCGGCGTCACCGGAGCGAAAGGGGGGAGCGGCCCATGCCAGCGGACGGGCGACCGAGCCGGCACTTCAAGAACCTGAGCGCAAAGATCGCGTCGATCCCGATGATCCTGACGGCGGTCGTGGTGTTTCTCGGCGGCACACTCTGGACGGTGGTCTATTCCTTCACCGACTCGAAGCTGCTGCCGCGGCTGAACTTTGTCGGGCTCGCGCAGTACGAGCGGCTGTGGTCGACGCCGCGCTGGCTGGTGTCGATCGAGAACCTCGCGATCTACGGCGTGCTGAGCCTGGTCTTCAGCTTCGTGGTGGGCTTCGTGCTGGCCGCGCTGCTCGATCAGAAGATCCGCTTCGAGAACACGTTCCGGACGATCTTCCTCTATCCCTTCGCGCTCAGCTTCATCGTCACCGGCCTCGTCTGGCAGTGGATCCTGAACCCCGACTTCGGGGTGCAGCACATCGTCCGCGGGCTCGGGTGGGAGAGCTTCAGCTTCGATCCGCTCTACAACGCCGACATCGTGATCTTCGGCATCGTGCTCGCCGGGCTGTGGCAGGGGACGGGGCTCATCATGTGCCTGATGCTCGCCGGCCTGCGCGGCATCGACGAGGACATCTGGAAGGCGAGCCGTGTCGACGGCATCCCGATGTGGAAGACCTATCTCTTCGTGGTGATCCCGATGATGCGGCCGGTGTTCGTCACCACGCTGGTGATCGTCATGGCCGGCATCGTGAAGCTCTACGATCTGGTGGTGGCAATGACCGGGGGTGGCCCGGGGACCGCCTCGGAGGTGCCGGCGAAGTACGTCTACGAGTTCATGTTCCGGGCGCAGAACCTCGGGCAGGGGTTCGCGGCGTCGACGATGATGCTTCTGACGGTGGCGATCATCCTGATCCCGTGGGCGTATCTCGAGTTCGGAGGCAGGCGCCGTGGCTGATCCCGACATGCCCGCGACCGCGGTGGCCGGGGCCGACGCGCTCGCCCCGGGTAAGCTGGCCCCAGATGCGATGGATGGCCCGCGGGGGGCGCGACCGAAGCGGGCGCTGTCGCGGGGCAACGTCATGCTCTACGGCGTGCTGATCGTGGTGGCGCTCTACTACCTGCTGCCGCTCTACGTGATGGTGGTGACGTCGCTGAAGGGGATGCCGGAGATCCGCCTCGGCAACATCTTCTCGCCGCCGATGGAGATCACCTTCCAGCCGTGGGTGAAGGCGTGGGCGGCGGCCTGCACCGGGCTGAACTGCGACGGCCTGTCCCGCGGGTTCTGGAACTCGGTGCGGATCACCGTGCCGTCGGTCTTCCTGTCGATCGCGATCGCCAGCGTCAACGGCTATGCGCTGGCCAACTGGAAGTTCAAGGGTGCCGAGACGTTCTTCGCCATCCTGATCTTCGGGGCGTTCATCCCGTATCAGGTGATGCTCTATCCGATCGTCATCCTGCTGCGCGACATCGGCCTTTACGGTACGCTGACCGGGCTGGTGATCGTTCACACCATCTTCGGGATGCCGATCCTGACGCTGCTGTTCCGCAACTATTTCGCCAGCGTGCCGGAGGAGCTGTTCAAGGCGGCGCGGGTGGACGGCGCGGGGTTCTGGGGGATCTATTTCAAGATCATGCTGCCGATGAGCCTGCCGATCTTCGTCGTGGCGATCATCCTGCAGGTCACGGGCATCTGGAACGACTTCCTGTTCGGTGTGGTCTATACCAAGCCCGACACCTATCCGATGACGGTTCAGCTCAACAACATCGTCAATTCGGTGCAGGGTGTGAAGGAATACAACGTCAACATGGCGGCGACGATCATCACCGGGCTGGTGCCGCTGACGATCTACTTCATTTCGGGGAAGCTGTTCGTGCGCGGCATCGCCGCCGGCGCGGTCAAGGGGTAGGCGATGAACGACACGGGCAAGGGCGCCGCGACCAGCGTCGCGGTAAAGGATCTGCGGCTCGCCTATGGCAGCCTGACGATCCTCGACCGGCTGAACCTCGACATCGGCGAGGGTGAGTTCATCGTCCTGCTCGGGCCATCGGGGTGCGGGAAGTCGACGCTCCTGAACTGCATCGCAGGGCTCCTCGACATCACCGACGGGCAGATCTGGATCAAGGGCAAGAACGTCACCTGGGAGGAGCCGAAGGACCGCGGCATCGGCATGGTGTTCCAGAGCTATGCGCTCTATCCGCAGATGACCGTGCGGGGGAATCTGGCGTTCGGGCTGAAGAACGCCGGGCTGCCGAAGCCCGAGATCGACAGGCGGATCGCGCGGGCGGCGGAGATCCTGCAGATCCAGCCGCTGCTCGACAGGAAGCCCGCGGCGCTGTCCGGCGGGCAGCGGCAGCGGGTGGCGATCGGGCGGGCGCTGGTGCGCGACGTGGACGTGTTCCTGTTCGACGAGCCGCTGTCGAACCTCGACGCGAAGCTGCGCTCGGAGCTGCGGGTCGAGATCAAGCGCCTGCACCAGCAGCTGAAGAACACGATGATCTACGTCACCCACGACCAGATCGAGGCGCTGACGCTGGCCGACCGGATCGCGGTGATGCGCGGCGGGATCATCCAGCAGCTCGCCGATCCGAAGACGATCTACAACAAGCCCGCGAACCTGTTCGTGGCGGGCTTCATCGGCTCGCCGGCGATGACGTTCCTGAAGGGACGGGTCGGCGAGCGGGACGGCGTGCCGGTGTTCGAGGCGCAGGGCTCGACCATCGCGCTCGACCAGTACCGCGGCACCGTGCCGGCGGCGGGCGAGGTGATCCTCGGCGTCCGGCCGGAGCACGTGGTGGTCGCGCGCGGCGGCGCCGACGCGGTTGTCGATATCGACGAGCCGATGGGATCGGACAGCCTGCTGTGGCTGACGTTCGGCGGGCAGACGCTGTCGGCACGGGCGCCGGCCGAGCACGGCTTTCAGCCGGGGGAGAAGGTGGGCCTGAGCTTCGACGTGTCGAAGGCGTCGCTGTTCGACGTGGCGACCGAGCAGAGGCTGTGAGGACCGGACTTGCTGGCTGATCCCCGAGGCTCTGGCGGTGCCAGCGGCCATGTTCCCGCCGGTGCCACGGTTCGAGCGCGCAATTTCCAACGCTGGAGCGGTGCCCATGCTTGACCTGAGCGGCCAGTGGTCCCTGCGCGACGGCGGCGGGCAGCATGAGACGACGATTCACCTGCCCGGCGACGTGCATTCCGCGCTGCTCGCCGCCGGGATCATCCCGGACCCCTACGTCGGGCGCAACGAAACCGCCGTGCGCTGGGTGGCGGATCGCGACTGGCACCTGACGCGGACGTTCGAGCACGGCGGCGGGCCGGCGACGCTGGTCATCGACACGCTCGACACCGTGGCCGAGGTCTGGGCGAACGGCGAGCTGGTCCTGACCTCGCGCTCCGCCTTCGAGCCGATCGCGCAGGAGATCGGCGCGGCGCTCGTCACGGGCACGAACACGATCGAGATCGTGCTGCGCTCCGCGCCGCGCGCGGCAAATGCGCTGGCGGCGGCGCAGCCCTATCCGGTGCCGTACAGCGCCAGCAACTGCCCGATCCCCAACGGCAACATGCTGCGCAAGCCGCAGTGCGATTTCGGCTGGGACTGGGGCATCGCCCTGTCTCCGCTCGGCGCCTACGGCCGGATCGGGCTGGTCGGCGCGGAGGGTGAGATCGCGGTGCTCGGCATCGAGCAGGTCCACGACCAGGGCGTGGCCACGGTCGAGGTGACGGCGGAACTGCGCGGCGCGGCCGGCCCTGCGCGCTGGCGTGTCACGCTCTGCGGCGAAAGCGTGGATGGCGACACCGAGGACGGGCTGATCGTCGCGCGCCTCACCGTGCGCGACCCGGTGCTCTGGTGGCCGAACGGGCTCGGGGAGCCGGCGGTGCATGGCCTCGTCATCGAGGCCGGCGACGCCGCGCGCACCGTGCCGCTGGCGCTCCGCGACGTTCGCCTCGTGTCCGAGCCCGACGCCGTGGGGCGGAGCTTCGCGTTTCATGTGAACGGCCGGCCGGTCTTCGCCCGCGGCGCGAACTGGATCCCGGCCGATGCGCTGCCCGGGCGGATCACCGCGGCGAAGACCCGCGCGCTGCTGCAGTCGGCGGCGGACGCGCACATGAACATGATCCGGGTGTGGGGCGGCGGGCGCTACGAGCCGGAGTCGTTCTACGAGGCGTGCGACGCGCTGGGGCTTCTGGTCTGGCAGGACCTGATGTTCGCCTGCCACCTCTATCCGGCCACGCCCGATTTCCTCGGGCAGGTCGAGGACGAGGTGATGGGACAGGCCGGGCGCCTCGGGCATCACGTGGCGCTCTGGTGCGGCGACAACGAGCTGCTCGGCGCGCTGACCTGGTTCGAGGAGAGCCGGCGGAACCGAGACCGCTATCTCGTGGCCTATGACCGGCTGAACCGGACGATCGAGGCGAGCCTGAAGGCGGTGCTGCCGCGCGCGAACTGGTGGCCGTCGAGCCCGTCGCCCGGGCCGATGAGCTTTGGCGACACCTGGCACGACGACACGAGCGGCGACATGCACTTCTGGTCGGTCTGGCACGAGGGCCGCGACTTCGAGCACTACCGCGACGTTCGACCGCGCTTCTGCTCGGAATTCGGCTTCCAGTCCTACACCTCGCTGCCGGTGATCCGCACGTTTGCCGGCGAGGCCGACCTCAACATCGCCTCGCCGGTGATGGAGAGCCACCAGAAGAACGCCGGGGGCAACGCGCGCATCGCCGAGACGATGTTCCGCTACTTCCGCTTCCCGAAGGACTTCGCGAGCTTCGTCTGGCTCAGCCAGATCCAGCAGGGCGTGGCGATCAAGACGGCGGTCGACTCCTGGCGGTCGCTGAAGCCGCACTGCATGGGCGCGCTCTACTGGCAGCTCAACGACACGTGGCCGGTGCAGAGCTGGTCGAGCCTCGACTACGGCGGCGGCTGGAAGATGCTGCACTACATGGCACAGCGGTTCTTCGCGCCGGTGACCGTTGCGGCGATCCCCGAAGGAGAGACGGTGCGGCTGATGGCGGTGAACGACACGGCCGCGCCGGTGGAGGTGACGGTCGAGGCATTCGGCGTGACGCTGGGCGGCGCCGCGCGGCCGATCGCCACCGCGGGCGCGCGCGTCGGCACCGACGCCGCCGCCTGCATCGGCGAGCTGCCGCCGGATGCGCTGGAGCCGGGCGAGATCCTCGCCTTCCGCTGGCGCGGCTCGGACGGCTCGGCGGGCGGTGACGTGGCGCCGCCGGTGCGCTGGAAGGAGCTGGACCTGCCCGATCCGAAGGTCACGCTGGTCGTGACGCCGGAGGACGGGCGGCTCCGCGCGCGGCTCTCGGCCGAGGCGGTCGCGTTCTTCGTCACCGTCGAGGCGTCGAAGCCGGGGCGGTTCTCGACGAACGCCGTGACGCTCTTTCCCGGCCACGACGCCGAGATCGTCTTCACCCCCGACGGCGGCGACACCGCCGGCGTCCTGCTCAGTACCCGCGACCTCGCCACGAGCTTCGCCCGACCCGGAGACCCGAGATGACCGACTTCTCCTACCAGCTCTATTCGTCGCGGAACTTTCCACCGCTCGCCGCCACGCTGAAGATGGTCGCCGATGCCGGCTATCGGAATGTCGAGGGCTATGGCGCGCTCTATGCCGACGACGCGAAGGTGAAGGAGTTGACCGAGCACCTGGGCGCCAACGGCCTGCGGATGCCGACCGGGCACTTCGGCCTCGACATGCTGGAGCAGGAGCCGGAGAAGGTGCTGGCCATCGCCAAGGCGGTGGGGATCGAGACGATCTACTGCCCCTACATCATGCCCGGCGACCGGCCGACCGACGGCGCCGGCTGGCAGGCGTTCGGCGCGCGGTTGCAGGCGGCGGGCGCGCCGTATCGGGCGGCGGGGCTCGGCTTCGGCTGGCATAACCATGACTTCGAGTTCGTGCGGACGGCGGATGGCGTGCTGCCGATCACCGCGATCTTCGAGGGGGGGCCGGATCTGGAATGGGAGGCCGATCTCGCGTGGGTGACGCGGGGCGGCGCCGATCCGCTGGAGTGGATCAGGACCTATGGCCAGCGGATCACCGCGGTGCACGTGAAGGACATTGCGCCCGCGGGCGAGAAGGCGGACGAGGACGGCTGGGCCGACGTCGGCACCGGCACGATGGACTGGAAGGCGCTCGTGGCGGCGCTGAAGGGCGGTCGGGTGAAGGTGTTCGTGATGGAGCACGACAATCCGAAGGACGACCGCCGCTTCGCCACCACCTCGCTCGCCAACGCGGAGGCGCTGTGATGGACCGGCTCGGGGTCGGCATCGTCGGGTGCGGCAACATCTCGGCCGCATACTTCCGACTTGCGCCGTTGTTCCGCGGCATCGAGGTGCGGGCCTGCGCCGACCTCTCGGCAGCGGCGGCCGAGGCGCGGGCGGCGGAGTTCGGGGTGCGGGCGGAGTCGGTCGATGCCCTGCTCGCGGACCCGGACGTGGACGTGGTCATCAACCTGACGATCCCCGCGGCGCACTTCGGGGTGACGAAGGCGGCCCTCGAGGCGGGCAAGCACGTCTATTCCGAAAAGCCGTTCGTGCTCGGGCTCGAGGAAGGGCTGGAGCTGAGGCGGCTCGCCGATGCCCGCGGCCTGCAGGTCGGCTCGGCGCCGGACACGTTCCTCGGCGGCGCGCACCAGCTCGCCCGCAAGCTGATCGACGACGGCACGATCGGCACAATCACGGCGGGCACGGCCTTCGTGCTCAGCCACGGCATGGAGATGTGGCATCCGAACCCGGGGTTCTTCTTCCTGCCCGGCGGTGGGCCGATGCTGGATCTCGGGCCGTACTACGTCGCCGATCTCATCAACCTGATCGGGCCGGTCAGGCGCGTGGCCGCGATGACCGGCGCCGCGACGCCGACCCGGCTGGTGACGGCGGCGGGGCCGGTGCAGGGGCAGGAGATCCCGGTCGAGACGCCGACCACGGTGCAGGCGCTGCTGGAATTCGCCGGCGGCGCGCAGGTGATGGTCGGCACCAGCTGGGACGTCTGGGGCCACCGGCACCGGCAGCCGATCGAGCTCTACGGCACGGAAGGCAGCCTGTTCGTGCCCGATCCGAACTGGTTCGGCGGCACGGTGGAGGTGGCGGGCCGCGACGGCACGGTGCGGGAGGAGACCTGGGAGCATCCGCTCGGCGTCCCGAACGACGTGCGGCCGAACGCGGCCTTCGCCAACTATCGCACCGCCGGGCTCGCGGACATGGCTCTGGCGATCATCGAGGGGCGGGACGCGCGCTGCGGCCTCGACCGGGCGCTGCACGGCATCGAGGTGATGACCGCGATCCTGCAGTCGGGCGAGACCGGGCGCTTCGTCGACCTCACGACCACCTGCACCCGCCCCGAGCCGCTCGGCCCCGAGGCGGCGCGCGCCCTGCTCGCCTGAAGGAGAGGACGCATGACCTATGTCCCCGCCGAGGACCGCTACGCCCGGATGCTCTATCGCCGCTGCGGCGCGAGCGGCGTGCTGTTGCCGGCGATCTCGCTCGGCCTCTGGCACAACTTCGGCGAGGACACGCCCCACGCGACGAAGCGGGCGATCGTGCAGCGGGCCTTCGACCTCGGAATCACTCACTTCGACCTCGCGAACAACTACGGGCCGCCCCCCGGATCGGCGGAGACGGCGTTCGGGGAGATTCTCGCGACCGACCTCAAGGGACATCGCGATGAGCTGATCATCTCGTCGAAGGCCGGGTATCTGATGTGGCCCGGGCCATATGGCGAGTGGGGGAGCCGGAAGTACCTGTTCGCTTCCTGCGACCAGAGCCTGAGGCGGATGGGCCTCGACTACGTCGACATCTTCTATTCCCACCGCTTCGATCCGGACACGCCGCTCGAGGAGACGATGGGGGCGCTCGACGCCATCGTCCGCTCGGGCCGCGCGCTCTATGCCGGCATCTCATCCTACAGTGCGGCGAAGACGCGGGAGGCGGCGGCGATCCTGAGGGAGCTGGGCACGCCCTGCCTGATCCACCAGCCGAGCTACAACATGATAAACCGCTGGGTGGAGCGCGACGGGCTGAAGGAGACGCTGGCCGAGCTCGGCATCGGCTCGATCGCCTTCACGCCGCTGGCGCAGGGGATGCTGACGGGGAAGTATCTCGAGGGCATCCCGGAGGGCAGCCGGGCGACACAGGGCAAGTCGCTCCGCCGCGAGTTCCTGAACGAGCATGCCATCGAGAACATCCGCGCGCTCGACGCCATCGCCGGGCGCCGCGGCCAGACCCTCGCGCAGATGGCGATCGCCTGGGTGCTGCGCGACGGCGGCATCACCTCGGCGCTGATCGGGGCCTCGCGGCCGGGCCAGGTGGAGGACTGTGTGGGCGCCGTGGCCAACCTCGACTTCACGCCCGACGAGCTGGCCGAGATCGACCGCCATGCCGACGAGGAGCGCATCAACCTGTGGGCAAGGTCTTCGGAGGCAGGCTAGCCCCGTCGGCGCCGTTGCAGCGCGCAGATTTTTCGTGTACGGAAATAAGTGCGCATTCTCTGGGACGAACCGAAGCGACTCGCGAACTTAGCCAAGCATGGCTTTGACTTCGGGGGCTTGACGCTCGACTTCTTCGCGGTCGCCCAAGTCCGCCCCGTGCGGGAGGGACGGCTGCAGGCGGTGGGGATGTTGAGAGGACGCCCTGTGACCGTGATCTTCTTGCCGTTGGGTTCTGAGGGCCTGTCTGTGGTCTCGATGCGGACGTCGAGCATTCGGGAAAGGATGCTGCTGAAATGAAAGCCAAGTTCGAACCGGGTCGTGGCTATACGCAGAAAGACTGGGACGAGGTTTCCGACAATCCGGAGATCACGGAAGGGCAGCTTGCGGATTTCCGTCCCTTCGCCGAGGCCTTCCCCGATCTGATGGAGAGCATCCGCAAGACCCGCGGCCGTCCGCCCAAGGCCGATGCGAAGCTCGCTGTGACCCTGCGCCTCGACCCGGCCACGGTGGAGCGGTTCAAGGCGCTGGGGCCGGACTGGCGGGCACGGATGGGCGCGGCGCTGAAGCGGGCGGCGGGGGAGTAGCCGGCCGTCGCGCCAGACCAGCAACAAGGGTGGTCCGACGCGAGATCGGCGCCCGGGGAGGAAACGCATGATCCGCAACCCGATCCTCAAGGGTTTCAACCCGGACCCGTCCATCGTGCGGGTGGAGCGGGACTATTTCATCGCCACCTCGACCTTCGAGTGGTATCCCGGCGTGCAGATCCACCACTCGCGCGATCTGGTGAACTGGCGCCTCGTCGCCCGGCCGCTCGACCGGGCGAGCCAGCTCGACCTGCGCGGCGAGCCCGACAGCTGCGGCGTCTGGGCGCCCTGCCTGTCGTTTGCCGACGGGCTGTTCTGGCTGATCTATACCGACGTGAAGCGCTACGACGGCAACTTCAAGGACGCGCACAACTATCTCGTCACGGCGCCGGCGATCACCGGGCCTTGGTCGGATCCGATCTACATGAATTCCTCCGGCTTCGACCCGTCGCTGTTCCACGACGAGGACGGGCGGAAGTGGTTCGTGAACCAGCAGTGGCGGCACCTGACCGACAGCGTCGGCGGACGGCCGCGGCATCCGGCCTTCGACGGCATTCTCCTGCAGGAGTACGACCCGGTGGCGCGTCGGCTGACCGGGCCGATCACCAACATCTTCCCCGGATCGCCGCATGGCCTTGTCGAGGGGCCGCACCTGTTCCGGCGGGCGGGCTGGTACTACCTCACGACCGCCGAGGGCGGGACCGGCTATGACCACACCGTCACGATGGCCCGCTCGCGCAGCCTCGCCGGACCCTACGAGCTACACCCCCGCACGTTCCTCCTCACCGCCAAGGACGCGCCCGACGCACCGCTGCAACGGGCCGGTCACGGGCAGATCGTCGAGACGCCGGAGGGCGAGGTCTACCACACCCACCTCTGTACCCGACCGCTGCCTGGAACGCGGATGAGCCCGCTCGGCCGCGAGACCGGACTTCAGAAATGTGTCTGGGGCGAGGACGGCTGGCTCTATCTCGCCCATGGCGGCCTCGTGCCTGCGCTGGAGGTCGAGGCCCCCGCGGGCGCGCCGGAACCGGAGGCCGACCGGCCGGTGGCGTACCGCTTCGACGGCCCGGCGCTGCCCGCAGACTTCCAGTGGCTGCGCAGCCCATATCCCGAGCGGCTGTTCACGCTGACCGGCACGGCGCTGCGCCTGCATGGCCGCGAGTCGCTCGGCAGCTGGTTCGAGCAGGCGCTGGTCGCCCGGCGGCAGGAGCATCACGCCTATCGTGCCGAGACCCGGCTCGCGGCGTTCGCCCCGGACACGTATCAACAGGCGGCGGGGCTCACGACCTACTACAACCGCTCGAAGCTGCACGCGCTCATGGTGTCGCACGATGCGGCCCTGGGTCGGACACTGACGGTCATGTCCTGCCCGGGCGACTGGCCCGATGCGCGGCTGCGCTATCCCGCAGCGCCGGTGCCGGTTCCCGACGGTCCGCTCGATCTCGCCGTCGAGGTGCGCGGCGCCGCACAGAGATTCTTCTGGCGCGGCGGTGGCGCGTGGCAGGCGGTCGGCCCGGAGCTCGACGCCAGCGTCATCTCCGACGAGGGGGGCAGGGGCGAGCACGGCTCGTTCACCGGCGCCTTTGTCGGGATGGTCGCCTTCGACACCTCCGGGCGGGCGTGCGCGGCGGACTTCTCCGGCTTCTCGTACACGCCGCTCTGACCCGGCCCGCCGCCGACTCTCGGGGAGGGCAGTGCCGAAGGTGCGGGGGGTGCAAGCCTCGCCCCGCGGAGCGCGTCGCCGGCAGTTGTCGGATCGCGTGCGCAAGGAATCCGGCGGAATCCGCTCGTGAAAGCGCCAGGTTGCGCAGAGTTGCAAAGTAGAATGATGTTTTCGCCCGTCGAGCCTTGCGCTCACGTCGATTCAGCGTTGCATTCCGCGCATGAAGCTGCTTAAAGTCCGACAAGCCAACAAGGGGATGCTCGGGCTACGGAAAGTCCAAAAGGTCTCCGAAACTAAGACCCGACAAGGCGAACGCCCGTTGGTGCTGGCCCAAGTCTGGGGGGGAAAGCTTAAAAAGCGGCCTGTTTTGCAGGCCGCTTTTTCGCACTATGCCTTCTTGGTTTCCGCCCGTCGCCTCTGCGTCGGTGACGCAGCGCTACGGCCGCATCACCACCTCGGCAGCGCAGCCGAGCCGGGCGGCCAGGGTCTGGAGCCGGCGCTCGACGGCCTCGCCGGCGAAGCTCCACGCCTCGCCCGTCAGCGTCAGCACCAGCCGGTCGTCTTCCATCGCGAGCGCGGCATTCTCCAGCACGCCGATGGCAGAGCCCGAGAGCATGGCGCCGAGGCGCATGGCACGGCCGAGCACCGAGGCCTCCACCACCCGCTCCGGTGGCAGCAGGTCTCCATAGCGCCGGACCTCGTCGACGGGGGCGGACGCCTTGTATCGGTTGAGCAGCGCGAGCCCGAGGAACAGCCGCTCGGAATGGTCGAGCCCGGCGAAGTTGGCACGGATCACCGACTCGAAACACAGTTCGGCGCGATAGTCCGGATGCGCCCGCCAGTTGATGTCGTGCAGCAGGCAGGCAGCCTGCACCAGCCGCAGATCGGCGGCCGGGCGCGTGGCATAGAACGGCTGCAGCCAGGCGAACAGCGCGTCCCCGAAGCCCGGGCAGCGGGCCGCGACCTGCTCGAGGTGCCGGCACGCCTCGATCAGCGGGTCGAGCGTGCGCAGCGCCTCGGGCATCTGGCGGAACAACAGTCCCTCGCGCAGGCCATAGGCCGAGACGATGACCCGGGCCGGCTCGATCCGGCGCAACACCTCGACCAGCACCTCGCTCGCCAGCGGCAGCAGCGGCACCCGTTGCAGCGCCGTGCCGATCATCGCCGCCATCGCCGCCTGGTCGCGCGACTGAATCCAGCGGCAGGTCTCGACAAGCTGCGCCACCGGCGGCTCGTAGCCGTGCAGCACCTTCAGCGGGTAGTTCACCCGCTCCATGTCGAGGCGGGCGAGCGCGCGCCACGAGCCGCCGACGAGGAACAGCTGCGGCGCCTCCCCGTCGACCGACTTGCGCAGCGCCTTGACCCGGCGGCGGATGGTTTTCTCGCGCTTCTCCCGATCGGCGATATCGGCAAGCTGCAACGGCCCGAGCGCCGCGGTGGCGCACGCGCCGATCTCGCCGTTGCTGAGCCCGGCAAGTTCCATCGAGGCGCCGCCCATGTCGCAGGCCAGCCCGTTCGCCCGGGGCCATCCCAGCAGCACGCCCGCGGCCGACAGCCGAGCCTCCTCCGACCCGCTCGCCACCTGCAGCTGCAACCCGGTCTCGCGCTCGACCGCGTCGCAGAACTCCGGCCCGTCGCTCGCGTCGCGCACGGCGGCGGTGGCAACGGCGATCATGCCCGACAGCCGCATCCGGGCGGCAAGGGCGGCGAAGCGGCGCAACGCGGCCATGGCCCGCTCCCGGCCCTCCGGATTCAGCCGGCCGGTGTCGCCAAGGCCGCGGCCGAGGCCGCAGAGCACCTTCTCATTGTAGAAATACGAGGGGCTGCGCACCATGCCGTCGAAAACGACGAGGCGCACCGAGTTCGAGCCGACATCCACCACCCCGAGCCGGCTGAGTCGCGCGGGATGGACTGCATGCGATTGTAGGGGGGCCTGGCCGACCTCCCCGCGTCGGGTGACTGACACCATCCCGTCCCTGCTGGCCCCCCCCCCCGGGGCGTGCCGATTGTGTCGCATCGCACCGGGCCCGCGTCAATCGCGCCGGCCCTTGGCGGCCGACGAAAGTGCGCGGGATGACGCCGCCGGGGCGGCGGTCAGCCGCGGGCCTCGGCCTCGCGCCGCTCCTCGAGGATCTGGACGATCTCGCGGCGGATCATCTTGCGCAGGTTGCGGCCGATGCGGTCGCCCAGCTCGCCCTGCAGCTCTTCGCGCACGATCTGGTTGATGAGGCCGCGCAGCGACTCCTCGTCGAGGATCGGCGCCGTCGCGGGCTCGCCTTCGGCCGCGTCGTCGGCATCGTCGCCCAGCCCTTCGGCAAGGCCGGCGCCGGCATCGCGGCGCATGTCGCGCGTGAGCATCAGGACGGTGTCGCCGGCGGTTGCCGAAGCGCGCGCCTCGGTTTCAGCCGCGACTACCGCCCGGATCGACGCCAGCGCGTCGGCGATCGATTCTCCCTCGCCCGGCCGGCCGCCATTGCCCCTGTCCGCCGGCATCGCGCTACTTCGTCTCCCAGCGCGAGCGGATCCGGTCGACGGCCTTGGTGTCGTAGCCGCCGGGCCGCCCGTCGCGCACCGCGACGAAGTTGGCGTTCGGGTCGTAGGTCTCGATCCCGAGCTTCAGGTGCTCGACCGTGAGCAGGCCCATGGCGCGCAGCAGGCCATAGGCCGCGACGTATTCGTCGCGCACGGCCTGCACGATATCGGCATCCGCCTGCAGGCGCTCCTGATCGGCGTCGAGCACGTCGAGCGTCGACCGGGCGCCAAGTCGCGCCTCCTCGGCGACGCCCTCCGCGGCGATCCGTGCCGCGTCGGCCTGTTCCCGCCGGGCGCCGATCGTCACCTTGGACGTCTCGAGGTTGGCCCAGGCCTCCGCCACCTGCTCGGTGACGGTGCGGGCGGTGTCCTGCACCTCGAAGCGGCGCTGGTCGAGCAGATCCTGGGCCTGGCGGATCACGCTGTCGTTCTGGCCGCCGGTGTAGAGCGGCAGCTGGCCCTCGATGCCGACCTGGCCATAGCCGACGCCATCCCAGTAGCCATTGGTGTTGCCGCGCTCGGCCCCGACGGAGCCGGTCAGCGACACGGTCGGTCCCTTGAGCGCCAGCGCCCGGTCGAAGTCATAGACCGCGGCGCGTTCCGAGAACTGCGCTGACACGATCTGCGGGTGGCGCTGCATGGCGATGCGCTCGGCCTCGTCACTGGTCTTCGGAACCGCCGGCAGCGGGGGCAGGGGATCGAGCTTGCCCGGCAGGGTGCCCACCGCCTGGCGATACGACTGGCGGGCGACTTCGAGCGCGCCCTGCGAGTTGGCGAGGGTCGAGCGCGAGGCCGCGAGGCGGGACTCGCTCTGGCTCACGTCGGTGCGCGTGACCTCGCCCACGTCGTAGCGGTTGCGCGTGGCGTCGAGCGTCTCGGTCAGCCGGTCGACATCGCTCTTGCCGAGCCGCACGAACTCCTGCGTCCGCCGCACGTCGGCATAGGCGACGATGGCATTGTAGAGCACCTGCTGCTCGACGTTCGTCAGGTCGGCCCGGCCCGCGGCGATCCGGTTGGTGGCCGACGAAACCGCGGCCGCGGTCTGGCCGTGGTCGTAGATCAGCAGCGAGGCCGAGAGCGCGGCCTGGGCGTTGCTCAGGTGGTCGCCGTCCAGATCCTCGGCGCTCGACTGGGTGGTGGCGCCGACGCTGAGCCCGACCTGCGGCTTGCGGGCGGAACTGGCCTGTGGGACGCCCTCGTCGAGGCCGCGCAGCGCCGCGCGGTTCGCGTCGAGCAGCGGGCTGGTCTGGTAGGCCTTTATCAGCGCGTCCGCCAGCGACTCCGCCCCAGCGGCTCCGGCACTGACCGCCAGCAGGGCCGCAATGGCACTCGTTCTCAAGAGCTTTCGCATGAGCTGCCTGTCCTCGTGATCTCTGTCGCGGCGGAACTCTCGTGCACCTGTCCGCGCCGACGGCCCGTTGCCCGGGCTTCCACCCGACTTTATCCGCGCGTGGCGGTCAGAATTCAAACGCTTTCGTCGCCGCGAAGCCGGGCAGGACCGGCGCCGTTGCATCGAAGATACGCCTCCACGCGATGCCGTCGGCGGTGCGCAGCCCGAGCCGGGCCTGGCCGTTGCCGCCGCTGACGAACACCGCGGCCACGCGGCCACCCGGCTTCAGCTGGTCGGCCAGCGCCTCGGGCATCACTTCGATGCCGCCCTCGAGGATCATCGCGTCGAACGGCCCATGCTCCGGCGCGCCGGCCGCGAGCGGCCCGGTCTTGACGATCGCGGTGTCGACCGCGTTGCGCGCCAGCGCCTGCTCCGCCTCGGCAGCGATCTCGCCCTCCTCGACCGCCACCACGGCCTCGGCCATCGCCGCGAGCACCGCGGTCGAGTAGCCGAGCCCGCAGCCCACGTCGAGCACGAGGTCGCCCGGGCCGATGTTCAGCGCGTCGAGCAGCTTGGCGAAGACCCGCGGGTCGAGCACCACCCGCCCGCCGCCGAGGGGCACGTGCTCGCCGAGGTAGGCGACGGGCGCCAGCGTCTCGGGCACGAAGTCCTCGCGCGGCACGGCGAGCATGGCGGCGATGATGGGGTAGAGCGTGACGTCCGCGGTGCGGACCTGACGGTCCACCATGGCTTCGCGGGCGGCGGCGAAATCGGTCATCGGCAGGTTCCAGCAGTTCGGGCTCGGCGAGAGGATTGGCACATTTCCCGCGCTGCGGCAACGGCGGCCAGCCCGGGGGAGAGCCGGCGGGAGATTTCGACGCGGCCGGCTTGCGTCGCGGGAACGGCGGCGCTATGTAACCGGACGGCGCGGGTATGGTGTAGTGGTAGCGCCTCAGCTTCCCAAGCTGATAGTGCGGGTTCGATTCCCGCTACCCGCTCCAGTTTCCCTCCTGCCTCCGTTTCCAGGTCGCCGTAAACGCCGCGGATCTTTTCGCGGCTGCGGGCTTTACTCGGCGGCGGATCCCCGTGACCATCGCCGGGGTCACTGGCAGGGCGGGGAGCCACTCATGAGCGGACTGGGCTGGATCAGCTTTCTCATCGTCGGGCTTGTCGCCGGGTGGATCGCCGAGAGGATCATGAAGCGCGACCACGGGTTGCTCGAGAACCTGGTGGTGGGCGTGGTCGGGGCCTACGTCGGTGCCTTCCTGTTCCGCCTCCTCGGCCTCGCCTCCACCGGCTTCATCGGTGCGCTGGTGGTGGCGACCATCGGGTCGGTGGTGCTGCTTGCCGTCGTCGGCGCCGTGCGCCGACGCAGCTGAGTAGGCGGCGCCGTGCGCCGACGCAGCTGGAGCGGCGGCGCACGCCTCAGCCGAACACCGACCATCCGGTCCGGCGGGCCAGCGCCTCCAGCGTCAGGCCGCCGAGCCGCGAGTTTCCGAAGGCGTCGAGCCCCGGCGCCCAGACGCAGATCGACGCCTGGCCGGGCGCCACGGCGAGGATGCCGCCGCCCACGCCGCTCTTCGCCGGCAGGCCGACGCGATAGGCGAAGTCGCCCGACGCGTCGTAGAGCCCGCACGTCAGCATCAGCGCGTTGATCCGTCGTGCCCGGGCGGGGCGGACCACCGAGTGGCCGCGCAGCGGATCGCGCCCGCTGGCGGCGAGGAACAGGCCGGCGCGCGCCATCTGCCGGCAGCTCATGGCGATGGCGCAGTGGTGGAAATAGACGCCGAGCACCTTCTCGACCTCGTGGTCGAGCCGGCCGAACGAGCGCATGAACCAGCCGAGCGCCTGATTGCGCGCCCCGGTGTCCAGCTCGGAGGCGGCGACGGCCCGGTCGATGGCGATGTCGTCGTCATCCGCGAGATAGCGCATGAACCGCAGGATCTCGCCGATCGCCTCGCGCGGGGAGTGGCCGGCCATGGCGACATCGGTGACGACGATGGCCCCGGCGTTGATGAACGGATTGCGCGGCCGGCCGGCCTCGTGCTCCAGCTGGACGATGGAGTTGAACGGCGAGCCCGACGGCTCGCGGCCGACCCGCGTCCACAGGCTCTCGCCCACCCGCCCGAGCGCGAGGGTGAGAAGGAATACCTTGGAGATCGACTGGATCGAGAACGGCCGGTCGGCGTCTCCCGCCGCCGCCACTTCGCCCTCCGGCGTCACGAGGGCGATGCCGAACTGCCGCGGATCGACGCGGGCAAGCTCCGGGATGTAGTCGGCGACCGTGCCCTCGCCGATGCGCGTCGCCAGCTCGTCGTGGACCTCCGACACGATCCGCCCGAGGTCGAGCCCGCTCGCCTTCGGCCCCGCCATCGTCAGCGCGCCCGCGCCCGGCTCTCGGCGATGTAGATCTCGCGCAGCCGCCGCGTCACCGGCCCGGGCGTGCCGTCGCCGATCGCCACGCCGTCGATCTCGACCACGGGTGTCACGAAGGCCGAGGCGGCGGTGATGAACGCCTCCGCCGCGCCCTGCGCTTCCGCAATGGTGAACGGCCGCTCCTCGACCCGCGCCCCGGCCAACGCGGCATAGGCCAGCATCGCGGTGCGGGTGATGCCGTGCAGGATCGCGGTCGAGAGGTTGCGGGTGACGAGGCTGCCGTCGGCCAGCACGATCCAGGCGTTGTTCGAGGTGCCCTCGGTGACGAACCCCTCCTCGACGAACCAGGCGTCGTCGGCGCCGGCCTTCTTCGCCAGCATCTTGCACATGGAGGGGCCGAGCAGCTGCGTCGTCTTAATGTCGCGCCGCGCCCACCGGGGGTCCTGCACGGACACCACCCGCAGCCCGTGCGTCGCCGCCGGCGCGTCGACCAGCGGCCTGGCCTGGGTGAAGGCGACAAGGCCGGGCTCGGCGGCCGTGGGCCAGACAAAGTCGCGGTCTGCCGCACCGCGCGTTACCTGCATGTAGACCATGCCCTCGACCACCCCGTTCCGTGCCAGCAGCTCGCGGTGCATCGCCTCGAACCCGTCGTCGTCAAGCGGCGCGGCCATCTCGAGCGCCTCGAGCGAGCGGTGCAGCCGCGCCAGGTGCCCAGGAAAGTCGACCAGCCGGCCGTCGAGCACGCTCGTCACCTCGTAGACCGCATCGGCGAACAGGAAGCCGCGGTCGAAGACGCTGATCCGCGCCTCGCTCTCCGGCAGATAGGCGCCATTCACATAGACGATCCGGCTCACGATCTACCCCCAGAGCTGCGGTTCCGGCGGATGCACGCCGCCTGCGTCGTAGACGAGCCCGTACGGCCGGTCGGCGGCGAGCAGCAGCGGCCCGTCGAGGTCGACGACCGCCGCGCCCTGCGCCAGCAGCACGGCGGGCGCCATGGCGAGCGAGCTGCCGACCATGCACCCGACCATGATCCCGAAGCCCATCCGCTCCGCCTCGGCCCGGAGCGCCAGCGCCTCGGTCAGGCCGCCGGTCTTGTCGAGCTTGATGTTCACCATGTCGTACCGCCCGGCGAGCGCCGCGAGGCTCGCCCGGTCGTGGCAGCTCTCGTCGGCGCAGACCGGCAGCGGCCGGGCCATGTCCGCGAGCGCCGCATCCGCGCCGGCGGGCAGCGGCTGCTCCACCAGCGCCACGCCGAGCCGCAGCAGCGCGGGAGCGAGCGCCGCATAGCTCTCGGGCGTCCAGCCTTCGTTCGCGTCGACGATGATCCGCGCTGCCGGCGCCCCGGCGCGCACCGCCTCGATCCGCGCGAGATCGCCCTCGCCGCCGAGCTTCACCTTCAGGACCGGCCGCGCGGCCTGCGCCGCCGCCTCGGCGCGCATCGCCGCGGGCGTGTCGAGCGACAGGGTGTAGGCCGTCACCTGCGGCCCCGGCGCCGCCAGCCCGGCCAGCTGCCAAACCCGCCGCCCGGCGCGCTTGGCCTCCCAGTCCCAGAGCGCGCAGTCGACCGCATTGCGCGCCGCCCCCGCCGGCAGCAGCCGCTGCAGCGCCCCGCGGTCGAACGCCGCCGGCAGGCGCTCGACCTGCGCGCGCACGCTCTCGGGCGTCTCGCCGTAGCGGGCATAGGGCACGCACTCGCCCCGGCCCTGCACCCCGTCCGCCTCGACGGTCACGACCAGCACCCGCGCCTCGGTCTTGGACCCGCGGCTGATGGTGAAGGTCTTCGCCAGCGGAAACACCTCCGTCGCCACCGATACCTTCACGGCCGCGCCCCCGGGCGGGTGGCAGCGGCTTGATGACGCATCCCGACGCGCCCCGCGTCCCGCGAGGCCCCGCCGCACCCCGCGACTCCCCCGGAGCGCGGCGCGTGCCGGACGCCGCCGCCTGCGGACCGCCCACGCGCCGCCTTCGCCCGGCCGAAGGTCACGCCAGCGCGTCCACGAGGCGCGCCGCGCCCTGCCGGAACGGATCGACCGTCGCGAGGCCCAGCCGCGCCTCGGTCTCCCCGAGCAGCCGTTCCGCCGCCGCGGCGTCGAGCCCGGCGGTGTTGATCGACACCCCCGTCACGCGCACCTCCGGGTTGACGATCCGCGCCATGGCGAGCGCCAGATCGCGCAGCGCCTCCAGCGAGGGCAGGGGATAGTCCGGCAGGCCGCGCATGTGCGTGCGCGTCGGCTCGTGGCAGAGCACCAGCGCGTCCGGCTGCCCGCCGTGGATCAGCGCCAGCGTCACCCCGGAATATGACGCGTGAAAGAGGCTGCCCTGTCCCTCGATCAAATCCCAGTGCTCGGTGTCGTTCTCCGGCGTCAGCCACTCCACCGACCCGGCCATGAAGTCCGCCACCACCGCGTCGAGCGGCACGCCGCCGCCGGTGATGAGAATGCCCGTCTGCCCGGTCGCGCGGAACGTCGCCTGCATCCCGCGCGCCCGCATCTCGCGCTCCATCGCGAGTGCGGTGTACATCTTGCCCACCGAGCAGTCCGTCCCGACCGCAAGGCAGCGCCGGCCCCGCCGCCGCTTGCCGGTGGCGATCGGGTAGCGATGCGGCGGCACCCGCACGTCATGCAGCGTCCGGCCGCGTTTCATCGCCACGGCCACCAGCTCGGGCTCGTCGCGCAGCAGGTTGTGCAGCCCGGACGCCAGATCCATCCCGGCCTCGAGCGCCTGCACCAGCACCTCGATCCAGGCCGGCGAGATCACCCCGCCGCGGTTGGCGACACCGACGACCAGCGTGCGCGCGCCCTTCGCCGCCGCCTCCGCGACGGTCATCTCCGGCAGCGCCATGTCGGCATTGCACCCCGGCATCCGCAGCTGCCCGATCGCCGCGTCGGGCCGCCAGTCGCGAATCCCCTGCGCCACCTTCGCCGCCAGCGGATCGGCCGCGTCGCCGAGAAACAGCAGGTAGGGTCCTTCGATCATCGCCGCCTCCGCCCGATGCAGGGCCGAGGATATGGCGCCCCCCCGGCAACACAAGCCGGAAACGCTGCGGTGCCGGCCCGCCCGATTGCTCCCGCCGCCGGCCTGCGCCAACTTGCGGGCGAATGGCAGCGGAGGAGCGCGATGGGCAGGCTGGTGGGCGGCACCTGGGAGACCAGCCCGGTGGCGCCGGGCGCGGCGGACGGCAGCTTCCAGCGCGCCGAGAGCAGCTGGCGCAACTGGATCACCCCGGACGGCCGGCCGGGGCCCACCGGGCTGGGTGGCTTTGCCGCCGAGAGCGGGCGCTATCACCTCTATGTCTCGCTCGCCTGCCCGTGGGCACACCGAACGCTGATCTTCCGGGCGCTGAAGGGCCTCGCGGCGCACATCTCCGTCGATGTCGTTCATCCGGTGATGGACCCGGACGGCTGGGCCTTTGGCACCGACTTTCCCGGCGCGACCGGCGACCGCGTGCTCGGCAAGGACTTTCTCCGCGAGATCTACCTCGCCGACGACCCGGAGGCGACGACCAAGGTGACGGTGCCGGTGCTCTGGGACAAGGCGGCCGGCCGCATCGTCTCGAACGAATCCTCCGAGATCATCCGCATGTTGAACTCGGCCTTCGACGGGCTGACCGGCAGCGACCTCGACCTCTGGCCGGAGCCGCTCCGCCCGGAGATCGACGCGATCAACGCACGCGTCTATCCGGGCCTGAACAACGGCGTCTACCGCGCCGGCTTCGCCCGCAGCCAGGCCGCCTACGACGCGGCGGTGGCCGACGTCTTCGCGACGCTCGACTGGATGGAGGCCCGGCTCTTCGAGGCACGGTGGCTCGCCGGCGACCGCCAGACCGAGGCCGACTGGCGCGCCGCCACCACGCTCTTCCGTTTCGATCCGGTCTATCACACGCACTTCAAGTGCAACCGCCGGCAGATCGTGCAGTACCCGCGGGTCTGGGACTACGCCCGCCGGCTCTACCAGACACCCGGCGTGGCCGGGACCGTGGATTTCGCCCACATCGCGCACCACTACTACCGCAGCCACCCGGACGTGAACCCGTTCGGGATCGTTCCGGTCGGACCGGAGATCGACTGGACGGCGCCCGTGGCCGGCTGAGTCGCCCCCGCGGATCCCCCTTGCGCCGCGCGGGTGCGGGTGCGACCCTCCCGCCCGGCGGAGCAGGGAGGCTCATCATGCAGGAGATCGTCATCCTCGACGGCGCGCGCACCGCGATCGGCGCGTTCGGCGGCAGCCTCGCGGGCGTCCCGCCGATCACGCTCGCCGCCACCGCGGCCCGGGAGGCGCTGGCCCGTGCCGGCGTCGAGGCCGGCCGGATCGGCCATGTCGTCTTCGGCCACGTCATCAATACCGAACCGCGCGACATGTACCTCTCCCGCGTCGCGGCGCTCGAGGCGGGCGTGCCCGAGGCCGCGCCGGCGATGAACGTCAACCGGCTCTGCGGCTCGGGGGCACAGGCGATCGTCTCGTGCATGCAGGCGCTCAGCCTCGGCGACGCCGACTTCGCCCTCGCCGGCGGCGCCGAGAGCATGTCGCGCTCGCCCTACGCGCTCACCTCGGCCCGCTGGGGGCAGAAGATGGGCGACGCACGGGCGATCGACATGATGGTGGGCGCGCTCACCTGCCCGATGGGCACCGGCCACATGGGCGTCACGGCGGAGAACGTCGCCGAGGAAACCGGCATCACCCGCGAGGATCAGGACGCCTTCGCCGTCGAGAGCCAGAATCGCGCCCGCACCGCCATCGCGGAAGGCCGCTTCGCCAGCCAGATCGTGCCGATCGAGGTGCAGGTGAAGCGCGACATGGTGGCCTTCGCCACCGACGAGCATCCGAAGGCGACGACCGCCGAGGCGCTGGCAAAGCTCAAGCCCGCCTTCCGAAAGGACGGCACCGTCACCGCCGGCAATGCCTCGGGCCTGAACGACGGCGCCGCCGCGGTGGTTCTCGCCACCGCCGACGCGGCGCACATGGCCGGGCTGAGGCCGAAGGCGCGCATCCTCGGCTATGCCGTCGCCGGCGTCCCGGCCCGGATCATGGGCGTCGGGCCGATCGCCGCGGTCGGCAAGCTCCTGGAGCGGACCGGCCTCGCCGTCGACGACTTCGACGTCATCGAGTTCGAACGAGGCCTTCGCCGCGCAGGCGATCTCGGTCAACCGCGGCCTCGGCCTCGATCCCGCGAGGGTCAATCCCAACGGCGGCGCGATCGCCCTCGGCCACCCGCTCGGCGCCACCGGCGCGATCCTGACGGTGAAGGCGCTCCACGAACTCGAACGCACCGGCGGCAGGTTCGGGCTCATCACCATGTGCATCGGCGGCGGCCAGGGCATCGCGCTCGCGATCGAGCACCTGCGCTGATCGCGGGCTTGACGCGACGAGAGGTCTGCCACCCCCCGGCGTGCCGGGCAGGATCTCGCCGACTTGGGCAGACTTGCCGGGAAGCCCTTGAGCCACGGGGAGCGGGCCGCGTAGAACGAGGGCCACTCCTCGTTCCAAGGGACGCCGACGCGGGCGATGCCCCGGGGTCAGGGCCGGTACGTGTCGCGGCCGATCTCGTCACGGGCGGGTGCCAACAAAAAGGCGCCCGAACCGCGTCCGGGCGCCGAGTTGGAACGAGGGACAGTGAGATGAAGCAGGGCGGTTCCACGCGGCTGCTTCATCGCTGATATGGTCCTCCGGGGTGCGCCTGAAAAGGCGTGTCCAGAAAACGTGATCCGATCACCGCCGCGCTTCCGCCGCCGCATAGAGCGACACCGCCGCCGCGTTCGACACGTTGAGCGAGCCGAACGCTCCCGCCGCCGGGATGCGGGCGAGGCGGTCGCAGAGCTTCGTCGTCAGCTCGCGCATCCCCGGCCCCTCGGCGCCCAGCACCAGCCCGAGCGGTCGCCCGGCGAAGGCCCGCGCCGCCTCGGCCACGGTCCCCTCCGCGGTCCCGTCCATCCCGACGAGCGCATACCCCATGTCCGCGAGCGTCCCCATCGCCGCCGCGAGGTTCGGCACCCGCAGATAGGGCTGCCGCTCCAGCGCGCCGGAGGCCGACTTGGCGAGCGCGCCCGTCTCCGGCGCGGCGTGCCGGCGCGGCGCCACGACGGCCCGCGTCCCGAACACCTCCGCCGAGCGCAGGATCGCGCCCACGTTGTGCGGATCCGTCACCCGGTCGAGCAGCAGCACCAGCGCCGGCTCGCCCCGCGGCGCGCAGACCTCAGAGACCGAGCCCCAGTCCAGCGGCTCCACCTCCAGCGCCGCCCCCTGGTGCACCGACTGCGGGTCGAGTGGCACGGTGAAGCCGCGCGGCTCCACCACCTCGGCCTCGATGCCGGCGGTCGCGATCGCCTCGGCCAGCCGGTCGGCGGCGTTCTTCGTCACCACCAGCCGCCGCCGCACCCGCACCGGGTTCAGCAGCGCGTCGCGCACCGCATGCAGCCCGAACAGCCAGAGCGTGCCCGACTCCTCGCGCCGCGCCCGTTCCTTCTCCACCGCCCAGGCCGGCTTTTTCGCCACGGCCGCTCTCCTCGCTTGCCTGTCCGGCTGATGCCACGCGGCCCGCGGTCAGGCAACCTCGCCCGTCCGCCTCGTCCGGGTTCCGCGCGGTTGCCTCGACCGCCGAGCGGCCCGACGGTTCCCGTCAACCGTTCCCGCCGACGATTCCGGCTTTAACTCCCGCGGGTGGCGGCTATACTCTGCCGCCATGAGCACGGAGCGCATCATCGCGGGCATCGGAACGGCATCGGCCCTGGGCCGGCTTGCCGGGCTGCTTCTGCTTAGCCGCCTCTGAGCGTGCCCGGTCACGGCGCGCGCGCTCAGAGGGAGCCCGACGCGCCGAAAGAAGCTCCAGACCGAGGGTGAAATCCCATGACCGACGCAAAGGCCCAGGACCGGGTCCTGATCTTCGACACCACGCTCCGCGATGGCGAGCAGTCGCCCGGCGCGACGATGACGCTGGAGGAAAAGCTCCAGATCGCCCAGCTGCTCGACGAGATGGGCGTCGACATCATCGAGGCGGGCTTTCCCATCGCCTCCGAGGGCGACTTCGAGGCCGTGACCCGCATCGCCCAGATCGCGCAGAACGCGGTGATCTGCGGCCTCGCGCGGGCCAACTTCAAGGACATCGACCGGTGCTGGGAGGCGGTTCGCCACGCGAAGCAGCCGCGGATCCACACCTTCATCGGCACCTCGCCGCTGCACCGCGCGATCCCGAACCTCGACCAGGACCAGATGGCTGAGCGCATCCACGAGACGGTGAGCCACGCCCGCGACCTCTGCGACAACGTGCAGTGGTCGCCGATGGACGCGACGCGGACCGAGCACGACTATCTCTGCCGGGTAGTGGAGATCGCGATCAAGGCGGGCGCCACGACGATCAACATTCCCGACACGGTGGGCTATACCGCGCCGCGCGAGAGCGCCGGCCTGATCCGCATGCTGCGCGAGAAGGTGCCCGGCGCCGACACGATCACCTTTGCGACGCATTGCCACAACGATCTCGGCATGGCGACGGCAAACGCCCTGGCCGCGGTCGAGGCGGGGGCGCGCCAGATCGAATGCACGATCAACGGCCTCGGCGAGCGGGCGGGCAACACCGCGCTCGAGGAGGTGGTGATGGCGATGAAGGTCCGCAACGACATCATGCCGTACCGGACCGGGATCGACACCACGCGGATCATGCAGGCGAGCCGGCTCGTCGCCACGGTCTCGGGCTTCCCGGTGCAGTTCAACAAGGCGATCGTCGGCAAGAACGCCTTCGCCCACGAGAGCGGCATCCATCAGGACGGGATGCTGAAGAACGCCGAGACCTTCGAGATCATGCGGCCCGAGCATGTGGGGCTGAACGCCACCAGCCTCGTCATGGGCAAGCACTCGGGCCGCGCGGCGCTGCGCTCGAAGCTCGCGGAGCTGGGCTACGGCGTCGGCGACAACCAGCTGAACGACGTGTTCGTGCGGTTTAAGGAGCTGGCCGATCGCAAGAAGGAGGTCTTCGACGACGACCTCATCGCGCTGATGCAGGACACCGACACCCATGCCGCCAACGATCGGGTACAGGTAAAGCGGCTGCGCGTGGTCTGCGGCACGGATGGGCCGCAGACGGCCGAGATGACGCTGGTGATCGACGGGGTGGAGCACGAGGTGACGTCGATCGGCGACGGTCCGGTCGACGCGGTGTTCAAGGCGGTGCAGAGCCTCGTGCCGAACACCGCAAAGCTCAACCTCTACCAGGTCCACGCCGTGACCGAGGGCACCGACGCGCAGGCGACGGTCAGCGTCCGGCTGGAGGAGGGCGGCAAGATCGTCACCGGCCAGTCGGCGGACACCGATACGGTGGTGGCCTCGGCGCGGGCCTATGTGAATGCGATCAACAAGCTGCTGGTCCGGCGGCTGAAGACGGCGCCCGAGGCCGCGTCGGCCTGATCGCGGTTGCTTTCCCGACGGGCCGGGGCGCCTCGGCGCTTCCGGCCCGGTCGCTGTCGTGCGTCAGGTCGTGGGCTTCGCCTGGGCGAAAATCAGGACCGAGCGGTTGAGCGGCTCGGCCACGCCGTCGTCGGTGGTGATCGGCGCGCCGGCTTCGCCCGCATCGTCGGTGACGATGATCTCGGCCGGCAGGCCGGAGGCGATGAGGTAGCGCGCCACCGCATCGGCGCGGCGGGCGGCCAGGCGGCGGTTCGCCTCGGGCCGGCCCACCCGGTCGGTGTGTCCGACGATGCGCACCTGCGCCAGCGCCATCCCCGAGAGCGTCGCCGCGGCCACCGCCGCGCGCTCCTGCCCGCCCGGCGTGAGGGCGGACGAGGCGAAGTCGAACTGAACCTCGACCATCGGGCCTTCGGCGACGGCCGCGGTCATGGCGGCCGCGCCGTTCCCGTCGCTGGCGAAGCCGCCGTCCGCGGCGGCGGGTGAGATCCGCGCCACGCTCGGGCCGCCGGCATCGAGCTTCAGCGCCGCGAGCGCCGCGTCGAAGTCGGCGGGCGCCGCCAGCCCTCCGAGACGGCCGGTCAGGCGGGAAAGCTCGGCCTCGTTGGCGGCAAGGCGGCTGCGCAGGTCGCCGAGGGACGCATCCCGCTCGGCGACGCTGGCCTTCAGGGTGTCGAGCACCGTGTCGCGAAGCGCGATGGTGGCGCGCAGCTCGGCGTTCTCCGCCTTCGCCGCGGCAAGTGCGTCGGTGAGCCGGACGATCTCGGCTTCGGCCGCGGCGAGCCGCGCAGCGCCGTCGCTCGCGTCCGGCGCGGTCCCGCCCTTCGCCGCGGTGGACACCTGCGCGGGCAGGGTGGACGACGGCGCGGCGAGGGTCGGCGGGCCCTGGCGGTCGACGAGTTCGGTCACGACGATGCCGGCGAGAAGCAACGCGCCCCCTCCGGCAAGATACCCCCATGTGCGGTTCATGCCTGCCCCTGCCTCTTGGTCTGCTCTTCTTGTTGTGTCGAGCATAGGGAGGGCGCGTTGCTTGTGACAACGCCATTCTGGCGGGGATGCCGCGCGACTGTCGCCGAATTGGCACAGTCATGTTGCTTTCGCGGGTGGAGTTCGCCTTATGCGAGAGTTCAGCCGGCGGCGGCCGGTCGCAGGGCGGCGGCGCGCACCGCATTGGCGTCGAGTCGCAGGTCGGTGGCGAGCCACGCGGCTTCGGCCCGGCGCAGCGCGGCGCCGAGGGCCGGCCCCTCGAGGTCGAGGTCGGCCGCGGCCAGCGGCAGGCGCGCGGCGGCGCCGCGGGCGAGTTCTGCCGCAAGGTCGGCGGGCGGCGCGCTGCCGGTCGCGGCGGCCACGATCAGCGCGGCGTCGCGTCCGGCGTCGGCGCCGTGCCGCCACGCGCTCGCGGCGCAGGCGAGGCCGTCGGCGAGGGCCGAGCGGATCGCCGCGACGGCGCGTGCGTCGGCGCGCGACAGGCGCAGCGTCTCGGCCGAGCCGGCATCGCCGCCAAGCGCCGCGAGGCGGCGGCGCCAGTCGGGGGCAACGCCGGCCATCGCCTCGACATGGATGAGCGGCGCGAGGGCGGTCGCATCGGCGCCGGGCAGAAGCCGGGCAAGGATCCCGGTCGCCGCCATGGCCGCAACCGCCGGCGCGGGATCGTCCGCGGCCAGGAGCTTGCCGGTCTCGGCGCCGACCCGCTCGCGCGAGAGCCGCTCCAGGCCATCCTGCAGCGCGGCGCAGGCGGCGAGACCTTCCGGGTCGATGCCGCCCGACGGGTCGCCATACCAGGCATGGATCCGGAAGAAGCGAAGGATCCGGAGATAGTCCTCGGTGATGCGCTCCGCCGGGTCGCCGACGAAGCGCACCCGCCGGGCGAGCAGGTCGGGCAGGCCGCCGAGCGGATCGACCACCTCGCCGTCGGGATCGGCGTAGAGCGCGTTCATGGTGAAGTCCCGTCGCCGTGCGTCCTCGACGACATCCGTCGTGAAGGCGACGACCGCGTGGCGTCCGGTGGTCTCGACGTCGCGCCGGAAGGTCGTCACCTCGTAGGGGCGATGATCGGCGACGACGGTGATGGTGCCGTGCGCGAGCCCGGTCGGGACCGGGTGCAGGCCGGCGGCTTCCGCGAGCGTGATGGTGCGCTCCGGCGGCGCATCGGTGGCGATGTCGATGTCGGCCACGGGTCGGCCGAGCAACGCGTTGCGCACGCAGCCGCCGACGAAGAGGGCGCGGTCGCCCTGCGCCGTGAGGGCGGCGCAGACCGCCCGCGTCGCCGGGGCGTCCAGCCAGTCGCCGGCGATGCGCATCAGGGCGCCCGCGTGCGGTCGCCGAGCGCCTTCAGCATCCGCGCCGTGGCACCCCAGATGTAATGCGGTCCGTAGGGAATGGCGTAGTACGCCCGCCACTGGCCCTGCCAGCGCCGGCGGTGGACCTGCAGGTTGGCCGGATCGAGCACGAACTCGAGGGGCACCTCGAACACCTCCGCCACCTCGGTCGGATCGCTGACCGGCCGGAAATCGGCCGGCACGAGGCCGACGAACGGGGCGACGGTGAAGAAGGTGACGGTCTCGTGCGGGTCGAGCGCGCCCAGCACCTCGACGCTGGCCGGGTCGAGGCCGATCTCCTCGCTCGCCTCGCGCAGGGCGGCCGCGAGGGGCGAGGCGTCGGACGGATCCTGCTTGCCACCGGGAAAGGCGATCTGGCCGGGATGGTGCGTCAGCCGCGCGGCGCGGCGGGTCAGGACGAGGTTGAGCGCCGGCCCGCGCTCGACGAGCGGGATCAGGACCGAGGCGGGCCGCAGCGGCCGGTCCGGCCGGCGCACGCCCGGGTTGAGATCATAGTCCGACGAGGCCGCCGCGGGCGTGCCGAGGGCGCGCCCGATCTCGGAGGGATTGAGGCGAGGTCGGTCCATGTTGAGCTAGATGCCCCGGGATCCGTCATCCTTCAAGGGTATCCGGCTTCGTGTTCACCCGTGTTCAGGCGGGTCCGGCTCCGAATGCAGCCGGCGGCAGCGGGCCGCACTCCCGTGCATCCCCGCGACGGTGCGGGCGTTGACCTCGGCGCACGGCGGGATCAACCTCGGGTGGCGCGAGATCCGGGAGAGACCGATGAGCAAGTTGACCTACGAGATCGTGCCGCACGATGGCGGCTGGGCCTACCGGGTGAACGGCACGTACTCCGAGCCGTTTCCGACCCGGGACGAGGCGCGATCCGCCGCAGAGCGCGCGGCCGCCGAGCAGCGGATGCCGGGATCGACGGAAGGGATCTCGTGGGAGGACGACCGTGGCCGCTGGCATTCCGAGGTTGCTCCGGGCGACGACCGCCCGGAGGCCGAGGTTCAGGACTGAGGCGGACGCCGCGCGGCGGTCAGCCGTGCAGCTTCAGCGTGATCTCGGCCATGCGCTTGCCCTGGAAGCGGGCGCCGGCCAGATCCTCCTCGTCGGGCCAGCGTGACCCGTCGCCGCCGGTCAGCAGGGTCATGCCGTACGGCGAGCCGCCGCGGTACTTGTCGGTGCCCATCTGCGCCTGATAGCCATAGCCGAGCGGCACGATCAGCATGCCGTGGTGCTGCAGCACGACCTGGGTCGTAAGGATCGTCAACTCCTGGCCGCCGTGCTGGGTGGCGGTCGAGGACATCACCGTCGCAACCTTGTTGATGAGCGCGCCCTTGGCCCACAGGCCGCCGGTCTGGTCCCAGAAGTTCTTCATCTGCGAGGCCATGTTGCCGTAGCGGGTCGGCACGCCGATGATGAAGCCGTCGTAGTCGGCGAGCTCGCCCGGCTCGGCGATCGGCGCTGCCTGATCCTGCTTGTAGTGGGCGGCCTTTGCCACCTCGTCGGGCACCAGCTCCGGCACGCGCTTCACCACGACCTCGGCGCCGGCCTCGCGCGCGCCCTCCGCCGCGGCGTTGGTCAGCGCCTCCATGTGGCCCCAGCTCGAGTAGTAGAGGCCCAAAATCTTCGCCATCGTGCGTTTCCCTCCTGACTTCGGTTGCCCATACCGTAGCCGGCTCCGGGCAACAGTAAATGCGGCCGGAGTGAAACGGATTGTTTCCGCGCAGCGCAGAGCGCCCGGGTCTCGTCCCGGCGAGACGAAGCGGAGACGGGGAGAGCGCCGGCCTCGGGGGGCATGAAGCCCCCGCTCGGCCGACGCTTGCCGGTCGGCCGCCGTTGCGGCCTCCCTTCAGCGGAACGAGGCGCTTTCGCGCCTCGCGAGGCTTGTTTCTCCCCGCTGTTGCGGGGCCCCTTGCGTCCTGCCCGACAGGGTTTCTGCCTGTATGAATACCAAGGGGCGTGCGCCTCAGCTGCCCGGATAGCCGAGGCGGGGCTCGACGTCCTCCCAGGCCTCGTTCATCGCCCACGCGGACGACAGGACCGGCAGGCCGACGTGGCCGTAGGCGAAGGAGAGCTGGTGCTCGGCCACCTGCTCGCCGGAATGAGCGATCGAGGCGAGGTAGAGCGCGGCGGCCAGCCCGGTCCGGTCGGCGCCGCCCTGGCAATGGATGAGCAGCGGCTTCGGCAGGCGGCGCATGAGATCGACGAGGTCGGCCATCCGCTCCGGCCGGGGGTTTTCCCGCGCGGACAGTGGAAAGTCCGCGAGGACGAGGCCGAGCGCGCGCGCCGTCGCCGCTTCCTGCCGATACCAGTCGGCATCTTCGTGGGCGCCGCGCAGGTTCAGCACGCTCTTGATCCCGTGCTCGGCCGTCCAGCGCTGCAGGTCGGCCGGCGAAGGCTGCGCCGCGCGGTAGACCTCATCCGGCACGACGGTATGGAAGTTGCCGGTGAGGTGCAGCCAGAGCGGCCAGGCGATCGCGGCGAGCAGTACGATCCCGAGCGTCCAGCCCGCGAGCCGCCGCTGCCGGCGGGAAGGAAAGGGAACGAAGCGCATGAACTGTCCTTGGGGCTTGGGATCGTGGCCGCTGTCTCGCCGGCGGAGCTTGCGCTCCGCTTACGGTCCGTGTGCGACCCTGTGGCGACGCCGGTGCGACGGCTGCATGACGCGCGGGCGGCTTCCAGCGGCGGCCGGGCTCGCCTAAGCTCCCGCCATGCGCCTGCTCGTCATCGAGGATACCGAGGATCTGGCCGATGCCCTGCTGCGGCACCTGCGGGGCATGGGGCATGCGGTCGACCATGTGGCCAGTGTCGCGGAGGCGGAGGCCGCGTTCCGGGTGGCCGACTACGCCGCCGCGGTGCTCGACATCGGCCTGCCCGACGGCTCCGGGCTCGACCTCCTGCGGGCCGAGCGGGCGCGCGGCAACCGCACGCCCATCCTGATCGCCACGGCGCGCGACCGGATCTCCGACCGGATCGCCGGGCTCGATGCCGGCGCGGACGACTATGTGGTGAAGCCCTTCGATCTCGCGGAGGTCGAGGCGCGGCTGCGCGCCCAGGTGCGCCGGGCGACGGCGGCCGGTGCGACCGAGGTCGACCTCGGGACGCTACGGGTCGACCTGACCGGCGGCCGGGTCTTCGGGCCGGAGGGGGAGATCCGGCTGACCGCGCGCGAGTGGGCGGTGCTGGCGCTGCTGGTCGGCGCGCGCGGCCGGGTGCGCTCGCGCGCCGCGCTCGAGGAGGCGCTCTATTCGTTCGACGACGAGATCGCCGGCAACGCGGTCGAGGTCTACGTCTCCCGGCTCCGCACCAAGCTCGGCGCGCAGGTGATCGAGACCCGCCGCGGCCTCGGATACCTGGTGCCGTGACGCCCCCGGTGCGGGTCGAGACGCCGGAGCGCACGTGGTCGCTGCGCGGTCGCCTGACGCGGCGGCTGTTCGTCGCCACCGGCCTCGTGTGGTGTCTCGGGCTCGGCGCGGGGCTCGCCGTGATGGCACACGAGATGCGTGAGATCGCCGACAAGGCGCTGGCCGTCGAGGCGCGGGTCGTGGCCGAGTCGCTGGAGCGGGCGGGGCCCGCCGCCGGCGCGGCCACGACGGGGGCGGTGCAGGTGCGCGTCGTGCGCCCCGGGGGCGTGGCGGACGCGGCGCCCTGGCCGCCGCTCGATGCCGACGGCAGCCGGGAGGTGGCGGGGTGGTCGGTGGCGCGGGTGACGACGCCCGGCGGCCTGACGGTGGAGATCGGGCAGGAGGTCGCGCTGCGGCGCCGCGAGTTCTGGGAAGCGGCGCGGGTCTGGCTGCTGGTGACGGTGCCGCTGCTCGGCGTCCTGCTCCTGGCGCTGCGCCGCGCGCTCGGGGCGGGCCTTGCGCCGGTGGCGGCGTTCGCCGCCGAGATGGACCGTCGCCGGGCGTCCGACCTGTCGCCGCTGCCGCACAGCGGGCTGCCGGCGGAGCTGGCGCCGATCGCGCGGGCGCTCGACCGCTATCTGGCGCGAATCGAGGCGCTGCTGGTGGCGGAGCGCGATTTCTCGGCGAGCGCTGCCCACGAGTTGCGCACGCCGCTCGCCATCGCCGCGGCGCAGGCGCAGCTTCTGGCGGACGGGCGCGGCGGCCCGACGGCGGCGCGGGCGGTGGTGGCCGCGGTGGGTCGCGTCACCTCGCTGGTGCAGCGCCTGCTCGACCTCGCGCGGGCGGAGGCGGCGGTCGGGCGCGAGGACGACCGCTGCGATCTGCTGCAGGTGCTGCGCCTGCTGGTCGCCGATGCGCCGGAGGGCGCGATCCGCGTCGACGACGGCGACCGCGAGACGATCGAGGTCGCGGCGGACGCGGATTCGGTGGCGCTGGTGCTGGGAAACCTGCTGCGGAACGCCTGTGAGCATGGCACGGGCCCGGTGCGGGTGACGCTGGGGCCGGGGCCGGCGCTGGCGATCGTGAACCCGGTGGCGCCCGGCGCGGCCTTTCGGGAGGGCCGGTTCGCCAAGGCCCCGGGGTCGGCCGGCAGCGGCCTCGGCCTCGCCATCGCGCGCGCGGCGGCCGATCGGCTCGGGTGGCGCATCGGCCTGGAGATACAGGACGGCGTGGCGAGAGCGCGGGTCACGTTCCGCGAGCCGTGAACGCGGGCCCTGAGCGTGGGCCTGAAAATTGTATGCGACGGTATGCTTTTCGCACCTGCGGCACTTGCGAGCGGCAGCGGGATGCGTCATATCAGGGACAAGTTCCCGTCCAGCCCCATCCCATTGCCGGAGGCAAGATGACCGTCTTTGTTGGAACCGACACCGCGAAAACGCGACGCACTCTGAAGGTCGGTGGCAAGGCCTACGCCTATTACTCGATCCCGGCGGCCGAGGCCGCGGGGCTTGGCGACTTCTCCCGGCTGCCGGCCTCGCTCAAGGTCGTGCTCGAGAACATGCTGCGCTTCGAGGATGGCGGCTTCACGGTCTCGGTCGATGACATCAGGGCCTTTGCCGAATGGGCGGCGAAGGGGGGCAAGAACCCGCGCGAGATCGCCTATCGCCCGGCCCGCGTGCTGATGCAGGACTTCACCGGCGTGCCGGCGGTCGTCGACCTCGCGGCCATGCGGGACGGCATCATGGGCCTCGGCGGCGACCCGCAGAAGATCAACCCGCTGAACCCGGTCGACCTCGTGATCGACCACTCGGTGATGATCGACGAGTTCGGCACGCCGCGCGCGTTCCAGCTCAACGTCGATCGCGAGTATGAGCGCAACATCGAGCGCTATCAGTTCCTGAAGTGGGGGCAGAACGCGTTCGACAACTTCCGGGTGGTTCCGCCGGGCACCGGCATCTGCCATCAGGTCAACCTCGAGTACCTGGCGCAGACCGTCTGGACCGACAAGGACCTCGCCGGCGAGGTCGTCGCCTATCCCGACACGCTGGTCGGCACGGACAGCCACACGACGATGGTGAACGGCATGGCCGTGCTGGGCTGGGGTGTCGGCGGCATCGAGGCCGAGGCCGCGATGCTCGGCCAGCCGGTCTCCATGCTGATCCCCGAGGTGATCGGCTTCAAGCTGACCGGCAGGATGGTCGAGGGCACCACGGCGACCGACCTGGTGCTGAAGGTCGTCGCGATGCTGCGCAAGAAAGGCGTCGTGAACAAGTTCGTCGAGTTCTACGGCGAGGGGCTCGACCACCTGCCGCTGGCCGACCGCGCGACGATCGCCAACATGGCGCCGGAATATGGCGCGACCTGCGGCTTCTTCCCGATCGACGGCGAGACGCTGCGCTACCTGCGCAACACCGGCCGCGACGAGGACCGCATCGCGCTGGTCGAGGCCTATGCCAAGGAGAACGGCATGTGGCGCGGCCCGGACTACGAGCCGGTCTATACCGACACGCTGCACCTCGACATGGGCGAGATCGTCCCGGCGATCTCCGGGCCGAAGCGGCCGCAGGACTACACGCCGCTGAGCGGGGCGGCGCAGGCGTTCTACAAGACCGTCGCCGACTATCGCGGGGTCGACAAGAGCGCCGCGGCGCAGGAGATGCAGGACGAGGGCGGCGGCGTCATCGCCGCGCCGGTCGACGCGCGCAAGACGGCGAAGGTCGAGGGCGAGGACTACACCATCCGCGACGGGTCGGTGGTGATCGCGGCGATCACGTCGTGCACCAACACGTCGAACCCCTACGTGATGATCGGCGCGGGCCTCGTGGCCCGCAAGGCGCGGGCGCTCGGCCTGACGCGCAAGCCCTGGGTGAAGACCTCGCTGGCGCCGGGCAGCCAGGTGGTGAGCGAGTATCTCGAGGCGGCGAACCTGCAGGAAGACCTCGACGCGATCGGATTCAACCTCGCGGGCTACGGCTGCACCACCTGCATCGGCAACTCGGGGCCGCTGGGCGATCCGGCGATCTCGAAGGCGATCGGCGAGAACGATCTGGTGGCGACCGCCGTCCTGTCGGGCAACCGCAACTTCGAGGGCCGCATCAGCCCCGACGTGCGGGCGAACTATCTCGCGTCGCCGCCGCTCGTCGTTGCCTATGCGATCGCGGGCGATCTCAACATCGACCTGTCGACCGAGCCGCTGGCGCAGACGCCGGACGGCAAGGACGTGTACCTGAAGGACATCTGGCCGACCAACGAGGAGGTGGCGGAACTCGTCGAGAAGACCGTGACGCGGCAGGCGTTCCAGTCGAAGTATGCCGACGTCTTCAAGGGCGATGCCAACTGGCAGGCGGTGGAGACGACGGACAGCGAGACCTACGACTGGCCGCCGACCTCGACCTACATCCAGAACCCGCCGTACTTCCAGGGCATGTCGAAGGAGCCGGGCGTCATCTCCGACATCTCGGGCGCGCGCATCCTCGCGCTGCTCGGCGACATGGTGACGACCGACCACATCTCGCCCGCCGGCTCGTTCAAGCCGACGACGCCGGCCGGCAAGTATCTGGTGGAGCGGCAGATCGCGGCCAAGGACTTCAACTCCTACGGCTCGCGGCGCGGCAACCACGAGATCATGATGCGCGGCACCTTCGCCAACATCCGCATCAGGAACGAGATGCTGGACGGGGTCGAGGGCGGCTATACCAAGGGCCCGGACGGCGCCCAGACCTCGATCTTCGACGCCTCGATGGCCTATCAGGCCGAGGGCGTGCCGCTGGTGATCTTCGGCGGCATCGAGTACGGCGCGGGCTCGTCGCGCGACTGGGCCGCGAAGGGCACGGCGCTGCTCGGCGTCAAGGCGGTGATCGCCGAGAGCTTCGAGCGCATCCACCGCTCCAACCTCGTCGGCATGGGGGTGATCCCGTTCGAGTTCACCGGCGGCGACAGCCGCAAGACGCTGGGCCTGACCGGCGACGAGGTGGTCTCGATCGCAGGCCTCGCAGGCGACCTGAAGCCGCTGAGCCTCGTGCCCTGCACCATCCGCTACGCGGACGGCACCGAGAAGACGATCCAGCTGAAGTGCCGGGTCGATACCGCGATCGAGGTCGAGTATCTCGAGCACGGCGGCGTGCTGCACTACGTGCTGCGCAATCTCGCGGCCTCCTGACCTGTCCCGGGAGGGGGCTGCGGCGTGACCCGCGGCCCCCTCTCGAAGGCTTGACTGGCGCCGCGGGGGCTCGGCGGTCTACCAAAGTCGACAGGGGCAGGCCCGACAGGCTCGAATGCGTTCGCTACCGACTTTCCTTTCACTCCTTCTCGCCGCAGCGGCGCTCGCACCCGTGGCGCGGGCCGACGAGGCGCCGACGCCGGTGGTGGTCGAGCTCTACACCAGCCAGGGCTGCATCGCCTGTCCGCCGGCGGACGCGCTGTTCCGCGACTTCGCCTCGATGGACGGCGTGATCGCGCTGGCGCTGCATGTGGACTACTGGGACTACATGGGCTGGCGCGACGAGTTCGGCCGGCCCGAGTACACGGTCCGGCAGAAGGCCTATGCGCGCGTCGCGGGCAGCCGGACGCTCTACACCCCGCAGATGGTGGTGCAGGGCGAGGATCAGATGAAAGGACACGACGCCGAGGCGATCCGCGCCGACATCGCCCGCCGCCAGGGCGAGGCCGCGCGGGCGACGGTCAGCGGCGATCGGGCGGACGGCAAGCTCACCCTGCACATGGCGCCGGTCGCGGGCCCGGTCGGAGCGGCGGACGTGCAGCTCGTCTCCTACGTGCCGTCGCGCACGGTGGCGATCGAGCGGGGCGACAACGCCGGCCAGGAGATCGCCTATACCAACATCGTCACCGACTGGCGCGTCGTCGGTCGCTGGGACGGCAGCGGCCCGTTCGAGATGACGCTCGCCGATGCGCCGGCCGGGCCGCTGGCCGTGGTGGTGCAGCAGGCGCGCATGGGCCCGGTGCTGGCGGCGACGCTGCTGCCCTGAGTTCGTTCGCGCACCCGGGCCTGCCACGCGACAGGGGAGGAGACCTCTGGCCTCCCGAGAGTCGAGACGCTGACGCCAGCTGGATTTGTCCGTCGACAAATCCAGCCGCGACTGCCCTCCCGGGGGCAGTCGCGCGCGCGACCGCCGGGGCAGCCACGGCCGGATCGGCACCCTGCCGCAGAAATCTCCACCCCTGACGGCCTCCGCACGGTCCCCGCGCTCCCCGCCGTTGGCGCGGCCGAGGCAGTGCCTCGGCTTGTCGCGCCTGCTGACCCGGCCGGGTTTCCAAACAGCCTTCGAGCGGCGAGATCGCGATTGCAACCGGCGCCTGCCGCCCGCATCGTGGCGGCAAAAGCCGGCATCGTGGCCGCGAAAGGGAGAACCCGTGAACTGTGTCTTCATCCAGCTGCGCTGCCGGCCCGGCCGCACCTACGAGGTGGCAGACGCGATCTATGACCGGGAGTTTGCCTCGGAGCTGTATTCGACCAGCGGCGAATACGACCTGCTCATGAAGGTCTACATCCCCGAGACCGAGGATATCGGCCGCTACATCAACGAGCGGATCCTCGACATTCCGCACATCGACCGCAGCCTGACGACGCTGACCTTCCGGGCGTTCTGACCCCGCGTTTCGCGGCTTGCCTCCACCGCGCCGCGCCGGCACGCCCGGCATGCGCCGGGGTTGGCGCCGGTGTCGGCGAGGGCGGAGGGGAGGTTCGCGAGGGCCGGGCGGTCGACATGGGCGGGATGGGCACCTACCAGGTGTTCTCGCACGGCGGCGCGGACATCGGCGGGATGATGGGGCTCGGCAACGCGCCGGTGCCGTGCTGGCTGCCCTACTTCGGGGTGGACGGCATCACCGCGGCGATCGGCCGGGTCGAGGCCGCCGGCGGCCGGATCGCGCACGGCCCGTTCGAGGTGCCGGGCGGGGCGATGATCGCCGTGGCGCAGGATCCGCAGGGCACCCGGTTCGCGGTGGTCGGGCCGCAGGACGCCTGAGCCCACCGGCAGGCGGGTGGCTAGCCGACGAAGCCGCCCGCCGTCTCGATGAAGGCGATGATCTCCGGCAGGCCCACGCCGTTGCGGACCTGGGCGAACTGGAACGGCCGCTCGCCGCGCATCCGGCGGGCGTCGCGATCCATGACGTCGAGCGAGGCGCCGACGTGCGTGGCAAGGTCGGTCTTGTTGATGATGAGCAGGTCCGAGCGGGTGACGCCCGGGCCGCCCTTGCGCGGGATCTTGTCGCCGGCGCAGACGTCGATGACGTAGAGCGTCAGGTCGGCCAGCTCCGGCGAGAACGTGGCCGAAAGGTTGTCGCCGCCGGACTCGATCAGCACGATGTCGAGGTCGGGGAAGCGGGTCACGAGGTCGTCGACCGCGGCGAGGTTGATCGAGGCATCCTCGCGGATCGCGGTGTGCGGGCAGCCGCCGGTCTCGACGCCGACGATCCGCTCGAGCGGCAGCGCCTGCGAGCGCATGAGGAACTCGGCGTCCTCGCGGGTGTAGATGTCGTTGGTGATCGCGGCGATGGAGTAGCGATCACGCAGCCGCTTGCAGAGCTGGTCCATCAGCGCGGTCTTGCCGGCGCCGACCGGCCCGCCGATCCCGACACGGAGCGGGCCGTGTGGCGAGCGGTGGCCGGTGGCCTCGATGTCTGCCTCGATCATCCCGCAGCTCCCCCGTCGACTCATGTTGCATAGCAGCACCACCGGCGCGCGAACGCAACCGGGGGCCGTGGGGCGATCTCGCAGCGGGCGGCGTCGCAGGCTCGGCGGACTCCGCGCTAGGAGCGGTAGAGGCGGCTGTACTGGGTTTCGTGGCGCATCGCGGCGATGTCGGCGGCGACGGCGCTGCCGCCGAGCGCCTCCGGCGGGGCGGCCAGCGCGGCGTCGGCGAGACTGGCGGCGAGGGGCAGGAGCGCGCGGGTGATCCGCTGGCCATCCGTCTGGCCGAGCGGGATCAGCCGTACCCCGGCCGAGACGAGCGCGGCGGCAAACGCCTGGAGGTAGAGCGTCGCGGTCAGCGGCAGCGGCAGGCCGCGGGCCCGGGCGGCCGCGCCGACGGCGACAGGGTAGGGCGCCGCCGCGACGGCGATGTCCCAGGCGGCGCTGGTCGTCCGCGCGAAGGCCGCGCCCTGCGCCATGGTCTCGAGGTGCCGCTCGGCCGAGGGCGCCAGCGCCTCGGCCAGTTCGGCCACCGGGGCGGGGTCGTCGGCGCGCCAGGCGGCGGCGAGGAGCATCGCATCCGTCCGGCCGGCGCCGTGGCGCAGCACGTCCTCGATCCACGCCGACAGCGCCGCGCCGGAGGCGACGCGGCCGGTGTCGACCTCCCATTCGAGCCCATGGGAATAGCTGTACGAACCGACGGGATAGGCGGGTGACAACCAGGCGGCGAGGGTCTGGATCGCCTCGAGGCTTGGCGAAACTGGAGCCACCGGCGACGCGTCCATCAGTGGGCGTGCGCGTCCGGGTCGTCGGTGGCGCCGCCGGCGTGATGGCCGTGGGTGCGGCCGTGGCCGTAGGCGCCGCCCTCGGGCCGGAACGGCGCCATCAGCGGCGTCAGCGTCGCGCCGAGGCGGTGCAGCATGTCCTCGATCACGTGGTCGCGCTGCACCAGCAGCCGGCCGTCGCCGATCTCGGCCGGGGTGTGCCGGTTGCCGACGTGCCACGCGAGCCGCGCGAGGCCGGCGGCATCGGGCGCGGTGACGGCGACGAGCGGCTCGGCCGCGGCGACCACGGCGATCCGGCCGCCGCCCATGAGCAGCAGCGCGTCGCCATCATCGAGCGAGACGGTCTCGGGCAGGTCCACGACCAGCGCGGCGCCCGCGACGGTCGTCAGGCGCTTGCGGCGCAGGAAGCGGTCGCGATAGTCGAGTTCCACCCGGTCGGGCGCCCCCGCCCCGCCACCGCGGGCGACGGCCTCGGCGCGGTGCGTCGTCATGCCGCGGGGATCGCCGGCAGGGCCAGGGTCTGGGCGCCGTTGCTGCCGCGGACCTCGACCTTGCGTACTTTGCGGGCGGTGATCGTCGGGATGAACGTGCCGGCGGACATGGTGCGGGTCTGTGGCGGACCGGACTCCGCCGGGTCGGCGGGCGGGATCGCCACGAACTCGAAGGCGAGCACGCCGTTTGCGTCCGGTCCCTCGCTGAGCGGGCGCAGCTCGGCCCCCCAGAAGCCTTGCGACGGGGCGGGGCCGGAGACGCGGACGATGGCGCCGTAGAGCGAGCGTTCGCTGGTTGCCTGCGCGATGGGCAGGGGAACCGGATCGGGGACCGCCTCGCCGCGGGGATTGTAGAAGCTGGCGGCATTGCCCTCGCGACCGAGGAAGCCGGGCACTTCCATGCCGCCGCCACCGCCGCCGCAACCGCCGAGAACGGCCGCGCCCGCGAGCAAGAGGATGCCAGTTCGCCTGCGCCTGCCGCCCATCATGCCCTCCCGGATAGTGCCTCGCTCGCGCGTTGGGAAGGGCCAAAACGCCGGTGCCGGCGTGTCGGCACTGGACCGTGGCCGCACGAGCGCCTAGATCCTCGCGGGCACCCGCGAAGGGAACCCCTTGCCCATGGCCACGCCGCGCTTCGAGCAGATCGCCGACGACTTCGCCTTCCTCGACGACTGGGAGGATCGCTATCGCTACGTGATCGAGCTGGGGCGGAGCATGGCGCCGCTCGACGACGCGCTGAAGGTGCCGGCGACGAAGGTCGAGGGCTGCGCCAGCCAGGTCTGGATCGTGCCGCGGCTCGACGGCAGGGGCCGTGCGGCGCGCGTCGATTTCGACGGCGATTCGGATGCGCTGATCGTGCGCGGCCTGATCGCGGTGCTGCATGCGCTTTATGCCGGCCTCGACCCGGCGGCGGTCCTTGCCGTCGACGCGCCGGCCGAGCTGGGGCGGCTCGGGCTCGACCAGCATCTCTCGGCGCAGCGGTCGAACGGCGTGCGCGCGATGGTGGGCCGGATCGGCGCGATCGCGCAGGCGGCGCTGGAGGAGGCCTGAGCCATGGCGACGTCGCTGTACTCCCTGCTGGCCGAACGGGCGTGGCTGCTCGCCGACGGCGCGACGGGGACCAATCTCTTCGCGATGGGCCTCGAGTCCGGCGAGGCCCCGGAGCTCTGGAACGAGAGCGAGCCGGACAAGGTGCGGGCGCTCTATGACGGTGCCATCGGCGCCGGCTCGGACATCTTCCTGACCAACAGCTTCGGCGGCAATGCCAGCCGGCTGCGGCTGCACGAGGCCGAGACCCGGGTCTTCGCGCTCAACCGCGCCGCGGCCGAGATCGCCCGGGAGGCGGCTGACGCGGCGGGCCGGCCCGTGGTGGTCGCGGGCTCGATGGGGCCGACCGGCGAGATCATGGCGCCGCTCGGCCCGCTCTCGATCGAGGCGGCGGCGGAGATGTTCGAGGAGCAGGCGCGTGGCCTGCTCGCCGGCGGCGCCGATGTGCTCTGGATCGAGACGATGTCCGCCCCGGACGAGCTGACCGCAGCGGCGATCGGCATCGGACGGACCGGCGCGCCCTGGTGCTGCACCATGAGCTTCGACACCGCCGGACGGACGATGATGGGCCTGACCGCGGCCGACATGGTGGCGCTGGTCGCGGGGCTCGACCACCCGCCGCTCGCGTTCGGCGCGAACTGCGGGGTGGGGGCCTCGGACCTGCTGCGCACCGTGCTCGGCTTCGGTGCGGCCCACGCGACGCTGCCGGTGATCGCCAAGGGCAACGCCGGTATCCCGAAGTTCGTCGACGGGCACATCCACTACGACGGCACGCCGGAGCTGATGGCGGACTATGCGGTGCTGGCGCGCGACTGCGGCGCGCGGATCATCGGCGGCTGCTGCGGCACGACGCCGGCGCATCTCGCCGCCATGCGCGGGGCGCTCGTGGCGACGCCGCCGGGGCCGGTGCCCGACCTCGACACCATCGCGGCGCGGCTCGGCGCGTTCTCGTCGGCCTCGGACGGCTCGGGCGGCGACGCGCCGGCCCGCGAGCGCCGCCGGCGGCGCACGTGAGCCGGGCGACGACCGCGCTCGCCCTGGCGGCGGCGCTCGCGACCGCTGCGGCCGGTCTCGCCGCGCCCGCGCTGGCGGACCAGCGGGTGGCGGTGCCGGGATTCGAGTTCACCGACGGCTCCGGCGAGGTGCGCGACCAGCGCGCCGCCCACACGGCGCAACTCGCCCTGTTCGACGAGACGCTCCGGGCGATGCTGGAGGAGGGCGGGCTCGACGTGGCCGTGCCCGACTGCAACGGGCCGTGCTCGCCCGACGGGACGTCGTTCGAGGCGATGGCGGCGGCGACGCGCGCCACCGGCTCGAACCTGCTGCTCGTCGGCGCGCTGCACAAGATCAGCACGCTGATCGGCACGATCCGGGTGACGCTGATCGACCTCGACGCCGACAAGACGATCTGCATCCGCTCGCTCACCTACCGCGGCGACGACGCCGAGGCGTGGACCCGGGCGGCGGAGTTCACCGCCTCGGACGTGCTCAAGGCGTGCTTCGGCGGCGCGACCAGCTGACCGCCGCGGCCCCCGGGGTCAGACGCCGGCGAAGGTGTCCCAGAGCAGCTTCAGGTTCAGCACGACGATCAGCATCGCCACGGCCCACGCGGCGATCGAGACGGCGCGCGGCACCGCGAAGCGCCCCATCACGCCACGATCCGACGCGAAATGCACCAGCGGGATCACCGCGAAGGGCAGCTGCATCGACAGGATGACCTGGCTCAGGATCAACAACTCGGCCGTGCCCCCCTCGCCGTAGAGCGCGGTGACGACGACGACCGGAACCACCGCGAGCCCGCGGGTCAGCAGCCGCCGCGCCCAGTGCGGCAGGCGCAGCTGCAGGAAGCCCTCCATCACGATCTGCCCCGCCAGCGTCGCCGTCACCGTCGAGTTGAGGCCCGAGGCGAGCAGCGCCACGGCGAACAGCGTCGAGGCGATGCCGAGCCCGAGCAGCGGCGAGAGCAGCTCGTGCGCGTGCTCGATCGAGCCCACCTCCGGGTGGCCGGTGTCGTGGAAGGCGACGGCGGCCACGATGAGGATCGAGGCGTTGACGAACAGCGCGAGCATCAGCGCGATCGTGGAGTCGATGGTGGCGAAGCGGATGGCGCTGCGCTTGCCGTCGTCGGTGCGCGGGTAGGCGCGGGTCTGCACGATCGACGAATGCAGGTACAGATTGTGCGGCATCACCGTGGCGCCGATGATGCCGATCGCCACGTAGAGCATGGCCGGATTGGTGACGATCTCGCGCGAGGGGATGAACATCGCGCCGAACACCGCCTGCACCGGCGGCGCGGCGGCGACGATCTGGATGCCGAAGCAGACGAAGATCACCGTGAGCAGCGCCACGATGAACGCCTCCAGCCAGCGGAAGCCGCGGTTCATCAGATAGAGCACGAGGAACGCGTCGAGCGCGGCGATGAGCGCGCCCGCGACCAGCGGGATGCCGAACAGCAGGTTGAGCGCGATCGCGGTGCCGATGACCTCGGCAAGGTCGCAGGCGATGATCGCCAGCTCGCAGGCGAACCACAGCAGGACGTTGACCGGCCGGGGATAGTACGCCCGGCACGCCTGCGCGAGGTCGCGGCCGGTGGCGATGCCGAGCCGCGCGGCCAGCGCCTGCAGCAGGATCGCCATCAGGTTCGACAGCATGACGACGAAGAGCAGCGTATAGCCGAAGCGCGCGCCGCCGGCGATGTCGGTCGCCCAGTTGCCCGGGTCCATGTAGCCGACCGACACCATGTAGCCCGGCCCCATGAAGGCGAACAGCCGGCGCAGCCACGAGCCGTGCTGCGGCACCGCGACCGAGGCGTGCACCTCCGGCAGGCTCGGGCTTGCGGCATCGACCCGGGACAGGGGGAAGCGGGCGGTGGCTTCGGTCATCAGAGCATCCGGGCTGGCGGCGAGAGGCGCACCCGTGCGGGGCATGGCGCAGATCTGACACCGGGCGCAGAATTATGCAAGTGGCTATATTGATTGCGGCGGGCTTAACTTGTGTCACGCCGGGGGGTGTGGCGGCGCGGCGCCTGTGCTATGAGGTGGCTCCGCCCGGTGGGCGGTTGTCGGGAGCCCGGGGGAGCCATGGTGCAGGTGCAGCGGACGATTCGCCGGGAAGAGCCGCTTCCGGACGCCTCGGCGCATTCGGAAGGCTTTCGCCAGACCCGCGAGGCGCTGCGCAGCGCGCTGGTCGAGGACTATCTCGAGCTGATCGCCGACCTGATCGAGGACGGCAACGAGGCGCGGCAGGTCGACATCGCCGCCCGCCTCGGCGTGGCGCAGCCGACGGTGGCGAAGATGCTCGCGCGGCTGGTGGCCGAGGGGCTCGTCACGCGCAAGCCGTATCGCGGCGTGTTCCTGACCGAGGCCGGGCGGCGCGTCGCCTCCGAGGCGCGGGCGCGGCACCAGACGGTCGAGGCGTTCCTCCGCTCGCTCGGCGTCAGCCCCGAGACGGCGCGGATCGACGCGGAGGGGATCGAGCATCACGTGAGCGTCGAGACGCTTCAGGCATTCCGGCGGGCGATGGCCGGGCGCAACTGACGCCGCCTGTCCAAGGCCCGCCGCCCGTGTACCCTGCGCTCCTCTCGCTCTTCCTCGGTGCCTTTGCCATTGGCACGACCGAGTTCGTCGCCGCAGGCCTGCTGCCGGCGATCGCCGGCGATCTCGGCGTGTCGATCCCGGACGCGGGGTTTCTCATCACCGGCTATGCGCTCAGCGTGGCGGTCGGCGGGCCGCTTCTCGTCGTGGCGCTGGGCCGGCTGCCGCGCAAGCCGGCGCTGATGGGGGTGATGGCGCTGTTCGTCGCCGGCCACGCGCTCTCGGCGCTGGCGCCGAGCTTCGGGGCGCTGCTCCTCGGACGGGCGGTGGCGGCGGTGGCGCATGGCGCGTTCTTCGGGGTGGCGCTGCTCGTCGCCTCGGCGATCGCGCCGCCCGGCCGGCGGGGAATGGCGATCGCGATCGTCATCGGCGGCGTCAACATCGCGAACGTGGTCGGCGTGCCGGCGGGGACCGCCGTCGGCGGCGCCTTCGGCTGGCGCGCGGCGTTCTGGATGGTCGGCGCGATCGCGGCGGTCGCAGCGGCGGCGATGGCGGCGTTCCTGCCGGCGATCCCGGGCCGCAGCGGCGGGGGCGGGGCGCTCGGCGCGCAGGTCCGCGCGCTCGGCAACCGGCGGGTGGTGACGTCCTACCTGCTCATCATCCTCGCCATGGCGGCGTTCTGGTCGCTCGGCACCTTCGTGGCGCCCTACTTCGGCGAGGTGGCGGGGGTGGGGGAAGACCGCCTGCCGCTCGTCCTGCTCGGCTTCGGGTTGTTCGGCACGCTCGGGATCATCGCGGGCGGGCGCTACGCCGACCGGCAGCCGATCCGCAGCATCACCTTCACCTATCCCGTCGCCGCGCTGGCGCTGGCGGTCGCCTGGGTGGTGACGGCGCGGGCCTGGCCGGTCGGCGCGGGCGCGATCGGGCTGGTGCTGACGGCCACCAGCATCTCGGCGGTGGCGCTGCAGAACCGCATCCTCAGTGGCGCGGCCGCGGCGCCCGAGCTGGCCTCGGGGCTGATCTCCGCCGTCTACAACGTCGGGATCGCCGCGGGCGCCGGGCTCGGCTCGGCGCTGCTCGCCCGTGGAATGCCGATCGGCCAGATGCCGCTGGTGGGGGCGATCCTGCTCGCGGCCGGCAGCGCGCTCGCGGTCGTCGCCACCCGCGGCGAGGCACGGGTCGGCCGGGCGCCGCCGGCGGGGTGAGCCCGCCGGACGGCGCGAAGCCGGCGCACCCGCACGGGGCGCGCCGGCCAGGGGTCAGATGTCGAACCGATCGGCGTTCATCACCTTGGTCCAGGCGGCAACGAAGTCCCGGACGAAGGTCTCGCCCGCATCCGCGGCGGCGTAGACCTCGGCCAGCGCCCGGAGCTGGGCGTGGGAGCCGAACACGAGATCGACCCGGGTGCCGGTCCAGCGCGGCGCGCCGGTCTTGCGGTCGCGCCCCTCGAACAGCACGTCGTCCTCGGACAGCGGCCGCCACGCCGTCGCCATGTCGAGCAGGTTCACGAAGAAGTCGTTCGTGAGCGTGCCCGGCCGGTCGGTGAAGACCCCGTTCGGCGAGTCGCCGGCGTTCGCGCCCAGCACCCGCAGGCCGCCGACCAGCACCGTCATCTCCGGCGCGGTCAGCGTCAGCAGGTTGGCCCGGTCGACCAGCAGCTGCTCGGCCGGCACCGCGTATTCCGCCTTCAGGTAGTTGCGGAAACCGTCGGCCTTCGGCTCGAGGAACGCCATCGAGGCGACGTCGGTCTGCTCCTGCGACGCGTCCATCCGGCCGGGAGCGAACGGCACGCTGACCGCCACGCCCGCCTTCTTCGCGGCGTCCTCGACCGCGGCATTGCCGGCGAGCACGATCAGGTCGGCGAGCGACACCCGCTTGCCGCCGGAAGCGGTGGCGTTGAAGTCGGCCTGGATGCCCTCGAGCGCCTGCAGCACCCGGGCGAGCTGCGCCGGCTGGTTCACCTCCCAGTCCTTCTGCGGCGCGAGCCGGATGCGGGCGCCGTTCGCGCCGCCGCGCTTGTCCGAGCCGCGGAAGGTCGAGGCCGAGGCCCACGCGGTCGAGACCAGCTCGGCGGTGGTGAGGCCGGAGGCGAGGACCTTCGCCTTCAGGGCCGCCTCGTCGGCCGCGTCGATCAGCGGATGGTCGACCTCGGGGATCGGGTCCTGCCACAGCAGCTCCTCGGTCGGCACGTCCGGTCCGAGGTAGCGGGCGCGCGGCCCCATGTCGCGGTGGGTGAGCTTGAACCATGCCCGGGCGAACGCGTCGGCGAACTGGTCCGGGTTCTCGAAGAACCGGCGCGAGATCTTCTCGTAGGCCGGGTCCATGCGCAGCGCGAGATCGGAGGTGAGCATGGTCGGCGCCCGGCGCTTCGACTTGTCGAACGGGTCGGGGATGGTGTTGGCGCCCGCGCCGTTCTTCGGCTGCCACTGGTGCGCGCCGGCGGGGCTCTTGGTCAGCTCCCAGTCGTAGCCGAACAGGTTCCAGAAGAAGTTGTTCGACCAGCGGGTGGGCGTCGAGGTCCAGATCACCTCGAGACCGGAGGTGATGGCGTCGGCGCCGACGCCGCTCCGGTAGGTGCTGGTCCAGCCGAAGCCCTGCTCGGCCATCGACGCGCCCTCGGGCTCGCGTCCGACGTTCTCCGCCGGGCCCGCGCCGTGGGTCTTGCCGAAGGTGTGGCCGCCGGCGATGAGCGCGACCGTCTCCTCGTCGTCCATCGCCATCCGCGCGAAGGTCTCGCGGATGTCGCGGGCCGAGGCGAGCGGGTCGGGGTTGCCGTTCGGCCCCTCCGGGTTGACGTAGATCAGCCCCATCTGCACCGCGGCCAGCGGGTTCTCCAGCTCGCGGTCGCCGGAATAGCGCTTGTCGTCGAGCCAGGTGTCCTCGTTGCCCCAGTAGGTCGCCGCGTCCGGCTCCCAGACGTCGGCGCGGCCACCGGCGAAGCCGAAGGTCTTGAAGCCCATCGACTCGAGCGCGACGTTGCCGGTCAGCACGATCAGGTCGGCCCACGAGATCGCCCGGCCGTACTTCTGCTTGATCGGCCAGATCAGCCGGCGGGCCTTGTCGAGCGACACGTTGTCCGGCCAGCTGTTGAGCGGCGCGAAGCGCTGCTGCCCCTGGCCGGCGCCGCCGCGGCCGTCGGAGACGCGGTAGGTGCCGGCGGCGTGCCACGCCATGCGGATGAACAGGCCGCCGTAGTGGCCGAAGTCAGCCGGCCACCAGTCCTGGCTGTCGGTCATCAGCGCCTTCAGGTCGGCCTTCACCGCTTCGAGGTCGAGCTTCGCGAACTCTGCCGCATAGTCGAAATCCCGGCCCATCGGGTTCGACAGGTCGGAATACTGGTGCAGGATGCCGAGGTTGAGCTGGTTCGGCCACCAGTCGCGATTGCCACGCATGGCGGTGCTGGACGCAAGTGTCGCGTGGGTGACGGGGCATTTGCCGGCGGTCTGCTGGCGGGCGGTGTCTTCTGTGGAATCCATCGTGTCGCTCCGATCCGGGTTCGGGTGTGCTGGGGCGCCACCGCCGTCATGAGGCGGAGGCAGTCGGGTCAGGTGGGACGCGGCCCGGCGGATCGGCGAGGAGCCTCGGTCGTCAGCCTCTTGGTCATCGTTTCCCCCTGGAGGTGAGCTGGCTTGGAACCCGGGTATAGGCTCGGGTTTCGATAAGGGGAAATTGCATTTCATTCGCTTTACGATAATGTGGCATTATGAATTTCACCCTGCGCCAGCTGCGGTCCCTGACGGCGATCGCCGAGGAGGGCCACTTCGGCCGGGCCGCGGCGTCGGTGAACATCAGCCAGCCCGCGCTGTCGGTGCAGATCCGCGAACTCGAGGCGGCGCTCGGGGTCCGGCTGGTGGAGCGTGGGCGGCGCGAAGCGGTGCTGACGCCGACCGGGCGCGAGATCGTGCGCCGGGCGCGGCGGATCTTCGAGGAGGTGCGCGAGATCGAACAGGCGGCGCGCTGGCACGGCGGGCTGTCCGGGCGGCTGCGCATCGGGGTGATCCCGACGGTGGCGCCATACCTGCTGCCGCTGGCCCTGCCCGAACTGAGGGCGCGCAACATCTCGCTCGATCTCGGCGTGCGCGAGGCGCAGACCGAGCGGCTGCTCGAGGAGGTGCGCTCGGGCGGGCTCGACGCGGCGGTCGTGGCGCTGCCGGTCGAGGCGGCCGACCTGGTGGCCGAGCCGCTGTTCGAGGACCGCTTCCTGCTTGCCGGCACCCCGTCGCGGCTGGCGGCGCTCGGGGCGGATCGGGCCGCGCTGGCGGCGGAGGCGATGGAGCCGGGCCAGCTCCTGCTGCTCGACGACGGGCACTGCCTGGCGGATCAGGCGATTGCCGCCTGCGCGGTGGACCGCAGCCGGGCGCCGATGGACCTGCGGGCGGCGAGCCTCGCGACGCTCTGCCGGCTGGTGTCGGAGGGCTTCGGGGTGACGCTGCTGCCCGAGCTGGCGGCGGCGGCGGAGCGGGCGGCGGCGCCGGGGCTGGCGCTCGCGCGCTTTGCCGAGCCGGAGCCGCGCCGGGTGGTGGGCCTGGTGCGGCGCCGGCTGTCGGTCGATGACGGCTGGTTCGGCGAGCTGGGACGCATCCTCGGCGACGCCGGCCGTCAGGTGATCTCCGGCTGGACCGGGGCCGAGCCATGCGGCGCGGGCGAGGCGGGCATCCTCGCATAGCCCGCTGACATCCGGCGTGCCGTGCCGTATGCTCTCGCGCGGGGACAGAGACGCAAGGCAGGCAATGACCACCAGTTCGCGGGACATGAACGATCGGGCGCAGCGGCATCCGGAAAAGGCGCACCGGCCAGACACGCCGATCCTGAAGAAGCCGGACTGGATCCGGGTGAAGGCCCCGTCGTCGGACGGCTACCAGAAGACCCGGGCGATCATGCGGGACAACCGGCTCGTCACCGTCTGCGAGGAGGCGGGCTGCCCCAACGTCGGCGAGTGCTGGAGCCAGGGGCACGCGACCATGATGATCATGGGCGAGATCTGCACCCGCGGCTGTACCTTCTGCAACGTGGCGACCGGGCGGCCGGACGCGCTCGACGCGTTCGAGCCGGCGCGGGTGGCGGTGGCCGTCGAGAAGCTCGGCCTCAACCACGTGGTCATCACCTCGGTGGACCGCGACGACCTCGGCGACGGCGGGGCGGAGCACATCGCGCAGACGATCCGCGCGGTGCGGCGGAAGAACCCGGCGACGACGATCGAGGTGCTGACGCCGGATTTCCTGCGCTGCGGGCCGGACGCGCTGGAGGTGGTCGTGGCGGCGAAGCCCGACGTCTTCAACCACAACCTCGAAACGGTGCCGGGGCTCTACCCGGAGGTTCGGCCGGGGGCGCGGTATTTCCACAGTCTCCGGTTGCTGCAGCGGGTGAAGGAGCTTGATCCGACCATGTTCACCAAGTCGGGGATCATGGTCGGGCTCGGCGAGGACCGGCAGGCGGTGACGCAGGTGATGGACGACATGCGCGCGGCGGACGTCGATTTCCTGACGATCGGCCAGTACCTGCAGCCGACGCCGAAGCACCACGTGGTGAGCCGGTTCGTGACGCCGGAGGAATTCGCGTCCTACGAGAAGGCGGCGTTCGGCAAGGGCTTCCTGATGGTGTCGGCGACGCCGCTCACGCGCTCGAGCTACCACGCGGGCGCCGACTTCGCGCGGCTGCGCGCGGCGCGGCTGGCGAAGCTCGGGCAGGCCTGACGCGGCTTCTTCAAGGAAACCCCGGATAACCTGTTGATTTTCCTGCCGCGAGGTCTTCATCGCCCGAGTTCCGCCACGGAACCCGGCGATGGAACCCCTTGGCGGGACGTGCGTTCTCTCTATCGTTGAACACGCCAATTGCTGAAGTTCTTTGGAACAGGGGAGAGACCTCATGAAGACTGGTGTAACGCTTGCGGCTCTGATCGCGGCCCCGCTCCTGCTCGCTGCGTGCCAGCACGGCGGCACCACGCCGAGCGGCGCGGCCGCGGCCAACCTGCGCGACAGCCAGATTGCCGCGTGCAAGAATCAGGTGGCCTCGCAGAACGCCCTGCCAGCCGACCAGATGAGCAGCGTCTACGACCGCGAGACCCCCATGGGGACCTCTGTCGTCAATGTGAAGGCGCAGAACGGCACGTTCGCCTGCGAGATCGGCACCGACCTCAGCGTCAAGAGCATCACGCAACTCGCCGACGGGCGCGGCAAATAAGCCATCTTGAATTTGCGGGTGCGGGCGGTGGGCGGCCAGACGGTCCCTGCCGCCCGCGGCGTGTCCGGGCGAGCGACGAGGCTTGCCCCCGCTGGTTCCGGTTGCTAGGCCAACGGTTGCCGGCCTGGCCGTTCCCGGTCCCACCGGCGTTGAAGGAGGGTCCACGATGACCAGATGGAAGTTCTTCGCGCTGTGCGCGCTTCCCCTCGGTGCTGCCGCCTGTAGCCACAAGCCGCCCCCGCCGCCGCCCGCCCCTGTCCTGAGCGCCGCGGAGCAGGCGTGCGTCGACCGCACGATCGCCACCACGGGCGCCACCGCCGGCAACGTCTCGATCGTCGCGACCGGCGCCACGAAGTCCGGCGACTCGATCTTCACCACCAGCGTCGGCAACAGCGAGTTCACCTGCGTGGTGACCGCGACCGGCGCCATCGCGAGCTTCAGCCACAGCACCGTGCACTGACCCACGCCGCTGACTGACGCCTGGCCTTCGGAGGGCGGGCTTCCAGCCTGCCCCCGTCCCTCGAGGCAAATGACCCGTCTCATGCGTTGCTTCGCGTTCCCCCTCGTCGCTCTCGCGCCGCTGCTCGTGGCGGGATGCGCGGGGCAACCCGCTCCGCAGGGGGCGGCGCCCGCGCCATTGCCCGAGGCGACGAAGCAGCGGATGGAGGCGGCGTGCGGGCTCGCGGTGGCCGCGCACATCGACGCACCGGTGTCGGACGTGCTGCCGGTCTGGAGCGGGGCGACCCCCGACGACCGAGGGCTCGTGACGGTTGGCGACAAGGTGACGGGGCAGCAGCGGATACACTTCTGCGAAGTCAGCGCGACCGGGCAGGTCTACGCCATCCGGCACAACCTTTGAGCGGGCGGCCGTGAGCGATATCGCAGGTGGAGACGACGCGCGCGGGCCGGCAGAGTTCCGGATGCGGGTCTACTACGAAGACACCGACGCCGCCGGGATCGTCTACTACGCCAATTATCTCAAGTTCATCGAGCGGGCGCGGACCGAGGCGCTGCTCGCCATCGGGTTCCGGCAGACCGAACTGCGTGCGCGGTACGGGCTGGTGTTCGCGGTGCGCGAGATAACGGTGCGCTATCTCGCACCGGCCCGGCTGGAGGATCAACTCGTCGTGAGGACGGCGAGCGAGGCGCCCCGGGGTGCACGCCTCGAAATGGCGCAGGAGATCTGGCGCGGGGACACTCTGCTGGTGCGGGCCCGGGTCACGCTCGCCTGCCTCGGGCCGGACGGGCGTCCGTTGCGAATCCCGGCGGACGTCGCGGACGCGCTCACCCGTCTCGCGACGGTTTGACGCGGGCCTACTGGACAGAACGCGCGATTTCCGCCTACAGCAACGCAAAATGTGGTATCGTCGCCCGAGAGCCGGACCAAACACGGCTGAACTGAGGCGACCCGAGCGAGTATCCGAGACAGGCACTCATGACCCCTGACACCATGGCTGCGGCCCAGCAGGTCGATTTTTCCCTGTTGGCGCTGTTTTTCCGGGCGACCTTCACGGTCAAGATCGTGATGCTCATCCTCATCGCCGCCTCGTTCTGGTCGTGGGCGATCATCATCCAGAAGCTCATCGACTTGCGCCGCGTGCGCGAAGAGGCGCGCGAGTTCGACCAGGACTTCTGGTCCGGCGAGCCGCTCGACGTGATCTACGAGCGGATCGGCCCCGACCCGGCCGGGTCGTCGGCGCGGATCTTCGCGGCCGGCATGACCGAATGGCGGCGCTCGCATCGCAAGGACGGCGGGCTGATCCACGGGGTACAGGCCCGCATCGAGCGGGCGATGAACGTGGCGATCGGGCGCGAGTCCGACAGCCTGACCAGGGGCCTGACCTTCCTCGCGACCGTGGGCTCGATCGCGCCCTTCGTCGGGCTGTTCGGCACGGTCTGGGGCATCAAGCACGCGTTCGAGCAGATCGCGATGCAGCAGTCGACCAACCTCGCGGTGGTCGCGCCCGGCATTGCCGAGGCGCTGCTCGCCACCGGCCTCGGCCTGCTCGCGGCGATCCCGGCGGTGATCTTCTACAACAAGTTCAATCACGAGACGGAACAGGTGATCGGCGGCTATGAAAGCTTTGCCGACGAGTTCTCGATGATCCTCTCGCGCCAGCTCGACCGGGCGGCCTGAGATGGGGGTGAGCCTGCAGCCTGCCGGTCGCTCGCGGGGCGGCCGGCGCCGGCGCAACCGGCCGATGGCGGAGATCAACGTCACGCCGATGGTCGACGTGATGCTGGTGCTGCTCATCATCTTCATGGTGGCGGCGCCGCTTCTGACGGTTGGCGTGCCGATCGAGCTGCCGAAGACGGCGGCCGCGCCCTTGCCCTCGGAGCAGGAGGAGCCGCTGACCATCGCGCTGACGAGGGACGGCGAGATCCTCGTGCAGAATTCGCCGGTCGAGCGGTCGAAGCTCATCCCCCTGCTGCGCTCGGTCGCGGCCGAGCGGAAGAGCGACAAGGTGTTCCTGCGCGCGGACGGCGGCATTCCGTACGAGAGCGTGATGCAGGTGATGGGGGCGCTGAACGCCAGCGGCTTCAATGACATCGGGCTGGTGACGGAGCAGGGCGGGCCGAAGTTCGACGGCTCGGTCTCGGGCGGATAGTCACGTGACGATGCGGATCGGCACCAGGGTTTCGGCGGCCGGGCATGGCGCGCTGATCCTGCTCGCGATCTTCGGGCTGCCGTGGTTCGGCTCCGAGGAGCGCGAGCCGATTCCGGTGACGAACGTGAGCTTCGTCTCGGAGGAGGCGTTCGAGAAGGCGGCCTCTGCCCCGGACGCCCCGCGCAGCGACGAGGCGCCGCCGGTGGTGCCGGCGCCGCGCCCGGCCGAGCTGGCGCAGCCGGCGGAGAGCGCGCCCGCGGAGGTGCCCGAGGCGACGGAAGACGTGGCCACCGCGTCGCCGCCGCCACCCGCCGCGCTGGAGACGCCGGCGACGCCGGAGCGGGTGGTGCCAAAGGTCGTGACGCTGGCGCCGCCGACCGCGGCCGCGCCGCCGAAGGTGCGCCCCGCGCCCACGATCGCGCCGGAGCCCGCGCCTGCGCCGCCGGTGGACGTGCGGCCGGCCGAGCTGCCGAAGCCGGTGACGAAGCCCGAGCCCGCGGTGAAGACGGCGAAGGCCGAGCCGCCGGAGGCGCTGCCCGAGGCGTCGCCCGAAGCCGAGGACGCCCCGGAGGCGCCCGCACCCTTGGCGATCGCGTCGTCCGCGCCGCCCCGCGCCCGCCCGCCGAAGCCGGTGGCGGACACGCCGGTTGCGTCTGCGCCGAAGCCCAAGTCCGAGCCGAAGGACGACGACGAGGACGAGGCGGAGTCGACCGAGGCCGCGGTGCTCGCGGCGGTGAAGGCCGCGTCGAAGAAGCCGGCGGCGACGCCCGCGACCAAGCCGACGCCGGCGACGAAGCCGACCGTCACCGCGGCGACCGAGCCGTCGGGGCCGACCGAGACCTCGCTGCCGGTCGGCCCGCCGCTCACCGGGTCGGAGAAGGAAGGGCTGAAGCTCGCGGTGCAGAAATGCTGGAACGTGCCGGCGGGCCTGCGCGACGCGCAGAGCCTGAAGGTGACGCTGGGCGCGGAATTCGCCGCGGACGGCAGCGTCATCAACGCCTCGATCCATCTGATCGACCCGAGCCCGGCGCCGGACGGACGCTATCAGCAGGCCTATGAGGCGGCGCGGCGGGCCCTGATCCGCTGCGCCCCGTATTCGATGCCGCGCGACAAGTATGCGCAGTGGCGCGACGTCGAGATCGTCTTCAACCCCGAGGGAATGGTGACATGGTGAATCGCCTCCGGCGCAACCTTCTGATCGGCGTGCCCGCGGCGCTCGCGTTGCGGCCATGGGCCGCCGTGGCGGCGCCGCTGCGGATCGAGATCACCGAGGGCGTGGTCGAGCCGATGCCGTTCGCCGCGCCCGGCTTCGTGCCGGACGGGGCGGCGGCGACGCAGCTGGCCGCGCAGATCACCCAGGTGGTGATCGACGACCTGACCGGGACCGGGCTGTTCCGCGAGATCCCGGCGAGCGCCCACATCGGGCGGATCTCGAACTTCGACGCGCCGGTGCAGTTCGCCGACTGGAAGGCGATCAACGCGCAGGCGCTCATCACCGGCGCGGTCGGCGTGTCGGGCGACAAGGCGCAGGTGCGCTTCCGGCTCTGGGACGTGTTCGCCGAGCAGGGGCTGGGCGAGGGCCTGCAGTTCGCTGGCTCGACGGCGAACTGGCGGCGGCTGGCGCACAAGGTGGCGGATGCGGTCTACAGCCGGCTGACCGGCGAGGGCGGCTATTTCGACAGCCGGGTGGCGTTCATCGCGGCGAGCGGGCCGAAGGAGAACCGGCGCAAGCAGGTCGCGATCATGGACTATGACGGGGCGAACGTCTCGTCCCTGACCGACGGATCGGCGCTGGTTCTCACGCCGCGCCTGTCGATGGATGCGCGCCAGGTGCTCTATACCAGCTACGAGGCCGGGCCGCCGCGGGTGATGCTGCTCGCGGGCGGCGGCAAGCGGCGGGTGGTGATGAAGGATACCTCCGGCATGACCTTCGCGCCGCGCTTCTCGCCGGACGCGCGCAAGGCCGTCTACTCCAAGACGGAGGGCACCGGGTCGGACCTGTTCGTGACCGACCTCGCGAGCGGGGCGGAGACGCAGCTCACCCGCACCTCGTCGATCGACACGGCGCCGTCCTATTCCCCCGACGGCAACCAGATCGTCTTCGAGAGCGACCGCGGCGGCGTGCAGCAGCTCTACGTCATGCCGGCCTCCGGCGGCGAGGCGACGCGCATCAGCTTTGGCGAGGGGCGGTATGCGACGCCGGTCTGGTCGCCGCGCGGCGACATGATCGCCTTCACCAACATCGACGGGCCGCGCTTCCACATCGGCGTGATGCGCACGGACGGGTCGGGGGAGAAGATCCTGACCGGCAGCTATCTCGACGAGGGCCCGTGCTGGGCGCCGAACGGGCGGGTCATCATGTTCTCGCGCGAGACGCCGGGCGCAACCGGCGGCCCGGGGCTCTATTCGGTGGACATCACCGGGCGGAACCTGCGCAAGGTGCCGACGGCCGGCTTCGCGTCGGACCCGTCGTGGTCGGGCCTGCTGAGCTGAACGGTTGCAACCGGCCCGGGGGCAACCGGGCGATGGAAGGGATTGAGACGATGACGATGGTCCATTCGACGGTCAATTCGGCGGCCGGTTCGGCGGTCAAGACGGCGCGGAACGCAGCCCTTCTCCTGACACTGGCGCTTGCGGCGGCCGCGTGCTCGCGCGGCGGCAACGTGGCGGTGCCCACCGACCCGGGGTTCAGCGGCACCTCCGGGACGCTCGGCGGCGACCCGCTTGGCGGTGGCGCCGGCGGGCTCGGCGGTGTGGGCGGCCCGATGGCGACCACCTACCTGCCGGGCAGCCAGGTCGCCGACCGCGTGTTCTTCACCGTCGACCAGGTGACTCTGAGCCCGCAGGCGATCGGCACGCTGAACGCGCAGATCGGCTGGCTGCGCGCCAATCCCTCGGCGCCGATCCTGATCGAGGGCCATGCGGACGAGCGCGGCACCAGCGAGTACAACATGGCGCTCGGGTCCGCCCGTGCCAGCGCGGTGCGCAACTACATGGTGAGCCAGGGCATTCCCGACACCCGGCTGTCGATCATCACCTATGGCCGCGAGCGCCCGGTCGCCACGTGCCCGGACGAGAGCTGCTGGTCGCAGAATCGTCGGGCTGTCACGGTCGTGACTGGCGGCACCGGCGCGTGATCGGCTAGGGAAGCGTCAGGACAGCGGGAGGAGCGGCGCGGTGCGGCTGGCGGGGATCATCGGGGCGGTGCTGCTCGCCGGGGTGCTGGGGCTGCCCGGTCACGCGGCGGAGTCGGTGGCCGACATCAAGGCGCAGCTGACGGTGCTCAACGCCCAGATCGGCCAGCTGCGCGACGAGCTGGTGCGGCACGGGTCGGTCAACGGCCTGCCCGCGACGCCCGCCACGGCGCTGACCCGTCTCGACCAGCTCGAGGCGGAGCTGAAGAGCCTGACCGACCGGGTGGACGTGCTGACGAACGACATCCAGCGCATCGTCGGCGACGCCTCGAACCAGGTGGGCGACATCCAGTTCCGGCTGACCGAACTCGAGGGCGGTGATCCGGGCCCGCAGGCGGTGCCCGCGCCGCAGCTGGGCGGCGGGCTGACCGGCCCGCGGCCACGGCCGGTGGCGCCGGAGGAGCCGGCGGATACCGGCACGATGGCGGTGGCCGAGCAGTCGGACTTCGACGCGGCGGTGGCGGCGGCGGACGGCGGCGACAACGTGAAGGCGGCCGGCATGTTCGCCACCTTCCTGCAGACCTATCCCGGCGGACCGCTGACCACCGATGCGCAGCTCCGCCGCGGCGACGCGCTGTCGGCGACCGGCGACTGGCGCGGCGCGGCGCGCAGCTACCTCGACGCCTTCTCCGGCGCGCCGCAGGACGAGCAGGCGCCGGCGGCGCTGCTGAAGCTCGGCACCAGCCTCGGCAAGCTCGGCCAGACCAGCGAGGCGTGCCTGACGCTGGCCGAGGTCGACAACCGCTATCCCGATTCCGACGCGGCCGATCAGGTGCCGGCGGCGAAGCAGGCGCTCGGCTGCCAGTGATCCCGCCAGAGGCCGCAGCGGCGATCTCCGGGTTGCCGCCGGGCCGGATCGCCGTCGCGGTGTCCGGCGGCAGCGATTCCACCGCGCTCCTCCTGCTGATGCACGCTGCCGGGCGAGAGGTCGCGGCCGTCACGGTCGACCATGGGTTGCGCGCCGGGAGTGCCGCGGAAGCGGCATCGGTCGCGCGGCTCTGTGCCGAGAGGGGCCTTGCGCACGCGACGCTGCGCTGGGCCGAGCCGGGCGGCGCCGGCAATCTGCAGGCGCGGGCGCGCGAGGCGCGGCGCCGGCTGATGGCCGACTGGGCGCGCGGCGAGGGGATCGGCGACATCGCGCTCGGGCACACGCTCGACGATCAGGCGGAGACCGTCGTTCTGCGGCTCGCGCGCGGGTCCGGCGTCGACGGGCTGGCGGCAATGGCGGCGGTCGTCGAGGCGGAGGGCGTGCGCTGGCATCGGCCGCTCCTCGGGGTGCGGCGGGCGGCGCTGCGCGACTGGCTGGCGGGCGAAGGGGTCGGCTGGATCGACGATCCGTCGAACGCCGATCCGCGCTTCGACCGCGTGCGGGTGCGCACGGCGTTGCCCGCGCTGGCGGCGCTCGGGCTCGGGCCGGAGCGGCTGGCGGCGACGGCGCGCGGCATGGCCCGCGCCCGCGAGGCGCTGGAGCAGGCGACGCGCGCGCTGGCGCGGGGCTGCCTGACGGACGGCGGGGCGGGCGACCTGCTGCTCGACCCCGCGGGGCTGACCGGCGCGCCGGAGGAGCTGCGGCTGCGGCTGATCGCCGGGGCGCTCGGCTGGGTGTCGGGCGAGGCGTACCGGCCGCGGCTGGCGCGGCTCGAGGCGGCACTGGCGGCGATCGAGGGCGCCCGGGTCGGCCATGGGCTGACGCTGCACGGCTGCGTGCTCCGTGCCCGCGCCGGCCGGATCGCGATCCGGCGGGAGCCGGCGCGGGTGGCGGCGGCCGTCACGCTGGCGGTCGGGCGCTGGGACGGGCGCTGGGAACTGGTGGGCGAGGCGCCGTCGGGGGCGGGCCTGACCATCGGCGCGCTGGGCGCCGGCGGTCTCGCCCGGCTGGGCGGACACCCGGCCGGGCTGGCGCGCGAGGCGCTTGCGACGACCCCCGCGATCTGGCGCGCCGGCGAGCTGGTGGCCGCGCCGATCGTCCGGCCGGAGGCGGATTTCGGCTTCCGCCGGATTGCCGCGTCCGGTTCACCATTGCCCGACACGATCCCGCGTTGAATCCGCGGCCCAAAAGCTTATGTTAGCGCGAACGACCCGCGGGCCCGCGTGCCTGCCGCGTGCGGTCGATCCCTGGAGACGTCGACGTGGGTAACACCAAGAATATCGCCTTCTGGATCATCTTGTTCCTGTTGATGGTCGCGCTCTTCAACGTCTTCTCGAACGGCAGCCGCACGTCGATGGGCCGCGAGATCAGTTATTCCGACTTCCTGAACCGGGTGGAGGCGAACCAGGTTTCCTCCGTTCGCCTCGATGGTGAGCGCATTGCGATCACCACAACCGACGGCGCCCAGTTGCAGACGATCCAGCCGCGCGGCAACGACGTGATCCCCGACCTGCGCGAGCACAAGGTCGAAATCCAGGCGGCGCCGCAGGAGCAGTCGGGCTTCGTCTCCGCGCTCGGCCTCTGGCTGCCCTTCCTGCTGCTCATCGGCGTCTGGATCTTCTTCATGAACCGGATGCAGGGCGGCGGCCGTGGCGGCGCCATGGGCTTCGGCAAGTCGAAGGCGAAGCTCCTGACCGAGAAATCCGGCAAGGTGACTTTCAACGATGTCGCCGGCATCGACGAGGCCAAGGAGGAGCTGGAGGAGATCGTCGAGTTCCTGCGCGACCCGCAGAAGTTCTCGCGCCTCGGCGGCAAGATCCCCAAGGGCGCGCTCCTCGTCGGCCCTCCGGGCACGGGCAAGACGCTGCTCGCCCGCGCCATCGCGGGTGAGGCGGGCGTGCCGTTCTTCACCATCTCGGGCTCGGATTTCGTCGAGATGTTCGTCGGCGTCGGCGCCAGCCGCGTGCGCGACATGTTCGAGCAGGCGAAGAAGAACGCGCCCTGCATCGTCTTCATCGACGAGATCGACGCCGTTGGCCGCCACCGCGGCGCTGGCTACGGCGGCGGCAACGACGAGCGCGAGCAGACGCTGAACCAGCTCCTCGTCGAGATGGACGGCTTCGAGGCGAACGAGGGCGTCATCCTGATCGCCGCCACCAACCGCCCCGACGTGCTCGACCCCGCCCTGCTGCGCCCCGGCCGGTTCGACCGGCAGGTGCAGGTGACGAACCCCGACATCAAGGGCCGCGAGAAGATCCTCGCTGTCCATGCGCGGCGCGTGCCGCTCAGCGCGGACGTCGATCTGCGGGTGATCGCCCGCGGCACGCCGGGGTTCTCGGGCGCCGATCTCGCCAACCTCGTGAACGAGGCGGCGCTGATGGCGGCGCGGACCGGCAAGCGGTTCGTGACGATGATGGATTTCGAGAACGCCAAGGACAAGGTGATGATGGGCGCCGAGCGGCGGTCCATGGTCATGTCCGACGACGAGAGGAAGCTCACGGCGTTTCACGAGGCGGGGCACGCGGTGGTGGGCCTGAACGTGCCGCAGCACGATCCGATCCACAAGGCGACGATCATCCCGCGCGGCCGGGCGCTCGGCCTTGTGCTGTCGCTGCCGGAGCGCGACCAGCTGTCGGTGACGATGACGAAGTACAAGTCGATGATCGCCATGGCGATGGGCGGCAAGGTCGCGGAAGAGCTGGTGTTCGGGTCGGAGAACGTGACCTCCGGTGCCGCCAGCGACATCCAGCAGGTGAGCCGGATCGCGCGGGCGATGGTGACGAAGTTCGGCATGTCGCCGGCGCTCGGCAACATCGACTATGCCAACGAGCAGTTCAGCTATCTCGGGCCGCAGGGCGGCGCCGTGAACGCCGGGCCGGACACGCAGGAGATGATCGACCAGGAGGTGCGCAAGCTGGTCGACGAGGGCTACGAGACGGCGAAGCGGATCCTGACGGAAAAGCGCGACGACCTCGACCGGCTGGCGAACGGCCTGCTCGAATACGAGACGCTGACCGGCAAGGAGATCACCCGGGTGATCCACGGCCAGCCGCTGAACCGCGGCGGCGAGGACGAGGACAAGGACGAGAGCGCGAGCGGCATCGCCGCGATCCCGAAGACCGGCAAGGCGGCACGTCCCTCCCGCGACGACGGGCTGGAGCCCGAGCCGGCGAGCTGACGGCCCGGCCCGCGAGCCGGCGGCGCGCTAGTCTGCGACCCCGGCGCGCTCCAGAATGCGGCGGACGCGCTCCATCACCTCGGCAAGGTGTTGTGGCGCGTCGAGCATGTCCCGCTGGCCGAGCGACAGGATCGCGTCTTCGGCGGTCAGCCCGACCCGTCGCGCCAGTGCGCTCAGCACCACCTCGTGCGCCCGGAGTTGCAGGGAAAGCGCCTCGACGGCGTGTGACAATTGCTCGGTCTTGTCCATCTGTCCTCCGGAATCGCGCTGTCGGAAGGTAGCACAGCCCATGCGTGCGTCGAGCGCGCGGGTGGCTGCGCGGCCGCGAGGGTTTGCCTTTGGCCGACCACGGCTTACCATTGGGCGATGACCCGCAGAGACACCCGCCCGGCGCCCGGACACGGCCCGCTCCCAGCCGCCCGATGGCCGGGAGCGGCCGCATGATCCGCCGTCGCCTTCCCGGCCTGATCGACCCGTTCGTTCCCGCCGACGGGCCGCCGCCGGATCGGTTCTGGCGCTTCATGGCCTGGGTCCTGCGCGGGGCGCTGCCGGCGGTCTGGCTGTCCGCGGCGGTGTCGATCGCCGTCGGCGTCACCGAGGTGGTGTCGGCGCAGCTGGTCGGCTGGCTCATCGACATCGCGCAGGCGCATGGGCCGGCCGGGTTCGTCGCGGCGAACTGGCCGATCCTGCTCGGAGCCGTCGGCTTCTTCCTGCTGCTGCGGCCGGCATTGCTCGGGCTCGGGGCGGCGCTGACCAGCCTGACGCTGGGGCCGAACCTCTATCCGCTGGTGCTCGCGCGGCTGAACCGCCACACGCTCGGTCAGGCGCTGTCGTTCTTCGACGACGACTTTGCCGGGCGTATCGCCCAGAAGCAGCAGCAGACGGCGCGGGCGATCACCGATGCGGTGAGCGAGACGGTCAACACCTTCGGCCTGGCGGTGACGGCGATCGTCGGCGCGATGGCCGTGGTGGGCCGGATGAACCTGTGGCTGGCCGTCGCCATGCTGGTCTGGCTCGCCGGCTACGTGCTGCTGATCCGGCACTACATGCCGCAGGTGCGCGCGCGCTCGACGGCGCGCGCGGCGGCGCGGGCGGTCGTCACCGGGCAGGTGGTCGACACCATCACCAACATCGCGACGGTGAAGCTCTTCAGCCACCGGCTGCACGAGGACGAGGCGGCGCTGCGTGCCCTTCAGGGCTATCGCGGCGCCACCGTGGCGTTTGGCGCGGTCAGCTCGGCCTTTCGCTTCTGGCTGATGGCGCTGGCCGGGGCGCTGTCGGTGGCGCTGATCGGCGGGTCACTGCTGCTCTGGACCCGGGATCTCGCCACCGCGGGCGATATCGCGACGGCGGGCATCATCGCCACCCGCATCGCGCAGATGTCCGGGTGGGTGTCGATGGCGGCGATGGGGGTCTTTGCCAACGTCGGCGAGATCGAGGACGGCATCCGCACCCTGTCGCCGCCGCACGCCATCACCGACGCCGCCGAGCCGCGCACGCCGCCGCAGATCCGCGGGGCGGTGGACTTCGACGACGTGGCCTTCGGCTATGGCCGGCCGGTGCCGGCGCTCGACGGCTTTTCCCTGCACGTGCGCCCGGGCGAGCGGGTGGCGCTGATCGGGCGCTCCGGCGTCGGAAAGAGCACCGCCGTCTCGCTCCTGCTGCGGCTCTACGACGTCGAGGGCGGGCGGATCCGCCTCGACGGGGTGGACATCCGCGAGATCCCGCAGGACGTGCTGCGCGCGCAGATCGGCATGGTCCGGCAGGAGACCGCGATGTTCAACCGCTCGGCGATGGAGAACATCCGCTACGGCCGGCCGGAGGCCAGCGACGATGAGGTCTTTGCGGCGGCGAGGCGGGCGGAGGCGCATGACTTCATTCTGGGCCTGCGCGACTTCAAGGGGCGCGAGGGGTATGCCGCGCACCTCGGGGAGCGTGGGGTGAAGCTCTCGGGCGGCCAGCGCCAGCGCATCGCGCTCGCCCGGGTGATCCTGAAGAACGCGCCGGTGCTGGTGCTGGACGAGGCGACCTCGGCACTCGACAGCGAGGTCGAGGTGGCGATCCAGGAGACGCTCGAGACGGTGATGGAGGGCAAGACGGTGATCGCCATCGCGCACCGGCTGTCGACCATCGCGCGGATGGACCGGATCGTGGTGATGGACGAAGGCCGGATCGTCGAGGAGGGCACGCATCAGGCGCTGCTGGCGCGGCGCGGGCTCTACGCCCGGTTCTGGGAGCACCAGTCGGGCGGGTTCATCGACGTGGCGGCGGAGTAGGGGAGCGCCGGCCTCGGGGAGCCTTTCGGGCTCCCGCTCGTCCGGCGCTGCGTGACAGGCCGCCGTTGCGGCCGGTCACTCAGGAGCCGCGCTGTTGCGCGGCGAGTCTTCGTTCTCCCCGCCTGTTGGCGGGGCCCCTGCGACTGCCCGACAGGGTTTCTGCCTGTATGAATACCGGGCACATCGAGTGCAGCCGGATGGCGGTGCAGCGGGCAGCGTTTGCAGGGCGATGGAGGCGCGTTGCGGCGCCTCCGGCTGACGGATCAGCGGTCCTCGACCTCAACGTAGTCGCGGCGCGTCGGGCCGGTGTAGAGCTGCCGCGGGCGGCCGATCTTCAGCTGCGGATCCTCGAGCATTTCCTTCCACTGCGAGATCCAGCCGACGGTGCGCGCGAGCGCGAAGATCGGCGTGAACATCGAGGTGGGGAAGCCCATCGCGTCGAGGATGATGCCCGAGTAGAAGTCGACGTTCGGGTAGAGCTTCTTCTCGATGAAGTAGGGGTCTTCGAGGGCGATGCGCTCGAGTTCCTTGGCCACCTGCAGCGTCGGGTTGTCCTCGACGCCGAGCAGACCGAGCACTTCGTCCGCCGACTGCTTCATCACCTTGGCGCGCGGGTCGAAGTTCTTGTAGACCCGGTGGCCGAAGCCCATGAGCCGGAACGGATCGTTCTTGTCCTTGGCCTTGGCGATGAACTCCGGGATGCGGTCGGGCGTGCCGATCTGGCGCAGCATCCGCAGGCACGCCTCGTTGGCACCGCCATGCGCCGGCCCCCAGAGGCAGGCGACGCCGGCAGCGATGCAGGCGAACGGGTTGGCGCCGGAGGACGAGGCGAGGCGCACCGTGGAGGTGGAGGCGTTCTGCTCGTGGTCGGCGTGCAGCGTGAAGATCCGGTCCATGGCGCGGGACAGGATCGGGCTCACCACGTAGTCGGTGGCCGGCACCGAGAAGCACATGTTGAGGAAGTTCGAGGCGTAGTCGAGGCTGTTGCGCGGATAGACGAACGGCTGGCCGACCGAATACTTGTACGCCCACGCGACGATCGTCGGCATCTTGGCGATCATGCGGATCGTCGCGACCTCGCGCTGCCAGGCGTCGTTGATGTCGGTGGAGTCGTGGTAGAACGCGGCCATGGCGCCCATGGTGCCGCACACGATCGCCATCGGATGCGCGTCGCGGCGGAAGCCGCGGAAGAAATACGACATCTGCTCGTGCAGCATCGTGTGGTTCGTCACCCGGCCGACGAAATCCTCGAGCTGGGCCGCGGTCGGCAGGTCGCCGTTCAGCAGAAGGTACGCCACTTCGAGGAAGTTCGACTTGTCGGCGAGCTGCTCGATCGGGATGCCGCGATAGAGCAGCTCGCCCTTGTCGCCGTCGATGTAGGTGATCGCGCTCTCGCACGACCCCGTGGACGTGTAGCCGGGATCGAAGGTGAAGACGCCGCCGTCGGAATACAGGTGGCGGATGTCGATGACGTCGGGCCCGATCGTGCCGCTGTAGATCGGCAGATCCAGCGTCTTGTCGCCGATCGAGAGACGTGCGGAGTGGTGCGCCTGGTTCGTCATTGTCGTCCCCTCTGTCGCAGGCACCGCACGGCGCGGTCGCCATGTTCGTTGTGCGGCGGCAAGGGACGCGACGTCATGCGCCCGTTGCCACCGAATTCACGCAATCCTCCATCCGAGCGAGGCTTTCCGTCCGGCCGAGGATATCCATCATGTCGAAAACGCCCAAGGACACGGTGCGGCCAGACAGCGCAACACGAAGGGGCTGGGCGACCTTGCCGAGGCCCAGTCCCTCGTCGGTGGAAAATTCGCGGACGGCCGTCTCGAGGCCTTCGGGAGTCCAGTTAGCCTCTCGCAAGCGCGAAGTCAATTTTTCCATCATCCCGGCGGGCGCGGACGCCAGCGCCTTCGCTCCTGCCGCGTCGGCCGAGAACGGGCGTTTTCCGAGAATGAAGCTCGCCATATCAAGAACTTGGGGCAGGGTCTTGGCTCGCTCCTTGAGTCCCGGCATGGCGCGGAGCATCTGCGCGCGCTCGGTCTCGGTCAAGGGGGCGCGTTTTTGCGCTGCAAGAAAACCTTCGAGCTCGCCGAGCAGCGTCGAGTCGTCCATCGTCCGGATGTGCTGGCCGGACAGGCTCTCGAGCTTGGCGAAGTCGAAGCGGGCCGGCGCCTTGCCGAGGTGGGTGAGATCGAACCACTCGATCGCCTGCGCGGTGGTGAACAGCTCGTCGTTGCCGTGGCTCCAGCCGAGCCGGGCGAGGTAGTTGCGCATCGCCTCCGCCGGATAGCCCATGTCGCGGTAGGCATCGACGCCGAGGGCGCCGTGGCGCTTGGAGAGCTTCTTGCCGTCCGGCCCGTGGATCAGCGGGATGTGCGCCATCGCCGGCACCGGCCAGTCCATGGCGCGATAGATCAGCGTCTGGCGGGCAGAGTTCGTCAGGTGGTCGTCGCCGCGGATGATGTGCGTGACGGCCATGTCGTGGTCATCCACCACCACCGCGAGCATGTAGGTCGGCGTTCCGTCGGAGCGCAGCAGGATCAGGTCGTCGAGCGTCTCGTTCTTCCAGGTGACGTCGCCCTGCACCAGGTCGCTGACCGTGGTCTCGCCGTCGCGCGGCGCCTTCAGGCGGATGACGAACGGCGCGTCGGGGGCGGTGGCCGGGTCGGCGTCGCGCCAGGGCGAGCGGAACAGGGGCGGGCGGCCTTCGGCCTTCGCCTGCTCGCGGAACGCCTCGATCTCCTCCTGGGTGGACCAGCACGGATAGGCGGTGCCGCGGGCGATCATCTCGCGGGCGACCTCGGCGTGGCGGGGGGCGCGGTCGAACTGGCTGATCGCGTCGCCGTCCCAGTCGAGACCGAGCCAGCGCAGGCCCTCGAAGATCTTCTCGGTCGCTTCCGGCGTGGAGCGGGCGCGGTCGGTGTCCTCGATGCGCAGCAGGAACGTGCCGCCGGTGTGCCGGGCGTAGAGCCAGTTGAAGAGCGCGGTGCGGGCGCCGCCGATGTGCAGGTAGCCGGTCGGCGACGGTGCGAAGCGGGTCACGACCGCGGCGGACGACAGGGGGGCGGAAGGCATGGGCTTAACCTCCTGGCAACCATGCGGGCGGCAGGACTGGTCCTTAGGACAAGAGCGGCGGCGAGGGCAAGGGAAGGTGGACGGAAGTCGGGCGTACGGGCGGCTGGTCGAGGCGATCGAGGCGCAGCGGCCGGCCTTTGCGCTGTGGCTGCCGGTGCTGTTCGGGATCGGGATCGCCGTCTATTTCGCGCTGCCGGTGGAGCCGGCGGGATGGGTGCTGGCCGGGCTGGGGCTCGCGCTCGCGGGGCTTGCGGCCGGGCTCTGGCCGGCGGGGCCCTTGCTGCGGGTGGCGCTGCTGGTGCTGCTGCTGCCCGGGCTCGGGCTCGGGGTGGCGGCGCTGCGGGCGCGGACGGTCGCGGCGCCGGTGCTGGCCTATCCGGTGATGGCGACGGTGTCGGGACGGGTGGTCGGGCTCGACCGATCGTCCTCCGACCGGCCGCGGGTGCTGCTCGACCGGGTGGCGATCTACGGCATGGATCCGGCCCGGGTGCCGGCGCGGGTGCGGGTGTCGGTCGATCCCGCGACGCCCGCGAGCCTGCTGGCGCCGGGGCTCCGGCTGATGATGCAGGCGCGGCTGACACCGCCGCCGGCGCCCTCGGAGCCCGGCGCGTTCGACTATCGCCGGCAGGCGTGGTTCGAGCGGCTGGGCGCCGTGGGCTATGCCCGCGGGCCGGTGGTGGAGGGCGAGGGCTCCGACACCGGCAGTTTCTCGCAGCTCGCCTTCCGGGCGCGCATGGCATCGTCGCGGCACATTCAGGCGCTGGTGCCGAACCAGGGCGGCGCGTTCGCCGCGGCGATCCTGACCGGCGACCGTTCGGGCATCGACCGATCGGTGGAGGATGCGCTGCGCATCTCGAGCCTCTATCATATCGTCTCGATCTCCGGCCTGCACATGAGCCTGCTGGCGGCGGCGGTGTTCGGCCTGATCCGCTACGGGCTGGCGCTGGTGCCGCCGCTGGCGCTGCGCTGGCCGCTGAAGAAGATCGCGGCCGGCGTGGCGCTGCTGGCGGGGCTCGTCTACCTCGTGGTGTCCGGGCTCGATGTGCCGGCGCAACGCTCGTACGTGATGACGGCGGTGGTGCTGGTCGCGGTGCTGATCGACCGGCCGGCCCTGACCATGCGGGCGGTGGCGCTGGCGGCGCTCGTGGTGCTGGTGTTCGCGCCCGAGAGTTCTGGTGCAGCCGGGGTTCCAGATGTCGTTCGCGGCGACCGTGGCGCTGATCGCGGCGTTCGAGGGCCTGCGCGGGCGGGCGTGGTGGAGGACGATCCAGACCGCGCCGGGCTGGCGCTATCCGAAGCCGGTGATCGGGGTCGCCATGACCTCGCTGGTCGCGGGGCTCGCGACCGGGCCGATCTCGGCGTTTCATTTCAACACGATGACGCAGTACGGCCTGGTCGCGAACCTGCTCGCGGTGCCGGCGATGGGGCTCGTCGTCATGCCGGCGGCGGTGGTGGGCGTGCTGGCCGCGCCGTTCGGGCTCGACTGGCTGCCGTTCCGGGTGGCGGGGCTCGGCATGGACTACGTGATCGCGGTGGCGCGCCTCGTCGCGGGCTGGGGCGGGGCGGTGACCGGCGTGCGTGCCGGGCCGCCGGTGAGCCTCGCGCTGCTGGTCATGGGCGGCATCGTCTTCGTGCTCTGGATCGGGCGCGGGCGCTGGGCCGGGCTGGGGCTCGCGGGCGTCGGGCTGGTGCTCTGGGCGGCGCACGGCAGGCCCGACGTGGTGATCGCCGACGACGGGCGGCTGTTCGGCTTCCGCACGGCGGCAGGGCGGGTGCTGAGCGGCACGGGCAACGGCTTCGCCGCCGAGGCGTGGCTGCGCGACGACGGCGATCTCGCCTCGCCGCAGGAAGCCTATGGCCGGGGCATGCTGAAGCGGGTCAAGCACCGCATCCGGGCGGACGTGCCCGGCGTCGGGACGGTGCTCTACGTCGGCGCGACCGAGGCCGAGGACGGGCTCTGCGAGACGGCCGCGGTGCTGATCGCGCCGAACTGGGCGGAAGCGCCGCCCGGGCGCTGCCTCTTCGTCGGCAAGGAGCGGCTGCGGCACGACGGCGCGCTGGCCATCCGGTTGACGAAGACCGGCCTCAGGGTCGAGGGCGCCCGCTCGGCGAGCCGGGGGCGCCCGTGGACCGGGTGAGGCGTCAGGCCAGGACCTCTTCCTCTTCGGCGCGGTAGCGCTCGACGAGGGCGCTGGCGTTGGCGAGCACCTTCTTCACGCCGCGGGCGGCCTGACGGATGCGCTGCTCGTTCTCGACGAGGCCGAGGCGGACGAAGCCCTCGCCGTACTCGCCGAAGCCGACGCCGGGCGCCACCGCCACCTCGGCCTCGCGCAGCAGGATCTTCGAGAAGCCCATCGAGCCGATCTCGGCGAACGGGGCAGGGACCGGCGCCCAGGCGAACATGGTGGCGGGCGGCGACGGGATTTGCCAGCCGGCGCGCGCCATCGAGTCGATGAGCACGTCGCGGCGGTGACGGTAGATCGCGCGGATCTCGCTCACGCAGTCCTGCGGGCCATTGAGCGCGGCCGCGGCGGCGACCTGCACCGGGGTGAAGGCGCCGTAGTCGAGATAGGACTTGATCCGGGTCAGCGCGTCGACAAGCCGGCGGTTGCCGACGGCGAAGCCCATGCGCCAGCCGGGCATGGCGTAGGTCTTGGAGAGCGAGGTGAACTCGACCGCCACGTCCTTCGCGCCGTCGACCTGCAGGATCGAGGGCGGCGGGTTGTCGTCGAAATAGATCTCGGCATAGGCGAGATCGGACAGCACCCAGAGGTGATGCTTCTTCGCGAAGGCGATCAGCTCCCGGTAGAACTCGACGTCGCAGACCTGCGCCGTCGGGTTCGAGGGGAACGAGACGACGACGGCCACGGGCTTCGGCACCGAGTGCATCACCGCCCGCCCGAGCGCGCGCAGGTACTCCTCCGGGTCGAAGCGGCCGTCATGCAGTGCCGGCACATGCCGCAGCGTGCCGCCGGCGATCATGAAGCCATAGGGGTGGATCGGATAGCTCGGGTTCGGCACCAGCATGACGTCGCCGGGGGCGGTGATCGCCATGGCGAGGTTGGCGAGCCCCTCCTTGGAGCCGAGCGTGGCGATCACCTCGGTCTCCGGGTCGAGCGTCACGCCGAAGCGGCGGGCGTAGTAGCCGGCCTGGGCGCGGCGCAGCCCGGGGATGCCCTTGGAGGCGGAATAGCGGTGGGTGCGCGGGCGCTGCACCGTCTCGACCAGCTTGTCGACGATGTGGCGGGGCGTATCCATGTCGGGATTGCCCATGCCGAAGTCGATGATGTCCATTCCCTCGGCGCGCAGCTTGGCCTTGAGCCGGTTCACCTCGGCGAAGACGTAGGGCGGGAGGCGCTTGATGCGGTAGAACTCTTCGTCGGCCATGGCGGTGCTTCGCGGGCTGGGGGCGGGAGCGGCCTTATACGCTCCGGGGGATGCGAAGGACAGGCCGAAGTTGCCCGTTCCGGCCGGGCCGGGACAGCACGTTGGTGCCGTTGCGGGCGGTGGCGGCCGCCCGCGCCACCGCCTGTCCTGCCCGATGTGCCGGGGTTTCAATAGGCCGGCCGGGACCGCTCGGCGCCGCGGGGCCCGGAGATGGCGCCGTCCCGCTCGTCCGCCGCGGCCCGGGCGCCACTGACGATCAGGGAGACGTCGTTCGGGCCGATGACGAAGCGGCAGCCGAGGGCGTGGAGGTCGGCCCAGCCGCGGCCGGCGCCGCAGATCGTGCCGAGGAGCGTGCCGTTCGCCGTGGCGAAGGCCTCGATCCGGGCGAGGAGCGCCTGCGGCTCGGGTTCGAGCATGCGCTCGAGGTGGGCGATGGAGCCGGCGAGGTCGTTCGGGCCGACGAAGATCATGTCGATGCCCTCGACGGCGGCGCGGCGCTGGAAGGGTCGGGGCTGATGCTGCCGATGCACCTCGGAGCGGAGGGGAGCGCGCAGATCGGCGGGCTGATCGGGGCGAACGCCGGGGGAAACCAGGCGTTTTGCTACGGCATGATGGCGGACCTCGTGCTCGGGCTCGAGGTGGTGCTTGCGGACGGCACCGTCTGGGACGGGATGCGGGCCGTTCAGAAGGACAATGCCGGGTATCCGCTGCGGCGGCTGTTCTGCGGCTCGGAGGGCACGCTCGGGGTGGTGACGCGGGCGGTGCTGCGGCTCCATCCCGCGCCGGTGCAGCGGACGACGGCGCTCCTGGCGCTGGCGTCGGTCGGCGATGCGGTGGCGTTCGGGACACGGCTCCGGGCCGAGGCGGGCGAGTTTCTCGCCGGCCTCGAGTTCTTCTCGGAGGTGGGGCTGCGGCTGGCGGAGAAGCATGTCCCCGGACTGTCGCTGCCCCTCGGCAGCCGGGGCGGATGCTACCTGTTGGTCGAGGCGACGGCGGGGTCGGGCAAGGTGCCGCTCGACGAGATCGTCGGCACGGTGCTGGAATGGGGGATGGAGGCAGGGCTGGTCCTCGACGGCGCCATCGCCGCGTCGGAGGCGCAGCGCACGGCGTTCTGGAAGCTGTGGGAGGAGCAGCCGGAGGGGCAGCGGCTGGAAGGGGCGCAGCTCGAGCATGACATCGCGGTGCCGCCGGGGCGGATCGCCGGCTTCATCACGGCGGGGGCCGCCCTCGTCGACGCGCTGCTGCCGGGGGCGCGGATCAATCCGTTCGGGCATCTGGCGGACGGGAACATCCACTACAACCTGACGCCGCCGGAGGGGATGGTCGACTTCGCCGGGCAGGGGCCGGAGATCGGGCTGGCGCTGGCCCGGCTCGCGCAGGGGATGGGGGCAGCTTCGCTGCCGAGCACGGGCTCGGCCGGGCAAAGGTCGCCCTTGCCGATGCGCTGCGGCCGGAGATCGAGCGCGATCTCAATCGACGGCTGAAAGACGCGCTGGACCCGACGGGGATCCTGAACCCCGGCGCGGTGGTCATCGGCTGAGCCGCAAGCCGGGCTTTCCGATGGTCCGGATTTCTTGGTTTCCCGGACGCCCGGGGCAAGGCAATGTCTGTCGCAGCACGGGCGTGGAGGGACAGGGCATGCGGAACGGCGGGCAGCTCCTGGTGGAGAGCCTGGTGGCCCTCGGAGCGACGAAGAGCTTCGGGGTGCCGGGCGAGAGCTATCTCGCCGTGCTCGACGCCCTGCACGACACCAGCGGCCGGCTCGACTTCGTGCTCTGCCGCAACGAGGGCGGTGCGGCCTTCATGGCGGCTGCCTGGGGCAAGCTGACCGGGAGCCCGGGGATTTGCTTCGTGACCCGGGGCCCGGGCGTCACCAACGCCTCGATCGGCGTGCACACCGCGATGCAGGACAGCGTGCCGATGCTGCTCTTCGTCGGGCAGGTCGGCACCGACATGCGGGGGCGCGAGGCGTTCCAGGAAATCGACTATCGCGCGGTGTTCGGCACGATGGCGAAGTGGGCGGTCGAGATCGACGACGTGGCGCGTATCCCGGAGATCCTCGGCCGCGCCTGGACGACGGCCGTGACGGGGCGGCCTGGCCCGGTGGTGGTGGCGCTGCCCGAGGACATGCTGACGAGCCTGACCGGCGCGGCGCCGCTGACCGGGCCGGCGAGGGTGGCGGAGCCGGCGCCGCTGGCCGAGGCGGTCGAGGAGGCGCTGGCGCTGCTGGCCGGGGCCGAGCGGCCGCTGGTGCTGATGGCGGGGGCGAACTGGAGCGCGGCGGGGTCCGCGGCGCTGCAGGAGTTCGCGGAGGCGTCGGACATCCCGGTGGTGGCGGCGTTTCGCTATCAGGATCAGGTCGACAACGGCTCGCCCATCTACTGCGGCGAGGCCGGCGTCGGGATGCCGCCGCATGTCAAGGCGTTGGTCCGGAACGCCGACGTCATCCTCGCGATCAACACCCGCTTCGGCGAGATGACGACGGACGGCTATACGCTGCTCGACGTGCCGATGCCGAAGCAGACGCTGATCCACGTGCATGCCTCCGACCGGGAAATCGGCAAGGTCTACCAGCCGGCGCTCGGGATCCACGCGGGGCCGAATGCCTTCGCCGCGGCGCTCCGGCCGGTGCGGGGCGGCTGGGCGGCGTGGCGGGCGAAGGGACGGGCGGACTGGGAGGCGGGGTTCGACGCGCCGGCGCAGCCGTCGCCGGTCGACATGGTGGCGGTGACGGCGCACCTGCGCGACGTGCTGCCCGAGGACGTGATCCTGACCAACGGCGCCGGCAACTTCACCGTCTGGCCGAACAAGTTCTTCAAGTTCGGGCCGAAGGCGCGGCTGCTCGCGCCGCAGTCCGGGGCCATGGGTTACGGACTGCCGGCGGCGGTGGCGGCCAAGGTCGCCTTCCCGGAGCGGGTGGTGGTCTGCTTCGCCGGGGACGGCGACTTCCAGATGACCTGCCAGGAGCTCGGCACGGCGATGCAGGCGGGCGCGCAGCCGATCGTGCTGGTGCTGAACAACGGCATCTACGGCACGATCCGCGCGCATCAGGAGCGGACCTATCCCGGGCGGGTGTCGGGGACGACGATGGAGAACCCGGACTTCGTGATGCTGGCCCGCGCCTACGGCTATCACGCGGAGCGGGTCGAGCGGACCAGTGATTTCCCGGCTGCGTTCGGGCGGGCGCTGGCGTCCCCGACCGGCGCGGTGCTCGACCTCGCCATCTCGCCGGAGGCGCTGACGCCCCGGCAGACACTGAGCGAGATGACGGCAGCGGCGCTGAAGGCGAAGCGCGCCTGACGCCGCCGCTCCCTCCTGTCCGGCAAAACACGCAAAGCCCTCCCCCCGACGCCTCCCGGCACGTGGGGAGACAAGGAATGCTTGCCGATCGGCCGCCGTTCCTGGTTCAGGCGGACGGGCTTCGCAGGCAGGATCCTCCGCAACGACGGCCCGGCGCTTCCGGGCCGCAGATCGACAAGGAAGACCCCTCGATGACCGGGCAGATCCGACTGGGCGCAGATATTGGCGGCACCTTCACGGACATCGCCCTCGATGTCCGGGGCAGGCTCTATTCGACCAAGGTGCTGACGACCTACGCTGCGCCCGAGCAGGCGATCCTCGACGTGATCGAGATGCGGACGGAGAGCCGCTTCGAGCAGTACGACCTGAACCTGCGCCTGCCGACGCCGCTGGTGCCGCGGGAAGACCGCTTCACGGTGAAGGGGCGGATCGGGGCGCAGGGGCAGGAGCTGGCGCCGCTCGACGAGACGGGGCTGGCGGCGATCGCAGACAGGATCGCCGCGGAGGGGTTTGGCGCCGTCGCGATCGGGTTCATCCACTCGTACATGAACCCCGAGCACGAGCGGCGGGCGCGCGAGATCATCACGGCCAGGGTGGACCTGCCGATCTTGATCTCGTCCGAGGTCTCGCCGCAGATGCGCGAGTTCGAGCGGTTCAACACCGTCTGCGCCAACGCCTACGTCCGGCCGCGGATGGCAGATTACCTTGCGCGGCTGCAGGTGCGGCTGAAGGAGAGGGGCGCCGGCTGCCCCGTCTTCATGATCCACTCCGGCGGCGGGCTGATCTCGGTCGAGACGGCCGCGGAGTTCCCGGTGCGCCTCATCGAGAGCGGGCCGGCGGGTGGCGCGATCTTTGCCGCCGACGTGGCGCGGCGGTTCGCGCTGGAGACGGTCGTCAGCTACGACATGGGCGGGACGACGGCGAAGGTCTGCCTGATCGAGGGCTCTCAGCCGAAGACGGCGCGGACCTTCGAGGGCGCGCGGACCACGCGCTTCTGCAAGGGGGCGACGCGGCAGAGGACCTGCGCTCGGGCAAGCTCGTCGCGCCGTTCGGCACGGCGGTGATGGACGCGATGCCGGAGCAGGAGGTGCCGGGGTTCTTCCTCGTGCTGCCCAAGGGGCATCGGCGCGTCCGGCAGATCGCGGCCTTCTGCCGCCGGGTCGAAGGCGAGCGCTGGCAGGAGCTGGAGCAGGTCGACGCCTGAGGCTGCGACCCCGGTGCCCCGGCCAAGGACAACTTGCCGATCGGCCGGCGTTCTTGATGTTCGCGGCGCGGCGGCTGCTGCAACGTCGCGGGGAAAGCGGAGGGATCGCATGGCACTGGCACTGGTGACCGGGGCGACGGGCGGGATCGGGCGCGCGGTCGCCGTGGCGCTGTACGGCGTCGGCTACGAGGTGGTGGCGATCGGGTGGCGGGCCGAGGCGCTGGCGGAACTCGAGGCTCAGGGGATCCGCGGGATCGCGGTCGATGTCGCCGACCGGGCGGCGCTGCGGGAGGCCGTCGCGGGGATCGAGCCCGACGTGCTGGTCAACAACGCCGGGGGGATGCCGCCCTTGGCAAACTTCTGCGACACCGCCGAGGACGAGATCGAGCGGGCGATTGCGGTCGACGTCGGTGCGGTGCTGGCGCTGACGCGGGCGGTGGCGCCCGGAATGCGGGCGCGGGGCAGGGGGCACGTCTTCTTCACCGGCTCGACGGCGGGGCACGCGGCGTTTCCGAACTATGCCGTCTACTGCGCGACCAAGGCGGCGGTGGGCGGCTTTGCCCAGGCGCTGCGGCTGGACCTCGCGCCCTCGGGGGTGCGGGTGACGGAGATCGTCGCGGGGCGGGTCGAGACGGGGCTCTACCGGGGCGTCGTCTCCGAGACGGCGCGGGCGGCGATGTATGCCGGCGGGTCGGCGGTGCAGCCGGAGGATGTCGCGGCAATGGTTCTGGCGGTGCTGGCGCTTCCGCCGGCGGTCGACGTGGCGCGCTTCGACATCCTGCCGACGCAGCAGGCGACCGCGACCGGCGGGCCCGGGAAGAAGGACGGATGAGGATGCGGGGACTTTCCATCGTGGTGGTCGGCGGCGGCGCCGGCCTCGGGGCGCTGATCGCGGAAATGGCGGTCGAGGCGGGGGCGAGCGGGGTCGGGATCGTCGACCTGAATGCGGCGGCGGCCGAGGCGGCGCTGGCGCCGGCGCGCGCGGCGGGGCTGAAGGTCGCGGCTGCCGCCTGCGACATCCGCACGGCGGCGGCAGCGCACGGGGCCTTCGCAGCGGTGGCGGGGGTGCTCGGGCGCGTCGACACGCTGGTCAATTCGGCGGCGATCTATCCGCGCAAGCCGCTGCTCGAGATCACCGACGCGGACTGGGACGCCTCGACCGCGATCAACGTGAAGGGCAGCTACCACATGATGGTCGCGGCGGTGCGGCAGATGCGGGCGCAGGCGCCCGTCGGGCAGGTGCGGGGCCGGATCGTCAACATCACCTCGGTGGACGCCTTCAAGGCGCACCCGCAGAATGCGCACTACGCCGCGACCAAGGCGGCGGTGACGAGCCTGACCAAGAGCTTCGCCCACGAGGTCGCGCCGGACGGAATCCTGGTCAACGCGGTGGCGCCGGCCGGCATGGCGACGGAAAAGGCCAAGGCCTCGGGCTTTCTCGCCGAACTCGCCAAGGCGAGCCCGCTCGGGCGCGGCGGCGAGCCGCGGGAGATGGCGGAGTGGGTGCTGATGGCCGGGGGGCCGAAGAACACCTACATGACCGGCGAGACGATCATCGTCTCGGGGGTATATCTACGCGTGAGGGAGCTCTCATATCGAGCCCGCGCCGAGAGAGCCTCCTGACCAGATCTTCCCAATATGGGAAGGTGCGCCGGTGCAGACTATCGCATAGTCCACGTTGCGCGGTTTCTGGGAGCGGGAGCCGCGCGGAAATGCCTCTGCGGACCTGGTATCGGACTGTCAGCGAACCGGGGTGGAGCGGCCCCGCGGAGGCGAAGGCTCGATTTCGTCGGTGACAACCAGGTGGTCTTCGATCTCGGGGGCAAGCGGGCACTGACAGTCGACATGATCCATCGCCTGCCCCGGGAGCGGGGCGCGCCGGCGGCGGCGCTGGCGGTGCCGTATGCGCTGGCGGCCTGAGCGGCCGACCGCGGCCTACTGCTGGGCGTTGGTGCCGAGCCGCATCTCCGAGGCGATGCTGCGGTCGAGGTACTGCATGAAGCGGCCCTTGAACTGCATGGCGTGGGCGTGGGCGGCCTGTTCGGCGCGGTCGGCGTCGCGGGCGCGGATCGCTTCGACCATTTCCGTGTGGCCCTCGGCCAGCTTTTCGACGGTGAGGCCCGGGTCGCTGCGCTGGAAGGCGAAGTGGAAGTGCAGCATCCGCCGGCCTTCGTCGAGCACGCGCTGGTAGAAGCCGGTGAAGTAGCGGTTCTTGCCGGCGCGGGCGATCGCCATGTGAAAGGCGTAGTTCGACTCGATCATCGGCAGGGAGTCGTCGGTGTCGAGGCTGTGCTGCGCGCCCGCCTCGTAGCCGCGCTGGGCGGCGACGATCTCGCGCAGGTCCTCCTCGGTGCGGAAGTGGGCGGCCGAGCGGGTGGTGACCCGCTGCAGCAGGTCGAGGGAGTCGAGGAATTCGGGCACGCTCTGCATGTCCATCGGCGCGACGATGGTCGAGCGGTTGGGCAGGATGTGGACGAGCCCCTCGCTCGACAGGCGGACCAGCGCCTCGCGGATCGGCGAGCGGGACAGGCCGAAGCGGTCGCTGAGGCCGACCTCGTCGAGGGGTGAGCCGGGCGCCAGGGCGACGCGGAGGATGTCCTGCCGGAGCTGCGTGTAGACCCGGGCGCTGCCTGTCTCCTTCTGCTGGACGGTCTCCAGCGCGACGGGCGTTGCCATGGTTCTTCCTTCCGTTGGGTGACGCCCCTCGCGCCCGCGCGACCCGGATACCATGCCGGGCCCTTCGCGAACAGCCGCGCCGGTCAGGCGAGGAAGCCGGTGGCGTAGGGCTCGGTGTCGTCGACGAAGTGGGTCGAGGTGCCGGTGGAGTAGGCCGAGCCCTCGACGCTGGGGATGATCGCGGGCAGGCCGCAGTCGAGGGTGACGTGCCGCTCGACGCGGCCAGTGAAGGTGGAGGAGATGACGCTCTCGTGGACGAAGGTGTCGCCGACGTCCTGCTCGCCACGGGCGGCGCGGAGCGCGACGCGCGCCGAGGTTCCGGTGCCGCAGGGCGAGCGGTCGACGATGGTGGGCAGGGTGATGACGACGGAGCGGCCGTCGCCGCCGGCCTGCGGCGCGCCGGTCCACATCGTGTGGTGGACGCCGCGGATGGCGGGGTTGTCGGGGTGGACGATCTCCGGCAGCAGCGCGACGAACTGGCGGGTCATCCGCTGCAGCGTCTCGGGCGCGTAGTCGGCGCAGTCGCGGTCCGTCTCCTGCGGCTCGACGATCGGGTAGAAGTTGCCGCCATAGGCGATGTCGAAGGTGAGGCGGCCGAGTTCGGGGTGGTCGATCACGACGCCCCGCGCGACGACGAAGGACGGGACGTTGCTGAAGCGGACGCCCGTCACCTTGCCGTTCGGGGCGCGGGTATAGTGCGCCTCGACGACGCCGGCGGGGGTGTCGAGGCGCAGCACGCCGGGGGTCTTCGGCGTGACGAGGCCGCGCTCGATCGCGAAGGTCGTGGTGCCGATCGTCGCGTGGCCGCACATCGGCAGGCAGCCCGAGGTCTCGAGGTAGAGGACGCCGGTGTCGCAGTCGGGCCGGGTCGAGGGCACGAGCATGGTGCCCGACATCATGCCATGGCCGCGCGGCTCGCACATAAGGCGGGCCTCGGCGTCGAGGCGGTGACGGAGGTGCTGCTTCGCCGCCGACGGCTGGCGGGTGGTCATCGTCGACGTGAATGTCGAGCGCGGCGAGGCCATCGCCGCCGAGCTTGGGGGCGAGTTCCACGCGCTCGACGTCTCCGACGCCGTGGCCGTCGGGGCGCTGGTCGCGGACGTGACCGCGCGGCTCGGCGTGCCGGCGGCGGTGGTGAACTCGGGCGGCCTGCTGCGGAACGCCACCCGCATCACCACGATGCCGATCGAGGAATTCGACCGCATTCAGGCGGTCAACGTCCGCGGCACGCCGCTGGTCGGGCGGGAGTTCGCGACGCGGATGGCCGAGGCGGGCGGCGGCGCGATCATCAACCTCTGCTCCATGACCACCTTCCAGCCCTGGCCGCAGCCCGGCTATGCCGTGTCGAAGACCAGCGTGAAGATGCTGACCGAGATCATGGCCGCCGAGCTGGGGCCGCAGGGCGTGCGCGTCAATGCGGTGGCGCCGGGCTTCACGCTGACGTCGGCGATGAAGGGCCGGATCGAGCGCGGCGAGCGCGACCCGTCGCTGATCCTCGCGCGCTCCGCACTCGGCCGCATGGTCGAGCCGTCGGAGGTGGCGGAGGCGATCTTCTTCCTCTGCTCGCCGGCGGCGGGCGCGATCACCGGCGTCACCCTGCCGGTCGACGCCGGCTGGCTCGTCCGCTCCACCTACCTGACCGCCGCCGCCCAGCCCGCCTGAGCGCCGGCCCCGTCTTCCTCCCTGAACTCGGCCCCGGCTTGTCCGGGGCCGCTTCTTTTTCAGTAGCCGAAGAATTCCAGCATCAGGTCCAGCTGCGAGTCGAGCATCCCCGTGCCGTAGCGCACGTCGCACTCGGCGGCCGCGGCCGCGCAGACCCGCGACGCCCTCGACAAGGTCGAGCGCCTGCTCGGCATCGCCGGTTCGGGCAAGGCGTCGATCCTCTCGGTGCAGGTGTGGCTTGCCTCGATGGACGACTTCGCTGAGATGAACGCGGTCTATGACGCCTGGGTCGACAAGGACAGCCAGCCGGCCCGCGCCTGTGGCGAGTTGCGTCTGGCGCGGCCCGAGCTGAAGGACGAGGTTCTGGTGATCGCCGCCCGGGCCTGAGGTGGGCGCCGTCCAATGCGAGACGGGCCGCCGTGAGACGGGCCGACGTGAGACGGGCCGACGTGAGACGGGCCGACGCGAGACGGGCCGACGCGAGACGGGCCGCCGGTCTCCCCGGCGGCCCGTTCGCATGTGCGGCTCACCCGCCGGCATACGGCCGGCGCTCGTGTCAGGCGGCGCGGGCGAGCGCGTCGCCGAGGGTGGAGACGATCTGGTCGATGTGGCTCTCCTCGACGATCAGCGGCGGCGACAGCGCGATGATGTCGCCGGTGACGCGGATCAGCACGCCCTTCGCGAGGCAGTCGACGAAGACCTCATAGGCGCGCGCGCCCGGGGCGCCGTCGCGCGCGGAGAAGCTCGATGCCGGCGATCAGGCCGACGGTGCGGATGTCGACCACGTTCTTCGCCGACTTCAGCGAATGGATTGCCGCGTCCCACTTGCCCTGCAGCTCGGCCGCGCGGGTGAACAGGCCGTCGCTCTCGTAGATGTCGAGCGCGGCGAGGCCGGCGGCGCAGGCGATCGGATGACCGGAATAGGTGTAGCCGTGGAACAGCTCGATGGCGTTTTCCGGGCCGGTCATCAGCGCGTCGTGTACCTTGCGCGAGGCAAAGACTGCGCCCATCGGCACCACGCCGTTCGTCAGGCCCTTGGCCGTCGTCACGATGTCTGGCGTCACGCCGAAGAAATTCGTCGCGAAGGGCGCGCCGAGGCGGCCGAAGCCGGTGATGACCTCGTCGAAGATCAGCAGGATGCCGTGCTTCGTCGCGATCTCGCGCAGCCGCTCGAGATAGCCCTTCGGCGGGACGAGGACGCCGGTCGAGCCGGCGACGGGCTCGACGATGACCGCGGCGATGGTCTCGGCGCCGTGCAGGTCGACGAGGCGCTGCAGGTCGTCGGCGAGTTCGGCGCCATGTGCGGGCTGGCCGACGGTGAAGGCGTTCTTCGCGAGGTCGTGGGTGTGGCGCATGTGGTCGGCCGGAATCTGCGGGAAGACCCGGCGGTTGTTGACGAGCCCGCCGACCGAGATGCCGCCGAAGCCGACCCCGTGATAGCCGCGCTCGCGGCCGATCACCCGGGTGCGGGTGCCCTGGCCGATGGCGCGCTGGTAGGCGATGGCGATCTTCAGCGCGGTGTCGACGCTCTCGGAGCCCGAGCCGGTGTAGAAGATGCGGTCGAGCCTGGCGCCGTCCGGGCCGGGGGCGATGGCGGCGAGGCGCTCGGCGAAGTCGAAGGCGATCGGGTGGCCCATGTTGAACGAGGGCGCGTAGTCGAGGGTGGCGAGCTGGCGGCTCACCGCGTCGGTGATCTGCTTGCGGGCGTGGCCGGCGTTGCAGCACCAGAGGCCGGCGGTGCCATCGAGCACCTTGTGGCCGTCGGCCGACGTGTAGTGCATGCCCTCGGCCGCGACGAGCAGGCGCGGCGCCGCCTTGAACTGCCGGTTGGCGGTGAACGGCATCCAGAAGCTGTCGAGCTTCGGCGTGTTCGGGCGGTCGAGCGGCATCGCGGTTTCTCCCTGACTGATGAGGGGTATAGGACACGTCACGAGAATCCAAACAAGTCTGTTTCTAATTGCTTGCAATATGTTGATTTCATATAGTTAGATCGGGTTTGTTACGGAATATCGAACAGTGGAAACACGCCCTGCAACTCAGGTCGACCTTGGCGGCCGCCTGCGGCATCTGCGGATGCTGCACGGCCTCTCGCAGCGTGAGCTGGCCAAGCGCGCCGGCGTGACCAATTCCACCATCTCGCTGATCGAGTCGAACGGCACCAATCCGTCGGTCGGGGCGCTGAAGCGCATCCTCGACGGCATTCCGGTCGGGCTCGCCGAGTTCTTCGCCTTCGAGCCGGAGCGGCCGCGGAAGGCGTTCTATGCCGCCGAGGAACTGGTCGAGATCGGCAAGGGCGGTGTCTCCTACCGGCAGGTCGGGGAAACCATGTTCGGCCGGTCGCTGCAGATCCTGAAGGAGTGCTACCAGCCGGGGGCCGACACCGGAAAGGTGCCGCTGAGCCACGAGGGCGAGGAAGGCGGCGTCGTCATTTCCGGCCGCCTCGAAGTGACGGTCGAGGACGAGCGCCGCATCCTCGGCCCGGGCGACGCCTACTGTTTCGAGAGCCGCCGCCCGCACCGCTTCCGCTGTGTCGGCGCCGTGCTCTGCGAGGTGATCAGCGCCTGCACGCCCCCGAGCTTCTGAGGCCGAGTGTCCGAAGCCGGGCTTCTGACGCTCAGGCGAACAGCGCGCGGATCCCGTCCGTCACCGGGATACCCCGCTCCGCCGCGGCGTCGCGGTGGCGATAGCGGCGGTCGGATGGCAGGCGGTCGACGCCGGCCGCCCGCTCGGCAAAGCCGGCGTTGCCGCCGCGGGCCGGGTCGACGACGAGGAGGAACTGGCCGGTCTTCGGCGTCTGGTTGTCCGGATGCGCGGCGAAGTCCATCTCGTGCGAGAAGGCGCCGCCGGTCAGCGCAGATGCCAGCACCTCGACCATCAGCGACAGGGCCATGCCCTTGTGCCCGCCAAAGGGCAGGGCGCCGCCGTGGGCGAGAATCTCGGCCGGGTCGTCGGTGTCGCGCCCGTCCCGTCCGAGGCTGGTGCCGACCGGCACCTTGCGGCCCTCGTTGCTGGCGATCCGCAGGTCGCCGTTCGACATGGTCGAGGTGGCGAGGTCCAGGATGACCGGCCGCGCGCCGGCGAGCGGGAAGCCGAAGGCGATGGGGTTCGTGCCGAAGACGTTGCGGCTCGCCCCGCGCACCGTCACCGTCGGGCCGCCGGACACCACGGTCAGCGCCACCAGCCCGGCGTCGGTGAAGGGTTCGAGGTCGGGCCAGAGCGCGCTGAAATGGTGGGAGTCGCGGAGCGCCACCGTCGCGGTCCCGGTCTCCGCCACCATGTCCCGGATCGTCGGCACGGCGCGGGCGAGCGCCGGCTGGGCATAGCCGCCGCAGGCGTCGACGCGCAGGAGCGCCGGCGCCACCCTGTCGAGCACCGGCTCGGCGCCCGCGTCGATGGCGCCGCTCCGAAGCGAGGCGCGGCAGCCAGGCACCCGGAAAACGCCGTGGCTGTGGCTGCCGTCGATCTCGCAGACGAAGCGGCTGCCGGTGATCGAACTCGTGGATCAGCGTGTCGCCCTGGGTCATCTCGCCCTTGGCGTGCATCGGCGCCAGCCGTGCCGAGCAGCCGGTGCCGCAGGGCGAGCGGTCACAGCGGCCGGGAGAGATGACGACGGTGTTGCGTGCCACGAGCCGTCCGGCCTCGCGGCGCACCGGCCCCATGAACTCGGTGTTGGTAAGGCCGGCATCGCGGGAGTGTCGGGATGCGCGACGGCAAGCTGCGCCGCGGCGGCGGTCTTGATCCGCTGGCCAAGCAGGCAGAGGTCGCGCGCCTCCGACGGCTCGATGGCGAAGCCGAGGGCGGCGGCGTCGACCAGCGCATAGGTCATCCCGCCATAGGCGACGCTGACCGGGATGGTGCCGAGCCCGTCGACCTCGACGGCTGCGTCGATGTGGTAGCAGAAGGCCGGCTGGTTCACGAGCCGCACGCCGGTGTCGAAGGCCGCGCGGGCGGCGCGCACGGCGGCGTCGGCGTCGGCGGCGGTGGCGGCGGGGATGTGGTGGACGACCTCCTCGGTGGCGGGGTCGATCACCGGGAACGTGCCGCCCTCGGCGGGAGCGACCCAGGCGCCGTCGATGTAGAGCTTGGTCTGCATGGTTCCTCGCAAGGCTTTCAGGATCACGCCGCCTTCGGCCCGGAGGCTTCGGGCGCGGAGCGGATGGGGTTCGGTTGAAGGGGAGGCGCCGGGGGCGGGCGACGCCGGGCGAGGTGGGCCTCGTGCCAGACGGTGTAGAGGCCCGAGCCGACGATGATCGCCGCGCCGGCGATGGTCAGCGGGTCGAGCCGTTCCTTGAAGACGACGACGGCGAGGAGCAGCGCGAAGACGAGGCGGGTGTAGCGGACCGGGGCGAGCAGCGACGCCTCGCCGATGCGGGTGGCGGTGACGAGGAGAAGGTAGCCCGTCACGGTGACGAGCCCGCAGGCGAGCGCCAGTCCGGCGACCCTGGGAGTGGGCAAGAGCGGCCACTCGCCGAGGATCAGCGCCATCGCGACCGACGCCACCAGCAGGGCGGCGAAGGCGGCGGCGGAGAGCTGCAGCGAGCCCATCCCGCGCGGCACCCGCCGGGTGACGAGGTCGCGGACGGCAAAGCCCGCGGCGGCGAAGACCGCCCAGAGCGAGGCGGGCTGGAAGCCGTCGAGGCCGGGGCGGACGACCATCAGCACGCCGACGAAGCCCGCGGCGATGGCGGTGGCGCGCCGCCAGCCGACCGGCTCCTTGAGCCAGAGCGCGGCGCCCAGCGTCAGAAAGAGCGGCGTCGCCTGCATCACCGCGACGGTGGTGGAGAGCTCGGTCGCCGCAAAGGCGAGGACGATGGCAATCGAGGCCACCGCCTCGGTGACGTTGCGCAGCACCACCGGCACCGCCAGAAGGTCGCGGGTCCAGAACGGCTCGCCGCGCACGAGCATCAGCCCGCCGAAGACGAGGAGGCCGACGACGGCGAGGATGCCGAGCACCTCCGACACCGGCAGCGCGCCGGCCAGCACCTTCACCAGCGCATCCTCGATCGCGAAGACGAGCATCGCGAGGGCGAGGATGGCGGCGGCGCGGAGATTGTCGTTTCTCATCGGGGCGGGACCTGAGGGCGGTGCGGGGCTAGAGGCTTCGGGTGACGCCGCCGTCGACGACGAGCGTCTGGCCGGTGACGTAGCTCGCGTCTTCGGAGAGGAGGAAGGCCGCGGCCTTGGCCTGCTCCTCCACGCGGGCGATGCGCTTCAGGGCGGCGAGATCGCCGTACTTCGCGACGTCGAGGCTGTCGGTGAAGCCCGGCGCGAGGCAGTTCATGCGGATGTTCTTCGGGCCGTACTGGTCGGCGTAGAGCTTGGTGAAGGACGCGACGCCGGCCCGGTAGACGCAGGAGGCCGGGAACCAGAGCGACGGCTCGAAGGTCGCGTAGGTGGTGACGTTGACGATCGAGCCGCCGCCCTGCGCCTCCATGATCGGCGTGACGAGGCGGGCCATGCGCACGACGAACTTCACGATCATCTCGTTCGCGAGGTCCCAGTTGTCGTCGGTGATGTCGAGCAGCCCGCCCTTCGGCGGGTGGCCGGTGTGGGTCAGCACCGCGTCGATGCGGCCGTAGGTCGACAGGGCCAGCCCGACGATGCCCTTGAGGTCGTCCGCGCTCTGGGCCACGCCGCGGCGGGCGACGCCGCCGAGTTCGGCGGCGAGCGTCTCGCAGCTCGTCGACGGGGGCATGAGCGCGACCTTGTAGCCGCGGGCGTGCATCTCGTGGGCGACGGCGGCGCCGATGCCGCGGCCGCCACCGGTGACGAGGCAGACCTTGTCGGTGGTGTCGGTCACGGGCGGATCTCCTCAGAAACGGTCGATGCGATCGGGGTGGAGGTCGAGCGGCGGCGCGGCCCCGGTGATGAGGTCGCCCATCAGCCGGGCCGTGGTGGCGGCGTAGGTGACGCCAAGGTGGCCGTGGCCGGTGGCGACGAAGACGCCGGGCGTCTTCGCGGACGCGGACAGGATCGGCACCGTGTCGGGGAGGGCGGGCGGTGGCCCATCCATTCGGTTGCGTTCTCGGCCCGCAGGTTCGGCAGCGCCTCCCTGGCGCGCCGCACGGTGATCTTCGCCCGGCGATAGTCGGGCGCGGCGTCGGGGCCCGCCATCTCGACGGTGCCGCCGACCCGGATGCCGCCGGCGGTGGGCGTCACCATGAAGGCCTTTGCCGGCCAGATGATCGAATGCCGCATGGAGAGGCCGGGCGCCATGATCTGCGTATGATAGCCCCGCTCGATCCGGCCGCCGAGCGCGGTGAAGCGGTCGGCCAGCGCCGTGACCAGCCGGTGCGGGTCGCGCAGCGAGCGGTTCTGCGGAAAGATGACCGCGAGGCCGATCGTGTCGGACAGCTCGGGTTCGAGCGCCCGGATCGCCTGCCGGCCGATCACCTCGTGGGGAAAGCCGAAGCGTTCGAGGATCTCGATGTGGTCGCGGTCGGCCTTGAACTCGGCCTCGTCGGTATAGAGCGACAGGCAGCCTTCCTCGGTCGGCTCGCCTTCGAGGCCGGTGTCGCGCAGGAGCGGCAGCAGGTCGTCATAGACCCGGCCGCAGAGTGCCGCGCCCTGCGCCTCGAGCGCGCGAAGCTTCGCGGGGCGGGAGGCGGCCAGGAAGCGGGCGAACCACGGCACGAGCTTCGGCATGTAGGCGGGGCGGACGCGGATCGGGCCTTCGGGGTCGAGCATCCAGCCCGGCATCTGCTTCCAGACCGCGGGGCGGGAGGCCGGCATGAACTCGGTGACGGCGATCGAGGCCATGTTGCCGTAGGAGGCGCCCATGCCGACCGGGCCGCGGTCGACAAGAACGACGTCGCGGCCGCGCCGCGGGAGGTCGTGCGCGATCGCGACCCCGATGATGCCTGCTCCGACGACGACGCTGGTCATAGTCCCGGCTCCCCTTCCGGTCCGATCCCCGGCGCGCAGGACTCGCGCCGGGGATCGGAGCCGGTCTTACACCAGCCCCGAGTTATTGTCGGCAAACGAACGACACCTGTCACCACGCGAGGATCGGCTCCATCGCCTTGCGGAAGGCGGCCTTCTCGTCGTCGGTCAGCGGACCGAAGGGCGCGCGGCACTCGCCGACCGGCGTGCCCTGCACCTCGCAGCCGTACTTCAGCTTCTGCACGAACTTGCCGGACTCGAGGATGTTCATCGCCTCGTAGAGCTTGGCCATCTTCGCCCGCGCCCCCGCGAGATCGCCAGCCTTCCAGGTGTTGTCGAGGTCGACGCAGGCCTTGGCCATGCAGTTCGCCGGCCCGCAGATCCAGCTCTCCGCCCCCCAGAGCATGAAGTCGAGCGCGATGTCGTCCGAGCCGGAGACGAGCTGGATGCGGCCCTTGTAGCGGGTGGCGATGGTCACGGCGCGCTGCAGGACGCCCGAGCTTTCCTTGATCGCCCAGCGGATGAACACGCGCCTCGCCGCCGAGCTTCGGGACGAGGCGGACCTGAAGACCATCGCCCGACGGCAGAAGGAGTTCGAGGCAGCGATCCGGACCGGCAACTATCTCTCGATGTCCGGCGCGAACAAGGCCTTCCACATGGCGATCGCCGCCGCGGGCAGGAACGCCTATCTCGCGGGCTTCTACGACCGCCTGCTCGACCAGGGCCGCAGGATGCTCCACCTCCACTTCGACTTCCTCGAGCGGACGCCCGAAGGCCCGGCTGATTGACGGGTCGGACGATTCGGGCATTCTTCTTGTCGACAAGAGGGAACGCCATGACTGTTACTGCTCCCGAACGCCGGCGCGGATCCGGCGTCAAGATGGTCTACGACATCCTGCGCGACGAGATCCTCGACCTCGCGCTGCCGCCGGGTAGCCCGGTGGACGAGGTGGCGCTGGCCGACCGCTTCGGCGTCTCGCGGACGCCGGTGCGCGAGGCGCTGGTGCGGCTCGCGGGCGAGGGGCTGATCGAGACGCTGCCGAACCGCTCGACCATGGTCTCGACCATCGACTACCTGAACCTCCAGCCGTTCTTCGACGCGCTCGTCCTCATGTACCGCGTGACCGCGCGTCTGGCGGCGCAGCACCACCGGACCGAGGATCTCGAGGAAATCCGCGCACTTCAGGCGGATTTCATCGCGGCGGTGCAGGCGGAGGATGCCATCGCGATGATCGCCACCAACGCCGCCTTTCACACCGCGATCGCCGAGGCGGGGCGCAACCCCTACTTCAACGCGCTCTTCGCGCGCGTGCTCGACGAGGGCCGCCGCCTGCTGCGTCTCTACTATCGCTCCTACGACGACCGCCTGCCGCGGGGGAACGTCGAGGCGCACGACGAGATCGTCGCCGCCATCGCCGCCCGCGATGCCGCCGCCGCCGACCGGCTGTCACGCCTGCATGCCGAGGCCATCGTCGTGCAGATCCAGCGCCTCTTCACCCGCGAAGAACCACTGGATCTGCCGCTGTGAATGTTGTATGCAAAAAGAATGCAATACGCATGACGGAACCTGCGTGACGGGGGCATCGGCCGCCGCGCCGCGCCGATGGAGTGTGAGATGAAGGCTTCGATCTTCTCGGGCGTCGTCCCGGCGCTGATGACCCCCTGCCGGGCTGACCGGACCCCCGACTTCGACGCACTGGTGGCGAAGGGCCGGGCGCTGATCGCGGCCGGCATGTCGGCGGTGGTCTATTGCGGCTCGATGGGCGACTGGCCGCTCCTGACGGATGCGCAGCGCATGGAGGGCGTGGCCCGCCTCGTCGCGGCGGGCGTGCCGGTGATCGTCGGCACCGGCGCGGTCAACACCGCCGCGGCGGTGGCGCTGGCCGCCCATGCGCAGAGCGTCGGTGCGCAGGGGCTGATGGTCATCCCGCGCGTCCTGTCGCGGGGGCCGTCGATCGCAGCGCAGCGGGCGCATTTCAAGGCGATCCTCGCCGCGGCCCCGGACCTGCCGTCGGTGATCTACAACAGCCCTTATTACGGCTTTGCGACGCGCGCCGATCTCTTCTTCGCGCTCAGGGCCGAGTATCCGAACCTCGTCGGCTTCAAGGAGTTCGGCGGCCCGGCCGACCTGCGCTACGCGGCGGAGACGATCACCAGCCGCGACGACGACGTCTCGCTGATGATCGGCGTCGACACGGCGGTCTTCCACGGCTTCGTCAACTGCGGTGCGACGGGCGCGATCACCGGCATCGGCAACGTGCTGCCGGCCGAGGTCATCCACCTCTGCGCCCTGTCGCGCGCCGCCGCCGCCGGCAACGTCGAGGCGCGGGTTCGGGCGAAGGAGCTTGAGGAGGCGCTCGCCGTTCTCTCCTCCTTCGACGAGGGGCCCGACCTCGTGCTCTATTTCAAGCACATGATGGTGCTGAAGGGCGACGCGGAATACGCGCTCCACTTCAACGAGACCGACGCGCTCAGCGAAAGCCAGCGCGGTTATGCCGAGGCGCAGCTGGCGCTCTTCACCACCTGGTATGCCGGCTGGAGCCAGCTGCCGGGCGCGGTCCAGACCTATCGCCGCTGGTCCGACAAGGTCGCCGTCGCCGCCTGACGCCCATACATCCCGGCCGCGGGAGCGCGGCCGGGAACCCGGCCGTGATCGCCGCCGCGCGGCCGGGACCACGAGACGAATGTCCGAGGCGGAGCACGCAACAGGGATAACAGCTACGATGAAGACCTCCGCTCTCGTCCTCGGCCTCCTCGCCGGAACGGCGCTCGCCGCGCCCGCCATGGCCGACAAGCTCGACGACATCATCTCCTCGGGCACGCTGCGTTGCGCGGTGGTGCTCGACTTCCCGCCGATGGGCTCGCGCGATGCGGACAACAATCCGATCGGCTTCGACGTGGACTATTGCAACGACCTCGCCAAGGTGCTCGGCGTCACGGCCGAGATCGTCGAGACGCCGTTCCCCGAGCGCATCCCCGCGCTGATGTCCGACCGGGTCGACGTTGGCGTCGCCTCGACCTCGGACACGCTGGAGCGGGCGAAGACGGTGGGCTTCACCGTGCCCTATTTCGCCTTCGAGATGGTCGTGACCTCGAACGACAAGTCGGGCATCAAGACCTTCGAGGACATGAAGGGCAAGACCGTCGGCGCCACCGCCGGCACCTACGAGGCGATCGCGCTGGAAAAACAGGTGAAGGAATGGGGCACGGGCGAGTTCCGCCCCTACCAGACCCAGGCCGACGTCTTCCTCGCGCTCTCCCAGGGCCAGCTCGACGCGACGGTCTCGACCTCGACGGTCGCGAACGCCAACGTCAAGACCGGCAACTTCCCCGGCATCTCGGTCCAGGGCAAGGCGCCCTTCGACATCGACTACGTCTCGCTCTTCGTCGCCCGCGACGAATACGGGCTCCTCAACTACCTGAACCTCTTCGTGAACCAGCAGGTGCGCACCGGGCGGTATCAGGAACTCTACGAGAAGTGGGTGGGCGGCAAGGCGCCGGACCTCACCGTGCCCGGCGTCTATCGCTGACGGCCACCGTCTCCCGCCGGCGCGGGCCCCCTCGCGCCGCCGCTCCCTGCCCGCAAGGTGAGGCGGCATGTTCAAGTACACCTTCCACTGGAACCAGGCGCTCAAGTCCCTGCCGCAGATGCTCGACGGAGCGCTCGTCACGCTCGAGGTCGCGCTGCTCTCCATGGCGATCGGGCTTGGCTTCGCCATCCTGCTCACCCTTTGCCGGTCGTCGGAGAACCGCGCGCTCCGCGGGGTCGCCACCGGCTGGGTCGAGGTCGCGCGCAACACGCCGGCGCTCTTCCAGATCTACATGGCGCATTTCGGGCTCGGCAGCTTCGGCATCCACCTCAGCCCCTATGTCGCGCTCCTCGCCGGCATCAGCTTCAACAACGCGGGCTATCTGGCCGAGAATTTCCGCGGCGCGCTGAAGGCGATCCCGCCGACCCAGACCCGCGCCGCCCGCTCGCTCGGGCTGACGCCGCTGCAGGCCTTCCGCTACGTCGTCATGCCGCAGATGCTGCGCATCGCCTACCTGCCGACGACGAACCAGATGGTCTGGGCGATCCTGATGACCTCGCTCGGGGTGACGGTGGGCATGAACACCGACCTCGCCGGGGTAACGCAGGAGCTGAACGCGCGGACCTTCCGCACCTTCGAACTCTTCGCCATCGCCGCCGTCATCTACTACCTGATCGCGAAGACCGTGACGCTCGCCGCGCGCCTGCTTGCCGCACGTCTCTTCCGGTACTGAGGGGCCCCATGTTCCAGACCGCGCTGACCCTCAAGGACATCGCCTTCCTGATGCAGGGCGCCGGGATGACCCTGCTCATCACCGCGGTCTCTGTGGCGGCTGGCACGGTCCTCGGCATCCTCTTCGGGGTGATCCGGGTGCAGGCCGGGCCGATCCTCGCCGCACCGCTCACCTTCGTGCTCGACATCTTCCGCTCGGTGCCGCTCCTCATCCAGCTCGTGGTGGTGAACGCCTTCCAGTCGATCGCCAAGGTCGGCTGGAGCCCCTTCACCGTCTCCTGCCTGGTGCTCGGGCTCTATACCTCAGCCTATTGCGCCGAGATCGTGCGGGGCGGGATCGAGGCGGTGCCGGCGACGACGCGCCGCGCCGCGCGCTCGCTCGGGATGACCTGGCGGCAGGACATGGCCTATATCGTCGCGCCGCTCGCGCTCCGGGTGTCGGTGCCGGCCTGGATCGGGCTGACGCTTGGGGTGATGAAGGATTCCGCGCTGGTGCTCTGGCTCGGGATCATCGAGCTGCTGCGCGCCTCGCAGATCCTCGTGACCCGGTTGCAGGAGCCCCTGATGATCCTGACGATCTGCGGCGCCATCTATTTCCTCATCAGCTTTCCCGTCGCCCGGCTCGGCGGGTATCTCGAACGACGGTGGTCGCCCCATGATTGAGATCGAAAACGTCCGCAAGTCCTTCGGCCTGCTGGAGGTGCTGAAGGGCATCGACCTGACCGTCGCCCGCGGCGAGGTGCTGACGGTCATCGGCGGGTCCGGCTCCGGCAAGTCGACCCTGCTCACCTGCATCAACGGGCTGGAGCCGATCGATTCAGGGCGCATCCGCATCGACGGGACGGAGGTCCACGCAAAGGGGACGGACCTCAACAAGCTGCGCCGCAAGGTCGGCATCGTGTTCCAGCAATGGAACGCCTTTCCCCACCTGACGGTGCTGGAAAACGTCATGCTCGCCCCGCGCAAGGTCCTCGGCCTGTCGAAGGCCGAGGCCGAGGAGATCGCGGTGCGCCAGCTCGGCCATGTCGGCCTGGCGGAGAAGCTCAAGGTCTACCCGAGCCGCATGTCCGGCGGCCAGCAGCAGCGCATGGCGATCGCCCGCGCGCTCGCCATGTCGCCGGAATACATGCTCTTCGACGAGGTGACCTCGGCGCTCGACCCGATGCTGGTGGGCGAGGTTCTCGACACCCTCCGCATGCTCGCCTCCGAGGGGATGACGATGATCTGCGTGACCCACGAGATGAAGTTCGCCCGCGAGGTCTCCGACCGGGTCGCCTTCTTCCATCAGGGGGTCATGGCCGAGATCGCGGCGCCGGATGCGCTCTTCGGTGCGCCGCAGAACCCCGAGACCCGGACATTCCTGGCGGCGACGCTGTGAGCGCTGCGCCCGATGTCATCGTCATCGGCGCCGGTGTCGTCGGCCTCTCGGCGGCGCTGGCGTTGCAGGCCCGCGGGCTTACCGTCACCGTCCTCGACCGCGAGGGGCCGGCGGCCGGCGCCTCCGCCGGCAATGCCGGGGCCTTCGCTTTCACCGATATCCTGCCGCTCGCGTCGCCGGGGCTGCTGCGCAAGGCGCCCGGCTGGCTGCTCGATCCCCTTGGCCCGCTCAGCATCCCGCCGCGCTATGCACTGAAGGTCGCGCCCTGGATGCTGCGGCTCGCCCGCGCCTGCGCGCCGGAGCGGGTCGCCGCCTCCGCGGCCGCCCAGACCGCGCTCATGGATCTTTCCAAGGCCGAACTCATCCCCTTCCTTGCGGCCACCGGCACCGGGCCGATGCTCCGCAAGGAGGGCAACCTGCAAGTCTACGAGGGCGAGGCGGAGTTCGCCGCCTCGCTGCCCGGATGGCAGGCCCGCGCCGACCACGGCATCGCGTTCCGCCACCTGACCGCGGCGGAGATGGCCGGGGTCCAGCCCGGCCTCGCGCCGCGCTTCACCCACGGGACCTTCACGCCGGGCTGGTATTCCATCGCCGACCCGCGGCTCTACACCCTCGCCCTCGCGGACCGCTTCCGTGCGCAGGGCGGCACGCTCGAGCGGGCCGAGGCGACGGCGCTCCTCCCGGTCGAGGGCGGCGTCGAGGTCGCGGCCGGCGAGACCCGTCGCGCCGGCCGTGTCGTCCTCGCCGCCGGCGCCTTCTCGCATCGCCTCGCCCACACCCTGGGCGAGCGCATTCCGCTGGAGGCGGAGCGCGGCTACAACACCACCCTGCCGGCAGATGCGCTCGACCTGCGCACGCAGGTCACATTCGGCGGCCACGGCTTCGTCGTCACCCGCCTTTCCACCGGCATCCGCGTGGGTGGGGCGGTGGAGCTCGGCGGGGTCGACCTGCCTGCAAACTTCGCGCGCGCGGACGCGATGCTGCGCAAGGCGGCCGCCTTCCTGCCCAGCCTGCGGACCACCGGCGGCGAGCAGTGGATGGGCTTTCGCCCCTCGCTGCCCGATACCCTGCCGGCGATCGGCCCGGCCCGCGCCACGCCCCGCGTCACCTATGCCTTCGGCCATGGCCATCTCGGGCTCACGCAGTCCGCCGGCACCGCACGGCTTGTCGCTGACCTCGTGACGGGCGCGGCCCCTGCGATCGACCTCGCCCCCTTCTCGCCGCAAAGGTTCTGAAGCCCATGGCTACGCATACCTTTTCCTGCATCGACGGCCACACCTGCGGCAATCCCGTTCGGCTCGTCGCCGGCGGCGGGCCGCGGCTCGACGGCGCGACGATGCTGGAGAAGCGCGCGCACTTCCTGCGCGACTACGACTGGATCCGCACCGGGCTGATGTTCGAGCCGCGCGGCCACGACATGATGTCGGGCTCGATCCTCTATCCGCCGACGCGGGACGATTGCGACGTGGCGGTGCTTTTCATCGAGACCTCCGGCTGCCTGCCGATGTGCGGCCACGGCACGATCGGGACCATCACCATGGGGATCGAGAACGGCCTCATCACCCCGCGCGCGCCGGGGCGTCTCGCCGTCGACGCGCCTGCGGGGCGGGTCGAGATCACCTATCGGCAGGAGGGCCGCTTCGTCGAGGAGGTGCGCCTGACCAACGTCCCCGGCTACCTCCACGCGGAGGGCCTGACCGCGGAGGTCGAGGGGCTCGGCGAGATCGTGGTCGATGTCGCCTACGGCGGCAACTTCTACGCCATCGTCGAGCCGCAGAAGAATTTCCGCGACATGGCCGACCACACGGCGGGAGAGCTGCATCGGCTGGTCCCCGAAGCTCCGCGCCGCGCTCAACGCGAAGTACGAATTCGTCCACCCGGAGCACCCGGAGATCCGCGGCCTCAGCCACATCCAGTGGACCGGCGCGCCCACCGTTGCGGAGGCACACGCCCGCAACGCCGTCTTCTACGGCGACAAGGCCATCGACCGCTCCCCCTGCGGCACCGGCACGTCCGCGCGCATGGCCCAGCTCGCCGCCAAGGGCCGGCTCGCCGTCGGCGACGAATTCGTGCACGAGTTGATCATCGGCTCGCTCTTCAAGGGCCGGATCGAGGCGGCGGCCTCCGTCGGCGGGCATCCCGCCATCGTGCCGTCCATCGCCGGCTGGGCGCGGTTGACGGGGTACAACACCATCTTCATCGACGACCGCGATCCCTTCGCCCACGGCTTCGTCGTCAGATGACCGCCGCCCTGCGCATCCTCCCCGGCACCGCCGCCGGCCCGATCCTCGCCACGCCGGAGCCCCTGAGCTTCTGGGGCGGCGTCGATCCGGCGACGGCGCGCGTCATGGACGTGCACCACCCGCTCCATGGCGCGACGATCGCCGGTTCCATCCTGATGATGCCGACGACACGCGGCTCCTGCACCGGGTCGGGCGTGCTCCTCGACCTTGCGCTCACCGGGCGCGCGCCCGCCGCGCTGGTCTTCGAGGAGGCGGAGGACGTGGTGACGCTTGGCGCGATGATCGCCGCCGAACTCTACGGATGCCGCGTGCCGGTGTTGCGCCTCGCCCCTGACGCCTTCACGGCGCTCGCACGGGCCGAGGCGGCGGAGATCGGCCCGGATGCGATCCGCGCCGGGGGCTTCACCCTGCCGATCGCCGAGGTCGACCCGGCGGCGCTGGCGCTCTCCGACGACGACCGCGCCATGCTCGACGGGCGCGACGGCCCTGCCGTGGCGCTTGCCATGCGGGTCATCGCGGCCATGGCGCGGCTGCAGGGCGCCGAGGGGCTGACGGACGTCACCCGCGGCCATATCGACGGCTGCATCTACGCGAGCCCCGCGAACCTCACCTTCGCCGAGACGCTGGCCGGCATGGGTGCCCGCGTCCGGCTGCCGACGACGATGAACGCCATCTCCGTCGACCGTGCCCGCTGGCAGGAGCAGGGGGTGCCGCCCGACTTTGGCGGCCCGGCTGCGCGGCTCGCCGACGCCTACGTGCGGATGGGCTGCCGGCCGACCTTCACCTGTGCGCCCTACCTGCTCGACGCGCCGCCGGTGGAGGGGGAGGCCATCGCCTGGGCCGAGTCGAACGCGGTCGTCTATGCCAACAGCGTGCTCGGCGCGCGCACGGCGAAGCACCCGGATTTCCTCGACCTCTTTATCGCGATGACGGGCCGTGCGCCGCTCTCGGGCGTCTACCTCGACGAAGGTCGCCGGGCGCGGCGCGTCATCGACGTGGAGCTGCCCGAGGGGGCGGACGATGCGTTCTGGCCGCTCGTCGGCTATCTTGCGGGCCTCGCGTCGCCCGACCGCATTCCGCTGCTGCGCGGCCTCGCCGGCGGGCGCCCCCGACCCGACGACCTGAAGGCGTTCTGCGCCGCCTTTGGCTCGACCTCCGCCGCGCCGATGCTGCATATCGAGGGCGTAACCCCGGAGGCGGCCGGGGCAGGGGAGGCGGATCGCACCGCCATCACCGCCGTCGACCTCGCCCGTGGCTGGCAGGCGCTCGCCGCCGGCCCTGAGGAAGTCGATCTCGTCGCCGTCGGCAGCCCCCACGCCTCTCTCACCGAATGCCGGGCGCTCGCCGCCGCGCTCGCCGCCGCGCTCGACGGCGGGCCACGCGCGCCCGAGGTCGCCGTCATCGTCACCGCCGGGCGCGACACAATCGCCGCGGCGGAGGCCGAGGGCACGCTCGCCCGTCTTGCCGCCGCGGGCGTGCAGGTTCTCCCCGATCTCTGCTGGTGCTCGATCCGTGCGCCGCTGCTGCCGGAGCGGACGCGCGCGATCCTGACGAACTCGGGCAAGTATGCCCACTACGGCCCCGGCCTGTCCGGGCGGCCCGTGCGCCTCGGCAGCCTCGCCGACTGCGCCGCCGCCGCCCGCACCGGCCGCGCGCCCCGTGGCCTGCCACAGTGGCTGACCTCCCGGAGCCCGACATGACCATCGAGACGACCAGAAACCGCTTCCGTCTCGCCTCTGCATGACGGAAGCGGGCGCCTCGTCGCCTTTGGCCCAAGCTGCGGAACGATGTGGAGGAGCGCGTTGCCGGCGCCGCGGCCGACGTCACGCCCCGCCCGCGGGACTGGCAACCCGCGGATTGGCAACCCGCAGACTGGCAACGTGAAGATCGCCGACGCTCCAGCCCGCATCATTGCAGGCCGGCGCCGTCGTGCGCTCCGCTAGACTTCCTGCAGGCCGAGGAACTGGCGAAGCTCCGGCGTCTGCGGCGCGGCGAAGACCGCTTCCGGCGGGCCGAGTTCGTGGACCTTGCCGAGATGCATGAACATCACCCGCGAGCAGACCTCGCGCGCGAAGCGCATCTCGTGCGTGACCATCATCAGCGTCATGCCCTCGCGCGCGAGTTCCTTCACCACCGCCAGCACTTCCGCCACCAGTTCGGGGTCGAGCGCCGAGGTGATCTCGTCGCACAGGAGCGCGATCGGCTCCATCGCCAGCGCGCGCGCGATCGCGACCCGCTGCTGCTGGCCGCCCGAGAGCTGGTCGGGATAGCTGTCGAACTTTCCCGCGAGGCCGACGCGATCGAGCATCCGGCGCGCCATCGCCTCGGCCTCGTCCTTCGGCGTCTTCTTCACCACCATCTGGCTCAGCATGACGTTGCGCCCGGCGCTGAGGTGCGGGAACAGATTGAACTGCTGGAAGATCATTCCGACCTTCAGCCGAAGCGCCCTGAGCGCGGTCTCCTGTGGCAGGAGAGGGGCGCCCGCGACGTTGATCGAGCCGGAGTCGATCGTCTCGAGCCCGTTCACGCAGCGCAGCAGCGTCGATTTCCCCGATCCCGACTTGCCGATGATCGCGATCACCTCGCCCGGCTCGACCGAGAGGTTGGTCCCCTTCAGGGGGATCCATCCGCTCGGCGTCACCGATCCGCCGCCGGCCAAGCCCGTCGGGGTCTATGTGCTCGACGAGCGGTCGCGGGATCCTCAGGTCATCGACCTGGGAAACCGCATTCGCGAAGCAGCGCGTCGATGCCCGAAGATTTCACCGGACGCGACCAGTCCGGGGCCGGACGACGAGTAGGTCTGCAACGGGCGACGCCCAGCGGCAGCGCGGATGCAGTTCGCCACCACCGGGACGATGCCGGCCGCCACCCATGCGGTCAGCGGCCGTCCGTGGATCGCCCCGACGAACTACGTGCGGAAGATGCCAGCGAGAGGCCGGCACCGTGGTGAAGTCGCCGCCGTCCATCGACTGGATGACGCAGAGCATCGCGACAAGGAGCGCCTCGACCGCTACGGCGGGCGGCGCCAGCGCATGGAGCACGATCCGGAAGCCGAAGAAGATCAGTAGACGTCGCGGGTGTAACGCTTTTCCTGCTGCATCCGCGCAACATACTCGGTCGCCTTCTCCGCGCTCATGCCGCCGTGCGTGGCGATGACCTGTTGCAGCGCGGTGTCCACGTCCTTCGCCATGCGGCCCGCATCGCCGCAGATGTAGAAGGCGGCGCCGTCTTCCAGCCAGCGCCAGAGTCCGGCGCCTTCCTCCACCATCCGGGTCTGCACATAGATCTTCTCCTCCTGATCGCGGGAGAAGGCCGGGGCCGGTGACCGGGATATTGCAGCTCGCCCCCTTGGTGCAGAGGCGGCCGAAGTTCGTCGGGTGGCTCTTGTTCCCCGAGATCTTGGTGATCTTGCCGCCCGCGACTTCCATGACGATGCCGCAGCCCACGCCGCAAGAGGGGCACACGCTCTTCACGGTTGTCTTCGACAAGGCGCACCTCCAGAACAAAGCGGCACCAAAACCCCTCCCATCGCTGAGAAGAATCCATGGCGCCGTTGCCTGTGCCCGCTGCTGGGCACGGTGTGCTCTTGCGCGCCGTTGCGCTTGAGGATGTCCCTCCGATTTCTCGGGAGCTGCTGTTGCGCCGCAACAAGAATCTCGCGCTGGACAGGCGGAGCCGCGCGTTTGCTCAACAAGCGGTCAGCGGCCTCCTGGAAATTGGGCATATCTCGTCTGATCGGGACGCAGGCATTAGGTCGAATGGTACATAACGCATGTGATTCGAGGCTGCAGACCGCTGACGACCTCCAGCCTCGCCAGGAGCCCGGTCGGGAGGGCGATGCCGGGGGGCGCTGTGATGACGACTGTTCCCCGGGACCTCCTCCAACTCCCCTCAGCCGATCTCGAAGTCGCCCGGCTGCGGTGGAGCGATGGGACGAAAGACTGTCCGATCGGGCTTGATGTCGAGGAGCGGGGTGCCGTCCAGGCAGTCGAGCCCCCGGACAAGCAGGGTGTCGCCACCCTCTATCCCGACGAGCCGGACGATCGACGTGCCGATCGGGTTGGGGCGCACTGGCGAGCGTAACGCGAAGGTGCCTCGGACAAGGCCGTTGTTCGCAGGACTTTGCAGGACGAGATCGCGGCGCGACATGTGCAGCCAATAGAGCACTTCCAGAAGCGCGAAATCGGCGACTCCGGCGAGCGCCGCGGTCCATGGCGCGTCGACCTCGATCCGGCAGACCGGGCCGTCCTGCCGGCCCTGGCGCGGCGCCAGCATCCGCGATGTCCACGGTGTCCTTATGCGGCCGATGAAGGCGAGGGTGGCGTCGGCTGGCGGGTCGGCCACGGCGGCCTCGCCGGGGCGGATCTCGTTCTCGCGGACCATCGGACAGGCCTCCCGTTATCTCTGGTCGAAATGTCGATCCACCTCGGGATTCGACAAATCTTGCCTGGTCGGTTCCCTTCGATATGGTCATTCGGAATGATCGAAAGGTGACCCGATGACAGTAGACGCAGCAGCCCTTTCCACCTGCAAGGTCGTCGATGAGGGTGAGCGGATCACACTCGGCGTCATTGACGCCGCGGGCAAGCCCACCGAGCTGTCGCTCTCCATGTCGGACGCGTCGGCCGTCGCCATGACACTTCCCCGCCTCCTTCGGATGGCGCTCGGGAGCCGCTTCGGGGACGATACCTTGCGCTACGTCTTTCCGCTCGACAGCTGGCAGATCGAGGTCGGCGGCGACGGGCGCACGCTGATCCTCACCATGACGACGAAAGGGGGCTTCGAGGCGTCCTTCGGTCTGGAGCCCGGCTTCGTGCAGTCGCTGAGCTCGGCGCTGGCGGACCCGTTTCCCGAGGCGGCGCTCACACGGTCGAGGATCAGGAACTGACTTCGGCGCGGCCCGAGAACGGCGCCGAGGCACTCGCGTTCCCTGCCGCACGTCGGTCGGTCGTGGTCGGGAGGGCGCGCGTGCCAGCTACGGCCGGCGCCTGCCGCGAACGTCCCCGGCGTGCGCCCGTCGCCCTTGCAGCGGCGCCGGGCAAAGGCTCAACGTGACGCGAGCCAGGCCCACAGGGACGGAGACCCTACCCATGTCCGCGATCAGCCTCCGCATCGACCTCGAGACTGACGGCCGGATCGGTCCGGGCAAGGTCGAGCTTCTGGAACATATCGCCAGTCAGGGCTCGATCTCGGCCGGCGCCCGCGAGATGGGCATTTCCTACAAGCGAGCCTGGCTGCTGGTGGAGGACATGAACCGGGTGTTCCGCAAGCCCGTCGTCACCGGCAAGAAGGGCGGCCAGCACGGCGGCGGCTCGGAGCTGACCGCGATCGGCCTCGCGATCGTCACCCGCTACCGGGCGATCGAGCGCGCCGCCGCCGCTGCAGCCGCCCCGCACATCGCCGCCCTCCGCGCCGAGATCGACGGCGGGTGAGCGGCGGGCCGCCGTTCGCCGACGCTATACAGTCCGGACGGCGCGCGTTATGTTCTGCCGGCGCTAACGCCGCCAATGTTCGCGGCTTGCCACAGGGCGATCGCCCGGAAGAACGTGCGGGTGGGAGCCGCGCCGTCCATGACCGGAGGGCGCGGGAAACCGGCGGGTCGCGCGAGACAAGAGACGCCGCGGAAAGTGGCGGACACGAGGAGGAAATCCGTGAACGAGGTCGAGTTCTTTCGCGAGGCGAAGGTCCCCTGCGAGAAACATGCCGGTCAGCTGCAGCCCGAAGAGGCCCGGGTTCTTCCGATCCATGGCCCGGGATCGGTCGATGCGGCCCGTCCCTCCGCGGAAGGCAAAGCACGGGCGGGGTCAGCGCGGCGCGGGCAGTCAGGGCGCTCCTCGCCGCGGTCGGCGCCGACCACCGCGACGTGCCCCTCGGCCATGCCGACGGGGCGCCAGTCTACATCCGCGCGTCGCGGCACCCGACCATTGACGTCGCGCCCGGCCGCGGCATGTTTTCGCTCGACAACGGCCGCGAGCGGCGCTTCCTCACACGCTCGACGCCGTGTGCGGTTCCCCGGTGATTGACCCGCCCGGGCAACGCCGCCGTCAGATATCAAGGGAGAGACGACCATGATCGAGAAGCGCGCATTCTACATCGACGGCGCGTGGGTGGCTCCGGCCGTGCCGCGCGACTGCGCGGTGATCGACCCGGCGACGGAGGAGCCCTGCGCGGTGATCTCGCTCGGCGACCGCGCCGACACCGAGGCCGCCGTTGCTGCGGCGAGCCGCGCCTTCCCCGGCTGGGCCGCGACGCCGCCGGCCGAGCGCAAGCGCCTCGTCGCGGGCATCCTCGCCCAGTACGAGAAGCGCGCCGAGGAGATGGCCCAGGCGATCAGCCTCGAGATGGGCGCACCGATCGACCTCGCCCGCAAGTCGCAGGCGCCCTGTCTGCCGTGGCACTTCAAGGGCTTCCTCGACGCCTTCGACGCGATCGAATGGATCCGCCCGCTGCGGGCAGACACCCCCCACGATCGCATCGCGCTGGAGCCGATCGGCGTCGTCGGGCTGATCACGCCGTGGAACTGGCCGATGAACCAGGTGACGCTCAAGGTCATCCCGGCGCTGATGGCGGGCTGCACCTGCGTGCTGAAGCCGTCGGAAGAGGCGCCGCTCTCCTCGCTGCTCTTCGCCGAGTTCGTCCACGACGCGGGGCTGCCGAGGGGCGTCTTCAACCTCGTGAACGGTGATGGCGCCGGCGTGGGGAGCCAGCTTTCCGTGCACCCGGACGTCGAGATGATCTCCTTCACCGGCTCGACCCGCGCCGGCCGGGCGATTTCGAAGAATGCCGCCGAGACGCTGAAGCGGGTGACGCTCGAGCTGGGCGGCAAGGGCGCGAACCTCGTCTTCGCCGACGCTGGCGAGGCGGCGGTGGTGCGCGGCGTCAGGCACCTGTTCAACAACTCCGGCCAGTCCTGCAACGCGCCGTCGCGGATGCTGGTCGAGCGGTCGTTCTACGACGAGGCCGTCGAGATCGCCCGCGGCGTCGCCGAGGCGACCCGCGTCGGCTCGCCGCGCGAGGCGGGCGGACACCTCGGGCCGGTGGTGAACGAGCGGCAGTGGACGCAGATCCAGGGCTATATCCAGAAGGGCATCGACGAGGGCGCCCGCCTCGTCGCCGGCGGCCTCGGCCGGCCGGAGACCCTGAACCGCGGCTTCTACGTCCGCCCGACGGTCTTCGCCGACGTGGTGCCGGGGATGACCATCGAGCGCGAGGAGATCTTCGGCCCGGTCCTGTCGATGCTGCCTTTCGACAGCGAGGACGAGGCGGTGGCGATCGCCAACGACACCGCCTATGGCTTGACCAACTACGTCCAGAGCGCCGACGGCGCCCGGCGCAACCGGCTGGCGCGGCGCCTGCGCGCCGGCATGATCGAGATGAACGGCGAGGCCCGCTCGCTCGGCGCGCCGTTCGGCGGCATCAAGGCGTCCGGCCGGGCGCGCGAGGGCGGGGTCTGGGGGATCGAGGAGTTCACCGAGGTCAAGGCGATCTCCGGCTGGGATGCCGACGTCAGCGTCGCCGCGGAGTAGGGCGGTCGTTCTCGACGGCCGGGCCCGGTCACGTGCCGGGCCCGGCAATGAACCGCGAAGCTGCGCGCGTGCTGGGGAGCGTGTTCGCGGAAGGCTTGCGGCGCGAAGCTCAGGGCCTCGCCGTCCCGGACGATCGAGGCGAAGTCGCTGATCGGCGCGGCGACCTCTGCCGGCGGCCGGAAGATCAGGCTGCCGGTGGCACTTTCGGGATGGGCGGCGACCGGCGCCACGATCGACGCGTGGCGGCCAAGCCGGCGAGCTTGCCCAGCATTCGGATCGAGCCGACTCCCAGCAGCGGGGGGCCTCGGCAAGAGTGTCGAGGATCGGCTGGATGGCTTCGCGGATCGTGAGGTCAAGTCGGCCGATGGCGACGGGATGGACCTGACCCCGGTCTTTCGTCCCGGGCCGACTGGAATCTCGGCCTGAGAATTGCCCGTTGCATGTCGAGGCGTGTGGCGTGGCCGCCGGGGTGCGGCAGCGCCGCCGGCGCCGGCAGCCGGCGGAACTGCTTCGCGTCCCGGCTGTCCTGCGCCAGCCGCCGAAGATCGTCGCTGCTCAGATCATCCCGAAGCGCGATTGCCGCAGCCATGGCATGGCCCCGTCGCTTGTCCGGGATACCCCTGCCGGCGCGCTGGTATCTGGAGGCCCGCGGCTCGCTGGTTCCCGGACGGGATCGGGGCACCTGGGGCGTTCTCTGCCGGGACTTCACGGCAGGAAATGGAGCTGTTGCGACAGCTTCGCCGCGATGCGTGCGCAGGACGCCTTCAGGGCCTCCAGCGCCTCGTCGTGGCGGTTGTCCCGGTTGTGGCGGTTGACGAAGGCGATGATGATCGCTGCGACCGCGTGGCCGTCGGCCCCGAGGATCGGGCAGCAGATGTCGGTGATGCCGACGAAGTCGCGGCTCGCGTGGAGTTCGTGGCCGCGGGCGCGGATCGCCGCCAACTGGTCGGCGAGCGCCTTGCGGTCGACCGGGGCCTTTGCCGCGCAGTCGTCGATGATCCGCGCCGCGACCGCCGGGTCCTGAAAGGCGAGGATCACTTGGCCCGACGTCGCGTCGGCCGCGAGGCGCCCGTAGCCGAGGCGCAGCGTGAAGGCCATGTCGGAGCCGCCAGGCACCGCCGCGGTCACGACGGTTTCGCCGCGGCTCACCACCACGAGGTGCGGCGACTGTCCCACCGTCTCGGCGATGGCCGCCATCTCGGGCATCGCCGCCGTCATCAGGTCCTGTGCGCGCGGAGTGCGAAGGCCCAGCCGAAACAGACGGTCAGTCAGGGAGAAGGCATCCGTTTCGGGGTTGCGCTCGATATAGCCGCGCTCCTGAAGCGCGAAGATCATCCGGAAGATCTCGTTCTTCGATCGGCCGAGCCCCTCGCCGATCATCGTCATCGTCATCGGCGCCTGCGCGGTGGCGAGCAGCTCCAGCACCTCCAGACCCTTGGTGAGAGCGGGCGCCGCGTAGCTGGGCCTGCCGGAATCCTGCGCCTCGTTGCTCATCGAATGTCCTCCGTGGCTGCGACGATACGGGATCGCGGCGGGGGGATGAACAGGTTTCATATTTGAGATTGACATCAAATATAAAACTCAACACGCTTGCGGTGTCGGGGAAACGGGGGGGCCGGAAACGTGACCGCTTTCGACACGGGCAGGACGCTTCTCACCCCGCGCCGGAACAGCGTCTTCTCCAGCGTCGACCTCGACCGTCCCGGAAAGCAGATCGGCACCTTCTGCATGCCGCAGTCGCCCCATGACGACGCCTGGGGCACCGTGCAGGTGCCGCTTGCGGTGATCGCGAACGGTGACGGGCCGACGATCCTTATCGAGGCCGGAAACCACGGCGACGAATACGAGGGGCCGATCGCGCTGGGCGAGTTGCTGCGCGAGATCGACCCGGCCGATGTCTCCGGGCGGATCATCGCGATTCCGGCAATCAACGTCCGCGCCGTCGAGGCCGGCACCCGCACCTCGCCGGTGGACGGGCTGAACTTCAACCGCTGCTTCCCCGGCGACTTCAACGGCACGCTCACGCAGCAGATCGCGGCTTACGTCCACGACTGCCTGTTCCCAATCTCCGACTATTTCCTCGACCTCCACTCCGGTGGCTCGTCGCTGATGATCCTGCCGTCCGCGATCATCGAGCCGTCACCGACCCCGGAGGGCCACCGCCGCAACATCGACGCGACGCTGGCCTTCGGGGCGTCAGCGCCATCCTGATCGACCCGATCGACAAGAACGCCGTCGTGCCGGCGATCAAGAAGGCGATCGACGCGGGCATTCCGGTCATCACCATGGGCAACAAGGTCGAGGGCGGCGGCAACTACTCGACGCTCTATCCCGACTACGAGAACATGGCGATGGTCGCCCGTGCGCTCGGCACCTCGCTCGGCGGCGAGGGCGAGGTCGCGCTCCTCGTCGGCTCCCGCGGCAACTTCGTCTCCGACACCCGGGAGAAGGGCTTCGTCGAAACGATGGCGAAGGAGTTCCCGAAGATCACCATCGTCGGCATCGAGCCGACCGGCTGGGACGCCGCCAAGGCGACGAATGCGGCGCAGACCTGGCTCACCACCTATCCCGACCTGAAGGGGATCGGCTGCATTTCCGACAGCCTCTGCCTCGCTGCCGACAGCGTCGCCACCTCGATGGGCACAGACCTTCTCTATGGCGGCTACGACGGCGACGCCGAGATGAAGGACATGATCGACAGCGGCAAGATGGTGATGGACGTCCTGACCGGCGCCTACCGCGTCGGGTACTGGAACATCGCCGTCGCGGCCCGGCTCGCTGGTGGCGAGGAACTGCCGAAGGACCTCTACATGCCGACCTACTTCGTGACTTCGGATGCAACCGCGGCGAAGCTGAAGGCGGGCGGCCTGAGCTTCGAGTCGATCAACACCGAGAAGGAAGCGGTCGAGGCGAAGAACTACACCGAGCAGCTCGGCCCGAAGGTCCCCGCCTCGGCGATGACCGTCGGCAAGTAGGCCGACCGCGCCGGCGCCGGTCGCGCCGGCGCCCCGGTTCCGGAGGGCCCCGATGATCGCCGCGCTTTTCCGACGCAACGAGCCGATCCTCGTCGGGGTGCTCGTCCTCGCCGTCGCCGTCTTCGGGGCGATCGACCCGCGGTTCCTCTCGGCGGGCAACTTCGTCAGCATCGCGCAGCAGAGCGCGGTGATCGCCATCGTCGCCTTCGCGATGACCGCCGTCATCATCGCCCGCGGCATCGACATCTCCGTCGGCAGCACCCTCGCCTTCGGCGGCGTCGCCGCCGGCCTCGGCTATGCCGCCACCGGCTCCGCCACCCTGACGCTCCTCGCCGCGGTCGCCGCGGGCGCGGCGATCGGACTCTTGAACGGCCTTCCGCTTCTCCTCGGGCGTCGAAGGCTGCCCGGCCGGCGACATGCACATGAACTTCGTCAGCCGCGCCGCCTGGCACGCGGTCGGCGGACAGCTCGGCTCGATCTTCTTCTGGGTGAACAAGTCCTATTCCCGCGGCCAGCTCCTGCTCGATGCCGCCGCCCCGGACGGCCCGCCGCGCATCGACTTCCGCATGCTCTCGGACGCCCGCGACCTCACCCGCCTCGCCGACGCCTTCGAGCGCGCCGTCGGCCTCGCCACCGACCCGAGCCTCGCCGCCACCGTTGGCGGGCTCTACGCCGGCGGCATGTCCGAGATCGGCAAGCGCTTCTCGAAGCCGACGCCCTTTGCCGCCACCGTCACCGCCATCAGCGCCACCGCGATCGACCTCGCCGGCCCGCTCCGCGAGCGCGCCTTTCCGCACATGCTCGCCAACTTCGACGACCCTCGCCGCCTCGCCGCCGACCGCCCCGCGCTCGAGGCCTATCTGCGCGAGACCGTCGGCGGGGTCTGGCACCCGTCCTGCACCTGCCGGATGGGGCCGGGCGGCGACGCGCTCGCCGTGACCGACCCGAGCGGCAAGGTCCGCGGCCTTGACGGCCTCTATGTCTCCGACGCCTCGATCATGCCGACGGTCCCCTGCGCCAACACCAATGTGCCGACGCTGATGATCGCCGAAAAGATCGCGGACGCGCTGCGGCGGCTGTAGCGCCGCGGGGGGTCAGCCCTTGATCGCGCCCGCGGTCAGGGAGCTCGAGATCTGCCGGTACATGACGAGGCCGAGAAGGGCAGGGGGCAGGGCGCCGAGGATCATCACGGCGGAGGCCGTCCCCCACTGCACCCCGCCGCCGCTCGCGGCGAAGAAGAACGAGGCCCCGACCGTCATCGGCACCGCCCGGCTCGTCGTCAGCAGCAGCCCGAACAGGAACTCGTTCCAGGCGGTGATGAACCCGAAGATGAAGGTCGTCACCAGCGCCGGCCGGACCAGCGGCCGGACGATGGTGACGAGGGTCTGCCACGACGACGCCCCGTCGATCTTCGCCGCCTCGTCGAGTTCCGCCGGCACCTCGGCGACGGCATTGACGAGGATGACGAGCGCCAGCGGCACGTTGACGATGGCGAGGATCAGCCCGAGCCCGACCCGCGTGTCGAGCAGGCCGAGCCACTGGTACATCATGTAGAGCGGGATCGCGAAGATGATGAGCGGCACCGCCCGGAGGTTGATGACGAGCGGCAGCATCACCCGCTGCCCGGTCTCGCTCCGAACGATCCCGTAGGCCGCCGGCAGCGCGAGCGCGATGGCGAGCGTGGTGCCGATCAGCGCCGCGACGAGGCTGTTGAAGAGATAGGCGTAGATGTTGAACCGCGTCGTGTCGGACAGCACCTTCGCATAGTTCGCGAGCGTCGGCGCCGCGATCCAGAGCGACGGGTTCGTCGCCGCCTCGCGCGCGCTCTTGAACGAGGTGACGAGCGTCGCGATGACCGGAAAGTTCATCGCCAGCACCGCCAGCCCGTAGACCACGATCCGCAAGGTGGACAGCGCCGCCTTCATGCCGCCCGCTTCCGCCCGAGCGCACCGATCCCGACGAGCAGCAGCAGCGCGGCGATGAAGAGCAGGATCGAGGCGGCGATCGCCTTTCCGATCGCGCCCTCCTTGAAGAACGCCTGATAGATGTAGATCGAGAGCGAGGTGGTCGAGCCGCCGGCGCCGCTTCCGGTCAGGGTATAGACGTTGTCGAACACCCGGAATCCGTCGATGAAGCGCAGGAAGAAGGCGATGGCGAGCGTCGGCGCCATCAGCGGCAGTTCGATCCACCGGAGCCGCGCCAGCGCCGACGCCCCGTCCATCGCCGCCGCGTCCCGCACGTCGCCGGGAATGGCGATGTAGGCGGCATGGAACAGCAGGAAGGCGAATGGCGTCCACTGCAGCGTCTCGACGACGACGAGCGTGCGAAAGGCGTTGTCCGCGTCGAGGAACGCCGGGCTCGATCCGGTCCAGAGCTGGAGATAGTAGGGCACCGGGCCCGCGAACTCGTGGAGCACCAGCCGGTACATGAGCCCGACCATCGCCGGCGCCACCATCAAGGGCAGCATCAGGGGGGCGAGGAGCACCGGCCTGTCGGTGAGGAGCGGCGCGAGGAAGAGCGCGAGAAACAGCCCGAGCGCGCACTCCGCGATCGCCGTCAGCAGTCCGAAGCGCAGCGAGAACCACACCGCCTGCCAGAATTCGCCGTCCCGGACGACGGCGAGATAGTTGGCAGCGCCCGCGAAGCTCGGGCTCCGCAGCGTCTCGAAGCGGACGTCCGAGACCGAGTAGACGACATTCACCACTGCGGGAAACCCGAGGAACAGCAGGAGAAACCCGACGAGAGGCGTCAGGTAGAACCGCCCCTCGGCCGGTTTCAGGATCGTCATCAGCCCTCGCCTCGAAGGGCCGGATGCGGGGTGCGCACCCGGCGCCGGGGTCTCACTTCAGGAGGTCGCTCATGCCCGCCGCGGTGTGCGCCAGCGCGTCGTCGAGGCTCTGTTGCCCGGCCCAGTAGCCGGTGAACTCCTTCGCCTGCAACTCGTACACCGAGAGCGCATTCGCCGATGTCGCCCCGGTCATCACGTAGCCGTACTTGCCGGCAAAGTCGCCGAGCAGAACGAGATCCGGCCGCTTCTCCGCCACCTTGGCCACCACCTCCGGCGTGAGCGCGGGGGAGCCGCCCGCGGTGGCGTAGGCGACTGCCGCATCCTCCGTCGCGAGCCACTTCAGGAAGTGCAGCGCCCCCTCCTTGTTCTTCGCCTTGGCATTCAGCCCGAGCCCGAGCCCGTGGATATGGGTCGCACGCGCCGCCGGCCCGGCCGGCGGAGCAACGATCCCCGTCACCTCGGCCACCGCCGGCGAGGTCTCGGGATTGGTGAGATCGCCCGCCGCGGCGTTCCACTGCAGCGCCGTGGCCACCTGGCCCGAGGCGAAGGCGGCGTTGGTCTCGGCATATTCGTAGCTGAGCGAGTCCTTCGGCGTCGCGCCGGCGTCGTAGAGCTTCCTGTAGAGTTCGAGCCCGGTGCGATAGGCGTCCGAGCCGACCGTGACCTTGCCGCTCGCGTCCATCCAGTCGCCGCCGTAGGCGCGCGGCAGGGACTGGAACACCATCATGTTGAAGAGCAGGTTCTTCATCTGGAGCACGGTGCCGTAGCGGACCGGGCTGTCTGGGTTCACCGCCTCGGTGAAGTAGAGCGCCGTCGCCGCCCAGTCGTCCCAGGTCCACTCGTCCGGCGCCTTGCCGAGGTACTTCTCCGCGATCTCGCCATAGGTCTTCTTCGCCGCATCGTCGGCGAGGAGGGCGTCGATCAGGTCCTTGCGATAGTACATGAAGTGCAGCGACAGGTCGGTCGGCACCCCGTACTGCTTGCCGTCGTACTGCATCGTCTTCAGCACGGACTCGCCGAACACCTTCGTCGCGTCCGCCCCGAGGTCGATCGGCTCCATGTAGGGGGCGTAGCGGCCCACGGAATAGGTGGCGACGAGGTTGACGTCGAAGGCGTCGGAGCCCGCCGCCATGTCCGCCTGAAGCTTGTCGAAGAAGCCCTCGCGGTTGAAGAACAGGAGCTCGACCTTGTCCTCCTCGGGCGCGGTCTGGTTGTAGAGATCGACGGTCGCGCGCAGCGCCGTCTCCTCCGATCCGCCCGGCCAGCCGAGGACCGTCACCTTGGCATTGCCGGCACCGGGCAGGGCAAGGCTCGCCGCCAGAAGGGCGAGCGCCGCGAGTGTCTGTCGTCCCAGTCTCATCATAGTCCCCCTTGCTGTCCTGTCGGTCTCATGCGTTCGAGCGGGCGAGGTCGGCGACCCCGAGGATGCCGGCCCGCGCCCCGAGCCGTGCCGCCGCCAGCCGCGGGGCGAGTTCCGGCGGCAGGCCGCCGAGCCTCGCCTCGATCCGCGCGAGATAGCCATCCGCCAGTCCCACGCCGCCGCCGATGGCGATCAGCGGCGGGTCTAGCGCGAGCTGGATGTCGCGGCAGAGCAGCGCGACCCGCGCCGCCGATGTCGCGACGATGCCCTCCGCCCAGGCCTCGCCGCTGCGGGCGAAGATCGCCGGCGCCTCGACGACATGGCCGACCCGCGCGGCCTCCTCCGCCATCCAGCCGCCCGATGCCCCGTCTTCGAGCGGCGCCGCCCCGCCCGATGGCGAGCGGAGCTGGCCGAAGTGCCCGGCGAGGCCGCCGAGCAGGCGCCCGCCGGTGACGATGCCACCGCCGATGCCCGTCGAGATGGTGAGGAAGACGAGGTCGCCGCCTTCGCCCACGCCGAAGCGGTGCTCGCCCCAGGTCGCCGCCTGGGCGTCGTTGACCGCGAGAAACGGCGCTCCAAACCGGGCGCCGCCACGCTCGGCCAGCGGAAAGCGCGGCGGGATGCCGAGGACGCGCGGATTCAGCGCGGACCAGAGACCATCGCGGACGAAGCCGGTAACCGCGGCGCCGACCGCCGCGAAGCCTCCCCAGCCGCGCGCCACATCGGCTGCGGCATCGAGCCAGGCGTCGGGCCCGGCGGCGCGGTCGGTGGCGATGATCGCCTCCTCGATCACCTCCGCGCCCCTGACGAGCGCCGCGAATGTCTTCGTCCCGCCGATGTCGAGGGCGAGCACCGGAAGGTCGCGACGGGCGAAGGCGGTGCCGACCGCGTCGCGGAACCAGCCGGTGACATGCTCCGGCCGGGTGATCGCCGAGCCGACGACGACCGCGGCCGCGCCGGCGCGCACCGCGTCGGCGGCGTGCTCCGGCGTGCGCAGCCGGCCCTCGGCGACGACATGAGGGGTGAGCTGGCGGAGGCTCGCGACGAGCGCGAGGTCGGGCTCGACCGGCTCCGGCCCCCCGGTATAGCCCGACATGGTCGAGCCGACGATGTCCGCCCCTGCCGCCAGCGCCGCCTCGGCGTCCGCGCGGCAGGAGCAGTCGGCCATCGCCAGCCGCCCGCGCGCATGAATGGCGGCAATCAGCTCGCAAACCGCGGCGGGCCGCGGCCGCGCCGTGGCGTCGAAGGCGATGATGTCGGCGCCCGCGTCGGCCAGCTCCTCGGCGTCCGTCAGGAACGGCGTGATGCGGACAGGGCTGTCGTCGAGGTCGCGCTTGACGAGCCCGATGATCGGCGCCGCCACCGCCGCCCGCACCGCCGCGACATAGGCCACCGACTCGATGCGCAGCCCGCCGGCTCCGGCGTCGAGCGCGGCGCGGGCGAAGCCTATGACGGAAGCGGCATCGTCCATCGCGCCACCGGGCACCGGCTGGCACGAGACGATCAGGCTGTTCGCGATGGCATCCGGCCGCATGATCCCCCCGAGCGTCCGAAAAGGATCGTCCGGTCCCTACTGGAATGCAACTGGTATTATCGGCGGAGTTCCAGCAGAAACTCGTAGACGTCGCCCCGATACCGCGTCTCGCAATGCTCCACGACCCGGTCGTCGGCGAGAAAGCAGCGCCGCTCGGAGTAAAGCACCGGCGATCCCTCGGCGCAGTCCAGCAGCTCGGCGTCGCCGGGCGTCGCGACCTCGGCCCGCATCCGCTGCAGCGCGCGCTGTGGCTGGAGACCGAGCCGCCCCAGCGCCTCGTAGAGCGAGTCGCCGACAAGGTCCGGCGAGGGCAGGAGGCTCGCCGGAACTGCCGCCTGCTCCACCGCGATCGGCACGCCGTCGGCCGTGCGTACCCGGCGCATCCGCACCACTTCCGCCCCAGATCGCAGCCCGAGCGCCAGCGCCTCGCCGGGGGAGGGCCATGCGATCCGCTTCGACAGCCACCGGCAGCCGGGCAGGATGCCCCGTGCGCGCAGATCCTCCGAAAAGCTCGTCAGGGCTGGCAGGGCCTTCTCGACCCGCGCAGCGACCTCGGTTCGCGCCCCTTGCCGGCGGCTGAGGACACCGTCCTCCTCCAGCAGCGCCAGAGCCCGCCGCACGGTCACGCGCGAGAGCAACAGCCGGTCAGCGATCACGCGCTCGCCCGGAAACCCCGCCCCGTCCGCAAGCCCGCAGGTCGCGATTGTCCGCTCCATCGCCCCTTTGAGGCGCCGATAGAGCGGGGCGTCATCCGGGCCGACAACGAACTGCTGCTGAAGTGTCTCGAGTATGCCCCCGGGCATCGTCCGGCTCCCCTGGCTCTTGGCCGGTATGGCACAGGTATTCACGCGGGTCATCTCGAACCTGTCCTGCATCCGGGCCCCAGACCGCCTGCGCGGACCCGCAGTGACGCGCAGGCGGAGCCCCGCGTGACGTTGGGGAGCCAGGGGCAGCATCGACCTCGGCGCCGGCACCGACGGGGGTCTCCATCGCCTCGGGCGGACGGGCTCAAGTCCGGCGCGAGGCCTTCGGCCGAGGCCGTCAGCCTCGACAACGGCGGCCCCCTCTCCCCCGGCGGCGCGGATGCCGTCGCCGCCGCCGGCCTCGCGGGCAAGCTCGCGCTCTCCGCGGCGGTGGAGGTCGGCGGCGAGTGCGGCGATCCGGCGGGCACCCTCGTCCGCCCCCGGCCGGCGGCTTCGTCTTCACCGGCGACGCGGCCCGGACCCGCCTTGACGCCGAGGCCGGTCTCGACATCCTTGCCACCCGCGGCTTCGACCTGCGCCTGAGCGTCGCCGCGTAGCGCGCGCCAGATCCGGTTCGGCCTCGACGGCATCGCGAAGGACGGAACGCCGTCGGTCGCAGTGGCGCACACGCCCCTCGGCCACGCGGATGGCGCGGCTATTCGGCAAGCTGGATCATGCTGTCCGGTGCAGGCGATCAAAGGATTGCCGCGTCGTGGCCGACAACCACCACCGCGCCGTCATGGATGGACTGCGCGGCTGCGCGGTGGAGGATCAGCTGTCGTGGCGCGGAGGGGCAGGGGGCCGGCGGGGGCGTCGCTGCACCGCGGGGGCGCTCGGCGCAAACTTTCGCAGTACGATGGATAGCGTGTCTTCGTTGTCCGGCGAGGCGTCGAGGTCGAGCATGGCCTCGAGGTCGTCGAGATGCTGGGACATGGCGGCAGTGGCGGCGGCAACGTCGCCGGAGCGAATTGCCGCGAGGATGCCGCGGTGGTCGACGGCACCGCACTTGCGGCCGTCGTCGCGCTCATAGAGCGCCGCCACCAGCGACAGGCGCGCCAGGACGTTCTGCAACATCTCTTCCATCACGGCGTTTCCGGCGGCGCGTGCGAGCTCGACGTGGAAGTTGCCGGACAGCCGCTGCTTGGCGCCGTCGTCCGCACCGGAGTGAACCGTCTCCTCCTCGAGGGTCAATCGTTCGAGGCGGTCGAGTTCCGCAGGCGTGGCCGCCGTCATCACCGCAGCGATCGTGGCCATCTCGAGGACGCGCCGGGTCTCGAGGAGCTGCCGCGCCTCGGCCCGGTCCGGCGAGGCGATGAACGACCCGTGGTTCCGGCGGAGTTCGACGAGATGCGCGCGCTCGAGGATGGCGATGGCGCCGCGAACCGCCGTCCGGCTGACCCCGAAGTGCCGGGCGATCACATCCTCCATGAGCTTGGTCCCCGGACTCAGCGCCCGCTCGGACACCGCTTCCATCAACGTCGCGCAAATTCTCTCGGATGCGTCCTCGGTGGTTTGTTCGGATCCGGTACGGGGCGGGGTCAAGTCATCCTCCATATCGCGGGCGTTCTCGCACGTGGGGCCGTGATTCGGCGAGATTGCTTGAACGACGCTTTTGCGGATGCCCAAGTCTGTAGCATCCTTGGTCATCGAATGAGCGGCAGGTGCGGACTTGCCGGATCCGCACTTCGATTCATCGCGCCCGCGGCCGGTAAATGTTGCGAACAAACGTTCGAAAAAACTGGCGATCAAGATGCAGGGCGGGCCAGATCGGGACGCCGACGGGATCGCCTGATGGCGTGAAAGGGGATAGCATGGACGGCATTCGAAAGCTCCTCGGATCGGCGCTCGTCGGAGCCACGGCCGCGCTGGCGGGAACGTCGGCCCTCGCGCAGGGGTCGGCGGAAATGATGAAGCCGACCGCCGAGATCGCAGCGCTGCCCGGCGTCGCGCTCAACGAGACGCTGGCGGCCGCGCTCCCTGCTGCCATCAAGTCGGCCGGCGTGCTCAAGGTCGCGACCGACCTCACCCCGCCGATCAGCTTCCACGGCGAGAGCGGCGGCCTTGTCGGCATCGACGCCGACCTCGCGGCGGCGCTCGGCGTGATCCTCGGGGTCGAGGTGCAGATGACCGACGTCGGCGCCGGCGCGGCCATCGTGCCGTCGATCCTGTCGAAGCGCTTCGACGCGGGCGAGGCCGAGAGCTGGGAGAGCGACGAGACGAGCCGCTACGGCTGGCCGAGCTACGAGCACCAGGCTTACGGTTTCGACGCGGCGCTCACCTTCATCGCCGACTCCGCGGCCCATATCGAAGCGATCTGCACCGACATGGGCCTTCCCCTCGCACGCCAGCGGCTGTCCGAGAACACCGCGACCTGACCGCTCCCCCACCCGGAGCCTCCGCGACCAGGGCCGGCGCGTCCCGTGAACCGGAGGCGCCGGCCTTTTCATGTCCGCAAACCCCAACGCCCCCACGGAGCGCAACCGCGAATCGCGCCTCCAATGATCCGCAAATCCCTGCGAATGCCGTGGCGCGTCGCCCTCGCCACAGCGCCCCAACGCAGTTCCTTCTGCCGCCGATTTCGACACCGCCCGAAAGTCATGCACACGGTTCAATCATATATGTATCGGATTAATTTCCGAACATAGTTACGAATTTATTTCCACTCCATCGGTCCGCATCCCTCGACTCAACCGAGGATGACGGATGGGCGGGACGGCGGACATGGCCGAGACCGGACTTCAGATCACGGACGTCAACCACAGCTACGAGGGCAGGCAGGTCCTCCATGGCGTGAGCTTCGACGTCCCCGCCGGCAAGGTGGTGGCCCCGCTCGGCCCCAGCGGCTGCGGCAAATCGACGATCCTGCGCGCCATCGCCGGGCTGATCGTGCCGGACCGCGGCAGCATCCGCCTCGGTGGCCGCGACCTGACGCGGGTCGCGGTGCGCCACCGCGGGCTCGGCATGGTGTTCCAGAATTTCGCGCTGTTCTCGCACCTGACCGTGGCCGAGAACATCGCCTACGGCCTGGCCGGTACGCCGCCTTCACGCTGGCGCAGATGGCGCGCGGCGGCGAGACCGGCGACGGCTACCAGATCGGCGCCAACGAATGGGGCACCCATTGCGGCAAGCCCTACGGCCGGGTGATCCGCGAGGGCGACCTCCTCAACCTCTATGTCTCCAACGTCACCTATCAGGGCTACACCGCCCAGACCGCCCGGATGATCGCCATAGGCGCGCTCACCGACCGGCAGGAACTGGTGCTCGACGCCTGCGCGCGCGGCGTCAAGGCGGCGGAGACGCTGATCCGCCCCGGCACGCTCTTCCGCGACCTCAACAACGCCGCCTTCGTCCCCTACATCGAGGCGGGCCTGCTCCGGGACGCCGAGGCGCGCACCATGCCCTACAACTGGAGCACCGCCGAGGACGGCGGCCCGCGCGAGATCCGGCGCGAAGTCCGTCCCCGACGCCGATTACGAGGCGCAGGGCCGGCGGCTGATGCACGTCTATCCGGCCACCTTCGGCCCGCACAACCCGAACCTCGGCGACGCGGTCGGGATGGCGGGCGGGCAGAACGCCTACAACATCTCCTCGCACAACCACGACCGGCTGGAAGAGGGGATGATCTTCGTGCTCCATACGCAGTGGCTGGAGCCGCAATCCGCCGGTTGCAACATCGGCGACCTCTACCTTGTCACCGCCGACGGCTTCGAGAACCTGAGCCGGCACACGCCGCTCGAAACCCACCGCGTCGCCGTCCAGGAGACCTTCGCCCGATGCCCACCGACCCGACGCCCTCGAAGACGCTGATCCTCACCCGCTCGCAGGTCGAGGGCCTCGTGGCCATGGCCGAAGTCATCGAAGCCGTGGAGGCCGCCCACGCCGACATGGCCCGCGGCACCGCCGCCCAGCCGTCGCCCGGCGCCATGGCGCTGCCCTCCGGGCCGGGCGCCTTCCTGACCATGACGGCGCTCGCCGACCGGCAGGGCCTCGCGGCGGCGAAGCTCCTCGCCGACATCCCCGACAACGCCAGCCGCGGCCTGCCGAGCCAACGCTCGGTGCTCATGCTGGTCTCGCAGGAAACCGGCTTCTGCGAGGGCATAATCCACGGCCAGATCCCGACCCGGATCCGCACCGCCGCCGCCAGCGCCGTCGCCACCCGCCACCTCGCGCGGCCAGACTCCCGCGTGCTCGGCCTGATCGGCGCGGGCGACCTCGCCGTCGCCCATGTCGCGGCCCTCGCTCAGGTCCGCCCGTTCGAGCGCCTGGTCTTCTGGACCCGCAACCCCGACACCGCCACCCGCTTCGCCGCCCGTATCGCGCAGGCGCACCCCGGCCTCGCCGTCGCCGCCCTCGCCACTCCGGCGGCCGTCTTCGCGGAGGCGGATGTCGTCTGCACCCTCACCCCCTCGCGCGAGCCGGTGGTCGAGGGCGCGTGGTTCCGCCCCGGCCAGCACGTCAACGCCGTCGGCGCCCCGCCGCGCGCCGACCACCGCGAGATCGACGCCGCCGGCATGGCCCGCGCCCGCGTCTTCCTCGACAGCCGGGAGACGGCCTTCCACGAGTCCGGCGACCTCCTCCTCGCCATCGCCGAGGGCGCGCTCAGCGCATCGGATGTCGGCCCCGAGATCGGCCCCGAGATCGGCGCCGTCGTCACCGGCGCCGCGCCCGGCCGGACCGCGCCCGAGGACATCACCCTCTACAACTCCGTCGGCATCGCGATGCAGGACATCGCCATCGGCGCCCTGCTCCTCGCCCGCGCCCGCGCCGCGGGCGTCGGCATCGAGATCGACCTCGCCGGGTAGACGGAGCATCGCAGCCCGCACCGACATGCCGGATCCGGCAGCGCGGCGTCCGTTACGTCGCCCGGGGCCGTCACGCAGCGGCGCCCCAGCGCGGGAACGGGTCGGGCAGTCGCGTCCACGCCTTCGGCTCGAACGCCTCGGCCGGCAGCAGGCAGGCGTCGAGCGTGGCGGTGATCGCCGCCTGATCGAGCCCGGCGCCGATGAAGACGAGTTCCTGCCGCCGGTCGCCCCAGGTCTTGTGCCACTTGGCACGCACCGTGTCGCGCCACTCCGCGCTCGCGGGCCAGCGGTCCTTCGGCACCGCGCTCCACCAGCGGCCGAGGCCGGAGGTCTGCGCCACGGCGCCGGCGAGGCTGAACTCGCCCACCCAGTCGGGGCGCGTGGCGATCCAGAAATGGCCCTTGGCGCGGATCACGCCGGGCAGGGGCCCGGTGAGGAACGCCTGCAGCCGCTCCGGGTGGAAGGGCCGGCGGGCGCGGTAGACGAAGGAGGAGATGCCGTATTCCTCCGTTTCCGGCACGTGGGAAGCGAAGCCGTAGAGCTCCTTCGCCCACAGAGGATGCTCGTGTGCCCGGTCGATGTCGAAGCGGCCGGTGTCGAGCACCGCCGAGAGCGGCACGTCGGCGAAATCGGCCTCGATCAGCTCTGCGTCGGCGTTCAGGCTGCGGATGATCTTGCGCGCGGTTTCGGCCAGCACCGGGCCGGCGTCGGAGACCTTGTTGAGGACGATCACGTCGGCGAACTCGATCTGCTCGACGAGCAGGCTGACGATGGTGCGCTCGTCGTCCTCGCCGAGCGACTCCGCCGTGTCGCGCAGGAAGTCCTGGCTGGAATACTGGCCGAGCAGGTTCACGGCATCGACCACCGTCACCATCGTGTCGAGCCGGGCGACGTCCGACAGGCTCTCGCCCGCCTCGTCGCGGAAGGCGAAGGTGGCGGCGACGGGCAGCGGCTCGGCGATGCCGGTCGACTCGATCACCAGATAGTCGAAGCGGTTCTCGTCGGCGAGGCGGCGCACCTCGGCGAGGAGGTCGTCGCGCAGGGTGCAGCAGATGCAGCCGTTGGTCATCTCGACGAGCTTTTCCTCGGTCTGGCTGAGGTCGGCGCCGCCGGCCCGCACGAGGTCGGCGTCGATGTTCACCTCGGACATGTCGTTGACGATCACCGCGACGCGTCGGCCCTCGCGGTTCGACAGGATCCTGTTGAGGAGCGTGGTCTTTCCGGCGCCGAGGAAGCCGGAGAGCACGGTGACTGGCAGGCGGCGGGCGGGTTTGGCTGTCTCGATCATCGGCGAGCCCCTTGGTGCTGGTCGTCTGGAGGAAGGCGCCCGGCCGCGGGCCGGCCGGGGCGCGGGCGTCGTGGGTGCGACCGCGGTCAGTGCGCCAGCATTTCCTGCGCCACCTCGCCGGCAGCGAGCGACGCGGGGTAGTAGGTCGGCCAGCTGGTCAGCTCCCCGAGCAGCGCGGCACGGTCATCGCCCCAGTAGAGGTGATAGTGGTCGGCCTTGGCCGGTGCGATCTTGTGGTCGCTGAACTGGATGAACCGCGGCGCGCCCGCGTCGCCCGCGACCTTCTTGAAGATGAACCGCACGCCGCGGTTGCCCGTCGGATAGGTCAGCGTCTCGTGGCCATCGGGGGCGTAGCGGCCCGCCACGCGCTTGTCTCCGGTGAAGAACGTCACCGTGTCGCCGTCGATCGCGATACGGTCGACGTCGGTGCGGTAGCCGATCTCGTAATAGGCCTTGTACTCCGCCGCGCTCTTGTCGCCGCTCTCGGCCTTGTGGGCCATCACCTCGTCGAGGGCGCCCGCCTCGAGCAGGGGGTAGACCGACTGCCACTCCCCGGCCCAGTCGGCCAGCGGGCGGTCGGCGATCTGCGCGTCCTCGAAATAGCCCTTGTAGATCTGGGCGTCGGCGTCCGTGCCGGCATGGTCATGGGCGTCCTTGGCGCTCGCATCGGCCATGACCGCGAAGGCCGGCGTGGCCTGTCCGGCGCCGCGGGCGTCCGCGGCGCCGAGCGGATCGCCGACAGCTCCGAATGCCGTCCCCGCGCCGAGCGCGAGAAGCGCGATCGTCGGTGCCGTCAGGTTCATCATGCTCGTCTCCTTCATTGGACTCCGGCGCCTCTGGTGGCGCGGGGCGGAGAAGCCGCCGCCTCGCGTCACCGCGATTTCGCGCCGGTCGTTGACATTCGTTATACTATAACACTTCTCGGCGCATCGTTACACTATAACGATGCGCGGGAACAAGGCCCTTCGGCATGGCGAGCGGACGGAGACGGGGGGGGGGGGACGGCGCGCAGGCGGATGACGCGCTCGCGCACCTTCGTCCTCCGTGTGCTCGTCGAACAGCGCCGGGCGCTCACCACCTGCCGGCTGCTCGAGCACGGTTCGCATGGACCACGAGGCTTCGGACGAACCAGCGGCCGACCCGCGCGGGTCAGGCGTAGTCGCCGGGTCCGGCAAGGTCGGAGAGCAGGTCCGGTCGGCACCCGGCCCGTCACCGCCCGCCAGAATCGCCCGCGCGTCCTCGGCGGCGCTCGCGGCGAAGTTGGCCCAGTCGTGGTTGAGCGCGGTATGCGCCACCGCATCGACGGTGGCGGCGGGGCTCCTGCGCCCCGCCCCGGAGACGTTCCAGGCGAGCCTCGCCGCGACGCCGATCGCGCAGCTCTCCTCGGGCGAGCGGGTCGCGCTCGACGGCAAGGTCGCCGAGATCTTCGGCAACAAGTTCGTGATCGACGACGGCACCGCTCGGGCGCTGGTGGAAACCGGCCGTGCCGGCGAGGGCGTCGACCTCGTCGTCGCGGGGGAGCCGGTGACGGTGCAGGGGCGCTTCGAGCACGGCTTCGTGCACGCCTCGGCGATCCGGCCCGCGAACGGCGACATCGAGGAGCTGGCGCCCCCGCCGCTGCCGCCGCCCGGTCCCGGGCCGCACGGTCCGGGGCCGCACGACCGTCCCTGAGGCGGGATGACGAGCCGCCGCCCGTGCGCGCGGCGGCAACCCTGCCGGCTGCGATGCCTACAATCCCACCACCAGCGCCCCGCCGGTGAGGCCGGCGCCCGCGGCCGCCAGCAGCAGCTTCTCGCCGGCACGGAACGGGCGTGCCGCATGGGCGAGCGACAGCGACAGCGGGATCGTCGCGGCGGAGGAGTTGCCGTAGTCGGCGATGGTCTTGACCGTCCTGTCGTCGGCGATGCCGAGCGTCTTGCCGACCGCGTTGAAGATGCGGGCGTTGGCCTGATGCGGAATGAAGCGGCCGATGTCGCCCGCCGCCAGTCCGGCGGCGGTCAGCGCCTCCTTCGAGCAGCGGCTCATGATGTCGACCGCTTTGGTGAAGACCGCGCGGCCGTCGGCGATCGTCATCTGCGTGTCGGAGATGTCGAGGTCGGCGGCGAAGGGGCGGCTGCTGCCACCGACCGGGATCTGGATCAGGCCATAGCCGGAGCCGTCGGACGCGACCGAGGCGCCGAGGATGCCGCGATCGGCCGTGTCGCAGGGCGAGAGGACCACCGCCCCGGCGGCGTCGGCGAAGAGGACGGCGCTCGCCCGCTCCGCAAGGTTGATGCGGCGGCTGAGGATATTCGCGGCGATCACGACGGCCGGCCGGTTGTGCAGGCGCACGAAGGCATCGGCGAAGGTCAGCGCATAGATGAACCCGCTGCACGCGCCCGCGAGATCGACGCCGCCGGCCTTCGCGAGGCCGAGCTTGTGCGCGACCAGCGGCGCGCTCGGCGGCAACAGGTGATCCGGCGTCGAGGTGGCGAGCAGCACCAGTCCGATGTCGGAGCGCGCGATGCCGGAGGCCGCCAGCGCCATGTCGCCGGCGCTGGCCGCCAGTCCCGACAGCGTATCCTCCGGCTCCGCCCAGAAGCGCGCGCGGATGCCGGTGCGCCCCTCGATCCAGCCGGCGTCGAGCTCGAGGATCGCCTCGATCTCGGCATTCTCCACCTTGCGGGCCGGCACATGGTGGCCGAACCCGGCGATCCGCACCGCGCGGCTCATCCGCGCCGTACCAGATCGGCGGCCTCGTCCACCGCGTCAAAGAGCCGGTCGAGGTCGGCGGAGGTCACGCAGTAGGGCGGCAGGACATAGATGACATTGCCGAGAGGCCGGAGCAGCAGCCCGCGCTCGAGGAAGAAGGCCCGGAGCTTCGGCCCCACCTCCGCGAGATAGCCCGCCTCCGCGACTCGCAGGTCGAGCGCGGCGATGGTGCCCGCCGTGCGGACATTCTCGAAACGGGGATCGCCGGCGAACCGTGCGACCTTCTCGGCCTGCATCCGCGACAGCGCCGCCACACGGTCCGCGACGGGCTCGTCGCGCCAGATCGCGACATTGGCGAGGCCCGCCGCGCAGGCGATCGGGTTCGCGGTGTAGGAACTCGAATGGAAGAAGGTCTTCGCCCGGTCGGTGGAGAAATGCGCCCGGAACACCGCGTCGGTGGCCAGCGTCGCCGCCAGCGGGATCGCCCCGCCGGTCAGGCCCTTTGAGGTGCAGAGGATATCGGGCGCGATCCCGGCCTGTTCGCAGGCGAACAGGGTGCCGGTGCGGCCCCAGCCCGTCATCACCTCGTCGGCGATCAGGAGGGTGCCTGAACGCTCGGCAATGCGCTTGAGCTCGGTCAGCACCCAGGCCGGATACATCAGCATCCCGCCGGCACCGAGCACCAGCGGCTCGACGATGAGCGCCGCGGCCCGGCCGTCGCGGGTCAGCGCCTCGAAGCGGTCGAGCGTGTCCTGCTCGCGGCCCGCGACGGGGAAGGGGATGGTGTCGACATCGAAGAGCAGCGGGTCATAGGCGGCGTTGAACACGCCGCGGGCGCCGACGCTCATCGTGCCGATGGTGTCGCCATGGTAGCTGTGCTCCATGATGACGATGCGCGACCGCGCCGCGCCGGTGTTGCGGTGGAAGCCCAGCGCCATCTTCAGCGCCACCTCGACGCTGGTCGAGCCGCTGTCGGAGTAGAACACCCAGTCGAGGCCGGCGGGCGCCATCTCGACCAGCGCCGTGGCCAGCGCCTCCGCCGGTTCATGGGTCAGGCCGGCGAAGATCACCTGATCGAGCGTCTCGGTCGCCGCGCGGATCGCCTCGATGATCCGGGGAGAACGGTGGCCATGGGTGATGACCCACCAGGACGAGATCGCGTCGAGGAGGCGCGCGCCGTCGGCGGTCTCGACATACGCGCCCTCGGTCCGCCGGATCAGGAGCGGCTCGGGCTCGGTCGCGTGCTGGGTGAAGGGATGCCAGACGGCGGAAGGTTTCATGGCGTGGCACCCAGAAAATCGGCGGCGTCGAATTGCGCCAGCATCGCCGCGCGCAATGCCTCCGGCGTCAGCGGGTCGAGGCGCGGCAGACGGCCGAGCACGCGCACCGCGGCCATCTCGGCGATGGTGCGCTCGGTATCGGGCATCGCGTCGCCGATGAAGGCCACGCCCAGAAGCGGAACCGACCGACGCCGCAGGGCCTCGACGGAGAGGAGCGTGTGGTTGATGGTGCCGAGGCCGGTGCGGGCGCAGAGCACCACGGGGGTGGCCCAGCGCGCGAAGACGTCGACAAGGAGCGTGCGCCGGTTGACCGGCACCATCAGGCCGCCCGCACCCTCCACGACAAGGGGCAGCCGCGTCGACGGCAAGGCGAGAGCTTCGGCGTCGATCTCGACGCCGTCGAGTTCCGCGGCGCGATGCGGCGACAAGGGCTCGGTCAGGCTCCACGCCTCGGGCAGCACCCGCTCCGGGGGCAGGCCGGCGAGGCGGGAAACGACCGCGCTGTCGCTCTCGTCCTCGAGGCCCGACTGCACCGGCTTCCAGTAGAGGCCGTCGAGGAGCGCGGTCAGGCCAGCGGCGAACACCGTCTTGCCGATGCCGGTATCCGTGCCGGTCACGACGATCCGGGCCGTCATCGCGCGCAGTCCTCGGCAAGGGCCTCGAACAGGGCCACCACGTCGGCCTCGCCGACATTGAGCGTCAGCGAGACCCGGAGGCGGGCCGTCCCCTCGGGCACGGTGGGCGGACGGATGGCGCGCACGTCGAAGCCCCGCGCCTGCAAGGCGCCGGCCAGCGCCACCGCCCGCGCATTGTCGCCGATGACGATGGGCAGGATTCTGCGATCCGCTCGCCCCGAACCCCAGCGCCTCGGCCTTCCGGCCGGCGAGGGCCACGAGTTTGTCGAGCCGCTCGCGACGGTCCGGCTCGGTCGCAACGATGTCGAGCGCGGCCCCGGCCGCGACGGCCATCAGCGGCGATGGCGCGGTGGCATAGATGAATGGCCGGCAGCGGTTGACGAGATAGTCGCAGAGCACCCCGCTCGCGGTGACGAGCGCGCCGGAGGCGCCCAAGGCCTTGCCGCAGGTGTGCAGCACCACGACGTTGTCCCGGCCTTCGAGGGGATGCGCCAGCCCGCGCCCCGCGGGGCCGTGGACGCCGGTCGCATGTGCCTCGTCGACGAACAGGAAGGCGTCATGGCGATCGGCCACCTCGGCCAGCGCGTCCAGCGGCGCGCGGTCGCCGTCCATGCTGTAGAGGCTTTCGGCGACGATCCACGCCCGCCCGGTGCCGCCGGCGGCCCGCCATCCCTTGATCGCATCCTCCACCGCGTCCGCGTCATTGTGCGCGGCCAGCACCACATCGGCGCGCCCGGCCCGCGAGCCCTCGTGGGCGCTGGTGTGGATCAGCGCGTCGAGCACGATCAGGTCACCCTTCTGCGGCAGGGTGGTCAGCACCGCAAAGTTGGCGAGATAGCCGCCGCCGAAGAACAGCGCCCGCTCGGAGCCGAAGAAGCCGGCCGCCTTCATCTCCAGCGCCTCGTGCTCCGGGTCGTTGCCGCGCAGCAGCCGCGAGCCCGTGGCGCCGACGGGCGTGCCATTGGCCAGAGCCGCCGCCACGGCTTCGCGCAGGCGCGCGCAGCCCGCAAGTCCGAGATAGTCGTTGGACGCAAAGTCCAGCCCGGCGCGGGCGCTGAGCGCGCGCGACCGGCTCTTGCGGGCGAGCCCGCGCAGGCTGGCTTCGTAGCGGTCGAGCAAGGCGTGTCCGGTCACTGCGTGTCGCGCTGGGTCGGCTGGATGCCGAGGCGGCGGAACAGGGCGCTGTCCTTGTCTTCGCCGGGGTTGTCGGCGGTCAGGAGCGTGTCGCCGACGAAGATCGAGTTGGCGCCGGCGAAGAAGCACAGCGCCTGCATCTCGTCGCTCATCGCGGTCCGCCCGGCGGACAGGCGCACGTCCGACGTCGGCATCAGGATCCGGGCCAGTGCGATGGTGCGCACGAATTCGATGGGCTCGATCGGCTCGGCCTCGGCAAGCGGCGTGCCCTCGATCGGGATCAGCATGTTGAGCGGCACGCTGTCGGGAGGCTCGGGCAGGTTCGCGAGCGTCACCAGCATGTCGACGCGGTCGACCTTCTCCTCCCCCATGCCGACGATACCGCCACAGCAGACCTTGATGCCGCTGTCACGGACATTGGCGAGCGTGTCCAGCCGGTCGGCGAAGGTGCGGGTGGTGATGATCTCCGGGTAGTAGCCTTCGGAGGTGTCGATGTTGTGGTTGTAATAGTCGAGGCCCGCCCGCTTCAGGCGCTGCGCCTGTCCGAGATCGAGCATGCCGAGCGTCATGCAGGTCTCCATGCCGAGATCCTTGACCCCCTCGACCATGGCGACGATCGCGTCCATGTCGCGCTCCTTGGGGCTGCGCCACGCCGCGCCCATGCAATAGCGCGTGGCACCGGCCTCCTGCGCCTTCCTCGCCTCGGCGAGGACGCGCTGCACCTCCATCAGCTTCGACGCGCTGAGACCGGAGTCGTGGCGGGCCGACTGGCTGCAATAGGCGCAGTCCTCGGGGCATCCGCCGGTCTTGATGGACAGCAGGCGGGAGAGCTGCACCCGGTTCGGATCGAAATTCTGCCGATGGACGGTCTGCGCCCGGAAGATCAGGTCATTGAAGGGCAGGTCGTAGATCGCCTGCGCCTCCTCGCGGCTCCACCGCGGCCTTGCCCCGCTGAACGCTTCAGCGGACGAATTCAGATGCAGATCGGCGGTCATGAGCTCTCCTCATTTGCGAATGCGTCCTCGGTCTCCCCGCGCGGGCGGAGCGTTTCTCGTGTCGGGGTCAGGGGTCTGCCGTCGTCGTGTATCCAGATCGTCCGCATGTCGGGCTTGGGTCGGGGTGCAGATGGTCCGCGGCGCCCGCACCGCAGCAGCCACGGTAGCGCGGCGGGCGGCCGCGACGCATCCTCTCCCACCGCACGTGCGGCAATCCGTCCACCCTGTGGGTCTGTGCGCACACCCCTAACCCGAGAATCACCCTGGTCTGCATGCCGGACTATCACCGCGATGGCCAGTGCGGTGCAGCACCCTCGCGCATCCGCCGCTCTCGCCGGAAGCCAGGGTCGGTCGCGCTCGCCCTCCCCGGCGCAGATGAACGGATCCCCGGACCGTATCGGGCCGACCGGCGCCCCCGTCGTAGCCGGGGCGGGTGCTGGCCGTCGGCCGCCAGCAGCCCGGCGTCGCCGGCTGTCGGCTTTCCAGTCGCTCGGATTGCGCCAAGGGCGTGAAGGATGTTCCAGAATAGAATTCCTCTTGACGAATGCCCGCCCGGGTCGCACGGATCTGCGGGCTGGTTCGGCCCCCATGGCCGACAGGGGAGGGACGATTTCCGCAGGCGTCGCAGTGTCCGCGTCGCGCCGCATCCGTCGCAAGACCAATACACGTAGCCGCACGAACGGCATACGACCCAAGGAGGAAACCGGGATATGAAGATCGCATCGCAGTTCTTGGCGGGCGCAAGCCTCGCCGTGCTCATCGGCACCGGCGCAGCGCAGGCGCAGGGCGCCGGCAACGTCGCCGCCGTGATCAAGGGGCTCGACAACCCATTTTTCCAGACGATGCAGCAGGGCATCGAGGGCGGGGCGAAGGCCCTCGACGTGAAGGTGACGACCCAGGCGGCGCAGAACATGGGCGACGCCACCGGCCAGGCCGACCGGCTGTCCGCGATGGCGCTGCAGGACTACGGCTGCTACATCGTCAACCCGATCAGCACCACCAACCTCGTGCAGGCGCTGGTGCCGCTGGCGGCGAAGAAGGTGCCGATCGTCAACATCGACAGCCAGGTCGACGCGGATCAGGCCAAGGCGGCCGGCTTCGAGATCACGACCTACGTCGGCACCGACAATGTTGCCGCCGGCCACCTCGCCGGCGAGGAAATGCTGAGGCTGGTGCCCGCCGGGTCCAAGGTTGCGCTCATCGCCGGCATTGTCGGCGACCTCGGCAGCAACGCCCGCATCAAGGGCTTCAAGGAAGCGACCGAGGGCAAGCTCGATCCCGTCGTGATGGTCAGCGCCGACTGGGACCGCGAGAAGGCGTTCACCGCCGCCACCGACATCCTCAAGGCGCACCCGGATCTGGCCGGCTTCTTCTCGGCGAACGACATCATGGCGCTGGGCGTGCAGCGCGCGGTCGACGCCGCCGGCATGAAGGACGTGAAGGTGATCGGCCTCGACGGCATCGTCGACGCGATGAAGTCGATCGAGGCGGGCGGGCTCGCCGCCACCGTCGCGCAGTACCCCTATGTCGTCGGGGCCATGGGCGTCGAGGCGTGCAAGGCGGCGATGGCCGGCGCGACGCTGCCGGCCCGGGTCGACGCGCCGGTGCTGGTCGTCAACAAGGAGAACGTCGCGGCTTCGCTGAAAAACTTCCCGCAGCCGGGCGGCGCGTATCCCGATCCGCTGCGCGATCTGCTGAAGTAATGGCGACGCCGAATCCGGCGCCGCGGACGACCGTCGAGGCGCGCCACCCGGGCTGGGTGGCGAACCTCGCCTCGCCCGCCTTCTGGGCCGACTGGGCGTCGGCGGTCGGGCTCATCGGGCTCGTCATCGTCTTCAGCCTGCTCCAGCCGGTCTTCCTGAGCGCCGCCAACATCCAGGCGCTGCTGGTCGCGTCGGCAATCCTGATCGTGCTCAGCATCGGGCAGACCTTCGTCATCATGACCGCCGGCATCGACCTGTCGCTGGCGGCCCTGGTCATGCTCGGCGCCATCGTCCTCGGGCTGACCAATGCCGCGGGCCTGCCGATCGGGCTCGCCTGCGTGCTGGCGGTCGTGGTGACGAGCGGGCTCGGCTTCCTCAACGGGCTCTGCATCACCGCCGGCAAGATCCCGGACTTCGTGGTGACGCTCGGCTCGCTCTCGGCGATCACGGGCCTCGCGCTGATCCTGTCGGGCGGCGAGCCGACGATGGTCGGCAGCCCCTTTCTGCTGCGCCTTGCCTCCGGGTCGGTGGGAATGTTCGGCTATCCCTTCATCGTCGCGGTCGTCGTGGCGGTGGTCGCGCATGTCGTGCTGTTCCACACCCGCTTCGGGACGCATCTGCTCGCGACGGGCGGCAACGCCGAGAACGCCCGCTCGCTCGGCATCCGCACCGGGCGGATCCGCATCGCGTCCTACACCATCGCCGGCCTCTGCGCCGGCATCGGCGCCATCCTCCTCGTCGCGCGCATCGGCTCGGCGGAGCCGACGATCAACACCAACCTGCTGCTCAACTCCGTGGCCGCGGTCGTTCTCGGCGGGGTGAGCCTGTTCGGCGGGCGCGGCAGCGTCCTCGGCCCCTTCCTCGGCGCGCTGATGCTGACCACGCTGGTCAACGGGCTGACCCTTCTCAGCGTCTCCGCCTTCTATCAGCCGCTGGCGGTCGGCTTCATCGTCGTGTTCGCGGCGCTGATCATGCGGTATCAGAAATGAGCGAGCACCTCTCGGAGCGTCCGGCCGATGCCGTCCTCTCGTGCGAGGGCCTGCAGAAGAGCTTCGGCTCGGTGCGGGCGCTCAGCGACATCGCCTTCTGGGCGCGCCGCGGCGAGGTCACGGCGCTGATCGGCGACAACGGCGCGGGAAAGTCGACCCTCGTCCGCTGTCTGGTCGGCGTGCACCGGCCCGACGCCGGCGCCATCCAGTTCGACGGCGAGATGCACCCCTTCTCGAACCCCGACGAGGCGCGGAAGGCCGGGATCGAGACCGTCCACCAGAACCTGTCGCTGATCGACGAGCTGACGGTCGCGCAGAACCTCTACCTGAACCGCGAGATCGTCCGCCGCGTCGGTCCCTTCGCGCTGCTCGACCGGCGGGCGATGGACAAGGGGGCCGTCGCCATGCTGTCGCGGCTGTCGATCAACGTGCCCTCGGTCGGCCAGCGCGTGCGCCGGCTGTCGGGCGGCCAGCGCCAGGCGATCTCGATCTGCCGCGCCGTCGGCGCCGGCGCCAAGGTCGTGGTGATGGACGAGCCGACCGCCGCCCTCGGCGTGCAGGAGACCGCCAACGTCGAGGCGCTGATCCGCCGGCTGAAGGAGGAGCACGTGAGCGTGATCCTCGTCAGCCACAACTTCGACCAGGTGCTGCGCCTGTCCGATCAGGTCTGGGTGATGCGCGCCGGGCGCGTCGTCGCCTCGGTGCGCGCCGCGGACACCACCGGCAACCGGCTCGTCGCGCTGGTGACCGGCGCGCACTGACCCCTTTCACCCCGGCGCCGCGACCCGTCGCCGATCCTCCAGGAGCCTGCCATGACCGTCCTGCGCGTGGGTCTCGTCGGCCTCGGCGAAGTCGCCCAGTCGATCCACCTCCCCGTCCTCCGCGACCAGCGCGACCGCTGGCAAGTCGCCGGCGTCTTCGACCTGTCGCGGAAGCTGATGGAGCTCTGCGCCTCGCAGAACCCGGGCGCGGTCGCCTTCCCGTCCGCCGAGGCGCTGATCGCCTCGCCCGACATCGACGTCGTGTTCGTCCTCTCCTCCGACGAGACCCACGCGCCGCTGGTCAAGGCCGCCATCGCGGCGAAGAAGCACGTCCTGCTGGAAAAGCCCGCCTGCCTGACGGTGCGGGAGCTTGACGACCTGATCGCGCTGGCACGCGGCTACGAGCGCACCATCTTCGTCGGCTACATGCGTCGCTATGCCGGGGCCTATGTCGCCGCGAAGGCGGAGCTTCCGGCCTTCGAGGACATCACCCACGTCCGCATCTTCGATCTGATCTCCGAGGGGCGCCACTTCCTCTCCAAGAGCCAGAACGTCCTCTACCCGGACGACGTCGACCCCGAGGCCCTCCGCCGCGGCGCCGCCGCGCGGCTGGCGCTGATCCGCGAGGTGGTGGGCGAGGATGCCCCCGACGACCTCATCCGCGCCTATCGCGGGCTGACGGCGCTGAGTTCGCACCACATCTCGGCGATGCGCGGCCTCCTCGGCGATCCCGAGGGGGTCGTCGCCGCCCACCGCACCAACGGCGGAGCCAACACCGCGGTCCTCTTCGACTACGGCCACTTCATCGCCAACTACGACGCCGTCGTCGACGATCTCGGGGTGTTCGACGCCATGATCGAGGTCCGCTCGAACACGAAGCGGGTCCGCATCATCTATGACACGCCCTATATCCGCAGCCTGCCCACCCGGCTCGAGATCACCGAAGCGACCCCGGCCGGCCCGATGAACCGCAGCCTGGACCCGATCTACGCCGACGCGTTCTCGAACGAGCTCGTGGCCTTCCATCGCCACATCATCGAAGGCACGCAGCCGCTGACCGATCTCGAGGACTCGCGCCGCGACCTCGCGCTGATGGCGCTGGCGATTGATCGCATGCGGCAGTCGGCAACGCGCTGAAGGACTGGAGCGCGCCGGCCGGACTGGCGGGCGCGCTCAGAGGCCGAGGCAGACGTACTTCAGATCGACGTACTCGTCGATGCCGTGGCGGGAGCCCTCGCGGCCGACGCCCGACAGCTTGACGCCGCCGAACGGCGCCACCGCCGTGGAGATGAGGCCGGTGTTGACCCCGACCATGCCGTATTCCAGCGCCTCGGCGACCCGCCAGACGCGGGAGAGGTCGCGGGCGTAGAAGTAGGAGGCGAGGCCGAAGTCGCTGGCGTTGGCCTGGGCGATGGCGTCGGCCTCGTCCTCGAAGGCGTAGATCGCGGCGAGCGGGCCGAAGGTTTCCTCGCGGGTGACGCGCATCTCCGGGGTGGCGCCGGTCAGCACCGTCGGCTCGTAGAAGTTGCCGCCGAGGGGGTGGCGGTGGCCGCCGAGGCGCAGGGTGGCGCCGTGGGCCACCGCGTCGGCGACATGGGCCTCGACCTTGGCGACGGCGTTCGCGTCGATCAGCGGGCCGAGGATGCTGCCCGGCGCGAGGCCGTCGCCGACGGCGAGATTGGCCACCGCCGCGGTCAGCTTCTCGACGAAGGCGTCGTGCACGCCCGTCTGCACGTAGAAGCGGTTCACGCAGACGCAGGTCTGGCCGTTGTTGCGGTACTTGGCGATCAGCGCGCCCTCGACCGCCGCGTCGAGATCGGCGTCGTCGAAGACGATGAACGGGGCGTTGCCGCCGAGCTCCAACCCGAGTTTCTTGATCGTCGGCGCGCACTGGGCATAGAGGAGCTGCCCGGTTGCGGTCGAGCCGGTGAAGCTCAGCACGCGGACGCGCGGGTCGCCGGTCAGGACGCCGCCGATGGCCGGGGCATCGCCGGTGACGATCGACAGGAGCCCGGCGGGCAGGCCGGCGCGCTCGCCGAGGACGGCGAGGGCGATGGCCGAGAACGGCGTCTGCGGCGCGGGCTTCAGCACGAAGCCGCAGCCGGCGGCGAGCGCCGGGCCGGCCTTGCGCGTCACCATGGCGTTCGGGAAGTTCCACGGCGTGATCGCGGCGGCGACGCCGACCGGCTGGCGCAGCACCAGCAGGCGCTTGTCGCGCTGGTGGCCGGGGATGATCTCGCCGTCGATGCGGGAGGCTTCTTCGGCGAACCATTGCAGGAAGCTGGCGCCGTAGAGGATTTCGCCACGCGCTTCGGCCAGCGGCTTGCCCTGTTCCAGCGTCAGGATCAGCGCGAGGTCGTCGGCATTCTCGACGCAGAGCGCGTGCCAGCGGTGCAGCACGTCCGCCCGCTCCCGCGCTGTGCGGGCGCCCCAGTCGCGGCGGGCCCGGTCGGCGGCGCCGATCGCCTCGCGCGTGGCGTCGGCGCCGAGCACCGGCACGCGGCCGACCGGCGCGCCGGTCGACGGGTTGCGGATGACGGGATCGCCGGGGGCGGCCTCGATCCAGCGGCCGGCGACGGGAACGGTCTCGCGAAACAGCGCCGGGTCGCGCAGGCGGTCGGCGGTGGGGGTATCAGGCGAAGACATGGGCGCTCGCCGGGTCGAAGCTGAGCGAGACGGCCTCGCCGCGGCTGAGGCCCGCCGCCGCCTCGTGGCCGAAGGGCAGGCGGATCGACAGCGCGTCGCCCGTCGGCGTGACGGCGGCGACATGGAAGGTGTTGCCGAGGAAGGTGACGTCGGTGACGGTCGCCGGCAGGCCGCCCGCCGCACCGCGGGCGAGGGTGATGCGCTCGGGCCGGAGCAGCAGCGTCGCGGCGCCGGTCCGCGCGGCGCCGTGGACCGGCACGCCGCGCACCACCGCCTCGCCGACGCGCACGTCGGCATGGGTGCCGTGGGCGGCGACGATCTCGGCCGGCAGGACGTCGCTGTCGCCGATGAACTCGGCGACGAAGCGGGTCGCCGGGTTGGCGTAGAGCTCGGCGCCTGTGCCGACCTGGTCGATGCGGCCCTGACTGAACACCGCGATCCGGTCGGAGAGACGCAGCGCCTCCTCCTGGTCGTGGGTGACGTAGAGGATGGTCACGCCGGTCTGCTGGTGGATCCGGCGGATCTCGTGCTGGATCTCCTCGCGGAGCTTCTTGTCGAGCGCCGAGAGCGGTTCGTCCATCAGGAGCACGGGCGGATCGTAGGCGAGCGCCCGGGCCAGCGCCACGCGCTGCTGCTGGCCGCCCGACATCCGGGCGATGCGGCGATCCTCGAAGCCCTCGAGGCGGACGAGGCGCAGCATCTCGCGCACCCTGGCGTCGATCTCGGCCTTGGGCCGGCGGCGGACCTTGAGCGGGAAGGCGATGTTCTCGCCGACCGTCATGTTCGGGAACAGCGTGTAGCGTTGGAACACCATGCCGATGTTGCGCTGGTGCGAGGGGCGGTCGAGGAGCGTGCGGCCGTCGAGCAGGATGTCGCCGCGCGTCGGCTGCTGGAAGCCGGCGAGGATGTAGAGGGTCGTCGACTTGCCCGAGCCGGACGGGCCGAGGAAGGTCATGAACTCGCCCTGCCGGACGTCGAGGCTGACGTCATGGACCGCGACGATGTCGCCGAACTCCATGCGGATGCCCTGGATCTGGAGGTAGGTCATCGGGCGTCTCCTTTGCGGAACAGGGCGGCGAGGATCATCAGGACGAGGGTGAGGCCGACGAGCAGGGTGGAGGCGGCGGCGACGACCGGGGTCAGGTCCTGCCGCAGCGTCGTCCAGATCTTGACCGGCAGGGTCTGGAGCGTCGGGCTCGACATGAAGATGGCGAGCACGACCTCGTCCCACGACATCAGGAACGAGAAGATCGCGGCGGCAAAGAGTCCGTGGCTGATCGCCGGCAGGGTGACGCGGAGCTTGGCCTCCAGCGGCGTGGCGCCGCAGAGGACGGCGGCATCCTCGATCGACTTGTCGAAGCCCTCGAGCGCGCCGGTGATCGCGATGATCGAGAACGGCAGCGCGATGATCGTGTGGGCGATCACGAAGCCGATGAAGGTGCCGTTGAGCCCGAGCTTCAGCGTGAAGGCGTAGAGCGCCACGGCAAAGACCACGACGGGCAGGATCATCGGCGTCAGGAACAGCGCGCGCAGCATCTCGACGCCGCGGAAGCGGCCCCGGGTGAGGCCGAAGGATGCGAGCAGGCCGAGCAGCACCGAGCAGACCGTGACGACGAGGCCGATCCTGAGCGAGGTGAACGCCGCCTCGATCCAGCGCGGATCGGCGAAGAGCTGGGCGTACCACTTGGTGGTCCAGGCGGGCGGCGGGAAGATCAGCCACTGCGACGAGCCGAAGGAGAGCGCGACGATGAAGAGGATCGGCAGGAGCAGGAAGAGCGTGACGAGGACGGTGAAGCCGACGAGCGGCCACTTCCAAGCGCCGAGGCCATCGAAGTTCAGCAGCATGTCAGGCGCCTCCCACGCGGCGGGTGCCGAAGAACCGCAGCTGCAGGGCATAGAGCGAGAGCGTGATGACGAGGAGGGCGAAGGCCGCGGCGGCGCCCATGCCCCAGTTGACGAGAGACTGCACGAACTGGGCGATGAGCTCGGCCAGCATCATGTTCGCCGTGCCGCCGAGCAGCGCCGGCGTGACGAAGTAGCCGAGCGACATCACGAAGACCATCAGCGCGCCGGAGAGGATGCCGGGCATGGCGAGCGGCAGCAGGACGCTGGTGAGCGCCTGCCGCCGGGTGGCGCCGCAGAGTGCGGCGGCCTGCAGCACCGCGGGGTCGATGGTGCGCAGGATGCCGGTCAGCGGCAGGATGACGAAGGGCAGCATGATGTAGGTCATGCCGATGGTGACGCCGGTGAGGTTGTTCACCAGTTCCAGCGGCTGGTCGATGATGCCGAGGCTCATCAGCGCCTTGTTGATGACGCCGGTGCGCTGGAGCAGCACCATCCAGGCGTAGGTGCGGGCGAGGAGGTTCGTCCACATCGAGAGGATCAGCACGGCGAAGATCACCTGTCCCCAGCGCCGCGGCATGATCGCCAGCATCCAGGCGACGGGGAACCCCACCACCACGGAGATGAGGGTGACGAGGCCGGAGACGACGAAGGTGTTGAGGAAGATCTTCAGGTACGTGGTCGAGCCGAAGAGCTCGGCGTAGTTGTGCAGGCCGAGCTGCGGTTCGGTCACGCTCTTGAGCAGCAGCGCGACGACCGGAAAGGCGAAGAAGCCCACCACGAGGACGAGGGCGGGGACGAGGTAGGCGAATCCGCTTGTCTCGGCCCAGCCGAGGGGAGTGGGGCGGCCCGGAGCAGGGGCGGCGATGCGGGCTGCGGCCATGGCACCTTTCCTTTGTGGTCCTCAGGGGGCTAGTCGTCAGTGCATTGAATCCGGGCGGATTTGTCGTGGATCGCAGCCGATTGGGCGGAGATGGGCCGCTGCGTCACGATCCGCGCCGGACCCGACTTGCGCCGTCGGGTCCGGTCGTGCCGCCGTCTCGCCTACTGCGCCTGCCAGGCGTACCAACGCTCGCCGATCTCGTCGCGGTGCTGCGCCCAGTAGCTCATGTCGGCATTCACCTGCGTCGCGGCCTGCTGGTCGGGCAGGGTCGCGCGCACGGCCGGGTCCATCTCGGCCGCCGAGTCGAGGTTGATCGGCGCATAGCCGGTCGCCGCCGCCATCTCCGCCTGCGGCTTGGGGGAGGTGGCGAGCGCGATGAACTTCATCGCCTCGGCCTTGTTCTTGGCGCCCTTCGGCACCACGAGGCTGTCGGCGGCGGTGATGTTCTGGTCCCACGAGGTCTCGACGGTCACGCCGGAGTCGGCGAGCGCGGTCAGCCGGCCGTTCCAGAAGCTGCCGTAGGGGGTCTCGGCCGAGGCGAGCATCTGCTGCGACTGGGCGCCCGAGGACCACCAGATGATGTCGCCCTTGATGGTGTCGAGCTTCTTGAACGCGCGGTCTAGGTCGAGCGGGTAGAGCTCCTCCGGCTTCACGCCGTCGGCGAGCAGCGCGGCCTCGATCACGCCGGGGGCGGACCACTTGTAGAACGTGCGCTTGCCGGGGAACTTCGCGGTGTCGAAGAGGTCGGCCCAGGTCTTCGGGCATTCGCCGGCCGCGTCCTTGTTGCAGCCGATGACGAACGAGTAGTAGAAGCTGCCGACCGAGTAGTCGGTGACGAAGCGCGGGTCGAGCCTGGACTTGTCGATCACCGTCCAGTCGAGCGGCTCGAGCAGGCCGGCGGGGCCCGCCTGCGCGGCGTAGTCGCCTTCGACGTCGACCACGTCCCAGCTCACGTTGCCGGCCTCGACCATCGCCTTGATCTTGCCGTAGTCGGTCGGGCCGTCCTGCAGCACGTTGGTGCCGCTCTCCGCGGTGAAGGGCGTGGCCCAGGCGGTGGTCTGGGCATCCTGGGTCGTGCCGCCCCAGCTGGTGAACACCATGTCGGCGGCGGAAACGGGCAGGGCCGCGCTGACGAGCAGGGCGGCGAAGGAGGCGGTCAGGCGCATGTCGGATTCCCTGTTGTTGCTTTGGATCAGGCGAGCGTCGGCACCGGCGAGAAGGCGGCCGGCTTCATGATCTTGGTCTCCGCCTCCTCGATCAGGTCGCGGATGCGGGGCAGGAAGGCGATCCATTCCGGGTCGGCCATCAGGCGCGCGCGGCGGGCGTCGCGGTCGTCGAGCGAGGCGAAGGCCCAGATATGCACGATCTGGTTGATCGGGCCGATCTCGGAGGAATAGTAGCCGACGAGCGTGCCGAGGTGGCGGCGCTGGATTTCGATGCCCTCGGCGACGGCCGCGAGATAGGCCGGGATGCCGCCGTTCCTGAGCCGGTAGGTGCGGATCTCGATGAACATCGGGCCTCCCTCAGCGCATCACGAAGGGGTCGGGAATCGGCTCGTCGGAGGTGCGAAGCCAGACGGTCTTGGTACGGGTGTAGTCGAGGGCCGCGGCGAGGCCGCCCTCGCGGCCCTGGCCGGAAAGGCCATAGCCGCCGAACGGCGCGATGGGCGAGACCGCGCGGTAGGTGTTCACCCAGACGATGCCGGCGCGGAGCGCGCGGATCATCCGGTGGCCGCGCGCGAGGTCGCGGGTGAAGACGCCGGAGGCGAGGCCGAAGGGTGTGTCGTTGGCGAGGCGGATCGCCTCGGCTTCGGTCTCGAACGACACGACGGAGAGGACGGGGCCGAAGAATTCCTCCGCCAGCGCCGGGGCGGTGGTGCCGTCGCAGTCGAGGATGGTCGGGCGCCAGTACCAGCCGGCGCCGTCGTGGGCGCCGCCGGTGATGCGGCGGGCTCCTGCGGCCTCGGAGCGGGCGATGAGGTCGGCGACGTGGGCGCGCTGGCGCTCGGTGGCGAGCGGCCCGATCTCGGTCGCCATGTCGAGCGGGGCACCGATGCGGGCGGCCTCGGCCTTGGCCTTGAGCCGGGCGAGGAAGGCGTCCTTGACGCTGCGCTCGACGATCAGGCGGGAGCCCGCGACGCAGCTCTGGCCGGTTGCGGCGAAGATGCCCGCCACCTGGGCATTGGCGGCGCTGTCGAGATCGGCGTCGGCGAAGACCACGAAGGGCGACTTGCCGCCGAGTTCGAGCGAGGTGGAAGCGAGGTTCTCGGCGGAGTTGCGCACCACCGCGCGGCCGGCGTTCGGGCCGCCGGTGAAGGCGATGTGATCGACGCCCGGATGGCGGGTGAGGGCCGAGCCGCAGGTCGGGCCAAAGCCGGTGAGGACGTTGACGACGCCGGGCGGAAAGCCGGCCTCGTGGACCAGCCGCGCGAATTCGAGCAGCGGCCCGGGGCCGTCCTCGGACGCCTTGACGACGAGCGTGCAGCCGGCGGCGAGCGCCGGGCCGATCTTCACGGCCGCGAGGAAGAGCTGGCTGTTCCACGGCACGATGGCCGCGACGACGCCGACCGGCTCGCGGCGGGTCCAGACCTCCATGTCGGGCTTGTCGATGGGCAGGGTCGCGCCCTCGATCTTGTCGGCGAGCCCGGCGTAGTAGCGGTAGTAGTCGGCGACATAGGCGATCTGGGCCGAGGTCTCGCGGATGATCTTGCCGGTGTCGCGGGTTTCTATCTCGGCGAGCCGCCGGGCATTGGCCGCCACCAGATCGGCGAGCTTCGCGAGGAGCTTGCCGCGCTGCGTCGCGGTCATCGCTGGCCACGCGCCGGAGCGGAAGGCGCGGCCGGCGGCGGCGACGGCGCGGTCGACCGAGGCCTCGCGCGCCTCCGGCATGTCGGCCCACGGCTCTGCCGTGGCCGGATCGAGGCTCGGGAAGCGGGCGTCGCCGTCCTCGAACACGCCGTCGACGTACTGCTGGAACCTCATGCGAAGGCCGGCATCACGTCGGCGATGAAGCGCTCGAGCGAGGCCTTCTTGCGTTCGAAGCTCATGCCGGTGTCGATCCAGAAGGAATACTCGTCATAGCCCATGGCCTCGTAGGCCCTGAGCCGGTCGATGACGGTGGCAGCGTCGCCGACGACGTTGTTCTGCCGCATGACCGCGGGGGAGACCATCGGGTTCTTCAGGTCCTCCTCGGAGAGCGGCGACATAAGCCCCTGCGAGATCTCGCGCTCGTTCTTGAACCAGGCGAAGAAGTAATTGTAGTAAATGGACATTTCCTTGGACGCCTGCACGATGTCGGCTTCGTCCGAGCCGACGTAGGTGTGGCGGAGCAGCATGATCTTCGGCCGCGGCGTCTCCGGGAACTTCGCACAGGCGTCGTTGAAGCGGGCCATCAGCGTGGTGACTTCCTCGTCGCCCTGCCAGAGCGGCGTCACCTGCACGTTGCAGCCGTTCGCCACCGCGAACTCGTGGCTGTTCGGGTCGCGCGCGGCGACCCAGATCGGCGGGCCGGGCTGCTGCAGCGGCTTCGGGGCGGAGGTGGTCTTCGGAAACTGCCAGAACTCGCCCTCGTGGGCGCAGTCGCCTTCCCAGAGCTTCTTCACCGTCGGGATCAGCTCGCGCATCCGCTGGCCGGCGTTCCAGGCGTCGAGGCCGGGCATGACGCGCTCGTACTCGAAGCTGTAGGCGCCCCGTGCGATGCCGAGTTCGAGCCGGCCGCCGGTGACGAGGTCGGTCATCGCCGCCTCGCCCGCGAGCTTGATCGGGTGCCAGAACGGCGCGATCACCGTGCCGGTGCCGAGGCGCGCGGTCTTCACCCGGTCGGCCAGCGCGGCGAGGCTGATGAACGGGTTCGGGGCGATGGTGAAGTCCATGCCGTGATGCTCGCCCGTCCAGATCGAGGACATGCCGCCTTGGTCGGCGATCTCGGCGAGACGGACGAACTCTTCGTAGAGCTCGGCATGGCCCTGATCTGGCGTCAGCCGCTCCATGTGGACGAAGAGGGAGAACTTCATGCTCAGGCCTTCCTGCCGAGGGGGTGGGTGCGCCCGGAGGCTTCGTTGCCGAAGTAGACGCTGAAGTTGCCGAGCGCGCTCTCGGCGGCGAAGCGGCGCACCACGTCGCGGGTCGGGCCGTCGGCGATGCGGTCGAGCGGCAGCGCGTCGAGCGGCACGAAGCGGCCCTGGCTCGGGGCGCCAAAGCCGGCGTCGCAGCGGTAGACGATATGCTGGCGCTGCGTCGTGCGGTTCTCGTAGACCGAGTAGACGAAGCCGACGTGGGTCGGCAGGCCGATGGCGCGCAGCAGGAAGGCGCGCAGCGCGGCCGGGTCGTTCGCCGAGTCGATCGGCGCCTCGGGCAGGGTGAAGGGGCCCTCGTCGGGGCCGAGGAGCAGGATCGCGCCGTCGCGCTCGACGACAGCGCCGACCATGGCCGCGCCGTCGGCGGCGGCCGCGACGGCTTTGGCCATGGTGCCGGGCTTGACGTAGGCGCCCCGCGCATAGCCGAGGCCGTTGGTGCCGGCGTCGTCGAATGCCGTGACGCGGCCGATCAGGACGGCGTGGTCGCCGGCATCGACGATCTCGTGCATGGCGCAGTCGAACCAGGCGGCGGCGCCGTCCAGAACCGGGGCGCCGTGCGGGCCGGGTCGCCAGCCGACGGTGGCGAAGCGGTCGTCGGAGGGGCGGGCGAAGGTGTTGGAGACCGCCTCCTGATCCTCGGCGAGGATGTTGACGGCAAAGCCCGCAGCGCCGGTCAGGGCGGCGTAGTTGTACGACCGCTTGGCGAGGCAGACGAGGAGCAGCGCCGGTTCGAGCGACACCGAGGTGAAGGAGTTGGCGGTGAAGCCGAGCGGCCGGCCCTCGGCGTCGTTGGCGGTGACGACGGTGACGCCGGTCAGGAACGAGCCGAAGGCGCTGCGGAGCGCGCGGGGGTCGATGGCGGCGGTCATTGCGGGCGGGCCTCTCCGGCGAGCCAGGCGCGGAGCGCGGCGTTGACGGCGTCGGGGGCGGTCATCGGCACCATGTGGCCGTGGCCTTCGATCACCACGGCCGTGCCGCGCAGGGCGGCGGCGGCCATCGTGCGGGCCATCTCCGGTGTCGAGTTGCCATCGAGCGCGCCGGTCAGGAACAGCGCCGGCTGCGCGATCGCGGGCCAGGCGTCGGCATAGGTGGCGTCGCCGGTGGCGAAGGCGGTGTAGGCGGTGGCATAGCCGTCGGGATCGACGCTCTCGAGCCAGTCGCGGACGAGCGTGCGGGCCGGCGAGGCGGCGTTGCCGAACCAGCGGGAAAGCGGGCCCGAGCTGTCGCGCTCGCCGTCGCGCAGCGTCGCGGCGCGGGCCTGCACGGCGGCGGCCGCCTCGGGGGTGCGGCGGTGGACGCCGCAGAGCAGCGCCACGCGGTCGAGTCGGCCCGGATGCGTCGCGGCCATGCCGCCGGTGATGAGCGCGCCCATCGAGTGCCCGGCGAGGTTGGCCCGCTCCAGCCGCAGGTCGTCGAAGGTCCGTTCGAGCCAGGCTACGAAGTCTGGCAGTCGGGCGTCGGCGTCCAGCGGCGCGCTGCCGCCGTGGCCCGGCATGTCGAGCGCGATCACCCGGTGCGTCGCCGCGAGCGCCTCGATCTGCGCGGCCCACGCTTCGAGCCGCAGCCCGACGCCGTGGATCAGGACGAGAGGCTCGCCCGTGCCCTCGGCGACATATGCCGTGCCCGACCGGGTCTCAGACCGCCGCGGGATTGTGCACGTCACGGCCGAGGTCCTTCAGGTCCTGATAGCGGTCGCCGATGCGGTGGTGCGGACGCCCGCCGACCGAGGCGCCGAGCGCCACGACGATCTCGTCGGCGGCCGGGGAGTCGGGGATGGCGGTCTGGATCGTCAGGTAGTGCGAACGGCGGCCCTCGTCGTTCTTGTCCATCAGCGGGATCATCACCGGCGCGTTCGCCGGGCCGCGGGTGTTGCAGAAGGCGAGGTAGGACTTCGCCCCCACCGCCTCGCGGTAGTGGTTGCCGAAGCGGAGCGTGTGGATCAGCGCCGAGGCGTGCTCGAGCTCGCCGTTGAGCCCGACGACCGCGGCCTTGCCGTAGCCTTCGACCGCGGCGCCCGAGCCGACGGTGTCGATGATCATCTTCGTCAGCAACTCGCCCAGAACCGGGGCGGCGGCGTGGATCTCGGGCTTCAGGTCCTCGACGTAGCCGAGGCCGGCCCACGGGTTCTTCACCACCGCCATCGCCGCATAGAGGCGCAGCGGCGTCGCCGCCGCTTTGCCGCCCTCGACAAGGATCGTCTCCACCTGGAGCAGGGTCTTTCGGATTTGGACGGCCAAGGTGATCGGCTCCGTTTTCGATTCGACGAGTCTTCCGGTCTTATGGTATACCAAGGTCGGGCTGTCAAGAATTGTTAACGCCGAGGCCTGCGGCTAAGGAAGGGCGCATGATGGATCAAAGCCACGATCTGAGCGCGCTGCGCATCGAGAGCCCGCCCCTGACCCTGCGGGCGATGGCGCTCGATCGCCTGCGGCGGGCGATCATTTCCGGCGTGTTCAAGCCGGGGCAGCGGCTGGTCGAGCGGAGCCTGTGCGAGCAGCTCGGGGTCAGCCGGTCGGTGATCCGCGAGGTGATCCGCCATCTCGACGCCGAGGGTCTTGTGACGACCGAAGGGCAGGGGCCGGTGGTCTCGCGGCTGTCCTGGGATGACGCGCGGCAGATCTTCGAGATCCGCGCCGCGCTCGAGGCCGCCGCGGTCGAGGCATGCGCGCGGGTGGCTGACGGGGCGGTCAAGGCCCGGCTGCGGCAGGCCGTGGACGAGATCGAGACGCGGGCCGGCGCCCGCGACTGGATGGCCGTGCTCGAGGCGACCGAAGCCTTTTACGACACGATCTTCGCCGAGGGCGGCCATCCCATCGCCGGAGAGATCGTCCGCCGGTTGAACGGCCGCATCGCCCAGCTCCGCGTGCTGACTCTTGGCTCGGGGGATCGCAAGGTCACGGGGCCCCGGCGCCTTCGCACGATCTTCGAGGCGATCGCCGCCAACCAGCCGGAAGCGGCCGGCGACGCCTGCCGGATGCACATCTCCGAGGCCTGCGGCATCGCCGAGCGGCTGCTGGCCGAGTGACGCCGGCGCGCCCCGGCGAGGCGAGGACGGCGGTGCATCGTGAGGAGCCCCGCGGCCGCGCCTGAAGCAACTGTGTTCAGCTTAGACTCGCCGGGTTCGCCGTCGCGCAGGATCAGCAACCCGGTTGCCGGCACGCGATCGGGCAATACCTCGCCGCGCAGGGCGGTTGCGGGCGACGCCGAAAGCCGCGTGTGCAGCGCGGTGAGGATGGTTTCGCGTGTGGAGGGCATGGTGGTCCCGGTTGTCCGGGACCCGCCCGGCTTCAGTGGTCCCTGTCGGGCTTCGGTTCCGTGATGGCTGCAAGCCGCCGCGGCAGGTCCGCGCGGGCGTGCAGGAAATCAATGATGATCACCTGTTCTGCCTCCTCGACGAAAATGACGAAATGCTGGCCACAGCGTGCGAAGCGCAGATCCTCGGGCAACTCCGCGTCGATGATCCGGCGGCAGTCCTGCGACATGGCCGTACCGGCCGCGATCTCTGCGCAGCGGACGATCAGGTCTTCCTCATAGGCGGCCGCCTGTCGAGGGCCGAAGGTCTCGACGGTCCAGTTCGCGATGTCGACGAGTGAGGCTTCGGCCTGTCGCGTCAGGCGCTAGGGCTTCGGCATCAGGACGATTGGCGCGCGAGAGCAAAGGCACGCCGGATCGCATCTTCACCGCTCCCCTCGGCCAGATCGCCGCGCCTGGCCTGTTCCATCCCGGCCGCCAGCCGGTCACGCAACGCGCCGAGCTCGGTTTCTTCGCGTTCGAGCAATCGCAGCCCGGCCCGCAAGGCTTCCGAAGCATTCTGATAGCGCCCGGAAGCGACCAGACGGTCGACCAGGTCGGATTGCGTGTCAGTCAGAACGACGTTTCGCGTGACCATATGTGCCTCCATGCAGGTCATTGGCAATATATGCCAATCGACCCTGAATGTCGACCTCCCGCTGTTACGAGCCGGGCTCCACCCAGTTCGCCACGATCAGCCCCGGCACAGCGTCATGCGCTCGTGCGGCATCCCGCACGAGGTCCAGCCGCTTCCGCGCGATCCACAGCACCGCCTCCATGAATAGCCGCGCGTCCCCGCCTGTCCGACCGGGGTCCGTCGCCTTCCCAAGGCAATGGGGCTCCATCAGCGCCCACTGCCTGTCCGTCAGGATCATTCGCGTCATTCACTGCTCCCTTTCCTATGGGCCGGCCGCCCAAACACGACCTGTCCACCTGGACCGTCACCGACGATTGGCCGCGCCCCGTCCCGGTCACGCAGGCCGAGGTCGAGGTGTTCGAGAGGTGGTTCGGCGGCCTGTTCGATGAACTGTTCGGCCCCGGCGGCTGACGCTCCCGGCGTCGAAATCGACGTTGAAATCCGCCCTCCAATAGATTACATGTAGTCACATATGTCTACATACGGAGGCGCAACATGCTGACCATCAACCTCAGAGACGCCAAGGCTGGCTTTTCCAGCCTGGTCGATGAAGCCGTCAAAGGAGAGATCGTGACCATCACCCGTCATGGCAAGCCCGTTGCGGCCTTGGTCTCGGTCGAGGCGGCGGAGATCGCGCGCAAGGCGCTGACGCGCAAACGGGCGGGCCTTGTCAGCTATCTCAGGACGTTCCCAGGCGGAGATTTCCCGCGCAACCGCAAACCATCGCGGGATGTTGAGCTTTGAGCGGCTTCCTTCTCGACACCAACGTCATTTCCATGTTGGCGCCGTCGAGGGCGGAAGCGTCAGTCGATTTTCTCGACTGGCTGGATCGCATGGACAGTGACGGCCGGATATTCCTGTCGGTCGTCTCGATCCATGAGATTGAGAAAGGAATCGCGCTCCTCGACCACAAGGGAGCTACGACGAAAGCCGCGAGCCTGAAGGCATGGCTCGGTGGTCTCATCGCCACATATGATGACAAGATCATTGGCTTCGACGCGCAGGCCGCCGCACTCGGCGGGCAGCTGGAGGCTAAGGCGCTCGCCCCCGGCCACGATCCCGGCATGGCCGATGCCGTGATCGCGGGCATTGCCGCCGCGCATGAACTCATCGTTGTTAGTCGCAACACGAAACATTTCCTGCCGTTCGGTGTCGCCGTGCTGTCGCCTGACGAGGCGACCGCCGAAGGAGGCCAGGCATGACCACCTCCACCGTGCCGCTGCGCGCCGCACTATATCTGCGCGTTTCGACAGCACGGCAGGCCGAACATGACGTTTCCATTCCCGATAGGGCGAAGCCTATTGCGAGGCGCGCGGGTTGCAACTGGTCGAGACCTTTGTCGAACCCGGCGCATCGGCCACCAATGACCGCCGCCCGGAGTTCCAACGCATGATCGAGGCGGGCACGTCGAAGCCTGCGCCGTTCGATGTCGTCGTGGTCCATTCGTTCAGCCGTTTCTTCCGTGATCACTTCGAGCTTGAGTTCTATGTCCGCAAGCTGGCGAAGAACGGTGTCAAGCTGGTTTCGATCACACAGGAAATGGGGGATGACCCCATCTTCACCCGCGATGGCGGGCGCTGGGGCATCGGTCAGGTTCACCGAGTTCTGACCCGGCGCACCTATATCGGCGAGCACCAGTTCAACAAGCGGTCCAAGGCCAAGGAATTGAAGCCGGAGGAAGAAGTCATCACGGTTCAGGTGCCGGCGCTGATCGAGCGGGAGACGTTCGACGCCGTGCAGGCGCTCTTGCAGGCCCGCAATCCCAAGACCGAGCTGCCGGCGCGCGTCGTCATCGGGCCGACGCTGCTCACCGGCACCTGCTATTGCGGCAATTGCGGGGGAGCCATGACCATCCGCACCGGCAAAGGGGGCCGCTATCGCTACTATGCCTGCTCGATCAAGGCGCGGCAGGGCGAAACCGGCTGCAAGGGCCGTGCGATCCCAATGGACAAGCTCGACCGCATGGTGGTGCGCCATATCGAGGACCGCTTGCTCGATCCCGACCGGCTGGAGAAGCTGCTTGGCGCCGTCCTCGGCCGCCGCGAGGATCGCCGACGACGAAATCCGCATCATGGGAACCAAAAGCACCCTGTTGCGGACGTTGGTGGCTGCAAAAGGAGGGAAATCGGCGGGAATTGGCGTTCCCGGTTTTGTTCCGAAGTGGCGGAGCCGAAGGGATTCGAACCCTCGAGACGGTTTCCCGTCTGCACCCTTAGCAGGGGTGTGCCTTCGACCACTCGGCCACAGCTCCGCCGCCTCGTATAGGCAAGCGCCGGCAGCGGAACAAGGCGAATTTCCGGGGCGCCGCCGAAGTTCCCGCCGAAGTTCCCGCCGGAACCTCCGGCCGGCGCGGCCGCCCCCGTACGGCTGCCGGACTATTCCGCCGCGAGCTGCAGGGTCGGGCGGGACTCGGCCAGGTGGATGAGGCAGGTGCAGCGCAGGAGCGAGCTGAAGTTCGGCGCCTCGCCGTGGATCAGCAGCACCTCCTCGTGCAGCTTCGAGATGAAGCCCGGGGTGGTGTAGCCCTCGCCCTCGGCGATGCCGTCGAGGATGCGCCAGAACGCCGCCTCGAGGCGGATGCTGGTGCTCTGGCCGTTGAGGCGCAGCCGGCGGGTCTCCGGCTCGTAGCCTGCCGGATCCTGGCTGGCGAAGATATGGCACACGGGAGCCGGCCCTCCGGTTCGCTGGGGTTTCCCCAAGGAGCGTAGCGCGGCGTTTCCCCGGTGCAAGTCTCCGTAAGTCTCGCGCGCGCCAATCCCATGCGTGCCAATCCCATGGGGGCCGGTCCCGAGCGTGCCCGTCCCCGGGGGCCGCAAGTCTCGGCGGCGCGAGCCTCGAGGCGCGCTGGTGCGCTGCGGCATGAGATTGACCGTTCACCCACCCCGGGGTAGCACCGGAGCCCAGCAAACACGGGTAGCGGAGGCGGGAAGCGATGGCCGGGATCGAGCGGGAGTTCGATGGACTACGACGTCGTGATCGTCGGCGGCGGCCCGGCGGGCCTCTCCGCGGCGATCCGGCTGAAGCAGCTCGATCCCGATCTCTCGGTCGTCCTGCTCGAAAAGGGGTCCGAGGCCGGCGCGCACATCCTCTCGGGCGCGGTGCTCGACCCCATCGGCCTCGACGCGCTGCTGCCCGACTGGCGCGAGCGCGGCGCGCCGATCACCACGCCCGTCACCGACGACCGCTTCTTCATGCTGGGGCAGGGCGGCCAGATGCGCATCCCGAACTGGCCGATGCCGAAGCTCATGTCGAACCACGGCAACTACATCGTGTCGATGGCCAACGTCTGCCGCTGGATGGCCGGGATCGCCGAGGAACTCGGCGTCGAGATCTTCCCCGGCATGGCCGCGTCGCAGCTCGTGGTCGAGGGCGGCGTGCTGAAGGGCGTCGTCGCCGGCGAGTTCGGCCTCGAGCGGGATCGCACGCCCGGGCCGAACTACGAGCCCGGCATGGAGCTGCGCGGCAAGTACGTGCTGCTCGCCGAGGGCGCCCGTGGCTCGCTCTCGAAGCAGGCCATCGCGCTCTGGGGCCTCGCCGACGGCCACGAGCCGCAGAAGTACGGCCTCGGCATGAAGGAGATTCTGGGAAATCCGCCCGGAGAACCATCGCCTCGGCCAGGTCACGCACACGATGGGCTGGCCGCTCGGCGGCAACGCCGGCGGTGGCTCGTTCATGTACCACCTGGAGGGGAATCAGGTGTTCCTCGGCTTCGTCGTGCACCTGAACTACGCGAACCCGTGGCTCTACCCGTACATGGAATTCCAGCGCGCGAAGCATCACCCGCTGTTCGCCGAGGTGCTCGCGGGCGGCAAGCGCATCGCCTACGGCGCCCGCGCGATCACCGAAGGCGGCTGGCAGTCGATCCCGAAGCTCACCTTCCCGGGCGGCGGGCTGCTCGGCTGCTCGGCGGGCTTCGTCAACGTGCCGCGCATCAAGGGCAACCACAACGCCATGCTGTCGGGCAAGGCCGCCGCCGAGGCCGCCCACGCCGCGATCGCCGCCGGCCGCGAGGGCGACGAGCTTGTCGCCTACGAGGCGTCCGTCCGCTCCGGCCCGATCGCCGCCGACCTGAAGCCGGTGCGCAACGTCAAGCCGCTCTGGTCGCGCTACGGTCTCGTCGCGTCGCTGGCGCTCGGCGGCGCCGACATGTGGCTGAACAGCCTGACCGGCAACCGCTCGCCGCTCGGCACGCTCGGTCACGGCAAGACCGATGCCGCCGCCACCGGCAAGGCCAGGGACTTCGCGCCGATCGACTATCCCCGGCCCGACGGCGTGCTCTCGTTCGACCGCCTGACCAACGTCGCCTTCAGCTTCACCAACCACGACGAGAGCCAGCCCGCGCACCTGACGCTGAAGGACCCGGGCGTGCCGATCGACGTCAACCTGCCCGAGTTCGCCGAGCCGGCGCAGCGCTACTGCCCGGCCGGGGTCTACGAGGTGCTGCGCGACGAGGACGGCTCCAACCCGCGGTTCCAGATCAATTTCCAGAACTGCGTCCACTGCAAGACCTGCGACATCAAGGACCCGAGCCAGAACATCGTCTGGGTGACGCCCCAGGGCGGCGACGGCCCCAACTACCCGAACATGTGAGCGAGGCGGGCCCGGCGGAGGGCCGCCTCGGGCGCTTTGCGCAATTGAATCCACCGACTCGCCGGCATAGGGTCTGCCGACCCCGTTCCGGAGAGCCGCCCCCGTGCCGATCCAGCCAGCCTCCCTCGCCCGCCGCCTCGCGCTGGCGGTGCTCCTCGCCGCCGCGGCGATCCCCGCCGGCGCCGAGAGCCTGTCGGGGGCGTATCTCGCGGCGATGCAGGCCGACTACCGCAACGATTACCCGGAGGCCGCCGCCTACTACGACGAGGCGCTCGCCGCCGATCCGGCCAACCTCCGCCTGCTCACCAACGCCACGGTCGCCCGCGTCGCGATGGGCGATTTCGCCGCCGCCCGCCCGCTCGCCGACCGGCTGGAAGCGGTCGCGCCGAACAATCAGGTGGCGACCCTCGTGCGCCTTGGCGACCGGATCGCCGCCGGCGACTTTGCCGCGGCGGGCGACATCCTTACCAAGGCCGGCGACACGGTGAACCCGCTGCTCGGCGGCCTCATCGCCGGCTGGATCGAGGTGGGCCGCGAGGATTTTCCCGCCGCCCAGGCCCGCTTCGACGCCATGCGCGGCAACGACGCTCTGCTCGCCTATGGCCAGTACCACAAGGCGCTCGCGCTCGCGCTCGCCGGCGACTTCGTTTCCGCCGAGGCGCTGATGGCCGGCGGCGACAAGGGCCCGCTGCACCTCAACCGCTCCGCCGTGGTGGCACACGCCGAGATCCTCGCCCAGCTCGGCCGCGAGGCCGACGCCGTGGCGATGATCGACGCCGCCATGGCCGGGGGGCAGCCCGACGCCCCGCTCCTCGACCTGCGCAACCGCCTCGCCGCCGGCGAGGAAGTGCCCTTCGACCAGGTGGCGAGTGCGAAGGACGGCGCGGCCGAGGTCTTCCTCACGCTGGCCGATGCGCTGAACGCCGCCGATACCCAGCGCGTCGCCCTTGTTCACGCCCGCCTTGCCCAGCAAATCCGCCCCGACCTCGTCGAGGCGCATCTTCTCTCCGCCCAGATCCTCGAGGACGAGGGCCAGTTCGCGCTCGCGACCGACGCGCTCGCCGGCGTGGCGCAGACCTCGCCCTGGTACGTCACCACCGAGATCCGCCGCGCCGCCACCCAGCGTTCCGCCGGCGATCCGGCCGCCGGCATCGCCACGCTGACCGCGCTCGCCAAGTCCCACGGCGACATGATCGAGGTCGAGAGCGCGCTCGGCGACGCGCTGCGCGCCGAGGAGAAGTTCGCCGAGGCTGCCGAGGTCTATACCCGCGCGATCGCGCTCGCCGGCGATCCGAAGCCGGCGCACTGGGTGCTCTACTACTCCCGCGGCATCTCCTATGAGCGGGCGGGCGACTGGCCGAAGGCCGAGGCCGATTTCCGCGAGGCGCTGACGCTCGAGCCGGGCCAGCCGCTGGTGCTGAACTACCTCGGCTATTCCATGGTCGAGAAGCACGAGAGCCTCGACGAGGCCCTCGGCATGATCGAGCAGGCCGCAGAGGCCAAGCCCGACGACGGCTATATCACCGACTCGCTCGGCTGGGTGCTCTACCGCCTCGGCCGCTACCAGGATGCCGTCAAGCCGATGCTGCACGCCGTCGAGCTGACCCCCGACGATGCGGTCATCAACGACCATCTCGGCGACGTGCTCTGGAAGGTCGGCCGCAAGCGCGAGGCCGAGTTCCAGTGGCGCCGCGCGCTCTCCTTCGGGCCGGCGGACGACCTCGACATGGACCGCATCAGGAAGAAGCTCGCCGAGGGCCTCGACAAGGTGCAGGCGGAAGATCCGGGCAAGGACGGGTGAGTGCCTCCTAGGACGTCCGGGAAAAGCGTCGGCACGCCCCAGGCCAGTCCGGGACTGCGGCAGTCGGGCGTCAGGCGGCCTCTCTTCGACGGAGGCGCGGGCCGGAGGCCCGTGCGAGTTCCGCCCCGACAAGGAAACGCTGCGGCGGAGCGTTTCCCGGGGGCGGCTTTCGATCAATCGAAGGCCGCGAGGGGTGCGGATTTCCGCGGCAGCGTGCCATCCGGCCGGGATCGCCGCGGCGAGCGCGGAAGCGCGCTCGCCCCCCGCCGGGGCGAGCGCGGACGGATTTGCCACGCGTCAAATCCGTCTTTCCCGGCCGTCCTGCCCTTCCACCGGCCGGGGCTTTTCCCAACCCGTGTCCCGCGCACCACCGACGTCCTCCCGTCAGCCGCCTGCGCACGATGACCACCACCGAACTCGCCCGCGCCAAGGTCAACCTCGCGCTTCACGTCACCGGCCGCCGGTCCGATGGCTACCACCTGCTCGACAGCCTCGCCGTCTTTCCCGCGCTCGGCGACCACCTCGAGGCAGAGCCGGCGCGCGGCCTCTCGCTCAGCATCGACGGCCCCTTCGCCCGCGATCTCGACGCCGGCCCCGCGAACCTCGTTCTCCGCGCCGCACAGGCATTCGGGGCAGGGCGGGGGGCCGCGCTGCGCCTCACCAAGTCGCTCCCCGTCGCCAGCGGCATCGGCGGCGGCTCCGCCGACGCCGCCGCCACCTTGCGGCTCCTCTCTCGCCTCTGGTCGCGGCCGCTGCCCGGCCCGGACGTCATCCTCGCTCTCGGCGCCGACCTGCCCGTCTGCGTCGCCAGCCGCGCCACCCGGATGCAGGGCATCGGCGAAATCCTCACCCCGGTCCGGCTCCCGCCGGTCTGGATCGTCCTCGCCAACCCCGGCGTCCCGGTGCCGACCGGCGCAGTCTTCGCCGGCCTCGCCTCGCGCGACAATCCGCCCCTGACCGACCTCCCCGCCGTCCCGACCCCCGCGACCCTCTTCGACTGGCTCGCCCACCAGCGCAACGACCTCGAGCCGGCCGCCGTCGCCCACGCGCCCGTGATCGGCGCCACGCTCGCGGCCCTCGCCGCGCAACCCGGCAGCCGCCTCGCCCGCATGTCCGGTTCCGGCGCCACCTGCTTCGCCCTGTTCGCGGCCGAGGCCGCCGCCCTCGCCGCCGCCGCAGCCCTGCGCGCGGCGGAACCGGCCTGGTGGGTCGCCGCCGCGTCGGTCGGTTAGGCGCGCGTTAACCTCTCCCCGCAAACATCGGCGCATCGCGAACATTCGACTTGAAATGTTCTCGTTTTGGCCCCACGTTGGCGAGGTGAACAAGACGTGAACGACGCGCGCGATTGCCGCCCTCCGGCAACTGTGGAATAAGGGGCCGACGCAATGAACTCCGTTGTGGATTTTTCCGAGAGACGCGGCATGGACAAGCAGAAGGCGCTCGAATCCGCGCTGGCGCAGATCGAGCGCAGCTTCGGCAAGGGCTCGATCATGCGGCTCGGCTCGACGCCGGCCCTCGACATCGAGGCGATTTCCACGGGCTCCATCGGCCTCGACATCGCGCTCGGCATCGGCGGCCTGCCCAAGGGGCGGATCATCGAGATCTACGGGCCCGAGAGCTCCGGCAAGACCACCCTCGCGCTCCACGTCATCTCCGAGGAGCAGAAGAAGGGCGGCGTCTGCGCCTTCGTCGATGCCGAGCACGCGCTCGATCCGGTCTATGCCAAGAAGGTCGGCGTCAACATCGACGAACTCCTGATCTCGCAGCCCGACACCGGCGAGCAGGCGCTCGAGATCACCGAGACGCTGGTGCGCTCGGGTGCCGTCTCCGTTGTCGTCGTCGACTCGGTCGCGGCGCTCACGCCGAAGTCCGAGCTCGAGGGCGAGATGGGCGACGCGCAGGTCGGCGCCCAGGCCCGCCTGATGTCGCAGGCGATGCGAAAGCTCACCTCCGCCATCAGCCGCTCGAACTGCATGGTTATCTTCATCAACCAGATCCGCATGAAGATCGGCGTGATGTTCGGAAGCCCCGAGACCACCTCCGGTGGCAACGCGCTGAAGTTCTACGCCAGCGTCCGCCTCGACATCCGCCGCATCGGCGCAATCAAGGACCGCGACGAGGTGGTCGGCAACTCCACCCGCGTCAAGGTGGTGAAGAACAAGGTCGCGCCGCCGTTCAAGCAGGTCGAGTTCGACATCATGTATGGCGAGGGCATCTCCAAGCGCGGCGAGCTGATCGACATCGGTGTCAAGGCCGGCGTCGTCGAGAAATCCGGCGCCTGGTACTCCTTCGCCGACCAGCGCATCGGCCAGGGCCGCGAGAACGCCAAGACCTTCCTCAAGGACAACCCCGACATCGCCTGGTCGATCGAGGACAAGATCCGCGCCGCCCATGGCCTCGACTTCGCCATGTCCGGCGAGGACACCGCGGACGTTCTCGACGACTGACGGCCGCCGGCTGGCGACCACCGACGGACGACCACCGACGGACGGCCGGGCGTCACGGGCGTCCGGCGGCTCTCCGCCTCTCATCCACTTGCCCGGAGCGGCGCCGCTCGCTCCGTCGGTTATGCGGTGCGCAACGGGAGCTGCCCCGCCGGATCATGCATATGATCGGTGCATGGTTTGTGCATGCTCCGTGCATCCTCGGAATACGCCCGACCGTTGCCATCTTGCGCCGCAACGGATAAGGGGCGCGGTGACGGGCGACCGACCCGACCATCATCCAGGCCCACCAATGGACATCCGCAATATCGCGATCATCGCGCACGTCGACCATGGCAAGACGACCCTCGTCGACGCCCTCCTGAAGCAGTCCGGTGCGTTCCGCGAGAACCAGGCCACTGTCGAAAGGGCCATGGATTCCAATGACCTGGAGCGCGAGCGGGGCATCACCATCCTCGCCAAGGCCACGTCTGTCGAGTGGCACGGCCAGCGCATCAATATCGTCGACACCCCCGGCCACGCCGATTTCGGCGGCGAGGTGGAGCGCATCCTCAGCATGGTCGACGGCGTCGTCCTGCTCGTCGACGCCGCCGAAGGCCCGATGCCGCAGACCAAATTCGTCACCGCCAAGGCCCTGCGCCTCGGACTAAAGCCGATCGTCGTTCTGAATAAAGTCGACAAGCCCGATGCCGAACCCGACCGGGCGCTGAATGAAGTCTTCGATCTGTTCGTGACGCTCGATGCCAACGAGGATCAGCTCGACTTCCCGGTTCTCTACGCTTCTGGCCGCGCCGGCTGGGCCGACACGGAACTCCACGGCCCGCGGCAGGACTTGTCTGCGCTGTACCAGCTCGTCGTCGACTACGTGCCGCCTCCGGCGCAGCTGTCCCGCACCGACGAGCCGTTCTCGATGCTCGCCACCACCCTCGCCGCCGACCCCTATCTCGGCCGCCTGCTGACCGGCCGCATCGAGACCGGCACGGTCCGCACCGGCCAGTCCGTCCACGCCCTCTCCCGCGACGGCACCGAGATCGAGCGGTTCCGCATCTCGAAAATCCTCGCATTCCGCGGACTTGGGCGGCAGCCGATCGAGGTGGCCGAGGCCGGCGACATCGTCAGCCTGGCCGGAATGACAAAGGCGACCGTCGCGGACACCATTGCCGACCTGTCGATTGGCGAGCCGATCCCGGCCCAGCCGATCGACCCGCCGACGATCTCCGTCACCTTCGGCATCAACGACAGCCCGCTCGCCGGCCGCGACGGCGACAAGGTCCAGTCCCGCGTCATCCGCGACCGCCTGCTCCGCGAAGCGGAATCGAACGTCGCCATCCGCGTCACCGACACCCCGGGCGGCGACGCTTTCGAGGTCGCCGGCCGCGGTGAGCTGCAGATGGGCGTCCTCATCGAGAACATGCGCCGCGAGGGCTTCGAGTTGTCGATTTCGCGCCCGCGGGTGATCTTCCGCGAGGAAGGCGGCGACCGCTTGGAGCCGGTCGAGGAGGTGACGGTCGACGTCGACGAGGAATTCGCCGGTGTCGTGGTCGACAAGCTGTCGCAGCGCAAGGGAGAGCTGGCGGAGATGCGCACCGGCGCCGGTGGCAAGACCCGCATCGTCGCCCATGTGCCGAGCCGCGGCCTCATCGGCTACCATGGCGAGTTTCTGACGGATACTCGCGGAACGGGTATTCTTAATCGCGTCTTTCACAGCTGGGCGCCGCACAAGGGCGCCATTCCGGGCCGCCGGCAGGGTGTGCTCGTTTCGATCGAGGACGGCACGAGCGTGCCCTACGCGCTGTTCAATCTGGAGGACCGCGGCCGCTTCTTCATCGGCGCGGGCGAGCAGGTCTATCAGGGCATGATCCTCGGCGAACACAGCCGGGACAATGACCTCGAGGTCAACCCGTTGAAAGGCAAGAAGCTTACCAACATTCGTGCGGCCGGAAAGGACGAGGCCGTGGTGCTGACGCCGCCGGCGCGGCCGACGCTGGAGCAGGCGATCGCCTATGTCGAGGACGACGAACTGGTGGAGGTCACGCCCCGGCACATCCGTCTCCGCAAGCGCTATCTCGACCCGCACGAGCGCAAGCGCGAGTCCCGAAAGGGCGCCTGAGGGCATCCTGAGGGAGAGTTGGATCGACGCGATGCAATCTTTGCGTTTTGCGAATGGCTTTGCAATTCACGGAAAGGTTGTGTCGCGCAATTGCAAGACGCCCTTGGGTCGCGCGGCGATTGCGCGTCGAAGCGGGGAAATTCGGCGCACAATACCCCTGATTGAGTGCGATCGCGGCACGGCGTAGCGGTCGTGAGGGTTGGCACGGAACCTGCGTATAAGTTCGCAAGGGATAGTGACCCGACAGCGAAAGTGCGGAGTAGCGAGATGAAGCATCCGGTTGACGTTCACGTGGGCAAGCGGGTCCGGCATCGCCGCTGGATGGTCGGCATGACCCAGCAGCAGCTCGGCGACATCGTGGGCATCAAGTTCCAGCAGATCCAGAAGTACGAGACCGGGATGAACCGGATCAGTGCGTCGCGGCTCTGGGATATCGCCCAGGCGCTCGATGTCTCGATCAGCTTCTTCTTCGAGGGCTTCGACGACGAGTCCGCCCCGGCGGCGCAGTCCGCGGCGGACCTGCCGGAGCGCGGCGATCTGCTCGCCGACAAGGAGGCGCTCGAGCTCGTCCGCTCGTACTACGCCATTCCTGAGGCGCAGCGTCGCCGGCTGTTCGATCTGGCGCGCGTCCTCAGCGACGTCGCGTGATCTCTGCGAGCTGACCCACGGGGGTGGGGCGGGGCGGCCGGGCTGCCCCGCAGGTTATCGTATAGCGATCATGCCGGCCTGGCGGGTGCGGAGGGTTCCCGCCGGGTCGGCACCTCCGCCAGAAAGCGGTCGATGCGCTGCCAGACCCGGGCGAGCGTTTCGGGGCCTTCCATGAAGATCTCGTGCCGCGCGCCCGGCAGGTCGAGGAGCTCGCCCGACGCCATCTGCGCCACCCGCGTGCGGATCGCCGTGCTCGAGACCACGCTCTCGGCATCGCCGAGCATCACCAGCATGGGCAGGCGCGGCAGCGGCGCGATGTAGAGCCGGGTCATTTCCTCGATCGCCGCATAGGTCCACTGCATGCTGGGCCCGCCGAGCGACAGCTCCGGATGCGCCTCGATCTGCCGCGCGCACCAGCCGAACGTCGCGGCGTCGCTGGTCAGCGCGTTGTCCTGGAAGCCTGCGTGGGCCGTCGGTCCGGGCCGGGTGCCGGGCATCAGCCGGGCGCCGAAGCCCGTCAGGTTGGCGAGCTGCGTCATCTTGCTGGTCAGCTCCCGCGTCGCGGCCCGCATCTGCAACCGCCACATCGGCGCGGACAGGATCGCACCGCAGAATTCCGCCCGTTCGAGCAGCGTCCTGAGCCCGATGCAGCCGCCCATGGAATGCGCCACGAGATAGCGCGGGCCGGGCAGGTCGAGCGCCGTTGCGAAGTCGAGCAGCGCCGTGACGTCCTGCTGATAGTCGCGGAAATCCTGCACGTGGCCGAGCATCGGGTTGCGCGGGTGCCGGTCGGACAGCCCCTGTCCGCGCCAGTCGAGCACGACGACCGCCAGCCCGCGCTCGACCAGCGCCTGCACCACCCGGCCATACTTTTCGGCGAACTCCGTTCGGCCCGGAAAGACGACCGCGGTGCCCCGCGCCGCCTCGTGGCGCCAGGCCACGGCGCGCAGGCGGGTGCCGTCGGCCGCGGTCAGCCAGACCGCCTCGGCGCCCGCGGGCGCCCCGGCGACATCGGCGAAGAACGGAGCGCCGGCCTCGGCGCCGTCCGGGAGGCTCACCGCCCGGCTCAGGACAGCAGCGTCCCGAGCTTCATGGCCAGCCCCATGTTGCCCTCGACCCTGAGCCGACCGCTCATGAAGGCGGACGTCGGGTCGAGATCGCCGGCGAGGATGTCCTGAAAGGTCTCGGCGCTCGCGGTCAGCGTGCAATCGGCGTCGCCGTCGCCCGCGTCGGCCGCGGCGCCGTCCGCGCTGATCAGGAGCGCGCCCTCGTCCTCGATGACGAACCGGACCGCTCCGTCGATACCGGCGCCGTCCAGCCGACGGTTCAGGGCCGTCACCGCGGCGTCGACGATCTCGCTCATGAAAACTCTCCGTGTGGCGGGCGCGCGGCCCTCGATTTCTGCGGGCGGACTGCTAGTCTAGGGTGCATGGCAGCATTGCAAAAGCTTCAACTGATCGTTGCGCTCGCCGGACTTGCAATCGCGGTGCCGGCGGTGGCCGAGGACATCGGTTCGAGCGGGGACGGGGGCGCCGTCGCGTCACCGCCCCGGGCGGAGGCCCCGCCGGACGCCCCGGCCGAGACGCTCGACACGCTGCTGGCCGAGCTGGCGGAGCCCGGGCGGAAGGACTGGGAGCGGGTCGAATCGGAGATCGGCCGGCTCTGGTCGCGATCCGGTTCGCCCGCCATGGACCTGCTGCTCGCGCGCGGCAACAAGGCGATGGCGGCCGAGGACTATCCGACCGCCATCGGGCATTTCACCGCGCTGGTCGATCACGCCCCCGCCTTCGCCGAGGGGTGGAACGCGCGTGCGACCGCCTATTTCCTCAACGGCGACTTCGCGCTGGCCATGGCCGACGTCGAGCATGTGCTGGTGCTGAACCCCGAGCATTTCGGCGCGCTCACCGGCCTTGCCTCGATGCTCGAGGCGATGGACGAGCCGCGGCAGGCGCTGGCGGCGCTCCGCCTCGCGGAAAAGCTCAACCCCAACCGGCCGAGCATCAAGGACGGCATCGCCCGCCTGGAGAAGCAGACCGGCGAGGTGGAGCTCTAGGCTCCGCTCCCGACGCGGCCCAAGGAATCCCGACCGCATGGCATCAGAGCTGACGGCCCCCGGCGACCGCCGCGTCACCGCGGTTCTCGGGCCGACCAACACCGGCAAGACCCACCACGCCGTCGAGCGCATGCTGGCGCACCGCACCGGCGTGATCGGCTTGCCGCTGCGCCTGCTCGCCCGCGAGGTCTACGACCGCATCGTCGCCCTGCGCGGCCCCTCGGTCGTCGCCCTTGTCACCGGCGAGGAACGCATCGTGCCGGCCCGCGCCGCCTACTGGGTCTGTACCGTCGAGGCGATGCCGGTCGACATCGGCGCGGATTTCCTCGCGGTCGACGAGATCCAGCTCTGCGGCGACCCCGATCGCGGCCACATCTTCACCGACCGCCTGCTCCACGCCCGCGGCCTCTCCGAGACGCTGTTCCTTGGCGCCGAGACCATGCGCGCCCGCATCGCCAGCCTCGTGCCCGCGCACCAGATGCTGAAACGCGAGCGTTTCTCGCAGCTGACCTACACCGGCGCGCGCAAGATCAGCCGGATGCCGCCGCGTAGCGCCATCGTCGGCTTCTCGGTCGAGGACGTCTATGCCATCGCCGAGCTGATCCGACGGCAGAAGGGCGGGGCCGCCGTGGTCATGGGCGCGCTGTCGCCCCGCACCCGCAACGCCCAGGTCGACCTCTACCAGAACGGCGATGTCGACTATCTCGTCGCCACCGACGCGATCGGGATGGGCCTGAACCTCGACATCAGCCATGTCGCCTTCTCCGGGCTGGTGAAGTTCGATGGTCGCCGCCACCGTCACCTCGCGCCGAACGAACTGGCGCAGATCGCCGGCCGGGCGGGGCGCTACACCACAGACGGCACCTTCGGCGTCACCGGCGAGGCGTCACCGCTGGAGCTCGAGGTGGTCGAGGCGATCGAATCCCACCGCTTCGCGCCGCTCGCCCGCCTGCAGTGGCGCAGCGCCGCCCTCGACTTCGCCAGCCCCCGCCACCTGATCGCCAGCCTCGAGGTCGGCCCCGACCGCCCGGATCTCGCCCGCGCCCGCGAGGCGGACGACCTGGCCACCCTGAAGGAGCTGGCCGCGCGGCCCGACCTCGGCATCGCCATGGGCAACGCCGCCGAGGTGAAGCGGCTCTGGGACGTCTGTCAGGTGCCGGACTTCCGCAAGGTGACGCTGCAGGAGCACGCCGCGCTCTGTCTGCGGATCTGGGGCTTCCTGCGGGCGGGCGGCATCCCGACCGACTGGCTCGCGCGGCAGATCGCCCGCATCGACCGGACGGACGGCGACATCGACACGCTGTCCAAACGATTGGCATATATCCGCACGTGGACGTATGTGGCGCAGCGTCCCGCCTGGATCGACGACGCCGCCCATTGGCGCGACGAGACCCGTGCGGTAGAAGACCGCCTGTCGGATGCACTGCACGTGCAGCTGACCCAGAGATTTGTCGACCGGCGCACCAGCGTCTTGATGCGCCGGTTGAAGCAGAAGGAGAGCCTGGTGGCGACTGTCACTGAGAACGGCGAGGTCACGATCGACGACCAGTTCATCGGTCGCCTCGAGGGATTCCGCTTTCGCCTCGACCCCTCCGCCGATGCCGATCAGGCCCGCACACTGCGCCAGGCCGGCCTCGCCGCGCTGGCGCCGGCCCTGTCGCTCCGGGCGGACAAGTTCTACAACGCTCCCGACACCGAGATCGACGTGACCGAGCAGGGCGGCCTCATGTGGGGCGAGCATGCGGTCGGCAAGCTCGTTGCCGGCGCCGATGCGCTGTCGCCGCAGGTGCAGCCTTTCGTCGACGAGGATGCGGATCCGGCCGTCGGCGAGAAGGTCCGGCGCCGGCTCGGCCACTGGATCGACCGCAAGATCGCCGCGCTGTTCCAGCCGCTGATCGCGCTGCGCGACGACGAGGCGCTGAGCGGGATGGCCCGCGGCATCGCCTTCCGACTCGTCGAGGCGCTCGGCATCCTGCCGCGCGGCGAGATCGCCGACGACGTGAAGGGCCTCGACCAGGACAGCCGCGCCGGCCTGCGCCGGCATGGCGTGCGCTTCGGCCAGTACACCGTGTTCCTGCCGCTGCTGCTGAAGCCCGCGCCGACGCGCCTGCGTCTCGTGCTGTGGGCGCTGGCGCAGAATCTCGACGTGTTCCCCGAATCGCCGCCGCCGGGCCTCGTCACCGTGGCCGCGCTCAAGGATGCGCCGGCGGGCTATTATCCTCGCGCCGGCTATCGCCTTGCCGGCGACCGGGCGATCCGCATCGACATGCTGGAGCGGCTGGCCGACATGACCCGCAACCTCGACGCCCGCGCGGGCTTCGAGGCGACGCCGGAGATGCTGTCGATCACCGGCCTGTCGCTCGACCAGTTCGCGAAGCTGATGCGCGGCCTCGGGTATCACGCCGAGGAGGGGACGCGGCCGAAGCGCCGCCCGGAGCGGCCCGCGGTCGCCAGTGCGTCGCCGGAAACGCCGCAGCCCGACGCGCCGCAGCCAGACGTGCCGCCTGCGCCCGTCGAGGTGCCCGACCCGGACCTCCCGGTGGAGGAGCCTTCTCAGCCGGTTGGCCCCGACGTTCCCGTTGACGAGCCGGCCGAGGTGCCGCCGGCGCCGGCCGAGCCCGATGTCCCGATCGAGGAGCCGCAGGAGATCCCGCCGGTCGACCTGCCGCCCGAGGACCCGGAACCGGGCGTGGTTGCCGGGGCGGAAATCGCTGACGCCGCCTCCGCCGCAGCTGATGTCATCGCGGCCGATGTCGTTGCGGAGCCGGCGGGCGAGGGCGAGGCGGAGACCTTCTTCCTCTTCACCCGGGGCCAGCGTCGCCGGCCGGAAAGCCGGTCCCGCAGCGAGCGGGGCGGCGACCGATCGGGCGGCGAGCGTGCCGGTGGCGACCAGTCTGGCGAACGCGCGGGCGGCGAGCGGTCTGGCGGCGAGCGCCGTCGCGGCAACGAGGAAGGCCGTGCCAAGTCCGGAAGGTCCAGATCCGACGAGCGCAAGGGTGACGAGCGCAAGTCCGACGAACGGAAGGGTGAGCGCAAGGGTGGCAATCGCGGGCCGGACGATCGCAAGGGCAAGCGCGAGGAAAAACCCATGCACGCCCGCCCGCCGCGGCAGGAAAAGCCGATCGACCCGGACAACCCCTTCGCCGCGCTCATGGCGCTGAAGCTTCGTCCCTGACGCGGCCGGATGGCTGATCCGGCGCGCGAGGGGGCGATTCGCCTCGACAAGTGGCTCTGGCACGCCCGCTTCTGCAAGTCGCGCGCCATTGCCCAGCGGCTGATCGAGTCCGGCGCCGTGCGGGTGAATGCCGTGCGGGTCGCCAAGCCGGCGACGAGCGTACGCCCGGGCGACGGGATCACCCTGGCTCTCGCCGGGCGGGTGCGTGTCGTCCGCATCCTCGCCCTCGGCGTGCGGCGGGGCCCCGCGCCGGAGGCGCAGGCACTCTATTCCGACGTTGATGCGCTGCAACAGGCGGCGCCCCTTGAACCCGGGCGCGAGCCTGATACATAGCCATCGCGCAGGGTGTGACAGGCTTTGCCGAGGGGAAAAGGATCAATCGAGGCCTGGGCCGATGACCTATGTGGTGACGGACAACTGCATCGCCTGCAAGTACACCGACTGCGTCGAGGTGTGCCCCGTGGATTGCTTCTACGAGGGCGAGAACATGCTGGTGATCCACCCGGACGAATGCATCGACTGCGGCGTCTGCGAGCCGGAGTGCCCGGCGGATGCCATCCGGCCTGACACCGAGCCCAACATGGAAGAGTGGGTCGAGTTCAACCGTAAGTACGCGGACGCCTGGCCCGTCCTCGCCACCCGGCGCGACCCGCTGCCGGAGGCCGAGGAGCGGGACGGCGAGACCGGCAAGCGCGAGAAGTACTTTTCCGAGGCTCCGGGCGAGGGCGGCTGACCGCCGCTTTCGTCGAAATCGCCGCCATTTCCGGCCCGCGACTCGCTCTTCCGGCTCAGCTGCGGGGTTGAAACGTTTGCGTCACGTGACCACGTTACGCGGGCGACGCCGGTTTGGCTTCACACCAACAGGATTCTCTGCTACAAGGAGCTTCCTATAAAAGTGGTCCGGGAAACAAGGCCGAACAAACTGGCCTGAACTGTGCTGCCCCCGATGAGCGGGTTTGAAGCTGGATGGTCCGTGCCATCCGGTTGGCTTGCTGCGGTGCGGCGGCGGGTTGAACCCGGCCGCAGTCAGAAGGAATAGACGCGCGACATGACCAAGACGAAGAAGGCGACGGAGTTCCGTCCGAACGATTTTGTTGTCTATCCAGCGCATGGTGTCGGTCGGATCATCTCCATAGACGAACAGGAGATCGCCGGTCTGCGTCTCGAGATGTTCGTGATTTCCTTCGAGAAGGACAAGATGACCCTGCGGGTGCCGATCGCCAAGGCGAGCGCCGTGGGGATGCGTCCGCTCAGCTCCGCCGACATCGTCGAACGCGCCCTCGGCACGCTCAAGGGTCGTGCCCGGATCAAGCGCGCCATGTGGTCGCGCCGTGCGCAGGAGTACGAGCAGAAGATCAACTCGGGCGATCTGATCTCGATCGCCGAGGTGGTGCGTGACCTGCATCGCAACGACGACCAGCGCGAGCAGAGCTATTCCGAGCGTCAGCTTTACGAGGCTGCGCTGGAGCGTCTGACGCGCGAGGTTGCCGCGGTGAATGGCATCGAGGAAGGCAAGGCCCAGAAGCACGTCGACGAGGTGCTCGGCGGTCGCGTCGCCGCCTGAGCCGCTCGCCCACGCCCGATTCGGCCCGTCGCTCGCCCGAGCGGCGGGCCTTTTCCTGTCCGGAGCGTCGCGGCACTCCGCGCAACGGAAAGCCGCTCTTTGCCAATCCGCGTGATGTCAGCACCTTGTGGCTCATTCCACGCGCGAAAGCCGCAAACGTCGCGCACCGCGCGCTGCACTGGCCCGCCAGCTTGAAGCGCCAGCCGTTTGCAGGCACATGGGCCCCGCGATGACCCCCGGCGCCCGCCTCTCCGCAGCGATCGACCTCCTCGACGCGATCCTCGCGGGCGAGCCGGCGGAGCGCGAGCTGACCCGCTGGGCCCGCGCCAGCCGCTTCGCCGGCTCCAAGGACCGTGCCGCTGTCCGGGATCTCGTGTTCGACGGCCTCCGCCGCCGTCGCTCGCTTGGCTGGCTTGGCGGCGGCGACACCGGCCGCGCCATCGTGCTCGCCGGCCAACTCGCCGCCGGTCGCTCTGCTGACGGTGCGCCCGACGCCGCGCTCGACGCCCTGTTCACCGGCGACGGCTTCGACCCCGCGCCCGTCACCGCGGCCGAGCGCGACAGCCTCGCCCGCAGCCTCGACGCCGCCCCGGAAGGCATCCGCCTCGACTATCCCGACGCGCTCCGCGATGAACTCGTTGCCTCGCTCGGCGACGGCTTCGAGCCGATCCTCCGCGCGATGCAGGAGCGCGCCCCGGTCGACCTCCGCGTCAACACCCTGAAGACAACGCCCGCCGCCGCCACCGTCGTCCTCGCCCGCGACGGCGTTCAGGTGGTGCCCCAGCCGCTCGCCCGCGCCGCGCTGCGCGTCCTCGAGAATCCCCGGCTCGTCGCGGCCAGCCGCGCCTACACGCAGGGCATGGTCGAGTTGCAGGACGTCTCCAGCCAGCTCGTCGTCGACTCGTCCGGCGTGGTCCCCGGCATGACCGTGCTCGACTACTGCGCCGGGGGCGGCGGCAAGACCCTGGCCCTCGCGGCGGCCATGGCAGGCGATGGCCGCCTGATGGCGTGGGACGCCAACCCCCGCCGCATGGCTGACCTGCCGGAGCGCGCCCGCCGCGCCGGCGCCGCGATCCGCGTCCTCTCCGACGCGGACTGCGCGGCCCTGCGTCCGACCTGCGACCTCGTTCTGGTCGACGCGCCCTGTTCCGGCACCGGCGCCTGGCGCCGAAAGCCGGACGCGAAATGGCGCCTCGGCCCGACTCAGCTCGACGCCTTCCCGCCGCTGCAGGACCAGATCCTCGACGCCGCCGCCCACAAGGTCCGGCCGGGCGGTGCGCTGGTCTATGCCACCTGCTCGCTGCTCCAGCGCGAGAACGAGGCGCGGGCGCGCGCCTTTCTCGACCGGCACCCGGAGTGGGCAGCGGAGGGTGAACGCCGCCTCAGCCCGCTCGACGGCGGCGACGGCTTCTTCTTCGCCCGCTTCCGCGCGCCGAAGCGGCGGCGGCAAACGCCGTAGAGGCGAGCCGATTCAGCAATAATAAAACCTGTGGTTGTGAAGCTCGATTTCGCCTAAAATGAAGGCGGGAGGATCTCCACCGTGCTCGACAACCAGGAAGCCGGGACAATCCCGGCGGCGATCCGCGGGTTCGCCGAAGGTCGCACCGGGGCGGGGCTCGCCATCGCCGGGGTCGCGCTTCTCGCCGCCACCGGGGCGGAGCTTCTGCGCGGCCCCGCCGTGGTACACGCCTCGCTCGCCACCGCCTTGCTCGTCTTCGGCGGCTACCTGCTCGCCCTGCGCGGGCGGCGCTTTCTCCTCGCGCGGCAGGGCAGGCGGGCCGCCATCGTCGACTGGTTTGCCAGTGCCGGCGATCCGGTGGTGCTGACCCGCCTCGACGGCGCGATCCTCGGCCGCAACCCCGCCGCCCGCGAGGCGCCGGGCCTGCTCGGGCGCGCGACGATCTACCGCCTGACCCGCGAGGTCCAGCTCAATGGCCTGGCGAGCGAGGAGGCCCCCGACGGCCGCTCGCGCATCACCGCCATGCGTTGCGGGCCGAACCGCCTGCTCTGGCGCCACGAGCGGCTGGCCGGAGTGGCCGGCCCCGTGACGCCGGTCGCGAGCGAGACCCTCGACCTGCCGCGCCTCGCGCTCGCCCCGGACGGCAGCGTCCGCGCCGGCAACCCCGCGGCTGCGGCGCTCGGCGCGACGCCGGACGAACTCGTTTGCCTGCTCGACGACGCCGCGCGCCGGCCGGAGGGGGTGCATTTCCTCGCCGACGGCTCCCGCGCGGTGCGGGTGGTGCCGCTGCCCGATCGCGACGGCTGCCGCGAGGTCGCGCTGGTGCCGATCGACGCGGCCGAGATCGCCGGCCTCGTGCCGGAGCGCTTCATCGAGGAGCTGCCCGTCGCGCTGGCCCGACTCGAGCCGGATGGCGAGCTGACGATGACCAACCGGGCCGCGCGCCAGCTGCTCGGGCCGGCGGCGCAGCCCGGCGCCAACATCTGCACCCTGCTCGAAGGGCTCGGCCTGCCGATCCCCGAGCGCCTCGCCGATACCATGAAGGGCCGGGCGCTCGGCCGCTCCGAGGTCGCCCGCCGCATCGTCGACGGCCAGGAGTTCTTCCTGCAGCTCGCCTTCACCCGCACCGTGCTCGACGGCCGCTCGGCGATCCTCGCCGTGCTCTCGGACGCGACCGAGCTGAAGACCCTCGAGCAGCAGTTCGTCCAGAGCCAGAAGATGCAGGCGGTGGGCCAGCTCGCCGGCGGCGTCGCCCACGACTTCAACAACCTCCTGACCGCGATCAACGGCCACTGCGACCTGATTCTCCTGCGCCACGACGTGACCGACGTGGAGCATGGCGACCTGATGCAGATCCGCCAGAACGCCAACCGCGCGGCGGCGCTGGTCCGCCAGCTGCTCGCGTTTTCGCGCAAGCAGACCCTGCGGCCCACCGTCATCAACCTGCAGGACACGCTGGGCGAGCTGACGCACCTGCTGAATCGGTTGCTGACCGACAAGGTGACGCTGCGGATCGAGCACGGCAGCGACCTCTGGCCGGTGCGGGCCGACGAACGGCAGATCGAGCAGGTCATCATGAACCTGGTGGTGAACGCGCGCGACGCCATGCCGCGTGGCGGCGAGGTCCGCGTCACCACCCGCAACGTCCGGCTGGAACAGGATTCCCACCGCGACCGCGCGGTGATCCTCAAGGGCGACTATGTGGTGATCGAGGTGGCGGACTCCGGCCACGGCATCCCCGAGGGCAAGCTCAACAAGATCTTCGAGCCGTTCTTCACCACCAAGCAGGTGGGCGAGGGGACGGGCCTCGGCCTCTCCACCGCCTACGGCATCGTCAAGCAGACGGGCGGCTTCATCTTCGCCGACAGCCCGGACCAGCGGGGCGCCATCTTCACGATCTACCTGCCGGCCTACGACAAGGCCGAGACGCCGCCGCCGGTCGCAGCCGAGCCCCGGCGGCCGCGCGACCTGACCGGGCGCGGACTCGTGCTGCTGGTCGAGGACGAGGATCCGGTGCGCTCGTTCGCGGCGCGGGCGCTGCGGCTGCGGGGCTATACCGTGGTCGAGGCGGCGTCCGGCGAGGAGGCGCTCGAGATCCTGAACGACCGCGGCCTGCACGTCGACCTGATGCTCTCCGACGTCATCATGCCGGGCCTCGACGGCCCCGGCTGGGTACGCGAGGCACTGAAGGCGCGGCCCGACACCAAGGTGATCTTCATGTCCGGCTATGCCGAGGACGCCTTTGTCGGCGGCGACGGCGGTGTGCCGGGGGCGGCCTTCCTGCCGAAGCCGTTCACGCTCATCGAACTGACCGAGAAGGTGAAGGACCATCTCGGCGCGTGAGGCTCCCCCGGGAGGGGGGGCGTCCTGCCGTCGCGGCACCCTTGCCCGGAACGATGGTGGTCCCTAACCTCACGGTGAGGCGGCGGCAGGCTGGCCGCCCGCCAAGTCCAGCCTGCGTCGCTCGCCGTGAGTCGCTTTGTGTGAGACCCCAGATCAGTCTTCGTCAGTCCGACTGAAGTCATGGGGTTGCCGACCGTTTCGCGCGTGAAATTCTGACCCCGAGGCTGCCCATGCCCATCTTCACCCTCACCACCGACAGCGATGGCGTCGCCACGATCACCTGGGATCTGCCCGGCCGCTCGATGAACGTGCTGACCGAGGAGGGCATCGCCGACCTCGACGCCGCCATGGACGCGGCGCTGTCCGATCCCGCCGTCAGGGGCATCGTCATCACCTCCGCCAAGCCCGATTTCGCCGGCGGCATGGACCTTTCCGTCCTCGCGCGGATGAAGGAGGCCGCCGGCGCCGACCCGGGCCGGGGCGTCTTCGACGGCATCATGGCCATGCACCGCCTGCTCCGGAAGATCGAGCGGGCGGGCATGGACCCGAAGACCCTGAAGGGGGGCAAGCCCGTCGCCTGCGCCATGCCCGGCCTCGCCGCCGGTATCGGCACCGAGATCGCCCTCGCCTGCCACCGCCGCTTCCTCGCCGACCAGCCGAAGGCCAGGATCGGCCTGCCCGAGATCCTCGTCGGCCTCTTCCCCGGCGCCGGGGGCACCACGCGCCTGTCGCGGACGCTCGGCCTGATGGCGGCCGCGCCGGTGCTGCTCGAAGGCAAGATGCTCGCCCCCGCGCAGGCCAGGGCCATGGGCCTCGTCGACGAGACCCCGGCGCCCGCCGACCTGCTCGCCGCGGCAAAGGCGTGGGTTCTCGCCGCCCAGCCCGCCGACCTGGTGAAGCCGTGGGATCAGAAGGGCTTCAAGTTCCCCGGCGGCGCACCCTACCACCCCGCCGGCTTCATGACCTTCGTCGGCGCCAACGCCATGGTCCTCGGCAAGACCCAAGGGGTCTATCCCGCCGCCCGGGCCATGCTTTCGGCGATCTACGAGGGGGCGATGGTCGATTTCGACACCGCCCTGCGGATCGAGGCGCGGTGGTTCACCTCCGTGCTGCTCGACCCGTCCTCGGCCGCGATGATCCGCTCGCTGTTCCTGAGCAAGCAGGCGCTGGAAAAGGGCGCCGTCCGCCCCGCCGTCCCGGATGCGCCCGTGCGGACGCTCGGCATCCTCGGCGCCGGCATGATGGGTGCGGGCATCGCCACCGTCGCCGCGCAGGCGGGCATCGACGTGGTTCTGCTCGATCGCGATCAGGAGGCCGCCGACCGCGGCAGGGCGCACGCCGAGACGTACTTCGCCGAGGGCGTGAAGGCGAAGAAGACCACCGCCGACAAGCGCGACGCCGCGCTCGCCCGGATCACCGCCACCGCCGATTTCGCCGCCCTCGCGGGTTGCGATCTGGTGGTGGAGGCGGTGTTCGAGGATCCGGCCGTCAAGGCCGAGGCCACCCGGCGGGCCGAGGCGGTCCTGCCCCCGGGCGCGATCTTCGCCACCAACACCTCGACCCTGCCGATCAGCGAGCTGGCCCGGGCGAGCGCCGACCCGGCCCGTTTCGTCGGCATCCACTTCTTCTCCCCCGTCGAGAAGATGGCGCTGGTCGAGATCATCCGCGGTCGCGAGACCGGCGACGCGGCGGTCGCCAAGGCGCTCGATTTCGTCCGGCAGATCCGCAAGACCCCGATCGTCGTCAACGATGCCCGGTTCTTCTACGCCAACCGCTGCATCCTGCCCTATGTCAACGAAGGGGTGCGGATGGTCGCCGAGGGCGTCTCGCCCGCGCTGATCGAGAACGCGGCGCGGCAGCTCGGCTTCCCGCTCGGCCCGCTCCAGCTCACCGATGAGGTCTCGCTCGACCTCGGGGTGAAGATCGCCAGGGCGACGAAGGCCGCCATGGGCGACGCCTATCCCGACAGCCCGGCCGACGGCGTGCTCTTTGCCCTCGCCGACGCCGGCCGCCTCGGCCGCAAGGCGCGCGCCGGGTTCTACGCCTACGACGAGAAGGGCAAGCGGCAGGGGCTCTGGCCCGGTCTCGCCGAGAGCTGGCCCCCGCGCCCGGAGCAGCCGGACCTGACCGAGGTGCAGCACCGGCTGGCGATGATTCAGACGCTCGAGGCGGTGCGGGCGCTGGAGGAGGGGGTGCTGACCGACATCCGCGAGGGTGACGTGGGCGCCATCCTCGGCTGGGGGTTCATGCCGTGGTCGGGCGGGCCGTTCTCGTGGCTCGACATCCTCGGGCCAGGCCAGGCCGTCGAGATCTGCGACCGCCTCGCCGCGGCGCATGGTGGCCGCTTCGCGGTGCCCGCCCTGCTGCGGGAGATGGCGCGGCAGGGCGAGACGTTCTATGGCCGCTTCCGCCCGGCGGACGCGGCCTGACGGTTCAGGCGGGCAGGCGCACCCGGTAGACTGCTTCGGCGGTGGCGTGGGCCATCGCCGCCTGCTCCGCCGCCGAGTAACCGGCGAGGATCGAGCGGAAGGCGGCGAGCCAGTCGGGCAGGGTGCCGCCCTTGACGGTACAGACCGGCCAGTCGCTGCCCCAGAGGCAGCGGTCGGGGCCGAAGGCGGCGATCACCTCCTCGACCCAGGGCCGCACCGTCGCGAGGCTCGCCTCGCCGGGCGCGACGTAGGCGAAGACCCCGGAGAGCTTCGCCACCACGTTCGGCTCGGCCGCGAGCGCCCGCACGCCTGCGCGCCAGCTGTCCCAGGCGCCGCCCGCGATGTCCGGCACGCCGCAGTGGTCCATGACGAGCCGGGTGTCCGGACAGGCCCGCGCCAGCTCGACGGCGATCGGCAGCTGCCGGGCGAGAAAGCACATGTCGAACGGCAGGTCCCGGGTGCCGATCGCCCGGACGTTGGCCCGGAAGGTCTCGCTCCGGGACACGTCGTCGCTGGTCTCGTGCAGGATCCGGCGATAGCCGACCACGCCGAGCGACGCGCCCTCGTCGAGCCAGGCCTCGAAGCCCGCGTCGGTCTCGGGCCGGCACGAGGCGATCTGGCCGAGGATGCGGCTCGCCGGGTCGCCGGCGAGGCGCGCGATCATCCGCGCCTCGCCGCGATAGTCGACCGCATCGACCTCCATGAAGATCGTGCCCGCCACCCCGGCGCCCGCGACCAGCGCGCGATAGTCGCCGAGGGTGAAGGGCCGCCCCCGGAGGGCGGGGGCGGTCTCCATCCAGGCGTAGGTCTGCTGGTCCGGGTAGACGAGGTGCTGGTGAGTGTCGAGAAGCGGGATCACCGCTTACTCCGGGTCGGCGATGCAGGTCTGACGCTGGTCGCCGAGGCCCTCGATGCCGAGCTCGATGACGTCGCCGGCCTTGAGGTACACCGGCGGCTTCATGCCCATGCCGACGCCCGGCGGGGTGCCGGTGGAGATGATGTCGCCGGGCTCGAGGCTCATGAACTGGCTGAGGTAGCTGACGACGTGGGCGACGCCGTAGACCATGGTCCTGGTCGAGCCGTTCTGCCGGGTCTCGCCGTTCACCTTGAGCCACATCCCGAGATTCTGCGGGTCGGCCACCTCGTCGCGGGTGACGAGCCACGGGCCGGTGGGGCCGAAGGTGTCGCAGGACTTGCCCTTGGTCCACTGGCCCTGCCGCTCGGTCTGGAACGCGCGCTCGGAGACGTCGTTGATGGTGCAGTAGCCGGCGACGTGCGCGAGGGCGTCGGCCTCGGAGACGTACTTCGCCCGCTTGCCGATGACGACGCCGAGCTCGACCTCCCAGTCGGTCTTCTGCGAGCCGCGCGGGATGATGACCGCATCGTTCGGGCCGCAGATCGCGCTGGTGGCCTTCATGAAGATCACCGGCTCGGACGGGACGGGGAGGTTCGAACTCCGCGGCATGGTCTGCATAGTTCAGGCCGATGCAGATGAACTTGCCCGTACCGCCGACACAGGCACCGAGGCGGGCGGAGCCGTCGACCGCAGGCAGCGCCGCGAGGTCGAGGCCGCGCAGGCGGGCGAGGCCCTCGTCGGAGAGCGTCGATCCGGCGATGTCGCCGATCACGCCGGACAGGTCGCGGATCGTGCCCTCCCGGTCGAGGATGCCGGGCTTTTCCGATCCCTTGGCGCCGTAGCGAACGAGCTTCATGTCTCTCCCTCCCTTCGTGGTCCGTTTGGGCGCTTCTTCCGACACTTCGGGCGGGATGTCCACCATCGGAAATTCGGCCGGACGGGCTTCAAACGTGCAGAGCGGATGAATGGAAAACATCAAATATTTGAAAATGCTATATTTAATATTTGTATAGAAATAATTAAAGTCAAAACAGGCTGCGGATGCGCCGCCCGGTCCGGTGCGCGGACACGATGGCAACGAAGCGTCAACCGCATTCTTCCCGATGCATGGCAGCCATGCAGCAACTGCATCTGCACGCGGCGCGCAAGAGGCGGCATTATCGCCGAGCCGATCCGGCTCCTCCCGCCTTCCAGAGTTTGCGCACCGATGTTTTCGATTCTCGAGTTGACCGGCCTTGTTGCGGCCAGCCTGACCACCTTCGCCTTCCTGCCGCAGGTCGTGCAGACCTGGCGCAGCCGGTCGACCGAGGGGCTGAACCTGCCGATGCTGGCGGTGCTCGCCGCCGGAATTGCGCTCTGGACGATCTACGGCTTTGGCACCGGGCAGCTGCCGGTGATCCTGGCGAACTCCGTGACGCTCTGCCTCGTCGCCATCCTGCTCGGGTTGAAGCTGCGCGACACGTTCTGGCGCCAGACCGCGTAGAGGCGACCGGCCGACGCGCCTGCGCGCAGTCGGCCCACGGCAGTCGGCCCACGGCAGTCGGCCCACGTCCGCCAATCGCAATCGGCCGTCGCGTTCCCGACGCGACTGGCCGGCTCAGCGGAACGCCTGAAGCACCATCACCGCGTTGAGGCCGCCGAAGGCGAAGGCGTTGGTCATCACCGCGTCGACGCGGGCGTCGCGGGCGACGTTCGGCACCACATCGAGATCGCAGTCCGGGTCCGGCGTCTCGTAGCCGATCGTCGGCGCGATCACGCCTTCGTCGAGCGCCATCAGGCAGGCGATCATCTCCACCGCGCCGGTGCCGCCGATCAGGTGGCCGTGCATCGACTTGGTGGACGAGATCATCAGCCGGTCGGCGTGCGGCCCGAAGACGGTGCGCACGGCGGCGCACTCGGTCTTGTCGTTCACCGTGGTGCCGGTGCCGTGGGCGTTGATGTAGCCGACCGCCTCCGCCGGCAGGCCCGCGTCGGCCAGTGCCCCGCGCATCGCCCGGACGGCGCCGTCGAGGTTCGGCGTCACGATGTCGGACGCGTCGGAGGTCATCGCAAAGCCGGTGACTTCCGCGAGGATGCGAGCGCCGCGGGCGAGCGCCGCGTCGAGTGCCTCGAAGACGAACATCGCCGCTCCCTCGCCCTGCACCATGCCGTTGCGATTGAGCGAGAACGGCCGGCAGGCGTCGCGCGACATGACGCGCAGGCCCTCCCACGCCTTGATGCCGCCGAAGCACAGCATCGATTCGGCGCCCCCGGTCAGCACCACGTCGGCCATGCCGCTGCGGATCAGCTGGAAGGCCTGGCCCATGGCGTGATTGGACGAGGCGCAGGCGGTGGAAACCGTGTAGGTCGGCCCTTCGATCTTCATTTCCATGGAGATCTGGCTGGCCGCGGCATTGTTCATCAGGCGGGGGATGACGAGCGGGTGAACCCGGTTCTTCCCCTCCTGATAGACCAGGCGATAGTTCTCGTCCTGGGTCTGCAGGCCGCCGCCGGAGGTGCCGAGCACGACGCCGGCGCGATCCGCTGCCGCAAAGGCGATACCGGCGTCCGCCACCGCCTCGCGCGCCGCGACGAGGGCGAACTGGGTGAACGGGTCGAGCAGCGACAGCGCTTGTCGCGAGAAGTGCGCCTCGGGGTCATAGCCGCGGATCTGGCCGCCGATCTGGATCGACAGGCGGTCGACGTCCTGGAAGTCCAGCGGCCCGATGCCGAGCCGGCCCTCGCGCATGCCTGCGCGGGTGGCGGATGCGGTGGCGCCGAGCGCGTTGATCGTGCCCTGGCCCGTGACGACGACGCGCCGGCCGCCGCGGGGATGGTCGAGGGGAAGGGTCATCTGTGCCGCGGCTCAGGCGCCGGCGGCGACGAGGCTCTCCACGGCGTGGACGATGCTCGCCACGGTCGAGATGTCGAAGTCGGACTTGTCCGGCTCGTTGGCGTTGAACGGCACCTGAACGTCGAAGGCTTCCTCGATCGCGAAGATCGTTTCCACGAGGCCGAGCGAGTCGATGCCGAGATCGCCCAGGCTGGACTGCATGGAGACAGCAGATGGCTCGAGCGCGGCCTGTTCGGCGAGGATGGCGACGACCTTGTCCCGGACCGTCTCCCTCACAGCGTCGGACATGATCCCTCCGTCGGATGAGCTGTTCTGGAAGCTCTAATCGCTCGGGCGCGGATTGGAAATGCCTTTCTGCACTGCGTCAAGCCGCGCCATCAGGCGCGGCAGCCGGCGCAGCGCCTTGTACATCTCGACATTCTGGTCCATCCGCACCGCCGGATATCCCATCATGATGCGGTTCGGCGGCACGTTCGAGGCGACGCCGGAATTGCCGGTGATGACCGCGTTGTTGCCGATGACCAGATGGTCGGCAACGGCGGACTTGCCGCCGAGCACCACGCGATCGCCGATGACGGTGGAGCCGCCGACCGCGACCTGGCCGCAGAGCAGGCAGGTCCGCCCGACCTTCACGTTGTGGCCGAGCTGGACCAGATTGTCGATCTTGGTGCCGTCGCCGATCGTGGTGTCCGAGACGGTGCCGCGGTCGATGCAGGAGTTTGCGCCGATCTCCACGTCGTCGCCGATCCGCACGGACCCGATCGAGTTGATGCGGACATAGGCCGCCTGCTCCTCGGCGGTGACGACGCCGGTCTCGCGGGCCTCCTCGACGATACCGCGGGTGGGGGTGACGAACGAGAAGCCGTCGGCGCCGAGCACGGCGCCGGGCTGGGCGATGAAGCGGTCGCCGATGCGGACGCGGGCGCCGATGCGGACGCCCGAGAGGATCAGCGCGTCGCGGCCGATCACCGCGTCCTCGGCGATCGAGACGTGGCTGAAGATGCGGGCGCCCGGGCCGATGCTGGCGCGGGCGCCGATCAGCACGAACGGGCCGATCGCGGCATCGGCGGCGACATCGGCGGTCGGGTCGATGACCGCGGACGGATGGATGCCGGGGGGAATTTCCGGCGGCCGCTCGAAGATGCGGTTGACGCCGGCCAGCACGTAGCGGGGGCGGGGGGCGAGGATCGCCGCTTCGAGGCCGAGCGCCTGCCAGTCGGCGCCGGGCCAGAGGATCGCGGCGCGGGCTCGGCCCTTGCGCAGGTCCTCGGCAAAGGCCGGCTGCATGGCGAGGGCAACCTCGTCGGCGCCCGCGGCGGCAGGCTCGGCGGCGCCGGTCACAACGAGTTGTCCGTTGCCGACCGCCTCGGCGCCGAGGGCGCGGGCCAGTTCCTCGATGGTTGTCACGCGCGCCCTCCCCGGCGTTGGCGGATCAGCCCTGCGCGGCCGGCAGGACAACGCCCGCCTTCTGCATCATGGCAAAGACCGTGGCGTCGCGGCCGTAGACGTCGGGCCGGAAGTGGACCGCGCCGCTCTCGTCGAAGAACGCCGTGCGATAGACGATGTGCACCGGGATCGGCCGCTCGAGCGTCACGCCCTTTTCCTTGCCGCTGTCGCGCCACGCGTCGAACGCGGCCACCGGATCCGCGACCTGGCCGGTCAGCAGGATGTGCGCCAGCTCGACCGGCTTCTGCAGGCGGATGCAGCCGTTGGAGTAGGCGCGCACGTCGCGGGCGAACAGATCGCGGTGCGGCGTGTCGTGCATGTAGACCGAGAAGTGGTTGGGAAAGAGGAATTTGACCTGCCCGAGCGCGTTGTCGTCCGACGGCCGCTGCTTGATGCGGAAGGGAAAGTTCTCGGGTGTGTACTGGGTGAAGTCGACGAGATTCGGGTTGATGACTGTGCCGCCGCGGGTCATCAGGTCGATGCCGGCGTTCTTCAGCACCATCGGGTTCTTCTGCAGCTTCGGCAGGTAGTCGCGGATCGCGATGGAGTCGGGGATGTGCCACGTCGGGTTGATGACGACGGTACGCACCAGACCGTCGAACTCCGGCGTCTCCGTGACGGCGGTCTTGCCGACGACGGCGCGCGACTGCCACGTCTCCTTGCCGTCTTCCATCAGCCGGACGGTGAAGTCGGGAATGTTGACCCAGAGGTAGCGGGCGCCGAGATCCTTCGGCATCCAGCGCATGCGCTCGAGGTTGACCGCGACCTGGGCGAGGCGCGTCTCGGCCGGGGCGTTCACCGCGTCGAGGGTCAGCGCGCCGACCACGCCGTCGTCGTTGAGGCCATAGTCGCGCTGGAACGCCGCCACCGCGTCGGCGAGCCCGTCGTCGAACGCCGAGCTCGCGGCCTCCGCGGTCGGCTGGAGATAGCCGAGGCGGGCGAGGCGGGCACGGAGGCCGGCGACCCGAGGGTCGCTGTCGCCCGGGTGCAGCGTCGGGCCGTCGGCGACCTCGGGGCCCCAGCTCGCGGTGCGGGCGAGGTCCTCGAGGCGGGCCTTCTCGGCCTTCAGGAGCGCATAGTCCGGCGCCTTCGGCTCGAGCGAGCGCAGGATGTCGGCGACGGGCTCGGTCGCGAGGCGGTTCATCAGCGCCGAGGGGGCCGGACGGACGGGCGTGCGGTCGACGTACTCCGGCGCGACGGAATCGGGCCGGACGATGCCGCCGGCGACGTCGTGGCCGAAGGCAAGGAAGGCGCGCGAGGCAGCGACCTCGAGGGTGGCGGGCGCGGCCGCGCCCGCCTCGAACAGCGCGGCGAGGCCGTCGGGGTCGTAGCGGTCGACCGGCAGGGCCTGCGCGTCGGCGGCGGCGAGTGCTGCGACCAGCTCGGGCTCGCGGCGGGTGCCGGCGTCGGTCCAGAACGGCGCGTAGAGCCGCGCGGCGAAGAAGCCGTCGATTGCCGCCCGCTCGGTGGCGTCGAGCGGCGCCAGCTCGGTCTGCAGCGCCGCCTTGAACGCGGCAGCCTCCGGCAGGAGGCTGGGGCCGGCCGGCAGCGCCGCGGTTTCCGGCGCGGCGGGCGGAAGGGTGACGCCGGCATCTTCGGCCATCGCCGGCAGCGCAAGGCCGGCCGCAAGGATGGCAGGAAGATAACGGACCCTGAAGATCATACGCATTGCCTGCCTCTCGTTCGTGCTGCCCGGCGGGTTTTTCTTGAGGGTATCGCGCTGCGGCGGGCGCGGCAAGCGGCCGTCCTATTAACAAAGAATTCACCAATTCAAGAGAGAGGGCGTAGCTATACACGGATCGGCGGAAATTCGCCGAACCATCGGCATCCGACCACGCCGACCTTGGAAGGTCTGGAGGGCTGTGTCATCACAATCACAGGGGCAAAAAAACCAAGACCCCGTACAGGCAGTAGATCGAGGCAGTAACCCAATGGAAAACGAAATACGGCCATCGCGCCGAGCGGTGCTCGGCGGTGTCTTCGCGGGCCTCTGTGCCGTGGCCGCCGCGCCGGTCTACGCGCGCGCGCCCGGGCTGCTGCGCGGGGCTGGCGATATCCGGCGCATCCGCATGTACAGCCAGCGGACGGGGGAATCGATCGACACGATCTATTTCGCCGATGGCAAGTACGTGCCGGAATCCGTGACGGAAATCAGCTACTTCATGCGCGACTGGCGGCAGAACCAGGTCATGAACTATGATCCGCGCAACGTCGACAACCTCGCCGCGACCCTTGGGCTGATGGAGACCTCCGAGCCGTACCTGATGATCTCCGGCTATCGCACGCCGCAGACCAACCGGATGCTGAAGGGCGCCGCGAGCCACTCCTATCACATGCGCGCCATGGCCGCGGACGTGCGGCTGAAGAGCCGCTCGGTCAGCCAGATTTCCCGGGCCGCCTTCGCCTGCGATGGCGGCGGCGTCGGCATCTATCACCGCTCCAACTTCGTGCACATGGACTGTGGCCCGATCCGTACCTGGCGCGGCTGACACAAGAAAAACGGGACAGTGAGGGGGCGGCCGGCGCGAGCGGGCCGCCCCTTTCCTTTGCTGCCGACGCTGAGTCCCCGCGCGAGGCCGATCGCTCGGGTCAGCGCGGGCCGGACCACGGGGTGCCGTCGCGATGCCTGAGGCTGGCCGTGCCGGCCGTCACCTCCATCACCATGTCGACGTCGGAATAGGTGGCGATCTCGTGGGGCGCCCTGCTGCCGACGACGAGGAAGCGCGCGACCATGCCCGTGCGATTCTCGAAGCAGTGGCCGTTGGTGTCACCGGCCTTCCATGCGGCGCAGTCGCCGGGGCGCATCCGGTGCTCGCCTTCGTCCTGATGCAGGACCAGCTCGCCCTCCGTCACCATCACGAACTCGTCCTCGGCCATGTGCCAGTGACGCAGCGACGAGCGCGCGCCGGGTTCGAGGGTGACGAGGTTCACGCCGAACTGGGTCAGGCCGGCCGCCTCGCCGAGCCGGAGGGACGAGCGGCCGGCCATCTGACTGGCGTAGGGCTCGGGATAGATCGAGTCGGTCTTCACCCGCGCCCGGGAGGGGTCGATGATGCCCATCAGACCCTCTCGATGATCGTCGCCGCGCCCATGCCGGAGGCGACGCAGAGCGTGGCGAGGGCGGTGCCCTGGCCGGTGCGCTCCAGCTCGTCGAGGGCGGTGCCGAGGATGATCGCGCCGGTTGCGCCGAGCGGGTGGCCCATGGCGATGGCGCCACCGTTCGGGTTCACCCGGCCCGGGTCGGCGTCGAACGCCTGGAGAAAGCGCAGCACCACGGCGGAGAACGCCTCGTTCACCTCGAAGACGTCGATGTCGGCGATGGTCATGCCGGCGGCGGCGAGCGCCTTTTCCGTGGCGGGCACCGGGCCGGTGAGCATGATCGTCGGATCGGTGCCGACGCGGGCCGTGGCGCGGATGCGGGCGCGGGGCGTCAGTCCGTGCTGTTCGCCGAAGGCACGCGAGCCGAGCAGGATCGCGGCGGCGCCGTCGACGATGCCGGAGGAGTTGCCGGCGTGGTGGACGTGGGTGATGCGCTCGAGCTCGGGATACTTCAGCAGCGCCACCGCGTCGAAGCCCGGCATCGACTCGCCCATGTCCTTGAACGCCGGCTTCAGCGCCCCGAGCGACTGCATGTCGGTCTCGGGACGCATGTGCTCGTCGCGGGCCAGCATCTCGACACCGTTGATGTCGCGCACGGTGACGACGGAGCGGGCAAAGCGGCCCTCGTCCCAGGCGTGGGCGGCGCGGCGCTGGCTCTCGACGGCATAGGCGTCAACGTCGTCGCGGGAAAAGCCGAACCGCGTCGCGATGAGGTCGGCGCTGATGCCCTGCGGCACGAAGTGGGTCCTCATGGCGAGCGAGGGGTCGGCGGCGATCGCCGCGCCGTCCGAGCCCATGGGCACGCGGCTCATCATCTCGACGCCGCCGGCGACGTAGGCGGCGCCGGCCCCGGCGCGAATCTGGTTCGCGGCGAGGTTCACCGCCTCGAGGCCGGAGGCACAGAAGCGGTTGATCGACAGGCCGGGCACGGCCTCGGGCAGGGACGAGGCGAGCACGGCCGAACGGGCGAGGCAGCCGCCCTGCTCGCCGACCTGGGTGACGTTGCCCCAGATCACGTCGTCGATGGCGTCCGTCGCCGTGCCTGTGCGCGCGCGCAGCGCGTCGAGGGTTGTGGCGGACAGGCGCAGCGCGGTGATCTCGTGCAGCGCGCCGTCCGGGCGGCCCTTGCCCCGCGGCGTGCGGACGCAATCGTAGATGTAGGCGTCGGTCATGGCGTCTCCTCCGCCTTGAACTGGCGGCTTTCGATGCGGACGGGGCCGTTGCCCGACAGGCCGCCGGGCCGCGTCGCAACCTCCGGCAGGCCGTCCGCGAGGTGCAGCCACCCTAGCCGGCTTTCGACGCCGTAGTGGAGGGCCGGGCTGACCGACTCGGGATCGTCGAGCGTGCCGATCATCAGCTCCACGTCCGGCGAGCCGATGGCGGCGTAGAACAGCGGCGTGCCGCAGTCTCGGCAGAACCCGCGTTCCGCCACGTCGGACGAGGCGAAGCGCGCGGGGGTGCCGGTGAAGCTGACGCCATGGCCGGTGACGAGCGGGGCGAAGGCATTGCCGGTGGCACGCTGGCACATCCGGCAGTGGCAGAGGTTCGCCCGGCCGAGGCTGGCGGCGCGGTAGCGCACCCGGCCGCACTGGCAACCGCCGGTGGTCATGCGGGCAGCCCCGGCGGCAGCGGGTGGCCGGGCATCAGGTCGTAGGGATGCTTCCAGCCGGGCAGGGCGGCGATCGCCTGCCGCCAGCGGTCGATGTTGGGGAAGGTGGCGAGGTCGTGCGGGAACTCGTGGTCGTAATAGAGGTAGCCGACGCAGGAGAGGTCGGCGGTGGTGAGGTGGTCGGCGGCGATCCACTCCCGGGTGTGGAGATGGCGGTCGAGGACCTGCAGCGCGGTGCCCGACCGCCTGGTGAGGAAGTCGATCACGTCGGGCGACTTCTTGTCGTCGGGGACGAACTTGGTGAGAAACCGCAGGGTCGCGATGTAGGACGTGAACTTGTGGTTGTCCCAGAGCGTCCAGCGCAGGATCTCGCGGCGCTCGTCCTCGGACTTCGGGCCGAAGTCGCGGAAGCGGCGGGCGAGGTGGTCGAGGATCACGCCGGACTGGCTGAGGCGCAGGTCGCGATCCTCGAGGACCGGCACCTCGCCCATCTCGTTCAGCTCGCGATACTCCGGCGTGCGGGTCTCGCCGTTGAAGTAGTCGACGAACACCGCCTCCCAGTCGGCGCCGGCGAGCGCGAGCAGCAGCGCGGCCTTGTAGGCATTGCCGGACTGGGCGAAGCAGTGGAGGCGATAGTCGGACATTCGGATTCCCCCTCGTCAGAAGGCATCCGCGTCGAGGGACATCACCGGAGCGGCCCCGGAGCGGATGCGGGCGAGGTGCAGCCCCGTCGCGGGGAGCACGCGCGACATGAAGTAGCGCCCCGTCGCCAGCTTGGCACGGGCGAAGTCGTCGTCCGGGTTGGCGAGCGCGACTTTCGTCATCCGCGCCCACATCAGGCCGAGGCAGGTGTGGCCGAAGAGGTGCAGGAAGTCGGTGGACCCGGCGAGGGCGGCGTCGGGGTCGCGGATGTTCTGGAGGAAGAACTCGGCGGCGGACTGCAGGTCCTTCGAGGCGGCCTTGAGCGGGTCGAGGAAGTCGGCCTTCAGGCGCGGGTCGCCGTCGTTCTCCTTGAGGAAGCCGCGCACGAGGGCGAAGAAGGCCATGATCGGCTTGCCACCGTCCTGCCCGAGCTTGCGGCCGACGAGATCGAGCGCCTGCACCCCGTTCGCGCCCTCGTAGATCATCGCGATGCGGGCGTCGCGGACGAACTGCGCGATGCCGGTCTCCTCGATGTAGCCGTGGCCGCCGAACACCTGCTGCGCCTGCACCGCGCAATCGAAGCCGCGGTCGGTGAGATAGCCCTTCACCACCGGCGTGAGCAGCGAGACGAGCCCGCCCGCGTCCGCATCGCCGGCCTTGTGGGCGTCGATGAGCGTGGCGGCCCAGAGCATGAAGGCACGCGCGCCCTCGACGAACGACCGCTGGTCGAGGAGCAGGCGGCGGATATCGGGGTGGGAGAGGAGCGGGTCGGCGGGGCCCGCCGGGTTGGTCGGGCCGGTGACGGCGCGCCCCTGCAGGCGGTCGCGGGCATAGGCGGCGGCGAGCTGGCAGGCGCCGGCGGCCTGCGAGAGGCCCTGCATCCCGACCTGGGCGCGGGCCTCGTTCATCATGGTGAACATCGCCTTGAGGCCCTGGTGCGGCGCACCGAGCAGTTCGCCGCGGGCGCCGTCGTAGTTCATCACGCAGGTGGCGTTGCCGTGGATGCCCATCTTCTCCTCGATCTTGCCGACCGAGAGCGCGTTGCGCTCGCCGAGCGCGCCGCTGGCGTCGACGAGGATCTTCGGCACGATGAAGAGCGAGATGCCCTTCACGCCCGGCGGCGCGTCGGGCAGGCGGGCGAGGACGAGGTGGACGATGTTCTCGGCCATGTCGTGGTCGCCGGCCGAGATGAAGATCTTCTGCCCGGTCAGGCGGTAGCCGTCGCCGTCCGGCTCGGCCCGGGTGCGCAGCAGCGCGAGGTCGGTGCCGGCCTGCGGCTCGGTCAGGTTCATCGTGCCGGTCCAGCGGCAGGCGACGAGCGGCGGCAGCCATGTCGCCTTCTGCGCCGCGGTGCCATGGGCGTGGATCGCGGAGTAGGCGCCATGGGTGAGGCCGGAATACATGGCGAACGCCATGTTGGCGGCGGACTGGAACTCGCCGGCGGCGGCGTGGATGACGAAGGGCAGGCCGAGGCCGCCATACGCGGGATCGCAGTCGATGCCCGTCCAGCCGCCCTCGCGGAGCAGGGCGAAGGCGTCGGCAAAGCCCGGGGGCGTGCGGACAACGCCGTTCTCGAGGCGGCAGCCCTCGCGGTCGCCGACGGCGTTCAGCGGCGCCAGCACGTCGGCGGCGATGCGGCCGACCTCTTCCAGGACGGCGGCGGTGGTGGCGCGGTCGAGATCGGCATAGCCGGGGATCGGCTGATCCTGAATGCGGAGCACGTCGTGGAGCAGGAAGTCCACGTCACGGAGCGGGGGGGTGTATGCGGCCAAGATCTCCTCCCGGGAGCGCGTCTGTTCCGTCGGCGGCGTTGGCGCCGCGGTGCCTAGTCCGCGGCGCTCGAGCCGCCGTCTTGTTCTGGGGCCGCGGCGCTGCCGTCCCGGGCTGCGCCGCGGTTGTCGAGGATCGAACGGCCCCAGGCGACCTGCTGGCGCAGGTCGGCGATGGCGATGTCGAGTTCGGCGCGCTGCGCCTCCATGTCGGCGAGGCGCTTCTCCGCCACCTCGACGGTGCGCGCGAGCTGGGTCGCCTGGCCGTCGTGATCGTAGAGATCGAGCAGCTCGCGCATCTCCTCGAGCGAGAAGCCGAAGCGCCGGCCGCGCAGGATCAGCGTCAGCCGTGCCCGGCAGCGGCGGGTATAGAGCCGCTTCTGCCCGACCCGGAGCGGGGCGATCAGCTCCTTCGCCTCGTAGAAGCGCAGGGTGCGGGGCGTGACGCCGAATTCGGCGCACATCGTCGCGATGGGGGTCAGCTGCTCGGTCACGCCGTCCGTCCGGCAGTTCATGTGCGCCGGCGAGGATGGTGGCGGCGACGGGCCGATGCAAGCATAAAGTTGACGTTAACGTAAAGTTAACGCGAGCGGACCCGGTTGAAGGTGTCCGGGCTTTGTGCCCATCTGGCCGCGCAGGCGGAAGGTGGAGCGGCGGATGCACGACGGGGAGAGGGTCGAGACGGCGCGGCGGTTCATCCAGATGCTGCCGCATGCGCGCGACCTCGGGATGGACCTGATCGAGGCGGGCGACGGGGTGGCGACCATGACGCTCGGCTACGACCCGCGCTTCATCGGCGATCCGGCCAGCGGCGTGCTGCACGGCGGGGTGGTGACGGCGCTGCTCGACACCTGCGCGGGCGCCGCGGTGATGCTGCATCCGCAGAGCAGCGGCCCGACCGCGACGCTCGATCTGCGCATCGACTACATGCGCTCGGCCGAGCCGGGGCAGGGGCTGGTCGCCCGGGCCGAATGCTACCGCGTCACCCGCACGGTCGCCTTCGTGCGCGCCACCGCCTGGACCGACGATCCGGCCGAGCCGGTCGCGGCGGCCAGCGGCGCCTTTACCATCGAGGGAACGGCATGAGACCCGCGCCGGAGCCGGTGCAGGTCATCAAGCAGCGTCGCGACGCCGCGCTGGAGCGGCTGGCGGCGGCGGTGCCCTATGCGCGGCATCTCGGCGTCGGCTTCGAGCGGCGGGGCGACGAGCTGACCACGGTGCTGCACTATTCCGACAAGCTGATCGGCAACCCGCGGCTCCCCGCGCTGCACGGCGGGGTCACGGGCGCGTTCCTCGAGATGGCGGCGCTGCTCGAACTCGCCTGGGCGCAGGTCTGGGAGCGGATGGAGGGCGGCGGGACGGCGGCGGCCGAGATCGAGACCGGCGCGTTTCCGGCCTGGCCGAAGACGATCGACTTCACCGTCGACTACCTGCGGCCCGGCCTGCCGCGCGATGCCTACGCCCGCGCCCGGGTGAACCGGATGGGCCGGCGCTATGCCAGCGTCCACGTCGAGGCGTGGCAGGACAACCGCGCGCGGCTGTTCGCACAGGCGACGGGGCATTTCCTGATGCCGGCCGCGGCGGAGTGACAAGCGCTCCGGCCCGCCGGGCTGCCAGCCACCGGCGCATCCTTGCCGTCGCCGGCCCGATCATGCTGTCGAACGTCACCGTGCCGATCCTCGGCGCGGTCGACACCGCGGTGATCGGCCAGCTCGGGCGGGCGGCGCCGCTCGGCGCAGTCGGGATCGGGGCGGTGATCCTCGCGTCGATCTACTGGATCTTCGGCTTCCTGCGCATGGGCACCACCGGGCTCGTGGCGCAGGCCCGCGGCGCGGGCGACGCGGGCGAGACCCGCGCCCTGCTGCTGCGCGGCCTGATGATCGGCCTTGCCGCCGGGCTCGTTTTCGTCGCGGGCCAGGCGGCGATCTTCTGGGCCGCGTTCCGGGTCGCGCCCGCGTCGCCCGAGGTCGAGGCGCTGGCCCGGCAGTACCTGTCCATCCGCATCTGGGGGGCGCCGGCGGCGATCTCGATCTATGCGCTGACCGGCTGGCTGATCGCCATGGAACGGGCCCGCAGCGTGCTGGCGCTGCAGCTGGCGATGAACGGGCTGAACGTGGTGCTGACCATCACCTTCGTGCTCGGGCTCGGCCTCGGCATCCCCGGGGTGGCGACCGGGACGCTCATCGCCGAATGGTGCGGCTTCGGCTTCGGGCTCTGGCTCTGCCGCGCGGCGTTCGCCGGGGCGCCGGCGCGCGACTGGGGGCGGGTGCTCGACCCCTCGCGCCTGAAGCGGATGGCGCAGGTGAACGGGGACATCCTGATCCGGTCGGTCGTCCTGCAGGGCAGCTTCACCACCTTCCTCTTCCTCGGCGCGGGGCTCGGCGACGTGACGCTGGCGGCAAACCAGATCCTGCTGCAGTTCCTCGAGGTCTCGGCCTATGCGCTCGACGCCTTCGCCTTCGCCGCCGAGACGCTGGTCGGCCAGGCGCTCGGCCACCGCGACCGCGCGGGGCTGCGGCAGGCGGCGGTGATGACGTCGGAATGGGGTGTCGGGGCGTCGCTGGCGATGGCCGCGCTGATCCTGCTGGCCGGTCCGGCGATCGTCGGGGTGATGACGACGGCGCCCGACGTGCGGGCGGCGGCGCTCACCTACCTGCCGTGGATGGCGGCGGCGCCGCTGGTCGGGATCGCCGCCTGGATGCTTGACGGCATCTTCATCGGCGCGACCGAGACGCGGGCGCTGCGCAATGCCATGCTGCTGTCGGTCGCGGTCTATGCCGCCGCACTCGCGGTGCTGCTGCCGGCGTTCGGCAACCACGGTCTGTGGGCCGCGCTGATGATCCTGAACCTGACCCGCGGCGTGACGCTGGCGCTGCGCTATCCGGCGCTCGAGGCGAGGGCGGCGTAGGCGGCGAGCCAGTCGTCGCGGCCGCTGCCGACCGCATCGGAGACGGTGGCGAAACCGTCGCGCGCGAGCAGCGCGTCGAGGCCGGCGAGGATTTCGGGCACCAGCGCGAGGCCGCCATAGACCAGCGCGGTGTAGAGCTGCAGCGCCGAGGCACCGGCGCGGAGCTTGGCGTAGGCGGCTTCGGCCGAGTCGATGCCGCCGACGCCGACGAGCGGCAGGCGGCCCTCTGTCAGTTCGGAGAGCCGCGCGAGGACGGCGGTGGAGCGGTGGAAGAGCGGACGGCCCGACAGGCCGCCGGTCTCGCCCGCGTCGCGGCTGGCGAGACCGTCGCGGGCGAGGGTGGTGTTGGTGGCGATGATCCCGGAGATGCCGGACGCCAGCGCCACCGCGGCAAGATCGGCGAGGTCGGGGTCCGCGAGGTCGGGTGCGATCTTCAGGAACACCGGCACCGGGCGCGCGAGGCGGGCGTTCGCCGCCATCACCCCGTCCAGCAGCGCGGCGAGCGCAGCCGCGCCCTGCAGGTCGCGCAGCCGCTCGGTGTTGGGCGAGGAGACGTTGACCGTGGCGAAATCGACGTGCGGCCCGGCGCTGGCGAGCACGCGGGCAAAGTCGGCGGCCCGGTCGGTGCTGGTCTTGTTGGCACCGAGGTTCAGGCCGACGATACCGCGCTTCGGGCGCCGGGCGAGGCGGGCGGCGATGGCCTCGGCCCCGTCGTTGTTGAAGCCGAAGCGGTTGATCGCCGCGCGATCTTCGGCGAGGCGGAACAGCCGCGGCCGCGGGCTGCCGGGCTGCGGCAGGGGCGTCGCGGCGCCCACCTCGACGAAGCCGAAGCCGGCGTCGACCAGCGGCCCGACCACCGTCGCGTTCTTGTCGAAGCCGGCGGCGAGGCCGAGCGGGTTCGCGAGCGCCATCCCGGCGAGCGACGTGGCGAGCCGGGGATACCGGCCGGCCGGCGCGCGCTGCCCGAGCCCGGCGCCGAGCGCGCGGAGCGCGAGGCCGTGCGCGGTCTCGGGGTCGAGCCGGCGGAGCAGCGGCAGCGCGAGGCGTTCTCCGAGGGTCATGCCAGCGCCTCCACGTCCACCTCGGCGAGCGGGCGGGCCCAAACCACGTCCGCCCTGCGCAGCGGCCGGTAGAGGTGCGGAAACAGCGCGCCGCCCCGCGAGGGCTCCCACGTCATCCCGGCGTTGGCATCGACGGCGAGCAGCACGAGGCCGGTCTCGCCGGCGAAATGCTTCGCGAGCGTCCCGGGCAGTTGCGCCGCGGTCGAGAGGTGCACGAAGCCGTCGGCCACGTCGACCGGCGCGCCCCGGCTCTCGCCCGCCGCCTCGAGCGCGGCCCATTCCGCGCTGCGCAAGACCTTGTAGACCAGCATTCGCTTACCCCTGCGGTGTCATGACCCGGCGCGCCGCGGCCCGGGCGAGGCCGAGCCGGCGCTCGCGAAAGATGATGAACAGCCCGGCCGCGACGATCAGCGCGGCGCCCGCGAGCATGGTCAGCGTCGGCACGTCGCCGAAGATCAGGTAGCCGAGCAGCAGCGACAGCAGCATCGAGACATACTCGAACGGCGCGATCACCCCGGTCTCGGCGTGGCGGTAGCTCTCGGTCAGCAGGATCTGCCCGGTGCCGCCGAGCAGCCCGGCGCCGACCAGCAGCATCGCCTCGTGCCCGGTCGGCAGCGTCCAGCCGAAGGGGATCGTCAGGAACGAGAGCGTGACCGAGGTGAGCGAGAAGTAGAGCACGATCGCGCCAGTCGCCTCGGTGTTGACGAGCTTGCGCACCGTCACCTGCGCCAGTGCGGCGCAGACCGCGCCGAAAAGCGCGGCCATCGCCCCGAACGCCTGCAGCGCCGAGGCCTTGGTCGGGTCGGCGAGGGTCAGGCGCGGCGACAGCACGATGACGACACCGATGAGCCCGAAGAACACCGCCGTCAACCGGAACGCGTGCACCTTCTCGCCGAGAAACATCGCGGCGGAGATGACGGTGAGGAGCGGCGCGGCATAGCCGAGCGCCGTCGCCTCGGGCAGCGGCAGGAAGCCGAGCGCGGTGAAGCCGAGCCCCATGGCGGCGGTGCCGACGAAGCCGCGCCAGAAGTGCCCGAGCGGGTGATCCGTCACCAGCCCGTGCCGCAGGGTCCGCGTCCACGCCAGCCACCCGAGGATCACCGGCACGGCAAAGGCCGAGCGGAAGAACACCGCCTCGCCCGGAGGCACGTGCGGCGCGGCGGACTTGATGCAGACCGCCATCACGGTGAAGACGAGAACGGAGAGTACCTTGCAGGCGATGCCGCGGAGCGGGTTCAACGGACGGGACTTTCGGGGTGGGCGGGCCTCTTGCGACGGCGGCAACTATTGCCCCGGCCGGGCCGGACGCACAACCCGGGTCTTCGCGCCGGGGGCGTTTCCCGCCCGGCTCTCCGGCGGGCCGGCCGGGGCGCGACGTTCGGGGCCCTTGGCATTCGGCCGAAACCCGACTAATTCTCCCGGGAATTGGGCGACTCCCCCCGGGAGCCGTCCCGGCAAGCCACGCGCGGCCTCGCGCACCGCCAGCCGTCGGGGGTTTTGACGAGAAGGGGGATTGCCGGTGGCCGAGGCGCGCGGTGGTCGAGTCTATGCATTGACGCTTGTCGCCGTGCTGGCGGGCGCGGTCGGCGGACAGGCGTGGGGCCAGCAGGTGGACACGGGCACGGGCGCTCCGCTGGCGCTGCCGCCCGCGGCGCAGCAGGGGATGGCTCCGGCCGAGCCCGCCACGCCGGCTCTCGCCGCGCCGGCCGCGCCAGATCTGGGCGCGCCGCCCGCGGCTCAGACCCCGGAAGCCTCCCCGTCTCCGGTCATGGCGGCGCCCGGGCCCGCGCCCAACGCGGCGCAGCCGGCGTCGGCCCCGGTCGAAGCGGCGGCAGGAAGTCCGGCGGCAGGAGAGGCGTCCGTCGGCGACCTGCCGGTCGACCTGTCGCCCTGGAAGATGTTCCTGAACGCCGACATCGTCGTGAAGGCGGTGATGTCCGGCCTCGCGTTCGCCTCGCTCGTCACCTGGACGGTGTTCGTGGCGAAAAGCCTCGAGATCATGGCAGCGAGCGCGCGCCTGCGCCGCGACCTCGCGACGATCCTCGCCGCGCGGCAGCTCGCGTCGGCGGCCGCGGCGCTCGGGGCGCGGCGCGGCCCGGCCGCGGCGATGGTGCGCGCGGCCTCGGCGGAGGTGGCGGCGACGGCCGACGTGCTCGACGACGGCCCGCGCGGCCTGCTGCCACGGGTGTCCTCGCACCTCTCGCGCATTGAGGCCGGCGCCGGGCGCCGCCTGACCGTCGGCACCGGCGCCCTCGCGACGATCGGCGCCACCGCGCCGTTCGTCGGCCTGTTCGGCACGGTCTGGGGCATCATGAACAGCTTCATCGGCATCTCGCGGTCGCAGACGACGAACCTCGCCGTCGTCGCCCCCGGCATCGCCGAGGCGCTGCTTGCCACCGCGATCGGTCTCGTCGCGGCGATCCCGGCGGTGGTGATCTACAACGTCTTCGCCCGCTGGATCGCCGCCTACCGCGCCAAGCTCGCCGACGCGGCCGCGGGCGTCGAGCGTCTGGTCAGCCGCGACCTCGACCACCAGCGCCTCGCGGTCATCCCGCTCGCGCGCGCGGCGGAGTAGCGCGATGGCGGGCAGCCTTTCCCCCCGTTCGGCCGGCGGCGACGAGATCGAGGAGGTCCACGAGATCAACGTGACGCCGTTCATCGACGTCATGCTGGTGCTCCTCATCATCTTCATGATCGCCGCCCCCCTCGCCACGGTCGACGTTCCCGTCGACCTGCCGGGCTCCACCGCCGCGCCGCAGCCCCGGCCGGCGGAGCCGGTCTATCTGACGCTGAAGAGCGACCTGAGCCTCGTGCTCGGCGACCTGCCGGTGACGCGCGAGGCGCTCGCCTCCGACCTCGGCAAGGCGGCGAAGGGCGACCACGAGACGCGGATCTTCCTGCGCGCCGACGAGACGGTGGGTTATGGCGAGCTGATGAAGGTCATGGATCTGCTGCGTGCCGCCGGCTACCTCAAGGTCGCGCTCGTCGGCCTCGAGCAGGTGCCGGGTGCCGGCGCGGCGCCCGCCGCCGCCCCCTCGCCGGGGGCCCGGCCGTGAGCATGGCCTCCGCCCCGTGGGAGCCGCAGCCCGTCGGGCGCGCGGCGCTGCTCTGGGGCGGCGCCGCGCTCGTCGCGGCCCTCGCGCATAGCGGCGTGGCCTGGCTGGCGCTGCACCGCGCGCCTGCGCCGGGCGAACCGGCCTCGCCGCCGCCGGCAGTGATGATCGAGCTTGCCCCAGAGGCGGTCGCGCCGCCGTCCGACAGGATGGAGGTGGCGCCGAACCTTTTCGAGCAGCAGGAAGTCGTGGCGCCTGATACGCTCGATACGCCCGACGCGCCGGCCATGGTCGAGGACACGCCGACGCCCCAGCCCGACGTGACGCCACCGCCGGATCTCGCGCCGTTGCCGCCGACGGTGAGCCCCGACGTCGTCCTGCCGCCGCTCAAGCGGCAGGAGCAGAAGCCGCCGCCGGTGAAGGCAGACAAAAAGGCCGAAAAGGCAAAGCCGCCCGTACCGAAGGAATTGCAGCAGCAGGCGAAGTCCGACACCGCGGCGCCGTCGGAGAAGATCGCGGCGCCCAAGAGCGGCGAGGGCGCCAGCGGCGCAGCCGTCGCGTCGTGGTCCTCGAAGCTCACCGCGCACCTGAAGCGCAAGAAACGCTATCCCGTTGCCGCGCAGAGCCGGCGTGAGGAGGGGGTGGCCCAGGTCCGCTTCACCGTCGACGAGTTCGGGAAACATCCTGTCCTCGAAGCTGGTGCGCTCCTCGGGCTTTGCCGACCTCGACGCCGAGGTGATGGCGCTGATGACGCGCGCCTCCCCGGTCCCCGCGCCGCCGCCGGGCGCGAACCGCACCATCACCGTGCCGATCAACTTCAACCTGAAATGAGCGCGCCCGCCCCGGGGGCGGCGCGTGGCGCCGTCACAGGCGCTTGGCGTAGCAGGTGACGTTGCCGCCGACCGCGTCGGCGTTGACCCGCGAGCCGATCTTGATGTGCGCCCGGATCTCGTCCGACAGCTCCGAGCGGGGGAAGTGCTCGGTATAGAGCACCGCCCAGCCGCGACTGGTCGAGTCGAACGGGTCGAGCTGCGCGCCGGGACGGAACGCGGGCTCGGTCTTCGGCGGGTTGCGGTTCGTCGCCGCGTAGCCGTCGACCAGCGCATTGTCGTCCGCTGCTGCCAGCAGGAAGCGGATCGCGTCATCGACGCTCTTGCCGTCTACCTTGGTGCCATAGAGGTTTTCGCCCTGCGAGGCGGCGATCTCGGCGGAGTAGAGCAGGAAGGCGATGTTGCGGCTCTGGTTCTGCAGCGCGCCGAGGCCGCGGTCGGTCTCGAGCGGGAAGCTGCCGTCCGGCCGCATCGCCTGGAGTTGCGCGATGAAGCCCGTCTGCACGCCCCGCTGGTAGCGCGCCGGGTCGCCCAGCATCAGGCCGAGCAGCATGTCGGCCGCACCGCGCGCGGTGCCGAGGTTGTTGTCGCCCGGGTGCTCGTCGGCCTGTGCGGTCAGCCGGGTGAGCCATGCCTCGATCGCCGCCTTGTCATCCGGCGTCGCGGCCGGAGTCTGGCGCAGGACCTGCCAGGCGGGCAGGAGCGCCGGGAAGGCGTTGATGACGCCCGCCGCGTTGGTCCAGCTCGGCTTTGCCACGATCCACGCGTTGGCGTCGGCATGCTGGCGCAGGACGGCCACGGCCTGCCGGGCCGCCTCGGCGTCGTTCTCGAGCAGCACGCGGAACGCCGTGGCGTTCAGCGCGCGGGCCATGTCGCGCGCGGCGTTGTTGCTGTCTCCCCCCGCCTTCACCGCGGCGAGCGACGGCCCGACCAGCGGCGCAAGCGCCGGCGCGTCGCTCTCGCGCAGGCAGTAGCGCGTGCCCTTCATCGCGCCCGTCCCGGCGCTGTAGGACCGGATCTGCGCGCTGCGGGTCGTCACGTCGAACAGCGCCTCGGGGTGCGTGATGCCGGCCGGCGAGAAGATCGTCGGCTCGCTGGGGCCGGCGGCGCAGCCGGCGGCGAGGGTGGCGAGGCCGAGGAGCAGCTGGCGAAGGGGCGGCATGCGCAGGCGTCCTTTGTCTTGGGTCACGGGGCGGCTTGAACGGGATCAGAGCACGAGGTCGAGGTTCCAGAACCGGCGGATCTGGTCCTCGCAGGCGGCGCGCGCCTCCGGCGTTTCGCCGGCAACGCGCTCCACCCGAAAGCCGAAGCGCTCGAAGCCGCTGCGGTCGGCGTCGGTCAGCACGACGATCTCCACGTCGCGCTCGACGGCGAACGCGGCGACCCGCATGGCGCGGTCGGCGACGTCGGGCGTCGCGCCGCCGGCGCGCAGCCCGACCGCCACCCCGTCCGGCCGCTTCAGCTCGGCGCCCGGCATCAGCACGGCCTCGGGCAGCGGAAAGAGGTCGCGCCCGGGCGTGGCGCGCCGCGGGTCACGGGGCGCGAGCAGGGCGTCGATGTCCTCGGCGTCAGGCCGGCCGATCCGCGACAGGATCGAGTTCCACTGCGTCGGGTCCATAGGCGGTCTCCTCGATCAGCCGGGCCGCGCGGCGCGCCCCCGGGTCCGGCAGCTCGGCAAGCGTCAGCCGGGCGCGCACCGCCTCGGCCTCGCCGTCGTCCAGATAGCGGCCGACCAGCCGCTCCAGCGTCATCAGCTCGTGCGCCTCGACCAGTGCGCCGAGTCCGCGCTCCACGGCGGCGCGGGCGCGGGCATGCTGGTCGTCCATGAAGTCCGCCGACTGCGGCACGAAGATCGCCGGCACCCGGTTGTAGAGCACTTCGTGGAACGAGTTGTAGCCTGCGGCCGTCACCACCACGTCCGCCGCCGCGGTCAGCACCGCGGCCCGCGTCGTGCGCACGATCGCCGAATTGCGCCAGCCGAACCACGCGGGCTCGAGCGCGGCGTTCGGCCAGACGACGACGAGGTGCAGCGTGTCTGCCCGCCGCTCGAACAGGCCGCAGAGCGCCTGCACCTGCCCGCCCCGCGCCCCGGCCACGCCCGAGCCGAGCAGCGACACGGCCAGCCGCTCGAACGGCCGGCCGAACCGCTCGGCGAGGTCGGCCCGCAGACCGGCCCGGCCGGCGGCGTCGAGGCGCAGTTCCTGCACGATCGGGCCGACGCCCGTCACCTGCGGCCCGCGGGAATAGACCGTGTTCAGCTCCTCGAACGCCTCCTCGGGCACGATCACCCGGTCGAACGCCTTCTCCCGGTCGAGCGCGATCGAGTTGTCCTGCCCCGTCGGCCACAGGCCGCGCCGGATCCAGACGCCGGCGATCCCGGGCTCCAGCACGGTGCGGTAGACCGAGTCGAAGATATAGCCGCCGTCGAACACCAGCGCCCGCGCCCCCGCCGCCAGCGCCCGGATCCGCAGGAAGTTGCCGAGGTCGTGCTCGTGGCTCTGGGCGTGCAGGCGCGAGCGGCCGATCAGCGGCATCGCGTCGAAGCCCTGCGCCTTCACCAGCGGCGTGCAGCTCGCGAACGCGGCAAAGACCGGGCGCGGCCGATCCGGGCCGGCGGCCATTTCCCGCGCGATCAGCGTGCAGCGCCGGGCGTGGCCGAGACCGACGCCGTTGGTCGGCACGAAGACGACACCGCCGCCCGCCGCCGCGCGCGGCCGCGGCACCCGGCGCGTCGGTCGGTGCGGCGCCGCGCCGAGGAAGCCGAGCACGCGGTCGGGCCCCGCGCCCATCGCCGCCCGGCTCGCCGCCACGTTCTCGCCGATGCGGCCGAGATTGGGCAGGATCTCCGCGTCGAGAAATCCGTCGAGGCCGATCAGCCCGGGCGGGGCCGGCACGAAGGCGTCGTTCTCGGCGGCATTGAGGTGCCCGGGCGTCCCGTCGAGCAGCGGCGCGCCCGCGACCAGCAGGTTGGCGACCAGCGTCTGCAGCCGGAAGCTGCCCTCGACCCGGCCGAGGCACACCGCGAGATCGGTGCGCCCGGCCAGCGTCATCGGCGGCGCCTCGCCATAGGCAAAGACCTGCAGGCCGTGGCCGTGCGCCGCGATCCACTCGTGCTTCGACCGGCTGTCGGTCAGGATCGCGAGGCGGATGCCGCGCCGGGGCGCCAGCGCCCGCAGCGCCGCGACCTCGGCCGCGTCCTTCAGGTCCGGCCCGACGACGAGTACCCGCGGCGCGACCGGGCGCGGCGCCAGATCGGGCCGCGGCACGCCGAAGGCCGGCGCGGGCCGCCCGGCCCCGGGCCCGACGTCGAAAAGCTCCGGCTCGCGACCGAGCACATAGGCGAGGCGGGCGCGGACGCCGAGTGCGGTCTGGGTCGCGGCGAAGCTGCCGAAGGCGCGCACCGCGGCGGCGCCGTCGCCGGCCAGGCGGCGCAGCCGCAGCAGCGCCCGGTCGCCGAGCTGGTCGGCCGCGAGCAGCACCAGCGTGTCGTCCGGCCCGAGGCTCCGGTCCGAGAGCAGCGGCGCGAGGTCGAACTGCAGGTGCAGCCCGGCCCGCTCGGGCATCACGCCGACGTCGACCCGCGCCGGCAGGCCGAGGGCGGCCAGCTGCCCGGCGAAGATCGCCAGATGCTCGATGTCGGCGCGCCCGTCGCGGGCGGTCTCACAGAGCAGCATGGCGGCGCGCTTCCGGCTGCGGATCAAGAAGCGCCAGCAGGCGCGGCACCACCGCCTCCGGCCGATGCCGGGCGAGGTCGGCCTGCGCGCGCCGGACGGTCGCGGCATAGCGGACCGGGTCGGCGACGTGGCGGGCGACGATCGCGTCGACGCCGCGACCATCGTCGCCGATCACCCCGGGGCCAAAGCTCGCGGCGGTGTCGGGGTCGGTGATGACGAGCTTGCCGGCGATGATCGCCTCGGCGATCGCCCGGCCGAAGCTTTCGCGCCAGAGCGGATTGGTGAAGTGGACGAGAAAGTCGATGCCGGCGAGAAACTCCGCCACCGGCATCGTCCCGAACGGCAGCAGCTCCCAATGGCCCGGCACCGCCTCGCGATCGGCAAGGAACGCGTCGGCACCGAGGATCGCGCACCGCTCCGCGTGCGGCGGAAACTGTGCCCGCAGCGCGGCGAGCCCGGGAAACTTCTCGGGCCCGGGGCGGGAGTGGCGGCCACGCCGGTCGCGCGGCCGGTCGGTCGGGGCGACGAATGCCGGGTCAAGGATGTTCGGCCAGTCGCCGCCGGCCAGCGTCCAGCCCGGCTCCGCCCGCGCGGTGAGCCAGTCGGCGACCGTCCGACGGTTCGCCGCCGACACCGGGGCGAGCAGGCGGTCGCCGCCGGCGATGCGCCCGGCGACGAGCCCGAGGCAGTGGCCGACGTCGAAGCCTTCGTGCCCGCCCGGGCGGGTGAAATTCTCGTGGGTCACGACGATGGTGCGCGCCGCGCTCAGCCGTGGCGCCAGCGCCGTCTCGAACTTCAGCGCCGAGGGGTTGTGCAGCACGATCGCATCGGCCCGAACCACCGGCGGCGCCGGCCGGAGCGACAGCCCGGCGTCGTCGAGCGCCCGGGCGATCTCCGGATGCACCGGGCGGTCCCGGAACATCGACGTGGCGAGGGCCATCACCGACAGGTTGACGTGCGGCGCGAGCGCGCGGATTTCGGCGGCAACGGCACCCGACGTGCCGCCCGGGAACCGCGGCTCCACCAGCAGCGCCACGCGCGGCCGCCGGCGGACCCCGCTCAGGCGACGCGCCGCGGCGGGCGCCGGCCATCCGACGTTCCAGGCCACGCCGGTCATGGCACGCCCCTCATCGCGCACGCCTCATCGTCAGTAGCCCGCGCCCGGCGGGCCCCCGGCGGACGGCGTGCTGTCGCTGCTGTCGCCGCCATCGGAGGAGCCGGAGCGGTTGCGGTAGCTGAAGAACTCGTTGCCCCCGACCGACTCCACCATGAACCGCCGCAGGAGCGCGGCGAGCGGCGAGTCGCCTTCCGCCAGATCCGGGTGCAGCGTGAGATAGCCCCGCAGCCCCTCGACGTCGTTCGACTCGAGAAGGCTCGAGATCGTGCTGAGCTGTTCCGTCGTCGGCTCCGCCGCCGCTGCGGGACTGCCGAGCTGCGTGGCGAGGATCATCGCCGATGCCGTAACCAGAATCCTGCGTCTCATGCGTTTTCCGTCTTGTGCGCGCGCGTCCTCGCGTCCCGTCTGTTGTCTGTGCGGGCCCCCCAGTCGCCGGCCGGCCTCTGCCTATCGTATAGGCAGACCGTACAGGCGAGGGAAGCGGGGCCTCCCTTTCGTCATACGTGCGTCTACTGGCCGAGGATCCGGTTGCGCAGCATCGTTTCCACCGCTCGCTCCAGCCGTCCGCGCATCCCGGGCGTCTCGGCGGGCGCCGGCTCCGCCGCAGGGGGGGCGGTCGGCTCGGCCGCCGCCACCGCCGGCGTCCCGGTCGGGCGGCTGCGGGTGCGGACGGGTGTCGGGGCGGGCTCGGCCGGCTCGGCGAGGGCGACGACCGGCGTTCCGGAGCCGCCGGGCAGGACAAGGGGCGTCCGGGCCGCGGTGTCTGGTGCGCCGCCGTCGGCAAAGCGCAGCATCGGCCCGAGCCTGCCCGTCTCCGCGGCAAGCCCGGCCACCGCCGCGCTCGCGGCTTCGATCGACGGCAGTCGGCCCGGCGCCGGGCCGAGGCGTGCAACCGTCATCCCGGCCGGCAGCTCTCGGCCGTCCCTGCCGGCCGGAACCGTGGCCAGCGCCGGCTGGCCTGCCACTTCGGCCGGCATGGCAGGGGCAGCCGTGACGGCGACAGGGGCGGGGGTCCGCGCGGGGATCGGCGCGCGGGTCGCGGTGACCGTGGGCGGCGCGACGGCCGCCGGCACATGAGCGGTCGGGAGCCCGTCCGGCAGATCGAGCGAGGCGGCCTGCCACCATGCCAGTGCCAGCGCCGCGCCGGCCCCGAGGCCGAGCCCGAGTGCGCCCCAGACCCAGCCGCGCCGGGGGGGCGCTGCCTCGTCCGGCGTTGCCGTGTCGCCAGCGACGTCGGCGTTCTTGTCCGTCGGGCGCGGCGGAACGATGACGGCCGCCAGCCGCTCCGGCATGCTCGGCCCGGACGGCGCCACGGGCGTGGCGGTTCGCGTCGCGGCGGCAGGCAGCGGCCTCGGCCCCGCGGGCATCCGATCCTGCGGCGCGACAGGCGGCGAAGCCGGTGGTCCGGCCTCCCGCGCGTGCAGCGGTGCCACCGCCTCTGGAGCGGGCGACCTTGGCGACGCCGGAAAGCGGCTGGCCACGGGGTCCGCCAGGTGGGGCAGGGGGGCGGCGACCGCCTCGCCGCCGGCGAGCGCCCGGTCGATCGACCGCATGCGCTCCGCCCGCGCCTCGGGTTGGCGGGCTTCGGGCTGGCGGGCTTCGGGTTGGCAGGCTTCGGTTTGGCGGGCTTCGGTTTGGCGGGCCTCCGGCTGACTGGAAGATGGCAGCGGTGGCGAATCGGCATGTGCCGCCTTGCGGCGCGCGATCGCTGCCTCGCGGCGGGCACGCGCCTCGACCAGCCGCGCTTCCAGCACGGCCGGGTCGAGCAACGCTTCCCACCCCGGCTCCGCAGGCAGCCGGCTTCGGGTCGCTCCTCGCGCCTCGTCGGACATCACCCCTCCGAGCGGCGCCCCACGCACCGCACGACGCCGCGCCCCCCCGGGCACGGCGTCCTCTGAAGAGAGCTAACGCCAAACCGGCGATTTTTCCACCCTCCCCGCCACCTGCGCGGAGGCCTGCCGAGCACGTCCGGCCGAGGGAGCGGAAATGGCGCGTCCGGCAGGCCCGATCGGAACGGTTCGATCAGGCCCGCCCCCGAACGTCTCCGATCAGAACGGGCTGTCTGGGAAGTAGTAGCTCGCGGCATTCTCCGGCGTGATGAGCACCGATCCGATGACGAACCTGCCCGAGACCGGCGCCGGCGAGACCAGTCCCACGGCGGTGAGTTCGATCGCAGTCGCGATCATCGCCGGCGGATAGGTGACGTCGGCCGGGATCATCGCGTCCTTGTCCATCACCCGCTTCACCATCTCCTTCATGCCGGCGCCGCCGAGCACGAACTTGATGTCCTTGCGCCCCGCCGCCTCGATCGCGGCCAGCACGCCCACCGCCATGTCGTCGTCCGACGCCCAGACCGCATCAATCTGCGGGTACTTCGACAGATAGTCCTGCATGACCGCGAAGCTGTCGTCGCGGTTCCAGTTGCCGTGCTCCATGCCGAGGATCTCGATGTTCTTGCCCTCGATCGCCTTCTGGAAGCCCTCGACCCGCTCGTTGTCGATGGTCGTCGGGATGCCGCGCAGCACCACGATCTTGCCGCCCTCGGGCAGCGCCTGCGCCATGTACTCGCCGGACTCCCGGCCAAAGCCCGGGTTGTCGCCCGCGACATAGAGATCCTCGATCCCCGGAACAGAGAGCCCGCGATCGACGACGGTGATCCACGCCCCCGACGCCTTGGCGTTCTGCACCGGCCCGGTCAGCGGCTCGGACTCGAACGGCAGCACCACCAGCGCGTCGATGTGGCGCGTCGCCACCATGTCCTCGATGTCGTTCACCTGCTTCGAGGGATCGGACGCGGTGGTCAGCACGAACTCGAGCTGCGGATAGACCTTTTCCAGCCGCTCCACCGTCGCCTGCGCGAAATAGTTCATGCCGCCGGCCCAGCCGTGCGTCGCCGCCGGGATCGACACGCCCACCACCTTGTGCGCCGCCTCCTGCGCCACCGCCGGCACCCCGAGCGCCAGCGTGAGCGCCATCGCCGTTGCGAAATGCTTCATGTTGCTTCCTCCCATGTTGCGGCGGGGCTATTGCCCCTGCCGTGCCTCCCGCTGCAGCACAACGGCGAGAACGATGATCGCCCCCTGGATCGCTCCGTTCAGGTACGGCGACACGAAGTCCGTCAGGTTCAGGATGTTGCCGATCAGGCTCAGGATCAGCACGCCGATCACCGTGCCCCAGACCCGGCCGAAGCCGCCCTTCAGCACGGTGCCGCCGATGATGACCGCCGCGATCGCCTCGAGCTCCCAGAGCAGGCCGGTCGCGGGCGATGCCGACCCCAGCCGCGGCACGTAGAGGATCGTCGCGACCCCGACGAGCAGCCCCAGCACCACGTAGGTGGTAAGCCGCACCCGCGCGACCCTGACGCTCGAATACTTCGCCACCTGGTCGTTCGAGCCGATCGCCGCGCAGTGCCGGCCGAACGCCGTCGACCGCATGGCGACTTCGCCCACGATCACCACCACCGCGAAGACGATGATCGGCCAGGACACGCCGAAGAGCCCGCCGTAGTAGACCGGCTGGTAGTAGGTGCGGAGCCCGAAATCGAGCGACAGCGTGCCGCCGTCCGCCAGCCAGGTGACGAGGCTGCGGTAGATCCCCATCGAGCCCAGCGTGACGATGAACGCCTCGATCCCGAACCGCGAGATCAGGATGCCGTTCAGCCATCCCGCCGCCAGCCCGGCGGCAAGCGCCACCGCCATGCCGAGCAGCACGATCGGCACGCCGACCCCGAGGCTCGGCAGCGCCCTGTTCATCACCAGGATCATCAGCCCGGCGATGAACGCCGCCATCGACCCGACGGACAGGTCGAGCCCGCCCGCGGTGATGACGAAGGTCATGCCCACGGCGATGATGCCGATGAAGGCCGAGCGCGCCAGCACGTTCGTCACGTTGTCCCAGGCAAGGAAGCTCGAGTTCAGCGTCGCGCCGAGCACCAGCAGCACGATGAGCGCCAGCACCGGCCCGACGACGCTCATCTGCACCCGGCCCCTCATGCCGCCGCCTCCGGCAGCACGCCCATGGCGAGCCGCACGATCGCCTCCTCGCTCGCCGTCGTACCGTCGAGTTCGCCCGCGATCCGGCCCTGGCGCATGACCAGCACCCGGTCGGAGAGCCCGATGACTTCCTGCATCTCCGACGAGATCACCACGATCGCCCGCCCCTCCGCCGCCAGCCGCCGGATGAAGACGTACATCTGTTGCTTCGTGCCGATGTCGACGCCGCGCGTCGGCTCGTCGATCACCACGATGTCCGGCTCCGACAGCATGGTCTTGGCAAAGAGCAGCTTCTGCTGGTTGCCGCCCGACAGGTTGCCGACCCGCACCGCCCGGCTGCCGCGGATGTCGAACTCCGCGATGGCGCGGTCAAGCGCCGCCTCTTCCGCCCGCGTGTCGATCAGCCCCCTGGTGAACCGGGCGAGCGCCTGCAGCGTCAGGTTCTCGCGCATCCCCTTCTGCAGCAGCAGCCCCCGGGTCTTGCGATCCTCGGTCAGGTAGCAGAGCCCGAGCTTCCAGCGCCTGCCACGGGTGCCGGATCGTCACCGGCCGGCCGTTGACCCGCACCTCGCCCGTGGCCGGCCGCAGGCCACAGAGGCCCTCGAAGCTCTCCGTCCGCCCGGAACCGATCAGCCCGGCGACCCCGAGGATCTCGCCGCGCCGCAGCGTGAAGCTGATGTCCGCGGCGTGGCCGGGCACGCTCAGCCCGCGCACGTCGAGCACGACCTTACCCCCCGCGCTTTCCTTTGGCGGATAGAGGTCGCGCATCTCGCGCCCGACCATCGCGGAGGCCATCGCGCGCTCGTCCTTCTCCGCCGCCGGCCCGGACCAGACCACCCGGCCGTCGCGCATGATGGTGAGATCGTCGGCGATCGCCTGCACCTCGTCGAGCTTGTGCGAGGTGAAGAGCACCGCCGCCCCGCGGTCGCGCAGCGCGCGCACCTGTGCGAGCAGCACGGCGGTGTCGGCGGAGGTCAGCACCGCCGTCGGCTCGTCCATGATGAGCACGCGGGTCTCGCGCAGCAGCGCCTTGGCGATCTCGGTCATCTGCTTGTCCGAGTTCGACAGGCTCGACACCTTGCGGTCGGTCGCGACGGCGCAGTCGAGCCGGTCGAGCAATTCGCGCGTCCGCGCCCGCATCGCCGGTTTGTCGAGCAGCAGCCCTCGGGTCAGCTCGCGCCCGAGGAACACGTTCTGCTCGACGGTCAGCTGCTCGGCGAGATTGAACTCCTGATGGATGAGCGAGATGCCCCGCGCCTCCGCCGCGCCGATCGAGGCGAAGGCGGTGGGCGCGCCGTCGAGCCGCACCGTTCCCGCGCTCGGGGGCTGGGAGCCGGCGAGGATCTTCATCGCCGTCGACTTGCCCGCGCCGTTCTCGCCGATCAGCGCGTGCACCCGCCCGGGCCGGAGCGCGAGGTCGACGCCGTGCAGAACCTCGATCGGCCCGAAGCTGCGGCTCACCCCCTCGAGCGCGAGCACCGGCTCGGTCACGGCGCGACCCAGGCGGCATCGGCCCGCGACGAGCGGATCGCCGCGGCGATGAAACGCATCCCCGCCATGCCGGCGTCGAGCCCGGGCAGCAGGTCCAGCACCGCCGCCCGCTCGCCGGCCTGCGCCGCCCGGATCGCCTGCGCCGCACCGAGGTAGATGTTGGCAAAGCCCTCGAGATAGCCCTCCGGGTGCCCGCCGGGCGTGCGGCTCGCCGCCGCGGCGGCCCCCGACGCCCCGGCGCCGCCGCGGGTGAGCAGCCGCTTCGGCTCGCCGAACGGCGTGAACCACAGATAGTTGGGGTCCTCCTGCGCCCACTCGATCCCGCCCCGGTCGCCATAGACCCGCAGCCGCAGCGAGTTCTCGTTCCCCGGCGCCACCTGGCTGCACCAGAGCATCCCGCGCGCGCCACCCCCGAAGCGCAGCAGCATGTGCGCGTTGTCGTCGACCGGCCGCCCCGGCACGAAGCTCTGCAGGTCCGCTGCCAGCGCCTCGAGCGACAGCTGGGTGACGAAGCACGCGAGGTTGAGCGCATGGGTGCCGATGTCGCCGATCGACCCGCCCGCGCCGGTACGCGCCGGATCGGTGCGCCACTCCGCCTGCTTGCCGGTCGTCGCCTCGGTCAGCCAGTCCTGCGCGTACTCGACCTGCACCACCCGCAGCGTGCCGAGATTGCCCGCCGCCACCATCTCGCGCGCCTGCCGAACCATCGGGTAGCCGGTGTAGTTGTGCGTCAGCAGGAACAGCGCGTCCGACGCCTCGACCGCCGCGGCGAGCGCCTCGGCCTGCTCCATCGTCGCGGTCAGCGGCTTGTCGCAGATCACGTGGATACCGCGCTGCAGGAAGGCGATCGCCGGCGCCGCGTGCATGTGGTTCGGCGTGACGATCGCCACCGCCTCGATGCCGTCGGGCCGCGCCGCCTCCCGCTCCGCCATCTCCTCGAAGCTGCCATAGGCGCGATCGGCGGCGATCCCCAGCAACGCGCCACTCTCCCGCGCCTTCTCCGGCGTCGAGGAAAGGGCGCCGGCCACCAGGTCGAACTCGCCGTCGATGCGCGCGGCGATCCGGTGGACGGCGCCGATGAACGCGTCCTTGCCGCCGCCGACCATCCCGAGCCTGATCCTTGCCATGCCTCAGATCCCCAGCATGCGGCGGTTCGCCGCCTCGTCGGTGCCCGCGTCGGCGAAGTCGTCGAACGCCTTCTCCGTCACGCGGATGATGTGCGCCTTGACGAACTCCGCCCCCTCGCGCGCGCCGTCCTCCGGGTGCTTCAGGCAGCATTCCCACTCGACGACGGCCCAGCCGGCGAAGTCGTTCGCCGCCATCTTCGAGAACACCGCGCCGAAATCCACCTGCCCGTCGCCGAGCGAGCGGAAGCGCCCGGCGCGCCCGACCCAGCCCTGATAGCCGCCGTAGACGCCCAGCCGGCCGGTCGGATTGAACTCGGCGTCCTTGACGTGGAACATGCGGATCCGCTCGCGGTAGATGTCGATGTTATCGAGATAGTCGAGGCATTGCAGGACGTAATGCGACGGGTCGTACAACATGCACGCGCGGGCATGGTCATCGACCGCGGCGAGGAACATCTCGTAGCTCACCCCGTCGTGCAGGTCCTCGCCGGGATGGATCTCGTAACAGACGTCGACCCCGCACGCCTCCGCGTGGTCGAGGATCGGCCGCCAGCGCGCGGCGAGCTCGCCGAACGCCGTCTCGACCAGCCCCGCCGGCCGCTGCGGCCACGGATAGACGAAGGGCCAGGCCAAGGCGCCCGAGAACGTCGCCATCGCGTCGAGCCCCAGGTTCCGCGACGCGCTCAGGGCCTGCTTCACCTGCTCGACGGCCCACGCCTGCCGGGCCTTCGGATTGCCCCGCACCTCGGGCGCGGCGAAGCCGTCGAACGCCTCGTCATAGGCGGGATGCACCGCGACGAGCTGTCCCTGCAGGTGGGTGGACAGCTCCGTCACCTCCACCCCGTTGGCCGCCGCGATCCCCTTCACCTCGTCGCAGTAGTCCTTGCTCGCGGCCGCCCTGCCGAGGTCGAACAGCCGCGCGTCCCAGCTCGGGATCTGCACGCCGGCATAGCCGCAGTCCGCCGCCCACCGGGTGATCCCGTCCCAGCTGTCGAACGGTGCCGCGTCGCCCGCGAACTGCGCCAGGAACAGCCCCGGCCCCTTGATCGTCCTCATCCCTTTCCCCCCAGAATGACCTGCGCGCCCTGCTGCCGGCGCATGCCGACGGTGCTGGGACCCCAACCCGTCGACCCCGCCGCAGTTTCCACGACGGGGCCCCTGTGCGACGCGACCGTCGCCCGTCGCGCCCCGATCTTTTTCTTGGCGAAAGTACTCTCGGGGGTGAACTGGCCGCAGGCCAGGAGGGGGCGGAAGGTCCCCTGCCGCCGCCGCCCGCAGGACCGGCCGCCGGGCACTGCGCCGACCCGCCGCTCAGACATAGCGGTTCACCAGGTTCTCCAGCCGTTCCTGCCGGCCGGACACCGGCTGCGGATCGAGCCCCCGCGCCTCGGCGTCGGCCGCGATCCCGTCGAGCGTCGCGCCCGGGGCCAGCATCGCCTGCGCCCAGGGCGCGCCCCAGCCGGCGTAGCGCTCCCGCCGCGCCGCCTCGAGCCGGTCGTCCTCGAGCATCTTCGCCGCCGCCTTCAGCCCGCGCGCGCAGACGTCGAACGCGCCGGCGTGTGCTGCCACCAGATCCACCGGGTCGAGGCTCTGCCGCCGCACCTTGGAATCGAAGTTCGTGCCGCCGGTGGTGAAGCCGCCCCCCTTCAGGATCTCGTAGTAGGCGAGCGCCACCTCCGGCACGTTGTTCGGGAACTGGTCGGTGTCCCAGCCGGACTGATAGTCGTTGCGGTTCATGTCGATCGAGCCGAACACCCCGAGCGCGTTCGCGAGCGCCAGCTCGTGCTCGAAGCTGTGGCCGGCGAGGATCGCGTGGCCCTGCTCGATGTTGAGCTTCACCTCGCCTTCCAGCCCGTAGCGCTGCAGGAAGCCGAACACCGTTGCCACGTCGTAGTCGTACTGGTGCTTGGTCGGTTCCTGCGGCTTCGGCTCGATCAGGATCGTGCCCTTGAAGCCGATCTTGTGCTTGTACTCGACCACCATCGAGAGGAACCGCGCCATGTGGTCGAATTCCGCGTCCAGGTCGGTGTTGAGCAGCGTCTCGTAGCCCTCGCGCCCGCCCCAGAGCACGTAGTTCTCGCCGTTCAGCCGGTGCGTCACGTCGAGACACGCCTTCACCGTCGCCGCCGCATAGGCGAACACCTCCGGGTCGGGGTTGGTCGCCGCGCCCGACATGAACCGCCGGTTGGTGAACAGGTTCGCCGTCCCCCAGAGCAGCCCGGTGCCGGTCTCGGCCATCCGCGCCTCGAAGATGTCGGCGATCCGCTCCAGCCGGTCGCGGCTCTCCTTCAGGCTCGTGCCTTCCGGCCGCACGTCGTGGTCGTGGAAGCAGAAGAACGGCGCCCCGAGCACCCGGAAGAAGTCGAACGCCGCATGCGCGCGCAGCTCCGCCAGCTCCATCGTGTCGGCCGGAAACCACGGCCGCTCGAAGGTCCGGCCGCCGAACGGATCGCCACCTTCCCAGCCGAAGCTGTGCCAGAACGCCACCGCGAAGCGCAGCTGGTCCTTCATGCGCTTGCCGAGCACGATCTCGTTCGGATCGTAGGCGCGAAACGCCAGCCCCTCGGCCGTCGGGTCATGGGAGAGCGGCGCGATGCCGTCGAAATATCCGCTCATGTGCGTCCTCCGTTCGCCGCCTCGGGCGGCAGGTTGTCCCTGAGGTATATCCCCGGCGTGACGGACAGGGGGCCGGGCGGCCGTCCGTCCGCGATCGCCTTCATCGCGTCGAGCCCGAGCGCCACCTCGCGCGCCGGCGCCTGGTCGATCACCGCGTCGATCAGCCCGCCTTCCAGCGCCGCCCGGGTGAACGGCGTCAGCTCGTGCAGCACCAGGAACGGCCGCGCCGCACCGAGCTGCTGCAACAGCGGGATCAGGCCACGATTGCCGGCGCCGATCGAATAGAATCCCGCTCGGGCCCGGGCGCGCGCCGAGCGCGGCACCGACCTTCTCCGCCATCAGGTCGGCGCGGTCCTCGACCTTCAGCGCATCGAGCACCTCGATCCCGCCCTCGGCCAGCACGGCCGTGGCGCCGTCGAGCCGGTCGCGGTGGTCGGCCTGGGTCAGCGCGCCGATCACCGGCAGCACGCGGCCGCCCCGGCCGCGGTGGGCGATCTCGAGCAGCCGCCCGGCGGTGCGCCCGGCCACGAGGTTGTCGATCCCCACGTGCGCCGCGTGCGCCGCCGCACAGTCGGAGACGAGCGTCACCACCGGAATGTCGAGGGCGCCGAGCCGCGTGATCGCCCGCGCCACCCGGGGCGTGTCCACGGCCACGACCGCCACCCCGTCGCAGTCGCCGTGCTCCACCGCCTCGAGCCCCGCCGCCAGCGTCTCGGCGTCGAGCGCCGGGCTCTCGGCCACGACGATCTCGATCCGCTCGACCCGCCGCGCCGCGGCCTCGGCGGCGACCGCTGCCCGCAGCGCCCGATAGAAGCCGTGATCGCCGGCCGGCAGGTGAAAGCGGAAGCGGTAGACGCGGCGGCGCGACAGGCTCGCCGCCAGCTCGTCCCGCTGGTAGCCCAGCGTCTCGACGGCCTCCCGGACACGCGCGACCGACTTCTGCGCCACGCCGCCGCGCCCGTTCACGACGCGGTCGACCGTCGCATAGCTGAGCCCCGCGGACCGCGCCACATCGTGCAGCGTCGGCTTGCGCATTGTCGTCAGCTTCCTCCCGTGACAAGCGGTAGGCAGCAAAATGATGGACGTCAATCTTTTTCTGACCGCCACCGAGCTTGCGCTGTTTGATTAGGATTTTCCGAACCGAGGACATGGTATTTGATGGTTTATCCGAAGTCGGTTTCACCGCATGGTGCGAACGACGGCGGCTCTCGCCGCCCCTGCAAGCGGGAAGGAACCCCTCGGAGATGGATCGGGCGATCGAACAGGTGGACGTGCTCGTCGTGGGCGCCGGGCAGGCCGGCATCGCCATGAGCGAGCATCTTTCGAGCCACTCCGTTCCCCACCTCGTGCTCGAACGCGCCCGCATCGCCGAGAAGTGGCGCTCCGGCCGCTGGGACTCGCTCGTCGCCAACGGCCCGGCGTGGCACGACCGCTTTCCCGGCCGCGCGTTCGACGGCGACCCGGAGGCGTTCGTCGGCAAGGAGGCGGTCGCGGATTACTTCGCCGCCTACGCCGACCAGATCTCCGCGCCGATCCGCTGCGGCGTCGAGGTGCGCGAGGTCCGCCGCCTCGACGGCCGCCCCGGCTTCCGCGTCGAGACCTCGACGGGCGTCATCGAGGCGGGCAGCGTCGTCGCCGCCACCGGCCCGTTCCAGCGTCCGGTCTATCCCGGGATCGTCCCTGACGGCGCCGGCATCGTCCAGATGCACTCCGCCGACTACCGCAACCCCGGCCAGCTGCCGGAGGGGGCCGTGCTGGTCGTCGGGGCAGGGGCCTCCGGCGCGCAGATCGCCGAGGAGCTGCTCGATGCCGGCCGCCGGGTCTTCATCGCCATCGGCCCGCACGACCGCCCGCCGCGCCGCTATCGCGGGCGCGACAACGTCTGGTGGCTCGGCGTGCTCAACAAGTGGGACCTCGAGGCGCCCTCGACCTCGAAGCACGTCACCTTCGCCGTCTCCGGCGCCCATGGCGGCCGGACCGTCGACTATCGCCGCCTCGCTGAACGGGGCCTGACGCTGGTCGGCCGCGCCGCCGGCTTCTCCGACGGCGTGCTGGCGATCGAGCCCGGCCTCGCGGAAAACCTCGCGACGGGCGACGCCAACTATCTCTCCGTCCTCGACGAGGCCGACGCCTGGGTTGCGCGCAACGGCGCCGACCTGCCCGAGGATCCGGAGGCGCGTACGCTGCTGCCCGATCCCGCCTGCGTGACCGATCCGATCCTGTCGCTCGACCTCGCGGCCGAAGGGATCACCTCGATCGTCTGGGCCACCGGCTACGGCCTCGATTTCGGCTGGCTGAAGGTCGACGCCTTCGACGCCGCCGGCAAGCCGCGCCACCAGCGCGGCGTCTCGTCCGAGCCCGGCGTCTACTTCCTCGGCCTGCCGTGGCTGTCGCGCCGTGGATCGTCGTTCATCTGGGGCGTCTGGCACGACGCGAAATTCATTGCCGACCACATCGCGATCCAGCGCGGCTATCGTGCCTACCGCGCCCCCGCCGACACCGCGGCCAGGCCCGCCCCCGCGGCCGCAACCGCCTGACCCGAGGAACCGACCCGATGGCCCACAGCCGCATCCGCAAGTTCAACACCCGCGACACCTATCCCGAGCAGAACCTCGACAACGACCTCTGCCAGGCCGTCGTCGCGCGCGGCACCACGATCTTCCTGCGCGGCCAGTGCCCGCAGGACCTCGACACGGCGAAGAACATCGACAGCCACGATCCGGTCGAGCAGACCCACAAGGTCATGCAGAACATCCGCCAGCTCATCGAGGAGTCCGGCGGCCGGATGGAGCACCTGTGCAAGGTCGTGGTCTACCTGACCGACGTCCGCCACCGCGAAGCGGTGTACCGGACGATGGGCGAATACATCCGCGGCGTGCACCCGGTCTCGACCGGCGTCGTCGTCACGGCGCTGGCCCGGCCCGACTGGCTGGTCGAGATCGACGCGACGGCGGTGATCCCGGACGCATGACTTTTCTCGAGGCGCCTTAGGCGAAAGGTGCGACAGTCCTCCGTTACCGCGAAAGGCCAGACCCTGCCCGGCGGGACACTGCTGAACGCTGGCCAGCGCCGCACCCGCCTGCGCAGTGGTCCCGGGCCTCTGGTCAGTCGCGAATGCTGAATATTGCGAAAATTCAATGGATTGTCGACTGATTCACGCATGAGAACCAAGCTTTCGCAACCCGGAGGGCCCGCCTGATGACCTTCTCTCTCGTCGCCCGCTGCCGCGAGACCGGCATGTTCGGCGTCGCCGTCGCCTCGTCCTCGCCCGCGGTCGCTGCCCGTTGCGCCTATGCCCGGGCCGGGGTCGGCGCCGTGGCCAGCCAGAACGTCACCGACCCGACCCTCGGCCCGCGCGCGCTCGACCTGATGGCGGGGGGCGCCAGCGCCGCCGAGGCCGTCGCCATCCTGCGCCGCACCGCCGCGCACGCCGACTACCGCCAGATCCTCGCCGTCGACGCCGCCGGCGGCAGCGCCATCCACTCGGGTCCGCACGCGCTCGGCACCTTCGCGGAGGCCCGCGGCGTCGACGTCGCCTCGGGTGGCAACCTGCTCGCCGACGCGCGCGTGCCCGCCGCCATCGTCGCCGGCTTCGAGGGCGCGACCGGCCCGCTCGGCGACCGGCTGATCGCTGCCATGCGCGCCGGCCGCGACGCCGGCGGCGAGGCCGGGCCGATCCACTCCATCGGGATGAAGCTCGTCCGCGAGGTGGCCTGGCCCGTCGCCGACCTCCGCGTCGACTGGACCGAGGCCGACCCGATCGAGGACCTTGCCGCGCTCTGGGCGCGCTATGCCCCGCAGCTCGACGCCTACGTCACCCGCGCGCTCGATCCGCGCGAGGCGCCGAGCTACGGCGTACCGGGCGACGAATAGCGCCGCGACGCGTCGGGGGAGGGGGCGTCACCGCCCCTTGAACAGGCTGCCGAGGATGCCGCGCACCAGCGCCTGCCCCTGCCTCGACGAGAGCTGCTTGACCGCCACCTTGGCGATCTCGCTGGTCAGCGACGGCTCGGGCCGGGTGCTGCGCCGGGCGGGTTCGTAGCGGCGGGCCTGCTTCATCTCCGCCTCCTGCGCGCTCGCCTGCTTCATCATCTCCTCGGCCATCGCCGCCTGCTCGGCGGCCTTCGCGGCCCGGCCGGCGAGGATCTCCTGCGCCAACTCCCGGTTCACCGCCGTCTCGTACTTGCCGGCGACCGGCGAGCCCGCGACCGTCTGCTGCCGCTCGACCGCGCTCACCGGCCCGAGGCGTGACTCGGGCGGCCGGATCAGCGTGCGGCTCACCATCGCCGGCACGCCCTTGGCCTCGAGCAGCGACACCACCGCCTCGCCGGTCCCGACCTCGCGGATCGCCGTTTCCGTGTCGAACTCCGGGTTCGGCCGGAACGTCTCCGCCGCCTGCTTCAGCGCCTTGGCATCCCGCGGCGTGAACGCCCGGAGCGCATGCTGGATCCGGTTGCCGAGCTGCGCCAGCACGTCGCCGGGCACGTCGTCCGGGTTCTGCGTGCAGAAGTAGACGCCCACTCCCTTGGAGCGGATCAGCCGCACCACCTGCACCACCTTGTCGACCAGCGCCTTCGGCGAGTCGTTGAACAGCAGGTGGGCCTCGTCGAAGAAGAACACCAGCACCGGCTTGTCCGGGTCGCCCACCTCGGGCAGATGCTCGAACAGCTCCGACATCAGCCAGAGCAGGAACATCGCGTAGAGCCGCGGCGACTGCATCAGCTTGTCCGACATGAGCACGTTGATCCGCCCCATGCCGCCGTCCGACGCGATCAGGTCCTTCAGCTCCAGCGCCGGCTCGCCGAGAAAGCTGCCCGCCCCCTGGTTCTCCAGCACCAGCAGCGCCCGCTGGATCGCCCCGACCGAGGCGGGCGCGATATTCCCGTAGGTCTTGCCGACGCTCGCCGCGTTCTCCGCCAGCCACACCAGCAGCGATTGCAGATCCTTCAGGTCGAGCAGCAACAGCTTCTGGTCGTCCGCCACCCGGAAGACGATGTTGAGCACCCCCTCCTGCGCCTCGGAGAAGCTCCATCATCCGCGCGAGGAGCAACGGCCCCATCTCGCTCACCGTCGCGCGCACCGGATGCCCGTCCTTGCCGAACAGGTCCCAGAACACCACCGGGTACTGCCGATAGGCGAAGTCGGTCATGCCGATCTCCGCCGCCCGCTTGCGCAGGCCCTCGTCGGCCTTGCCGGCAGGATCGCCCGGCCGCGACAGGCCGGAGATGTCGCCCTTCACGTCCTGGATGACCACGGGCACGCCCGCCGCCGACAGCCCCTCGGCCAGCACCTGCAGCGTCACCGTCTTGCCGGTGCCTGTCGCGCCCGTCACCAGTCCGTGCCGGTTGGCGTAGCGCAGCAGCAAATCCTTCGGCTCGGCATAGTCCTTGCCGCCTCCCCCCACGAGAATCCCGTCGTCGGCCATGTCACGTCCCTGCCTGAGCCCGAGGTCGACGGGATATTAAGCATTGTCCCCGAGAGTGCAACGACACGCCCCGGACGCCTCTTTCTGCTCTCGCGTGCGTTCGGAGCGCCTTCGCGTCTTCCTCGCTGTTGCAACTTGCCGCGGAGCCCTGGCTCCGCGGTTTTTTGCGATCTGCATTTTGAGGTTTACGCAGGCCACTTGCCAGCCGCACTTGACGCGCATCGCGGCCCCGGCGTAGCGTCTGCGCAGTTCGTTCGGCCAGTCCGACAGGGAAGCCGCGTCAAGCGGGGGAGGGGGGTGCCTTGAGCGCCCCTTTCACCCGTAGAGCCGCCCCTGAGGCGACAGGCCGCTTCCGGCCGCGCCGCCCGTTGACAGCCGTCGCGGGGAATGCAACTCCCGCCTCACCCAAGCAAGAAGGATGCGAGCAGCCGATGCAGATCCTCCGCCCCCGCCCGATCGTCGCCAGCCTCGGGATGGCGCTGAGCGCTCTCGCGCTCGCGACCTCCCCGATTGCAATCCCCGCCGTCCGGGCGCAGGAGGCCCCGGCCGCGGCCGACGCCCCCGCGACGCCGGCCCCGGCCGCGCCGGAGGGCACCACGGCGCCCGGCGCCGTGACCGCCCCGGCGGCGGACGCCGGCAGCCCCGCGGCCACGCCCGCCACGCCGGCACCGGCCACGCCGGATGGCGCCGCCGCCCCCGGTGCCGGCAATCCGGCCCAGCAGGAGCCGATGGAGATCGTCAAGGCCACCTTCGACGACTGGCAGGTCCGCTGCGCGCCGCAGGGCAACGACTGCTTCCTCTACCAGCTCGCGCTCGACCAGGGAAAGAACCCGGTCGCCGAGGTGAGCCTGCTCAAGCTGCCCGCCTCGTCCGAGGCCGCCGCCGGCGTGACGGTGGTGAGCCCGCTCGGCACGCTGCTCACCACCGGCGTGGTGCTGCAGATCGACAATGGCGAGAAGCGCTCGTACCCGTTCGCGTGGTGCAGCCAGGTGGGCTGCTTCTCCCGGTTCGGCCTGTCGCAGCAGTCGGTCGATGCGCTGAAGCGCGGCAACGCCGCCACCCTCACCCTCGTTTCGGTCAACCGTCCCGACGCGCCGGTGTCGCTGGCCGTGTCGCTGAAGGGCTTCACCGCCGCCTTCGATTCGCTCGAGGCCCCGCCGTCGCCCCCGGGCGCCGCGCCGGCCAACCGCGCGGCGCCTGCGCCCGCGGCTCCGGCGAAGCCGCTGCCGAACCTGCTGCCGCGCAACTGACGCGACGAATGGCCGCGGGTCCCGCCCGCGGTCATTCCCCCCGGCGGCGCCGTCATCCCAGATGCGCGACCACACTGCGCCGGTGCGGCCGGTGGCGGTGCTCCCACAGCCAGATCCCCTGCCAGGTGCCGAGCAGCATCCGGCCCGCCGCGACCGGGATGGTCAGCGCCACCGGCAGCAGCGCCGCCTTGACGTGGGCGGGCATGTCGTCCGGCCCTTCGCTCCGATGCGTCATCCAGCGGTTCGCCGGATCGTCCGCCGGCGGCACCAGCCGCCCGAGGAACGTCTCCAGATCCTGCCGCGCCGACGGATCGGCATTCTCCTGGATCAGGAGCGAGCACGAGGTGTGCCGCACGAACAGCGTCAGCAGCCCGTCCCCGCCACCGTCGGCGACCCATTCCGCCACGGCGCCGGTGATCTCGACGAGGCCGGGGCCGGTGGTCGCGACGGTCAGGACCGTCTGCCTCACGACGCCTCCGGCGGGACGTGGCGCTTCTTCGGTCCGGTCTGGTGCTGCGCCACCCACGCCTCGTAGGGCATGCCGTAGACGATTTCCCGCGCGCGGGCCTTGTCGATCTCGATGCCGCGCTCGGCCGCCGCCTCCTGATACCAGCGCGACAGGCAGTTGCGGCAGAAGCCCGCCAATTCCATCAGGTCGATGTTCTGCACCTCCGGGTGGGCCCGCAGGTGGTCGCGCAGCGCCCGGAATGCCGCCGCCTCCAGTTCCGTCTCGTCCGTCATATCCCCGCCTCCGCCATCACGTCCCGCAGCACCGGCGCCAGCCGGGTCGCCCAGGTGTCTTCTCCCTCCGGCGTCGCGATCAGGTCCTGCCGCACCTCGATCAGCACATGCGGCAGGCCGCGCGCGGTGCCATGCCGGCTGAGCGTGTCGCCTTCGAGTTCGCCGGAATACGGCTCGTTGTCGCCGACGCACAGCCCCTCGGCCCGGAGCCGGGCCATCAGCGGCCGGGCCAGCCGGGCGTCGCGGTGCCAGAGCACGGCCACCTGCCACGGCCGCGGCGGTCGTCCCTTCAGCTGTGGCGTGAAGGAGTGCATCGACACGATCGCCGGCATCCGGCCCGCGGCGATGATCCGGTCGAGCGCCGCCTCCACCGCCTGATGGTACGGCCGGTGCAGCGCGGCGAGCCGCCGCTCCACCTCCTCCGGCCCGGCAGCGCGGTTCCCCGGCACCACCGTGCCGTCGTAGAGCCGCATCACCAGCGTCGGGTCGTCCTCGCCCCGGTTCGGGTCGATCACCAGCCGCGAGAACCGCGTCAGCAGCGCCTCGGCCCTGAGCCGCCGCGCCAGCCCGAGCGTCACCCCGCGCGCACCGATGTCGTAGGCGATATGCCGGCCCATCTCGGCCGCCGGCAACCCGAGGCCGCCCGCCACCAGCCCGGGCACCGCGTTGGACGCATGGTCGCACAGCAGCAGCACGCGGTTTCCCGCCCCGCCGGCGACATGCTCGTAGACCGCCTCGTCCATGCCTTCCCCGTCTTGCGCGGGCCCGAGCTTAGGCCAGCCCGCGCCGGGGTGCCACCACCCTCAGGCCGCGCCGCCCTTGGCCAGGGCCAGCGGCGCCGCGACGTAGCCGATCGCCCGGCAGACGTCGAAGGCGAGGTCGGGATTGTTGAGCGTGTAGAGGTGCACGTGCTCCACCCCCTCCGCCGCCAGCCCGGTGCACTGCTCCGAGGCGATGGCGACCGAAAGCAGATAGGCCGCCTCCGGCGTGGCGGCATTGCCGAACGCCCGGTGCATCCACTCCGGCACCGAGGCGTGGCACCGCGCGGCGAAGTTCAGCATCTTGCCGAAGTTCTCCACCGGCAGGATCCCCGGCACGATCGGCGCGGTGATCCCGGCCTTCGCGCAGGCGTCGCGGAACCGCAGGAAGACCTCGTTGTCGAAGAAGAACTGGGTGATCGCCGTCGAGGCGCCCGCGTCGATCTTGCGCTTGAGGTTGTCGATGTCGGATGCGGCGCTCGCGGCCTCGGGATGCGCCTCGGGATACGCCCCGACGGCGATCTCGAAGTCGCCCACCGAGCGCAGGCCCGCGACCAACTCGGCCGCCGAGGCAAAGCCCTCCGGGTGCGGGGTGAACACCGTTTCGCCCTTGGGCGGGTCGCCGCGCAGCGCGACGATGCGGCGCACGCCCATCCGGGCATAGCCGCGCGCCACCTCGAGCGTCTCCTCCCGCGTCGCGCCGACACAGGTGAGATGCCCCGCGACGTTCAGCCGCGCCCGGTCGATGATCGTCTGGATCGCAACGTTGGTGCGGTCCCGCGTGGTGCCGCCGGCGCCGTAGGTGACCGACACGTACTGCGGCCCGAGCGGCGCCAGCCGCTCGACCGAGCGCCAGAGCCGCAGACCGCCCTCGGGAGTCGTGGGGGGAAAGAATTCGAATGACAGGCTCGGGAGAGCCTTGCGCGTGATCGCCATCTGCACCGGTCCATACCGACAATGAAGTTTGCGCCGGCCAGAATACCGCTGGAAATCGAATCCGGCAACGCCTAACTCGGGGCCGCCCCGGCGGCGGCCGGGCGCTGAGCGGAGGAGGGGCGCCGATGCCCGAGGTGGTGATCGTCTACTGGCGCGACATTCCGGCGCAGGTCATTGTCGGCTCCGGCCGCCGCGCCGCCCGGATGCCGCTCGCCGAACGCTTCGAGACCGCCATAGACCGCTGCGCCATGCGCGTCGGCGCCCGCGAGTCGGACGCCTATCTCGCCGAGTGGCGCAAGGGCGAGCCCTACCTTGTCGAAGGTGACGCGGCAGATGTCGCTTCCGGCGAAGCGGCCCGGATCGAGGCGGAGTTTAGTCAGGAGGCGATCAAGGCCCTGATCGCAAACGACGGCTGGGCCACCCCGCGCCCCTGACACCTTCGGAGCTCTCGATGGCGAGCATTCTCGATTTCGTCCGCCGGAAACCCGCGCCCGCCGCCAGAAGCGACGTCTCCGGCTTTCTCGAGGACTTCTCCATCGAGGTGATGCCGCGCACCGCCGCGAAGATCGCCGACTTCCGGGCGCTCCTGCCCGCCGGCACCCGCGTCTACCTCGCCCACATCGACGGCACCCCGTTCGACGAGATGCTCGCCGCCGCGCGCCGTCTGACCGACGAGGGCTTCGCGGTGATGCCGCACATGCCCGCCCGCGGCATCGCCAGCGCCGCCGAGCTCGAGGCCCGCACCGCCGCCTATGCCGATGCCGGGATCCGGCAGGCGCTCGTCATCGCCGGCGGCATCGCCACGCCGCGCGGGCCCTTCACCGAGGCACTGCAGCTCCTCAGGAGCGGCGTCTTCGACCGCCACGGCTTCACCCACCTGCACGTCGCGGGTCACCCGGAAGGCAATGCCGACATCGACCCGGCCGGCGGCGACGGCCGCGCCCTCGCCGCGCTGAAGGCCAAGGCAGACTTCCAGGCCGAGACCGACGCGGCGATGGCGATCACCACGCAATTCTGCTTCGAGATGGCCCCGGTCGTCGCCTGGGCCGACCGGATCCGCGCCGCCGGCGTGACGCTTCCCGTGCATCTCGGCGTCGCCGGCCCGGCAAAGCTCCAGACCCTGCTGCGCTTCGCGCTCTCCTGCGGCGTCGGCCCGAGCCTTCGCGTGCTGCAGCGCCGCGCCGCGGACCTGACGACGCTCATGCTGCCGTTCGAGCCGACGCACTTCCTCGCCGAGCTCGCCGCCCACAAGGCCGCGCACCCCGACTTCCCCGTTGCCCGCGTCCACTTCTTCCCGCTCGGCGGCATCGCGGCGACGACCGGCTATGCCGGCGCGACCCTCGCCCGGCCGCAGCGCGCCCGCGCCTGACCCTTGCCGGGCAGTCCGCCGGCTTTCCCCCCGGCCGGCGCTGGACTATGACCTGTCGGACAGCAGCCGACCGGACCATGGCCGGCCGCCGACCGAACCGTGGAGGACGCATGACGCCGATCTCGCCCCTGGGCTGCCGCGTGGTGGCCGCATGACCCGCGCCGCCCTGCTCTTCGACCTGGACGGCACGCTGGTCGATACCGACCACCTGCACCACGGCGCCTTCTCGACGATCCTCGGCGAGCGCGGCCGCAGCCTCAGCGTCGAGGAATACCGCACCCACATCATGGGCCATCCGAACGACGCCATCCTCGCCCGCTATTTCCCCGGCGAGGACATGGCGGTGCTCGACCGCAAGGAGGCGATGTTCCGCGACAGCCTCGCGGCCAGCGTCGACCCGATCCCGGGCATCCACGCGCTGCTCGACTGGGCGGAGGCGCAGGATGCGGGCGTCGCCGTCGTCACCAACGCGCCGCGCGACAACGCCGCCGCGATGCTGGCCGCGACCAGCCTCGCGCACCGCTTGCCGACCGTCATCCTCGGCGACGAATGCACCCGCGCGAAGCCCTATCCCGACCCCTACCAGGAGGCGATGCGCCGCCTCGGCGTCACGCCCTCGCGCTCGGTCGCGTTCGAGGACTCCCGCTCGGGACTGCGCGCCGCCCGTGCCTCCGGGGCGCACGTCTTCGGCATCACGACCGGCCTTACCCGCGCCGAGCTGATCGAGGCCGGTGCCGACGAGTCGATCCCCGACTTCACCGCCGCGGCCCTCTGGGCCTATCTGGAGACGCTCACCGCATGAGCCGCCCGACATGAGCCGTACCGTCGTCGAATCCCGGACCCGGACCGTCGTCATCGGCTTCGACCAGCCGTTCTGCGTGATCGGCGAGCGGATCAACCCCACGGGGCGCAAGAAGCTCGCCGCCGAGTTCGAGGTCGGCGATTTCTCCACCGTCGAGAAGGACGCCCTCGAGCAGGTCGCCTGCGGCGCCACGATGCTCGACGTGAACTCGGGCGCGGTCTTCACCAACAAGATGGCCGAGGATCCGCGCTACGCCGACAACAACTTCGTCGAGCCGGCGCTGATGCCCGAGCTGCGTCACCCGGATCCAGGCGCTCGTCGACGTGCCGCTCTGCATCGACTCGAGCGTCCCCGGCGCGCTCGAGGCCGGGCTCGAGGCGGCGCACGGGCGCCCGCTCCTGAACTCCGTCACCGGCGAGAAGGAGCGTCTGGAGCGCGTCCTGCCGCTGGTGAAGAAGTACAACGTTCCGGTCGTCGCGATCTCGAACGACGACACCGGCATCTCCGAGGACCCCGACGTGCGCTTCGCCGTCGCGCGGAAGATCGTCGAACGCGCGGCCGACTTCGGCATCCCGGCCTGCGACATCGTCGTCGATCCGCTGGTCATGCCGGTCGGCGCCATGGCGACCGCCGGCCTGCAGGTCTTTGCCCTCGTCCGCCGGCTCCGCGAAGAACTCGGCGTCAACACCACCTGTGGCGCCTCGAACATCTCGTTCGGCCTGCCGAACCGCCATGGCATCAACGCCGCCTTCCTGCCGATGGCGATCGCCTCGGGCATGACCTCCGCGATCATGAACCCGGTGCGCCCGCAGGAGATGGAGGCGATCCGCGCCGCCAACCTGCTCATCAACGCCGACCCGTGGGGATCGGCCTGGATCGCGGCCAACAAGCCGCCGGTCGGCGAGGGCGAGGTCGAGGCCGGCGCCCGCGGTCGCCGCGACACCCGGCGGCGCCGGGGATGAGCGGACCCGTGCCCTGGCGCGAGACCGGCGGCGGCGTCGAGGTGGCCGTCCGCCTGACCCCGCGCGGCGGCGCGGCCCGGGTCGAGGGCGTCGCCGACTGGGACGGCCAGCCGGTGCTGAAGGTGCGCGTCGCCGCCCCGCCGGTCGAAGGCGCCGCAAACGACGCGCTCATCGCCTTTCTCGCCAAGGCCCTCGCCGTTCCCCGCTCCGCCGTGACGCTCGTCGCGGGCGACCGCGCCCGGGTGAAACGCCTGCGCATCGCCGGCGAAGGGCTGGCCGACCGGCTCGCCGGGCTCGCGGGATGACCGCGCTTGACCGCTCCGCAACCGATGCGACCACCAATGCGCCGCATGGTCCGCAACGGACGCGTCAAGCTCTTCGCCAATTTCCTCAGCGCCCTCGGCGTCGGCCTCATTGCCGTCGGCGTGCTGCGCCCGGCGTTCGAGACCGGCGGCGACCCCCGCTGGATTCTCGTCTGGCCGCTGGCTGGACTGGCTTTGCACGGGCTTGCGCTCTATACTCTTGGCTTCATGAGGTAAGCCATGAACATGACGCTCTTCAATATCCTCGTCCCCCTCGCTGCGCTGGCGGTGGCGGGCGTGGGTATCCTGATTTTCCACCTTACCGACCCGGACCGGAAGAACTCTCGCAAGAGCTGAGCGCCGCCCGCCTCCCCGCCCGCCTCCCCGGGTCGCCATGACCGACCCGCTTGTCATCTTCACGCCCTCCGGCCAGCGCGGCCGCGTTGCGCCGGGCACAACCGTGCTCGCGGCCGCCCGTCAGCTCGGCGTCGACCTCGACAGCGTCTGCGGCGGCCGCGGCATCTGCTCCAAGTGCCAGGTCGCCCCGGCCTTCGGCGCCTTCCCGAAGCACGGCGTGACCACCACCGAGGCCGGCCTCTCGCCGCGGAATGCCGTCGAGGACCGCTACGACCGCGTCCGCGGCCTCGCCCCCGGCCGCCGCCTCGGCTGCCAGACGCAGATCCTCGGCCCCGCCGTCATCGACGTGCCGCCCGGGTCCCAGGTCCACCGCCAGGTGATCCGCAAGCGCGCCGAGGCGCGCGCCATCACCCTCGATCCCGCCACCCGCCTATACTACGTCGAGGTCGCCGAGCCCGACATGCAGGATCCCTCCGGCGATCTGCAGCGGCTGCAGCGCGCGCTCGCCGCGCAGTGGGGCATCGCCAGCGCCACCGCCGATCTCGACACCGTGCAGCGGCTGCAGCCGGCGTTGCGCGCGGGCGGCTGGCGCGTCACCGTCGCCGTCCACCGCGACGACGCCGAGGCGCGGATCCTGCACGTCTGGCCCGGCTACCACGACGCCCGGATCTGCGGCCTCGCGATCGACGTCGGCTCGACCACCATCGCCGGGCACCTCTGCGACCTCGCGACCGGCGAGGTGCTTGCCTCCGTCGGCCTGATGAACCCGCAGATCCGCTTCGGCGAAGACCTGATGTCGCGGGTCAGCTACGCGATGATGAACCCCGACGGCGCCGCCGCGATGACCGCCGCCGTGCGCGAGGCGCTCGATACCCTCGCCGGACAGGCCGCCGCCGAGGCCGGCGTCGACCGCGGCCAGATCCTCGAGGCGGTGATCGTCGGCAACCCGGTGATGCACCACCTCGTCCTCGGCATTGATCCGGTCGAACTCGGCCAGGCGCCCTTCGCGCTCGCCACCGCCGACGCGCTGCACCTCGGGGCCGGGGAGATCGGCCTCCGCCTCCATCCCGGCGCGCGGCTCTATGTCCTGCCCTGCATCGCCGGGCACGTCGGCGCCGATGCCGCCGCCGTGGCGCTGTCCGAGAGCCCGCAGCTCTCCGACGCCCTCACCCTCGTCGTCGACGTCGGGACCAATGCCGAGATCCTGCTCGGCAACCGCACCCGCGTCCTTGCCTGCTCCTCGCCGACCGGCCCCGCCTTCGAGGGGGCGCAGATCGCCTCCGGCCAACGCGCCGCCCCCGGCGCCATCGAGCGTGTCGAGATCGACCCGGTGAGCAAGGCGCCGCGCTTCCGCGTCATCGGCACCGAGCCGTGGTCCGACGATCCGGCGTTCCCGGCCGACACGCCCGTCACCGGCATCTGCGGCTCCGGCATCATCGAGGCGATCGCCGAGATGCGGCTCGCCGGCCTCGTCGACACCTCCGGCCTCATCGGCTCGGCCGAGGCGACCGGCTCGGACCGCATGGTGGCGCAGGGCCGCACCCATGCCTATCGCCTGCACGGCGACATCCTCGTCACGCAAGGCGACGTCCGCGCCATCCAGCTCGCCAAATCCGCGCTCTACGCCGGCGCCCGCCTGCTGATGGACACCTTCGGCACCGACACGGTGGACCGCATCGTGCTCGCCGGCGCGTTCGGCGCCCACATCTCGCCGCGCCACGCGATGATCCTCGGCATGATCCCCGACTGCGACCTCGCCCGCGTCAGCTCCGCCGGCAACGCCGCCGGCACCGGCGCGCGCATCGCGCTGCTCAACGTCGCCGCCCGCCGCGAGGTCGAGGCGCTGGTCCGCTCGATCCACAAGGTCGAGACGGCGATCGAGCCGCGCTTTCAGGAGCATTTCGTCGCGGCGAACGCCATCCCGCACGCCACCGCCGCCTTCCCCCACCTGCCGCCGCTGCCCGACGTTACGTTCAACGCCGGCACCGAGGGCTGCCGCCGCAGGCGCTGAAAGTCGCCGCAGGCGCTGAAATATTCCGAGGGCGCTGAGAGAAGCCGCAGGCGCCGGGGCTCAGGAAAACGTCCCGCTCGACCGCGCGAGGATCATGAACGCCCGCCCCGAGCGCGTGCCGGCGAGCGCCACCAGCGCGTCGTCGTCCGCGTCGCGGGCATATTCCGCCAGCACCCGCTCGAAGCGGCGCAGGAAGAACATCGCCGTGTCGCGGAACACCGCGTCTTCGTGCAGCAGCCGCCCGGCCACCGCCAGCGCCTGCGGGTCGGTAATGCCGCCGATCGCCCCGGCCTTGGCGCCGCGCAGGCCGCCCATGAACCGCCGCCACGCGCTCGGCTCCACCTCGGCGAGCGGCAGCTCGTCGACGAAGATCCCTTCCTGCGACAGCAGGTTCAGCACGTCTTCCGCCGCCTGCAGGGTCTGTCCGAGCTTCGGTTGCTTCTGGGCCGCCTTGAGCGCGCGAAAGCCCTCGCGGTCGCCGGCATCCCGGGGGAAATCGAGCGCCCGGATCAGCTGGTCCCAGCCGAGCGCCGGCGCGGGCGGCTCGTCAGCGGCGGCCGCAGCGGCAGGGATGTCCGGGGCAGGGGCCGGCGTTGCTGCCGTCGAGCGAGCCTCGGGTGCAGCCACCGGCGTCGGCTGCGTTCCCCACGCCTCCATCTTCGCCTCGAGCCGCGCCTGCGCCGCCGCAAGGTCGGCGAGCGGCCGCGACACGTCGACCGGGCGCATGCCGGCGACCGCCTCGCCGACCGCCGCGCCCACGACCCGGGCGATCTCCTCGGGCGAGGCGTGCTGCGCCAGACCGGCGCGGGTCTCGTCCATCGCGGCGATGAGCGGTGCGGCCACCTCCGCCAGCGCGGCAACCACCTCGCGCTGCCGCGCCAGCTCCTCCGCGAGCCACGCCGCCAGCCAGATCAGCCCGAGCGGCAGCGCGAGCGCGACGAGGAAGAACAGCGCATCGAGCACCACGGTGCCGCGGCTCTCGGTCGCGGCCGCCACCGACAGGAAGCCGATGCCGTAGGCGAGCACGATGACCACCCAGGCGAGGCTCGCGGCCACCGCCCAGCGGCCCGGCCCGCGCAGCCCTGTCAGCCGGCCGAAGATCCCCGCGCGCGCCATGCGCTCAGACGAAGCTCACGGTGCGGATCTCGTAGGAGCGCACCCCGCCGGGCGTGCGCACCTCGACGCTCTCGCCCTCCTCCTTGCCGATCAGTGCGCGGGCGAGCGGCGACTTGAGGTTCAGCAGGCCGTCCTCGATCGAGGCTTCCTGCTCGCCGACGATCTGGAAGGTCTTTTCTTCGTCGGTGTCCTCGTCGACCAGCACAACCGTGGCGCCGAACTTGATCGCGCCGGACAGCCGGCTCGGGTCGATCACCTCGGAGCGCCCGACGATGCCCTCGAGCTCCTTGATCCGGCCCTCGATGAAGCTCTGCTTCTCGCGGGCGGAGTGGTATTCGGCATTCTCGCTCAGGTCGCCGTGCTCGCGCGCCTCGGCGATGGCGGCGATGATCGCCGGCCGCTCCACCGACTTCAGCTTCTTCAGCTCGGCGTCGAGCTTGGTGAAGCCCCGCGCCGTCAGGGGAATCTTTTCCATTCCGTCCCTCCGTCGCGGCCGATTTCCCGGCCGCCAGATAGCAAGAGAACAGGCCGGTGCCGGCGCACGGGCCTGTTCGGGCGGCCGCCCCCGGGGCCGCGGTGCGACACCATAGGGGCCGCCCCGGACGACCGCAAGCCGGCGATCCGTCCTCCGTCCACCGCCTCGCCCGCGGCGGTGGACGGCAACGGACGACGGCAGCGGGATGGCGGCGCCAGGTCGACGGAGCGCGACCTGCGTGCTTGCAATCCGATCGGGACGGCGCGGGGGGCGGGCGCCGCTCGTGCTGCTCCTCACCCCCGATCCGGGGGGTACGGTCGGCGTCGAGACGCGCTGGCGGCTGGCCGCGGCGCCGGGCCGGGCGATCGACGGCACCCCGCGCTGGCAGCTGCGCCGGCTCCGCGCCCGCATGGCGCCGGAAGCCACCTGGGCGATGGCGCTCGACGCCACCGGCGACCCGATCGTCGCCCCCCTGGCGCGGGTTGTCGGTGCCTGACCGGGGAATGACCCCCCGGAACTGACGGCAAAGACTTATTCTCCTTCAGTAGCTTAGGTGACATTTCGCGCGTGACGTTCCCTGAGGTGGCGGATTTCACGCCCCTTGTGCCCTCGCCCGCGGCATGGGACACGGCCCCCATGCTGCCCGATCTCGCCACGCTCCTCGCCTTCGTCGCCGCCGTGCTGGTGATCGCCATCACCCCCGGCCCGGACATGGCGTTCTTCCTCGGCCGCGCCATCTCACAGGGCCGCGCCGCCGGCCTCGCGGCGGTCGCCGGCGCCACCACCGGCATCCTCGTCCACACCACGCTTGTCGCCCTCGGCCTCTCGGCCCTCATCACGGCCGCGCCGACCGCCTATCTCGCCCTCAAGATCGCCGGTGCGCTCTATCTCGCCTGGCTCGCGGTCCAGGCGATCCGCCACGGCTCGACCCTGACGATCGCCCGGCCGACCGAGGCGAGCCTTGCCGCGACCTGGGCCTCCGGTCTCGCGATCAACCTGCTGAATCCGAAGATCGTGCTGTTCTTCCTCACCTTCCTGCCGCAGTTCGTCAGCCCCGACGACCCGGCGCCGGCCCGCAGCCTGCTGACCCTCGGCCTCGTCTTCATCGTGGCGGCCAGCCTCGTCACCGTGCCCATGGTGCTCGCCGCCGACCGCTTTGCCGCGGCGCTGCGCGCCAATCCCGGCGTCGCCCGGGCGATCGACTGGGTGCTCGCCAGCGTCTTTCTCGCCTTCGCCGCCACCATGCTGCTCGGCCGGCGCTGACTTGCCCCGGCCGCCGGCCGCCGATAGCGTCCGGTCCCCGACCCCCCGGCGAAAGGCCCCGCGATGACCCGCCCCCGCATCCACGTCACCCGCCGGCTGCCCGAGGCGGTCGAGGCGCGCCTTGCCGAGCGGTTCGAGGTCGCTCTCAACCCCGGCGACACGCCGCCGACCCGCGCCGGGCTCGAGGCGGCGATGCGCACCGCCGACGGCCTGCTGCCCTGCGTGGCCGACCGGATCGACGCGGACCTGCTCGCTCTCCCCGATCGCCGGGTGCGGATCGTCGCCAACTTCGGCGTCGGGGTGAACAACATCGACCTCGCCGCCGCCGAGGCCGCCGGGGTGGTGGTGACGAACACCCCCGACGTGCTGACCGACGCCACCGCCGACCTCGCGATGGCGCTGATCCTCGCCGCCACGCGGCGGATGTCGGAGACCGAGGCGGCGCTTCGGCGCGGCGACTGGCGCGGCTTCGCCCCGACCGGCTGGCTCGGCATGGGGCTGCAGGGCAAGACCCTCGGCATCCTCGGGATGGGCCGGATCGGCCAGGCCACCGCCCGGCGCGCCGCGCTCGGCTTCGGCATGCGGATCGCCTACTTCAACCGCTCCGCCACCGGCCCCTTCGACTTTCCCGCCGAGCCCTGCGACAGCATCGAGGCGCTGCTCGCGGCAGCGGACGTCGTTTCGCTGCATCTGCCCGGGGGCGGTCCCCGGCCGCTGACCGCCGAGCGGATCGCCGGGATGAAGCGGGGGGCGTACCTCGTCAATACCGCCCGCGGCGATGTCGTCGACGAGGCGGCGCTGGCCGAGGCGCTCGCCTCCGGGCGGCTCGCCGGCGCCGGCCTCGACGTCTTCGCCGAGGAGCCGAAGGTGCCGCCCGCTCTCCTTGCCCTGCCGAACGTCACGCTGCTGCCGCACATCGGCTCGGCCACGCTGGAGACCCGGACGGCCATGGGGATGCTGGCCGTCGACAACCTCGTTGCCCACTTCGACGGCGCGCCGCTGCCTTCCCGCGTCGGCCGCTGAGACCTCAAGGAGCCCGCCCATGCCCCACGCCGCCCAGAGCCCGCGCCTCGCCAGCATCCTCGGCGCCATCGACGCGGCCAACGCCGCCGACCCGAACCACGAGCCCGACGGCCGGCCGGTGGAGCTGGTCTATGGCGAGCGCATGTCGGCCGAGCTGGCCCGTCTGATGCCCGACGCTTCGGAGGAGCTGCGGATCGCGGCGCGCGGCCAGCATGTCGAGCGCTGGAAGCTGCCGCGCGAGGCCTATCCGGACGGCCGGGCCGGCTATCTCGCGTGGCGGTCGGAGCAGGCCCGCCGCCATGCCGCCCGGGTCGACGGCCTGATGGCCGACGCGGGCTATCCCGAGGCCGAGCGTGCCCGCGTGGCGGCGCTGCTCCGCAAGGAGGGGATCAAGCGCAACCCGGAGACGCAGGCGCTGGAGGATGTCATCTGCTTCGTCTTCCTGCGCTGGTATTTCGCCGACTTCGCCGCGAAGCACCCGGAGGAGGAGATCCTGCGCATCGTGGCCAAGACCGCGCGCAAGATGTCCCCCGAGGCGCGGACCCGGGCGCTCGCCGAATTCGACCTGCCCCCGGCTCTGGCGGCGGCTCTCGGGGAGTAGGGGACTCAGGTTCCGACGTCTCTGGAAACGCTCTGAATTCGAAGGGATACGTTTCCCGGCCGCTTCCCGGCCTGACGCACCCGTCCTGAGGGTGCGTCAGGCGATGGGTCTACCGCTGGTCCGGGGGCGTGGCGATGACCACGGCGTTTTCCGGGGTCGCGGGGCTCCAGACCGCGCCGTCGGCGTCGACGCTGAAGTCCGCCGGGCCGGTGATCGCAACGCCGGGGTCGAAGGGCGCGCCGGGCCCGGAGCCGTCGGGCGCGTGGCGCAGGAAGCGGCCGGGCGTCGGCGGGGCGAGGGCGATCCAGTCGGAGACGACGACGGCGCCGTCCGGCAGCCGCGCGATCCCGTCGAAGATGCCGTGCGGGCTCGCCTGCACCCGCTCGGTGCTGCCATCGAGCCCGACCCGGAAGATGTCGCCACCCCCGAAGTCGGCACCAAGGCCGACCACGAGCGCGCTGCGGGTGCGGGGATCGTAGAGGATGCCGTTCGCGCCGGGCACGGCCCCGGTCAGGCGGGTGAAGCTGCCGGTGGCGAGGTCGAGGCTCCAGACGCTGCCGCCGAGGGTGTCGCTGACGAGAAGGTGGCCGTCGTCGACGGCGGCGAGATCGTTCGCCAGCGTCGGGCCGGTGGTGGGCAGGCGCGCCTCGAATACCCGGCCGCCGGTCGACGCGTCGAAGCCGACCACCCGGTCGATGTCGGCGACGTAGAGCCGGCCGCCGGCCATCGCCATGCCTTTTGGCGCGTCGAGCGTGCTGCCGTCGCGCGGGAAGGCGCGGGCCGCGACGACATGGCCGTCGGGCGCGAGTTCGCTGATGAAGCCGTCGCCGTCCCGGGCGGTGGGATCGAGCGCGACGCCGATGTTCGAGACGAAGCGGCGCTCGCCGGCGATCAGCACGCTTTCCGGCGCCTCGAATCCGGGGATCGTGCGGGGCGCCGGGCTGCCGGCGGCGGCGGGCAGCGAAACCGTCGCGAGGAGGAGGCTCGCGAGAACGGTGGGGGCGAGGAAAGTGGCGCGCATGGCAGGCTCCTGTGGCCGGGATCGGACACGAGGCTTCGCATCCGGCGGGCCAGCGCGCGGACCCGTCCCGGCCGGATTTGACCCCGTTCCGGTCAGGATCGGGCTTTGGCCGGAACGGCGGGCGCGCTACGGTTCGGCGCATGATGCAAGCCGCTGCACGACGCCCCGCCCCGGATCATCCCTCCTCCCGGCTCCTCGCCGAACTCTCGCGGTTTCGCGCGCCGGCCGGGTCGGGGACGATTCCGCATGGTCGGTCGATGTTCTCCTACTGCGCGCTGGTGCGGGAGCGGCTGGCCGCGGTCGAGCTGTCGCACCCGGTGCTCGGCATCGTGCTGTCGGGGCGCAAGGAGGTCTGGCGCGGGTCGCTGGTCGACGTGCTGCTGCCCGGCACGCTGTTCGTGCTGCCGCGCGGGGTCGGGCTCGACATTCTCAACATCCCCGGCGACCGCAGCGGCAGCTATCAGTCGCTGGTGCTGGAGATCCGCGGCGCAGATCTGCCGGATCTCGCGCATCGGCCGGCGGACGCCGGGCGCGCGGCGGGCTGCGCCGTGCCGCTCGACGACGGGCTGGTCGAGGCGGTGCTGCGGGCGGCGGCGGAGATCGCCGAAGGGCCGGCGCGCGGGACGGTGCGGGCGTCGCGGCTGACCGAGCTGCTGGCGCTGCTCCACGACGTGCCCGAGGCGCGGCCGCTGTTCGAGCGCAGCGTGGCCGAGCGGGTGGCGGCGCTGGTGCGCAGCGATCCGGCGCGGGACTGGACGGCGGCTGTGGTGGCCGTCCGGCTGGCCGTATCGGAGTCGACGCTGCGCCGGCGGCTGGTGCAGGACGGCACGTCATTTTCCCGCCTGCTTCGGCACGAACGGATGCAGGCGGCGCGGCGGCATATCGCGGCCGGCGCCGGGTCGCAGGCTGCGGCGCTGGCCGTCGGCTATGCCTCCCGGGCGCATTTCGCCCGGGCGTATCGCGCCGCCTTTGGCGCGAACCCGGGCGCGGACGTCAGCGCGTCGTCTCGGTGAGGCGCTGGCGGACGTAGCCGTCGACCGTGCCGATCATCTCGTCCATGCCAGGGTCGAAGAAGTGGCCGGCGCCCTCGATCACCTTGTGGGTGATGGTGATGCCCTTCTGCTGCTTCAGCTTGTCGGCGAGGCCGGCGACGTCGGCGGGCGGCACCACCCGGTCGGCCGCACCGTTGATGATGAGGCCGGAGGACGGGCAGGGGGCGAGGAAGGAAAAGTCGTACTGGTTTGCCGGCGGGGCGACCGAAATGAAGCCGGAGATCTCCGGCCGGCGCATCAGGAGCTGCATGCCGATCCACGCCCCGAACGAGAAGCCGGCCACCCAGCAGTTTTTGGCGTTGGCGTTCAGCGACTGCAGGTAGTCGAGCGCCGAGGCGGCGTCGGAGAGCTCGCCGATGCCCTGGTCGTACTCCCCCTGGCTGCGCCCGACGCCGCGGAAGTTGAACCGCAGGCAGGTGAAGCCGATCTTGTGGAAGGCGTAGTGCAGATTATAGACGACCTTGTTGTTCATCGTCCCCCCATACAGCGGATGGGGGTGCAGGATGATCGCGATGGGCGCATCGCGGTTCTTCTGGGGATGATAGCGCCCCTCCAGCCGCCCGTCGGGGCCGGGGAAAATCACCTCGGGCATGGGGAGCGACCTCCTGACACACAAGCCACGCGAACTTGACGGAATCGGTTGGCCATTCTAGAAAGATTCTAACTTACGAGTGGCGGCAATCCCGGAGCGTCCCGCAGTTAAGGGCTCCCCGGCCTTGCGTCAACTGCGACCGGCCGGAGTTCGCGAGGACACGCGATGAAACTGAGCACCAAAGGGCGCTATGCGATGATTGCGCTCACCGATCTTGCGACGCAAGGGCCGGCGCGGCTGGTGTCGCTGTCGGAGATCGCCGAGCGGCAGGACATCAGCCTCGCCTATCTCGAGCAGCTGTTCGTCAAGCTGCGCCGGGCGGAGATCGTCGAGTCGGTGCGCGGCCCGGGCGGCGGCTATCGGCTGGCGCGGCCGGTGAACGAGATCCGGGTGTCGGAAATCCTCGCCGCCGTCGACGAGACGATGGACGCGCTCGCCCGCGGCGCCGGCGCGAGCGGGGCGACGGGCGGCACCCGGGAGCAGCTCCTGGCGGACAAGCTGTGGGAGCAGCTGTCGGCGAACGTCTACGTGATGCTGCACCAGACGCGGCTGGGCGACGTGGTGAAGAACCAGCTCGCGCCCTGCCCGGCGGTGCCGAGCTTCGTCGACGTGGTGGACGAGGGCGCGCCGGTGGCCGCCGCTGCGGCGCCGGTGTCGTGAGCGGGCGGCTCTATCTCGACTGGAACGCCACGGCCCCGCTGCGGGCCGAGGCGCGGGCGGCGATGGTCGCGGCGATGGAGCTGCTCGGCAACCCGTCGTCGGTGCATGCCGAGGGGCGCGCGGCGCGGGCGGCGATCGAGCGGGCGCGGGCGCAGGTCGCCGAGGCGACCGGCTGCCTCGCGGGGGAGGTGGTGTTCACCTCCGGCGCGACGGAGAGCGCGGCGCTGGCGCTGGCCGGGCGCGGCCTCGTCGGCGCGGCGGTGGAGCATCCGTGCGTCGCGGCGTGGGTCGAGCCGGGGCTGCCGGTCGATGGCGACGGGCGGGTGACGGTCGCGGATCCGGCCGGCTCGGTGCTGCAGGCGGCGAACGGCGAGACCGGGGTGGTGCAGGCGCTGCCGCGCGGGCTCGCCTGCATCGACGCGAGCCAGGCGGTCGGCAAGGTGGCGTTCGGCTTCGACTGGACCGGCGCACGGTCGGCGCTCGTCACGTCGGCGAAGTTCGGCGGGCCGAAGGGCACCGGCGCGCTGCTGCTCGCGCCGGGCGAGGCGCCGGAGGCGCGGCTCAAGGGCGGCGGGCAGGAGCGCGGGCGGCGCGGCGGCACCGAGAACATCCTCGGCATCGTCGGGATGGGCGCGGCGGCCGAGGCGGCGGCGGCGGATTCTGGCGTCCGGTCGGGCCGAGGCGCTGGCCGAGCTGCGGGATTTGCTGGAAGGGGCACTGGCATCGGTGGCGCCGGAGCTTATCTTCTTCGGACGCGGCGCGCCGCGGCTGGCCAACACGTCGAGCTTTGCGATACCGGGGTGGACGGGCGAGACACAGGTCATGCAGATGGACCTCGCCGGCTTCGCCGTCAGCGCGGGGTCGGCGTGCTCGAGCGGCAAGGTCCGCCCGAGCGGGGTCCTGACCGCGATGGGATACAGGCCCGAGGTCGCGACCAGCGCGATCCGGGTGTCGATCGGTCCGGGAACGACGCGGGAGGGACTCCTCGCGTTCGCGGGCGCATGGGAACGTCATTATCGCCGCTTCCGGGCGCGGGCTGCCTGACGGGCGCGCCCACGGGGGTGAGAGAAGGAAGGACCGGAAGGCCATGGCTGCTTTCGACGAGATCACCGCGCGCGAGGGCGTGGACCAGGAAACGGTGGACGCCGTTCGTTCGGTGGGCGAGCGGTACAAGTACGGCTTTTCCAGCGACATCGAGACGGAATATGCGCCGAAGGGCCTGAACGAGGACATCGTCCGGCTGATCTCGGAGAAGAACGGCGAGCCGGAGTGGATGACCGACTGGCGGCTGCGCGCCTACGAGCGGTGGCTGAAGATGGAGGAGCCGAGCTGGGCGATGCTGCGGTATCCCGAGATCGACTTCCAGGACCAGTATTACTATGCCCGGCCGAAGAGCATGGCGGTGAAGCCGAAGTCTCTCGACGAGGTGGATCCCGCACTGCTGGCCACCTACGAAAAGCTCGGCATCCCGCTGAAGGAGCAGATGATCCTGGCCGGCGTCGAGGGGGCCGACGGTGCGCCGGCCGAGGGACGCAAGGTCGCGGTGGACGCGGTGTTCGAACTCCGTGTCGGTGGGCACGACGTTCAAGGCAGAGCTGGCGAAGGCCGGGGTGATCTTCTGTCCGATCTCCGAGGCGGTGCGGGAGCACCCGGAGCTGGTGAAGAAGTATCTCGGCTCGGTCGTGCCCTACAGCGACAACTTCTACGCCACGCTGAATTCGGCGGTGTTCTCGGACGGGTCGTTCGTCTACGTGCCGCCCGGCGTGCGCTGCCCGATGGAGCTGTCGACGTACTTCCGGATCAACGCCGAGAACACCGGGCAGTTCGAGCGGACGCTCATCATCGCCGACAAGGGGTCCTACGTCTCGTATCTCGAGGGCTGCACCGCGCCGAAGCGCGACACCAACCAGCTGCACGCGGCGGTGGTGGAAATCGTCGTGCTCGAGGACGCGGAGGTGAAGTACTCCACGGTGCAGAACTGGTTCCCCGGCGACGAGGAGGGCCGGGGCGGCGTCTACAACTTCGTCACCAAGCGCGCCGACTGCCGCGAGGCGCGGGCGAAGGTGATGTGGACGCAGGTCGAGACCGGCTCGGCGATCACCTGGAAGTATCCGTCGTGCATCCTGCGCGGCGACAATTCGTCGGGCGAATTCTACTCGATCGCCATCGCCAACAACCACCAGCAGGCCGACACCGGCACCAAGATGCACCATCTGGGCAAGAACACCCGGAGCCGGATCGTCTCGAAGGGGATCAGCGCCGGTCTGGCGCAGAACACCTATCGCGGGCTCGTCAGCGTGCATCCGAAAGCGACGGGCAGCCGCAACTATACCCAGTGCGACAGCCTGCTGATCGGCGACCAGTGCGGGGCGCACACCGTTCCGTACATCGAGTGCAAGAACAACTCGAGCCGGGTGGAGCACGAGGCAACCACCTCGAAGGTCGACGAGGACCAGCTGTTCTACTGCCGCCAGCGCGGCATCGGCGAGGAGGAGGCGGTGGCGCTGGTGGTCAACGGCTTCTGCCGCGAGGTGCTGCAGGCGCTGCCGATGGAGTTCGCCATCGAGGCGCAGAAGCTCGTCGCGATCAGCCTCGAGGGGAGCGTCGGGTGAACGGGATCGGGGACATGGGCGAGGTCGGCGGCGACGTCGGCCGCGGGCTCGGCACCGGCGCCGAGGAGATCGTGATCGGCACGCTCATCATGATGCCGTTCGTCGGCACGCTGGTGGTGCTGCTCGGCTGGATGCTGCCGCTGCCGAGCGTGCTGGCGATCCTGCTCTTCGTCGCGCTCGCGGTCCCGGCAGGGCTGTGGAACGCCGGGATGCGGGCGCGGCTGGCGGCGGCCTGAAGGCGGGGCCGGGACGCGAGACTGGGGATACGGGGGCATCGGGTCGGTCGGGATCGCCGCTGCGGCGCAGCGGCTCGATCGGATCGACGCGCGGATATCGGGAAGGACGGACATGCTGAAGATCGAGAACCTCCACGTGCGGCTGGAGGAAGAGGACAAGGTGATCCTCAAGGGCGTGAACCTCACGGTGCCGGCGGGGCAGGTCCACGCCATCATGGGGCCGAACGGGTCGGGAAAGTCGACGCTCTCCTACGTGCTGTCGGGCCGCGACGGCTATGAGGTGACGGAGGGGACGGCGAGCCTCGACGGCGCGGAGCTGCTCGGGATGGAGCCGGAGGAGCGGGCGGCGGCGGGGCTGTTCCTCGCGTTCCAGTATCCGGTCGAGATCCCGGGCGTCGGCAACCTGACGTTCCTGCGCACGGCCCTCAACGCCCAGCGCAAGGCACGGGGCGAAGCCGAGCTGAACGCCGCGGAGTTCCTGAAGGAAGTGCGCGTCAAGGCGAAGTCGCTCAACATCGACGCCGAGATGCTGAAGCGGCCCGTCAACGTCGGCTTTTCCGGCGGCGAGAAGAAGCGCAACGAGATCCTGCAGATGGCGGTGCTGGAGCCGCGGATGTGCATTCTCGACGAGACCGACTCCGGGCTCGACGTGGACGCGATGAAGCTGGTCGCCGACGGGGTGAACGCGCTGCGCAGCCCGGACCGGGCGTTCCTCGTCATCACCCACTACCAGCGGCTGCTCGATCACATCGTGCCGGACGTGGTTCACATCATGGCGGACGGGCGGATCGTGCAGTCGGGCGGGGCCGAGCTCGCGCTCGAGGTCGAGACGAACGGCTATGCCGACATCCTGCGGGCCGTGGCCGAGCGGGTGGCGTGATGGCGGCGCCGGTTCTGAAGCTCGACGCCGCGGGCGCGCTGCTCGCGGCATGGCCTGCGCCCGCGGGCGAGGCGGCCTGGGCGCGTGCCGCGCGGGGGCGGGCGGAAGCCTGGCTGCGCGAGCGCGGCGCGCCGGGCCGGCGGGACGAATACTGGAAGTACACCGACCCCACGTCGCTGACGGTCGAGCCGGCGCCGCAGGCAGCGCTGCTCGCCGTCGAGGACGTGCCGGTGTTCCAGAGCCGCGACACGCACCGGCTGGTGTTCGTCGACGGGGTGTATTCGCCGGAAGCCTCGACGCCGCTCGAGATCGCGGGCGTCGAGATCACGCCGCTGCGCACGGCGCTCGGGGCGGATATCCACTGGACCCGCGAGGTCTTCGGCCAGCTCGAGGCCGCCGGGCAGGTGCCGGTGGAGCGGCCGCTCGCGGCGCTCAACACTGCGCGCGCGGTGGAAGGCTTTGCCATCCGCGTGACGGGGCAGGCGTCGCGGCCGATCCACTTCGTCTATCGCCGCAAGGACGCGGGCGCCGAGGCGCTGGTCCACAACGTGATCCGGCTCGATGCCGGTGCCGACCTGACGCTGCTCGAAAGCGCGGCCGGGGCGGCGCGGCTCAACGCGGTGCTCGAGGTCGAGATCGGCGACGGCGCTGCGTTCCACCACGTCCGCACGCAGGGCCGCGATCACGAGCGGTGCGCGGTGACGGGCCTGTTCGCCCGACTCGGCACCGAGAGCCGGCTGAAGTCGTTCACCCTGACGGTGAACGGGCGGCTGACGCGCAACGAGGCCTTCGTCGAGATGCGCGGCGACAACGCCAGCGCGCATGTGGCGGGAGCCTGCGTCGGCGACGGCGATTTCCACCACGATGACACGGTCTTCATCACCCATGCCGCCGTCGGCTGCGAGAGCCGGCAGGTGTTCAAGAAGGTGCTGCGCCATGGCGCGGTCGGGGTCTTCCAGGGCAAGATCCTGGTGAAGCCGGGCGCGCAGCAGACCGACGGTTATCAGATCAGCCAGAGCCTGCTGCTCGACGAGACCAGCCAGTTTCTGGTGAAGCCCGAGCTGGAGATCTACGCCGACGACGTGAAGTGCAGCCATGGCTCCACCTCCGGCGCGGTGGACGAGACGTCGCTGTTCTACCTGACGTCGCGCGGTATCCCGCGCAAGACGGCGGAGGAGCTGCTGGTGCTCGCCTTCCTCGACGAGGCAATCGCCGAGGTGGAGGACGCGGGGCTGGCGGACGAGCTGCGCGAGCGGCTGGCCGCCTGGCTCGCCCGGCGGCGCTAGGGCGTTGGCACACGGCCGGACGCACGGCGGCATCGTCGACGCGATCGCGCGGACCTGGGCCGGCCCGCGCCGGGCCATGGCCGGGCGGATGGCGGCGGGCCTGAGCGAGTCGCGCGCGCTGGCGGACCTGATGCTCGCCTGCGGGCTGCTGTTCGTCGCGAGCCTGCCCGACGCGCGGCGCGCGGCGGCGGGGCTGGCCGGCGAGACCGGCGATCCGTTCGCGGCGGCGGTGGCGGCGCACCTCTTCGCCTGGGTGGCGCTGGCGCCGCTCGCGGCCTACGGGGTGGCGGCGCTGGCGCATCTGGTGGCGCGGCTGTTCGGGGCGCGGGGCGGCTTCCTGCCGGCGCGGTCGGCGCTCTTCGCGGCGCTGCTTGCCGGGACGCCGGTCGCGCTCGGGCTCGCGCTGCTCGGGGTGCTCGGCGACGCGGTGCCGGCGCTGTTGCCGGTGGTGCGGCTGGTCGGCTATGCGGGCGTCGCAGCGTGGCTGTGGCTCGCCGGCGCAAGCCTGCTGGAGGCGGAGGGATTTCGGGCCGGGGCTTCGGGCCCGGGCCCGGTGGATCGGGGGACGGACCATGTGGGGTGAGCTGATCGCGGCGAGCTTCCTCCGGCCGCGTGCCGCGGCCCGCCGGGTGCTGGCCCTCGACCTGGACGTGCCGGTGCTGCTGCAGGCGGCGCTGCTGGTGACGGCGGTCGGGATGGTGCTGGGCTATGCCGCGCTGCGGCTGGCGCCCGACGCGATCGACGCGGTGTCGGCCTCGGTGCTGGGGACGCCGCTGCTGGGCGCGGTGGCGCAGCTGGCGGTGATGGCGGTGGTGGTGTTCCTCGCCGCGCGGGTGGGGCGGCTCTTCGGCGGCGTCGGCGACGTGCGCGGGGCGCTGGCGCTGGTGGTGTGGCTGAACGCGATGATGGTGCTGCTGCAGGCGGTGCAGCTGGTGGCGCTGGCGCTGCTGCCGATGCTGGCGGCGGTGGTGGCGATTGCGAGCATCGTCTGGGTGCTCTCCGCCTTTGCCTGCTTCGTCGCCGAGCTGCACGGGTTTCGCAACGCGGCGGTGGTGCTCGCCGGCATCCTCGCGACGAGCGTCGTGCTGATGCTCGGGGTGGCGATACTGGCGGCGATCCTCGGGATCACGCCGCAGGAGGTTTCTTGATGTACGACGTCGATGCGGTGCGCCGCGACTTTCCGATCCTCGCGCGCGAGGTGCACGGCCGGCCGCTGGTCTATCTCGACAACGGCGCCTCGGCGCAGAAGCCGCAGGCGGTGATCGACGCGGTGACGCGGGCGTATGCGCACGAGTACGCCAACGTCCACCGGGGCCTGCACTATCTCTCGTCGGTGGCGACGGAGAAGTACGAGGCGACGCGCGGCATCCTCGCGCGCTTTCTCGGGGCGACGGCGGAGGACGAGATCGTCTTCACCACCGGGTCCACCATGTCGATCAACATGGTGAGCTATGCCTGGGCGGCGCCCCGGCTGCAGGCGGGCGACGAGATCGTCCTGAGCGTGATGGAGCATCACGCGAACATCGTGCCGTGGCATTTCCTGCGCGAGCGGCAGGGAGTGGTGCTGAAGTGGGTCGACATCGAGCCCGACGGCTCGCTCGATCCCGAGCGGGTGCTTGCCGCCATCGGGCCGCGCACCAAGCTGGTTGCCATCACCCACATGTCGAACGTGCTCGGCACGGTGGTCGACGTGAAGGCGATCGCCGCCGGCGCCCACGCGAAGGGCGTGCCGGTGATGGTGGACGGCAGCCAGGCGGCGGTGCACATGCCCGTGGACGTGGTGGACCTCGACGTCGATTTCTACGCGATCACCGGGCACAAGCTCTACGGGCCGACCGGATCGGGCGCGCTCTATGCCAAGGCGGAGCGGTGGGCGGAGATGCGGCCGTTCCTCGGCGGCGGCGACATGATCCGCGAGGTGCGGCAGGACGGGATCACCTACGCCGATCCGCCCCTGAAGTTCGAGGCGGGCACGCCGTCGATCGTGGCGACCATCGGGCTCGGGGTGGCGATCGAGTACATGGAGGGCCTGGGGCTCGACGCCATCGCCGCCCATGAGCACCGGCTGCGCGACTATGCCAGCGCGCGGCTCGGCGGGTTGAACTGGCTGAGCCTGCAGGGGACGGCGCCGGGCAAGGGCGCGATCTTCTCGTTCACCATGCAGGGGCAGGCGCATCCGCACGACATCTCGACGGTGGTCGACCGCAAGGGCGTGGCGGTGCGGGCCGGGCATCACTGCGCGCAGCCGCTGATGACGCGGCTCGGGGTCAGCGCGACCTGCCGGGCGTCGTTCGCGCTCTACAACACCGAGGCCGAGGTCGACGCGCTGGTGGCGGCACTCGAGACCTGCCACGAGCTCTTCGCCTGACAGGCGCGCTTCCCCTGACCCCCGCCGCCCCTTGGCCGCGGCGGTGTCTCCCGGACTTTCGCACCGGAACGGCGTAGGATGGAAGGCCGGCGGGTCATTCGACTCGCCGAGCGGGGGGGCGGGCCGATGGCCGAGAGCGACAAGGTCTTCGCGGGGGCGATCCCCGAGACCTACGACACCCACATGGTGCCGCTGATCTTCGAGAGCTACGCCGAGGACATGGCGCAGCGCGTCTCCGCGCTGGCGCCGCGCGACATTCTGGAGACCGCGGCGGGCAGCGGGGCGGTCACGCGGGCGCTTGCGCCGCTGCTGTGCGCGGACGCGCGCTACGTCGTCACCGACCTGAACCAGCCGATGCTTGACCGGGCCGCCACGCGGCAGGGGGCAGACGGGCGGATTGAGTGGCGGCAGGCGGACGCGCTGGCGCTGCCGTTCGACGACGACGCATTCGACGTGGTCCTCTGCCAGTTCGGCGCGATGTTCTTTCCCGATCGGGTCGCGGGCTACCGCGAGGCTCGTCGCGTGCTGCGGCCGGGAGGCCGGTTCGTTTTCAGCGTCTGGGATCGGATCGAGCAGAATGCGCTGGCGTTCGAGGTGGCGGAGGCGCTGGCGGCGCTGTTCCCCGTCGACCCGCCGCGCTTCATCGTGCGGACGCCGCACGGCTACTACGACGCGGGCGTGATCCGCGCCGATCTGGAGCGGGCGGGATTCTCGGACATCGGGATCGAGAGGCGCGCGGATGTGATACCACCGGCCGCGCTTTCTGACTCTCTTGGGATTCCCAATTCGGCTGATCTCTGACTCACTGCGGTCGAGGCAGGAGGAGGCTGGGGATGTCAGCGGCGGTGCAGGTGACAAGAAGGGAGCTGACGGCGGCGGAGCTGAGGCGCGCGGCTGTCAGGAGCCGGGATGCGAAGGCGGCGCGGCGGATGCTGGCGATCGCGCTGGTACTGGAGGGGGTCGATCGGCAGACCGCGGCGGAGACCTGCGGGATGGACCGGCAGACGCTGCGGGACTGGGTGCACCGCTACAATGCCGAGGGGCTGGCGGGGCTCTCGAACCATCGGGGCGGGGCGCAGCCGCGACGGCTGTCGCCGGCGCAGATGGCCGAGTTCGCCTCCTGGGTGGAGGCGGGTCCCGACCCGGCGCCCGTTCCAGTGGGGGACGGGGTGGTGCGGTGGCGGCGGCAGGATCTCGGGCGACGGATCGCGGAGCGGTTCGGGGTGGAGGTGCACGAGCGGACGGTGGGCAAGTATCTGGCGGCGCTCGGCTACCGGCGCCTGTCGGTTCGTCCGCGGCATCCGAAGACCGATCCCGAAGCCCAGGAGGGGTTTAAAAAAGCTTCCCCGACGCGGTAGCCGCGGCGCTGCCCGAGGCGGCACGGGGCAAGCCGCTGGAGATCTCGGTTCCAGGACGAGGCAAGGGTCGGCCAGCAGGGCACGCTCACCCGCATCTGGGCGAAGCGTGGCACCCGGCCAAGGGCGCCGCGCGACACCCGCTTCCAGTGGGCCTACATCTTCGGCGCGGTCTGCCCGGATCGCGGCGTGGCGGCGGGCCTCGTCATGCCCTTCGCCGACACCCCCGCGATGAACGCCCACCTCGCCGAGATCGCCGGCGCCGTCGCGCCCGGCACCCACGCCGTGCTCGTCCTCGACGGTGCCGGCTGGCACGGCGGAGGCGGCCTCGTCGTCCCCGACAACATCTCCCTCCTCGTGCTGCCGCCCTACAGTCCCGAACTGAACCCCGTCGAGAACGTCTGGCAATACCTCCGCGCCAACTGGCTCGCGATCAGCGTCTTCGACGACTACGACGCCATCGTCGATGCCTGCTGCGACGCATGGAACCGCTTCGCGACACAGCCAGCAGTCATCGCATCGATCGCATCAAGGGAGTGGGCGAAGGTCAATCCATAAGGCCGGTGGTATGAGCCGGTCGCCCTCGCCGCGGCATCTGGCCACGGCGTTCTGTCAGGGGACGCCGATCCGCGGCGAGATCGAGGCGCGCGCACCGGGGGAATTGGCGGCGGTAACGGAGCGGGTGGCGTCGGCACTCGAGGCGCGCCACGGGCCAGGCGCGCTCTCCGGGAAAATCCAGGCGCTGGTGATGACGGCGCGGGGGTAGCGCGAATTTGGCGGAAGCTTGCGGCAATCCCTCGCCATTCTGCTGCGGCGCATCAACACCTTGGCGAGCTTACTGGCGGATGACTGGCGGCGGACGCAAGTTCCTGTGTTCGTCACAAAGCAGAAGCTGATGATCTCCTCTGTCTCGTCTACCAACTCCAGCTACGCCACCCTGCTTGCGCAGATCACCCGCCAGAAGCAGGCGGCCGAGGATACCACCCAGACGGCTCAGGCCGGCACCACGACCAGCGCCGCCGCCGCCCCGCCGCCACCCCCGCCCCCGCCGCCGAGCGACGTGTCGAGCGAGGGGACGCAGTCGCTGTTCTCCGCGCTGCTCGCCAACGACGACGCGGACGGCAGCGGCACGATTTCCGCCGACGAGCTGGCAAGCAGCGACGTCGGCGACCTGCTCTCGTCGCAGTTCGGCACCATCGACAGCGACGGCGACGGGCAGATCACCGAGGCCGAGATGACCGCGGCCGAGACCGCCTCGCGCGCGTCGGGCGATGTCGCGTCCGCCGGCGACGCGCGTCGCGGCCCGCCGCCGGGGCCGCCGTCGGGCGCGGCACCGGATGCGACCGCGAGCAGCGACAGCACGGCGTCGAGCTTCGCCTCGCTCGCGGAGTCGCTGTTCGGTGCGCTGGCCACCGGCGGCGTCGGCACGGCCGCCTCTACCGCCTCCAGTCTCGCCCAGCAGTTCCTGAGCGCGCTGCAGGAAATCGCCTGACGGCTGAGCGGCGCGGCCCCGGGGGCCGCGCCGCCTAACCGATGCGATAGGGCAGCACGCCCCGCGCATTCGGATCGACGATCAGCGGCCGTTCCAGCGGCGGCAGGGCGCGCTGGTGGCAGTCGCGGCGCTCGCAGATCCGGCACGAGACTCCGATCGGCTGGTAGGTGGCCGTCTTCAGGTCGAGGTCGTCGGCATAGACCAGCGCAGCCGCGTGGGCGATCTCGCAGCCGAGGCCGATGGCATAGCGCCGCACCGGGGCGCGAAAGCCGCCCCCGGGCTTTGACACGTCGCGGGCGAGGCAGAGATAGCGGGCGCCGTCCGGCGTCTCCGCGAGCTGGCGCAGGAAGCGGCCCGGCGTCTCGAACGCCTGGTGGACGTTCCAGAGCGGGCAGCCGCCGCCGAAGCGGGCGAACTGCAGCCGCGTGGCGGAGTGGCGCTTTGTGATGGTGCCGGCCTGGTCCACGCGGAAGAAGAAGAACGGCACCCCCTTCGCCCCGGTGCGCTGGAGCGTCGACAGCCGCTGCCCCACCTGCTCGATCGAGGCATCGAACGCGCCCGACAGCGCCTCGAGATCGTGGCGCAGCTCCTGCGCCCGCGCGAGGAAATCCATGTACGGCAGCAGCGCCGCACCGGCGAAGTAGTTGGCGAGCCCGGTCTTGCAGATCGCCCGCGCCGCCTCGGTGCGGAAGCGGGCGAGGTCGAGGGTGGCCTCGAGCAGGTCGTCGTGTTCGAGGAGCGCGATCTGGTGCAGGACCTGAAACGCCTGTGTCGCGGCGGTGCTGTGCGCGGCGAGCGTCAGGTGGCGGGCGCCGGGGTCGAAGTGCCGCAGGGCAGGGGTGGCGGCGGTCGACACCGTGATGCCGTGGCGCTGCTCCAGCCAGCCAGCGAGCGCGGCCCGCCGCTCGCCACCGCCGAGGCGGCCGGCGAAATGCTCCGCGGCGCGGTCGATGGCGTCGATGTGGTTGTCGCAGTAGTGGAAGAAATCCCGCACCTCTTCCCAGGGCAGGGGGGCGAGGCTCGCGTCCTCGCGGCCCAGCGCCTCGTTCACCTGCGCCAGCCGCTCCTGCGTCTCGCGCAACTCGCGGTGCAGCGTCAGGAACGCGCGCGCGAGATTGGGGGCGTTCGTCGCGAGGAGCTGGATGTCGCCGAGCGGCGGCGCCGGGCCGAACACCGGATCGGCGAGGGCCTCGCGGATGTCGGCGACCATGCGCTCGGTCGATCCTGCCGCGAGCTCGGTGACGTCGGTGCCGAGCTCCTGCGCCAGCGCCAGCACGACGCGGGCCGATACCGGGCGGTGATTGTTCTCCATCTGGTTGAGGTAGGAGAGCGAAATCCCCAGCTTCGCGGCATAGTCCGCCTGAGTGAGCTTCATCCGCGCGCGTATTTCGCGCAGCTTCACACCGGCGTAGAGTTTGGCGGGAGCGGTCATGGCTTCGCAACTTTGCATTTCGCTCGACGCCTTTGCAATCGAGTTTGCAAATCCGCCGGAGATTTGTTGCGGCGCGGAATGTGACGTGGCAATGGCAGCGGGAACCGCGGTGGAACCCTGGGGAGGCGCGCATGAAGGACATCCTCGACGAGCTCGAGACGCGGCGGGCCAATGCCCGGCTGGGCGGCGGCGTCGCCCGGATCGAAGCGCAGCACGCCAAGGGCAAGCTGACGGCGCGGGAGCGGATCGAGGTGCTGCTCGACGAGGGCAGCTTCGAGGAATTCGACATGTTCGTCTCCCACCGCTGCGTCGACTTCGGCATGGACGGGTCGAGCTTTCCCGGCGACGGCGTCGTCACCGGCTGGGGCACGGTGAACGGGCGGCAGGTCTACGTGTTCAGCCAGGACTTCACGGTGTTCGGCGGCTCGCTCTCCGAGACGCACGCGCAGAAGATCTGCAAGATCATGGACATGGCCGTGCAGAACGGCGCGCCGGTGATCGGGCTCAACGACTCGGGCGGCGCGCGGATCCAGGAGGGCGTCGCGAGCCTCGCGGGCTATGCCGACGTGTTCCAGCGCAACATCATGGCGTCGGGGGTGATCCCGCAGATCAGCGTCATCATGGGCCCCTGCGCGGGCGGGGCGGTCTATTCCCCGGCGATGACCGACTTCATCTTCATGGTGCGCGACTCGTCCTACATGTTCGTGACCGGCCCCGACGTGGTGAAGACGGTGACGAACGAGATCGTCACGGCGGAGGAGCTGGGCGGGGCGAAGACGCATACCTCGAAGTCGAGCGTGGCGGACAATGCCTTCGAGAACGATCTGGTGGCGCTCGCCGAGGTGCGGCGGCTGGTTGACTTCCTGCCGCTGTCGAACCGCGAGAAGCCGCCGCTGCGGCCGTTCTTCGACGCGGGCGACCGGGTGGATGCGAGCCTCGACACGCTGGTGCCGGCAAATCCGAACACGCCGTACGACATGAAGGAGCTGATCCTCAAGGTCGCGGACGAGGGGGACTTCTTCGAGATCCAGCCGGACTTCGCCAAGAACATCCTGACCGGGTTCATCCGGCTGGAAGGCTCGACGGTCGGCGTGGTGGCGAACCAGCCGATGGTGCTGGCCGGGTGCCTCGACATCGACTCGGCGCGCAAGGCGGCGCGCTTCGTGCGGTTCTGCGACGCCTTCGAGATCCCGCTCCTCACCTTCGTCGACGTGCCCGGGTTCATGCCGGGAACCGATCAGGAGTACGGCGGCATCATCAAGCACGGGGCAAAGCTGCTGTTCGCGTTCGGCGAGGCGACGGTGCCGAAGGTCACGGTCATCACCCGCAAGGCCTATGGCGGCGCCTATGACGTGATGAGCTCGAAGCACCTGCGCGGGGACTTCAACTACGCCTGGCCGACCGCCGAGATCGCGGTGATGGGCGCGAAGGGGGCGGTGGAGATCCTCTACCGCTCCGAGCTCGGCGACCCGGAGAAGATCGCGGCGCGGACGAAGGACTACGAGGCGCGCTTCGCCAATCCGTTCGTGGCGGCGGAGAAGGGGTTCATCGACGAGGTCATCATGCCGCACTCGACGCGGAAGCGGGTGGCGCGGTCGTTCGCCTCGCTCCGCACCAAGCGGCTGAGCAATCCGTGGAAGAAGCACGACAACATTCCGCTGTGACGGGATTTCACGCGCGAAGTGGTGGGGATGCCGTTGGAAGCTCTGGTGAAAACGTCGGGCGGTGAGGGCCTGGCAGCGGTTCGCGTCGGGAGGCTGCTGCGACTGAAGCGGGCGCTTGCGCACGCGAGTGCTCGGCGCGACGAGCCGACGCACTGCGTCGGCCGCGCCAACGGCAGGGAGCGCGGGGACCGCGCGGAAGCCGTCAGGGGTGCAGATTTCTGCGGAAGGGTGCCAATCCGGCCGGGATCGCCCCGGCGAGCGCGGACGGATTTATCGACGGACAAATCCGTCTGGCGTCAGCGTCTCGACTCTTGGGAGGCCGGGGTTCTTCGGCATCGCCGGTTCGGCGCTGGCCGCCGGGGGGCGGGGGCGCTACATTGTGGCCAACCCCTGACCGGAGCCTTCCATGATCCGGCGTCTCTGGATGCAGTTGCCGAAGCTGGTGCGCTTCATGCTGACGCACATCGCGAACGGCATGGTGCTCGGCTGTGCGTTCCTGTTCGGGATGATCTGGCTCGACGTCTGGGGGCTGGGCACCAGCCTGCAGAAGGACGAGAGCGGGCTCGCGACGTTCGTGCTGTTCTTCCAGACGGCGCTGACTTTCGGTGCGGTGTCGATGGGGATCGCCGTCATGCACCTGGGCGAGGACTGACCGGGGGCGCCCGGCCATGCTGAAGCATCGCGGCTTTCCCGGGCGGCTGCCGGGGAGCGACCTGCAGTTCACCATCCGCCGGGCCGACCCGCGCAAGGTGACGCCGCTGAAGGCGCGCGAGCGCTTCGCCGACCGCCGGGCCATCGACCGGCAGGCCGACGAGATGTTCCTCACGGCGCTGATCGAGCATTTCGGCGAGGAGCCGTTCGAGCGGGGCAACCTCGACGCCGGCCGGCTCGGCTGGCTGCTGGGGCGCGAGGTGGTGCCGGCGGAGGATCCATTTGATCCGGCGAGCTACGAGGCGCTGCTGCGAGTCGACGTGGACCGGGCGCGCGCCAGCTTTCCGGACATCTTCGATGACTGAAACCAGAAGGGGGAGAACGACCATGACCATGCTTCGGATTGCCGCCCTGCTCGCGCTTGCGGGCTTTCTCGGGGCCTGCACCGCGCCGGCGGGCGGCGCCTCGGACGTGGCCCCGGCGGATCCGATGACGGACTCCGCGCTTTCCCCCGACCCGATGAACCCCGGCCAGATCGACGACAGCGTCGGCACGTCGATGTGAGCGAAAAGGCAGGCGAGATCCAGATGTTCAAGAAAATCCTGATCGCGAACCGCGGCGAGATCGCCTGCCGGGTCATCAAGACCGCGCGCAAGATGGGGATCGCGACGGTCGCGGTCTATTCCGACGCGGACGCGGGCGCGCTGCACGTGAAGATGGCCGATGAGGCGGTGCACATCGGGCCGCCTCCGGCGAACCAGAGCTACATTGTCATCGAGAAGATCCTCGCGGCGATCAAGGCGACCGGCGCCGAGGCGGTGCACCCGGGCTATGGCTTCCTCTCGGAGCGGGCGGATTTCGCCGAGGCGCTGGCGGCGGCGGGGGTCGCGTTCATCGGGCCGCCCGCCTCGGCGATCCGCGCGATGGGCGACAAGATCACCTCGAAGAAGCTCGCGGCCGAGGCGGGCGTCTCGACGGTGCCGGGCTACATGGGCCTGATCGACGACGCGCGCCACGCGGTGAAGATCGCGGGCGAGATCGGCTATCCGGTGATGATCAAGGCATCCGCCGGCGGCGGCGGCAAGGGAATGCGCATCGCCTGGACCGACGCCGAGGCGGCCGAGGGCTTCGAGCGGTCGAAGTCGGAAGCGGCGTCGAGCTTCGGTGACGACCGGATCTTCATCGAGAAGTTCGTCACCCAGCCGCGGCACATCGAGATCCAGGTGCTCGGCGACAGCCACGGCAACTGCATCTACCTGAACGAGCGCGAGTGCTCGATCCAGCGGCGGAACCAGAAGGTGATCGAGGAGGCGCCCTCGCCGTTCCTCGACGCGGCGACGCGCAGGGCGATGGGCGAGCAGGCCGTGGCGCTGGCGAAGGCCGTCGACTATGCGAGCGCCGGGACGGTCGAGTTCATCGTCGATGGCAGCCGCAACTTCTATTTCCTTGAGATGAATACGCGATTGCAGGTCGAGCATCCGGTGACGGAGCTGATTACCGGCGTCGATCTGGTCGAGCAGATGATCCGGGTGGCGGCGGGCGAGCGGCTGTCGCTGACCCAGGCCGACATCGGCATCCATGGCTGGGCGATCGAGAGCCGGCTCTATGCGGAAGACCCCTATCGCAACTTCCTGCCGTCGATCGGCCGGCTGACGCGGTATCGGCCGCCGGCGGAGGAGAAGTCGGCGACCGGGGCGGTGCGCAACGATACCGGCGTCTTCGAGGGCGGCGAGATCTCGATGTACTACGACCCGATGATCGCCAAGCTCTGCACCTGGGCGCCCGACCGCGGCAAGGCGATCGCCGGGATGCGCAGCGCGCTCGACAGCTTCGAGGTCGACGGCATCGGCCACAACCTGCCGTTCCTGTCGGCTGTGATGGACCATCCGCGGTTCATCTCCGGCGAGATCACCACGGCGTTCATCGCCGAGGAGTATCCCGAGGGCTTCCAGGGCGCGGAGCTGCCCGAGGAGTTGCTGCGCGATCTGGCGGCGCTGGCGGCGCACATGCACGTGGTGAGCGAGGCGCGTGCCGCGAAGATCTCCGGCGCGATGCCCTATCACCAGCGGCAGGTGGGGCGCGAGTGGGTCGTGACGATCGACCGCAAGCCCTGGCCGCTGACGCTCGACTCGGGCGGCAACCGCAGCGACGTGACCTGGCCGGACGGCACCTTGGCGACGCTCGCGTGCGAATGGACCCCGGGGCAGCGGCTGGCGCGGGCGCGCATCGACGGGCGCGAGGTGGTGGCCAAGGTGAACCCGCTGGAAGGCGGCTTTCGCCTGCGCCATCGCGGCGCGGACCTGAAGGTCTCCGTCTTCACGCCGAAGCACGCGGCACTCGCCGAGCGGATGCCGGTGAAGCTGCCGCCGGACACCTCGAAGTACCTGCTCTGCCCGATGCCGGGGCTGGTGGTGCGCATCGACGTGGCCGAAGGCGACGAGGTGTTCGACGGTCAGGCGCTCGCCATGGTCGAGGCGATGAAGATGGAGAACGTGCTGCGCGCCGAGCGGAAGGCCGTGGTGAAGAAGGTTCGTGCCAGGGCAGGCGACAGCCTGGCGGTGGACGACGTGATCCTGGAGTTCGAGTGAGATGGGCCGGGCCGCGTCTCCGCGCCCCGGCCCGCGACCTTCAGCGCGACCGGCGGGACCAGGGCTCGCCCGTCATCGGGTCGATGCGGATGTTGACGGTGCGGTTGTTGGTGTTGATGAATTCCATGTCCCGGTAGCCGTCATCGTCCCACTCGACCTCGCGGAACGAGCTGACCGGCTGGGATTTCTCGACGCCCGCGATGATCTGCGAGAGCGGCAGGGCGCCCCGCGGCGGCACGCGCTGGGCATTGGCCGGAACGGCGAGCGTCGCGGCGAGTGCCGCAGCCGCCAGAGTGGCGAGGGTTGCGGCCCTGACTATGTTGGCTCCTCTGGAGTCAGGGACGGTGCGAGCCCGTTTCCTGCCGGCGCGAGGGCATGCGGTCAATGAAGTTTACGACCTCGCGCACGGTTGCCGGCAGCGGCCTGCGGGTGGCGATGGTGCCGTCGATGTCGATGAGCACCACGCCGAAGCCGACGGGGCGCAGGCGCTGGCGCAGCGGGCCGTTGGCCTTCGGGTCGGTGTCGGTCAGCACGACGACGTTGCGCTCTTCCAGGGCGTCGGGCTCGGCGTCGAGCCAGGCCATCTGCTGGATGAACTTCGGGTCGTCGGGCGAGTTGGCAAAGACCACGGCGACACGGGACTGGCCGCGCAGCTCGTCGAGCGTGGGCTGTGGCGTGTCCTGCGCCAGGGCGGCGAGCGGCGCGAGAAGCGCGATCAACAGGGCGGCGAGCGCGCTTGGCATGATGTCCTCCGTTTGCGGGGCATCTAGCCGTCCGCCGGCGGGGAAGGCGAGGGATTTTTCGGGGATTTCGGCATGAGCGACGATCTGGAGACCTGGGGCGCGCTGGCCGCCAAGGAGCTGAGGGGCAAGCCGGTCGAGAGCCTGAACTGGGAGACGCCGGAGGGCATCGAGGTGAAGGCGCTCTACACCGAGCGCGACCTCGCGGACCTCGGGCACCTCGGCAGCCTGCCGGGAATGGCGCCCTACACCCGCGGGCCGCGGGCGACGATGTACGCCGGGCGGCCGTGGACGATCCGGCAGTACGCCGGCTTCTCGACCGCGGAGGAGAGCAACGCGTTTTACCGCAAGGCGCTGGCGGCGGGCCAGCAGGGCGTGTCGGTGGCGTTCGATCTCGCGACGCACCGCGGCTATGACAGCGATCACCCCCGGGTGGTGGGCGACGTGGGCAAGGCCGGCGTCGCGATCGACTCGGTCGAGGACATGAAGATCCTGTTCGACGGGATCCCGCTGGAGAAGATCTCCGTCTCGATGACGATGAACGGCGCGGTGATCCCGATCCTCGCGAATTTCATCGTCGCGGGCGAGGAGCAGGGCGTGCCGCGCGCCGAGCTGTCGGGCACGATCCAGAACGACATCCTGAAGGAGTTCATGGTCCGCAACACCTACGTGTATCCGCCGGAACCCTCGATGCGGATCATTTCGGACATCATCGGCTACACCGCCGCCGAGATGCCGAAGTTCAACTCGATCTCGATCTCCGGCTATCACATGCAGGAGGCCGGCGCGAACCTGGTGCAGGAACTCGGGTTCACGATTGCCGACGGCAAGGAGTACGTGAAGGCGGCGATTGCGGCGGGAATGGACGTGGACGCGTTCGCCGGTCGTTTGAGCTTCTTCTTCGCGATCGGGATGAACTTCTTCATGGAGGTGGCAAAGCTCCGCGCCGCGCGGCTGCTCTGGCACCGGGTGATGACGGAGTTCGGCGCGAAGAAGCCGGGCAGCAAGATGCTCCGCACGCACTGCCAGACCAGCGGCGTCAGCCTGCAGGAGCAGGACCCGTACAACAACGTGGTGCGCACCGCCTATGAGGCGATGGCCGCGGCGCTTGGCGGCACGCAGAGCCTGCACACCAACGCGCTGGACGAAGCCATTGCGCTGCCGACGGAATTCTCCGCCCGGATCGCGCGGAACACGCAGCTGATCTTGCAGGAGGAGACGGGGATCACCCATGTCGTCGATCCGCTGGCGGGGTCGTACTACGTCGAGAGCCTGACGGCGGAGCTGGCGGCGAAGGCGTGGGCGCTGGTCGAGGAGGTCGATGCGCTCGGCGGCATGACCAAAGCGGTGGGCTCGGGCATGCCGAAGCTCCGTATCGAGGAGAGCGCGGCGCGGCGGCAGGCGGCGGTGGACCGGGGCGAGGAGGTGATCGTCGGGGTCAACAAGTACCGGCTGGCGGCGCAGGAGCCGATCGACATCCTCGACGTCGACAACGTGAAGGTGCGCGACAGCCAGATCGCGCGGCTGGAGCGGATCCGGGCGACGCGGGACGCGGGCGCCTGCGCCGCGGCGCTGGCCGAGGTGGAGCGCGTGGCGCGCGAGGGCGGCAACCTGCTCGCCGCGGCGGTCGAGGCGGCGCGGGCGCGGGCGAGCGTGGGGGAGATTTCCGACGCGATGGAAAAGGTGTTCGGGCGCCACCGCGCCGAGGTGAAGACCCTCGCGGGCGTCTATGGCGCCGCCTACGAGGGCGACGAGGGCTTCGCGCAGATCCAGCGTGACGTCGAGGCTTTCGCCGAAGCCGAGGGCCGCCGGCCGCGCATGCTGGTGGTGAAGATGGGGCAGGACGGCCACGACCGGGGCGCGAAGGTGATCGCGACCGCGTTCGCCGACATCGGCTTTGACGTCGACGTGGGCCCGCTGTTCCAGACCCCGGAGGAGGCGGCGCAGGATGCCATCGACAACGACGTGCACGTGGTCGGCATCTCGTCCCAGGCGGCGGGGCACAAGACGCTCGCGCCGAAGCTGATCGAGGCGCTGAAGGCCGAGGGCGCGGGCGACATCCTCGTCATCTGCGGCGGGGTGATCCCGCAGCAGGACTACGACTTCCTGAAGCAGGCCGGCGTTGCGGCGATCTTCGGCCCGGGGACGAACATCCCCGCGGCGGCGCGCGAGATCCTCGGGCTGATCCGGGAGCGGGGGGCAGCGTGAGCGCCGGCCCCCGCCGCGGGTCAGTCCGTCGCGAGCAGGGCCTCGACCTCCGGCGGATAGCGGAGGCCGGCGAAGGCGCCGGGCGGCACGCCGTGAGCGAGGAGCGCCGCGGCGCAGCCCGCCCAGTCGCGCGCGGCCGGATCGCCGATGATGCCGGCGGTGCTGGCGAAGGCGAGCGTCCCGAGGGCATTGCCGCCGAAGCCATGCAGCCTGCGCCAGTCGGCGCCGGCGTCGAGCAGCAGGGCGACCATGGCGGCGTCGCCCTTGAACAGCGCGGTGTTGAGCGCAGTGGCGCCCCACTCCGGCGTCGGGGTCTCGAGCGGCCAGCCCTGGGCGATCATCGCGCGGACCGGGGCGGGGTTCCCGAGGGCCGCGAGGTCCGGGAGAAGCCGGAGCTGTTCGTCGGTGAGGCGGGCGAGGATGTCGGGCACGCGCGCGCGGATCGCGCCGGCCGCGGCTTCGTCGGCACGGGCGCAGGCGGCGACGAAGCCCGTCATGTCGTCGGCGGGCGGCGGGACGATGCCGAGCTCGGCCAGCAGGGCGAGCACGTCGGTACGCCCGAGGGCGCGGGCGCGCTCGGCAAGGGCCGCGCCGCCGCCCGGCAGGGCGCGCGGGTCGGCGCCGGCGGCGAGCAGCAGGCGCAGGTGCGCGAGCGAGCGGCCGCGGTCGAGCGCATGGCCGAGCAGGCCGGGTTCCACCGCGTCGGCGCCGCGCGAGAGCAGGAGCTGCAGGCCCGCGAGGTTGTCGCGGTCGAGGCAGTGGGCGAGCGCGTTGGTGCCGGCGACGCGCGCGCCGGCGGCGAGCAGCGCGGCGGTGCAGTCGGCCGTCTCGGCCTCGGTGGAATGGTAGAGCGACTCGCCGTCGTTCGGGTCGGCGCCGTGCGCGAGCAGCAGCGCGGTCATCCCCGGCGCATGGGTCAGGCCCGCGGCGGCATGGAGGATGGGCAGCGGCTCGTCCGGCCAGTCGGGGTCGCGCCAGCGGGCGTTCGGGTCGGCGCCGGCGGCGAGGAGCAGGTTGGCGATCCGCCGCAGGCCGGGCGTGTGGGCAGGCTCGTGGATCAGGCGCGAGCGGGCAACGGCGGCGAGCGGGGTCATCTCGTCCCGGCCGCGCGCGGCCGGGAAGTCGGGATCGCGCGCGAGGTGGGCGGCGACGGTCGCGGCGTCTCCGGCGACGCAGGCGAGCCACGGGTCGCCGGCAGCGAGGTCGGGCTCGTCGGCAAGGGCGCGGGCGGCGAGGCGATGGCCGGTGCGGTCGTTGCCGATGGCCCAGCCGAACCAGCGGGCGCGCCGTTCTGCGGCCGCGCTCTGGCGTGCCTCGACGTACTGGACGAGTTCGGGCCACGAGCGAAAGCCGGCCTCGCGGGCCAGCGCCCGCTGCGCGTGGTGCAGCCGCGGCGCGTCGGGCGCCTCGAGCCGGGCGAGGGCGGCCGGATCGCCGGCCCTGGCGGCGCGCAGCAGTTCCTTTGCCTGACGGCGGAGCTGCCCGAGATCGGGCGAGGGCGTGAGAGCGGGCATGACACCTCCCGGTGCTTCCGGCCGATGACCCGCGAACGGCCGCACGAGGGAGATGGGGTGCGTCGCATGTGGTGCCGAGGGGGCTCTGCCCTTCCCGCGGATCCGGGGGCGGCTCGTTCCGCCGTCGCTCAGGGTAACGCGGGGACGGCGGCCGGCGCAAGGGTGCGGTGGTGCCCGAAGCCGCAGAAGGACCTCCGTCCGCGGGCGGCTTGACCGGCCCCGGCGGGCGATGCAACAGGAAACCAGCGGGCCGCGCACGAGAGCTTGCGGCACCATGAGGGGAAACGACCGATGGACAGCGGCATCCAGCAGACGGCGCAACAGGCGGCGCTCCGGTATCACGAGCTGCCGAAGCCCGGCAAGCTCGAGATCAAGGCGACGAAGCCGATGGCGAACCAGCGGGACCTCTCGCTCGCCTACAGCCCCGGCGTGGCCGAGGCCTGCCTCGAGATCAAGGCCGACCCGAGCAACGCCGCGCGCTATACCACCCGCGGCAACCTCGTCGCGGTGGTGTCGAACGGCACGGCGGTGCTCGGCCTCGGCAACATCGGCGCGCTGGCCTCGAAGCCGGTGATGGAGGGCAAGGCCGTCCTCTTCAAGAAGTTCGCCAACATCGACTGCTTCGACATCGAGGTGAACGAGAGCGACCCGGTGAAGCTCGCCGAGATCGTGACCAGCCTGGAGCCGACGTTCGGGGCGATCAACCTCGAGGACATCAAGGCGCCGGACTGCTTCGTCGTCGAGCGGCTGTGCCGCGAGCGGATGAAGATCCCGGTGTTCCACGACGATCAGCACGGCACGGCGATCGTGGTGGGGGCCGCGGCAACCAACGCGCTGCTCGTCGCCGGCAAGAAGTTCGAGGACGTCAAGATCGTCTCGACCGGCGGCGGGGCGGCGGGCATCGCCTGCCTCAACATGCTGCTGAAGCTCGGGGCGAAGCGGGAGAACATCTGGCTCTGCGACATCCACGGGCTGGTCCACGAGGGCCGTGAGCAGGACATGAACCCGGAGAAGGCCGCCTATGCGCAGAAGACCGACCTGCGCACCCTCGATCAGGTGATCGACGGGGCGGACCTGTTCCTCGGGCTGTCCGGGCCGGGCGTGCTGACCGGAGCGATGGTGCAGCGGATGGCGAGCGACCCGATCGTCTTCGCGCTGGCGAACCCCAACCCGGAGATCAGCCCGGCGGATGCGCGCGCGGCAAATCCGGATGTGATCGTGGCGACGGGCCGGTCGGACTATCCGAACCAGGTGAACAACGTCCTCTGTTTCCCGTTCATCTTCCGCGGCGCGCTCGACGTCGGCGCGACGGTCATCAACGACGAGATGCAGGTCGCCTGCGTCGAGGGGATCGCGGCGCTGGCGCGGGCGTCGTCGAGCGCCGAGGCGGCGGCGGCGTACCAGGGCGAGCGGCTGAGCTTTGGCCGCGACTACCTGATCCCCAAGGCGTTCGACCCGCGGCTGCTCGCCATCGTCGCGGGGGCGGTGGCGCAGGCGGCGATGGAGTCGGGCGTGGCGACGCGCCCGGTGGAAAACATCGAGGCCTACAAGGCTGCGCTGAACCAGTCGGTCTTCAAGTCGGCCTTCATCATGCGGCGCGTGTTCGACGTGGCACATGCCGGCGGCCGGCGGGTGGTCTTCGCCGAAGGCGAGGATGAGCGGGTGCTGCACGCGGCGCACGCGATGGTGCAGGAAGGCGTCGGGCGGCCGATCCTGATCGGGCGGCCGGAGGTGATCGACAGCCGCTGCGAGCGCGACGCGATCCCGCTGGTCGCGGGGCGCGACTTCGACCTGGTGAACCCGGAGAACGATCCGCGGTATCGCGACTACTGGGGCACGTACCATTCGATCATGCAGCGCCGCGGCGTGACGCCGGATCTGGCGCGGGCGATCATGCGCACCAACACCACGGCGATCAGCGCGGTGATGGTGCAGCGGGGCGACGCGGACAGCATGATCTGCGGCACGTTCGGGCAATACCTCTGGCACCTGAACTACGTGCGGCAGGTGCTCGGCACGCCGCAGCTGCACCCCGTCGGCGCGCTGTCGCTGATGATCCACGAGCGCGGCGTGACCTTCATCGCCGACACGCAGGTGCATCCCGAGCCCTGCGCGCAGGAGATCGCCGACGTGGTGATCTCGGCCGCCCGGCACGTCCGCCGCTTCGGGCTGGCGCCGAAGATCGCGCTGTGCTCGCACTCGCAGTTCGGCAACCTCGACACCGACAGCGGCCGGCGGATGCGGGCCGCGCTCGAGATCCTCGACGCGCAGGATCTGGATTTCGAGTACGAGGGCGAGATGCATTCCGACGCCGCGCTCGACCCGGACGTGCGGGCGCGCCTCTTCCCGAACTCGCGCTTTCAGGGCGCGGCGAACGTGCTGGTGTTCGCCAACACCGACGCGGCGAGCGGGGCGCGCAACATCATCAAGTCGATCGCCGGCGGGCTCGAGGTCGGGCCGATCCTCATGGGGATGGGCAACCGGGCGCAGATCGTCACGCCGTCGATCACCGCACGCGGCCTGCTCAACATCGCGGCGCTGGCTGGCGCGCCGGTGCAGAGCTACGGCTGAGGCCAGTGCGCCGTCGGGGCGCACGGAGGCGGACTTGTTCGTCATAAGCCCCTCGGCTTCGGAACCGGGGGGCAAGCTGGGAGAATTGCGATGCCGACCTATGCCGACGTCTACGCCCGGTGGAAGCGCGACCCCGAGGGGTTCTGGATGGAGGCGGCCGGCGCGATCGACTGGCTGACGCCGCCATCGGCGGCGCTCGATGCGTCCCGCGCGCCGCACTACGGCTGGTTTGCCGACGCGACCTGCAACGTGTGCTGGAACGCCGTCGACCGCCACGTGGCGGCCGGGCGCGGCGGACAGGTCGCCATCATCCACGATTCGCCGGTGACGGGCACCAAGGCGCGGATCACCTACGCGGAGCTGAAGGACCGGGTGGCGCGCCTCGCCGGGGCGCTCCGGGCGCGCGGGGTGGGCAAGGGCGACCGGGTGGTGATCTACATGCCCATGGTGCCCGAGGCGCTGGTCGCGATGCTGGCCTGCGCCCGGATCGGGGCGGTGCATTCGGTGGTGTTCGGCGGCTTCGCCGCGCCGGAACTGGCGGTGCGGATCGACGACGCGCGACCCAAGGCGATCATCGCGGCGTCCTGCGGCATCGAGCCCGGCCGGGTGGTGCGCTACAAGCCGCTGGTCGACGCGGCGATCGAGCGGGCGAGCTGGAAGCCCGGCGTGGTGATCGTGCTGCAGCGCGAGCAGGCGCCGGCCGAGCTGGTCGACGGGCGGGACGTGGAGTGGCACGCGGCGCAGCAGGGCGTCGAGCCGGCGGATTGCGTGCCGGTCGGCGGGATGGACCCGCTCTACATCCTCTACACCTCCGGCACGACGGGCCAGCCGAAGGGCGTGGTGCGGGCCTCGGCCGGCTACATGGTCGCGCTGGCGTGGACGATGCGGGCGATCTACGCCATCGAGCCGGGGGAGGTGTTCTGGAGCGCCTCCGACGTGGGCTGGGTGGTCGGCCACTCGTACATCTGCTACGCGCCGCTGCTGGTCGGCGCGACGACGGTGGTGTTCGAGGGCAAGCCGGTCGGGACGCCGGACGCCGGCACGTTCTGGCGGGTGATCGCCGAGCACGACGTCCGCAGCTTCTTCACCGCGCCGACGGCGCTGCGCGCCATCAAGCGGGACGATCCGGGCGGCAAGCTGATCGGCGACTACGATCTGAGCGGGCTGCGCTATCTCTACCTCGCGGGCGAGCGGGCGGACCCGGACACGATCGACTGGGCGCAGCGGCATCTCGGCGTGCCGGTCATCGACCACTGGTGGCAGACGGAAACCGGCTGGGCGATCTGCGCCAATCCGGCGGGGATCGAGCTTTTGCCGGTCAAGCCGGGCTCGCCGGCGGTGCCGATGCCGGGCTACGACGTGCAGGTGCTGGGCGAGGGCGGCGAGGTACTGAAGCCCGGCATCCTCGGATCGGTGGCGATCCGCCTGCCGCTGCCCCCGGGGACGCTGCCGACGCTGTGGAACGCCGACGCGCGGTTCGAGAAAGCCTATCTCGAGACGTTTCCCGGCTGGTACGAGACCGGCGACGCCGGGCTGATCGACGAGGACGGCTATCTCTACATCATGGCGCGCACCGACGACGTGATCAACGTCGCGGGCCACCGCCTGTCCACCGGCGCGATCGAAGAGGCGCTGGCCGGGCACCCGGACGTGGCGGAATGCGCGGTGATCGGCGTGGCCGACCCGCTGAAGGGGCAGGCGCCGCTCGGCTTTCTGTGCCTCAACAAGGGCTGCGAGCGCGATCCGGCGGCGGTGGTCGAGGAGTGCGTCGCGCGGGTGCGCGACATCATCGGCCCGGTGGCGGCGTTCAAGACCGCGGTGGTGGTCGAGCGCCTGCCGAAGACCCGGTCGGGCAAGATCCTGCGCGGCGTCATGAGCCGGATGGCCGACGGCGAAGCCTGGGCAGCGCCGGCCACCATCGACGATCCGGCGACCCTGGGCGAGATCGGCGACAGCCTGCGACGGCTCGGGCGCGACGTTCGCAGCTAGCCGACGCATTCGCTTTTTGCGACGGCTCGAGCGGGCAAACTTTCGCATTGCGAGTGGGTGCACTCGCGTTTTGGGAAATCGCGGCTGATCCGATCAGATTTTAACGGAACTTCAACTTGGCATGGTAGTTGCTGGTTTGAGTTAGCGGCCGGCGGCACGTGTGTGGCTGCGTTCAATCCGCAGAATGCGAGGAGTTCCAAAGGTGTCAGTCAGAATGCGTGGCGGGCTGCGGTTGCTTGCGATACTCGCTCTGGCCGCCGTCGCCTCCGCAGGGCAGGCAATGGCCGAGACGGCGCTGACGCTGGTGAATGGCTCGCAGACGCTGGATCTCTCCGCCGACGATCTGGCCGCGATGCCTCAAACCACGATCAAGACCGAAAACGAATTCGTTGACGGCACCGTCACCTACGTCGGGCCGCTCGTGCGCGACGTTCTGGCGCGTGTCGGCCTCGACAAGGTCGACAACGTGCGGTTCGTGGCGGCCAACGACTACTACGTCGACGTGCCGACGCAGAACTTCCGCGACTACGGCGCGATCCTCGCGGTGCAGGCCGATGGCGAACGGCTGTCGCGGCGCGACAAGGGGCCGGTCTGGCTCATGTATCCGATCTCTGACTACCCCGAGCTTCACGATCCCATCTACAGCCGTCGCCTGATCTGGCAGGTCGTCAAGATCACCTCCGAGTGATGGCAAGCCGACCCTTCACGCGTCCGCTGGTCCTGCTCGTCCTGGTGTTCATGGTCGGGTTCGGCGCCGTCGGGTTCTTCTCGATCCGGCGCGACGTGGAGAATCTGCGGGTCATCAGCCAGGACAACACCCAGTGGGCGGCGTCCCAGATGGAAATCGAGCTGCTGCGCTTCCGAATGGCGTTGCAGAGTCTGGCGACCGACCCGTCGCCCGAGGCGATCGCGCTGGTGCACGACCGCTTCGACATCCTCTGGAGCCGGGTGTTCATGATGGGCCACGGGCTCGTCGGGGCCCGCCTCGCGCAGTATGACGGCGAGCATGGCTCGGTGTCCAAGCTCGCGAGCTATCTCGAGGAGATCGACCCGAAACTCGCGAACCTGCACACCGGGGACGTGGCGCTGACCGTGCCGATCGACTCGCGGCTCGACGACTTCCAGACCGACCTGCGCGAATACACCCTGCGGGTGGTGCGCGCCGACGCCGAGGCGAGCGCGCAGGTGCGCACGCGGATCCAGTCGAGCGCGCGGACGACGGCCATCATCTCCATGGCGGCAGTGGTGCTGAGCATGATCGCGCTGGCGCTGATCCTGCGCGAGAACCGGCGGCAGCGGCACCTGGCGTTGCTGAGCCAGCGGAGCGCCGAGCAGGCCGAGCTGGCGAGCCGGGCCAAGTCGCGGTTCCTGTCGATGATGAGCCACGAGCTGCGCAACCCGCTGAACGGCATCCTCGGGCCGCTCGCGCTGCTCGGCCAGAGCGAGATGGCCGACCGGCACCGCCGGCTGGTGGTGCAGGCGCAGCAGTCGGGCCAGTCGATGCTGCAGCTTCTGAGCGGGCTGCTCGACTACGGCGAGATGCAGGATGGCCGGTTCCAGCTGAAGCCCCAGCCGTTCCGGGTGGGCGCGCTCGCCGAGGCGATCCAGTCCGAGCTGAGGGGCGAGGGCGTGTCGCGCGCCACGGTGACGGTGGAGCCCGAGACGCCCGAGCGCATCGTCGGCGACATGGACCGGCTGCGGCAGATCTTCGTTCACCTCATCACCTTCCTTCTCGAGGGTCAGCCGCTGGAGCAGGTAGGGCTGGCCTTCAACTATCGCGACGGGCTGTTCAACGGGGACATCTCGCTCGGACAGGCCCCTGCCCAGACTCCTGGCGCGACCGACTGGAAGCTGGACCTGCTGACGGGGCTGAACGAGTTCAGCCCCGACCAGGTGACGGCGGAGGCGCTGCGCCCGTTGATCGCGCGCGGGCTGATCTCGGCCTCCGGCGGCGTGCTGTCGTTGCCGACCCTGCCCGACGGCCGGCGCGTGATCCGCGTCTCGGTGCGCTGCGAGGCGCCCCGGCTCGAGGAGATCCGGGTGCTGCTGCAGACGCAGTCGGCGGCGCTCGCCACGATCTATCAGGCGGCGCTGAAGTCCGACCGCGTGGTCTTCGTGTCCGGCGACGGGCCGGTCGACGTGGTGCTGGTGGACAGCACCAGTGTCGGAGAGACTCCGCTGATGTCGCGATTGCGCGGGCGGTATCCCGGGGCGCTGTTCGTGTCGCTGGGCCTGCCGCAGGTGCCGGAATTCTTCGATGACGTGGTCGAGTCGCCCAACGACATGGGGCGGCTGCGGCAGAGCATCCTCGGACGCCTTGCGTCCTAGCAAATCGTCGCTTCTTTGCCTTTTGCAAATCCATTGCCGTTCAGGTATCTTCTCATGAACCATGTATTCCCGGTGATTCAATCCTTGGTGGTATCTCGTATCCGGCTGCTGGGTCGCGGCGCCGCGCACACCGCGTGTGCGGTATGAGCATCATCGACCCGTTCCACGATGCGACCGCGGATGCCGAACGGGGCGATCGCGAGTTGGAGATGCTGCGCCACGACGTTCGCGGTGCGCTTCAGGGCATCGTCGGCGGCGTGGGTCAGATCGACGCGGTGCAGCTGCCCGCGTCGATGCGCGAGCAGTTCGAGCGGGTTTCCGCGGCCGCCGAGACGCTGGTCCGCCTGCTCGGAGTTGGCGAGCGCTTCGCCGCGGCGGATGCCGAGCGCGTCGACCTCGGCCGTTTCGTCGCCTTCCTGCGGCGCCGGCACGCGGGCGAGGCGCGCGAGCGCGGCCTCGGCTTCGAGGTGCGGGTCGCGGAAAACGTGCCGCCGACGCTGGCGCTCGACCTCACGCCGATGATCCGCATCTTCGACAACCTGCTCGGCAACGCGCTCAGGCTTGCCGGGTCCGGTGCGGTGCGCCTGATGGTGGAGCGGGCGGGGGACGGGTCGATCGTCTTTCGCGTCGTCGACAACGGCTCGGGCTCCCGGCCGGCGTCGGGGGACCGGACGCGACGCGCCGACGATGGGCTGGGCCTGCACGTCGTGCAGGCGCTGACCGAGCGGCTGGGCGGGCAGGTGCAGATCGCCAGCCGGTCCGGCGGCGGCGCGGAGGCCGAAGTGCGCTTTCCGGCGCAGGTCGCCGTCAAGGAGGCACCGCCGGCGGCGGCGACGAATGCGACCGACCTTTCGGGGTTGAGGGTCCTGCTGGCCGAGGACAATCCGACGAACCAGATGGTGGCCTCGCAGATGCTCCGCGCGCTCAACGCCGAGGTCTTTGTCTGCGGCGATGGCGTCGAGGCGCTCGACCGATTCGACCGCGATCCGGTGGATCTGGTGGTCGTCGACATCGAGATGCCGCGCCTGTCCGGTCTCGACGTGATCCGGGCGATCCGTGCCCGTTCCGACGAGCGCGCCCAGGTGCCGATCGTGGCACTGACCGCCTATGCCATGCGGGAGCACCGCGAGCGGATCGCCGCGGCGGGGGCGAACGGGCTGATCTCGAAGCCGATCGTCAGCGTCGAGGCGCTCGGCCGGGCGCTTGCCGGCTGTGTGGCCCGCCGCACCCCGCCTCGCGCCGCGGCTGCGGCAGAGGCGGCCCCCGCCGCGGTCGCCGGGCCGGTGATCGACCAGGCGACCTTCGATGCGCTGGCCGAGGCGATCGGCGCCGACACCATGGCCGAGCTGGTCGAGAAGGTCGTGGCCGACCTTCAGAGTGCCCAGGCGGCGCTGACCGCGGCGACGCCGCAGCTCGAGCGTGCGGCGATCCGCTCCGCGTCGCATATCCTCATCTCCGTTGCCGGCGCGGTGGGCGCGGTGAGGCTGCAGGCCAGCGCGCGCGCGCTCAACACCCTCGCGCACGGCGAGGCAGCCGACCGCATCTCCGAGGAGCTGCGGCGCTGCATCGACGAGATCGACGCGGCCGTTGCCTTCGCGAACGACTGGCGCAGCGAGGGGCGGTGACGATGGCTGCACCGATCCTGCTCGTCGAGGACACCGCCTCGCTCTCGATGCTCTACCAGGCGGTGCTGACGCGCGCCGGGCACGGGGTCGTGTGCGCGTTCTCGCTCGCCGAAGCGCGGGCGCGCTGCGAGCAGACGCCGCCGCCGGTCGTGCTGCTCGACCTGCAGCTGCCCGATGGCGACGGGCTGGAGCTGCTCGACAGGCTGCGGCGCGAGGCGCCCGACACCCGGGTGATCGTCATCACCGCCAACGGCTCGATCAACCGCGCCGTGCAGGCGATGCGGGCGGGGGCGTTCGACTTTCTGGTGAAGCCGTTCGACGAGGGGCGCCTGCTCAGCGCCGTCGAGAACGCACTCGCCTCGGCGCCGGCCCCGTCCGAGGGCGCCGCCGCGGCGCAGGGCGAGGCGGCGGGCTTCGAGGGCTTCATCGGCACCTCGCCGGCCATGGCCGAGATCTACCGCATGGTGCGCGCGATCGGCCGCTCCACCGCGACCGTGTTCATCACCGGCGAGAGCGGCACCGGCAAGGAGGTCTGCGCGCGCGCGATCCATGCCATGTCGACCCGCGCCGCCCGGCCGTTCGTGCCGCTGAACTGCGCGGCGATCCCGCGCGACCTGCTCGAATCCGAGGTCTTCGGCCATCTGAAGGGCGCCTTCACCGGCGCGCTCAGCGACAAGCCGGGTGCCGCCGCGGTGGCGGACGGCGGCACGCTGTTCCTCGACGAGATCTGCGAGATGGACCTGTCGCTGCAGACGAAGCTGCTGCGCTTCCTGCAGACCTCGACGATCCAGCCCGTGGGCGCGGCGCGGCCGGTGCAGGTCGACGTGCGCATCGTCTGCGCGACGAACCGCGATCCGGCGGAAGAGGTGCGCGCCGGGCGGTTCCGCGAGGATCTCTACTACCGCCTGCACGTCGTGCCGATCCACATGCCGCCGCTGCGCCAGCGGCCGGGCGACATCATGCAGATCGCCCAGTCGAGCCTGGTCGAGTTTGCCGCCGAGGAGGGCAAGGGCTTCATCGGCTTCGACCGCGAGGCCGCGGACATCCTGACCGCGCGGCCGTGGCCGGGCAACGTGCGCCAGCTGCTCAATGTGGTGCGCAACGTCGTGGTGCTGAACGACGGGCCGCTCGTTACCCCGGCGATGCTGCCGGGCGAGTTCTCCTCGACCCCGTCCCGCCCGATGACGACGTTGCAGGGCGTGGTGGCGGCCCCCGGCTCCGTGGCGGCCCGGCCCACGGCACAGGGCATCGCCGCCCTGGTCGGCACCCCCATGGCCGACGTGGAACGCGAGCTGATCGAAGCGACGATCGCCCATTGCGACGGCTCGATCCCGCGCGCCGCGCGCATGCTCGAACTGTCGCCGTCGACGATCTACCGCAAGCTCGAGTCCTGGACCGGCGTGCAGCGGCGCGCCGGCGTGCAGTAGCGCCGGCCGCTCTTGTCATTCCCGTTGGCCGGCGCCCATAGTCGCGCGGACACCGAACGGGATGCCGCGGATGACCCTTTTCGACGCTGCGCTCGCCGCCCGCGCCAATGCCTATGTGCCGTACTCCCGGTTCAGGGTCGGCGCCGCGATCCGTTGCCCGGACGGCAGCGTTCATGCCGGCTGCAATGTCGAGAACGTCGCCTATCCGCAGGGCACCTGCGCCGAGGCGGGGGCGATTGCCGCCATGGTCGCGTCCGGGCGCACCACGATCGTGGAGGTGCTGGTCGTGGCCGACGGGCCGGAGCTGGTGACGCCCTGCGGCGGCTGTCGCCAGAAGCTCGCCGAGTTCGCCGATCCCGAGGTGCCGGTGATCCTCGCCGACCTCGGCGGCGAGCGGGTGCGCACCACCATCGGCGCGCTGCTGCCCGGCGCCTTCGCGCCGGCCCATCTGGCGGGGAGCGGACAATGAGCCTGCGCGATCCGGCGGCGAGGGCGCTCGCCTGCCTCGATCTCACCAACCTCGACACCGACTGCGATGCCGCGGCCGTCGACGCCCTGGTCGCCCGCGCGCAGACGCCGCACGGGCCGGTGGCCGCCGTCTGCATCTGGCCGGCGTTCGTGGTGCAGGCGCGCCGCGGCCTCGCGGGCACCGGCATCCGGGTGGCGACGGTGGTGAACTTCCCCGCCGGCACCGGCCCCCTGTCGGCGACCCTCGGCGAGGTGGAGCGTGCGCTCGGCGACGGCGCGGACGAGGTCGACATGGTGGTGCCCTGGCGCCGCCTCGTCGCGGGCGAGCCGGCGGCGGTGACGGAGGAGGTCGCCGCGGTGAAGGAGATCTGCGGTGCCGCGACGCTGAAGACCATCCTCGAGACCGGCGAGCTGTCCGAGCCGGCGCTGATCCGCGCGGCGGCCGACGCCGCGCTGGCCGGGGGCGCGGACTTCCTCAAGACCTCGACCGGCAAGGTGCCGGTCAACGCCACGCCGGAGGCGGCCGCGATCCTGCTCGACGCCATCGCAACCGCCGGCCGCGACGTCGGTCTGAAGCCCGCGGGCGGCGTGAGGACCACCGCCGACGCCGCGGCCTACCTTGCCCTCTGCGACGCCCGCATGGGCCCGGGCTGGGCCGGACCGGCGCATTTCCGCATCGGCGCCTCGGGGGTGCTGACCGCGCTCCTCGCGACCCTCGACGGCGCGGAAGCGGGCCCCGGCGCGGGCGGCTACTGACGTGCTGCCGCAGGAGATCATCATCGCCAAGCGCGACCGGCGCCGGCTCTCGGAGCGCGAGATCGGCTTCTTCGTCGCGGGCCTGACCGACGAGACGATCAGCGAGGGCCAGGTCGCGGCGCTTGCCATGGCGATCCTGCTCAATGGTCTCGACACCGCCGAGCGGGTGGCGCTGACCCGCGCGATGCGCGACAGCGGCCGGGTGCTCGCGTGGGATCTTCCCGGCCCGGTGGTGGACAAGCACTCGACCGGCGGCGTCGGCGACAACGTCAGCCTGATGCTCGCCCCGGCGCTCGCCGCCTGCGGCGCCTTCGTTCCGATGATCTCCGGTCGCGGCCTCGGCCATACCGGCGGCACGCTCGACAAGTTCGACGCGATCCCGGGCTACGTGACCCAGCCCGACGAGGCGACGTTCCGCCGGGTGGTGGCCGAGGTCGGCTGCGCCATCATCGGCCAGACCGCCGACATCGCCCCTGCCGACCGGCGCCTCTATGCCATCCGCGACGTCACCGGCACCGTCGAGTCGATCGACCTCATCACCGCCTCGATCCTGTCGAAAAAGCTCGCGGCCGGGCTCGATGCGCTGATCCTTGACGTGAAGGTCGGCACCGGGGCGTTCATGGCGACGCTCGACGACGCGCGGGCGCTGGCGACCAGCCTGACCGAGGTGGCGAACGGCGCCGGCTGCCGCACGCGGGCGCTCGTCACCGACATGAACGAGCCCTTGGCGAGCGCGGCCGGCAACGCGCTCGAAATGGCGAACGCGGCGCGCTTCCTGCGCGGCGACGTGATCGACAGCCGGCTCTGGGACGTGACGGTGGCGCTCGGCGGCGAGCTGCTGGCGCTGGCCGGCCTTGCGGCCGATGCGGCCGAGGGCGCCGACCGGATGGCGATGGCCTTCGAGTCGGGCGCCGCCGCCGAGCGGTTCGACCGGATGGTGGCCGCGCTCGGCGGCCCGCGCGATTTCCTCGACCGTTTCGAGCGGCACCTCGCCGGGGCGCCGTACATCGCCGACGTCGCCGCCGGCCGCGACGGCTTCGTGGCGGGCATCGACACCCGCTCGCTCGGGCTGGCGGTGGTCGAGCTGGGCGGTGGGCGGCGGCGGGCGTCGGATCGCATCGACCACGCCGTCGGCCTCGAGACGCTGGCGGGGCTCGGCCTCGCCGTCGAGACCGACACGCCGCTGGCGCGGGTCCATGCCGCGTCCGAGGACGCGCTCGCCGCGGCGGTCGAGCGCGTGCGCGCCGCCTATCGCCTCGACGACGCGGCGCCCGGGGACGGGCCGCTCGTCCACCACCGGCTCGGCTGATGGCGCGGGCCTTCCTTCTCGTCCTCGACTCGGTCGGCTGCGGCGGCGCGCCCGACGCGTCGGCGTTCGGCGACGCGGGCGCGAACACGCTCGGCCACATCGCCATGGCCTGCGCCGAGGGACGGGCGGAGGAGGGGCGCACCGGGCCCCTGCGCCTGCCCAACCTCGCGGCGCTGGGGCTCGGCGCCGCGATCGAGGCGGCATCGGGACTGAAGGCCCCCGGCCTCGTCCGGCCGCTCGCCGGCGTCTGGGCCGCGGCGACCGAGGTATCGCGGGGCAAGGACACGCCGTCCGGCCACTGGGAGCTGGCCGGCGTGCCGGTGCCGTGGGAGTGGCACTATTTCCCCCGCACCGACCCGGCGATTCCACCCGAGGTGACGGGCCCGCTCGTCGCCCGCGCCGGCCTGCCGGGAACGCTCTGCAACGCCCACTCGTCGGGGATGCCGGTGCTTCACGCCTTCGGCGAGGAGCACATCGCGACCGGCAGGCCGATCCTCTACACCTCCGCCGACAGCGTGCTGCAGATCGCCGCGCACGAGGAGCACTTCGGCCTCGACCGGCTCTACGAGGTCTGCCGGATCGCCGCGGAGATCGTCCACCCGATGCGCGTCGGCCGGGTGATCGCGCGGCCGTTCCTCGGCGAGACGGCCGAGAGCTTCCGCCGTACCGCGAACCGCCGTGACCTCGCGATCCCGCCGCCGGAACCGACGCTGCTCGACCGGGTGCAGGCGGCCGGCGGGCGGACGCATGCCATCGGCAAGATCGGCGACATCTTCGCGCACCGCGGCATCTCCACGCTCGCCAAGGGCAAGGACGACAGCGCGCTCGTCGACGCGACGCTGACGGCGATGGAGACGGCGGGCGACGGCGACCTGGTGTTCGCGAACTACGTCGACTTCGACACGCTCCACGGCCATCCGCGCGACGTCTCGGGCTATGCCCGGGCGCTGGAGGCGTTCGACGCGCGCGTGCCGGAGCTTGTGGCGCGGCTGCGGCGGGGCGATCTGCTCGTCATCACCGCCGACCACGGCAACGATCCCACCTGGCGCGGCACCGACCACACGCGGGAGCGGGTGCCGGTGCTGATGACCGGCCCCGGCCTCGCGCCGGGTGGCCTGGGGATCGTCGGCTTCGCCGACGTGGCCGAGACGATTGCGGCGCACCTCGGCATCCCGGCGGGCCCGCACGGCAAGGCGTTCCTGCCGGCACGGGGTCGCGTTCGCGGGTCCTGAATTCATCCATGAAACGAAGGCGAGCGCCATGCAGCACCTGACCATCGTCACCCACCCGCTGGTGCAGCACAAGCTCAGCATCATGCGCGATCGCGAGACCTCGACGGCCGGCTTTCGCCGGCTGCTGCGCGAGATCTCGCTGCTCCTCGCCTATGAGGTGACGCGCGACCTGCCGCTGTCGATGACGACGATCGAAACGCCGCTGACCGAGATGGAGGCGCCGGTCCTGCAGGGCAAGAAGCTGGCGCTGGTCTCGATCCTGCGCGCCGGCAACGGCCTGCTCGACGGGGTGCTGGAGCTCATCCCCTCGGCCCGGGTCGGCTTCATCGGGCTCTATCGCGACGAGGCGACGCTGCAGCCGGTGAAGTACTACGACAAGGTGCCGGGCGATCTCGACGAGCGGGTGACGATCGCGCTCGACCCGATGCTGGCCACCGGCAACTCGTCGGTCGCGGCGGTGTCGCTCCTGAAGGAGAAGGGGGCGTCCGACATCCGCTTTCTCTGCCTGCTCGCCGCGCCCGAGGGCGTCGCCCGGATGCGCGAGGCCCATCCCGACGTGCCGATCGTCACCGCCGCCCTCGACAAGCGGCTGAACGACAAGGGCTATATCGTGCCCGGTCTCGGCGATGCCGGCGACCGGATGTTCGGGACGAAATAGCCGGGCTCAGTCGTCCGGAGGCCCGGGCGGCGCCCCGGGCGGCGGCCCCGGAGGTCCATGCCGGCCCCGCCGGTCCATGAGCGCCGTCGCGTAGGCGCCCCGGTCCTCCGGCGACATGCGGGCGATCTGCGCCATCAGAAGGTCGGTGCCCTGCAGCCCGAGGCGGTTCGCCACGTCGAGCTGCGCCACCAGCAGGGCCCGGACGGACCCGGCGTCGAACGGCTCGGCCCGGAGCGCCGCCGCCATCTCGCGCGACAGGTTGTCCATGGCCTCGCGCGGGCCGATCCAGTCCGGCCGGGTGGCGCGCAACGCCTTGCCGAGATCGTGGCGATAGGGGTCGGGCAGCGAGCGGGCGAACGGCCAGAGCGCCGGCCCGGGTCCGGGGTCCGGCGGCGGCGGGCCGTTCAGGAGCGCCCCGCCGATCAGTCCGATCGCCGCGAGGTTCAGCCCCAGCGAGGCGACGAGCGCCCAGCGGGTCCATCGGCGGCGGGAGGGGGTGCGTGGAATTGCCATCATCCCTCCGCCGAGGCGAGATCGAAGAATGCGCCCACCGGGTCGTCGGGCACGGTGTCCGCCGCCACCGCCCGGGCGCCGGACCAGACCGCGCCGTCCTCGATCGTGACGCGGCCGGCGATGCCGATCCAGAAGCCGAGCAGGGCGCAGGCGGCGAGCGCGGTCATCGCCTTCCAGCCGAGCGCGCCGAGACGCCGCCGCGGGGCGTCGGGCTCCAGGGCGATCACGGCCGCGACGTCGGGCTCCGGCTCCGCCACGAGCACGGGGGCCATTGGCGCGCGCCCGGCGCCCACCGCCACCGCGTCGTCGAGGATCGCCGCGAGCAGCGCGAGCGGCGGGTCCGTCCGTTCGGCGCGGGCCGCCGCGAACCACGGCTCCAGCGACGTTTCGTCCGGGCTGGTCTCGCCCGGGTTTCTGCTGTCAGCCATCGCCGAACCCCAGTTCTTCCCGCCGCGGCGCGAGACGCGCCGTCAGGTCGCGCCGCGCCCGTCCCAGCAGGCTTTCCACAGCCTCGACGCTCGTGTCGAGGATTTCCGCGATCTCCGGGTTCGAGCGTTCCTCGAAATGCCGGAGCACGATTGCCAGCCGCTGCCGGTCGGGCAGCTCACCGAGGGCGGCATGCAGCGCCGCGGCCCGGTCGTCCGCCTCGATCCGGGCCAGCGCGCCGGGCGCCTCGTCCGCCCGTTCCGGCACGCCGTCCGACGTCACCTCGCGCCGGCGCCGCAGCCGGTCGATGCAGAGGTTGGCGGCGACCCGGTGGAGCCACGTCCCGAGCGCCGCCTGTCCCGGCTGCCAGTCCGGGGCGATGCGCCAGAGCCGCAGCATCGTCTCCTGGGTCACGTCCTCGGCCTCGGCCGGATCGCCCAGCATCCGACGCGCCACGGCAAACACCCGTGGCGCATGCCGGGCCGTGAGCAGACGCGCCGCGGCGCGATCGCCCCCGGCGTACTGCGCGAGCAGGGTGGCGTCGTCCGCCTCTGCGTCCCGGATCGGTTTCATCGGCGCCAGTATGGCCCTTCCCGGCAGCACCGTCAGGGGGCAGCGGCGCGGGATCGGCATACTCCGCAGCATCGCCGCGCCTCCCGGATCATCCGTTCGCCGCTGCGTCCGACGCGTCGTCCGGCCCGGACGGCGGCAGGATCCGCTCGAGACCGAGAGCGCCGCGGCGCATCTCCGGCCGGCCGCCCGGACCGTCGCCGGGGCCGAAGGCGTCGTCGGGGGCCATCCCGTGCGGGCCGAAGCCGCGCGGCGGCCGCATCGCCTCGGCCTCGTCCTGGGAGATCGCGGCGTCGCGATCCGTATCGGCCACGGCGAGCAGCATGTTCACCTGCCGCTCGGCCAGCGCCTGCACCGTGACATTGCCGGTTTCGGTATTGCCGGTCTCGGCGAGGATCCGGTCGGCCAGCCGCTCCGCCGGGCTGGCGGAAAACACCGCGACGAGCGTGTCCTGCGGCCCCGGCAGCGCCGCCGCCAGCTCGGCCCGGTCGAGCGAGCCGTTGCCGTCGGTGTCGGCGGTGGCGATCCGTGCCGTCGCGCGCGCCATCAACTCGGCCCGGCTGAGCGAGCCGTTGCCGTCGGTGTCGATGGCCTTGAAGTCGATCGCGCCACCGAAGGGCGGCGGCGGGCCGTCGTGCCGGTCGCGCTTCGGCTCGGCGGCGGCCAGTCCGGCGAGCGTGAGCCCGCCGACGAAGGCGGCGGCCGCGACGATGTGCGAGATGCGAGGCATTGGGATTCTCCTCTCTTGCCTGTGTCCTGTCCTGTCAAACGCCCGCGCGCGACGATTCCGTCGCGGCAGTGCCACTGGTTTTTCGACCGCACCCGGGCTATACCCTCGGGCATGATCGAAGGCACCCACCCGTCCCCCGTCCCGGAGCCCGAGCGCGATACCCGTCGGGCGATCCTGCGCGGCTGGTCGCGCCGCTGCCCGGCCTGCGGCGAGGGCGCGCTGATGGACGGCTTTCTCACGGTGCGGCGAGCGTGCCCGGCGTGCGGGACGGAACTCTACCACCACCGGGCCGACGACGGGCCGGCCTGGGCGACGATCCTCATCACCGGGCACATCATGGCGCCGCTGATGCTGTTCGTGTTCGTGGAGCTGCGGCCGCAGGCCTGGGTGATGGCGCTCGGCTTCTCGGTGGTGTTCGTGGCGCTGTCGCTCTACCTGCTGCCCCGGCTGAAGGGGGTCTTCGTCGGGCTGCAGTGGGCCAAGCGGATGTACGGCTTCGGCAGGCAGGACGGGAAGCTTGTCGCCGGCACCTGAGCCCCTGCCGATCCGCGACGCGGCCACGATCATTCTCGTCCGGCGCGGCGGCCCGGTGCCGCAGGTCCTGATGGGCCAGCGCGGCAACGCGGCGGCGTTCATGCCGGACAAGTTCGTGTTTCCCGGCGGTGCCGTCGATGCGGCCGACTTCGCGCTGTCGGGCGACGTGCCGGCCCCGGCGGAGACGCGGGCGCGGCTCGTGGTCGACGCCCGGCCGGAGCTGGCCGATGCGCTGCCGCGGGCGGCGGTTCGCGAGCTGTGGGAGGAGACCGGGCTGATGCTCGGGCGACCCGATCCGGCCGCGGCGGGGCGCGCCGTGCCGCCGGCGTGGCGCGGATTTTTCGACGAGGGGCTGGTGCCGAACGGGGCGGCGCTGCGCTTCGTCTTCCGTGCGATCACGCCGCCGGGCCGGCCGCGGCGCTTCGACGCGCGGTTCTTTCTCGCGGAGGCCGGCGATCTCCAGGGTCGGGACGACGACTTCGGCAAGGCGGGGGACGAGCTGCGCCACCTGCAGTGGCTGGATCTCGCCGCGGCGCGCGCGCTGCCGCTGCCGTTCATCACCGAGGTGGTGCTGGGCGAGATCGAGGCGCTGCTGGGGCCGGGCGGCGGCGACCGGCCGGTGCCGTTCTTCCACCAGACCGCGACCGGCCCGCGGTTCAAGGCACTCTGAACGGGGCTGTGCCGGTGGGGGCCGTGGGTGCTTCCCCACTGCGACCGCTCACTCCCCGGCCGGGACCACCTCGCGAAGCCACGTGTCGAGCCGGGACCATCCCCCCGGGCGCCAGCCGGTCAGGCGCAGGCGGCAGGTCGCCATCACGCCGGGCCGCGGGCCCGTGGCGGGCGGCGGCGGCGGATGCGGCGATCCGGTCAGGGCCCGCACGCGCGCGAGCAGGTCGTGGCGATCGAGCAGCAGGTCAGAGGCATTGAAGGCGCCGGTCTCGGGCGAGGCAAGCAGGTGCACCACCGCGCGCGCCACATCATCGCCATGGATCTCGGTGGCGATCCGCGGCGCCACGGGATCGCCGGCGAGGTAGGCGGCGAAGAGGTCGCTCCATTTGTGCGGAGCCGCGCCGCCGTAGACACCCGTCGCCCGCAGCGACGCGCCGCGACCGGCAAGCGCCTGTTCCGCCGCGAGCTTCACCTCGCCATAGAGCGAGTCCGGCGTCGCCGGGTCGGACTCCTTCAGGAACTGGTCGCGGCGCTGGTCGCCGTAGACTGCGCGGGACGACAGGAAGACGATGCGGGCCGCGCCCACGGCGTCGAAGAGCCGCCGGCTGCCGTCGAGGTTGAGGCGGCGGAAGCGCGCCGGGTCGTCGCCCTCGCCGCCGCGATAGCGACCGGGAACGTGATCGAAGGCGAGATGCACCAGCGCGTCGGCGGGCGGCAGGCGGGGGGCGGGGTCGTCGAGGTTCCACGGCACGTCGCCGCTCCGCCCGAGGCGCGTGACGCGGTGGCCGGCGGCGGCGAGTGCGGGGGCGACGAAGCGGCCGACGATGCCGCCGGCGCCGGTCAGCAGGACGTGCATGGCTCGGGCAGCGCGGGCAGGGGGAGGTCGTCGTGGAACGCCTGCCAGAGCGCGATGAGCGGCGCGAGGCGATCGCGCTTCGGGTTTGCCGGATCCCAGGGCTTTTCATACTGGAAGTGGACCACGCGGGCGAGCGACCAGTCCCAGAGCCCGGGCAGATTGAACCAGACGTATTGCAGCAGGTTGTCGTAGACCGGCAGGCCGTGCCACTCGGGGAAAAACGCCTCGAGGAAGGTCTGGTCCGTGCGCTTCCAGAATGCGCCCGGCGTGTCGAGGCGGGCGAGCATGGCCGCGTAGGTGTCCGGCGACGGCCGGGCGGTGAAGACGCCGGAATTGAGGCGTCGAAAGTCGGCGAGGCTCTCGTAGACGTTCGGCGCAGCGGAGAATTCCGGGTACTCGAACAGCCGGTCGATGGAGCGCAGCACGATGGTGTCGGCGTCGAGGAACACCACGCGCTCGTAGGGCAGTTGCCAGAGGCGGAGCTTGGCGAAGTTGTCGAGCGGCGTGTGGAACGCAGGCTTCTCGCCCTTGGTGAAGGGCGCGCGCTCGTGCTGGGCGCGGCGGGAGTGGGCGAGGTTGAAGGCATCCGACAGGGGCAGCAGGTCGCAGGCGGCGAGACGGGCGCCGCGGGCCGCGAGCGGCGCGAGGGCGGCGGCCGGGACGCCGCCGGTGTGCAGGACGACGATGTCCGCGCCGGTGCCGGTGCGGCGGAGCGAGTTCAGGAGCGCGACCGCGCCGGGGAGATAGGCGGCATTCGTCACCAGCGTGACGTAGGCACGGGGGCCGCCGGGCGCGCGGTCGAGGACGGGAGCATGGGGCATCGGGGCGTGCGTCAGTCCGCCCAGAGCGCGGAGAGGGCGAAGGTGATGGCGTCGAACGGCGCGACGCTCACGTCATCGGCATCGCGCAGCGCGGCGACGAGCGTCCAGGCGCCCGCGGTGAGGGAGAAGGCTTCCAGCGTGCGGGCGATCGGGTCGACGAACCACAGGTGCCCGACGCCGGCAACGGCGTAGAGGCGTCGCTTGTCGGTGAGGTCGACGGCGCGGGTGCCGGGGCTCAGGACTTCGCAGACCCAGTCGGGGGCGAGGTCGAACCACGCGGTCTCCGGCAACGCCGGCATCCGCTCGCGGCGCCAGCCGGCGAGGTCCGGCACGAGAACGTCCGGGCCGAGGTGAAGCTCGGGCTCGTCGAGGATCCACCAGCCGCCCGGGCCACCGCGTCCACGGTCGAACGGCGGGCCCACCTCCATGCCGAGCGACGAGCTGGAGCGGGCATGGCGCGGCGCGGGGCGGGGGTGGAGGTGCAGGGCGCCCCCGATCAGCTCGGCGACCATATGCTCGGGGGCGTCGAGGATGTCCTGATAGGTGGCCGGGTGCCGGACGGTGGGAGCGTGCTGGTTCATGGCCGGACTCTAGCGCATGCACCCGCCTGCGTCATCAGGCGGTCCTCAACCCCCGGTGCTCGGGGTCGTGCTCGACGCGCTGGGCGATCTCGCGCGTCCAGGCCGAGACGCAGGGGATGCGGGTGCGGTCGACGCGGTAGGCGTACTTCTTCGCCACCTCCACCACCTCCTCGAGCAGGCCGGCGCGCAGCGTGATCGGGTCGAGGCCGAGCGCGAGGAACTGGTCGTTCTTCACCACCAGCTCGTTCTCCGCCGCCTCCTTGCGCGGGTTCGGCAGCCAGGCGATCTCCGCCCCGGTCAGCTCGGCGACGAGGGCGGCGAGGTCGCGGACGCGGTGGGTCTCGGTCATCTGGTTGAAGATCTTCACCCGCTCGCCGCGCTTCGGCGCGTCCCGCAGCGCCAGCTCGATGCAGCGGACGGAGTCCTGCACGTGGATGAACGCCCGCGTCTGGCCGCCGGTGCCGTGCACGGTGAGCGGATAGCCGATCGCCGCCTGGATCAGGAAGCGGTTCAGCACCGTGCCGTAGTCGCCGTCATAGTCGAAGCGGTTGATGAGCTGGACGTGGCGCCGGGTCTGCTCCGTATGCGTGCCCCAGACGATGCCCTGATGCAGGTCGGTGATCCGCAGGCCGTCGTTCTGCGCGTAGAACTGGAACAGGATCTGATCGAGGCTCTTGGTCATGTGGTAGACCGAGCCGGGACGCGTCGGGTAGAGGATTTCCTGGCTGACGGTCTCGCCGGAGATCGTCTCGATCCCGACCGGCAGATACCCTTCCGGGATCGCCGCGCCGACCGTGGAATAGCCGTAGACACCCATGGTGCCGAGGTGGACGAGATGCGCGTCGATCTCGGTCTCGACCAGTGCCGAGAGCAGGTTGTGGGTGCCCGAGACGTTGTTGTTGACGGTGTAGACCTTGTGGCGGTCGGTCTTCATCGAATAGGGCGCGGCGCGCTGCTCGGCGAAGTGGATCACCGCATCGGGGCGGATCTCCGTCAGCCACTGCTTCAGCCGCTCGTAGTCCTTCGCGAGGTCGAGCAGGTGGAAGTGGATGCGCCGGCCGGTCTCGGCGTACCAGATGCGGGTGCGCTCCTGGATCGAGTCCATCGGCGTCAGCGACTGCACGCCGAGCTCGGTGTCGATCCAGCGGCGGGAGAGGTTGTCGAGGATGTGGACCTCGTGGCCCTGGTCCGAGAGATGCAGCGAGGTTGGCCAGCCGACGAAGCCGTCGCCCCCAAGAACCGCGATCTTCATTCCTGACCTCCGCACAGTCACCTCCGGTTTACTTAGCCGCTGCAGCGCCCGGGCGCCAGTGCGGCGCTCAACCGGGCAGTTTCGTCGGCGGCTTACGCGGGTTCGGTGACGGCTCGGTGACGAGGCCGCCGGAAATGATGAGCTTGGCCGCGTCCTCGAGGCTCATGTCGAGAAGCACGATGTCGCGGCGCGGCACGAAGCGCAGGAAGCCGGCGGTGGGGTTCGGCGTCATCGGCAGGAAGACCGACACGAGGTCGTCCTCGCCCGAGCGCGTGCGGATTTCGCTCCGCACCCGGCTCGAGATGAAGGCGACGGACCAGACGCCTTTCCGGGGATACTCGACGAGGCAGGCGCCCTCGAAGGTGGTGCCGGTCTGGGTGAAGAGCGTTTCCGCGATCTGCTTCAGGCCGTTGTAGATCGGCCGGACGATCGGCGTGCGCTCGAGGATGCGTTCGGAGAAGTCGAGGACCGATCGGCCGACGAGGTTCTTTGCCGCCGCACCGACGATGGTGGTGAACGAGAGAAACAGCAGCAGCCCGAGGCCGAAGATATTGCGGCCGAACACGTTCTCCGGGTTGTAGGCACGGGGGATGAGCGGGATGACCTTGGCGTCGACGAAGTCGATCGTCCAGTAGAGCAGGTATCCGGTCAGGAACAGCGGCAGCACGACGACGAGGCCGGCGAGGAAGTCGTTCCTGAGCCTCTGCATCAGCGGCGGGCGCGGCGCGCGGCGTCGACGTTTGCGGGCCATCGGATCTCCGGGGGTGGCGTCCGCCGGAGCTTAGGGCGGGGAACCGCGTGGGGCAAGAGCGGGCAGGCGCGCATGACCTTGGGTTAAGCGGTTGAAATGGCGGGACGGGCGCGGCTCCGGGTGCGGCCGGACGCGCGTGGACCGGCCCGATTGACCGCGGGAGCCAACATGAATATGGTTGCGCAATACAACCAATATCCCCGCGCCGGTTTCATGTCCCCGCTTGACCAGACCATCGAGTCGATCCGCGCGTCGTCCCGCCGCCTTGTGCGCGAGCTGGGGTTCACCGGAGGCGATTTCGCCGGCACCGACCTGTCGCCGTCCGCGGTTCATGCGCTGATCGAGATCGAGCGGGGTGGAATGACGGCGCGGGATCTCGGCGCCGTCCTGCATCTCGAAAAGTCGAGCGTCAGCCGGATGCTGCGAAAGCTGATCGACGCCGGCGACGTGGCGGAGGGGGCCGGCGGGGACGACGGCCGGGTGAAGCTCCTGTCGTTGACGCCGGCCGGAAGCGGCCGCGTGGCCCGGATCCACGATTTTGCCCGCGCGCAGGTCGCCGCGGCACTTGCCCGGATGACCGCCGACGAGGCGCAGACCGTGCTGACCGGGTTGCGCCTCTACGGTGACGGGCTGGCCGGACAGGCGGTCGAGCCTGCCGACATCGACGTCCGCCCCGGCTACAGGCCGGGCGCCATTGGCCGCATCACGGAACTGCACGCGCTGCACTACGCGCGCACATCGAACTTCGGGCAGGCGTTCGAGTCTGTGGTTGCCGGTGGACTGGCGGAGTTCGTCAACCGGCTCGGCACGTCTGGAAACGAGATATGGCTGGCGCTGGACGGCGCCCGCGTCGTCGGCGCCATCGCCATCGACGGCGAAGACATGGGGGCAGGGATCGCGCACCTGCGCTGGTTCATCGTCGACGATGCCGCGCGCGGTCGCGGGGTCGGGAAGCGGCTGCTCGATGCGGCGCTGGCCTTCGTCGACGCCCGGGGCTTCGCCGAGACGCACCTCTGGACCTTCCCGGGGCTGGACGCGGCGCGCCACCTCTACGAGACGCGCGGCTTTGCCTTGGCCGAGGAACGGCCCGGTGCCCAGTGGGGACGCGAGGTTCTGGAACAGCGGTTCGTCAGGGCGTCCGCGATGACCACGCAGAGACGGGCAGGCGCCTGAAACGTTCCGGCTGCCCGCCGTCTCTCATTCCACCGGCACCACGTCCACCGCCTGTTCCGTCGACTGCTCGCCCGCGATCTTCAGCACGCCGCTCACCGGGGCCACGTCGCCGTAGTCGCGGCCGCGGGCGACGACGATGTGGTCGGTGCCGGCGGCGATGGCGTTCGTCGGGTCGTACTCGATCCACCCCGCCTGCCAGCCGCACCACGCGCGGACCCATGCGTGCATGGCATCGGCGCCTTCGAGCCGCGGCTTGCCCGGCGGCGGGAAGGTGCGCAGGAAGCCCGAGACATAGCCGGCCGGGATGCCGACGCCGCGCAGGCCGGCGATCATCACCTGGGCAAAGTCCTGGCAGACGCCGCGACGGCGCGCGAACGCCTCGGCGGGGGGCGTGTCCACCGTCGTCGCCTCCGGGTCGAACTCGAAGTCGCGGTGGATCGCCAGTCCGACCGCCTCGACGGCAGCGGCCACCGTCATCTCGGGCGCGATCCGCGCGCGGGTCCAGGCGGTGATCTCGGACGAGAGGCCGACGCGCGGCGAGGTCGAGAGGAAATGGTGCGGCGCCTGCGGGTCGAGGCTGCGGTAGTCGGCAATCTCGGCGCCGAGTCGGGCGAGGGGCGGCGAGATGTCGAGGCCGCGCGGCTCCGGCAGGCGCTCGATGCGCGAGGCCACGCGGAACACGATCTCGTCGTGCGCCTCGCGGAACACCACTTCCAGGCCGGGATTGCCGAAGAAGTCGACGAACGGCCGCTGCTCGGCAGGTTCGGGCCGGATCGTCATCACCCCGGTGATGCGGCGCTGCAGCCCGGGCAGGTCGGCCGGCATCAGCCGCAGGATGTGCCGCCCGCCGACCGCGGGGCGGTCGTAGTCGTAGGCGATGGTCATGCCGATGTCGTAGAGCATGTCAGCGCAGATAACTGTCGGAGAGGAGATTCGACAGCCCGGCGATGTCGCCCACCACCGCACGCAGCAGGTCGGAATCGACGCTCTCCGGCGTCTCGACCGCGAGCCCGGTGTGGATCTGCAGCACCCGGCGCGACAGCGGCGACATCTGGCCGTTCACCACGGCATCCGGCAGGTAGCCGATGTGGTCGCGGATTTCGGAGAGCTGGTAGAGCACCGAGCGCGGGTTCAGCGTGTCGAGCGCGAGCAGGTCGACGACCGTTTCGCGCGAGGTGGTGACGGAGTAGCGGCGGCGGTGCGACATGACACTGTCGCCGATCTCGACGGCAAGGTCGAGCGCGCCGTCGGGCGCCTCCGGGTCGGCGAGAGAGGCCAGCGCGCCGGCCATGGCGATGGCGCGCTCCAGGCTGCGGCCGATCGAGAGGAAGCGCCAGCCGGTGAAGCGGTACATGTTTTCGTGCACGAGGCCGGAAAAGCCGGTGATCTTGCGCAGGAGCACGCTCAGCGCCCGGGCGGCGTCGTCGCCTGCCGTCACCCGCTGCGCCATGCGGCCGGCGGTCTTCGACAGGTCGTTCAGCGCCATCCAGCCGTCGATGGAAAAGCGGTCGCGGACGTTGCCGGCACTGATGATCGCCGAGGACAGCATGTCGGTCAGCGCCAGCGGGATCGGCCGGTCGATCTCGACCCCGATGCCGTCGAGATAGTCGGCGAGGTGGGCGGTCAGCGGCGCGTCGCGGTCGGCGGTCTCGGCGAGCCGGATGTGGTAGGCGCGCGCCATGCGCATGACGCCCTCGGCCCGTTCGACGTAGCGCCCGAGCCAGAACAGGTTGTCGCCCGCCCGGCTCGGCAGCACGCCGGGCGCGACGCGGGCATAGTCGCCGGACGGCTGCTGCAGCATCGAGAAGTTGTCGACCGGCCGCTCGCTCACCACCCAGACGTCGGCGGCGGTGCCGCCGCGCTGCATGGCGATCGCCGTCGGGTCGAGGTTGTTGCCGATGCGGGCGAAACCGCCGGGCATCACCTCCCAGCCGGCAGCGGTGCGGGCGAGGAACACGCGCAGCGACAGCGGCCGCGGCACCAGCGCGCCGTCGACGTAGGCCGGCGTGGTGGACAGCATCACCGCCTCCTGCCCCACGAGGTCGGCGCCGTTCGCCTCGATCCAGCCATCGAAGGACGAACGCTCCTGCTGGCGCAGCTGCCGGCCGAGCAGGGTGGTCTCGTCGTGCTCGAAGGGCAGGCGGGTGGAGAGCGCGGGGCCGATCATCAGCCGGTCGCGGTGATCGCGCACGTGGGCGCGTTCCGCCGGCTGGCCGCACCACCACGTCGCGATGTTGGGCAGGACCAGCGGCTCGCCGAGCAGCTCCTGGGCGATGCGCGGCAGGAAGGCGAGGAAGGCGCGGGTCTCGACGATGCCGGAGCCGAGCGCGTTGACCAGCGTCACCGACCCCTGCCGCAGCGCGCCGACGAGGCCCGGGGTGCCGAGGCGGGAGGTCGAGTCGAGTTCGAGCGGGTCGGCGAAAGCGGCATCGAGGCGGCGCCAGAGCACCGAGACGGGGCGCAGGCCGGCGACGGTGCGCACCATCACCCGGCCGTTCTCGACGGTCAGGTCCTCGCCTTCGAGCAGCATGAAGCCGAGATAGCGGGCGATATAGGCGTGCTCGAAGTACGTGTCGTTGAGCGGGCCGGGCGTGAGGATCGCGGTGCGCGACTCCGGGTCGGGCGAGAGCTGCTGCAGCGCGTTGCGGAACGACCGGAAGAAGCCGGCGAGGCGGTGGACGTGCGCCTCGGTGTAGAGATCGCTGAACACCCGTGCCGTCGCGACCCGGTTCTCCAGCGCGAAGCCGGCGCCCGAGGGCGCCTGCGTCCGGTCGCCGAGCACCCACCAGGTGCCATCGGGGCCGCGGCCGATCTCGAAGGCGATGAAGTGCAGGAAGTGCCCGCCCCGCGGCCGGACGCCGACCAGCGGGCGCAGCCACTCGCGGCTCGCGGCGACGAGGCTGGCGGGGAGGTGGCCGTTCGCCACGAGGCGGTTCTCGCCGTAGAGATCGGCCAGGACCATCTCGAGCAGGTTGGCCCGCTGGATCAGCCCCCGCGCGAGGGTCGCCGCCTCGGCCTCTTCGAGCAGCACCGGAACGTGGGAGAGCGGCCAGCTGCGCTCGTTCGCGCCCTGGGCGTCGTACTGGCGGAAGAACACGCCGGCGTCGCGCAGGTACTGGTCGCCGCGGGCGAAGCGTTCGGCGATGTCTTCGGGCGAGAGAAGGGCGAGATGCCGGATGAACGCCTGCCAGACCGGCCGCACGAACCCCTGCCGGTCGAACAGCTCGTCCGACGCGCCAGCCGGCGGCCGGTATGCGGCGAGGAGGCGGCTTGCCGCCGCCTCGTCCGCATGCCGATCCGGGCGTGGCGCGGGCATTTCGGTCAGATCCCCGGGGCGCGACGGAGGTCGAGGGTCATCGGGAACTCGGGGCTGGGGCGTTCCTCCGGCGGCAGGTAGCCGCCGGCGGTGTGGCCCATGGGCTCGAAGCGGGCGAGGCGGCGGGCCTCGGCCTCGTTGCCGTTGACGGGGAAGGTCTCGTAGTTGCGTCCACCGGGGTGTGCCACGTGATAGGTGCAGCCGGCGACCGCGCGGCCCGTCCACGTGTCGTAGATGTCGAAGGTCAACGGCGCGTGAACCGGGATCACCGGATGCAGCGCCGCGGCCGGCTGCCACGCCTTGAAGCGCACCGCCGCGACGGAGACGCCGCTGGTCTCGGTCTTCTGCATCGGCATCCGCCGCTTGTTGCAGGCGACGACGTAGCGGCCCGGATCGGTGGCGGTGAGCTTGACCTGCAGCCGTTCGACCGAGCTGTCGGTGTAGCGCACCGTACCGCCGATCGCCCCGGTCTCGCCGAGGACGTGCCACGGCTCCAGCGCCTGGCGCAGCTCCATCGCGACGCCGTCGGTCTCGACCTCGCCGCAGAACGGAAACCGGAACTCCTGCTGCGCCTCGAACCAGTCGGGGCGCATGTCGAAGCCGTGGGCGGAGAGGTCGCGCAGCACCTCGAGGAAGTCGGCCCAGACGAAATGCGGCAGCATGAAGCGGTCGTGCAGCGCCGTGCCCCAGCGCGTGAGCGCGCCCGTCACCGGCGAATGCCAGAGCCGGGCGACCAGCGCGCGGATCATCAGCTGCTGCGCGAGGCTCATGCGGGCGTCGGGCGGCATCTCGAAGCCGCGGAACTCCACCAGCCCGAGCCGGCCGGTGGGGCCGTCGGGGGAATAGAGCTTGTCGATGCAGATCTCGGCGCGGTGGGTGTTGCCGGTCACGTCGACGAGCAGGTTGCGGAGCAGGCGGTCGACCAGCCACGGGGCAGGGGCCTCGCCCGCGCCCGGCGGCGGCATCTGGCTGAGCGCGATTTCCAGCTCGTAGAGCGCATCGTGGCGCGCCTCGTCGATGCGGGGCGCCTGGCTGGTCGGGCCGATGAACAGGCCGGAGAACAGGTAGCTGATCGACGGGTGCCGCTGCCAGTGCAGCACGATCGAGCGCAGGAGGTCGGGCCGGCGCAGGAAGGGCGAGTTCGAGCGTGGTCGCGCCGCCGACGACGACATGGTTGCCGCCGCCGGTGCCGGTGTGCTTGCCGTCGATCATGAACTTGTCGGCGCCGAGGCGGCACAGCCGCGCCTCGTCGTAGACGCCGGTGGTGATCGCCACGCAGTCGTCCCACGAGGTCGCGGGGTGGATGTTCACCTCGATCACCCCGGGGTCGGGGGCGACGCGGATCACGTTCAGCCGCGGGTCGTTCGGCGGGGCGTAGCCTTCGATGTGCACCGGCAGGCCGAGATCGCGCGCCGCCGCCTCGGCCGCGGCCACGAGGTCGAGATAGTCCTCGATGGTCTCGACCGGCGGCATGAAGATGCAGAGCCGTCCGTCGCGCGGCTCGACCGACATCGCCGTGCGAACGGCGCCGCCGGCCTCGCCGATTTCCTGCTCCACCTGCTCCTGCTGGGTGGTCGGGTCGGCGGTGAAGTGCGCCATCGGCTGCGCCCGCCCGCCGAAGATCGGCTGCGGCGGCTCGGCCGCCGGCCGGCGCGGCGCACGGTTGCGGAAGTCGGGCAGCGGCCCGCGCGCCTCCGTCGGGTCGGCGACGTTGGTGTAGGGGAAATTCGACGGTGAGATCCACGGCAGCTTGCCGAGCGGCAGGCGAAAGCCGACCGGGCTGTCGCCGGGCACGAGGTAGAGATAGCCCCGGCGTGTCCGCCACTTCTCGGAGTTCCAGCGCGGGCCGCCCGACGCCTGGCTCTGCCACCAGCGCTGGATCGGCAGGATATAGCCCGACGGTGTGGTGAGGCCGCGGTCGAAGACGCGGGCGATGCGGTGGCGCTCCTCCGGGTCCTTGAGCTTCGAGTTCTTCGGCGAGACGTTGGGGGGCAGGTCACCCTCCTTCACCAGCCATTCAGCCGGATCCTCGTAGGCCGGCGTCACCATGTCGGGGTCGACGCCAAGCTCGCTCGCGATGCCCTTGAGCAGCCGTTCCGCCTCGACCGGCCCGACGTTGGTGTCGGTGCCCTCCTCGGCGATCAGGCCCGCGTCCCGCCAGATCGGCGCGCCGTCCCGGCGCCAGTAGAGCGAGAAGGTCCAGCGCGGCAGGCTCTCGCCCGGATACCACTTGCCCTGACCGTAGTGCAGGAAGCCGCCGGGCGCGAAACGGTCGCGCAGCCGGCGGATCAGCTGGTCGGCGAGGCCGCGCTTCATCGGACCGACGGCGCCGGTGTTCCACTCGGCGCTCTCGAAGTCGTCGATGGAGACGAACGTCGGCTCGCCGCCCATGGTGAGTCGCACGTCGCCCGCGGCGAGGCTCGCGTCGACCTTGCGCCCGACGGCGTTCAGCGCGTCCCACGCCTCATCCGAGAAGGGCTTGGTGATGCGCGGATGCTCGGCGACCCGGCGGACCTGCATGTCGAAGCCGAAATCCACCTCGGCAAAGGTCGCGAGGCCGCTGATCGGCGCGGCGTTGCGATAGTGCGGCGTCGCGGCGAGAGGGATATGGCTCTCGCCGGTCAGCAGGCCGCTCGTCGGGTCGAGCCCGATCCAGCCGGCGCCCGGCAGGTAGACCTCGCACCAGGCGTGCAGGTCGGTGAAGTCGTGGTCGGTGCCGGCCGGGCCGTCGAGCGCCACGAGGTCGGGCTTCAGCTGGATCAGGTAGCCCGAGACGAAGCGGGCGGCGAGGCCGAGGTTGCGCAGGACCTGCACCAGCAGCCACGAGGTATCCCGGCACGAGCCGGTGCCGCGCTCGAAGGTCTCTTCCGGGGTCTGGACGCCCGGCTCCAGCCGGATGACGTAGCCGATTTCCTGCGAGAGCCGCCGGTTCAGGTCGACGACGAAGTTCACCGTGTTCGGTGCCGAGGTGGCCACCGAGCGCATGAACTGCGCCAGCCGCGGCCCCATGGGCTCCGGCCGGCGGTAGATCACGAGATCGTCGAGCAGATCCTCGGGATAGTCGAAGGGGAACGCCTCGGCCGACTCCTCCACGAAGAAGTCGAAGGGGTTGTAGACCGTCATGTCGGCAACGAGATCGACCTCGATCTTCAGCTCCCGCACCGGCTCCGGAAAGACGAACCGCGACAGCCAGTTGCCATACGGATCCTGCTGATGATTCACGAAGTGGGTCGAAGGCGTTACCTTCAGCGAGTGCGACAGCACCCGCGTGCGCGAATGCGGCGCCGGGCGAAGACGGATGATCTGCGGTCCGAGGCTGACTGGACGGTCGTAGCGGTAGTGAGTGAGGTGATAGATGCTCGCCTTGATCGACATTGCTTTCCGTCTCGGGGGCTGATGCCGGGCAGGCTTTCACACAATTAACGATTATGCCACGGCTATGTTGCAGTGCATCTGGAACCTGCGCCGGCCTGACGCAAAGATGGGCGGTGGGCGATGTCCGCGGTCGCTTTCGTCCCGCGCCGGCTGTGCCCGCACCGCTTTCCCCGCCGCGGCGGGCAGGGGCTTGAGTGCCGGGCACGCGCGGGGTAGGGGCGGCGGATGCCGCGCTATGCTCTGAGGATCGAATACGACGGCCGGCCGTTCGTTGGCTGGCAATGGCAGGCGGCGCACCCGAGCGTGCAGCGCCGGCTGGAGGACGCGATCGCGCGGATCGCGTCCGAGGCGCCGCCCGTCACCGGCGCCGGCCGGACCGACGCGGGCGTCCACGCGACAGGCCAGGTGGCGCACGTCGAGATCGCGCGGGCGTGGGAGCCCGCCCGGCTGCTCGCTGCGGTGAACGCGCACCTGCGGCCGGAGCCCGTGGCCGTGGTGGCGGCGGCGGAGGTCGGGCCCGACTTTCACGCGCGGTTCTCGGCGGTGGAGCGGGAGTATCTGTTCCGCCTCGTCGCCCGCCGGGCGCCGCTGGTCCACGACCGCGGACTGGCGTGGCGGGTCGGGCACCCGCTCGATGCGGAGGCGATGCGCGTGGCGGCGGCGGCGTTGCTCGGCCGGCACGACTTCACCACGTTCCGATCGTCCACCTGCCAGGCCAAGAGCCCGGTGCGCACCCTCGACGAGGTGTCGATCACCGAAATCGCCTCGGCGGCCGGCCGGGAATACCGCTTCAGGCTGCGGGCGCGGTCGTTCCTGCACAACCAGGTCCGCGGCATCGTCGGGACGCTGGAGCGGGTGGGCGCCGGCGCGTGGCCGCCCGGCCGGGTGGGCGAGGCGCTGGCCGCGCGCGACCGGAGCGCCTGCGGCCCGGTCTGTCCGCCGGGCGGGCTCTATCTCGCGGCGGTGCGCTACCCGTCCGATCCGTTCGGTACGACCGGAGCAGGTTGAGCCGGCGCAGGTTGAGCCGGCGCAGGTTCAGCCGGAGCGGAGTCGGCGGGAGCGGGCTCGGCCGGCGCGGTGCCCTCGTCGGCGGGCAGCGGCGTCGAGGGTGCCGCCGCGGCCGGCTGGCCCGCCGTCCAGAGGCCATCGTAGGTGCGTCCGTCGGCCAGGGTGATCTTGCCTTGCCCCTCGCGCTGTCCGGCGACGAACGCGCCCTCGTAGACCGACCCGTCGGCATAGGTCGCGCGCCCCTCGCCCTCGAGCAGGCCGCCCTTCCACGTGCCCTCGAAGACGGCGCCGTCGGGCATCGTCATCTTGCCCGCGCCCTCGCGCTGGCCGCTGGAAAAGCCCCCCTCGTAGCGGGTGCCGTCGGCATAGACCGCCGTCGCCTGGCCGCTGCGCTGGCCGCGTGACCAGTCGCCGTCGTAGGCATAGCCGTCGGGCGAGGTGAGCTTGCCCTTGCCCTCGTTGCGGCCCTCCTTGAAGCCGCCGGTATAGACGAGGCCGTTGGCATAGTGCGCCGTGCCTTGCCCGGAAATCGCGCCGGCCTTCCAGTCGCCCTCGAAGCTGCGGCCGTCGGCGTAGGTGATCTTGCCGCGGCCGTCCGGCAGGCCGTCGTGGAAGCTGCCCTCGTAGATCGAGCCGTCGGGGTAGGTCGCCTTGCCGTCGCCCTCGAAGTGGCCGGCCGCCCAGGTGCCGGTGTAGCGGTAGCCGTCGGCCGCGGTCAGCGTGCCCGCGCCGTCGCGCTGGTCGGCCTTGAAGCCGCCCTCGTAGACGTCGCCCTTCGCCGTGGTGGCGCGCCCGAGCCCCTCGCGCCTGCCGTCGACGAACGCGCCCTCGTAGCGGTCGCCGCTCGGCTGGACCAGCGTTCCCTCGCCCTGGAACCTGCCGGCGCTCCACGCGCCCTCGTAGCGGGTGCCGTCGGCGGAGGCGAGCGTGCCCTGGCCGTCCGGCAGGCCGTTGGCGAGATCGCCCTCGTAGGTGGCGCCGTCGGGATAGGTGATCCTGCCGCGGCCCTGCTCGGCGCCGGCCTTCCACGTGCCGGCGTAGACCGTGCCGTCGGCGCGGGTCAGCGTGCCCTCGCCGTCCTGCTTGCCGTCGGCGAAGCTGCCCTCGTAGCGGCTGCCGTCCGGGTAGGTGGCGACGCCCTCGCCGGCGATGCGGCCGGCCGTCCAGCTGCCCTGATAGCTGCCGCCGGCGGGATAGGTGATCTTGCCCTCGCCGTCCGGCTGGCCGCCGGCGAAGTGGCCCTCGTAGACCGAGCCGTCGGGAAAGGTGGCGCGTCCCTCGCCCTCGATGCGCCCCTCGACCCAGTCGCCGGTGTAGCTGTAGCCGTTCGGCAGGGTGTAGGTGCCCTTGCCCTGCTGCCGCCCGTCGACGAACTGGCCCTCGTAGACGCCGCCGTTGTCGTACTCCTTCTTCAGCACCTGCGCCTGCGCGAGCACGGGTGCGGCCGGCGCGGCGACCGCGAGCGTGGTCGCGAGCAGTGCGGCAAGCAGGCTCGGCGGTCTCGGCATGGCGGTCGCTCCTCTCCTCGCGGAGCGCCCCCCGGCGCTCCCCCCACTCTCGTTTTCCAGGCTGCCGGTTCGGGTGGCGCCGGACCATATGAACTGCCGGCGGCGCGAACAAGCCGCTTTGGCCGCCGCGTGCCGCCGTCGCGCCCGGGCGGGCGTCGTTATTCGGTCCAGTCGTCCACCGCCCGGATGTCGTCGTCCGACCAGCCGAGGTGGTGCGCGATCTCGTGAACCAGCACGTGCGCCACCAGCCGGTCGAGCCCGACGTCGCCGCGCTCGATCCACTCCTCGAGGATCGGCCGGCGGAAGAGCCAGACCGCATCGGGCCGCGTCGGCTGGTGCAGCACCGAGCGCTCGGTCAGCGCGATGCCGTCGTAGAGCCCGGTCAGCTCGAACGGATCCTCGATGCCCATCTCGTCGAGCACCGCGTCGTCGGCAAAGTCCTCCACCCGGATGGCGAGCCCGGCGCAGGCGGTCCGCACCTCGGCGGGCAGGTCGTCATACGCCCGACGCGCGAGCGCCTCGAACTCGGCGAGCGACGGGGCAGGGGCGGAGAGGTGGGGCATGGCGGCTCCTCGGTAAGGCCGGGGATATGCCGCAGGGGAGAGGAGGGGTCAATTCGGACGCGATTGCGGGAAACATGGTTGCATCATATGCTGCATCAAATGATGCAGGATGCGAGCGCCATGCGCACGACCATAACCCTTGACGACGATCTCCTTGCCTGCGCCGCCGAGCTGACCGGGGTGGCAGAGCGGGGCCTGCTCCTGCGTCAGGCGCTCGAGGCCCTGATCGAGCGGGAGAGCGCCCGCCGTCTTGCCCGCCTCGGCGGCTCGGAGCCGGACCTGGAAGCCGCGCCACGTCGTCTGCTCGGGTGATCCTCGCCGACACGTCCGTCTGGGTCGATCACCTGCGCCACGGCGACGCGCGGCTGGCCGCGCTGCTCACCGCTGGCCGGATCGTCTGCCAACCGCTGGTGAGCGCGGAGATCGCGCTTGGCTCCCTCCGCGATCGTGCCGGTGTGCTCGGTCTGCTCGACCGGCTCCCGAGGCTGCCGCTGGCCCGGATGGACGAGATCCGACTCCTGATCGACCGACGCCGCCTGTTCGGCCGCGGCATCGGCGTCGTGGACACGTCGCTCCTCGCCTCGTGCCTGCTGGCGCCGGGAACCGACCTCTGGACACGAGACAGACGGCTCGCGTCCGTTGCGGCCGAGCTGGGCGTGTCGGCTGGGGAGACCTGAGACATGCCGACTCCCCGAGATCGACTGCCGGGGGTGCGCCGGTGTATAACGAGTGATGACTGACGTACTTGACCGTATCTTGGCCAAGGTCATAAGGGCCGAGCAGCACATCCAAGATTTTCAACTTGGACGCACTGCGTTTTTTGAGTCTTACCCTTGTAAGATTGGGGTCAAGGCTGACCATCAGGCTGGAAGGAGAGTCTATTATCTCGCCTCCCTCGAAGCAGTGCCGTTCACATTGGCAGCCATTGGCTCCGACGTAGTCCAGAATCTATGCAGTGCCTTGGATCAAATCGCCTACCAAACCGTGGTGAGGCAGCACGGGTCGCGACCTGATTGGAAAGTCTACTTCCCGATTTCTGGAAGCGCCGAGAAATACGAATCCACGCGGAAGGGAGTGATAAAAGAAGTGCCGAAGGCCGTTATAGATGCAATTGATGCAGCCGAACCTTACCGGGGAGGTAAGGGACACGGGTTTTGGGTTCTGAAGAAGCTCAGGAACCCCGACCAGCATGAACTGATGATCGCAGTCGATCCGTACATTGGGCACGTGGATGTCGCGTTCGAGATAAGAGCGGCCATGAAAGCAGGCGGCTTCCCTTTTGAAATTCCCTCGTTCAGCCTTCCGCTTGTCCCGGCTGACAGGAAGCCTCTGAAAGTGGGCGATGCTCTCTACGACCGGCCCCTTGGGGACGAGGTGCAGGAGCAACCCCAATTTGGATTTGACATATCGCTCTACGAACCGGGGGTCATCGAGGGAGAGCCGGCGATAAAAACGTTCAATGAGGCGAGCGATCTCGTCAGAGGAATGATTCAGACGCTGTCGCCGTTCCTCAGATAGGTCCTCTATTCTGGGAGTGCGTCGCGGACCTCCCCATCTGCCTCCCGGCCGGGACCGTTGCGATCGCCGGCGAGATGGGGGCTGCGGCACCAGTCGAGCGCGGGTTGACCGGATCTCAACCTTCCTCCGATGCCCACCCGCGTGCCGTTAACCTCTGGCGGCGTCCGGCAAATCGTATGCATGGTTCGTGCATGCTCCGTGCATGGCCGGTGCATCCCACATTTCGGCCTTAACCCCTGGAATCGCACCAATTCGGCAGGCTCACCGCTCCGGCACCAGCACCTCGCGCTTGCCGACGTGGTTGGCCTGGCTGACGACGCCCTGGTCCTCCATCATCTCCACGAGCTTCGCCGCCTTGTTGTAGCCGACCGAGAGCTTGCGCTGGAGGTAGGAGGTCGAGCACTTGCGGTCCTTGGCGACGATCGCCACCGCCTGATCGTAGAGCGCATCGTCGCCCTGCGTGCTGCCGCCGAGGCCGAGCACGAGGTCGATCTCGCTTTCCTCGTCGGCGTCCGGGCCGTCGAGGACGCCCGCCTCGTACTCCGGCGCGCCCATGGTCTTCAGGTGGCGCACGACCTCCTCGACCTCCTCGTCGGACACGAACGGCCCGTGGACGCGGGTGATGCGGCCGCCGCCGGCCATGTAGAGCATGTCGCCCTGGCCGAGCAGCTGTTCGGCACCCATCTCGCCGAGGATCGTCCTCGAGTCGATCTTCGATGTCACCTGGAAGGAGATGCGGGTCGGGAAGTTCGCCTTGATCGTGCCGGTGATGACATCGACCGAGGGGCGCTGCGTCGCCATGATGAGGTGGATGCCGGAGGCGCGGGCCATCTGGGCGAGGCGCTGGATGCAGGCCTCGATCTCCTTGCCCGCGACCATCATCAGGTCGGCCATCTCGTCGACGATGACGACGATGAACGGCATCGCCTGCGGCTGGAAGCTCTCGGTCTCGAACAGCGGCTCGCCGGTGTCCTCGTCGAACCCGGTCTGCACCGTGCGGGTGAACGCCTCGCCGCGCTCCTCGGCGTCCTTCACCCGGGCGTTGTAGCCGTCGATGTTGCGCACGCCCATCTTCGACATCTTGCGGTAGCGCTCCTCCATCTCCGCCACCACCCACTTCAGGGCGACGACCGCCTTCTTCGGGTCGGTGACGACGGGGGAGAGCAGGTGCGGGATGCCGTCATAGACGGAAAGCTCCAGCATCTTCGGGTCGATCATGATGAGCCGGCACTCGGCGGGCGAGAGCTTGTAGAGCAGCGACAGGATCATGGTGTTGATCGCGACCGACTTGCCCGAGCCGGTGGTGCCGGCGATGAGCAGGTGCGGCATCCGCGCGAGGTTCGCCACCACCGGCTCGCCGCCGATGTCCTTGCCGAGCGCCAGCGGCAGGGCGTGCGAGGTGTCGCCGAAGCCCTTGGAGGCGAGAATCTCGCGCAGGAGCACCTTCTCGCGCAGCTCGTTCGGCAGCTCGATGCCGATGACCGAGCGGCCGGGGATCGTCGAGCAGCGGCAGGCGAGCGCGCTCATCGAGCGGGCGATGTCGTCGGAGAGGCCGATCACGCGGCTGGCCTTGAGGCCGGCGGCGGGCTCCAGTTCGTACATGGTGACGACCGGGCCGGGGCGGATCGAGGTGATCTCGCCGCGCACGCCATAGTCGTCGAGCACGGACTCGAGCATCCGCGCGTTGGTCTCCAGCGCGTCGGTCGAGAGGTGGTGGCGCACGATCGTCGCCGGGTTCTGCAGGAGCGAGAGCGGCGGCGCGGTCCATGCGTCCGCGGCGTCCGGGTCGAGGCCGAGCTCGGGCTCTTCCTCGCGGCGGGCGCGGGCGCTCTTGGGCAGGCTGCGGCGCGCGGGCTGCACGCGCGGCTCGGCCACCTCGGCGGCGAGGGGGCGGGCGGGAGCGATGTCCTCGTCCTCGACCTCCGGTTCGTCGTCGCGGTCGAGCAGCGCGATCTCGTGACCCGCGGGCTCGGCCCGCAGCGCGGTCAGCGGCGGGACGACGCGGGCGGCGGGGCGCGTGCCGGCATCGGCCTCGGCGCGGGCGCGCACCGCCTCGCGGATACGGGTCAGCACGCCGTCCTCGCCGCCATTGGCGACAGCGGCCGGGTCGAAGCGCGGGATGCCGCCGGTGCGGGGTGCGGGCGTGGGGACGGGCTCGGCGGCCGCGCGTCGGCTCCGCGCCTCGGCGGCGAGCGACTTCGCCGCCCGTGCGCCGCCGGCCGCGCCGCGGACCGCGCCGGAGGCGGCGCGGCCGGTGAGCTTGTGGGCGCCGGCGTAGACCACGACCGACCCGAGGCCGAGGAAGCGCAGGAATCCGCGCGCCTCGGCCCAGGTGACGCCGAGCGCGTAGCTGGACGCGAAGACGAAGGCGGCGGCCAGCACGACGGAGACGAGGCGCAGTGCCAGCGTCACGTCGAGCGGAACGAGGCTGATGAGGTTCGCCAGCGTCGCGTCGCCGAGCAGGCCGCCGAGCCCGTAGTCCCGGGGCCAGCCCGCAGGCGGCACATGGGTCGCGGCGAAGGCCGCGGCGACGAAGAGCGCCACGGGCAGCGTGATCGAGCGGCGCAGCGCCCGCGCCTCGCCCGTGTGCAGCACAAGCCGGAGGCCCCAGACGCCGAGCGCCGCGGCGATGCCGTAGGCGCCCCAGCCGAGCGCCCGATGCAGCGGGTCGGCCAGCGAGGCGCCGACGAGGCCGAGGGCGTTCTTCGGTGCCTCGTCGGTGGCCGAGAACAGGCTCGGGTCGTCGGGCGAATAGCTCCAGATCAGCGCCGCGGCGAGGCCGGCGAGCACGATGAGGACGAGGCCCACGAGTTCACTGCCACGTCGGCGCAGCGCCGCCTCGGTATCGCTTTCCATGAGCGGCGCCCGCGGCGCGGTCTTCCTGCGTGTCGCCATCTCAGGCCGTCTCCTCGGTAATCGCACAGAGCGTATCACGGATCGCAACGAGGCCGCGCTCGACATCGGCGAGCGGTGCGACCAGCGCCACGCGGACATAGGGGGCGCCCGGGTTCGGGGCGTCGGCGGTGGCCCGGCCGAGGTAGCCGCCGGGCAGCACGCGGACGCCGGTCTCGCGCCAGAGGCGATGCGCGAACGCCTCCCCGTCGCCGACCGCGAGCCAGAGGAAGAAACCGCCCTCCGGCGCCCGGTAGCCGGGCAGCGTGCCGAGGATCCGGTCGGCGGCGGCGAATTTCGGCGCGTAGAGGGCGCGGCTCGCCGCCACGTGCGCCTCGTCGTTCCAGAGCGCCGCAGAGGCGTGCTGGATCGGCAGCGGCAGCGGCGCGCCGCCGTAGGCGCGGAGCTGGCGCAGCGCGGCGATCGAGCGCGGGCCCCCGGCCGCGAAGCCGGAGCGCAGGCCGGGCGCATTCGACCGCTTCGAGAGCGAGTTCACCACCAGCACCCGCTCGGGGTCGGCGCCCGCCGCCTGCGCGATCTGCAACGCGCCCGGAGGCGGGGTCTCGGGGTAGATCTCGGCATAGCACTCGTCCGCGATCACCCGGAAGTCGTGGCGCTCGGCCAGCGCGAGCAGGCGCCGCCACCAGCCGGCATCCGCCACGGCGCCCTGCGGATTGGCCGGCGAGCAGACGTAGGCGAGCGTCACCCGGTCGAGCAGCGCGGGCGGCAGTGCGGCGTAGTCGGGCAGAAAGCCCGTCGCCTCGGTCGCGGGCACCGGCACCGGCTCGGCGCCGACCGCGAGTGCCGCGGCGCCGTAAGCCTGGTAGAACGGATTGGGGGTCAGCACCACCGGCCGGCCGCCGGCCCTGGTCTCGGGCGAGAGCGCAATGGCGAGGCCGAACAGCCCCTCGCGCGTGCCATTGAGCGGGAAGACCTGCGTCTCCGGGTCGAGCGCCACGCCATACCGCCGGTCGAGCCAGCCGGCGATCGCAGCCCGAAGCGCCGGTGTGCCGTCGTTCGGCGGATAGAGCGCGAACTCGCCGGCATGGGCCGCGATCGTCTCGGCGACGAGCGCCGGCAGCGGGTGCTTCGGCTCGCCGATCGTCATCAGCAGCTCGGGCCCGCCGGCGGGCACGCCGTCGAGCAGCTTCCGCAGGCGCGGAAACGCATATTCCGGCAGGTCTGAGAACCGCGCGGGAAACTGCATCAGTGTGCCTCGTGCCCGGGGTCTGGAAAGGCCGCCCCGTTTTGCCGAAACTCTACCGTGCAGGCCCCTGTCAGTCCAGCATTTTGCGGCGCGGCGGCGGCCTGCGCACGCCGCCGAAGTCGTTCAACTTTTTCCGTTCAGGCAGGCGGCGAAGTCGGCGGCGAGGCCACGGATCAGCGCGGGATAGAGCGTCGGGCCCGGGTCGAGCTTCGCCCCGAGGTGGTCGAGGGTGCCGCTGCCGACGCTGGTTCCCTCGGTGATCGTCGCCATGAGCTTCGGCGAGAATTCGGGCTCGGTGAAGGCGCAGGCGATGCCGCCGTCCGCCACCTTGGCGCGGATCGCGGCGATCCGCGCCGGTCCGGGCTCCACCCCGTCCTGCAACGCCACGCTGCCGGCGGCGGGCAGGCCGAAGGCGTGCTCGAAATACTGGTAGGCGTCATGGAACACCAGGAACGGCTTGCCGCGCAGCGGCGCCACCTCGGCCGTCACCTCCGAGGCGAGGGCGGTCATGTCCGTGGCGAAGCGGTCGGCGTTGGCGGAGTACGCCGCGGCGTTCGCCGGATCGAGGCGGGCGAGCGTCGCCGCCACGTCGCGCGCCGCCGCCGCCGCGTTCGCCGGATCGAGCCACAGGTGGCCGTCGCGCGCGGCACCGGAGTCGTGGTCGTGGCCCTGCGCGTGGTCTTCGTCGGAGTCGTGGTCATGTTCGTCCGGCTCGAACGGGCCGTCGGCGCGGACGGGCAGGGTCTCGACGTCCGGCGCCTGCTCCAGTGCCAGCTTGACCGCGCCGGGGGCGAGCGCGTCGAGCGGGTCGGCGAGCCAGTGGGTCAGGTCCGGGCCGACCCAGACCACGAGGTCGGCATCGGCGAGCGCCTGCGCGTCCGAGGGCCGCAGCGCATAGGCGTGCGGGTCGGCGCCGGGGGGCAGCAGTACGCCGGGCGTGCCCACCCCCTGCATCACCGCCGCGACGATCGACTGCACCGGCAGGATGTCGGTCATCACCACCGGCGCCGCGCCCGCCGCTGCGCCCGTTGCCGTGAGCGCCGCCGCGCCCGCAAGAAGCCAAGCCCGCATCCGAAACCTCCGAGAGTCCCTTGCCGCCGGGAAGGCCGGAGACTACCGTTCCGGTTCCCGCTCGCAGAATCTGTTATAAAGTAACAATGGCCACGTCAAGCGCCCCTGGGGCTGCGAACGCCCCCGCGTCGTTCGAGCCGCACGACCATTCCCACTGCGCTGCGGAGGCGCGGGCGGAAGTCGACGCGGCCTGCGCCGCTCGCGGCCTGCGCCTGACGCCGGCGCGTGCGTTCGTGCTCGACACGCTGCTCGCCTCGCACCGGGCGATGACCGCCTACGAACTGCTGGAGAGCCTCGCCGCCGCGGGGATGCCGAGCCAGCCGCCGGTGGTCTATCGCGCGCTCGATTTCCTGGTGTCGAACGGGTTCGCCCACCGGATCGAGCGGCTCGGGGCGTTCGCCGCCTGCACGTGCGGGCCGCACGCGGCAGGGGCGACGCACCGGGCGGCCTTCCTGATCTGCCGCAACTGCCGCCGCGTCGCCGAGACGGCGATGGCCCGGCCGCCGCGCAGCCTCGCCGAGATGGCGGGGGCGGCCGGCTTTGCCATCGAGCGGGTGGTGATCGAGGCCGAAGGGCTCTGCGCCCACTGCCGGGAAGACGCGGCATGACCGCGCTCATCGCGGCCGCGGGCGTCGGGCTCACCCTCGGCGGCCACCGCATCCTGCACGACGTCGACCTGACCCTCGCCACCGGCGAGATCGTCACGATCGTCGGGCCGAACGGATCGGGCAAGACCACGCTGCTCCGGCTGCTGATCGGTGCCGAGCGGCCGGACGCCGGGCGCGTCACGCGCGCGCCGGACCTGCGGATCGGCTACGTGCCGCAGCGGCTGGCGGTCGACCGGACCATGCCGATCACCGTCGATCGGTTTCTCGCGCTGGCCGGCGGCTCGCCCGATGCGCGGGCGCGGGCGCTCGACCGCACAGGCATCGCCGGCCTCGGCGGCCGGCAGCTCGCGGCGCTGTCGGGCGGCCAGTTCCAGCGGGCGCTGCTCGCCCACGCCGTGCTGCGCGCGCCGCAGGTTCTTGTGCTCGACGAGCCGGCGCAGGGCCTCGACCAACCCGGCGAGGCCCGGCTCTACGGCCTCGTCGCCGAGCTGCGCGCCGAGATCGGTTGCGCGGTGCTGATGGTGAGCCACGATCTGCACGTGGTGATGGCCGCCTCCGACCGGGTGATCTGCCTCAACGGCCACGTGTGCTGCGAGGGGACACCGATGGTCGTTTCCGCCGCGCCGGCCTATCGCGCGCTGTTCGGCCACGGCACGCACGGCGCCCTCGCGCTCTATCGCCATGACCACGATCACGGCCACGATCACGATCACGATCACGACCATGGCCATGGTCACGCGCACGGTTCCGCGCACCCCGGAGCGCGGCCGCACTCGGGCGGACCGGAGGCGGGCGCCTGATGCTCGACAGCTTCCTGGTTCGGGCCGCCCTCGCGGGCGTCGGCGTGGCGCTGGCCGCGGCGCCGATCGGCTGCTTCGTGGTCTGGCGCCGCATGGCGTACTTCGGCGACGCCACGGCGCACGCGTCGCTGCTCGGCGTCACGCTGGCGCTCGCGACCGGCCTGCCGGTCACGCTCGGCGTGCTGGTTGCCGCGATGGCGATGGCGCTGACCGTGGCGGGGGCGGCCGGACGCGGCTGGGCGGCGGACACCGCGCTCGGCGTCGCGGCACACGCGGCGCTCGCCACCGGGCTGGTCGCGCTCAGCTTTCTCCGGGGGGTCCGGGTCGACTTGCTCGGCTATCTCTTCGGCGACATCCTCGCCGTCACCCGGGCCGATCTGGCGGTGATCTGGGCCGGCGCCGCGCTCATCGTCGGGCTGGTCGCCTGGCGCTGGCGCGGGTTGCTGCTCGCGACGCTCAACGAGGACCTCGCCGCCGCCTCCGGGGTCAATCCCCGGCGCGAGGGGCTGGTGCTCACGCTGGCGCTCGCCGTGCTGATCGCCGTGGCGCTGAAGATCGTCGGGACGCTGCTCATCACCGCGATGCTGGTGGTGCCGGCCGCCGCGGCGCGGCCGCTGGCGCGCACGCCGGAGGCGATGGCGGGGCTCGCCGCGGCGGTGGGCGCGGCGGCGGCGCTGGCCGGGCTGCTCGGCGCCTGGCACCTCGACACCCCGGCGGGGCCGTCAATGGTTGCCGCGGCGGTACTGCTCCTGGTCGTGACGAGCATCGTGGCGGCGCTGTGCGGGCGATAGGCGAGCTTGCGTCGCGGCGGCCGCCCGGGCCATGCTCGCCTCATGGCAGAGGCACGACCGGAACTCCTCGAATACTACGCCGAACTCTTCGAGCCGCTGGGCGCGGTCGACGCGCGCCGCATGTTCGGCGGCTGGCAGCTGCTGCTCGACGGCCGCGGATTTGCCTTCGTGATCCACGACGTGCTGTATTTCCGCACCGATCCCGCGCTGCGCGACGCCCTCGTGGCCCGCGGCGCCCGCCCGTTCGCCTACAAGCGCAAGGACGGCCGCGAGATCGTCACGAAGCTGACGGGCGCGCCCGATGCCGATGCCGACGACCCGGACGCGCTGCGCGCCTGGGCGGTGCGGGCGCTGGCCGTAGAGTAGGGCGTCAGGCGTCCGGGCCGGCGCCCTCGCCTTCGACATCCTCCTCGTCCGCCGCAAGGGCTTCGGGCTCGTCGAGGCTCTCCTCGAGGTACGCTTCGAGCCCGACCAGATCGGCCGGAAGCGGCAGACCGAGCGCCTGCATCTCGCCGAGCTTCTCGCGCAGCGCCTCCTGCAGCTCGTGCGCGTTCGACGGATTGGCGGCGATCTCGTCGAGGAGCATCGCGATGCCGGCGCGGAACTGTTCAAAAGCCATTGGCGTCCCTTCCCTTTCGAGGCGGACCGCGGCACAACGTACCATGGCGCGCGGCGCCCGTGGCATCTATCGCAGGGGGCGCCGCGACGGTCCAGCCTCGCGCCAAGGTCGGAGGACAGGCGATGACATTCAAGACGATATTCATGGCGGTCGACACCGCGGCTCCCGATGCCGAGATTGATCGGGCCGTGGCGATCTGCGAGCGGGCCGGGGCGCACCTGTCGCTGCTCGTGATCGGGGTTGCCCCGCCGCCGCCGGCCTCGCCCTACGGCGTGGTCTCGAACGACATCTGGGCGGGCGAGATCCGCGACGGCCAGACCGATGCGCAGGCGCGGGGCGCGGCGATCGAGGCGCGCCTCGCGGGCGGCCCGGTTCCGGTGAGTGTCGAGGCGCAGTATATCGACCGCGGCACGGTCGCCACGCTGGCGGGCCGGTTCGCGCGCTACGCCGACCTGACGCTGGTGCCGCCGGGCGGCGACGTGCAGAGCCCGGTGCTCGACGGGGCCCTCTTCGAGTCCGGGCGGCCGGTGCTGCTGCTGCCGGAGGGCGAGACGAGCTTTCCCGCGCCGCAGTCGGTGATGATCGCCTGGGACGCCAGCGTCGAGGCGTCGAAGGCGGTGCGCGACTCGATCTGCGTGATGAAGACCGCGGGGAAAGTCGACGCGGTGCTGATCGACCCGGTGCCGTCCTTCGATGGCCACGGGCCGGAGCCGGGCGCCGATCTCGCCACCTATCTCGGCCGGCACGGCATCGCGACAGACGTTCACCGCCTGCCGAAGGAAGGCAAGGACATCGGCGAGCTGCTGCGTCGGGTGGCGGCGGATCTCGGCTCCGACCTGATCGTGATGGGCGGCTTCGGCCACTCCCGGCTGCGCGAGCGGATCTTCGGCGGCGCCACTACCAGCATGGTCAGGACGCGCTCGGTTGCCGTGCTGATGGCGCACTGATCCGCCTTGGACCCGACCCGCGTTCACTTCGTGGCGAGCCAGGTCCTGCTCGCCCAGGAGGCTCTCGCCCGGCTGGTGCGACGCTATGGCGAGCACCCGGTCGACAAGGCGGACGTCATCGTCGCGCTCGGCGGCGACGGGCTGATGCTGACCACGCTGCACCAGAACGCGGGCCTGCCGGTCTATGGCATGAACCGCGGCACGGTGGGGTTCCTGATGAACACCTACAGCGACAGCGGCCTTCTGGAGCGGCTGGCGGCGGCGGAGCCCGCCGTCATCAACCCGCTCCGGATGCGCGCGACCCGGGCCGACGGCGGGGCGGTCGAGGCGCTCGCCATCAACGAGGTCTCGATCCTGCGCGCCGGGCCGCAGGCCGCCAAGCTGCGCATCCTCGTCGACGAGCGCGAGCGCCTGTCGGAGCTGGTCGCCGACGGGGCGCTGCTCGCCACGCCGGCGGGATCGACCGCCTACAACTATTCGGCGCACGGGCCGATCCTGCCGATCGGGTCCGGCGTGCTGGCGCTGACCCCCATGGCGGCGTTCCGCCCGCGGCGCTGGCGCGGGGCGCTGCTGCCCAAGGCGGCGCAGGTGACGTTCGAGGTGCTCGAGGCGGACAAGCGGCCGGTCTCCGCCGTAGCCAATTCCTTCGAGGTGCGCGACCCGGTGCGGATCGAGGTGGCGAGCGTCCCCAAGGTCTGCCATCGCATCCTGTTCGACCCCGGCCACGGCCTCGAAGAACGGCTGATCCGCGAGCAGTTCGTCTGACGCCCCGTTCCCGGGACGCCCCCGCCTCCGGGGGCGCCCCCCCCCCTCCGCCGGGCTCTGCCCCCGGGCCAGCGCCTTCCTCTTGCTGAAGATACTCCCGCCGGAGGCATCCGACGGCGCGACCCGCACCGCCGCTTCCCGTCCCGCACCGGCTTCCCGGGGCCCGGTCAGCCGGCCGGCGCGGCCGGGGCGAGCAGGTCCGGTTCCGCCGCGGCCGCCGGCATCTCGCCCACCACGCTCGCCGGCAGGCCGAGCAGCAGGAGCGGGCAGGGGTTGCCGACGCCGCGCCGCACCCGGTCCTCCAGCTTCTTCCAGTGGGTCGTCGCCTGGCCGAACTTGTCGGCGATGAACGTCCGCGCGAACGCCTCGGCGAATTCCGCCCCGCCCGCCACCAGCCGCTCCACCGCCTGCACCTGCCGGTCGGTCCGCCGCTTCATGCCGAACTGCATCAGCGCCTCGGCGTCGTCCACGCCGCGGGCGCGCAGGAACGCGGCCACCAGACCCGCCATCCCGGCGTTGAGCGCGGCACCCCGGGTGACGATGATCCCGAGGCTGATGACCGACTGCGCGTGCAGCCGCTGGAAGTTCTCCAGATCGCGGTCGAAGAACGGATCCTTGTTGTTCCACTCGATCTCGAGCGCCAGCGTGCCGCGCCTGCCCCAGCGCACATGGTCGATCTCGTGGGTCTGCGCTTCCTTCACCCGGCCGTCGATGGTGAGCGCCATCTCGAAGCGGTGCTTGCGCCACCCCACCTCGGCCAGCCCGCGGCGCAGCCGCTGGGTCGAGCGCGCCTCGCCCCCACCGGAACCGACGATCTCGTCGGCTGGGATGCGGAAACCCTCGAGCGCCCGCACCAGCTCGGCCGTCTCGTCGGGGAAATCGACCGCCAGGATCGCCTCGGCGTGGTTCCGGGTCAGCACGTCGAAGCCCGCCGCCCTCAGTTCGTCCAGCACTGCCGTCCCCGCCTCCGATGATCTCGCGGCGAATTGCCCCGGAGCGCGGGGGCAATGCAACCGCCGAGTTGTCCCAACCGGCTACATCCCCGCAAGTCGCTGGAATGCGGACGGACCCGTCCGCACGGACCCGAGGGCCGCACGGATGAGCGCGGCACACGCGTGCGGCGTGGCGGAGGTCGTGTCGACTTCGAGATCGTAGATGCCTGGCCGGTGGACCTCGCGCTGCCAGGCCGCGACGGGCGCCGGCACGGGATCAGCGTCGGACCCGGTAAGGTACAGCGTTTCGCGCCCGGCCTCTGCCTGCCGCCGCCGTTCCATGATGACCCCGATCGAGCAGCGTACACCCACGAACAGCACCGGCAGTCCCGCAAGCCGCCGGGCGCAGTCGGGGAGAATGGCGCGCGGCGCGCTGTAAGCGTCGTGATGCCCGACGTCGACGACCACGTTGAGGCCGAGCCGGCTGTGGACCGCGATCGACTCGTAGAGCGCCGCGTAGAACACCGGGATCAGTGGCTCCAGGTCGGGACGCTCCCCACCCGGGCGCAGGCCGATGCCGGGGCGATACCAGGCCGGCAGTACGTCGCCCGCATAGACGTCGACTCCGAGGTTGAGCCAAGGGCCCTCGAAGCTGTCCTGAATGGCCCGGACGATGCTCGACTTGCCCGAGCGGGGCGCCCCGTTCAGGATCACGATGCGCCCTACAGTGCCGTCGCCCACCCGCGCCTCCTCATGGACAGGCGACGTCGGGAAGGGCGCCGTTGCTACGCCTTCGGCGCCAGCCGGATCCCGAGGTCGCGGAGCTGCTCGTTGGTCGGCTCGCCCGGCGCGCCCATCATCAGGTCCTCGGCGCGCTGGTTCATCGGGAACATGATGACCTCGCGGATGTTTTCCGCCCCGGCCAGCAGCATGACGATGCGGTCGACCCCCGGCGCGATGCCGGCGTGGGGCGGGGCGCCGTACCTGAACGCCGAGAGCATGCCGCCGAAGTGCTCGTCCACATGCGCGCGGCCATAGCCGACGATCTCGAACGCCTTGTACATGATCTCGGGCTTGTGGTTCCGCACCGCGCCCGACGACAGCTCGACGCCGTTGCAGACGATGTCGTACTGGAAGCCGAGCACGTCGAGCGGCGCCTTCGTCTCCAGCGCCTCGAGCCCGCCCTGCGGCATCGAGAACGGGTTGTGGCTGAAGTCGAGCTTTCCGGTCTCGGGGTCGGCCTCGTACATCGGAAAGTCGACGATCCAGCAGAGATCGAAGCGGTCCTCGACCGTCAGCCCCAGCTCCTTGCCGATGACGTTGCGCGCCTTGCCGGCGACCGGCTCGAACTTCGCCGGCTGGCCGCCGAGGAAGAACACCGCGTCGCCCTCGCCGAGGCCGAGCTGCGCCCGGATCGCCTCGGTCCGCTCGGGCCCGAGCGCCTTTGCCACGGGTCCAGCCGCTTCCATGCCGCCGTCGGCGGGGCGCCAGAAGATGTACCCCATCCCCGGCAGGCCCTCGCCCTGGGCGAAGGCGTTCATCCGGTCGCAGAACTTGCGGCTGCCGCCGCCCGGCGCCGGGATGGCACGGACCTGCGTTCCCGGCTGCTCCAGAATGCCGGCGAAGACCTTGAAGTCGGAGCCGCGGAAGTGCTCGGACACCACCTGCATCTTGATCGGGTTGCGCAGATCCGGCTTGTCGGAGCCGTACCAGAGCATCGAATCGCGATAGGCGATGCGCGGGAAGTCCGACGTGACCGGGCGGCCGCCGCCGAATTCCTCGAAGACGCCGCGCATCACCGGCTCGATCGCCTGGAACACGTCCTCCTGCTCGACGAAGCTCATCTCGACATCGAGCTGGTAGAACTCGCCCGGAGAGCGGTCGGCGCGGGGATCCTCGTCGCGGAAGCACGGCGCGATCTGGAAGTAGCGGTCGAAGCCCGCCACCATGATGAGCTGCTTGAACTGCTGCGGCGCCTGCGGCAGCGCGTAGAACTTGCCCGGGTGCAGGCGCGACGGCACGAGGAAGTCGCGCGCGCCCTCGGGCGAGGACGCGGTGAGGATCGGCGTCTGGAATTCGGTGAAGCCCTGCGCCCGCATCGCGTCGCGCAGGTAGGCGATGACCCGGGAGCGCAGCATGATGCTCGCGTGCAGCGCCTCGCGGCGCAGGTCGAGGAAGCGATAGCGGAGGCGGGTTTCCTCGGGATAGTCGACCTCGCCGAACACCGGCAGCGGCAGGTCCTCGGCGACGGAGAGCACTTCGAGGTCGCGGATGTAGACCTCGATCTCGCCGGTCGGGATCTTCGGGTTGACGAGTTCGGGCGCGCGGGCCTTGACCGTGCCGTCGATGCGGATCACCCATTCGGCGCGCACCTTCTCGGCGTCGCGAAACGCCGGGCTGTCGCTGTCGACGAGGATCTGGGTGATGCCGTAGTGATCGCGCAGGTCGATGAACAGCACGCCGCCGTGGTCGCGCACGCGATGGACCCAACCCGAGAGCCGCACGGTCTGGCCGACGTCGGCCTTCGTCAGCTCGGCGCAGGTGTGGCTACGGTAACGGTGCATCTCGGCCTGCATCTCGGTGGCTCCTCGGGCGATCAGGCGCGGATACACCCCGGCCCCTGCCCGGTGTCAACCCCGGCCTGCGAGCCGCGCCGGGATGAGCCCGCGCAGGGCGTTGCCGACGAGCACCCGCGCGTGCGCCAGATCGCCCGGGCGCAGCACCGCCTCGCGCGCCGTGCCGGCGGCGACCAGCTCGGCCCGCAGCACCCCGGGCAGCACGCCGCAGGCGAGCGGCGGGGTGAGAAGGCCCTCGCCCAGGTCGGCAAAGACGTTGGTGATCGTGCCCTCGCAGATCTCGCCGCGTTCGTTGAGGAGCAGCGCCTCGTCGATCCCGGGCGGCAGCGCCGCGCGCTCCGCGTCGTGGACCGGGCGCCGGGTGGTCTTGAGCCGCAGCCACGGGTCGCTCGACCGGAGCCCGCCGGCGAGGCGCAGCGTCCACGCCGGGGCGGTCGGCGCGAGCGGCGCCGAGGTGAGCGCAGGGGTGCCGTCGAGCGCCAGCGTCAGCCGGACCCGCTGCGGGCCGTCGCCCGCAACGCTCGCCAGCAGAGGCTCGACCGCGGCGTCATCGAAGGCGATCCGCAGGGTCGCGGCGCTGGCCCGCAGCCGGGCGAGATGCGCCGGCAGGCGCGCGAAGCCCGTTGCCGGCTGCCAGAGCAGCGTCTCGATCAGCTGCAGGCCGGGGGGAGCGTCGTCGCGAAGCGAGCCTTCCACAGTGCCTCCTCGTATTCCGCGTCCGCGGTCGAATCCGCGACCACACCGCCGCCGACGTTCAGGACCGCCTCGCCGCCCGGATGGAGCGCGAGGGTGCGGATCGCCACGTTGAAGCGCGCCCGGCCGTCCGGCCCGGCCCAGCCGATCGCGCCGCAATAGGCCCCGCGTGGCCCGGTTTCCAGCTCGCGGATGATCTCCATGGCGCGGACCTTGGGCGCGCCCGTCACCGAGCCGCAGGGGAAGAGCGCGGCGATGACCTGGCCGAGGGCGATGCCCGGGCGCAGGCGGCCGGTGACGCGCGAGACCATCTGGTGCACGGTCGCATAGCTCTCGACCGCGAAAAGCTCCGGCACCTCCACCGAGCCGATCTCCGCGATCCGGCCGATGTCGTTGCGGAGCAGGTCGACGATCATCAGGTTCTCCGCCCGATCCTTCGGGCTTCCGGCCAGCGCCGCGCGGGCGGCGGCGTCGGCGCCGGGGTCGGCGAGGTGCGGTGCGGTGCCCTTCATCGGCCGCGTCTCGATGCCGCCGCGGCCGTCGAGGGCGAAGAACAGCTCGGGCGAGCGGGAGACCAGCGTCGTCCCGGCCAGCCGGAGCAGCGCCGCCTCGCCGACCGGCTGGCGCGCGGCAAGGGCGGCGGCGATCGCCGCCGGATCGCCCTGCCAGCGGCCGGCGAGCGGGAAGGTGAGGTTGGCCTGATAGATGTCGCCGGCGCGGATGTAGGCGGCCACGCGGTCGAAGGCGGCGCCATACTGCGCCCGGCTCCACGCGGGCACGAGATCGAGCAGCGCGCCGCCGGGCGCGGCGCGCCGGACGGGCCCGGGCGCGTCGAAGATCCCGAAGGCGAGCAGCGGCAGGCGGCGGCGGGCGGGCAGGAGCGGCGCGAGCCGGGGCTCGAGGGCGAGGCCGAGCTCGTAGGCCGCGAAGCCGGCCAGCCAGCGGCCACCGCGGAGCGCCGCATCGAGCGCGGCGAGCGCGGCCGCCACGTCGGCGGGCTCGTGCGCAACGACGAGGCCGAGCGGCGCCTCGAACCGGGCGGGCGCGCCATCCGGGCCGGCGTCGACCTCGACGAAGGCCGCTGCGGCGTCGGCATCGCCCGGGGGACGCGAATGCACGGCTCCAGCCCTCCGACCGCTTGCCCATTCGCGCCAGCGCTTACGGTGCGACGACCGCGAGATCCAGAGCGGGATGGTGTCGCCCCTGTTCGAGACCGCCGGAAACGCTTGCGGCGGTCCCATTGCCAAGTGGCGGGAGAACACTAACTTGGCTTACGACTTTGACCGGCCGGACCGTCTCCCATGCTCGAAAACGTCCTCGATACCGCGCTGCGCACTGGCATTTCCCACGGCAACCTGCGGGTGAGCTTTCCCTCCGGGCGCGGCGAGACCTACGGCGACGGCAGCGGTGCACTGATCGCGATCCGCATCACCGATCCCGCCCGCCTGCGCGCGATCGCCCTCGATCCCGGACTCGCGGTGGCCGAGGCTTACATGGACGGCGCGCTCGTGATCGAGCACGGCGACATCTACGGGCTGATCGCGGTCGCCAAGTCGAACATGCGCCCGGAAGTCTCGACGCCCGGCGCGTGGTTCCAGCACCTGCGCCGGAGCGTCGCGCTCGCGCCCGTCGCGCGGGCGATCGGGCTCAAGGCCGCGCGCGCCAACGTCGCCCACCACTACGATCTGGACGAACGGCTCTACCGGCTGTTCCTCGATGACGACATGCAATATTCGTGCGCCTGGTTCGAGCGGCCCGACATGACCCTCGATCAGGCGCAGCTCGCCAAGAAGCGGCTGATCGCGGCGAAGCTGCTGGTGCGGCCGGATGCGCGGGTGCTCGACATCGGCTGCGGCTGGGGCGGCATGGCGCTCTACCTCGCGCGCTGCTGCGACGCGGACGTCACCGGCATCACCCTCAGCCGGGAGCAGCTGCGAATCGCCGAGGCCCGGGCTGAGGCCGCCGGGCTGTCGCGTCGGGTGCGCTTCCGCCTGCAGGACTATCGCGAGGTTCGCGAGACCTTCGACAACATCGTCTCGGTCGGGATGTTCGAGCACGTGGGCAAGCGGCAGTTTCCGGTGTTCTTCCGGACCGCGGCGCGGCTGCTGGCGCCGGACGGCGTGATGCTTCTGCACAGCATGACCCAGCCGGCGCCGGCGCTCTACAACCAGCCGTTCCTCGAGAAATACATCTTCCCGGGTGGCTACATCCCGTCCGTTGGCGAGGTCGTGCCCGCGATCGAGCGGGCGGGCCTGCTGCTGCGCGACGTCGAGATCCTGTCGCTGCATTATGCCGAGACGGTGAAGGCGTGGCGCGAGCGCTTCCTTGCCCGTCGCGACGAGGTCGTGGCGCTCTACGACGAGCGGTTCCTGCGCATGTGGGAGTTCTACCTCGCCGGCTCGGAAAGCGCGTTCCGGCACGACCACATCCACGTCTCGCACTTCCAGCTCGCGCGCGAGCAGCAGCGCGTGCCGCTGACCCGGGCGTATGTCGCCGAGGCCATGGAGCGGCTCCGGGAGCGGGAATGGCAGGTGCCGGAGTACGCCGCGCTCCAGGCCGAGCCGCCGGCCGGGGTCGCGCGCCTGCGCCGCGACGCCTCGTGAGCAAAAAACCCGAAGGTCCCGCTTCTGTTGCGCCGCGGCCTCGCCCATGATGCAGGCGATTTCCTGCCTGCGCGAGCGCCGATGCCGATCTACCATGTCCGCCACGTCACCATGTATCGCTATGCGCGCCCGGTCGGGTTCGGCCCGCACCAGGTGCTGTTCCGACCGCGCGACAGCTTCGACCAGCGCCTGTTTTCGGCGGAGCTCGATGTCGATCCGGCGCCGGCGTCGGTGCGCTGGCTGCTCGACGTGTTCGGCAACTGCGTCGCGCAGGTGGAGATACCCGGCGTTGCCCGGGAACTGCGCTTCGAGAGCCGGATCCGCCTCGAGCACACGCCACAGGCCGAGCCGCACCTGTCGATCGCCGACAGCGCGCTCACCTATCCGTTCGCCTATTCCCCCGAAGAGATGGTGGACCTCGCCGCCACCATCCGGCCGCACTATCCCGACCCGGAGGTCGAGCATTTCGCCGCGCGGTTCGTGAAGCCGGGCAAGCCGACGCCGACGGGCGTGCTGCTGATGACGCTGTGCTACGCGATCCACGAAAGCTTTTCGTACGGCCGCCGGAACGAGCACGGCACGCAGCCGCCGCGGATGACGCTGGCGCTGCGCCGGGGCACCTGCCGGGACTTCGCGTTGCTGATGATGGAGGCGGTGCGCTGCCTCGGGTTCGCGGCGCGCTTTGTCACCGGCTATGTCTACATGCCCGAGCGGGACGGGTCGGAGATCCGCGGCGGGGGAGCCACCCATGCGTGGTGCCAGGTCTACCTGCCCGGCGCCGGCTGGGTGGAGTTCGATCCGACCAACGGCATCGTGGGCAACCACGAGTTGATCCGCGTCGCCGTGACGCGCGACCCCACCCAGGCGGTGCCGCTGTCGGGCACGTTCGGCGGGCGCGCCGAGGACTTCGAGAGCATGTCGGTGCAGGTCCAGGTGACGACCGAGGCCGGTGGCCGTCGCGATCACGAAGCGGGTGATCGTGATGCGAACGGGGAACTTTGCCGGCCCGGTCGAGTTTGAACCCCACACCGATCGAGCAGATCGTCGGTCAGGAACGAAACGATCAGGAAGGTTTCGATGCGCATCCGCTGCGGATACACCCTCACCTACGCCTGCGAGCGTCCGACCGCGATGGTGCTGGCCCTCAACATCCACCCGTCCCGCCACGCCGACCTGCTGTCGCCCCAGACCGTGACCATCAGTCCCGGCGTGCCGGCGCGCGAGTTCGTCGACGAGTTCGGCAATATCCTCACCCGCCTGGTGGCGCCGGTGGGCAGGACGACGGTCTCGACGCTGTTCGACATCGCCGACAGCGGCCAGCCGGACGACGTGGCGCCGTGGGTCGAACAGCAGGCCATCGACACGTTGCCGGCGGATGTGCTCGTGTTCCTGCATGGCAGCCGGTACTGCGAGACGGACGTGCTGGCGGATTTCGCCTGGTCGCAATTTGGCTCGGTCCCCGCGGGATGGGCGCGGGTGCAGGCGATCGTCGGTTTCGTCCACGACCATATCCGGTTCGACTATCAGCAGGCCGACAGCCGGCGCACGGCCGTCGGAGCGTTCAACGACCGGGTGGGAGTCTGCCGCGACTTCGCGCATCTCTCCGTGGCGCTCTGCCGGGCGATGAACATCCCTGCGCGGTACTGCACCGGCTATCTCGGTGATATCGGCATTCCGCCGGTGCCCGATCCGATGGATTTCAGTGCGTGGTTCCAGGTCTGGCTGGGCGGGCAGTGGTACACCTTCGACGCGCGGCACAACACGCCGCGCATCGGGCGCGTCCTGATGGCAACCGGGCGGGACGCGACCGACGTGGCGATCTCGACGACCTTCGGCGCATCGCGTCTCGAGGTGTTCGAGGTCTACACCGACGAGGTGCCGCCTGAGGCAGCGGCTGCCTGAAACGGCTGAAGGCATGGAATGAACGGGGGGCGGGCCGGTTGTGGCTCGCCCTTCGTCGTTTGAAGCGGTGGAGCGATTTCCCGCAGGAAATATCGGTCGCTCTGCAACACGTCCCGATTTCAGGGACGAGGCGTAGCGGAGGAGGGCTGGCGCGCACGCCATCCCTCCCGTCCTGATCTCTCAGGAGACACGCTCCCAGAAGCGCAGCTTGCGGCACACTTCCAGGAACGGGCCCACGCCGTCCGCGAGATCGAGAATGCCGCCGTCGCGGTCGGTGACGCCCGCCGCGTCGAGGAGCTGGCCGGCGGTGCCCGCGAGGCCGATGAGCTTGGCGTGCGCGAACGCGTCGGCCGCGAACCCCCTGGCCGGATGGCTGGCGACGAGCGCGGCGATGCCGTCGTCGCTGGCCACGATCGTCACCGCGTCGAAGACGACCGAGGGCGCGCCGTCGATCTGGTGCTTCGCCTCGATGGTCTTGCCGGCCGCGTCCGCGACACCCCCGACCTTGGCGGCGATGATCTCCACCGTTGCCCCCTCGGCCTCGAAGGTCGAGGTGATGTCGGCCACGAGACTGGCGTCGACGCCATCGGTCAGCAGCAGGCCGAGCTTGCGGCCCTCGAACGAGGCGGGCGTGTTCTTCAGGATCGAGAGCTTGTCGGAAGGCGGCAGGTCGACCGGGACCACGGCCGGTTCCGCGGGCTTGGGGGCGTTGGCGAAGCCGAGGCCAGCGAACACCTTGCGTGCCAGTTCCTTGTCGATGTTCGGCAGATGCGAGGCCGCACGCTCGCGGATCGCGGAGGTCTCGACCTTGGAGAGCTCGAAGGTGATCGCCGCGGCGATGTGTGCCTGCTCCACCGGGGTCTGGCTGCGGTAGAACTGCCGGGCCTGGCTGTAGTGATCAGCGAAGCTCTCGGCGCGGAGCTTGCGCTTCTCGCCGTTGATCGGCTCGGGAAAGCTGCGGAATCCGGTCCTGGCATCGGCGCGCGGGCCGCCCTGGCTCCAGGAGTTCGGCTCGTAGTTCGCGCGGCCCTTGGGGCCCCGGACCTGCATGTGGCCGTCCTGCTGGAAGTGGTGGATCGGGCAGCGCGGGGCGTTGATCGGGATATGGGTGAAGTTCGGGCCGCCCAGCCGCTTGATCTGGGTATCGAGGTACGAGAAGTTTCGGCCCTGCAGCAGCGGGTCGTTGGTGAAGTCGATGCCCGGAACGATGTTCTGGGTACAGAACGCCACCTGCTCGGTCTCGGCGAAGAAGTTGTCGACCATCCGGTCGAGCACCAGCCGGCCGACGATGCGGATCGGCAGCTCTTCCTCGGGGATGAGCTTGGTCGGGTCGAGCACGTCGAAGGCGAAGCCGTCGGCGAAGGCGTCGTCGAAGATCTGCAGGCCCAGTTCCCATTCCGGGAAGTCGCCGTTCTGGATCGCGGTCCAGAGGTCGCGGCGGTGAAAGTCGGGGTCGGCGCCGTTGATCTTCACCGCCTCGTCCCAGACCACCGACTGCATCCCGAGCTTCGGCTTCCAGTGGAACTTGACGAACGAGGATTTTCCCTCGGCGTTGACGAGCCGGAAGGTGTGGACGCCGAAGCCTTCCATGAAGCGGAAGCTGCGCGGAATCGCGCGGTCGGACATCGCCCACATGATCATGTGCAGCGATTCCGGCATCAGCGACACGAAGTCCCAGAAGTTGTCATGGGCGGACGCCGCCTGCGGAAAACCGCGGTCGGGCTCGTCCTTCACCGAATGCACGAGGTCGGGGAACTTCATCGCGTCCTGGATGAAGAACACCGGGATGTTGTTGCCGACGATGTCCCAGTTGCCGGCCTCGGTGTAGAGCTTGACGGCAAAGCCGCGCACGTCGCGCACGAGGTCGGCCGAGCCCTTGTTGCCGGCGACGGTGGAGAAGCGGACGAACGCGGGGGTGCGCTTGCCCTTTTCCTGCAAGGGAGCGGCCATGGTGAGATCGGAGAGGTCGTCGGTCGCCTCGAAGTAGCCATGGGCACCATAGCCGCGGGCATGGACGACGCGCTCGGGAATACGCTCGTGGTCGAAGTGGAAGATCTTCTCGCGGAGCGCGAAGTCCTCGAGCAGGGTCGGGCCGCGGACGCCGGCCTTGAGCGAGTTCTGGTTGTCGGAGACGGGCACGCCCTGTGCGGTCGTCATCGCGCCGTTGTCGGGCGCCTGCTGCGTCTCGCCGCCGTTCCCGGGATTGCGCGGACGCTCGGTGGTCTCGTTGCCGGTCTGGGTGTCGGCGGTCGGATGGTAGAGCGGGGCGTCGTCTGGCATCGGGGGGTCCCTCGGCTGGATGCGTGCCGGCACGGAGGGGCCGGCGTCCATCAGTCAACCGTGGGGGGCGGCGAGGGTTCCGAGATTTCTCGGGGCCGGCAAGGGATGGGAGCGGGCGCGCGGCCCGCTCCCGGGTGGCGTCAGTCGTAGAGAACCGCGGCGATCTTCGGATCGTCCATGTTGGTCTTGTCGTACCAGTAGAAGCCGGTGTCGATGTTCTTCTCGACCGGCTCGCCCTTGGCGGCGGCGACGGCCGCCTTGACCGTCTCGTAGCCGATGCCGACCGGGTTCTGGGTGATCGCGCCGGCCATCAGCCCGGACTTGATCGCTTCCTTCTGCTGCTTGCCGCTGTCGTAGCCGATCACCACCACATCCTTGCGGCCCAGCTCGCTCACGGCGTTGACGACGCCGATCGCCGAGCCCTCGTTGGCGCCGAACATGCCCTTGAGATCGGGGTTGGCGGTCAGGATCGCCTTGGCGATCTCGGTCGACTGCAGCTGGTCGCCGCCACCGTACTGGATGTCGACGATCTCGATGTCGGGATACTTCGCCTTGATCTCGTTGACGAAGCCGTCGCGGCGGTCGACGCCGGTGCGCGAGGTCTGGTCGTGGACGACGAGGGCGACCTTGCCCTTGCCGCCGATCAGTTCGGCCATCTTGTCGGCGGCGAGCGCCGCAGCGGCGAGGTTGTCGGTGGCGGCGGTGGCGACGGGGATGTCGCTGTCGACGCCGGAGTCAAAGGCGATGACCGGGATCTTGTCGGCCTGCGCCTGCTTCAGGAGCGGGATCGCGGCCTGGCTGTCGAGGGCGGCGAAGCCGATCGCCGCGGGCTTCTTGGCCAGCGCCGCGGCGAGCATGTCGATCTGGCGATCAACCTGCGCCTCGGTGTCCGGCCCCTCGAAGGTCACGGTGACGCCGAGTTCGGTGGCGGCCTTGTCGGCGCCCGCCTTCACCGCCTGCCAGAACTGGTGCTGAAAGCCCTTGGAGATCAGCGGGATATACATCTTGTCCTGCGCGTGCGCGAGGCCTGCGCCCGCGATGAGCGCAGCGGCGCTGAGGGCGCCGAGGAGTGTGCGTCGTGCGATCATTTGAGTCCTCCCTGGATGATCGTCTTGCGGGTCAGCCGGCCGATTTTTCCCGGCGCAGCATGTCGAGATAGACGGCGGCGATGATGATGATGCCGGTCACGACCGTCTGCCATTCCTGCGCCACCGACATGATGCGCAGGCCGTTCAGCAGCACGGCCATGATGAGCGCGCCGATGACGGTGCCGAGGATCGAGCCGCGGCCGCCGGCGAGCGAGGTGCCGCCGATGACGACGGCGGCGATGGCGTCAAGCTCGTAGCCGAGGCCGAGCGCCGGCTGTGCCGAGTTGAGGCGCGAGGAGATGAGCAGGCCGGCGATGCCGCAGATCGCGCCGCCGAGCACATAGATCGCCGTCTTCCACGCGGTGGTGTCGACGCCGGAGAGGCGCACCGCCTCCTCGTTCGAGCCCATGGCGAAGCAGTAGCGGCCGAGAACCGTGCGGTTCAGCACCCAGGCCATGACGAGCGCGACGAGGAAGAGCACGAGCACGCCGTTCGGCACCGGCACGGCCGGAATGATGTCGCCGATCAGCGAGCCCTGGGCGATGTCGGTATAGCCGGGGGTGTCGTTGAAGTAGATCGGCTTGGTGCCCGAGACGACCAGCGACAGCCCCTTCAGGATCAGCATCATCCCGAGCGTGGCGATGAACGGCGGGATGCGCATCCGGGTGACGAGCGTCCCGGAGACGAGGCCCGAGAACGCGCCCATGCCGATGGCGCCGAGCACGCCGAAGGGCAGGGGCAGGCCCCAGTAGGTGAGGATGACGCCCGAGGTGACGGCGGTGAACGTCATCAGCGTGCCGATGGAGAGGTCGATGCCGCCGGTGATGATGATCATCGTGACGCCGATCGCGAGCACGCCGTTGACGGCGGTGGCCTGCAGCACGGCGAGCAGGTTCGTTGTCTGCAGGAAGTTGGGCGAGGCCAGCGAGAAGAAGACGAGCAGGACGATCAGGCTGGCGAAGGCCCAGAGCTTCTGCTGTGCGCCGAGGCGGCGGGGGGAGGCTGGCGTGGAGCTGGCTGCGTCGGTCATGCGGCGGTTGCCTCGGTCATGTCGGGGCGGAGGGTGGCGAGGTGCATGATCTGCTCCTGCGTGGTGGTGGGGCCGCCGGGGAGAAAGCCCGTGAGGCGGCCCTCGCACATCACGGCGATACGGTGGGACAGGCGCAGGACCTCGGGCAGCTCGGACGAGATGACGATGATCGCCTTGCCCTGTGCCGCGAGGCCCTGGAGCAGGCGATAGATCTCGGCCTTGGCACCGACGTCGATGCCGCGGGTCGGCTCGTCGAAGATCAGGATGTCACAGTCGCGCAGGAGCCATTTGGCGATCACGACCTTCTGCTGGTTGCCGCCCGAGAGCAGGCGCACCTCCTGCCGGTCGGAGGGGGTGCGGATGCGCAGGCGCTCGACGTAGTCGCGGGCGATCCGGCCGAGCTGTCGCTCGTCGATGCGCCCGAGGCGGTCGGCATAGCGCCGCAGGCTCGCCATGGCGATGTTGGCGCGCACGTCCATGCCGAGGGCGAGGCCGAAGTGCTTGCGGTCTTCCGACAGGTAGCCGATGCCGGCGCGAACCGCGTCCTGCGGCCGGGTGATCTGCACCGGGCGGCCGTGGACGAGGATGTCGCCCGAGTCGCGCGGGTCGGCGCCGAAGATGGCGCGGGCGAGTTCGGTGCGGCCCGCGCCCATCAGGCCGGCGAAGCCGAGGATCTCGCCCTTCCTCAGGCTGAAGCCGATGTTCTTCAGCTCCAGCCCGCGGGTGATGCCGCGCACCTCGAGGGCGACCTCGGCGGCCGAGAGGTCGGGGATTTCCGGTGTCTCGTCGGTCAGCTCCCGGCCGACCATCATGGCGATGATCTTGCCGATCGGCGTCGACGCCGCCTCGACGGTGCCGACGTAGGCGCCGTCGCGCATCACCGTCACGCGGTCGGCGATGCGGCGGATCTCGTCCATCTTGTGGCTGATGTAGACGATGCCGACGCCCTCGGCGCGCAGCCTGCGGATGATGGTGAAAAGCTCGGCGATCTCGGCGTCGTTCAGCGCGGCGGTGGGCTCGTCCATCACCAGCACACGGCTGCGGAACGAGAGCGCCTTGGCGATCTCCACCATCTGCTGCTTGGCGATGGTCAGGCCCTCGACCAGCGTCGTGGGGTCGAGCGCGATGTTCATGGCGTGGAACAGGGCGGCGGTGTCGGCATTGAGCCGCGCCTCGTCGAGCCGCCCGAGCGCGCGGCGTGGCTCGCGGCCGATCCAGATGTTCTGCGCGACGGTCAGATCCTTCATGAGCGCGAGCTCCTGATGGATGATGCCGATCCCGAGCGCCTGGGCGGCTCTCGGCGTCGGCAGCGCCGCCTCCGATCCGTCAATCAGGATGCGGCCGCCGTCCGGCTGGTAGACGCCCGAGAGGCACTTCATCAGCGTCGACTTGCCGGCGCCGTTCTCGCCCATGAGGGCGTGGACTTCGCCCGCGCGCAGGTCGAAGTGGACGGAGCGCAGCGCGTGGACCCCGGGGAAGCGCTTGTCGATCGCCTCCATGCGCACGAGGTCCGGTCTGCGCGCGTCTGGCGTGGAGTCGGCCATCGCGTGCCCTCTCCCGTCAGATGGTGACGCCGCCGTCGACGAGCATCGACTGCCCGGTGACGAAGCGGCTTTCGTCGGACAGCAGGTAGACGACCATTCCGGTCATGTCCGCGGTCGTGGCGAGCCGGCCCATCGGCTGGCGGGCGATGAAATCCTTCTCCGCCTGCACCGGGTCGGGCGAGTCGGCGATGCGGCCGCGCAGGCTCGGCGTGTCGACGGTGCCCGGGCAGAGGCAGTTGCAGCGGATCCCCTGCTTCACATAGTCGGCCGCGATCGCCTTGGTGAGGCCGATGACCGCGGCCTTGGACGCGCCATAGGCGCAGCGGTTGGGAAAGCCTTTGATCGACGAGGCCATCGACGCCATGTTGAGGATCGAGGCCGAGCCCGTCTCCCGCGCGCGCGCCAGCATGCCCGGCAGCACGGCACGATTGAGGCGCATCATCGCGGTGACGTTGAGCGCGAAGGCGAAGTCCCAGTCGGAATCGGCGATGTCGAGCAGGGCGCCGTTGTGGACGATGCCGGCGCAGTTGAACACGCCATCGAGCGGACCGATCTCCGCCGCGATCTTCGTGACGGCGGCGGCATCGGTGACGTCGAACTCCCGCGTCTCCATGTCGAGCCCGTCGAGCAGCGCGGCACGCAGGTCGGTGGCGATCACCCGTGCGCCCTCGGCCGCGAGCGCGATGGCGCTGGCCCGGCCGATGCCCTGGCCGGCAGCCGTCACGAAAATCGTCTTGTCCTTGAGCCGCATTCCGTCTTCCCCCCGAGCCGCTTTTGCGGCGAATTGTGTATCTGGATAAAAAACAAAGGCAAGCGGTTTACGCGCTCAGCCGAGCAGAGTCCCGAGCGCCACGAGCCCCGCGCCGACCACGATGCCGCCGAGTCCCAGGCCCAGGCCGGAAGAGCGCGGGTGCGCCGCTCGGGGGCAGGGGTGTTGACCTGGACGAGCGCGGCCTCGGCCAGCTGCGGCAGGCGCGGGCCGATGCGCGACAGGACGCGCGCGGCGGCGACGAGATCGCGGGCGACCGCGGCGGGGCCGAGATTCGAGCTGATGTAGTCGGTGACGACCGGCCGCGAGGTCTCCCACATGTTCATCGCCGGGTTGAGGCTGCGTGCCACACCCTCGACGACGACCATGGTGCGCTGGAGCAGGATCAGCTCCGTGCGGGTCTGCATCCCGAACCGCTCCGTCACCTCGAACAGGTGCGCGAGCAGGCGCGCCATGGAGATGCGGGTGGCATCCTGGCCGAAGATCGGTTCGCCGACCGAGCGCAGCGCCTGGGCAAACGCGTCGGGGTCGCGGTCGCGCGGGACATAGCCGGCCTCGAAATGCACCGCCGCGACCTTGGCATAGTCGCGGCGCAGGAAGCCGATGAGGATCTCGGCATAGACCCGGCGGGTATAGGCGTCGATCCTGCCCATGATCCCGAAGTCGAGCGCGACGATGGCCCCGTCCGGCCCGACCTTGAGGTTGCCCTGGTGCATGTCGGCGTGGAAGAACCCGTCGCGCAGCGCGTGGGTGAGGAACGTCTGGATCACCCGCTCCGAGAGGCGGACGAGGTCGATGTCCCGCTGCGCGAGGGCAAGGACGTCGCCCATCGGAGTGCCTGTCACCCACTCGGAGGTCATCACCCGCCGGCCGGACGCGGGCCAGATCACCGCCGGCACCCGGAACCCCGGATCGCGCTCGGTGTTCGAGCGGAATTCGGCGGCGGCGGCGGCCTCCATGCGCAGGTCGAGTTCGCCCTGCACCACGCCCTCGAAGTGCTCGATCACGGCCTTCGGCCGCAGGCGTCGCGCGAAGGGCGCCAGCAGCTCGATCATCGACGCCGCGAAGTAGAACGCATCCACATCGCGCAGGAACGCCCGCTCGATGCCGGGGCGCAGCACCTTGACGGCGACGACCTGTCCCGTCTCGCGCAGGCGCGCGCGGTGGACCTGCGCGAGCGAGGCGGCGGCGATCGGCGGCTCGAACTCGGAAAACACCGCCTCGACGGGCTGGCCCAGCTCGGCCGCAACGGTCGCGCGGGCCTCCTCGATGGAAAAGGCGGGCAGCGCGTCCTGCAGGACGCGCAGCTCGTTCGCCAGCTCCGGCCCCACCACGTCGGGGCGGGTGGAGAGCAGCTGGCCGAACTTGATGTAGGCGGGCCCGAGCGCGGAGATCGCGCGCAGCACCGGCGGCTGGCGCGGGTCGCCTTCCAGCCCGAGCCACTGGAACGGCCAGCCGAGCACCCGGGCGGCCACCCGCGCGGCGGGCGGCGCGTCGAACGCCTCGAGCGCCTGGGCCATGGCCCCGGTGCGCTCGAAGGTCGCGCCGGTGCGGATCAGCCGCCAGATATTGTGCGGGCCGCGCAAGTCAGAGCTTCCAGCCGGAATGCAGCGCGGCGATGCCCATGGAAAGGTTGCGGTAGCGGACCTGCCCGAAACCTGCGTCGCGGATCAGGCCGGCGAAGGTCTCCTGATCCGGGAAGCGCCGGATCGAACTCGACGAGGTACTGGTAGGACGCGCGATCCCCGGCGAGCAGCTGGCCCATCGGCGGGATGACGTTGAACGAGTACCGATCGTAGAGCCATTGCAGCGCCGGCTCCGGCATCTGGCTGAACTCCAGCACCATGAGCCGTCCGCCGGGGCGCAGCACGCGGAACGCCTCCGAGAGGGCGTCGGGGATGCGCGTGACGTTTCGGATGCCGAAGGAGATCGTATAGGCGTCGAACGTGTTCGCCTCGAACGGCAGCGCCATGGCGTCGCCGACGACCCAGGTCAGCCTGTCGGCAAAGGTCGTGGCCTCGGCCCGCTTCTGCCCCTCGAGCAGCATGCCCTCGGTCATGTCGAGCACCGTGGCGGCGCCCTCGCCCTTCAGCCGCTCGAGAAAGCGGAAGGAGATGTCGCCGGTGCCGCCCGCCACGTCGAGCAGCCGCATCCCGGGCCGGGGCGCGAGCCAGTCCAGCATCGCGTCCTTCCACAGGCGATGGATGCCGAGGCTCATGGCGTCGTTCATCAGGTCGTAGCGCGAAGCGACCGACGAGAAGACACCGTGGACGCGGCCGGCCTTCTCGGCCTCCGGCACGGTGTCGAAGCCGAAGTGGGTGGTGCGCGTCTCGTCGTCCGACATGCCGGCCTTCCGATGAACCTCGGGTCTGCCTTATAAGCCGCGGGTGGCCGGCTGCAACCGGCGAGGAGGGAACGCGCCCATGCCGGAACTGCCCGAGGTCGAGACAGTGCGGCGGGGACTGGAGCCGGTGCTCGCGGGACAGCGCATCGCCCGGGCCGAGGTGCGCCGCCCGGACCTGCGCTGGCCGTTCCCGCCCGGCCTCGCCGCCCGGCTGACCGGGGCCCGGGTGCTGGCGCTGCGGCGGCGGTCGAAGTACCTGCTCGCCGACCTCGACGGCGGCGACACGCTGATCGCGCATCTCGGCATGTCGGGGCGGATGCTGGTCTCGGGCGCCACGCTCGGCGCCTTTCACCACCCGCACCCGGCGCCGGCGAGGCACGACCATGTGGTGCTCGACATGGACGGCGGCGCACGCGTCACCTTCAACGACGCCCGCCGCTTCGGCGCGATGGACCTCTGGCCGACGGCGGATCTCGGACGCCACCGCCTGCTGGCGGGGCTCGGTCCCGAGCCGCTCGGCAACGAATTCGCCGGCGCAACCCTCCATGCCCGGATGACGGGACGCTTCACCCCGGTCAAGGCGGTCCTGCTCGACCAGCGGGTGGTGGCGGGGCTCGGCAACATCTACGTCTGCGAGGCGCTCTGGCGCGCCCGCATCTCGCCGCTGCGCCTCGCGGGCGACGTGACGGCGGCCGAGGCCGACACGCTCGCCGCCGCCGTGCGCGCCGTCCTGCTCGATGCCATCGCCGCCGGCGGCTCGTCGCTGAAGGACTATCGCCAGGCCGATGGCGAACTCGGCTATTTCCAGCACAGCTTTGCCGTCTACGGCCGCGAAGGCGCGCCGTGTCCCCGCGCCGACGGCGGCACCGTGGCCCGCGTCGTCCAGTCCGGCCGCTCCAGCTTCTTCTGCCCGGCCTGCCAGCACTGACCCGCGCAGGGCCGCGCGCACGACACCAAGGGTATTCATATAGGCAGAAACCCTATCGGGCAGTCGCAGGGGCCCCGCCCACAGGCGGGGAGAAAGAAAGACTCGCCGCGCAACGGCGCGGCTCCTGAGGGACGGGCCGCAACGGCGGCCTGTCACGTAGCGTCGGACGAGCGGGAGCCCGAAAGGCTCCCCGAGGCCGGCGCTCCCCCCGCATCCCGTCCGCCCGCGCCTGCAATCGTGAGTCCCCCTCCGCCCGCGGGTCTGCTATCGTGACAGGAGAGAGAGAGGCTGCCGCCGTGGCGGGCCGATCCGCCCGTCGCAAGGCCTCCCGCCAGCAACACGACTGTCGGAGGAAGCCCATGCCTGAGACCATTGGAAACCCGCTCTCCTGGAGCGTCGACCACGCCAAGGCGGTCAGCCACCACCTCGGCTCGGTTGCCTCCCACGTCGGCCACGAGACCGACGACCTCGTCCTGCCGCAGGTCCGCCGCATCCAGCTCGCCGATCTGCCCGAGGTGCTGCGCCGCGGCGTCGACGATTTCATGGCCTGCCGGACCGACGTCGCCTTCCTCTGCCTGCTCTATCCGGCGATCGGCCTGCTCGTCGCGTGGTTCGCGCTCGACCGCAACCTGCTGCCGCTGCTCTTCCCGGCGGTCTCCGGCCTCGCCATCGTCGGCCCGGTCGCCGCCGTCGGCCTCTACGAGATGAGCCGCCAGCGCGAGATGGGCCTCGAGCCCGGGTGGTCACATGCGTTCGCGGTGGTGAAATCGCCGAACTTCGGCGCCATCCTTGCGCTCGGACTGATGCTCGGGGCGCTCTTCATCGTCTGGATCCTGACCGCCCACGGCATCTTCGTCGCCACCATGGGCGCCGAGGCCCCGGCGTCGATCGGCGCCTTTGCCCGCGACGTCGCGACCACCCCGGCCGGCCTCACCATGGCGATCGTCGGTATCGCGGTGGGCGCGCTCTTCGCCGCGCTTGCGCTCGCGGTCAGCGTGGTGTCCTTCCCGCTGCTGCTCGACCGCGGCGTCGGGGTGCCTGCCGCGGTCATCACCTCGCTCCGCGTCACCGCGGCCAACCCCGTGCCAGTTGCCGCGTGGGGCGCGATCGTCGCGACGAGCCTGGTCCTCGGCTCGATCCCGCTGTTTCTCGGGCTGATCGTGGTGATGCCGATCCTCGGCCATGCCACCTGGCATCTCTACCGCCGGACGGTCGTCTGACCGGCGCGGCGGATTGAGGCGGCCGGCGTTCCCGGCTAGAGAGCGGGGCATGACCGACGCACCCGCTCTTCCCGCCAGCCACCCGCGCATCCCGGAGCCGAAGGTCGGCGTCATCCTCTCCAACCTCGGCACCCCGGACGCCACCGACTACTGGTCGATGCGGCGCTACCTGAACGAGTTCCTGTCGGACGAGCGCGTGATCGACCTGCCACGCTGGAAGTGGCAGCCGATCCTCCAACTCATCATTCTCTCGAAGCGGCCCAAGAGTTCCGGAGCCAACTACGACAAGATCTGGGACCGCGAGGCCAACGCCAGCCCGCTGCTCGTCATCACCCGCGCCCAGACCGCCGCCGTCGCCGCCGCCCTTGCCGGGCGCCACGGCGACCGGATCATGGTCGACTTCGCCATGCGCTACGGAAATCCCTCCACCCCGTCGGTGATCGAGCGGATGGTGCGCGCCGGCTGCGAGCGCATCGTCTTCTTCCCGCTCTATCCGCAGTATTCCGCGCCGACGACCGCCACCGCGAACGACCAGGCGTTTCGCGCGCTGATGACGCTGCGCCGGCAGCCGGCCCTGCGCACGGTGCCGAGCTATCACGACCATCCGCTCTACATCGAGGCGCTGGCCCGGTCGGTCGAGGAGACCTATGCCGGCCTGTCCCGCCGGCCCGACCTGCTCGTCACCAGCTACCACGGCATGCCGGAGCGCTACCTGCGCGAGGGCGATCCGTATCATTGCCACTGCCAGAAGACGACGCGCCTGCTGCGCGAGCGTCTCGGCTTTCCGGAGGCGGAGGTGGTGATCGCCTTCCAGTCGCGCTTCGGACGCGAGGAATGGCTGAAACCGTACACGGTGGAAGAGGTGGCGCGGCTGGCCAAGGCCGGCAAGCGCCACATCGCCGTGATGGCGCCGGCCTTCTCGGCCGACTGCGTTGAGACGCTGGAGGAGGTGGAGGGCGAGATCCGCGAGGCATTCCTGCACGCGGGCGGTGAAAGCTTCGCCTACATCCCCTGCCTCAACGCCGGGCCCGCGCACGTCGAGATGATGGTCTCGATTCTCGAGCGCGAGCTTGCCGGCTGGCTTTGAGTCTCAGCGGGCGTCGGCCTGCGTCCCGAGGCGGCCGAGGGAGTCCTGCGCCATCATGAACGGCGCGACCGGCTGGCCGCGATAGACGTTCAGCCCGTCGCGGACGACGACCTGGCCGTCGGGCAGCCGCTCGACGAGTTCGCCGTAGACCGAGACACGGCTCGAAACCTGGATGGTCTGGTACATGGGGGCATCTCCTTCCCGACCGTTCGCCTTCACGGCAAACTCTCTTGGTTACGTTTGGAAATGGTTAACTGAGTCGGTTCCGTCCGTCACGAATTTATTATGATCCCGCCGCGCGACCTTTGTCGCAGCCTCGGCGCCCCGCCGGAAACCGTCTGCCGGCCGCATCCGGCCGGTTTCAGAGCCAGTCGCGCAGCATGGCGACCAGCGGCCTGTCCGCAGGCGGCATCGGGTAGGCCGCGAGTTCCCGCACGCCGACCCACTTCAGCACAGTGTGCTCCCGGGCCGTCGGCACCCCCTGCCACTTGCGGCAGGCATAGAGCGGCATCAGCAGGTGGAAGTCGTCGTAGGCATGGCTGGCGAAGGTCAGCGGCGCGAGGCAGCTCGCCCACGTGTCGATGCCAAGCTCTTCCTGAAGCTCCCGGATCAGCGCGGCCTCCGGCGTCTCGCCGGCCTCGACCTTTCCGCCCGGAAACTCCCAGAGCCCGGCCATCGCCTTGCCCTCCGGCCGCTGCGCGATCAGCACCCGCCCGTCGACATCGACGAGCGCGACCGCCACCACGAGCACCAGCCTCATCGCGCGCTCACTCCCGGCCGTGCCGTGAACCGCCCCGCCGCTACCCGGCCGGCCGGGCTGCGCTGCGGGCGGGAGCAGGACACGGCGGGCGAGGCCGGGCGCATCCGCGCCGCAATCGCCGCCGCCGACCCGTCCCGGTTCGCGCCCGCGAGGCCGCGGGTCACGAGCGATAGTCGGCGTTGATCTCGATGTAGCGGTGCGTGAGGTCGCAGGTCCACACCGTCGCCGCGCCCGACCCGATCCCGAGGTCGACCCCGACGACGAGATCGGCGCGCTTCATGTAGGCCGCGCCGTCCGCCTCGCGATAGCTCGGCGCGACCCAGCCCTTTTCAGCCACGAGGATGTCGCCGAACCGGATCGACAGGCGATCGCGATCTGCCGCCGCGCCGGACTTGCCGACGGCCATCACGATGCGTCCCCAGTTCGGATCCTCGCCGGCGAACGCGGTCTTGACCAGCGGCGAGTTGGCGATGGCAAAGCCGACCTTGCGGGCGTCCTGTTCGGTCGCCGCGCCCGTCACCCGCACCTCGACGAACTTCGTCGCGCCCTCGCCGTCCTTCACGACCTGATGCGCGAGATCGAGCATCACCCGGCCCAGCGCCGCCTCGAACGCGGCGGCGCGCGCGTCATCCGCCGCGGCGATCCGCGGCATCGCCGCCTTGCCCGTCGCGGCCATCACGAGCGTGTCGGAGGTCGAGGTGTCGCCATCGACGGTGATCGCGTTGAAGGTGCGGTCCGCCTGTCGCGACACCATCGCCTGCAGCAGCCCCGGCTCGATCGCCGCGTCGCTGAACAGGTAGACCAGCATCGTCGCCATGTCCGGCGCGATCATGCCCGAACCCTTGGCGAAGCCCATGATCGTCACCGGCACGCCGCCGAGGTCGAGCGTCTCGACCGCGCCCTTCGGGAAGGTGTCGGTCGTCATGATCGCCCGCGCCGCCCGCTCCGCCGCGTCCGCGGAGAGGGCGTCGCGCAGGCCCGTGACCGCGGCGACGATGCGCTCGGCCGGCAGCGGCTCGCCGATGACCCCGGTCGAGGCGGTGAAGACGTGCCCCTCCGGGATCCCGAGGGCGCCCGACACCGCCTTGACGGTGGCGTCCACCGCCGCGCGGCCGGCGTTGCCGGTGAAGGCGTTGGCGTTGCCGGAGTTGACGAGGATCGCGAAACCGCCGTCGGACGCACCCGCGCCGCCGCCGTGCAGCGCCGCGAGCTTCTCCTCGCAGGCGAGCACCGGCCCGGACCGGGTGGCCGAGCGGGTGAACACCCCGGCGATCGACGCGCGCGGCGCGATCTCCGCCAGCATCACGTCGAGGCGCCCCTTGTAGCGCACCCCGGCCTCCGCCGCGGCGAAGCGCACGCCCGCAACGGGCGGCAGGGCCGGAAAGCCACCCGCGGGTGCGAGCGGTGAAACCGGCGGCGCAGCCTTCGTCCCCGCCATGCCCGGCCTCAGTTCGTCAGCAGGTTGCCGTCGCGGATCGCCGCCGCCGGCACCGCGTCCTCGTTCACCTCGACCTTGCCGGCCTGGCGCAGCGCGGTGATCTTCGCCTCGAGCGCGGCCTGGCGCAGGTCGTTCTCGATCTGCGGCCTGGCCTCGTCCAGCGTCGGCGGCGTCGTCTCGCGGGTGTCGACGAGCTTCACGAGGTGCCAGCCGAACTGCGTCTTGACCGGGGCGGACACTTCGCCCTTCTGCAGGCTCTTCACCGCGGTCTCGAACTCCGGCACCATCTGTCCGGCGCCGAACCAGCCGAGATCGCCGCCCGACGCGGCCGAGCCGTCGCTGGAATTCGCCTTCGCCACTTCGGCGAAGTCGGCGCCGCCGTCGATCTTGGCCTTTAGTTCCTTGGCCTTGTCCTCGCTGTCGACGAGGATGTGCGAGGCGTTCCATTCGGTCGCCGGCTTGAAGTCCGCGACCATCTTGTCATAGGCCGCCTTCACCGCGTCGTCGCTCACCGCCGCCGCGACCGACGACTGCGCCGCCATGCTGGCGAGCGCGGTGCGCCGTTGGTTCTCGACGGCAAGCTTCACCTGCAGCGGATCCTTGTCCGGCGAGGTCGAACTCGGCGCCCGCGAGCAGCTGCTGGTCGACCATCTGGTCGAGCAGCCCCTTCAGGAGCGCGCCATCCGGCAGGTTCTGGTACTGCGGCGGCAGCGCGCCGACCATGACGATGACGTTGCCGAGCGTGATCGGCGTGCCGTTCACCGTCGCGAGCACCGTGTCGGCGTTGTAGTCCTTCGGGGCGGCCTGGGCGGCGTCCGCGGCCGGCGCCGGCGCGGTCTGGTCCTGGGCGAAGCCCGGGGCGGCGATGAAGGCGGCGATGCCGGCCATCAGGCTGGCCGCGAGGGTGCTGCGCATTGGTTGTGATCTCCCGTTCGCGCCGTGTCTGCGGCGCGCTTTCCCGTGCAATTCCGCATGTGGCACCCGCGCGAGGGGGCGCCGTTGACAGGCGCAGTGCAGCCGCTTACATCCCCTGACGGCTGAAGCCGGGCCGCTCGCGCCGTGCGTTGCTTAGACGGTTCGGCGCGCCTGAACAAGCGCCCCCGCAATAACAGATCGGTGGGCTGGGACAACGGCGGGGCATCGGCCCGACGGCCGCGGGATTTGAGGACACGCACTGCATGATCGGCATCGGCACGCTGGCGAAGAAGGTCTTCGGCTCTCCGAACGACCGGAAGGTGAAGGCGACCCGCCCCCTCGTCGAGCGGATCAACGCCCTCGAGCCTGAGTTTCGCGCCCTCGACGATGCGGGCCTCCGCGCCAAGACCGTCGAGTTCAGGGAGCGCCTCGCCAGGGGCGAGACCCTCGACAGCCTGCTGCCCGAAGCCTTTGCCAACGCTCGTGAAGCAGCGCGCCGCACCCTCGGCCTGCGCCCCTTCGACGTGCAGCTCATGGGCGGCATCTTCCTGCACCAGGGCAACATCGCCGAGATGAAGACCGGCGAGGGCAAGACGCTTATGGCGACGCTGCCGGTCTACCTGAATGCGCTGACCGGGCGCGGCGTGCATGTCGTCACCGTCAACGACTATCTCGCCAAGCGCGATGCCGACTGGATGGCGCTGGTCTATCACGCCCTCGGCATGACCGTGGGCGTCGTCGTTCCCGGCATGGAGGAGGCCGACAAGAAGGTCGCCTACGACGCCGACATCACCTATGCCACCAACAACGAGCTCGGCTTCGACTACCTCCGCGACAACATGAAGTCCGACCTGGCGCAGGTGCTGCAGCGCGATCACTACTTTGCGATCGTCGACGAGGTCGACTCGATCCTGATCGACGAGGCGAGGACGCCGCTGATCATCTCCGGCCCGAGCCAGGATCGCAGCGAGCTCTACATCGCCATCGACAAGCTCATCCCCGAGCTGACGGCCGAACACTACGACCTCGACGAGAAGCAGCGCTCGACCACCCTCACCGAGGAGGGCAACGAGTTCGTCGAGACCCGCCTGCGCGAGATGGGCCTGCTCGCGGACGACGCCACGCTCTACGATCCCGAGAGCACCAACATCGTCCACCACGTGAACCAGGCGCTGCGCGCGCACGTGCTGTTCCACCGCGACAAGGACTATATCGTCCGCAATGGCGAGGTGATGCTCATCGACGAGTTCACCGGCCGCATGATGCAGGGCCGGCGCCTGTCGGACGGCCTGCACCAGGCGATCGAGGCCAAGGAGAACGTCTCGATCCGGCCCGAGAACGTCACGCTCGCTTCCGTGACCTTCCAGAACTACTTCCGGCTCTACGACAAGCTCGGCGGCATGACCGGCACGGCCGCGACCGAGGCCGACGAGTTCTTCGAGATCTACAAGCTCGGCGTCGTCGAGGTGCCGACCAACAAGCCGGTGATCCGGCAGGACCACGACGACCAGGTGTTCCGCACCGCCCGCGAGAAGTTCGACGCGATCGTGCTCGAGATCAAGCGCGCGAACGAGGCGGGCCAGCCGATCCTCGTCGGCACGACGTCGATCGAGAAGTCCGAGATGCTCTCGGAGTTGCTGAAGAAGGCACGCGTGCCGCACAACGTGCTGAATGCGCGCTACCACGAGCAGGAGGCGGGCATCGTCGCCGAGGCCGGCGTGCCGGGCGCCGTCACCATCGCCACCAACATGGCCGGCCGCGGCACCGACATCCAGCTCGGCGGCAACGTCGACATGCGCGTCGTCTCCGAGCTGGAGATCGCCGAGCGGGAAGGGCGCGCCGCCGACCCGGCCGCCGTCCGCGCCCGCATCGAGGCGGAGGTCGCGGCGAACAAGGAAAAGGTGCTCGGCGCCGGCGGCCTCTACGTGCTCGCCACCGAGCGGCACGAGAGCCGCCGCATCGACAACCAGCTCCGCGGCCGTTCCGGTCGGCAGGGCGACCCGGGGCGGACCAACTTCTATCTCTCGCTCGAGGACGACCTGATGCGGATCTTCGGATCCGACCGTCTCGACTCCATGCTCGGCAAGCTCGGCATGAAGGAAGGCGAGGCGATCATCCACCCGTGGGTGAACAAGGCGCTGGAAAAGGCGCAGGGCAAGGTCGAGGCGCGCAACTTCGAGATCCGCAAGAATCTGCTCAAGTACGACGACGTGATGAATGACCAGCGCAAGGCGATCTTCGCCCAGCGCCGCGAGATCATGGAGTCGCAGGACCTGTCGGAAGTCACCGGCGACATGCGCCGGCAGGTGGTCGACGACCTCGTGGCCGAGCACATCCCCGCGCGCGCCTATGCCGACCAGTGGGACATCGACGGCCTCGCCACCCGCACCCGCGAGGTCTTCGGCCTCGATCTCCCGTTCAAGGACTGGGCCGAGGAGGAAGGCGTCGACGACAGCGACATCCGCGAGCGGATGACCGAGGCGGTCGACCGGCTGATGGCGGAGAAGGAGGCCCGTTACGGCGAGCCCACCATGCGCGCCATCGAGAAGCAGGTGCTGCTGCAGACCATCGACCAGAACTGGCGCGAGCATCTCGTCACCCTCGAGCACCTGAGGAGCGTCGTCGGCTTCCGCGGCTATGCCCAGCGTGACCCGCTGAACGAGTACAAGTCCGAGGGCTTCCAGCTGTTCGAGGGCCTGCTGAACCGGCTGCGCCTCGAGGTGAGCCGGCTGCTTGCCCACGTCCAGGTTATGACCCAGGACGAGCAGCAGGCGATGATCGCCGAGATGCAGGCCCGCGCGCAGGCGCAGGCGGCCGCGCAGCAGGGCGCGCTGGCGGCGGCGCAGGCCTCGGTCGAAACGCTGCGCGTGCCGGCGATGGCCGGTGACGCCGCCCCCGCCTATGCCGGCTCCGAGCTTGCCGCCGGTGTCGACCCGGCCGATCCGGGCACCTGGGGCGCCAGCGGCCGCAACGACCCTTGCCCCTGCGGCTCGGGCAAGAAGTACAAGCACTGCCACGGCCGGGTCTGATCCCCCGGCCCGTCCCGGGGCACGCATGGCCGCAACCGACATCGAGGGCTACCTCGCGTTCTTCCGTGCCGCCGAGGCGCTGAAGGACACGCTGCGCAGCGGCCACACCCGGCAGGGCCGCCCCGAGAGCACCGCCGAGCACAGCTGGCGGCTCTGCCTGATGGCGCTCGCCCTGGCCGACGCCTTGCCGGGGATCGACATCGCCCGGCTCATCGCCCTCCTGATCGTCCACGACCTTGGCGAGGCGGTGTCGGGCGATGTGCCGGCCCCGGCACAGCAGGGCGACAAGACCGTGAGCGAGCGCCACGACTTCGTGAGCCTGCTCGCGCCGCTGCCGGAGCCGGCTCGCGCCCGGCTGCTCGCCGCGTGGGATGAATACACCGCCGTCGAGACCCCGGAGGCGCGGCTCGCCAAGGGCCTCGACCGGCTGGAGACCGTGCTGCAGCACACGCAGGGCGCCAATCCTCCCGATTTCGACTATGCCTTCAATCTCGCCTACGGCCGCGCGCACACGGACGCCCACCCGCTCATCGCCGCCCTGCGGGCCCCGGTGGATGCCGAGACCGAGCGCCTCGCCCGCCGATAGCGCGCCGTCTCTCCGCCAAAGCCATGCCGTCCGCCGGGGTTCTGTCCCGTCCCCGGTTTTCATACAGGCAGAAACCCTATCGGGCAGGACGCAGGGGCCCCGCAAAGGCGGGGAGAACATCCGACCCAAGCGGGCGAAAGCCCGCTGCCGCCGAAGGGAGGCCGCAACGGCGGCCGACCGACAAGCGTCGGCCGAGCGGGGGCTTCATGCCCCGCGAGGCCGGCGCTCCGCCCGGTCAGGCCGGGGTCACGCGCCAGATCACGTCGCCGACATCATCCGCCACCAGCAGCGCGCCGTTCGGCGCCGCCGTCACCCCCACGGGCCGGCCCCAGGACTCCTTCTCGTCCGGTGACAGGAACCCGGTCAGGATGTCGCGCGGCGCACCGGAGGGCTTGCCGTTCGCGAACGGCACGAAGATCACCCGGTAGCCGCTGAGGTTCGAGCGGTTCCAAGAGCCGTGCTGGCCGATCGCCATGCCCTCGGGCCAGCCGGGAAAGAACCCCTCCGGCAGCCAGCACAGGCCGAGCGAGGCGGTGTGCCCGCCGAGCGCGTAGTCCGGCGTCAGCGCCGAGGCGACCTTGGCCGCGTCCTGCGGCACCCGGTCGTCCACCGTGCCGCCCCAGTAGGAATAGGGCCAGCCGTAGAAGCCGCCTTCCCGCACCGACGTGAGATAGTCGGGCGGGGTCTCGTCGCCGAGCCCGTCGCGCTCGTTCACCACGGTCCAGAGCGCCTGCGTCGACGGCTCCCACGCGAGTCCGACCGGATTGCGCAGGCCGCCGGCGAACACCCGCGCCGCGCCGGTTTCGAGGTCGATCTCCCAGATGGCGGCGCGGCCCTGCTCGACCTCCATCCCCTGATCGGCGATGTTGGTGAGCGAGCCGACGCCGACGTAGAGCCGCCGCCCGTCGGGGCTCGCGAGCAGGCTGCGCGTCCAGTGGCCGCCGGGCTCGAAACCGGCGATGCGCCGGCCCTCGCCCTCGAGCCGGGTCGCGCCGGGGACGAACGGAAAGGCGAGGACGCCGTCGGTGTTGGCGAGAAAGAAGGTGTCGCCGACGAGCGCCATGCCGAACGGCTGCCGCAGGCCGGAGCGATAGACCTCGCGCACCTCCGCCGTGCCGTCGCCGTCGGCATCGCGCAGCAGGGTGATGCGGTTCGGGCTCGGGCCCACGGCGGCCGCGCGCTTCATCGTCGAGAACATCGCATAGTCGAACGGCGTGCGCACCTTGCCGAAGTCCTGCAGCGCCTCGGCGGTCAGCACGTCGCCGTTGGGCAGCACGTGGATCCAGCGGGGATGCTTCAGCCCGGTGGCAAAGGCATTGACCCGCAGCCCGGCCGCGGCGACGGGCGCGCGGCCGCCGCTCCACCCCTTCGCCGTCGGCATCTTCAGCGTCGGGATCCCCTGCGGCTTCGCCTCGGGGATCGTCGGGTTGTCGCCCAACGCCGCGGGATGGGGTGTCTTCCCCCAGCGCCGGGCGAGGATCGCCGCCGCGCCGATCATCGCCACGCCCCGGGCGAAGACGTCGGAAAATGCCATCAGTGTCCCTCGCAATGCTGCCGCCGCCTCCCGGTCGCCGTCAGGCGGCTGCCGGTCGTCGGCGGCGGCACGCTAGCGGATGCGGCCGGCGCGGGGAACCCCGCCGGGCCCGCCGCAGGCTCAGCGCCCGAGGAAGTCGAGCAGGCCGGCGTTGAAGGCATCGGCGTGGCTCGCGTTGCAGCCATGCGGCGCGCCCTCGATGATGACGAGGCGGCTGCCGGCGATGCGCGCATGGGTGAGGGCGCCGGAGCCCTCGATCGGCACGATCGCGTCCGAATCGCCGTGCAGCACCAGCGTCGGCACGCTGATCTTGCCGAGATCGTCGCGGAAGTCGGTGGTGCCGAACGCCTGCATGCAGCCGAGCGCCGCCACCTGGCTCGATTGCAGGCAGAGGCCGACCGCCTCCTGGCGCTCGGCCTCGCTGACCTTGAGGTCGCCGTCCACCGAAAAGAACGCGCGGGTAAAGCCGTCGAAGAAGTCCTCGCGGCCGGCGCGCAGCCCCACTTCCATATCCTTCGCCGCATCCTCGGTCAGCGGGCCGTCGGGATTGTCCGGCGTCTTCATCAGGTACGGCGGGACGGCCGCGGCAAAGACGACCGCCGCGAGCCGGCCCTCGCCGTGGCTCGCGACGTACCGCGCCACCTCGCCGCCGCCCATGGAAAATCCGACCAGCGTCACGTCCGACAGGTCGCGCCCCGCCAGCACCCCCTCGAGGTCGGCGGCGAGCGTGTCGTAGTCATAGCCGGAATCCGGCTTGTCGGACCGGCCGAAGCCGCGGCGGTCGTAGGTGATGACGCGGTGGCCGGCCGCGGCGAGCGGCCCGATCTGCTTCTTCCACGAGGCGCCGGAGAGCGGCCAGCCGTGGATGAGCACGACCGGACGGCCGCTGCCGCCGGTGTCCTCGACGTGAAGCCTGACGGGGTCGGTCATCGGATGGTGCTCCTTCGGGCGTGAGTTCGCCCATCAACACCGCGCGTCGGCGGCGGGTTCCGTCGTCCTCCCCGCACAGGGCGCGGCCGCGCGCTTGCGGAAGGTCACGCTTTGTTCTAGCCAAGGTGCGGGACTCGCATCTGCGGCGCGAGGCGCTATGTAAGGCTCTCGGCGAGGATGGGCAGGCATGGCTGAACAGAAGTTCATCGAAATCCGCGGCGCACGCGAGCACAATCTGAAGTCGATCGACATCGACCTGCCGCGGGACCAGCTCGTGGTCATCACCGGCCTTTCCGGCTCGGGGAAGTCGTCGCTCGCGTTCGACACGATCTATGCCGAGGGACAGCGGCGCTACGTGGAGAGCCTGTCGGCCTATGCCCGGCAGTTCCTCGACATGATGCAGAAGCCGGACGTCGACCATATCTCCGGCCTCAGCCCCGCGATCTCGATCGAGCAGAAGACCACCTCGAAGAACCCGCGCTCGACCGTCGGCACCGTTACCGAGATCTACGACTACATGCGCCTGCTGTTCGCGCGGGTCGGCACGCCGTTCTCGCCCGCGACCGGCCTGCCGATCGAGGCGCAGCAGGTGAGCCAGATGGTCGACATCACCATGGCCCTGCCGGAGGGCACCCGCGCCTATCTGCTCGCCCCGATCGTGCGCGATCGCAAGGGCGAGTACCGCAAGGAATTCGCCGAGCTGCTGAAGAAGGGCTTCCAGCGGGTGAAGGTGAACGGGACGTTCCACGACCTCGACAGCCCGCCGGAACTCGACAAGAAATATCGCCACAACATCGACGTGGTGGTGGACCGCATCGTGGTGCGCGAGGGTCTGGAAACCCGGCTCGCCGACAGCCTGCGCACCGCGCTCGACCTCGCCGACGGCATCGCCATCCTGGAGACCGCGCCGGTGGCCGAGGAGGGCGCGGGCGCGCCGGAGCCCGAGCGGATCACCTTCTCCGAGAACTTCGCCTGTCCGGTGTCGGGCTTCACCATCCCCGAGATCGAGCCGCGGCTCTTCTCGTTCAACGCGCCGTTCGGCGCCTGTCCGGCGTGCGACGGGCTCGGGGTGGAGCTCTTCTTCGACCCGCGGCTGATCGTGCCGGACGAGAGCCTGCCGCTGATGCGGGGCGCCATCGCCCCGTGGGCGAAAGGGACGTCGCCCTACTACAAGCAGACGATCGAGGCGTTGTCGAAGCACTACGGCTTCGATCCGAAGACCCGCTGGCGCGACCTGCCGGAGGCGGCGCGTGCGGTTCTGCTCCACGGCTCGAAGGGCGAGAAGGTCCGCTTCCGCTTCGACGAGGGCGGCCGGGTCTACGAGATCGAGCGGCCGTTCGAGGGCGTCATCCCCAACATGGAGCGGCGCTATCGCGAGACCGACAGCGCCTGGTCGCGCGAGGAGATGGAGCGCTACCAGAACAACCGCCCGTGCGGCACCTGCCACGGCTATCGCCTGAAGCCCGAGGCGCTGGCGGTGAAGATCGCGGGCAACCACGTGGGCGAGGTGGTGCGCCTGTCGATCCGCGAGGCGCTGGCCTGGACCGAGGCGGCCCCTGCGACGCTGACCGCGCAGAAGAACGAGATCGCCCGCGCGATCCTGAAGGAGATCCGCGAGCGGCTCGGGTTCCTGGTGAACGTCGGGCTCGACTATCTGACGCTGGCGCGCAACGCCGGCACGCTGTCGGGTGGCGAGAGCCAGCGGATCCGGCTGGCGAGCCAGATCGGCTCGGGCCTGACCGGCGTGCTCTACGTGCTCGACGAGCCGTCGATCGGCCTGCACCAGCGCGACAACGGGCGCCTGCTGACCACGCTGAAGAACCTGCGCGACGCGGGAAACACGGTGATCGTCGTCGAGCATGACGAGGAGGCGATCCGCGAGGCGGATCACGTGGTGGACATCGGCCCGGGCGCGGGCGTCCACGGCGGAAACATCATCGCAGAGGGCACGCCGGCGCAGATCGCCGCCAATCCGGCGTCGATCACCGGGCAGTACCTCACCGGCGCGCGGCGCATCGACATTCCGCCCAAGCGCCGCAAGGGCAACGGCAAGAAGCTGCGGGTGGTCAACGCCACCGGCAACAACCTGCGCGGCATCACCGCGGAGTTTCCGCTCGGCACCTTCACCTGCGTCACCGGCGTCTCGGGCGGCGGCAAGTCGACGCTGACCATCGAGACGCTGTTCAAGACCGCCTCGATGCGGCTCAACGGCGCGCGCCAGACGCCTGCGCCCGCCGAGGCGGTGGAGGGGCTGGAGCTGCTCGACAAGGTGATCGACATCGACCAGTCGCCGATCGGCCGCACGCCGCGGTCGAATCCGGCGACGTATACGGGCGCCTTCGGCCCGATCCGCGACTGGTTCGCCGGGCTGCCGGAGGCGAAGGCGCGCGGCTATCAGCCCGGGCGGTTCAGCTTCAACGTCAAGGGCGGTCGCTGCGAGGCGTGCCAGGGCGATGGCGTCATCAAGATCGAGATGCATTTCCTGCCGGACGTCTACGTCACCTGCGAGACCTGCAAGGGCAGGCGGTACAACCGCGAGACGCTGGAGGTGCTGTTCAAGGGCAAGAGCATCGCCGACGTGCTCGACATGACGGTGGAGGACGCCGAGGAGTTCTTCTCCGCCGTGCCGTCGATCCGCGACAAGATGACGACGCTGATGCGCGTCGGCCTCGGCTACATCAAGGTCGGGCAGCAGGCGACGACGCTCTCGGGCGGCGAGGCGCAGCGGGTGAAGCTGTCGAAGGAGCTGAGCCGGCGCTCCACCGGCCGGACGCTCTACATCCTCGACGAGCCGACCACGGGCCTGCATTTCGAGGACACGAAGAAGCTGCTCGAGGTGCTGCACGAGCTGGTGGAGCAGGGCAACACCGTGATCGTCATCGAGCACAACCTCGACGTCATCAAGACCGCCGACCACCTGATCGACATCGGCCCGGAGGGCGGCGACGGCGGCGGCAGCATCGTCGCCACCGGCACCCCGGAGCAGGTGGCGCGGGTGAAGGAGAGCCACACCGGGCGCTATCTCGCGTCGATCCTCGGCGAGAGCCGGGTGGCGGCGGAATGACGGTCCGGCGCATCGTCGCGAACATCGCCACCGACGAGATTGCCCCGGTTCGCGCCTTCGACGCCGAGGTGTTCGGCCTCGCCACGCTGATGGATCCCGGCTGGATCGTCGCGCTCGGCGCGCCGCAGATGCAGGCGGTGCAGCTCGGCATTGCGACGGAGGGCGGGTCGGGAACGGCCGTCCCCGCGCTGTCGATCGAGGTCGACGATCTCGACGCGACCTTCGTGCGGGCGCAGGCGGCGGGTCCCCCGTCGGCCTACGGCCCCGCCGTGGAGCCATGGGGCGTCCGGCGGTTCTACCTGCGCGACCCGGCGGGCCGGCTCGTCAACGTGCCCGCCCATACCGGCTAGGCCATGGGCGGGGCAGGGGCGGGCGGCGTGGAAGCGGGCGCGGGGGCTCGCTCCGCTCAACCTCGTACTCGTATTCTCGTCAGTCCCCACGCCGCCCACGGGGCGTATACGGCATCATCCGGTGGCCCGTCTCGTCACGGGAACTTGTGCGCCAGAGTCCGCCGTTCCACCCGCGCTGCGGCGCCGGGTCCGGGCCGATGACGCTGCCCGAGCCCTTCGCCGGCTGGTTCGCCCGGCGTGGCTGGTCGCCGCATCCGCACCAGCTCGAGCTGCTGGCGCGCGCCGGCGACCCGTCAACGCTGCTGATCGCGCCGACCGGCGGCGGCAAGACGCTGGCCGGGTTCCTGCCGAGCCTCGTGGCGCTCGGGACGGCGGCGGAGCCGGGGCTGCACACGCTCTACGTCTCGCCGCTGAAGGCGCTCGCCGCGGACATTCGCCGCAACCTCACCGGACCGCTCGCCGAGATGGGTCTGGCGATCCGCGTGGAGGACCGGACGGGCGACACCGGATCGGCGGCGCGCACGCGGCAGCGCGTCGATCCGCCGCACATCCTGCTGACCACGCCGGAGTCGCTGGCGCTGATGCTGTCCTACGAGCAGGCGCCGGCGATCTTCGGCGGGCTGCGGCGGGTGATCGTCGACGAGATCCATGCGCTGGCGGAATCGAAGCGCGGCGACCAGCTGATGCTCTGCCTCGCCCGCCTGCAGGCTCTCGCGCCCGGCCTCGCGCGGGTCGGCCTGTCGGCGACCGTCGAGGATCCGCCGGCACTCGCGGCGTGGCTCGGGGCGGGGACGCGGGTGCTGCTGGCCGAGCCGGGGCCGGAGCCCGACATCGCGATCCTCGAGACCGAGACCCCGCCGCCCTGGGCCGGGCAGACCGCGGCCTATGCGGCGCCGGCGGTCATGCAGCTGATCCGCCGGGCGAAGACCACGCTCGTCTTCATCAACACCCGCGCGCAGGCGGAGCTGTTCTTTCAACACCTCTGGGCGGCGAACGACGAGGGGCTGCCCGTCGCCCTGCACCACGGCTCGCTGTCGCGCGAGGCGCGGGGCAAGGTCGAGGCGGCCATGGTGGCGGGGGAACTCCGCGCCATCGTCGCCACCGGCTCGCTCGATCTCGGCATCGACTGGGGCGACGTGGATCTGGTGATCCAGGTCGGCGCGCCGAAGAACGTCAAGCGGCTGGTGCAGCGCATCGGCCGGGCGAACCACCGCTACAACGCCCCGTCGCGGGCGGTGCTGGTGCCCGCGAACCGCTTCGAGGTGCTGGAGTGCCGGGCCGCGCTCGACGCGGTGCGCGCGCAGGCGCTCGACGGCGAGCCGCGGGGGCCGGGGCCGCTCGACGTGCTCTGCCAGCACATCCTGCTCGTTGCCTGCGCCGGGCCGTTCGAGGCCGACGCGCTCTTCGACGAGGTGCGCACCGCCGGGCCCTATGCCGGCCTGTCGCGGGCGGACTTCGACGACTGCCTTGCGTTCTGCGCCACCGGCGGCTATGCGCTGCGCGCCTACGACCGCTGGCAGCGGCTGGTGGAGCGTGAGGGGCGCTGGCAGTTGCGCGACCCGCGGCGGGCGCAGGCGATCCGCATGAACGTCGGCACCATCGTCACGACCGAGCTTCTGAAGGTCCGGCTGAAGGGCCGGGGCGGGATGCCGCTCGGCGAGATCGAAGAGGACTTCGCCGCGACCCTGCGGCCCGGCGACACGTTCCTGTTCGGCGGCGAGACGGTGCGCTTCGAACTCCCTGCGCGAGATGACGGTGGAGGTGACGCGGCAGGTCTCGCTCAACCCGCGCGTGGCGATGTACGGCGGCACCAAGCTCGCCACGTCGACGCTGCTGTCGCACCGGGTGATCGCGCTCCTCGCCGATCCGGGCGCGTGGACCGGCCTGCCCGGCTACATCCGCGACTGGCTGGCGCTGCAGGCCGAGGTGAGCCGCCTGCCGCGGCCGGGGCACATTCTCGCCGAGACCTTCGCCCGCGGGCCGCACCACCACCTCTGTCTCTACGGCTTCGCCGGGCGGAACGCGCACCAGACGCTCGGGCTGCTGGTCACGCGGCGGATGGAGACCGCGGGGCTGCACCCGCTGTCGTTCGTGGCGAACGACTATGCGCTGCTCGTGACCGGGCTCGATGCGGTGGCCGATCCGGCCGCCCTGCTGGCGCCGATGGCGCTGCGCGACGACCTCGAGGGGTGGCTCGGCGAGAATGCGGTGATGAAGCGCACGTTCCGCACCGCGGCGACCATCGCCGGGCTGATCGAGCGCAACATGCCCGGCCTGCGCAAGACCGGGCGGCAGGCGACGTTCTCAACCGACATCCTCTATGACACGCTGCGCCGCTATGACCCCGGCCACCTGCTGCTCCGCGTCACGCGGACCGAGGCGGGCCGGGGGCTGGTGGATTTCGGCCGCATCGAGGAGATGCTGGATCGAAGTCGCGGCCGCATCGAGGTGGTGCGGGCGCCTCACGTCACGCCGCTCGCCGCACCGCTGTTCCTCGAGATGGGCCGCGTGCCGATCCGCGGCCGCGCCGAGGCGCGGCTGGTCGCCGAAGCGGCCAGCGCCCTCCTCGCCGAGGCGGGGCTGGACGCGCAGCCGGAGGAAGGGGGTTAGGCGGGCGAGAGCGGACGGCCGATCGCCCCGCGACAGGGGCAGGCAAGCTCGGACCAGACCGCGATCCTCCCGCCGGACAACGGCCTCGCGCGAGCGCCGGTTCCGCGGTTCGGGGTCAGGGGGAGCGTGGAGCGGGTGATGGGAATCGAACCCACGTATTCAGCTTGGAAGGCTGCTGCTCTACCATTGAGCTACACCCGCGCGCTGGCCGTTATAGGCGCGCGCGCGGGCGGGCTGCAAGGTCAATGCGTCAGGACGCCCCTCGTCAGTGTGCCCCGGCGGCCTGCGGCCTCGGGGCGTCCGACTGGTCGGGCAGCCGCGCGGCGGCGCGCCGGCGGCGGTAGGAGTCGAACTGCTGGTCTGCGAGGACCCCGATCAGGATCACCGAGCCCATCACCGCGAAGTTGAGCGAACTCGGGATGCCGAGGAGGTTGACGAGGTTCTGCAGCATCTGCAGCAGCACCGCGCCGAGGACGACGCCGATGATCGAGCCCTCGCCGCCACGCAGGGAGAAGCCGCCGAGCACGGCGGCGGCGATGGCGTAGAGCTCGTAGAAGTTGCCGTGGGACGAGGGCGAGATCGACTTCGTGTACATCGCGAAGAAGATCGCGGCGATGGCGGTCAGCACGGCACAGATGACGTAGGCCGCGACGATCACCCGGCCGGTGGGCACGCCGGCATAGCGCGCCGCCTCCTCGTTCTTGCCGACGGCAAAGAGATAGCGGCCGAAGACCGAGCGGTGCAGCACCACCCACATCACCGCCGCCACGACCAGCATGGCGACGAGTGAGTGCGGCACGCCGGCGGTGCGCCCGATGGTGAGCCAGTCGAGCGTGGGGAAGCTCTGGCCGAACTGGAAGCCGACGGTGCCGTCGGCGGTGTACCACCGGGCGATGCCGCGGTAGATCAGCAGGCCGCAGAGCGTGACGATGAAGGGCTGCATGTTCAGCCGGGTGATGAGCAGGCCGTGCGCCAGCCCGATCGCGGCGCCGAGCACCAGCATCAGCACCAGCGACACCGGCCACGGCACGCCGTAGCTGGCGATCAGGTCGACGAACAGCACGCCGAGCAGCGCGATCACCGAACCGACCGACAGCTCGATGCCGCCGGTGATGATGACGAACCCCTGGCCGATGGCGAAGAGCCCGAAGAGCCCGATGAGATTGGCGGTGTTCGCGAGGTTGATCGGCGACAGGAACCGCGGGTTGATGAAGGCGACCACCGCCCCCACCACGAGGATCAGCACCAGGAGGCCGATGTCCTTCTTCTGCATGGTCTAGTCCTCGCCCACGGCCAGCTCGAGCACCTTGTGCTCGGAGAAATCCTTGCGCTCGAGGATGCCGGCGACGGCGCCCTCGTGCATGACGGCGATCCGGTCGGAAACGCCGATCACCTCTTCCATGTCGCTCGAGATCATGAGCACGGCGACGCCGGCGTCGGCGAGGCCGCGCATCATGTCGTAGATTTCGCGCTTCGCGCCCACGTCGATGCCGCGCGTCGGCTCGTCGAAGATGAGCGCGCGCGGCTGCATCGCGAGCCACTTCGAGAGCACCACCTTCTGCTGGTTGCCGCCCGAGAGCGTGCCGACGTTGGTGAAGATCGACGGCGCGCGGATGCCGAGCCGCTGGCGCTCGGCCTCGGCCATCGCCCGCTCGGCCGGGCGGCGGATGATGCCGAAGCGGGCGAGGGCGCCGACCTGCGGCAGCGTGACGTTGTCCTTGATCGGCAGGTCGAGGATGACGCCCGCCGCCTTGCGGTCCTCCGGCACCAGGTAGATCCCGGCGGCGATGGCGTCGCGCGGCGAGGCGAGGGCGACGGGGCGGCCGTCGAGCCGGATCTCGCCGGCCTTGGCCCTGTCGATGCCGAAGAGCGCGCGGGCGAGTTCGGTCCGGCCGGCGCCGATCAGCCCGGCGAGGCCGAGGATTTCGCCGCGGCGCACTTCGAGGTCGACCGACTGGGTGGGGTAGGTGGCGGTCGTCACGCCGCGCGCCTCGAGCACCGGCGGGCCCGGCGGGGCGGCCGGCGGGCGGTAGATCGCCTTGAGGTCGCGGCCGATCATCAGGCGGATCATCGCGGGCGGGGAGATCTCCTCGCGCGAGAGGTGGCCGGCGATGCGGCCATCGCGCAGGCCGACCACCCGGTCGGCGCACGCCTTCACCTCGTCGAGGCGGTGCGAGATGAAGATGACGCTGACACCCGACGCCTTGAGGTCGGCGACGACGTTGAGCAATCGGTCGGTCTCGGTCAGCGTGAGGCTGGAGGTCGGCTCGTCCATGATGACGAGGCGCGAGTCGAGCGACAGCGCCTTGGCGATCTCGACGAGCTGCTGCTGCGCCAGCGACAGGCCGGCGACCGGCGTCTCGGGGGCGAAGTCGACGCCCAGCCGCGCGAAGAGCGGCCGGACGGCCGCGTGGAGCCGCGCCCGGTCGACGAGTTTCAGCGGCCCGCCCTTCAGCGGCTCGCGGCCGATGAAGACGTTCGACGCCGCGTCGAGGTTGTCGAAGAGGTTCAGCTCCTGATGCACGAAGGCGATGCCGGCCGCGATGGCGTCCGGGACGGTCATCGACTCGCGCTCCACGCCGTCGACGCGGAGCCTGCCGGCGCTCGGCGCGATCACCCCGCCGAGGATCTTCATCAGCGTCGACTTGCCGGCGCCGTTCTCTCCGACGAGGCCGATCACCTCGCCGGGGTGGATGGCGAGGCTCACGTCATCGAGGGCGACGACCCCGGGGTAGGTCCTGGAGACCCCGACCAGCTCGAGAAACGGCTTTGTCATGTCATGCAAGCGGCCCCGCACGAGGGGGCGGGGCCGCGCTGTCCTCCGTCCGGCTCAGCTGGCCGATGCCGAGGCGATCTTCGCCTTCAGGTCCGCCTGGAATGCGTCGACGTTCGACTTGTTCACCACCTTGGTCGGGATGATGATGAGCTTGTCGTCCGGGATGCCGGACTTGTCGCCCTTCAGGTAGGCGGCCATCAGCTTCATGCCCTGATAGCCCCACTCGAACGGCTGCTGCACGATCGTCGAGACGAACGAGCCCTCCTTCACCGCGCCGAGCGTCACCGGGTCCTCGTCGAAGGCGACGACGGTGATGGCGCCGAGCTTGCCGGCGGCCTGCAGCGCCTCGTAGATCTTCGGCGAGTTGTAGGAGTAGAAGCCGACCATGCAGGTGATGTCCGGGTTCGCCGCCAGCACGTCGTCGACGTTGGAGCGGGCACGGGCGAAGTCCACGTCGTCGCCGCGCACGTCGACCAGCGTCACCTTCGACCCCTCGACCGCCTTGCGGAAGCCCTCGATGCGCTCGCGGGCGTTGTCGGCGCCGAGGTAGCCGACGAAGCCCATGCACTTGCCGCCGCCGGGCAGCGCCGCGACCATCTCCTTGCCCGCCTGCTCGCCGGCCTCGGTGTTCGACGACCCGAGATAGGCGATGCGGTTCGACTGCGGCGCGTCGGAGTCGGTGGTGAAGAGCGGGATCTGCGCGGCGATGCGGTTGAAGGAATCGGTCGAGGTCTTCGGGTCGACCGACGAGATCATGATCGCGTCGGTGCCGGCCGCCACGAGGTCGTCCATCAGGGCGTTCTGCGCCGCGGCGGTGCCGGTCGCGGGATAGCGCAGTTCCATGTCGTAGTCGGGCATCTCGGCGTTCGCCTTCTTGATGCCGGCCTCGGCCAGCTTCCAGAAGTCCGAGGCGGCATTCACCACGAACGAGAGCTTCGGCTTCTCCTCCGCCTGCGCGGTGAAGCCCGCGCCCACGGCGAACGATGCGGCGACGGCCGCCATCACGATGCGATTCATGTGTCCAACCTCCCTTTTGCTCCGAGCCCGCGATGCAGTCGGCTCGGCGGCCGGCCCCTTTTGGGGCGTGCGGCGGTCTTCATGCTAATATCAACCGCGGCCATCCGGCAACGCATATGAAACTTGGTCTTAACAACACGGTAATTCCGCCGATGCGCCGAAGTGCGCAGGCTGCGCATCAAAGTTCCGGACGGAAGACGGCGTCCGCGATCTGCCACGGCAACCGGGAAATCGCACTGGGGGTTCCCGGCCGCGATTGCGTCGCCGGACGGCAGAAAAGCAGGCCGGGCTACAAATCGCCGGTCCAGCCGACAGGGAGGCGGCCGCGCTGCGGGAAATCGCGAAGGCGGTCTTCAGGAGATGAAGGTCTTACACCTTCAGCGGTAGAACACGTTCCCGCCGAAGACGCCGAGCTTCTTGCGCCCGCCGAAGCCGCCCTTGGCCTTGGCCGAGTGGAAATAGAGCGCGCCGTTGGTGATGTCCGGCGCGCCGTCGAGCACGGCCTGGGCCACCTGATAGGCGCGGGCGCGCGCCGTCTTGTCGGCCAGCACGTCGGATCGGCCGTCGCAGCGATACGAGAACTGGCAGCCGTCGTGGACGACGCCGCAGACGGACCCGGGGAAGGCCTTGGCGTTCGATCGGTTCACCACCACATGTGCAACGGCGCGCTCGCCGGCGGTGCCGGTGCCGCGCGCCTCGAAATAGACCGCCTCCGCCAGACAGGCGAGATCGCCGGTCTGCCGGGACACGGCCGGACGAACGACGTCGTCCTTGTCGAGTCCGGGGCCGTCTTCGGCACGCGAGACTTGCTCGGGGCGGGCAACCGGGCGTCCGGCGGCGGCGGCCGCGCCAACCGGAGCGAGCGCGGCGATCTCCGTCGCGACCGCCTCGGGCATCAGGTGCGTCAGGGAGCTGACGACCATCGTCGCGGGTGCATTGGCGAGGGCGAGCAATGCGACGATGCCAAGGGCGGTGCGCGCTGTAATTCCCAACGGTGCAGGTCCGGAACTGTTACGGGTCTGGACCTGTGGCACGCGACCGGGCCTGCTTGCCACACATTTATGCTGCATAGGCGAAATCCCGCCGATCTGCCCCCCGGTTGCGGGGCGTCGCGGGAGCCGCTTCGAGGGTGGTTCGAACTCGGTTTAACTTGTTGTCGAAACCGAATATTTCTCTGTCGACGGCGGCCGTTGCTGCGGGGGATTTCTGCCGTTGCCGGGGCGTGGCGTCGCCCGTACGGTCCAACGTTTCCGCGCCGGACCCGCCACACCAGAGGAGGAAGACCCGATGCACCGCAGCCAACTCGCCGGGTTCATCATCGACTGCCGCACCGACGATCTCGAGGCCGCCGCCAGCTTCTGGTCCGCCGTTTTCGGTGACGACGAGCCGCCGGAGAAGCGCGATACCTACGTGAGGCTGCAGCCGCAGGCCGGGCTCAACACCGAGGTGCAGATCGTCGACCACCCGTCGCGCGTGCACCTCGACATCGAGAGCGACGACATCGAGGCGGAGGTGGCGCGGCTGGAGGCGCTCGGTGCCACGCGCGTCGCCGACATCAAGACCTGGGTGGTGATGGAGGCCCCGACCGGCCATCGGTTCTGCGTGATCCGGGCGCAGACGGCCGACTTCGAGGCCAAGGCGCGAACCTGGGAGTGAGGAGGCTACGCGGCCGCGAGCGCCTCGTCGAGGGCCGCCAGCGTCGCGTCCCAGGCGAGCAGGATCGAGGCATGGCGGTTGCGATAGTCCCGCGCCGGCTCCAGCACGGCCAGCCCGTCGAAGGGCGCGCCGGGCACCGGGCCGCCGGCCTTGAGCATCGCGGCGAGCCCGTCGCGCGCCAGCGCGATCTCGGCCCGGCTCGCCCCGACCACATGCCGCCCGAGCACCGCGGCCGAGGCCTGCCCGAGCGCGCACGCCTTCACGTCCTGACGAAAGTCGGCGATGCGGCCGTCGGCGCCGAGCACGAGGTCGACCGTCACCGTCGAGCCGCAGAGCGGCGAGCGGCGCTTGGCGCTGACCTGCGGGCGCTCGAGCCGGCCGCTGAGGGGAATGTCGGCGGCGAGCGCCAGGATGCGCTGGGAATAGAGTCGGATCATCTCCTCGTCGCCCGCCATTCCCGCCCGTCCCTTTGCATTTCCCCCACGGCGCCATAGATAGGCCGCCGATCCTGCGCCGGAAAGGGAGAGTGACGCGTGCCCGCCTTCGACATCGCCAGCATCGGCTTCGATGCCCGCGGCCTTGTCCCCGCCATCGCCCAGTCGCGCGAGGGCGAGGTGCTCATGCTCGCGTGGATGAACGCCGAGAGCCTCGCTGAGACACTCGCGACTGGTCAGGTCACGTACTGGTCGCGCTCGCGCGCGGCGCTCTGGCGCAAGGGCGAGACGTCCGGGCACGTGCAGCGGCTGGTCGAGCTGCGCATCGACTGCGACCGCGACTGCCTGCTTCTCATCGTCGATCAGGCAGGGCCGGCGTGCCATACCAACCGCCGCAGCTGTTTCTACACCGCGGTTCAGGCGGGCGAGGAGGTCGTGCTCTCCGAGCCGATCGCCTAGAGTCCGACCATCCGCCGGATATCCGCCGGACTCGCGCCCTCGGCCCGCAGGCTCGCCAGCGCCCGCGCGTCGTCGCGCTTGGCGAGGCGCCGGCCGTCCCCATCCCGAATCAGCCGGTGATGGTGCCAGAGCGGCACGGGCAGGTGCAGCAGCGCCTGCAGCAGGCGGTGCAGCGGCGTCGCGTCGAGGAGGTCGGCGCCGCGCACCACGTGGCTGATCCCCTGCGCCGCGTCGTCGACAACGACGGCGAGGTGATAGGCCGCGCCGATGTCCCTGCGCGCGAGCACCACGTCGCCGAGCGGGGCGAGGGCCGCGGCATCGACCGGGTGCCGGCCCGGGGCGCACGGGCCGGTCTCGGTCCAGTCGAGCGGCCCGGCCGCGGCGAGGGCGGCGGTGACGTCGAGCCGGGCTGCGTCACCGGGTCGCATCTCGGCCATCGGCCGGCCGCGGCAGGTGCCGGGGTAGCCCGGCGCCGGCGCACCCTCCTGCGGCGCGGCCGCGGCGGCGCGGATGTCGGCGCGGGTGCAGCGGCAGGGGTAGACGAGGCCCGCCGCCGCGAGCCGGTCGAGGGCGGCGGCGTAGGCCGCGAGGTTCGCCGACTGCCGCAGCACGGGCTCGGGCCAGCGCAGGCCGAGCCACCGCAGGTCATCGACCAGCGCCGCCTCGAAGGCCGGGCGCGCGCGCGTGCCGTCGAGATCCTCGATGCGGAGCAGGAACGTGCCGCCGGCGGCACGCGCCAGAATCCCACGCGGTGAGCGCGGAGAACGCGTGCCCGAGGTGCAGGAGGCCGGTGGGCGAGGGGGCGAAGCGGGTCCGCAGGGGTCAGTCGCGCCGCTCGAGCCGACGCACCCGCCGCTCCTCGCCGCCCTGGTAGATCAGGATCCAGGCCAGGGCGATGAACATCGGGTGGGTGAGCCCGCCGGAAAAGAAGATCGCGGGAATCCAGATCAGGAACGTCAGGATCGCCACGAACGGGCGACCGGCGATCAGGATCGAGAGCGGCGGCAGGAAGAGGGCGAGGACATAGTTCATGGCGGTGAGGACGTAGGAGCCGACACGCCCGCGCGCAAGATCCGCGCCCCAAGGGATCGCGCGCCCGGCCACGCTGAACACGCTTGCGCGAGCAGATCGCGGCGGCCAATAGTAGCCGTGAGTGAGAACGTCCGGGGGGTATCTTCGCCTGTGCGGACCCGGGTGCTCGTCTCTCCGCCGCCCCGGGCGCGCTGGCCCTGGCGGCTCAGGCATAGGCCGGCGCGTGAACGCCGGCGCGAAGGGGGAAGGTCAGACATGGCGAATACAGCGGCGCCGCGGCGCTACGCACTCGATCACTGGATCGTCTGGGCGCTCGTGGCGGTATTGGGGGCGGTCGGGCTTGCGCAGGTGTCGATCGCGCGCGGCGAGCACGTGAACGCGCTCTGGATGGTCGTGGCGTCGGTGTCGGTCTACCTGATCGCCTACCGATACTACAGCCTGTTCATCGCGCGCCGCGTGATGCAGCTCGACGCCACGCGCCCGACGCCGGCGCATCGCTTCAACGACGGCCTCGACTACGTTCCGACCAACAAGTACGTGCTCTTCGGCCATCATTTCGCGGCGATTGCCGGGGCCGGGCCGCTGGTCGGGCCGGTGCTGGCGGCGCAGATGGGCTATCTGCCCGGGATGATCTGGATCCTCGCGGGCGTGGTGATGGCCGGCGCGGTGCAGGACTTCATGGTGCTGTTCGTGTCGATGCGGCGCGACGGGCGCTCGCTCGGCGATCTGGTGCGCTCGGAACTCGGGCCGGTGCCCGGGCTGATCGCGCTGGTCGGCACGTTCCTCATCATGATCATCATCCTCGCGGTGCTGGCGCTCATCGTGGTGAAGGCCCTCGCCGGCAGCCCGTGGGGCATGTTCACCGTGTCGATGACCATCCCGATCGCCGTCGCGATGGGCGTCTACATGCGCTACATCCGCCCCGGTGCGGTGGGCGAGGCGTCGATCGCCGGATTCGTCGCCCTGATGCTCGCCATCATCTTCGGCGCCAACGTCGCGTCGAGCCCGACCTGGGCGCCGATGTTCACCTTCACCCCGACGCAGCTCTGCTGGCTCTTGATCGGCTATGGCTTCGTCGCGGCGACGCTGCCGGTCTGGCTGGTGCTGGCGCCGCGCGACTATCTCTCGACGTTCCTCAAGATCGGCGCCATCGCCGGCCTCGCGCTCGGCATCGTCTTCGTCGCGCCTGATCTGCGGATGCCGGCCGTCACCCGCTTCATCGACGGCACCGGCCCGGTGTGGTCGGGGACGCTGTTCCCGTTCCTGTTCATCACCATCGCCTGCGGCGCGGTCTCGGGCTTTCACGCGCTGATCTCGTCCGGCACCACGCCGAAGCTCATCGACAACGAGGTCCACGCCCGCTTCATCGGCTTCGGCGGCATGCTGATGGAAAGCTTCGTGGCGATGATGGCGCTGGTCGCGGCGTCGATCATCGACCCGGGCGTCTACTTCACGATGAACAGCCCCGCGGCGGTCATCGGCACCACGCCGGAGAGCGCGGCGGCGAAGGTCTCGGAGTGGGGCTTCCCCATCACGCCCGAGACGATCACCGAGACGGCCACCCACGTGGGCGAAACGACGATCATCTCGCGCGCCGGCGGCGCGCCGACACTGGCGGTCGGCATGGCGCAGATCTTCTCGCACGTGATCGGCGGCAAGGCGATGATGGCGTTCTGGTATCACTTCGCCATCCTGTTCGAGGCGCTGTTCATCCTGACCGCGGTCGACGCCGGAACGCGGGCCGGGCGCTTCATGCTGCAGGACCTGCTGGGCGTCTTCATGCCGGCGATGCGCAAGACATCGTCGCTCGGGGGCAACGTCGTCGCGACCGGCCTCTGCGTCACGGCCTGGGGGTTCTTCCTCTACCAGGGCGTCACCGACCCGCTCGGCGGCGTGAACACCCTCTGGCCGCTCTTCGGCATCGCGAACCAGATGCTTGCGGCGATCGCGCTGATGCTCTGCACCGTGGTGCTCTTCAAGATGAAGCGCGAGCGCTATGCCTTCGTCACGATGGTTCCCGCCACGCTGCTGGTGGTCGTCACCCTGACGGCGGGGCTGCTGAAGGTGTTCTCCAGCAACCCGGCCGTCGGCTTTCTCGCCCATGCCGGGAAGTACCGCGCGGCGGCGGCTTCGGGCGAGGTGCTGGCGCCGGCAAAGGACATCGGACAGATGGGCCAGATCGTCTTCAACGACATGGTGGACGCCACGATGGCGTTCGTCTTCGTCGCGCTGGTCGTCAGCATGATCTTCTTCAGCGTACGCGCCTGCCTGCAGGCGTATCGCGCCCGCGGCTGGACGGCGCGCGAGCTTCCCGAAATCCCTGAACGGCCCCCACGCCGTTCCCGCGGAGTGAAGCCCATGCAGCAGAAGACGATGACGGGAACCCTCGCCGCCTGCGGCCGGCGGCTGCGGGAGGGGGCGCGGCTGATGATCGGCGTGCCGGACTACGACACCTACGTCGCCCACCGGCGCGCGGCGCATCCCGGCGAGCCGGTGATGACCTATGCCGAGTTCTTCCGCGAGCGGCAGTCGGCCCGCTACGGCGAGGGCTCGACCCGCGGCTTCCGCTGCTGCTGAGGCGGCGCGGGCACCTTGTGGGCGGGCCGCGACCCTGCGGCCCGCCCGTTGCGGCCGGCTGCCCGAATCCTGCCGCGCCGGCGGGGCAATCGGGGCGCGGATCGGGGGCCGTGGACGGCTTGCGCCGCCCCGGAAATCTCTCCAAAGTCGGACGTGCCGCCGGCGCCCGCTCGGTTGACGTTGTGCGTTGCGGCAGATAAGCCTCGCTGCGGGTCGGGGGTCCGACAAGGCAGCCCCCGTGTCGAATTGCTCTTGAGTCAGAGGGAGTGCGGAGTTGGACGATCTGCTTCGCGAGTACCTGCCGGTCCTGATCTTTCTCGCCCTCGCCATCGTGCTCGGGCTGGTGCTCCTGCTCGCGGCTGCGGTCGCGGCGATCTCCAATCCGGACCCGGAAAAGATCTCGGCCTACGAATGCGGCTTCAACGCCTTCGACGACGCGCGGATGAAGTTCGACGTGCGGTTCTACCTCGTGTCGATCCTGTTCATCATCTTCGACCTCGAGGTCGCGTTCCTGTTCCCCTGGGCGGTGGCATTCCAGCACATCGGTCCCTTCGGGTTCTGGTCGATGATCGTGTTCCTCGGCGTGCTGACCATCGGTTTCGCCTACGAATGGAAGAAGGGGGCTCTCGAATGGGAGTGACGCCCGGGGTGCAGAACACCCAGTCCCAGACCGACATCGCCGGCCTCGGCGTCGTCGAGCCCGCTGCCGGCCGGCCGCTGACCCTGTTCGAGCCCGGAAGCGACCCGGACGCGAACAGCCAGGTGCTGAGCGCCGAGCTTGCCGACCGCGGCTTTCTCGTCACCTCGACGGCGGCGGCGATCAACTGGGCGCGCACCGGCTCGCTGCACTGGATGACCTTCGGCCTCGCCTGCTGCGCGGTCGAGATGATGCACGTCGCGATGCCGCGCTATGACGTGGAGCGCTTCGGCACGGCGCCGCGCGCTTCCCCGCGCCAGTCGGACCTGATGATCGTCGCCGGTACGCTGACGAACAAGATGGCCCCGGCGCTGCGCAAGGTCTACGACCAGATGCCGGAGCCGCGGTACGTCATTTCCATGGGCTCCTGCGCCAACGGCGGCGGCTATTACCACTTCAGCTATTCGGTGGTGCGCGGCTGCGACCGCATCGTGCCCGTGGACATCTACGTTCCGGGCTGCCCGCCGACGGCCGAGGCGCTGCTCTACGGCATCCTGCAACTGCAACGGAAGATCCGCCGCACCGGCACCATCGTCCGCTAGACCGGCGGACCGATCGGCCAGCCAGCTGCGAGCCAGAGGATAGAGATGGACACGACCGCGCTTCAGGAGCTTGGCGAGGCGATCGGCACGCGGCGCGACGGCGCGGTCATCGGCAGCGCGGTGGCCCATGGCGAGCTGACCGTCGAGGTGGCCGCGAGCACGCTGCCCGACTTCATCGCCTGGCTGAAGACCGACAGCACCTGCCGCTTCACCACGCTCATCGACATCACCGCCGTCGACTGGCCCTCGCGCGAGCGGCGCTTCGACGTCGTCTATCATTTCCTGTCGATGCACCTGAACCAGCGCATCCGCGTGAAGGCCGAGGTGCGCGAGGACGAGCTGGTGCCCTCGATCGTTTCGGTGCATCCGAGCGCGGAGTGGTACGAGCGCGAAGTCTTCGACATGTACGGGATCCTGTTCTCGGGCCACCCGGACCTGCGGCGAATCCTGACCGACTACGGCTTCCGCGGCCATCCGCTGCGCAAGGACTTCCCCACGACCGGCTACGTCGAGCTGCGCTATGACGAAGACGCGAAGCGGGTGGTCTACGAGCCGGTGAAGCTGACGCAGGAATACCGCCAGTTCGACTTCATGAGCCCGTGGGAGGGTGCGGAATACATCCTGCCCGGTGACGAGAAGAAGGCGCCGAAATGATGGACGGCAACGGCCACGACATGCTCGCCGGCGAGCAGAAGATCCGCAACTTCAACATCAATTTCGGGCCGCAGCATCCGGCGGCCCACGGCGTGCTGCGTCTGGTGCTCGAACTCGACGGCGAGATCGTCGAGCGCTGCGACCCGCACATCGGGCTGCTGCACCGCGGCACCGAGAAGCTGATGGAGAGCCGCACCTACCTGCAGAACCTGCCGTACCTCGACCGGCTGGACTACGTGGCGCCGATGAACCAGGAACATGCCTGGTGCCTCGCCATCGAGAAGCTGACCGAGACGGAGATCACCCGGCGGGCCTCGCTCATCCGGGTGCTGTTCAGCGAGATCGGCCGGATCCTGAACCACCTGCTGAACGTCACCACGCAGGCCATGGACGTCGGCGCGCTCACGCCGCCGCTCTGGGGCTTCGAGGAGCGCGAGAAGCTCATGGTGTTCTACGAGCGCGCCTGCGGGGCGCGGCTCCATGCCGCCTACTTCCGGCCGGGCGGCGTGCACCAGGACATGCCGCAGGATCTGATCGACGACATCGTCACCTGGGCGCGGGCCTTCCCGCAGGTGCTCGACGACATCGAGACGCTCATCACCGAGAACCGCATCTTCAAGCAGCGCAACGTCGACATCGCCGTCGTCAGCCAGGAGGAAGCCCAGATGCTCGGCTTCTCGGGCGTCATGGTGCGCGGCTCCGGCATCGCGTGGGACCTGCGGCGCTCGCAGCCCTACGAGTGCTACGACGAGTTCGACTTCCAGATTCCGCTCGGCAAGAACGGCGACTGCTACGACCGCTATCTCTGCCGGATGTGGGAGATGCGGGAGTCGGTGAAGCTCGTCCTGCAGGCGTGCGAAAAGCTCGACGGATGTCGCGGCGAGGACGTGCTGACCCGCGGCAAGATCACCCCGCCGCGCCGCGGCGAGATGAAGACCTCGATGGAGTCGCTGATCCATCACTTCAAGCTCTACACCGAGGGCTTCCACGTGCCCGCCGGCGAGGTCTACGCCGCGGTGGAGGCGCCGAAGGGCGAGTTCGGCGTCTATCTGGTCTCCGACGGCACCAACAAGCCCTACAAGGTCAAGCTTCGCGCCCCGGGCTACCCCCACCTCGCGGCGATGGACTACCTCTGCCGCGGCCACATGCTCGCCGACGTCTCCGCCGCGCTCGGCTCCCTCGACATCGTGTTCGGAGAGGTCGACCGCTGATGCTTCGCCGCCTGTACCATGAGCAGCCCGAGAGCTTTGCCTTCACCCCGGCAAACCTCGCGTGGGCGCAGAGCATCATCGCGAAGTACCCCGAGGGGCGGCAGGCGAGCGCGGTGATCCCGCTGCTCTGGCGGGCGCAGGAGCAGGAAGGCTGGGTCACGAAGCCGGCGATCGAGGAGATCGGCCGGATGCTGGGCATGGCCTATATCCGCGTGCTCGAGGTCGCGACCTTCTACTTCATGTTCCAGCTGCAGCCGACCGGATCGGTGGCGGTGGTGCAGGTCTGCGGCACGACGACCTGTATGCTCTGCGGCTCCGGCGACCTGATCCGGGTCTGCAAGGAAAAGATCGCCGCGCATCCGCACGAGATCTCGGCGGACGGCAAGCTCTGCTGGGAAGAGGTCGAGTGTCTCGGCGCCTGCTCGAACGCGCCGATGGCGCAGATCGGCAAGGATTTCTACGAAGATCTCACGCCGGAGCGGTTTGGCGAGATCATCGACGCGCTGAGGGCCGGCGAGGTGCCGCGCCCGGGGCCGCAGAACGGGCGGTTCTCGTCGGAGCCGCTGGGCGGGCCGGTGGCGCTGGCCGAGGGGCATCGCGATCTCGACATGAACGCATCGGTGACGCTGGCGACGCGCATCGGCGACACGGTGAAGCGGATCACCGGGGACGAGCCGGCGGCCCGCACGGCGATTGCCGGCGTCGGCCTGCGGCCGCGGATCAGCCCCACCGCCGAGAGCGCGCCGACCCCGGACGTGGCGCAGGTGGCGCCGCAGACGCTGGCGGCGCCGATTGGCGAAGGGGCGGACGATCTCAAGCTCATCAAGGGCATCGGCCCCGAGCTCGAGCGGATGCTGAACGGCCTCGGGTTCCACCACTTCGCGCAGCTCGGCTCGTGGACGCCGGAGCAGGTCGCCTGGGTCGACGCGCACCTTGAGGGCTTCCACGGCCGGATCGAGCGCGAGGGCTGGGTCGAGCAGGCGAGGCAACTCGCCGAGGAAGGCGAAACGCCGCATTCGGACAAGAAGATCCAGCGGGACGAGTAAGCCCAAGGGGAGGACAGGATGGCGACGGTGTCGGAGAAGGACGGAATGTTCTGGTCGCTGGTGGCCTGGGGCGGCGGCGTGGTCGCGTTCCTCGTGGTCTATGTGGTGACCAGGTCGCTTTTCGGCGGGACCGCGCCGGACGGCCTCGTCTTTGCTGCGGTGGCGTTCATCGTGGTCGCCTCGGTCCTGACGGCGCGCCTTGGGCCGAGGGACGCCGATCCGGTGGTGCCCCATGCCGCACCCGTCGCCGCGCCGCGCCCCGCGGTAATGGCATCGGTCGCGGCGCCCGTGGCGGCTGCGCCGGTGGTGCAGCCGGTCGAGGGACACAGCGAGCGGGTGAGCGAGGCGGCGCGGGAAGCGGCGCGGCTCGCGGCGGACCTCGATGCGCCCGTGGCGACGCCGACGCGGCCGGAGCGGATGGACGCGCCGCGCGACGGCACGCCGGACAACCTGAAGAAGATCAAGGGGGTCGGGCCGAAGCTCGAAGAGCTGCTGCACAAGCTCGGCTACTACCACTTCGACCAGATCGCCACGTGGACGCCCGAGGAAATCGCCTGGGTCGACACCAACATCGAGGACTTTCCCGGTCGCGCGACGCGGGACGACTGGGTTGGCCAGTCGAAGGTCCTGATGGCGGGCGGAACGACGGAATTCTCGCAGCGGGTGGACCGCGGCGAGGTCTACTGACGACGGACGCGGGGTGGCGGCATCGCCCCCCCGGCACCTGAAACGAAGCCCCGGCGAGAGCCGGGCACGGAGGCACCGGACGCATGCTCGCGGACAAGGATCGGATTTTCACGAACATCTACGGCATGTTCGACCGGAGCCTCAAAGGCGCCCAGGCCCGTGGGCATTGGGACAACACGGCCGAGATCCTGGGCCGGGGGCGCGACAAGATCGTCGAGGAGATGAAGGCGTCGGGCCTGCGCGGTCGGGGCGGCGCGGGCTTTCCGACCGGGCTCAAGTGGTCGTTCATGCCCAAGGGCAGCGACGGACGGCCGCACTATCTCGTCGTGAACGCCGATGAATCCGAGCCGGCGACCTGCAAGGATCGCGAGATCATGCGGCACGACCCGCACACCCTGATCGAGGGGTGCCTGGTCGCCGGGTTCGCGATGGGGGCGCATACCGCCTGGATCTATATCCGCGGCGAGTTCATCCGCGAGCGCGAGTCGCTGCAGGTGGCCATCGACGAATGCTATGACGCGGGGCTTCTGGGGCCGAACGCCTGCGGTTCGGGATGGGACTTCGACGTCAAGCTGCATCATGGCGCCGGCGCGTACATCTGCGGTGAGGAAACCGCGCTGCTGGAGAGCCTGGAGGGGCGCAAGGGAATGCCGCGGCTGAAGCCGCCTTTCCCCGCGAATACCGGGCTTTACGGCTGCCCGACCACCGTCAACAACGTGGAGTCGATCGCCGTCGCCCCGACGATCCTGCGGCGCGGCCCGGCGTGGTTCGCCGGCTTCGGGCGGCCGAACAACTCCGGGGTGAAGCTGTTCGGGCTGACCGGGCACATCAACACGCCCTGCGTCGTCGAGGAGAGCATGTCGATCTCGATGAAGGAACTCATCGAGAAGCATGGCGGCGGCGTGCGGGGCGGGTGGAAGAACCTGAAGGCGGTCATCCCGGGTGGCGCGTCGTGCCCGATCCTGCCGGCGGATCTGTGCGAAACGGCGATCATGGACTACGACGGGATGCGCGAGCTGAAGTCGAGCTTCGGCACCGCCTGCATGATCGTGATGGACCAGTCGACCGACGTCATCAAGGCAATCTGGCGATTGTCCAAGTTTTTCAAGCACGAAAGCTGCGGCCAGTGCACGCCCTGCCGCGAGGGGACCGGCTGGATGATGCGGGTCATGGACCGGCTCGTCACCGGCGACGCGGAGCCCGAAGAGATCGACATGCTGCTCGACGTGACGAAGCAGGTCGAGGGACACACGATCTGCGCGCTCGGCGATGCGGCGGCGTGGCCGATCCAGGGGCTGATCCGGCACTATCGCAACGAGATCGAGGATCGGATCAAGGCGAAGCGGACCGGGCGGGTCAGTGCCGTGGCGGCCGAGTGAACATGCCGCGGCAACCCCGGTTGACGCGGCAATCGACGATGAACAGCGCATGCGCGGGGCATGCACAACCCATGCGCGGCTCCCTTACGGCCGGGCAGCGGGTCAACGGGGTTAACCGGACGCGAGGCTGACCTCATCGGGTGAGGCGGGCATCTGGCGGCAGGACGGAGTAGCGGCGATGGAAAACACCACGGTCGAGACGTTCGATTATCACACCTACACCGGCGGCTTCGGGCTGATCCCGCTGCTGATCGTGCTGGCGCTGCTGATCGTGCCGTATTGGAAGCTCTGGTCGCGCACCGGGCATTCCGGGGCGTGGGCGCTCCTGATGCTGGTGCCGCTCGCCAACCTGATTTCCCTCTGGGTGCTGGCTTTCAAGGAATGGCCGGCGATGCGGGGGCGGTGATGGCAACAGACGAAGGCGACCGCGCCGCCCTGACCGGCCGGGTCGAAGAACTGGAGAAGCGGCGGTGACGGATCTGCGCAAGCTCATCATCGACGACGTGGAGATCGAGGTCGATCCGCGGCTGACCCTGTTGCAGGCCTGCGAGCAGGCCGGCGTCGAGGTGCCGCGGTTCTGCTACCACGAGCGGCTGTCGATCGCCGGCAACTGCCGGATGTGCCTCGTCGAGGTGGTCGGCGGGCCGCCGAAGCCGGCGGCGTCCTGCGCGATGCAGGTGAAGGACCTGCGCCCCGGGCCGGAGGGGCAGCCGCCGGTGGTGAAGACCAAGTCGCCGATGGTGAAGAAGGCGCGCGAAGGGGTGATGGAGTTCCTGCTCATCAACCATCCCCTCGATTGCCCGATCTGCGACCAGGGCGGCGAGTGCGACCTGCAGGACCAGGCGATGGCCTACGGCGTCGACTTCAGCCGCTATCGCGAGCCGAAGCGGGCGGCGGTGGACATGGACCTCGGGCCGCTGGTGGCGACCTGCATGACGCGGTGCATCAGCTGCACCCGCTGCGTGCGGTTCATCACCGAGGTCGCCGGCGTGCCGGAGATGGGCCAGATCGGCCGCGGCGAGGACAGCGAGATCACCTCGTACCTCGGGCGGATGCTGACGAGCGAGATGCAGGGCAACGTCATCGACCTTTGCCCGGTCGGGGCGCTGACGTCGAAGCCCTATGCCTTCACGGCGCGGCCGTGGGAGCTGAAGAAGACCGAGTTGATCGACGTGATGGACGCGCTCGGAAGCAACATCCGCATCGACACCAAGGGCCGCGAGGTCATGCGGATCATGCCCCGGAACAACGACGGGGTGAACGAGGAGTGGCTGGCCGATCGGTCGCGGTTCATCTGGGACGGACTGCGCCGGCAGCGGCTGGACCGGCCGTACGTGCGGCAGGGCGGCAAACTGGTGCCGGTGTCCTGGGCCGAGGCGTTCGCGGCGGTCGCGGCGGCGGCGAAGGGCAAGAGCGTCGGCGGGATCGTCGGGGACCTGGCGTCGACCGAGGCCGCGTTCGCGCTGAAGACGCTGGTCGAGGGTCTGGGCGGCAAGGTCGAGTGCCGGACGGACGGTGCGGCACTGCCGGCGGGGAACCGCTCGGGCTATGTCGGCACGGCGACGATCGCCGACATTGATACGGCGGCGAACATCTGCCTCGTCGGGACGAACCCGCGGCTCGAGTCTCCGGTGCTGAACGCGCGGATCCGCAAGGCCTGGGCGACGGGTGCGGCGGTGTCGCTGATCGGCGAGGCGGTGGACCTCACCTATCCCTACACGCACGTCGGCAGCGGGCGCGAGGCGCTGGCGAAGCTGGCGGGCGGGCCGGTGAACGAGGAGATCAAGGCGGCGCCGAGCCTCGTGATCGTCGGGCAGGGCGCGCTGGCCGGTGACGACGGCGCGGCCGTTCTCGGGCAGGTGATGGCGCTTGCCGCGGCCTATGGCTCGAAGGTGCTGGTGCTGCACACGGCCGCCTCCCGCGTCGGCGCGCTGGATCTCGGCTGCACGGCCGAGGGCGGGCTCGCCGAGGTGCTGTCGGCGCAGGTGATCCTGAACCTCGGGGCCGACGAGATCGACGTGCCGGCGGGGCCGTTCGTGGTCTATCAGGGCAGCCACGGCGATCGCGGCGCGCACCGGGCGGACGTGATCCTGCCCGGCGCGGCGTGGCCGGAGGAGCCTGGGGTGTTCGTCAACACCGAGGGCCGGCCGCAGATGGCCAACCGCGCGGGCTTCCCGCCGGGCGAGGCGCGGGAGAACTGGGCGATCCTGCGCGCGCTGTCGCCGGCTCTCGGCAAGCAGCTGCCGTGGGATTCCCTCGCCGCGCTCCGGGCCGCGATGGTGGCGGCGGTGCCGCATCTGGGCCGCATCGACGTCGTGCCGGAAAATGCGTTTACGCCCGTCGCGGGCGGCGATATGTCGGGCGCGGGCGGGTTCCGCAGCGCGGTCACGGCCCACTATCTTTCCAACCCGATCCAGCGGGCGAGCACGGTGATGGGCGACCTCACCCGCCTCGCGCAGGCCCGGGTTCAGGCAATGGCGGCGGAGTAGGCGATGGGTTTCTTCGAGCACGGCTTCGGGCTCTTCCTGCTGATCCTCGGCCAGTGCCTGCTGGTCACGGTCTTCGTGCTGATCTGCCTCGCGTTCCTGATGTACGCCGACCGGAAGGTGTGGGCGGCGGTGCAGATCCGCAAGGGGCCGAACGTCGTCGGGCCCTTCGGATTGCTGCAGTCGTTCGCGGATTTCCTGAAGTACATCGTCAAGGAGATCGTCATCCCGGCGGGCGCCGACAAGACGGTGTTCATGCTGGCGCCGATGGTCAGCTTCGTGCTGCCGGTGATCGTCTGGGCGGTGATCCCGTGGGCGCCGGGCTGGGTGATCTCCGACATGAACGTCGGGATCCTGTTCATCTTCGCGGTGTCGAGCCTGCACGTCTATGCCATCATCATGGGCGGCTGGGCATCGAACTCGAAGTATCCGTTCCTCGGCGCGCTGCGCTCGGCGGCGCAGATGATCTCCTACGAGGTGTCGCTCGGCCTCATCATCGTCGGCGTGCTGATCTCGTCGGGGACGCTGAACCTGTCGAAGATCGTGCTGGCGCAGGATGGCGGCTACGGGCTGTTCAGCTGGTTCTGGCTGCCGCACCTGCCGATGGTGGTGCTGTTCTTCATCTCGGCGCTGGCCGAGACCAACCGGCCGCCGTTCGACCTGCCGGAGGCGGAGTTGGAACTGGTTGCGGGCTATCAGGTCGAGTATTCGTCGACGCCGTTCCTGCTGTTCATGATCGGCGAGCTCATGAGCGTGTTCTTCATGTGCGCGATGATCTCGGTCCTGTTCTTCGGCGGCTGGCTGTCGCCCATTCCCGGCATCCCGGACGGGGCGCTGTGGCTGTTCGCGAAGATGGTGTTCTGGTTCTTCATGTTCGCGATGGTGAAGGCGATCGTGCCCCGCTACCGCTACGACCAGCTGATGCGGATCGGCTGGAAGGTGTTCCTGCCGCTCTCGCTCGCCTGGGTGGTTCTGGTGGGGCTTTTCGCGCAATACGGCTGGTTCTGGGGCGCCTACCAGCGCTGGGGCATCGGAGGCTGATATGGGAATCCCGCTGCGCCGCGCGGCCTGGTACTTCCTGCTGGGCGACTTCTTCGCCGGGTTCGGGATCGGCATGCGCTATTTCTTCAAACCGAAGCCGACGCTGAACTATCCCTACGAGAAGGGGCCGCTGAGCCCGCGGTTCCGGGGCGAGCACGCGCTGCGCCGGTATCCGAACGGCGAGGAGCGGTGCATCGCCTGCAAGCTCTGCGAGGCGGTCTGTCCGGCGCAGGCGATCACCATCGACGCGGAGCCGCGGGGCGACGGGTCGCGGCGGACGACGCGCTACGACATCGACATGACCAAGTGCATCTACTGCGGCTTCTGCCAGGAGGCCTGCCCGGTGGACGCGATCGTCGAGGGGCCGAATTTCGAGTTCGCCACCGAGACGCGCGAAGAGCTGTTCTACGACAAGGCGAAGCTGCTCGCCAACGGCGACCGCTGGGAGTCCGAGATTGCGCGCAATCTCGAACTCGACGCGCCGTACCGGTAGGGAGGGAGCCATGGCCGTCTTTTCCTTCTACCTCTTCGCCATCGTCGCGGTGGTGTCGGGCATCTGCGTGATCTTCGCGCGCAACCCGGTGCACTCTGTCTTGTGGCTGATCCTCGCGTTCTTCTCCGCGGCGGGCCTCTTCGTGCTGCTCGGGGCCGAGTTCGTCGCGATGCTGATGCTCATCGTCTACGTCGGCGCGGTCGCGGTGCTGTTCCTGTTCGTGGTGATGATGCTCGACGTCGACTTCGCCGAGCTGCGCGGCGGGATGGCGAAGCTGCTGCCCATCGGCCTGCTGATCGCGCTGGTGCTGCTGGTGCAGCTCGGGTTCGTGTTCGGCGGCTGGCAGGTCACGGACCAGGCGCTGAGCCTGCGGCAGGCGGTCACACCGGCGCCGGAGGTGGTCGACAACACCACGGCGCTCGGCATGCTGATCTACACCAAGTACGTCTTCCTGTTCCAGGCGGCGGGCCTCGTGCTGCTGGTCGCCATGGTCGGGGCGATCGTCCTGACGCTGCAGAAGCGCGCATACGTGAAGCGCCAGGACGTGCTGGTGCAGATGTACCGCGATCCGAAGGAAGCGGTTCACCTCGTGGACATCAAGCCGGGGCAGGGGGCATGATCGGGCTCGCACACTATCTCACCGTCGCGGCGATCCTTTTCGTCACCGGCATCTTCGGCATCTTCGTCAACCGCAAGAACGTCATCATCATCCTGATGTCGATCGAGCTGATGCTGCTGGCGGTGAACATCAACCTCGTCGCCTTCTCCGCGGCGCTCGGCGATCTGGTCGGGCAGGTGTTCACGCTGTTCGTGCTCACCGTCGCCGCCGCCGAGGCCGCGATCGGGCTCGCCATTCTCGTCTGCTTCTTCCGGAACACCGGGACGATCGCGGTCGAGGACATCAACGTGATGAAGGGCTGACGCGGTGGTCTCTGTCATCCTCCTCGCGCCGCTCCTCGGCGCCATCCTCTGCGGCTTCGGCTATCGCTGGTTCGGCGAGAAGGCGGCGACGCTGATCGCCACCGGCATCCTGTTCTTCGTCTGCCTGCTGTCGTGGATCACGTTCTTCTCGTTCGACGGCGTGACGCAGCACCATCCGCTGTTCCGCTGGATCGTCTCCGGCACGCTCACGGCCGACTGGGGCGTGCGGGTCGACCGGCTGACCGCGATCATGCTGATCGTCGTCACCTCGGTGTCGTCGCTCGTGCACCTCTACTCGCTCGGCTACATGGCGCATGACGACCATTTCAAGCACGGCGAGAGCTACAAGCCGCGGTTCTTTGCCTACCTGAGCTTTTTCACCTTCGCCATGCTGGCGCTGGTGACGGCGGACAACCTGCTGCAGATGTTCTTCGGCTGGGAGGGGGTCGGCGTCGCGTCGTACCTGCTGATCGGCTTCTACATCCGCAAGCAGAGCGCGGGCGCGGCGGCGATGAAGGCGTTCATCGTCAACCGCGTGGGCGACTTCGGCTTCCTGCTCGGCATCTTCACGCTCTACGTCCTGGTCGACTCGATCGAGTTCAAGGACATCTTCGCGGCGGCGCCGACCATCGCGCAGACGCAGATCACCTTCCTCTGGCGCGAGTGGAACGCGGCCGAGATCGCCTCGTTCCTGCTGTTCGTCGGTGCCATGGGCAAGTCGGCGCAGCTGTTCCTGCACACGTGGCTGCCGGACGCGATGGAAGGCCCGACGCCGGTCTCCGCGCTCATCCACGCCGCGACCATGGTGACGGCGGGCGTGTTCCTCGTCTGCCGCATGTCGCCGATCCTGGAGTGGGCGCCGCACACGCTGACGTTCATCACCCTCATGGGCGCCTCGACCGCGTTCTTCGCGGCGACGGTCGGCCTGGTGCAGAACGACATCAAGCGGGTGATCGCGTATTCGACCTGCTCGCAGCTCGGCTACATGTTCGTCGCGGCGGGTGTCGGTGCCTATCCGGCGGCGATGTTCCACCTGTTCACCCACGCGTTCTTCAAGGCGATGCTGTTCCTCGGCGCCGGCTCGGTCATCCACGCGATGCACCACGAGCAGGACATGCGGAACTATGGCGGGCTCCGGAAGAAGATCCCGCTGACGTTCTGGGCGATGATGATCGGCACGTTCGCCATCACCGGCGTCGGCATCCCGCTGACCCACATCGGCTTCGCCGGGTTCCTCTCCAAGGACGCGATCATCGAGAGCGCCTATGCCGGGACCAACGGCGCGTCGGGTTATGCGTTTGCCATGCTGGTGATCGCCGCGTGCTTCACCAGCTTCTATTCCTGGCGGCTGATCTTCCTCACCTTCTACGGCGCGCCCCGGGGCGATCATCATGCGCACGACCACGCGCACGAGAGCCCGAAGGTGATGCTGGTGCCGCTCGGCGTGCTGGCGCTCGGCTCGGTCTTTGCCGGGATGCTCTGGTACAACTCGTTCTTCGGCGACCACGAGAAGATGAACGCCTTCTTCGGCATCCCGCACCACGCGGAGGCCGAAGCGGTCGAGCCCGCGGCGGCCGCGGCGGCGCATGGAACGGCGATGACCGAAGCGCCGGCGGCCGAACATGCCGAGCCAGCGCCGGCCGAGCATGGCGCCGCGATGGCGCCGGCCGGGGAGGCGCACGCCTCCGCGCCCGATCCGCACGCCGAGGGCGGCGCGATCTTCTTCGGGCCGGAGAACGAGACGATCGAGCACGCGCACGAGGCACCCGCCTGGGTGAAGACGGCGCCGTTCTTCGCCATGCTGATCGGCTTCGCGGTGAGCTACTGGTTCTACATCGTCAACCCGTCGCTGCCGCGGCGGCTGGCGGCAGCGCAGCCGGTGCTCTACCGCTTCCTGCTCAACAAGTGGTACTTCGACGAAGTCTATGACTTCCTGTTCGTCCGGCCGGCCAAGTGGATCGGCACCTTCCTGTGGAAGAAGGGCGACGGGACGGTGATCGACGGCACCATCAACGACGTCGCCCTGGGGTTCGTCCCCTGGATGACCCGCCTCGCAGGCCGCGCCCAGTCCGGCTACCTCTTCCACTACGCCTTCGCCATGGTGATCGGCATCGTCGTGCTGACCCTCTGGCTCGGTCTTCGGAGCGTCGGTTGAGATGAACAGCCTACTCTCGCTCATCACCTTCCTGCCGCTCATCGGCGCCCTGGTGCTGATGGTGTTCCTGCGCGGCGATGACGCGCAGGCGCAGAAGAACGCCAAGCTGCTGGCGCTCTTCACCACGATCGCCACGTTCCTGATCTCGCTCTTCGTGCTGGCGGGATTCGAACTCGTCGAACACCGGCTTCCAGTTCGTCGAGGAGCGCGCCTGGCTCGGCGGGCTGCACTACAAGATGGGGGTCGACGGCATCTCGGTGCTGTTCGTCATGCTCACCACGTTCCTGATGCCGCTCACGATCCTTGCGAGCTGGAACGTCACGCTGCGGGTGAAGGAGTACATGATCGCCTTCCTCGTGCTGGAGACGCTGATGCTCGGCGTGTTCTGCGCGCTGGACCTGATCCTGTTCTACCTGTTCTTCGAGGGCGGCCTGATCCCGATGTTCCTCATCATCGGCATCTGGGGCGGGGCGCAGCGGATCTACGCGAGCTTCAAGTTCTTCCTCTACACCTTCCTCGGCTCGGTGCTGATGCTCGTCGCGATGATCGCGATGTACTATCAGGCCGGCACGACGGACATCCCGACGCTGCTGACCTTCCAGTTCCCGTCGGAGACGATCCGGGTGCTCGGGTTCACCATCACCGGCGGCGTGCAGACGCTGATGTTCCTCGCGTTCTTCGCCAGCTTCGCGGTGAAGATGCCGATGTGGCCGGTGCACACCTGGTTGCCCGACGCGCACGTGCAGGCGCCGACGGCGGGGTCGGTGATCCTGGCGGCGATCCTGCTGAAGATGGGCGGATACGGCTTCCTGCGCTTCTCGGTGCCGATGTTCCCGGTGGGCTCGGCGGTGATGGCGGACTTCGTGTTCACGCTGTCGGTGATCGCGATCATCTACACGAGCCTCGTGGCGATGATGCAGGAGGACATGAAGAAGCTCATCGCCTATTCCTCGGTCGCGCACATGGGGTTCGTGACCATGGGCATCTTCGCGCTGAACCAGCAGGGGATCGACGGCGCGCTGTTCCAGATGATCTCGCACGGCTTCATCTCCGGCGCGCTCTTCCTCTGCGTTGGCGTGGTCTACGACCGGATGCGCACGCGTGAGATCGCGGCCTATGGCGGGCTCATCAACCGGATGCCGGGCTATGCGCTGGTGTTCATGCTGTTCACCATGGGCAACGTCGGGCTGCCGGGGACGAGCGGCTTTGTCGGCGAGTTCCTCACCCTGTCGGGCACCTATCAGGTGTCGAGCTGGGTGGTGTTCTTCGCGGCGACGGGCGTGATCTTCTCGGCGTGCTATGCGCTGTGGCTCTATCGCCGGGTGATGCTGGGCGAGCTCATCAAGGAGAGCCTGAAGACGATCAAGGACCTCTCCCGCCGCGAGAAGCTGATCTTCGCGCCGCTGATCGCCGGCATGATCATCCTCGGCGTCTATCCGTCCTATGTGCTCGACGTGACCGGGCCGGCGGTCAAGGTGCTGGTGGACCACACTGAAACGGCACGGGCGGCGTTCGAGAACGCCACCACGTTCGCTGCGAACTGAGGAGAGCCCGGTGCTCGAGGGAACCATGAACGTCGTCGCACCCGAGATCGTGCTGGCGATCTGGGCGATGGTCGCGCTGATGTGGGGCGCCTACGCCAAGCGCGAGGTGGGTGGACCAGTGCTCTGGGCCTCGGTCGTCGTGCTCGCGCTGGTCGGGCTCTGGATCGGCTTCCAGCCGGAGGGCACGCGCACGGCCTTCGACGGCTCGTTCGTCTCGGACGGCTTCGCGCGGTTCTCCAAGGTGCTGATCCTGTTCGGCGCCGCGGCGACGCTGGCGCTGGCGCACGATTACCTGAAGGCGAACGGGCTGCTGAAGTTCGAGTATTCCGTGCTGACGGTGCTGTCGGTCGTCGGCATGATGACCATGGTCTCGGCGCGCGACCTGATCGTGCTCTACGTCGGCCTCGAGCTGCAGAGCCTCGCGCTCTACGTCGTCGCCTCGTTCCGCCGCGACAGCGAGCGCTCGACCGAGGCGGGCCTGAAGTACTTCGTCCTCGGCTCGCTCTCCTCCGGGCTCCTGCTCTACGGTGCCAGCCTGACCTACGGCTATGCCGGCACCACCAGCTTTGCCGGGATCGCCGCCGTGGCCGCGTCCGGACCGATCTCGGTCGGGCTGATCTTCGGCCTGGTCTTCCTGTCGGCGGGTATCGCCTTCAAGGTGTCGGCGGTGCCGTTCCACATGTGGACGCCCGACGTCTACGAGGGTTCGCCCACGCCGGTCACCGCGTTCTTCGCCACCGCGCCCAAGGTCGCCGCGGCGGCGATGTTCGCCCGCCTGCTGCTCGAGGCGTTCGGCGACGCCGTCGACAGCTGGCAGCAGATCCTGACGCTGCTCTCGCTGTTCTCGATGTTCCTCGGCTCGATCGCCGCGATCGGCCAGAAGAACATCAAGCGGCTGATGGCGTACTCCTCGATCGGCCACATGGGGTACGCGCTGCTCGGCCTCGCCGCCGGCACGACGCAGGGCGCGCAGGCGCTGCTCATCTACCTCGCGATCTATGTCACGATGAACGTCGGCACCTTCGCGTTCATCCTGAACATGCAGCGCGACGGCAAGCCGGTGACGGACATCAACGCGCTCGCCGGCTATTCCACCGTCGAGCCGGCACGGGCGATGGCGCTCGCCGTGCTGATGTTCAGCCTCGCGGGCGTGCCGCCGCTGGTCGGGTTCTTCGGGAAGTTCTACGTGCTGAAGGCGGCGATCGACGCGGGCCTCGTCTGGCTCGCGGTCGCGGGCGTGATCGCCTCGGTCATCGGCGCCTACTACTACCTGCGCATCGTCTATCTCATGTACTTCGGCGAGCCGGCGGCGCAGCCGCTGGACGGCCGGATGCCGGTGCTGCACTGGGGCCTGCTCGCGGCATCGTCGCTCGCGATGGTGGTTGGCGTGGTGAACCTCTTCGGCGTCGAGTTGCTCGCCGCCGCAGCGGCCGCGACGCTCGCGCACTGACGCGGATGACCCCCGCGGCAGGCGGCACAGCCTGCGAGATCCTCGACGTCACCGACAGCACCAACGCCGAGGCGCTGCGTCGGGCCGCCGTGGGCGAGACCGGCCCGCTCTGGCTGCTGGCAAGGCGGCAGACGGCGGGGCGCGGCCGCCGCGGCCGGGCCTGGTCAATGCCGGCCGGCAACTTCGCGGCCACGCTGCTGTTTCGCCCCGACCGGGCGCCGGCGCAGCGGTCGTTCGTCGCCGCGCTGGCGCTGTTCGATGCGTTGGGGCAGGCGACAGGGCGCTACGCGCTGTTCGGGCTGAAGTGGCCGAACGACGTGCTGCTGTCGGGCGGCAAGGTCGCGGGGATCCTGCTCGAGGGGGCGCCGAACGGTGCGCTCGCCATCGGCTTCGGCGTCAATCTCGCCGAGGCGCCGGATCCGGCCGACCTCGAACCGACCGCGGTGCGCCCGACCAGCCTTGCCACCGGCGCCGAGGTCTGTCCGACACCGGAGGAATTCCTGTCGCTGCTCGCGCCGGCCTATGCCGCCTGGGAGGCACGCTTTCTCGCCGAGGGCTTCGCGCCGATCCGCGAGGCGTGGCTGGCGCGGGCGAGCGGTGTCGGCGAGGGGATCGTCGCCCGCCTGCCGCATCGCACGCTCACCGGCCGCTTCGAGACGGTCGACCCGCAGGGGTCGCTGGTCATCGTCACCGCCACCGGCCGCGAGACCCTGCCTGCCGCCGACGTGCACTTCCTGCCGCATCACGAGGGGGCGCCGGGCCATGCTCCTCGCGGTTGATGTCGGCAACACCAACATGGTGTTCGCACTGCACGATGGCACGCGCGTGATCGCCGAGTGGCGCTGTCGCACCGAGCGCCAGCGCACGGCCGACGAATACTACGTCTGGCTGCGGCAGCTGATGGATCTGAGCGGCATCCCTCCCGAGGTGCGCCGGGTCATCGTCTCGTCGGTGGTGCCGCAGGTGGTCTTCAACCTGCGCGTGCTGACCGACCGATACTTCGGCGGCCGCCCGCTGGTCGTGGGCAAGCCCGAGGTGAACATCGGACCGCGCCCGCGCGTCGACGCGACGGCGGTGGTCGGCGCCGACCGGCTGGTCAATGCCGTCGGCGCCTTCGACCGCTACGGCGGCAACCTGATCGTCGTCGACTTCGGCACCGCCACCACGCTCGACGTCGTGGGCGCCGATGGCGCCTACGAGGGCGGGGTGATCGCGCCGGGCGTCAACCTGTCGCTCAAGGCGCTGCACGACGCCGCCGCGGCGCTGCCGTTCATCGACGTGACGAAGCCGGAGCATGTGATCGGCACCAACACCGTCGCCTGCATGCAATCCGGCATCTACTGGGGATACATCGGCCTCATCGAGGGCATCTGCGCCCGCATCCGCGCCGAGCGCGGCCAGGGGATGAAGGTCGTCGGAACCGGGGGACTGTCCACCCTCTTTGCCCAAGGGACAGATGTGCTGCAAGAGATCGACACCGACCTCACCATCCACGGTCTCGTCGTGATTGATCGCCTGAACTGAGGAGTGACTTCAAGCCGATGGCGAAACCTGACCGGCTGATCTACCTCGCGCTTGGCGGCGCGGGCGAGATCGGCATGAACATGTACCTTTACGGCTACGGGCCGGAAGGTGCGGAACGCTTCATCCTGATCGACATGGGCGTGACCTTCCCGACCATGGAGGCGACGCCGGGCGTCGACCTCATCATGGCGGATCCCGCGTGGATCCAGGCGCGCGCCGACCGGCTGGACGGCATTTTCATCACCCACGGGCATGAAGACCACGTGGGCGCGCTCGGCCTGCTCTGGCACCGGCTGCGCGCGCCGGTCTACGCCCGGCGCTTCACCGCGGCGCTTGCCAAGGGCAAGATGGAGCGCGCCCACCAGCCGACCGACGCGGTGCGGCAGGTCGACGCCTGGCCGCATCAGGTGCATGCCGGCCCGTTCCGCGTCGGCTTCCTGCCGATCGCGCACTCGATCCCGGAAAGCTCGGCGCTGGTCATCGACACGCCGGCGGGCCGGATCCTGCACACCGGCGACTTCAAGGCGGACCCGACGCCGCTGGTCGGCGAGCCGTTCGATCCGGCGGCGTTCCGGGCGATCGGCGAGGCCGGCGTCAAGGTGATGGCCTGCGACTCGACCAACGTGTTCTCGCCGAACGCCGGCCGCTCGGAAGCGTCGCTGATCGAGCCGCTGAACGCGCTGATGCGCGACGCCGAGGGACTGGTGGTCGCCACCACGTTCGCCTCGAACGTCGCCCGCCTGCGCACGCTGGCCGAGGCGGGGCGGCAGGCCGGGCGACAGGTCGTCGTGCTCGGCCGCGCCATGAACACCATGCTGAAGACCGCGCACGCGGCCGAAGTGCTGGACCATTTCCCCGAGATCCTCGATCCGCTCGACATCGACACGGTGTCGCGCCGCGATCTGCTGGTGCTGGCGACCGGCAGCCAGGGCGAGCGGCGGGCGGCAACGGCGCAACTGGCGCAAGGCCGCTACATGGGGCTGGAGCTGAAGCCGGGCGACACCTACCTGTTCTCGTCGCGCACCATCCCGGGCAACGAGGTGCCGGTGGCGCGCATCCTGAACCAGCTGTCGGAAAAGGGCGTGAACGTGGTGGACGAGTCCGACGGGCTCTACCACGTCTCCGGCCACGCCAACCGTCCCGACCTCGCCGCGCTGCACGAGCTGGTGCGCCCCGCGATGCTGATCCCGATGCATGGCGAGCATCGGCATCTCTCGGCGCACGCGGCGCTGGCGGCGGAGCGCGGCATCCTCGCGGCGATCGCGCCGAACGGCACCATGCTCGACCTCACCGGCGACACGCCGAAGGTGGTCGAGCATGTCGAGACCGGCCGGGTCTATCTCGACGGCACGCAGCTCATCGGCGCGCTCGACGGCATCGTGCGCGAGCGCATCCGCATGGCGCTGCGCGGGCACGTGGCGGTGAACGTGCTGATCGACGAGAAGGGCCGGCCGATGGGCGGCGCCTGGGTCGAGATCACCGGGCTGCCGGGCAACCCCAAGATGCGCGACGGCCTCGCCGGGGCGCTGGAGGGCGAGATCGACCGGGTGCTGGCGCGGGCGAAGAAGGGCGAGCTTGCGGACGACGAGGCGCTGGACGAGCTGGTCCAGCGGGCGGTGTCGCGGATCTCGAACGACGCCGTGGGCAAGAAGCCGGTCTGCAAGGTGATGATCTCGCGCCTCGAGGCGTGACACCAGACCGGGGCGGGTCCGACTGCCCGCCCCGGTCGCTCTTCCGGGCTTTTTCTTGGCGAGAAATACTCCCGCCGGAGGCTCCCGAAGCCGCAGCGCGCGGGGCGCCGGGCGCTATGCGGTCTCCGCCCCCCACAGCTCCACCAGCCGCAGCACCATGCGGGCGGAGGCGGCCATGTCCTGCACGCTGACCCACTCGAGCGGCCCGTGGATCATCTGCATGCCGGTGAACAGGTTGGGGCAGGGGACGCCCATTTCGGTCAGCCGCGAGCCGTCGGTGCCGCCGCGGATCGGCAGCGCGTGCGGTTCGATCCCGATGTCGCGGCACGCCTGCCGGGCAAGGTCGACGGGGCGCATGTCCTTTTCCAGCCAATAGCGCATGTTGCGGTACTGCGGCGTGATCGCGACGTCGATCTCGGCGCGCGGCTCGGTCGCGGCCACGGCCTCGGCCACCTGCCGCACCAGCGCGCCGTGGGCGGCGAGGCCGTCGAGCTCGAAGTCGCGCAGGATGAAGCGCAGCTCGGCCTGGGCCGCGGAGCCGGCCATCTCGTAGAGGTGGATGAAGCCCTCGCGGCCGTCGGTGGTCTCCGGGGTGCGGGTCACGTGGGGCAGGGTGTCGATGAGCTTTGCGGCGAGGTGCAGCGCGTTGACGAGCTGGCCCTTGGCGGTGCCGGGGTGGATCGAGACGCCGCGGATCGTCACCACCGCCTTGTCGGCAGAGAAGCTCTCGTAGCAGATTTCGCCGCGGTCGGCGCCGTCGAGGGTGTAGGCGACGGTCGCCGCCAGGTCGCGCGGCAGGTCGGGGTGGACGCCGCGGCCGATTTCCTCGTCGGGGGTGAAGGCGATGCGGACCGGCCCGCGGGCGATGCCAGGGTCGGCGAGCAGCCGGCCGGCGACCGCCATGATGATCGCCACGCCGGCCTTGTCGTCGGCGCCGAGCAGCGTGGTGCCGCTGGCGGTAACGATGTCGTCGCCGACCCGATCGGCGAGGTAGGGGCTTTCCGCCGGCGAGAGCCGCAGCGCCTGCGCGTCGGCAAAGTCGATCGCGCCGCCGTCGTAGCCGCGATGCACCACCGGCTTCACGCCGGTGGCGTTGAACTGCGGCGCGGTGTCGACGTGGGCGAGCAGCGCGATGGTGGGCGCGCCCCGCACCGTTCCCGGCACCGTGGCGATGACCGCGCCATAGTCGGTCAGCCGCACGTCCGGTGCGCCGAGCGCCAGCAGCTCGTCCTTGAGCATCCGCGACAGCACCAGCTGCCGGTCGGTGCTGGGCGAGGTGGATGACGCCTCGTCGCTCTGGGTGTCGATCGCCGCATAGCGGAGCAGCCGCTCCTCCAGCTCACGCGTCAGGTCCATCTGCCGAATCCCTCGATGCCTTTGCGCGAGGGAAGCACACGGCGCGGTGGGAGGCGATGCCGACCTGACTCACGACGACGGCACCGATCGCGTCGGTGCCGTCACGCCGGGCTTGGAGAAGTTGGCTGGCCCGCCGGCCGTCAGGCGGCGGGCGCTTCGGGGAGCGGTGCCTTGGCGCGCGGGGTGCGGCGCCGGGGCGCGCGCTTCGCCGGCTTCGCCGCCGGCTCCACGCCGTCGGCGGAGGCAACCGCCGCGGCGTCGACCGGGGCCTCGGCCGCGGTTTCCGCAAGCACGGGGTCCGTCGCGGTGGTGTCCGGGGCGGGCGCCTCCTGCGGCGCGGGCTCCGCGGCAAGGGAGGCCGGCACTTCGGACGGGGCGGCCTCGACCAGCACCTCGGCGACCGGGGCCTCGGCGGCCGGTTCGGGAAGCGCGGCGTCGGAGAGCAGGGCCTCGGCCGGCGCGGGGGCGGCCGGTGCCTCGTCCTCGTCGTCGATGCCCGCCAGCGTGTCGATGCGGAGGTCGCGCATCAGGAAGGCGGGAACATGGTCGCCCATGCCGACGACACCCTCGGACGGGCGATGGCCGCGTTCGCGGCGCGGCTCGGCGGCGCGGCCGTCCGAGCTGCGATGCTCGTAGCCGCGCGACTCGGCGTTGCGGGAGTTGGCGTGGCGTGGCTGCGCCGCGCGGACCGGCGCGATCTCCGCCGCCTCGGCCTCGACGGCGGCGTCCGCGGCGGGACGCGGCTGTCCGCCGCGCCGTTCGCGGCGGCGCTCACCCGGCCGGTCGCGCTCGCCGCGCTCCGGCCGGTCGCTGCGCCGGCGGTCGGCGGCCGGGCGGCCTTCGGGAAGCTCCTCCTCGGAGCCGAGCGGGCTCGCCATCACCGGGACGGCCTTCTTCACCAGCTCCTCGATCTTGGCGAGGTACTTCTCATCGGCCGGCAGGCAGAGGGTGAACGACTTGCCCGAGCGTCCGGCGCGGCCGGTGCGGCCGATGCGGTGGACGTAATCCTCGGAATGGATCGGCACGTCGAAGTTGAAGACGTGGCTGACGTTCGGGATGTCGAGGCCGCGTGCGGCGACGTCGGAGGCGATGAGCAGCTTCAGGTCGCCGTCGCGGAACCGGCCGAGGATCGCCATGCGCAGCTTCTGGTCGAGATCGCCGTGCAGCGCCTCGGCGTCGAAGCCGTGCCGCTTCAGCGACTTCGCCACCACGTCGACATCACGCTTGCGGTTGCAGAAGACGATGCCGTTGGTGAGCGCCTCGCCCTCGGAGCGGATCAGCCGGCGCAGCACCTCGCGCTTCTCGCGCTCGGCGGTGTCCTTGCGCTTGGCGGTGTGCTTCACCACCCACTGCTCGATCGTCTCGGACGTGGTGGCCTGTCGCGCCACTTCGACGCGGATGGGGTTGTGCAGGAAGGCATCGGTGATGCGAGTGATCTCCGGCGCCATGGTCGCGGAGAAGAACAGCGTCTGCCGGGTGAAGGGCACCAGCTTGAAGATGCGCTCGATGTCGGGGATGAACCCCATGTCGAGCATCCGGTCGGCCTCGTCGACGACCATGATCTGCACGCCGGTCAGCATCAGCTTGCCGCGCTCGAAATGATCGAGCAGGCGACCGGGCGTCGCGATCAGCACGTCGACGCCGCGGTCGATGAGCTTGTCCTGATCCTTGAAGCTGACACCGCCGATCAGGAGCGCCATCGAAAGCTTCAGGTGCTTGGAATATTTCTCGAACTGCTCGGCGACCTGTGCGGCGAGCTCGCGCGTCGGGGCGAGAACGAGGCTGCGCGGCATCCGGGCGCGGGCGCGGCCCTTGGAGAGCGCGCAGAGCATAGGCAGAACGAAGGAGGCGGTCTTGCCGGTGCCGGTCTGGGCGATGCCGAGCACATCGCGGCCCTCGAGGGCGTGCGGGATGGCCTGGGCCTGGATCGGGGTGGGGGTGGCGTAACCGGCTTCGGTGACGGCCTGAAGGACCCGCGGGTCCAGCGAGAGATCGGAGAATTGGGTCATGTAGCCTTGCGTTGGTTCGTTGCGGCGCGGGCGGCCGCAGTTTCCACGCGGCCTCGGGCCCCCGGATTGGCGCCCTTGTCTCATTGCGCTGCATATAAACCCATACGCGTCCAAGGTCAACCGTTCTGACCCGATGCGTTCCCCGACGCTCGGGGCGCGGGTCAGGGCAGGTGGTCGCTCGCGGCGATTGCGGCGGCGATCACCTCGGCGACGGGGGCGTCGATGTCGACGGTGGCAACGCCCGGCTCGCCACGCGGGTCCTGCAGGGTGGCGAGCTGGCTCGAAAGCAGGCTCGCGGGCATGAAGTGGCCGGTGCGCGCGGCCATCCGGCCGGCGAGCACCGCCTCGCTGCCGTGCAGGTAGAGAAAGCCGACCGGGCGGCCGGCTTCGGCCCGGAGGAGGTCGCGGTAGCTGCGCTTCAGCGCCGAGCACGAGACGACGATGACCGGGGCGGACTCGGCGGCGATACGGGCGGCGATGGCCGAGAGCCACGGCCACCGATCGGCGTCGGTGAGCGCGGTGCCGGCCGCCATCCGGGCGACGTTCGCCGCGGGGTGCAGGGCGTCGCCCTCGACGAAGGGGGCGCCGAGGTGGTCGGCGAGAGCCTCGCCGACCGAGGTCTTGCCGCAGCCGGAGACCCCCATGACCACAAGGGCGCGGCGCGGATCGGGCATGGCTCGCCTCATTGTGACCGGATGAGCAAGTGGTCTATCGCGGCGCCAGGGGTCGATCAAGCGGCGCGTGGCCCCGGGCGTTCGCAGGAGCGTGGCCCGCCACGCGGACGTGGGCAGGGGCGGGAGGGGGCTGTCCGCCCTCTCCCGCCCTCGGGCGCGCGTGCCTCCGAGGCCGGACGGCCCCGGGTACTTCGGGAGCGCCCGTCAGCTCCGGTGGTGGACCTCCTGAAGCCCGTAGACCGGGGTCGGCACGCCTTCCAGCCGCGCTTTCAACTGGAGCGACAGGTACTGCGAGTAGTGCCGGCTCTGGTGCAGGTTGCCGCCGTGGAACCACAGGTTCTCCACCTGCGTCGGCTTCCACATGTTGCGCTGCTCGCCCTCCCACGGGCCCGGATCCTTCGGCGTGTCGGAGCCGAGGCCCCAGACCTTGCCGACGCGATCCGCCACCTCCTGGCTGATGAGATCGGCCGCCCAGCCGTTCATCGAGCCGTAGCCGGTGGCGTAGACCACGAGGTCAGCCGGCAGTTCGGTGCCATCGTCGAGGACGACGCCGGTCTCCGACAGGCGGGTGATCTGCTTGCCGGAGACGAGCTTGATCGAGCCGTCGATGACGAGATCGCAGGCGCCCACGTCGATGTAATAGCCCGAGCCCCGGCGCAGGTATTTCATGAACAGGCCCGACCCGTCGGCGCCCCAGTCGAGCATGAAGCCGCGGTCTTCGAGCGCCCGGTAGAAGGCGGCGTCGCGCTCCTTCATCTGCTTGTAGAGCGGGATCTGCCACTCGTGCATGATGTGGTAGGGGAGCGAGGCGAAGATCAGGTCCGCCTTGCGGGTGGTGACGCCGTTCGCCACCGCCTGCTCGGAATAGAGCCCGCCGAGGCCGATCTCCATCAGGCTGTCCGAGCGGACGATATGGGTGGACGACCGCTGGAGCATGGTCACGTCCGCCCCGCCCTCCCACAGCGCCGCGCAGATGTCATGCGCGGAGTTGTTGGAGCCGATGACGACGACCTTCTTGCCCTTGTAGGCGTCCGGTCCCGGATGCTGGCTCGAATGCTGCTGCTCGCCCTTGAAGACGTCCTGACCGGGGATGACCGGCACATTCGCCTTGCCCGACATGCCGGTGGCAAGCACCAGCTGCTTGGGGCGCAGCACCACTTCCTTGCCGGCGCGGTCGACGGTGACGACCCATTCCTTCGCCGCCTCGTCCCAGACGGCCTTCTTGGCCGTGGTGCTGGACCAGTAGTTCAGCTCCATGACCTTGGTGTAGTATTCGAGCCAGTCGCCGATCTTGTCCTTCGGCGTGAAGACCGGCCAGTTCTCCGGGAAGGGGATATAGGGCAGGTGGTCGTACCAGACCGGATCATGCAGGCAGAGCGACTTGTAGCGCTTGCGCCACTGGTCGCCCGGCCGCTCGTGCCGGTCGATGATGATGGTCGGCACGCCAAGCTGGCGCAGCCGGGCGCCGAGGCCGATGCCGCCCTGACCGCCGCCGATGACGAGGACGTAAGGTTGCGTCGTATAGCCGAGTTCCGTGGCCTCGGCCTCGCGCTTTTCCTTCCAGGTCCTGCGGTTGCGGTCATGGCCGTGCTCGGCGCCCATCGGGCGGCGGAGGCCCTTCGGCTCCTCGTGGCCCTTCAACTCGTCGAGCGCGGTCAGGAGCGTCCAGATCCTGCCGTTCTTCAGCCGGATCTGGCCGACGCCGCGCCCGGTCTCGGTCTCGAAGCGGATCCAGCCCTCGGTGACGTCGCCCGACTGGGTGGCGGTCTCGCCGGCCTGCTGGCCGAAGTCGCGGGGCTTCACGGCGCCGAGCTGGGCGGTCAGCATGTCGCGGACCTGCGCCTTGCCCTCGACCGTCTTGAGGTTCCAGGTGATCGCGGCGAGGTCGCGCCAGTAGCAATCGTCCTGAAACAGGGCGACCGCTGCCTCGATGTCACCGGCGGTGAGGGCGCGGTTCAGGTCGGCGAGCACCGTGTCGAGGGTGACGTTCGGGCTTTCGTCGAGCATCGTTATTCCTCCGTGTTGCTTTTTTGAGGGCGCGCCCCTGTGCGGGCGCGCCCCTTCCGATCAGGCGAGGTCGATCAGGATCTTGAGCTGCGTGCCGGCGGGGTCGAGCAGCACGTCGAACCCCTCGGTCACGGCGTTGTCGAGGCGGATGCGCTTGGTCACCACCTTGCTTGCCGGCAGGAGCCCGGTCGCGATCATGCGGATCACCCGCGGCCAGTAGTGGGTCGGATAGGCCCAGGATCCGCGGATATCGACGTCCTTGAAGGTGACGCTGAACCAGTCGAGCGGGTTGTCGTGCGGGTGGAGGCCGGTCTGCACCACCGTGCCCTGCTTCCTCACCGCGTCGAGACACGCCTTCAGCGCATGCTCGTTGCCGACGCATTCGATCGCGACGTCGCAGCCGACATTGCCCTCGGTCTGCGCCCGGATCGCCTCGCCCACGTTGTCGCGCTTCGGGTTCAGCGTGACCACCTCGGGCAGCATCTCCTTCATGAAGCCGAGGCGGGTGTCGTTGAGGTCGGAGACGAAGAGCTGCGCCGCACCGGCGGCCTTTGCGGCGAGCAGCGTCAGCGCACCGATCGGGCCGGCGCCGGTGACGAGCACGCTCGATCCGGCCGTCACCTCACCGCGGTCGCAGGCATAGACGGCGACGGCGGCGGGCTCGACCAGCGCCGCTTCCTCATCCGACAGCTCGGCCGGGATCGGGGCGACGTTGTAGTCGTTGACGAGCGCATAGTCCGCCATGCCGCCGGACACCCAGCTGAGGCCGACCAGCGCCAGTTGCGGCGACAGGTGGTAGAGGCCCCGGTCGGCGAAATAGTCGCCGGCGCGCGGCATGATGAGCGGTTGGATCGACACCCGGTCGCCGGGCTTCACATTCGTCACGCCCGCGCCAACCGCCTCGACGACGCCGCCGAATTCGTGGCCGAGCACCTGCGTGCCGTGGGCGCCGGTGAAGGGATGCGGCTCCTTCGGGATGAAGATCGGCCCGTAGCTGTATTCGTGCAGGTCGGTGCCGCAGATGCCGACGAAGCGGTTGTGGACGAGAACCTGCCCCTCGCCGGGCTGGTCGGGCTTCGCGATCTCCTCGACGCGGAGATCCTTGGCGGCGTGAAAGCGCAGCGCCTTCATCGTGCCGGTCTTCGACGCTGTGCGCGTCAGCGTGGTGGTCTCAGATGTCATGGTGGCTGCCTCCCCTTCGGCCTCGATGGCCTTGGAGGCTTCTCCAGCAAGCGGCGTGCCATGCCGAGGCGTATTGAAGCGGCAGGCTTTTTACCCGCGGCGAGGCGGGATGCGCCGTGGCGCCGCCACAGGTGTGGCGCCACACTTCGCGACGCTTGGCCGCCTCCCCGCGCGCCTGTTACACTCCCGCAAAACGAGAATGCCGGAAGGAGAAGCGTATGCCGGCCGTCGCCGATCACATCCGGGAGGTCGAGAATGTCGCGATGGGCGGCGTCTCGAAGCGCGATCCGTGGGTGGTGCAGTCGTGGCTGCGCTGCGTCAACGAGCACCGGCTCGATCCGACGCGGAGTTGCGAGGCGTTCATCCTGCCGGAGAACGAGCTGCGATCGCACCGCCAGCAGTCGGAGGAACTGATCGCCATCGCCCGGTCGGGGCTGGAGGCGCTTTATGGGCAGATGGCGGGGCAGAACTACGTGCTGCTGCTCGGCGACCGGGCCGGCGTGGCGGTGGAATTCCTCGGCGACCCGCATTTCGACAACCGGCTGCGCAAGGCCGGGCTCTATCTCGGCGCCGAATGGTCGGAGCCGCGCGCCGGCACCTGCGCGATCGGCGCCTGCATCGCCACCGGCGAGGCGCTGACCATCCACCAGACCGACCATTTCGACATCACCCACACGCCGCTCTCCTGCACCGCCGCGCCGATCTACGACACGCGGGGCGATTTCGCGGCGGTGCTCGACATCTCGCTCCTGTCCTCGCCCATCGCGAAGGTGAGCCAGAACCTCGCGCTCCACATGGTGGCGGCGACCGTGCGGCGGATCGAGCTTGCGAACCTGATGGCGCAGACGCGGCATGAATGGGTACTGCGCTTCTCGCGTTCGCCGGATTTCCTCGACGTCGATCCCGAGGCGGCAATCTCGCTCGACGGCTCGGGCCGGGTCCTCGGCATGACACATCGCGGCGCACAGCTGCTTGCGCGCGCCGCCGGGGTGAGCTGGCGGCGGCCGGAGCTGCTGATCGGCCAGCCGCTCGGGCGGTTCTTCGAGCTTGGCGTCGACGATCTCGGCGAGCTGACCCGCCAGCGCCCGGCCCACGACCGCATGGTGGTGGCCCGCGACGGCAACCGGCTGTTCGCTCACGCCATCGAGCCGCAGCTGCGCCGGACGCGCCGCGCTCCGGTGCCGGCGCCGGTGCCCGCAACGACCGGGGCGCTGGCGGCGCTCGGCGCGGGCGACCCGCAGATCGCCGCGCTGCAGGTCCGGGCGGCCAAGCTGGCGCGCACCGTGCTGCCGATCCTCATCCAGGGCGAGACCGGGACCGGCAAGGAATTCCTCGCCCGTGCCCTGCACGAGGCGAGCGGGCGGGCAGGGCCGTTCGTCGCGGTGAACTGCGCGGCGATCCCAGAGGCGCTGATCGAGGCCGAGCTTTTCGGCCATGCCCCCGGCGCCTTCACCGGCGCGGCGCCGGGCGGCCGCAAGGGGCTGGTGGAGGCGGCGGCCGGCGGCACGCTCTTCCTCGACGAGATCGGCGACATGCCGCTGGCGCTGCAGGCGCGGCTGCTGCGGGTCCTGGCCGAGGGCGAGGTGACGCCGGTCGGCGCGCTGCGTCCGCGGCGCGTCGACCTGCGGGTGGTGTCGGCGACGCACCGCGATCTGCCGGCGCAGGTGCGGGCCGGGGCGCTGCGCGAGGATCTCTATTACCGGCTGTCAGCGGCGACGCTGGCGCTGCCGCCGCTGCGCGCGCGGGAGGATTTCGACTGGCTGGCCGACCGGCTGCTCGGCGGCCGTGCGCGGCTCACGCCCGCGGCGCGTGCCGCGTTGCGCGCCCGGGCGTGGCCGGGCAACCTGCGCGAACTCGGCAACGCGCTGGCCGTTGCCGCGGCGCTCTGCGACGGCGGCGTCATCGACCGCGCCGACCTGCCGCCCGAGCCCGGCGGCGCGCCGGCCCTCGACGGCGAGGCCGAGGCGCTGCGCGCCGTCCTGGTCCGCTGCCGCGGCAACATCTCCGAGGCCGCGCGCCAGTTGCGCGTCGACCGCACCACGGTCCACCGCCGGATGCGCCGCCTGGGCGTCAACGCCCACTGACCGCGGGGGAGGGGGCCATCGGCCGAGAGGCAATGCGGTTCGGTGAAGTGGCTGGGGCGGGAGGATTCGAACCTCCGAATGGCGGTACCAAAAACCGCTGCCTTACCGCTTGGCGACGCCCCAAGTGGGGCTCTTCTTAGGCGGCGGCGGCGGCGGCGGCAAGGTCGTGCGGGAGGGAGCGGCGTCCGCGGCCGGTGAGGGCTCGGCGCATTCCGTGCGTTTGCGCGTTTCATCCGGTGGAACGCTCCGCTATGTCCGCGGGAGCACGGGCGGGAGCGGACATGGGCGGCGAGGCGGCGGGCGCGCCACACTATCACTACGAGCGGGCGGGTCCCGGGCCGGTCTGCGGCATCGACGAGGTCGGGCGCGGGCCGTGGGCTGGGCCCGTGGTCGCGGCGGCGGTGATCCTCGATCCGCTGGCGATCCCGGAGGGACTGAACGACAGCAAGCGGCTGTCGCCCGAGCGGCGGGCCGAGCTCGCGGCGCTGCTCGAGGCCCGGGCGGTCGTGGCGCTCGGCGTCGCGAGCGTCGCCGAGATCGAGGCGATGAACATCCTGCAGGCGAGTTTTCTCGCCATGCGCCGGGCGACCCTCGGGCTCGCCACGCGGCCGGCGCTGGCGCTGGTCGACGGCAACAAGGCGCCGCCGGGCCTGCCCTGCACCTGCCGGCCCATCGTCGGCGGCGACGCGCTGGTGCTGTCGATCGCCGCCGCGTCGATCGTGGCGAAGGTGGCGCGCGACCGGATGATGGTGGCGCTGGCGCAACAGTTTCCGGGCTACGGCTGGGAGACGAACATGGGGTACGGCACGCGGACGCACCAGGATGGACTCGCCCGATTCGGCGTGACCCCACACCATAGGCGGTCGTTCCGGCCCATCCACAAGATGTTGTGTGGCGCCGACTCAGTAAGTGCTTGATTCAATTATCTGTTTGACGCCGAATCGCGATTCGGTCATCGTCTGCGCCAGATTTCGGCCACAAGGCGGCGGCGGACATGCCCAGAAAGCAGAGCGACACGACCGAGGCGGCGGCCGCCGCGCTCGATCTCGACGTGATTCATGCCGGTGACTGCATCGAGGTGATGCGGGCGCTGCCGGCGGAGAGCATCGACCTGATCTTCGCAGACCCGCCCTATAACCTGCAACTCAAGGGCGAGCTGCACCGGCCGGACAACAGCCGCGTCGACGCGGTGGATGACGCCTGGGACCGATTCGCCTCGTTCGAGGCCTACGACGCCTTCACGCGGGAATGGCTCGGCGCCGCGCGGCGCCTGCTGAAGCCGGATGGGGCGATCTGGGTGATCGGCTCGTACCACAACGTCTTCCGTCTCGGCGCGGCGCTGCAGGATGGCGGCTACTGGCTGCTGAACGACGTGATCTGGCGCAAGTCGAACCCGATGCCGAATTTCCGGGGCAAGCGGCTCACCAACGCGCACGAGACGCTGATCTGGGCGGCGAAGTCGGAGGGGTCGCGGTACACCTTCAACTACGAGGCGATGAAGGCGCTGAACGACGGGGTGCAGATGCGCTCCGACTGGACGATCCCGCTTTGCACCGGCGCCGAGCGGCTGAAGACGGCCGGGGGCGAGAAGGCGCATCCGACGCAGAAGCCCGAGGCGCTGCTCCACCGGGTGCTCGTCGCCTCCACCCGGCCCGGCGACGTGGTGCTCGACCCGTTCTTCGGCACGGGAACCACCGGCGCGGTGGCCAAGCGCCTGCGCCGGCGCTTCATCGGGATCGAGCGCGAGGCCGATTATCGCGCGGTCGCCGAGGCCCGCCTCGCGGCGGTGCGGCCGACGGATTCCGAGGCGGTGGCGGTGACGACCTCCAAGCGGGCGGAGCCGCGCGTGGCCTTCGGCGTGCTGGTGGAACGCGGCCTGCTCGCGGCGGGCGAGACGCTGGTGTCGATGAACGGCCGGCACGCGGCGCGGATCCGCGCCGACGGGACGCTGGTGGCGAGCGAGGTGCGCGGCTCGATCCATCAGGTCGGCGCCGCGCTGGAAGGCGCGCCGTCCTGCAACGGCTGGACCTACTGGCACTTCAAGCGCGACGGGGCGGTCGTGCCCATCGACTTCCTGCGCCAGCAGATCCGCGCCGAGATGCAGGACTAGACATCAAGCCGGACCGGGCCGTCGGCCGGCCGACGACCCCGGGGACGGACCAGATGCCGAGGCGTCACGCCGCCTTGAGGCCCGCCGCCGCGGCGTAGGAAGCCGGGCCGGCGCCGCCGTGCCAGGCGAGCGCGCTCGCGAGGATCGCGTCGATGCCGGAGACCCGCGGCTCCCAGCCGAGCCCGGCGCGGGCGCGGGCGATGTCGGCGACGAGGAAGGCCGGGTCGCCCGGGCGCGGGGCTTCGACCCGGTGCGGCACCGGCCAGCCGACGAGGCGGCCGGCGGCGTCGAGCAGCTCGCGCACGCTCGTGCCCCTGCCGGAGCCGAGGTTGTAGCGCGTCATCCGTCCGGGCTCGAGCCGGAGCAGCGCCAGGTAGTGGGCTTCCGCCAGATCCCGCACCGAGACGAAATCGCGCACGCAGGTGCCGTCGGGCGTCGCCCAGCTGTCGCCGAACACCTTGAACTCCGCCCGCTGCCGAAGCGCGGCCTGCAGCAGCAGCGGGATGACGTGCGTCTCGTGCCGGTGCGCCTCGCCGTGGCGGCCGTCGGCATCGGCGCCGCAGGCGTTGAAGTAGCGCAGCGCCGTGGCGCCAAAGCCGTAGGCGTCGGCATAGCCCTGCAGCAGGTGCTCGACGGCGAGCTTCGACGTGCCGTAGGGGGTGGCCGGCAGGATCGGATCGTCCTCGCGCAGCGCGTGCTCCGATCCATGGGCATAGACCGCGGCGGTGCTGGAAAAGACGATGCGGCCGATGCCGACGGTGCGCATCGCCTCCATCAGGCTGCGCGAGCCGTCGACGTTGATCGACCAGTAGCCGCTCGGGTCGGCGATCGAGTCCGGCACCGACGTCCGGGCGGCGAAGTGGATGACGTGGGTCGCTTCGAGGTCGGACAGCGCTCGTGCCACCGCGTCGGTGTCGCGCAGGTCGCCGACGACGAGCCGGCGGGGGTCGACCGCCGCGGCGTGGCCCTCGCTCAGGTCGTCGAACACGAACGCCTCGACGCCCTTGGCCCGCAGCGCCCGGAAACAGGCCGATCCCACGTACCCGGCGCCGCCGGTCAAGAGAACGCGCATGAGGTCTCCTCAGATGAATGTCAGGTTGGTGTCGAGCAGGCTTGCAAGCTCGTCGCGGCCCACGCCGAGGAACAGCACGCCGTTGCCGCCGCCGAGGTCGAGCCAGGCGCTGCCGCCCATGTCGTCGATCCGGCCGGCCAGCGCGTCGGCGTCGAGCCCGTCGAGCCCGTTCACCGCGCTGGTGATCTGCAGGTGGTCCTCGGCGGAAAAGTCGGTGATCGTCTCGACGCCGAACGCCGAGCGGATCATGAAGATGTCCGATCCGGCACCCCCGGTCAGCACGTCGTCGCCGGCGCCCCCGGACAGGAGATCGTTGCCGTCGCCGCCGTCGATCTGGTCGTCGCCACGGCCGCCGTGCAGCCGGTCGTCGCCGGCCTCGCCGAACAGGATGTCGTCGCCGCGGCCGAGGTCGTCGAAGCCCGTCACCACGTCGTTGCCGTCGCCGAGGTGGATCAGGTCGTCGCCGCCGCCGCCCTCGACTGAATCATTGCCGGCGCCGCCGCCGATCCGGTCGTCGCCGTAGCCGCCGTTCAGCACGTCGTCGCCCGCGCCGCCGTCGATCCGGTCGTCACCGTTGCCGCCGTCGATGCGGTCGTCGCCATCGCCGCCGGAGAGCGAGTCGGCCCCGAGACCGCCGGAGAGCGAATCCGCCCCCGCGCCGCCGATCAGCGTGTCGCTGCCGTTGTCGCCGATGAGCGTGTCGTTGCCATTGCCGCCCTCGAGGCTGTCGTTGCCGTCCTGGCCGCGCATGCGGTCGTCGCCGTCGTCGCCGAACAGGCGATCCGAGCCGAACGATCCTTCCAGCGTGTCGTTGCCGGCGCCGCCGTGCATCTCGTCGGTGGCGAGCGCCTTGGCGGCGCGCCAGCTGGCGAGCTGCAACTCCGAACTGCCCTCGGTCAGCCAGCGCGCGTCGATCAGGTCGTCGCCGTCGCCGCCCCAGGCGATGTTCGATCCGGCGCCGACGTGGATCACGTCGTTGCCGTTGCCGCCGAAGATCGCGTCGTCGCCGTCGCCGCCCTTCAGCGTGTCGTCACCCGAACCGCCGAACACCAGGTCGCCGCCAGCGCCGGCGTGCACCAAATCCGCGCCACCCGCGGTGATGATGAAATCCGCTCCCGCGCCGCCCCGGATCGTGTCGTCGCCGTCCCCGGCGTAGATCAGAATCTGCTCCGTCGCCTCCGTCGATCGAATCGGCGGCCGGCCCGCCGATCAGCAGATCGGCACCGCTGCCGCCGACCAGCGTGACGCTTCCCATGACTGCGGAACCCATCCCTGCAAGACCCATTCCTCACCCCGCGTTGATACCCGATCCGTGGCCGGGACCTCCCTCGGCTACGCTTCCCACCGTTCTGGACCCGCTCGGTCAACGTTGCGTAAATACTTTCCCGGTGCGCCGGGAGAAATCGCACCGGATTATAAACACGCTTCTCGCAAATGCAAAATTCAACCCCCGAGAGAATTAAGGTTCTGTTCATGCGCCGGCCGGCATCAGTGGCCATGCGAGAGTGCAATTCGGAGGGGTTTGCATGGCCACCATTCCCGGCGGCGCGTTTAATGATTTCATCTTCGGTACGTCGGCAGCAGACTTTATTGATGCTGGCGCGGGCGACGACAACATCTTCGGCGCCTCAGGCGACGACATCATCAAGGGCGGGCTCGGCAACGACACGCTGAATGGCGGCACCGGCGCGGACACGATCGGCGGTGGCGCGGGTGAGGATCTGGTCATCGGCGGCACCGGCGACGACGCGCTGAGCGGCGACGCGGGCAACGACACGCTGCTCGGCGGCGCCGGCAACGACCGCATGGACGGCGGCGCGGGCAACGACATGCTGGTCGGTGGCGCGGGCGACGATGTCGGCCTCGGAGGTGCAGGCGACGATACGCTGCAGGGCGATGCGGGCAACGACACGCTGGATGGCGGCGACGGCAACGACCTCGTCTCGGGCGGCGTCGGCGACGACCAGCTCTCCGGCGGCGTGGGCGATGACTCGCTGTCGGGCGATGCCGGCAACGACGTGCTGCACGGCGGGGCGGGCGACGACCTGCTCGACGGAGGCGACGGCAACGACATGCTCGCGGGCGGCGACGGCGACGACCTGCTCAAGGGCGGCGCGGGTGCCGATACGCTCGATGGCGGCGCGGGCGACGACGTGATGTATGGCGGCGAGGGCAACGACCTCTTCGTCTACTCCGGCGGCGGCGACGTGGTGATGGATTTCGCCGAGGGCGACACGCTGCAGGTCTCGCGCGCGCTCGAGGGCGTCAGCCTCGACAGCGCCGACGACGTGGCGGGCTTCGCGGTCGACCTCGGCGACGCTGGCACGCTCATCGACTTCGGTCAGGGCGACAGCGTGCTGCTGCACGGTGCCTCCTACGAGGACGTGGTCTCCGACCCGTCGCGGTTCATCACCGTCGTCTGATCTGACGGGAGGGCGGCGTTCCGGCCGGCCTCCCCCTGCACCCACCTTGCCCCCTTTCTCCCTCAAGCGCGGGGACCGAGCCATGATGCATGGAAATTCGCCCGCGTCGCAGCGCGGCGCCGTGATCGCCCTGCCGATCGCCCGCGAGCCCGTCGGCGAGGCCCGTCTCGTCGCCGTGTCGGCCCGCGTGTCGGCGCTGGTGTTCGAGGCCGAGGATATTCCCGGGCCGCTGATGGCCTTCGTCGACGGCGCGCGCCACGACGGGGCGCTGGTCGGCACCCGGCTGGTGCTGCGCTCCGGCGGCCTGCGGCAGGTCGTGCTGATCGGCCTCGGTGCTGCCGAAATTCGCGGGCGCGCGGTGGCGCTCGCGCGCGGCGGGCGCGTGGTCGCCGCGATCGACCCGGACTGGCTGCAAGCGCCGGACGCCGAGGTTGCCGCGCTACTCGAGGACCTGAGCGAAGACGGCGCCCTGCGCCTCCTGCGCCTGCTGCTGACGACCGGCGCCTCGCTGTTCCGCGACGGCGGGGCGGAGTTCGCGGCGCTCGCGCGCCGGCTGCTCGCCGGGCTCGGCGTGCGCGCGCTCGATCCCGTCGCGGTCTGCGCCACCGGCAGTGACAGCCGCATCGTCACCTGGCGCGTCGCGTCCGCCTTCGAGGCCGGGCGCCTCGGCGACCTGGTGGCGCTGCTGCCGGGCCGGCCGCGGCGGCTCGCCCGTCCGCCGGCGCATGTGGAGCCCACGGCCAGGGGTGCGCTGCTTCACGTCGAGCTGCCGCGCCGCCTGCCGGCTGGCGCGGTGCTGGTTGCGACCGGCGGCGCGCCCCTGTCGCTCGCGACGCCGGCCGCCGCCGCGTCCGGTGACGTGCCGGCCTTCCTCGCGGCGCGCGACGCCGCGACGGTCCGTTTCGCCCATCGCCTGATCGAGGCGCGCCTCGGCCGCGATCCCGTGGCCGCCGCGCTCGTCGCCGAGCTGCGCCACGCCGCTGCACCGGCGCCGAGCCTCGCGGTGCGCCATCTGTCGGGCACCGCGAAGGGCATCGTCTTCGCATTCGCGCTCGACGATCCGCACGGGCTCGTCGCGGCCGTCCGCCTCGTCCGGGGCGAGCGGTCGGTGCAGATCCCGGTGGCCGGGCGTCTCGAAGGCTACGCGGCCTTGCCGCGCGAGAGCGCGATCGACGACGGCTGCCGGCTGGGCCTCGTCTACCGCTCAGGCCGCGTTGTGCCCGTGGCGGCTGCGGTGGGGCTCGCACGCTTCGACGGCACCCCGCCGCCGGGCTTCGCCGACGCCGCCGCGCTGGCCGCCGCCCGGCTCGACCTCGATGCGCCGGAGGGCGCGCCGCTGTGCGAAGGCTTTGGCACCTCCAAGAAGACGCCGCGGCTGACGATCGTTGCGCCGCTCGCGGCCGACCTCGACCTCCTGCGCGCCCGGGCCGCGCTGATCTCGGCCGAGCCGCGCGGCCGGGCGGTCGAGGTGATCTGCTGGACCGCCGAGTGCCCGACCGAGCCCGACCTGGTTCCGGCCGCGCGCGCGGCGATGGCCCACGTCGCCGCCGCCTGGGGTGTGCCGCATCGGCTGATCGTCCTGCCGCGCGGCGCCGGTGGGGCCGACGGCCTGCGCGCCGCGCTGCGGCTGGCGCGCGCGCCACGCGTTCTCGCGCTCGGCGCCGGCGTGCTGCCCGGCGAGGCCGGCTGGCTCGCCCGCTGCCTCCGGGGCAGGGGCGTTGCCCGGGCCGGCGGCCTGCGCGACCATGACGGCGCCACGATTGCCGCCGCGCCCGACGCCGCGCTGCTGCTCGGCGCGGGTGCGCGGGACGACGCCGCGTTGTGCCTGCCCACCCCCGGCGCGATCGCCGCCGCCTTCGCGCCGCGCGGTGCGCCCGTGGCGGGCTTCGTCACCTACGGCGCCGTCTCGTCCACGACGCTGGAAGCGGCGGCCGACGCCGCCGCCGTCGCGATCGCCCTCAAGCCTTCCTTCAGCCTTGCCTGCGAGGAGTCCGGCGCATGACGAGTCCGCTGCGCATCCTGCAGATCGCCCACGATCACCCGGAGTGGACGCCGGGCGGAACCGAGATCGTCGCGCGCGACCTCGCCCGGGCGCTCGACGCCACCGACGGCCTCAGCGCCCGCCTGCTCGTCGCGGCCACCTCGCTGCAGCGGCCGGACATGGCGCCGGGCAGCCTCGGCGCGATCGGGCCGGATGCCGTTCTGCGGACCGGCGCCTACGACCGCTTCCAGATGGCGCGCCTCGACGGCCTGGGCTGGATCGAGTCGCTCGGCCGGGTGCTGCGCGACACGCGGCCCGACGTCATCCACCTGCACGGCCTCGACCGGCTCGGCATCGAGGCGCTGCCGGTGATCCGCCGGCAGGCGCCGCGCGCGCAGATCGTGCTGACGTTGCACGACTACCAGCTGATCTGCGCCAACGACGGCCTGCTCCTGACCCGGCCGGAGGCCACCCGCTGCCAGGGCGCGAGCCCCGACGCCTGCGCCCGCTGCTTCCCGGAGCGCACGGCGGCGCAGCACGCGCTGCGCCGTGCCACGCTGCTCGCGACGCTCGTCCACGTCGACCGCTTCATCGCGCCGAGCCGCTTCCTGCGCGATCGTTTCGTGGCCTGGGGCCTCGCCGCGGAGCGCATCGAGGTGGTGCCGAACGCCGTCGCGCTGCCGGCGCCCGTCGCCGAGCGCTGCCCGCGCGCGCGGCGCAACCGCTTCGGCTTCTTCGGCCAGATCGCGCGGCACAAGGGCGTGCTGACCCTGCTCGACGCCGCCCGCCGGCTGAAGGACGCGGACCTCGCCGTCACGCTGCACGGCGGCCTCGGGTACGCCGACGCGGGCTTTCGTGCGGAGTTCGCCGACCGTCTCGCCGCCGCCGACCCGGTGGCGCAGCACCTTGGCGGCTACGGTCGGGGCGAGCTGCCGGCGCGCCTCGCCGCAGTCGACTGGGTGGTCGTGCCCTCGCTCTGGTGGGAGAACGCGCCGCTGGTGATCGAGGAGGCGCGCGCCGCCGGCCGCCCGGTGATCGTCACCGGACACGGCGGGCTGGCCGAGGTGGTCGCGGACGGGGAGACCGGCCTGCACGTGCCCGCCGGAGATGCGGCGGCGCTGGCCGAGACGATGCGCGGGGCGACCGACCCCGCGCTCTGGGCGCGCCTCGCCGCCGGGCGCGGACCGGCCGACTTCGCGGCCTTCGTCGACGCGCACCGCGCGCTTTACGCAGCCCTTACGCGACGGATGGCGGCATGACCCCCGACGGCTCGGACTTTCACCACAGCCACAGCCACGGCGGCCCGGCCGGGGACGCGACGCAGGACCCCGCGGTGCTGCCGCTGGCCCGGGCCATCCTGCTCGAGGGCGGCCGCGCGCTTGCACTCTTCGAGGGCGCGGCGGGCGAGCCGCCGGCGACGGGGCGGCTGACCGCGCCCGGGCGCGCGCTCGCGTGGAGCGGGCTCGGCTGGCCGCACGCCGGTGGATGGGCCGGCGTGGCGGTGCTCGACGGGGTTCCGGCCGAGGGGGACGAACTGCTCGGCCCCACCGCCTGCTGGCGCGTCGCCGCCACGCCCGCGCTCGACATCGCCCCTGCGCCGCTGGCGGCGCTGGTCCGCGCCACCGGCGGGTCGGCGCCCGCGGTATTGCGCTTCCTGACGGCGGCTCTGGCGGGGCATCCCGGCGGCGCGGCCTTCCTCGCCGGCTTCGTCGCTGCGGTCGCCGAGCCGGACGGTTTCGTCGAGATCGTGGCGCGGCCCACGACCGGCGGCCTGTTCGCGCAGGGCTGGTCCATGTCGCTAGACCCCGGCGCCGCCCGGCTGGTCACGGCCGACGTCGCGGCCGAGGTCCACGTCGCGACGTTCGCCCGCGACGACATCCTTCCGCCCGGCCGCGGTTTCTGCCTCTACGGCAAGGCGCTCGCCGACGATGCAGGCAGCACGCTCGACGCGCTGCACCATGAAAAGGACGGCCGCCTGCTGCGCCTCGACGTGGTGCGCGGCGCCCAGGTGCAGCTCGAGGACGCGGCGATGCGCCACGTCGCCTCCATGCTGCCGCGGCTCGACGCGCCGCGCGAGGTGCTGGGCGCGTTCCGCCGGATCTGCCGGCCGCGCTTTGCCGGGGCGGACACGCTATCGGGCACGGGCCTGCCGGTGGCCGCGGCGCTCGATTCGCTGCTGCGCGCGCCCGACGGCGCGCTGCTCGCCACCGGCTGGCTGCTCGATCCGCTGCACCGGGTCGAGCGGGCGCTGCTGAAGAGCACCGCCAATCTCTATGCGCGCCTCGATGCCAGCTGGTGCCCGCTGGCGCGACCCGATCTCGTGTCCGGCTTCGGCGCCGACCCGCGCTTCGCCGGGCTGCTCGATCCGCGCGACGCGATGAACGGCTTCATCGCCCACGTCCCGGCGGACCCGGCGGGGCTCGCGACGTCCGCGGGCGAGGCCGAGCTTTACCTCGAACTGGTGCTCGACGACGGCAGCTGCCTGTTCCGGCCGCTCCACTTCACGGCGTTCGAGAGCGGCGAGCGGCTGCCGCAGCTGCTCGGCGCGCTGCCGCAGGCCGAGCCGGAGATCACCCGCATCGTCGAGGATCACCTCGCGCCGTTCCTTGCGAGCGTGCCGCCGGTCTCGCCGCGGCCGCCGCGCGGGGCGGCGAACCAGCCGTTCGCGCTCGGCCGCCCCGGGTCCGGCCCCCGCGACACCGTCGCGGTGATCCCGTTCCGCAGCTGGAGCGAGCTGCAGCCGATGCTGGCGCTGCTCGCGGGCACGCCGGAAGCGGGCGCGCTGGAGCTCTCTCTCGTGACCTCGCGCGCCACCGCGGCCGACAGCGCGGCGCGCATCGACGAGGCGTTCGCCTTCTACGGCCTTGCGGGGCGCCTCGTGGTGGTGCCGGAGCACGATGGCGCACCCGTCCGGCTCGATGCCGGCGCGGCGGCGAGCACCGCGCCGTGGGTGCTCTCGTGGGCGCCGGCCGCCCTGCCGAAGCAGCCGGGCTGGCTCGCCGGGCTGCGCGCCGAGGCCGAGTGCCTGCCGGGTGGCGGGCTGGTCTCGCCGGCGCTCACCTACGAGGATGGCTCGATCGCCTTCGGCGGCCTGCGCTCCGACACCGCGGGCGGCTGCGGCCTCGCAGGCTTCGGCGCGGCGCGCCTGCCGCGCGGCGAGGTCCGCTCGGCGCCGGCCGGTGCCGCGGCCATCGCGCTCATCGACCGCGCGAGCCTCGCGCGCGCCGGCGGCTTCGCGGGCCGGCTGTTCGGCGAGACCCATGCCCACGTCGATCTGGCCGCGCGCCTGCGCCGGCAGGGTGCGGGCACGTGGTGCTCGGGCGCCGTGGAATTCTGGGTGCTGGAGGACCAGGGCCCCGATCCCGATTCCCGCCTCGTCCGTCGCATCGACGAGGCGCTTCTCGCTGCCCGAGCGGAGACCGACGCATGAAGGCCCTCATCCTCTCCCACGCCCACCCGACCTTCTCGATCGGCGGCGCGCAGGTCGCGTCCTGGAACCTGTTCCAGGGCCTGAAGCGCCGCGACCAGTGGGATGCCCACTACATCGCCGGCGTCGGCCCGCCCGTCGCGCGGCACAAGGCGACGCCACTCATGTCGCTGGGACAGGGGCCGGACGAAACGCTCTACTGGTCGAACGACTACGACTGGCTGAACCTCGGCTCCAACGAGCTGGGACAGCTTATGGAGCACTTCGAGCGCTTCCTCGCCGACCTGCGGCCGGACGTGGTGAACTTCCATCATGTCATGGGCTTTGGCGTGCAGGCGCTGCGCGCGACGCGGCGGGCGCTCGGCGACGTGCCGATCGTGATGACGCTGCACGAGTACCTGCCGATCTGCGCCCACCACGGCCAGATGATCAAGGCCCGCTCCGGCGCGCTCTGCTCGAAGGCCTCCGCCTCCGAGTGCGGCGTCTGCTTCCCGGAGATCGGGCCGGCGAACCTGATGCGCCGCGAGCTGTTCCTGAAGTCGTTCCTCGCCGAGGTCGATGCGTTCGTCTCGCCCTCGCGCTTCCTGCTCGGCCGGTTCGCCGACTGGGGCCTGCCGCGCGAGAAGCTGGTGATGATCGAGAACGGCCTCGACGGCGGACCCGTCGCCCCGCCGCGCACGGTGCCCAAGGGCGGCCGGCGCAACCGCTTCGCCTATTTCGGCCAGCTCAATCCGTTCAAGGGCATCCGGGTGCTGGTCGACGCGGTGACGCGCATCCCGGCCGACGTCTGGGGCGACTCGATCCTCTACATCTTCGGCGGCAACCTCGAGCACCAGCCCGAGGAGTTCCAGGCGGCGGTGAAGGAGCTCTTCCGCCTCGCCGGTCGCCGCCTGCGCTTCATGGGCTCGTACAAGTCGCCGGACCTGCCGAACCTGATGCGCGAAGTGGACTGGACGATCGTTCCCTCGACGTGGTGGGAGAACGCCCCCGTGGTGATCCAGGAGGCATTCCACCACGGTCGGCCGATCATCGCCTCCGACATCGGCGGCATGGCGGAGAAGGTGCGCCACGGCATCGACGGCCTGCACTTCCACGTCTCGAACCCCGAGAGCCTCGCCGAGGCGATGACCCGCGCGATCCGCGAGCCGGAGCTGTGGCAGCGGCTGCGGGGCGGCATCAAGGCGCCGACCACCTCCGACGAGGCGGCGCGCCAGCACGCCGAGCTGTTCGAGCGGCTGCTCGCGCGCCGCGCCCGCCCCGCCGCAGCCGGCGCCGCGCTCCCTGCGAAATCGGCCTGACCATGGCCCGCCAGCCAGAGCCGCCGGTCCTGCAGGCCGCGATGCGCGATCTCTCGCGCGGGGCGGGCGCCGCGGCGCTCGTCGGGTTCTTCGTGAACCTGCTGCACCTGTCGCTGCCGCTCTACACCATCCAGATCTACGACCGGGTGATCTCGTCGGGAAGCTTCGACACGCTCGCGGCGCTGACGCTCATCGTCGCGATCCTGCTCGGCTTCCAGGCGACGCTCGACTTCCTGCGCTCGCGGATGTTCACCGTCCTCGGCGCCCGGATGGCGGCGCGCCTCGGCCGCCCGGTCTTCGAGGCCGCCGTTGAGGCCACGCTGCGCGACGGCACCGGCGCGGCGGCGAATGCTGTGCGCGACCTGAACGACCTGCGCACGTTCGTCGCGTCGGGCGCCATCGTGCTGCCGCTCGACCTCGCGGTCACGCCGTTCTTCCTGCTCGTGCTCTTCGTGCTGCATCCGGTCTACGGCATCATCGGGCTCGCCGGCGCGATGGTCCTGACGGTGATGGCGATCGCCACCGAGCTGACGGCCCGCCGCCCGGCCTCGCGCGCGACGCTGGCCGCCGGCGCGGTGCAGAACGAGACGGCGGCGGCGATCCGCAATGCCGAGGTCATCACCGCCATGGGAATGCTGCCGGCGATCGCCGAGCGCTGGCGGGTGTCGCAGGCGCGCGCGCTCGACAGCATGGAGCGCGGCCGCTCGGTCGCGAAGGCGCTGCACGCGGTGGCCAAGATGCTGCGCATCGGCCTGCAGATCGCCATCGTCTGCGCCGGCGCCACCCTCGTCGTCCGGCACGAGGCCTCGCCCGGCACCATCACCGCGTCGGCGGTCATCAGCGCGCGGCTGCTGCTGCCGTTCGAGCACCTGATCGACGGCTGGCGCAAGTGGCTCGACGCCTTCGCCGCCCTCGACCGGCTGCGCGACGTGCTCCGGCGCGGCGCGGCGGGCCGCTCGCGCACCGGCGTGAAGCTGGAGCAGGCGGCGCTGGTCGTCGACCGGGTGAGCTATGTCCCCGCCGGTCAGGACACGCCGCTGGTGCGCGGCGTCTCGTTCAAGCTCGAGCCTGGCGAGCTGCTCGGCGTCGTCGGCCCGTCGGGCGCCGGCAAGTCGACGCTCGCCCGCCTCGTCGTCGGCCTGTGGGCGCCGACCGCGGGGGGCATCTACCTCGACGGCCAGAGCACCTTCGTCGCCGAGCGCGCCAGCTTCGGCCTCGCCGTCGGCTACCTGCCGCAAGATCCGTTGCTGCTCGACGGCAAGGTCCGCGAGAACATCGCCCGGTTCCGCGATGCCGACATGGCCGACGTGGTGGCCGCGGCCCGCGCCGCCGGCGTCCACGAGATGATCGGCCGCCTGCCGCAGGGATACGAGACGCACCTGACCGCCGGTGCGGCGCGGCTGTCGGGCGGCCAGCGCCAGCGCCTCGCGCTCGCACGCGCGCTCTTCGGCGCCCCGAAGCTCCTCGTGCTCGATGAGCCGAACTCCGCGCTCGATTCCGAGGGCGAGGCGGCGCTCATCAGCGCCGTCGAACATGCGCGCAACCGCGGCGCCGCGGTGCTCGTGGTGGCGCAGCGCACCTCGATCCTCAACCGTGCCGACCGCCTGCTGGTGCTGAAGGACGGCATGGTGAGCCAGATGGGCGACCGGACCGAGATCCTCGGTACGCTCACCCCGCGGCGGTCCGGCGTGGCCAAGCCCGCCGCGGCGGCGGTGCTGCCGGCCAGCGGAGGCCGGGCATGAGCCTGATCGAGGATATCCACGCGCCGGGCCATGACGTGCGGCCGGTGTTCCTGACGGCGCTGGCGGTGATCGGCTGCCTCATCCTCACCTTCGGCGGCTGGGGGATGTACGCCCACCTCGACAGCGCCGTCGTCGCCCACGGCACGCTGCTGGCCGAGAGCGAGCGCAAGACCGTGGAGCATTTCGAGGGCGGTATCCTGCGCCAGCTTCTGGTGAAATCCGGCGATCGGGTCGAGGCGGGACAGGTCGTCGCGCTCCTCGACGCCACCCAGACCGAGGCGCAGCTGGCGCAGCTCGACGCGAATTCCCGGGCGCTCGCGCTGCGCATCTGGCGACTCGCCGCCGAGGAGGACGGCGCCACCAGCCTCGACCCCGCCACTGCGCCGGCCTTCGACGACCCCGGGCGGGCGGCGCAGGTGGCGGCGGAGGTGCGGCTCTTCGACGCCCGCCTGCGCGCGCACGTCGGCGGCATCGCCTCGCTGCGCCGGCAGATCGACCAGCTCGCCGCGCAGGAGCGCGCCGCGACTGCGCAGGCCGACGCCGCCGCGCGCCAGCTCGCGCTCTGGCGCGACGAGCGCGCCTCGAGCGCGACGCTGGTCGAGAAGGGCGCAACGCCGCGGCAGAAGCTCCTGGAACTCGACCGCAACATCGCCCTGCTCGAAGGCGACCGCGACGAGCAGGCCGGCCTCGCCGCCGCCGCGCGCGAGGACATGGCGCGCGCCCGCACCGACATCGAGACCATGGGCCAGCAGCGCCTGGCCGACGTGGGCGAGGAGCTGTCCGAATCGCGCCGGCAGCTCGCCGAAGTGACCGGCCAGATCCGCGGCGCCGAGGACGTGCTGGAGCGCCGCAAGCTGCGCGCGCCGCAGGCCGGGCTCGTCGTGCAGATCAACACCATCTCGCCCGGCGCCGTGGTCGGCTCCGGCGCGCCGGTGATGGAGATCGTGCCGGACGCCGACCGCCTGGTGGCCGAGGTCCACCTCCCGACCGACTCGATCGACACGGTGCGCGTCGGACGCCCGGCCAAGGTGAAGCTCTCGGCCTACAAGCGCGCGAAGGCGCCGACGGTGGAGGGCGAGGTGATCTATGTCTCGGCCGACGTGCTGACCGACGAGCGCGACGGGTCGGAGTACTACGACGCCAAGGTCAGCCTCGACACCGGCACGCTGAAGGGCCTCGACCACGTCACGCTCACCCCGGGCATGCCGGTGGAGGTGGCGATCCGCACCGGCGAGCGGCGGGCGGCGGATTATTTCCTCGAACCGATCCTGCGCCACTTCGGCCGGGCGCTGCGCGAGGAATAGGCGCCGGGCGCAACGTCAGTGGAAGCGCGCCGCACCCTTGGGGCCGGTCGATGTCGGGGACGAGCCGAGGCTCTGCCCTCGACCGCGCCAACAGCGGCGAGCGCGGGACGCGCAGAGGCCGTCAGGGACGGAGATTTCCGAAGGCGAGGGCTGATCCGGCCGGCTTCAGTGTTTCGCCCTTCTTGAGGCCGGGGTTCTTCTCCATCGCAGCGAAGCGTGCTGGTCCACGGGCGTCGCGCGCCCGAGGTTCCCAGATCGCTCAGCGACCGTTGGTCAGGCGCTGCACCACTTCGCGCATCCCGAGCGTGTGATCGAAGGCCCCGGTCTGCAGGAAGGTCACGACCTGCGCGATCACCAGCGGGTTGTTCATCAGGAAGGTATGGGTCGCCGGCACGACGATGTGGTCGGCCATCCCGTCGATCCGGGTGCTTTCGACCGAGACCATGCCGTCATCGGCGCCGGGAATCATGCTGGAGAACAGCGGGTTGATCGAGCGGTCGCCGGCAATCACCCCGAGGTCGAAGTCGACCGGCCCGAGCGCCTCGGGCACCTCGTTCGCGCCGGTCCGCAGCTGCCGCCCGGCCGGTCCGGTGAACCGCGTGAAAAGCGCCAGATCGCCCAGCGCGTCCGCCACCTCGGCGCCGTGGTTCGGTGGCGCGAGCATCACCACCCGCCCCAGATTCTCCGGCCGGTGCTGCGCGAGCCAGGCGCGCGCGAGGATCCCGCCCATCGAATGCGTGACGAAGTTCACCCGATCCGATCCGCACGCCTTCACCGCGTCGGTCACGTGGTCGAGCAGCTCCTCGATCGGCATCTCGGTGGACGGATACCCCCGGTTCACCACCCGATAGCCGTCGGCGGCGAGCATCTCCTCCATGATCCAGAGCGAATTCTCGCTCCGCCCCAGCCCGTGCAGCAGCACGACGCACTCGCCCGCCCCGGGCAGAGGCGCGGCGGCCGGCAGGCGCGGGGCGCAGGTGGCAAGGATGAGGGCGAGGAGGGCGATTGTACGGGTCATGCACCCTGCCATATCGCCCGTTTGCCCGGGGCGCCATGGCCTGCGACTCAATTTCACTCGATCCCGGGTCTTCACTCGATCCCCGTCTTCACTCGACCCCCGTCCGCAGTCCGGCCAGCGTTGCCTTGAGATCGCGACACAGCGCCTCGCGCTCGCCCGGGCTCAGGAAGGCGCCGAGCTCGATCTCGCGGCCGTTGCCCTGCAGCGTCAGGTAGCTCTCGACCGGCGCGTCGGAGCGCAGCCGGACGCGGACCCAGAACGGATTGGCATGCCAGGTCAGCACCCGGCCCCGTGGCTCGCGCCGCACCACGGTGATGAGGTCGTCCCAGAGCTTCAGCTCTTCGGACAGCTGGCCGTCGCGCTGGTTGCGCCGGATCGCGAGGTAGAGCGCCGCAAAGGCCGCGATCAGGAACGGCAGCATCCCCCAGGCGGCCTTGGTGCCGGCGAGCCCGACCAGCGGCGCTGCAAGGCCCGCGGCGAGCAGCGCCATGAGCCACGTCCCCATCGCCGGGGTCAGCGAGCGGTTCGGCCGAAGCGTCACCGCCATCAGCGGCGGATCCGACCGCCGGAACGGATCGGGGACGGACGCTCCGGCGTCCGCCCCCGTGTTCCTGTCCCTGCCGGGAGGCATCAGTGCGACCGGCTGTGATCCCACATGTCGGGCGTCGGCAGCGTCTCGAAGGTGTGCGCCGGCGGCGGGTTGGACAGCGTCCACTCCAGCGTCGGGTCGGGCTGCGGCCCCCAGTAGGCCGGATCGGTGACGCGCTCGCCATAGCGGATGGTGTAGAACACGATCCAGAAGAAGAACACGAACGACGCGGCCGACAGGAAGGCGCCGTAGGACGAGACCGTGTTCCAGAAGCTCGAACTGCACGGGATAGTCCATGTAGCGCCGCGGCATGCCCTGCCGCCCGAGGAAGTGCTGCGGGAAGAAGGTGAGGTTCGCGCCGACGAACATCATCCAGAAGTGGATCTTGCCGGCCCACTCGGGATACTGCCGGCCCGTCACCTTGCCGATCCAGTAGTAGACGCCGGCGAAGATGCAGAACACCGCGCCGAGGCTCATCACGTAGTGGAAGTGCGCCACCACGTAGTAGGTGTCGTGATAGGTCCGGTCGATGGCGGCCTGCGACAGCACGATGCCGGTCACGCCGCCGACGGTGAACAGGAACAGGAAGCCGAGCGCCCAGAGCATCGGCGTCTTGAACTCGACCGAGCCCCCCCACATCGTGGCGATCCACGAGAAGATCTTCACGCCGGTCGGCACCGCGATGACCATGGTCGCGAGCATGAAGTAGCTCTGCTGTGTCACCGACATGCCGACGGTGTACATGTGGTGCGCCCACACCACGAAGCCGAGCGCCGCGATCGCGATCATCGCGTAGACCATCGGCAGGTAGCCGAAGATCGGCTTGCGCGAGAAGGTCGAGATCACGTGGCTGATGATGCCGAAGCCCGGCACGATGATGATGTAGACCTCGGGATGGCCGAAGAACCACAGGATGTGCTGGTAGAGGATCGGGTCGCCGCCGCCCGCCGGGTCGAAGAACGTCGTCCCGAAGTTGCGGTCGGTCAGAAGCATGGTGATCGCGCCCGCGAGCACCGGCAGGGCCAGCAGGATCATGAACGCCGTGACCATGATCGACCAGGCGAACAGCGGCACCTTGTGCAGCGTCATGCCGGGGGCGCGCATGTTCATGAACGTGGTGATCATGTTGATCGCGCCGAGGATCGACGAGGCGCCCGAGAGGTGGACGGCGAAGATGGCGAAGTCCATCGACATGCCGCCCTCGGTGGTCGACAGCGGGGCGTAGAGCACCCAGCCGACACCCGTGCCGGTCAGCCCGTCGCCGCCGGGGGCGAGGATCGACAGCACCGCCATGGTCGCGCCCGCGACGTAGAGCCAGAAGCTCAGGTTGTTCAGCCGCGGAAACGCCATGTCCGGCGCGCCGATCATCAGCGGCATGAAGTAGTTGCCGAATCCGCCGAAGAGCGCCGGGATGACGACGAAGAACATCATCAGGATGCCGTGCCCGGTGATGAGCACGTTCCAGAGGTGGCCGTTCGGCTCGCCGTCGATGTTGAGGTACTGCACGCCCGGATGCATGAGCTCGAGGCGCATGTAGACCGAGAACGCCACGGCGACGATGCCGAGGGTCGCCGACACCACGATATAGAGGATGCCGATGTCCTTGTGGTTCGTCGACATGAACCAGCGGGTGAAGAATCCCGGCTCGTCGTGATGGTCTGCGTGCGAATGGGCGGCGGCGTCGGCCATGTGCTTGCTTTCTCCTGACGAGCCTCGCTGGCCCGGCCTCTCCCGGGGCCGGTGCTTTCCACCTCTCTAACGCGACCGTTACCGACCCTTCAAGCCCTGATGCCCGCGTGATGGCGACGCATGGTCGGACTTGACCGAGGCCGCGGCCCCGGCGATCAGGGGATATGGAGAGCCTTCTCGACGCGCTGCAGCCCGGCCAGCGGCTCGCCCGCGGCGTCAGCCGGCTGATGCGCAGCCTCGATTTCGCCCCGCTCCTCGAATTCGTGCCGGCGCCGGGTCTGCGCGTCGACGTGGCGGCGCTCGGGCCGAAGGGTGAGATCTGGGTCGTCGAGTGCAAGTCGAGCCGCGCCGACTTCGTGTCGGATCTGAAGTGGGGCGGCTATCTCGAGTGGTGCGACCGATTTTTCTGGGCGGTCGACGCAGCGTTTCCCGTCGAGCTGCTGCCCGCGGACGCGGGCCTCATCCTCGCGGACCCGTGGGACGCCGAAATCGTCCGCCTGCCCGGTGCGGTGCCGCTGCCCGGCGCACGGCGTCGCGCGCTCACCCAGCGGTTCGCGCGCACGGCGGCGGGCCGTCTCGCGCTGCTCGCCGATCCGCCGCCGGGCCTTGCCTGACGCGGGGGCGGAGGCTCACTTCAGGAAGTAGTAGACCGCGAGCGCCAGGCCGATCACGACCACGAAGCCCCGCAGCGCCGTCTGCGGCACCCGTTTGGCCGCGTACACCCCGGAATAGCCGCCGAGCGCCACCGCCGGGATCATCACGGCGGCCGCGGTCCAGGCGATCAGGCCGCCCGTGACGAAGACCAGGATGGCGACGGCGGCGATCACCACCGAGAGCAGGTTTTTCAGCGCGTTCAGCCGATGATAGTCGCCGGGCTGGGTCAGCCCCAGCGTCGCGAGCATCATCACCCCCATGCCGGCGCCGAAGAAGCCGCCATAGACCGCCGTCGCGAACTGCACGAGCCGCCCGCTGAGCGGGCCCAGCACCGCGACGTGCGCGCCGTCGGCCCGCTTCGGCTTCAGCCACGGTCCCGCGGCGAAGAGCCCGGTCGCGGCGAGCAGCAGCCAGGGCACCATCGCCCGGAACTCGGAATTGTCGAGCGCCAGCAGCGCGAGCGCGCCGGCGAGCGCCCCGGCCGCCGACAGGATCGCGAGCCCGATCGCGGTCTGGAGCGTGTGCACGATCTCGTCGCGATAGGCGATCGTCGAGGTGACATAGCCCGGGAACTGCGCGATCGACGACGTGGCGTTCGCCATCACCGGCGGCACGCCGACGAGGCTGAGCGCGGCGAAGGTGATGAAGGTGCCGCCGCCCGCGACCGCGTTGATCGCGCCGGAACAGAAGCCTGCGACGAACAGCATCGCGATGGACAGGAACGTCATGGGCATGGGCTCCGCGCGGAGAAGACCGGCTTTTCCCCCGGAACGCGCCCGACCGCAAGCGGCTCAGTGCAGTGGCCACACCACGATCAGCGCCGGCACCGACACCAGCAGCACCGGAAGCGACAGCGGCAGGCCGAGCCGGGGATAGTCGGCGAAGCGATAGCCGCCCGGCCCTATGACCAGCGTGTTGCACTGGTGCCCGATCGGCGTGAGGACGTCGCAGCCCGCGCCGATCGCCACGGCCATCAGGAACGCCTCCGGCCGGTAGCCGAGCGACCGGGCGAAGCTCGCGGCGATCGGCGCGACGACGAGGACGGTCGCGGCGTTGTTCAGGAACGGCGTCACCGCCATGGCGACCGCGAGGACCAGGAGCAGGGCACCCCAGCCCGGCAGGCCCGCGCCCACCTCGGCCAGCCAGTGCGCGAGCGTGTCGCTCGCGCCGCTCGTCCGCAGCGAGCCGCCGACCGGGATCAGCGCGGCCAGCATCACGAGGATCGGCCCGTCCATCGCCGCATAGACCTCGCGCGCCGGGATCACGTGGACATGGTGAAGCCCTCGCCCGTCAGCTCCTGCCGCACGCGCGAGACGACGATGTTCGGCGACGTGCCGATCTGGGTCATCAGCCCGCCGAGCAGCGAGCCGAACGCCATCGGCATGAGGAACGCCGACGGCGAGACGTTGGAGCGGCGGGCGAACTGGAAGGCGATCGGGATCATGATCGCGAGCGCGCCGATGTTCTTCACGAAGGCCGACAGCACGGTCACGACCCCGACGAGCAGCAGCAGCTGCATCCGCACGCGGGTGACGTTCGGGGCGAGCCGCCGGATCGCCGCCTCCATGATGCCCGTGCGCGCCACGCCGGCGCTGATCAGCAGCGCCGACCCGACGATGATGACGATGTCGTCGCTGAAGCCGCTGAAGGCGTGGTCGAAGGGCACGACCCCGACCGCGAGGATCAGGGCACAGGCCGCGACCAGATCGTAGCGAAAGCGTCCCCAGACGAACGCGGCCATCATCGCGGCGATGACGGTAATCGAGAGCAACTGCGGGGTGGTCATTCAGGGTTCCCTCGACGCCGTGCAGGTCAACGCCGATCCCGACTGCCGGTTGCGCTCGGGAACCTGCGAGCGGCCGAATGGCCTTCGTGCAAAGTTGACGAAGACGACCGTTGGCTAACGCAATGAGTTGAAAAGGTACGTCGGACGTGAAGTCCGTGAGTGCCACGCTTGCCGCTCATGCCGGAGGGGGTACTCCGACACAGCCCCGCTGGATCGTCCCCCCGGGGACGTTCAGCCGGTGGTGCCGCCCGCCGGCATCGCCGCCTCGACCAGCCGCACCCAGTAGGAGCATCCGACGGGAATCACCTCGTCGTTGAAGTCGTACTTCGGGTGGTGCAGGCCCGCGCTGTCGCCGTTGCCGACGAAGATGAAGGCGCCCGGCCGGGCCTTCAGCATGAACGAGAAGTCCTCGGCGCCCATCAGCGCCGGGGCGTCGGTGTCGACCCGGGCGGTGCCCACCACGTCCGCCGCGACCCGCGCGGCGAACTCGGTCTCCGCCACGGCGTTCGCCGTCACCGGATAGCCGCGTTCGTAGACGAAACGGGCGGTGGCGCCGTGCGCCGCGGCGACACCGGCGACGATTTCCCCCATGCGCCGCTCGATCAGGTCCTGCGTCTCGTCGTCGAGCGAGCGGGCGGTGCCGACCATCTCGACCTCCTCCGGGATGACGTTGGAGGCGTTGCTCGAGGTGCGCAGGCTCGTCACCGACAGCACCGCGGGCTTCAGGGGATCGGCGTTGCGCGATGCCACCTGCTGCAGCGCCGTGACGATCTGCGCCGCCGCCAGCACCGGGTCGACGGTGGCATGGGGCAGGGCGCCGTGGCCGCCCCGGCCGGTGACGACGATCGTGAAGGTGTCCGATGCGGCCATCAGCGGCCCGGGCCGCAGCGCAAAGTCGCCGACAGGCAGGCCCGGCATGTTGTGCAGGCCGAACACCTGCTCGATGCCGAAGCGGTCCATCAGCCCGTCCTCGACCATCTCCCGGCCACCACCGCCGCCTTCCTCCGCCGGCTGGAAGATCACCACCGCCGTGCCGTCGAAGTTCCGCGTCTCGGCCAGGTACTGCGCCGCGCCGAGCAGCATGGCGGTGTGCCCGTCGTGGCCGCAGGCGTGCATCGCCCCCGGCGTGCGCGAGGCGTGGGCGAGGCCGGTCGCCTCGGGCATCGGGAGCGCGTCCATGTCGGCCCGCAGCCCGATCACCCGCCCCGATCCGGTCGCCCGCCCGCGGATCACCCCCACGACGCCGGTGCGCCCGATGCCCTCCACCACCTCGTCGACGCCGAAGCCGCGCAGCTTCTCCGCCACCAGCGCGCTGGTGCGGTGGGTGTCGAACAGGATTTCCGGATGGGCGTGGATGTCCCGGCGCCAGTCGGCAATGGCCGGCGCGAGTTCGGCAAATCGGTTGACGACGGCCACGGCGGTTCCCCTTTCAGCATCAGTTGCCCGGCTGGCCGACCGGGCGGCGGTGCCGCTGACGGCGCGCGACGCATGGGCGGCGCTCATCCCGCCAGTGTCCCGGCCGGGGGGCGCAGGGTCAAGGCCGCTCGCCGCGTCGCGGTTGTCGCCAGGTCATTCATATGGCCGTCGCGGCCGGCGGCCAGTTCCCTGTTGTCGCGCAAGAACCTCTGGGCTTAGACTTGCCCTCCGATCGCAGAGCGGCCAGCCGGGTCCGGCCGGGCACCAGAAGGGGCGGGATGGATGCTTGATGGCCCTGCGCCGGTTCTCGAGGTGTCCGGGCTCCGGACGGTCTTCGCGACCCGCGACGGCTCGGTCCATGCGGTGAACGGCGTCAGCTTCGCCGTCGCGGAGGGCGAGATCCTCGGCGTCGTCGGCGAGAGCGGCTCGGGCAAGTCGGTGACGATGATGTCGCTCATGGGCCTGCTGCCGTCGCCGCCTGCCGAGATCGTCGGCGGCTCGATCCTCTACCAGGGCCGCGAGGTCCGGGACATGACGCCGCGGGAGATCCGCGCGCTGCGCGGCGGCGAGGTCGGCTTCGTGTTCCAGGACCCGATGACCAGCCTCAATCCGGTCTTCACCGTCGGCTTCCAGATCATGGAGCCCATCCGCAAGCACATGGGCCTGTCGAAGGCCGCCGCGCGCGCACGCGCCGCGAGCCTGCTCGCGCTGGTCGGCATCCCCGATGCGGAGCGCCGCCTCGACGACTATCCGCACCAGTTCTCCGGCGGCATGCGCCAGCGGGTGATGATCGCCATGGCGCTCTCCTGCGATCCGAAGGTGCTGATCGCCGACGAGCCCACCACCGCGCTCGACGTGACGATCCAGGCGCAGATCCTCGAGATCGTGCGCGAGTTGCGCGAGCGGCTCGGCACCGGCATCGTCTGGATCACCCACGACCTCGGGCTCGTCGCCGGCATCGCCGACCGGGTGATGGTGATGTACGCGGGCCTGATCGTCGAGCATGGGCCCGTGGCGGAGGTCTTCGCCCGGCCGCAGCATCCCTATACCCGCGCGCTGCTCGGCACCGTGCCGAGCGTCACCGAGGGCCGGGAGTCCCGCCTGCGCACAATCGAGGGACAGCCGCCGATCCTGATGGCGGCGCCGACCTCCTGTCCGTTCGCCCCGCGCTGCGGCCACGTCCTCGACCGCTGCCGCAGGGAGAACCCGCCACGCATCCCGCTGCCGGCCGGCAACGACGTCGCCTGCTGGTGGGATCCGGCAACCGACGGGCCGCGCGATGCGTGACGTCGCCGACCCGCCCCCTCGCGAGCCGCTGCTCCGCGTCGAGGGGCTGAAGATGCACTTTCCGATCTATCGCGGCGTGCTGCGGCGGCGGGCGGGCGAGGTGCGGGCGGTCGACGACCTGTCCTTCGAGATCGCCGCGGGCGAGACGCTGGGGCTCGTCGGCGAGTTCGGGCTGCGGCAAGTCGACGACGGGCAGGGCGATCCTGCGGCTGTTCGATCCGACCGCCGGCTCGATCCGCCTCGAGGGGCGCGAGATCTCCCGGCTCGAGGGCGGGGCGCTGCGGGCGATCCGGCCCGAGATGCAGATGATCTTCCAGGACCCGCAGGCGAGCCTGAACCCGCGGATGACCGTGGGCTCGATCATCGCCGAGCCGCTCGACGAGCACGCCAGCCTTCCGCGCGCCGCGCGCCGCGCGCGGGTGATGGAGCTGATGGACGCGGTCGGCCTCAACCGCCGCTTCGCCAACCGCTACCCGCACGAGTTTTCCGGCGGCCAGCGGCAGCGGATCGGCATCGCCCGGGCGCTGGCGCTGAACCCGAAGTTCATCGTCTGCGACGAGCCGATCGCGGCGCTCGACGTGTCGATCCAGGCGCAGGTGGTGAACCTGCTGCAGGATCTGCAGGACCGCCTGGGCCTCACCTACCTCTTCATCAGCCACGACCTCTCGATGGTGCGCCACATCGCCGACCGGGTGGCGGTGATGTACCTCGGGCGCCTCGCCGAGACCGGGCCGACCGACGCGCTCTTCACCCGGCCGCTGCATCCCTACACCGAGGCGCTGATCTCCGCCGTGCCGAGCCCCGATCCCGCCCTCGAAGCCCGGCGCCGGCGGATCATCCTCAAGGGCGACGTGCCGAGCCCGGCCAAGCCGCCGTCGGGCTGCGTCTTCCACACCCGGTGCCCCAGGGTCTTCGACCGCTGCCGCGTCGAGGTGCCGGCGCTGCGCGATCTCGGCGCCGGGCGGCGGGTCGCCTGCCACCTGCACGACACCCCCGTCGCCCCCGGCCGGCCCGGTGCCGGCCCGGGCGGCGATCAACCAAGGGCCGCGGCATGAGCGCGCGCCCGTCCTGCAACTGAGGAGCGTTTCCGATGAAGCTCAGACACCTCATGACCGGAGCGGCGCTCGCCGCCCTGTCGGCCACGCTGTCGGCCCCGGCGGCCTTCGCGGAGCGCGGATCGGACGGCCAGCTCAACATCCTGTACTGGCAGGCGATCTCGATCATGACGCCGTACCTGTCGAACGGCACCAAGGATCTGCAGGCGGCGAGCCTCGTGCTCGAACCGCTCGCCCGCTACGACGAGAAGGGCGACCTCGTGCCGTTCCTCGCCGAGGGGATCCCGACCGTCGAGAACGGCGGCGTCTCGAAGGACCTGCTCACGATCACCTGGAAGCTCAAGGACGGGCTGGTCTGGTCGGACGGCACGCCCGTGACCGCCGACGACGCGGTCTTCACCTGGCAGTACTGCACCCACCCGGACGGCGGCTGTGCCCAGGCCTCGAACTTCTCCGACGTGAAGTCGGTCGAGGCGGTCGACCCGCGGACGATCAAGGTCACGTTCGACGTGCCGAAGCCGTTCCCCTATGGGCCGCTCGTCGGGGCGCAGGCGCCGATTATCCAGAAGGCGCAGTTCGCCGACTGCCTGGGGCCGAAGGCGCCGGAGTGCACCAAGGCGAACACCTATCCGATCGGCACCGGGCCGTTCCGGGTGGTGGACTTCAAGGCCAACGACGTGGTGACGCTGGAGGCGAACCCGAAGTATCGCGACCCGGCCAAGCCCGCGTTCGCGACCGCGGTCATCAAGGGCGGCGGCGATCCGGCGAGTGCCGCGCGCTCGGTGCTCGAGACCGGCGAGTACGATTTCGCCTGGAATACCCAGGTCGAGCCGGAGATCCTCGCGCAGATGGTGGCGGCCGGGAAGGGCGAGGTGCTCTCGGCGTTCGGCACGCTGCTCGAACGCCTGCAGGTGAACCAGACCGATCCCGATCCGGCGCTCGGGGCCGAGCGCTCGACGGTCGCGCATCCGCATCCCTTCCTGACCGACGAGCGGGTGGTGAAGGCGCTGTCGCTGGCGATCGACCGGGAGATCCTCGTCGAGACCGGCTATGGCGAGGCCGGCAAGTCGACCTGCAACTTCATCCCCGCGCCGGAGATGAACGTCTCGCCGAACAACGACTGGTGCAAGACGCAGGACCTCGAGGGCGCGAAGAAGCTGCTCGACGAGGCGGGCTGGACCGTCGGCTCGGACGGCATCCGCCAGAAGGACGGCAAGAAGCTCTCGATCCTCTACCAGACCTCGACCAACTCGGTCCGGCAGGCGGCACAGGCCCTCATCAAGCAGTGGTGGGAGGAGATCGGCGTCGCGGTGGAGCTGAGGAACATCGACGCCTCGGTGTTCTTCGGCGGCGATCCGGGCTCGCCCGACACGCTGCAGAAGTTCTATGCCGACGTCGAGATGTACGCGAACGAGTTCGACGGCACCGACCCGGAGAAGTACCTCGGGGAATGGACCTGCGGCGAGATCCCGGCGCCGGACACCCAGTGGCAGGGCGGGAACACCTCGCGCTGGTGCAACAAGGACTTCGACGCGACGATGGCGGAGCTGGCCAAGACCTCGGGGCTCGAGGAGCGGGCGAAGGTCATCATCAAGGCGAACGACCTGATCGTGAATTCGCCCTCGATCATTCCGCTGGTGCATCGCGGCCGCCTGTCGGCGGCGTCGAAGACGCTCGGCGGCGTGAAGATGAACGCCTGGGACAGCGAGCTCTGGAACGCGGCCGACTGGTATCGGTTGAAGTGATGTCCGCGGCCCGGTGCCCCACGGGGGACCGGGCCGAGCCGCCCGAAGCGTGAGGTCGGGGGATTTCGCGCGTGAAACAGCGGGTAAGCCAATGAAGGTGCTGGCGTTGGACATGGTTGGTTGTCGGCTGCCGCGCGCGGGGCGTGAGGGCGCGGCGCGGGTTGCGCGTTCGGGACGCCTCCGGCGGGAGTATTTTCGCCGAGAAAAAGCACCGGAACGGGCTGCGCGGACGGCGGGCGTGAGCGGCGCGCGGGGAGGGGGGAGCCGCCCAAGGTGCCGCCATGGCTCGATCGCCGGCGGGATCGGGGCGCCTTCCCTGTTGCGGAGCCGCCGTTCCATACCGAGCGCCGGAGCGGCGCGATGCTGAGCTACACGCTGCGCCGCCTGCTCTTCGCCATCCCGACGCTGCTCGTCATCAGCTTCATCATCTTCGCGCTGCTCGACCTGTCGCCTGGCGATCCGACGTCGAACCTGCCGCTCACCATCCCGCCGGAGGTGCGCGAGAAGATCCGCGAGAGCCTCGGCCTCGGGCAGCCGTTCCATGTGCGCTATCTGCTCTGGCTGCAGCAGTTCTTCATCAACGAGCCGCTCACCCTGATCGAGAAGTGGACCGGCTGGAGCATCGGGTCCGGCGAGCGGCTGCGGGTCATCAGCTGGCAGACCCGCTCGCCGGTGGCGGACCTGATCCTGCAGCGCCTGCCGCAGACCCTCTGGGTCGTCGGGCTGGCCTATCTCGTCGGCGTGCTGATCGCGATCCCGCTCGGGGTGATCTCGGCCTACCGGCAGTACTCGTGGGTCGACCAGTTCGCCACGCTGTTCTCCATGGTCGGATTCTCGGTGCCGACGTTCTTCACCGGGCTCGCGCTCATCGTCATCTTTGCGGTCAAGCTGCAGTGGCTGCCGACGATCTACGACACCAACCTGCGCGTCACCGACGGCCATACGCTCTGGTTGCAGATACGCCAGATGATCCTGCCGGTGACGGTGCTCGCCCTCTACAACGCCGCCCAGATCAGCCGGTACATGCGCGCGGCGGTGCTCGACAACCTGAGCCAGGACTACGTGCGCACGGCGCGGGCCAAGGGCATGGGCGAGCGGACCGTCCTGCTGGTCCACGTCCTGCGGAACAGCCTCATCCCCGTCGTCACCGTGATCGCGCTCGGCGTGCCGAGCATCTTCGGCGGCGCGATCATCACCGAGCAGATCTTTCGGGTGAACGGTCTCGGCCAGCTCCTGATCTCGGGCATCCAGTCGGCCGACCTGCCGCTGGTCCAGACGCTGACCTTTCTGTTCGCCGTGCTGATCGTGCTCTTCAACCTGATTGCCGACGTGCTCTACGGCATCCTCGACCCGCGGATCCGCTATGACTGAGGCCACCGTCGCCGTTGCCGCCCCCGCGGAGATCGACACGCCGCAGCGCAGCCTGTGGAGCGACGTGTGGTTCCAGTTCCGCCACCACCGCGGCGCCATGGTCGGCGTGGTGATCTTCGGCCTCATCGTCTTTCTGGTGATCGCCGGGCCGTGGATCTGGAACGCCGATCCGAGCTACATCGACGTCAAGGCCCGCAACAGCTGGCCGACGCTCAAGCACCCGATGGGCACCGACAACATCGGCCGCGACATCTTCGCCCAGGTGCTGCAGGGCGGCCGGGTGTCGCTGCTGGTCGGATTTACCGCGATGCTGATTTCGCTGGTGGTCGGGACGACGGTCGGCGTCCTTGCGGGCTACTTCCGCCGGCTTGACGGCATCCTGATGCGGGTGACGGACCTGTTCCTCGCCCTGCCGCTGCTGCCGCTGCTCCTCGTCATCATCATGCTGTTCCGCGACACGCTCCGCGCCGCCTTCGGGCCGGAGACCGGGATCTTCCTGCTCATCGTCTTCATCATCGGCATCACCAGCTGGATGAACACCGCCCGGATCGTGCGCGGCGACGTGCTCGGGATCAAGGAGCGCGAATTCGTCGTTGCGGCGAAGTCGGTGGGGGCGCCGTCGCGGCGGATCATCCTGCGGCATATCCTGCCGAACGTGCTGTCGCCGATCATGGTGTCGGCCACGCTCGGGGTCGCCAATGCCATCATCACCGAATCCGCGCTGTCGTTTCTCGGGCTCGGGTTTCCCTCGGACTTTCCCACGTGGGGCCGGCTGCTGTTCGACGGAGCGAACTTCATGACCCTGACGCCGGCGCGGGTGATCTGGCCCGGGCTCGCCATCTCGATGACCGTGCTGTCGATCAACTTCATCGGCGACGGTCTGCGCGACGCGCTGGACCCACGGATCCGCGGCCGCTGAGCGGAGAGATTTCCAGCGGCACTCGCTAACGCAACATATCGTTAGCACATGCGGGATGAAATCAGACGGGGAAGGCGCTATCTTCGCGTACTCGAAACGGTGGGAGCGCAGCGATGGCGTTCGGATATCCGCAAATGAGCTTCATCGGCTACCCGATCCCCATTCCCTGCCGGGGACATTCCGGGTTCGGTCTGCGCACCGCCGTCGATCGGGACGCGCCCGTCGTGCTGGAGCACTATCTGCGGCTCAGTCCCGATGACCGGCGGATGCGCTTCTGCGCGACGATGGGGCCGGCGGCGCTGGAGCGGCACGTGGAGCGGATCGGCTCGCGCGGCGGCGTGGTGCTGCTCGCCTTCGACGGGCCGCTGTTCAAGGCACCCTTCCTGCGGCCCGGGGCCGTGCGGGCGGTGGCCGAACTGGTCGGCACCGGCAGGGAGATGGAACTCGGGATCAGCGTCGACTCCGGGCTGCGCCGGCGCGGCATCGGCACCGAGCTTGTCGAGACGGCGGCGCATCTGCTGGCCCCGCGCGGCGTGCGCACGATCCGCGCGTACACGCTGCCGGGCAATCGGTCGTTCCTGGCCGTGGCCCGGCACTGTGGCGCCACGGTCGAGGTCGGTCCCGATGAGGTCGAGGTCTGCTTCGAGGTCTCCGCCCTGCGCCGCTCCTACCTGCGCCGGCGTGCCGGAAACGCCTTTCGTCTCGGGCGCTGACCGGCGGGCCGTGCCGGGCCGCAGGCACAGGGCCGGCATGGGGAACCCGGACGGCGGCCAGAACGTTTCTTGCCAATAACGCAGTGATGCGGGGCCGCTCCGCCATCTGCGCTTGGCGAGGCAAAGGCATGAGCGATCTTCGAATCCGTGAATTGAGCGAAGCTGTCCTGCGAGGTCATGGCTGGCTGTCGCATCAATCCGACTCCCTCGCCGACGAGGTGCTGCGTCGGGGCCTGCCGCAGCGGTTTGGTCCCAACAGCGAAATATTTCGGCCGGGCGATCCGGCGGGCGGGGTCTATGCGGTGGTCGACGGGCTGGTGGTGCTGACGGTCGCGCCTGTGGGGCTGCCGCGCGCCTTGGTGCAGCATGTCGGCATCGGCACCTGGCTCGGGGCCCTGCCGTTCTTCGGGGAGACGCAGCGGGCGACGTCGCTGCGGGCGGTCAACGAGACCGTGCTCTTCCACCTGCCGCTTCGGGCGATGGAGGCGATCGTCTCTGCCGAGCCGCGCGCGCTCCGGGCGTTCGGCGAGATCGCGGCCGATGACGGTGCGTTGTGGCTGCGGGTGGTGGAAGACCTGCTGCAGCCTGATACCGGGCGCCGGGTCGCGGCGACGCTGCTCCGGGCGACGCGGGACGGGCGGGTGCGGGTGCCGCTGACGCAGCTCGACCTTGCCACCATGGCGAACGCCTCGCGGCGGCAGGTGAATACGGTGCTGCAAGGCTTCGCGTCCCGGGGCTGGATCGCCCAGGGCTACGGGTCGGTCACGGTGCTCGACGCCGAGGGGCTGCGCCGCTCGCTCGAGGATGGCGGCCCGGCCGGCGCCGACACCGGGCGCCGGATGGAGGAGTGCGTCGGCGCCTACTCGCCGCCGCCGAGCGTGTTGACGTAGATCGCCACCTTGGCAATGTCCGCCGGGCTGAGCCGGGCCCCGAACGCCGGCATCTGGCCGTGGCGGCCGTGCAGGATCGTGGCGTGGATCGTCGCCGGATCGCTGCCGTAGAGCCAGATCGCGTCGGTCAGGTTGGCCGAGCCCACGTCCCGCATCCCCTTGCCGTCGTCGCCGTGGCACGCGGCGCAGTTGTCGGCGAAGAGCGGGTGCGACGCGGCGGCGAGCGCCGGGTCCTCGGCATGGCCCGAGAGCGACAGCACGTACTGGACGAGGCCGTCGATCTGCGCCGGTTCGAGCACGCCGTCGAAGGCAGGCATTTCGCCGACGCGCGTCTCGTCGTCGGCATCGAAGCGGATGCCGTGGGTGACGGTCTGCTGGATCGTCTCGACGTCGCCGCCCCAGAGCCAGTCGTTGTCGAGCAGGTTGGGATAGTGGCCGATCACGCCGCCCGCGCCCGCGCCGTGGCAGGGGGCGCAGTTGTTGCGGAAGACCGCAGCACCGCCAGCGGTGGCATAGCGCAGCAGCTCCGGGTCTTTGGCGGCGGCGGCGAGGTCTCCCGAGACGAGCCGCTCGTCGAGCGCGGCATTCGCCGCGCTGGCGGTGGCAAGTTCGGCCGCGACGTTCTGCCGGCTGGAATACCCGAGCAGACCCGGGGTCGCGCCGCTGACCAGCGGCCATGCGGGCATGAGGATGGTGTAGATCACCCCCCAGATGATGGTGCCGTAGAGCGTCCACAGCCACCACTTCGGCATGGGCGTGTCGAGTTCCTTGATCCCGTCCCATTCATGGCCGGTCGTCTCGGTCTGGGTCGCCTCGTCGACCTCGCGCTTATCGGCCATCGGAGTCGTCCTTTGGGTGGTCGTCGTTGCGGAAGATCTGCATGGCCGCCTCGGATTGCACCGAACGCGCCCCGGGGCGGAAGATCCACAGGGTGATGCCGCCGAAGAAGACAACCATGCTGAGCAGGCCCCAGCTGTCGGCCAGGTGGCGGAGGAGGGTGTATCTTTCCATGGCGTCCTCGGTCAGCGGCTGGCTTCCGGCTCGAAGGTCGAGAAGTCGACCAGCGTGCCGAGCATCTGCAGGTAGGCGATCAGCGCATCGAGCTCGCTCACGCCCGGCTGGCCGTCGAAGCTGCGTGCCTGCGCCTTGGGGTAGCGGGCGAGCAGCGCGTCGACATCGCCCGAGTCGGGGTTCGCCTGCGTGCGGAAGTCGGCGGCGGCGTTCGCGATCATCTCGTCGGTGTAGGGCACGCCGGTCTCGCGGTGCGTCGCCATCACCCGGGCGATCCGGTCGGGCGAGAGCGGCGTCTCGGCCAGCCACGGATAGGCGGGCATGATCGACTCCGGCACCAGATCGCGCGGGTTGTGCATGTGCGCGACGTGCCAGTCGTCGGAATACCGGCCGCCGACGCGGGCGAGGTCCGGCCCGGTGCGCTTCGAGCCCCACAGGAACGGGTGATCGTACATCGATTCGGCCGCGAGCGAGTAGTGACCGTAGCGGTCGACCTCATCGCGCATGACGCGGATCATCTGGCTGTGGCAGACGTAGCAGCCTTCCCGCACGTAGATTCTCGCGGCCCGCCAGCTCCAGCGGGCTGTAGGGGCGCATGCCGTCCACCTTCTCGATCGTGTTGTCGAGGTAGAACAGCGGCACGATCTGCACCAGGCCGCCGACCGACACGACGACGAGGCTGAGCACCAGAAGGGCGAAGGCGTTGGTCTCGGCCCACTTGTGAAGCTTCATGAACATGGGTCGATCCTCACTCGGCCGGCAGAGAGGCAGGGTCGGGGGTGCGGGCGGCGCCCGCGCCGGCGATCGTCTGCCAGAGGTTGAAGGCCATGATGAGGCCGCCGGCGAGGTACATCGTGCCGCCGAGCGCGCGCACCACGTACATCGGGTGCATCGCCGCCACCGAGTTGATGAACGAGTTCACCAGGAAGCCCTGATCGTCGATCTCGCGCCACATCAGGCCCTGCATGATGCCGCCGACCCACATGGACGCGGCGTAGAGCACGATGCCGATCGTCGCGAGCCAGAAGTGCCAGGAGACGAGGCTGAGCGAATAGAGCCGCTCCCGGCCCCAGAGCCGCGGCGTGAGATAGTAGAGCGCGCCGAAGGTGATCATCCCGTTCCAGCCGAGCGCGCCGGAATGCACGTGGCCGATCGTCCACTCGGTGTAGTGGCTGAGCGAGTTGACCGCGCGGATCGACATCATCGGCCCCTCGAAGGTCGCCATGCCGTAGAAGCCGACGGCGACGACGAGCATCCTGAGGATCGGGTCGGTGCGGAGCTTGTCCCACGCGCCCTGCAGCGTCATCAGGCCGTTGATCATGCCGCCCCAGCTCGGCATCCACAGGATGATCGAGAACACCATGCCGAGCACCTGCGCCCAGTCGGGCAGGGCAGTGTAGTGCAGGTGGTGCGGACCGGCCCAGATGTAGAGGAAGATCAGCGCCCAGAAGTGGATGATCGACAGCTTGTAGCTGTAGATCGGCCGCCCGGCCTGCTTCGGGATGAAGTAGTACATCATCCCGAGGAAGCCCGCGGTCAGGAAGAAGCCGACGGCGTTGTGGCCGTACCACCACTGCACCATGGCGCCCTGCACGCCGGGGAAGACGATGACCGATTCCGAGCCCCAGATCGACACCGGGATGGCGAGGTTGTTCACCACGTGCAGCATCGCGATGGTGACGATGAAGGCGAGGTAGAACCAGTTCGCCACGTAGATGTGGGGTTCCCTGCGCTTCACGATCGTCATCAGGAAGACCGCGAGGTAGGCGACCCAGACGATCGTGAGCCAGAGGTCGACGTACCACTCGGGCTCGGCGTACTCCTTGGACTGGGTCTGGCCGAGCAGGTAGCCGGTGGCGGCGAGCACGATGAAGAGGTTGTAGCCCCAGAAGACGAACCACGCCGTCTTGCCGCCCCAGAGCCGGACGGCACAGGTGCGCTGCACCACGTAGAACGACGTCGCGATCAGGGCGTTGCCACCGAAGGCGAAGATCACCGCCGAGGTGTGCAGCGGGCGGAGGCGGCCGAAGCTCGTCCACGGCAGATCCCAGTTCAGCAGCGGGAACGCCAGCTGGAAGGCGATGTAGACCCCGGCGAGAAAGCCGACGACGCCCCAGAACGCGGTGGCGATCACGCCGTAGCGTACCACCTCGTCCATGTAGCCGGTGGCGGGCGTCGGGCCGTCCGGGTCCTTCGGGCCCTTTCCGGCGACGCTGATCGTCCAGAAGAACATCACGGCGGCCAGCGCCATCAGCAGGAGGGCGTGCGTCCGGTAGGCGACATCCTCGCCCCAGTTCGCCCCCATGGCGAAGAACAGGATGAGCAGGCCCCAGCCTGTAATCTTCAATGCGTCAGACATGACGTCCCCCGAGCCGCGGGCCACTCGCAGGCCCGCCATCTCGTTCGCTCGCACGGGCGCGGGGTGTGATCATTGACTCAGATCAAGGGACCGTGATCGTCGATGCAGCGACCGCGCCCGTGGCGAGCACGTCCGGGCGGCGACGGATTCTCGCGTCCGCGGGTCCGGCCGGCGTCGGCGGGGTCAGACGGCCTCGCCGGCCGCCGTCTCGAGACCGTGGAGGTCGAGGATGTCGAGCGCGCGCTGGGTGCCGAGCGCCACGAGACCGTCGCGGCTGAGGGCACCGAACTGCCGGCTGACGGTCTCGATCGTGAGGCCGAGATAGTCGGCGATCGCCTGCCGGGTCAGGCGCAGGGGCACCCGCTGTCCGTCCGCGGAATCGCCGCCGACCAGGGCCGCGTCGCGTCGCGCGATCATCAGCACGAGGCTTGCCACCCGCTCGCGGGCGCTCTTGCGGCCGAGCAGGGTCATCCACTCGCGGGCGGCGTCGAGCTCGTCGAGCATCATGGCGAGCAGCCGCCGCTCGATCAGCGGATTGGCCGCAAGCAGCCGCTCGAAGTCGGCCTTGCGGAAGGTGCAGAGCGTCACCGGCGTGGCGGCAACGATGTCGTAGTCGATGCGCGACCGTCCGGGCCGGCCGACGAAATCCGACGGCAGCAGCAGCCCCACCATCTGCCGCCGGCCGTCGGGCAGCAGGGTGGAGATCTGGGCCACCCCCTCGACGACGGAGCCGACGACGCTCGGCTCGTCGCCCGACGAGGTGATGGTCTGGCCGGAGGCGTAGCTGCGATACCGCTTGATCCGCTCCAGTTCGGCCAGCGCCGTCGCGTCGGCGTGGGCGCAGACCGCGCGCAGGCGGATCGTGCAGTCGACGCACCTTAGCTGGCCTGATCCGGCGGCCGTGAGGCTCATGCGGGACTGTGACATGCGGTTCAGTCTGTCATGTTCTCGCGACGGATGCGAGCGGTTGACGCGCTCGTTTTCGCTGCAATTCCAGATGGCCGAGGGGGCTCCAGCCGACGAGCGTGGTGTCGATCCCGTCGGTGCGGAGCGCGTGGGCGAGCGCGCGTTCGACCCGGACGCGCTCGGGCCGGGGCATCGGCGCGAAGTCGACGACGATCTGCCCGCCGAGGCCGCGCAGGCGCAGCTGGCGCGGCAGTTCGGTGGCGGCGGCAAGGTTGGCCTTGAGCCCGGCGGCCGGGCTGGTGTCACCGCCGGTGTTGACGTCGACGGCCACGAGCGCGCGGGTCGGTTCGATCGCCATGAAGCCGCCGCCGGCGAGCGGCACCTCCGGGCGGCGGAGCGCGTCGATCTCGTCCCAGATGCCGGCCTCGGTGAAGGCAGTCGGCGCGTCACGCACCGGATCGCCCGGCTCGCGCCACTCGCGCAGCGCCTCGTCGCGGGCGCCGGGCGCCGGGCGCAGCAGGCCGGGGGCGCCGGCGGGCGCGAGGCCCGCCCACTCGGCGCGGAGCGCTGCGATGTCGGCGGCGATGCGGTCGTCGGGGGCCTCGATCGCGGCGGTGCGCAGGATCAGGCCGAGGTCGGCCTCGGCCCCGGCCATGGCGGCGGTGCCGAGCGCCTCGAGCGCGGCGCGGCGGTCGGGGTCGCGCAGGCTGCGCGCGACGTTGATGCCGGGGGCGCCCGGGGTGAGGATGGCGTGGCGCGCCTTCAGGATCGGGCGGGCGGACACCGGCTGCGCCTTGCCGGGCTCGGCCACGCCCGTCACCTGCACGAGCAGGGAGCGGCCGGGCGCAGGCAGCTTCGGGCCGCGCAGAAAGCCGGTGCGGCCGGCGCCGAGGTCGAGCATGACGCCGCCGAGGCCCTTCATCGGCCGGGCCGGGATAGCGCGGAAGATCGCCTCCGGCCGCGGCGTCGGATCGGCGGGATCGGGGTCGACGAGCAGGTCCTCGAGCCGGCCGTCGACCATCAGCGCCGCGGCGTGGCCGCCCTTGGGCAGCGGCTCGATCAGGATCTGGCGGCCTCTCATGCGGCGGGCTCCGGGTGGATGCCGGCAGCGCCGAGCAGGTTCAGCGTCTCGGTGAGCGGCAGGCCGACGACATTGGAATACGAGCCGCCGATCCACGGGATGAGCGCGCCGGCGCGGCCCTGGATGGCATAGCCGCCGGCCTTGCCCTGCCATTCGCCGCTGGCGAGATAGGCGGCGATCTCGCGGGCGTCGAGCTGCTTGAAACGGACGGCGGTCTCGACGGCGCGCAGGCGGGTGCGGCCGCCGGCGCGCACGGCAACGCCGGTGGTGACGCGGTGGCGGCGGCCGGAGAGCAGGCGCAGGAACGCCTGCGCCTCGGCGGCGTCCGCCGGCTTGCCGAGGATGCGGCGGCCGACCGCGACGATGGTGTCGGCGGCAAGCACCACCGCGTCGTCCCCGGGGAGCGCCTCGGCCTTGGTCGCAGCGAGGCGGAGCGCACAGGCGCGCGCCAGTTCGCGGGGCAGGGGCGTCTCGTCGATGTCGGCGGGAAGGGTCGCGTCGGGCCGGATGCCGACCTGCGCGAGGAGCTCGAGGCGGCGGGGGCTCGCCGAGGCGAGGATCAGCCGCGGTCTTTCGCTCACTTACGGTCTCACTTGAAGCGGTAGTTGATCCGGCCCTTGGTCAGGTCGTAGGGAGTCATCTCCACCTGTACCTTGTCGCCGGCGAGCACGCGGATGCGGTTCTTGCGCATCTTGCCGGCGGTGTGGGCGATGATGACGTGGCCGTTCTCGAGCTCCACCCGAAAGGTCGCGTTGGGCAGAAGTTCGGTCACGACCCCGGGAAATTCCAGAAGCTCTTCCTTGGCCATTTGGTGTCCGATACAGTTGCAAAGGCGCGCGCGAACGGGGCCCGTCTTTGCGCGCGCGGAAAATGATGCCGTCGCCTCGGGATTTCAAGCGAAATCGGCCGAGAGCGTCCTATTGCGACAGTTAGGCCGCAGCCGGCCCGGCTTCAAGCAACGCCCGGTTGCAGCCTCTCAGCGCAGGTTGACGCGCAGGGCGGCCGCGGCGGCGAAGGGGGCGCCGGCCAGCACGAGCAGCGTCACGCCGGCGGTCAGGAGCAGGGCCGGCCACGGATCCGCGGCCGTGGCGGCGCGCGCCCCGAAGATCAGGGTCGGCACGTAGAGCGGCAGGACGAGGATCGAGAGCAGGAGCCCGCCGCGACGCACGCCGACGGTGATCGCCGCGCCGACCGCCCCGAGGAAGCTCAGGGCCGGCGTGCCGAGCGCGAGGCTCGCGACGAGCCAGGGCATCGCGGACGGCGCAAGGTTGAGGGTGAGGCCGAGCAGCGGGGCGGCGACGACGAGCGGCAGGCCGGTGGTGAGCCAGTGTCCGGCCGCCTTCACCGCCACCAGCGCCTCCAGCGGCAGGGGGGCGAGCGCGAGCTGGTCGAGGGTGCCGTCCTCGGCGTCGGCCTGGAACAGCCGGTCGAGCGACAGCAGCGCCGCCAGCAATGCCGCGACCCAGAGCGTGCCGACCGCGACGGTGGCGAGCCGCTCGCCCTCCGGTCCGACGCCGAAGGGCACCAGCAGCACGGCGGTGAGGAAGAACGCGAGCCCGAGCCCGGCGCCGCCGCCGGAGCGCAGCGCCAGAGCCAGCTCGCGCACGAGCAGGGCGCGCGCCGCGCTCACGTCCAGGCGCCCGCGAGGAACGGATCCGAGGCGGCACCGGCGGCCTGCGCCGCCTCGGCCGACAGCTCGATGCGGATGTCGACCGGCACGCCGATCGGCCCGTGGGTGGCGATGACGGCGACCCCGCCCCGGGCGGTGTGTCCGCGCACGGCATGGAGCAGCGCCAGCATGGCGTCGGCGTCGAGCGCCACGGTCGGCTCGTCGAGCAGCCAGACCCGGCGCGGCGCCAGCAGCAGCCGGGCGAGCCCGAGGCGGCGCCGCTGACCGGCGGAGAGCAGGTGCGCCGGCCGGTCGGCGATCCGCGTGAGGCCGAAGGCGTCGAGCGCCGGCCCGGGGGCGCCGCCGAGGACAGTGGCCCAGAACCGGAGGTTTTCCAGCACGGTGAGCTGCGGCTTCACTGCGTCGAGATGGCCGGCATAGGCGAAGAGTTCCGATCGTGTGTCGCGGTCGGGCGAGCGGCCGTCGACCTCCACCCGGCCGCCATGCGGCACCAGACCGGCGAGCGCGCGGAGCAGGGTGGATTTGCCCGCGCCGTTCGGGCCGCGCAGGATCGCCACCTCGCCGTCTGGAACGGTGAAGCCGACATCGCGCAGCACGATGCGTCCGCCGCGGGCACAGGAGAGGGCATCGACGCGCAGTCCCATATCACTCCGCCTCGAGCTGCAGGGGCGCCGCCTCGCGCGAGAGGTCGTCGATGCCGAGCGGCGCCGCCGGCCTGGCCATCGCATAGCGGGTGATCCAGTGCAGGCGTTCCTCCGCCCGGGTGATGGCGACGTAGGCGAGGCGCTTCCAGAGCGGCAGGCCCGCTTCCTGGCGGTTCGACTGCGCGGCGGCGTAGAGGTCGGGGCCGAACACCTGTACCTCGCGCCACTGCGAGCCCTGGGCCTTGTGGATCGTCACGGCCGCGCCATGCAGGAACACGGCGCCCATCGAGGCGGCGGAGACGATGGTGGGCTCGTCCTGCTCGGGCGCCTCGATCTGGATGATCGAGGCGACGCCGACGCGGGGGTCTTCGGCGCCGACGACGTGCAGGCGCGAGAAGCCGGCGCGGTTGCCCGGCCCGAGATAGATCACCTGCGCGCCCTTGATGAGCCCGCGCGCCTCGAGATCCATCCGGCGCTTGCGGTGCTTCAACGGCAGCTCGATGCCGTCGCAGACCAGCGGCTCGCCGGGGAGCAGCGCGTCGAACGGCGCGGCATAGGCGAGGCGGAAGGCGTTGATGAGGCGCACGCGGGTCGCGTTGCGCCAGACCAGCACCGGCGCCCGCGACATGGCGGCGGCGTCCACCCGCTGGCTCAGCACCACGCGGTCGTCGCGGGCGGCCGCCTCGCGCAACAGGTCCTCGAAGTCCCGAAAGCCGAGCGCCGGATCGGCGAGGGCATGGGCGAGGTCGAGGATCGGGTTGTCGGCCGCCTGCCGGTGGATGCGGTGCAGGACCAGCCGCGCGTCCTCGGGCAGGCCGTCGAAGACCATGGCGCCGGAGGTGCCGACGGGGGCGAGCTGCGCCGGATCGCCGAACAGGACGAGGGTCCCGAACAGCTCGCGGAGGTCGGAATGGAGGCGATCGTCGAGCATGGAGGCCTCGTCGACGAAGCCGATGTCGAGCGGCTCCTCCCGCCGCTTCCACCCCTTGATGAAGTCCGATCCGCGCAGTCCGGCGGTGGCGAGCGCGCCCGGGACGGACGGGTGCGTCTGGTAGAAGGCAAACGCACGATCGAGCGCCGCGTCGGTCAGCCCCTCGACCTTCGGCCGGTCGCCCTTGCCGGTCAGCCACTCGGCGATCGCCTCGTACTCGGGATCGTAGAGCGGCGTGTAGAGGATGCGGTGGATCGTCGTCGCCGGCACCCCGCGGGAGCGCAGCACGCTCGCCGCCTTGTTGGTGGGCGCAAGCACGGCGAGCGTGCGCTTCAGCCGCGCCTTGCGGCTCTCGTAGTCGGCGGACACGGGCTCGACGCCCGCGGCGATCAGCCGGCGCACCAGCTGCGCCAGCAGCATGGTCTTGCCAGACCCGGCCTTGCCGATCACCGCGAGCGTCGGTTGCGGCCCGCCACCCTCCGGCAGCAGCGCCGCGCCAGGCAGGTCGACGCCCGAGGCCATGAGCGCTGACTCGATCCGGGCATCGGCCCGCGCCTGATCTTCGGAGAACTCCATGCCGCTTCCCTAGCGGCTGGAGTGAGCGTGCGCCAGCGTCAGGCGGCGAGGCGTTCGCCGGTGGGGGCGGCGTGCTCCGGGAACGAGGCGTCGAACCAGTCGGCCATGACCGAGAGCGGGATGCCGGACTTGCGCGAGATGTCGGCGCGGGCCTCCTCGGTCATCGGCCACAGGCCGACGCTGATCGCGTCGCGGCCGTTGCCGTCGGTGCCGATGATGTCCGGCGCGATGCCGATGCGGCGGTAGATCGGCACGGTCTTGGCATAGATCACGCCGAGCGCCTGCTCGATGCCGAAGCGGATGCCCATCTCCGTGCCGGCGGCGAGCAGCGCGGCCGCGACGCCGATCGGCGCGTCGGGGGCGAGGCAGAAGCGCGTGCATTCCCAGATCAGCGGGCTGGCGATGCGCACGCCGCCGGTCAGGTGCAGGAAGTGCTCGTTCGTCATGATCCGCCCGACTGTCGGCATGATCCGGACCGAGCCGGCATGGCGGCCGTCGGGAGACGAGACGATGATGTAGAGCGGATTGAGAACGTCGTATTGATCCATCTCCCAACCGTTCTCATCGACAGTAACCTCCCAGTCAAGCCGATGCTTGAACTGGGCTGCGCGATCCTTGAACATCGAATCGGCGAGAATCGGGAACTGGGACAACTGGTCAGCGTAGAGAAAACGGATCATGATGGCCTCGTGTCGTCTTGATGGCGACAGAAGGCGCCCACGCCTCTTAAGAAAGTCCGACCGTGCGGCACCCTAGTATTTTGGCAACGCCCCCTGCGGCGTTATGATGCCCTTGGCCAGCGCGAGGGCGACGGCATGGGTGACGTTCAATGCACCAAGCTTGTGACGCGCCGAATCGATGTAGGCGCGCAGGGTGTTTTCCGAGATCTGCAGCATGTCGGCGACCGCAGCCCGACTGTGCCCGACGCTCAGGTGCGCGAGCGCCTCGCGCTCCCGCGGGGACAGATCCGCGCTCGGCGGTGCCGTTTCGCGGTTGATGATTCGCAGCGCCTGCTCGTGCATCAGGTGCGAGACCACGAGGATGTCCTTGGCGCTCTGGCTGGTGAACCGCGACCAGTCCGCATCGCTGCACTGGTGATTGAGGCAGAAGACGGCGAACTCGCCCTGCGGCCCCCAGATCGGCACGGTCCACCCCTGATTGCCGAGCCCGTGCTCCATCGCGTCGAGAAGGAAGGCGCGGGCGGCGGGGCTCGACCAGTCGAGGGTCTTCCAGTCCATCGGGTGAAAGCGCCGCATGGCGCCCTGCAGCACCGGGTCGATCGAGAGATAATTCCTCTCGACGTAGCGTCGCGCCCAGTCGCGGCTGTAGGTGAAGGCGCCGATCTGCTCCCGCTTCAGGGTCGCGGTGTGGTAGAAGACGTGGGTGACGTCGCAGAAGTCGCGCAGCTCGTGCGCCCAGACCTGTAGCTCGTCAATGGAACTCGTTGTCTGCAAGCGCTCCAAGAGCGCCTCGAGCCTGGCCTTGTCCAACGTCCGTCCCTGTACAGAGCTTGGCGCCGATCTCGCTGGCCGCGACGAAGATGGCATCGTCGAGCTGCTCGGCGAGCTCGAGCATGCCGTTCTTCTCCGAAAACTGCCGGATGTCCTTCAGAATATCAATGACCCAGTAGGCTTTCATGGCGCGGCACCTGTGTGGGAGGCGGGGGCTCGGTGACGTGCTGATAGCATTGGCGTGAACACGGTTAAATTCGCCAATTCGGTGGCCCCTGAAATGAGGGGGGTGGGGAGAGATAAGGCGTTGATATTGCTACAGGGCTGTCGGGCTTGCGGCAAAGCGCGCCGAGGTCATGGCCAGATCGATTCGCCACGCGCGGGGCGATCAGTGCATATTTGCAAAAGTCCGCTTCCGGGAGCGCGTATCGCGGCGCGGGCGGCCGTCGTGGCATTCTCCGGATCGGCACTGACGGCGGTCCCGCCTCAAGCCGGCGGGGATCCCCTGTTTGCCGCCGCAGCGCCAAAGGTCAAGGTCTCACGACGCGCGTGACGGGCGGAATCAAATCATCGGCGCGGAGCAGTCGGGGCCCGCCGCGCCTGAAGCCTGTCGTCCGGTGGCCGCGATGCGTCGCGGCCACCGTCGCGCGGGTTCATGCCCGCGAGCGGCTCGCCTCGATGGTGTCGGCGAAGGTGCGCAGGCCCGTGGTCGGCGCGCTGACCAGCACCGCCATGTTCCCGGGCTTGTGCTCGTTCTTCCGCATCTTCACGTGCGCGTCCGGGATCTGCGCCCAGGGGAAGACCTCGGACATGCACGGGTCCAGCCGGCGCTCGAGCATGAGCTGGTTGGCGGCGGACGCCTGCTTCAGGTTGGCGAAGTGGCTGCCCTGCACCCGCTTCTGGTGCATCCAGAGATAGCGCGCGTCCATGGTGAGATTGTAGCCCGTGGTACCGGCGCAGATCACCACCATGCCGCCCTTCTTCACGACGAAGACCGACACCGGGAACGTCGACTCGCCCGGATGCTCGAAGACCATGTCGACATTCACGCCCTTGCCGGTGACGTCCCAGATCGCCTTGCCGAACTTGCGGACCTCGTTGAACCACTCCTTGTATTCCGGCGTGTTGACCGTGGGCATCTGGCCCCAGCACTTGAAGTCCTTGCGGTTGATGACGCCCTTGGCCCCGAGCGACAGCACGAAGTCCCGCTTGTTCTCCTCGGAGATCACCCCGATGGCGTTGGCGCCCGCGGTGTTGATGAGCTGGATGGCGAACGAGCCCAGGCCGCCGGACGCGCCCCAGACCAGCACGTTCTGTCCGGGCCGCAGCTCGTGCGGCGAGTGGCCGAACAGCATCCGGTAGGCGGTGGCGAGCGTCAGCGTGTAGCACGACGCCTCTTCCCAGGTCAGATGCTGCGGCCGCGGCATCAACTGCTGGCTCTGGACGTTGGTGAACTGCGCGAAGCTGCCGTTCGGCGTCTCGTAGCCCCAGATCCGCTGGCTGGGCGAGAACATCGGGTCGCCGCCGTTGCAGTGCTCGTCGTCGCCGTCGTCCTGGTTGCAGTGGATGACGACCTCGTCGCCGATCTTCCAGCGCTTCACCTTGTCGCCGACCGCCCAGACGATGCCCGAGGCGTCCGAGCCGGCGATGTGATACGGCGCCTTGTGGCCGTCGAACGGCGAGATCGGGATGCCGAGGCCGGCCCAGACGCCGTTGTAGTTCACGCCCGCCGCCATGACGAAGACGAGGACCTCGTTCGAATCGAGCGTCGGCGTGTCGACGACCTCGACCTGGAACGACTTGTCCGGCTCGCCGTGCCGCTCGCGCCGGATCGCCCAAGCGTACATCTGCTTGGGGACGTAGCCGAGCGGGGGGATCTCGCCGATCTCGTAGAGGTCCTTTTGCGGCGCGTCATACTCTGGCTGGGTGGTCGGCGCGTCCAATGGCGACATGGGTGCGTTCCTTGCTTGCGGCGCGGGGTTCGGAAAACCGTCGCGCAACTTTATTGCGTTCATGGGCTTGGCAGATAAATGACATTATCGCGTCTCGGGTGCAATCGCTTTCGCACCCGCGCAATGGCCGAAAACTCAGGCAATTTTCCATCCGGCGTTCGTTTATCGACGCAATAATGTTTCGACTGTTTGCGCTGCAGTGCAAACCGGCTTAGTGTCGCCCGACCGCTTTCAGCCGATTCGCGAGCTTTGACCGCATGACCGAACCGACCCGCGACAAGCCCTGGCTCTTCCGGACGTATGCCGGCCACTCGACCGCCGCCAAGTCGAACGAGCTCTACCGCTCGAATCTGGCCCGCGGGCAGACCGGCCTTTCGGTCGCGTTCGATCTGCCGACGCAGACCGGCTATGACAGCGATCATGTGCTTGCGCGCGGCGAGGTCGGCAAGGTCGGCGTGCCGGTCAGCCATATCGGCGACATGCGGGCGCTGTTCGACGGCATCCCGCTCGAGGCGATGAACACCTCGATGACGATCAACGCCACCGCCGGCTGGCTGCTGGCGCTCTACGTGGCGGTGGCGGAGGAGCAGGGGGCCGACGTCGCGAAGCTGCAGGGCACGGTCCAGAACGACATCATCAAGGAATACCTCTCCCGCGGCACCTACGTCTTCCCGCCGGAGCCGAGCCTGAAGCTGATCGCCGACGTTGCGCAGTACTGCTATCGGTCGGTGCCGAAGTGGAACCCGATGAACGTCTGCTCCTATCACCTGCAGGAGGCCGGCGCGACGCCGGAGCAGGAGCTGGCGTTCGCGCTCGCCACCGCCCGGGCGGTGCTCGACGAGGTGCGGGGGCAGGTCGACCAGGCGGATTTCCCCGAACTGGTCAGCCGCATCTCGTTCTTCGTGAACGCCGGGATCCGCTTTGTCACCGAAATGTGCAAGATGCGGGCGTTCGTCGATCTCTGGGACGAGATCTGCCTCGAGACCTATGGCGTGCAGGACGCGAAGTTTCGCCGCTTCCGCTACGGCGTTCAGGTCAACTCGCTCGGCCTGACCGAGCAGCAGCCGGAGAACAACGTCTACCGCATCCTGATCGAGATGCTGGCGGTCGTGCTCTCGAAGAAGGCCCGCGCGCGTGCGGTGCAGCTGCCGGCGTGGAACGAGGCGCTGGGGCTGCCGCGGCCGTTCGACCAGCAGTGGTCGCTCCGGATGCAGCAGATCATGGCCTACGAGACCGACCTGCTCGAATACGGCGATCTTTTCGACGGCAACCCGGCGGTGGAGGCGAAGGTCGAGACGCTGAAAGCCGGCGCCCGCGCCGAGCTTGCCCGGATCGACGAGATGGGCGGCGCGGTCGCGGCGATCGACTACATGAAGTCCGAGCTGGTGGCGGCCAACGCGGCGCGGCTGCGGCGGATCGAGGCGGGCGAGACGACCGTGGTCGGCGTCAACCGCTTCAAGGAGGCCGAGCCATCGCCGCTGACCGCGGGGGACGGCGGCATCCTGGTGGTCGACCCGGCCGTCGAGGCCGAGCAGGTGGAGCGGCTGCAGGCCTGGCGCGCGGCGCGGGACGGTGCCGCGGCCGAGGCGGCGATCGCGGCGCTGAAGGCGGCGGCGCGGGCCGGCGAGAACATCATGCCGGCGTCGGTCGCCGCGGCCAAGGCCGGCGTCACCACCGGCGAGTGGGGCGCGGCGATGCGCGAGGTCTTCGGCGAGTACCGCGCGCCGACCGGCGTCGGCAAGTCGGTGTCGCACGCGGCGGGCAACCTCGCCGAGGTCCGCGCGGCGGTCGAGGCGGCCAGCGGCCGGCTCGGGCGGCGGATCAAGTTCCTGGTCGGCAAGCCGGGCCTTGACGGCCACTCGAACGGCGCCGAGCAGATCGCCGTCCGGGCGCGCGACTGCGGCATGGAAGTGGTCTACGAGGGCATCCGCCTCACCCCGGCACAGATCGTCAACGCCGCGCTGGAGGAGAGCGTCCATGTCGTCGGCCTGTCGATCCTCTCGGGCTCGCACCTGCCGCTGGTGACCGAGGTGCTGGAGCGGATGCGCGCCGCCGGGATCGCCGACGTGCCGCTCGTCGTGGGCGGCATCATCCCGGACGTCGACGCCGAAACGCTGCGCACGGCCGGGGTGGCGCGGGTCTACACGCCGAAGGATTTCGAGCTGAACCGGATCATGCTCGACATCGTCGAGCTGGCCGACGCGGCCGACAAGGCAGCGGCGTAGGTCACTCCCGTGCGGGATCATGGACTTTCCATGGATCTCACACGTGAGGCAGGCTCCGGCTGTGCCGGAGCCGGTCGTCAGAGGTCCTGAAAGCCGGGCAGCACCGGGCCGAGCGGCAGGAAGCGGCGGGTCACGTCGCGGACGGAGATGCGGTCGATCCGCACGGTGGTGCCGGTCTCGCTCAGGAGGTCGATCCCGACATGGGCATAGCGGGCGCGCGGGTCCCAGGGGAGGTGCACGCCGGGGCGGGCGTCCGGCCCGATGATGGCGCTCACCTCGAACACCGTGCCATGCGCCGCGAGGCCCACGACGGGGCCGGTGTCCGGCAGGTCGAGCCGCTGCCCGGGGCGGCCGCCGGGATAGGTGGAGACCCGCACCAGAGGCAGCGGGCCCGCCACGACCTTGAGTCGGGAGGAAATCTCGATGAAGTGTCCGGCGCGAACCGGCACCTCGCCCATGTAGCGCAGCCGCTGCATCGGATGGGCGGTGCGCAGCTCGAGGCAGAGGCCGAAGTCGTCGTCGTCGGCCAGCCCGGCGTTGGCGGCGTCGACATAGCTGCCGCTGGCGGGCGTGCCGTCGCCGAACGACCAGTCGTCGAGACCCTCCGCGAAGCCCGCGGGCATCAGGTCGAGGCCAGGTCGGTGAGTGATCTGAATGTTCATTTCGGCGTCCCCGCAGCAGCTTTCGCCCGGGTAGCATCGCATTCGTGAAGAGGACGTTACCGGAACGGATGAGCCGTTAAACCGCGGCGCATTCTTTTCTCGACCATCCTTTTCGTGCCACAGTCCGCGTCCTTTTGCCGGCGAAGGAAGGTTCGGATGACGACTTACCTCTGGCTCTTTGACGCGGCCGGCCCGACCGACCAGTGGCCAGCCTACACCCCGACCGACGTGCGGCTCGTGACGGCGACCCGCACGCTGCTCGACTATTCCGGGACGATCTCGGACGGCGTCTTTGCCGGCGACAGCCTGCGCGAGACCTACCACGGCCGCTTCAACCTGTCCGGCAGCGCGCCGGCCGGACGCATCGGGTCGGTCGATGTCGCCTTCGACGACACGCCGGTGTTCGGCGCGCGCTTCGACGATCCGGTGCGGGTGCGGGCGTATCCCGCCGACTTCACCGAGCGGATGACCGGCGACGTGTCGTTCCGCGGCAATGCCTCGGCCAACGCGATGGAGACGGGCGCCGGCAATGATTCGCTGACCGGCGGCGCCGGCAACGACACGCTTTCGTCCGGCGCCGGGCATGACCGGCTGTTCGGGGGCGCCGGGCAGGACGTGCTCGTGGGCGGGGCCGGGCGCGACACGATGGTCGGCGGCGATGGCAATGACGTCTACGTGGTGTTCGGCCCGGACAGGCTGGTGGAGGCGGCCGACGGCGGACGCGACTCGATCGGCGCGGTCGTGGATTATCGTCTGCCGCTCAATTTCGAGGCGCTGGTGCTCTACGGCAGCGCCGTGTCCGGCTGGGGCAACGGCACGCGCAACTGGCTCGCGGGGAACGAGCAGGCGAACGTGCTCGACGGGCTGGCCGGCGGTGACGTGCTCGCGGGCTTTGCCGGCGCGGATACGCTGGTCGGCGGGTTCGGCGACAACTCGCTGCTCGGCGGCTTCGGCCGCGATCGGCTGATCGGCGGCGCGGGTGACGACAACCTGTTGGGTGGCGCCCATGGCGACTGGCTGACCGGGGGCGCGGGCGACGACGTGTTCGGTTTCGTCAAGGCCAGCGACTCCGCCCCCAGCCTCCGGGACGTCATCTCGGACTTCGGCACGGGCGACACGATCGACCTGTCCGAGATCGACGCGCGGAGCGATCACGCGGGCGAGGATGCCTTCCGATACATCGGCGCGCGGACGTTCGACGGCACGTCGGGCGAGGTGCGCTATGCGCATGGCCTGCTGTCCGGCGACGTCGACGGCGACGGCGCGGCGGATTTCGTCATCCGCGTGCTCGGCGCGCCGGCGCTGCACGCGGACGACCTGGTGCTCTGACGGATCAGGTCTCCGCCGGCGCCGTGACGAGCTTGCCGGCGAGGGCCTCCTCGATCAGGGCGACGGTCTCGGGGATGCCGTAGAGCGCGACGAAGCCGCCAAAGCGCGGCCCCTGCGCCGCGCCGAGGAGCACCTCGTAGATCGCGGCGAACCACGCCCGCAGCGGCTCGAATCCATGCGCCTTGCCGACTTCGAACACGAGGTTCTGCAGTGCCTCCGGGTCGGCCGGCGCGTCCCATGCGGCGAGCCGGTCGCGCAGCTCGCGGAGCGCGGCGACCTCGTGGGCGTCGGCGTGGCGGTAGATCTTCGCCGGCCGCACGAAATCCTCGAAATAGCGCACGGCGCGCCCCGCCGCGGCGTCGAGGCCCGGGTTCGTCTCCGGGCTCGCCTCGGGCGCATAGCGGCGGATGAAGCCCCAGAGCACGTCCTTGTCGTGGGCGTTCGCGGCGCTGGCGAGATTCAGCAGCATCGCAAAGCTCACCACCATGTCCGAGGCCGGCGGCTGGCCGCGGTGGATGTGCCACACCGGGTTGGCGATCCGCTGCGTCGCGTCCTGCTCCGACACGGCGCGGAGCTGCTGGTGATACTCGTCGACGTTCTTCGGAATCACGTCGAAATGCAGCCGCTTCGCCGTCTTGGGCTTGCCGTACATGAAATAGGCAAGGCTCTCCGGATCGGCATAGGTCAGCCACTCGTCGATGGTCAGGCCGTTGCCCTTGGACTTCGAGATCTTCTCGCCGTTCTCGTCGAGGAACAGCTCGTAGGTGAAATGGTTGGGCGCGCGGCCGCCGAGGATCTCGCAGATCCGGTCGTAGATCGGCGTGTTGGTCGAGTGATCCTTGCCGTACATCTCGAAGTCGACGTCGAGCGCCGCCCAGCGGGCGCCGAAGTCGGGCTTCCACTGCAGCTTGACGTTGCCGCCGGTGACGGGGAGCGTCAGCTCGTCGCCGTCCTCGTCGTCGAAGGTGATGGTGCCGTCGGCGGCGTTCACCTCCTTCAGCGGCACGTAGAGCACGCGGCCGGTCTTGGGGCTGATCGGCAGGAAGATCGAGTAGGTCTGGCTGCGCTCCTCGCGGAGGGAGGCGAGCATGACTTCCATCAGCTCGTCGTAGCGCTCGGCGGCGCGCCGGAGGATCGGGTCGAATGCGCCCGACTTGTAGAACTCGGTCGCGGAATAGAACTCGTATTCGAAGCCGAAGGTGTCGAGGAAGCGGCGCAGCATGGCGTTGTTGTGCGCGCCGAAGCTCTCGTGCTCGCCGAACGGATCGGGGACGCTGGTCAGCGGCCGCTGCAGGTTCTCGCGCAGCATCGCCTGCTGGGGCACGTTGTCCGGCACCTTGCGCATGCCGTCCATGTCGTCGGAGAAACAGATGAGCCGGGTCGGGATATCCGAGATCGTCTCGAAGGCGCGCCGGATCATCGTGGTGCGCGCCACCTCGCCGAAGGTGCCGATGTGCGGCAGGCCGGAGGGGCCATAGCCCGTCTCGAACAGGACGTAGCCCTTGGCGGGGGGGCCGTCCTTGTAGCGATCGAGCAGGCGCCGGGCCTCCTCGAAGGGCCAGGCCTTCGACTCCATCGCCGCCGCGCGCACCGCGTCCATTGGCCTCGCTCCCCCGGTTGCCGTCACGGAGCCCCGGCTCTAGGGGAAGGCGGCCCCGGGGGTCAAGGGCCGAGGGCGCCGGGTTCACGTGGCCGAGGCCCGGTCAGAACACCTCGGCCACGTCGTACATCACCGGCTCGAAGCTCTTGCAGAGCGCGCTGATCTCGCGGTTCCTGCGGCGCATCTCGTCGGAGCGGAGCATGGCGAGGAAATCCTCGCGTTGGCGCCACTGGGAGTAGTTCGCGACTCGGGTCTGGGCGTCGTTGACGTGCAGCGCGGCGCCGAGGAAGCCGGGCTGGCGGCTGATGACCTCATCGTAGGCGGCACGGAGCAGGTCGACGAGATCGTGGCAGGTGCCGGGCATCACCTCGAAGGTGGTGATGACGGTCTGGTGGGTGGCGTCGCGGGCAATTGTGGGCATGGCTGGCGTCCTCTTCAGGCGCGCCAGTCTAGCAGGTCAGCGCGCCGCCGCTATACGTCGCTGGTGCCCGCGCGCAGGCCGTCGCGGACGCGTGCGGCGATGTCGAGGAACGCCCGGCTCTCGCGGATGTGGAGCGGGCGCTCGCGGGGAAGCGGGCTCTCGATCACGTCGGTGACACGCCCGGGGCGCGGGCTCATCACCACGATGCGGGTCGAGAGATAGACCGCCTCGGGGATCGAGTGGGTGACGAAGGCGATGGTCTTGCCCGTGCGGTCCCAGAGCTTGAGCAGCTCCTCGTTCAGGCGGTCGCGAACGATCTCGTCGAGGGCGCCGAAGGGCTCGTCCATCAGCAGGATGTCGGCATCGAAGGCCAGCGCCCGGGCGATCGAGGCGCGCTGCTGCATCCCGCCCGAGAGCTGCCAGGGGAATTTCTTCTCGAAGCCCGCCAGCTCCACGAGATCGAGCACGCGGCGGACGCGCGCGGCGCGGTCGGCCTCGGGATAGCCCATGATCTCGAGCGGCAGCGCGATGTTGCGGCCGATGGTGCGCCACGGGAACAGGCCGGCCGCCTGGAAGACATAGCCATAGGCACGGGCCTCGCGGGCGGCGGCGGGGGGGAGGCCGTTGACGGTGATCGTGCCGTCCGTCGGGGTCTCGAGGTCGGCCGCGATCCGCAGGAACGTGGTCTTGCCGCAGCCGGAGGGGCCGATGAAGCTGATGAAGTCACCGGCGTTGATCGTCAGGTCGACGCCCTTCAGCGCGTGAACCGGCCCGTCCGCCGTCTGGAAGGTGAGGCCGAGGCCGCGCGCCTCGATCACGGGCCCGGTCGTCCCGCGCCGTTCGTTCACGGGCGCGCTCACACTGCGCCTCCGGTGCCGCTGCCCCAGCTGCCTGTCACCTTGTGCTGGTCGATGACGCCGCTGACCGGCCCGCCGGCCGCCGAGGGCTTGCCGCTGAACAGCAGCATGCCGACCCGGCCGTCGTCGCAGCTGACGCCGCCGAAGGAGGCGGGCTGGCCGGTCGTGGTGTCGGTTGTGGGGTAGAGGTCGCCCTCGCAGGCGGCGCCGGAGCGGGCGGTGAGGGCGAAGGCGTCGCCGCCGCCGCGCGTGCGCTCGCCGACATAGCGTTCCGCCCCGTTGGCGGTGGCGACCGCAACCGGCGTCCGGCCGACGGCGCAGCCGGCGAGCACGAGCGCCAGACCGGCGAGCGCGAGTGCGGGCCGCATCTAGACCCCGCTCGCCGGGATGCCGGCCCGCGACACCGGCCGCGGCGCGGTCAGCGCCTTCCAGGTCGAGAGCGCGGTCGAAACGGGCCCGGCGGGCGGTCGCGCCACGAAGCGGCCGTGACCCTCCGCCGGCTTCAGCGTGCCGTCGTCGACCATGACGCGGCCACGGCTGAGCACATAGCGCGGCAGGCCGGCGACGCGCTTGCCCTCGAAGACGTTGTAGTCGATGGCCGACTGCTGGTTGGCCGCGGAGATCACCTTCTCCTTCTTCGGGTCGAGCACCATGAGGTCGGCATCGGCGCCGACCAGCACCGCGCCCTTGCGGGGATAGCAGTTCAGGATCTTGGCGATGTTGGTCGAGGTGACGGCGACGAACTCGTTCGGGGTCAACCGGCCGGTCTCGACGCCATAGGTCCAGAGCATCGGCATCCGATCCTCCAGCCCGCCGGTGCCGTTCGGGATCCGGGTGAAGTCGCCGATGCCGAACCGCTTCTGCGCGGTGGTGAAGGCGCAGTGGTCGGTCGCCACGCACGACAGCGTGCCGGACGCGAGCCCCGCCCAGAGCGAATCCTGGTTGCGCTTGTCGCGGAACGGCGGCGACATCACCCGCCGCGCCGCGTGGTCCCAGTCGGGATTGGCATATTCGCTGTCGTCGAGGGTCAGGTGCTGGATCAGCGGCTCGCCCCAGACGCGCTTGCCCAGCATCTTCGCGCGGCGGATCGCCTCGTGCGCCTCCTCGCACGAGACGTGGACGACGTAGAGCGGCGCGCCCGCCATGTCGGCGATCATGATCGCGCGGTTGGTGGCCTCGCCCTCCACCTGCGCGGGCCTCGAATAGGCATGCGCCTCCGGCCCGGTGTTGCCCTCGGCGAGCAGGCGGGCCGACAGCTCGGCCACCACGTCGCCGTTCTCGGCATGGACGAGCGGGATCGCCCCAAGCTCGGCACAGCGGCGGAACGACGCGAACATCTCGTCGTCGTTCACCATCAGGCTGCCCTTGTAGGCCATGAAGTGCTTGAAGGTGTTGATGCCCTTCTCGGTGACGGCCTTCATCTCCTCGAAGACCTGCGGCCCCCACCAGGTGACGGCCATGTGGAAGCTATAGTCGCAATGCGCGCGGCCGGACTTGTTGTCCCAGACCTTGAGCGCGTCGAGCAGCGACTCGCCGGGGGCGGGCAGGGCGAAGTCCACCACCATCGTCGTGCCGCCCGCCAGCGCCGCCCGGGTGCCCGAGTCGAAGTCGTCGGAGGAGTAGGTGCCCATGAACGGCATCTCGAGGTGGGTGTGCGGGTCGATGCCGCCGGGCATGACGTAGGCGCCGGTGGCGTCGAGCACCGTGTCGCCGGCCAGATCCGGCCCGATCGCCGTGATCGTCTCGCCCTCGACCAGCACGTCGCCGCGATAGCTCAGATCCGCGGTGACGATGGTGCCACCCTTGATGACCGTCGACATGACCTTACCCCCGCTTCTATTTCTGCCAGAAACCGACCACCGAGACCGTCATTCGGAGGCGCGGGCGTCGGACGAGATCGCCAGCGCCCCACTCAGCACCGCGGCGTCGTCCGGCGCCAGCGTCAGCCCGCGCCGCAGCCCTTCGGACAGGATACGCGCCGCGAGGCGGAGGTCCATCGTCACCGCCGCCCGTCGCGCGCCGAGGCTGCAGGTGAGGGCGCCGTCGGCGATCTCCCGGGCATAGACGTGCAGCGTCGCGGTGGCGGGGGCGCCATAGCTCACCGCGACCTCCGCACCGGCGTCCGTGCCGAACACCGGCGCCACCGCCGCAATCGAAAGCCGCTCGCGGCCCACGACGATCTCCAGATCCCCGAGGCTCACCCGCCGGCTCCGATCACCTTCGGGCGCACCGCCGCGGCGGGTGCCGCGATCGCCACCCAGCCGGTGCAGACCGGCTCCTCGCCGGCGCCGCCACGTGGCCGGGGAGTGGCCTGACCGCCGAGCACCCGCGGGCTCGCGGCCGCAGCCTCGCGACAGCGGGCCACGCGGTCGCCGGCGCCATCCACCACCCAGAGGCCGCCGGCACCGTCGGCGAGGGTGGCGAACCGCTCCTGCGCCGACCCCGGACCGGCGGCGCCAAGCGCAAGCGCCACCGCGAAGACCGCCGTGTAGCCCGCTGTGAAGCCCGCCGTCCGGCCTTTCACTCCACGATCTCCGCCGTCTCCAGAACCGCATGGAACAGCACGTTCGCGCCCTTTTCCGCCCACTCCGGGGTGATCTTCTCGGCCTCGTTGTGCGACAGACCGTCGACGCAGGGGCACATGACCATCGTCGCCGGCGCCACTCGGGCCGCCCAGCAGGCATCGTGGCCGGCCCCCGAGACGATGTTGCGGTACGAGTACCCGAGCCGTTCCGCCGCGCCGCGGACCCGGGCGACGAGTTCCGGCGCGAAGGTCACCGGATCGAAGTGGCCGACCGCTTCGACCGCACAGCCGACGCCGAGGGCGGCGCAGATCTCCGCCGCCTCCGCCTCGATCCGGGCGCGCATCCGGTCGAGCTTCGCCTGCTCCGGCGTGCGGATGTCGACGGTGAAGACGACCTTGCCGGGCAGCACGTTGCGGGAGTTGGGCGAGAATTTCATCTGGCCGACGCCGCCGACCGCCGCCGGCTGCTCGCTCATGGCGACGGCCTGGACCATCTCGAGGATGCGCGCCATGGCAAGGCCCGCGTTCACCCGCAGGTCCATCGGCGTCGAGCCGGTGTGCGCCTCCTTGCCGGTCAGGGTGAATTCGAGCCACCAGAGGCCCTGGCAGTGCGTGACGACGCCGATATCCTTGCCCTCGGCCTCGAGGATCGGACCCTGTTCGATGTGCAGCTCGAAGTAGGCGTGCATCTTGCGCGCGCCGACCGGCTCGTCGCCCTTCCAGCCGATGCGCTCCAGCTCGTCGCCGAAGCGCAGGCCGTCCTGGTCGACGCGGCCATAGGCGTAGTCGAGGCCGAGCACGCCGGCAAAGACCCCCGATGCCAGCATGGCGGGGGCGAAGCGGGCGCCTTCCTCGTTGGTCCAGTTCGTCACCACGATCGGGTGCTTCGTGCGGATCCCGAGGTCGTTCATCGAGCGCACCGCCTCGAGCGCGCCGAGCACGCCGAGCACGCCGTCGTACCGGCCCCCCGTCGGCTGGGTGTCGAGGTGGCTGCCGACGTAGACCGGCAGGGCGTGCGGATCCGCGCCGGGCCGCGTGGCGAACATCGTGCCCATCTGGTCCACCCCGAGGGTCAGCCCCGCGTCCTCGCACCAGCGGCGGAACAGGGCGCGGCCCTCGGCGTCGGCGTCGGTCAGGGTCTGCCGGTTGTTGCCGCCGGCGACACCCGGGCCGATCTCGGCCATCGCCATCAAAGCGTCCCAGAGCCGGCCGCCGTCGATCTTCAGGTTGTCGCTCGGTGCGGCCAATCGAACCTCCTGCTCCCGCCGTTCCGGCCATCCTTGCCATCCACGGCCGCGAGCGCAAGACACCCGAAATCCCCTGCTGCGCGCCGACGGGCGGCGAGTACACTTTCGGCGGGGGGAATCGGCGCGGTCGTCCGCGCTGGCAGAACAGGGAGATACGAATGTCGCGAAACACGCTGCTCGGCGCCGCATGCCTGGTGCTGGTGGGCCTGCTTGTCGGATACATTGCCGGCTCTGGAGGGCCGAGCCTGAAGGAGATCGACGATACAATGAGCGCGCGCCTCGACGCGGCCGGCAAGGCCGAGGCCGATCGCACCGCCGCGCTGGAGGCCAAGGTCGGCGACCTCGGCACCCGGATGGATGCCGTCTCCGCGCAGGTAAAGTCCGGCGCCGACGCGGTGCAGGGACTGGGCGACCGGATCGGCGGGACGATTACCGATCTTGGCACCCAGCTCGGCGACAGAGTCGGCGCGGCGGGCGCGTCGAGCATGGCGGCGCTGCAGGGCGGGCTCGACAAGCTGCAGCAGCGGCTGGCGGCGGTCGTGCCAGGCGAGCCGGCGCCGGCGGCAAAGGCTCCGGCGGCGGACGCGGCCCCGGCCGAGGCGGCAAAGCCGGCCAGCGAGGCCACTGGCATCCCGGCCGGCAGTGCCGCCGGCGAGACCGTGATCCTGTCTGAAACCGCGCGGGTCTTCGTCTCGCGGGTCGACGACGCGGCCGGCGAGGCGTCGCTCTATGTGGATGGTGCGCCGGTCACGCTGGCGGTGGGCCAGACGGCGCCGTTCCAGGCCGGTGACAAGGACTGCCAGCTGACGCTGGCGGCGGTCGACCGCGGCCATGCGAGCCTGAGCGGCGCCTGCGGCAGCGACCTGCCCAGCGCCGAGGGCACCGCTGCCGGCACCTCCGTGATCCTGGCCGACGGCGCCGTGCGGGTGTTCGTGTCGGGAGTCGAGGACGAGATGGCGCGAATCGCGGTCAACGGCGTCACGACGCAGGACGTCGCCGTCGGCGACAGCATCGACGTCGCCTCGGGGGAGAAGTCCTGCAAGGTCACGGTGACGGGTATCGACCGGGGCCACGTGGCGCTCGACGCCGCCTGTTCCTGACCCAGGCTGCGTCACGGTTAGGGGACCGAGCCGGGGGGAGGGAGTGCCCCCCGGCTTTTTCCTTTGAACCCAGCGGTGAGGCGCATAATCCTGAGCCGAGAGCCGCGCCGGTCCGGTAAGCACGACGGGGCGTGCAGCCTGCGAAAGCGATCTGGAACGACCTAATAACTCCCGGGATCTGGGGAATATGGGGTCAGTCCAATGAGCAGCAGTTTGCTGTCTTCCTTGAATCTGAAGATCAATAACTTGTTGCATCCGACAAGCACGGCGACAAACACGGCGTCGACGTCGACAAGCACGGCGTCGACCAGCACAGCTTCGACCAGCACGGCGTCGGGCGGCACTTCCGGAACGACCACGACGACGGCAGTCGACGCGCCGGCGACAGTGGTGAGCTTCAGCACCACGACCGCCACCACCGCCGCTGCGGCTTCCGCGACGGACACGCCCGCAACGACGACTTCCGCCACGGCGACACCACCGACGGCGACTTCGCCGACAGAGACTTCCGCGCCGGCGCCCGCAGCGGCAGAAACGCCCGCCGCGTCGGTCTCCTCCGAGCCCGAAGCGACCGAGCCGGAGCCGACCGCGCCCGAGCCGACCGCGCCCGAGCCGACCGCGCCCGAGCCGACCGCGTCCGAGCCGGAGGCAACCGACACGGCGTCCGAGACCGAGGCGGCGGCCACTGCCACGGACGAGACAGAGGCGTCCGACGAGACGGACGTGGCGACTGCCACGACCACCACGGCAAGCGACCCGACGACAGCCACGGCCGAATCCGTGACCGCCGCCGCGACCGAGGACGCGAGCAGCGCCGAGACGAGTGGCGCAGCCGCTGTCGTGAGCATGTCGGCAAGGGCCAGGGCGTCGGTCGAGCGGCCGGAGGAGCTGGCCCGGACCTACGCGCTCGAGGCACAGAAGGCGTTTGCGCTCGCACTGCTGGCTGATCGCTGGGCATCGAAGGCTCACGCGGGCGTGGAACCGACGGGCAAGGCCGAACAAGTCGGTCCGGGCGAGGCGGCCGCAGGCGCGGCCTGAGCCGCGCCCGGGACGCAATCCGAAAATTCGGCGAAGGAGGTCCGGAGAGGGATTTTCACGACGCCGGAAGGTCTTCGTGCGGGTCGATATCGGCGATCTCGACCCGCACGATCGACAGACCGGAGCGAGAAGCACGTGACGGATCGACCGATCCGGGCTCCAGAGAGAAGGGCGGCGCGGTCTCGCGCCTCTTAACTCTTTCTTCACGAATTGGTTCGCTGCGCTGACCCCTCGCGCTATCCTTCCCAAGGGTTTGGGGAAGGATCGTTGCGATGCGGGAGAGGACATGCGCCTGCGCGAGCCGGGGCCGACGCCCGTCCGAAGCCGCCGCGCCGCCGGACAGGCGCCGGAAGCCGCCCGCCCGCCCGCTCGCCGAAGGCTTCATCGAGTTGGTCGAGATCCCTGCGCCGGGACGGGCGGCCGCGGCTGCCCGCGCCTTCTCGGCGGGAAATGGCTATGTCCCGGGCCTGATCGTCGACCGCATCCTCTGAAGTTTCTTCGCCCTTGCAACATGCGTCGGCTTGCCGCACGAAGGCGGGGACGCTAGAGAGCCGCTCCGCTCACGGGACGAGAGGAATTGCATGGCGACGAGTATCGAGGCCGAGGCCGAGCATCGGCCTCAGTCCTTCTGGAAGCTCGTCATCGGCTCGGTCGGCGTCGTCTATGGCGATATCGGTACGAGCCCGCTCTACGCGATGCGCGAGGGGCTGGCCGCCGCCGGCCGGGACGGGCTGACCGAGGAAGAGGTCATCGGCATCGTCTCGCTGCTGCTCTGGACGCTGATCCTCATCGTCACGGTGAAGTACGTCATCCTGATCCTGCGTGCCGACAACCGGGGCGAGGGCGGCACGCTGTCGCTGCTGGCTCTGGCGCAGCAGGCGCTGGGCAAGCGCACGCGGCTCCTGTTCATTCTCGGCGTCGCGGGGGCGGCGCTGTTCTACGGCGACGCCTCGATCACCCCGGCGATCTCGGTCCTGTCCGCGGTCGAGGGCCTGAAGCTCGTGACGCCGAATTTCGACCCCTACGTGCTGCCGGTGACGGTGGTGATCCTGACCGGCCTGTTCTGGGCGCAGAGCAGCGGCACGGCCCGGATTTCCGTGTTCTTCGGGCCGATCACCGTGGTCTGGTTCCTGGTGGTGGCCGCGCTCGGGATCTACCACGCGGGCGACCGGCCGATGATCTTCACCGCGTTCAATCCGATCGAGGCCATGCGGTTCATCGTGCTGCACGGCACGGGATCGCTCGTGGTGATGGGCTCGGTCTTTCTCGCCGTCACCGGCGCCGAGGCGCTCTATGCCGACATGGGCCACTTCGGGCGGGGACCGATCCGCACCGCCTGGTTCTCGCTGATCTTTCCGGCGCTGGCGCTCAACTACATCGGCCAGGGCAGCCTCGTCCTCGCCAATCCGGACGCGGTCCACAACCCGTTCTTCCTGATGGCGCCGTCCTGGGCGCTGGTGCCGCTGGTGCTGCTCGCCACCTGCGCCACGGTGATCGCCAGCCAGGCGGTGATCTCCGGCACCTTCTCGCTGACCCAGCAGGCGGTACAGCTCGGCCTGCTGCCGCGGCTCGAGATCCAGCACACCTCGGCCAGCCAGGTCGGCCAGATCTACATGCCACGGGTGAACTGGACACTGATGGTGATCGTGCTGAGCCTCGTTCTGCTGTTCGAGAGCTCCGACGCGCTGGCGAGCGCCTACGGCATCGCCGTGACAGGGGCCATGCTGATCGACTCGATGCTGGCCTTCGTCGTGTTCCGCAGCCTCTGGAAATGGCCGCTGCTCGTCTGCATCGCGGTCATGGCGCCGCTCGCAACCATCGAGCTGGCGTTCTTCGGCGCCAACCTGCTGAAGCTGTTCGAGGGGGGCTTCGTCCCGCTGATCTTTGCCAGCATCATCGGGCTCCTGATGACGACCTGGGTGCGCGGCACCGCCATCGTCAACCGCAAGGCGCATTCCGGCAGCGTGCCGCTGGAGCAGTTGGTCGCCATGCTGAAGAAGTCGAAGCCGGCGCAGGCGCCGGGCACCGCGGTGTTCCTGACGTCGGATCCGGAGGTCGCGCCGTCGGCGCTCCTGCACAACCTGAAGCACAACCATGTGCTGCACAGCCGGAACGTGATCGTTACGGTGCAGGTGACGACCATGCCGCGCGTGGCCGATGCCGACCGGCTCGACCTCGAGCAGATCAGCGACACGTTCTGGCGGATCAAGCTGACGTTCGGCTACATGGAGGTGCCGAACGTGCCGCGGGCGCTGGCGCTGGCGCGGAAGGAAGGGCTGGCGCTCGAGATGATGAGCACGTCCTATTTCCTCAACCGCCGCTCGTTCCGCCCGGCGACCGATCGCGCGGTGATGCCGCTGTGGCAGGACAAGCTGTTCATCACCATGACCAAGGCGGCGACGGACGCCACCGGCTTCTACCGCCTGCCGTCGAACCGGGTGCTGGAAGCTCGGCCAGCAGTTCGTGGTCTGAGGGCCGGTTCCAAAGCTCGGACCCTGTACCCGGCAGACGAGACGACTCCGGCTTCCTGTCAGGCGAAACGGTGACGCCTGACGGACGTGGCGGGTGACGAATCCGTCCGCGCCTTCCCCGTCGTGCCAGGGGCACGGTCAGTCGACAAGCTTCACCACGTCGCCCTCCCGCAGGACCCGGCCGGGCCGGAGTTCGTTCAGCATGTCGAAGGTGGCGCGCGGCGCGTCGACCGGCATCGCCTCGGCCAGCGCCCTCACGTCCTCGCCGGGAGTGATCTGGTGGACCAGCAGGCGCGGGGGCTGATACGTGCGCGCCTCGGCGGGATCGACGGCGTGGAAGCTCGCCGCCGTGGCCGCGAGGGCGGCGGCAGCGGTCGCGTCGCCCGTCCGGCGCAGCCCGGTCAGCCGGTAGAGCCGCCCGCCGAGCCGCACGACGGTGAGGTCGGCAACTCGCTCGCTCCGGCCGTCGTGCAGCATCACCCGGCCGCGGGCCGCCTCGAGGCCGTTGAGCTGGATCGACTGCAGCCCGGTGACCGGGCCGGCGCCGATGTCCTCGGCGATCTTGGGCACCCAGCGGAGCGCGAGATAGTCGACGGGGCTGCCGCCCGGGTCGGCAACGCTGTCGAGCAGGAACATCGCCCCGTGCGATCCGTCTGCCGTCACCGAGTCCTTGCGGTTGGTGAGCCCGTAGCCGATGGGCGCATCGAACGCGAAGCCCAGCTTCGGAGAAAAGAAAGTCTGGCCGTCGACGAAGCCCTGCGACGGCCCGTCGCCCCAGACAAGGCCGTCGATCGCGGCGAGGTAGGCGTCGCGGCCACGCCGGCCGCTGGCGCCGGCCGCCTCGCGCCTGGCGACGACCAGCCGGTCGGCGAGCGCGGGATGGTTCGAGGGGGCCGAAGCCTCCGTCCGCGGGTCGACCCCGGCCAGCCGGAAGGCGAGCCGGCGCTGGGCGAGCAGCGTGCGGAGGAAATCTACCTGGGCCTCGGCGTCATAGCCCGCCCGTACGAGATAGCCCATGCCGAGCCGGTCGGCACGGAACTCGGAGGCCCGGCGCTCTGCGTCCGGCGCGTCGTGGTCGGCATCGCCGGAGACCGCGTGGCCGATCTCGTGGGCGAGCACCGTCGCAAGCTCGGCTTCGTCGTTCGCCAGCGCCAGCATGCCGCGGGTGACGTAGATCCGGTTGCCGGGAAGGGAGTAGGCGTTGGCCTCGGGCGTATCGAGGACGAGAAACTGCCAGCCGTCGCGCGGCAGTCCGGCGGCCCGCACCAGCGACATGCCGACCCCGCGGACGTAGCTGGCGAGCGCGTCGTCGGGGTAGAGGCCGCCCGAGGCCGTCAGCAGGCGCGCCTCCACCTCGGAGACCGGCGCGACCCCGGCGGGCGGGCCGGGCGCGCACGCCTGCGCGAGGACCGCTGCGAGCGCGAGCGCGGCCACCGTTCGCGCCAACCTGCCTGTTCGGACCCCAGCCATTGCCCCCTCCCTCTGCCCCGCCCGCCGGCTGGCGGCAAGACAAAACGCCTCGATCCGGCGGCGGCGCGCGCCGCGACGGCGATGCGGACTCGGGTTGACCCGCCTGCGGTCCCCGCCTACGAGCACGAGCGACGGTCCCGTAGCTCAGTGGATAGAGCGGGCGCCTCCTAAGCGTCAGGTCGCGCGTTCGAATCGCGCCGGGATCGCCACGCCGGAATCGCCGCTTCAGGACCGCATGGAGGCTGCGCGGGGACGCATGGAGATCGACGTCAGCCGATACCGGGTGAAGCTCGCCGAGATGCCCGAGGAACGCGAGGGTGCGCAGCGGTTGCGCTTTCGGGTGTTCGTCGAGGAGATGGGCGCGCACGCAACCCCGGAACAGCTGTCGGCGCGGCGCGAGTGGGATGCGTTCGACCCGTACTTCGACCATCTGATCCTCGAGACGCTGGACCCGGTGGCCGATCCGCTGGACCGCGTGGTCGGGGTCTACCGGCTGATGCGCGGCGAGGTGGCCGAGGCGGGGCCCGGGTTCTACGGCGCGTCCGAATACGATCTCTCGCCGATCGCGCGCTCGGGCCGGCGCTCGGTCGAACTCGGCCGGTCGTGCGTGGCGCGGGAGCATCGCGGCGGGCCGGGGATGCATCTGCTGTGGAACGGGCTGGCCGGCTACGTGCTGGATCGCGAGATCGAGCTGCTGTTCGGGGTCGCGAGCTTTCCCGGGACCGACGTCGCGGCGCTGGCCGAGCCGCTCGCATTCCTGCACCACACGCATCTCGCGCCGCCCGACCTGCGGGCGCGGGCGCGGCCGGAGCATTTCGTGGCGATGGACCGCGTGCCGGCCGAGGCGGTCGATCCGGCGCGGGCGCTGCGCGCGATCCCGCCGCTCATCAAGGCGTACCTGCGGCTCGGCGGCTTCGTCGGCGACGGCGCCTCTCTGGACCGGGAGTTCAACACGGTGGACGTCTGCGTCATCATGGACACCGGGCGGATGACCGAGAAGTACCGGGCATTCTACGAGCGCGGCCGGAGGAAGGCGTGAGCGAGGCGGTGAAGGCGCCGCCGCGGGCCCGCTGGAGCGGGGCGGTGCCGCCGGTCCTGCCGCCGCTGACCGGGCGCGAGCGGGCACGGCTCGGGTTCCGGCTGGTCTGGGCCGTGGCGGCGCTGGTGTTTTTCTTCGGGCTGTTCCTGCTGGCGCGCGCCGTCGACTGGCTGGTGGAGCGCCTCGCCGGGCGGCCGGCGAGCGCGCTGGGGCCGGCGGTGGTGCAGGTCTGGGCGGCGCAGGCGCTGGCCTCGCTGGGGCTCGCGTACGTCCAGCGCGGCGAGCCGATGCGGTCGGGGGGCGCGTTCGTCGCCAACCATTCGAGCTGGATCGACATCTGGGCGCTGCAGCGGGCGGCGGCGCCGTTCCTCGTCTCCAAGGCCGAGGTGCGGGACTGGCCCGGCGTGGGGCTGATCGGGCGGGCGATCGGGACGATGTTCATCGACCGCCGTCCGGCGCAGGCCAAGGCGCAGGAAGCGGAGCTGCTGGCCCGGCTGGCGCGCGGCGACCGGATGGCGATCTTCCCCGAGGGGACGAGCACGGACGGACAGCGGATCCTTGCCTTCAAGTCGGCGCTCTTCGGGGTGTTCTTCGCGCCGGAGCTGGCAGGGCAGGTGGCGGTACAGCCGGTGACGATCCGCTACCGGCCGCCCGAGGGGCTGCCGGCGGCGGTCTACGGCTGGTGGGGCGAGATGGATTTCGCCGGCCACCTGCGCGACGTTCTGGCCCGCTCGGCCGGCGGGACGGTGGAGCTGACGTTCCGCGCGCCGCTGCGGCCGGAGGCGTTTGGCGGCCGCAAGGAGATGGCGGCGGCGGCGGAGGCAGCCGTCCGGGCAGGGTTCGGCGCGTGAGGCCTGCGGGCCTCGTGCGGGAAATGGCTGCTATCCAGTTGCAGAAATTCAATTAAATCCGTTCCTCCCGGCCTTCGCTTGCCGAGGCGGAGGCTCGCACGTGCAAACGCCCGGGGAACTGGCCCGGTGACGGGGCGTTTCCGAATGGCCGAGGTCCGAGCGGAAAGAATCCTCCCCGTGACACCGAAAGCCGACGACGAGCAGGATGCGGAGCCGCGCCCCGGCCGCCGCGAGCGCGGGCGGATCGAGGCGCAGGAGGTCGTCGAGCTGATCCCTGCGCTGCGCGCCTTTGCGCGGACGTTCTGCCGCAGTCATGCCGACGCGGACGACCTGGTGCAGGAGACGCTGACCAAGGCGATCGCCAACCTGCACCGCTTCGAGCCCGGCACGAGGCTGAAGTCCTGGCTCTTCACCATCATGCGCAACACCTTCCTGACCAGCGTGGCGAAGTCGCGGCGCGAGACGACGGGCATCGAGATCGAGGACGTCGGCTCCGGGCGCGAGGCGCCGCAGGAGTGGAGCGCGCAGGTCCGCGAGGTGCGTGCCGCGATCGGCCGGCTGCCGCAGGCGCAGCGCGAGGTGCTGGTGCTGGTGGGGATGCTGGGCGTGTCCTACGAGGAAGCGGCGCGGATCTGCGACTGCGCGGTCGGCACGGTGAAGAGCCGTCTCAGTCGCGCGCGGGTGGCGCTGCTCGCCGAGCTCGGGGAGGCGCCGGACGGGCGGTAGAGGCTACTTCAGCCGCAGCGGCAGGCCGGCGGCGGTCAGGATCACCCGGTCGGCGGTCGCGGCGATCCGCTGGTTCAGCCAGCCCGCATGATCGCGAAAGCGGCGGGCGAGGGCGTTGTCGGGGACGATGCCAAGGCCCACCTCGTTCGCCACCACGACCCAGAGGCCGCACGGGCGCGCGAGCACGTCGGCGAGGCGGCCGCACTCCGCCTCGGGGTCATGCCCTGCGAGCAGCACGTTCGAGAGCCAGAGCGTCAGGCAGTCGACCAGCACCGGGCAGCCGGGCGGCAGGGCCGAGAGCGCCTCGGCCAGTGCGAGCGGCACCTCGTCGGTCTCCCAGCCCGCCGCACGGCCGGCGCGGTGCACGGCGATCCTCTCCACCATCTCGTCGTCGAACGCCTGCGCGGTCGCGAGGTAGCGCCAGGGCGCCGGCGTCGCCGTGACGAGCGACTCGGCGAGGCGGCTCTTGCCGGAGCGCGCGCCGCCGAGGACGAGGGTGAGGCTCGGGCCCGGCGGGATGTCGAGGGTCTGGCCCGGCATGGACTGCGCGCCTCCGCTCATTGCAACCGGCTAGACCAGCCGCGACTGCTCCTTTGCGGCGCGCACGAAGTCGGCGAACAGCGGGTGGGGGGCAAAGGGCTTCGACTTCAGCTCCGGGTGGAACTGCACGCCGATGAACCACGGGTGGCCCGGGATCTCGACGATCTCGGGCAGGCGGCCGTCCGGTGACAGGCCGGAGAACTTCAGGCCGCAGCCCTCGAGCTTGTCGCGATAGGCGATGTCGACCTCGTAGCGGTGCCGGTGGCGTTCCGAGATCGAGGTGGTGTCGTAGATCGTCGCCGCCTGGCTGCCCGCGGTGAGGGTGGCGTTGTAGGCCCCGAGGCGCATGGTGCCGCCCTTGTCGTCGGAGACCTCGCGCTTGATGGTGCGGTTGCCCTCCAGCCACTCCTTCAGGTGGTAGATGACGTGGGTGTAGCGCTGGGCGCCGGATTCGTGGTCGAACTCCTCCGAGCCCGCGTCGGACAGGCCGAGCAGGTTGCGCGACGCCTCGACCACGGCCATCTGCATCCCGAGGCAGATGCCGAGATAGGGCACCTGTCGCTCGCGGGCGAACTGCGCCGCGCGGATCTTGCCCTCGGTGCCGCGCTCGCCGAAGCCGCCGGGGACGACGATCGCCTGATAGCCCTCGAGCACCGAGGCGATGTCCTCCTGCTTTTCCAGCCGTTCGCTGTCGAGCCATTCGGCGCGGACCTTGACGCGGTTGGCGATGCCGCCGTGGGTCAGCGCCTCGGCGATGGACTTGTAGGCGTCTTCGAGCTGGGTGTACTTGCCGACGATCGCGACCTTCACCTCGCCCTCGGCGTTGTGGATGCGGTCGACCACGTCCTCCCATTTCGACAGGTTGGGCTTCGGCGCCGGCGAGATCAGGAAGGCGTCGAGCACGGCCTGGTCGAGGCCCTCCTTGTGGTAGGCGAGCGGCGCCTCGTAGATCGAGCGCAGGTCCTGCGCGGCGATCACCGCGTCGGGGCGGACGTTGCAGAAAAGCGCGAGCTTCTCGCGCTCCTTCGGCGGGATCGGCATCTCGGAGCGGCAGACGAGCACGTCGGGCGCGATGCCGATGGCGCGCAGCTCCTTCACCGAGTGCTGCGTCGGCTTGGTCTTCAGCTCGCCCGAGGCCGCCATGTAGGGAAGCAGCGTCAGGTGCATGTAGATGCACTGGCCGCGCGGCTTGTCCTGGCCGAACTGGCGGATCGCCTCGAAGAACGGCAGGCCCTCGATGTCGCCGACGGTGCCGCCGATCTCGCAGAGCATGAAGTCGACCTCATCCTCGCCGACCTTCAGGAAGTCCTTGATCTCGTTGGTGACGTGCGGGATCACCTGGATCGTCCGGCCGAGGTAGTCGCCGCGGCGCTCCTTCTCCAGCACGTTGGAATAGATCCGGCCCGAGGAGACGGAGTCCGTGCGGCGCGCGGCGACGCCGGTGAAGCGCTCGTAGTGGCCGAGGTCGAGGTCGGTCTCCGCGCCGTCGTCGGTCACGAAGACCTCGCCGTGCTCGAAAGGCGACATCGTGCCCGGGTCGACGTTGAGATAGGGGTCAAGCTTGCGGAGGCGGACCGAGTAGCCTCTCGCCTGCAGCAGCGCGCCGAGGGCCGCCGACGCGAGGCCCTTGCCGAGCGACGAGACGACGCCGCCCGTGATGAAGATGTAGCGCGCCATGGAAAGCTGCTCCCGTGCCTTGGTACGAACGGCAATTCTTGTCGAGACCTGACGGCCCACGGGACTCAATCAGTACGGGAATGCCGCCGGGACGGCAAGCAGTTCCTCGCAATATCCTGTGGATCGCCCGGAGGCGGCAACCAGTGGTTGCCGCCACGGTATGGCGCGACTACTGCGCCGGCGGCGGCGTCGCGGGGGCGTCCCCGGCCGGCGGCGTGGCTGGGGCAGTGGCGGCGGGAGCAGTGGTCGCTGGCGCCGGAGTTGGCGTTTCCGTCGCCGGAGCGTCGGAGGCGGGAGCCTGAGCGGCGGGCGCCTGGGTCGCGGGGGCGTCCGGCGCGGGAGGCGTGGCCGGCCCGTCGTCCGTGGCGCCCGGGACCTTCGGCAGCAGGTCGGTGCCGAGGTCGGGAACGGCGGGCGTGGCGGCCGGCGCGGACGTGTCCATGCCGTCGATCACCGAGTTGCTGCGGCTGTCGCGGGCGGCGATGATGGTGAGCGCCAGGCTCGTCACCACGAAGGCGGCGCCGATCATCCAGGTGAGCTTCGACAGCGCCGTGGCGGCGCCGCGGCTGGTCATCACGCCGCCGCCGCCCATGCCGAGGGCGCCGCCCTCCGAGCGCTGCAGCAGCACCACGATGATGAGCGCGAGCGCGAGGATGAGGTGGATCGAAAGGACGACGGCTTGCATGTGGCTCGGGCCTGGAACGCTTGGGTCGCGCGGGGGTCTAGCCCCTGCGGCGCGGGATGTCGAGGGGCGATGCGGGCGCGGCGGCGATAATCGAGATATATCTTGAAATACGATATATCGTGAATTATGTCGAACGACATGATGGAACACAAGCACAGACACGGCGGGAGAGACCGCCACTTCGCCGCCCCCGACGGCCGTGGCAGCGGACACGGGTTCGGCCAGGGGCGTGAGCACGGGCTTGAGCACGGGCTTGAGCGCGGGCCGGGACGCGGCCACGGATCGCCGGGCGGCCGTCGGCCGTTCGACTATGGCGACCTGCGGCTGATTGTCCTCGGGATGATCGCCGAGACGCCGCGGCACGGCTACGAGCTGATGAAGGCGATCGAGGCGCGCACCGGCGGCGGCTACACCCCGAGCCCGGGGGTGATCTATCCGACGCTCTCGTGGCTCGAGGACATGGGCTATGCCGCGTCCGAGGCCGGAGGTGGCCGGCGCAGCTATCGCCTGACCGACGAGGGCGCGGCGTTTCTCGCGGCGAACCGCGAGGCGGTCGAGGCGCTCGACGGCCGGCTGGGCGCGCCGCACCGGCGGCGGGAGCGGCTGGAGCCGGTGATGGAGGCGATGGGCGCGCTGAAATCGGCGCTGCGCGCACGGTTCGCGCGCGGGCCGGTGGATGAAGCGGCAGCCAATGACATAGCGGCGGCGATCCGCGCCGCGGCGGAACAGGTGGGGGCGACGATGGCTGAAACGGAAACGGTGGGTGCGCTGCAGAGCGAGGCGGTGGTGACGACGCCGAAGGCGGCAGGCTATGCCGCGCAGTTGGCAAAGCACTTCGGCCACAAGGTCGAGGCGCGGTTCGAGGACGGGCAGGGCGAGGTGGCGTTCCCATTCGGCCGCTGCGGGCTCGAGGCGCAGGGCGAGCGGCTGAGCCTGACCGCATCGGCGGCGGACGTCGAGGCGCTCGCGCGCGTCGAGGAGGTCATCGCAAGCCACCTGCGGCGCTTTGCCTTCCGCGAGGAGCTGGTCATCGAGTGGGCGCGCGCCTGAGGCGCTAGCCCGGGACGATCTCGAACTTCTCCACGTCGACGAGGCCGCGGTCGGTGATCTTGAGCGCCGGGATGACGGGGAGGGCGAGGAAGGCGAGCTGGAGGAACGGCTCCTCCAGCACCACGCCGAGCGACAGCGCCGCCGCGCGCAGGGCCGCGAGGCGGCGCTCCACCGTCTCGAACGGGTCGAGGCTCATCAGGCCCGCCACGGGCAAGGGCAGTTCGGCGAGGACTGCGCCGTCGCGCGCGACGACGAAACCGCCCTCGATCTCGCCGAGCCGGTTGGCGGCGAGCGCCATGTCGGCATAGTCGGCACCGACCGCGACGATGTTGTGGTGGTCGTGGCAGACGGTCGAGGCGATGGCGCCGGCCTGCATCCCGAAGCCGCGAACGAAGCCGGTGGCGATGTTGCCGTTCTTGCCATGGCGCTCGACCACGGCGATGCGCAGGAGGTCGCGGGCTGGGTCGGGGCGCTTGTCGCCGTCGACGATGGCGATCTCCTCGCGCAGGTGCGCGGTGATGATCTTGCCCTCGAGGATGCCGATCACGTCGGTCAGGGTGCGGTTGCCACCGTTGCGGAAGTCGGCGGGCGCGACCCGCGGCGCCTTGACGGAGGCGCGGCCGATCGGCGCGAGCGCGGGGCGGGCGGCGAAGGCGGCGGCGTCGGCCACCCGGCCGGCGCAGAGCACGAGGCGGGCGTGGCAGCCCTCGAGGCTGTCGATCGCCACGATGTCGGCGCGCAGGCCCGGGGCGATCAGGCCGCGGTCTTTGAGCCCGAACGCCTCCGCCGCCGAGAGCGACGCGGCGCGATAGGCGGCGAGCGGCGGGGTGCCGAGCGCGATCAGCCGCCGGATCATGTAGTCGAGATGCCCGTGCTCGGCGATGTCGAGCGGGTTGCGGTCATCGGTGCAGAGACAGAGGTAGGCGCTGGTCGCCTCCGTCAGGATCGGCTGCAGCGCGTCGAGGTCCTTCGAGACCGACCCCTCGCGGATCAGCACGCGCATGCCCTTGCGGAGCTTTTCCAGCGCCTCCTCGGGCGCCGTCGCCTCGTGCTCGGTGCGGATGCCGGCGGCGATGTAGGCGTTGAGGTCCCGGCCCCCGAGTTGCGGGCAGTGGCCGTCGACATGGCCGCCGGCGAACAGGCGCAGCTTGGCCATCGCGGCAGGGTCGCGATGGACGACGCCGGGATAGTTCATGAATTCGGCGAGGCCGATGCCCGAGGGGTGGCCCATCAGCGGCGCGAGGTCGTCTGCCTCGATGCGGGCGCCCGACGTCTCCATGTCGGTCGAGGGGACGCAGGACGAGAGCTGCACGCGCAGGTCCATGACGAGGTGGCTCGACGCGTCCTGGAACCAGCGGATGCCGTCGGTCCCGAGCACGTTGGCGATCTCGTGCGGGTCACAGATCGCGGTGGTGATGCCGCGCGGGGTGACGCAGCGGTCGAACTCGTGGGGGGTGACGAGGCTGCTCTCGACGTGAAGGTGGGTGTCGATGAAGCCGGGGACGAGGGTGAGGCCGCTGACGTCGAGGACGCGGGCGCCGTCGTAGCCGGCGCCGATGCCGGCGATCCGCGCGCCGCAGATCGCCACGTCGCCGTCGATCATCGCGCCGGTCACGAGGTCGAAGACCCGGCCGCCGCGGAGCACGAGGTCGGCGGGCGCGTCGCCGCGCGCCTGCGCGATGCGGCGTTCGAGATCGGCGTCGGGTCGGGTCATGTCACGGTCCTGCAGCGGCCACATGCGAAGTCCGGTGCCCGCTGTCGTTCGCACGCCGCGGCGGGGGAAGACCTCCGTTGATGGATTGGCATCCTTCCGCGGAAATCTCCACCCCTGACGGCCCTGGCCGATCACCCTTCGCAACGCGGGCGCAAGACCGCCGAGGAGGCGCCGGTCGCCGCTGCCGTCACGAGCTCGGCCGACCCGTCATCACCGACGTCGCCCACGGCACGGCGTCGCGCAGCAGCGCGCCGTTGGCCGCATCGAAGGCGAGGACGAGGGAGCGGGCGTCGGTGGCGGGGGCGTTGGCGGTCTGGACGAAGTGGCGGCTGGCAACGAGCCTGCCATCGACATCGCGCAGCACCGTGAGCGTCATCGACACCACGACGCGGGCGGGGTCGCCGCCCCCCGTCGTTTCCGCCTGGAAAGCGTCGATGTCGGTCAGCAGGGTGAAGTCCGGGAGCGGCCCGACGGTCGAGGTGCCGACGAAGGCGAAGCGGCCGGTGTTCGCCAGCGAGCGGGCGAGCACGTTGCGCACATGCAGCGGCAGCGCCTCGATCCACCGGCCGTCCCCGAGCAGCGCGACCTGGATCGAGTTCGGCTTGATGGCGATCCGGTCGCCCGCGATCGCGGCATTGGCGGTCGGGTCGGCAACATAGACGATGCGGCTGCCGCTCTGGGTCGCGGCGGGCGAGGCGAGCGGGTTGAGCGTGTAGGTGTCGAGCGGCGTCGCGGCGCTGCGCAGCGACGCAGCCGTCGCGCAGGCGGACAGCGCGAGCATCGCCGAGAGCAGGGCTGCGGGCGCGAGGCGGGCCAGCGGGAACCGGCGCTGCGGTGTCGGGGACATCGCTATCTCCTGTACGTGGGGGCCGGGGGGCTCAGCAGGAACCGGGCCGGGTCGCGCTCGAACTGCTGGGCGATGCGGTCGAGGCGTCCGACGAGGGCCTGCGCCTCCTGGACGAAGCGGGTGAATTGCGGCAGGCCCTGGGCGGTGAACTGATTGAGCGGACCGGCGTTCTGCTGCACGATGGAGTTGATCCGCTGGATGGTCGCGGTCGCCTGCGCAAGCGTGGTCTTCAGCTCCTGCGAGACCGCGGGCAGGTCGCCGGAGATTGCGTCGATCGCGCTCGACATGTTCACGACAGATGTGCGCAGGCTCTCGGTCGCGGGCGAGATGTCGGTGGAGAGGATGCGGTCGGCGGTCCCGAACGCCGCGCGGGCCGACTGCAGCGTGCCGTCGGCACTGGCAAGGATCGGCTCGAGGTGGTCGAGGGCGGCATTGGCGTTCTGGAACGCGGCGGTGGCGGCGCCCAGCGTCGTGGTGGCCTGCGCCGCCAGCGGCGCGAGGTCGCCGGTGAAGCTGGTGATGTCGCCCGATGCCTGCGCCACGGTGGCGTTGACCGCCGCGAGCGCCTGGCGGATCTCGGTCATGATCGCTGGCAGGTCGTCGGTCGCCGCGTGCTGGATCGCATCGGCCGACGCCTGCACCGAAGCGAGCGTGGTGCGGGCGTCGCCGACCAGCGCGGTGCCGTCGCCCCGCACGAGGCCGTCGATGCCGCCGGCGGCGGAGTTGATCGAGGCAAGCGTGGTGGTGGCCTTGGCGAGGGCGGTGTCGAGGGCGGTGATCGTGCCCTCGAGCTGGTCGAGGCGGGCGGTGGCGGTGGTCGCGGTCTCGCCGGTGGCGGTGAGCACGGCGTGCGCCTCGGAGCCGAGGCTGTCGGTCAGCGCCTTCACCTGTGCCGTGGTCGCGCGCAGGTCGGCGAGCGCGGCGGCGCCGTCCTGGGTGAGCAGGCCATCGGCGGTCTTCGCCACGCCGCCAAAGGCGGTGAGCGTGTCGTCGGCGGTGCCAAGCGTGCCCTGCGCCTTGTCGAAGGCGCCGGTCATCGAGGCCATGGTGCCGCGCGCCTCGGTCAGCGCGCCGTCGGCATTCTCCGCGAGCGGCACGAGCTTGTCGGTGAAGCCGGCGATCTGTCCGGTGGCGGACTGGACCGAGTTGGCGATCGACGAGACGCCGGCGATCGCCGTCTTGAGATCGCCGGTGGCGGCGTCGGTGTTGGTGAGGATCGAGGCGACCTTGCCCTGGTTGGCCGGGCCGAACAGCGTCTGCATCTCGGCGAGCAGGCCGCGGGCGTCGGCGATCAGCGCCGGCGCGTCCTTGGCGATCGACTGCACCACCGAGCGGTGGCCCGGGATGATCGGCACGCCGCCGCCGGCCGTGTGGCGCAGCAGCGGCTTGGTCGGATCGCCGCCGGCGAGGGCGACGAGCGAGACGCCGGTGACGCCCTGTGCCTGCAGCTGCGCCGAGGAGCCCTCGTGGAGCGGGGTGTCGGCGTCGACCTCGATGCGCACGCGCACGAGGCCGCCGCCGGTGTGGTCGAGGTCGAGCGAGATGACCTGGCCGACGGACAGGCCGCTGAAGCGCACGTCGGCCGCCCGGCTGAGGCCCGAGACGTCGTCGAACAGCACGTCGTAGTAGGCGTATTGGCGATCCATCTGGAACTTGGCGAGCCAGACGAAGAAGCCGAGCCCGAGGACGATCCCGAGCAGGGCGCAGGCGCCGATCAGGATGTAGTTGGCACGGGTTTCCATGATTCCTCTCTCAGCTCGCGGAAAGCGCGGCGCGGGCGCGCGGCCCGTGGAAGTACTCGCGCACCCACGGGTCATCGACCTTCAGCATGTCGGCCATGGTGCCGGTCACCAGCACCTTCTTGTGGGCGAGGACCGCGATGCGGTCGCAGATCGCGTGCAGCGAGTCGAGGTCGTGCGTCACCATGAAGACGGTGAGGCCGAGCGACTCCTTCAGCTGCCGGATCAGGTCGTCGAAGGCCGCGGCGCCGATCGGGTCGAGGCCCGCCGTCGGCTCGTCGAGGAAGACGATGGCCGGATCGAGGGAGAGCGCCCGCGCGAGGCCCGCGCGTTTCTGCATGCCGCCCGACAGCTCGGAGGGGAACTTGCCGCAGGCGTTGGGCGGCAGGCCGGCCATCGAGACCTTGAGCCGGGCGAGCGCCTCGCGCAGCGACGCGGGAACGTGGAGCAGCTCGCGCATCGGCGCCTCGACGTTCTGCTGCACGGTGAGCGAGGAGAACAGCGCGCCCTGCTGGAAGAGCACGCCCCAGCGGCGGCTGACCGCCTCGATCTCGGGCTCGGTGGCGTTGAGCACGTCGACGCCCAGGACGTGGATCGAGCCGGCCGCCGGGCGATTCAGGCCGACGATCGAGCGCAGCAGCACCGACTTGCCGGTGCCCGAGCCGCCGACGATGCCGATGACCTCGCCGCGGTAGACGTCGAGGTCGAGACCGTCGTGGACGGTCTGCGAGCCGAAGCGGTTGACCACGCCGCGAACCTTGATGATCGGCTCGCGGGTCTGGGCGGGGGGCGTCTGGGCGTGTGGCGTCTGGGCGGGGGGTGACTGGTCCGGAAGCATCACAGGCCCACCGTCGCGAAGAAGATGGCAAAGATCGCGTCGAGCACGATCACCAGGAAGATCGCCAGCACCACGGAGGCAGAGGTGAGGCTGCCGAGGCTTTCGGCGTTGCCCTTGACCTTCAGCCCGTGGTGGCAGCCGATCAGGGCGATGACGATGGCGAAGAACGGCGCCTTGACGAGACCGACGATGTAGTGCGCCACGGCAACGTTGTCGGAGAGGCGCACCATGAAGGTCTCGGGCGAGATCCCGAGGGTGAGCCACGCCATGACGCCGCCGCCGATCAGCCCGGCAAAGTTGGCGATGACGCCGAGCAGCGGCAGCGCGATCAGCAGCGCCAGCACGCGGGGCACGACGAGGATCTGGATCGGGTCGAGCCCGAGGGTGCGCATGGCGTCGATCTCCTCGCGCATCTTCATCGAGCCGATCGAGGCGGTGAACGCCGAGGCGGAGCGGCCGGCGACGATGATCGCGGTCAGCAGGATGCCGAGCTCGCGCAGGACGGCGATGGCGATCAGGTCGACGACGAAGATCTCCGCGCCGAACTGCTGCAGCTGCACCGCGCCCATGTAGGCGAGCACGACGCCGATCAGGAACGACATCAGCGCGGCGATCGGCACGGCGGCGAGACCGGCGGATTGCAGGTGGAACACGATGGAGGTGAGGCGCAGGCGCGAGGGGTGGCGAACCGCCGCGCCAAGCCGGACGATGATGGATCCGAGCAGGCTGACGATCTCGGTCAGTGTGCCCCAGGCGCCGGCGACGTCGGCCCCGAAGCCATCGAGCCAGAGGATGAAGCGGTTGCCCTGTGGCGCCGGCGCGGTGTCGGCTGGCAGGCTCTTTTCCACCGTGTCGAGCAGCGCGGCGCGCTCGGGGGCCAGGCCCTCGATGCGGACGTCGGTCCCCTCGGCGGCGAGGCGGTGGCGCAGGGTGGCGATCGCCCAGGCGCCCGCCGTGTCAAAGGCGGCGATGCCGGCCCCGTCGACCACGATCGGGCCGGGGCCGGTGACGGCGGCGAGCCGGGTGAGGATCGTCTCGACCCCGGAAAGGCTGAAGTCCCCGGAGAGCGCCACGCGCGCACCCGTGTCAATCCTGTCGATTGCCACTGCCGCGCCGGGTGTAGCCGCTTCCGCCAATGCCGTGATTCCGCTCGCCCCCGCGCGGGCCGGTTCCGCGCTGGAACCTTGGAGCACGGCATGCCGCGCAGGGCAAGCGCCCGTGCCGGGATTTCACTCGGCGAGGCGCACCAGCGCGTGGCGTTTCTTGCCGATCGAGACCTTGAGGCCGCCGGCCAGCGCGTCGGCGGTGACGACGGCGTTCGGATCGGACACGAGCGCGTTGTCGAGGCGCAGGCCGTTCTCGGCGATCAGGCGCTTGGCCTCCTTGCCGGACTTCACGAGGCCGGTGGCAACGAGCAGGTGGGTGATGCCCGTGCCGACGCTCTCCGCCGGGATCGTCAGTACCTCGAGCGCATCGCCGACGCCGCCCTCGGCAAACACCGCCCGGGCGGTCGCCTCGGCCTGCGTCGCCGCCTCCGCGCCGTGGCAGAGCGTGGTGACGGCGTTCGCGAGCGTGACCTTGGCCGCGTTCACCTCCGCACCGCCGAGCGCGCCCAGCCGGTCGCATTCGTCGACGGGCAGCTCGGTGTAGAGCTTGAGGAACCGCCCGACGTCGGCGTCGGTGGTGTTGCGCCAGAACTGCCAGAACTCGTAGGGGCTGAGCATGTCGGCGTTGAGCCAGACCGCGCCGCCCTGCGACTTGCCCATCTTGCGGCCGTCCGAGGTGGTGAGCAGCGGCGAGGTCAATCCGAAGACCTCGGCGCCGGCGACCCGGCGGGTGAGGTCGATGCCGTTGACGATGTTGCCCCACTGGTCGGAGCCGCCCATCTGCAGCAGGCAGCCCTCGCGGCGGAACAGCTCCAGGAAGTCATAGGCCTGCAGGATCATGTAGTTGAATTCGAGGAAGCTCAGCGGCTGCTCGCGGTCGAGGCGCGACTTCACGCTCTCGAACGAGAGCATCCGGTTGACCGAGAAATGCCGGCCGATGTCCCGCAGGAAGCTCAGGTAGTTCAGGCTGTCGAGCCACTCGGCATTGTCGAGCATGATCGCGCCCGACGGCGCGTCGGAGTAGTCGAGATACTTCGCGAAGACGCCGCGGATCGTCGCGATGTTGCCGCCGATCTGTTCGGCCGTCAGCAGCGGCCGCTCGTCGGAGCGGAACGACGGGTCGCCGACCTTGGTGGTGCCGCCGCCCATCAGCGTGATCGGCCGGTGGCCGGTCTTCTGCAGCCAGCGCAGCATCATGATGTTGAGCAGGTGCCCGACGTGCAGCGACTGCGCCGTCGCATCGTAGCCAATGTAGGCCGGCACGACGCCGGCCGCGAGCCGGGCGTCGAGCGCGTCGAGGTCGGTGCAGTCCTGCAGATACCCGCGCTCGGCCATGACGTGGAGAAAGTCGCTCTTCGGGCGCTGGGTCATCGGTCACGGGTCCTTCCACGGGAGAGGGCGCCCTTCTATAGCGGTTCCCGGGCTGACGGAAGGCCCGGGCGGAAGGGCGGGCGCATGCGGGTCCTGGGATTGATGTCGGGAACGTCGATGGACGGGGTGGACGCGGCCGTGCTCGAGACCGACGGCGAGCAGGTGGCGGCGTTCGGCCCGACGGCGTTCCGGCCGTTCTCCCCCGGCGACCGCGCGGCGCTGCGCGCGGCGCTCGGGCGCTGGCCGGGGGATCCGGGGCTCGACGACGTGGAGGCGCGGGTGCGCAGCGCCCATGCCGCGGCGATCGCCGGCTTCGAGGGCCTCGATCTCGTCGGCTTCCACGGGCAGACGCTGGCGCACGAGCCGCAGGGCCGCGGCACGCACCAGATCGGCCGGGGCGACCGGCTGGCGGCGGAGGCAGGCGTGCCGGTGGTGTGGGATTTCCGCACCGCCGACGTGGCGAGCGGCGGCGAGGGCGCGCCGCTGGTGCCGTTCTTCCACTTCGCGCTGGCCCGGGCGATCGGGGCGACGGCGCCGCTCGCGTTCCTCAACATCGGCGGCGTGGCGAACGTGAGCTGGGTCGATCCGCGGGCGGCGTCCCCCGAGGCGGCGGGGGCGCTCGTCGCCTTCGACACCGGGCCGGGGAACGCGCTGCTCGACGATTTCCTGAAGGAGCGGCGGGGCGCGGCGTTCGACGCCGACGGCGCGGTCTCCGGCGCGGGGCAGGTTCGCCCGGAGGTTCTGGCGGGCCTGCCGGATCACCCCTACATCCGCCGGTCGCCGCCGAAATCGTTGGACCGGCAGGACTTCCACGGGTTTCTAGATGCGGTGCGCGAGCTGTCGACCGAGGACGGCGCGGCGACGCTGGCGGCGCTCACCGTCGCCTGCGTGGCGGAAGGAGCGCGGTATTTCCCCGAGCCTCCCACCCGCTGGCTCGTCTGCGGCGGCGGGCGGCGCAACCGGACGCTGATGGCCATGCTCGCCGCACGCACGAACGCGCCGGTCGAGCCGGTGGAGGCGGCCGGCCTCGACGGCGACATGCTGGAGGCGCAGGCGTTCGCGTTTCTCGCGGTCCGCGTGCTGCGCGGCCTGCCGACGTCGGCCCCGTCGACCACCGGCGCGCGCCTGCCGGTGTCGGGAGGGCGGGTCAGCCGGCCCTGACCTTGGCAAGCGGCCCGGCGAACGCCATATGCGCGGGGACAGGCAAGCCGAGGAGCCGCCCGATGCAGACCCGCAACAAGATGTTCGACGATCTCTCGCACCTCTTCACCAACGCGATGGGCGTGGCGCAAGGCGCGAAGACCGAAGCGGAAACCGCGATGCGCGGCTTCGTCGACCGCTGGATGGCCGAGCGCAACTTCGTCACCCGCGAGGAGTTCGACGCGGTACGCGCCATGGCGCAGAAGGCGCGCGAGGAAAACGAGGCGCTGAAGGCGCGACTCGACGCGCTGGAGGCGGCGTCCCGCCCGGCCGCCGAGCATTGATGCCGCGTTAACGACGTCATGATTTTTTGTGCGGGCGCACAATGATTTCGCTTTACAGGTGCGCCCCGCATACCCCACCATATCTTGTAGGGAAGCCGCGAATCCGGCTGACCTGTTGTTAACCTCACGCCCCCGCGCGGGGTGACGCCCGCCGCGGTGGCCAGAATGAGAGGGCTGCGGGCATGGGCATTGTCGAGCGTGACTTCGACACCGAGGAACTCCATCCGATCGACATCGTTGAGACGCTGGCGGAAGAATGTTCCTGGGACTTCGACCGCATCGCCGAGGACCAGATCGCCATGGCGATCGAAGGGTCCTGGCGGACGTATTCCGTAACCCTCGCCTGGTCGCCGCGCGAGGAGGCGCTGCGGCTGATCTGCGCCTTCGAGATGTCACCGCCCGCGCGCCGGCTCTCGGCGATGCACACCGCCATGGGCCTCGCCAACGACATCTGCTGGAGCGGCGCCTTCGTGCTCTGGCGCGAGCAGAAGCTCATGGGCTATCGCTACAGCCTCAATCTCGCGGGCGGCGCGCACGCCAGCGAAGCGCAGATCCAGGACATGGTGCGCACGGCGGTCAACGCCTGCGAGCGGTTCTATCCGGCGTTCCAGCTGGTCGGCTGGGGCAACGAAAAGCCGGAACGCGCGCTGCAGGTGGCGATGGCCGAGGCCTACGGCCGGGCCTGACGCCCGAGGTTCCCGGGGACGGGCGCGGGTGCCCGTCCCTGTTGCCTCCCCGCGGCGTTCGGGCTTAGCCTTCGCCAAAAGGGACACCGCAGCGTGTTCCGACAGGGGGAGGCACGAATGGCATCAGGTTCCGCGCGCGGCGTCGTCCTGGGCAATCCGGCGGTCGTGGCGCCGCTCTGCTGGATGGCGATCATCCTCGACGGGTTCGATCTCGTCGTGCTCGGCGCCTTGATCCCGACCCTCACCGACGCGAGCAACGGCGCGCCGTGGATGACCACGGCGCAGGCGACGTTCATCTCCACCATCGGCCTCGTCGGCATGACGCTCGGCGCCCTCGCCATCGGCACCGCCACCGACATGATCGGCCGGCGCAAGGCGCTGATCGGCGCGGTGGCGGCGTTCTCGGTGATGACCCTGCTCTGCGGCTTCGCGCAGGGGCCGACCAGCCTCGGGATCTACCGCTTCCTCGCGGGCGTCGGGCTCGGCGGCTGCCTGCCCACGGCCATCGCGATCGTCACGGAGTTCTCCGGCCGCAGCGGCGCCGGCAAGGCCAGCACGACGATGATGACGGGCTATCATGTCGGCGCGGTCGCAACGGCGCTGCTCGGGCTCGTGCTGCTGCACACGCTCGGCTGGCGCTCGATGTTCTTCGCCGGCGCGATCCCGGGGCTCCTGCTGCTGCCGGTCATGTTGAAGGAACTGCCGGAATCGCCCGCGTTCCTGCTCGCCAAGGGGCGCCCCGACGCGGCGCGGCAGGTGGCCGACCACTACGGCATCCCGCTCGAGGCGCCGGTCGTCGACCCCGCCGCCAAGGCCGAGGTGCCGCTCAAGGCGCTGCTCGGCCCGGCGTTCCTCCGCAACAGCGTGGCGATCTGGGTCACGTCGTTCTGCGGGCTGCTGCTGGTCTATGCGCTCAACACGTGGCTGCCGAAGCTGATGATCCAGGCGAACTACGGGCTGCAGCAGGGGCTGTGGTTCCTCATGCTGCTCAATGCCGGCGCGGTGGTCGGGCTGCTGGTCGCAGGGCGGGTCGGGGACCGGATCGGCCTCCGGGTCGGCGCGATCCTGTGGTTCCTCGGCGGCGCGGTATTCCTCGCGGCGCTGTCGGTTCGGATGCCGATCGGGCTGCTCTACGTGATGGTGTTCCTGACCGGCTGCTTCGTCTTCTCGGCGCAGGTGCTGGTCTATGCCTTCACCGCGGCGAGCCATCCGCCGCAGGTGCGGGCCACCGCCGTCGGCATGTCGGCGGGGGTGGGCCGGGTCGGCGCCATCGTCGGGCCGCTGCTCGGCGGGCTGCTCGTCGGGATGGGGATCGGCCATCCGTGGGGCTTCTACATCTTTGCCATCGTCGGGTTCTGCGGCGCGGTCGCGCTCAGCGTGGCGCGGGAGACCGCGACCTCGCGACAGCGCGCGGCCGGGGCGGCTTGACGAAACGGCTTCACAACCCGGTTCGGCGCCCATAGGCTTGGGAGGTGTCCGGCAGGGGCAGGGGCGGGGGGAGTGCATGGACTTCGGCGAGGTATCGCGGCGCGGGCTGGTGCTGCTCGGCTGTGGCAAGATGGGCGGCGCGATGCTCGACGGCTGGCTCGGCGACGGCCTGCCGCCCGCGGCCGTGACCGTCCTGGAGCCGCGGCCGTCGCCGGCGCTCGAGGCACGGGTCGCGGCGGGGCTGCGGCTCAATGCCGACCTGCCGGCGGACCCGGCCGTCGCGGTGCTGGCGGTCAAGCCGCAGATGATGGGCGACGCGCTGCCCCGCCTTGCGGCACTCGGCGGCGGCGGCACGCTCTTCGTGTCGATCGCGGCCGGGACCACCCTCGCGGCGCTCGAGGCGGTGCTCGGGACGGGCACGCCGATCGTGCGGGCGATGCCGAACACGCCGGCGTCGATCGGGCGGGGCATCACCGCGCTGCTCGGCAATGCCGCGGTGGACGCGGCCGGCCTCGCGCTGGCCGAAGGGCTGCTCGCGGCGGTGGGACGCACGGTGCGGATCGGCTCGGAATCCGAGCTCGATGCGATCACGGCGCTGTCGGGGTCGGGGCCGGCGTATGTCTTCCTGCTGATCGAGGCGATGGCGGCGGCGGGCGAGGCGCAGGGGCTTGCTCCCGAATTGGCGCGCACGCTGGCGCGTGCTACCGTCGTCGGTGCCGGGGCCCTGGCCGAGTCCGCGGGCGCGACGCCCGCGGCGCAGCTTCGGGCGGACGTCACGAGCCCGGGCGGCACCACGGCGGCGGCGCTGGAGGTGCTGATGGCGCCGGGCGGACTGACCGATCTGCTGTCGCGTGCCGTCGCCGCCGGCGCGGCGCGCAGCCGCGAGCTGGCCGGCTGAAAAAACCAAGGCGGCGGGGAGGCCGCTGCAATCGAGAGAGGGAAGCCACGATGTTCGACCCCAAGACGTTCTCGTTCGACGTCGACAAGATGACCGAGTTCTTCAAGCAGAATGATTTCAGCAAGCAGCTCGCCAACCTGAAGATCCCGGGCGTCGACACCGACGCGCTGGTCGCGGCGCAGCAGAAGAACATGGACGCGCTGGTCGAGGCGAACAAGGCTGCCGCCGCCGGCTATCAGGACCTGTTCCGCAAGCAGATCGCCATCTTCGAGGAAACGATGTCCGAGGCGCGCAGGCACCTCAAGGCGTTCGATACCGCGAAGATCGACCCGGACGCCGCCAAGGCGCAGGGCGATCTGGCGCGGGCCGCGTTCGAGAAGGCGCTTGCGAACATGCAGGCGCTGGCCGAGAGCGCGCAGAAGGCGAATTCCGACGCCTACGACATCGTTGCGTCGCGGATCCGCGAGAGCCTGACCGAGCTGCGCGACATGGCCGGCAAGGTCACGAAGGCCTGAGCTCGTCGCGCCCCGGCGGGGGCGTGCCACCGCGGTTTCCGGCCAGGCGGACACGTCCGGCCGGAGGATATCGCATCAAGTCGAGATCCTGAACCGTGCGGCCCGGCTCTGTCGGGTCGCACGGTTTTTGAGTGCGCAGAGGCGGGCAGGGGCAGCATGGCCGAGATTTCGTTCGATGATTTCCAGAAGGTCGACATCCGGGTGGGCCGGATCGTGCGGGTGGAGCCGTTTCCCGAAGCGCGGAAGCCGGCGTGGAAGCTCTGGATCGACTTCGGGCCGGAGATCGGCGAGCGGAAGTCCTCGGCGCAGATCACCGCGCTCTACTCGGCCAACGAGCTGGTGGGGCGGCAGGTGCTGGCTGTGGTGAACTTTCCGCCGCGGCAGATCGGGCCGTTCCGCTCCGAGGTGCTGACCCTCGGGCTGGCCGACGCCGACGGCGCGGTGGTGCTGGTCGGCCCCGAGCGCGACGTGCCGGTCGGCGCGCGGCTGCACTGAGCGGGCGTCACCCGACCGGCGCGGTCACGAACGTCGCCGTCACGGCTCGCCGGTAAAGTCGGCGGGGCCGAAGCGGTCGCGAGCGGTCCAGTTCTGGTGCCAGTAGGGATAGATGACCGGGGGGGCGCTCACCGCGTCGAGGTGGGCCCGCTGCTCGGAGGTGAGCGTGAGGTCCACCGCGGCGAGGCTGTCGCGGAACTGCGCCTCGCTGCGGCCGCCGACCACCAGCGAGGCGACGCCGGGCCGACCGAGCAGCCAGGCGAGCGCCACCTGCGCCGCCGAGACGCCGTGCGCCCCGCCGACCTCGCGCAGCGCGTCGACGATGCGCCAGAGCCGGGCGACGTCGCGGATCGGCGGCTCGCGCCAGCCCGCCACCTGTCGCGCGGAGGGGGTCTCGGGCCCGTACTTGCCCGAGAGCAGGCCGCCGGCGAGCGGGCTCCAGACCAGGATGCCGACACCCTCGGCCAGGGCGACCGGCACCAGTTCGTACTCGGCTTCGCGCGCCTCGATCGTGTAGTGGATCTGCTGTGTCACCAGACGTGGCAGGCGCCGCGCCTCGGCGACCCCGATCGCCTTCATCAGATGCCAGGCCGAGAAGTTCGAGGCGCCGGCATAGCGGATCTTGCCCTGCGCGATCAGCGTATCGAGCGCGCCGAGCGTTTCCTCGAGCGGCGTCATGCCGTCCCACTCGTGCAGGTAGAGGATGTCGATCACGTCGGTGCCGAGCCGCTTCAGGCTCGCCTCGACCTCGCGGACGATGGCGTAACGCGACAGCCCGTCGCCGTTCGGCCCGTCGCTCATGCGGAAGCGCACCTTCGAGGCGACGAGCACGTCCGGTCGCCGCTTGCCGAGCACGCGCCCGAGGATCTCCTCGGAGGCGCCGGTGGAGTAGATGTTGGCGGTGTCGAACAGGTTGACCCCGGCCTCGAGGCAGAGCGCGACCTGTCGCTGCGCCTCCTTCAGGTCCGCGCCGCCGACCTTGGCAAAGCCGCCGGTGGCACCGAAGGTCATGGTGCCCATCGTGAGAACCGACACCTTCAGCCCCGTCCGCCCGAGATAGCGATACTGCATCCGACCCTCCCGCCGCCCATGTCCCGCCGGCGAGAGGTCAGCACTTCGCGGGGGCGCGCGCAAGCGCGGGCTGTCAGCCGGTCAGCTCGACCTCCCGGGAGTCCTGCCCGCCTGGAGGTAGAGGCCGGTGAAGTTCCACGGGTCGGAAGCGTAGACCCGGAAGTCGGCACGGCGTTCGTCCTGCCACGCACGGTTGCCCCAGTATTCCCCGTAGAGCATGTGCGGCGCGGCCTGCCGGCCGAGAGCGGTCGCGTCGAACGCGTCCGCCGCGTCAAAGCGCGGCACCGGGCGGGGGCGGGTCGGCAGGCGCTGGAACACGCCCGTGCGCGAGTCGTGCATGATCCCCGCGGCCTTGCCCGCGACGCTGCCGAGCACGCCCGGGCGCAGGCCGAGGCCCTGATCGTTCGCCTCGGCCAGCATCCAGGCGAGCGGGCCGTCGGACAGCTCGAGGCGCCGCGGCTGAAGCCGAACAGGAAGATGTCGTCGCCGGGGCGATAGGTATGGGCGAGCCACGAGTACGCGCTCTTGACTGCCTCCGACAGGCCGTTGCCGGTGATGCCGTCGACGATCCGCGCGAGGCGGCTGCCGTTGGTGCCGACGCCCGGGTGGTGGTACGCCTTCTGCTCGACGCCCACGTCGTCTGTCGGCGCGACGGCGCGGTAGAGCTTCACCACGTTCGTCGCCGCCGGCAGGCGCGTTCTCGCGCTGGTCAGGGGTGTTCCAGGTGCCGTCGCAGCACACAATCAGGTTGGCCATGAAATCCACCGTTCAAAAATGAATGGCGGCATGGTGGCCCGAGTCGTCCCGCACGCGCAATGCGAGCGATGCGGGCCGGTTCAGGGAGACGACTGCTCGGCCCGGGCGCCGGGCCGGCAGTCCTTCAGAGGTCGCGCTGGTAGATCCAGTCGAAGTCGGGATGGTTCTGGAAGCGCCAGTTCCGCCGCGGCCCCGCCATCACGTTGAGATAGTAGAGATCGAACCCGTACGGCGCGGCGCAGGGGTGGTGGCCCTTCGGCACCAGCACGACGTCGTGGTCGGAGACGGCGATCGAACTCGTCGAGGCTCCGGTCGTCGGTGAAGACCCGCTGGAAGGCGAAGCCGGCGGCGGGCTTCAGGCGGTGATAGTAGCTCTCCTCGAGGTAGGTCATCCGCGGGAAGTCGTCCTCGTCGTGCCGGTGCGGCGGATAGGACGACCAGTTGCCCTGCGGCGTGAACACCTCGGTGACGAGCAGCGAGTCCGCGACGTCGCGGTCCTCCATGGCGATGGCGTTGACATACCGGGTGTTCGCACCCTTGCCGCGCGGCGCGGTGGCGATGCCGGCGGGGCCGATCACCTGCGCCTTGCGGCCGGGCCTGGCCGGAGCGGTGCAGACGGCCAGCGTGCAGGCGGTGGTCGCGGTCGCCGTCCAGTCGGCGCCGGCGGGCACGTAGACGGCCGCCGGGGGCGTGCCCTCGAAGACGTCCATCCGTTGGCCGAGCTCACCGAAGTCCTCGCCCGCGCTGGCGATCGTGGCCTTGCCCTCGACGAGGACGAGGATCACCTCGGTCTCGCCGGTCGGCTCGGCCGCGGTTTCGCCCGCGGCGAGGCGGTAGAGGCCGAAGCCGACATAGCCCCAGCCGGCGGATGTCGGCGTGATGTCATGCACCTTGCCCGTGGTGGCCGACGGGCGGCACAGAAGCTTGCTGGTCATCGCCGATCCCCTCAGTCCGCCGCCCGCTGCAACTCGCGGGCCTTGTCGTAGTCCGCGCGCGCTGCCTGCACCTGCGGCCGCTCCGATACCTCGGGCACCGCCACGTCCCACCAGAAGCCGCCGGCCTCGGTGGTCGGCATCGGGTCGGTGTCGATCACCACGACGTAGCTCGCCGTGCTCGCCCGCGCCCGGACGAGGGCGGCCTCCAGCTCGGCGACCGATCCGACCTTTTCCGACGTCGCGCCCATGGCGGCGGCGTGCGCGGCGAAGTCGATGGACGAGGGGACGACGTGCCGCGCGGTGTCGATCAGGTTGTTGAACGACTCGCCGCCGCAACGCATCTGCAGCCGGTTGATGCAGGCATACCCGCGGTTGTCGAGCAGCACGACGACGAGCTTGTGGCCGAGCATCACGCTGGTCGCGAGTTCGGAGTTCAGCATCATGTAGCTGCCGTCCCCGACCATCACCACGACGTCGCGCTCGGGGTGGGCCATCTTCACGCCGAGGCCGCCGGCGATCTCGTAGCCCATCGTCGAGAAGCCGTATTCGAGGTGATAGCCGTTCGGCCGCGCCGTCTTCCACAGCTTGTGCAGCTCGCCCGGCAGGCCGCCGGCGGCGCAGACGACGATGGCATCCTCGGCCATGCCGCGCTGGACCGCGCCGATCACCTGCATGTCGGTGGGCAGCGCGTTGCCCGTCGGCGCCGCCGTGACCGTCTCGACCGCGGCGAGCCAGCCCGGCTTCAGGCCCGCGTCGATCCCGGGCGCGCGGTGGTCGCCGAGAAGCGCGGTCAGCTCGTCGAGCGCCAGCCGGGCGTCGGCGACGACGGGCAGGGCGTTGTGCTTGTGGGTGTCGAACGGCGCGACGTTGATCGAGACGATCCGCCGGTCCGCGTTGCGGAACAGCGCCCACGAGCCGGTGGTGAAATCCTGCAGCCGGGTGCCGAGGCCGATCACCACGTCCGCCTGCTCGGCGATGGCGTTCGCCGCGGCCGAGCCGGTGACGCCGATCGAGCCGAGGTTCAGCGGATGGTCCCACGGCAGCGCGGACTTGCCGGCCTGGGTCTCGCCCACGGGGATCCCGTGTTTCTCGGCGAACGCGCGCAGCGCCGCGGTGGCCTCGGCATAGTGAACGCCGCCGCCCGCGATGATGAGCGGCCGCTTCGCGCCGCGGATCGCGTCCGCTGCCACCTTGATCTCGCGCAGGCCCGGCCGCGGCCGGCGGCGGTGCCACTCCTTCGGCGCGAAGAAGGCCACCGGAAAGTCGAACGCCTCCGCCTGCACGTCCTGGCAGAACGCGAGCGTCACCGGGCCGCAATCGGCCGGGTCGGTCATCGTCGCGAACGCGCGGGGCAGGGCGGTCAGCAGCTGCTCCGGCCGCATGATGCGGTCGAAGTACCGGCTGATCGGCTTGAACACGTCGTTGACGGTCATCGTGCCGTCGTTGAAGTCCTCGAGCTGCTGCAGCACCGGGTCCGGCGCGCGGTTGGCGAAGACGTCGCCCGCCACGAACAGCACCGGCAGCCGGTTGACGTGCGCCATTGCGCAGGAGGTGACGAGGTTGAGCGCGCCCGGCCCGATCGAGGTCGTGACCATCATCGCGCGCTTGCGGTTCAGCGACTTCGCGTAGGCGATGGCCGCGTTCGCCATGCCCTGCTCGTTGTGCCCGCGCCACGTCGGGAACGCGTCCCCCGCGGCGTGGAGCGCCTCGCCGATGCCCGCGACGTTGCCGTGGCCGAAGATCGCCCAGGCCCCGGCGAGGAACGGCTGGCCGTCCTCGTTCAGCTGCGCGGCGCAGTAGCGCACCAGCGCCTGCGCCGCGGTGAGGCGGATCGTCTTCATGCGGCAGCTCCCTTCCGTGCCCGCGCCTCGTCCCACATGCGGCAGAGGCGTTCGTATTTTCCGGCCATGTCGGCGATCGCCGCGTCGTCCGTCAACTGCCCAGAGAGCCAGCCGCGCGCGGCGTCGGCAAAGATCGTGCGCCCGACGGCGAAGCCCTTCACCAGGTCGTGCGCGGCAGCGACCGCGAAGCTGGCGCCGAGGTCGTCGATGGGGGCCTCGAGGCCGAGCACGACGATGCCGCGGGTGTTCGGATCGTTGCGGGTGATCGCCGCGCAGGCGTTGCGCCAGGCGGCGGCGCTCTTCATCGGTTCGAGCTTCCACCAGTCGGGGTAGACGCCGAGATCGTAGAAGCGCTGGATGACCTCGGCCGAGGTGGTATCGCCGACCGGCGCGACCTTCGACGGGATGATTTCCAGAAGGAATTCCAGCCGGTTGGCGCGGGCGGCGCGGAACAGGCGCGTGACGGTCGCCTCCTGTGCCGCCTTCATCTCGGCCGTGTCGTCTGGGTGGTAGAAGCAGAGCACCTTGACCACGTGCTCGAGCGGCCACTCGGACAGGGCCGAGCCATAGTCGGGCTCGATGTCGTCCTCCAGCCGCAGCGGCCGGCTGCCCGGGAACTCGACCGGCCGGCCGATCCAGAGGCCGGTCCCGGCGGCGGCATAGAGCGCATCCCGTCCGAGCCGGCCGTCACAGAGCAGGCCATAGCCGTGGCGACCGTCCGCGACCTTCTGCGCCGCCCGCAGGCACAGCTGCTTGAACGCGCCGATGTGTTCGTGCGTGACGCCGATCTCGTCGGCCACCGCCTCGAGCTGCATGCGGTGGTCGAAGGCGAACACCCGCATCTCCGGCCAGTCGTTGAGGCGGTTGGTCGCCCAGTGGACCTGCTCCAGCTCGGCATCCTTGCGGAGCGCCGGGGTCTTGATGCCGCGGTCGAAGAAGAACTGCAGCTCTTCCCACGACGGATAGGCGGGCGTGCAGCCGTGGCGCGACACCGCGAAGGCACCGCAGGCGTTGGCGTATTTCAGGGCCGTCGGCCAGTCCTGATCGGTCAGCCAGCCCTTCAGCAGGCCCGACATGAAGCCGTCGCCGGCGCCGAGCACGTTGAACACCTCGATCGGAAAGCCCGGGCCCATCTCGCCGTCATCGAGCGAGTCGGGGATCGCCCCGGTGAAGGCCGCCGCGCCCTTGGCACCGCGCTTGCAGACCAGCGTCGCCTTCGACACGGCCCGCACGGCGCGCAGGGCGGCGATCGTGTCGGTGGAGCCGCCGGCGATGTGGAACTCCTCCTCGGTGCCGACGATCAGGTCGAAGAGGTGCAGCGTCGACTGCAGCTTGGCCGTGACCGCGGCGCTCTCGATGAACCGCTCCTCGCCCGCGGCGTGGCCCGCGAGGCCCCAGAGGTTCGGGCGATAGTCGATGTCGAGCGCCGTGCGGCCACCGCTCTCGCGCGCGAGGCGCAGCGCCTTCAGCACCGCCGCCTCGGTGCGCGGGTGGCTGAGGTGGGTGCCGGTCGCCACCACCGCGCGGCTGTCGGCGATCAGCGCGGGGTCGATGTCGTCCTCGCAGAGCGCCATGTCGGCGCAGTTCTCGCGGTAGAAGATCAGCGGAAACCGCTCCTGGTCGCGGATGCCGAGCAGGACCAGCGCGGTCAGCCGCTCGGGATCGGTCAGCACGCCCCGCACGTCGACGCCTTCGGCCGCCAGCGTCTCGCGGATGAAGCGGCCCATGTGCTCGTCGCCGACCCGGGTGATGAGCCCGGACTTCAGCCCGAGCCGTGCGGTGCCCGCGGCCATGTTGGTGGGAGAGCCGCCGATGTACTTGTCGAAGCTCGCCATGTCCTCCAGGCGCCCGCCGATCTGACCGCCGTAGAGGTCGACGGACGACCGCCCGATCGTGATGACGTCGAGTGCAGGCATGCGCTGGTCTCCTTCCCCATTCGGCTGCGACGAATCGTCTGCTCCGATTTGCAGTGAAAATAGAATAAATATTCCGTTTTGGGAACAGAGAATCGCCGCCGGTCAGGCGAGGGCGGCGTCCCGCCGGGCACCGACCGCCACCGCAAGGCCGAGCGCCAGCGCGAAGGTGGCCGAGAGCGCGCGAAAGGCACCGACATCCACCTCCGACACGAGGAGCGGCACGACGCCGATGCGCTGCAGCGGGCTGGACAGGCTGTCGGTCAGCGCCACGACCTCGTGGCCACCGAGGCGCGCCGCCTCGGCGAACGCCACCGTCTCCGCGCTGTAGGGCGCGAAGGTGATCGCGAGAACGGCGTCGCCGGGACGGAGCGCATGGCGGGTCGGCAACTGGCCGACAGCGGTGTGCAGAACGCAGGGAATCGCCATCTTTTCCAGCGCGTAGGCGAGATAGCTCGCCACCGGAAATGCCCGGCGATAGCCGACGAGGTGAATGAGCGGGCTGGCCGCGAGGATCTCGACGGCCCGCTCGAGCATCGCGAGGTCGACGGTGCTCATCAGGTTCTCGAGCGAGGTCCGGCCCGCCTCGACGAACTCGGCGAGCAGCACCGCCGGGCCGTCCTCGCCGGCGCGGCGCAGGTTCTGCAGGCGCGTGGCATAGTCGGGCCACTTCCGCGAATATTCCTCGCGGAACAGCCGCTGCATCTGGCTGAAGCCGGAAAACCCCAGCTCCTGGCAGAAGCGCATGACCGCCGACGGCTGCACATCGGCCGCCACCGCCAGCTCGGCGACGGTCGAGACCGCCACCCGGTCGGGATTCTCGATCACGTAGTCGGCACACTGGCGCAGCCGCTTCGGCAGGCCGTCGCCGCGCTCGGCGATCTCGCGATAGAGAGCGTCCAGCGTGTCCGGGGGGCCGGACGGGGTTGCATCGTCCATCTTCCACCTGTGCGGCTTCGATGGAATATGTATTCTAAAATCCGTGCGGAACCAAACCTGAAAATTCGCACTCGCCTGTCACGCGTTCCGGCCTTCCCCGCCCGCCGCTTTCGCCGTAATGCAAGGGGGACATGAAGACCAAGCCCGCCGCCTTCCTCGTGCATCTGCTGACCGGCTCCGGCGCCGCGCTCGCGCTGCTGGCGCTCATTGCCGCCACGCGGGGGGCGTGGCCGGTGATGTTCGGCTGGCTCGTCGTGGCGCTGATCGTCGACGGCATCGACGGGCCGCTCGCCCGCCGGGTCGACATCAAGCGCAACGCCTCGAACTGGGACGGGGTGATCCTCGACCTGGTGGTCGACTATCTCACCTACGTGTTCATCCCGGCCTACGCGCTGATCTACACCGGGCTGCTGCCCTGGCATCTGGGGATGGTCGCGGCGCTGTTCATCGCGCTGACCGGGGCGATGTACTTCGCCGACGTGCGGATGAAGGCGGACGACAACTGTTTCGTCGGCTTCCCCGCCGTGTGGCAGATGCCGCTGCTCGTGTTCCTCACCTTCAATCCGCCGGCCTGGGTGACGGCCGTGTCGATCCTCGGCATGGGCCTGGCGCAGTTCACCTGGGCAAAGTTCGTGCATCCGGTGCGCACGGTGCGCTGGCGCCCGGTCACGCTCGCCATGTGCCTCGCCTGGGTGGTGTTCGGCGGCTGGTCGGTGTGGAACCATTTCGAGCCGCCGATGCTGGTGAAGCTCGGCCTGCTCGCGACATCGCTCTGGCTGCTGTTTGCCGGCATCCTGATGCAGCTGATCCCGGAACGCCCGTCCCGCCCCGCCCCGTAGCCCGGCGCGACATCCGCCGGGTCTATCGCTGCGCGGCCGGCGAGTGGGCTCGGATCACTCCCACTCGATGGTCAATAGGTTTGAGTGCGCATTGTAGTTATTGAGCTTTCCGCCCGCGCTCCACGAGCCATACCAACTGCGATACCATCGGGATAAAGGCGCTGGAGTCGTGGATTCTCTTTAGCATTAATGCCGCCACGAGCGTATTCGCATCATAAACGAGCGTTGGGAGAAAGCAGGTTAAGAGTTGGAATACGAATAGGAGCCTCCCCCTCACCTGCCGCACTGAGATTGTCCTCGCTAGACACCGCGTCCGGCGTTTGGCACTCCCGCCCAACAGGATATTGGACCTTCGAAACATAACGAGAACATTTTTGTTCAAAGCGCCTCCACAGTGCCGTATGATAGCGGCATGTCGAAGCGAATCACCGATAGCCAGATTCTGGGCGAGTTGGGTGAGACAGCGATCAAGAAGATCGTCCTCGAAACCGGCTTTCTTTACGAGCAGCGTGGCCGTCTTGAGGCGGGCACGGACGGCATCATCGAATTGCGCGATCCCAAGAGCGGCACCCCACTCGGAAAACTGTTGGGTGTTCAGGTCAAATCCACCGAAAGCAGCCAGTATGTCCGCGAGAATGACAGCGACTTCGAATATCTCCTGAAGCCGGACGATTTGAAATACTGGCGCACTTCCAACATCCCGGTCATCATCGTTCTTTGGCGGCAATCCGATGAAACGGCGTATTGGAAGGACGTTAGCGATTGCGTCAGAGGCGAAGAACGTCGCCTGAAGTTCGATAAGAAGGCTGATATATTTGACCCGCACTGCGCTGATCGCATTGGCGCGCTTACCATTGATCGTAGCACACCGGGCGTTTTCCTGCCGCCGCTAAATCAGGGCGAAGACGCCATCATCAACCTGCTTCGCGTCAAGCTGCCAGATGAAATCTTCATCTCGACGTCGCCATTCGGTAGCGGGGGCGACGCCGTGCCCGAATTGGTCAAGCACGGTAACATTCGGTTCGACTGGGTAATTCGCAAGCGGCGCTTCGTCTCTTTTTTCGACCCCAGGGAATATGGCACACGCGCGATTGTCGATCTCGATCAGGTCGAAGCCGTCGATACCAAGCTCATTGCATTCAATGACGAACGCGATGATCTCAACGACACGATGGATTTGTTGCGGCACACGGTCGAACGGCAAACAACGGCTCAGCTTTCCTTTCTCCGCAAAGATAGACTCTTTCATTTCAAGGCGATTGGCACCGGCAAATCACGTAGCTACCGCTATATGTCGAATGTCAATGAAACCTCCGCCAAGGTCGTTAGCGCCTATGCGAGCAAGAAGAAGGAAGGGCGTGGCTACGTTCGGCACCACGCTGCGCAGCTACGGTTCGAACGTCTTGCTGATGAATGGTTCGTAGTCATCGACCCGGACTATTATTTCACCACGGACGGCTTCCAGCCGCACCGTTATCCAGAGGCGCTTTTGGCAGGCAAGAAACGTCTGGAACGCAATGCCGCTGTGCGCGGTCAAGTGATGATGTGGCAGCATCTGCTGGTTGAGAGCGGCAAACACGAGGTTGGCCTGTTCGATGCCGATAAGCCAGCCCCTTCACTGCAATTCGAACGGCTCCCGATGATCCAGTTATCCCAAGCGGTGCCGGAATCCTCGTGGAACCGGACTGATCCGCGAGCCAAGGAGATGGAAGCGCAAGACCTCTTTGAAGAAGGGGGTGTCGGATGAATTTCAAAGCGCATGTCTTTGATGAACCGATGCTCGAATTTGGTGATGGTGGACAGCATTGCGATCCCCGTCAGGGTTTGCGCGAGTATGGGCCGCTGCAACCGCGTTCGGGCGATGTTGTTCGCGTGGGCGTCATCGGCACGGATGACACGGTTGCCGGATTCACGGAGTTCCTCGGAGAAACCGCCAACGGCATTGAAAGCGGCAACAAACAGCTCATCAATCTCAACCCGGATTTTCCGGGGCTGGGCAATCAGAATCCGTTTCGCTGCAAGTTTGAAGTGCCAGAAGGAGCGACTACCACTATTTCCCGGCGTCAAGTCAATGAAATCACCGGCATGGGCCGGCATGATGAAGCGGTTCGCAATGCCGTCGATTTGATCACATCGCAGCTTTCGGCTTTGGTCGAAGGCAGCGCAAAGCCCGATGTCATCGTGCTGGCCCTGCCCATTCCGCTCATCGAAAAGCTTGTCAACGCCAAGAGTGAAGAGGAAGACATCGACGACGATGATGACGGCGGCAACATGCTCAACTTCCGTGACCTACTCAAGGCGAAGACACTCCACTTGCCGGTCCCGACGCAGATCGTCTGGCCGGATACGTGGGACGACGCCGCGAAAATCCCCCGCAAGGTCAAACGCGACAGCAACCGCCAAACGCAGGTCAAGGCGACGCGCGCCTGGAACCTACTCAATGCGCTCTTTTACAAGGCGGGCAAGGTGCCGTGGCGCTTGCTGCCCGATCAGGCCGAATACCGCACGAGTTTTCTGGGCATCGGATTTTATCGTGACCTCGACGGTCAACAGCTATGGACCAGCACCGCGCAGATGTTCGACGAGCGTGGTCGGGGACTCATTCTGCGCGGGGCGCGTGCGCAGACACAGACACGGGGGCGTCATCCATATCTGACCGCCAAAGACGCGGAAGAACTCGTGGCGCAGTCTATCGCGGCGTACAAAGCGCACCATCGCCATGTACCTGCGAGGCTTGTGGTCATGAAGACCTCGCGCTTCCGTCCTGAAGAGGCAGAGGGCATCGACGCCGCCCTTGGTAAGTCCGGCATTGAGATGTCTGACCTCGTATGGGTGCAGGAGAGTTCCCCAATCGCCATCTTCCGGGACGGCAACTATCCCGTTCTGCGCGGGACATTCGTCGATCTGGGCGACAAGGGCCTGCTGTACACGCGCGGCAGCGTGCCGTTCTACGGGACATTCCCCGGCCTGCGCGTACCGCACCCCTTGCTCCTTGTGCCCCACGAGAATTCGGACAGCAAAATCCTGACGCTGGCGAAGGACGTGCTCGCGCTGACGAAGGTGAACTGGAATACGACGCAGTTCGATCAGAAGCTACCGGCGCCGATCAAGGCAGCGCGGGAGGTTGGGCGTATTCTCAAGCACGTCGAATTTGGAACAGCGGTCTCATCTGACTTCCGCCGTTACACCTAGATTGGTGCCGGAACGAATGTTCTCGACCAGCCGCCTGACATTGACATTGCTCATGCCAAATCCCTCGGCAGAAACGACGCGCTGTGCTTTACAAGACCGGCGCTCTTCGGGTCGTAGATATATCCGGTGATAGTGCCGTCCTTGATCTTCTCCACCGCGTCGTCGATCACGAACAAAGGCACGAGGAACCACTCACGCGGAATGACAGGATGACCGAAACGGTCCCTGATCTCGATGTCTAGCCGCGCCGGATCGAAGATGCGGTGAATCAGGTTTTCTAGCCGGGTGCGGTTGATGTTGTAGAGCTTGTAGGTCGCTACGATCTCCACGTCCGCCAACAGGAAAGTCGGGTCCAGCTTGGCGTTGGCAATACGTTTTACGACATCGCTGCCGGTGACGCCGATCTTGTGAACGAGGTTGCGGTTGGCGGCGACAGTGGAATTGTCCGACTGGCTACGCAGGACATAAATGGTGCCGCTGGCGAGGTCGTCGGTTTCGCTTTCGCTGGCGAACAAAGGCCCGGCGCTCGGCTCGGACACGCGGCGGCTGGTTTCGTCTTTGTAGAGTGCGCGTTGCAGGGACCGGAGTAACAGGTTGCTCTCGGTGCCGTTGGAATAGATGACACGAAGGCGGGCGTCGCTTTCGCCATTGGGCGCTTTGAAGGGTTCGCCGACTTCGGCAACGTAGGCAATCTGTCCGCCAAGGATGAAAAACTCCCCGGCCCGGATGTCCGTTTTCAGGAAACCAGCGTCCTTGCGGATGGGCTGGGTGATGCGCGTCCCCCTGTCGATGTCAGCCTGGACGGCATCGAATAGCGGCTTGAAGCGGTGGAAGTCCTCGCACCGTTCACGGTTGGCGATTTCCTCGGCGGCGCGCTTTTCGGCGGCGGTGCGGACGTGGCGAACGTCGGTGATGTCCGTCGTGCCTGCTGCGCCCTCCAGCTCGGCAAACAATTCATCGTCGTCCATTTCCTCCACCGGAGCGGCAACCGCATCCTCCGCGCCCGCAAGCAAACCCTGATGGTCGAGCGGAGCGAGAAGGGAACGGCACTCCTCCAGCGCGCGCAAGCGGTCGAGGCGCGTGGCATAGAGCCGCTCGAAAATATCACGTTCCTCGCCATGTTGCGGGGCGCGGCCATGCTGATCGACGAAACGCTGAATTTCCTCGAAGCCCGCGATGATGCGTTCCTCGCGCGCGGAGCGTCCGCCCTTCTTTTCAGGCTGGGCGAAATCCGCGAGTTCGCCGCGCAGTTCATCAAGGTCGAGGTCACTCATAGCGGCCCTCATCCTTGAAGCGCACGAAGGCGGCTGCGCCTTCGGCCAGCAGCTTCTCCCAGGCATCGGTCGAGCTGATCGAGGGCAGCCGTCCGCGCTCCTTCTTAAACTTAACCGCGCGCACGGCGTAGTCCTTCGCTTCCTCCGGCGTCAGCGTGGTGCGCTTCGCGGCAATTGCGGCCTTCACCTGTTGCAGGCGTTCCTCGTTCATCGTTTTGGCGAGGATCGAATAAGCTTCCTTGAACGGGTTGATGCGGTCGATCAGGTCGATGTCGAGTTCGCGCACGTCCATCGCAAACTTGCGCACGCCATCGATCAGGGCGGTGTTGGCGGTCGGTTCGCCGTTCACGCGATCAAGCATGGATTGCTTGGCCTGCTGAGTGATGTTGAGCGCGGCGATAGCGTGCTGGCGGACCGCCTCCTGGTCTTCGTCGCTCAGCTCGGGATATTTGTCCTTCACGATCTTGCCCATGCGAACCTGCGTCAGTTCCTCGGGCACCAGCTCGTCGTCGAACAGACCGCGCTCGATAGTGGTCTTGTCCTGAACGAAGGCGGCGATCACCTCGTTCAAATCCTGCTGGCAGATGCGCGCAGCCTCGTGACTCTTGGGCTCGACAAGGCCCTTGATCTCGAACTGGAAGACACCGCGCTCCTCGCTGAAACCAACATTGCACTTGTTCGGATCGTAGCCGCCGTCACCATAGTCGAAGCCTGGGGTCGGCCCGCTTTGCGGGTTCTTCGGCTTGAACTCAAAGCGCGGGGCAAGCACCTGCTCCATGAGCAGGCTGGCGGCGATGGCCTTTAACGTGTCGTTGACGGCCTCGGTCACGGCGTCCTCAGCGGCGTCGGGTTCGGCGATCAGGTTGGTGAAGCGCGCACGGGTCTTGTTCGGTGCATCGCGGGTCGCGCGTCCGATGATCTGCACGATCTCGGTGAGACTGGAGCGATACCCCACTGTCAAAGCGTGCTCGCACCAAATCCAGTCGAAGCCTTCCTTGGCCATGCCCAGCGCGATGATGATGTCCACATGATCGCGGTTGTTCTTCTGCGTGGGGTCTTTCAGCGCCAAGGAAACACGGTCGCGCTTGTTCGCGTCGTCATCGACAAGATCGGCGATGCGGAGCGTCCGGCCACCCGGCGTCTTGACGAGCTGGAATCCCGTGGCGGCGTCGATGCCTTGCCAGTCGCCGAGCGCGCCGATGATGTGTTCCACTTCCTTGATCTTGTCCTTCGTGCTTTCGCGCGAATTGACGTTTGGAATATGGACGATGGTCTTCTCGGCGGGATCGAGTACCGCGAGGATGTCGTCTGCATAGGAGCCGGAATAGAAGAAATAACCGATGTCGAGTTGCTTCAGATATTCGTAGCCGTTGAGCTGTTCGTAATAGGTGTAGGTGACGGACTCGAACTTGACCTCGTCCTGTGGGGCCAACACCGGCACGGCGTCGCCACGGAAGTAAGAGCCGGTCATCGCCACGATATGCGTCTTTTCGCGGGCGATCAGTTGACCGAGGTGCTGGCCGAGCTTGCTGTCTGGATCGGCCGAGACGTGGTGGAACTCGTCTATGGCGATCAGTCGGTCATCGAAGGCTTCCACTCCGAACCTGTCCACGGCAAAACGGAAGGTGGCATGGGTGCAGACCAGCACCTTGTCGTCGCTTTTCAGGAAAGCCTCGACGGAATTGACCTTGCCGCCATTCTCACCGCCCGGCGCGTTGCAGAGGTTCCACTTCGGCTCGACATGCCAATCCGCCCAGAATCCATACCTGGTCAACGGCTCGTCGTTAAAGCTCGCACCGATGCTCTTCTCCGGCACGACGATAATGGCTTGCTTGAGCCCCTGGTTGGCGAGCTTGTCGAGCGCGACGAACATGAGCGCGCGGCTCTTACCCGACGCCGGCGGCGACTTGATGAGAAGGTATTGCTCTCCCCGCTTCTCGTAGACGAGCTCCTGCATCGGCCTCATGCCGAGGGCGTTGGCCTTGGTCGAACTGCCGTTGTGCGCATAGGTGACCGAGACGGAGGGGATGGATTTCTTCTCGTCGGTCATGCGCGCGCCTCCGCCTTGCGTTTCTTCGCCGCGCTGGGTGAGGCGGCCATTTTGGTGTAAATCTCGAACAGTTTTTCGAGCCGGTCGGTGTCGTTGCGGAAGCGACGGCCGATATAGATGCGTTCCAGCACCTCGTCGTTGCGCTCATGGGCTTCGCGCAAATCGGCGGGCATTAGCGAAACGCCATCTTCTATCGCGTAGAGTTCGGCAAGCGATTTTGGAAAGTTGCGTTCGCGCGCGAGCAATATATCTTCGGCGCAGCGCATTAGGTCTGCTTTGTTCTTATCTGTCAGCGGTGGAATAGGGAATGTGTGATAGCTAATGGTCGGAGTGTAACGAATACCTGAGCCTAGCCGCCCTGACACAGCCCGTATCCAAACGGTGTGCATCCTGGAAGACAGCAACGCAAAAAGTTCGGCGCCAAATCCATACACAAGGTATGCAAGATTCGTGACCATCACCCCTTCGGGTAGCAATAAAGGCGTCACGTAAGCGCGATCTTCGGGTGTAACGGATGGCAAGGCCAACGCGATCTCATGCCGATGACAATACTGGGCAAACCGATAGGGGACACTCGCATAGCCATTCGTAGTCTTAGCCTTAGAGTTCTTGCGAAATTGCTTTACCGCTGCGACACGCTGCTGGATTGGTGGAACTTGCGACCAGATTCGCTCTTCGCTACCCTCTAGGTGCAATGCAAATCGCGGAACACCATCCACGATCTCTTTCGTACCCAACAGCGGCAGCATGAAGCGGCGTGCTTCCGGATGCTTTTCAATGAGGCGATGTGCTTCGTCGGGAGAGAGAATTAGATTCCCGTCATCTCGGGCCATGTTGCCCATGACCATTTTGGGAAGATCGTCGGACAACGGCAAGTCCGCTGTCCGAACCACGGTGTCAGGTCCGCTGGTAATGTACGGGGATATGTTTTGAACTACGCGCCTTTGTTCATCCTCAAAGATGATCTTTGGTTCATTTGATCTATGGCGCACGCCGACTATGGTAACAAAAACGCCAGCATTATTTGTTGCGTTATTGTTCCACCTGAAAGGAACATACGCGAAGTAGATTTCTAGCGCTCTAGCCCATACTCTTATACCAGCGCGCATAGGTCCTGACTCACGCGGGGGATTCCCCTGAGGGCGTTGTCGTGATTCATCATGGAGAACGAAGGGGTTTTCCATGGCGGCAGCGATCGGGCTTCGGGGTGATCTGGATGGTGACGATCTTCGCCGGCTGGCGCGGGACAGCCGGGATGCGAAGCAGGTGCGTCGGCTGCTGGCGCTGGCGGTGATCGCGGAGGGCGGCACGCGGACGGAGGCGGCGCGGGTCGGCGGGGTCGGGCTGCAGATCGTGCGGGACTGGGTGCTGCGGTTCAACGCGGAAGGCCCGTCGGGGCTGATCGACCGGCATGCCCCCGGCAAGGCGCCGACACTGACGGCAGAGCATCGGGCGGCGCTGGCGCAGGTGGTGGAGGCGGGACCTGAGCCCTGGCGCGACGGGGTGGTGCGCTGGCGGCGGATCGACCTGGTGCAGTGGCTCTGGGAGGCGTTCCGGGTGTCGGTGAGCGAGGCGACGGTGGGACGGGAACTCCGGGCGCTCGGCTTCCGCAAGCTTTCGGCGCGGCCGCGGCACTACGCCCAGGATCCGGAGGCGGCGGCGGCTTTCAAAAAAGTCTCCCGGAGCGCGTGGCGGAGGTCCGCGCCGCGCATCCCGGCAAGCGCATAGAACTCTGGTTCCAGGACGAAGCGCGGATCGGGCAGAAGAACAAGCTCACCCGAAGATGGGCGCGGCGGGGCGCCCGACCGCGGGCGCCGCACGACCAGCGCACCGCCTGGGCCTACATCTTCGGCGCGATCTGCCCGGCCGAGGGCAAGGGCGCCGGCATCGTCATGCCGTTCTGCGACACGCCGGCGATGCAGACGCACCTCGCGGAGATCAGCACCGCGGTGGCGCCGGGCGCCCACGCCATCCTCATCCTCGACCAGGCCGGCTGGCACCTCGCCCGCGCCCTCATCGTGCCGAAGAACATCACCATCCTGCCGCTGCCGCCCCGCTCGCCCGAGCTGAACCCGGTCGAGAACATCTGGCAGTTCATGCGCGACAACTGGCTCTCGAACCGGGTCTTCAAGGGCTACGACGACATCGTCGCCCACTGCTGCGCCGCTTGGAACGACCTCGTCGACCAACCCTGGCGCATCCGATCCATCGGCCGTCGGGACTGGGCGCAAGGGTTCTGATCAATGCGGGTTGGTATTAGCCAAATAAATTGTACCTGCTCACCTTGACAGACAGAGCTTGTTGAGACCAATGCGAACTTCGCACCGGCCTCAACGCAATATGCAGTTGCCTTTAAGAACCAACCCGTGACGTAGTCTGCATCCTTGAAATCTGAATGCCCCTCGTAAACTAACTCAAGGTCCGACTTCTCATTTGGCCCTTGCTTTCGTGCTCCTTTGTAGGGTGGATTACTACAAATGTAGTTTTCACCACCTTCGTTCTCGAAGTCGATTTGCGCTTGGTCGAGCGGCGTTTCGAGAAGGTCGTCGGAAACGAGCTTCACACCCGTTCCGGTCGGCGGGCAGACGCTCAGCCAGTCGAGACGTAGGGCGTTACCGCGCGTAATCCAATTCTCTTTCGAGAGCGGCAGAAATTCACTCAAGGCGAGTTGTTTGCCGCGATAGAGCACGTTGCATTGAAATTCGGCGATGATGAGCGCGAGGCGCGCAATCTCAGCGGGAAAGTCGCGCAACTCGATGCCCCGAAAGTTCGTGAGCGGAATTTCCGAGGGCCGATCAGCCTCGTCGCGTCTCTTGTTGATCTCGGCTTCAATCGCCCGCATTTCCTTGTAGGCGATGACAAGGAAGTTTCCGCTGCCACACGCGGGGTCAAAGACCCTGATCTTGGACATGCGCTTGCGGAGATTGAGCAACGTGCGGCCATTGTCGCCCGCTTCCTCAAGCCGCGCGCGGAGGTCGTCGAGGAACAGCGGATTGAGCACCTTCAATATATTCGGGACGCTTGTGTAGTGCATCCCGAGCGCGCCGCGTTCTTCGTCGTCAGCGACGGCCTGAATCATCGACCCGAAAATGTCGGGGTTGATCTGCTTCCAATCGAGAGTGCCAATGTGCAGAAGATAGGAGCGCGCGATGCGGCTGAACCTTGGCACGTCCATGTTGCCCGAGAAAAGCCCGCCATTCACATACGGAAAGGCGTCGGCCCAGCTTCGAATCTTCGCTGCGTCGCGTTCATTGATTTTGGTGTTCATGGCGTGGAACAGTGCGCCGATCACCTCATGAGTGTTAGACGAATCCCGCTCGCTCATCTGTTCAACGGTGTTCGTGAACAGGCCCGTCTTGCTGAAAATGTCAGTATCTTCGGCGAAGAAACAAAAGATCAGCCGTGCCATGAAGTGATTCATGTCGTGGCGGCGCTCGGTTGCGCCCCAATCGGGGTTATCCCTCAGAAGCTCGACATAGAGGCGCTGAAGCCGCATGGCAGCGCGCGTGTCGAGTTCGTTTTCAACGATTTGCTGAGCGGTCGTGATACCCGCCAGCGGCAGGAAAAAACCAAAATGCTTGGCGAAGCCGCCATAGGCGCAAGCGATGGTTTCGCCAGAGTCCAAATGCTCGGCCTCGAAATCCACGCCATCGGTGGCGAGGATGAAGCGCGCCTTTGCCTTGGCCGTGGTCGGACTTGCCCGAAGAGCGGCCAGGGTTTTCGTCACCTCGCCGGACGGGGCGACGGCGATATGGATGTGGTTGCGTTGCAGGACACCGCCGAGATCGGATTTATTCGTCTCGCCCGCGCGCAGTTTCTTGATCGTGGTTTCCTTGTTGCCGAAGGCTTGCAGGAAAGCGAACGGGAACTCGCCGCCGTCGAACGGCAGCTCGGCAAGCGCCGATATGGCTTCCTCGATCTCGACGGCGTTCATCTGCCCCCTGCACCGGCCTTCATGTCGGCCGCCCGTTCTGTTGCTCCTCGACCTTGCGCTTGATCCAGCTTGCGATTGCCTGCCGCTCGAAGCGCCACGACCCGCCGACCTTGAAGCCGGGAATCTCACCCGCCAGGGCGAGCTTGTAGGCGGTCTTCTCATTGAGCTTGAGAAGCTCGGCTACCTCCCGGATCGTCAGGATTTCGTCGGTCATGCGCCCGCCGTGAGTTGCGTTCCATGAAGCATATAGAGGATCAGGGAAAATTCGAGAAGATAGTGGTGGTCGCTGTCCGCTCGGCGAGAACTAAGCCGCAGCAGCATCATATTGGAAAATCGGCCTTGAAAGCGGATTTTCGAGTATGATTCATATGCGGAATCATATTGAAATTTCCGCTCTATAAGCGGACAATGGGATATGATCCGAATCGAACGATCAGCCTTATCCTCCTACGCTTCCGGCTTGCTTGCCAGGGGCCGGGGGGTCTTTTCTGCGGACGAGGCGCAGAAGGAGATCGGCGTCAGCCGGGGGGCGTTCCTCGACGCCGCCGAGCGTTTGCAGCGGCACGGCCAGCTTATCCGGCCCCGACGCGGCTTCTATGTGGTGGTGCCGCCCCAGCACGCCACGGCAGGAGCGCCGCCGCCGGAATGGTACATCGACGCCCTGATGCGCCATGAGCAGCGACCCTACTATGTAGGGCTGCTGTCGGCGGCGGCACATCACGGCGCTTCTCATCAGGCCGTCATGGAGTTTCAGGTCGTCACGAACAAACTCCTGCCCGACATCGAGGCGGGGCGGACGCGGATCGCCTTTTCCTATCGCAAGGACATGGCGGCGGTGTCGGCGGGGATCGAGGATCGCAAGACGCAATCGGGCTATATGAAGCTGTCCTCGCCGGAACTCACGGCGCTCGACCTGGTGCGCTATCCGCAGTCCGGCGCGGGGCTGGATAACATCGCGACGGTGCTTTCCGAACTGGCCGAACGGCTGCAACCCGAAAAGCTCGCCTCCCTGTCGGGTGCTTTCGAGAAAGCGGTCGTGCAGCGCCTCGGGCATCTGCTCGGGCGGCTGGGGCATCCGCAGATCGCGGAGGCGATGTTCGTGGCGCTGTCGGCCCGCGGATCGCTGCCGTGGGTCGAACTCGATCCCAAGCAGGCGGGCGATCCTGATTTGTCGCCGCCGCCATCCGAACGCGATGCACGCTGGCGCGTGATTGTCCGCCGGCCGCCGGAGATCGACGAATGATCCCGCAGGATTACATCACCGCCTGGAGCCGTGTCGCGCCGTGGGCAAGCCAGCGGCAGGTCGAGCAAGACCTCATCATCAGCCGCGCGCTTGTCGCCATCTTCTCCGATCCTTTCTTGCGTGGCGAACTGCGCTTCCGTGGCGGTACGGCGCTCAACAAGCTGCATTTCCCCGCGCCTCTGCGCTATTCGGAAGACATCGACCTGGTGCGAACGAGCGCCGGCCCGATTGGGCCAGTCCTCGATGGTGTTCGCGCCGTGCTGGAACCGTGGCTTGGCAAGGCAAAGTCCGATCCAAGCCCCGTCGCTCCCAAGCTTCGCTTTCGCGTCGATGCGGAAGGCGAGTCCGCCGACGTGCGCATCAACCTCAAGATCGAGATCAACACGCGCGAGCGGGAAGCCTACGATCCGCCCATCGAGATACCGTTCGGCATCGAAAATCCGTGGTTCACCGGCAGGGCCTCAATCCCGACATTCTCGCGGGAGGAAATGCTGGCGACCAAGCTGCGGGCCTTGCTTCAGCGCAACAAGGGTCGCGACCTGTTCGACCTCGATCACGCGCTCACCGTGTTCGATGGGCTGGACACCGCCAGGATCATCGCATGTTTCCGCCTCTATCTCGAAAAGGCGGAGACTACGATTTCGAGGGCCGAGGCGCAGCAGCGCATGTTCCAAAAACTTGCCAATCCGACCTTCTTCACCGACATGCGCCCATTGCTTGCAACGGATCGCGCCAAGGCCCTGACCGACGAAACCCTCAAGACCACGTTTGTCCGGGTGATGAAGGAACTGATCGACCGAATACCCGGCGACGAATGGGCGAAGGCCGGAGAAATGCGGGAGCGGTTCGGAGTTTAGGCATCCTCGGCGATTCTGTGGCGCTCAAACTCGAACGCCTCTTTTCCCATTGCCGACCAGCGAAGTTCGCGCATCGGCACAGCGACGGCGTAGAGCAGTTCAACGAGGTGATGGGCGCGATGCGCAACTCGCCCGATCTGGTCGAACTCGGCGAGGACGGACGCGGAGAAGACCGCTTCACCACGCGCGAGATGATCGAGACAGAGCAGCGCCTGCATCGTGCCGCCGAACTCATGGCCGAGCGGGAACGCCATGAGGTAAACGACAGGGACAGAGAGGCGGCACTGGCCCGCGCCGAACAGCGCGGCCTTGTGCTGTCCGGCGAGCAGGCCGATGCGCTGGCGCATGTCACGGACGGGCGCGACCTTGGCATTGTCGTCGGCTATGCCGGGACGGGAAAGAGCGCCATGCTTGGCGTGGCGCGGGAGGCTTGGGAAGCGGCAGGCTACGAGGTGCGCGGCGTTGCCCTGTCCGGCATTGCCGCCGAGAATTTGGAAGGCGGATCGGGCATTGCGTCACGCACCATCGCCAGCATGGAACATGGCTGGAAGAACGGACGCGACATGCTGACTGCCCACGATGTGCTTGTCATCGACGAGGCGGGCATGGTCGGCACGCGGCAGTTGGAGCGTGTGCTATCCCATGCGGCGGATCTTGTCAATCGGCGCGGGATCGGGACCCCTGATCGGCTTCCAATAGGGACCCCCGTCGGCGAGGAGCGGGACCCGGCCCGGCGCAGCGGTGCGGGTGGCGGAGACGGGCCGGTTCCCGCTCCGGTGAGGCGGTGAGGGTGGGGTCAGGCGCGGTTTTTGAAGCGCCAGCTCTCGTTGCCGGTCTCGACGATGTCGCAGTGGTGGGTGAGGCGGTCGAGCAGCGCGGTGGTCATCTTCGGATCGCCGAAGACGGCGGGCCATTCGCCGAAGGCGAGGTTGGTGGTGACGACGACCGAGGTCTGCTCGTAGAGCCGGCTGACGAGATGGAAGAGGAGCTGGCCGCCGGCCTGGGCGAAGGGGAGGTAGCCGAGCTCGTCGAGGACGACCAGGTCCATGCGGCAGAGGTGGTCGGCGAGGCGGCCCTGGCGGCCGGCGCGGGCCTCGGCCTCGAGCTTGTTGACGAGGTCGACGACGTTGAAGAAGCGGCCCCTGGCGCCGCCGCGGATGCAGGCGCGGGCGATGCCGACGGCGAGGTGGGTCTTGCCGGTGCCGGTGCCGCCGACCAGGACCAGATTGCGCTGCTGCGCGAGGAAGCCGCCGCCGGCGAGGTCGCGCACCAGGGTCTCGTTGATCGGCGTGGCGTCGAAGACGAACTCGTCGATCTCCTTGGCCATCGGCAGCCGGGCGATGGCGATCTGGTACTTGATCGAGCGGGCCTGCTTCTCGGAGAGCTCGGCGGTCAGCAGGTCGCTGACCACCCGCTGCGGCTCGTGCTGGCGCTTCACCGCCGAAGCGACGATCTCGTCGTAGGCCGCCCGCATGCCGAAGAGCTTGAGCTCGCCCATCGTGGTCATGATCGCGCTGCGCTCCATCATCCGCTCGCCCTCCTGAGGCTGTCGTAGCGGGCGCAGTCGGCCGCGGGCTCGTGCCGCAGCCGCAGCGCCTCGGGGGTCATGATCGTCGCCGGCGGGCCGGGGTCCCGGCGCCGGGACAGGATGTTGAGGATGACGTCCGCCGAGTGGACGCCCTCCCTCAGCGCCTCGGCGCAGGCGGCCTCGACCGCCGGCAGGCCGTCGGTCAGCACGGCGCCGAGCACCTCGACCATCTGCCGGTCGCCGTCGGGCGCGGACTTCAGCTTGCGGCGCACCCGCTCGAGCGCGCCGGGCAGCACCCAGTCCTGAAAGGGCGCGCCGTTCCTGAGCGCGCCGGGTTTGCGCGCCAGAACGGGGACATAGTGCCAGGGGTCGTAGACGGTCTGGCCGCGGCCGAAGACGCGAGAGTGTTGCCCGACGATCCGCCCGTCCTGCCGCAGCTCGATGCGATCGGCATAGGCGCGAACCTCGACCGGCCGGCCGACCGCGCTCGCCATCACCGAGTATTTGTTGTTGTCGAAGCGAACGAGGCAGGTCTTCGACGGCGAGACCGGCGTCGCATGGAAGCCGTCGAACGGGCCGGCATAAGGCACGAGGCTCGGCCGCTCGGTCTCGAACATCTGCCAGATCGTCCTGTCTCGGACCTCCGGATGCGGCTGCGCCTTCGCCCAGGCGACGCAGCGATCGACGAGCCAGGCGTTCAGCTCCTCATAGCTCCGGACCCGCACCCGCGGCGAGAAGAACCGCTGCCGCACCGTCCCGACCTGGTTCTCGACCTGGCCCTTCTCCCAGCCCGACGCCGGCGTGCAGGCGACCGGCTCGACCAGGTAGTGCCCGCACATCTGCTGGAAGCGCCGGTTGTAGTCCCGCGCCTTGCCGACCAGGATCGCGTCCACCGCGGTCTTCATGTTGTCGTAGATGCCCCGGGTGCAGGCCCCCCGGAAGAAGGCGAAGGCGCGGTCGTGGGCGTCGAACACCATCTCCTGGCTCTCGCGCGGATAGGCCCGCACGAACAGCATCCGGCTGTGGCAAAGCCGGACCTGCGCCACCTTCACCGTCACCGTGGCGCCGGCGATCAGCACCACCTCGTGGCTCCAGTCGAACTGGTAGGCCTCGCCGGGCGCGAAGCTCAGCGGCACGAACGCCGCCGCCGTCGCCGCGGCCCGCTCGCGCTGCCAGCCGGCCGCGTACCGCCGCACCGCGTCGTAGCCGCCCTCGTAGCCGAGACCGCGCAGCTCCTCGAACACCCGGATCAGCGTCAGCCGCGCCCGGCTCGCGCGGCCCGCATTCTCCGCCAGCAGCCGGTCGAGCTCCGCCCGCCAAGGCCCGATCTTCGGCTGCGGCTGCACGCTTCGCTCGTAGACGAACGCCGTCTCGCCGCCTCGAACCACCTTGCGGACGACCTTCCGCGAGACCTTCAGCTCACGGCAGATCTCCTTGATCGCCTTCTTCTGGACGAAATAGGCCCGCCGGATCTTGGCGATCGTCTCCACAACCAGCATCCCAATCTCGGCTCCCGATCATCCCTCGGGAGCACTGTGGACCCACTCGCAAAAGGGGTCCCTTTTGGAAGCCGATCACCCCGTAAGCGGGGTCCTTATTCCACGCCGATCCACAGATGCTGGCGCGAAAGTCGTGCTGGTCGGTGATCCGCAGCAGTTGCAGGCAATCGAGGCGGGCGCGGCCTTCCGCTCGATCCATGACCGTCATGGCGGCGTGGAAATCAGCGAGGTCCGCCGCCAGCGCGAGGACTGGCAGCGAGACGCCACGCGCGATCTGGCGACCGGTAGGACCGGCGAAGCGATCCATGCCTATGACAGTCACGGCATGGTGCATTCATCCGAAACGCGTGAGCAGGCGCGTGACGATCTGATCGACCGCTGGGACCGCGACCGGCAGGCCGCGCCGGATGCCAGCCGCATCATTCTCACCCACACCAATGCCGAGGTACGGGAACTCAACGAGGCCGCCCGCGAGCGGATGCGGGAGGCCGGTGATCTCGGCGAAGACGTGCGCGTCACCGTCGAGCGCGGAGAACGCTACTTCGCCGCCGGGGATCGCGTCATGTTCCTGCAAAACGAGCGTGGGCTTGGTGTGAAGAACGGTACGCTTGGCATCATCGAACAGGTCAGCGCGCAGAGCATGACCGTACAGACCGACGATGGCCGCTCTGTCGCCTTCGACCTGAAAGACTACGACCGTATCGATCATGGCTATGCGGCGACGATCCATAAGGCGCAGGGCATGACCGTGGACCGCACCCATGTTCTGGCGACACCGGGCATGGATGCCCATGGCAGCTATGTCGCCCTGTCGCGCCACCGTGACGGCATGGACCTGCATTACGGCCGCGACGACTTCGCCGGCCAGGACAAGCTCATCGACACCCTGTCGCGCGACCGGGCCAAGGACATGGCGTCGGACTACGAGCCGGCGCAGAGCTATGCCGAGCGGCGCGGCATTACCTTCCGCGAGCGGATGGAGCGGGTTGTCGAGATCGTCAAGCAGGTTCCAGAAAAGGTGCGTGGCATGTTTGATGGCCTGCACCTGGCCGCAGACGGCGGGGCCGGTTCGGACGCGGTTCGGCCGGAAAGGGAAAGCGCCGGGCTGGAGGCACGGCGCGGCCCCACAGCGCCGGAACGGGACATCGCCGAAGACCCGGAAGCGGCTTTGCGCAAAGCCCGCACGGAAGCGCTCAAGCGGCATGCCCGCGCCGTCGATGCGATCTTCAGCGCCGAGGATATGGGTCGCAAGGCAAGCCCCGAGCAATGGAAGGAACTGGTCGATTCCCGCACAGCCTTTGACAAGGTGCGGCCCCACGGCTGGGAGGATGCCGAAGCGGCTTATGCCAAGGATGAAAGCCTTGCCCGCGAAGCGGGCGGCGGCCGGACCAACCGCGCCATCCGCGCCCTCCAGCTCGAAACCGAAATCCGCACCGATCCGCAGCGCCGCGCCGACCGCTTCGTGGAGCGCTTCCAGAAGCTCGACCAGAGCAGCCAGCGCCAGTATGCGGCGGGAGACTATTCCGGCTACAGGGCCGCACGCGCGGAGATGGGCAATATGGCGATGAGCCTCGAACGCGATCCGCAGATGGAATCCATGCTGGAAATCCGCAAGAAACAACTCGGCATCGACATGGACTTCGACTCAGGGATGAGGCTCAGCCGACAACTTGCCCTCAGTCATGGTCTCGGCAGGGGTCGAGGCATCGGGTTGTAGATCGTAGAACCTACCTTTTTGCCGCCCTTTGTACGCCGCAGTACTACGACGGCTAAATACCTCTTGCGCAACGACAAATCATTGCTCTGTCTGGTCTCTGCAATCGTCAGAAACGACCAGCAGGAGGCAGCGCAACCATGGGTCAACCAGACCGTATCGTCCGCCTGAAAACCGTCCTCGCCCGCACCGGCCTGTCCCGGTCCACCATCTATCGCAAGATTGCCGAAGGCACCTTCCCGCCCCAACTCAGGATCAGCATGAACGGCGCGGGCTGGCATGAATCTGACATCGACCGCTGGATCGCCGATCCCGCCGGCTGGCGGCCGCTAATGACAACGACCGACAGGATGGACGCGGGCCGCATGTAGTTCAGAGATCGTCGTCCAGTTCGTCATCATGGACTTCGGCGGCACGTCGCTTCGCGTCGGCGATCAACTCCCTCGCGGATTCGCCCTTCACCCAAGCATCGAGCATGTCAGCCCAGCACTGAAGCATGATTTTCCGCTCGGCGAGGTAGCGGTTCACATTGTAAATCGCCGCGATCCGGTTCCGGGGCGCGTGGGCCAGGCTCATCTCGATCCAGCGATCATCGAACTTGGCTCGGTTCAGGCCGGTCGAAAACGTGCGGCGCAGGTCGTGAACGCCGAAACTCTGAAAATCCGGGTCATCCGCGCGGATGCGCTCTACCACCGTGTCGATCACGCGGTTGAGCGTGGCGTTACTGATGGGCGTATCGCCATCGTAGCGGCCGGGATGCAAGTATCGGCTGACGCCGAACATGGTGCGGAACGCTGTCAGAATGTCGAGCGCCTGATCGCTCAGCGGGACGACATGCGCCTTGCCCGCTTTCATGCGCTCGGCGGGGATCGTCCAGCGCGCGGCGGCGAAGTCGATTTCCTTCCATGTGGCGTCGATGAACTCCGACTTGCGGACGCCGGTCAGCAGGACAAACTTCACTGCCGAGCGCAGCGTGGGGGCCGCTGCTACATGATCCAACGCCGTCAGGACCGCACGGACCTCGGACGGCGACAGGGCGCGCTCGCGCGGCTCGAAGGTGGCGATGGCGCTGGTGCGGATCGACTCAGCCGGATTGCTCACATCCAGCCCGCATCCTTGAGCATGGCGGAACACCAGCAACACCACTTCGCGGACATGCACCGCGACGGCCGGTCCGCGCTTCTCCTTGACCTCGTCGCACAGGCGTTTGAGGCGCTGCGGCGTCACCTCCCCCAGCTTGAGTTTCGACAACTCGCCCGCGATGGCGCGATCATAGACGGATCGGCGCATCGTCAAGGTGCTGTCGGCCAGTCTCTCGGCCCCAGACTTGGGATCGGCCTTGTGCTTGAAATAGGCTTCCGCCCACCCGCCGAACGTGAACGCCTCGGCTGACGCCGTGCGCTTCTCCACCTTGGCTTTCGACGGCGACTCGCCTCGCTCGACTTGACGCCTGGCCCGCGCCAGCAACGTCCTCGCTTCCGCAAGCGACACTTCCATTCCGTATTCCAGCGCATCAGGCGCGCGTGTCAGCTTGCGCGCTGCCTCGGCGCTATATCGGCCGATGGTCAAGACCTCCTGCCGCCCGTTCACCCGGTACTGATACCGGAACGAGATGACCCCGGTCGGGGTGACGGCCGCGTGCATCCCGTCGCGGTCCGTCACCTTGTACAGTTTGGCCCTCGGTTTCAGATTTTTCAGTTCTTTATCAGTGAGATCGCCCATAAATCCGCATCCGGTCTGGGGGCAAGCGGATACCAACAAAGGGGTTGTTGGTAGCGAAAGCCCGTTTCTCGACCATCCTGCGCCATACCAACACCGCTACCAACAAAGTGGCTGGGTTGGGGTGACATGCAGCGATACGGGGTAAGAAAAATAATCCTTACTAATCAACGGGGTCGTGCGATTTCCGGCACGGAGCGAGATGGTCTGAAACGACCTTAATTCACTCCCACTCGATCGTGCCCGGGGGCTTCGAGGTGATGTCGTAGGTGATGCGGTTCACGCCCTTCACCTCGTTGATGATCCGGGTCGCGGTCTCGCCGAGGAAGGCGTGGGTGAAGGGGTAGTAGTCGGCGGTCATCCCGTCGACGCTCGTCACCGCGCGGAGCGCGCAGACGTAGTCGTAGGTGCGGCCGTCGCCCATCACGCCGACGGTGCGGACGGGGAGGAGCACGGCGAAGGCCTGCCAGATCTCGTCGTAAAGGCCGTGGCGGCGGATCTGGTCGAGGTAGACGGCATCGGCCTGGCGGAGGATGGCAAGCTTGTCCCGCGTGATCTCGCCGGGGCAACGGATGGCGAGGCCGGGGCCGGGGAAGGGGTGGCGGCCGACGAAGCTTTCCGGGAGCCCGAGTTCGCGGCCAAGCGCGCGGACCTCGTCCTTGAAGAGTTCGCGCAGGGGCTCGACGAGCGCGAGGCTCATCCGCTCGGGCAGGCCGCCAACGTTGTGGTGGCTCTTGATCGTCACCGACGGGCCGCCGGTGAAGCTGACGCTCTCGATCACGTCCGGGTAGAGGGTGCCCTGGGCGAGGAATTTCGCGTCGCCGACCTCGGCCGCGCGGGCCTCGAAGACCTCGATGAAGAGCCGGCCGATGGTCTTGCGCTTGACCTCGGGGTCCGAGACGCCTTCGAGCGCGTCGATGAAGCGGTCGGCCTCGTCGGCGTGGATCAGCGGGATGTTGTAGTGGTCGCGGAAGAGGGTCACCACCTCCTCCGCCTCGCCCTGCCGCATCATGCCGGTGTCGACGAAGACGCAGGTGAGCTGGTCGCCGATCGCCTCGTGGATGAGGACGGCGGCGACGGACGAGTTGACGCCGCCGGAGAGGCCGCAGATCACCTTGGCGGTGCCGACCTGGGCGCGGATCGCCGCGATCGCCTGCTCCTTGTAGGTCGCCATCGTCCAGTCGCCGGTGAAGCCGGCGAGGTCGGTGAAGTTCTTCAGGATCCGCGCGCCGTTGACGGTGTGGTGCACTTCCGGGTGGAACTGGACGGCGTAGAAGTGGCGGCTGGGGTCGGTGGTGATGGCGAAGGGGGCGTTCGGGCTCTCGCCGATGACGGAGAAGCCGGGGGCGAGGGCGGTGACGCGGTCGCCGTGGGACATCCAGACTTCTTCGCGGCCGGTGGTGAAGAGGCCGGTGAAGAGGGGGTCTGCGGTCTCGGAGGGCGTGACGTAGGCGCGGCCGAATTCGGCGTGGTGGCCGGCCTCCACCCTGCCGCCGAGCTGTTCCATCATCACCTGCTGGCCGTAGCAGATGCCGAGGACGGGGACGCCGAGGGTGAAGATTTCGGGCGCGGCGCGGGGGCTGTCCGGGGCGGTCACGCTGGCCGGGCCGCCGGAGAGGATCACCGCCTGCGGGCGGAAATCGGCGAGGAGGGCGGCGTCCACCTTCTGGAACGGGTGGATCTCGCAGAAGATGCGGGATTCGCGCAGCCGCCGGGCGATCAGCTGGGTGACCTGACTGCCGAAGTCGACGATGAGGAGGCGCTGGTGGTCGGGCTGGTGCGTCATGGCGAGGGAATAGGGGGTGGCAGCGCCGGGCGCAAGAGGGTGCGAAGCGAAGGCGTGTCACGCTCAAGATGGCGGATAGGCCACTGAATTGAAAGGGACTTGCGCCCGCGGACCCTGGCCGTCGGGCCGCACCCGGCACGTTGCGGTCGCGGTCCGGGCAGAGGCGTGGGATCGGTGGCAACGGTCGCGGCGGATCGCTCTGGACGGCGCCTGCCGTCTCGCCTTGGTGGCAGGGCGTGCTGGAGACGGTCCCCGGCATCCAATCACGGCGATGATCGTTGATATCGACGTGGCGGCGAGGGGGCGGTCTCGGGAATGTGGGAGGATCTCCGCCGGCATGCGGGCTTGACGAAGATCTCGCGACGCTCATTTCTCGGCGGGCTCGCCGGCATGACCGCTGGCCTGATGCCCGGGGGCGCGATGGCGCAGACCAACAGCTACTATCAGGGTCCGGTCTCCGACCATTTCGACGGCACCCGGTTCTTCAATCCCGGGGTCCCGAACGAGACCCGCGGCCTTGCTGACATGCTGAAATGGAAGTTCGGCTCGCGGGCGGCGGTGTGGCCGAGGCAGGTGCCGGCCGGCCCGCCGGACAAGCCGCCGGCGCGGGTGGCGGGGAGCGACGGGCGGCTGACCTTCGTCGGACATGCGAGCTTCCTGCTCCAGATTGCCGGGCTCAACATCCTGCTCGATCCGGTCTGGTCCGAGCGGGCGAGCCCGTTCAGCTTCGCCGGGCCGAAGCGCCATGCCGCCCCGGGCATCGCGTTCGACGATCTGCCACGCATCGACGCGGTTCTGGTCAGTCACTGCCACTACGATCACATGGACCTCGCGACCCTGCTGCGGCTGTGGCAGCGGGACCGGCCGCGGATCGTCGTGCCGCTCGGCAACGACACCATCATTCGGGCCGCGGATGCCACCGTGGCGGTCGAGGCCGCCGACTGGGGCGACAGCGTTCGCCTCGGCCCGGAGGTCGTGGTCCATCTGGTGAGCGCCCGGCACTGGTCGGCGCGCGGGCTCAGCGACCGGCGGCACGCGCTGTGGGCCGCCTTCGTCATCGACGCGCCCGGGGGCGGGATCTATGCCGTCGGGGACACCTCCTTCGGCGACGGCAGCACGTTCGGCGCGGTGGCGGCGGCGCATCCGGGGCTGCGTCTGGCGCTGCTGCCGATCGGCGCCTATGCCCCGCGCTGGTTCATGAAGGACCAGCACGTCAATCCCGCCGAGGCGGTCGAGGCCTTCCGGCTCTGCGGGGCGCGGCAGGCAGTCGGCCACCACTGGGGGACGTTCCAGCTGACCGACGAGGGGTTCGACGATCCGCCGCGCGATCTGGCCCGGGCGCTGGACGAGGCCGGGGTGCCGGCGCAGTCGTTCGTGACCGCGCTGCCGGGAACGGCGTTCCGGCTGGGCGACGGTGGGCTCGAGCGGGTCGCTCCGGGTTGAGCGCCGGACGAGTGTGAGCGCCGTGATCACAACCGGGGTTGTCCGAATCGGCGGACACGGGTAAGCGGTCGCGCATCAAGGCACTGCCGGGAGAAGGCGGGGAGACCCGCCGCCGAAGGAGCAACCGCGCCCCGGAAACTCTCAGGTCCAAGGACCGGCAGCGTCTCAACACTCCGGAAAGCGGCCCTCGACAAGGGCCCACCGAAGGAGAAAGCCCGGACGCCGACGGTGGCGGGTGAAACTCTCAGGTCCAAGGCACGGAGGGGGCGCTGCGGCCGGTGAGCCGCGCCTTGGAGTGTGACATGACCCGTATTGCCGTGATCGGCGCCGGTGTGACCGGCCTGACGACCGCCTATGAGCTGCTGGACCGCGGCTTCGAGGTGACGGTGTTCGATCGCCACCGCTATGCCGCGATGGAGACGAGCTTTGCCAACGGCGGGCAGCTCTCCGCCTCCAACGCCGAGACCTGGACCCAGTGGGGCACGGTGCTGAAGGGGCTGAAGTGGATGCTGCAGGCCGATGCGCCGCTGCTGGTCAACCCGGCGCCGACGCTGCACAAGATCGCCTGGATGGGCGAGTTCCTGTCGAACATTCCGAGCTACAAGGCGAACACCGTCGAGACCGTGCGGCTCGCGATCGCGGCGCGCAACGTGCTGTTCGAGATGGCGGCGCGCGAGGGGATCGACTTCGACCTGGAGCGGCGCGGGATCCTGCACTTCTATTCCAAGGATCGGGACCTGCGGCATGCGCGGATGGTGAACGGGCTGCTGGCGCAGGGCGGGCTGGAGCGGCGCGAGCTGTCGCCGGGCGAGATCCGCGAGGTGGAGCCGGCGCTGCAGGGCGATTTCGTCGGCGGCTTTCTGACGGCGAGCGACAGCTCGGGCGATATCCACAAGTTCACCGTCGGATTGGCCGCGGCCTGTGCCCGTTGTGGCGCGGACCTGCGGTTCGGCACCGGGGTCGGCGACGTGGCGAGCGTCGAGGGCGGCGTGCGGATCGTGACCCCGGCGGCGAGCGAGGTGTTCGACGGCGTGGTGGTGGCGGCGGGCATCCGCAGCCGGGCCATCGCCGCGGGGCTGGGCGACCGGGTGAACATCTATCCGGTAAAGGGCTATTCCATCACGGTAAGTCTGGCCGACGAAGCCAGCCGGGCGGCGGCGCCGTGGGTGAGCCTGCTCGACGACCGCGCAAAGATCGTCGCGAGCCGGTTCGGGGCGGACCGCTTCCGCATTGCCGGGACGGCGGAGTTCAACGGCGCGAACAAGGACATCCGGGCCGACCGGATCCAGCCGCTCGTCGACTGGTGCCAGGCGCATTTCCCGGGGGTCTCGACCGAGCAGGTGGTGCCGTGGGCGGGCCTCCGGCCGATGACGCCCTCGATGCTGCCGCGGGTCGGGCGCGGCCGGGCGCGGGGCGTGTTCTACAACACCGGGCACGGGCATCTCGGCTGGACGCTGTCGGCGGCGACGGCGCGCATCGTCGCGGAAAGCGTCGCGGGCGAGCTGGGCGGCCGCAGCGTGGCGGTCGAGCGGCTGAAGGCGGCCTGACCGGGGCCCGCCGGGGGCGCGGCCCGGGGGCGGAGGTCAGCGCGGGCGCGGCGGGCCGCCCGTCAGGCCGTGCTCGCGGAGCTTGTTCGCGATCATCGTGTGCGATGTCCCGAGGCGGGCGGCCAGCTTCCGGCTGGAAGGATAGTCCGGGTAGAGCCGGCCGAGGAACGCGCGCTCAAAGCTGGCGACGGCCTCGGCCCAGCTCGCGCCCTCCGGCGCCGGGGCCGGCTCGCCCGCGGCCAGTTCCAGATCCGCGGGCGCCAGCGTCGGGTGGTCGGCGAGGGTGACGGCGCGGAAGATAGCATTCTCAAGCTGCCGCACGTTGCCGGGCCACGGGTTCGCGGCGAGTGCGGCCTCGGCGGCGGCGGAAAGGCGGCAGGCCGGGCTGCCGGTCTGCGCCGCCGCCCGGGCGCAGAAGTGCCGCGCGAGCAGCACCACATCGTCGCCGCGGTCGCGCAGCGCCGGGATTTCCAGCGTCAGCACATTCAGCCGATAGTAGAGGTCTTCGCGAAAATCGCCGCCTCCGATCATTGCCGGCAGGTCGCGGTGAGTGGCGGAGATGATCCGCACGTCGACGCGCGTCTCGCGCGCGGCGCCGACGCGACGGAAGCTGCCGTCGCTGAGGAAGCGCAGGAGCTTTGCCTGCAGGTAGAGCGACATCTCGCCGATCTCGTCGAGAAACACCGTGCCGCGGTCGGCGAGTTCGAGCAGGCCGGGCTTGCCGTCGCGCCGCGCGCCGGAAAAGGCGCCGCCGGCATAGCCGAAGAGCTCGCTCTCGGCGAGGCTTTCGGGCAGGGCGGCGCAGTTCAGCGCGAGGAACGGCATCTCGGCGCGCGGGCTCGCGCGGTGGCAGGCGTGGGCGAGCAGCTCCTTGCCGGTGCCGGTCTCGCCGAGAATGAGCAGCGGGCCGTCGACCGCGGCGACGCGGGCGGCGCGCTGCTTCAGGGCGCGCATGCGGGGCGCCGCGCCGAGCAGGGCATCGAACCCGACGTCGCCGAGGTGCTGCAGCGCGTTCATCCGTTCGCCGAGGCGTTGCGGGGCGTGGAACAGGACCATGCCGCCGGCGCCGTCGGGCAGGGGGCGGGCTTCCAGCATGAACGGCTCGCCATGCACGGTTGCCTCACCCGGCTGGTCGCGAAAGCCGCTGGCGAGCAGGGCGGTGGCGACGGCGGGGTCGTCGAAGGTCGCGGCAAGCTCCGTCCCGGCGTCGAGGCTGGCGGCTGCCGCGTTGGCGACGAGGATGTGCCCGCGCGCGTCGACGGCGAGCACCGGGTCTGCGAAGGCGTTGAGCAGCGCGTCGAGGTGCAGCCGCCGGCGGGCGCCGGGCAGCAGGTCGACCGGCCGAAGGGTGCGCACGCCGGCGACGCGCTCGAGGTCCGGGCGGATCGGCTCGAGGTCGGTGAGGTCGGGCGAGTTGATGAAGATATGCGGCGGCTCGACCTCGACGGACAGCACGTCGAGATGGTGCCGTGCGAGCACAGTGAGGATTTCGGAAGCGATGCCGACCCGGTCGCTGAAGGCGATCTCAACGCGCATGGTTGGCCCCTGTAAAAGAATAGGTACACCGTAACGAAATTATTACGAACGCGTCAAGAGGCTGTTTTTCCCAGAGGATTTCGACGGGATGCCTCGGATCGTAAAGAATTGTTTACAGGCGACTTGTGTCCAGCGCATTGGCGGCATGTGCGAAATCAATGGCTTGGTGAGCGGGAGAAGTTGGCATGAGGATTGCTTTTGCAGAGGCAGGACCGACACCACTCGACCCTCGGAGACTTTCGCGATGATCCCATCCCGCCATGCCGGCGCGTTTCTCGAGATCGACCTCGCGGCGATCCGCGCGAACTATCGCGCGCTGCGGGAGCGGCTTGGTGCGGTCGACTGTGCCGCCGTGGTGAAGGCGGATGCCTACGGGCTCGGTGCGGCGACGGTGGCGCCGACGCTGGCGGCCGAGGGGGCGACGACGTTCTTCGTGGCGCATCTCGACGAGGCGATCGCCCTGCGCTGGGCGGTGCCGATGGCGGAGATCTTCGTGCTGAACGGACTGGTGCCCGGTGCCGAGGCGGAGTTCGTGGCGAGCCGGATCCGGCCGGTGCTGAACAGCCTCGGGCAGGTCGACGCGTGGTCGGCGGCGGGTCGGCGCGTGGGCAAGCCGCTGCCGGCGGCGATCCAGCTCGACAGCGGCATGTCGCGGCTCGGGCTGCCGGAGGCAGAGCTGGCGGTGGTGGCCGAGGAGCCGGGACGGCTCGACGGCGTGGCGCTGCGGCTGGTGATGAGCCACCTTGCCTGTGCGGAGCGGCAGGACGATCCGATGAACCGGGCGCAGCGCGCGCGCTTCGAGGCCGGCCGGCGGCGGCTGCCGGCGGCGGCGGCAAGCCTCGCGAACTCGTCGGGGATCTTTCTCGGGAGCGATTTCCACTTCGACCTCGCGCGACCGGGCGCGGCCCTCTACGGGCTGAACCCGATCGCCGGCGGGGAGAACCCGATGCGGCCGGTGGTGCGTCTGTTCGCGCGGATCGTGCAGGTCCGCGAGATCGCGGCCGGCGCGCGCGTCGGCTACGGCGGAACGTTCACCGCGGGCCGGCCGACGCGGATCGCCACGGTCGCGGTCGGGTATGCCGACGGCTACCTGCGGAGCCTCAGCCGCACCGCTACCGCCCATTTCGGCGGCAGGCCGGTGCCGCTGGTCGGCATGGTTTCGATGGATACTGCCACTTTTGACGTCACCGAGGCGCCCGATGCGGTCGAGGGCGGCCTGATCGAGCTGATCGGGGCGCAGCAGCCGGTTGACACGCTGGCCGCGGAGGCTGGCACCATCGGCTACGAGATGCTGACATCGCTTGGACACCGCTACGCCCGCACCTATGCCGGCGCCGAGAAGGAAAGGCTCATCGCATGAAGATCGTCATCCTTGGCAGCGGCGTGATCGGCACGACCAGCGCCTGGTATCTCGCGAAGGCGGGGCACGAGGTCGTCGTGCTCGACCGGCAGCAGGGGCCGGCGCTGGAGACGAGCTTTGCCAACGCCGGGCAGGTGTCGCCGGGGTACTCGTCGCCCTGGGCGGCACCGGGCATCCCGATGAAGGCGATCAAGTGGATGTTCATGAAGCACAGCCCGCTGTTCATCCGGCCGAGCTTCGATCCTGCCTTCTGGCGCTTTGCCGCCGCGATGCTGCGCAACTGCAACGCGGCCGCCTACGAGGTGAACAAGAGCCGGATGGTGCCGATCGCGGAATACAGCCGCGACATGCTGAAGGAGCTGCGCGCCGAGACGGGCATCGCCTACGACCAGCGGATGCAGGGCACGCTGCAGCTCTTCCGCACCCAGAAGCTCGTCGACGGCTCGGCCAAGGACGTGCACGTGCTGGCGGATCTCGGCGTGCCGCACGAAGTGCTGGACGTCGAGGGTTGCATCCGGGTCGAGCCGGCGCTGGCGCGGGTGCGCGACAAGTTCGTCGGCGGCCTGCGCCTGCCGGGGGACGAGACGGGCGACTGCTTCAAGTTCACCAATGCCTTGCGTGATCTGGCGGTGGCCCGGGGGGTGGAGTTCCGCTACGGCGTCGGCATCACCGGGCTCATCACCAACGGCGACGCGATCGCCGGCGTCGCCACCGACCGGGGGCCGGTGACGGGCGATGCCTACGTGGTGGCGATGGGCAGCTACTCGCCGGCGCTGCTGAAGCCGCACGGGGTCGACCTGCCGGTCTATCCGGTGAAGGGCTATTCGCTGACCGTGCCGATCACCGACCCGGACGGCGCGCCGGTCTCGACGGTGATGGACGAGTACCACAAGGTGGCGATCACCCGGCTCGGCGACCGGATCCGGGTGGGCGGCATGGCGGAGCTCGACGGCTTCTCCAACGCGCTGCACCCGAGCCGCCGGCAGACGCTCGAGCATGTGGTGACGGACTTCTACGCCGGCGGCGGCGACGCCAGGGCCGGCACGTTCTGGGCCGGGCACCGGCCGATGACGCCGGACGGGCCGCCGGTGATCGGCCGGGCGAAGTTCTCGAACCTCTGGCTCAACTCCGGGCACGGCACGCTCGGCTGGACGATGTCCTGCGGCTCGGGCAGCGTGCTCGCCGATCTCGTGTCCGGCCGGGTGCCCGCGATCGACGCGAAGCCGCTCGGGCTGGAGCGCTATACCGAGGCGGCGAAGACCCTCGCCTCTCCGAAGAAGGAACTGACTGCATGAAGACGATCAACGCCGCCGGCGCCCCTGCCGCCATCGGCCCGTACTGCCACGGCGTGCGGGTGGGCGACCTGCTCTTCACCTCGGGCCAGATCCCGCTGACGCTCGACGGCGGCATGCCCGAGGGGATCGAGGCGCAGACCGAGCAGGTGTTCGACAACCTCGCCGCCGTCCTGAAGGAGGCCGGCGCGAGCTTCGACAAGGTGGTGAAGGCGGTGGTCTTCGTCACCGACCTCGGCGACTTTGCCCGGCTGAATGCGATCTACGAAAAGCGCTTCGGCGGCCACAAGCCGGCGCGCTCGACGGTGCAGGTCGCGGCCCTGCCGCGCGGCGCCAGCGTCGAGATCGAACTCGTCGTCAGCCTCGCCTGACGGCGCCCGGGCCGCCCCGGCGGGGCGGCCCCCACAGCCAATTCTCATAACAGACCGGCGGAAGACCCGACATGCGATCGCATGATGCGGCAGCTATTGACGCCGAACAGAAACGGGAAGCCGCGGACTTTCATCGCGGATTGAAGGACCGCCACGTCCAGCTCATCGCGCTCGGCGGAGCGATCGGCGTCGGGCTGTTCCTCGGCTCCGGCCGGGCGATCGCCTTCGCGGGCCCGGGCCTGATCTTCGCCTATGCCATCGCGGGCGTCGTCATCTTCTTCATCATGCGCGCGCTCGGCGAGCTGATGCTGCACCGTCCGGTGGCTGGGTCGTTCGCGACCTGTGCCGAGGAGTACGTCTCCCCGTTCGCAGGCTTTGCCACCGGCTGGTCCTGCTGGTTCATGTGGGTTGTCACCGGCATGGCCGAGATCACCGCCGTGGGCATCTACACGAGCTACTGGTTCCCGGACGTGCCGTAGTGGCTGCCGGCGCTCGTCACCCTCGCGGTGCTCTACGGCGCCAACCTGATCGCCGTGAAGGTGTTCGGCGAGATGGAATTCTGGTTCGCGCTCATCAAGGTGGTGGCGATCGTCGGCCTGCTGGTCGCGGGGCCGCTGTTCCTGGTCTTCGGTTCGGGCGAGCACCACGACGTCGCCTCGGTCTCGAACCTCTGGTCGCACGGCGGGCTGTTCCCGACCGGCACGCTCGGCGTGGTGCTGGCGCTGCAGATGGTGATGTTCGCCTTCCAGGGCGTCGAGCTGCTCGGCGTGACCGCGGGCGAGGTCGAGGATCCGGCGAAGTCGCTGCCCAAGGCCACCAATGCGGTCGTCTGGCGGTGGCGCGCGGCGAGGCGGCGCCGGTCACGTTCCGGATGCCGGGCGCGCCGTTCACCAACTGGGGCGTGCTGGCGTTCCTCGCGATGGTCGCGATCTTCCTCGGCTTCGACGCGGGCACCCGGGTGGCGCTCTACGTCGCGCCGGTCTGGTTCGCGGTGCTCGCGATCGGCTACCGCCTGACGCGCCGGACCGAGTCCCTCGCCTACGCCCGAGGTTCCGGGAGGGGAGGGCCGCAGAGGCGGCCCTCCCCTCCGCCGACATCTTGCAGGCCGGCTCGCGCGGCCAACTTCTTGTTCATTTTCCAGTGCTTGACCGCCGGGGAGATGAGGTGTCTCGTGCGGAAATGATCGCCCCGGCACCGCATAGGAAGATCATCATCGCCGGGCCGAACGGCGCCGGCAAGACGACGTTCGCACGCTCGTTTCTGCCGACGGAAGCGCGGCTTCTGCGTTTCATCAACGCCGACCTGATCGCCGCCGGGCTGGCCCCCTTCGCGCCCGAGACTGTCGCGGTGAGGGCCGGGCGAATGATGCTCGAAGAGATTGCCCGCGCGGTGCAGGCCGATGAGAGCTTCGCCTTTGAAACAACGTTGTCGGGGCTGAGCTACCTGCGCCACATTCCGGCGTGGCGGACGCTGGGCTACCGCGTCAGCCTCTGCTTTCTGTCACTTCCGAATGCGGAGGCCGCCGTCGCGCGGGTCGCCACGCGGGTGGGTCAGGGCGGGCACGATATCCCCGATGTCGTCATCCGGCGTCGCTATCGGTCGGGACTATACAATTTTCACCAGCACGACCGCCGGGCGGTGGATGACTGGGCCCTATATGATCGTTTCGGAACGACACCCGCGCTGCTGGACTGGGGAGAGAACCGATGACGAAGCGCGATATCTCCGAAGCCGGAAACCCTGACCTTCGCGGGTCGATGGCAGCGATGCGGCGGGCGGCGCAGATGGCACGGGACGTTGCCATTCAGACCGATACGGGGATCGTCGTCGCCGTGGACGGGAAGCCCCGGCGCGTCACGGCGAAGGAATTACGCGCGGGGCAGTTCCAGGTCGAGCCGGAGCAAGGGCCGGGACGGGCCGGCCCTTCGCCGGTTCAGTTCTGCGCGGTGTAGCTGTCGAGCTTGTCGGGGGTGACGAGCTCGAAGGGGATAGTGACGACGCTGTCGACCGGGTCGCCCTTGGCGAGGGCCAGGGCGGCGTCGAGGGCGCCGGCGGCCTGCGCGCGGGCGTTCTGGAAGACGGTGATGTCGAGATCGCCCGCCCGCATGGCCGCGAGCCCGTCCTGCGTGGCGTCGACGCCGACGACGACCACGCTCTTCATGTCGATGCCGGCCGCCTTCATCGCCTGGGTCGCGCCGATCGCCATCTCGTCGTTGTTGGCGAACACCACGTCGAAGGCGTCGCCCGCGGTCAGCCAGTTCGTCATCAGGTCGAGCGCGGTGGTGCGCAGCCAGCCGGCCGATTGCGCGTCGTTGACGGTGATGAAGCTGCACTCGGGGGTGGCGAGCACGTCCTTCACCGCCTGCGTCCGCTGCAGCGCGGCCGTGTGGGCGAGGTCGCCCATCATGATGTAGGCGTGTGCCTCGGTCTTGCCGGCGGCCTTCAGCTCGCGGCACGCCTCGGTCGCGCCGAGAAAGCCCGCCTCGGTCTCCTTCGAGCCGACATAGGCCTCGTCGTCGGGCAGCGCGGCGACGTTCTCGGGCTGGAGGTTCAGGTAGACGAGCGGGATGTGGGCGGCCTCCGCGGCGGCGGTGATCGCGGGGGCGGCGGCGGTGTCGGCGAGGGTGACGACGATCGCCTCGACGCCGGAGGCGATGAAGTTGTTCACCTGGCTCAGCTGGCGTCCGACGTCGCGCTGGCTGTCCTCGACCTGCATGTCGACGCCGAGATCCGTCGCGTGCTGGGTGAGGCCGTTGCGGAGCAGCGTCTGGAAGTTGTCGTCGAAGCTCTGCATCGTCACGCCGACGGTGCCGGCGCTGGCGGCCGTGGCGAGAAGCGTGGCAAGGCCGGTGGCGGCAAGGGCAAGGCGCATCCTGGGGGTTCCTCCTGGGATAGGGATTCCGGCCGCCCGGATGGTGCCGGCCGGTTCTTCTTGTTCTGGACGGCGTAGGGCTGGGGGTCAGGCGACGGCGATGCGCACGTCGCCGTCGACGATCTCCGCGGGATAGGTGCGGAGGTTCTTGCAGGCGGGCAGGCGCATCGCCTCGCCGCTGCGGTAGTCGAAGGCGCCCGAGTGCTTCGGGCATTCGACCTCGTAGTCCATGACGAGGCCGTCGGCGAGGTGGACGGCCTCGTGGGTGCAGAGGCCGTCGGTGCACCAGACGCTGTCGTCCGGGGCGCGGTAGATCGCGAAGGTGCGCGATCCGTGGTCGAAGCGCAGGGCGCCTTCCTGCTCGATGTCGTCGAGGCGGCAGGCGGTGATCCAGGTCGCGGTGGCTGCGGTCATGGCGGGGCGTCCTTGATGGGAGGGGATCAGGCGGCGGTCTGGCCGGGGGCCCTGGCCGCGGCGGTCGTTGCCGGATCGGCCTCAGCGGCCTCGGGTTTCGGCTGGTCGGCCCTTGCGGCCTCGGGTTTCGGCTGGTCGGCCCTTGCGGCCTCGGGCTGCGACTGGTCGGCCTTCGTGGCCTCCGCTGCCGCGAGCTTTTCCTTGCGGCGGCGGTAGCGTTCGTTCATCCGCGCGTCGCCCTCGGGCGAGCCGTCGTGCCAGGTGCCGAACCACTTGTCGAGCGGGATCAGCGCGTCGCCATAGTTCACCTCGAAGTACTTGTGGTGGAGGTAGTGGGCATAGGCGTGGCTGTCGACCGCGTGGTTGTCGCCCACCTCGACCTTGTCGAAGCCGACGTGGCCGGGGATCGCGCCGAAGGCGGCGTAGTGCAGCTGGTAGAGCGCGAGGACCGGGTTCGACGGCAGGATGAGGTGGTAGAAGACAGTGGCGAAGTAGAGCAGGTGCTCGACCGGGTGCATGGACAGCGACGACCACGGCGAGGGGTTGACCGAGTTGTGGTGGACCGAATGCACCCACTTGTAGAGCAGCGGCGTGTGGATCAGCCGGTGGACGCAGAAGAAGTGGAACTCGTGGATGATCGGCACCACCAGCGCGAGGCAGGCGAGATAGACCGGATGGTCGGCGAACGACAGCCACGGCACGTAGCCGTTGGCGAAGGCCCAGAGCACCAGCACCTCGCAGGCGGTCCAGATCGTCACGCCGGACAGGAAGGTGCGCAGGATGTTGTCGAGGTTCTGGCTCTCGAACCAGAACGCCTTGCTCTTGTGCTCGGCCGGGAACTTGCCGTTGTACTTGAAGCGCCGCTCCTGTCGCTTCAGCACGTAGAGATGCAGCTCGAACGCGCCGTAGAACAGCGCGGTCGCGACGGCGTTGACCGCGTAGAGATAGAGCGGCCAGCCCCAGGTGAGCGTGCGCATGGTCTCGACCGGCGGGACGATCCACGCCCACCACGCGACGGCGGAAAGGGCGAACAGCACGTTCCATGGCAGGAAGTAGTGCGGCAGCCACGCAAGGAACGCCTTGAGGCTGAAGGGCAGGCGGAACAGCGGCGCGAGCGCGATCGGCTCGTTCGGCGCCCAGTCGCCGCGCTTGTTGCGCTTGCCGAAGTGCAGTTCGTCCATTGGCGTCTCCCCCTTGTCGCGGCGCCGGGGCCGGCGTCCTTGGCGCGGTGATACTGCGAGGCGGGGGCGGCGAGCGACGCGGTTCTTGATCGGATCAGATCAAGGGGCGGAGGGGAGACCTGTGAAAGAGCTGCCCCATCGGCCCGCTACGGACACCGGAGAAGAGCCGGCCTCCCGAGGGTCGTGGCGGCGACGCCAGACGGATTTGTCCGTCGACAAATCCGTCCGCGTCTGCCCCTGCGGGGGGCAGGCGCGTTGCCGCGCCAGCCACGGCCGGATTGGCGCGCTTCCGCAGAAATCTCCAGCCCTGACGGCCTCCACGCGGTCCCCGCGCTCCCCGCCGTTGGCGCGGCCGAGGCAATGCCTCGGCTTGTCGCGCCGGGACTCGCACGCGCTACCGCGTGCTTCGGTCGCGCGGCGTGTCTCTGCAGGAGCCGGGGTCGCCTCAGAGATCGGTTAGTCGAAGTCATTCAGGATGCGCTACCGACGGCCTCACGCGTGAAATCTCCCGATGTGCCACCATTGGGCCTCACACGCTCTCCGCCGTCACCGTGACGAAGCGGATCGGCGTCGTGTCGACCGGCAGGGTCAGGAGGCCGAGGCGGCTCAGCATCAGGTCGATGGCCCGCCGCGCCTGCGCCTCGGGGGCCTGGTCGAGGACGATGTGCATCGCCCCGTCGCGCAGCGCCTCGGCGGTGGCGTCGGAGAGTTCGTGGCCGACGCAGAACACGCCCGCGCCACGTGGGTGGCGGCGCAGCACGTCGGCTACGGCGCGATTGCCCGCGCCGACGTTGTAGACCCCGGCGAGGTCGGGCCACGTCTCGAGCGCCCGGTGAACGAGGTCGCCACAGCGGCGGGCGTCGTCGCCGCCAAAGCCGATCCAGCGGAAATCGAGCCCGCCGGGCCGGAGGGCGAGGCAGTCGGAAAAGCCGCGCAGGCGCTCGCGGTGGACCTGATAGATCGGGTGGCCGATGGCGACGAGGCCGCCGAGCCGGCCCTGCATCCGCGCGAGGAAATGCGCGGCGGTGCGGCCGGCGGCGTAGTTGTCGATGGCGACCAGCTCGCCCAGCGTCGGATGGGCGCGCGTCACGACATGGACCAGCGGCAGCTGCGGCGCCACGCCCTCGACGGCGGCGCGGATCGCCGGATGGTCCGGCACGGCGAGGATCAGTCCGGCGCGACGATCGCCCGAGGCGATCAATGCGGCGATCGCCGGCGGGTCCGCCTCGTCGGCGAAGGTGCGGTGGACGCGCACCACCGGGTCGAGCGTGGCCGCGATTCGCTCGAAGGCGCGGGAGAGCCGGCGGTAGAAGGTGGTTTCGGGCCGGACGAGGATCACCTCGATCCGCAGCAGCCCGCGGTGAACGTCCGGCAGGCGCCGCGGGTAGTCGAGGCTGCGGGCGGCGGCGAGCACCCGCTCGACGGTGGCAGGGCGCACGCCGCCCCGGCCGTTCAGCACCCGCTCGACCGTGGCGGTGCCGACGCCCGCCGCGCGGGCGATGTCGGCGAAGGTGGGCCCGGCCACGGCGCTGCGGGGTGGGGGCCGCCCTCAGTTCGAGGGCGGCGCCTCCATCTGCATGTCGTCCATGACCCCGCCCGGCATCATGTTGCTGTTGAGGTGGAAGACGATCCAGAGCGAGCCCGCCAGCGTGATGACCACCAGCACGACGGTGAAGAGCGTCGACAGGAGCAGCCAGCCGTCCTCGGCCTTGGGCGTCATGTGCAGGAAGAACACCATGTGGACGAGGATCTGCACCAGCGCGCAGATGAGCACGATCGCCGCGGTGTATCCCGCGCTCTCGATCGGCCGGGCCATCACCAGGAAGAACGGGATCGCGGTCAGGACGACGGCGAGCACGAAGCCGGTGACGTACGACTGGAAGGTCCCGTGCGGCGCGGCATGGGAATCGTGCCCGTGACCATGATGGCCGTGACCGTGATGGGCGTGGCCATCGTGCGCGTGGCCATCGTGCGCATGGACGTGATCGGCGCTCATCGCAGGACTCCGAACAGGTAGACGTAGGTGAAGACCCCGATCCAGACGAGATCGAGGAAGTGCCAGAACAGCGACAGGCAGGTCAGCCGGCGCTGGTTCGCCGCGATCAGGCCGCGCTTTCGTACCTGGACCATCAGGGTGATGAGCCAGACGATGCCGAAGCTGACGTGCAGCCCGTGCGTGCCGACCAGCGCGAAGAACGCCGACAGGAAGCCCGAGCGCTGCGGTCCGGCGCCCTCGTGGATCAGGTGGTGGAACTCGTAGAGCTCGACCGCAAGGAACGCCGCGCCGAACAGGCCGGTGACGGCCAGCCATTGCAGCGTCTTCTTCTGGTTGCCCTCGTAGACCGCCAGCATGGCAAAGCCGTAGGTGATCGACGAGATCAGCAGGAACGTGGTGTTGAGCGCCACGAGGCCGAGGTCGAAGAGATCGCGCGGGCCGGGACCGCCCGCGAAGCTGGCGCCGAGCACGCCGTAGGTGGCGAAGAGGACCGCGAAGATGAGGCAGTCGCTCATCAGGTAGATCCAGAAGCCGAGGTGGGTGAAGCCCCCCGGCTCGTGGTGCGGTTCCTCGACGAGGTAGAAGTCGGTCCGGCCCGGGGCCATCGCGGGTGCGCTCATGGCCTCAGGCCCTCCCTGCCAGCGCGCGGCTGCGCCGGGCCTCGACGGCCGTCACCTCCGCCGCCGGGATGTTGAAGTCGCGGTTGTAGTTGAAGGTGTGCCAGATCGCCGTGGCGATGATGCCGGCGAAGGCCAGGATGGCGAGCCACCAGATGTACCAGATGAGCGCCATCGCGCAGACCGTGGACAGGCCGGCGAGCATCATGCCCGTCGGGGTGTTTTTCGGCATGTGGATCGGCTGGAAGCCTTCCATCGGCCGGCGGTAGCCGTGGGCCTTCATGTCCCACCACGCGTCGATGTCGTGGGCGACGGGGGTGAAGGCGAAGTTGTAGGACGGCGGCGGCGAGGAGGTCGCCCACTCGAGCGTGCGCCCGTTCCACGGATCGCCCGTGGTGTCGCGCAGCTCGTCACGCCGCAGGATCGAGACGGCGATCTGCACGAGGAAGGCGGCGATGCCGATGGCGATGAGCCCGGCGCCGAGCGCCGCGATCAGGAACCGAGATCTGCAGGCTCGGGTCGTCGAAGACGCGCATGCGCCGGGTCACACCCATGAAGCCGAGGATGTAGAGCGGGGTGAACGCCATCCAGAAGCCCGACACCCAGCACCAGAACGACACCTTGCCCCAGAACGGCTCCAGCCGGAAGCCGAACGCCTTGGGCCACCAGAACGAGATGCCGGCGAACAGGCCGAACAGCACGCCGCCGATGATGACGTTGTGGAAGTGCGCGATCAGGAACAGCGAGTTGTGCAGCACGAAGTCGGCCGGCGGCACCGCGAGCAGCACGCCGGTCATGCCGCCGATCACGAAGGTCAGCATGAAGGCGACGGTCCACATCATCGGCAGTTCGTAGCGGATGCGGCCGCGGTACATGGTGAAGAGCCAGTTGAAGAGCTTTGCGCCTGTCGGGATCGAGATGATCATCGTCGCGATGCCGAAGAACGAATTGACCGAGGCGCCCGAGCCCATGGTGAAGAAGTGGTGCAGCCAGACGATGTAGGAGAGCACCGTGATGCAGACCGTCGCGTAGACCATCGACGAATAGCCGAACAGCCGCTTGCCGCAGAACGTCGCCGTGACCTCGGAATAGATGCCGAAGGCCGGCAGCACCAGGATGTAGACCTCCGGGTGGCCCCAGATCCAGATGAGGTTCACGTACATCATCGGGTTGCCGCCGTTGTCGGCGGTGAAGAAGTTCGTGCCGACGTAGCGGTCGAGGGTGAGCAGCACGAGGCAGGCGGTCAGCACCGGGAACGAGGCGACGATCAGGATGTTGGAGCAGAGCGCGGTCCAGGTGAAGACCGGCATCCGCATCATGGTCATGCCCGGGCAGCGCATCTTGATGATCGTCACGATCAGGTTGATGCCGGATAAGGTTGTCCCGACACCGGCCACCTGCAGGCCCCAGATGTAGTAGTCGACGCCGACATACGGGCTGTTCGCGATGCCCGAGAGCGGCGGATAGGCGAGCCAGCCGGTCTGCGCGAACTCGCCGACGAAGAGCGAGGCCATGACGATCACCGCGCCGCCCACCGTCATCCAGAACGAGAAGTTGTTCAGGAACGGAAAGGCCACGTCGCGGGCGCCGATCTGCAGCGGCATGACGAGGTTCATGAAGCCGGTGACGAACGGCATCGCCACGAAGAAGATCATGATGACGCCGTGCGCGGTGAACACCTGATCGTAGTGGTGTGCCGGCAGGTAGCCCTCGGAGCCGTTGAAGGCCATCGCCTGCTGGATGCGCATCATCACCGCGTCGGCAAAGCCGCGGAGCAGCATGATGAGGCCGAGCACCATGTACATGATGCCGATCTTCTTGTGGTCCACGCTGGTGAACCACTCGTTCCAGAGATAGCCCCACAGCTTGAAGTAGCTGAGCGCGGCGACGACGACGATGCCGCCGAGCGCCACGGCAGCGAAGGTCGCCACGAGGATCGGCTCGTGCAGGGGAAGCGCGGCCCAGGTCAGGCGGCCGAACAGGAAGCTGGTCTCGGGGGTCGCGAGCGTCTCGATGGCCATCGTTCTGCCGTCCTTAGAGGGTTTCGTCCGGGGTGCCGGCGGAGGCCGGCAGGGGGGGCGGATCGAGGAGCACGACGGTGCTCGCGCCGAACTGCCGGATCGAGTTCCTCGGGGGTGCAGAGTTCGCCCACGTAGAACTGGCCCGCGCCGAACGCCGCCTTGGCGCCGGCAACGGGGATGGTGTTGACGGTGCCGGCGAGGCCGGTGCCGCCCGTCGCGTCGAGCCTGACCATCTGGTCGATGCACATCCGCCCTTCCTCGACGCAGCGGTTGACCGCGCGGCGGAAGACATCCGCGTCGACGGTGCCGAAGAACGCCGGCGGCTCGTTCTCGGAGGGCCTGGCGAGGTCGAGGTAGCGGGCGCGGTCGAGGTGGTCGGTGCTCTTCCGGGCGTTGGCGACCCAGGTGTAGAAGTCCTGCGCGTCGAGGCCATGGAAGCGGAAGCGCATGCCGGAGAAGCCCGCGCCGCTGTACTGCGAGGAGAAGCCCTCGTAGTCGCCGGCGAGGTTCATCACCGCGTGCAGCTGCGACTCCATCCCGGGCATGGCGTAGATCATGCCGGACAGCGCCGGCACGTAGAACGCGTTCATCACCGACTGCGAGGTCAGGTGGAAGTTGATCGGCCGGTCGACCGGCACGGCGGCCTCGTTGATCGTGGCGATGCCGTACTCCGGGTAGATGAACAGCCATTTCCAGTCGAGCGCCACCGCCTCGACGTCGAGCGGCTTCACCGTCGGGCCGATCGGGCGGCGCTCGCCGATGTGGGTGAGCGGCCGGAACGGGTCGAGCCGGTGGGTGCCGACCCAGGTGATCGCGCCGAGGCAGATGATGATCATCAGGGGCGCCGCCCAGATGATGAGCTCGAGGCCGGTGGAATGGTGGAAGTCCGGGTCGTAGTTCGGATCGCGCTTCTCGCTGTAGCGCCAGGCGAAGAACGCCGTCAGCCCCATCACCGGGATGATGATGAGCAGCATGAGCAGCGTCGAGCTGACGAGCAGGTCGCGCTGCTGGACCGCGACGTAGCCGGAGGGCGACAGGACCACCATGCCGCACCCGCCGAGCAGCAGGAGCGGCGAGGTTGCCAGTAACACTTTTCGCATGGTCGACCCCCCGAGACCGTCTGAACCGAACTGTGGCTTCAATTCCACCGTCCTGCTGCGCTGCGCAAGCGCAACCTGAATCGCCCGTAGCATAACCGAACGCCAGAGGTATAAGGAGAGTCGGAAGTGCAGGCCCGGGTGTTGCCTGCGAGACGCAGCGAGGAGGGGGTCGAAATGGCCTATCAGGCGGGCTCGGCCCACGACACGGACGACCACGGCACCAGCCCGGCGGAGATCGCGATCGGCGTCATCATCGGGCGAAGCTCCGAGTTCTTCGACTTCTTCGTCTTCGCAATCGCGTCAGTCCTGGTGTTCCCGCGGGTGATGTTCCCGTTTGCAACACCGCTCGATGGCGTGATGCTGTCCTTCCTCGTGTTCTCGCTCGCCTTTGTCGCCCGGCCGTTCGGGACGCTGTTCTTCATGTGGGTCGATCGGAAATACGGTCGCGGCCTCAAGCTGACCGCCGCTCTGTTACTGCTCGGCTGTGCCACGGCGGGCATCGCGTTCACGCCCGACTACTCGCTCGCCGGCGGCTATGCGATCGTGATCCTCTGCATCATGCGCATCGCGCAGGGCCTGGCGCTGGGCGGAACCTGGGACGGGCTGGCCTCGCTTCTGGCGATGAATGCGCCCGAACGGCATCGCGGCTGGTACGCGATGATCCCGCAGCTCGGCGCCCCGGTGGGGCTATTTGTCGCAAGTGCGCTGTTCGTCTACCTGCTGACCGGCATGTCCGAGACCGACTTCCTCGAGTGGGGCTGGCGCTATCCGTTCTTCGTGGCGTTCGCGATCAACGTCGTGGCGCTGTTCGCGCGGCTGCGCATCGTGGTGACGCCGGAATACGAGCGGCAGTTCCAGAGCCTCGAGTTGCAGCCGACGCGCATCCGCGAGACGCTGTCGGCCGAGGGGACGAACATCCTGATCGGCGCGTTCACCCCGCTGGCCACGTTCGCGCTGTTCCACATGGTCACGGTCTTTCCGCTGTCGTGGGTCTACCTGAAGTCCGCCGCCGACGTGCCGGCGTTCCTCGCGGTCGAGATCGGCACGGCGTTCATCTGCCTCGCCGCGGTGATCGGCTCGGGCGCGCTGGCCGACCGGATCGGGCGGCGGGCGCTGCTTCTCGTCTGCGCCGTCGCGATCGGCATCTATGCGCTGGTCGCGCCGCGCCTGCTCGACGGCGGGCTCGTGGGCGAGTTCTTCTTCATGGTTGCGGGCTTCGCGCTGCTCGGCTTCTCATTCGGCCAGTCCTCGGGTGCCGTCGCGTCGCGCTTCGACAAGCGGTATCGCTACACCGCCTCGGCGCTGACCTCGGACCTCGCATGGCTGTTCGGCGCGGGGTTTGCGCCGCTGGTCGCGCTCTACCTCGCCAGCCACTACGGGCTGTTCTCCTCGGGCGCCTACCTGCTGTCGGGCTCGATCGTCACCGTCATGGCGCTGCTGCTGAGCCAGCGGCTGGAGATGCGCTGAACCCTCAGCGCACCGCCAGCCCGGCGGTGAGGCCGCCGTCGATCACGAAGTCCGCGCCGGTGACGAAGCCGGCGCGGTCGGATGCGAGATAGGCAATCATCTCGGCGATTTCCTCCGGCTCACCGATGCGCCCGATCGGGTGGGCCGCGCCGAAGCGGGCGAACACCTCCTCCTCGGGCAGGTCGCTGCCGAGCTTCTGCGCCGCGAGCGCGAGGATCGGCGTGCGCACCGACCCCGGCGACACCGAGTTCACCCGGATCCGCGCGTCCGCATGGTCGAGCGCCATGGCGCGGGTCAGCGCGTGGATCGCGCCCTTGCTGGCGACGTAGGCCGCGACTCCCTGCTGGCAGGCGTGGCCCTGCACCGACGACAGGTTGACGATCGCGCCGCCCCCGCGCCGGATCATCTCGGGCACGCCGTGGCGGGCGGTCAGGTGAATCCCGCCGACGTTGACCGCGAGGCAGCGGGCGAAGGTGGCGGCGTCGGTGTCGAGTACCGTGCCGTAGGGATGGACCGCCGCGGCGTTGACGATGACGTCGAGCCCGCCCGACTGCTCGACGCAGTCGGCGACGGCAGCCTCGACCTCCAGCTCCTGCGTCACGTCGGCGCGGCGCACCCGGATTGCGAGGCCGCGCGAGGCGGCGAAGGTTTCGAGCGCGCGATTCGCCCCCGCGTCGACGCCGATGGCGAGCACGTCCGCCCCCGCCTCGGCCAGCCGGATCGCGCTGGCCCGGCCGATCCCAGACGTGCCCGTCACCAGCGCCGCCTTGCCGTCGAATTCGTCGCCCATCACGCGTTCCCCTCTGGCTGTTTGCCGGGATCATTGCCCTGCCGGGCGCGGCGCCGCCAGAGCGGAAAGTCATGGCGCAGCCGCACGCGCTTCGGCTAGGCAGGGGCAAACCGAACGGGAGGGATGCGATGCGGCCGATGAAGGAATGCTTCCGCTGGTACGGGCCGGACGATCCCGTGCCGATCGAGCATATCGCCCAGGCGGGCGCGACCGGCATCGTCACCGCCCTGCATGGCATCTACGACGGCTCGGCCTGGCCTGACGACGAGATCGCCCGGCGCAAGGCGGTGATCGAGGCGGCCGGGCTCGAGTGGACGGTGGTCGAGAGCATCCCGGTCCACAACTCGATCAAGACCGGCACGCCGGAGCGCGGCCGCTACATCGGTTGGTACAAGGACACGTTGCGCGCGCTCGGGCGGGCGGGGATCAGCACGATCTGCTACAACTTCATGCCGGTCTGCGACTGGACCCGGACCGAGCTGCGCCATCCGATGCCGACCGGCGCGCTGGCGCTGCGCTTCGACGCGGTGGACTTTGCCGCCTACGACCTGTTCGTGCTGAAGCGCCGGGGCGCCGAGGCCGATTATACGCCCGCGCAGATCGAGGCGGCCGAGGCGCGGCTCGCCGAGCGCGGCGAGGCGGGAATGGCGACGATCGAGAAGGTGCTGATCGCCGGCCTGCCTGCGACCGAGCGCAGCTATGACCGCGAGAGCTTTCGCCGCGCGCTCGCCGACTATGACGGCCTGACGGCGGAGGACGTGCACGGGCATCTCGCGCATTTCCTGCGCGAGATCACGCCGGTGGCGGAGGAAGCGGGGCTGCGCCTCTGCATCCACCCGGACGATCCGGCCTTTCCACTGTTCGGGCTGCCGCGAATCGTCTCGACCGCGGCCGACGCGCGGCGGCTGCTCGCGGCGGCGGAGAGCCCGGCGAACGGCCTCACGTTCTGCACCGGCTCCTATGGCACGCGGGCGGAGAACGACCTGCCCGCGATGGTGCGGGAATTCGGGCCGCGCATCCATTTCGCCCACCTGAGAAACGTCACCCGCGAGCCGGACGGCTCGTTCCACGAGGCCGACCACCTCGGCGGATCGACCGACATGCCGGCCGTCGTGCTGGCGCTGCTCGAGGAGCAGGCGCGGCGGCTGGCCGAGGGGCGCGAGGACTGGCAGATCCCGCTGCGGCCCGACCACGGCCACCTGCTCGCCGACGATATCGCCAAGGCGCGGATCAATCCGGGTTATTCGTTGATCGGCCGACTGCGCGGCCTCGCCGAACTGCGCGGGGTGATGCACGGCATCGCCGCGGTGCGCACCCCGGCCTGACGGCCCGGGCCTCCGCGCCCGCGTCTCAAGCCCCGCGCCGCGACGCCCTGGTGTCGGCGCGGGGCAGCCAGACGGTGAAGGTGCTGCCCTTGCCCGGAGCCGAGGCGATCTCGAGCCGGCCGCCGTGGCGGTTGAGGATGTGCTTGACGATGGCGAGGCCCAGTCCGGTGCCGCCCTTGTTGCGGCTCGAGGTCACGCTCACCCGATAGAACCGCTCGGTCAGGCGCGGGATGTGCTCGCGGTCGATGCCGGGGCCGCTGTCGGAGATCGCGATGCCGACTCGCCCGGGGCTTGCCTTGCCGGGATCCGCGCGGGCGATGCGCACGGTGCCGCCGGCGCCGCCGTACTTCATGGCGTTGTCGATCAGGTTGGTGAAGACCTGCGCCAGCTGGTCGGGGTCGCAGGCGACCGGGGTGCCGCCCGGATCGAGGCGCACCTGCAGGTCGATGCCGTCCTGCACCGCCATCGGCACCAGTGCTGCCGCGCTCTCGGCGGCGATGTCCTCGAGCGAGTGCACCTCGCCCGGGCGCAGGTGCTCGGTCATCTCGATGCGCCCGAGCGACATGAGGTCGTTGACCAGCCGCTGCATCCGCCCGGCCTCGCGCGCCATGATCCCGAGGAAGCGTTCGCGCGCCGCCGGATCGTCGCGGGCGTGGTGCTGCAGCGTCTCGATGTAGCCGATGATCGAGGCGAGCGGCGTCCGAAGCTCATGGCTCGCATTGGCGATGAAGTCGGAGCGCATCTGCTCGGCCCGGCGGGCGTCGGTGCGGTCGTCGATCTGCACGAGCGCCAGCGCCTCGAGGCCGAAGGCGCTGCCCGCGGGCAGGAGGGCGACCCGTGCCTCGATGAACCGCTCGCTCTTGTCGTGCAGCGTGAAGCTCACCGCCCGCTCGTCGCCATCGGAGAGCGTCGCGGATAGCGCCTCGACGAACGCCGGCGCGCGGATCAGGTGGGCGAAGTGGCTGCCGGTCTCCAGCCGCGGCAGCGCCTGGTGGGCGGCGGGGTTGGCGTAGTACACCCGCCCGCTGCGTGCCACCAGAAGGATCGGCGTCGGCAGCCGGGCGAGCAGGACCTGTCCGGCCCCCGGCGGCATCGGCGCGGGATCGTTCGCCTCCAGCGGGGGCAGGGGGAGCGGAGCCTCTGCCGGCTCCCGCGTGGTGATGGCGGCGAGCACCGCCGCACTGGCCGCCGCGCCGATCGCGAGCGCCGAGAGCGGCGACAGCGCCCCGGTGGCCGCGAGCGCCGAGAAGGCGCCGACGCCGAGGGCGAACGCGGGAAGAAACCACCTCGGCACGTCGTCCATCCGGCTCGTTGCGCCGCAGCCATACCAGAGGCTCCGGCGGTTAAGAACCCCGTCAGGAACATTGTATCTGATCGTGGATGCCATATTTCGGCTGGGAAGGAGGAGTGTGCCCCGATGATCCGCTACGCGCTGCGCTGCGACAAGGCGCACAGCTTCGAATCCTGGTTCGGGTCCAGCGCCGATTTCGATCGGCTGCAGGCGGCCGGGCATGTCGCGTGTGCCGTGTGCGGCAGCTCCGCGGTGGTGAAGGAGCTGATGGCGCCGTCCGTCGCCTCCGGCAGCGCGGCGCCGGTCGAGCGGCCGCTCTCGGCGCCTGCCTCGCCGGCCGAGCAGGCGCTGGCCGAGCTGCGGCGCCGGATCGAGGCGGAGTCCGAGAACGTCGGCCGCGACTTTGCCCGCGAGGCCCGCCGCATCCACGAGGGCGAGGCGCCGGCCCGGGCGATCATCGGCGAGGCGCGCCCGGCGGAGGCCAAGGCGCTTCTCGACGACGGCATCGCGGTCGCGCCGCTCCCCTGGTCGTCACGCCGCACCAGCTGAGCCGCGTTCGGGGCGGGGCGGGGCGGGGCGGGGCAGGGCGCGGCCAGCGGCATCCGCCGCCGACCTTGGCCTTGCGGGCGCTCCGGGCCATGGGTATGGAGGCGCGATTCAGGGACCCGGAAGCGCCAGAAGATGCCTCGCCTCGTGATGAAATTCGGCGGCACGTCCGTCGCCGACCTCGACCGCATCCGCAACGCCGCCGCCAAGGTCAAGCGCGAGGTCGATCGCGGCTATGACGTGGCCGTGGTCGTCTCGGCGATGTCGGGCAAGACCAACGAGCTGGTCGGCTGGGTGCGCGAGACCTCGCTGCTCTATGACGCGCGCGAGTACGACGCGGTGGTCTCGTCCGGCGAAAACGTCACCGCCGGGCTGATGGCGCTCACCCTGCAGGAAATGGGCGTGCCGGCGCGCAGCTGGCAAGGCTGGCAGGTGCCGCTGCGCACGAACGCGAGCCACGGTGCGGCGCGCATCGTCGAGATCGAGACCGAGGGGCTCATCCGCAAGTTCGGCGAGGGCCTGCACGCGGTCATCGCCGGCTTCCAGGGCATCAGCCCGGAAGGTCGCATCACCACGCTCGGACGCGGCGGCTCCGACACCTCGGCCGTTGCCTTCGCCGCCGCGCTCGAGGCCGAGCGCTGCGACATCTACACCGACGTCGATGGCGTCTACACCACCGACCCGCGGATCACCCGCAAGGCGCGCAAGCTCGAGAAGATCGCCTATGAGGAGATGCTCGAACTCGCCTCGCTCGGCGCCAAGGTGCTGCAGACCCGTTCGGTCGAGCTCGCCATGCGCTACAAGGTCAAGCTGCAGGTGCTGTCGAGCTTTTCCGACGTACCGGGAACCATCGTCTGCGACGAGGAGGAGATCATGGAATCACGTGTGGTCAGCGGCATCGCCCACTCCCGCGACGAGGCGAAGGTGACGGTGATCGGCGTCCCCGACCGCCCCGGCATCGCCGCGGCGCTGTTCGGGCCCCTCGCCGAGGGCGGCGTCAACGTCGACATGATCGTGCAGAACATCTCCGCCGACGGCCGCACCGACATGACGTTCTCCTGTCCGGTCGACGAGATCCCGCGCGCCCGCGCGGCGATCGAGGCGGCGAAGGCGTCGGGTGCGCTCGACTTCACCGGGCTCGATGTCGACGAGGACGTCTCCAAGGTTTCCATCGTCGGCATCGGCATGCGCAGCCAGACCGGCGTCGCCCACCGCATGTTCCAGGCGCTGGCGCGTGACGGGGTCAACATCAAGGTCATCACCACGTCGGAGATCAAGGTGTCGGTGCTGATCGACCGCAAATATCTGGAACTTGCGGTTCAGGCGCTCCATGATGCATTCGAGCTCGACAAGGTCAGCTGATCCCGGCAGGCGCGGGCATTGATGGCGTATTCGCAGGCGGTCGACAGCCGCGTTCTTCTCACGCGTTTGCGTGCCACGCTGGCGGAGCCCGGCGATGGCCAGGAGCGGCTTGACCGCATCGTGCGGCTGGTGTCCGACGGGCTGGTGGCCGAGGTGTGCTCGGTCTACCTGCGCCGCGACGACATCCTCGAGCTGAGTTCGACCCAGGGGCTGAACCCCGGGTCGGTCCACACCTCGCGGCTGAAGGTCGGGCAGGGGCTGGTCGGGGTCATCGCCGAGACGGCGGAGCCGATCAACACCCGCGACGCCTCGCACACCCGCGGCTTCCGCTACCTGCCCGAGACCGGCGAGGAGATCTTCTCGAGCTTCCTCGGGGTGCCGATCCAGCGGCTCGGCGAGGTGCTGGGCGTCCTGGTGGTGCAGAACCGCGACCCGCGCGAGTACACCGACGACGAGGTCTATGCCCTCGAGGTGGTGGCGATGGTCATCGCCGAGATGAACGAGCTCGGCGCCTTCGTCGGCCCCGGCCCGATGGGCGCCGTTCCGCACAAGCTGCCGTTCTTCGTGCGCGGGCTCGTCGGGCAGGAGGGTGCCGCCGAGGGCACGGTCGTGCTGCACGAGCCGCAGATCGTCGTCTCCGACCCGATCAGCGACAACCCCGACGGCGAGCGTCTGCGGCTGCACGCCGGGATCGAGGCACTGCGGGCCGAGGTCGACGAGATGCTGGCGGCCGACTACCTGACCGCGACCGGCGACCACCGCGACGTCCTGAACGCCTACCGGATGTTCGCCTACGACAAGGGCTGGGTGCGGCGGATGGAGGCCTCGATCGACTCCGGCCTCGCCGCCGAGGTCGCGGTCGAGAAGGAGCAGTCGGCGACCCGCGCCCGCATGTCGCGCTCGACCGACCCCTACCTGCGCGAGCGGCTGCACGATCTCGACGACCTGTCGAATCGCCTGTTGCGGCTGTTGTCCGGCGATCAGCGCAACGGCCGCGAACTGCCGCCCGACGCGATCCTCGTGGCGCGCAACATCGGCCCGGGCGAGCTGCTCGACTATGGCCGCGGCCTGCGCGGCGTGGTGCTGGAGGAGGGCTCGGTCGGCAGCCACGCGGCGATCGTCGCGCGCGCGCTGGCGATCCCGCTGGTGATCCACGCCTCGCGCATCACCCGCGAGGCGATGCCCGGCGACCACATCCTCGTCGACGGCGACCAGGGCGTCGTCCACCTGCGGCCGGAGGAAACCGTCGCCAAGGCGTTCCGCGAGAAGATGGACATGCTCGCGGAGGCGCAGACGGCCTATGCCGCGCTGCGCGACAAGCCCGCGACCACGCGGGATGGCACGACCATCGGGCTCCACATGAACGCGGGGCTGATGGCCGACCTGCCGAGCCTGCCCAAGTGCGGCGCGATCGGTGTCGGCCTGTTCCGGACCGAGCTGCAGTTCCTGATCCGCACCACCGTGCCCAAGCGCACCGAGCTTGCCGCGCTCTACAGCCGGATCCTCGATTCGGCGCGGGAGAAGCCGGTGGTGTTCCGCACCCTCGACATCGGCTCGGACAAGGTCGTGCCGTACATGAAGCGCACCGACGAGCCCAATCCGGCGCTCGGCTGGCGGGCGATCCGCGTCGGGCTCGACCGGCCGGGCATGCTGCGGATGCAGATCCAGGCGATGATCCGTGGCGCCAAGGGCCGGGCGCTCAGCGTCATGTTCCCGTTCGTGGCCGAGGCGGGAGAGTTCGCAGCCGCCCGCGAGGTGGTCGACCGCGAGATCGCGCGCGAGCGCGCGCTCGGCAATCCGATCCCCGCCAGCCTGCAGATCGGCGCCATGCTCGAGACGCCGAGTCTCGCCTATGCGCCGGACAGCTTCTTCCAGGAGGTCGGCTTCCTGTCGATCGGCGGCAACGACCTGAAGCAGTTCTTCTTCGCCGCCGATCGCGAGAACGAGCTGGTCCGCCGCCGCTACGACATGCTGTCGACGAGCTTTCTCGACTTCATCGAACAGATCGTCGCCCGCTGCGCCCGCCACGGCACGCCGCTGTCCTTCTGCGGCGAGGATGCCGGCCGGCCGATCGAGGCGCTGGTGCTCGCCGCGATCGGGCTGCGCAGCCTGTCGATGCGGCCGGCGTCGATCGGGCCGGTGAAGGCGCTGCTGCGACAGGCCGACCTCGTCGGTGCCCGGGCGGCGATCGACGCGGCGCGCGCCGAGGGCTGCCCCACCGTTCGCCCGGCCGTCGAGGCGTGGCTGCAGCGGTCCGGCATCCCGCACTGATCGCTTGCTCCGTCGCCCGGCGGACGAGACACTGGCCAAGAGTTCTCCCGGAGGCGTCGAATGATCTATGCGGTCACGCTGTTTTTCCTGTGCCAGCTCGCGGGCGAGGTGGTCGTGCAGGCCCTCGGCATCACCTTTCCCGGCCCGGTCCTCGGCATGGGCCTGCTCTTCGCCGTCCTGATGCTGCGGGGACGGTCGAGCGAGACGATCGACGGGGTGGCCGACACGCTGCTGAAGAACCTGTCGCTGCTGTTCGTGCCGGCGGCGGTGGGCGTGGTGCAGCAGATCGGCCTCATCCGGGCGAACTGGCTCGCCATCTCGGCGGCGCTGGTGGTCTCGACGGTGATGACCCTGATCGTCACGGTCTACGTCTTCCGCATCACCGCCCGCTGGACGCAGGGAGACCGGCTGTGACCCACGCCGGCGATATCTACAGCATCTGGGTCTACCTCTCGCAGACGCCGCTGCTCTGGCTGACCGCGACGCTCGTCGCCTTCGTGATCGGCGATGCGCTCTCGCAGGCCGCCGGCCGGCATCCGCTGGTCAATCCCGTGGTGATTGCCGCGGGCCTGCTGATCGTGGTGCTGACGCTGACCGGAACGCCCTATCCCGCCTACTTCCAGGGCGCCCAGTTCGTCCACTTCCTGCTTGGTCCCGCCACCGTGGCGCTGGGCCTGCCGCTCTGGCGCAACCGCCATGCGGTCCGGCGCAACCTGCTGCCGATGTGCGCCGCGCTGGCCGCGGGATCGCTGACCGCCATCGGCTCGGCCGTGGCGATCGCCTGGCTGTTCGGCGCACCGCACGAGATCCTCGCCTCGCTGGCGGCGAAATCCGTCACGGCGCCGATCGCCATGGCGCTCACCCAGGTGATCGGCGGCATCCCGGCGCTCGCGGCGGTGCTGGTGGTGCTGACCGGCATCCTCGGCTCGGTGATCGTCACGCCGCTGATGAACGCCCTGCGCATCCGCGACTTTGCCGCCCGCGGCTTTGCCGTCGGCGTGGCGAGTCACGGCATCGGCACCGCGCGGGCGTTTCAGGTGAGCGAGGAGGCCGGCACCTTCGCCGGCATCGCCATGGGCCTGAACGGCGCGCTCACCTCGCTCGTCTTCCTGATCCTGCCGCTGTTTCTCTAGCGGCCGCGGGTCAGAACCGCCTGCAGGCGGCGCAGCGGCCGCGGGCGATAGGCGGGGTCGGCGTGCCAGCGACGCACCGCTGCCTCCGCCAGCTCGGCGAAGCGCCAGGGTCCGGCGCGGTCGTGGGCATCGAGCGCCATCAGCCGCCAGAGCAGCGACGGCCGGGGCCGGGCGCGCAGCGGCCCGAGCGGGTTGCGCGACCGCCGCCACGCCGCGACCGCCGCCGGATCGAGCGCCAGCCCCGCGTCGGTCGCGCCGTCGGCGATCCAGACCAGCGCATCGTCCGACAGGTCGGTGACGGGGCCACCGCCGCCGACCGAACCGTGGTCCCCCGGAAACCACCGCTGCGCATAGGCGAGGCGTCCGGCATCGCGGTTCAGCCCGTCGAGGTTCGCCCACAGCGTCGGCGGAAACGTCCGCCGGCGCTCGTCGATCGCCACCGCATGCCGGGCGGCGCGCACCAGCCGCGACAGCGCCGTGTCGTGGAACGCGAGCCCGCGGTTCAGCCGCGCGGCGAGGGTGAAGTGGCTGGGGATCCCCAGCGCGCCCACCGTGTCCCAGACCCCGAGGTAGGCGATGGCGAGCGGCAGGCCGGCGGGGAGCCCGCTTTCCGCCCGCCAGGCCGCCTCGCGCGGGCCGGTCGTCACGTGCGCGGCATGGCGGGCGCGAAACGCCATGGCGGCCGCACCGTCCGCGCCGCCGGCGGCCACCCGGTCGCGATAGAGCGCCAGCGCCTCGCCGATCGCCGGCGCGTTGCGCCGCTCGAGGATGCCGCAGGTCCGGACCATCCCGGCCAGCGAGCGGGCCATGAACGCCCCGCGGGAAAAGCCGAGCAGGTGGATTTCGTCGCCCGGCGCATAGGCGAAGACGAGGAAGCGGTACGCCTCTTCCAGCGTCGCGGTCAGGCCCACTCCCAGTGCGCCGCCGAGCAGCCGGTCGGCGCCGCGGGCAAGGCGCCCGGTGCCCCGGCCGCTGCCGACGCCATCGAGGTGGCAGACGATCTGCGGCACGCCGTGCGGACCTATGGGCAGCACGGCGCGGGCGAGCTTCGCGACGTTGGTCGGAAACGGCGCGTCGAGCCGGTTCCAGGTGCCGTCGCAGGCAATGACGATGCGTTTCATCGGGCGCTTTCGGTCGTGCGACCGCGCGAACGGGGGCGGGCACCGAGGCGCGCGATCGGGAATGTCGCGGATCTCGGGGCGTGCGCCGCCGGGATCTCCGGTCGGCGTGCGGGCAGACTAGGGTGAAACCCTTAAGCCGGCGTCAGCGCCGTGGCGGTTTCCCCCGCCTCTGTCGCCGTTTCCGTGACGGCCGGCTCGAACAGGTCGGAGGCGCCGTGGGTCGATCCGCCGCAGATCGCCCCGGCGCACGGTGACGCCGTGCCTGTCGAAGAAGTCGAGGATCTGGATCGCCACCTCGCGGCTGTTCTGCATCCCGTCGCGAAACCGCGCCGTGGTGAACCAGCCGTCGGCACTGGTGCGGCTCGCCGCCGCCGCGAGCCGCACCATCTCCGCGGTCGTGGCCCGCAGGAAGAAGTGGTCGTGCGCGATCTCATCCACCCGCCCGGCCTCGGCCTCCCGCCGCAGGAACGCCGGGAAGACCGCTCCCGGCAACCGCGGCTCAAGGCCGATGCGCAGCCGCTCCCGCCCGATCCCCTGCAGCTCCGGGCTGGCGGCATGAAACTCGGCCAGCCGTGCCGCGAGCGCGCCCCGCAGCATCGCGAGCGTCGCGGGCGCCAGCAGCAGCGGACCGATTCGCTCGGCTCCTTCCACGGCGCGCGCCACCGCTGCCTCGGACAGGGCGCGGTCGCGGACGAACTCGGGCAGGTCGACCAGATAGGGCGGGGCGGCGAGCAGGCGGTGGAGTGCCGCGGCGGCATCCGGCGTCGCGGCTGCCGTGAGATGGGCGAGCCGCTCCGGGGCGCGGCGCCGCCGCCGTGGAGCGCGCAGGTCGACGAGCCGCCCGCCGCCGAGGGTGCGCGACGCCGAGACGTCGCGCAGGATGAAGCGGTCGAGCGCCGCCGCGGCGATCGGCCGCGCCAGCACGAGCTGCACCCAGCCGGACGCGCCCGGCGCGATCGGCCCGCCGAGCGGCACCACCCGCGCGGCCACCTCGACCGCCCCGACGTGCAGATGCGCGGGCACCGCCTCGGCCAGCGGCCGCGGCTCGCTCGCGAGCAGGCGCAGATCGGCGTCGATGCGGTCGGTCGGCGCGTGCAGCGCGGGCGCCACCACCATGTCTCCGCGCGAGATGGCCTCGCGCCCGATCCGCTCGCCCGCGAGCCCGAGCGCGCAGCGCGCGCCCGCCGCCCCGTGCGTGGCGTGGCGGTTCTGCGTGTGGATCGAGCGGACCCGTGCGGCGAGGCCGGTGGGGCTCAGCACCAACTCGTCGCCCACATGCGCGCAGCCGCCGAGCACGGTGCCCGTGACGATCGTTCCGGCGCCGGCCAGCGTGAACACCCGGTCGACCGGCAGGCGCATCGGGCCGAGGGTGCGCCGCTCCACGCTCGCGCCCTCGGCCGCGGCGAGCAGCGCGGCGAGGTCGTCGATGCCCTCGCCCGTGACCGCGGAGACCGGCAGGACCGGCGCCTCCGCCAGCGTCGCGCCGGTGAGCGCCGCCCGGATCTCTGCCGTCACCGCCGCCCGCCGGTCGCCGTCGGCGAGGTCGGCCTTGGTGAGCGCGACGGCGCCGCGGCGGATCCCGAGCAGGTCGAGGATCGCCAGATGCTCGCGGGTCTGCGGCATCATCCCGTCGTCGGCCGCGACCACCAGAAGCGCGAAGTCGATGCCGCCCGCCCCGGCGAGCATGGGATGGATCAGCCGCTCGTGCCCGGGCACGTCGACGAAGCCGGTGATCGCGCCACCCGCGAGATCGGCATAGGCAAAGCCCAGCTCGATCGTGATGCCGCGCGCCTTCTCCTCCTTCAGCCGGTCGGCATCGACCCCGGTCAGCGCCCGCACCAGCGCGGTCTTGCCGTGGTCGATGTGACCCGCCGTCCCGACGATCATCCGAGCGCCGCCAGCAGCTTGTCCGGTTCGGTGAGGCAGCGCAGGTCGAGCAGCACCGCGCCGTCGCGGATCCGTCCGAGCACCGGGTGGGGCAGGGCGCGCAGCCGCGCCGCCAGCGCCTCCGGCTCGCCACCGCCGATCCGAAGCCCGGCGCTCGGCAGAGACTCGACGGGCAGCGCGCCCGACCCCACCTGGCTCGCACAGGGCACCGCGTCCACCGGCAGGCCGAGGCGCGCCGCGACCAGCGGCGCCAGCCGTTCGGCCAGCGCCGCGATCTCCTCCCGCGGCCGGCCGAGCAGGGCGAGCGTCGGCAGGCGCTCGCCCAGCCGATCCGGGTCGCGATAGAGCCGGAGCGTCGCCTCGATCGCCGCGATGCGGACCTTGTCGAGCCGCAGCGCCCGCTTCAGCGGGTTGCGGTTGATCGCCGCGATCAGGTCCGCCCGCCCGACGATGAACCCCGCCTGCGGTCCGCCGAGCAGCTTGTCGCCGGAACAAGGTCACAAGGTCGGCAGACGCAACCGCCTGCCGTACCGTCGGCTCGCCGGGCAGGCCGAAGGCGGCGAGGTCGACCAGCGTCCCGGACCCGAGGTCGTTCATCACCGGCAGCTCGGCGTGCCGCGCGATCGCCGCGAGCTGCTCGGCCGACACCTCGGCGGTGAAGCCCTCGATGCGGTAGTTCGACGGATGCACCTTGAGGAGCAACGCGGTGTCCGGCCCGATCGCCGCCTGATAGTCGCGCGCGTGCGTGCGGTTGGTCGTGCCGACCTCGCGCAGCCGCACGCCGGCGCGCTCCATGATGTCCGGCATCCGGAACGCGCCGCCGATCTCGATCAGCTCGCCGCGGGACACGATCGCCTCGCGCCCCTCGGCCAGCGCATTGAGCGCGATCAGCACGGCCGCGGCGTTGTTGTTGACGACGGTGGCGTCCCCGGCCCCGGTCAGCTCGCGCAGCAGGTCGCGCAGATGACTGTCCCGCTCGCCCCGGTGCCCTGTCGCAAGGTCGAGCTCCAGCGCCGCCGGCTCGCGCATCGCCGCCACGGCCGCCTCGATGGCCGCCTCGGCCAGCAGCGCCCGCCCGAGGTTGGTGTGCAGCACGGTCCCGGTCAGGTTGAACACCGGCCTGAGCGCCGACGGCCGGTCGAGCCGTAGAGCCAGAGCCGCGATCAGATCATCGGGCAAGGCCTCGCCGCCCCGGACCTCGGCCATCAGGTCGCGCAGCGCATCGGTGGTCACGGCCCGGCCGTGCCGCTCGATCAGCGCGGTGCCCTCCGGCGAGCGAAGCACCCGGTCGACGGACGGCAGGTCCCGCATGGTCATGATCAGAAGCCTATCAGGAAGGGATTGAAGCCGGCCCGGCGCCAGTCCGACCCGGCCATCGCCGCGTCGAGCCCGAGGCTCGCCACATCGTCCGCGATCGGCTCGAGCGCGGTGTCGCGCGTGGCGTAGAGGATCTTGGTCCAGCCGTGGCACTCGTCGCAGACCTCGGCCTTGATGACGGCCGCGTCGCCGAGCGCGCGATAGCCGATGCCCTTGGTCGAGCCGCAGGCGAGGCACTTGATCCGCACCTCGTTCCAGAGCGTGCAGCAGGTGGCGCAGGCGGCATAGCGCGCGCCCTCGGCCAGGAACCGCAGCCGCGCTGCGCGCCGCTCGAACAGCGCCACCGGATCGGGCGAGATCACGAACGGCGGCTCCGGGATCACGCCCGGCCGGACCGCGCTCTCGTCGTCGGACATCGCACCTCCGGGCCGGACCGGCCACCTTGCGGGCGGCTGCTCTGCCGGACCCGTCCGGTCTAGTCGAGCCAGCTCGCGCAGCCATTTCCGATGGTGGCCCCTGGATGTTCGAGTGGCCGCGCAGCGCGTTCATCCCGCCGCCGCGCACGCCGATGTTGCCGAGGATGAGCTGCAGCATCGCCATGCCGCGGATGTTCTGCGCGCCCTTGGAATGCTGCGTCCAGCCGAGGGCGTACATCGACGTCATCGTCTTGTCGGGTGCCGAGCACGCGCCGATCGTTTCGGCGATGTGCAGGAACTTGTCCCTGGGCGTGCCGGTGATCCGCTCGACCATCTCGGGCGTGTAGATGTCGACGTGGGCCTTGAGCAGGTTCCAGACGCAGCGCGGGTCGGTCAGCGTCGGGTCGGTCAGCGCAAAGCCGTCGTCGCAGACCTGATAGTCCCAGGACGAGCGGTCATAGTCGCGCTTTTCCGGGTCGTCGCCAACGAAGAGCCCGTCCGCCCAACCGTATTCGTCCTTCACCAGCAGCGAGGCGTTGGTGAAGTTCTTCACGTACTCCCACTGCACCTTGTCGTTCGCGATGCACCAGCGGATCGTCCCCATCAGGAAGGCGATGTCCGAGCCGGGCCGGATCGGCGCGTAGTAGTCCGCGACCGACGCGGTGCGGGTGAAACGCGGGTCGACGACCACGAGCTTCGCGCCGCGGCGCGCCTTCGCTTCCGTCACCCACTTGAAGCCGCAGGGATGCGCCTCCGCCGCATTGCCGCCCATGACGACGACGAGGTCGGTGTTCTTGATGTCGGTCCCGGAGTTGGTCATCGCTCCACGGCCAAAAGTCGGGCCCAAACTGGACACCGTGGGGCCGTGTCAGACGCGCGCCTGGTTATCGAATCCTGCGAGCACCTCTCGCAGCGCCGCCTCGGCATCCGCCGCCGCCCAGAATCTCCGGCCCGACCGCGAGGAAATCCGCCGATCGCGCTACCGTCGCGACCAGCTCGGGGGTGAGCGCCCCCTCGGCCACCACCGGCACCTCGATCATCTCCGCCCACCACTCGAACAGCTCCGCCTCGGCCAGCGTCCCGTCGCCGAGCCCGCTCGCGCCCACCGGCCCGAAGCTCACGTAGTCCGCACCGATCTCGGCCGCCGTCATCCCGTCGTGCCGCGAGGTCCGGCAGAACGCGCCCACAATCGCGTCGCCGGCCAGCGCCTTGCGCACCGCCCGGACCTGTCGCGCGCCGTCGGTGAGATGCACGCCGTCGAGCCCGAGCCGCGTCACCAGCCGATAGTGATCCGCGACCACCAGCGGCACGTCGCGCGCGTGGCAGACCGGCCGGAGCGCATCGGCCGCGCGCGCCACGTCGTCCTCCGAGCCCGCGGCCAGCGCCAGCCGGACGCAGGCGACGTCAAAGCCGTCGAGCAGCCGGGCGACCCGATCGGGGTCGCCCATGCCGAACGGCGCCGGCGCGATCAGGTAAAGGCGCGGCCCCTCGACCGCGCCGTCGGCGCCCGTCATGCCGTCAGCGCCGCAGGATCGAGCGCCCGGCGAAGGCCGCGTTCGGGCCGAGGTCCTCCTCGATGCGGATCAGCTGGTTGTACTTCGCCAGCCGATCCGAGCGCGACAGCGAGCCGGTCTTGATCTGGCCGCAGTTCGTCGCCACCGCGAGGTCGGCGATCGTCGCGTCCTCGGTCTCGCCCGAGCGATGCGACATCACCGCGGTCATCCCGGCCCGATGCGCCATGTCGACGGCGGCGAGCGTCTCCGTCAGGCTGCCGATCTGGTTCACCTTGACGAGGATCGAGTTGCCGACCCCTTCCTCGATGCCCCGGCTCAGCCGCTCGGTGTTGGTGACGAACAGATCGTCGCCGACCAGCTGGCAGCGGTCGCCGATCGCATCGGTGAGCAGCTTCCAGCCCTCCCAGTCGTCTTCCGCCATGCCGTCCTCGATCGAGATGATCGGATAGGCATCGACCAGCGCCTTGAGATAGTCGACATTCTCCGCCGAGCTGAGCTTGCGCCCCTCGCCGGCAAGGTCATAGACGCCGTCCTTGAAGTACTCGGTCGAGGCGCAGTCGAGCGCGAGATAGACGTCCGTGCCCGGGCGATAGCCCGCCGTCTCGATCGACTTCATGATGAAATCGAGCGCCTCGGTGGTCGAGCCGAGGCTCGGCGCAAAGCCGCCCTCGTCGCCGACGTTGGTGTTGTGCCCGGCCTTCGACAGCGCCTTCTTCAGCGCGTGGAACACCTCGGCGCCCATCCGCACCGCCTCGGCGATCGAGCTGGCCCCGACCGGCATCACCATGAATTCCTGGATGTCGATCGGATTGTCCGCGTGCGCGCCGCCGTTGATGATGTTCATCATCGGCACCGGCAGCACATGCGCCGACACGCCGCCGACGTAGCGGTAGAGCGGCGTCCCGAGGCTCGACGCCGCCGCCTTCGCCGTGGCGAGGCTCGCGCCGAGGATCGCATTCGCGCCCAGCCGGCCCTTGTTCGCCGTGCCGTCGAGGTCGAGCAGCACCCGGTCGATGCCGGTCTGGTCGGTGGCGCGCAACCCGGTCAGCGCGTCACAGACCGGCCCGTTCACCGCCTCGACCGCACGCCGCACGCCCTTGCCGCCGTAGCGGCCCGCATCTCCGTCCCGCAGCTCGACCGCCTCGTGCGCCCCGGTCGACGCTCCCGACGGCACCGCCGCCCGGCCCATGGCGCCGTCCTCGAGCAGCACGTCGACCTCAACGGTGGGATTGCCCCGGCTGTCCAGGATCTCCCGACCGACGACGTCAATGATGACCGACATGCGAACCCCCCGTGATCGCGCTTCATTCCGGCGAGAGTGCTAGACTAAAGCAGCGTGACGCGGAACCGGAATCTTCCGCGCCCCCCGGCTTTGTATCCCCGGGCTTTGCATCCCCGGGCCGTCAGCCTATGCAACGGGCGGCGATCGGGGGAGGCGACGATGGACGAGGCGACGCGGCTGAAGCGGCTGAGGATCCGGGCCTGGCGGCGGGGCATTCGCGAACTCGACCTGCTGCTCGGGCCCTTCGCCGACGCCCAGAGTACGCTCACGCCGCAAATCGAGGTTTTCGAACAAATGTTGTCGGAAAACGACAATGAAATTTACGACTGGTTCTTGGGGCGGGTAAGTTCTCCTGAAGAGTACGCTGGTCTACTTGAATCGATCCGCCAGTTCCACGCGATCGAGCAGCCGGGAAGCTCCGAATAGGCAGGCCGTCAGGCTTAACCAGTTGGTTATGATTCTGCGCAAGGTTTCCCTGACAGCCAACTTGCGGAGGATCGGCATGGTTATGCACGCAAAAGTCGCGGCAGCGACGCCGGATCTCGCTGCGCGCGACGATTTTCTCGGCGCGTACCTCGAAACGCTCGGAATGGTGGAGCGGCTGCACCGGCTGCTGCTCGACGTGGTGAAGGACGAGTTCGAGCGCCTCGGCATCATCGACATCAACTCGGTGCAGGCGCTGCTGCTGTTCAACATCGGCGACAACGAGGTCACGGCGGGCGAGCTGAAGACGCGCGGCTACTACCAGGGCTCGAATGTCTCCTACAATCTCAAGAAGCTGGTGGAATGCGGCTACATGCATCACCAGAAGTGCGAGGTCGACCGCCGCTCCGTGCGGGTGCGTCTGACCGATCGCGGCCGCAACATCCGCGCGATCATCGCCCAGCTGTTCCAGCGCCATGCCGCCGGCATCCTCGGGCGGGATGTGCTCGGAAACACGCGGCTCGACGAGATCAACGCAGGGCTGCGCCGAATGGAGCGCTACTGGAGCGATCAGATCCGCTACATCTACTGAAGGCCGCCGGGGTGGCACGATGCGATTTTTCTGCCACCCCTGCGGCATTTTGGCCATCCGATCGCTCCCAACCGCTTAAATTCATGGTATGATCGGAGAAAATCAGCCGTCCGTGGACAAGCGATTCGGCGCGGCAGGACTTGGCAGGGCAATGAGTACGGGGTCGGCAGGCAGGTCGGGAATGAGCGCAGGCATGCACACCTCTGGGGCGAGGCAGTTCGGCCCCTATGATTACGCCCTCGGCGACGAGTTGCGCGGCGAGCGGGCGACGCTCGGCAAGACGCTGCTCGATATCCAGCGTGACCTGCGGATCAAGGCGGCGTTCATCGCCGCGATCGAGGACGCCAAGCCCGAGGTCTTCCCCAATCCCGGCTTCATCGCCGGCTACGTCCGGTCCTACGCGCGCTATCTCGGCCTCGACCCGGAAGAGGTATTCTGGCGCTTCTGCCAGGAAAGCGGTTTCTCCGGTGCCGCGCAGGCTCCCGTGGCCACGAAGGGCGGGGCCAAGGGCGCAGGCCGCAAGCCCGCCGGCCTCGACATGCCGCTCGCCCGGCACGAGCCGCGGCGGATGCCGCAGGTCTCGCTGTCCGGGCTCAGCTCGGTCTTCATGCTGCTCTGCCTCGTCGGCGGCCTCGGCTACGGCGGGTGGATGGTGCTGCAGAACATCCAGCGGGTGCAGTTCGCGCCCGTCGAGGACACGCCCCAGGCCACCGCCCAGCTCGACAGCCTGCAACCGCCAGAGACGGACGGCGCCGACGAACCGACCCCCGCCGACCTCGCGACACCCGTCGCCGCGACATCGCTCGCCGACCTCTACCGCCAGCAGGAACTCGAGGTGCCGATCCTCGTCCCCCGCGACGGCCCGATCGCGGCGCTCGACCCGGACAAGGCCGGGCTGCTCACAGCGGTCGTCACCCCGGCGGTGGCGCGCGTTCCAACGGTGCGCGACCCGGACGCCCCGGTCGCGGCCGTCCCTGCGGTGCTTGCCGCGGCGGCCGTCGTGGAACCCGAGGGGGGGCAGGCTCCGGCCGCCGCTCGCGGCGTGGTCGTCGTCGCGGAGCGCGCGGCCTGGGTCCGGGTCTACATGCCGAACGGCACGGTGATTTTCGAGCGTATCCTGGAGAAGGGGGAAACCTATTCTCCGCCAGAGGGTTCCGATGTTCCCCTCATCTGGGCTGGCAACTCCGGTTCAGTCTACGTGCGCATTGGCGACGAGCTGCACGGCCCGCTCGGCCGCGGCACGAAGGCAACGAAGGACGTCGCGCTCGATCCCATCGCCATCGCGGCGAAGTTCCCGGTCGTGACCGACGTGCCGGAGACGATCTCGCAAGTCTTCGGCGAGGCCGCACCCCTCGTCGTGCAATAGCGCCGCCTCCGCCGTTCGCGTGATGCCGAGGCCGCGGGTGGGGTGACATTCCCCGCCCGCGGCCTTATCCTTCGCCGCGACCGAAATGCGACGGATCCGCTGCTTCAGATGAGCCACAATCCCGTCCGCCCCTGGCGGAACATCGACCGCCGCGTCTCGCGGCAGATCCACGTCGGGCCCGTTGCGGTCGGGGGCGGCGCGCCGATCAGCGTGCAGACCATGACCAACACGCTCACGACCGACGTCGCCGCGACGGTGGCGCAGGTCCAGGCCGCTGCTGACGCCGGCGCCGATATCGTCCGCGTCTCCGTCCCCGACGAGGCATCGTCCCGCGCGCTGCGCGAGATCGTCCGCGAAAGCCCGGTGCCGATCGTCGCTGACATCCACTTCCACTATCGCCGCGCCATCGAATCCGCCGAGGCCGGCGCTGCCTGCCTCAGGATCAACCCCGGCAACATCGGCAGCGCCGACCGGGTGCGCGAGGTCATCAAGGCCGCCCGCGACCACGGCTGCTCCATGCGCATCGGGGTCAACGCCGGCTCCCTCGAGAAGCACCTGCTGGAAAAATACGGCGAGCCGTGCCCCGAGGCGATGATCGAGTCCGGCCTCGACCACATCCGCATCCTCGAGGACAACGACTTCCACGAGTTCAAGATCAGCGTGAAGGCGTCCGACGTGTTCCTCGCGGCCGCGGCCTACCAGGGCCTCGCCGAGGCGACCGACGCGCCGATCCACCTCGGCATCACCGAGGCGGGCGGCATGATGTCGGGCACGGTGAAGTCCGCCATCGGCCTCGGCAGCCTGCTCTGGATGGGCATCGGCGACACGCTGCGCGTGTCGCTCTCCGCCGATCCGGTCGAGGAGGTGAAGGTCGGCTTCGAGATCCTGAAGGGCCTCGGCCTGCGCCACCGCGGCGTCAACATCATCTCCTGTCCCTCCTGCGCCCGGCAGGGATTCGACGTCATCAAGACGGTGGAAGTCCTTGAAAAACGGCTGGAACACATCAAGACGCCGATGTCGCTCTCGATCATCGGCTGCGTCGTGAACGGCCCCGGCGAGGCGCTGATGACCGATGTCGGCTTCACCGGCGGCGGCGCGGGCTCGGGCATGGTCTATCTGGCGGGCCGCCAGCATCACAAGCTCGGCAACGCCGGCATGGTCGATCATATCGTCGAGCTGGTGGAAAAGCGCGCCATCGAGATCGAAGCCGAACGCGAGGCAGAAGCGGCAGCCGCGGCCAAGGCGGCGGAGTAGCCGTCGACAAGCCGGGCGGCGGACACACGGCCGTCCCGGGCTTTTTCTTGGCGACAAATACTCTCGGGGGTGAACTGGCCGGAGGCCAGGAGGGGGCGGAAAGCCCCCTCGCAACGCCACCCACCCGCGCGCCGCTTCCCGGAACGCGGCCCGGCGCGCGCGCCCCGCGGTGGACATCGCACCGCCTTTCGGGCATAAGCCGGCGCGCGCCGCGCCGGGCGCCTGCCCCGGGTGCCCTGCCAGAGGACTGAACCCATGTTCCGCATCGCGCTGGTGATCGGCTTGCTCGGCGCCGTCGGGCCGTTCGCGATCGACATGTACCTGCCGGCGCTGCCCAAGGTCGCCGCCGACCTCGGCGCCATCCCGCAGGCGACGCAGGCGACGCTCTCGGTGTTCTTCGCCGCCTTCGGCATCAGCCAGCTCGCCTACGGCCCGCTCTCCGACCAGTTCGGCCGCAAGCCGCCGCTCTACGTCGGGCTGGTGATCTTCCTCGCGGGCACTGTCGCCTGTGCCTTCGCGCCCACGATCGGTGCGCTCGTCGCCGCGCGGCTGGTGCAGGGGCTCGGCGCCGCGGTGGGGATGGTCATCCCGCGGGCGATCATCCGCGACCTGCACACCGGCCCCGCCGCCACCCGCCTGATGGCGACGGTGATGCTCGTCATCTCGGTCTCGCCGATGCTCGCGCCGCTCGCGGGCAGCGGCGTGATGGCGGTCGCCGGCTGGCGCGCGATCTTCGGCGTCCTCGGGCTCGCCGCCGCGCTCAGCCTCGTGCTGACCGCGTTCGCGCTGGAAGAAACCCTGCCGCCCGGGCGGCGCGTGCCGGCCCGCCCGCGCCAGCTCGCCGCCGGCACCCTTCGCCTGCTGCGCGACCCGCAGTTCCTCGGCCTCACCTTCATCGGCGGCTTCGGCATGGCGAGCTTCTTCGTGTTCATCGCCAGCGCCTCGTTCGTCTACACCGAGCAGTTCGGCCTCTCGCCCACCGGCTTCAGCATCGCCTTCGCGCTCAACGCCATCGGCTTCTTCGCCGCGACCCAGGCCGCCGCCTCGCTCGGCGAGCGCTACGGCATGGGCCGTGTGGTCCGCCTCGCCGTCACGGCCTTCGCCATCACGGCCTGCCTGCTCGTGCTGCTCGTCGTTGCCGGCTTCGACAGCCTGCCGGTCATCGTCGCCATGCTCTTCGTCGCCAACGCCTTCCTCGGCCTCGTCATCCCCACCGTCGCGGTGATGGCGCTCGACCCGCATCCCGACATTGCCGGCCTCGCGTCGTCGCTCGGCGGCACGCTGCAGATGCTGACGGGCGGCCTGATGATCGCCGCTGCCGGGCCGTTCTTCGACGGGACGGCGCTGCCCATGGTCGCCGCGATCGCCACGGCCGGCGTGCTTGCCTGCCTGACCGCGCTCGCCACCTTCCGGCGCCTCCCGGCACGGACGGCCTGAGCCATGGTCCCGGCAGAAAAGCTCGACCAGATCCGCGCCCGCTTCGAGTTCCTCGAGGCCCGCATGGCCGACGGCGCCGCCGCGGGCGATCTCGCCGCGCTCGGGCGCGAGTATGCCGAGCTGCGGCCGGTGGTGGAGGCGATCGGGCACTATCGCGCGCTTGCCGCCGAGCGCGACGAGGTGGAGCGGCTGCGCGCCGACCCGGAGATGCGCGAGCTTGCCGACGAGGAGGCCGCTCGCCTCGCCGCCGAACTGCCGGAGGCCGAGCACGCGGTACAGCTCGCGCTGCTGCCGAAGGACGCGGCCGATGAGCGCTCTGCGATCCTCGAGATCCGCGCCGGCACCGGCGGCGAGGAGGCGGCGCTCTTTGCCGCCGACCTCGCCCGCATGTACCAGCGCCTCGCCGAGGCGCGCGGCTGGCGCTTCGAGGTGGTCGAGGCGGCGCCGACCGAAATTGGCGGCTACCGCGAGCTGGTCGCCGAGGTGAGCGGCAGGGGGGTCTTTGCCGCGCTGAAATTCGAATCCGGCGTCCACCGGGTGCAGCGCGTGCCCGAGACGGAATCCGGTGGCCGGATCCACACCTCCGCCGCCACGGTCGCAGTGCTGCCCGAGGCGGAGGAGGTGGAGATCGACATTCCGGCGTCCGACATCCGCATCGACACCATGCGGTCGTCCGGTGCCGGCGGCCAGCACGTCAACACCACCGATTCCGCCGTGCGCATCACCCACCTGCCGACCGGAATCGTCGTCACCTCCTCGGAAAAGTCGCAGCACCAGAACCGCGCCCGCGCCCTGCAGGTGCTGCGCGCCCGGCTCTACGACCGCGAGCGCGCCAGCGCCGACGCGGCCCGCGCGGCGGCCCGCAAGGGGCAGGTGGGGTCGGGCGACCGTTCGGAGCGGATCCGCACTTACAACTTCCCGCAGGGCCGCATCACCGACCACCGCATCGGCCTGACGCTCTACAAGCTCGATCAGGTGATGCAGGGCGACCTCGGCGAGGTGATCTCGGCGCTCGCGCTCGCGGATCAGGCCGCGCGGCTGGCCGAGCTCGATCCGTGACGGAGGCCACCGTTCGCGCCGCACTCTCCGCCGGGGCGGCGCGCCTCGCGGCGGCCGGTGTCCCGGACCCGGCGCGGGACGCCCGCCGGCTGATGGCGGCGGCGCTCGGCGTTGCGCCCGACCGGCTGACGCTTCTCGCCGGCGACCCCATGACGACCGGCGCGGCGGAGGTGTTTGCCCGGATGCTCGGGGAGCGCGAACGCCGCCGGCCGGTCGCGCAGATCGTCGGCCGCCGATCGTTCTGGGGGCGAGAGTTCACCGTCACCGCCGCCGTCCTCGATCCCCGCCCGGAAACCGAGGCGCTGGTCGAGTTCGCGCTGGCGGGCGGCCCCGCCGCGCGCCTCCTCGACATCGGCACAGGAAGCGGCGCCATCCTGCTGACATTGCTTGCCGAATGGCCGGAGGCCGCCGGCGTCGGCACCGACATCGACCCCGCCGCCCTGGCGGTCGCGGCCACCAACGCCGGGCGCCTCGGCGTCGCGGCGCGCGCCCGCCTCTTGGCGACGAGCTGGGCCGACGGCATCGGTGGGCGCTTCGATCTCGTGGTCTCCAATCCGCCCTACATCGCCGCGGCCGAGGTCGAGGCACTCGCGCCCGACGTGCGTGACTGGGAGCCGCGCCACGCGCTCACCCCCGGCCCGGACGGGCTCGAGAGCTATGCGGCCATCGCCCCGGCGCTCCCCGGCCTGCTGGCGCCGGGCGGGCGCGCGCTCTTCGAGATCGGTCCGACGCAAGCCGCCGCCGTCTCGGCGCTGCTCGCGGGCGCCGGCCTCGCCGGGATTGCGGTCCATCCGGATCTCGACGGGCGCGACCGGGTGGTCTCGGCCTCGCTGCCCGGTTGAGGCGCGGGTTTTTCGCTTGTGTTTTTCGGCCATTCGCCTATATGTCGATGAGATCCTGCCGCGGGCGTCCGGCGATTACCCACGCTTGGGACGCATGGCGGATCGGATAAGTGCACTGACACATGGGGACGTTTGCCGGCTGCCGCAGGGGCGGTCAGTCTCTTCCCCCCAAGCCACCAATGGCGGACATCTCACGGCATGAGACCTTCTAACAAGTCGCGGTCGCGCAACAAGACCGGCAACAACGGCAACCATAACAATAATAACAACAATAATAACAACAACAATCAACGCCGTAACAATATGGGCAACATCATCAACCGCGTGTTCGAGAGCGCGGGCCCGGATGGCAAGGTTCGCGGCACGCCGCAGCAGATCATCGACAAGTACCAGGCGCTCGCCCGCGACGCGCAGCTGGCTGGCGACCGGGTTGCCGCGGAAAGCTATCTCCAGCACTCCGAGCACTACAGCCGCATCCTTGGCGAGGCCCAGCGCGCCCAGCAGGAGGCTCGCGCCAGCCAGGAGCGCGACGGTGACCGCGAGGACGGCGGCTTCGAGCAGCGGCGTCAGCCGCAGCAGCAGCAGCCGAACATGGCCTCGGGCCTGACCATGATCGACACCGACGACAGCTTCGACTCCGGCCCGATCGAGACGCCGGAGGGTCGTCGCGGCTATGAGGAGAACGGCTTCCAGCGCCGGGACCGCGAGCCGCGGATGAACGGCCACGCCCAACCCGCCGCCCAGCCGGCGCCGGAGGCCGCTGCGCCGCAGCCTGACTTCGTGCCGACGCCGCCGGCGTTCGAACCCGCGCCGCAGTTCGCCGTCGCAGCGGCTCCCGAGCCGGTCGCCGAACCTGTCCCGGCGTCGGACGCCGCGCCGCAGGAGGAGCTTCAGCTCGCCGAGCCGCAGGCCGAGCCGGTGAAGAAGCCGCGCGCCCGCCGCCGCAAGACCCAGCCGGCGGTCTCCGCGACTGACGACGCGTCCGCGCCGCAGCCGGAGCCGGAGCCCGCCCCGAGCGAGTGACCGGCTCTCCGCGCTCCGGGGCGCGACCCCGGGGCGCGCGCGCTACGCCTGCCGCGCCGCGACCAGTCGCGCCAGGCGGCAGAAGCCCTCCAGCGACACCTGTTCCGCCCGCTCGGTCGGTGCGATCCCGGCGGCGTCGAGCAGCGCCTCGGCCTCGCCCAGCGGCCTGAGGCTCGCTCGCAGCATCTTGCGCCGCTGTCCGAAGGCGAGCGCCACCACCCGGCTCAGCACCGCCGCGTCTGCCGGAAACCGCGGCGCATCCAGCCGCTCGAGATGCACCACCGCGCTCGTCACCTTCGGCGGCGGGGTAAAGGCGCGCGCCGGGATCTCGAAGGCGATCCGCGCTTCCGTCCGCCACTGCGCAAGGATCGACAGCCGCCCATACGCCTTGGACCCGGGCGCCGCCACGATCCGCTCGGCGACCTCGCGCTGGAACATCAGCGTCATGCTCTGCCAGAACGGCGGCCACGCCGCGGGCGTCAGCCAGCGCACCAGCAGCTCGGTGCCGACGTTGTACGGCAGGTTGGCCGCGATCCGGATCGGCGGCGCCAGCCGGGGCAGGGGGTCGACGGCCAGCGCGTCGCCCTCGATCACCTCGAGCCGCCCGGGATAGGCCGCCGCCACTTCCGCCAGCGCCGGCAGGCAGCGGGCGTCGCGCTCGATCGCCACCACCTTGCGCGCCCCCTCGGCCAGCAGCGCGCGGGTCAGCCCGCCGGGCCCCGGCCCGATCTCCAGCACGTCCGAGCCGGCCAGATCGCCGACCCGCCGCGCGATCCGTCCCGTCAGGTTCAGGTCGAGCAGAAAATTCTGGCCCAGCGCCTTCTTCGCCGCCAGCCCGTGCGCCGCGATCACCTCGCGCAGCGGCGGCAGGCCGTCCCCCCGGTCCCGTCCACGCTCACCCCCGCGCCCGTGCGGCCGCCATGTCGTGCGCCATGGCGATCGCGGCAATCAGGCTCGACGGGTTTGCGGCGCCGGTGCCGGCGATGTCATAGGCGGTGCCGTGATCCGGCGACGTCCGCACGAAGTCGAGCCCGAGGGTCACGTTCACCCCGCCGTCGAAGTCCACCGTCTTGATCGGGATCAGCGCCTGGTCGTGGTACATGCAGACCGCCACGTCGTAGCGCGCCCGCGCCGCCGGGTGGAACATGGTGTCCGCCGGCAGCGGTCCGGCGATCGCCATCCCCTCGGCCCGCAGCCGCTCGAGCACCGGCGCGATCACGGTCGCCTCCTCGTGCCCCATCGCGCCGCCTTCGCCCGCGTGCGGGTTGAGCCCGGCCACGGCGATCCGCGGCGAGGCCAGGCCAAAGTCGCGCTGCAGCCCGGCATGCGTCACCCGCAGCGTCTGTTCCAGCAGCGCGGGCGTCAGCGCCGCGGGCACGTCGGCCACGGGAATGTGGATCGTCACCGGCACCACGCGCAGCGCCGGCGCGGCCAGCATCATCACCGGCAGCGGTGCGCCGGACAGGTGCGCGAGAAATTCCGTGTGGCCGGGAAACGCAAAGCCCGCGCCATCCTTCAGCGCCTTCTTGTGGATCGGATTGGTGCAGAGCGCCGCCGCCGCGCCGGATCGCACCAGCTCGACCCCGCGGGCGATGATCGCGATCACCGCCGCGGCGTTCGCCGGATCGGGCCGCCCGGGCTCGGCAAGGGCGGGCAGGGGGTGCGGCAGCACCGGCAGCCCGCTCGCCATCGCCGCCTCGGCGCAATTCGCCGCGTCGATCGCCTGCACGGGCAGGCCGAGCTTCGCGCCGATCCGCCCCATCAGCGCCACGTCACCGATCAGGAAGAACGGCAGCCGCCCGCCCAGCTCCGCCCACGCCTTGAGCGCGATCTCGCCGCCGATGCCCGACGGATCGCCGAGCGTCAGCGCGACCGGCGCCGGCCCCGGGGCTGCGACGGGCCTCCGGCTCATTTCTGCACGATGAGCGCGTCGCCGAGCAGCTCCTGCAGATAGCCCTGGCCGAAGTTGGCGATGCGCTCGCTGAACAGCTGCTTGCGCAGCTGGTCACGCGCCTCCGGGGTGTCGACCGCCTTCGCATCCGGCGGCTCCTGCTTGATCGACAGCAGCTTGATGAGCGCGAGCCCGCCGGAGATCGGCATCGGCCGGGTGGTCTGGCCCGGCCGCAGCAGCAGCACCTGCGAGCGGAAGTCGCTCGGCAGCTGCGAGGCCGAGACCGGCGGCAACGCGCCTCCCTGCTCCGCGGTGCCGCTGCGGCTGTACTGCTGCGCGAGGTCGGCAAAGCTCGCGCCCCGCGAAACCTGCGCGTAAATCTGGTTGGCCAGCGTCACCGTCTCGGCCTCGCTCCGCTCCGCGAAGGGCAGGGCGATCTCGGCCATGTAGAGCATTTCGCGCGGACGCTTCGCCTGCAGTGCCATCGCCTGGTCGAGGTCGGCATCGGTCGGCATCGCCCGCGCCCGGAACCGGCTGCCGAGCACCTCGCGCCACATCAGGCCCGACTGCACGAAGTCGTTCATCGTCTGCTGGTCGATGCCGCGCACCTGCAGCACCTCGGTCACGTCGTCGGCGGTCAGGCCGCGGTTGGTGGCGAACTCCTCGATCCCCGACTGGATCGCGCCCTCGGGCAGTGTGATGCCGATGGCCTTCGCCGCCTGCAGCTTCACCCGGTCCTCGGTCAGCTGCTGGATCGCGGTCTTGCGCAGGTCGCCGTTGGCGCCGAGCGCGTCGAGCAGCTTCATCCTCTGGTCGATATCGTACTCGGTCACGACGCTGGAATTCACCGTGAATGCCGGCGCATAGGGATTCGCCGCCCGGACCGGCGCCGCCAGCGCGGTCACGACGGTGATCGCGAGGGCCGTGAGAACCCGGGCTGCAAGGACCATCCGCATCCGTCACTCCTTCAGGCCGTCAGGTGCCGCGCATGCAGACGCGCGCCGGCCAATTGGTTTCACCGTCGTCGCCGAACCCCGAGAGCTTCAACCCGAAGGCGACGGACGTCGAGGGCGGCAGGTTGTCGGTGTACGTATAGCGGCGCTGGAGCGAAAGGTCGAACTCCGCGCACTCGTTGCCATAGCTGATCCCTGCGCCCGCCCGCAGGTTGGAATGCTCCACCGCGTCATAGCGCCAGAGCCCGCGCACTTCCCAGTTGGGCAGGAAGCGATAGCGCGCGTCGAGCGCAATCTCGCTCGTCTTCGGCTGCGGCCCGATGAAGGGATTCGAGTCGTCTTCCTCGAGATAGACATAGGCCGCCCGCAGGCTGCCCCGGTCGCCGTCGTAGGCGAGCGCGAACTCGTTCCGCACGAAGTCGAGGCTGTCATCGAACAGCGAGCGGTTGACGAGCGTGAGGCCCCAGTCGAATTGCAGCGACACCGCCGCAACATAGTCCGACCACTTCCCGGCGAGGCCGGTCCCCTCGTAGAACTGCGCGTCGCTCTTGGTGGCCCGCATCACCCGCCCGGCGGTCAGTCCGAGCGACCAGCCCGCGGGATCCTGCCGGGTGTAGCTCACCCCGAGGTTGGCGCGAAAGCCGGTCTCCATCCGGTCGGTGCCGGGAAAGCGGTTGAGCGAGAACAGGTTGGTGTCGTCGAACTCGACCAGCTGGCTGTCCTCGTTCGGCACGTCCGTGTCGCCGAACGCGTGGGAATAGATCACCTGCACGATCGGCTCGATGACGTGCTGCGCGCTGCCCGTCGTCTTCATCCACGGCCAGCGCAGCTCGACGGAGCCGGTCGGCACGGCACGGGCGTAGTCCTCCGTGTCGCCGGTGTCGCGCGCGTCCCAGGCGCGATAGGCGGCAAAGTCGAGGCTGCCCACCGCCTCGGCCATCACCCCGCGCCCGATGTTGCCGTCGCGGGTCCAGTCGACGCCGCCGCCGGCGCGGAACATGTTCTGGCCTTCCTCGCGGATGATCCCGAGCGACTCGCCGTCGACGCCGAGCGTGCCGCCGCCGAGCCCGGGCGTGGCGTAGAGCCGGCGGTACGTGACCTCGGGGAAGGCGAAGGGCACCGTGCCCGCGTCCACGTCCTCCGATCCGGCCAGCGCCTGAAAGGCGACGGTGCCGAACGAGATGTACTCGTCGAGCGTCGTGCGGTGGATCGCCGCCGTGCTGGTCAGCCGGTCGGCGTCGGAATAGTCGAACTGCCCGAGATAGCTGTCGTCGCTCGCCCAGTTGAGATCGAAGTCGCCGGTGAACCCGCGCGGCAGCGCGAAGGCGCCCTGCGCCGAGACCGCGCCGCGAATGCCGTCCTCCTCGTCGCTCAGCCCGTCGTCGAAGGCGAGCGAGCCCGCGACGTTGAAGCCGCCGCTGGCGAACCGCTGGCGATACTGTCCCTCCAGGATGCGCGCGCCGCTGCTGGTGACGAACGGCGTTATCGTCATGTCCGCGCTCTGTCCCAGCGTGCGATAGTACGGCACCTTCACGCCAAAGCCGTAGATCTGCGAGGACGACTGGAACTTCGGCAGCAGGAAGCCGCTCGCGCGCGACACCCCCGGCTCGGGAATGCTGGCCCGCGGCAACCAGCCGATCGGCACGCCGAACAGCTCGAAGCGGGCGTTCTGGAAATAGATCCGCTGCGCCGGCTCGTCGCGGATCACCCGTTCCGCCCGGATCGCCCAGGTCGGCGTCGGATCGCCGGCGCAGATCGTGCAGGTGCTCGCCACCGTGCGATAGAGCGTGTCATAGCCGCCCTCGCGCCGCGCCTCCGCCGCCGCGAGCTGCATCTTGCCGGCGATGAGCAACCGCGCGCTCTCGATCAGGCCGTTCTGCAGGTCCGGGCTCATCGTCGCGCTGTCGGCGATCAGCACGCCGCCCTCGGCGTCGGTGAGGAGCAGCCCTTCCGCCTCGATCCGGTCCGCCCGCTGGTCATAGACGATCCGGTCCGCGCGCAGCACCCGACCCTGATAGAGTACCTCGACGTTGCCGCTCGCCGTCAGCCGCTCGCTCTCGCGGTCATAGGTCACCTGATCCGCGACGAGGCTCGCCGGCGGCTCCGGCGCCTGAGCGGCCGACGGGATCCCGGCCGAGAGCACCGCCGCGCCGAGGGCGAGCGCCGGGAGGAGGCGGGTCCTTCGCATCGTCATCCGTCCTCCAGATGCAACAGCAGACTCACCGCAAGCAGGATCGCCGCGAACGGCGGGCTCCAGGCCGCGACGAGGATCGGGATGTCGCCCTGCGCGCCGAGCGACTCGGCGAAGTCCTTGAAGAAGTAGAGCGAGAAACCGGCCAGCACCGCCAGCAGGATCATCACCCCCGTCTGCCCGAACCGTGTCGGCCGCAGCGCGAACGCCGCACCGATCAGCACCATCGCCGCGAACAGCGCCGGCTTCGCCAGTTCGGTCTGCAGGAACAGCCGGTGCTTCAGCCCGGAAAAGCCCGACTCCTCCATCTGCTGGATGAACCGCGGCAGATCCCAGAACCCCACCGTCTCCGGCGGCGCGAAGCTGTCGAGGATCTCGTCGTTGGTCAGCCCCGTCGCGAGGCTCAGCCGGGTGCCCTGCGAGGCGAGGGCAAAGCTGCCGTCGGGCTGCAACGTCCACTCCGTCGCGTTTTCCAGCACCCACGCACCGGGCGTCAGCCGCGCCGCCGGCGCGTCGATCCGCGAATAGAGCGCGCCGTCGCGGTCGAAGCGGTGCATGTGGACACGCGTGAGGATCGACCCGTCGCTGTTGGTGCGCGCCGCCTGGATCACCGTCTGTCCGTCGGGGTCCGCCTGCCGCAGCCAGACGCCCTCGGCGGAGAACGACAGGAGGCTCGACGCAGACGAGCTGAAATCCTCCTCCACCGCCTGTCCGCGCCGGATCGAGGCGGCGACGAAGGGATTGACCGCCGCGACGAAGAAGATCGCCAGTGCCACCGCCGCCAGGACCGGCACGCGCAGCAGCCGCAGCGCCGAGATCCCCGATGCCCGCATCACCACCAGCTCGCTGGTGCGCGCCAGCCCGAGAAAGGTGACGAGGCTCGCGAGCATCAGCACCAGCGGGAACACCTGATAGAGCACCTCCGGCGCCTGCAGCAGGGTGATGACCAGGATATCCCCCGGCGCGGCCCCCGCGTCGCCGTACTTTCGCAGGTTCTCGACCCCGGAGAACAGCACGACGACAAGCGCGATGACCAGGAACACGCCGAGCGTCGCGCGCAGGAACTTGCCCAGGATGTAGCGCCAGAGCGTCATGCCGTGGCGCTCCGCGGCACGCGCGTCCGGCTGAGCCGCAGGGTCAGCACCGCGACGTAGATCGCGCCGAGCGCCGCCGGCAGGTATATGAGCGGCCAGAGCGACGGCGCCGACGGCACCCGGCCGCGGGCCACGAACAGCAGCACGACGAGCAGCGTCCCCACGCCGACCGCGACGACCACCCGCCGGCCGAAGCCGCTGCGCCGGAACCCGCCGGCCAGCAGCGTCACCAGCGCGATCAGCGGATTGATCATCGCCAGCAGCGGCATGGCGAGCTTGTAGTGCCCCTCCGTCAGGTAGTCGCCGAGCGAATACCGCCCGCCGGACAGCATCTCTGGCGTCGGGTCGAGGAGCTTGCGCACCGAATACTCCGACGGCCGCTTCACCCGCGAGCCCTGCTCCTTCAGCAGGTCGCTCAGGTCGAACACGAACTGGTCGAAGCGCACCGAGGTGAGCTGGGTCGGCGTCGACCCGGGCGCCAGCGCCACGCCTTCGAGCATCACGAGCCGCGCCTCGTCCCCCTCGCGCAGGAGCAGGGCCTTCTTGGCCGAGTACGTCACCGGCCGCGCCGGATCGCGCTGGTCGTTGAGGAAGATCCCCGCCATCTCGCCGGTCCGGCCGGTGTCGGTGATGAACAGCGTCAGACCGTCGGCGGGGTGCAGGAACTGCCGTTCGACGATCAGCGCATTCGCGAGGTCCGAGCGGATCGCCTGCGTCCGCTCGGACAGGATCGCGCTCGACCGCGGCACCAGCACCGTCATCACCAGCAGCATCGCGAGCCCGATCATCAGCCCGAAGATCGCCACCGGCTTCAGCATCGCCGGCGGGCCGTAGCCCGCGCCCATCATCACCACCAGCTCGCTGTCGGTGTGCAGGCGGTTGAGCGCATAGAGCGACGCCCCCATTCCCGACAGCGGCAGCACGATGACGAACACCTGCGGCAGCACCAGCGTCGAGAACTCGAGGAACACCCTGGCGCCCTGGCCCGAGGCGATCACCGTGTCGACGAGGCGCACCGCCTGAGTCAACCAGATCACGCCGGTGAACACCAGCACGAAGAACCCGAGCGCGCCGACGAGCGCCTGGACGATGTAGCGATCGAGCCGCTTCACGCTGCCTTCAAGCCCCTCTGGTCGCGGTCTCGCGCCGCCTGCTTCGGGTCGCCCGGCGTCTGGCCAAGGGGCCGGAAAGCCGGTAGGCCTCACCCGTCCCGCACCTTAACGGAGCCGATCGTGACCGCGCCACTCCAAACCACCTTTGTCACCACGGCCCCCGACAATTATGCCACACTCGCCGGCCGTCTCGCGGTGATCGTCGACGGCGCGACGCCGCTCGATCCGCTGATCCGCAAGCTGAACCGTGCCATGGGCGGGGCGATCCTGCGGCTGGTCGAGAGCCCGGAGTTCGGCCGCGCCAAGGCCGGCAGCGGCCACGCGCTCGCCTTCCCCGCGGGCGTGGCCGCCGAGGCGGTGCTGGTGGTGAAGCTGCCGCGCAAGCCGACGCCCTCGGACGCGCGGCGGGCCGGCGCGGCGATCGCCCAGTTCAACGCCACCGCTCCGCTCACCGTCGTCGCCGGTCGACAGGCCCGCGTCGCCGAGATCGCCCTCGGCCTCGCGCTCAAGGCCTACGCCTTCGACGCCTACCGCAAGGCCGAGCCCGACGCGCCCGTGCCCAACCGCGCGGTGCGCTTCGAGGTCAGGGACCCGGACGCCGCCACCGCCGACTACGCCCCCTTCGCCGCGCAGGCCGAGGGCGTCTTCCTGACCCGCGACCTGGTCAGCGAGCCGGCGAACGTGCTCACCACCAGCGAATTCGCCGCGCGCCTCGAGGCGCTGCGCGAGATCGGCGTCGAGGTCGAGGTGCTGGACGAGCCCGAGCTGGAGCGGCTCGGCATGCGCACGCTGCTCGCGGTCGGGCAGGGGTCGGCAAGCCCGAGCAAGGTCGTCGTCCTGCAGTGGAAGGGCGGCGACGCCGCCACCGCGCCCTTCGCCCTCGTCGGCAAGGGCGTGGTCTTCGACACCGGCGGCATCTCGATCAAGCCGGCCGCCGGCATGGAAGAGATGACGATGGACATGGGCGGCGCGGGCGTCGTCGCGGGCGTGATGAAGACCCTCGCGCTGCGCAAGGCGCCGGCCAACGTCGTCGGCCTCGTCGGCCTCGTCGAGAACATGCCGAGCGGCACCGCCACCCGTCCCGGCGATGTCGTGCGCTCGATGAAGGGCGACACGGTCGAGATCATCAACACCGACGCCGAGGGCCGTCTCGTACTCGCGGACGTGCTCTGGTACGCGCAGGAGCGCTTCAAGCCCACCGGCATCGTCGACCTCGCGACGCTCACCGGCGCCATCATCATCGCCCTCGGGCACGAGATGGCCGGCGTCTTCGCCAACGACGACACCCTCGCCGACGCCTTCCTCGCCGCGGCACGCGCCGAGGACGAAGGCGCGTGGCGCATGCCGCTCGGCCCCGCCTACGACAAGGCGCTGAAGAGCCGCATCGCCGACATGGCGAACGTCGGTGGCCGGCCGGCCGGCTCGATCACCGCGGCGCAGTTCCTGCAGCGGTTCATCGCCGACGGCACGCCGTGGATCCACCTCGACATCGCCGGCGTCGCCTACGTCTCCAAGGACACCGAGACGGCGCCGAAGGGGGCGACCGGCTGGGGCGTGCGCGCGCTCGACCGGCTGATCCGGGACCGCTGCGAGGGCTGAGGCAGATGGCGGAGGTGCTGTTCTACCACCTGACCGCCAGCCCGCTCGAGGCGACGCTCCCCGACCTGCTGGAGCGCTCGCTCGCGCGCGGCTGGCGCGTCGTCGTGCGCGTCGGCTCGGACGCCGCGCTCGGCGCCCTCGACGCCAGCCTCTGGACCTACCGCGACGACGCCTTCCTGCCGCACGGCACCGCCGCCCTCGGCCACGGCCCGGCACAACCCGTTTGGCTCACCACCGGCGACGACGTGCCGAACCGGGCCGACGTGCTGATGCTCGTCGACGGCGCCCGCGCCACGCCGGCCGAGATGGGCCGCTTCGCGCGCACCTGCCTGCTCTTCGACGGCACCGACGAGCGCGCCGTCGAGACCGCCCGGGCGGACTGGCGCGCCGTCAAGGCCGCCGCCCTGCCGGCAAAATACTGGGCGCAGGAACAAGGCCGCTGGACGCAGAAGGCCTGACAGCCGCGCATCTCTCCCGGTGCTTTTTCTTGGCGAAAAATACTCCCGCCGGAGGCTCCCGAACCAGAAGCCGCTCCCGCCGCAACCACCCGCGCCGAACGGCCGGGACGCGGCCCGGACGCGAGGTCCGTCGCTCTCACGGCACCAGCCGCATCACGTCCCCGACGATCTCCACCTTCGCGAACCGATCGAGCCCGGCCATCCCGAGCAGCGACGTGTCGAGCCCGCCCGCGCTGACGCTCGCCCGCATCCCGGTCTCGCTCAATCCCCCGAGCTTCACCTCGCCGAGCCGCACCGTCGCGGTCGCCACCGTGCCGTTCGCCGTCTGCGCCCGCCCGAGGAACTGCAGCGCGTCGACGTCGATCCCCACCCGCTCCGCATCCTTCCGGCTCAGGACGATCTCGCTCGCCCCGGTGTCGACCATGAACCGCACCGGCACGCCGTTCACCTCCATCCGCGCATGGAAATGCCCGTCCGACGCCCGGCGCAGCTCGATCGCCCCGCTGTCGCTCACCGCCATTTCCGCCGGCATGAGCTCGCGCGTCAGCGCGTCGCGAAAGCCGTAGACGATCACCGCCAGTGCAAAGATCAGCACCCAGACCAGCAGGTCGCGCATCCGCCGGCCCAGATTGCGCCCGCGCCAGAACAAGCCGCCCGCGACGAACACCAGCAGGCAGACGAGATAGAGCACCCGCATCGTGGTATCGGGATCCCACGTCACCGCAGCCCCCTCGCGGCAGCCCTCACGGCGCCCCCCTCACGACGCGACAAATCCATAGTCGCGCAGTCCGTCCAGCACGAACTGCACCGACAGCGCCGCAAGCAGGATGCCGAACAGCCGGGTCAATACCACGATCCCGGTGTGCCCGAGCAGCCGCTCGATCAGGTGGCTCGACCGGAACAGCGCGTAGGTGACGGCCAGAACCGCCACCAGCACCGCGCCGATCCCCACCATCGTCGCGACCCTCCCGGAATACTGCGCCCCGAGCAGGATCATCGTGGTCAGCGCGCCCGGTCCTGCGATCAGCGGCATTGCCAGCGGAAACACCGAAGGATCGGCCGGCGTCTCGTCGACCGTCCGCTCCCGCCGGTCGCTCCGCCGCTCGAACAGCATGTCGAGCGCCGTCAGGAACAGCAGCAGCCCGCCGGAGATGCGGAACGCCGGGATCGAGATCCCGATCGCCGTCAGCAGCCGCTCGCCGAACAGCCCGAACGTCGCGAGGATCACGAAGCCGATGAACAGCGCCCGCAGCCCGACACGGTTGCGCGCCTCCCGGGTCATCCCCCGGGTCAGGGCGATGAAGATCGGCGCCAGCCCGATCGGGTCGATGATGACGAACAGCGTCACGAACGCGGTGACGAAGATCTCCGTCATGCCGCCCGCCTCCTCATGTTCCGGCCGCCTCCAGCCGCTCCAGCGCCGCCATCCACAGGGCTTCGGCCCGCTCCAGCCCGGCCTCGACCTCGGCGCGCTTCTTCTGCAGCGCCTCGATCGCGTCCTGATCGCCGCGGGCATAGATCAGCGGGTTCGCCAGCCGCCCGTCGATCTCGTCGCGCATCTCCTCGAGCTTTGCGACCCGCGCCTCGCACTTCGCGACCTCGGCCTTCAGCGGTGCCACCTCCGAGCGGGGCAGGGCGCGTGCCCGCGGCTTCTCCTCCCGTCGCTCCTCCCGCCGGGGCGTCCCGCCGCGCTCCGACAGCAGCAGCCGGCGATAGGCGTCCATGTCGTCGTCGAACGCCCGGATGCGTCCGTCCTTCACCAGCCACAACCGCTCGGCCACCAGCTCGACCAGATGCGGGTCATGGCTCACCAGCATCACCGCGCCGCCGTATTCGGTCAGTCCTTCGACCAGCGCATCCCGGCTCTCGATGTCGAGGTGGTTGGTCGGCTCGTCGAGGATGATGAGGTGCGGCGCGTCGAGCGTGGCGAGCAGCAGCGCCAGCCGCGACTTCTGCCCGCCCGACAGCCGCCCGACCTCGGTTGTCGCGATCTCCGCCCCGATCCCGCCCGACGCCAGCCGCGCCCGGAGTTTGCCCGGGTTCTCCTCCGGCCGCCGCGCCTGCAGGTGCTGCAGCGGCGTCTCGTTGAGCGTCAGCTCGTCCACCTGATGCTGCGCGAAATACCCGACGCGCAGTTTCGAGGAGGCGAGCTTGCGCCCGCTCATCGGCGCCAGCCGGTCGGCGAGCAGCTTGACGAACGTCGACTTGCCCTGACCGTTCTGCCCCAGCAGCGCGATGCGGTCGTCCTGGTCGATCCGAAGGTCGAGGTGGCTCAGCACCGTCCGCCCGCCGTAGCCGACGCTCGCGTCCTCGAGCCGGATGATCGGCGGCGACAGCTCCTCCGGCGTGGGGAAGTTGAACCCCGTCACGCTGTCCTCGACCACCGCCGCGATCGGCTTCATCCGCTCCAGCGCCTTGATGCGGCTCTGTGCCTGCCGCGCCTTCGAGGCCTTGGCGCGAAACCGGTCGACGAAGCTCTGCATGTGCTCGCGCGCGGCGTCCTGCTTGCGCTTCTCAGAGATCTGCTGTTCCAGCCGCGCCCGCCGGGTGTCCTCGAACGTGTCGTAGGGGCCCTGGTAGAGCGTCAGCTTCTGCCGCTCGAGATGCAGGATCGCCCCCACCGATCGGTTCAGCAGATCCCGGTCGTGACTGATGACCAGCACCGTGTGCGGATAGCGCGCGAGGAAGGTCTCGAGCCAGATCGCGCCCTCGAGGTCGAGATAGTTCGTCGGCTCGTCGAGCAGCAGCACGTCCGGCCGCGAGAACAGCACGGCGGCCAGCGCCACCCGCATCCGCCAGCCGCCGGAGAACTCGGCGCAGGTCCGCGCCTGCGCCGCCGCGTCGAACCCGAGCCCCGCCAGGATCGACGATGCCCGCGCCTCGGCCGAATGTGCGTCGATGTCCGCGAGCCGCGCGTGGATCTCGCCGATCCGGTGCGCGTCCGTCGCGGTCTCGGCCTCGTCGAGCAGCGCCGCGCGCTCCTCGTCGGCGGCCAGCACCGTGTCGACGAGACTGACCGCGCTCGCCGGCGCCTCCTGCGCCACGCCGCCGATGCGCGCGCGCTTCGGCACCTCGATCTCGCCGGAGTCGAGCGCCAGCTCGCCGCGGATCAGCCGGAACAGCGTGGTCTTGCCGCTGCCGTTGCGGCCGACGAATCCGACCTTGTGCCCGGCGGGGATCAGCGCCGAGGCGTCATCGAAGAGCTTCCGGCCTTCGAGGGTGAAGCTGAGGTTCCGTAGTGAAAGCATGCGCCCGATGTGGCCCGGCCCCGGAGGCTTGTCAATCGACCGTCCGGACGGTTCCTCAGGCGTCGCGCCGCCCGCCCCTCCAATAGTCGGCCGCACGTGTCCAGTGGCTTGCAGGGATGCGCGCGGGCCTGTATCCGGGGCCGGCCGCCCCGGCCGGGTTCCTGGAGTTCCCGGCGCCGCGGCACGCACGGCAGTCGCCGGCGCGTGAAAACGAGGCGGGTCGGCGCGGCGCCGTCCGCCGGACGCTCGGCTCAGGCTGACACGAGGGGAAGAACGCATGGCCGTCAAGGTTGCTATCAACGGGTTCGGGCGGATCGGGCGCAACGTGCTGCGCGCCATCATCGAATCCGGCCGCACCGACATCGAGGTGGTCGCCATCAACGACCTCGGCCCGGTCGAGACCAACGCCCACCTGATCCGCTACGACTCGGTGCACGGCCGGTTCCCCGGCACCGTGACCGTCTCGGGTGACTCGATCGACGTCGGCCGCGGCCCGATCAAGGTCACGGCCCTGCGCAATCCCGCGGAACTGCCGTGGGGCGACGTCGACATCGCGCTCGAATGCACCGGCATCTTCACCGACCGCGAGAAGGCCAAGATCCATCTGGAGAACGGCTCGAAGCGCGTGATCGTGTCGGCCCCCTCGGGCGGCGCCGACAAGACGATCGTCTACGGCGTGAACCACGGCTCGCTCACCAAGGACGATCGCGTCATCTCCAACGCGTCCTGCACCACCAACTGCCTCGCGCCGGTCGCCTACGTCCTCAACAAGGCCGTCGGCATCGACAAGGGCTTCATGACCACGATCCACAGCTACACGGGCGACCAGCCGACGCTCGACACGCTGCACAAGGACCTCTACCGCGCCCGCGCCGCCGCGCTGTCGATGATCCCGACCACCACCGGCGCCGCCAAGGCCGTGGGCCTCGTCCTGCCCGAGCTGAACGGCAAGCTCGACGGCGTGTCGATCCGCGTGCCCACCCCGAACGTGTCGGTCGTCGACTTCAAGTTCATCGCCAAGAAGGCGACGAGCGTCGCGGAGATCAATGCCGCGATCAAGGAAGCCGCCAACGGCGAGCTGAAGGGCGTGCTCGGCTTCACCGAGGAGCCGCTGGTCAGCCACGACTTCAACCACGACCCGCATTCGTCGGTGTTCCACATGGACCAGACCAAGGTCATGGACGGCACCCTCGTCCGCGTCATGTCGTGGTACGACAACGAGTGGGGTTTCTCGAACCGCATGGCCGACACCTCGGTCGCCTTCGGCAAGCTCATCTGACACGCGCGTCCGCATGTCCAAACCGGGGAGGGGATGCGCCGCATCCCGCTCCCCGGCGCAACGTCGCGCCACCGGAGTTCTGGTGACGCGGAGTGGTTTCCGGGCGCCGGCAGAGAACCTCAGAGGATCAGGTCGCGCGGGTGCAGCACGTCGACGTCGGCGACGTCGATGGCAAAGTCGACGCGGCGGTCGCCGTTGATATCGCCGATGGTCGTCACGCCGTCCGCCGTCACGCCATAGCGCAACGCGCCCGACGACCCGTCGAAGCCGCGGGCGACGAGGAAGTGAAACGCCTGGTTGCCGGCCGCGGACGTGTTCGCGTCGATGCCCGAGAGGTCGATGCGGTCGCGGTCCGCCGACGAGAAGTCCGCGATGGTGTCGCGCATCGCCGCCGCGACGCGGGAGCGCGGAAGCTGAAGATATCCGCGCCCTCGCCGCCGACAAGGGCGTCGCCGCCGAGGCCGCCGGTCAGCCGGTCGTTGCCGACGAGCCCTTGCAGCGTGTCCGCGCCGGCCAGCCCGGACAGCACGTCGTTGCCGTCGAAGCCGCGCAGCACGTTGCGCCCTCCGTCACCGTCCAGTACGTCGGCGAAGTTGCTGCCCCAGACCCGTTCAAAGTTGTGGATCTCGTCGCTTTGCGCGTCGCCCCCGAAGGTGGCGCCAGAGGAGAGGTCCACCTGCACGCCCAGGTCGGACGTGCGATAGTCCAGAGTGTCCGTGCCCGTCTCTCCGTCCATCCGGTCGCCGCCGGCCCCGCCGCGGATCAGGTCGTTGCCGGTCCTGCCGAAAAGGACATTGAACGCGCCGTTGCCGAGCAGGGCGTCATCGTATCCGCTGCCCGTGACGTTCTCGATGGAGATGTAGGTGTCGCCCGCGGCTATTCCGCCGGTGCCGCGCCCACCCGTCAGGTCGACGGTGACGCTGGCGGTGGAAAAGATATACTGCACTTCGTCCTCTCCGACACCACCGTTTATGATGTCGGGCAAGGCGCCGCCGTACAGGAGGTCGTCGCCGGTGTATCCATCTATTATGTTTCGCTCGTATACGAACGAGTAATTCGCGGTGTCGGCGCCAGACGTACCCGTATAGGTTGCCAAGATCGTTTTCTTCCAAAAGTTGAGCATGTCAAAACGCGCGGGTATTCCTGCCCGACGGTAACATGATCCAGGGAGAAAAAATCGGGTGCCGTCGCGGCGGTAGCTATTCCGCGGTCTCGGACGGGGGATCGACGACCAGCCGGCCGCCGGCGAGATCGACGGTCGGCACGGCGGCGCGGGTAAAGGGCACCAGCAGCTCGGCCGCGCCGGGACGCGCGACCTCGAGGATGTCGCCCGCGCCGTGGTCGAGCACGGCGCGCACCCGACCGATCTCGGCCCCGCCGGTGTCGAACACCGCAAGGCCGATCAGGTCGGCGTGATAGAACTCGTCGTCCTCCAGCGGCGGCAGCCGGTCGCGCGGCGCATAGAGCCGCAGCCCCTTCAGCGCCTCGGCCTGCTCCCGGGTCAGGACGCCGCTGAGCCGCGCCGCGAAGGCACCCGGGATCGGCCGGAGCAGCCGCACGCCAAAGCTGCGGCCGTCCTCCGTCACCAGCGGCGCATAGGAGGCAATCGCCGCCGGCTCGGCGCAGAACGACTTGAGCCGCACCTCGCCGTGCACGCCGAATGCGCCGGCGAGCGCGCCGACGCAGGTGTGGTTCGCAGGCTCCGCCATGAGCGGCCCGGCCTCGCTCGGGCGACCTTTACTCGGCGGCCGGGGCTTCGGCGGCCTTCGCGGCCTTGTCGGCCTTTTCCTTCGCGCGGGCGACGGCGGCCTTGCCCGGCTCACCCGACTTCGGGTTGGAGCGGACCTTCTTCTCCACGACGCCGGCCGCCTCGAGGAAGCGCGCCACGCGGTCGGTCGCCTGGGCGCCCTGGCCGAGCCAGTACTGCGCGCGCTCGACGTCGAGCTTCACGCGGTTCTCGTTGTCCTTGGCGAGCAGCGGGTCATAGGTGCCGAGCTTCTCGATGAAGCGGCCGTCGCGCGGGCTGCGCGAGTCGGCGGCGACGATCGAGTAGTGCGGACGCTTCTTGGACCCGCCGCGGGCGAGCCGGATCTTCATGGCCATTGGTCAGTCTCCTTGCGAATTGTTCTCGAGATGCCGCTCGTGATGGCGGATCACCTCGGAGATGATGAAGTTCAGGAACTTGCGCGCGAAGGCGGGATCGAGATCCGCCTCCTCCGCGAGCCGTTCCAGGCGCGCGATCTGCACCGACTCGCGCGCGGGGTCGGAAGGGGGCAGGCCGTGCTGCGCCTTGAGGACGCCGACGGCCTGGGTGTGCTTGAAGCGCTCGGCGAGCGTGAAGACGAGGATCGCATCGAGCCGGTCGATCGACTCGCGATGGCCGCGCAGCAGGTCGGCGGCGCGGCGGATGTCGTCGCCGCGGGAACTGGCCTCGGTCATTTCTTCTTCCCCAGCCCGGACAGGCCCGGCGGCAGCGCAAGCCCGGGGCCGCCGGCGCCGGGCAGACCGGGCATGCCGCCCGGCATCGGCGGCAGGCCGGCGCCCATGCCGCCGCCGCCACCGCGGCCGAGCATCGCGCCGAGGCCGCCGCGCAGCAGGCTCTTCTTCGACATGCCGCCCATTTTCTTCATAACGTCGGCCATCTGCCGGTGCATCTTCAGGAGCTTGTTCAGCTCCGAGACTTCGAGCCCCGCGCCCGCCGCGATGCGCTTCTTGCGGCTGGCCTGCAGCAGGTCGGGAGAGCGGCGCTCCTTCTTCGTCATCGAGTCGATGAGCGCGATCTGCCGGCGCAGCATCCGGTCGTCGATGCCGGCCTCGTCCATCTGCTTCTGCATCTTGCCCATGCCTGGGAGCATGCCCATCATCCCCTGCATGCCGCCCATCTTCTGCATCTGCTCGAGCTGCGCCTTCAGGTCGTTCATGTTGAACTGACCCTTCTGGAAGCGCTTCATCATCCGCTCGGCGGCCTCGGCCTCCAGCGTCTCCTGCGCCTTCTCGACCAGCGCGACGATGTCGCCCATGCCGAGGATCCGCCCCGCGATGCGGTCGGGGTGGAATTCCTCGAGTGCGTCCATCTTCTCGCCGAGGCCGACGAACCGGATCGGCTTGCCGGTGACGGCGCGCATGGAGAGCGCCGCACCGCCGCGGCCGTCGCCGTCCATGCGGGTGAGGATGACGCCGGTGACGCCCACGCGGCCGTCGAACTGCTCGGCGACGTTCACTGCGTCCTGTCCGGTCAGGCCGTCGACGACCAGCAGCGTCTCGCGCGGCTTTGCCACGTCGCGGACGGCGGCGACCTCGGCCATCAGCTCGTCGTCGATGTGCAGCCGGCCCGCGGTGTCGAGCATCACCACGTCATAGCCGCCGAGCGCCGCCTGCTGCTTCGCGCGGCGGGCGATGTCGACGGCGGACTGGCCGGGCACGATCGGCAGGCTGTCGACGCCGACCTGCAGCGCGAGGATGGCGAGCTGCTCCATCGCCGCCGGGCGACGGGTGTCGAGCGAGGCGAGCAGGATGCGCTTGCCCTCGCGTTCTTTCAGGCGCTTGGCGAGCTTTGCCGTCGTCGTGGTCTTGCCCGAGCCCTGCAGGCCGACCATCAGGATCGGGGCAGGGGGCGAGTCGATCTTCAGCTCGCCCGCCGGCCCGTCGCCCTTCAGCATGTCGACGAGCGCGTCGTGGACGATCTTCACCACCTGCTGCCCGGGGGTGATCGACTTCGTCACCGCCTGGCCGCGCGCCTTGTCGGCCACCGACTTCACGAAGTCCCGCGCCACCGGCAGCGACACGTCGGCCTCGAGCAGCGCCACGCGCACCTCGCGCAGCGCGACCGATATGTCTTCGTCGCTCAGCGCGCCCTGCCGGGTGAGCTTGTCGAAGACGCCGGACAGCCGGCCGCTCAGGGTCTCGAACATGGGCGGGTGCCCTCTCGTCAAGCGGGGATCGCGCCGGTGGGCGCAACGCGCTGACCGACGGCGATCCTGCGAAAAGCCAGGACCGGAGGACACGGGGGCTCTCCGGAGATGTGGCCCGCATAAGCGAAGCGGGCCGCGGGGTCAAGGCCAGCGAGCGTCCGCTTGTTGCGGCGTCTACTTGCTGCGGCGGCTGCGCGAGCTGGACTTGGCGGCGGGGAGCTTCGGGAACATTGCCTCGGTCATCGCCTTGGCGAACGCCTTCTGCTGCCGCGCGGCTTCGGCCGACCAGAACGACCGGGCCGGGCCCGCCGCCTTGTTCGCCGCACTCAGCCACATGCTCATCCAGGGATTCTTCATCGGGCTCTCCTCTGCTGCGATGCAGCATAGCGGGGGTTGGCCCGCCATTCCAGCTTCATGCTCCCAACGCCGGAGACGCGCTTTCGTCCCGGCATGGGGCGCAGATGGCGGAAAAGAACGGCTTGCGGGCGAGCGCGCTTCGCTCGCCCGGCGGCCATGGCCTCAGAGCCGCTCGCGGAACGCCTCCAGCACCGCGGCATAGACCGCCCGCTTGAACGGCACGATCCGCTCGACCAGCGAGGAGGGCGGCACCCAGGCCCATTCCCGGAACTCGGGGTGCTCGGTCTCGATGACGATGTCGCTGTCCTGTCCGAGGAAGCGCATCAGGAACCAGCGCTGCTCCTGCCCGCGAAACCGGCCCTTCCAGAGCTTCGGCACCAGCTCGGCCGGCAGTTCGTAGCGCACCGGATCCGGCGCCTCGGCCAGCACCTCGACCAGATGCGCCGGCACGCCGGTCTCTTCCCGGAAGCTCGCGCAGCGCCGCGTCGCGCGGCGCCTCGCCCGGGTCCACACCCCCCTGCGGCATCTGCCAGGCGGGCTCCGGGTTGTCGAGCCGCTGTCCGGCGAAGACCAGCCCCGCCGGATTGAGCAGCATCACCCCGACGCACGGCCGGTAGGGCAGGGCGGCGATCTCCGCCTCGGTCATCCGCCGGCTCAGTTCGCGCTCTCCTTCGCGTCGGGGCTTTCCGACGCGAGGTAGGACATGCCGCGCAGGATATCGATCGCATAGCTCAGCTGATAGTCCTCGGCGCGGAGCTTCGCGGTCTCTTCCTTGTGCTTGCGGTCCTCCTCGAGGATCTTCTTCTCGTCCGGCGTCAGGCTGTCGTTCTCCAGCGAGCCGCGCAGGTCGGCCTCGGAGCGGATCTGCACCTGCGGCTGTTCGCCCTGCGCCTGGGCGGCATCCTCCGGGGTGTGCTGCTCGACGATGATGTCGGGCGCGACGCCGAGCGCCTGGATCGACCGGCCGGACGGCGTGTAGTAGCGCGCGGTGGTGAGCCGGATCGCGCCCTCGCCCTCGATCGGCATGATCGTCTGCACCGAGCCCTTGCCGAAGGTCTGGGTGCCGATGATGACGGCGCGGTGGTGATCCTTGAGCGCGCCGGCGACGATCTCCGATGCGCTGGCCGAGCCGCCGTTCACCACCACCGCCATCGGCTTGCCGTTGGTCAGGTCGCCCGGCGTGGCGTTGTAGCGCTCGCTGTCGCGCGGGTCGCGGCCACGGGTCGAGACGATCTCGCCGGAGTCGAGGAAGGCGTCGACCACGGAAATCGCCTGGTTCAGCAGGCCGCCGGGGTTGTTGCGCAGGTCGAGCACCACGCCCGTCACCTTGTCGAGGCCGCCGACCTTCTCGAGGTCTTCCTTGAAGTGCTTCTCGAGATCCGGGAACGTCTGCTCGTTGAAGGTCTTCAGCCGCAGGACGATCACCCCGTCCTCCACGCGCGACTCGACCGGCGAGATGGTGATCGTCTCGCGCTTCAGCTTCACGTCGAACGGGTCGGGCGTGCCCTGGCGCGAGATGGTGATGGTGATCTCCGAGCCCACCGGCCCGCGCATCATGTCAACCGCCTCGTTGAGGGTCAGGCCCTGCACGCTCTCGCCGTTCACCTGCACGATCAGGTCGCCCGGCTGGATGCCGGCCTCGTCCGCGGGCGTGCCCTCGATCGGCGACACGACCTTGACGATGCCGTTCTCCTGCGTGACCTCGATGCCGAGGCCGCCGAACTCGCCCTTGGTCTGGACGCGCATGTCGTCGAAGTCGTCGGGCGGCATGTAGCTCGAATGCGGGTCGAGGTGGCTGAGCATGCCGTTGATCGCCGCCTCGATCAGCGTCTTGTCGTCCACCGGCTCGACATAGGAGGTGCGGATGCGCTCGAAGATGTCGCCGAACAGGTCGAGTTCCTCGTAGACGGACTTGTCCTTGTCCGCCTCCTGCGCCAGCAACGGGCCGGCGAGCTGGGTGCTTGCCAGCGCCCCGATCGCTGCGCCACCGAGGCCGGCCATCCAGATCTTCTTCATCGAGCGTTCTCTTCCTATCCGTTGTCCTTGGCGAAGAGGGGTTCCGGATCAATCGGACCCCGGTCGCGTCGGATTTCTATATACAAGGTTTCGCCCGTGTCGGCGCCAGTCTCGGACTCAGGTTGCATCACATATTCTTCAGCGTCGGGCGATCTTCCGCCGAGCACCCCGAGCAGTTCGCCCCGCCGCACCGCCGCGCCCGTTTCCACCCGGAGCTGCGCGAGGCCCGCGAGGACGATCATCGTCTCCGGGTCGGGCTCGAGCACGACCACATAGCCGTACTCGAGGAACGGCCCGGCATAGCGCACCACCGCGTCGGCGGGCGCGCTCACCAGCGCGAACGGAGTCGCGGTCAGCACCACGCCCGGGTGGCGCACCCGCGCGGCGTCGGGCTCGTTGAAGTGGCGCAGCACCGCGCCGTCCACCGGCCAGGCGTAGGGAGTGGTCGCCGGTGCGCCGGCCGGCGGCGGAGCTGTGCCGGCGCTCTTCGCCAGCGCAGAGGCGAGTTCGGAGAGCGTGGCGCTGTCCCGGGCGAGCAGCGTCGCGGTCGGGCTGTCGGGCCCCGGCTCGCCCGGCGCCGCGCGGGTCATCGCCTCGGACAGCCGGGACTGCGCCGCCGTCAGGGTCGCGAGCCCCGCCTGCAGGCTGGTCTCGCCGGCGATCCGCAGCTTGCGTGCCGCCTGCAGCCCGGCAAGTTCCGCATCGAGCTTTGCCGCCTGCGCCTGCAGCGCCGGGGTGAGGCGCGCCATCATCGCCCCGGCCTGCGCGGCGCCGACCGGCCCGAGCGGATGCATCGCCTGCGCCGGCTGCGGCGTGCGGCTCATCGCCTCGAGCGCGGCGAGCAGGCGCGAAATCTCCTGCCGCCGGTCAGAGAGGTCGACGCCGATCGCCTGCTCCCGCTCCGCCGCCTCGGCGACGCCGCCGCGCAGCACGCCGAGCGCCGCGTCGTAGGCCTCGATCGCCCGACCGAGGCCCGCGAGCTGGTCCGGCGCGCTCGTTGCCGCATCGAGCGCGGTGCCGGCGGCAGCGATGCGCTCCGACGCTTCCGAAATGCGCGCAGCTGCGGCGGCGAGCGGGTCCGCCGGCTCCGCCGCCGCGGTCTGTGCCGAGGCCGGACCCGCCGCGACACCGGCCAACGTGCAGGCCAGCGCGCAGGCCAGCGCCAGCGCCGCCGCGCGCAGGGGCGGTCTCCCGGTCAGGAGAGCAGGCTCCGGCCGGTCATCTCCGCCGGCTGGTCGAGCCCCATGAGCGCGAGCAGCGTCGGTGCGAGATCGCCGAGGCGGCCGTCGTGCAGCGCCGCCCCCGCCGGTCCGCCCACCAGCACCACCGGCACCGGGTTCAGCGTGTGTGCGGTGTGCGGCCCGCCGGTCACGGGATCGACCATCATCTCGCAGTTGCCGTGGTCGGCGGTGACGAGCATCGCCCCGCCCATGTCCTCGACCGCCGCGATCACCTGGCCGAGCCCGGCATCCACCGTCTCGACGGCCTTGATCGCCGCCTCGAGGAGGCCGGTGTGCCCCACCATGTCAGGATTGGCGAAGTTGCACACCAGCAACGCGAAGTCCCCCGAACGGATCGCCGCGACCAGATGCTCCGTCACTTCGCCCGCCGACATCTCCGGCTGCAGGTCGTAGGTCCGCACCTTCGGGCTCGGCGCCATGTGGCGGATCTCGCCCGGATACGGCGGCTCGATGCCGCCGTTCAGGAAGAACGTGACGTGCGGATACTTCTCGGTCTCGGCGATGCGGAACTGCTGCAGGCCCTTGGCTGCAACCCACGAGCCGAGCGTGTTCACGATGTCCTGCGACGGAAACACCGCAGGCATCAGCGCGTCGAGCGCGGTCGAGTACTGCACCATGCCGAGAACAGCGGCCCACTTGGCCCGGCCGACCACCTCGAAGCCGTCGAACTTCGGGTCGACGAGCGCCCCGAGGATTTGCCGCGCCCGGTCGGCGCGGAAGTTGGCGAAGAACAGCCCGTCGCCATCGGCCGCGCCCTTGTACTCGCCGATCACGGTCGGCAGCACGAATTCGTCGGTCTCGCCGCGGGCATAGGCCGCAATGATCGCCGCCTCGGCCGTGTCGGCGTGCTCGCCGTCGCCGTGAAGGATCGCGCCGACGGCCTTCGCCACCCGCTCCCACCGCTTGTCCCGGTCCATCGCGTAGAACCGCCCCGAGACCGTCCCGATCGACGCCCCCTTCGGCAGCGCCGCCTCCAGCTCGGCGATCTGGCCGAGCGCGCTCGAGGGCGCCACGTCGCGGCCGTCGAGGAAGGCATGCACGATCACGGTCAGCCCCGCCTCGGCCAGCACGCTCGCCGCCGCCGCGATATGCCGCTGGTGCGCGTGCACGCCGCCCGGCGAGGCGAGGCCGGCGAGATGCACCGCGCCGTTCGCCGCCTTCACCTTGTCGATGAACGCGTGCAGCTCGGCATTCTCGGCAAAGCTGCCGTCGGCGATGGCATTGTCGATCTTCGGCAGGTCCATCCACACCACGCGCCCGGCGCCGATGTTGGTGTGACCGACCTCGGAGTTGCCCATCTGCCCTTCGGGCAGGCCGACATCGGGGCCGCACGCGAGCAACTGCGCATGCGGGCAGGTCGACCAGATGCGGTCGAAGTTCGGCGTCCGGCCCAGCGCCACGGCGTTGGCCTCGGTCGAGGGGCTGAGGCCCCAGCCATCAAGAATGCAGAGCACCACCGGCCGCATCGCTCGTCTCTCCCCGCGCCTCGCTTCACCGATCGCGTTTAGCCTGCCGCGAATGGCTTGGCAAACGGCCTCGGAAACGATCGGGGTGCGATCAAGAGGCCCTGTCCCGGCGCTGCCCCGGTTCTTCCTCCTGCCGAAAATACTCTCGGTGGTGAACCGGCTGACGGTCGGGAGGGGGCGGAAAGCCCCCTCGCGACGCTCAACTCAGGCGGAACGTCTGCTCCGGCAATCCCGGCGCCGGCGCCTCGAGCGCGAACAGGCTGCCGGCGAGGCGCTCGGAGCGGCCCTGCCCGCCGCGCGCGGTGGTGATGTAGAGCGTGCGCAGATCGGGGCCGCCGAAGGTGCAGGTGGTGACGTTGCCGCACGGCACTTCGACGATGCGCTCGACGCGGCCGTCGGGCGCGATCCGCACGACGCAGCCGCCGCCGTAGCGACAGTTCCAGAGATGCCCCTCGCTGTCGATCGCCGAGCCGTCGGGCGCGCCGCGCTCGAAGCCGGCGAAGAACGCGGACCCGGGCCCGAGCGCGCCGGTTTCCGGATGGTGGTCATAGGCGCGGATCTCGTTCGCCAGCGTATCGGCAAAATAGAAGGTGGCGCCGTCCGGGCTCCAGGCCACGGTGTTCGCGATGCCGATGCCGACCTCCAGCGTCTCGAACGCACCCTCCGTAAAGCGGTAGAGCGCCCCGAGCCCGGGCGCGACCTCGCCGGACTCGCCGTCGGGGCCGACGTTGTTGGCCATCGTGCCGATCAGCAGCGTGCCGCGCGGGCAGGGGCGGGCGTCGTTGAAGCGCACCGCGTTGCTCGCCGGCAGCACGGCGATCGTGCGCCGCTCGTCGTCGGCGGGGGTCCAGAGCAGCAGGCGCGAGGCCAGCGCCACCAGGAGGGTGCCGGGGCTGTCGGTCAGCGCCATCGCGACGGCGGGCTCGTCGAAGAACCACGTCCGCACGCTGCGGTCGCCGACGGCCAGGCGATGCACGAGGAAGCGGTTGATGTCCGTCCAGTAGAGACAGCCCTCGGCCGCCGACCAGACCGCCCCTTCGCCGGTGATGTCGCCGACGGGTGCGACGCAATCGAGTTCCATCGTTCCTCCTGCGGCCGCTCGGCCGTCGTCTTGAGGGGCAGGTTCTGATGCAAGCACGCGGTGCCGGCAAGTCCGGCCGGCGGAAACCAGCCGGATGCCGCGGGCCGGCGCCGGGGTTCCCGTGGCGGGAACCCTGACGGCATTTTGCGCGTTCCCCGCTCACGATGCCGCCGGCAGCCAAGGCGGGCACGCTGAAGGCGATGCCGGCGTCAGGCGACATGACCTTTGAGGAGACAAGACATGAGGGTTCTCGGATTTTTCGCCGGCGCGGCCGCGTTGGCGCTCGCCGCCTGCTCCTCGGCGCCGCCCGAGCCGCTCAGGATCGCCGACGTGACGGTGACGGCCGATCTGCCCGCCATCGGCAGCCGCGAGGCGGTGGCCTACTGGAAGAACCTCGATACCGATCTCGAGACGGCGATCGCCGACCAGTTCGTCGGCTACCTCGACCCGGCCGGCAAGCACATCACCGTGGACGTGGACGAGCTGTCGCTTTCGAGCCCGTTCGCCACCGGGTCGACGGCAGAGACGGCGCGGCTGTCCGGCCTCGTCACCTTGAACAACCCCGATGGAACGCGCGCCGCGGCCTACACCGTGACCGCCTCGGCGCAGGATGTGCAGAATACCCTGCCCGAAGGATCGAAGAGCGTCGCGCCGACCAGCGGTGCCTATTATCAAGCCATCGTCGAAGCGTTTGCACGGGGTGCGGCGAATACCCTGCGGCAATCGCACGATAGTGGGTCCTGACCGCTTGACCCTGCGCTCCGGTCCCGCCAAGTGTCCCGCGTGACAACTTGGGCCGGACCGGAGTCCCCGAATGAACGCTCTGCTCGAAACGTGGTCGACGCCCTTCGGGGTGCCGCCGTTCGACCGGATCTCGACGGAGGACTTCCGGCCAGCCTTCGATGCAGCGCTGACTGAGGGCCGGCGGCGGATTGACGCCATCGCCGCCGACCCGGAGCCGCCGACCTTCGCCAACACCATCGAGGCGATGGAGCGGGCGGAGCGGTCGCTCGACCGGGTGGCGGGGGTTTTCTACAACATCGCCGGGGCCAACACCGATGACGCGATCGAGGCGCTCCAGCGCGAGCTGAGCCCGATCCTCTCGGCCCACTCTTCCGAGACGATGATGAACCCCGGCCTTTTCGCCAGGGTCGACGACCTCGTGACCCGCCGCGAGTCCCTCGGTCTGACTGCCGAGCAGGACCGCGTGCTCACGCTCTATCACCGCATGTTCGTCCGTGCCGGGGCCCGCCTCGAAGGCGCCGCCCGCGACCGGCTGAAGGCGGTGCTCCAGCGCCTCGCGAGCCTCGGCACCGCGTTTGGCCAGAACGTGCTCGCCGACGAAAAGCGGTGGTCGATGCCGCTCGCGCCCGACGACCTCGAGGGGTTGCCGGACGATATCGTCGCAGCGGCGGCACAGGCGGCCCGCGATCGGGGCGAGGCGGGCCACGTGCTCACCCTCTCGCGCAGCCTGATCGTACCCTTCCTGCAGTTCTCCCCGCGACGAAACCTCCGCGAGACCGCGTTCAAGGCGTGGACCGCGCGCGGCGAGATGGCCGGAGACACCGACAACCGCGAGATCGTGCGCGAGATGCTGGCGCTCCGCGCCGAGCGGGCACGGCTGCTCGGCTACGAGGACTTCGCCGCCTTCAAGCTCGAGCCCGAGATGGCGGCGCGCCCCGACGCGGTGCGCGACCTGCTCATGGCGGTCTGGGGTCCGGCGCGCGCCCGCGCCGAGGCCGACGCGCAGGTGCTCGAGGAGATGATGCGCGCGGACGGGATCAACGGCGCGCTGATGCCGTGGGACTGGCGCTACTACGCCGCGCGGCGGCAGGAGCGCGAGCACAACCTCGATCAGGCCGAGCTGAAGCCGTACCTGAAGCTCGACAACATCATCGCCGCCGCCTTCGACGCCGCCGGCCGTCTGTTCGGCCTCACCTTCCACCCGATCGAGCCGGCGCTCTACCACCCCGACGCCCGCGCCTGGGAGGTCCGGCAGGGCGACCGGCACATGGGCGTCTTCATCGGCGACTATTTCGCGCGCGGGTCCAAGCGGTCGGGCGCGTGGTGCTCCACCTTCCGCAGCCAGCGCCGGCTCGACGGCGAGGTGCGCCCCGTCGTCGTCAACGTCTGCAACTTCGCCAAGGCGCCGGAGGGGGAGCCGAGCCTGCTCACCTTCGACGACGCGCATACGCTGTTTCACGAGATGGGCCACGCTTTGCACGGCCTGCTCTCCGACGTCACCTACGAGTTCGTTTCCGGCACCAGCGTCGCCCGGGACTTCGTGGAGCTGCCGAGCCAGCTCTACGAGCACTGGCTCGAGACCCCGGAGATCCTCGCTGCTCACGCGCGGCACGCGGTCACGAACGAGCCGATGCCGCAGGCGCTGATGGACCGGCTCATTGCCGCGCGCAACGCCGACCAGGGCTTTTCCACCGTCGAATACCTTGCCTCCGCCCTCGTCGACCTCGACTTCCACGCCGGCCCCCCGCCCGCGGACCCGATGGCGGCGCAGGCCGCGACGCTCGCCCGCATCGGGATGCCGGCCGCGATCGTCATGCGCCACGCCACCCCGCACTTTCAGCATGTCTTCGCCGGCGACGGATATTCGTCCGGTTACTACTCCTACATGTGGTCCGAGGTGATGGACGCCGACGCCTTCGAGGCCTTCCGCGAGACCGGCGACGTCTTCGACCCCGCCACCGCGCGCCGCCTCGCCGCCTGCATCCTCAGCGCGGGCGGATCGCGCGACGCGGCCGAACTCTACACCGACTTCCGTGGCCGCATGCCCGGCGTCGAGGCACTGTTGCGTCAGCGCGAGCTGACCTGATGCTCCGCAGGCACGTCAAACACATCCTGCCACGGCTCAACGACAGTAAACCGGCGGATATCCGCCGGTTTGTGCCCGGACGACTGCATCAAGCTGGCAAGTGATCGTTTCCGGCGGCGTCTCGAGATCTCCGCTCATACTTTGGCAGATTAACACGGGCGGAGTGTTCACGAGCTGGTGAGAAAATTTTCCGTAAGTTCTGTACACAAAGACTTGTAATCTGTGCTCCGGATAAATAAAGTCACAGACAGCATCTCCCGCTGCCGAAGTCTTACGGCGCTCGATGCAAGGTTTGAGTTCGCCAGCAATGGCCGGCACCCCGTGCGGGGCCGCACTCGGGAAGACGTACATGACGGAAGATCAATCCATCGGCCGGGGTGAGATCCTCGCGCTCACCACGGAGATCGTTTCGGCGCATCTGGCCAACAATGCGGTGGTGCAGAGCGACGTGCCGGAACTGATCCAGTCGGTCTACAACAAGCTGAACGAACTCGCGTCGGGCGAGGAGACCGCCTCGGTCGAACTCACCCCGGCCGTTCCGATCAAGAAGTCCGTGACCGACGACTACATCATCTGCCTCGAAGACGGCAAGAAGCTCAAGATGCTCAAGCGGCACCTGATGACCGCCTACGACATGACCCCGGAAGAGTATCGCGCCAAGTGGGGCCTGAAGCCCGACTATCCGATGGTCGCGCCGAACTACGCCGCCAAGCGGCAGGAGCTGGCCAAGAAGATCGGCCTCGGCCGCAAGCCGCGGGTGAAGTGACCGGCCGATAGGCCGACTGGCCCGGCGCGCTTGATCGCGTCCGGGCAATCCGGATAACAGGCGGGGCGGCCGGTGCGGCCGCTTCGCCTTTCTGCTTTCCCGGGGGCTCCGATGGCTGCGGCCGACAAGAAAGTCTTCATCAAGACCTACGGCTGTCAGATGAACGTCTACGACAGCGAGCGGATGACCGCCGCCCTCGGCGCGCAGGGCTACGCGCCGACCGACACCGCCGCGGACGCCGACCTCGTCCTGCTCAACACCTGCCACATCCGCGAGAAGGCGGCCGAGAAGGTCTATTCCGAGCTGGGCCGCCTGCGCCGGCTCAAGAGCGAGCGGCCGGGGATGCTGATCGGCGTCGCCGGCTGCGTGGCGCAGGCCGAGGGCGCCGAGATCATCGCGCGCGCCCCGGTGGTCGATCTCGTCGTCGGCCCGCAGGCCTACCACCGTTTGCCACAGCTCCTCGCCCGCCGTGCCGGCGGCGAGAGGCCCGTCGAGACCGACTTCCCGGCAGAGGACAAGTTCGACCACCTGCCCGAGGCGCCGAAGGCCCGACGCGCCCCGGCCGCGTTCCTGACCGTGCAGGAGGGCTGCGACAAGTTCTGCGCCTTCTGCGTGGTGCCCTACACCCGCGGCGCTGAGGTGTCGCGCCCCGCCGCCCGGATCGAGGCCGAGGCGCGCGGCCTCGTCGAGCGTGGTGTCGTCGAGATCACGCTGCTCGGCCAGAACGTCAACGCCTACCGCGACGGCGAGGGAACCGGCCTCGCCGCGCTGGTCCGCCGCCTTGCCGCGATCGACGGGCTCGCGCGCATCCGCTACACGACATCGCACCCGAACGACATGGACGACGCCCTGATCGCCGCGCACGGCGACGAGGCAAAGCTCATGCCGTTCCTGCACCTGCCGGTGCAGTCCGGCAGCGACCGGGTGCTGAAGGCGATGAACCGGCGGCACCGCGCCGAAGACTACCTGCGCCTCGTCGAGCGCATCCGGGCCGCGCGGCCGGACATGGCGCTCTCGGGCGACTTCATCGTCGGCTTCCCCGGCGAGACCGAGGCGGATTTCGCCGAGACGCTCTCCCTCGTCGAGACGGTCGGCTATGCGCAGGCGTACTCCTTCGCCTACTCCGCCCGCCCGGGCACCCCGGCCGCTGGCCGCCCCGGCGTCGCGGAGGCGGAGAAGTCCGATCGGCTGCAGCGGCTGCAGGCGGTTCTCGCCCGGCAGCAGGCGGCGTTCCAGACGGCCCAGGTCGGCCGCACCCTGCCGGTGCTGGTCGAGAAGCCGGGCCGCGAGCCGGGCCAGATGACCGGCCGCTCACCCTACCTGAACGCGGTCCATCTCGCGGCGCCGGGCGACCTCGCCGGCCGCATCGTCCCGGTGCGCATCGTCGCGAGCGTCGCAAATTCTCTCGCGGGCGAGCTCGCCGCCTGACGCGGCAGACCGGCGCGGCAGACTGGCGCGCGTCACTTCGTCCGCCGCGCCACGACGCGACATCGCGCTCCGGCGATGCGGGTCCGCACCCGGGTCTCGGCAATGGTCCTGGCGCGCCCGAAGGGCCGCCCGGCGTCGTCGTAGAGCACGCTTGCCGCCGAGGCGGTGGCGAGCGTGGCGACGAGAGCCCGCCGGCGCTGCCGCGTCACGTCTGGCGCATCGCTGTCCGCGTCGCGCTCGCCGGCGGCGATCCACACCGGAAACGCCGCACTGCCACGGCCGCGCCAAGGCAAGCCCCCTCCGCAGCGCAGAGTACCACCGATCCGGACCGACGGCCCGACACCTTCCGGCTTTTTCTTGGTGACAAATACTCTCGGGGGTGAACTGGCCGCAGGCCAGGAGGGGGCGGACAGCCCCCTCGCGACGGCGCCGTCCCGCACGACCACCCCGGGGCGCCGCGCGCCGCACCGCCGTCCGGCACTCGTCCGAATCGGGGAATTCACGTTGCGCGGTTCCGGACCCCTGCCTATTGTGGCACCGCAACAGGGCGGGGCGGTCGTTCATGGAAATCAGGCGGGTAGGGGTCATCGGCGCGGGCCAGATGGGGACCGGCATCGCGCATGTCTTTGCTCTCGCCGGCTATGATGTTGCCCTGCATGATGTCTCGCTTCCGGCGCTGGAAAAGGCCGTGCAGACGGTTGCCGGCAACATGGAGCGCCAGGTCGCCCGCAGCCGGCTCAAGGCCGAGGACCGCGAGGCCGCCCTGGGCCGTATCTCCATCGAGCCCGAGCTGGCGCCGATCGGCGGCGCCGACCTGGTGATCGAGGCCGCCACCGAGCGCGAGGACCTGAAGCACAAGATCTTCGCGGGCCTCGTGCCGCACCTTGCGCCGCACACCATCCTCACCTCCAACACCTCGTCGATCTCGATCACCCGCCTCGCGAGCGGCACCGACCGGCCCGAGCGGTTCATGGGCTTCCACTTCATGAACCCCGTCCCGGTGATGCAGCTCGTCGAGCTGATCCGCGGCATTGCCACCGACGAGCCGACCTATCGCACGCTCGTCGAGGTGGTGAAGACGATCGGCAAGACCGCCTCGTCTGCCGAGGACTTCCCGGCGTTCATCGTCAACCGCATCCTCGTGCCGATGATCAACGAAGCGGTCTACACGCTTTACGAGGGCGTCGGCACCGTCGCGTCCATCGACCTCGCCCTGCGCCTCGGGGCAAACCATCCGATGGGTCCGCTCGAGCTGGCGGACTTCATCGGCCTCGACACCTGCCTCGCCATCATGAACGTGCTGCACGAGGGGCTTGCCGATACCAAGTACCGGCCGTGCCCGCTGCTCGTGAAATACGTCGAGGCTGGCTGGCTCGGCCGCAAGACCAAGCGCGGGTTCTACGACTATCGCGGCGAGCAGCCGGTGCCGACCCGCTGATTTCTGCTATGCTGCCCCCCGGGCAGGAACGGCGGGGGAGGGATGGCGGCGCTTCGTGACACCGTCTTCGGCTGGGGGCTCTTCACGCGGCTGCTGCACTGGGCGCTCGCGGGGATCATCCTGTTCCAGTTCGGCCTCGGCATCTGGGCGACGAACTTCGTGCCGAACCTGTTCGACCGCAGCGATCTCACCCAGCTGCACAAGAGCTGGGGCGTCGTCGCCTTCGGCCTGGCGGTGGCGCGCGTCTTCTGGCGGGCGGCGAACAGCTGGCGCCGGCCGCCGATGCCGCCCGCCATGCCCGGCTGGCAAAGGCGCGCCGCGGCCTGCAGCCACGCTGCGCTCTACCTGCTGATGCTGTCGATGCCGCTCTCCGGCTGGATCCTCGTCTCCGCCTCGCCGCTCGGCCACTGGCTCGGGGTCCGCAGCCGCTTCTTCGGCCTCTTCGACCTGCCCGACCCGATCGACCGCGCCAGCTATGCGATCGAGCACGCCGCCGGTGCGGTCCATATCGTCGGCGCGATCGTGCTCGGCCTCCTCCTGATCCTGCACGTCGCCGCCGGGCTCCGCCATCAGGTCAAGGAGCGCGACGGCGTGCTCAGCCGGATGATCTCCGGCTGAGCCGTCGCTCGTCACGCCGTCTCGGGGGTGCGGCGGCCGGACATGAACTGGTCGAACTCCGCCCGGTCCTTGGCGGCGCGCAGCTGGTCGAGGAAGCTGACGAAGGCGTCGCGCTCTTCCTCCAGCCGCTTCAGCGTATCCTCGCGATAACTGTCGAAGGCGGTGTTGCCGGTTTTTTCCATGGCGGCGTTGCGGAAACGGGCGCGGCGGCCCCAGCGGTGGCAGGACATGCGGTTGCTCCAGATGAGAAAGGCGAGAAGGGCGAGCCCGATGGGCCAGAAGGCGACAAAGGCGACCACCATGAGCGCGATCCAAGCGCCACGGCCCCGCTCGTCCAGCGCATCCCGGCCGCGTTCCAGCCATCGGACGGGGGTTATCATCGGCGTTCCTTTCTATGTTAATGTTACTAACATTTACATAGATCGTCGACCCATCCCCGCCGGTCAAGAGGGCTGCACAGAATTATCCGCTCGGGATCAGCCCCAGCCCCTGCAGGTAGATCACCGCGCCGCTCTCCAGCATCTCGTCGGCCGAGTACGGCGCCCGCGCCCCGGGCTTGCCTCGCCCGAACAGCTCGACGACCCCGTGGCTGAATGCCCAGATGTGGTTTGCCACCATCGTCGCCGGCGGCCGCTGCCCCACCGGCAGCCGCTCCGCCAGCCGCTCCGCCGCCCGGACCAGGATCGCCATCGCCCGATCCGCCGCCCGCGCCAGCTCCGGGTTGCACGCGATCGACACGCCGCCCTCGAACATCGCCATGTAGTGCGCCGGATGCGACCGCGCGAATGCCAGATAGGCCCGGCCGACCGCCATGAACGCCGACAGCGCCGAGGGCCGCCCGCCGTTCCACGCCCGCTCGAGCCGCTCGGCAAACAGCCCGTAGCCCTGTTCCGCCACCGCCTCGATCAGCTCGTCGCGCCCGCGGAAATGCCGGTACGGCGCCGCGCTCGACACGCCGACGCCCCGCGCCGCCTCGGCCAGCGTGAACCCGAGCGGCCCCTTCGCCTCGATGAGCGGCAATGCCGCGTCGATCAGTCCCTGGCGCAGGTTGCCATGGTGATAACTGCGGCGCGGGCCGGGCCCGTCCGCCCCGATCCCGTCTCCCTCGGACTCGTCCTCCGGCTCCGGGTCGCGGCCGGGCACCGCCTCAGGCCGATTCGCCGAAGCGGCCGGCCACCAGGTCGCGCAGGGCCCCGGCCAGCGCGTCGGCCTCCGCCCCGTCGGTCTCCACCTCGATCGTCGTGCCGATGCCCGCGCCGAGCATCAAGAGCCCCATGATCGAGTCCCCGGAGACCTCCATGCCGTCGCGGCTGACCTTCGCCGAGGCGTCGAAGCGCTCCACCGTCTCGACGAACTTCGCCGAGGCGCGCGCGTGCAGCCCCTTCTCGTTGACGATCTCCAAGATGAGCTGCATCCGATGCCCGTGGCCGTGCTGAACGGTCAGATCGGGACCGGCGTGCCGTTTTCTCCGACCCCGTCCACGCTGTTGATGTATTTGCGCCCGGCGGTCAAGGCGCAGGCCACCGCATCGCGCAGGGGCCGGTGCCGTTCCTTGGCGAGCTTGATGAGCATCGGCAGGTTTGCCCCGTAGATCACCGTCCGGTCGGTGGTCTTCTTGCAGGCGCCGACCGCGAGGTTCGCCGGTGTCGAGCCGAACATGTCGGTCACCACCACCACCCCGTCGCCGCGGTCCACCGCCTTCACGGCAGCATCCACCTCGACCTTCTTGCTGCGCAAGTCGGCCTCGGCCTCGATCGCAACGGCCTCGGCCGCAGGCAGCTTGCCGACCACATGCTCCATCGCCAGAAGATATTCTTTGGCGAGGCCCCCGTGGGCGACAATCACGATTCCGATCACGCTACACCCATTCCCGGGATCGGAGCTGCGTCGCCCGCCGTCCTCTCCAGTTCCCTGTGACGAATAGACACCTGCCATCCTTTTGTCGCAAGCGTTTTTGCTAGCGCCTCCACCACTGCCACCGATCGGTGGCGGCCGCCCGTGCAGCCGATCCCCACGCTGAAGTAACTCTTGCCCTCCGCCCGGTACGCCGGCAGCAGGAACGAGAGCAGATCGTCGAGGCGCGCCTGGAAACCCGCATAGTCCGGGTCCGCCTGGACGAAGGCGCTTACGCTCGCATCGCGGCCGTCGAGCGGCCGCAGGTCGGCGACCCAGTGCGGGTTCTTCAGGAACCGCACGTCGATCACCATGTCGGCACCGCGCGGCAGGCCGCGCTTGTACGAAAACGACTGCAGCGTGATCGCGAGGCCGCCACGCGCCTCCTCGTCGCCGAACTGCCGCGACAGCTCGGCCTTCAGTTCGTGCGGCGTCATCGCGCGGGTGTCGATCAGCACGTCCGCCCGCTCGCGCAGCGGTGCGAGCAGGGCAAGCTCGCGCTCGATGCCGACGAGGGGCGCCTCGTTCGGGCTGAGCGGGTGCCGCCGCCGCGTCTCGCTGTAGCGCTGCACCAGCGTCTGCGCATCGCAGTCGAGATAGACCAGCACCGGCGCCTGGCCACCGGCCTGCGCGATCTCGGCCATCGCCTGCATCAGGCGGTCCATGGCGAACTCGCGGTTCCGCGGGTCGATCCCCACCACCACCGGCCGCGCCACCGGCTCGGCGAACAGACGCGGCAGGAAGCTCAGCGGCAGGTTGTCGATGGCTTCGAATCCCAGATCCTCGAGCGCCCGGATGGCGGTCGACCGGCCCGATCCTGCGGGACCGCTGACGATAACGATGTCTTGCCCGTCTTCCGGACAGCCTGCCTCGGTCGTCACCCGCGTAACCCCGTGCCCGCTTGGACCTTGCGACCCCTCACGTGGGAGACGCGCGGCCGGTCTGCACGATCATGCTCAACACGAGGTCAAGATTTGGGAGATGCTTGCCGGAAATCAATTCGAGGCTGGCTCCCAACAGCGTGATGGCAACAGGCTGTGGCATTCGTGCCGCAACCGGCTGGTCGAGGTCGACCGCAAGGACGAGCGCCGCCTCGGGCACCGCCGGCAGGCGCAGCAGGCCGACCCCGCGCGCCTCGATCAGCCCGGCGATCGCCTGCGGCGCGCTTGCCACCAGCGCCGCCCCCCGCCGCTCGATCACCACCCGGTCGTCGGCGACCAGCTGGCCGCCGCGGCCGACCAGCGCCAGGGCCAGGGCCGACTTGCCGGAACCCGACATTCCGAGAATCAGCAGGCCCCGGCCCGCGAAGGCAACCGCAGATCCGTGTACGATGGTGGACAACGGCAATCCCACAGGTTGATTGTTCCCTTCTTTCGGATGCGAACGAAAACGAAAGCGTATCCCAACAGGACGCGACACCGGGAGCCACGGTTTTCGCGGAATTCCCCATTCATTAACCGAATCTGCACGAACGGGGCATGGGCGTCCATGTTATAAGTTCCGTCACGTCCCGCTGCCGTGGCCGCGGGAGCGCGGGTCATTTGAGAGTTCCGGCCCGGTCGGGTGTGGAATAACGGAAGGGTGAGCAGGCATGACGACGATGTTCAAGGTCGCGGAAGAGGTAAACCCTCGTATGACATTGGAAAACACGGGATTTTCTGGCGCTGAGAAGGTTCATTACAACCTGCTGGAGCCGGCGCTGGTCGAGGCCGCGGTCGCGCGCGGCGAAGGGCGGCTGGGGCAGGGCGGGGCCTTCCTCGTCTCGACCGGCCGCCATACCGGGCGCAGCCCCAAGGACAAGTTCGTCGTGCGCGAGCCCTCGGTCGTCGATGCGATCTGGTGGGACAACAACGGCTCGATGACCCCCGAGCATTTTTGCAGGCTGGCGGCCGACATGCGGGCGCACATCCGCGGCGGCGAGCTTTTCGTCCAGGATCTCTACGCCGGCGCCGACCCCGCGCACCGCGTCAATGTTCGCGTCATCACCGAGCTGGCGTGGCATGGCCTGTTCTGCCGTCACCTGCTGCGCCGTCCGGCGCGTGACGAGCTGAAGTCGTTCATGGCCGACTTCACCATCCTGAACTGCCCCACCTTCCAGGCCGACCCGGCCGTCCACGGCTGCCGCTCCGAGACGGTGATCGCGATCTCCTTCGAGCAGAAGCTCATCCTGATCGGCGGCACCGCCTATGCCGGCGAGAACAAGAAGGGCGTCTTCACGCTCTTGAACTACCTGCTGCCGGCCAAGGGCGTCATGCCGATGCACTGCTCGGCCAACCACGCGCGCGACAACGAGGATGACGTCGCCGTCTTCTTCGGCCTCTCGGGCACCGGCAAGACCACGCTTTCGGCCGATCCGGCCCGCATCCTCATCGGCGACGACGAGCATGGCTGGTCGGACGCGGGCACCTTCAACTTCGAGGGCGGCTGCTACGCCAAGACCATCAACCTCTCGCCCGTGGCCGAGCCGGAAATCTACAAGACCACCACGATGTTCGCGACCGTGGTCGAGAACATGGTGTTCGATCCGGTGACGCGCGCGCTCGACTTCGCCGACGACAGCCTGACGGCGAACACCCGTTGCGCCTATCCGCTCGAAGCGGTCTCCAACGCCTCGCCCACGGCGCGGGGCGGCACGCCGCGCAACATCGTCATGCTGACCTGCGACGCCTTCGGCGTGCTGCCGCCGATCGCGCGGCTGACGCCGGCGCAGGCGATGTACCACTTCCTCTCCGGCTTCACCTCCAAGGTCGCCGGCACCGAGCGGGGCGTGACCGAGCCGCAGCCGACGTTCTCCACCTGCTTTGGCGCGCCGTTCATGCCGCGCCGGCCGGAGGTCTACGGCGCGCTGCTGCGCGACCGCATCGCCCAGTCGGGCGCCTCGTGCTGGCTGGTGAACACCGGCTGGACCGGCGGCGCCTACGGCGCCGGCAAGCGGATGCCGATCGCCGCGACCCGCGCGCTGCTGACCGCCGCGCTCGACGGCTCGCTCAACGGCGTGGAGTTCCGGGTCGATCCGAACTTCGGCTTCGAGGTGCCGGTGGACCTGCCGGGTGTCGATGCGGCGCTGCTCGATCCGCGCGGGACGTGGGCCGACCCGACCGCCTACGACGCCCAGGCGGCGAAGCTCGTCGGCATGTTCGCCGAAAACTTCCGGCAGTACGAGGCGCATGTCTCCGACGAGGTCAGGGCCGCCGCCATCGGCTGACGGTCACTCCGCGTGCATCCCTCCGCCGCGCCTCTCCGGGGCGCGGCGGCCTCAGAGCATGCTGCGTCGCAGCAGGTTCAGCCCGGTCAGCAGCAGCACGGCCAGCGTCGCCTTGCGGAACACCGCCTGGTCCAGCCGGTCGTGCACCTGATAGCCGACGAACATCGCCAGCATCGCCGGCAGCGTCATCCACGCGGAGGCGGGCAGGGTGGTGGCGTCGAGCACCCCGGAATGGAGGTGCGCAAAGAACAGCACCACCGACCCGACCAGAAACATCAGGCTCTGCACCCGCACCATTTCCGTCTTGGAAAGGTTCAGGGTTATCAGATACATGACCAGCGGCGGCCCCCAGATTCCGCTCACGCCGCCGAGGATGCCGGCGACGAACGCCACCGCTGCCTCGACCAGCCGCCGGTGGTGGGCCGGGAAGCGCGGCTGCCACCCGACCAGCTGGCTGGCGGCGAAGAGCACGACCACGGCGCCGAGCAGCCCGAACAGCAGCCGCTCTGGCAACAGCACGACCAGTTGTGCCGACAAGGCGATCATCACCGCAAGGACGAGCAGCATCTCCCTGAACCGGCTCGCACTTTCCAATGCCGGCCCGACCCCGTGGCGCAGCGCCTGCACCAGGTTCGACACCAGCATGGGCACGATCAGCAACGCCACGGCGACGTCGAACGGCACGAACGAGCCGGCGAGGCTGACCCCGATCAGCGGCAGCGCGAAGCCCACCACGCCCTTGGCAAAGCCGCCTGCCGCCATGGCAACCGCCGCGCCGATCGCCGCGCCCATGCCGTAGGTGGCGATGAAACTCTCCAGTCCGACCATGACCTTCCTCCCGCTCGCGACTTCGCAGGTCGGACCCTGCGCCGCAACGCTAATAAGATTCCCGTTGGCCCCGCCCTGGCGAGATGATTATTGCGCAAGAAATTGACGCCCCGCCTCACCGCGCCTATCGTCTGCGCAACCGCAACGACCGATTCCGCGCCGCACAACCCCGGCGCCACCCCGAAAGGATCCCGATGCTCAACCCCGCCCGAGCCCTCGAGCCCGCCTCCCCCCTCCTGCCCGACCTGCTCGGCCTCGCTTTCGCGGCGTCGGATGCCGCCGGGGGGCTGGTCCAGGCTGCGCGCAGCGGCCTCGCGGCACGGATCAGCCGCGCCGGGCGGATCTCGAACGCCGCGCTCGAGGCCGACCAGTTTGCGGCTCATGGCCTCGCGTGGATGGCGACCTATGCCGAGTCCCTGCGGGAGATGGCGAACTGGGCACGTCAGCTCGGCCAGGAGGGGCGGTTCGGCGAGACCGAGGCGCTGATCCTGCAGATCGCGTTCGGCGAATACTTGGGCCAGCTCGCGGGCGGCATCCCCATGTCGCAGACCGAAGTCGTCCGCCCGGAGACCGTCGGGCTCGACGACGCCGTGCTCGCGGCGTTCCGCACCGCGGAGGTCCGCACCCTCATCGCCGCCGGCAACACCGACGCCGCCCGCGCCCGCCTTGTCGAGCTGATGGTCGAGCAGGCGGGCAGCACGAGCTTCGGCGCGACCGGCCTCGACGAAGACTACGAGATGATCCGCGACCAGTTCCGCCGCTTCGCCGACGAGAAGGTCGTCCCCTTCGCGCAGGACTGGCACCACGACGATACCCTGATCCCGATCGAGATCCTCGAGGAGATGGGCGAGCTTGGCGTCTTCGGCCTGACGATCCCCGAGGAATACGGCGGCGCCGGCCTCTCGAAGACCGCGATGTGCGTCGTTTCCGAGGAACTCAGCCGCGGCTACATCGGTGTCGGCTCGCTCGGCACCCGCTCCGAGATCGCGGCCGAGTTGATCCTCGGCGGCGGCACCGAGGCGCAGAAGGCGGAATGGCTGCCGAAACTCGCCTCGGCCGAGGTGCTGCCGACGGCCGTCTTCACCGAGCCGAACACCGGCTCCGACCTCGGCTCCCTGCGCACCCGCGCCGTCCGCGACGGCGACGACTGGGTGGTGACGGGCAACAAGACCTGGATCACCCACGCGGCGCGCACCGACCTGATGACCATGCTGGTCAGGACCGACCCGGCCACCACCGACCACACCGGCCTCTCGATGCTGCTGGCGCCGAAGCCGCGCGGCACCGAGGCCGATCCGTTCCCGGCCGAAGGCATGACCGGCGGCGAGATCGAGGTGCTCGGCTATCGCGGCATGAAGGAATACGAACTCGGCTTCGACGGCTTCCGCGTGCCCGGGGCCAACCTGCTCGGTAGCATCGAGGGGCAGGGCTTCCGCCAGCTCATGCGCACCTTCGAGAGCGCCCGCATCCAGACCGCCGCGCGGGCCATCGGCGTGGCGCAGTGCGCGCTCGATCTGGGCATGAAGTACGCCCAGGACCGCAAGCAGTTCGGCAAGGCGCTGATCGCCTTCCCGCGGGTCTACGGCAAGATCGCGATGATGGCTGTGGAGATCATGGTGGCGCGCCAGATCACCTACTACGCCGCCCGCGAGAAGGACGAGCATCGCCGCTGCGACCTCGAGGCCGGCATGGCCAAGCTGCTCGCCGCCCGCATTGCCTGGTCGAACGCCGACGTGGCGTTGCAGATCCACGGCGGCAACGGCTTCGCGCTCGAATACCCGATCAGCCGCGTGCTGTGCGACGCCCGGATCCTGTCGATCTTCGAAGGCGCCGCCGAAATCCAGGCGCAGGTCATCGCCCGCCGCCTGCTGGAAGCGAACTGAGCGGAAAGCCGGCCCGACCGCGGAAAATTCCGGGGCCGGGCCGGCTTGCGTCAAACCGCTTGCGCGACTCCGTGGACTTGGGGCACGCTCAACCCGTCGTACCCCGCGTGCGTGCCCACTCCGGAGGCCAATTGGCGATCACCGCCCAGAACCCCGCGATGCCGGAGGATGCGTCCGACACCATCCTCGAGTTTCCCGACAACCGGCTGCTGATCGACCTGTGCGGCGAGCTTGACCGCAATATCGCGCAGGTCGAGTCGCGCATGGGCGTGACGATCAACCGCCGCGGAAATCACCTGACGCTGCACGGGCCAGGCCCCGACCGCGACGCGGCCGAGGCGGTGCTCCGGTCGCTCTACGAGCGTCTGGAGCAGGGCCGGCCGCTGACGCCCGGTGACATCGAGGCGGCGATCCGCCTCGGGCCCGCGCCGGCGCCGGCCGCGCCGCCGGAGGCGCGCGGCGGTGGCCAGCTCGAGATGTTCTCCGGCGAGTTCGATCGAGATCCGCACCCGCCGCAAGCTCGTCGAGCCGCGCACCACCGCCCAGAAGGTCTACGTGCGCAACCTCTTTCGCAACGAGCTGACCTTCGGCATCGGCCCGGCCGGCACCGGAAAGACCTATCTCGCCGTTGCCGCGGCAGCGGCGATGTACATCGAGGGCCGGGTCGACCGGATCATCCTCTCCCGCCCCGCCGTCGAGGCCGGTGAGCGCCTCGGCTTTCTGCCCGGCGACATGAAGGAGAAGGTCGATCCCTACATGCAGCCGCTCTACGACGCGCTGAACGACTTCTTTCCGCCGAAGCAGGTGCAGAAGCTGATCGAGGAAAAGCAGATCGAGATCGCGCCGCTCGCCTTCATGCGCGGCCGCACGCTCGCCAACGCCTACGTGGTGCTCGACGAGGCGCAGAACGCGACCGCGATGCAGATGAAGATGTTCCTGACCCGCCTCGGCGAGGGCAGCCGCATGGCGGTGACGGGCGATCCCTCGCAGGTCGACCTGCCGAAGGGTGTGCCCTCGGGCCTCATCGAGGCGGAGCGGGTGCTGTCCGGTGTCCCCGGCGTCTCCTTCTCGCGCTTCGGGGCCGAGGACGTGGTGCGCCACCCGCTCGTCGCCCGCATCATCCGGGCCTACGAGACCGCGCGGCCGGCAGATGCCTGACGCGGAGCCACTGGTCGAGGTGATCCTCGAGGATCCGCGCTGGCACGAGGCGGGGCTCGAGCCGATGGCGGAGCGCGCGGCGCGGGCCGCGCTGTCGGCTGTGGGGCGCGATCCCGACCGGCACGAGATCGCGCTGCTCGCCTGCTCCGATGCGCGCATCGCCGGGCTGAACGCCGACTTCCGGGGCAAGCCGAAGCCGACCAACGTCCTGTCCTGGCCCGACCACGACGGCGCCGTGCCCGAGCCGGAGGGCGCGGGGGCCGGGGAGCGGCTGTTTCTCGGCGACATCGCCATCGCCTTCGACACCTGCGCGCGCGAGGCGGAGGAGGGCGGCCTGCCCTTTGCCGATCACGTCAGCCATCTGGTCGTCCATGGCGTGCTCCACCTGCTCGGCCACGATCACGAGGACGACGCCGAGGCCGAGGCGATGGAGGCGATCGAGACGAATGTGCTTGCCAGCATGGGCGTGCCGAACCCATATTCGCGGGAGGAGCGCCCCTCGGGCGCGTCACCTGGATAGGGAGACATGAACGATATACCGGTCGGACAGGCGCCTGGCGCGCCGGGCCTGTCCGTGGACGAGGACCCGGACAGTCCTGACGGCGGCGCGCGACAATCCTTCTTCTCACGCCTGTTCCGCCGCGAGGCCCTCGATGGGGCCGGGTCGCGGCCGCTGGGCGTTGGTGACGCCGATCTTGCGCTGAACCTGCGCCGGATGCTCCGGCTCCGGGTCGACGACGTGAGCGTCCCGCGCGCCGACATCGTTGCCATCCCGAACGACGCCAGCTTTCCCGAGGTCGTGGCCGCGTTCCGCGCCAGCGAGCTGTCGCGCCTGCCGGTCTATGCCGAGACGCTCGACCGGCCCGAGGGGCTGCTGCTGTTCAAGGACGTGGCGCTGCGCTTCGGGTTCGGTGCCGACGACGGCGGACCCGGCGCTGGACAAGACGGCGCTGGACAAGACGACGCTGGGCAGGGAGGCGCGCCGTTCGATCTCGCCGGGATGCTGCGACCGCTGCTCTACGTGCCGCCCTCGATGCCGCTCGCCACGCTGCTGCAGAAGATGCAGTCGGCGCACATCCACATGGCGCTGGTCATCGACGAATACGGCGGCGTGGACGGGCTCGTCACCATCGAGGACGTGGTGGAGCAGATCGTCGGTGCCATCGCCGACGAGCACGACGAGGCCGAGGTGCCGCTCTGGCAGGAGGAGGCGCCCGGGGTCTATCTCGCGCAGGCGCGCATGGACCTCGAGGAAGCGGAGCGCGCGGCCGGCCTGCCGCTGATCGACGCGGACCTCGCTGAGGAAGTGGACACGCTGGGCGGTCTTGTGATCCGCCTCGCCGGCCGGCTGCCGGCCCGCGGCGAGGTGGTGGCGCATCCCGCCGGCCACGAGTTCGAGGTGGTGGAAGGCGACGCCCGCCGGCTCGATCGCGTGCGGGTCCGCCTCGCCCCGGCCCGCTCGGCGGAGGCCGCGGAATAGGCAACGTCGTCGCGCGCCCGTCCGGGCAGGTGGGCGCCGCCGGCGTCTGGCTCAGCCTGCTCCTCGCCCTCGGAGCCGGCGCCGCCCTGGCGCTCGGGCAGCCGCCGCTGTCGTGGCCGCTGGCCGTGCTCGCCGCGCTGCCCGTCCTGTTCCGGCTCTTCGACGCGGCGCAGGGGACAGGGCGGGCGTTCCTTCTCGGCTGGGCGGCGGGCGTCGGCTATTTCGGCGCCGGCATGTTCTGGATCGTCGATCCGTTCCTGGTGCAGCCGGAGATCTTCGGCTGGCTCGCGCCGTTCGCGCTCGTGGGCATGGCGACCGGCCTCGCGCTGTTCTGGGGCGTGCCCTTCGCCGTCGCGCGGGCGATCGTGCCGCGCGGCCGGCGTTCCGGCGTTGCGGGCGCGCTGCTGCTGGCCGCGCTGTGGTTCTTCGCTGAGTATGCCCGCGGCCATGTGCTCACCGGCTTTCCCTGGGCGCTGCAGGCTTATGCCTGGATCGGGACGCCGGTCGCCCAGACCCTCGCCCTCGGCGGGCCCTACCTGCTGACCCTCGCGACCCTCGCGGCCGGCCTCGTGCTGGGCGCGGGATCGTGGCGCGCGGCGGTCGCCGTCGGGCTGCTCGTCGCGGCGGGCTGGGGCTGGGGCAGCTGGCGCCTCGACCAGCCGGTGCCGCCGCGCGCGCCGGCGCTCTCCGTCCGGCTGGTGCAGCCGAACGCCGCGCAGGCCGACAAGTGGCGGCCGGAGAAGGAGCGGGAGTTCTTCGCCCGCCACCTCACGCTCACCGCCGGCGCGCCGCGCGCCGACGTGACGATCTGGTCGGAGACCGCTGTTCCCTTCGCCCTCGGCGACCGCCCGGACCTGCAGGCGGAGAGCGCCGCCGCGGCCGCTCCGGGCCAGCTGATCCTCGGCATCGTCCGCGGCGAGCCCGCCGCCGACGGCACCGCCCGCTGGTTCAACTCGCTCGCCGTCCTCGGCCCCGACGGCGCGCCGCTCGCGATCTACGACAAGCACCATCTCGTTCCCTTTGGCGAGTACATCCCCTTTCCCCGCGCCATCGCGGCGCTCGGCATCCCCGCGCTCCAGCCGCTCACCCAGGGCGGCTTCACGCCCGGGCCCGGCCCGCATCTCGTGCAGGTGCCGGGCCTGCCGCCGTTCCTGCCGCTGATCTGCTACGAGGCGATCTTTCCCGGCAGCCTGCGCGCACCCGAGGGGCGCGCCGAGTGGCTGGTCCAGGTCACGAACGATGCCTGGTTCGGTGAGGCGTCCGGCCCGTGGCAACACCTCGCGCAGGCCCGCGCCCGCGCGATCGAGCAGGGCCTGCCGCTGGCCCGCGCGGCGAATACCGGCGTGTCCGCAATGATCGACCCTTACGGCCGCATCGTCGCGAAGTCTCGGATTAGGAGAGTCGGGTGTTGTCGATACAATGCTGCCGGGTGCCCTACAACCAACGGTCTATGCAACCTTCGGCGATAATCCTGCGATAGTTGTAGGTCTCGCCATTTTGGGATTAACTGTCTTTATTTTTTACAGTGGTATTTTCAGCGACCGCCGGAGATAACTCCCAGTACGGAGGGAGAGGTGGGGTGACCTTGCCGCGCCGGGTGTATCAGGACAAATGGTGAAGGTTGGCATGGTCATGTCAGCGGCAGAGATTGACGTTTACGTCGGGACGAAGATGCGGCGCCGGCGCGAGGCGCTCGGGATCAGCCAGGGGCGGCTTGGAAGGCATCTCGGCCTGACTTTCTCGCAGATTCAGAAGTACGAAAAGGGCACGAACCGCATCGGCGCCGGGCGGCTCTACCAGATCGCGAGCTTCCTCGGCGTGCCGCCCAGCCACTTCTTCGAGGGGCTCGAGGGCATGGATGGGCAGGGGCTGCCGGATGCAGCGCACGGCATGTCGCGCGACGACATGCAGGTGCTCGGTGACGCGTTCAGCGGCATCGTCGATCCAGAGACCCGCGCCTCGGTGCTGGCGCTGGTGCGGCAGCTGGCATCCGACTCCGTCCCCCGCCGCCGCTGACCCGCCCGGGCGCCACCGATCGGTGCCTGCGCCGCACAGCCTGGTGGATCGCGATGCGCGCATGGCCCGGCCATTGCGACGCTGGTCTCCGCCGTGCGAAGCGCGCCGTGCATCCTCGCTGCGTCGATCTTCGGCGGGCCCATCGTTGCCGTGCTGCTGCTTGCGGGACGCGTCCGAGGCCTTGCGGGCAGCTGCGCCGGCCGCCCGGCCCGTCGCGCGTGTCCTTCGTGGCCGCCTGTTCCGGTCACCCGCTCCTGGTCGCGCTTCGGCGCGCGCGGGGGGCGCTTGTTGCCGCTTTCCGCGGTTGACCCAAGGCCCGCTCGCCAATAGGGAGTGGCCGACCGAACGGTAATTGGGTGAACGATGAGCAGTCGCGAGGATTATCTCTTTACGTCGGAATCAGTGTCGGAAGGCCATCCGGACAAGGTTTGCGACCGGATTTCCGACGCCGTTCTCGACGCGTTCCTGACCGCTGAGCCCGAGGCCCGCGTCGCCTGCGAGACGTTCGCCACCACCGACCGCGTCGTCGTCGGCGGCGAGGTGCGCGGCCCCGGCGACATCCTGTCGCACATCGAGGACATCGTCCGCGCCTGCGTCAAGGACATCGGCTACGAGCAGAAGGGCTTTCACTGGGCCAACCTGCGCGTGCACAACTACCTCCACGGCCAGTCCGAGCACATCGCCCAGGGCGTCGACGCGGGCGACGGCAAGGAAGAGGGCGCGGGCGACCAGGGCATCATGTTCGGCTACGCCACCGACGAGACCGCCGAGCTGATGCCCGCGCCGATCCACTACGCCCACGGCATCCTCCGCCGCCTCGCCGAAGTGCGCAAGAGCGGCGAGGAGCCCCGCCTCGGCCCCGACGCCAAGAGCCAGGTGACGCTGCGCTACCAGGGCGGCGTCCCCGTCGAGGTGGCGAGCCTCGTGCTCTCGACCCAGCACCTCGACGAGGACATGACCTCCGCTGACGTGCGCGAGATGGTCGAGCCCTACATCCGCGGCGTGCTGCCCGAGGGCTGGATCACCGATCAGACCGTCTGGCACGTCAACCCCACGGGCAAGTTCGTGATCGGCGGCCCCGACGGCGACGCCGGCCTGACCGGGCGCAAGATCATCGTCGACACCTACGGCGGCGCGGCCCCGCACGGCGGCGGCGCGTTCTCCGGCAAGGATCCGACCAAGGTCGACCGCTCCGCCGCCTATGCCGCGCGCTACCTCGCGAAGAACGTGGTCGCCGCCGGCCTCGCCAAGCGTTGCGTGCTGCAGCTCTCGTATGCGATCGGCGTCGCCCGGCCGCTGTCGATCTACGTCGACACCATGGGCACCGGCACCGTGCCCGAGGCGGTGATCGAGAAGGCCGTCGCCGGGGTGATGGACCTGACTCCCCGCGGCATCCGCACCCAGCTCGGCCTCAACCGCCCGATCTACCAGCGGACCTCGGCCTACGGCCACTTCGGCCGCGCGGTCGACAGCGAGGGCGGCTTCTCGTGGGAGCGGACCGACCTCAAGGACGCGCTGGCAAAGGCCGTCTGAGGCGCGATGACAGACGCTGACCTCCAGGGGCGGGACCGCCCCTGGCGCAACCTCTACGGTCGCCGCCGCGGCAAGAGGCTGAAGCCGAACCAGGCGCGCCTGCTCGAGACGCTGCTGCCCCGCCTCGCCGTGCGGGGCGTCTCGCCCGTCGACAACCCCGACCGTGTGCCGTTTGCGCCGCTGTTCCCGGACGGCCGCCCGCTCTGGCTCGAGGTGGGATTCGGCGGCGGCGAGCACATGGTGGCGCAGGCCGAGGCGCACCCGGGCGTCGGCCTCATCGGCTGCGAGCCCTTCGTCAACGGCGTCGCCATGGCGCTGAACCACATCGACGGGGCAGGGGTGGAGAACATCCGCCTGCACGCCGGCGATGCGCGCGACCTGATCGAGCTGCTGCCCGAGGGCGGGCTCGCCCGGGTCTTCCTGCTCTACCCCGATCCCTGGCCCAAGGCGCGGCATGTGCGCCGCCGCTTCATGAGCCTCGAGAACCTCGCGCTTCTCGCCCGGGCGATGGCCCCGGGCGCCGAGCTGCGCGTCGCGACCGACATCGCCGACTACGCCGACCATGCCCGCGCCATGGCGGCCGAGGCGCCCGGCTTCGCCCGCGTCGGCCGCGACGAGGCGGCGCCGTGGGACGGCTGGCCGGGCACCCGCTACGAGGCCAAGGCGCTGGCAGCGGGGCGGGTGCCGCAATACATGAGCTTCGAGCGCGTCGACTGAGGGCGGGCGCGCCTGTCGCCGGCCATGGACCGATCGGCGCCGATCGCTTAAAGACCCGACGAAACTCACCGGGAGAGTCACGATGGCCGGGCACGGCGCAGCGAAACCGATGGTCGCCACCGCCGGCGCACCGCTCCGCGGCGCGGCCGAGATCCCGGGCGACAAGTCCGTTTCCCACCGCTCGCTGATCCTCGGCGCGCTCAGCCTCGGCGAGACCCGCATCACCGGCCTGCTCGAGGGCGAGGACGTGCTCGACACCGGCAAGGCCATGCGCGCCTTCGGCGCCACGGTCGAGCGCACCAGTCCCGGCGCGTGGACCGTGCGCGGCGTCGGCGTCGGCGGCTTCCAGGAGCCGGAGGACGTGATCGACCATGGCAACGCCGGCACCGGCGTGCGCCTCGTCATGGGTGCGATGGCGACCACCGACATCACCGCGACCTTCACCGGCGACGCCAGCCTGCGCCGCCGGCCGATGGGCCGGATCATCGACCCGCTGGCGCTGTTCGGCGCCGAGGCGCGCGGCCGGCGCGGCGGCCGCCTGCCGATCACGCTGACCGGCGCGGCCAACCCGCTGCCGGTGCAGTACACCACGCCGATGCCCTCGGCGCAGGTGAAGTCCGCCGTGCTGCTCGCGGGCCTCAACGCGCCGGGCGAGACGGTGGTGATCGAGCGCGAGGCGACGCGCGACCATACCGAGCGGATGCTGCGCGGCTTCGGCGCCGAGGTGTCGACCGAGGTCACGGCCGAGGGCCACGTCATCACCCTGCGGGGCCAGCCCGAGCTGCGGCCGCAGACCATCGCCGTGCCGCGCGACCCGTCGTCCGCCGCCTTCCCGGTGGTGGCCGCTCTGCTCGCCGAGGGATCGGACGTGCTCGTCCCCGGCATTGGCCTCAACCCCACGCGCGCCGGGCTCTACGATACGCTGGTCGAGATGGGCGCCGACATCACCTTCGAGAACCGCCGCGAGGAGGGGGGCGAGCCGGTCGCCGACCTGCGCGTGCGCTTCGGGCCGCTCACCGGCATCGAGGTGCCTCCGGAGCGGGCGCCCTCGATGATCGACGAGTACCCGGTGCTCGCCGCGCTCGCCGCGACGGCCGAGGGCACCACCACCATGCGCGGCATCAGGGAGCTGCGGGTGAAGGAGAGCGACCGCATCGACGCGATGGCCCGCGGCCTTGAGGCGTGCGGCGTGACGCTGGAGGAGGGCGAGGACTTCCTCATCGTCCACGGCCGCGGCCCGGGCAGCGTCGCGGGCGGCGCCACCGTCCGCTCGCACCTCGACCACCGCATCGCCATGGCCTTCCTCTGCCTCGGGCTCGCGGCGAAGGCCCCGATCACCGTCGACGACGGCGGCCCGATCGCCACCAGCTTCCCGTCGTTCCTGCCGCTGATGCGCGCGCTCGGCGCCGACATCCGCGAGGCAGCGCCGGAGACCGCCGCATGAGGCCGCGGCAGACCGGCGGCTGCGCCTGCGGGGCCGTGCGCTACCACGTCCACGGCCCGCTGCGCGACGTCATCGACTGCCACTGCTCGGACTGCCGCCACGCCACCGGCCACCATGCCGCGCTGACCGCCGCCGCCCGCGAGGACGTCGAGATCACCGGCGACGTGCGCTGGTACGCCTCCACCCCCGGCACCCGCCGTGGCTTCTGCCCGACCTGCGGCGCGCCGCTGTTCTGGGACGCGCTCGGCCGGCATCGGCTGTGGATCCACGCGGGCAGCCTCGACCAGCCGACGGGCCTTGTGACCCGCGGCCACGTCTTTGTGGCCGACATCCCCGACTACTACGCCATCACCGACGGCCTGCCCCAGCGGCCGGGCGACGACGAGGAGCTCTGCGCGTGATCTTCACCGTCGCGATCGACGGCCCGGCCGCCGCCGGCAAGGGCACCATCGCCCGCGCCGTCGCCGACAGCTTCGGCTTCGGCCACCTCGACACCGGCCTGCTCTACCGCGCCGTCGGCGTTCAGGCGCTGCACGACGGCCGCGGCGTCATCGACCCGCACTGGTCGGCGGAACTTGCCCGGCGCCTGACGCCGGAGGACCTCGCCCGCTCCGACCTGCGCACCGCCCGTGCCGGCCAGGCCGCCTCCAAGGTCGCCGTCCTGCCCGAGGTGCGCGCCGCGCTGCTCGACTTCCAGAAGCGCTTCGCCCGCCGCGAGGGCGGCGCCGTGCTCGACGGCCGCGACATCGGCACGGTCATCTGTCCGCAGGCCGAGGCGAAGCTCTTCGTCACCGCCTCCGACGACGCCCGCGCCGGCCGGCGGGCGGCCGAACTCGGCGCCGATCCTGCCTCGGTGCTCGCCGACCTGCGCGCCCGCGATGCCCGCGACGCCAGCCGCGATGCGGCGCCGATGGTGGCGGCGGCCGATGCGCTCTTGCTCGACACGACGGAACTGTCTATAGACGCGGCCGTCGCAAGGGCCGTCGCCTACGTCAAGGATCGTCTGCCGGACGGGGCCGCGTGAGCCCTGCGCCGGCCATCCCCACATCAGGCACGGACCGGACGACGGGTCAAAGACCGGCGGAATCCAACCGCTTGGCCAGAAAACTGCAATGAACTGGAGAACTGGATGCCAGCTGCGGCACTGAAGGATGATTTCGAGGCCCTTCTCAAGGAGAGCTTCGAGCTTGTGACCCCCGACGAGGGGACGGTCGTCAAGGGCATGGTCCTGGCGATCGAGGCCGGTCAGGCCATCATCGACATCGGCTACAAGATGGAAGGCCGGGTCGACCTCAAGGAATTCGCCCAGCCGGGCAAGGCCCCCGAGATCGAGGTGGGCGACACCGTCGAGGTCTACCTCGACCGCGTCGAGAACGCCCGCGGCGAGGCCGTCCTCTCCCGCGAGAAGGCTCGCCGGGAAGAGGCGTGGGACCGTCTGGAAAAAGCCTACGCCAAGGAAGAGCGCGTCGAGGGTGCGATCTTCGGCCGCGTCAAGGGCGGCTTCACCGTCGATCTCGGCGGCGCCGTGGCGTTCCTGCCCGGCAGCCAGGTCGACGTGCGCCCGGTGCGTGACGCCGGCCCGCTCATGCACATGCCGCAGCCGTTCCAGATCCTCAAGATGGACCGCCGCCGCGGCAACATCGTCGTCAGCCGCCGCGCCGTCCTCGAGGAGTCGCGCGCCGAGCAGCGTGCCGAGATCGTCGCCCGCCTCACCGAAGGCGACACGATCGACGGCGTGGTCAAGAACATCACCGAGTACGGCGCCTTCGTCGACCTCGGCGGCGTCGATGGCCTGCTGCACGTCACCGACATGGCCTGGCGCCGCGTCAACCACCCCTCCGAGATCCTGTCGATCGGCGAGACCGTGAAGGTCCAGGTCATCAAGATCAACAAGGAGACCCAGCGCATCAGCCTCGGCATGAAGCAGCTGCAGGCTGATCCGTGGGACACCGTCGAGAACAAGTTCCCGATCGACTCGCGCCACACCGGCCGCGTCACCAACATCACCGACTACGGCGCCTTCGTGGAGCTGGAGCCGGGGATCGAGGGCCTCGTGCACGTCTCCGAGATGTCCTGGACCAAGAAGAACGTCCATCCGGGCAAGATCGTCTCCACCTCCCAGGAGGTCGAGGTCGTGGTGCTCGAGATCGACAGCCAGAAGCGTCGCGTCTCGCTCGGCCTGAAGCAGACCCAGGGCAACCCGTGGGACAACTTCGCCGCCAGCCACCCGAACGGCACCGTCGTCGAGGGTGAGGTGAAGAACATCACCGAGTTCGGTCTGTTCGTCGGCCTCGACGGCGACATCGACGGCATGGTCCACCTGTCGGATCTCGACTGGGACCGCTCCGGCGAAGAGGCGATCCAGGACTATCGCAAGGGCGACATGGTCACGGCCGTCGTCACCGACGTCGACGTCGAGAAGGAGCGTATCTCGCTCTCGATCAAGCAGGTCGGCGGCGACAAGTTCGCGGAAGCCGTTGCGGGCGTGAAGCGGGGCGACATCGTCACCGTCACCGTCACCGCGATCGAGGACGGCGGCATCGAGGTCGAGCACGACGGCATGAAGTCGTTCATCCGCCGCTCCGACCTCTCGCGCGACCGCGTGGAGCAGCGCCCGGAGCGCTTCACCAAGGGCGACAAGGTTGACGCGCGCGTCACCAACATCGACGCGAAGACCCGCCGCCTCGGCCTCTCCATCAAGGCGCGCGAGATCGCCGAGGAGAAGGAAGCGGTGGAGCAGTACGGTTCGTCCGACTCGGGGGCTTCGCTCGGCGACATCCTCGGCGCCGCGCTGAAGCGCCGCGACAACGTCTGATCCTGACGGCATGGACCCGATCACTCGGGACTTCTACGAGGAGCGGCGCCGCAAGTGGCGCCGCTCCGCGTTCTGGCGGGGTTTCTTCGTCGCCCTTGCCGTGGCTGGCATTGCCGCGGCTGTCTTCGGCAGCGGCGAGATCGAGACCCGCCGCGCCCACATCGCCCGGGTCGAGGTGAGCGGCGTCATCGCCGACGACCCCGACCGCGACCGGATGCTCGAGACGATCGCCGACGACGATGCCGTGAAGGCCGTCGTCCTGCGCATCAACTCGCCCGGCGGCACCACGGCCGGGTCAGAGGCGCTCTACGACTCGCTGCGCATGATCGCCGTGAAAAAGCCGGTGGTGGCCGAGCTTGGCGAAATCGCCGCCTCCGGCGGCTATGTCGCCGCCATTGCCGCCGACCACGTCGTTGCGCGCGGCAACACGCTGACCGGCTCGATCGGCGTCATCATGGAATACCCCGATCTCACGCAGATCATGTCCAGGCTCGGCATCGGCCTCGAGACCGTGCGCTCGTCCGAGCTGAAGGCCGAGCCGTCGCCGTTCCGCCCGACCAATCCCGAGGCGCGCGCCCGCGACGAGGCGCTGGTCGCCGACGGCTTTGCCTGGTTCCGCGACCTCGTTGGTGAGCGCCGGCACCTCGATGGCGCGGCGCTCGACGCGGTGGCGAACGGCGGCGTCTTCTCCGGACGCCTCGCGCTCGACGCCGGCCTCGTCGACGAGATCGGCGGCGAGCCGCAGGCGATCGCCTGGCTCGATTCGCGCGATCGTGCACTCTCGGGCCTGCCTGTCCGCGAATGGCAGGTGGAGCGGGAGGAGCGGGGCCTCGCGGGCCGCCTTCTCGGCAGCATGGGTACAACCGGCGGGATTCTTGGAGAAATATCGCGGCTGACCGGCCCGAAGCTCTATTCCCTCGGCCCCTGAATCCTGCCAGTATGGCCGGGCGCCGCATAACGGCGCTGTCTGCGCAGGGGTGGAGTGCATGGCAAGCGGGTGCCGCCGATGATAAAATCCGAGCTGATCCAGAAGATCGCCGAGGCGAACCCCCACCTGTTCCAGCGGGACGTGGAGCGCATTGTCGGCACCGTGTTCGAGGAGATCATCGAGGCGATGGCCCAGGGGCATCGCGTCGAGCTGCGCGGCTTTGGCGCCTTCTCGGTGAAGAAGCGCGACGCCCGCCAGGGCCGAAATCCCCGCACGGGCGACTCGGTCACGGTCGAGCAGAAGTTCGTGCCGTTCTTCAAGACCGGCAAGCTGCTGCGCGACCGGCTGAACGGCATCGACAATCGGGACAAGGACTGACCTCTTGCGGACGCTCAAGCTCCTGATCCTCGCGATCTTGCTCGTGGTGATCGTCGTCGTCGCGCTGGCGAATCGCGAACTGGTGACGCTGAACCTGCTGCCCGCCGGCATGGCGCGGGTGATGCCGCTGTCCGTGCAGGTGCCGCTCTTCGTCGTCGGCCTCGCCGGGGTCGTGGTCGGCATGCTGATCGGCTACATCTTCGAGTGGCTGCGGGAGCACAAGCATCGCCGCCGTGCCCGGCAGAAGTCTCGCGAGGCCGATCGCCTGTCGACCGAGATGGACCGCCTGCGCAAGACCACTGGCAAGCACGAGGACGACGTGCTGACGCTGCTCGGCAATTGACCGGCGACATGCGGGTCAAGATCTGCGGGCTCCGCTCCCGCGCCGAGGTGCGCGCGGCGGCCGAGGCCGGGGCGTCGTATGTCGGGGTCGTGTTCTTTCCGCCGTCGCCACGGCACATGACGCTGGCCGATGCCCGCTGGACGCTCGAGAACGTGCCCGAGGGCATTGCCCGGGTCGCGCTCACGGTCGACGCCGACGACGCGACGCTGGCGGACATCGTCGGCCTCGGCCGCATCGACCTGCTGCAGCTGCACGGCCACGAGACGCCGGAGCGCGTCGCCGAGGTGCGGTCCCGCTTCGGCCTGCCGGTGATGAAGGCGCTCGGCATCGCCGCGCGCGAGCATCTGGCGGCGATCGACGCCTATGCCGCGGTGGCCGACCAGTTGCTCATCGACGCCCGCCCGCCGCACGACGGCGCGCTGCCGGGCGGCAACGGGCTCGCCTTCGACTGGCGCCTTCTCGCCGGCCGGGCCTGGCAGGTGCCGTGGATGCTGGCCGGGGGGCTCACGCCCGACAACGTGTCGGAGGCGATCCGTCTGACCGGGGCGAACCAGGTGGACGTCTCGTCCGGCGTCGAGGCACGGCCGGGCGAAAAGGACCCCGCGCGCGTCGCCGCGTTCATCCGCGCGGCCCGCGCCGATCCGCTGCCCGCCTGACGGGCGGGGCCACCGCTCCGCCGGAAGCGCCGGATGGGTGCTCTGCACCCGGCGCCTCCGGCATCAAGGCAAGAGTGTTACACGTTAATCTCCGCCTTTTCAGGGGCATAGTGGCCATTCACGCGCGAAGTCGCTTGATTTCCCGCCGCGATCGTCCCTCGACGCGCCGCCGCCGCGCGGCTAGACAGGCGGCACCATCCGAAGGGGGCGCCGCCATGACCGCAGACAAGCCGAATTCCTTCCGCACCGGCCCCGACGAACGCGGCCGTTTCGGCATCTACGGCGGCCGCTTCGTCTCCGAGACCCTGATGCCGCTCATCCTCGACCTCGAAGCCGAGTACGAGAAGGCCAAGATCGACGCCGCCTTCTGGGCCGAGATGGACGACCTCTGGACCCATTACGTCGGCCGCCCGTCGCCGCTCTATTTCGCCGAGCGGCTGACCGAGCGGCTCGGTGGTGCGAAGATCTACTTCAAGCGCGACGAGCTGAACCACACCGGCGCCCACAAGATCAACAACGTGCTGGGCCAGATCCTGCTCGCCCGCCGCATGGGCAAGGAGCGCATCATCGCCGAGACCGGCGCGGGCCAGCACGGTGTCGCCACCGCCACGGTCTGCGCCCGCTTCGGGCTGAAGTGCGTCGTCTTCATGGGCGCGACCGATGTCGAGCGGCAGAAGCCCAACGTCTTCCGCATGCGTCTGCTCGGCGCCGAGGTCGTTCCCGTCACCTCCGGCCGCGGCACGCTGAAGGATGCGATGAACGAGGCGCTGCGCGACTGGGTGACGAACGTGCGGGATACGTTCTACTGCATCGGCACCGTCGCCGGCCCGCACCCCTATCCGGCGATGGTCCGCGACTTCCAGTCGATCATCGGCAAGGAGGTGCGCGAGCAGATCCAGTCCCGCGAGGGCCGCCTGCCGGATTCGCTGGTCGCCTGCATCGGCGGCGGCTCCAACGCCATGGGCCTGTTCCATCCGTTCCTCGACGACCCGGACGTGCGCATCATCGGAGTGGAGGCCGGCGGCCACGGCGTCGACGACCGCATGGAGCACGCGGCGTCGCTGACCGGCGGCCGCCCCGGCGTCCTCCACGGTAACCGGACGTATCTGCTGCAGGACGCCGATGGCCAGATCATCGAGGGCCACTCGATCTCCGCCGGCCTCGACTACCCCGGCATCGGGCCCGAGCACGCCTGGCTGCACGACATGGAGCGCGTCGAGTACGTGTCCGTCACCGATCAGGAGGCGCTGCAGGCGTTCCAGCTCTGCTGCACCACCGAGGGGATCATCCCGGCGCTGGAGCCCGCGCACGCGCTCGCCCACGTGACGAAGATCGCCCCCGGCCTGCCGCGGGACCACCTGCTCGTGATGAACATGTGCGGCCGTGGCGACAAGGACATCTTCACCGTCGCGGACGCCCTCGGCACGGCCCTCTGAACCACGGGCTTGCGGCGCGGGCCGGATCGGCATACATCCGGCCGCTCAGTGCGGCCCCCATGGCCGCCATTGGGGATTCAAGCGACATGGATGTGACTTTCGAGATCGGCGACCTGGTTGTCCTGAACTCGGGCTCGATGCGGATGTCCGTCGAGGGCGTCGAGGGGGGCCGGGTGGCCTGCGTCTGGTGCCACGAGGGCCGGATCGGCCGCGACAGCTTCGACGTGCGCCTGCTGAAGAAGTGGGAGCACCGCGAGGACGAGCCGCGCGCCCCGCGCGGTGACAGCAAGCCCTACCGCGGCGACCGCGAGGGCGGCGGCAAGCCGTTCCGCCCGGCCGATCGCGACGACCGGCCGCGCAAGACCGGCTGGGACGGCAAGCCGCGCGAGAAGAAGTTCTTCCGCAAGGACGGCTGAGCCCGCAACCCGGGCGCCCGGCCGCGCGTCTCATTGTCGGACGGCAAGGAGGGGATCATGCGCCGGCTGCTTCTCGGACTGGTGACGGCGCTTGCCGCCTGCGCGCCCGGCGGCGGCGACGCCTCGCTGCCGGCGATCCGGCCCGGACCTGTGAAGGGCGCGACATTGCCCCCGGCGCAGGGCGAGGCGGAACTCGTGGTCCGCGCCGTCCAGGCGAGCGCGCCGGAGCAGGACATCGCGGGCGCCACCTGTACCGCGGCCTCGCCCTACTTCACCGCGACGTTCGTACCGCCCGCGCGTCTGCTGGTGCCGGATTTCGGCTCGGCCGCGCCCACCGTCACGGTCACGTGCAAGGCGGGGTCGGCCCAAGGCTCGGCGCTGGTCGCGCCCGAGGCGGTGTGGAGCGGCGGCGCGGGCGGTTTTCCGACCGTCGGAATTTCCGTCGGCACCGGCAACATGAGCGGCGTCGGCGTCGGTGTCGGCTGGTGGGGCGGCGGTGGCGCCGGCATGAACGCAGGCCACCCGGTCACGCGCTATCCCGCGGTGCGCATCCCGCTACAGTAGAATCCCTTGTCGGCGGCTGAAGCTCGACGCCGAGGCGGTGCGCCTCGCGCACGTAGAGCCGTTCGAGCAGCGTGTCCGCGAACGCGCCTCCCAGCCGCTTGCGCCGCAGGAGAATGACGCCGCGCAGGAGCAGGCGTTTCTTCTCGTCGTCGGTCTCGTGCCAGTACATCCAGAGCGTGAGAAAGAACTGGCGATAGGGGTCCTTCGACGAGGGGCGAGCAGATGCCATGGCGCGGTCCTCCGATCCCGTCTCCGGGCACTCACCCCATGCAGGGATAGAACCGCGTCACCACCGTGGTCGTGCATCGGCCGTACAGGTCGTAGGCCCGGCAGGCCTCCTGCCAGCCCGCGAACTCGTCCGCGCCGTCATACCCCCAGGCGCGACACCGCCGCCCGGCCTCGGTGGCGGCCTGTCGCCAGTCCGGGCTGACCGGATTGTAGAGCGTGCCGGTCGAGGCCATCGTCACGATGCCATCGTGCCGGCTGCCACCGGCGAAGCCGGGCTTCACCCCCGCCGGCGCACCGGCACAGCCCGCGAGCGCGAGCGCCGCGGCCACCATCAGGAAACGCATTGTCGGACCCCCACCCGAGCGAGCGGGACCACGCTGCCCGCCGGCGGCAAATCCGTCAACTTTGCCGACAACTTGCGGTTAATGCGTCAGACGCCGTTCCGGGCGCTGGCGCGGCGCTCACGCGAGGTCGGCCGCCGGGGCGATGGGGAAGAACCGCCCGCCGGACCAGACGCCGAACTGCGCCACGCCGTCGACGGCCTCATCACGGCCGAGATCGACGAGGCGATAGAAGCTCTTGCGGTCGATGAGCGCCTCGAGGTCGCGGCGGATCAGCACGTAGGGCGCGGGCTCGCCAGTCGCGGGGTCGAGCGCCACGCGGATCGGATGCTCGGGGCCGGCGGTCGCGTGATCGCCGACCTGCGTCTCGAACGTGAGGCACTGGCCGCGGCCGTGGCCTTCGGCGGTGAAATCCACCGCGACGAAGGGCGCGTCGTCGACGGTGATCCCGACCTTCTCCACCGGCGTCACCAGAAAGTAACGCTCGCCCTCCCGCTTCAGGATCGAGGAGAACAGCTTGACCAGCGCCGGCCGGCCGATCGGCGTGCCGAGATAGAACCAGGTGCCGTCGCGCGCGATGCGCATGTCGAGATCGCCACAGAACGGCGGGTTCCAGAGATGCACCGGCGGCGGCCCTCGGCGGGCGGCGCCGGACGCGGCGGCGGCGAGGCCGTCAGCGGTCGGAGGGGGCGTCTCGGGTCCGGCCATGGTCGGATTTCCGTGCTGGTCCCGTCCTCGATAGGCCGGATCGACCCGGGTGGCAACCGACCGGGCCTGCGGAGCACCGCCGAGCGGATGCCCGGATTGTGAACGCGGAAGCCCATTGTGGCCGGGCGGTGGCGGGGTACACTCGCGACGGAACCAAACGCGGAGGCAGACGCGCGATGACCGAGACCGACGACCTGATGCCGGAGATCGAGGCGACCGGCGCGAGGCTCGTCGCGGCGCGCGAGATGATCGCCCGGCGCATCATCGGCCAGGACGACGTGGTGGAGCAGACGCTGATCGCCATCCTGTCCGGCGGCCACGGCCTGCTGGTCGGCGCGCCGGGCCTCGCCAAGACCCGGCTGGTGGAAACGCTCGGGACGGTGCTCGGCCTCGTGGCGCATCGGGTGCAGTTCACGCCCGACCTGATGCCGGCCGACATCCTCGGGGCCGAGGTGCTCGAGACCGGCGCCGACGGGACGCGGGCGTTCCGCTTCATCGACGGCCCGATCTTCTGCCAGCTGCTGATGGCCGACGAGATCAACCGGGCGAGCCCGCGCACCCAGTCGGCGCTGTTGCAGGCGATGCAGGAAAAGGAAGTCTCCGTCGCGGGTCAGCGGCGTTTCCTGCCACGGCCGTTCCATGTGCTCGCCACCCAGAATCCGATCGAGCAGGAAGGCACCTATCCGCTGCCCGAGGCGCAGCTCGACCGCTTCCTGCTGCAGATCGACGTGGGCTATCCCGACCGGGCGTCGGAGCGGCGGATCATCCTCGCCACCACCGGCGTCGACGAGGCGGTGGCCGAGCCGGTGTTCAATTCCGCCAGCCTGATGGCTGCGCAGCACCTGATCCGGCGGCTGCCCGTGGGCGAGGCGGTGGTGGAGCGCATCCTCGATCTGGTGCGCGCGGCACGGCCGGACACGGCCGACGCGCATCCGGCCGTGCGCGATGCCGTCAGCTGGGGGCCGGGGCCGCGCGCGGCACAGGCCCTGATGCTGGCGATCCGCGGCCGCGCGCTGATCCAGGGCCGGCTGGTGCCGAACCTCGACGACGTGGCGGCGCTGGCGCGGCCGGTGCTGATCCACCGCATGGCGCTCGGCTTCGCAGCCCGGGCCGAGGGGCAGACGCTCGATGCGCTGATCGGGCGGCTGGTCCACGACGTGATGGGCGTGGAGGCCGCCGCGTGATCGCCGCCCGCCCCCGCGGCCGGGACAAGCCGCAGGGGCCCGTCGGGCTGCGCCGGGACGCGGAGAAGGTCGGCGGTGCGCTGCCGCCGCTGCTCGCCGAGGCGGAGCATCTGGCGGCGTCGGTGGCCATGGGCTTCCACGGCCGGCGCCGGGCGGGGCACGGCGAGAACTTCTGGCAGTACCGGCAGGCGGTGCCCGGCGATCCGCGCTCGTCGGTGGACTGGCGGCGGTCGGGCAAGTCGGACCAGCAGTTCATCCGGGAAATGGAGTGGGAGGCGGCGCAGACGGTCCATCTCTGGGTCGATGACGCGCTCTCGATGGATTATCGCGACTCCGACGACGTGAAGGCGCGCTCGAAGTTCGAGCGGGGGGCGCTCCTGTCGCTGGCACTGGCGCTGCTGCTCGTGAAGGCGGGCGAGCGCGTGTCGCTGCTCGGGACGGACGCCACGCAGCCGCGCGCCGGACGGACGCAGCTGAACCGCATGGCGCTGGCGCTCGGCGGTGCGGCGCGGGAGGATCGGCCGGACTATGGCGTGCCGCCGGCCGACCGGATGGTACACGGCGCCCGGGCGGTGTTCTTCTCGGATTTCCTCGGCGACATCGAGGCGATGCGGCCCGCGCTCGCCCATGCTGCAGACCAGGGCGTGCGCGGCTGCTTCGTGCAGGTGCTCGACGAGAGCGAGGAAGAGTTTCCCTTTGACGGACGGATGATCTTCGAGAGCATGGGCGGCGGGTCGGAGTTCGAGACCCAGCGCGCCCGGGCGTTGCGTGCCGCCTACCGCGAGCGGCTGGCGGCACGGCGCGGCGCGCTCGGTGACATTGCGCGGCACCTCGGCTGGCGGGCGCTGTTCCACCGCACCAGTGCCAGCCCGCGGCAGGCGCTGCTCTGGCTCTACATGGCGGTGGGCGCGCGGGCGTGATCGGATCTGTCGCCTTCCTCTCGCCATGGCTGCTGGCCGGCCTTGCGGTGCTGCCGGTGCTGTGGTGGCTGCTGCGCGCGGTGCCGCCGGCGCCGGGGCGGCGGGCGTTTCCGGGGGTGCGGCTGCTCCTCGGGCTGAAGGACCTCGAGAAGATGCCGGAGCGCACGCCGTGGTGGCTGCTGCTGCTCCGGATGCTGGCGCTCGCCGCGGCGATTCTCGCCTTTGCCGGGCCGGTGCTCAATCCGCGGCCGGTCGGGTCGTCGGATCCGCTGCTGGTGCTGATGGATGGCGGCTGGGGCGATGCGCCGGAGTGGAACCGGCGGGTGGATCGCGTGGCCGCCGCGCTCGACGAGGCGGCGCGTGACGGACGGCGGGTGGCGGTGCTCGAGGCGGCGGCGCCGCCGCAGCCGGCCGAGGATATCGAGTGGCGGGCGGCGTCCGAGTGGGCCGAGCGGCTGCCCGGGCTGGCGCCGAAGGGCTGGGCGCCGGATCGGGCGGCGCTCGCGGCCTGGATCGGCGGGCGGGTCGGGCGTTTCGAGACGCTGTGGCTGACCGACGGGATCGCGGACGGCGGCGAGGGGCCGCTGGCGCAGGCCCTGCTGGCGCACGGGCCGGTGACGCTGGTCCGGCCGCCGCAGCTTGCCGTGGCACTGACCCCGCCGCGGCTCGAGGGCGGCGAGATGATCGTCACCGCGCTGCGGGCGCAGAGCGGCGCGGCGCGGCCGGTCGGCGTCGTCGCCCTCGGCCCGGATCCGAACGGCGTCGAGCGGGCGCTCGGCGGCGCCGACGGCAGCTTCGCGGCCGGGGCGGATCGGGTGGATCTGAAGATCGACATGCCTGTGGAGCTTCGCAACCGGATTGGGCGCGTCCAGCTCGGCGACGGCCGGTCCGCGGCGGGCGTGGTGCTGGCCGACGACAGCGTTCGCCGGCGCAAGGTGGGCCTCGTTTCCGGCCGCGCGGGAAGCGAGGCGCAGGAGCTGGTCGATCCGCTGCACTATCTGCGCGCGGCGCTGGAACCGTTCGCCGAGGTGATCGAGGCGCCGCTCGGCGAGATGCTGAACGCCGCCCCGGACGTGCTCATCCTCGCCGACGTGGGCAGCCTCGGCGAGGCCGAGCGCGCCGAGCTTCTGCCCTGGGTCGAGAAGGGCGGCCTGCTCGTGCGCTTTGCCGGACCGCGGCTGGCGCAGTCCGGCGTCGGCCAGCTCGACGAGGATCCGCTGCTCCCCGTCCGGCTCCGCGCCGGGGGCCGCTCGATCGGCGGGGCGATGTCGTGGGGCGCGCCGCGCAAGCTGAAGCCGTTCCCGGACACCAGCCCCTTCGCCGGGCTCGCCCTCCCCGGCGACGTCGACATCTCGAGCCAGGTGATGGCCCAGCCCGACCCGGACCTGCCCAGCCGGGTGATGGCGAGCCTCGAGGACGGGACGCCGCTCGTCACCGGCAAGCCGGTCGGCGACGGGCGCGTGGTGCTGTTCCATGTCACGGCCAGCCCGGACTGGTCGAGCCTGCCGCTGTCGGGCCTGTTCGTGCAGATGCTGGAGCGGCTGACGCAGAGCGCGGGCGGCCTCGCCACGGCGCCCGAAACCCTCGCGGGCGTGATGTGGACGCCGCAGCAGGTGCTCGACGGCTTTGGCGAACTCGGCTCGCCGGGGCTGGTCGCCGGCGTCCCGGGCGAGCGTCTGGCCGAGGCGCACCCCTCGCCGGAGACGCCGCCGGGGATTTATGCGAGCGGCGACCGGCGCGTGGCGCTCAACGTCATGCGCGCCGACAGCGCGCTCGCGCCACTGGCGGCGTTGCCGCAGGGGGTCGTCACCGAGACGATGGACCGGCCGGAGGAGATCCGCCTCGGGCCGTGGCTCATCGCGCTGGCGCTGCTCTTCCTCGCCGCCGACGTGATCGCCACGCTGGTCGTCTCCGGCCGGCTCGGGCGGCGCTTTCAGTACGCGCGCGCGGCGGCGGGCGCTGGCGCGCTCGTGCTCGCCGTCGGGCTCGCCGCGGCGCTCGCACCCGGACGCGCCGAGGCGCAGGCGGGCCCGAGCGATGCCGAGGCGATCCACGCCGCCACCCAGACCGTGCTCGCCTATGTCGCGACCGGCGACCCGCGGGTCGATGCGGTGAGCGCCGCCGGGCTGAAGGGCCTCAGCAAGGTGCTCTACGACCGGACCGCGATCGAGCCGGCCGACCCGGTCGCGGTCGATATCGAAGCGCACGACATCTCGCTTTACCCGTTCCTGTACTGGCCGATCACCGAGAGCCAGCCGCCGCCGTCGGACGCGGCCGTGGCGAGGGTCAACGAGTTCTTTCGCTCCGGCGGCATGATCCTGTTCGACACGCAGGACGCCGATCTCGGCGGCGCGGGCGCGGTGACGCCGAGCCGGCGGGCGCTGCAGCGGATCGCCGCGCGGCTCGACATCCCGCCGCTCGAGCCGGTTCCGTCGGACCACGTGCTGACGCGGACGTTCTACCTGCTCCACGACTTTCCGGGGCGCTGGGCGAATTCGACGGTGTGGGTCGAGGCTTCGCCCGCCGCCCAGCCGGTCGACGGGATGCCGTTCCGCAACCTCAACGACGGGGTGACGCCGGTGGTGATCGGCGGCAACGACTGGGCCGCGGCCTGGGCGATCAATGACGGCGGCGCGCCGATGTTCCCGGTCGGCCGCGGTCTCGCGGGCGAGAACCAGCGCGAGATGGCGCTCCGCTTCGGGGTGAACCTCATCATGTATGTGATGACTGGCAACTACAAATCCGACCAGGTGCATGTGCCCGCCCTGCTGGATCGGCTGGGGCAGTAGATGGACGCGATCGACTTCTCGCCGCTGCTGCCGCTGCCGGTGATCGCCGGGCTCGCGCTGATCGCGGCGGTCGCGACGGCGGTTGCGCTCTGGCGCGGGCTGACCGGCTGGTGGCTGCGGGGACTTGCGGCGCTCGTGCTGCTCGCGGCGCTCGCCGGGCCGTCGCTGCGGCGGGAGGATCGCGCGCCGGTCTCCAACATTGCCCTCGTTGTGGTCGACGACAGCGCCTCGAACCGGATCGACGGGCGCGACGGCCAGACCGGCGAGGCGGTGGCGGGCCTCGCGGAGCGTCTCGACCGGCTGGCGCAGGGCGGCAGGCTCGAGGTGCGCACGATCCACGTCGCCGATCGCGGCGAGGATGGCACGAAGCTGCTCTCCGCCCTTGCCGAGGCGGCGGCGGAACTGCCGGCGGACAGGATCGCCGGCGCGGTGCTGGTCACGGACGGACAGGTTCACGACGCCGACGCGCTGCCCGGTTTTCCGGGGCCGGTGCAGGTGCTGCTGACCGGACATGCCACCGACTGGGACCGCCGGGTGGTGGTCGAGACGGCGCCGGCCTTCGCCATCGTCGGCGAGGCGGTGAGCCTGGTGCTCAAGGTCGAGGATCTCGGCGCACCGGCGCAGCCTGCGGGGATCGCCACGCTGTCGATCTCGCTCGACGGCACCGAGCCGATGCGCTTCGACGTGCCGGTCAACCGCAGCGTCACGCTGCCGGTGACGCTGAACCGCGGCGGGGTGAACGTGCTGCAGATCTCGACGCCGGAGGTGGCGGGCGAGCTGACCGGGCGCAACAACGCGGCGATCGTGTCGATCAACGGCGTGCGAGACCGGCTCCGGGTGCTGCTCGTCTCGGGCGAGCCGTATCCGGGCGAGCGGACGTGGCGGAACCTGCTGAAGTCGGACTCGTCGGTCGATCTCGTGCATTTCACCATCCTGCGGCCGCCGGAGAAGCAGGACTTCGTGCCGGTGTTCGAGCTGTCGCTGATCGCGTTCCCGACGCAGGAGCTGTTCATGGAGAAGGTCGACCAGTTCGACCTCATCATCTTCGACCGCTACAAGCGCCGCGGCATCCTGCCGAACGCCTATTTCGAGAACATCGCCCGCTACGTCCGCGACGGCGGCGCGCTGCTGATCGCGAGCGGCGCGGACTTTGCCGGGGCGGAGTCGCTCTACCGCTCGCCGCTCCGCGAGATCCTGCCCGTCGAGCCGACCGCCCGGGTGATGGAGGAGGGTTTCGTGCCCAGGGTGTCGGAGGTCGGGCACCGGCATCCGGTCACGGCGGGGCTCGAGGACCACGCGCCGCGGCCGCCGGCCGAGGACGGCACGCCGGGCTGGGGCCGCTGGTTCCGCATGGTCGACGTGAACGCGACGGCCGGCGAGACGGTGATGGAGGGGCCGGAGGGGCGGCCGCTGCTGGTGCTGGCGCATGAAGGCGAGGGGCGGATCGCGGTCCTGAACTCGGATCAGGCATGGCTGTGGAGCCGCGGCTACGAGGGCGGCGGGCCGCAGCTCGAGCTGCTGCGGCGGCTGGCGCACTGGTTGATGAAGGAGCCGGAACTCGAGGAAGAGGTGCTGCGCGGCACCGGGCAGGACGGCGCGGTGGCGATCGAGCGCCGCACGCTGGCCGACAGCGTGCCGCCGGTGACGGCGACGAGCCCGTCGGGCGTCGAGAGCCAGGTGCCGCTGGTCGAGACCTCGCCCGGGCGCTGGGAGGGCCGGATCGACGATGCCGAGAACGGCCTCTGGCGGCTGGCGAACGGCGACCAGACGGCGGTTGCGGTCGTCGGGCCGTCGTCGCCGAAGGAATTCGCCGACCCGGTGTCGACCGCGGACGTGCTGGCGCCGCTGGCCGGTGCGAGCGGCGGCAGCGTGCGGCGGGTCGAGGACGGCCTGCCGGACGTGCGGCTGGTGCGAGAGGGGCGGGTGGCCGAGGGCCGGGCGTGGATCGGCCTCGCCGACCGCGACGCCTATCAGCTGCGCGACATCCGCCGCGTCGACCTCGCTCCGGGCTGGCTGTCGCTGATCCTCGCCGCCGGCCTCGCATTCATCGCGTGGCGGGTGGAGGGGCGCTGAACGCCTGCCGGGACGATCGGTGGCCGGGACGATCGACGCCGCGCCCGTTCAGCGCGAACGCGCGGCGTTGCGGTTTGCGCCCGGCCGGCTTTCGGACCATAGTCCGCGCCGCGTCTCGGGGGAAGAACAGTGACCGTCGAACTCGGGCATCTTGCCCTCATCCTCGCGTTTCTCGTGGCCGTCGTGCAGATGGTGGTGCCGATGGTCGGCGCCGCGCGTGGCTGGTCAGACTGGATGCGCGTGGCGGTGCCGGCGGCGGGCGTGCAGTTCGGGCTGACGCTCGTCGCGTTCCTCGTGCTGATGGGCGCCTTCGCCACCTCGGACTTCTCGGTGCGGCTGGTCGCGGAGAACTCGAATTCCGGTCAGCCGCTGATCTACCGCATCGCCGGCACGTGGGGAAACCACGAGGGCTCGATGCTGCTCTGGATGCTGATCCTGACGCTCTTCGGCGCGATGGTGGCGCGGTGGGGCGACAACCTGCCGCCGAGCCTCAAGGCTCGGGTTCTGGCCGTGCAGGCGACGGTGGCGGTGGCGTTCTTCGGGTTCATCCTGCTGACCTCGAACCCGTTCCTCCGGCTCGGCAATCCGCCGTGGGACGGGCAGGAGCTGAACCCGCTCCTGCAGGATCCCGGGCTCGCGTTCCATCCGCCGTTCCTCTACCTCGGCTATGTCGGGCTCTCGATGGCCTATTCCTTCGCCATCGCCGCTCTGATCGAGGGGCGCGTGGATGCGGCGTGGGCGCGCTGGGTGCGGCCGTGGACGCTGCTCGCGTGGGTGTTCCTGACGATCGGCATCGCGATGGGGTCGATCTGGTCCTACTACGAGCTCGGCTGGGGCGGCTGGTGGTTCTGGGACCCGGTGGAGAACGTGAGCTTCATGCCGTGGCTCATCTCCTGCGCGCTGCTGCATTCGGCGATCGTGGTGGAAAAGCGGGACACGCTGAAGAGCTGGACGATCCTGCTCGCGATCCTCGCCTTTGCGTTCTCGCTGGTGGGGGCGTTCATCGTGCGCTCGGGCATCCTGACGAGCGTGCATTCCTTTGCCAACGATCCGCAGCGGGGCATGTACCTGCTGATGATCCTCGGCGCGTTCATCGGCGGGTCGCTGATGCTCTACGCCTGGCGGGCGCCCATGCTGCGCTCGGAGGCGGTGTTCGGCATGGTGAGCCGGGAGAGCGGCCTCGTCGTCAACAACCTGCTGCTGGTCACGGCGACCTTCGTGGTGTTCGTGGGCACGATCTGGCCGCTGGTCGCCGAGGTGGCGTTCGGGCGCAAGGTGTCGGTCGGGCCGCCGTTCTTCAACCTCGCGTTCTCGCCGTTCATGATCGCGATCGCGGTGATCCTGCCGGTGTTCTCGGTGCTGCCGTGGAAGCGCGGCAGCCTGATGCGGGCGGTGGCCGACCTGCGCGGGGCGCTGGTGCTCGCCGTGGCGCTCGGGGCGCTCGCGTGGGCGCTGGAGACCGGCGGCTCGATGCTGGCACCGATCGGGATCGCGCTCGGGGTCTGGGTCGTGGCAGGCGCGCTGGCGGAGATGCTGTCGCGCGCGCGGGTCGGACGGGTGGGCATGGGCGAGAGCTGGCGGCGGCTTCGCAACCTGCCGCGTGCCGACTGGGGCAAGGCGGTGAGCCACGCTGGGTTCGGGGTGACGATCTTCGGGATCGCGGCGATCAGCGCGTGGGCGGTCGAGGACATCCGCGCGGTGCAGCCGGGGGACAGCTTCGAGGTCGCGGGGCACACGCTGCGCTTCGTCGGCGAGGCGCCCGGGCGGGGGCCGAACTACGACGTGGAGCGGGGCACGGTCGAGCTGCTGCGGGGCGGCGTGGCGGTGGCGACGCTGTACCCGGAGAAGCGCACCTACGACGTGCAGCGGATGGCGACGACGGAGGCTGCGATCGACCGGGGGGTGACGCGGGATCTCTATGTGGCGCTGGGCGACCGGCAGGCGAATGGCGCCTGGGCGCTGCGGACCTACGTGAAGCCGTTCGCGAACTGGATCTGGGGCGGCGCGCTGCTGATGGCGCTGGGCGGGACGGTGAGCCTGACGGACCGGCGGTATCGGGTGGGCGCCCCGGCGCGAAAGGTGCGCGGCGCGGCGGTGCCGGCGGAATGATCGCGCGCGTGAAATACCGGGGCGCAGGATGGGTCGAGCGGGCGGGAGCCTCCGGCGGGGGTATTTTCCGGCAGGAGGAAGGCGGGGTGTGGCGGTGGGCCGGCATCCGGTCCGCGCTGCTCGCGCTGCTTCTGCTGCTGCCGCTGGCGGCGCAGGCGATCCAGCCGGACGAGGTGCTGCCGGATCCGGCCATGGAGGCGCGCGCGCGGGCGATCACGCGCGAGCTCCCGGTGCGTCGTCTGCCAGTCTGAGTTGATCGACGAGTTGAACGCCGACATCGCCCGCGACCTGCGGCTCATGGTGCGCGAGCGGCTGGTGGCCGGGGACACCGACGGGCAGGTGCTCGACTATGTGGTCGACCGCTATGGCGAGTTCGTGCTGTTCCGCCCGCCGTTCTGGCGCAATCCGGCCCTGTGGCTGGCGGGCCCGGTGCTGTTCCTGCTCGGGGCGGGGCTCGCGTTCGGCTTCGTGCGGCGGCGGGCGGCGGCGCCGGTCGTGGCGCCGCCGCCGCTCAGTGCGGAGGAGAAGCGGCGTGTCGAGGAGATCTCGCGCGGCTGAACGGTGGTTTCCGAGCGCGCCGCCGACCGCTATCGTCGCGGGAAAACGCGGGGGGCGCATGGGCTTCGAGACGATCCTCTACGGCGTGACGGCGGACGTGGCGACGATCACCCTGAACCGGCCGGCGGTGCGCAACGGCCTGTCCTCGCCGATGCGCGCCGAGATCCGCGAGGCCGTGGAGCGCGCCGGCCGCGAGGCGCGGGTGCTGGTGCTGACCGGCGCGGGCCGCGCGTTCTGCTCCGGGCAGGATCTGGGCGCGGCGGCCGGCGTCGCGGCGCTCGACCTCGAGGCGACGCTCCGGGACGAGTACGAGCCGATGCTGATGGCGCTCTACGAGTGTCCGATCCCGACGATCGCGGCGGTGAACGGCGCGGCGGCAGGCGCAGGCGCGAACCTCGCGCTCGCCTGCGACGTGGTGATCGCGGCGCACTCCGCGGTGTTCGTGCAGGCGTTTGCGCGCATCGGCCTCATTCCCGACGCGGGCGGCACGTGGTGGCTGCCGCGGCAGGTGGGCTTTGCCCGCGCGATGGGGGCCGCGCTGTTCGCGGAGCCGGTCGGCGCGGAGGAGGCGGCGCGCTGGGGCATGATCTGGGCGACGGTGCCCGACGCGGACTTCGCGGCCGAAGTGGCGGCGCGGGCGGCGCAGCTCGCGGCGGGTCCGACGGCGGCCTACGCGCGGATCAAGCAGGCCCTGCGCGCGAGCCTCGGCAACGGGCTCGCCGAACAGCTCGCGCTCGAGGCGCGGCTGCAGGGCGAGGCGGGCCGGACGGAGGATTTCCCCGAGGGCGTGCGGGCATTCCTCGAGAAGCGCCCCGCGCGCTACCGGGGGCGGTGATGGGCAGTCTCGCATCCCGGATCGTGCGCGCCCCCCGGCCCCATGACGCAGCGGCGGCGGCGCGGGCTATCGAGGCGTTCGCCGACTTGGAGCCTGTGGCGCGCGAACTGCTGGCCGGGACTGCGGGCTGCTCGGGGTTTCTCGGCGGCCTGATGGAGCGCGAGGCGGCGTGGCTGCGCCGGGCGCTCGGCGAGCCGCCGGAGGCAATGCTGGCCGAGACACTGGCGGCGATGGAGGTCGAGGGGGTCGCGGCGCTCGGGCCGGCGGTGCGCGTGGCGCGGCGGCGGGTGGCGCTGCTCGTCGCGCTCGCCGATCTCGGCGGGGTCTGGGGGCTCGGCGAAGTCACGGGGGCGCTGAGCGCGCTTGCCGATCGCGCGACCGGGCTCGGGTTGTCGGCGCTGGTCGCGGAAGAGGCGGCGCGGGGCAGGCTGCCGGGGGTCGGCGTGGACGACGCCGAGGCGGGGGGCGTGTTCGTGCTCGGCATGGGCAAGCTCGGCGCCTTCGAGCTGAACTATTCCTCCGACATCGACCTCATCGTGCTGTTCGACGAGAGCCGGCACGACCCGGAGGACTACGCCGACCTGCGCAAGGGCTTCATCCGGGTGACGCAGCGGCTGGTGAAGCTGCTCTCGGAGGTGACGGAGGACGGCTATGTCTTTCGCACCGACCTGCGGCTGCGCCCCGACCCGTCCGTGACTCCGGTCTGCATCGCGAGCGAACCGGCGGAACACTACTATGAAAGCGTCGGACGGACGTGGGAACGCGCGGCCTATATCAAGGCGCGGCCGATCGCCGGCGCCGTTGCGGCGGGCGAGCGGTTTCTCGGCCGGCTGACGCCGTTCGTCTGGCGCAGGCACCTCGATTTCGCGGCGATCGAGGACGCGCACGACATGCGGCTGCGGATCCGGGCGCACAAGGGGCTGGGCGGCGCCCTGCAGGTGCCGGGGCACAACATCAAGCTCGGGCAGGGCGGCATCCGCGAGATCGAGTTCTTCACCCAGACACGGCAGCTGATCGTCGGCGGCCGCGACCCGGGGTTGCGCCAGCGCGCGACGCTGGCCGCGCTCGACGCGCTGGCGGGCAAGGGGTGGGTGGACCGCGAGGCGGCCGAGGTGCTGTCCGCGGCCTACGTGGCGCACCGCGAGGTCGAGCACCGGCTGCAGATGCTGGACGACGCGCAGACCCAGACCCTGCCCGAAGGCGACGAGGGCATGGGCCGGCTGGCGGCGTTCTGCGGCCTGACGCGCGAGGCGTTCGAGCGGGAGCTGACCGAGCGGCTGGAGACGGTGAAGGCGCTGACCGAGACGTTCTTCGAGGCCGAGCGGCGGCGGCCATCGGCCGAGGCGCCGGCGCCGGAGGAGATCTTTGCCGACCCCGAGGCCGCACTCGGTATCATCGCCGAGTGGCAGCGGCTGCCGGCGCTGCGCAGCGAGCGGGCGAGGGCGATCTTCAAGCGGCTGGAGCCGGGCCTCCTGCGGCGGATGGCGGGGGCGGCGAGCCCGGACTCGGCGCTGCGCTCGCTCGACGCGTTCCTGCGCCGGCTGCCGGCGGGGGTGCAGCTCTTCTCGCTGATGGAGGCGAACCCGTCGCTGCTCGACCTGCTCGTCGACATCTGCGGCACGGCGCCGGCACTGGCGCAGTATCTCGGCGCCAACGTCGGCGTGCTCGATGCCGTCATCAGCGCGGATTTCTACCGCCCGCTGCCGTCGGCCAGCGAGATGCGGGGCGATCTCGCGGCGCGCATCGCCGGGGCGGCGGACTACGAGGCGGCGCTGAACGCGGCGCGGGTGTGGATGAAGGAGCGGCATTTCCGCATCGGCGTCCTGCTGCTGCGCCAGCTGCTCGAGCCCGAGGAGGGCGCGGCGGCCTACTCGGCCGTGGCCGATGCGGTGATCGGCGCGCTGTGGCCGGCGGTGGTGGCGGAGTTCGCCCGCAAGCACGGCTCCCCCCCGGGAGCAGGGGCGGTGGTCGTCGCCATGGGCAAGCTCGGCAGCCGGGAGATGACGGTGAGTTCGGACCTTGATCTCATCATGATCTATGACGCGGAGGGGGCCGAGGGATCGGAGGGGCCGCGGCCGCTGGCGACGACGGTCTATTTCTCGCGGCTGACCCAGGCGCTGATCTCGGCCCTGACCGCGCCGATGCCGGAGGGGGTGCTCTACAAGGTCGACATGCGCCTGCGCCCGTCCGGCCGGTCGGGGCCGGTCGCGACCTCGCTCGCGGCCTTCCAGCGGTATCAGGCCGAGGATGCCTGGACCTGGGAGCACATGGCGCTGACGCGCGCGCGGGTGGTGGCCGGGCCGGCGGGGCTGGGCCAGGCGGCGACGGCGGCGATCCGGGCCGTGCTCGCCGGGCCGCACGAGGCGGCAAAGGTGCTGGCGGACGCGGCGGACATGCGCCGGCGCCTCGGCGAGGCGCACGAGGCGGCGGGGGGCAATCCGTGGGAGGTGAAGCTCGGGCCGGGGCGGATGATGGACATCGAGCTTCTGGCGCAGACGGGCGCGCTGGTCTGCGACCTCGGCAGCCAGAGGAGCCCGCGGCGGATGCTGGAGAAGCTCGGTGGCCTCGGCTGGATCGCACGCGAGGATGCCGCGATGCTGGCGGGATCGCTCGGTCGCCTCGCGGCGTTCCAGCAGGTGATGCGCCTCGCCAGCGATCACACGATGGACCCGGGCGACGGCGGCGCGGGGCTGGTGCGGCTGGTGCTGGCGGTGACGGGCGAGGACGACCTCGACACGCTCCGCCGCCGGTTCGTGACCGACGCGGCGCGGGCGGCGGCGATCATCGCCGCGCGGCTGGCTGGGTGAGGCGGCATGGCCGGGGGCGCCCGGTGGACCTGATGGCACCCGGATCGCAGTCGCGCGCGGCCGACGGGCTCCGTGCGAGGGGGAACGCCGGGACGGGGCCGGTGCGGGGGAGCGCGTGATGCTGCCGATCGTGTTTCATCCAGACTATCAGGCGCCGCTGCGGGCAAACCATCCGTTTCCGATGTCGAAGTACGGCTACCTTCGCGCGGCGCTGCTGGCCCGGCGCCTGCTGCCGGCGGCGGGCGGGTTCGTCGGGCCGGCGCCGGCGAGCGTCGCGGTGGTCGCGGCGGTGCACGATCGCGGCTATGTCGAGCGGGTGGCGGGCTGCCGGATGGCGCCGGATGAGGTCCGCGCGATCGGCCTGCCGGGGACCGAGGCCGTGGCGCGGCGGGCGTTCCTGTCCTCCGCGGGCACGCTGCTCGCGGCCCGGCTGGCGCTCGAGCACGGCATCGCCTGCAACATGGCCGGCGGCGCGCACCACGCGGGGCCGGAGGGCGGCGCGGGTTACTGCGTCTTCAACGACGTGGCGGTGGCAGCGCGCGCGCTGCTCGACGAGGGGCGGGTCCGCCGGGTGGCCGTCGTCGACGCGGACGTCCATCAGGGCGACGGGACGGCGCGGATCTTCGCGGGCGAGGAGCGGGTCTTCACGCTGTCGCTGCACGCCGAGCGGAACTATCCGGCGCGCAAGGCCAGCTCGACGCTGGACTTCCCGCTGCCGGACGGACTCGGGGATTCGGAGTATCTTCAGGTGTTGGAGCACGGGCTTCGGGCCGCGGAGAGCTTCGGGCCGGAGGTGGTGTTCTACAACGCCGGCGTCGACCCGCACGGGGGCGACCGGCTGGGGCGGCTCGCGCTCAGCGACTTCGGGCTGCGGGCGCGGGAGCGGATGGTGATCTGCTGGGCGCGGGCGCGCCGGGTGCCGGTGGTGGGCGTGCTCGGCGGCGGCTACGACGACGACCCCGAGCGGCTGGCCGGCCGGCACGCGATCCTGTTCGAGGAAGCGGCGCGGGTGGCGGCATGAAGGGCGACGATCCGGACGATCCGCGCGGGTTGATCCGCGAGGCCTATCGCATGGAGATCGGGCCGGCCGAGGCGCGCACGATCTTTCTCGACTGGGCGCTCGGTCTCGTCGCGGGCGACGGGCGCGCCGAGATCGCGCGGCTCCTCGCGCGCCACGGCGCTGCCGCGCCGGAGCACCCGATGACCGCGGTGCTGCGCGAGGGGCTGGAGCCGCCGCGGGACGGGCGGCCCCGGGCGCGGCGGCGGCGGTGACGGGCGTCAGGGGAAGTCGGGGGCGTCAGGGGAAATCGCTACGCGTGACGCCGAGGGCGATGTCGCCGGTGTCGGCCCAGACCCGCGGCGCCTGCCGGTCGCGGAACAGCCAGTGCCAGCCGCGCGGGTAAAGGATGTAGCGGGTGAGGCCGGGAATGGTGAGCGCCACCTGCTCCACGCTCTCCGGGCGAAGCACCTGATCCCGGGCGCCCATCATCACCACCGTCGGCAGGTGGACCGATGGCGCGGCTGCGGCGGCGCGGTCCATGAGCAGCACGAGGCCGTAGAGTTCGCGGCTCGACGGGTCGCCGAAGTGGCGCGGGTCGGCCGCGACGGTGCGGAGCGCGTCGAGGTCGTCGGTCGGCTGGATGCGCACCACGCCCTCGCCGGTCCAGCGCCGTTCCGGCAGCGCCGTGGCGAGCAGCCGCGCGGCGCCGCGCGCGACCTCGCCGAGCGCCTCGCCGCCGGCGATCGCCGGGCCGGCAAGCACGAGCCCGTCGGCATCGAGGCCCTGTCCGGCGGCGACGAGGGCGACCCCGCCGCCCATGGAATGCCCGACGACGGTCAGCGGCAGGTCGGGGAAGCGGCGGCGGAGCGCGTGCGCGTGGGCGCGGGCATCCGAGGCGAGCACATCGACGCCCGGCCAGTGCCGCCGGCTCGGATTGGAGCCGAAGCCGCGCTGGTCCGGGGCGAAGACGGCGATGCCGCGGGCCGTCCAGGCCGCGGCGGCGCGGCCGAAGGTGAGATCGCCGGCGTCGCCGTAGCCGTGCAGCGCGAGGATCACCGCTTTCGGCGCGCCCTCCGGCAGGAAGGCGTGCATGACGAGCCTGTCGTCGTCGGGCTGGCCGAGCGCCATCGGCCCGTCCGGCGACGCGGTGCAGGCGGCGGTGCAGGCGGCGGGCAGGCCAGCGGCGAACGCGAGGAAGCGGCGGCGGGAGACGGGCACGGGCAGGATCCCTGAAGCGCGTGGGTGGGTGGGTGGCGAGGGTAAGCGCTGGCGTGGCGCCGGGGCTTCACCTGATAGCGAGCGGATGCTAGCTCGTGGGACAGGGAACCGGGAGGCTCGATCTTGAATTCGCACGAGGCGTTGCGCTGGCTCGAGGCGCGGCCGGAGATCACCAGCCTGCGCGCGGCGGTCTGTGACCTGAACGGCATCCTGCGCGGCAAGCGGGTGCCGGTGGCGCAGGCGGGCAAGGTGCTCGAGGGCGCGACGCGCATGCCCTATTCCATCGCCTGCCTCGACATCTGGGGCGAGGACGTGGCGGGCAACCCGCTGGTGTTCCAGCAGGGCGACATCGACGGCCGCTGCGAGCCGACGGGACGCGGCTTCCTGCCGGTGAACTGGCTCGGGTCGCCCACGGCGCTGCTGCCGCTCTGGATGCTGGCAGAGGATGGCACGCCGTACCTCGGCGATCCGCGCCGGGCGCTCGCCGGGGTGTGCGAGCGGTATCGCGCGCTCGGGCTGACGCCGGTGGTGGCGACCGAGCTCGAGTTCTATCTCGTCGACACCACGGGCGAGGTGCCGACGCCGCCGAAGTCGCCGGTGACGCACAAGCTGCTCGACGGCGACGGGGCGCTGTCGATCGACGATCTCGACCACTTCGAGGCGTTCTTCACCGACGTCTATGCCGCCTGCGACGCCCACGACGTGCCGGTCGACTCGGCGATTTCCGAGAACGGCGGCGGGCAGTTCGAGATCAACCTGCTGCACGTGCCCGATCCGCTGAAGGCGGCGGACGATGCGCTTTACTTCAAGCGGTTCGTCAAGGGGATCGCGCGGAAGTACGAGCTGGCGGCGAGCTTCATGGCGAAGCCGTTCCTTGACCGGGCGGGCAACGGCTTTCACGTGCATTTCAGCCTGCTCGACCGCGAGGGGCGCAACGTCTTCGACAACGGCACGGCCGAGGGGTCGGAGGTGATGCGGCACGCGGTCGGGGGGCTGCTCGAGATGATGCGGGCCTCGGCGCTGATCTTCGCGCCGCATCGCAACTCCTATCGCCGGCTGACGCCGAATGCGCATGTCGCCTCGGATGTGTGCTGGGGCTACGAGACGCGGGCGGCGGCGGTGCGGATTCCGGGCGGGTCCAATGCGGCGCGGCGGATCGAGCACCGGGTGGCCGGGGCGGATGCCAATCCCTACCTGGTGCTGGCGACGATCCTCGGGGCGGCGCTCGACGGCATGGAGCGCCGGATCGAGCCGCCGGCGCCGATGGTGACGAGCGGGCAGGGCGGCGCGACGCTGCCGATCGACTGGAAGGCGGCGATCGAGGCGTTCGAGGCGAGCGAGGGCATCGCCGGGGTTTTCGCGCCGATCCTGCGCGACACCTTCGTCGGCATGAAGAAGCAGGAGCTGCAGGTGTTCTCGAAGCAGATCAGCCCGTTCGAGCACGAGACCTATCTCGAGACCGTCTGACCCCGGGGACGGCGGAGCGGGGGCATCGAGCCCCCGCCCCGCCGTCGCGGGCGGCACGCCCGCGGGTGCCCCGGGGCGGCGGTCGGCGAGCGGCCGTAGCGCGGGGACGCGGGCATTGCCCGCGATGCGGTGCGCGCGGTGCGCGCTGGTCTTTCTTTGCTGGTTTTCCGGCTGTGGCCGGAAAACGACTGCTCTCCAGGTTTCAAGGCCGTATGAAGACCTGAAGAAGGGCTGTGGGCGGCGGGAGCGGGGGTGAGAGGTGACGGAGTATCCGGGGAGCTATTATGCGGCGTCGGCGCATGCAGCGCCGGAGCGGCCCGCGTTCGAGGGAGAGCGGGCGGTCGAGGTCTGCATCGTCGGTGCCGGGTTCACCGGGCTCTCGGCGGCGATCGAGCTGGCCGAGCGCGGGCACGAGGTGATGGTGCTCGAGGCGGCGAAGGTCGGCTGGGGCGCCTCGGGGCGGAACGGCGGGCAGATCGTGAACGGCCTGAACGCGAGCCTCGAGACGATCGAGGGGCGGTATGGCCGCGGGACGGCGGATTTCGTCGCGACCGTGGTGCAGGAGGGCGGGCGGATCATCCGGGAGCGGGTGGCCCGCCACGGCATCGCCTGCGACCTCAAGGACGGCAACCTCTTCACCGCGTTCACCGCACGGCAGATGCGCGAGCTGGAGGCGAAGCAGGCGCTGTGGCGCGGGTACGGCATCGACAACTTCGAGCTGCTCGACGCGGCGGGCGTGCGGCGGCACGTCGGGAGCGATGCCTACGCCGGCGGGATGCTGGACCGGACGGGGGGCCACCTGCATCCGCTGAACCTGGCGCTGGGCGAGGCGGCGGCGGTGGAGCGGCTGGGCGGCGTGATCCACGAGGAGACCCCGGTGCTGCGGGTCGAGGACGCGGGCGGGCGGCCGGTGGTTCGGACGGCGCGCGGCGTGGTGCGGCCTGAGGTGCTGGTGCTGGCCGGGAACGCCTATCTCGGCGAGGTGGTGCCGGAGATCGCCGACCGGGTGATGCCGTTCTCGACCCAGGTGATGGCGACCGAGCCGCTGGGCGAGCGGGGGCGGGCGCTCTTGCCGACGGACGTCTGCGTCGAGGATGTGCGGTATGTGCTCGACTACTACCGCCTGTCGGCGGACGGACGGCTGCTCTGGGGCGGCGGGACGGTCTATGGCGGCACGGATCCGGCGGATATCCGGGCGAAGCTGGTGCCGAACATGGAGCGGATCTTCCCGGCGCTGCGCGGGGTGCGGATCGAGCATGCCTGGTCGGGGAACTGCGCGATCTCGTTCAGCCGGGTGCCGCAGATGGGGCGGCTCGGGAGCCGGACCTATTTCGCGCAGGGCTACAGCGGGCACGGGGTGGTGGGGAGCCACCTGTTCGGGCGGATCCTCGGCGAGGCGGTGGACGGCGACCGATCGCGCTTCGACGTGTTCGAGCGGGTCCCGTGGATCCCGTTCCCGGGGGGGCGACGGTTCGCGGTGCCGTACTCTGTGCTCGGGTCGTGGTGGTATGGCCTGCGCGACCGGCTGGGCGTCTAGCAGTTTTCAGACCGTCGTCGCGGCAGCCGTTTCCCGGGCGGCCGGGGTCAGTTGGCGTAGTAGTCGCGATAGCGGCCGCGGTAGTAGACGTAGCCGTCGAAGGAGCTGCGCGCGGCCTTGTGCTCGTTCAGCAGGGTGACGACCACGCCGGCGATCGGGGCGTCGACCGTCTCGAGTTCACGCAGGCCCTCGATCACCGCGCCGCGCGGCGTGCCGGCCCAGCGGGCGCAGTAGACCACCGCGTCGCAGAGCGTCGAGAGGATGCGCGCGTCCGAGACGACGAGTGTCGGCGGCGTGTCGAGGATCACGAGGTCGTAGCGCTCCGAGAGCGTCCCGAGCAGTGTCGCGAAGCGGCTCGAGGCGAGCACGTCGGCGGCGTTCAGCCAGCTGCGCGTCTCTTCCGGCCGCGCGAGCAGGGCGTGCAGCCCGGTCACGGGATCATGGAACACCGCCTCGTCGAGCGTCGCGGTGCCGTCGAGCACCGAGAGCAGCCCGAGGCGGTGGGCGCCGGGGCGCAGCGTGGCGGTGGCCGGCGAGCGGCGCAGGTCGCAGTCGACGACGACGGCCGTGCGGCCCATCTGGATGCTGGCGAGCGCGGTCAGGAGCGCGGTGACGGTCTTGCCCTCCTGCGGCACGGTGGAGGTGAACATCACCACGCGCGGCGGGTGGTCGAGGTTCGAGTGCAGCAGACTGGTGCGCAGGTTGCGTACCGCCTCGGCGAGCGAGGAGTTCGGCCGCTCGGACAGGCGCGCCAGCACTTCGGCCCGGCTGCGGCCGGTGCCGATCGAGGGGATCGTCGCGAGCACCGGCCGGCCTGTCACCAGCTCGACCTGCTGCGGCGCCCGGAACGTGGCGTCGAGGAGGTCGAGCACCAGCGCGAGCACCGCGCCCGCCGCAAGGCCGACGAGGCCCGCGAGCGCCACGACGAGCAGCCGGCGGCTCTGATCCGGGGCGAGTGGCGGGTCGGCGGGCGACAGGACGCGGGCGTTCGGCGCCTGCAGGTCGACCTGTTCGCCGGCTTCCTTCAGGCGGTTCAGCATCGTCTCGTAGATCAGCCGGTCGGCGTCGGCCTCGCGCTCGAGCTGGCGCAGGCGCAGGTCTTCGCGCGACTGGCCGAGGGTCTTGGTCTCGAGGCTGCGCACGGCTGCGCCGAGCGAGGCCTCCTCGGCATGGGCCGAGTCGGCGTCGAGGCCGGCGGCGTCGACGAGTGCTGCGGCCTCGGCCTGCATCTTGGCGCGGGTCGCGGCGAGTTCGGCCGTGAGAGCGCTGCGCGACGGGTGCCGGGGCGAGAGGCCGGCGAGGCGGGTGGCGAGGTCGGCCTCGGTCTCGCGCAGGGCGACGATCGGCGCGGCGTCGCGGAATTCGTTCACCGAGGCGAGGTCAGTCCCGGCGGCGAGTGCCTCGGCTAGACGGCGGTGGCGCGCATCGGCCTGCGCCGAGCGGCCGCGCGCCGCGGCCAGCGCCTCGTTGAGCGTGGCGAGCTGCTGCTCGGAGATGTCGAGGCCCTGCCCGGACTGGTCGCTCAGCTCGGCGCGGGCCGCCTCGACCGCGTCTTCCGCCGCCTGGACCTTGGCGCGCGCGTCCTCGACCCGGGTCGCGAGCCACTCCGTCGCGCGGCGCGTCGTGTCGGTCTTGGCCGAAAGCTGGTCGAGGAGGTACTGCCCGGCGATGGCGTTGGAGATGGCCGCCGCGGTCTCGGGCCTGCCGGCGGTGACGGCGATCTCGATCACCCGGGTGCCCTCGATCGGCCGGAGGGTGAGCGCGTCGAGCACGGCGCCGGTGACGAGCTGCCGCTGGCGCACGACCGGGTCGGGCGCCGGTGCCGCGGCGTCCGGAGCGACGCGGAGCGCGAGGCGGGCGAGCCAGTCGGGCGGGGTGAGCCCATCGAGCCAGGCCGCGAGGCGGCCGGGTTCGCGCAGCGCGGGGTTGAATTCCGGGTCGGCGGCGAGGCCGAGCTCGGCCACCACCGCGTTGAGGAGGCTGGTCGAGCGCAGCACCTCGACCTCGTTCTGCAGGGTGTCCTTGCTGAACGCCGGGTCGGCGAGGATGTCCTTGAGGTCGATGACGTTGGGCTTTTCCGCGGCGAACATCACCCGCGCGGTGGCGGTGTAGCGGTCGGGCAGGCGCGCGGTCAGCACGAAGGCGGCGGCGGCGGCGAGCAGGCCCGCGAGCAGGATCATCCAGCGGCCGCGCCAGAGCCGGGCGGCGAGTTCGCGCAGGCCGACGAGGTCGTCCTCGTCCTCGGGCGGGTGGAGGCGGATCGGCGGGCGGTCGTGCTTCAAGGCTCGCTCCGGTCGAGGAAGGCCGCACGGGCGGCGGTGGCGGCGGCGAGTTCCTGCGCCGAGAGGCCGGCGTGGCGCGGCCGGGGCGCGGCCGCCGCGATCGTCGTCCAGCCCGCGGCGAGCGGGTCGCCGGCGCCGGGGCGGGTCGGGGACGCGCGGTAGGCGTTGGTGAGCGGCCGCTCGAGCGCGAGGAAGCCGGTAAGCCGGGCGAGCGCCGCGTCGGGATCCGCGATCAGCGTCTCGTGGCGCAGCGCGAGGCGGCGCTCGGGCGGAAAGCCGTCCCAGAGCGCGGCGAGCCGGGCGAGGCGGGTGGTGTAGTAGGCCGCCGCGCTGGCCGGATCGGGGTACTCGCGGTTGCCGAGCGAGGCGAAGAGCGCGAGGATCGAGGCGATCGACGGTTCCGGCGCCCGGGTGAGGAAGATGGCGCGGCCGGCGAAGAAGGCCGGCGGGACGCCGGCATCCAGATGGTCGTGCAGCACCTTGTCGAACAGGTGGCGCGCCGCCGGCTTCCAGCGGCCCGCGCCGATCTGGTTCAGCACCAGCCGGCCGGGCGCGGAGGGAGCGCCGTGGTCCACGTGGCTCTCGCCGTAGCCGGAGATTTCGGGATGCGCGCAGAGCACGTTCGAGAGCGCGGTGGAGCCGCAGCGCATGTGCCCGAGCAGGAAGAGGCAGCGGTCGTGCCGGGCGTGCGGCGCGAGGCCGAGGCCGGTGCCGGCGAGGCGCTTGGCGAAGGCGGGGACGGGCATCAGGACCACCCGAGCAGGCGGGAGAGGCGAAGCCGCTCGGCGGCGGCCGCGGCCGCGAGCGGCAGGAGCAGTCCCGCGGGGATCACCAGGGCGAGGAGCAGGCCGCGGTCGGTGACGCCGGCGTGGACGAGCACGATGCGCAGGGCGGCGAGGACCAGGATGTGGGTGAGGAAGATCGGCAGGGTGCGACGGCCGAGCGCCGCGAGCGGCGGGCCGAGGGCGGTGCGGGCGAGGGCATCGCCGGCGGCGAGCACGAGGAGGATGCCGCCCGCGGCGGCGGGAAGGTAGCGCAGTTCGGCCGCGGGGTAGCCGGTGAGCGGCGCCGCGGCGGCGAGGGCCGCGAAGACGGCGCCGCTGGCGAGGAGTGCCGCGGCGGCGACCTGGATCGCCGGGCGGGTTGCCTGCCGGCGCACCGTTTCGGCCTCGAGCGTGGTGGCGATCAGGAACAGGCCGGCGAAGCGCAGGTAGGGCAGGAGCCAGGCGTCGAGCAGTGAGCCGGCGACGACCAGGGCGGCGCCGATGCCGCGGGTGGCCGCCGCCGGAAGCGGGCGAAGCAGGCGGGCGGTCGCGAGGGCGGCGGCCAGCACGTAGAGAAACCACATGACCGAGGGCGGCGCCCAGAGGACGCGGAGCGGGTTTGCCAGCGCGACACGGGTGTTGGTGAGGTCGCTGAAGCCGGCGTGGAAGCCGAGCAGGATCAGGCTCCAGAGCAGGTAGGGCCAGGCGAAGCGGGTGGCGAGGCGGCGCGCGAAGGCGGCGGGCGGCTCGGTGAGCGCCGTTCGGGCGAGCAGGCCGGAGAGGAAGAAGAACAGCGGCATGTGCACGGCGTAGATCAGCACGAGGGCGAAGCGGCCGGCCGGCGTCTCGCCGAGCGCCCGCTCGACGCCGATGAGCGCGTGGCCGGCGACGACGAGGGTGATGCCGAGGGCGCGGGCGATGTCGAGGTCGGCGGCGCGGCGGGCGGGGAGGAGCACGCGGGCGGGGTCGGCGAGGGCGGTCATGGCGTCGGGGCCCCCGCGGTGCGCAGCAGCTCGGCGGCGAGGTCGGGGCGGCAGAGGCGGAGGAACCCGGCCCAGAGCGCGGCGCCGGTCGCGACCTGCAGCGCGAGCGTCGCCGGGGCAGGGCCGGTGGCGGCCAGCGGCAGGGCGAGGGCCATGGCGGCGGTGGCGGCGATGGTGGAGGCGGCGGGCAGGAGGCGCGCGGGCGGGGCGATCGGGCGGAGGAGGAACAGGGTTGCCGCGGCGCCGAGGCCCGCGGTGCCGACCTGGGCGAGGGCGACCGCGGTGAGGCCGTGGCGGCCGGCGGCGAGGGTGGCGACGAGCCCGGTCGCGGCGAGGAGGCCCGCGAGGCGGGGCAGTGCGCGGGTCCGGCCGTGGCTGGCGAGGACCGGGGCGGCGAGCGTGACGGGGACGGCGAGCAGGCGGGCGAGGGCGAGCCAGGCGAGGATCGGCGCGGCGCCGCCCCACGTCGGGCCGAGCACGGTCTCGACGAGCGGGTGCGCGGTGAGGGCGAGGCCGGCGAAGACCGGGACAGTGAGCACGAAGGCCCGGTCGAACAGCGTCGCGACCGCATCGGGAGACAGGGGGCCGCGACCGGCGAGGGCCGACCACGCGAAGACGCGGGTGGTTTCGGTCACGACCTCGGCGACGGCGCCGGCGATGCGGGCGGCGATGCGGTAGAGCGCGACGGCCGCGGGTCCGAGGACGAAGCCGACGACGATGTCGGCGCCGGAGGTGCCGGCGAGACCGGCGAGCGAGGCGAGCGTGACGTGGCCCGAGACCGGCAGGAGCGGCCGGGCACGGCCGAGGTCGAAGGCGAGGGCGCAGGCACCGCTGGCGTGCGCGAGGCCCGCGGCGAGGACGGCGGCCCGCAGCACCCGGGCGGCGGCGAGGGCGAGGATGCCCCAGCCGAGCGTGAGGAGCAGGGCGGCGGCGGCCGACTGGACGATCTCGGCGGCGAGGAGCGGCCGGGCGGCGCGGTCGGGGGCACCGTCGCGAAGCAGGGTCCCCTCCCAGACCGCCGCGGCGCCGAGCGGCAGGACCGAGAGGCCGAGGAGCGCGAGCGCGGGCGCGAGGCCGGGGGTGGCGGAGAGATGCGGCGCGGCGAGGGCGGCGGCGAGCGCGACGGGCTGGGCCGCGAGGCCGGCGGCGAGGGCGACGGCAAGGATCGTCGGCGTCGCCTCACCGGTCAGGTCGAGCAGCACCGCCTCGCGCCAGCCGGCGCGCACCAGCAGTCGAAGCAGCTCGATTGCCGCGAAGGCGAGCACGAAGCTGCCGAGTGTCTCGGGGGCGAGGGCGCGGCCGCCGAGCACGAGGAGGACGAGGCCGCTGGCCTGGGGCGCGACGCGGGCGGCGACGACCCAGCCGCCGACGCGGAGCGCCGAGCGGCGCGGGGCGGCGCGCGCCGCTTCGGGCGCCACCTCAGAGCCTCAGGACGTGCTCGGGGTCGAGCTGGCCGGAAAGAGCGTGGACGAGGGCGAGCCAGTTGCCGCGCACCCGGCCGCGGCGGTCGACCCACGGCTCGGGCGACAGCGCGTGCAGGTGGTTCGCGAGCAGGTTCTTCGCGATCAGCCGGGCGGAGCGGAACGGGCGCATCGACCCCTTGCGGGCAAGGTAGACCGGATTGGCCACCTGGGAATAGCCGAGGCGCAGGCCGGGCGTCCTGCCGGATTTGACGCCGCAGTGCACGCCGCCGAACGCGTGGGTGAGCACGAGCCGGCCGTGTGGCCGGAGGCGCGCGGCGAAGTCCACGTCCTCCTGCCAGCCATAGAGCGGCAGGCGTTCGTCGAAGCGGGTCGTACCGATCGCGCCGGCGCGGAACGCCATGTTGCAGCCATAGAGCCCGTCGAGCTCGGCGCGGGGCCGCAGGTCGGCGGGACCGGCGGCATCGGCGGCGTCGACCAGATGCTCGGCCTCGGCGAGCGGGATGCCGGCGGACGAGACGCCGTCGGCGATCACGCGCCCGGTGGCGCCCACCACGTCGGGCCAGGCGAGAAACACCCGCTGGATGCCTTCGAGCGCGTGGCACGACGGCACGAAGTCGTCGTCGAAGAACGCGACGATCTCGCAGTCGCCGAGCACCCGCTCGAGCGCCCGGTTGCGTTGCGCGGCGAGGCCGGCCCCCCCGGTGATGACCTCGACGTCGGGCGGCAGCTCCGGCGGCAGGTCGGCGCTGTCGGCGACGGAGTAGATCAGCCGGTCGGGGCGCCGGGTCTGGACCGCCAGCCGCTCGCCGAAGCGGGCGAGGCAGTCGGGGCGGCCGCGGCTGGCGACGATGAGGGCGAGGCGCGGCGGCATCATCGGGCGGGATCCGGACATTCGGCCTCCAGGATTGCGAGGACGGCCTCCGCCGCGCGGTGCCAGGTGAAGGCACGGGCGTGGTCGCGGCCGGCGGCGCCGCGGGCGCGGGCCTCGTCGGGATCGGCGGCCAGGCGGAGGATTGCGGCGGCCCAGGCGGCGGGATCGTCCGCCGGGGCACGGATCGCGGCGGTGCCGCAGGTCTCGGGCAGGGCGCCGAGCGGCGCGATGATCGCCGGCGTCCCGAGCCGCATGGCCTCGAGCGGCGGCAGCCCGAACCCTTCGGTGGTCGACGGGCAGAGCTGGCAGAGCGCCGCGCCGAGCAGGGCGCGCAGCTCTGCGTCCGAGACGGCGCCGGCAAAGATCACGTTGGCCGGGACCGGCGCGGCGAACGCCTCCGCCCGGGCGGCGCCCGTCAGGACGAGGTGCAGGTGTGCGAGTTCGGGCCGGGCGAAGGCGCGGAGCAGGAGGCCGACGTTCTTGTGCGCCTGGCTGTTCGCGAGCGCGCAGGCGTAGCTGCCGGGCGCCACGCCGAGGCGGTCGAAGATGCTGCGATCCGGCGCGGGACGCAGGATGTGGTCGACGCCGTTCGGCACGACGGTGATGCGCCCGGTGGAAGCGACGCCGTGGCGGGCCAGTTCAGCCGCCGCGAAGCGCGAGACGGTGAGGATGCGCCGGTGGCGGCGGCCGATCAGCGGCAGGCTGGCCATGTACCAGCGCCGAAAGCCCGCGGAATAGGACGCGGGGCTGATGAAGACCTGCGCGTCGTGGATCATGGTGATCGCGTTGCGGGCGAGGACCGGGCCCTGGTTGCCGAGGCCGAGGATCAGCCGTCCGCGCGCGGCGAGGGGCAGCGCCGCCTGCTCCCAGAGCTGCGGCGTGCCGCCCGCGGGCGAGAGCCGGGGCAGGGGCGCGTAGCCGCGTTCGGGCAGCAGGTGGTCGAGCGCGCGCAGCAGTTCGGCGGCGACCCGGCGGACGCCGCCCTCGCCGGTGGCGAGCACCCGGGCGTTGACGGCGACGGGCAGCACGCGCGGCCCGGGCACGTCGTCGAGGAGGTCGAGAAGGGGTGTGGCGGCGGTCAACACGATGGCCGCCATTGGCGGCAATTTTGGTTAACACAACCATAACGTCTGGCGCGCATCTCTGTGGCCGAAGGCCGAGGGAGAGCGATGACGCTGCTGCCGATCGTGGGATTCTGGGCGCTGGCGCTCTGGGGCTTCGCCGGGGCGGGCGGCCGCCGGCTGGTCACGCTGCACCTCGCGCTGCTGCCGTTCGGATCGCTCGCGGTGCTGCCCGCGTCGGCGAGCGGCGGCCTCGCGCTCACGCCCGCGCCGATGCTCGGGGCGCTGCTGGTGCTGCGCTGCGCGCTGACCCGGGGCGGGCTCGCCGGAATGGCCCGGCTGGCGCTGGCGCCGCGGGGGATGCTGCTGCTCGCGGCCTATGCGGTGGTGGCGGTGGTGGCGACGGCGTTCCTGCCACGGCTCTTCGCCGGGACGATCGTCATGCCGTGGCGCGGCGAGGTTCTGGCGCCGACGCCGCTGGCGCCATCGGCGCAGAACGCCTCGCAACTCGCCTACCTGCTGATCTCGATCCTCGTCGCGATCGCCTATGGCCGGCTGCTGGCCCAGCCCGGCATGCGCCAGCACGCGCTCCGGGCGCTGGCGCTCGGCGGCGCGGTGGCGGTGGCGACCGGGCTGCTCGATCTCGCCACCGCCGTCATGCCGGTGGCGCCCCTGCTCGCGCCGTTCCGCACGGCGGCCTATGCGCTGCACGTCAGCCACGTGATCCTCGGCACCAAGCGCGTCGTCGGGCTGATGCCCGAGGCGGCGGCCTTCGGCCTGCTTTGCGTCGGCTACCTGTCGCTGCTCTATTTCCTGCGCCGGGCGCTGCCCGACGGATGGCTGCGCCGGCGGGGCATGCCGGCGCTGATGCTGGGGCTGCTCGCCAGCATCGCTCTCTCGACATCGACGGCGGCCTATGCCGGGCTCTCGGTGCTCGGCGCGGCGGCGGCGGCGGAATGGGGCTGGCGCGCCGTGACGCTGCGCCGGCGGGAGCCGGGCCGGCGCGGGCTCGCGCCCGAGGCGTGGGCGGCGATCGGCGGGCTGGCGGCACTGGCGGCGGTCTTCGCCGTGCTGCCGCACCTGCTCGATCCGGTGGCTGCACTGCTCGAGGCGACGGTGGTCGAGAAGGCGGCCTCCGCATCGTTCGCCGAGCGCAGCGCCTGGACCGAGGTGTCGTGGCGGGCGTTCCTCGCCACCGGCGGCCTCGGGCTCGGCGTCGGCTCGACCAGGGTCTCGACCTCGGTCGTGGGGGTTCTGGCCGGAACGGGGGTGCTCGGCGCCGGGCTCTACTACGGCTTCATCCTGCGCACGCTCACCCGCCGCGCGCTGCCGCGCGACCCGGAGGCGCGCCTGCTGCTCGGGGGGGTGCGCTGGGCCTGGCTGGCGCCCTTCGCCAGCAGCCTGCTGACGGGCATCGGCGCCGACTTCGGGCCGTTTCTCGCCGTCCTCTTCGGCCTCGGGGTGGCGGTGAGCGACTGGCGGGCGGGAGCGCGCGCCGCTCCGCGCCTCGCCGCAACTCCGGCGGGCTGCCCGTAGGGTCGCGCGCCAGGAGGGCGCCCGCCCGGGTGCCGCAGCGGAGGCTTCGGTCCATGGCTACACGGTTGAAGGTGCAGGCGCTGAACGCGATCTGCGTGGCGAAGGGGGGCGTGGGCGGGCACCGGCTGACCATCGCCGCGCTCAACGAGTGGGCGGTGCTCGCGGGCGGCACCGGCGGTCACCGCCGCGGCCTGAGCGCGCTCAACGAGATTAGCCAGCGTCTCGGCGGGACCGGGGGTCATGCGCTGGTCATGGCGGCGCTGAACGCGATCTCCGGTCGCCTCGGCGGCGGCACCTACCGCGGCAGCGTCGCCGTCCTCGACGCGATCGGCGCGAAGCTCGCCGGAGGGACGACCACGCCGACCACGCCGACGACTCCCACGACCCCGACGACTCCCACCACGCCGACGACCCCCACCACGCCCACCACGCCGGTGGACACGGGGAACGACGATCCGGTGCCGATCTACGTGTTCGGCGACTCGAATTCCGATCCGCTCTACTCGCAGGGCTCGTGGATCTACCGCACGATGGCCAAGCTCGACGGCCGGTTCTTCTCGCCGCCGGGGGCGAACTTCGGCTCGGCGGGCAAGAACGCGAACTGGGCGTGGCGCCAGATCCCGTTCCTGCAGTCGCTGACCAAGGCGTGGGGCAAGGGCGTGGTCTGGTATCACCACGGCAGCAACTATTCCGTCACCGCGGCGAGCGAGGCGAAGGCGGTCGTCGATGCGGCCAAGGCGCTCGGGCACAAGGTGGTCTGGATCATCCCGGGCAGCTGGACCTCGAACCTCGGCGAGCTGCTGCCCGCGGCGGCGGCCTATTCCGGCGATGCCGCGGTGCGGGTGATTCGCGGCGACCTTCTGCTGCTCGACCGGATGGCGCAGACCACCGACGGGCTGCATTTCACCGAAGCCGGCGATCTCATCGTGCGCGATGCGCTGCTGCCGGTGATGGCCGAGCTCTATCCGGCGCGGTCGGTCACCTACCTGTCGCGGAACGCGCTCAGCCCGATCGCGATGACCGGATCGACCGGCACGCTGACGGCGCCGGCGACCGGACAGCTGCCGGCGGGCTGGCTCGGCGCGCGGGCGTCGGGCGACGGGGCGGTGAGCTTCGCCTGCGTGACCGAGGGTGGCCAGCCGGCGGTGGAGGTCACGGTCTCGGCGGTGGCGAGCGCCACGACGGCGATCCTGAAGGTGCCCTCGCCGGGCCTGGCGCTGGCGCTGGTGGCCGGCGACTACGTGGACGGCACCTTCTCGGCGCGGCAGGTCTCGGGCACGCTCGACAAGCTCGACATGCTGAACTTCACCACCCGCATCGGCTGTACCGGCGATCCGAGCGACGAGGTGGGTTCGGGCAACTGGCGCGCGGCCGGGTACATCCTGCCGAAGACCGCCGCCGCGGCGGCGCAGGCGGTCGACCTCGAGATCCGGGTGCAGCCGGGGCTCTCGACCGTGGTGCGGATCTGGGACGTGGCGGTCTGGAAGCGCACGGTGCCGGACTACGCGCCGATCGCCGACCGGGGCAGCGCGCCGACGATCGCCGACGCCGTCGTCGGCAATGCCTGCGCCGTCGCGGTCGGGACGTGGTTCGCCAAGCCGCAGGCGATCACCTGGAGCTACCAGTGGCAGGTGAACGGCGCCGACGTGGCCGGCGCGACGGCCGCGAGCTACACGCCGACCGTGGCCGGCGCCGTGCTGACCTGCGCCGTCACCGGGACGAACACCGCCGGGTCTTCGACCTGGCTGACCCAGCCGAAGGCGGTGACGGCGGCCTGACCCTGACGGGACGACCGATCCCGGGCCATCCGATCCCGGGCCATCCGATCCCGGGCCATCCGATCCCGGGCCATCCGATCCCGGGGCAGTCATCCTCGGGGTTGCCGCGGGGCGGATCCCGGGACTAGACGGAGGGAAGCCGAGCACCGGCTTCCCGCCAATCCGAAGGCCACGATTGCCCCGCCTCGACCTTCTCACCGCGAACGATCGGCCGGGCGCCTATCCAGAAAGCTGGTACGCCGCCACGACGCCGCTGTTGCCGCCGTTCCCCGCGCTGGCGGGGGCGGTCGAGGCGGACGTCTGCGTGGTCGGCGGCGGCTATACCGGGCTCTCCGCGGCGTTGCACCTCGCCGAGTGCGGTTTCGACGTGGCGCTCGTCGAGGCGAGCCGCGTCGGGTCCGGTGCTTCCGGGCGCAACGGCGGGCAGGTGCATTCCGGCCAGCGGCAGGATCAGGACTGGCTCGAGGGCCGGCTCGGGCCGGCCGCGGCGCGCACGCTCTGGGATCTGGCCGAGGAGGCGAAGGCGCTGGTGCGCGGCCTTGTGGCGCGGCACGGCATCGACTGCGACCTGCGCGACGGCATCGTCGCGGCGGCGCACCGGGCCGCATACGTGCCGGCGTACCACGCGGAGGCGGCGAAACTCGCGCAGGTGTACGGGTACGACCGCGTCGAGCCGCTCGACGCGGCGGGCATCCGCGACCTGCTCGGGACGGCGGCCTACCATGGCGGCTCTCTCGACCGCGGGGCGGCGCATCTGCACCCGCTCGCCTATGCCATCGGGCTGGCGCGTGCCGCGGACGCGGCCGGGGTGCGGATTTTCGAGACGAGCCGCGTGACGGCGATCGGAGCCGGCGCGCGGCCGGAAGTGCGCACGGCCGATGGCGCAGTGCGGGCGCGCTTCGTCGTGCTGGCGGCCAACGGCTATGTCGGCCACCTCGTGCCGGCGGTCTCGGCGCGGGTGATGCCGATCAACAACTTCATCGTCGCCACCGCGCCGCTGGAGCGGATGCCGCTCGCCGAGCCGGTGGCGGTGGCCGACTCGCGCTTCGTCGTCACCTACTATCGTCCGTCGGCCGACGGGCGGCTGCTTTTCGGCGGCGGCGAGAGCTATGGCTGGCGTTTCCCCGCGGACATCCGCGCGCTGGTGCGGCCGCGGCTTGCGGCGATCTATCCCGACCTTGCCGACGTGGCGCTCGACTATGCCTGGGGCGGGACGCTGGCGATCACCGTCAACCGGATGCCGGCGTTCCAGCGCCTTGCCCCCAACGTCCTGTCGGCCTCGGGCTATTCCGGGCACGGCGTGGCGATGGCGACTCTCGCGGGCAAGCTGCTGGCCGAGGCGGTGGCCGGAACGGCGGAGCGTTTCGACGTCTTCGCCCGCATCCCGCAGCCGGCGTTTCCGGGTGGCGCTGCGATGCGCTGGCCGCTGCTCGTGCTGGCGATGACGTGGTACGCCCTGCGAGACCGGCTCTGATGCCGCTCTGGGCGCTGATCTCCGTCGCCGCGGCCTTTCTCCAGAACGCGCGAACCGCCCTGCAGAAGACGCTGACCCCGCGGGTCGGGATCATCGGTGCCACCTATGCGCGGTTCCTGTTCGCCGCGCCGTGGGCGGTGGCGCTGGTGGCGGCGCTGCTCTGGCACAGCGGCACGGGGCTGCCGGCGATCGGTCCGGCGTTCATCGGCTGGGCGATGGTCGGCGCGGTGGCGCAGATCGCGGGGATGCTGCTCCTGCTCCACCTCTTCAGCCTCCGGAACTACGCCGTCGGCAACACCTTCGCCCGCACCGAGACGGTGCAGTCGGCGCTGTTCGGGCTGGTGCTGCTTGGCGACCGCCTGCACGGCCTCGCGGTCGCCGGGATCCTCGTCAGCCTTGCGGGGCTGATGCTGCTCTCGGCCTCGCGCGGCTTCACGGGCGGGGCGATGAACGCGACGGCGGCGCTGGGGCTTGCCTGCGGCGCGGCCTTCGCCCTCGCGGCGATCGGCTATCGCGCGGCCTCGCTGGCGCTGCCCGAGACCGGCGAGCTGCTGATCCGGCCCGCCGTCACGCTCGCCTGCGTCACCATCGTCCAGTCGGTCATGCTGACGTTCTGGTTGTGGTGGCGGGGCGGGGGCGGGGTCGCCGCGGTGCTGCGCGAGTGGCGGCTCGAGTCGATGGTGGGCGCGGCCGGGATGCTGGCCTCGCTCGGCTGGTTCACCGCCTTCACGCTGGTGCCGGTGGCACAGGTCAAGGCGGTGGGTCAGGTCGAGCTGGTGTTCAACTGGCTGACGGCGCGCTTCGCCTTCGGTGAGCGGCCGAGCGCGCGTGAGACGATCGCGATCGCGCTGGTCTGCGCGGGGATCGTGCTGCTGGTGCTCGGAGGGTGACGGGGCGGGTCAGGCCGCGCGGGACACCACGAAATCCGCCAGCGCCTCGAGCTGGTCGCGCAGCGGGTGCGGCGGCAGCGAGGCGAGCGCGGTGCGGGCGCGCGCGGCGTACGCCAGCGCCGTCTCGTGCGCGCTCTCCAGCGCCCGGTGCCGGGCCATCAGCGCCAGCGCCTGCGCGAGGTCGCCGTCGTGCTGGTCGCCGCGGGCGATGGTGCGGATCCAGAACGCCCGGTCGGTGTCGCCGCCGGCGGCGATCGCCCGGATCACCGGCAGGGTGAGCTTGCGCTCGCGGAAGTCGTCGCCCGCGTTCTTGCCGAGCCGGGCGGAGCGGCCGCCGTAGTCGAGCACATCGTCGGTGATCTGGAACGCCAGACCAAGGGCGTCGCCATAGGCGGCGAGGGCTGCCGCCTGCTCCTCGTGCGCACCGGCGACCTCGGCCCCGGCTTCGGTCGCGGCGGAGAACAGCGCCGCGGTCTTGCCGCGGATCACCTTCAGATACGTGGCCTCGCTGGTGTCGATGTTCGAGGCGGCGGAGAGCTGCAGCACCTCGCCCTCGGCAATGACGGCGGAGGCGTTCGCCAGGATGTCGAGCACGCGCAGCGAGCCGATCTCGACCATCAGCTGGAACGAGCGGGCAAAGAGATAGTCGCCGACCAGCACGCTCGACTTGTTGTCCCACAGCAGGTTGGCGGTCGGCCGGCCGCGCCGCCGCTCGCTCTCGTCGACCACATCGTCGTGCAGCAGCGTGGCGGTGTGAATGAATTCGACCGCCGCGGCGAGGTTCAGGTGATGCGTGCCGGAGTAGCCGCAGAGCTGCGCCGCCGCGAGGGTCAGGAGCGGGCGCAGCCGCTTGCCGCCGGCCTCGACCAGATGCGCCGTGACCTCCGGGATGCGCGGGGCATGCTCGCTCGCCATGCGGGTGCGGATGAGTGCGTTCACCGACTCCATGTCGTCGGCGAGCGCCGCGGTCAGCGCCTCGAGCGGGGACGACTCCGCGCCGCTCGCTTGGCCCTCGACCTCGCGGGGGGTGGCCTCTACGTTGGGTCTCATGCGGGAACTCCTGCGCACCAACGACCCGACAGTGATCGCCTTCAGCACCGCTCTGTTGCGGGCCGAGGATATAGACTGCTTTGTTCTGGACGTCCACATGAGCGTACTCGAAGGCTCGATCGGCCTCCTGCCCCGCCGGGTGATGGTGGCCGAGCCGGACCTGTTCCGGGCGCGGGCGATCCTGCGGGACAACGACGTGGGCGAGTACCTCTCGGAATGAGCCCGGGCGAGACGGGAGAGCTGACCCGCGACGGCTTTCTCGGCGGGCGTCTGGCGATCTGGCAGCCGCGGGACGGGTATCGCGCGGCAATTGACCCGGTGCTGCTGGCGGCCTTCGTGCCGGCCGCCCCGGGCGAGCGGGTGCTCGACCTCGGGTGCGGCGCGGGCACCGCCGCGCTCTGCCTCGGGCGCCGGGTTCCGGGGCTCGATCTGCACGGGCTGGAGCTGCAACCGGCCTATGCGGCGCTCGCCCGGACCAACGCGGCGGAGAACGGCATCGCGCTGACGGTTCACGAGGGAGACCTCGCCCGGCCCCCGGCCGAGCTTCGGGCGGCGAGCTTCGACCACGTGATGATGAACCCGCCGTACCATCCGGCCGACAGCGTGCCGGCCCGGGATGTCGGCCGCGACACCGCACACCGGGAGGGCGAGTCGACGCTCGACCGCTGGCTCGACGCCGGCTTGCGCAGGCTGCGGCCGGGCGGGCGGCTCGCCATCGTCCACGCGCCGGCCCGGCTCGGCGAGATCCTCGGCGCGCTGGCCGGGCGCGCGGGCAGTGTCGATCTGCTGCCCGTGGCGCCGCGTGCGGGGCAGCCGGCACGGCGCGTGCTCGTCTCCGCCCGAAAGAACCGGGGCGCGGACCTGCGCGTTTGGCCGCCGTTTACCTTGCACGAAGAGGGTTCCCACACCCCCCCCGTGAACCGATATACTCGTGACGCGTCTATCGTGTTGCGCGAGGCCGGGGGGCTGTGGCGGGACGGGCGTGTCGGGGTGGCGACTTAACCCGTTCTTAACCACGATCCCCGGCTTTGGTCTCAGGTCTCCGGGGAGCGCGAGATGAATGCCGGTGTCGTCTTTCTCGTCGTGGCAATGCTGTTGACGCCCGCCGTCGACGGCGTGGCCAAGACGCTCTCGGCAGACCACTCGCCGATGATGATCGCCTTTGTCCGCTATCTCTCGGCCGGGCTGATTGCACTCGCCGTGGCGCGCGCGGGCGGCCGGCGGATCGAGGTGGCGCGCGACGACCGGCTGGGGCAGGTGGCGCGCACGGCGCTCATCATGGCCGCGATGACCGCGCTCATCACCGCCCTCGGCATGGTGCCGATGGCCAAGGCGGTGGGCGGCTTCCTCATCGCCCCGATCGTCTCCGGCCTGCTCGGAATTCTCGTCTGGCGCGAGTCGCCGACCCTGCCGCGACTCGCGGGCTCCGGGCTCAGCTGCTGTGGCGCCGCGATCCTGATGCGGCCCGAGGCGGGCATCGAGCCCGGCTCGGTGTTCGCGCTGGCCGGCGGTGCCTTGCTCGGCACCTATCTCGCGGCGACTCGCGGCGCGCGCAGCCAGACCGACGCGCTCTCGACGCTCGCGGTGCAATCGCTCCTCGGCTCCGCGATGCTGGCGCCGTTTGCGCTCTCCGGCGGCCTGCCCGCGCTGACGCCGGCGCTGCTCACCGGGGCGCTGATGCTCGGCGGCATTTCCGCCGCCTGCCATTTCCTCACCGTCGCCGCCTACCAGCGGGCCGACGCGGCGCAGCTTGCGCCGTTCCTCTACTTCAACCTCATCACCGCGATGACAGTCGGATTCGTCTGGTTTGGCGAGACGATAAGCCCGAGCGCGATGCTGGGCCTCGTCGCGATCGCGCTCGGCGGTCTGGTCACGCTGGTCGACCCGGCGCGGGTGCGCGCGCTCGCGCCAATGCGACTGCGGTTCACGTGACAGACGTGTGAATCCATGGTCTACTGTTTTTGTTGGCACCAACCGACCAGGAGGTAAGCATGGCCATGAGTTCTCACCTCAGCGAGCTGCGGAAGAAGCACCAGGCGCTTTCCGTGGAGATCGAGGAGGAACAGAAAAGGCCCTCCAGCGACGACTTCGCCATCAAGCAGCTGAAGCTCAAGAAGCTGCATCTCAAGGAAGAGATCGAGCGGCTGGCCATCCAGGCCTAAGTCCTGATTCCGGCGCTCCGCACCGGCCTCGGCCGCCGGGCGGGGCGCCGCCAAGCCGGCCGGCTGACGGAGTTTGTACTCGCAAGCCGACAGGTTCCGCACGGCCGCAGGCTATTGGCACGTACCGTCATCCGGGCGTCGTTGCGGGGAACCGAAGCGCGGCGCGCAGGCCTGGGTGATTGTCGCCAAGCTCGATGCTGGCGCCGTGCATCCGCGCGACCGAGGCGACGAGCGCGAGGCCAAGGCCGGTGCCCGGACCGCTGCGGCTCGGGTCCAGTCGCACGAATCGGCCGAGTGCACGCGATCGGTCGGCTGCGGGAATGCCCGGCCCTTCGTCGGCGACGACGAGGCTGGGGCGCACGCCGGCGGCCCCGGTGACGCTCTCTGTCGAGACAGTGATGGTCGAGCCGGCAGGCGCGTGCTTCAGCGCGTTGTCGACCAGATTCGATACCGCCAGCGCCAGGATCTGGTCGTGGCCGCGCACCCGCAGCCCGGGCTTGGCCTCCACGGCAATCCGCAGGCCGCGATCCTCCGCGGCGGCCTCGTAGAGTTCGCTCACGTCGGCGGCGAGCCGGCCGAGGTCGACGTCGCTGAACTGGTCGGCGCCGAGCCCCGCGTCGATGCGCGAGATGTCGAGCAGCGCCGTGGCGGTCGACAGCACGTCCTCGGCCTCGCCGAGGGCCGATTCGATCTGCCGCTGCCGCGACTCTGCCGGCGCCGCCTCGTCGGCCGCGCCTTCGAGATGGCGCACCAGACGGCCGAGCGGGGTGCGCAGGTCGTGCGCGAGGCTGTCCGTCACCGTGCGCAGGTCGCTGACCAGGATCTCGATGCGGTCGAGCATGGCGTTGAGCGTGCCGGCCAGCTGGTCGAACTCGTCGCCGGTGCCGCGCAGGCCGATGCGCCGGTCGAGCCGGCCTGCCATGATCGCCCGCGCCGCGCCGTCCACTTCGGCGATCCGGCCGCGGACCAGCCGCGACAGGAACCAGCCGGTGGCGACCGCCAGCGTCAGGATCGCCGCGAGCGCCCAGAGCAGCGCCCGGCCGAGCGTGCGGTCGAAGGCGGCGCGGGCGGCCACGTCGCGGCCCACGAGCAGCAGCTCGCCCTGCGGCAGCCGCACGGCGCGGGCGGAAATCTCGGTCGGGCGCGACCTGTCGGTGCGATAGAGCGACAGCCTCGCCCAGCCGGAACCGGGCGCGAGCGTGGCGGGCCAGCCGGCGAGGTTGCCGGCGATGCGGTGTCCGTCGGCGTCGGCGAGCAGATAGATCGCGTCGCGGTCGTGCGGAATGGCGAGGCGGTTCTGCAGCGCCGCGGCCAGCGCCGGAACGTTGCCGCGCGCATAGTCGTCGAGCAGGCCGGAAATCTCGGCATCGACCACCGCGCGCTGCTCGTCGTCGATGACGCCGCCGACGCGCCAGTAGAGAAAGCCGAGCACGAGGCCCGTCGAAAGGGCGACAAGGACCAGGTGCACGAGAATCAGGCGGAGGGTGGCGCTGCGCAGGAGGGGTGTCATCGAGCGCGCCTCATCGCGTTTCCGGCCGGGAGGGTGAGGGTGTGGGGCCGGAAGACAATCCGCGTCAAGGGTGGGGTGGTGCCACCCTCCGCCGTCAGCTCGCAGTGGCCAGCCTGTAGCCGGCACCGCGAACAGTGTGGATCAGCGCCGGCTCGCCGTCGGCGTCGATCTTGCGGCGCAGCCGCGAGATGTGGACGTCGATGACGTTGGTGCGCGGATCGAAACGATAGTCCCACACGCCTTCCAGCAGCATCGTCCGGGTGACGACGCGCCCCTGCCGGCGCATGAGGTATTCGAGCATCTGGAACTCCCGCGGCAGCAACTCGATCCGACGGTCGCCGCGCCGTGCAGTGCGGGCGATCAGGTCGAGCTCCAGGTCGCCGCAGGCGATCTGCGTCTGTTCCGCCTTTGCCTCCGCCGGGCGGCGCAGCACCGCCTCGAGGCGGGCGGACAGCTCCGCGAAGGAGAACGGCTTGACCACGTAGTCGTCCGCCCCGGCACGCAGTCCGTTCACCCGCTCGTCGATGGCGCTGAGCGCGGTGAGCAGGATCGCGGGCGTCTGCACCCCGGCCGCACGCACCGAGCGCACGAGCGAGAGGCCGTCGAGGTCGGGCAGCATCCGGTCGATCACCATGGCGTCGAAGCCGCCGCTGATGGCGTGGACCAGACCGTCGCGCCCCGAGTCGGTGGCCTCGACGGTGTAGCCCGCCTCGCGCAGCGCCTTGGCGAGGTACGCTTGGGTGTCCTGGTCGTCCTCCACCACGAGGATGCGGCGTGACATGGGCGCGGGCTCCTGCTTTGGTGAGCCGGCCCCTCGGGGGAGGAGCCGGCGGGCTCTGGCGTCAGGCGAGCTTGATGCCGACGAAGATCTTCGCGCCGTGCCGCTCGATCTGCAACAGCACCGCGTCCGACTTCGTCGAGGAGATCGCCTTGTCCACGTCATGCGGCGAGCGCACCGAGGTGTCGCCGACCTGCAGGATCACGTCGCCGACCGCGAGGCCCGCGTCGGCCGCCCGGCCGGTGCCGTCGAGCGAGGTGATGACCACGCCCTCCACGTCGGTGTCGAGGCCGAGCTGTTCCCGCGCGGTCGGCGTGATCGCCTCCAGCGTGGCGCCGAGCTTGTCGGAGGCCGCACTCGCCTGCGGCTTCGCGTCGGTGTCGTTGGACGCGAGCTTGTCGGCGTCGAAGCGGCCGAGCTTCAGCGAGAGCGTCTCGTTCTTGCCCTGACGCAGCACGTCGACCTTCACTTCGGCGTCCGGCGCGGTGGCGGCGACGAGCTTCGGAAGCTCGCGGCTCGAACTCGACCGGCTTGCCGTTGAAGGCGAGGATGACGTCGCCGGTCTTCAGCACGCCCTTGGACGGGCCGTCGGCGATCACCTCGGAGACCAGCGCGCCGTGCTCGTCCTTCAGGCCGATGGCCGCGGCGATCTCGGGCGTCACGTTCTGGATCGAGACACCGAGCCAGCCACGCTCGACCGAGCCCTTGTCCTCGAGCTGCGAGATGATGGTCTGCACCGTGTTCGACGGGATGGCGAAGCCGACGCCCACCGAGCCGCCGTTCGGCGAGTAGATCGCCGAGTTCACGCCGATGACTTCGCCATCGAGGTTGAGCAGCGGGCCGCCGGAGTTGCCGCGGTTGATCGCCGCGTCGGTCTGGATGAAGTCGACGTAGGGTCCGGCGTCGATGTCACGGGCCAGCGCCGAGACGATGCCGCGCGTGACCGTGCCGCCGAGGCCGAACGGGTTGCCGACCGCGATCACGTCCTCGCCGACCCGCACCGCGGCGCTGTCACCGAGCTTCAGCTCCGGCAGATCCTTCGCGTCGATCTTCAGGAGCGCGAGGTCGGTCTGCTCGTCGGTGCCCATCACCTTGGCATCGAACTCGCGATCGTCGGACAGGCGCACCTTCACGCTCTCGGCGTGGTCGACGACGTGGTTGTTGGTGACGATGAGGCCGTCGTTCTCGATCACGAAGCCGGAGCCGAGCGCAACGCCGTGCGGTCGCTCCTGCGGCTGCTGGCCGTTCTGGCCGTTCTGGCCGAACGGGCCCTGCATACCCGGGCCGTCGGGGATGCCGAAGCGGCGCAGGAACTCGTCGAACGGCGAGCCGGGGCCGAAGGGCGAGCCCTGCTGGCCGCCGTCGCCGTCATCCTCGTTCGCCGCGGCCTGGTCGTCCTGGGTGGCAAGCACGGTCACGACGGCCGGGCTCACCCGCTCGACCAGATCGGCGACCGCGTTCGGCGCCTGGGTCTCGGCATTTGCCACGGGGGTCCAGGCGATGAAGGCGGCCGAAGCCGCCGCGATCGCGGTCGCGCCGACCGGGACCGGGTGAAGGAATGTCGCTCGTCGCGTCATGGGAGTCGAAACCTCTGTCTGCTCGCGCTCTTTCGGGAGCGTCGCTGGCAAACATCGGGGACGCACCTGACGCGGTGGTCGCGCGAAGATTAAACATCCTTCATGTTCGCCCGGGCCCGGCCGCGCGGTGCCGGCGCGGGCACGAGACCCGCGAGCGTCGGCGACGAGGCGAGCACCGCATAGCGTTCGCGGGCATCGAGCGAGTCGAGCCCCATCCCGTCGGCGATCTTCAGGAGGGCGCTCGCCAGCGCCGCATCGGGCTCGCCGGGCCGGCGGGCGGTCGGCGGGTCGCTCCAGGCGAAATGCCGCTCCACCGCCTCGGGCGCGGACAGGAACTCGATCAGGCTCGGCGGCACCACGGCGCGGGCACGCAGCGCCTCGGCCTCGGCCACCGCCTCGGCGACCAGCGCCGGCGGATCGCGCTCCTCCGGCGTGGTGAGCAGGCCCATCCGCCGCAGCATCCGCCCCATCCGCGCGCTGCCCATGAACGCCGAGAGCGGGATCGCGAGCACGAGGCCGAGCAGCGCCGGGCTCATCCACGCGAGCAGCCGCCACGAGATCGCCCCGGCCGCGACCGCCAGGATGACGCCCGCAAGGATGTGCCGGCGGTGAAACTGCCAGAGCACGCGCCATGGCACATGGTCGGCGTCGCGCTCCTGCGAGGGCCAGCCGCTGTCGGCGCCGGTGAGGATCTGGGCGATCGAGCTGGTCTGCACCAGCATCATGATCGGCGCGACCAGCGCGGTCAGCAGGATTTCGACGATGAGCCCGAACACCGTGCCGATGCGCAGGCCGCGCGATTCGCCCGCGCGCAGGAACGACGCCGTGCCGAAGAGCTTTGGCGCATAGAGCACCAGCATGCAGAGCCCGAACAGCGTCATCGCGCGCTCGGGGTCGATACGCGGCCAGTCGGGGAACAGCGACCACTGGTCGAGGAAATAGTCCGGCGGCACCAGATAGGCATGCAGCGCCAGCGACATGCCGGCGAGCAGGAACAGGAGCCACAGCGGCGACGAGAGATAGGACATCACCCCCATGGCGAGGTGCAGCCGGCTGAGCGGATGGAACCCCTTGGTGCGGAGCAGGCGGGTGTGCTGAAGGTTGCCCTGGCACCAGCGGCGATCGCGCTGCGCCAGCTCGAGCAGGTTGGGCGGCGCGGCCTCGTAGCTGCCGCCGAGATCGTCGGCCATGCGCACGGCCCAGCCGCCGCGCCGCACCAGCGCCGCCTCGACGAAGTCGTGGCTGAGGATCAGCCCGCCGAACGGCGGCTTGCCCTTCAGCTCCGGCAGACCGGCGCACTCGGCGAACGCCTTGGTGCGGATGATGCAGTTGTGGCCCCAGTAGTTGCCGGCGTTGCCGAACCACGCGCGCAGCCCGCGGGTCAGCACGCCGCCATAGACCCGGCTGGCGAACTGCTGCACCCGGGCGGTCGGGGTCTCGCCGCCGATCAGGTTGGGCGAGGTCTGCAACATGCCGAGCTCGTCGTCCGCCTCCATCCGGCGGGCGAGCTCGATGATCGTGTCGGCCTCCATCAGGCTGTCGGCGTCGAGCACCAGCATGTGCGGATAGGCGCCGCCCCAGCGCTCCACCCAGTCCTCGATGTTGCCGGCCTTGCGGCGCAGGTTGCGGCCGCGGTGGCGGTAGAACACGCGATGGCCGATCTCCGGGTCCTGGCGCGCGGCCGCGACCATCGCCTCCTCGGCCAGCCAGAACCGGGCCTGATTGGTGTCGCTGAGCAGGAAAAGGTCGAAGGCGTCGCCCGCGCCCTTGCGCTCGATTGCGCGCATCATCGCCATGGCGGCGCCGAGGATGCGCGCCGGATCCTCGTTGTAGGTCGGCATCAGCAGCGCCGTGCGCCGCTTCGGCGGCGGGCCGTCGGCGACCTTCACGTGCCCGGCGCCGAGCAGGAAGCCCATGAGCGGCGAGATGCTGCCGAGGCCGATCCACGCGATGTTGATGACGAAGAGGCCCAGCATCACCCGCTCGACCCCGGTCAGCTCGCCCACCTGCAGCACCAGATACATCTGGTGCGTGAGAAAGACCGTGCCGAGGATGGTGATGAGCGCGAGCGCCGCCCGTGCGACACGCACCCGCGGCTCGCCCTTCAGGCGGTGGCGCAGGCGGCGGTCGTAGGTTTTGAGCGACTGGGTCGGCATCGCCACCGGCGCCTGTGGCGGCAGCGGCGCGTCCGGCCCGGGGGCGAGGGTCACGTGCTCCATCGGTAGACCCAGGTTTCGGCGATCCGCCGGTCGCCCGATCGCAGCTCGACACGCATCTCCACCACGTCGGAGCCGTCGGGATCGAGGTCGAACTGCAGGCGCAGTCCGTTCACCTGCGGGTTCTCGGAGACGATGGCGTCGTGGATGCTGCCCGGGTTGGCCTGCGCCACAAGCTGGACCGCCGAGGCGCGCACCGGCGTCTGCTGGCCCTCGCCGGCGAAGTCGACGACGAAGCGGCGCCGCCCGTTCGGGCCAGCGCCCGAGAGCGTGTTCGCGACCTTGAGAAGTCCTTGCAGATCAGGGACATCCCAGCCCCAGGTGAGGCGGTAGGTGAGCGAAATTTCGGAGCCTGCGGCGATCGGCTGCAACGGGCGCCAGTAGGCGACCATGTTGTCATGGATCTCGTCGTTCGACGGGATCTCGATCAGCACGACATGGCCGCGCCCCCAGTCGCCGATCGGCTCGACCCAGAGGCTCGGCAGCCGGTCGAACTGGTTGGTCAGGTCCTGGTACTGGTCAAACCGCCGCTCGCGCTGGATCAGGCCGAAGCCGCGCGGGCCGGAATCGGAAAAGGCGCTGACCTGTAGCAGGCGCGGCGAGTGCAGCGGCCGCCAGAGCCGCTCGTCGGAGCCGTTCCAGATGGCGAGACCGTCCGAATCATGGACGCCGAGGCGATAGTCATCGTGCTCGCCATGATCCTTGGCATCGAACAGGAACATCGACGTCAGCGGCGCGAGGCCGATGTGGGCAATGTCGGCGCGGGCGAAGATCGTCGCCTCGACATCGAAGCTCGTCGGATCGCCCGGCCGCATGGTGAAGCGATAGGCGCCCGTCGCGCTCGGCCCGTCGAGCAGCGAGTGGACGACCATGCGGTCCTCGCCCGGCTCCTCGATCCAGTGGGCGCGGAAGAACGGAAATTCCTCGCCCTCCGCCTCGCCGGTGCCGATGGCGAGCCCGCGCGCGCTGAGCCCGAAGACCTGATTCTTCGACACCGCGCGGAAATAGCTCGCTCCGGCGAAGACGGTGAAGGGCGTCAGCTGGTCCGGCTGGTTCAGCGCCTTCAGCGCGCGGAACCCGGCAAAGCGCAGCACAGACGGGTCGGCCGGCGGCTGCACCGGGCCGAAATTGTAGAAATCGGGCGAATAGGCCACCGGCTGCGCCACACCGCCGCTGACGACGGAGATCTCGACCGGAACGGTATAGATGAAGCCGGTATGGAGCAGCTCCATCGCGAAGCCGGTCGGCGGATCGACGAAGAGCCGCTTCTCCGGGCGGAACTGGATCGAGGCGTAGTCTGCCGCGGACAGCGAGGCGAACGGCTCGGGCACGGCCGGCGTCGGCGCCGCGAACGGCTTGGCCGCAAGGGCGCGCGCCATGTCGAGGACGACCGAACGGGAGAACGCCGGTGCCTGTGCCAGGGCACCACTCGCCCGGGCCGCCAGCGCGACCGTCGCCGCGCCTGCGAGGAACTCTCGCCGCTGCATCAGGGGACCTCCACTCACATACGGCCCCCGTGGGCCCCCGAGGCCGCGAAAGCAATTCGAATCTGTCACTACGCCCCCTCCGCGTCGTGTCGATATCATTACAAGCCGGCCGGAGCCGCAAGGGATGCGTCTCGCTTCGCCGGCTCAAGGGCTGCGATTCGGGCACACCTGCCATGGATCGGTCGCCGCGGTGTCATTAAGGATCTTTCACGCCGGGTAAATCTGGCGCAAATGCGGCGTGGGTAGCGTGCCCGAGCCAGCCGACGCCGTGCGAGAGGATTCCCTGATGTCGTTCGAGCCCGATCTCGCAGGGGAGGAGGCTGCGACCCCGGCCAGGGGCCCGTTCGGCCTTCTGTCGCAGTGGGCGCAGAATCGCCGCTCGACGCTCTGGGCGGTGTTCTCCCTGATGATGGTCGCGCTGGCGCTGTTCGCGCTGGTCCGCCTCGCCTCGGAGACGAGCTACGGCGCGGTGGTCGCGGCGATCATGCACACGTCGCCGCTCCGCCTGATCGCGGCGGTTGTGTTGACCGCGGTCAGCTTCCTGTTGCTGACCCTCTACGACTATCACGCCTTCGAGGCGATGGGCCGCCGGCAGCCCTGGGTGCGAATCGCCCCCGGCGCGGTCGCGGCCTATGCGGTGGCGCAGACCACCGGCTTCGGGCCGTTGAGCGGCGGCGCCATCCGAATGCGCTACTACACCCCGCTCGGCTTCACGACCGTCGAGATCGCCCGCGTCGTCGTCTTCGTCACCGCCGCCTTCGGCATCGGCGTGGCACTGACCGGCGCCGTGGGCGCGTTCTGGGCCGGTGACGCGCTCGCCACGGTGACGCGGCTGCCGGTCGAGATGGTCCACCTGATCGCGGGGGCGACGCTGGCGGGCGGCGCGCTGCTGGTGGTGCTCGCCGGGCGCCGGGTGGTGCTGCCGTTCTCCGGCGGCCGGGAGGTCGAGCTGCCGTCCCGCTCGCTGGTCCTGCGCCAGATCGCCGTCACGGCGCTGGAGACGGCGGCCGCTGCCGGCACGCTCTGGGTGCTGATGCCGTCGGGGACGATCAGCTACGCCGCGTTCCTGCCGGTCTATACCGTCGCGCTGGTCCTCGGCATTCTCAGCCACGTTCCCGCGGGCCTGGGCGTGTTCGAGGCGGTGCTGCTCGCGGCACTCGGCGGCGTCGCCCCGCCGGCGGAGCTGCTCGCCGCGTTCGCGCTCTACCGGCTCATCTACCAGGTGCTGCCGCTCGCCCTGTCGAGCTTTGGCTTGGCGCTCGCCGAGGGGCGGCGGCTGACGGCGCAGGGGCCGGCGGCGGCGGCGCTCCGGGCCATGGGCGGGCTGGTGCCACAGGTGCTGGCGGCCTTTGCACTGGTGCTCGGCACCATGCTGGTGTTCTCGGCGGTGACGCCTGCGCGCGGCATCGACCTCGAATGGCTGGCGAGCTTCCTGCCGCTGACCCTGATCGAGGGCGCCCACCTCATCGCCTCGATCCTCGGGGCGGTGCTGATGATCTCCGCCCGCGGCCTCGCGTTCCGCCTCGATGGCGCGTGGTGGGCGGCGATGGTCGCGTCGCTCGGCGCGCTGGTGCTGTCGCTGGTCAAGGCGGTGGCGGTCTACGAGGCCGCGACGCTCGCCCTGTTCGCGGGCGCCCTGTTCCTGTCGCACCACGAGTTCAACCGGCGGGCGCGGCTGCTGGCGCAGACCCTGTCGCCGCCGTGGATCGCCGCGGTCGCGGTGGTGATGATCGCGGCCTGGGTCATCCTGCATTTCGTGTTCCGCCACGCCCAGGTCGGCACCGAGAGCTTCCTGCGCTTCGAGATCTCGGCGCAGGCGCCGCGCGGCATCCGGGCGTTCTTCGGCGCCAGCCTGTTCGCCGGGCTGGCGGCGATCTGGTCGCTTCTGCGTCCGGTCAGGGGCACGGACCGCGCCGCCACGCCGGAGGAGATCGCGCGCGCGGTGGCGATCGTCGAGGCGCAGCCGGTGGCGTCGGCAAATCTCGTGCGCATGGGCGACAAGCGGCTCCTGTTCTCCGAGGATGGCCGCGGCTTCGTGATGTACGGCCGGCAGGGGCGCAGCTGGATCGCGCTCTTCGATCCCGTCGGGCCGCTCGACGTCTGGCCGGAGCTGATCTGGCGCTTCGTCGAGTCGGCGCGGCAGGCCGGCGCGCGCGCCGTCTTCTACGAGACATCGCCCGAGCAGCTGGCGCTCTACGCCGACGCGGGCCTGCGCTTCTACAAGATGGGCGAGCAGGCGCGCGTCGACCTCGAGGGCTTCAGCCTGACCGGCGGCAAGAAGTCCGGCTGGCGCAACACGCTCAGCCGCGGCGCGCGCGAAGGGCTCGCGGTCGAGATCCTGCCGCCCGAGCAGGTGCCGGAGGTGGCGCCGCGCCTGCGCGCCATCTCCGACCACTGGCTCGGCGAGCGCGGCGCGGCGGAGAAGGGCTTTTCGCTCGGGGCGTTCGAGACGGACTACGTCTGCCAGCAGCCGGTGGCCGTCATGCGCTCGGGCGAGGAAATCGTCGCCTTCGCCTCGCTGATGACCACGTCGGTCGGCGAGGAGGTGGCGATCGACCTGATGCGCCACGAGGACGGAATGCCCAACATCGCCATGGAATTCCTGTTCCTGCGGCTCTGCGAGATCCTGAAGGAGCAAGGTGTGCGCTGGTTCGACCTCGGCATGGCACCGCTCTCGGGCTTCACCGAGAGCGATGCGGCGCCGCTCTGGCACCGGCTCGGCCGGGCAATCTACGAGGAGGGTGTGCCATCCTACAACTTCAAGGGACTGCGCAGCTTCAAGAACAAGCTTCAGCCGGAGTGGCGGGCGCGCTATCTCGCGGTGGCTGGTGGCGCCGCCCCGGCGCTGGTGCTGCTCGATGCAACCCGCCTCATCGGCCGGCGGCCGAAGGAGGAGAAGTGAGGCAGATGTCGCGTGACGGTCTCGGAGCTTCGCTCCGCGCAGGGAGCCTTGCCCTGCCATTCATCCTGGCGCTGGCCGCGGCCGCGCACGCCGACGACGCCCCGACGTTCGACACCGGCCAGATCCCCGATCCGGTGATCCTGCTGCCCGACGGGGCGGCGCTGGGGTCGGTGATGCTGTTCTCCTCCGAGGACGGCTGGGGGTCCGAGGACGACGCACTCGCCGCCCGGCTGCAGGCCGAGGGCGCGGCGGTGGTCGGCATCGACCTGCCGAGCTATCTCGCGGCGCTCGATGCCGAGGGCAAGGATTGCGTCTACCTCGTCGCCGACTTCGAAAGCCTCGGCCATCAGCTCGAGCGTGCGACGGGCTCCACCACCTTTCACGCGCCGATCGTGGCCGGCACCGGGCAGGGTGGGGCGCTCGCCATCAACATCCTGGCGCAGACCCCGTTCGACACCCTCGGCGCGGCGATCGCCGGCGACCCGTCCGACGGCGTGCCGCTCACCACCCAGTTCTGCACCAAGCAGCCGCGGAACGAAGGCTCCGACGGCTGGACCTACGCGCTGCCCGCGGGCAACCAGCCGGCGCCCCTGACCGTCGTGCTCGGGCAGGGCGCCACCGGCGAGAGCGCGGGCCGGGTCGCCGACCTCTCGGCGGCGGGCGTCACGTTTCAGGTGGACGGGGCGGACGATTCGTCCTCCCCGGCCTTCGGCGATGCGGTCGCGGCGGCGGTGGCGCGCAACGCCGGCACCAGCGACGCCCCCGCGATCGTCGAGCTCGGCACCACGCCGACGCAGGGCGTGATGGCCATCGTCCTGTCCGGCGATGGCGGCTGGCGCGACCTCGACAAGCAGATTGCCGGCGTGCTGCAGAGCAAGGGCGTGCCGACCGTGGGGCTCGACACCCTGCGCTGGTTCTGGTCGCCGCGCACGCCGCAGGAGACCGGCGCCGAGCTGGCCCGGCTGATCGACCTCTACACCGACAAGTGGAAGGTGCCGAAGGTGATGCTCGTCGGCTATTCCTTCGGCGCCGACGTGCTGCCCGACGCCTACCTCGCGATCCCGCCGGAGGCGCAGGCGAAGGTGGGCCAGATCTCGCTCCTCGGCCTCGCCGACGTCGCCGACTGGCAGATCACCGTCTCGGGCTGGCTCGGCAAGGCGTCGTCGACGGCAAAGCCGACCGGCCCGGCGCTGGCCAAGCTGCCGCCGGATCTCGTCCAGTGCATCCACGGCGAAGAGGAAGACGACAGCGCCTGCCCCTCGCTGCAGGGCACGGGAGTGGAGATCATCACCACCAAGGGCGGCCACCACTTCGACGGCAACTATCAGGCGCTCGCCCAGAAGATCATCGACGGCTTCCAGCGCCGGCAGCAGCCGGCGGCCCCAGCCTCGGCGCCGGACCCGGCGCCCGCTACCGCGCCGGCGACCGGAACCCCGTGACGCGGCCCGGCTAACCCTCCGGGAACAGCGCGAGCGGTGCGCGGTTCCCGGCGAGGAACCGGCGCAGCACCGCGGGATAGAGCCGATGCTCGAGCGGCAGCACGCGCGCCGCCAGCGTCTCGTCCGTGTCGTCCGCCGCGACCGGCACCACCGCCTGACCGAGGATCGGCCCGGCGTCGAGGTCCGGCGTCACCTCATGCACCGTGCAGCCATGCACCGCCATCCCGGCGGCGAGGCACTGCGCGTGGGTATGCAGCCCGGGAAACAGCGGCAGGATCGACGGATGGATGTTCAGCATCCGCCCGGTCCACTGCGCGATGAACCCCGGCGTCAGCACCCGCATGAAGCCGGCGAGGCAGACGACCTCGGCGCCGCTCGCCCGCAGCGGCGCCATCATCGCCGCCTCGAAGCCCGCCCGGTCGGCAAAGCCGCGGTGGTCCACCACCGCCGTCGCAATCCCCAGCTCCGCGGCCCGGGCCAGCCCGCCGGCATCGGGCCGGTTCGAGAGCACGAGGCAGGCCGTGCCCGGATGCCCGGGGTCCACCATGTCGCGCGCCAGCGCGAGCATGTTCGAGCCGCCGCCGGAAATCAGGATGGCGACGCGGGTGCGGCTCACAGCGTCCCCGAGTACCGGACGCCGGCGCCCGGCGCGATCACGCCGATCCGCTGCACCCGGTCGCCGGCGTCGAGGAACGCCGCCGCCACCGCATCCGCCGCCTCCGGCGCCGCGACGGCGACGAGGCCGATGCCGCAGTTGAACGTCTTCAGCATCTCGGCGTCGGCGATCCCGCCCGCCGCGCGCAGCCAGCCGAAGACCGGCGGCAGCTCCCAGGCGTCGAGGTCGATCTCGGCGCCGAGCCCGGCTGGCAGGACGCGGGGCAGGTTTTCCGTCAGCCCGCCGCCGGTGATGTGCGCCAGCGCGTGCAGCCCGCCTGTCGCGATCGCCGCCAGCGCCGGCCGCACATAGATCCGCGTGGGCGCGAGCAGCGCCGCCCCGAGGCTCCCCCCCGCGCTGCCGGTCGTGGCGAACGGCGCGGCGTCGTCCCAGCCGAGCCGCTTGGCCTCGGCCACCCGCCGCACCAGGCTGAAGCCGTTCGAGTGCAGCCCCGACGAGCTGACCCCGAGCAGCACGTCGCCCGCGGCCACGTCGCGGGGCAGGGCGCCCGCCCGCTCCATCGCGCCGACGGCAAATCCCGCGAGGTCGAAGTCCTCGGGATCGTACATCCCCGGCATCTCCGCCGTCTCGCCGCCGACAAGCGCGGCGCCGGCCATCCGGCAGCCCTCGGCAATTCCCTCGATCACGGCCGCCGCCGCGTCGACATCGAGCCGCCCGGTGGCGAAATAGTCGAGGAAGAACAGCGGCTCCGCCCCCTGGCAGACCAGATCGTTCACGCACATCGCAACGAGGTCGATCCCCACGGTGTCGAGCGCGCCGGTGTCGATGGCGAGGCGCAGCTTCGTCCCCACCCCGTCGGTCGCCGACACCAGCACCGGATCCTCGAACCCGGCCGCCTTCAGGTCGAACAGCGCCCCGAACCCGCCGAGGCCCGCCATGACGCCGGGCCGGATCGTCGAGGCCGCCGCCGGCTTGATCCGCTCGACGAGCGCGTTGCCCGCATCAATGTCGACGCCCGCCGCGCCATAGGTCAGCCCATTGCCGCGGTTCTCGCTCACGCTGCCACTCCGTCCGGGGTTGATTGCTCGGTTGATTGCTCGGGGGCTGCTCTAGCGCACATCCCGGCCCAAGGGAACGGGTGCCGCGCCTTGACGGCGCCACCGCCGCGGCGCTAGCACCGGAGGCGGTAGGGGCCTGTAGCTCAACGGTCAGAGCAGAGCGCTCATAACGCTTTGGTTGCGGGTTCAAATCCTGCCGGGCCTACCAAACGTCCCCCTTACGTCCGATGCTGCGGGCCGCAGCGCGGGGCGCCGCCGAGGCTCTCGCGCCGCCCCGCTTTGCGGCCTCAGGCGAGGTCGAAGTCGCTGGCCGTCACCGCGCCGGTGTAGTTGCTGAGCACGATCGTCTGGATGTCGATGAAGTCGACGCCCGAGGTGTCGAACCGCGCCTCCACGATCGTGTCGCCGCCGTCCCGGTGATACGCGATGTCACCCGGATCCAGCGCCTCCCAGTTCTTCGCGCCGACGAACCGCATGTCGACGTCGGTGTCGAAGCCGATCTTGTCCTGGCCATGCGCGAAGTCGGTGATCGTCGTGACCGGGAACTCCGGGACGAAGCTGTGATAGACCTGTTCGGGCAGCACCACGAAGGTGTCCCGGCCGCTGCCGCCGGTCATCGTCTGGGTCGCCGCCCCGCCGAAGAGGGTGTCGTTGCCGGCGCCGCCCGAGAACACGTCCGTCCCGGTGAACGCGTCCGGATCGCCGGGCTGGCCGGCGTAGTCGCCATACGAGCCCATGCCGTGGATCGCGTCGTTCCCCGACCCACCGTCCAGGATCTCGACGCGCGCGTCGCTGCTGAACGGATAGAGCGTGGAGCCGCCCACGATGGTGTCGTCCCCCGCGCCGGCATAGACCACGTTCGCGCCGGCGCCGGCGCGGATCAGGTTGTCGGCGCTGCTGCCGTTGATCGAGTCGTCGCCGCTGCCGGTCGTGATGTTCTCGATCGAGAGCAGGCTCGAGCGGTTGGCGCTGTCGCCGATGCGCAGCGTCCCGGCGCCGAGATTGGCGCGCACCGCCGGGGCGCCGAAGTCGCCGCCATAGCCGGAGCCGGCGGCGCCGCTGTCCTCGACGAAGGTGGGGGGACCGTCGACGATCAGCGTGTCCTGGCCCGTGCCCCCGTCGATGGCGTCCCTGCCGGTCTCCACCGGCGTCAGGGTGTAGACGTCTTCCAGACGGTTGGTCGGCCCGATGCGGAAGACGTCGTTTCCGGCGCCGCCCGACATCGTATCGTTGCCGAAACCGCCGAGCAGGGTGTCCGCCCCGAGCCCGCCGAACAGCGCGTCGTTGCCCGTGCCGCCGATCAATCCGTCATTGCCGGCGTCGCCGAACAGCACGTCATTTCCGCCAACTCCGCTGATCGTGTCGTTGCCGCCGAGACCGTGGATCGTGTCCCCCGATGCAGTTCCCTTCAGGACGTCGCCGCCCGCAGTGCCAAGGATGTTCGCCATTGGAAATGTTCCTTTTTTGCACAATGCAACAAAAGGTTAGCGCGTTCCGGCGATTCCCTGCAACGATCTTTGGCGAGTGATACGTACTTGAATCCCAAGCCGGCACTTGAGGGTGTCGGTCTCGGCGGCGCGCTAGTGAGCCATGTTGATGAAATTATCCAGGATCCCGATCACCGCGGGGCCGATCAGCACGACGAAAAGCGCCGGCAGGATGAACAGCATCATTGGCACGGTCATCGTCGCGGGCAGGCGGCCGGCCTTTTCCTCGGCCCTCAGCATCCGCTCCGTGCGCTGCTCCTGGCTCAGCACCTTGAAGGCGCGGGCCAGCGGCGTGCCGTAGCGCTCCGCCTGGATCATGGTGTTGACGAAGGCGTTGACGGACGGCACCGGCGCGCGCGCGGCGAGGTTTTCCAGCGCCTGCCGACGTTCCGGCATGAAGGCGAGCTCGAGCGCGGTCTGGTGCAGCTCCTCGCCCAGCACCGAGGACTTGCGCGTCGTCTCGGCAACCACCCGCTTCAGCGCCGCGTCGGAGGCAAGGCCGGCCTCGGCGCAGATCACCAGCATGTCGAGCGTGTCGGGCAGCGCCTTGCGGATCGCGTCGAGCCGCTTGCCGCGCGCGTTCTTCACCACCAGATCGGGCAGCTTGCTGCCGAACAGGCCCGCGGCCATCACCGCGGCGGCGTCGAGCATCGGACCCTTGCCGAGCGACTCGACCCCGTAGATCCACAGGGCCGCCCCGGTGACGAACACCAGCGGTGCCGCCACCTTGAAGAAGGTATAGACCACGATCGCGTCGCGGCCGCGATAGCCGCCGCTGACGAGCAGCGCCTTGGTATCGGCCACCTGCCGGCCCTTCAGGATCGACAGCCGCCCCGTCGAGGCGCGCATGAAGGCGAGCGCGCCCCGCTGGATCTGGCCGTGCCCTGCCTTCTGCGTGGCGGCGGCCGCTGCGGGCGCCCGCCCGCGCCGGTCGACGGCGGTGCGCAGACGGGCGAGGCGGATGCTCCGCTCATAGAACCAGAGGCTCGCGCCGACGGCGAGCAGCAGCGATCCGGCGCCGAGCGACAGGACGAGGACGGCAAACGGTGCGGGCATGTCTCCTCCTCAGAATCTCGAACTGCGTCATCCGCCACATGACGAACCCGCCGATGCTGATGCTGGCGAGGCCGCCCGCCAGCATCATGTGCCCGCGCGGATCGGTGAACAGCTTCATCACGTAGTCCGGGCTCATCATCAGCAGCAGGCCGAGCATCAGGAAGGGCAGGGCGCCGATGATGCAGGCGCTCGCCTTCGCCTCCGACGAGATCGCCTTGATCTTGAGCTTCATCCGCTCGCGCGCGCGCAGCAGGTCGGCGAGGTTGCCGAGGGCGTCCGACAGGCTGCCGCCCGTCTCCATCTGGATCGAGATGGCGATGGCGAGGAAATCCATCTCCGGCCGGTCGATCACCCGCGCCACGCGCCAGAGCGCCGCCTCCAGCGGCTCGCCCAGCGCCACCCGCTCGCTGATCGTGCGAAAGTGGCTGCCGACCGGCTCGTCGAACTCCTGACCGACGCTGGCGATGCACTCGATCACCGGCAGGCCGGAGCGGATGCCGCGGATGATCGTGTCCATCGCATCGGGCAGCTGCTTCATGAACCGGCCGGACATCCGGTTGCCGAGGAAGCCCACCAGCCCGTCCATCAGCAGCATCGCGACGAGCTGGCACGGCACCAGCAGGACGAGGATCGACCGCCCCGTCACGAGCGCCAGCGCCAGCACCAGCACCAGCCCGAGCGCCACCGAGAGGCCGACGAAGCCCGTGACCCGCCAGCCGAGCCCCGCGCGCCGGAACTTCGCCCGCAGCCGCTCCGGCTCGAGCAGCGGCAGGAAGCGGGCCAGCACGTGCGTGACCCCGACCAGCGCCCCCTGCTCCTCCTTCGGCTTCACGAGCGACAGCCGTGCATCCTCGAGGTCGAGCCGGCCCGACAGCCGCCGCCGCCCGACCCGCGCCAGGCGCTTGCGGTGCTCGGCCTGCGCCTTCAGCACCACGGTCAGCGCAAAGAGCCCGAGGCCGATCGCCACCAACGCCGATGCGAGAAACAGCGAGGCGGCGACGATCAGGTTGCCCGACATCCCATCGCCTCCAGCAGCCGGGTGCCGAGCCCGAAATACTCGGCCCGCGGCAGGAAATGCGGGCGCAGATAGCTGCACTCGTACCGACCCGACAGGCTGCCGTCGGCATTCTCGCCGTCGTAGATGTACTTGAAGAGGTCCTGCGTGGTGACGACCTCGCCCTCCATGCCGGTGATCTCGGTGACCTGCGTGATCCGCCGCTTGCCGTCGCGCATCCGGCTCACCTGCACGATCAGGTGGATCGCCGACTGGATCTGCTCGCGCACCGCCTCGGGCGGCAGCTTGAAGCCGGTCATCGCCACCATGTTCTCGAGCCGCGTCAGCGCGTCGCGCGGCGTGTTCGAGTGGATCGTGCCCATCGAGCCGTCATGGCCGGTGTTCATCGCCTGCAGCATGTCGATCGCCTCCTCGCCGCGGATCTCGCCGAGGATGATCCGGTCGGGGCGCATACGCAGCGCGTTCTTGACCAGATGCCGCATGGTGATCTCGCCCTCGCCCTCGATGTTCGCGGGCCGGGTCTCGAGGCGCACCACGTGCGGCTGCTGGAGCTGAAGCTCGGCCGCGTCCTCGATGGTGATCGTCCGCTCGCCGTGGTCGATCATCCGGGACATGGCATTGAGGAGCGTGGTCTTGCCCGAGCCGGTGCCGCCGGAGATGAGGATGTTGAGCCGCGCGCGCCCGGCGATCTTCAGCACGGTCGCCATGTCGAGCGACATGTTTCCCTGCCGCGCCATCACGTCGAGGGTGATCTCCTTCTTGGAGAACTTGCGGATGGCGATCGTCGGCCCGTCGATCGCGAGCGGCGGGATGATGATGTTGACGCGGCTGCCGTCCTTCAGGCGGGCGTCGACCAGCGGCGTCAACTCGTCGACCCTGCGCCCCACGTCGGTCACGATCCGCGTCGCGACGTGCAGCACGTGCGGGTCGTCGCGGAACTGCACGTCGGTCAGCTCGAGCTTGCCGCGGCGCTCGACGTAGATCATGTGCGGGCCGTTCACCATGATGTCGGTGACGGTCTCGTCGGCGAGCAGCGGCTCCAGCGGTCCGAGGCCGACCATGTCGTCGACGAGCAGTCGCACGATCGAGCGCAGCTCGTTCGCGTTCAGCTGGATCTTCAGGTCGACGATGATCTCCTCGACGATCTCCGCGATCTGCATCCGCAGCTCGTTCGGCCCGAGCGCCGAGGCGACGGAAATGTCGATGCGCTGCATGAGCAGCGGCATCACCTGGGCCTTCACCTGCAGCTCGCGCTTGTTCTTCGCCTCGGGCGCGTTCCTGGTCTGGACGTCCGCCAGCGGGTCCTGCGGCTCGCGCGCCTCGGCGGGCTCGGGAGCGGGGGCGGGCGCCCCGCGCTCGGCCTTCAGCACCTCGACGATCTCGCGCAGCAGGCCGCGTTGCTCCATCAGCGTCGGGCGCGCCTCGAGCCCCGCCACCAGCGTGTCGAGCGCGTCGTTCGCCGCCTCGGCGAGCACGATCGGCGACGCCTTGGCCAGCCCCTCGGCGCCCAGCGCCTGCCGGATCCGCTCGGTCGCGGCCGAGCGCAGCATCGACAGGCTGTCCGGCTGCGCGAGGCGGGAGGGATCGAAACCGTCGTCCATCGCCTACTTCCGCACCTTGCGGCGGAAGAACCCGCCCTTTGTCTTGGTCTCCTCCGGCACGCCGGCCAGCTCGATGCAGAAGCGGTGCAGGTCCGTCACCATCTTGTGCTTCGGATCGGCCATGGCCAGCGCCTTGCCCTGAAGCAGGGACTTCGCCATCGCTCTCGGATCGCTTGCGAAGACGCAGCGCAGCTTGCCCTCCAGGCCGGCCTCGAACTCCGCGACCGTCACGTCGGGCTTGGCGGACACCTGGTTGGCGATCACGTGGATCTTCGCCTGCCTGTTCCTGACCGACATGAGCTTGGACAGGCGGTTGGCGTCGCGCAGCGCCTGCAGCGTCAGCTCGGCCACGATGACGATGTCGTCGAAGCGCGAGAACAGCGCCGGCTCGCGCATGACGAAGTGCCGCGGCACGTCCATCACCGCCATGTCGTAGTTGGCCCGGATGGTGTCGGCCAGCATCAGCACCTTGTCGTCGTTCATCCGTACCGTGTCGTCGAACGCCTCCTCGGTCGCCAGCACGTGCAGGCCGCGGCCGATCTTCGCCATGGCGTTCTGCAGGAAGACCTCGTCCACCCGCTCGGGGTCGTCGAGCGCCTCGCGCAGGCCGCGCGTCGGCTCCAGGTCGAGGGCCAGCGCGATGTTGCCGGAGTAGATGTCCATGTCGACCAGCGCGGTGCGCCGGGACAGCTTCTCGGCCATGATCGTCGCCGCGTTGATCGCAACCGTCGTGACACCGACGCCGCCGCGCGCGCCGACGAGGCCGACGACGCGGCCCTGTGCCTTCGCCCCGTCGCTCGGCAGCTCCAGCCGTACCAGCGCCTCGGCAAGCCCATCGGCATCGACCGGCTTCAGCAGGTAGTCGCGCGCGCCGGTGCGCATGACCCGGCGGAAGTGGTTGACGTCGTTCACCGATCCCAGCGCGATCACCGACGCGCCGAGCCGGGCGAGCTCGGTCAGGCCGCCCTCCGCCTCCTCGATCGGCAGCCCCTCGATGTCGACGATCAGGAAGCGGGCCGGCGGAGCGACCCCAAGCAGGCGCAATGCGGCGGCGAGCCCGCCCTTGCGCACGTTGGCCGTCGACCAGCCGTGCGGCGCCGCGACCGCCTGTGCCGCCGCCTGGCTCGCGTCGTCGGTCAGGTAGGCGGCGAACGGCTCGCGCTCGTCCTGTGCCGCGTCGAAGGTCATGCCCGCCCGGGCGGCCTGTGCCATGGCGTCAGTCTCCCATCACTGCCGTCAAGTCCATCTGCCGGTAGGGCACCTTGCCGTCCTGCTGCTGCTTGACCGCCGCGGCCGAGAGGCCCGCGGGCGTGCCGCCGAAGGCGTCCGGCGCGACCAGAATCCCGCGGGTTCGCCGCCATCGTCGCGCGGTTGAACGCGTTGGCGCAGGTCATTTCCGGCAACGGTGTCGTCAGCTCCAGCGGACCGGCGGTGTTGCCGGGACACTCGATGGTGATCTTCCCGTAGCTCACCGTGCGCACCACCACGCCGTCCGGCCCGACCTCGACACCCGCCGCCTCCGGCGCCGCGACGACGCGCACCCGGGCCCGTGTCGCGGGAAAGACCTTTGCGAGCTTGCCGAGCCGCTCGGCATCCAGCCGCCGCGAGCCGCTGGGGCCGACGTAGAGCACCACGTCGTCGTTCGCTCCGAGCATCCCGCCGCGCACGTAGGAGTCGAGCCGCGCCACCTCGCCCGGCGCCAGCGTCGCTCCGCCGGGCGCGAAGCTGAGAAGCAGGTCGGGCTGGGTCGGGCTGGCCATGTAGCGCGCCGACTGGAAGCTGCCCAGCGGCTGCGCCTCGCATCCGGCCAGCGCCAGTCCGAACAGCAGCCCGATGAGCCCGAAGCGCGCGAAGGGAGAGAGGGTCATCGCCGGCCTCACTTGAACACGAAGCCGGAGGGTCCGGCCAGCCGCCGCTGCTGCAGCTTGCTCGCCACGTCCTTGGCCTTCGGCGTGCCCTGGAAACGGCCGAGCAGGATGCGCTCCACGTCGTTCGGCGGCACGTAGCCGTCGATCGGGGTCGCGATCCGGCGCCCGTTCGTGGCCGGCTGGGCCAGGATCGGCGTCACGATGATGACCAGCTCGCTCTGCCCGCGCTTGAACGCCTGGCTCTTGAACAGCGCGCCGATCACCGGCAGCGTCGCGAGGCCCGGCAGCTTCGTCGCGCTCTGCGACGAGGTGTTCTGCATCAGCCCGGCGATGGCAAAGCTCTGCCCGCTCGCGAGGTCGACCGTCGTCTCGGCCCGCCGGGCGATGATCGCCGGTATCGTGTCGGAGTGGCTGAAGTCGAGGTCGCTCACCTCGGTGCCGACCTTGAGGCTGATCCGGCTGCCGTCGATCACCGTCGGCGTGAAGTTCAGCCCGATGCCGTAGTTCTTGAACGATATGTTGGTGCCGTCGTCGCTGACCGTCGCATAGGGATACTCGCCGCCCGCGAGGAAGCTCGCCGCCTCGCCGGAGCGCGCGGTCAGGTTCGGCTCGGCCATGATCGTGACCAGCCCTTCCTCGGCCAGCGCCTGCAGCACCACGTCGATGCTGAACGACCCGCGCGTCAGCCCGCCTCCCACGGAATAGCCGCCGGTGCCGCTGACGCCGCTGCCGCCGACGAAGCCGATGCGCGAGCCGCCGAAGCTGCCACTGATCGCGTTCCACTGGATGCCGAGCTGGCGGTCGACGTTGCGCGAAACCTCGGCGATGCGCACCTGCAGGTTCACCTGCACCGGCGTCGCCACCGTCATGCGGTTCACCACGCGCGCCGGATCGTCGACGAACTGGTTTGCCACCTGGACGATGTTCTGCGCCTGCTCCGCGTCGGCCACCGTCCCGGTCAGGACGAGCGACTGGTCGACCGTGGTCGCGCTCACCTTCTGCCCCGGCGCCAGCTTCGCGATGCCCGCCTGCAGCGCCGCGATGTTGTGCGTGACCTTGATCTTGGTCGACATGAGAACGGTGTCGTTGTCGTCGACGGCGAACAGCGTCGTCTCGCCCACGCCCACCCCGGTCAGGTAGAGCAGCTTCGGCGACTTCACCTCCACGTCCGCCACCTCGGGGTTGGCGACGAACAGGCTCGAGAACTCGTCGTCCACCTTGATGAGCTGGCCGGTGCCGACCACGAGCGAGACCTCGTTGCCGGTCTGCGGCGCGACCAGCTCGAAGGCGGCGAGGCGGGCCGTCGGAAATCCGGGCAGCGGCACAGGCAGCGTCAGGATGGCGGCCGCGAGGGCGGCGGTGAGGGGCGAGGGGCGTTTCAACGGCGTGGTCCCGTTCGGGGGCCTAGTCCACGGCCGCGGGGGCGGCGGCGGCGTCGGCGGAGGGAGAGGGCACGGTGGCGTGGGCCTTGACGCCACGCACCACCTGGACACGCGAGGTGGACGTGACGTCGGAAGAAAGCGTCAGCCGGGGCGGGCGGTCGGCCGCCGGCCGGGGTCCGCCGGTCAGCTCGAGCTTGCCGGGGGCCGCTCCGTCCGTGCCGTTCCCGTCCGCGCCGTCGCGCACCGAGTTCAGCACCAGCGAGAGCGTGCCGAGCGTCTGGGCCAGCGTGATGACTTCTGCTTCGCGCGAAGTCACCTCGAGCGTGGCGGTCTTCGCCACCGGCGCGCCGTCGATCTTGTCGGCCAGATCTTCGTTGCGCGCGCTCAGCCGCTGGTCGAAGGCGAGCACGCGCAGGTTCGAGAGCACGGTCTCGCTCGCCCGCACCGGCTCTTCCTTGTCGTCGCTGTTGCTGACGATGGCATAGGTCAGGATCACGTCCACCCGATCGCCCGGCAGCGCCAGCCCGCTCAGGCTGCCGACCTCGTCGACCGGAATGGTGATGGCCCGCTTGCCGCTGGGCAGGACGGCGGCGAGGAAACCGCGATCGCCGGGCTGGACCACCGCCGAGCGGGCGATGGGCACGCCTTCGGCCAGCGGCTGGCGCGCGACGCTGCCGACCAGCATGTCGCGCCCGGCGTCGTCCGCCACGATCATCTCGGGGCTCACCGTCCCGTCGCTCACCGGCATCCGCCCCAGGTGGTCCGGGGTGAGGATGGTGCCGATCGGGATTTCCTGGGCGGCGACATAGACCTGCTGGCGGGGTGCGGGCGCAGCCGCCCGCACCGGCTCCGGCTCTTCGGTCCGAAGTCCCTGCATGACGTAGAACCCCGTGCCGCCCGCCACGATAAGCGCCGCGAGAAGGATGAGGAGTATCCGCATGGCAGGGCCTCCGCCCTTGTGAGCGACAGATTGTTACTTCTGGGCTTCGGTAAGCTTGGTATCCACGGTCTCGAAGGTGGTCTTCATCGTCTTGCCGAGGGTTCCCACGGCACCGATGATGACGACGGCGATCAGCGCCGCCAGAAGGCCGTACTCGATGGCGGTCGCGCCGGACTCATCATCCCACAGCGACTTGCCAAAGTTAAGGAAGTTGTTCATCTTCATCTCCTGCTATACGCTACTCAACTTGGGTGGCGTCGCCACACGGACTTCTGTATTTTGCGGGTTCCCTCCTGTCAAACTTGTTATACTTCGAGTTGTTCCCATTGTGTTCACCCGTTCATAACGGGCGGTCACGGGGCGGCTGACTTGGCGATCTCCGCCTGCAGGGTGTCGCTGGTGCTGGCGAAGAAGCTGGCAAACGTCCGGCCGGTGGTTCCGACGGTGACGAGGATGGCTCCGGCCAGCAAACCGGCCAGCAGGGCATACTCGATGGCCGTCGCGCCGCGCGTGTCGCGCAGGCACCGCTGCCACAGGGTCCAGAGGCTCGCCATCGTCGGATCTCCCGCCCGCCAGGGCAGGAGCCAAGGAGACCCGAGAGGCGTTGAAATTCCCTTATCGGCGCAAGGGACCGGAAACCCTGTACAAACGCCCGGAGTCAAAACGGGCCGCAAGGCTCCCGCCCGCGGCCCGATCCAGCGCCGGGGCGCTGTCGATGTCGTTCAGATGCCGTCCCGCCCGAACAGGCGGCGGGTCACATCACCGCGCCGACCTGCCAGGGCACGAACTCGTTGTCGCCGAGCCCGAGCGCCTCGCTCTTGGTCTTCTCGCCGGACGCCACTGCCAGGATGCGGTCGAGGATCTCCGCGCCCTTTTCCTGAAGCGTCACGCCCTTCGACACGATATCGCCGCAATTGATGTCCATGTCGTCAGGCATCTGCGCATAGAGCCGGTCGTTCGTCGCCACCTTGATCGTCGGCGACGGCTTCGACCCGAACGCCGAGCCGCGCCCGGTGGTGAACACCACCACCTGCGCCCCGCCGGCAATCTGCCCCGTCGTCGCCACCGGGTCGTACCCCGGCGTGTCCATGAACACGAACCCCGGCGTCGTCACCTGCTCGGCGTACTGCACGACGTCCGCGAGCGGCGTCGAGCCGCCCTTGGCCGCCGCGCCGAGCGACTTCTCGAGGATCGTGGTCAGCCCGCCCTGCTTGTTGCCGGGCGAGGGGTTGTTGTCCATCGAGCCGCCGTTCATCTCGGTGTACCGCTCCCACCAGCGGATCCGCTCGATGAGCTTCTGGGCCACCTCCGGGCTGACCGCGCGGCGCAGCAGCAGCTGTTCCGCCCCGTAGATCTCCGGCGTCTCCGCCAGGATCGCCGTGCCGCCGAGCCCGACCAGCATGTCGGAGGCGACGCCGAGCGCCGGATTGGCGGTGATCCCGGAGAACCCGTCAGACCCGCCGCACTCCAGCGCCACCTTCAGCTCCGAGGCCGGTACGGGCTCGCGCGTGACCGCATTCACCTCCGGCAGCAGAGCGTGGATGCGCGCCACGATGTCGGCGATCGTCCTGGTCGTGCCGCCGGTCTCCTGGATCGTCAGCCCGTGGAAGCGCTGCGGGGCGCCGGTGCCATAGGACTGCTGCATCCGTGCCACCTGCATCACCTCGCAGCCGAGGCCGACGAACACCGCGGCGCCGACGTTCGGGTGCGTCGCGTGGCCCCAGAGCACACGCTGGAGGTTGTCGAAGCCGACGCCCTCGGCCGCCATGCCGCAGCCGGTGCCATGGGCGAAGGCGACCACGCCGTCGACGTTGGGATAGTCCGCGAGGATGCCGGAGCGCATCACCTGGTCGGCAGCCCGCCGGATCACTGTCGCGGAGCAGTTCACCGTCGCGCAGACCGCGATGTAGTTGCGCGTGCCCACCTGGCCGTTCGCGCGGCGATAGCCGAGGAACGTCCGCGGCGCGAGCACCGGAATCGCGGCGCGCGCGGCCTCGAGGTCCACGCCGATCTCGTAGGCCTGATCGTGCGCCCCGAACGCGCAGTTGTGGGTGTGGATGTGCTCGCCCGCGGCGATCGGCACGGTGGCATAGCCGATGATCTGGCCGAACTTCACGATGGCGCCGCCCACGGGGATGTCGGTGCGGGCGAGCTTGTGCCCCGGCGACACCGGATGATCGAGCGCCACCCCGGCGCCGAGCGGGCGGGCGCCCTGCGGCGCGCGCAGCGTCAGGATCGCCACGTTGTCGGCGGGGCTGAGAATGAGCGGAGTGGCTGCGTCGAGCATCTGCGTCTGCCTTGGCGAAAGCGGCTGTCGGTGGTCGCGTGGGTTATCCTTGCGCCTTCCTCATGGCCTTGGGCAAGGCGAATGTAAAGCATTTAACAATTAAATACCGCGCCACGGCCGAAAGATGCCGGCGCCGGCCCCGGGTTGCGGTCGGCGGCGGCAGCGTCCTATGACTGGCTTCGCATCTTCCAGGCGGAGGCAAGGGGTGGCGGACGAACTGGCAGAGACACCGCTGCATGCGTTGCACGTCGGGCTCGGCGCCCGCATGGTGCCGTTCGCGGGCTATGACATGCCGGTGCAGTATCCGACCGGCATCCTCAAGGAACACCTGCACACGCGCACGGCGGCCGGTCTCTTCGACGTGAGCCACATGGGCCAGATCGCGCTGCGCCCGGTGTCGGGCGATGTCGCCGACGCGGCGCGGGCGCTGGAGCGGCTGGTGCCGACCGACATCCTCGGCCTCGCGCCGGGACGGCAGCGCTACGGCTTCTTCACCGACGCGGCCGGCGGCATCCTCGACGACCTGATGGTGGCGAATCGTGGCGACCACCTGCTGCTGGTCGTGAACGCGGCCCGAAAGGCCCACGACCTCGCCCTCCTTCAGGCCGGCCTCGATGGCGTGGAGGTGGAGCCGCTCGACCGCGGCCTCGTGGCGCTGCAGGGGCCGGCCGCCGAGGCGGCGCTGGCCGAGCTTTGCCCCGACGTGCGCGGCATGCGCTTCATGGACGTGCGGGCGCTCGAACTCGGCGGCGTGCCGGCGATCGTGTCGCGCTCCGGCTATACCGGAGAGGACGGCTTCGAGATCTCGCTTGCCGCGCGCGACACCGCCGACGTGGCGCAGCGGCTGCTGGCGAGCCCCGGCGTTCTGCCGGTCGGCCTTGGCGCCCGCGACTCGCTCCGGCTCGAAGCCGGGCTGTGCCTCTGGGGCCACGACATCGACGAGACGACGACCCCGGTCGAGGCGGCGCTGGAATGGGCGATCCCGCCGGCCCGCCGCGCCGGTGGCGCGCGTTCCGGCGGCTTTCCCGGCGCCGAGGTGATCCTCGGCCAGATCGCCTCGGGTGCCGCGCGACGCCGCGTCGGCCTGCTGCCCGAGGGGCGGGCGCCGATGCGCGAGGGGGTGGCGCTCTTCGGCGCGGAGCCGGGCGGGCCGGTCGGGCGCATCACGTCCGGCGGCTTCGGCCCCAGTCTCGACGCGCCGGTCGCCATGGGCTACGTGCCGATGGAGTTGGCGGCGCCTGAGACTCGGCTCTCGGGCGAGTTGCGCGGCCGGATGCTGCCTGCGACAGTGACGAGGCTGCCCTTCGTCCGCCCCGGATACCGCCGGGCGTGAACGGCAACGGGAGTCGAGGAGGAACGATGCTGCGCTTCACCGAAGAGCACGAGTGGCTGAAGCAGGACGGCGACGAGGTGGTCGTCGGGATCACCGAGTACGCGACGGAACAGCTGGGCGACCTGGTGTTCGTGGAACTGCCGGAAGAGGGCCGCACCGTGGCCAGGGGCGACGAGGTGGTGGTGATCGAGTCGGTCAAGGCCGCGAGCGACATCCTCGCACCGCTCGACGGCCAGATCACCGAAGTCAACGTGGCCATCGTCGCCAACCCGGCGCTGGTAAACGAGGATCCGCTGGAGGACGGCTGGTTCTTCAAGATGACGCTGGCCGAGCCGGCGGACCTCGACGGGCTGATGGACGAGGACGCCTATCGCGAGTACGTCGAGTCCTGACGCCGGACCTCCCACGCGCCATGGCCTTGCGGGCGGCGCGTGGGATCGCCGCTGCCACCCGCAGACCGAGCAGCGTCCGCCCTTGATCCCTTTGATTTGAGAGTCTTGTCAGGCTTCTCGCACGTGGGACGGCAGGTTCACGCCGCCCCGTCGGTGAACTGCAGCCGGGCCAGCCGGGCGTAGAGCCCGTCCTCTGCCACCAGCGCCCCGTGGGTGCCCTGCGCGACGATGCGGCCCTCCTGGAAGACGACGATGCGGTCGGCCCGCTTCACCGTCGCCAGGCGATGGGCGATGATGAGCGTGGTCCGGCCCCTGGCCAGCGTCTCGACCGCCGCCTGCACCGCCCGTTCGCTCTCGGCATCGAGCGCGCTTGTCGCCTCGTCGAGCAGCAGCACCGGCGCATCCCGCAGGATCGCCCGCGCGATCGCCAGCCGCTGGCGCTGGCCGCCCGACAGCATCACGCCGCGTTCGCCGACGTGGGTGTCGTACCCGTCGGGCAGGCGCGCGATGAACTCGTGCGCCGCGGCGGCGCGGGCCGCCGCCTCGACCTCGGCGTCGCTCGCCCCGGGCCGGCCAAAGCGGATGTTGTCCCGCGCCGTGGTGGCGAAGATCACCGGCTCCTGCGGCACCAGCGCGAGGTTCCGCCGCAGGTCGGATCGCGTCATGTCGCGGATGTCGATGCCGTCGAGGCTCACCCGGCCGGCGGCAGGATCGAAGAACCGCAGCAGCAGCTGGAAGACCGTGGTCTTGCCCGCCCCCGAGGGCCCGACGAGCGCCACGGTCTCGCCGGGCTCGATGGTCAGCCGCACGTCGTCGAGCGCGCTCTGGGTCGGCCGGGCGGGATAGTGGAAGGTCACGTCGTCGAAGACGATCCGCCCGACGACCGGCGCGGGCAGGGGCAGCGGATGCTCCGGGTCCTCGATCGGGTCCACCGCGGCGAGCAGCTCGGTCATCCGCTCCGTCGCCCCGGCGGCGCGCTGCAGCTCGCCCCAGATCTCGGACAGCGCCCCGACCGAGCCGGCGACGATCACCGAATAGATGACGAACTGCACCAGCTCGCCGGAGGTCATCGTGCCGCCGCGCACGTCGCGGGCGCCGATCCAGAGCACCGCGACGATCGCGGCGAAGACCAGGAAGATCACGATCGCCGTCATCACCGCGCGCGTGCGGATCCGCGACTGGGTGGCGGCAAAGCTCGCCTCGGTCAGCGCGCCGAACGCGGCGCGGCTCGGCTCCTCGTGGGTGTACGCCTGCACCGTCTGCGCGGCGAGCAGGCTCTCGCTCGCCTGCGCCGCGGACTCGGCGATCCGGTCCTGGCTGAGCCGCGACAGCCCGCGCAGCCGCCGCCCGAGCGTCAGGATCGGAACGACCACGAACGGCACGCCGATCAGCACCAGCCCGGTCAGCTTCGGGCTGGTCCAGAACATCAGCCCGAGCCCGCCGACCAGCATCAGCAGGTTGCGCAGCGCGATCGACACCGACGAGCCGATGACCGACAGGACGACGGTGGTGTCGGTGGTGAGCCGCGACAGCACCTCGCCGGTCATCAGCCGCTCGTAGAAGCCCGGGCTCATGCCGATCACACGGTCATAGATCGCCCGCCGGATGTCGGCCACCACCCGCTCGCCCAGCCGGGTGACGAGGTAGTACCGCGCGGCAGTGCCGACCGCGAGCAGCGCGGCGATCGCCAGCGCCGCGGCGAAATAGGCGTTCACCAGCGCCGACGACTGGCCGAAGAAGTTGTCCACCACCCGCCGCACGGCCAGCGGCAGGCTGAGCGACAGGGCTGCCGTCGCGGTGAGCGCGACGAGCGCGCCCCACACTGTCAGGCGATAGGGCCTGAGAAACGGCCATAAGCCTCGCAGGGGGCCGACACTGCTTGCCTTGGCCCGATCTGCGCCGATCTCGTTGCGCGCCATCGCCTCTCTCCGCCTGGGTGCCCGCGCCTTAGCAAAGCCAGGGCGCGGCGCCAAGCCGACGGAACGTCTCAGGAGAGGCGCACGTGGGCGGCGGGGGTCATCCCGCCGCGGCGACCGCCCGCTTCGTCATCACGCCCACCAGATGCGCGCGATACTCCGGGGTGCCGTGCATGTCGCCGATCATCCCGTCCGGATCGGCCGCGAGGCCCTGGACCGCCGACGGGCTGAAGCTCGACGACAGCGCCCGCTCCGCCTCGGTCCAGCGGAAGACGCCGTTCGCCGAGGCGCCCGTCACCGCCACCCGCACGCCGTCCGCGAACCGCGCCACGAACACCGCCACCAGCGGGAAGCGCGAGGCGGGCTGGCGGATCTTCTCGTAGTGCGCGGCCTGCGGGATCGGGAACACCACCTCGGTGATGATCTCGCCTTCGTCGAGAGCGGTGGCGAACATCCCCTGGAAGTAGTCGTCCGCCGCGATCTCGCGCCGGTTCGTGACGATGGTCGCGCCCGACGCCAGCGCCGCCGCAGGATAGCAGGCCGAAGGATCGTTGTTCGCCAGGCTGCCGCCGATGGTGCCGCGATTGCGCACGTGCGGATCGCCGATCCGTTCGGCCAGCGAGGCGAGCGCGGGATAGGCGCTGGCCGCCTCCCGCGCGACGGTGGCGTGCAGCGTGCCGCCGCCGATCCGCACCTTGCCCCCTTCGGTCCGAACGCCCTTCATCTCGGAGATGCCGCCGAGGCAGACCAGCTTCTCCGGCATGGCGAGGCGGGCCTTCAGGGTCGGGATGAGCGTCTGCCCGCCCCCGAGCGCCTGCGCGCCGTCCTCGGCGAGGGCGGCAACCGCGTCCGCGACCGTGGTCGGCCGCACCAGTTCGAATGCGTACATGCTTCCCTCCCCCTCAGGCTTTCGCCGCCTGGATCGCCGCCCAGACCCGTGCGGGCGAGAGCGGCATGTCGATGTGGTCCACGCCGATCCCGGCGCCGTTCAGCGCGTCGAGCACGGCGTTGACGAGGGCGGGCGGCGAGCCGATCGCGCCGGCCTCGCCGCAGCCCTTCACGCCGAGCGGATTGTGGGTGCAGGGTGTGACGCACGAGTGGTCGACCCTGTAGCTCGGCACGTCGTTCGACCGCGGCATGGCATAGTCCATGTAGCTGCCGGTGGTGAGCTGGCCGTTCTCGTCGTAGCCGGCCGCTTCGAGCAGCGACTGGCCGATGCCCTGGGCGATGCCGCCGTGAACCTGGCCCTCGACGATCATCGGATTCACCACGTTGCCGAAGTCGTCGGCCGCGGAGAACGCCAGCACCTTCACCCAGCCGGTTTCCGGATCGACCTCGACCTCGCAGGCATAGCACCCGGCGGGGTAGGTGAAGTTCGACGGATCGTAGAACGCCGTCTCCTCCAGCCCCGGCTCGATCTGGTCGAGCGGATAGTTGTGCGGCACGTAGGCCGCGAGCGTCACGTCGGTCCACGCCACCGACTTGTCGGTGCCCGCGACGGAGAAGCGCCCGTCCTTCAGCTCGATATCGGCCTCGCTCGCCTCCATCAGGTGCGCGGCGATCTTCTTTGCCTTGGCGACGATCTTGTCGACCGCCTTGACGATGGCCGATCCACCGACCGCCAGCGAGCGCGAGCCGTAGGTGCCCATGCCGAAGGGCACCTTCGAGGTGTCGCCGTGCGAGATCTCGATCTGGCCCGCGTCGATGCCGAGCATCGAGGCGACCACCTGCGGGAACGTCGTCTCGTGCCCCTGGCCGTGGCTGTGGCTGCCGGTGAAGACGGTGATGCCGCCGGTCGGGTTCACCCGCACCGTTGCCGCCTCGTAGAGGCCGGCGCGGGCGCCGAGCTGGCCCACGAGGTTCGACGGGGCGATGCCGCACGCCTCGATGTAGGACGAGATGCCGAGGCCGCGCAGCTTGCCGCGCCCGGCGCTCTCGGCCTTGCGGGCCGGAAAGCCGGCGACGTCGGCGATCTCCACGAGCTTGTCCATCAGCGCGTGGTAGTCGCCGGTGTCGTAGTTGACCGCGACCGGGGTCTGGTAGGGGAATTCGGTGACGTAGTTCTTGCGCCGGATCTCGATCGGGTCGAGCCCGAGCTCGCGCGCCGCCTTGTCGATGACCCGCTCGATCTGGAACGTCGCCTCCGGCCGCCCGGCGCCGCGATAGGCGTCGACCGGCACGGTGTTGGTGAAGACCGCCTTCACGTTCACGTAGATCAGCGGCGTCTTGTAGTTGCCGGCCATCAGCGTGCCATGCAGGTAGGTCGGGATCGACGGCGCAAACGTCGAGAGATAGGCGCCCATGTTGGCGAGCGTCGAGCTGCGGAGGGCGAGGAACGTGCCGTCGGTCTCGGTCGCAAGCTCGATCTTCGTCACGTGGTCGCGGCCGTGGGCGTCGGACATGAACGCCTCGGAGCGCGTCGACGTCCACTTCACCGGGCGGCCGACCATCTTGGCCGCGGCGGTGACGAACGCCTCCTCGGCGTAGTGGAAGATCTTCGAGCCGAAGCCGCCGCCCACGTCGGGGGCCACCACCCGGAGCTTCTGCTCCGGAATGCTGAGCACGAAGGCGCCCATCAGCAGGCGGATGACGTGCGGGTTCTGGCTCGTGGTGTAGAGCGTGTGCTGGTCGTCGGCGGAGTCATAGTCGCCGAGCGCGACGCGCGGCTCCATCGCGTTCGGGATCAGCCGGTTGTTGACCAGCTCCAAGGTCGTCACATGCGGCGCCGCCTTGATCGCGGCATCGACCGCCTCGCGGTTGTCCTCGATGAAACCCCAGTCATAACAGAGGTTCGTGCCGGCATCCTCATGCACCAGCGCGGCGCCGGGCTCGAGGGCCGCGCGCATGTCGACGACGGCGGGCAGCTCCTCGATCTCGAGGTCGATCGCCTCGGCCGCATCGCGGGCCTGCGCCCGGGTTTCGGCCACCACCGCGGCGATCGGGTCGCCGACGTGGCGCACCTTGCCCTCGGCGAGGATCGGGTGCTTCGGCTCCTTCATCGGCTCGCCGGCGCGGTCATGGATCTGCCAGCCCGCGGGGATGCCGCCGGCGGAGGCGAAGTCGGCGGCGGTGAAGACCTTCACGACGCCGGGCATCGCCTCGGCGGCGCTCACGTCGAGCCGCGTGATCCGCCCGTGCGCCACGTCGGAGCGCAGGAACCAGACATAGGTCTGGTCCGGGCGGTTGAAATCGTCGGTGTAGCGGCCTTTCCCGGTCAGGAAACGCACGTCTTCGCGGCGCTTGGTGCTCGCGCCGATTCCGCCATCCGGCATCGTGACCTCCCTCGGGCTTATTCGGCTGCGACGCGGGTCGACGCCAGCTCGACGGCTGCCGCCTGGATCGCCTTGACGATGTTGTGGTAGCCGGTGCACCGGCAGATGTTGCCCTCGAGATACTCGCGGATCTCGGCCTCGGTGGGGTTTGCGTTTTCCTTCAGCAGGGCGGTCGCGGTCATCACCATGCCGGGGGTGCAGAAGCCGCACTGCAGGCCATGGTGGGTCTGGAACGCGGCCTGGACCACGGAGAGCGCGCCGTCCTTGCCGGCGATGCCCTCGATCGTCGTCACCTCGGCGCCGTCGGCTTCGAGGGCGAAGATGTTGCACGACTTGATCGAATTGCCGTTCAGGTGCACGACGCAGGCGCCGCACTGCGCGGTGTCGCAGCCGACATGCGTGCCGGTCAGTCGCAGTCCCTCGCGCAGGAACTCGACGAGGAGCGTTCGCCCCTCGACCTCGCCGGTTACCTTCCGGCCGTTCACGGTCATCGATACCTGTGGCATACGATCCTCCCAAACCGATGTGCCTCCGGCCGCGGACGCGGATCCGGCGGGTGTCTGTCTCATATCTGATGCGGAACCGGCCCGGATGCCAAGGGGCTTTTGGTATGGGACGGGAAACGGCGCGGGCGGCGGCTCGGGACGGCACTCCGGCGCGTCGCTGCGCGCTTCGGCCGCCTTGCCGTGGTGGCGGCGATGGCTTACCCCCGTGGGAGAAGCGATCGAGGGGAACACATGATCGGCCGTCTCAACCATGTCGCGATCGCCGTGCCCGACCTCGACGCAGCGGCGGCGCAGTACCGCGACACGCTGGGCGCCTCGGTCGGGGCGCCGCAGGCGGAGCCCGACCACGGTGTGACGGTGGTGTTCATCGAGCTGCCCAACACCAAGATCGAGCTGCTGCATCCGCTGGGCGAGGGCTCGCCGATCGCGGGTTTCCTCGCGAAGAATCCGGCCGGCGGCATCCATCATATCTGCTACGAGGTCGACGACATCCTCGCGGCGCGCGACCGGCTGAAGGCGTCCGGGGCGCGGGTGCTGGGCGATGGCGAGCCGAAGATCGGCGCCCACGGCAAGCCGGTGCTCTTCCTGCACCCCAAGGATTTCACCGGCGCCTTGATCGAGCTCGAGCAAGCATGACCGTCATCTCGGCGCTGGTCCTGTTCTGGCTGATCTGGTTCATCACGCTCCAGTGCATCATTCCGATCGGGCTGAAGACTCAGGGCGAGGCCGGCGAGACGGTGGAGGGAACGCCGTCGTCGGCGCCGGTCAATCCGATGATCTGGCGCAAGGCGGTGCAGACCACCGTGGTGACGGTGGTGATCTGGGGGCTGACCTGCGCGTTCATCCTCTGGAGCGGGCTGACGGTGCGGGACATCGACTTCTTCCACCGCATGAGCCCGCCGCCGGCGACGGAGCCGGCGAAGTAGGGCTGCCGGCGGGCCGGTGACGGATCGGGCATTCCCGAGGCACGGGCGCGCACGGGGCGCGCGCGAAGGTCGTCAGTGGGCTATGCGGAAGGGCGCCAATCCGGCCGTGGCTGCCTCGTCAGATGCGCGCTGCTTCTTCGACGGACGGTCCGCCTTCGCCAACGGATGACCCGCGGGAGGCGGGCGGTCTTGACTGTCGCGCAGTGTACGCCGGGCGCGACGGCGTGCGCGGGGAAAGACCCGCCAGCCGCGCCCCTGTATCGCCAAAAATGCAACCTGAGATAGAATTGCAATTGCATCGGGATGGTTAAAATACGATAAACGGCGGATCACCGTCCGTCCCGGAGGAGCCAATGCCTCGTGCCCGGGCCTGTGCGCTCATGGCGCGGGCCGCCGTCGCGCTCGCGCCTGCCGCGATCCTGCTCACGCCCGGCCCCGGCGAATCGGCGGCGATCGAGCGGTCAGTGCCGTCCACCAGCCGGATCCTGTTCGAGCCCGGCCGGTACGGGGAGATCGGCGCCACCTGGGTCGATCCGCGGCAGAACGGGTCCGGGGCCGACCTGACCGTACTCGGCGCCCCGGCGGTGATCGCGGGACGCACCGGGGACATGTTCGATCCGGAGTGGACGCTGAACGGTGCCCTGAAGACCGACCTCGGCAGGCGGCTCTCGTTCGCGCTCATCGTCGACCAGCCGTATGGGGCGCGCACCACCTATCCCGGCGGCGCCTCGCCGGTGGCCGCGCTCTATGCCGGGACGCTGGCGCGGCTCGACACCTGGGAGGCGACCGGGGTGCTGGCGTGGGACGTCGCCACGGGGGTGAAGGTCTATGCCGGCCTGCGGGCACAGTGGCTCGAAGCACGGTCGGAGATCCCGTTCATCGCCGGCTACAGCGTCGAGGGCGCCGGCGACTGGGGCGTCGGCTACCTCGCGGGTGTGGCCTACGAGCGGCCGGAGATCGCCTTTCGCGCGGCGCTCACCTACTACTCCCCGATCCGCCACCGGCTCGAAACCGCCGAGACCGCCGCGCTGGGCAGCGAGACGAGCACCACCGAGATCAGCACGCCGCAGTCCGTCGCGCTGGAGGTCCAGTCGGGCGTGGCGCCGCGCACCCTCGCCTTCGGATCGGTGCGCTGGGTCGAATGGTCGGACTTCGACATCTCCCCGCCGCTCTACGGCGCGATCGTCGGCGAGCCGCTGGTCGACTACAGCGGCGACTGGTGGACCTGGACGGCGGGCGTGGCGCACCAGCTGACCGACACGCTGGCGGGCTCGCTCTCCGTGACCTACGAGCCGTCGATCGGCGGGGCGCTGACCACCCTCGGGCCGCACGACGGGCGCACCACGGCGACCGCGGCCCTGAGCTACGATTTCGGCGCGGTCAACCTGACCGGCGGCGTCACGTATGGCCGGCTCGGCGATACCGCGAACGCGCTCGAAACCCAGTTCGACGACGGCTCGGTGCTGGGGCTCGGGATGCGCCTCGGGATGCGGTTCTGACTTTCTGAGACGGTTGCCATCCCCGCCGATGCCGGCCTATGCAGCGGCATCATGGCGCGGAGAGGCGGGATGGACGGGGACTTCGTTGCGGCGGTGCGCGGGGCGGCGGTGGCACTGGCGCCGGTGCTGGAGCCGACGCCTTTGCAGCGCAACGACTTCCTGTCGGCGCGCTATGGCGCCGATGTCTGGCTGAAGCGCGAGGACCTGACGCCCGTGCGCTCGTACAAGCTGCGCGGCGCCTTCAACGCCATGCGCAAGGTGCTGGCGCGGCCGCGGGCGCCCTCGCGTTTCGTCTGCGCGTCGGCCGGCAACCACGCGCAGGGACTGGCTTTTGCCTGCCGGCACTTCGGGGTGGATGGCGTGGTGTTCATGCCGGTGACGACCCCGCAGCAGAAGATCGACAAGACCCGCGCATTCGGCGGCGGCCGTGTCGAGATCCGGCTGGTCGGCGATTATGTCGACGCAACGCTGGCGGCGGCGAAGACCTTCGCTGCGGCACAGGGGGCGCATTTCCTGCCGCCGTTCGACGATCCGGACGTCATCGAGGGGCAGGCGACCTGCGGGCTCGAGATCCTCGAGCAGCTCGGCCGGGCGCCCGACATGCTGGTCGTTCCGGTGGGCGGCGGCGGGCTGCTGTCCGGCCTTTGCCGGATCGTCGAAGCCATGGCACCGGGGACGCCGCTGGTGCCGGTGGAGCCGCGCGGGGCGGCGAGCCTGCAGGCGGCGCTCGGGGCCGGTCATCCGGTGACGCTGCCCGATGTCGACAATTTCGTCGACGGCGCCGCCGTGGCGCGGATCGGCGAGCTGAACTTTGCCGCCTTCGACGGCTTGCGCGCCGAAGACGTGGTGCTGGCGCCCGAGGGGCGGATTTGCGCGACGATGGTCGAGATGCTGAACGTCGAGGGCGTGGTGCTCGAGCCCGCCGGGGCGCTTGCGATCGACGCGCTGCGCGATCTCGACATCGCCGGGCGCACCGTCGTCGCGGTGGTCTCGGGCGGCAACTTCGACTTCGAGCGGCTGCCCGACGTGAAGGAGCGGGCGCTGCGCTGGGAGGGGCGGAAGAAGTACTACATCCTCCGCCTGCCGCAGCGGCCGGGTGCGCTGCGTGAATTCCTCGAGACGCTGGGGCCGGACGACGACATTTCGCGCTTCGAGTACCTGAAGAAGTCGGCCCGCAACTTCGGCTCGGTGCTGATCGGTATCGAGACCAGCGCGCGCGAGAACTTCGCGGGGCTTGAAGCGCGCGTGGCGGCGGCCGGGTTCACCTGGCTCGACATCTCCGACGATGCCGTCATCACCAGCCTGATCATCTGACCCGTGCAGCTCGCGTCCGCCATCTTCGGCACCGCCACGGAGCGCCCGGCTCTGCTCGTCGTCCACGGTCTGTTCGGGTCGCAGCGCAACTGGAGTTCGATCGCCAAGCGTCTGGCACTGCTCCGGGAAGTGGTGACGGTCGATCTGCGGAACCACGGCCAGAGCCCGCGGAGCCCGGTCCACGACTATCCGGCCATGGCGGCGGATCTGGCGGAGACCATCGCGGGTCACGGTGGGCCGATGGATGTCCTCGGGCACTCGATGGGCGGCAAGGCGGCGATGACGCTGGCGTTGACCCGGCCGGAGCTGGTGCGGCGGCTCGTCGTGGCCGACATCGCGCCGGTCGCCTATGACCACGACCAGATGCGCTATGTCGACGCCATGCGCGGCGTCGATCTCGCCCGGATCACCCGGCGCGGCGAGGCCGATGCGGCGCTGGCCGGGGCGGTGCCGGAGGCGGCCGTGCGCGCGTTCCTGCTGCAGAGCCTCGTCGTCGAGGACGGCCGGGCGGAATGGCGGATCAATCTCGATACGCTCGCGGCCGAGATGCCGAAGATCCTCGATTTCCCCGCGACCGACGCGCGCTTCGACGGCGCGACGCTGTTCCTGACGGGCGCGGCGTCGGCATATGTGAAGCCGGCTTACCGCGCGCGCGTCCTCGCGCTGTTCCCGGCGGCGGAGCATCATGCGCTGGCGGGCGCAGGCCACTGGCTGCACGCGGATGCGCCGAATGCGTTCGTCGCGGCGGTCGAACGGTTTCTCGATCGAGACTAGGCTCTGGACGCGCGCGGCGGCGGTTGCTAAGGGAGGCGCGCGCCGCAGTAGCTCAGCTGGTAGAGCACGTCATTCGTAATGATGGGGTCGGGGGTTCGAGTCCCTTCTGCGGCACCACTTCTCCCTTTCCGCTGCGATGCAGCATCCGGTGATGATCGGGGCGAGCCTGTTCGCGATGCGAGTGGATGCGAAAGGGCGGTTTTCGATCAGCCGGTTACGTGCGCCGGCCGATCTATTGTGCGGTCCTGCCGCCTTGCAACCATAGGTTGATCTTCGGCAAGTATCCGCCACCTCGCAGCGTTCTGATCGCTCTCGCGTTGCACTGCACCTGTATCGTTTTTAGACACCCTGCGGTGGGGGGCAAACGCCGCCGAGGGGATAACAACCAGGGGGCGAGCGTGGGGTCACTTCGGCGACGTGTAAACGGCGGGCTCGCGCGCGTTATCCCGGAGAAGCACCTCCTCATCCAGACGCCAAGGTCCACCCGGTCGCTGCGCTTTACCCCGCTCGTCCAGCTGATGTCCGGCACGGCGTTCGCCGGGATCGTCGGCTGGGTCGCGGTATTGTCGGCGACGCTGGCGATCGAAGCGGTGGGGCCGGATCACCGGCTCAGTTCGGCGGCGGTGCTGCAGTCGGCCTATCAGGAGCGGCTCGAGTTGGTCGCGGGCGAGCGCGACCAGCGGGCGGCCGAGGCGCGCTCGGCTCAGGAGCGCTTCCAGGTCGCGATGGACCAGATCAGCCGGCAGCAGACCCAGATCCTGCAGGCGGTCGAGGAGCGGCGCGAGCTCAGCACCGCGCTCGACCTGATGCGGCAGCGGTTGTCCGACGCAGTGGCGCAGCGCGATGCGGTGGCGGCGGCGAACGAGCGGCTGGTGAACGAGGTGAGCGCCTCGATCGGCCGCGAGGCGGACGGGGCCGGCCTGACCGACACGCTCGGCACCGTGTCGCAGGCGCTGTCCGAGGCGGTTGCCGCGCGCGACAAGGCGGCGGCCGACCGCGAGGCGCTGAGCCAGCAGCTCGCGGATATGGAGCTGAAGGCGCGGGTCGACGGCCAGCGCCAGAACGAGATGATCGACGAGCTGGAGCAGGCGGTGGCCATGTCGTTCGGCCCGCTGGAGAAGATCATCGGCAAGACCGACCTCGACGTCGACGGGCTGATCGCGACGGTGCGGTCAAACTATTCCGGCGTCGGTGGCCCGCTCGAGGGGGTGTCGCTCAACACCCGCTCGATGGACGGGCCGAACGACGGACGCTTCGACAAGCTGATGCTCGACATCGACCGGATGAACCTCATGCGTGTCGCGGTCGAGAAGCTGCCCGTGGCGATGCCGGTGCTGAACACGTTCCGCTTCACGAGCCCGTTCGGCTATCGCAACGACCCGAAGGGCGCGGGGCGTCGGATGCACGCTGGGGTTGATATGGCCGGGCCGCGCGGCACGCCTGTCTACTCGACCGCCGATGGCGTGGTGATCGCGGCGGAGCGTGAGAGCGGGTATGGCAACGTCGTGAAAATCCGGCACGATTTCGGTCTGGAGACGGTCTATGGCCACCTCAGCCGGATTCGGGTGGCCATCGGACAACAGGTATCGCGTGGCGTGCAAATAGGTGATATGGGTTCAACCGGGCGTAGTACGGGCTCGCACCTCCACTACGAGGTTCGGGTCAACGACCAGCCCGTGAACCCGATGTCCTATTTGGAGGCCGCAAAGGATGTTTACTAAGCCGAAGCCGGAGACGAAGCCCGAGGAGCCGCGCGCCACCGCGCCGATCATCGAGCCGGTCTCCTTCGCCTCGCCGATCGAACGGCAGGCTCCCGCGCCGGTTGCCGCCGCGCCGAAGCCGAAGCCGGCGGCCTCGATCCTGTCGTCCGACATCACCATCACCGGCAACGTCCGTTCGAGCGGCGACATCCAGATCGAAGGCACCGTCGAGGGCGACATCCGTGCGCACACGCTGGTCGTCGGCGAGGGTGCGACGGTGAAGGGCGAGGTGATGGCCGAGGACGTGGTGGTCCACGGCCGTGTCGTCGGACGGCTGCGCGGGCTCAAGGTGCGGCTCAGCCAGTCGGCGCGCTGCGAGGGCGACATCGTGCACAAGACCATCGCCATCGAGAGCGGTGCGCATTTCGAGGGCTCGGTCCAGCGCCAGGAAGATCCGCTCGGCAAGGGCAAGGACGCTCCGCTGCGCGGCGTTGCCCAGGGCGCGGAGCTCGCCTCCGCCTGAACCCGACGCGCGGGTCCGCCGATGCGGACCGGGGGGCGCGCGCCCATTTTCCACCAAGTCATCGACCAGTTCATTTTTTCAAGCCGTCCGCGCCGATTGTCCGGCGTCCGCCGCGGCCTACGCGGCAGAATCGACCATCAGACAGAGGCAGGGCACGGTTTCCGCGGCACGGGGCACGTCGGCCAGCCCGGCGAGGCAGTCGCCGGGGCCGAACGTCATCGCGGCGGCCAGCGCCGTGCCGGAGAGGAGCAGGCCGGTCGCCCCGCCCGACTCGCCGGGCCCGCGCAGCGGCGCGCCGGCGGCCGCGCGGCGGATCGTCACGCACTCGCCCGGAAAGCCGTCGAGGCGGCTCGCCTCCAGTCCCGGGGCGACGGCGGCAAAGGCAAGCTCGCGGATCGGCCGCTCCAGCCGGCGGCAGAGCGGCCGGGGCAGCGGCCAGCCGTCGGCATCGAAGCACGGCTCGGCGCGCTCGGCCGCCTCGATGCGGGCGAGTGCGGCCTCGAGACAGCGCGGCGCGGGCGCGACCGGGTCGGCCTCGGCGAGAAGCGCGCCGCCGAGCGCCTCGAAGCGCGCGGCCTTGGCCCGGCAGCACGGGCACGAGGTGAAATGGCTGGCGACGAGCAGGCTCAGGCCGGGCGGCAGCAGGCCGGCGGCGTAGTCGGAGATCATCGCGGCCGGGACGTGCGCGTGCGGCCCGCCGGCGCAGGGGGCGGGGTCGGCGGCGAGAGGCGAGGCGGTCGTCGGAATCTTCACGGGCGGGCCACCTGTTTCTGCCTAGGTCGGGGTGCTACGACGGCACTCGATAAATGGATCACCGGAGGCACTTTGGCCACGCTCTTCCTGCACCCGCCCTTTGACGCTCCCGACGTGCTCGCGGCGATCCTGCCAGACGGCCCTCCACTTGCCACCCGGGCGGCCACGCTGGGCGACCTTGCGCTCGCGGGCGACGGCGGCGTGCGTGCGGCGCTGGTCCGCCGGCCGGGCGCGGAGGTCGCGGGCCACCTCGCGGAGCCGACGGCCGGGCAGCGCGCCCGGCTCGATTTCGCCATGGCCGCGCTCGGGGCCGCGCCGGAGCCGGTCGCGGGCGGGGCGGAGGCGTATGTGTTCGCCGATGCGCCCGACGGCGCGGCGGAGCCCCGGCCGGCGGGCGAGGCGCGCCAGCGGCTGATCGAGGCGCTGACCGAGGCGATGGACCACTTCGGCCGGCGGGCGGCGGCCGACATGCCGTTCCTGATGCATGGCATCGCGATCCGCGCGCTCGGCCGCGCCCGCGGCCCGGAGACCCGCGTTCCCCACACGCTCGGCTCCGGCTTCGGCACCGGCGACGTGACGCGCGAGCGGCTGCTGCGGCCCTACGCGCACTACTTCGGCATGGAGGAGCATCGCGTCCGGCACCGGCGTCATGACGGCGGCCAGTCCGCAATGCTGGAGCGTGCGGTCTTCACCAGCGGCGATGCGGTAACGGTGCTGCCCTACGATCCGCGGCGGGACGCGGTGCTGCTGATCGAGCAGTTCCGCGCCGGTCCCTGGGCCCGGCAGGATCCGCGGCCGTGGTGCCTCGAGACGGTCGCCGGCCGCTCCGACCGGGCCGAGCCGCCGGAGGCGACGGCGCGCCGCGAGGCCGAGGAGGAGGCGGGCCTGGTCCTCGGCCGGCTGGAGCGGATCACCGCGTACTACCCGTCGCCCGGCATCATGTCGGAATACATCGTCGCCTTCGTCGGCGAGGCCGACCTGAGCGCCGCGGGCGGGACGCACGGGCTGGCGGAGGAGGACGAGGACATCCTGTCGATGGTCGTCTCGCGGGCCGATGCCGGGGCGGCGGTGGCCTCGGGCGAGATCAACTGCGCGCCGCTGATCCTGTCGCTGCTCTGGCTCGACGCCAACGCGGCCCGGCTGCGGGCGGAGTGGGCCGGTCTCTGACGGGGCTTCCGTGATGGGCTCGGCCGGCCTTCGGTGGAGGCTGGCGGGGCTCCGCGCACGAAGCCGGGAGGCCGGTTGATGGCCGGAGGCGAAGCCGGTAAGTCTCGGGCCGGCCGCAGGGCAGGGGGAAGTCTGAATGATCGTCGCACCGGATCTGCCGGCTGCCGTTGGAAACACGCCGCTGATCCGGCTGCGCCGGGCGTCGGAGGCGACCGGCTGCGAGATCTGGGGCAAGGCCGAGTTCATGAACCCGGGCCAGTCGGTCAAGGACCGGGCCGCTCTGTCGATCATCCGCGACGCCGAACGCAGCGGCGCGCTGCGGCCGGGCGGGACGATCGTCGAGGGGACGGCGGGCAACACCGGGATCGGCCTCGCGCTGATCGGCGCGGCGCTCGGCTACCGCACGGTGATCGTGATCCCCGATACCCAGAGCCAGGAAAAGAAGGACATGATCCGGCTGGCGGGCGCGACGCTCGTCGAGGTGCCGGCAGTGCCGTACCGCGATCCGAACAACTATGTGAAGTATTCCGGCCGTCTCGCTGCGGCGCTGGCCGGGACCGAGCCCGGCGGGGCGATCTGGGCGAATCAGTTCGACAACGTGGCGAACCGGCAGGCGCACGTCGAGACGACGGCGCCCGAGATCTGGGAGCAGACCGGCGGCCGGATTGACGGATTCATCTGCGCCGTCGGCTCCGGCGGCACGCTGGCGGGCATCGCGGAGGGGCTGCGCGCGCGCAATCCGGGGGTGAAGATCGGGCTCGCCGACCCGGAGGGCGCGGCGCTCTACAGCTGGTACGCCCACGGCGAGCTCAAGGCCGAGGGGTCGTCGATCACCGAGGGCATCGGGCAGGGGCGGATCACCGCAAACCTCGAGGGGCTCGCCGTCGACCTGCCGTATCGCATTCCCGATACCGAGGCGATCCAGCAGGTGTTCGACCTCCTGTCCGGGGAGGGGCTCTGCCTCGGCTCGTCGTCGGGCATGAACGTCGCCGGCGCGGTGCGCATGGCGCGCGACATGGGGCCGGGCAAGACCATCGTCACCGTGCTCTGCGACTATGGCACGCGCTATCAGTCCAAGCTCTTCAATCCCGAGTTCCTGCGGTCCCGGGGCCTGCCGGTCCCTGCGTGGCTCGAGGCGCATCGAGATCTGCCGGATGTCGCGGAGGGTTGACCCCCGCCCGTTCGGGCAACTGCTGGCGGCGCTGCTCGTCTGGCTGACGCTGGCGCTGCCGCTGGCGGCGCAGCCGAACGACCGGGCCAACGTCTGGGACGCCACGGCGACGCGCATCGAGGAACGGGTGAACGACGCCGATACCTCGACGTCGGTGCTCGACCTGATGCGTGCCGAGCTGGTGCAGATCCGCGACGAGGCGGTTCAGGTCCAGAAGCAGCAGGAACCGGCGCTCGCCGACCTGAACGGCCGGCTGAAGGCGCTCGGCGACCCGCCGGCGGAGGGGGCGAGCGAAGCGCCGGAGATCGCCCAGCGGCGCGCGACGCTGAACCAGCAGATCGCCGATGCGCAGGCGCCGGTGCTCGAGGCGCAGGAGGTGCTGGAGCGGGTCAACGGGCTGGTCGATCAGATCGACCGCATCGTGCGGGCGCGCTTTTCCGCCGAGCTGCTGTCGCGCGGCCCGAGCCCGCTGCTGCCCGGCACCTGGATCGCGGCTGGCGAGGAGGCGTGGACCCGGCTCGCCGCCGCCAAGGACCGCGTGGTCTCCGAGATCTCGGACACGACCAACCGGCAGGCGGCGGCCCGGCGGCTGCCGGTGAACCTCGCGCTGCTGATCGGCGGGGTGGCGGCGGCGGTGATGGTCCGCCGGACGATCGGGCGCTGGATCGAGCGGCGGGCGGCCCGGGTGGTCAAGGGCGCGCGCGCGTTCGACCTGCTCGTCGCCCTGCGCAACCTGGTGCGGCTGGTGGTGCCGGTGGTCACGACCGGGCTGATCTTCGCGGCGTTCGACCTCGGCGTGCTGTTCGCCCGCGAGCCGAGCGGCGGCTTCTTCGAGCTGCCGCTGCCGGTCGGGTTCCTGATCGGGGCGTTCTGGCTGTCGTCGAGCCTGATGGCGCCGGACCATCCGAACTATCGCCTGGTGCCGTTCGACGACGAGGAGGCCGGGCGGGCAAGCCGGCTGACCATCTACCTCGGCGCGCTTCTCGCGCTCGCGGTGGCGTTCAAGGGCGCGGCGCCGCAGTGGGACGTGTCGCAGGGCACGCAGGCGGCGGTGTTCTATCCGCTGCTGGTGCTCGGCTCGGTCGGGCTGTGGCGTGCGTCGCGTCTGCTGCGCCTGCTGCCGCAGCGGCTGCAGCCCGAGGAGGCGTCCGACGCCCCCGCGCTTGCGACCGGGCTCGGCTTCCTCGCGGGGATCGCCCGGGTGCTCCGGGTGTTCGCGGTGCTGGCCCCGATCCTCGGCGCGGCCGGGTACATGGCGGCGGGCGGCTTCCTCGTCTACCCGACGATCCTGACGCTCGGGCTGATCGGGGCCGGCTATGTGGTCTATGATCTGCTCTGCAAGGTGATCTGGGCGACGATCGGCCCCCCCGGCGAGGGCAAGGACGGCGGCCTGATGCCGGTGGTGATCGGCACGCTCGTCTGCGTCGCCGTCGCGCCGCTGCTGGCGCTCACCTGGGGGGCGCGGTGGAGCGACCTCGCCGAGGTGTGGGCGCTGCTCAACAACGGCGTGACCATGGGCGGCATCCGCCTTTCGGCCGGCGTCATCCTGACGCTGGTGGTGGTCTTCGCCGTCGGCGTGGCGCTGACCCGGCTGCTGCAGCGGCTGATGCGCTCCACGGTGCTGCCGCGTACCCGGCTCGACGCGGGCGGGCGCAACGCGGTGCTGGCCGGTATCGGCTACATCGGCTTCGCGGTGGCGGGGCTCGCGGCGATCTCCGCCGCCGGCCTCAACCTCTCGAGCCTCGCCATCGTCGCCGGCGCGCTGTCCGTCGGTATCGGTTTCGGCATGCAGAACATCGTGTCGAACTTCGTGTCCGGCATCATCCTGCTGGTGGAGCGGCCGGTGAAGGAAGGCGACTGGATCGAGGTCGGCGGCTATTCGGGCTATGTCCGCGGGATCAACGTCCGCTCGACCGAGGTCGAGACCTTCGACCGGGCCAGCGTCATCCTGCCGAACAGCTCGCTGATCGGCGGCGCCGTGCTGAACCGCACGCACAAGAGCATGGCGGGCCGCCTGCAGGTGCCGGTGAGCGTCACCTACGAGGCGAACCCCAAGGACGTCGAGCGCATCCTGCTCGAGATCGCCGACACGCACCCGCTGGTGCTGCAGGAGCCGGCGCCGCGGGTGCTGTTCATGGACTTCGGCGCCGACTCGATGAACTTCGAGCTGCGCTGCTGGCTGCGCGATGTGAACTTCCAGTTGTCGGCGAAGTCGGACATGAATTTCGAGATCTTCGAGGCGTTCCGCAAGGCCGGCATCCGGATCAACGCCTATGGCCGCGACCTGCCGCCCGTCCCGCCGGTGCCGGAGCACATCGAGGCGCCGCAGGCCGACGCGCCGGTGCCTGCGATGCCGCGCTGACGCGGCGGCGGCGTCACCTGTTGATCTCGATCACCAGCACCCAGGCGTCGAGCGTCGCCTTGCAGAACGACAGGATGATGGCCAGCGCGATCAGGTAGAGCCCGGCGGGCCGGCCGGCGACGAGAGTGGCGGCGCCGGCGAGATAGGGCAGGGTGGCGACCTGGAGCACGGCCAGATTGCTGCTCGGCGTCGGAGCGTGCGTGCCGCAGGATGGCGACCCCGATCGCGGTGGTGATGCCCCACGCGAGCCCGGCGGCGAGCAGCACCTCGACTCCGACGAGCGCGAGGCTCTGACCGGGGATCAGCGCGATGGATGCGACGACCAGCTGCAGCACCAGGAGGACCATCGAGATCTCCGCCCGGCGCGGCAGGTTCTCTTCGGAGAGGATGCGGGTCAGGTTCAGCGACAGGCCGACGAAGATCAGGCCGAGCAGCGCCGCGCCCGCCGCGAACTGTGCCGAGAAGAACCCCGCCCGCGTGTCCAGTGTCACGGCCTCCATCTCCTAGCTCCCCTTTCGCTGGCTCTTGCCGCGATAGGCGCGGGTGCCGCCCCTGCCGGCCTTCGAGCGCGGAGAGGCGGTCGCGGCCTCGACCTCGATCTCGATCGCCGACTGTCGCGCCAGCGGATCGTCGTGGATCGCGAGATCCACCGCCTCCAGCCGCTTCACCTCGTCGCGCAGGCGGGCGGCCTCCTCGAACTCCAGGTTTTCCGCGGCCTTCAGCATCGCCTTGCGCAGCGCATCGAGGTGCGCGGCGAGGTTGCCGCCCACCATCGGCCGCTCCACCTGCGCGGTGATGCGCGACTGGTCGGTGTCGGCGCCGAACAGCCCTTCGAGCACGTCCGCCACGTTCTTCTTCACCGTCTCGGGGGTGATGCCGTGCAGCGCGTTGTAGGCCATCTGCTTCTCGCGCCGGCGATTGGTCTCGGCGATCGCGCGTTCCATCGACCCGGTGATGCCGTCGGCGTACATGATGACCCGGCCGTCGACGTTGCGCGCGGCGCGGCCGATCGTCTGGACCAGCGAGGTCTCGGAGCGCAGGAACCCCTCCTTGTCGGCGTCGAGGATCGCGACCAGCGCGCACTCGGGGATGTCGAGCCCTTCGCGCAGCAGGTTGATGCCGACGAGCGCGTCGAACGCCCCGAGCCGCAGGTCGCGCAGGATCTCGATGCGCTCCAGCGTGTCGATGTCGGAATGCATGTAGCGCACCCGGATGCCCTGCTCGTGCAGGTATTCGGTCAGATCCTCGGCCATCCGCTTGGTCAGCACGGTGACGAGCGCCCGGTTGCCCGCCGCGGCCACCCGGCGCAGCTCGTCGAGCAGGTCGTCGACCTGCATCGAGACGGGACGGATTTCCACCGGCGGATCGAGGAGCCCCGTGGGGCGGATCACCTGTTCCGCGAAGACGCCGCCGGCCTGCTCGATCTCCCAGGCCGCGGGCGTGGCCGAGACGAACACCGACTGCGGGCGCATCGCGTCCCACTCCTCGAACTTGAGCGGGCGGTTGTCCATGCACGAGGGCAGGCGAAAGCCGTGCTCGGCCAGGGTGAACTTGCGCCGGTAGTCGCCGCGGTACATGCCGCCGATCTGCGGCACGCTGACGTGGCTCTCGTCGGCGAAGACGATAGCGTTGTCGGGGATGTACTCGAACAGGGTCGGCGGCGGCTCGCCGGGCGCCCGTCCGGTGAGGTAGCGCGAGTAGTTCTCGATGCCGTTGCAGACGCCCGTTGCCTCCAGCATCTCGATGTCGAAGTTGGTCCGCTGCTCCAGCCGCTGCGCCTCGAGCAGCTTGCCGTCGGCGACGAACTGGTCGAGCCGGGCGCGCAGCTCCGCCTTGATCGACTTGATCGCCTGCTGAAGCGTCGGGCGCGGCGTGACGTAGTGCGAATTCGCATAGACCCGGACCTGGCGCAGGTCGGCGGTGCGCGCCCCGGTCAGCGGGTCGAACTCGTGGATCGACTTCGAGCTCCTCGCCGAAGAACGACAGCCGCCACGCCCGGTCCTCGTAGTGGGCCGGCCAGATTTCGAGCGAGTCGCCGCGCACGCGGAAGTTGCCGCGCTGGAAGCCCGCGTCGCTGCGGCGGAACTGCTGCGCCACGAGGTCGGCGAGAAGCTGGCGCTGCGCATAGGGGCGCCCGACCACCAGGTCCTGCGTCATCGCGCCGTAGGTCTCGGCCGAGCCGATGCCGTAGATGCAGGAGACGGAGGCGACGATGATGACGTCGTCGCGCTCCAGCAGCGCCCGGGTGGCCGAGTGGCGCATCCGGTCGATCTGGTCGTTGATCTGGGATTCCTTCTCGATGTAGGTATCCGAGCGCGGGACGTAGGCTTCCGGCTGATAATAGTCGTAGTACGACACGAAGTATTCGACGGCGTTCTCCGGGAAGAACCCCTTGAACTCGCCGTAAAGCTGCGCCGCGAGCGTCTTGTTCGGCGCGAGAATGATCGCCGGGCGCTGGGTCGCCTCGATGATCTTTGCGGCGGTGAAGGTCTTGCCCGTGCCGGTGGCCCCGAGCAGCACCTGATTGCGCTCGCCCGACGTCAGCCCCTCGACCAGCTCGGCGATGGCGGTGGGCTGGTCGCCCGCGGGGTGGAACTCGGAGACCAGCTTGAACGGCTTGCCGCCTTCCAGCTTGGCGCGCCGCGGATCCTGCGGCGTCACGGTCAGCATGTCGGCGAGCGCCATGGGGCGGTTCCTCGGACTGGGGCGCGAGAGCGAAGCGCAGGAGACTTGGGGCGCGAGTCAGATGGCAAGTCTCGCCCGAATGACAAGGTTAAGTCGAGATGAAGCGTCCAGCCGCAGTGCTGCTCGTGGCGAGTAACATTTTATGTAACTAAACCCTTGCGTGTGGAAGGGGGATGGCGGTACAACGGGACCTGCAAGCAGCAAGTGGTCGTCGTTCGGGTGCGTACACCCACCCCACCCCTCGCTCCCTCGCAGTCGGACGGCGACCCGCTGCTGCTCGCGATCCTCCCGCACCGCCCTATTCACCCGGCCCGATCCACCCCGCTTGATCCCGGGGCCGCAATTGGCGATACAGCAGCCAGTGCCGTCGGAGGTGTGTTCATCAATGCTCGCGAAGATCTATCAGCCAGCCAAGAGCGCCATGCAGTCGGGCCAGGGCAAGACCAAGACCTGGGTCCTCGAGTTCGTGCCGGCGTCGGCGCGATGGATCGACCCGCTGATGGGCTGGACCGGCTCGGGCGACATGAACAGCCAGGTGACGCTGCGCTTCCCGACCCGGGAGGAGGCGGTGGAGTACGCCCAGCGCTACGGCATCCCGTTCGAGATCATGGAGCCGAAGAAGCGCACGCCGGTGGTGCGCCAGAACGGCTATGGCGACAACTTCGCCTTCAACCGCCGCACCGCCTGGACCCACTGACCGCCGGCCCCGAACCCGCGGCCGCATCGCCCGCGGCCTCATAGCTCAGTGGCCCCGTAGCTCAATGGATAGAGCACCGACCTTCTAAGTCGATGGCTGCAGGTTCGAGCCCTGCCGGGGTCGCCATTTCTTCCGACAAGAACGAACCACAAGTCGTTGCGGACGCGGCGGGAACGGCCGCGTCCGAGCGGGATCCGGGTGCTTGCGGAAAGCGGTGCCGCGGGGTGATCCCGCGGCACGCGTGGCCTCACGCCTTGCGCTTGCAGACGCCGTGCCCGACCGCGAAAATGTCGCCGGAACGCAACTTGCGGCTCTTCTGCTCGAAGTACGCGACGAACCGCTGGCCGGCATTCGACAGCTTGACCCGCAGGTTGTGGATCGTGCCGCTCGCCTCGCGCCCGCCGATCTCGTAGGTGCCGAGCGTGCCCCAGGTGCCGTCTTCGTCCCGGCCGCGGACCGTCACCTTGAAGCCCTCGGTCGGGCGCTGGTCCCAGGCGTCCACCAGGGACAGGACGGCCGACGTCTTGCCGGCCTCGGCCTTGCCCGAATAGCGCAGGCCGCTGATGCCCCCGGAATTGACGTAGGAACCAGTGGCGCGCTCGCCGGCGTTGTACTGGTTGTTCACCGTCTCGCCGGCGCGCTCGTGCACGCGGCCGCCCCAGGCTCCGATGCGGCCGGTGCGCATGAAGTCCTCGGTCTTGGGCGTGACGATCTCCATGCCGTTCGGCAGGGTCAGGATCTCCGAGACGTTTCCGCTGGAGCGGTTTTCAGCGAACGCCGGAGCGGAAACGGCCACGGCGGCAGCGAGAAGAACGATACGGTACATACTGGTCACTCATGGTTGAGAGTCAAAGAAAGCGCCAAATCGGGCGACACAACGCCCGACATCCCCACCCGGGCGATCTCTCCTTGCGCCAATGATCGGATCGTCTTCACGGCAACGACTTCAGTGCCAGGAGCCGCCGGGGCGGTGAACGTTGGCACGAGCGAGAGGTTGCTTAACGAACGGGACACGATACTGGACACAGGAACGACGCTCAGGCCCTGTACTTACCACGGGCGCGTGCCGTCGCGCACGAGGATTGTTGAGTTATCGTAAAAGTCGCTGGCGCGGGGTTGCCTCGCCCTCGGCGTGCCAGAGGGCCGGACAGCAACCTGAAGGTTGAAGCGACGATCGTCCTGGGCGAGGCTGGCTGAAGGCATTGCGGGGAGGATGGCATGACTTTGGCGACTGGACGTCGGGCCGGGGCGATCGCGGGAGCCGCGGGATGGCGCCTGACGATCACCTTCACGCTGCTGGCCGGCGGCGCGTCGGGGGTGCTCGCGGCGTCGCCGGCACCGGCGGAGGGCGAGAGCGGCATGGTGGTGACGGCGCAGCACCTCGCCACCGATGTCGGGATCGAGGTGCTGAAGGCCGGCGGCAACGCGGTCGATGCCGCGGTCGCCGTCGGCTACGCGCTGGCCGTCACCTATCCGACCGCGGGCAACCTCGGCGGCGGTGGCTTCATGACCATCCGGCTCGCGGACGGGACCACGACGTTCCTCGATTTTCGCGAGCGTGCGCCCGGCGCGGCGACGAAGGACATGTATCTCGACGCGAAGGGCGATCCCGTCCCGGGTGCGAGCACCGACAGCTATCTCGCCGTCGGCGTGCCGGGTTCGGTGGCGGGCTTCGAGATGGCGCGGGAGAAATACGGCACGAAGACGCGGGCGGAGCTGATCGCCCCGGCCCTGAAGCTGGCGCGGGACGGTTTCGCGCTGGAGCAGGGCGACGTCGCGTCGTTCGCCGAGGGCAACGCCATGCTGGCGCAGGATCCGGCGGCGGCGAAGATCTTCCTCCGGGACGGCCAGCCGCTGCCGCTCGGCGCGACGCTGGTGCAGGACGACCTCGCCGGGACGCTGCAGGCGATCTCCGACGGCGGGGCGGATGCCTTCTACAAGGGCGCGACGGCCGACCTCATCGTCAAGGCCAGCGCTGCGCAGGGCGGCATCCTCGCGAAGACCGACTTCGAGGGCTACAAGGTGCGCGAGCTTGCGCCGGTGACGTGCAACTACCGCGGCTACGACATCGTCTCCTCGCCGCCGCCGTCCTCCGGCGGGCTCATCATCTGCGAGATCCTCAACATCCTCGAAGGCTATCCGATCGGCTATCTCGGCTATGGCTCGGCCGAGACGACGCACCTGATGGTCGAGGCGATGCGCCACGCCTATGTCGACCGCAACACCGCGCTCGGCGACCCGGACTTCGTGGAGAACCCGGTCGCGAAGCTGACGAGCAAGGGCTACGCCGAGGCGATCCGCGCGCAGATCGACCCGTACCGCGCCGGCGTCTCGGCCGACCTGACGCCCGCGGGCTTTGGCGAGCACAAGGAGACGACGCACTATTCGATCATCGACAAGGACGGCAACGCGGTCGCCGTCACCTATACGCTCAACGGCTCGTTCGGCACCGGAAAGGTCGCCGAGGGCACGGGCGTGCTGCTCAACAACGAGATGGACGACTTCACGATGAAGCCGGGGGTGCCGAACCTCTACGGTCTGGTGCAGGGCGAGGCCAACGCCATCGCGCCGGGCAAGTCGCCCCTGTCCTCGATGAGCCCGACCATCGTCTCGAAGGACGGCAAGCCGTTCATGGTGATCGGCTCGCCCGGCGGCTCCCGGATCATCACCATCACGCTCGAGGCGATCATGAACGTGATCGACCACGGCATGAACCTGCAGGAGGCGATCGACGCGCCCCGGGTGCATCACCAGTGGCTGCCCGATCGCGTCTATATCGAGCCGCGCGCGCTGTCGCCCGACACGCTGCGCATCCTTGCGGGCGAGGGCTACACCGTCGGCACCGATCCCGACTGGACGATCTGGGGTGAGGCGGCCGGCATCCTCGTCGGTGGCCGCGACGTCGACGAGATCGAGGCGGGCACCGGCCCCCGCTACACCGGAGCGATCGACAGCCGCGCGGTGGCAGGCTCGGCGAGAGGCTACTGAAGGCCGGCGTCGGCGGGCACCTCCGTCCGTCCCGCCGACGCGCTCACCGTCTGGTGCGACGCACCGCCCAAAATTCTGCTTGCTTATTATAATCCGGGTTATTATATGCCGGCCATGCAGAACAACAGCCCCAGCCTCGGATACCTGCTCGCGGATGCCTCCCGGCTCCTGCGGCGCCGGTTCGACCAGCAGAGCCGCGACCTGCCGATGACCTCCGCTCAACTGCAGGTCATCGCCCGGCTCGCGCGGAACGAAGGTATCAGCCAGGCGGCGCTCGCCGGCCTGCTCGACATCGAGCCGATGACGCTCAGCCGGCACGTCGACCGGATGGAGGTCGCGGGCCTCGTCGTGCGCCAGCCCGACCCGTCCGACCGGCGCGCCCGGCGGCTCTTCACCACCGAGCTGGCGCGCGACCTGCTCGCGCCGATGCGCGCGCGGGCCGAGGCGCTGTACGAGGAGGCGCTCGCGGGCGTCGGGCCGGCGCAGCGCGAGACGCTTTTCGTCGCGTTGCAGGCGATGATCGACAATCTGTCCGCCGGCCTCGCGGCGGGACACGAGACGAACCCGGACGACCGCGGGGCCGCGGAGAAGGAAATCGCATGAACGCCCAGCCCTCCCTCGACGACTTCAAGGCCCTTGACCTGCCGCCGGCACGGCCGAGCCGCCTGCGCCGCAACCTGCTCATCGCCGCGGTGCCGCTCGCGCTGGCGCTCGGCGGCGGCTACGTCTGGGTGACGGGCGGGCGCTACGTCGCCACCGACGACGCCTATGTGAAGCAGGACCGGGTGACGGTGATGCCGCAGGTGAGCGGCCAGATCGCCTCGGTTTCGGTTGCCGAGAACCAGACGGTGAAGGCGGGCGACCCGCTCTTCACCATCGACGACTCGGCCTATCGCGCCACGGTGGCCGCCGACGAAGCCCGGCTGCAGTCGGCCCGGCTCGACGTGGAGAAGCTCAAGGCGGCCTACGCGCAGGCCGTCTCCGAGGCGTCGACGGCCCGCGACGCGCTCGCGACCGCAGAGACCCAGGACGAGCGTGTCCAGTCGCTGCGCAAGTCGGGAGTCGTCGCCCAGTCCGATGCCGACACCAGCGCGCTGGCGCTGCAGCAGGCGAGGGGCGCGGTCGCGGCGGCCGACAGCCAGGTGCTGAGCGCCAAGGCCGCGCTTGCCGGCAACCCGGAGATCCCGACCGACAGCCACCCGGAAGTGCTGGAGGCGCAGGCCGCGCTCAATGTGGCGCAGCTCAACCTCGCGCACACGGTCGTCACTGCGCCGCAGGACGGCGTTGCCACCCAGACCAGCCGCCTGCTGAAGGGCCAGTACGTCACGCCCTCGACGGCGGTAGTTGCGCTGATGGCCACCGGGAACACGTGGATCGAGGCGAACTTCAAGGAGACCGACCTCGAGCACATGCTCGACGGCCAGCCGGTCAGCGTGCGCTTCGACGGCTATCCGGGCCGGAGTTTCGAGGGTCGGCTCGAGTTGATCGGCGCGGGCACGGGGTCGGAATTCGCTCTGATCCCGGCGCAGAACGCCAGCGGCAACTGGGTAAAGGTCGTTCAGCGCGTGCCGGTTCGGGTCGATCTGGCCGGCGCCGACCTGCCGCCGGTCCGCGCCGGGATGAGCGCCAGCGTCGATGTCGACACCGGCCGCTCCCGCGGGCTGCCGGCGCCTGTCGGCCGGGCGCTCGCGGCGATCGGGATTGGCGGCTCGCCCGCGGCCGCAGCGGGGCAGGACGCGAAATGAGCGCCGTCGCCGCCGGCGCCGCCGGGGGCATCCCGACGGCGGCAAGCCCCGTCGCCAACAAGGGCCTCATCACCGTCTCGATCATGCTCGCGACGGTGATGCAGGTGCTCGACACCACCATCGCCAATGTCGCGCTGCCCTCGATGCAGGGCTCGCTCGGCGCGGCGCAGGACCAGATCACCTGGGTCCTCACCTCGTACATCGTCGCGGCCGCGATCATGACGCCGGTCACGGGCTGGCTCTCCGACCGCATGGGTCTGCGCCAGCTGTTCATCGCCTCGGTCGCCGGGTTCATCGTCACGTCGATGCTGTGCGGCATGGCGACGAGCCTCGTCGAGATGGTGCTGTTCCGCACGCTGCAGGGCGTCTGCGGCGCGGCGCTGGTGCCGCTCAGCCAGACCGTGCTGCTCAACATCAACAGCCGCGAGGAGCACGGCCGCGCCATGGCGATCTGGGGCGCTGGCATCATGGTCGGGCCGATCATCGGCCCGACGCTGGGCGGCTGGCTGACCGAGACGTTCAACTGGCGCTTCGTGTTCTACGTCAACCTGCCGATCGGCCTGCTGGCGCTGGCGGGGCTGATCCTGTTCCTGCCGCGCTCGCCCGTCCGGCGCCGCAGCTTCGACTTCTTCGGCTTTGCCATGCTGTCGATCGCCATCGGCGCGCTGCAGCTGATGCTCGACCGGGGTGAACAGGTGGAGTGGTTCGCCTCGGTGGAGACCTGGATCTACCTGTGGCTGACGATCTCTGGCGCGTGGGCGTTCGTCTGGCACATCACGGGCCGCGAGCACGCGTTCATCGACCCGCACATCTTCCGCGACTCGAATTTCGTCATGGCGCTGGTGATGATCTTCATGGTGGGCGTCATCCTGCTGGCCGGGCTCGCGCTCATGCCGCCGATGCTGCAGGGGATCTTCGGCTATCCGGTCGTCACCACCGGCATGGTGCTGGCGCCGCGCGGCGTGGGGACGATGATCTCGATGATCGTCGTCGGGCGGCTGGTCGGCAAGGTCGACGCGCGGCTGCTGATCCTGACCGGGCTCTCGCTCACGGTGATCTCGCTCTGGCAGATGAGCCAGTTCTCGCTCAACATGGACGCGACGCCGATCCTCGTCTCCGGTGTGGTGCAGGGGCTGGGGCTCGGGCTGGTGTTCGTGCCGCTGTCCACCACCGCCTTCGCGACGCTCGATCCGAAGTACCGGGCGGATGCGGCGGCGCTGTTCAGCCTGGTGCGCAACATCGGCTCGTCGGTCGGCATCTCGGCGGTGTCGGTGATGCTGGCGCACAACATCATCATCGCCCGCGGCGACATCACCTCGGCGCTGACGCCGTTCGACGCGAACGTCGACCAGATGTCGGCGCTGGGGCTCGACCCGACGACGACGACGGCGATGCTGAACCAGATCGTGCAGACCCAGGCGGCGTTCATCGCCTATCTCGACGACTTCCGCCTGATGATGTTCGTGACGCTGGCGGTGATCCCGCTGGTGCTGTTCCTGCGGAAACCCAAGGGCGCGCCTTCGGACGGCGCGACCGCGGCGGCGATGGAGTAGGGGGCCGTCTCACGCGTGAAATCGAGGGATTTCGCGCGTGAGACGGTGACAGGTCTCCGCATCCGAGTGGGCGGCTCAGGCCCTCAGAGGCTCTTCACCCGCACCGCCGCCGGCCCCGGCTCTGCCAGCTTCAGCGGGTTCGTCAGGGGCAGGCCGAAGTCGGCCACCTCGATCTCGAAGACGTCGCCCGGCTCGGTGCGCACGTTGTCGGCGAACGACAGGGTGGCCGTGCCGAACATGTGGACGTGCACGTCGCCGGGCTCGCGGAAGATCGGGTACTTGAAATGATGGTGCTCGAGGTTGGCAATGAAGTGGCTCATGTTCGCCTCGCCGGAGAGGAAGGGCTTCTTCCAGATCACCGTGCCGCCGCGACGGATGCGGCTCTCGCCCTCGACGTGCTGCGGCAGGTCGCCGAGCCGCAACTCCGGGCCGAAGGACGCGGGGCGGAGCTTGGAGTGGGCGAGGAACAGATAGTTCTGCCGCTCCGTCACATGGTCGGAGAACTCGTTCGCCAGCGCGAAGCCGAGGCGGTGCGGCGCGCCGTCGGGGCCGATCAGGTAGATGCCGGCGATTTCCGGCTCTTCCCCCGCGTCGAGCGCGAAGGCGGGGCTGATGAGCGCAGCACCCGGGCCGATCGCCTGGGTGCCGTTGCCCTTGTAGAACCATTCGGGCTGCACCCCGGGCAGCTCCGCCGGCTTGCCCTGCTCCACGCCCATGCGGAACATCTTCATGGAATCCGTGAGCTTTTCCACGTCGGCCGTCTGGTGCATCGAGTCGCGCGTCGCGGCGCTGCCGAGATGGGTCAGGCCGGTGCCGGTCAGGTGCAGGTGCGCCGGATCCGGGTGCGCGATCGGCGCGAGCAGCCTGCCCTCGGCCAGCGCCGCCGCGAGGTCCACGGTTTCGCCGAGGCCGTGCGCGTCGATCGCCTGCCGGAGGGTCTGGCCGGCGATGATCGCCTCGTGCGCGAGGTTGTAGGTGGTATCGCTGCCGGCGACGATGCGCGCGGTCGCAGCCTCGCGGAAGGCCACCCGCCGGTTGCCGCCCTCGTCGATGATCTGGCTGATGTGCATGGAGGTTACGCCCTGTTCTTGTTGTAGACGTCGAAGATCACCGCGGCGAGCAGGACCAGCCCCTTGATGACCTGCTGGAAGTCGATGCCGACGCCCATGATCGACATGCCGTTGTTCATCACCCCCATGACGAAGGCGCCGATCACCGCGCCGAGGATGCGGCCGACGCCGCCCGAGGCCGAGGCGCCGCCGATGAAGCAGGCGGCGATGACGTCGAGCTCGAAGGCGACGCCCGCCTTGGGCGTCGCGGTGTTGAGGCGCGCGGCGAAGATCAGGCCGGCGAGCGCGGCCAGCATTCCCATGTTGACGAAGACGAGGAAGACGAGCCGGTCGGTCTTGATGCCCGAGAGCTTCGCCGCCTTCTCGTTGCCGCCGAGCGCATAGATGCGCCGGCCGATCGTCGTCTTGGTGGTGACGAACGTATAGATCGCGATCAGCACCGCCATGGTGATGAGCACGTTCGGCAGGCCCCGGCCGGAGGCGAGCAGCCAGGCGATGAAGATCAGCGCAAAGGCGATGATGCCGTTCTTCGCCACGAAGAAGGCGAAGGGCTCTTCGACCGCGGCATAGCGCGCCTGCTTCGCGCGGGTGCGGGTGGCCGAGACGATCAGGCCGACGGCCGCCGCAACGCCGAGGACGAGCGCGGTGAGATTGAGCCCGGCGGCGCCGAAGAAATCCGGCACGAAGCCGGAGGAAAGCGCCTGAAAGCCCTTGGGAAACGGCCCGACCGACTGGCCCTGCAGCAGGGTGAGCGACAGGCCGCGGAAGACCAGCATCCCGGCGAGCGTCACGATGAACGACGGGATCTTCCAGTAGGCGATCCAGTAGCCCTGCGCCGCGCCGATGGCCGCGCCGATCACGAGGCAGGCGACAATCGTCGGCACGGTGGGGATGTGGTAGCGGACCATCATCACCGCGGCCAGCGCGCCGACAAAGCCCGAGACCGATCCGACCGAGAGGTCGATGTGGCCCGAGACGATGACGAGCAGCATGCCGAGCGCCATGATGACGATATAGCTGTTCTGCAGGAACAGGTTGGTCAGGTTGACCGGCTTCAGCAGCACGCCGGCGGTCGCGACCTGAAAGAATGCCATGATCGCGATGAGCGCGAGCAGCATGCCGTACTCGCGGATGTTCGCCTTCAGGTGGCCGCCGAGCGACTGCTGGGACGGGGTCTCGCTGATGCTGGCCATGGATTATCCGTTCACGATCATGCGCATGATGCGCTCCTGGCTCGCCTCGGCGCCGGGCAGCTGGCCGACGAACGCGCCCTCTTTCATCACGTAGATGCGGTCACACATGCCGAGCAGCTCGGGCATCTCGGAGGAGATCATGATGACCCCCTTGCCGGCCTCGGCGAGGGCGTTGATCAGCGTGTAGATCTCGTACTTCGCGCCCACGTCGATGCCGCGGGTCGGCTCGTCGAGGATCAGCACCTCGGGGCCGGAGAACAGCCATTTCGACAGCACCACCTTCTGCTGGTTGCCGCCGGAGAGGTTCACCGTCTTCTGGAACACGCTGGCGCAGCGGATGTTCATCCGGGCGCGGTAGTCCATCGCCACCTTGCGCTCCTCGTGGCCGTCGATCACCCCGTACCGCGACACGCCGGCGAGGTTGGCGAGCGTGATGTTGTGGACGATGTGGTCCTCGAGGATGAGGCCGAGGCTCTTGCGGTCCTCGGTCACGTAGGCGAGGCCGGCGTCGACCGCGCGGCCGACGGTCGAGACGTCGATCTCGCGTCCGCGCAACCGGGCGGTGCCGGTGATGCCGTGGCCCCACGACCGGCCGAACAGGCTCATGGCAAGCTCCGTCCGGCCGGAGCCCATCAGGCCGGCGATGCCGACGATCTCGCCCGCGCGCACGTCGAGGCTGGCGTCGCGGATCGCCTGCCGGTCGGGGTGGATCTGGTCGAACACCGACCAGCCCTCCAGCTCGAAGAGCATCTCGCCGATCTTGGGCTCGCGCGGGGGATAGCGGTCGGACATCGGCCGGCCGACCATGTCGCGGATGATGCGGTCCTCGCTCACCTCGCCGGCGCGGGCGTCGAGCGTCGAGACGGTGGCGCCGTCGCGCAGCACGGTGATGCGGTCGGCGACGCGGCCGATCTCGTTCAGCTTGTGGCTGATGAGGATCGAGGTGATGCCCTGCGCCTTGAACTCGAGCAGCAGGTCGAGGAGCTTGGCGCTGTCGGTTTCCTGCAGGCTCGCGGTCGGCTCGTCGAGGATGAGCAGCTTCACCTTCTTCGCCAGCGCCTTGGCGATCTCGACGAGCTGCTGCTTGCCGACGCCGAGGTTGGTGACGAGGGTCGTGGGCCGCTCGGTGAGGCCGACCTTCTTCAAGAGGCCGTCGGTCCGGGAGAAGGTCTCCTCCCAGTCGATGACGCCCCCGCGCGCCACCTCGTTGCCGAGAAAGATGTTCTCGGCGATCGAGAGCAGCGGCACCAGCGCCAGCTCCTGGTGGATGATGACGATCCCCGCCGCCTCGCTGTCGCCGAGGTCGCGGAACGCGCGGACCTCGCCCTCGAACAGGATGTCGCCCTCGTAGCTGCCCGCCGGGTAGACGCCGGACAGCACCTTCATCAGCGTCGACTTGCCCGCGCCGTTCTCGCCGACGAGCGCATGGATCTCGCCGGGCAGCACCGTGAGATTGACGTCCGAGAGCGCGCGCACGCCCGGGAACGTCTTCACGATGCCCCGCATCTCGAGGATGGGTTGCATGGAGTCCCCCCGTTGGCCCTGGCGGGGCGTGTGTGACGCCCCGCCGGCCGGACCGATCAGTTGGTGATCTGGTCTTTCTTGTAGTAGCCGGAGCCGATGAGGATGTTCTCCCAGTTCGACTTGTCGACCTCGACCGGCTTCAGCAGGTAGGAGGGCACGACCTTGACGCCGTTGTCGTAGGTCTTGGTGTCGTTCACCTCGGGCTTGCCGCCGGAGAGCACCGCGTCGACCATCTTCACCGTGACGCCGGCCAGCTCGCGGGTGTCCTTGAAAATCGTCGAATACTGTTCGTCCGCGAGGATCGACTTCACGGACGGGACTTCGGCGTCCTGGCCGGTGACGATCGGCATCGGCAGGTCCGCCGAGCCGTAGCCCACGCCCTTCAGCGACGACAGGATGCCGATGGAGAGGCCGTCGTAGGGCGACAGCACGCCGTTGACGTGCGCGTCGGTGTAGTTGGCGGAGAGCAGGTTATCCATGCGCGCCTGTGCCACCGCGCCGTCCCAGCGCAGGGTGCCGACCACGTCCATGCCGGTCTGGCCGGACGGGATCTTGATCTCGCCCGCGTCGATCATCGGCTGCAGCACCGACATGGCGCCGTTGTAGAAGAAGAAGGCGTTGTTGTCGTCCGGGCTGCCGCCGAACAGCTCGACGTTCCACGGCTTCACGTCCGGGAAGCGGGCCTTCAGGCCCTTCACCAGGCTTTCGGCCTGCAGCACGCCGACCTGGAAGTTGTCGAAGGTGGCGTAGTAGTCGACGTTCTCGCTGTCGCGGATCAGCCGGTCGTAGGCGATGACCGGGATGCCGGCCGCGTGGGCGTTCTCCAGCGCGTTCGACAGGGTGGTGCCGTCGATGGCGGCGATGACCAGCGCCTTGACGCCCTTCGTCACCATGTTCTCGATCTGCGCGAGCTGGTTCGGGATGTCGTCCTCGGCATACTGCAGGTCGGTGGCGTAGCCGGCGGCCTTGAACTGGTCGACCATGCTGTGGCCGTCCGAGATCCAGCGGGCGGAGGACTGCGTCGGCATGGCGATGCCGATCGTCCCCTTGTCCTGCGCCAGTGCAGGAATCGCCAGCGCCGCGGCGAGCGTCGCCCCCGCCAGGATGCGCGTCAGAAGCTTCATTGCGGTCTCCCCGTTGCGGGGGTGCCTGCCGGCCGTCCCGGAAGCCCCCCGTCGTTTCCTCCGGCCAACGGTGGTGCCGGCGTCTCCGGCATCTCGGTCCCGCGACCGGCTTGCACCTTAGGCCGGCTTTGACATATCAATCAATTCGGTTTCCGGGTGCTTCACATGACGAAATTCGCATGAGGTTAACCACGCTGTCCGATCAGGAGGTGGCCCGCGGCGCCGAGCGGCTGATCGGCCGCGGCCTGAAGCTCGCGCATCTCCGGCTGATCGCCGCGCTCGACGACGCGGGACAGCTCACCGCCGCGGGGCGCAGCCTGCGGCTGACCCAGCCGGCGGCCTCGCGGCTGCTGGCCGAGGCCGAGGCGATCGCCGGGCACCGCCTGTGCGAGCGCCAGCCCAAGGGCATCGCGCTCACCCCCGCGGGCGAGGCGCTGGCGCGGCGGGCCCGGCGCATCCTCGCCGAGATCGCCGAGGCTGGCCGCGAGATCGGCGACGTGGCGGAGGGCCGGCTCGGCATGGTGCGGGTCGGTGCCGTCACCGCGCCGGCGATCGACCTGGTGGTGCCGAGCCTGCAGCGGCTGCAACGGCAGCACCCGGGCCTGACCGCGCAGGTGGACGTGACCACGAGCGACGTGCTGGTCCCCGACCTGCTGCGCAGCCGGCATGACTTCGTCATCGGCCGGGTGCCGGTGGGCTTCGACCCGCGGCCGCTCGACATCCGCTGGCTGGCGGCGGAGCGGGTGGCGCTGCTGGTGCGGGCGAACCACCCGCTGGCCCAGCGGCCGCGGGTCGGCGTGGCCGATCTCGCCCCCTACGACTGGGTGATGCAGCCGCCGGGTTCGCTGCTGCGGAGCACGGTGGAGGAGGTGCTGCTGGCGCTCGGCGCCGAGGCGCCGAACTGCCGGCTCAGCACCGCCTCGCTCATCGTCACGCTGACCCGGCTGACCCGATCCAACACCATCGCCCCGGTGTCGACTCAGGTGGCGCGGTTGCTGGCCGGGGACGGTGGCATCGCCCGCGCCGTGACCCCGCTCGCGATCGACTTCTCGGTCGAAGTGAAGCCGTTCGGGCTGATCCGCCTGCGCGGCCTGAAGCTGCCGCGTTCTGCGGGATTGCTGTATGATGCGATCGTCGAAGCCGCGGGAAGCTGAACCGGCCGGCTGGAACGCCACGGCGGGCGCGCGCATTCCGCAGGGAGGGAGGAAACTGCCATGACGCGGATGAGCCTGACCCCGAAGAACACCATCTGCATCTGGTACGACAGAGACGCCGACGCCGCGGCGCGCTTCTACGCCGAGACCTTTCCGGACAGCACGGTCGGCGAGATCTTCCGCGCGCCGACCGACTTCCCCTCCGGCAAGGCCGGCGATGTCCTGACCGTGCTTTTCACCGTCGCAGGCATCCCGTGCCTCGGGCTGAACGGCGGCCCGATATTCAAGCACAGCGAGGCGTTCTCGTTCCAGATCGCGACCGACGATCAGTCGGAGACCGATCGCTACTGGAACGCGATCGTCGGGAACGGCGGCCAGGAGAGCGAATGCGGCTGGTGCAAGGACCGCTGGGGCGTATCGTGGCAGATCACCCCGCGTGTCCTGACCGAAGCGCTTGTCGCCGGCGGCGACGAGGCGCGCCGGGCGTTTGCCGCCATGATGACGATGAAGAAGATCGACGTGGCCGCGATCGAGGCGGCGCGCCGAGGATAGACGGACCCAGCGTCATCGCGGGCTGAGCGGCTGATGCGGACGGGCCTGGCGCGTGACAGCCCGTCCGATCCGGCCCGACAGGGCGGCCACGTCTCCGCGGCCGCCCCGAACGAGCCTTTCGTCAGTCGAGCCCGAGCTTGCCGCGCAGGGTCGAGAGGTCTTCCGCCAGCGTGTTGACCGCGCTCGCGAGCGTCACACGGTCGGCTTCGGTCAGCTTGTCGTAGGTGACGTAGCCGTCGCCCGCCTGATACTTCGACAGGATCGTGTCGATGGTGGCGAAGTTCTCGTCCACCGTCTTGATGAACGCCGGGTCCTGCTCGATCACCAGCGGCCGCACCAGCTCGACAATCTTCTGCGAGCCGTCGAAGTTGCCGCGGAAGTCCCACAGGTCGGTGTGGGAATAGCGGTCTTCCTCGCCGGAGATCTTCGTCGCGGCGACCTCTTCCATCAGCGCCGCGGCGCCGCCGACCACCACCTCGGGCGGGAAGGTCAGGCTCTCGATGCGGCCCTGCAGATCCTTCACGTCGGCGAGCAGCTTGTCGGCGATCGGGCCCAGACCCTCGGTCGAGTTCTTCTCCCACAGGCCGTATTCGATGCGGTGGAAGCCCGGGAACGCCGGATCGGCCTCGGCCTTCTCGTAGTCGTCGGCGCGGCTGTCGATCGAAACGTCGAGGTCGGAGAACAGCTCGGCGATCGGCTCCACCGCCTCGTAGTTGATGCGGGTCGGGGCGAAGAGCGACTTGGCCTTCTCCACGTCGCCGGCGTTGACCGCTGCGACGAAGGCGGTGGTGTTCTTCACCAGCGTGTCGACCTGCTCGGAGACGTAGATCTTGTACTCGCTGATCGGCGTGACCAGATCGAGCGTCGCCTCTGCATGGGCGGCGTGCCCGGCGAAAAGCGCGCCGACGGCGGCAAGGGTCAGAAAGCGCATCTTTGCACTCCTATGGGTTTGACGCGCGGTTCGGGACCGGCGCGGAGGGGACCGGCTGGCTTGACGGCGTCGGGCCCGACGGTGCGGGGCCCGAGGCGGTCTGGCTGGTCGGAGAGATCGCGGCGATGAGGCTCGACCCGAGATAGTCGCCCTCGGCAAAGCCGGGCAGGGCGAAGAAGTATCCGCCGCCCACCGGCTTGATGTATTCCTCGAGCGGCTCGGTATCGAGCCGGTTCTGCACGGTGATGAACGACTTCTCCAGGTCGGCCTGCCAGGCGATGAACAGCAGGCCCTGGTCGAGCTGGCCGTTCTTCAGCACGCCGTTCACGTAGTTGAACGGCCGGCGCAGCATGAGGTTCGACTGGGTTTCGGGCGTGCGCGGGTTGGCGAGGCGGATGTGGGAGTTGAGCGGCGTCTTCGCGCCATCCGGGTCGGCGGCGAAGTCGGGCACGGCGGCCTCGGTCGCGTCGGGCTGGTCGAGGGGAGCGCCGGACATCTTCATCCGGCCCATGATGCGCTCCTGCTCGCCGAGCGGCGTGCGGTCCCAGCGCTCGACCAGGTTGCGGATGATCCGGACTGCCACATACGAGCCGTTCGTCGCCCACGCCGGCTCCCGGTTCTCCGGCCCGACCCAGACGACGCGGCTCATCGTGGCTGCATCGGCGCTGTCGGGGTTGGCGGAGCCGTCGCGGAAGCCGAGCAGATTGCGCGCGCTCTCCGGCGCCGCCCCCGGGTGCGGTGGCAGCACCGGCACGTTGCCGGCCTGCGCCCATTTCAGCACCATCTGGTCGGGGAGGTTCTTAACGATGTCACGCAGCGCGTGAACGCAGGTGTCCTGCGTGTGGGCGCAGACCTGCAGCATCAGGTCGCCGTGGCAGAGATCGGCATTCAGCGCGTCGTTGTGGAACTTGACCATGCGCTGCAGCACGCGCGGCTTCAGCGGCGCGAGCCACGGGCGCTCGTCGAAGGCCGAGGCGCCGAGCGCTGCGGTGATCGTCAGGGCGTCGGGCGGCACCACCGGCCCGAGGATGCCGCTGTCGGGAGGCGGCAGCTTCGGATCCACCTCGGGCAGCGCCCCGCCGGCGGTGAGGATCTCGATCCGCTCCGTCAGCCGGCGGAACAGCCGCTCGAGCGATGCCGGGTCGTCGGCGAGCAGGTGAAACGACGCGACGAGGCCGTTCGCCGGGCGCGGCGTGACGATGCCGGCCTGATGGTCGCCGTGCGGCGACACCTTGTCCTGGCTGCTGGTGCCGCCGCCGACCGGCGCGTCGGCGACGTGGCGCTGTCTGGCGTCGAGGTCGGTCGTCTGCTCGGCCGCGGCCTGTACAAGCCCCGGGGCGGCCGCGAGCGCCGCGGCGCCCGCGAGCAGCCCGCGGCGTGTGGTGGAAAACGGGTCACGCGTCATCAACTTATTCCAGTCCGATCGCCGGGTTGAGCGCCCCGGCCGTGTCGGCAACCTTGGTGAAGGCGTCGGCGATGCGCTTGCGCCCGTCCGCATCCACCGAGTCGTACGGCGGGAACGCGCCGTCTACCTTGAAGCCGTCGAGCGTCGCCCGTGCGCCGTCGAGCGCGGTGTCGAGCGCCGCGGCCGACTGTGGTGCGGCGTCGGCGACCAGCGGCTGCACCAGCCGGGCCGATTTGGCGATGCCATCGAGGTCGGCAGAGAACTCCGCGAGGTCGCTGTGGGAATAGGGCGCCTGCGAGGCGGTCGCCTGGTCCACCACGCGGCCCGCGAGCGCCGCGGCGTTGGCGGCGAGATCGCCGGGTGCGAGCTTCACCTGCTTCAGCCGGTCCTTGAGCGTACTGGCCTCCGCCGCCAGCGTCGCGGCGACCGGCGCGAGCCCGTCGGTCGAGCCCTGCGCCCAGAGGCCGTATTCGATGCGGTGGAAGCCGGTGAAGCCGGGATCGGCCTCGCGCTTCTCCAGATAGTCCGCGAGCGGGTCCATGCTGTTCACCACGTCGCCGAGCCGGCCGATCACCGGCGCCATCTGCCGCCAGGGCTGGCGCGCGTCGAGCCAGGCGGCCCTGGCGCCGTCGAGATCGCCCGCGGCAACGGCCTGAGACAGCGTGGCGGTCGCCTCGATCAGCTCGCCCGCCCGGCGGTTGAGGTAGACCTGATATTCCGACAGCGGACCGATGAAGGACCGCAGCTCCGGCGCCGCCTTGGCCGCCTCGGACGCCGCCGTCGCCACCACGGTCAGCTTGCCGCGCGGATTGGAGAGCAGGCCGCAGGTGATGTCGTAGGTGCCGGCCTTCAGCCGCTCGGTCAGCGTGGCGTTGAGACCGGGGGTGATGTTCTCGCGCTCGGCCACCACCATCACGCCGTCGAGAATTTCCCACTCCAGAGGACGTTGCGAGGCGTTGTGAATGTGGAACGTCGACTTGCCCGCCGGCACCGTCAGGTCGGCCGGATCACAGGTGTCGTCGTTCACCGTGACCATGATGGCGCCGTCCAGCGGCTCCGGCGTGCTGGTCCTGGCCGCAAACCAGAAGGCGCCGAGGCCGGCGACGACGAGCAGCGCCGCCGCGCCGATCGCGAGGCTGGCACGGTTGCGCGACATGGGACGAGGTCCGGCCATCGGTCAGGCCTCCTGCTTGGCCGGCTGCGTCATGGGCGCCGGCCGGAGGAAAAAGTAAAGGGTGACGAAGAGCACCAGCGCCCAGGCGATCACCTCGCCCAGGACCGGCGCGTCGTGGTAGCCGAGCAGGCCGGAAAGCACGGTGCCCGTCACCGACGAGATCGGCAGCGTCCGGGTCATGTCCCAGACCGGCTGCTGCAGGTAGTTCCAGATGCCCGCCTCGTGCAGGCTGCGCAGCACGCTCGAGGCGAGGCCCGCGGCGACGAAGATGATGAACACCCCGGTCCAGAGGAAGAACCGCCGGAGATCGAGCCGCACGCCGCCGCGATAGATGCCGTAGCCGAGCAGCGCCGCGGCCAGCACCCCGAGCAGCGCGCCGATCGGCGCCGCCGGCCCCGGGCTCTGCTGGAACAGCGCGAGCAGGAAGAACACCGACTCGAGCCCCTCGCGCGCCACGGCGAAGAAGCTCATGCCGATCAGCGCCCACGTCGGCCCGCGCGCGTCGGCCATCGCCGCGTCGATGTCGTGCTCCATGGTCTTCTTGATCGAGCGCGCCGCCTTGCGCATCCAGAACACCATGGAGATCAGCACCACGACGGCAACCGCGCCGACGATCGCCTCGAACAGCTCCTGGGTCTTCTGCGGGAACTGCGCCCCGAGGATCAGCACGCCGGCACCGACGAACAGCGACAGCGCCACCGCGAGCAGCACGCCGATCCAGACGGTCGGCAGCCAGTCCGTCCGGCCGGTGCGCGCGAGATAGCTGGCGATGATGCCGACGATCAGCGCCGCTTCGAGGCCCTCTCGCAGCATGATGAGGAAGGACGGCAGCATCCGGGATTGGTCGCCTCTTGCTCGCGATGCAGCCGGAAGTTGTAGTAGCCGACTTAACCGCTCAGGAATGCTCTTGCCTAGTCCAGCCTCGCCGCCAGTGCAAGAGCACGAGACATTGCTGTGAACGAGGCGGCGCCGGACGATCCCGCCCGAGGATTTCCCTCCCCCGGCCCCCGTGCTAGGCCGGCGCCGGGCTGGCGGAGCGACGGGAATGCCGGACGGTCGGGAAGAGGATGCGCCGCCGCGGCGCCGCCGGACGGTGGCGCTGGCCGCCCTCGTCGTGGCGATCGCGATCCTGCTGGGGCTCGGCGTCTGGCAGGTCGAGCGCCGGGCATGGAAGCTCGATCTCATCGCCCGCACCGACGCCCGCCTCGCCGCCGCGCCGGTTGCCGCCCCCGGCCCGGCGGACTGGGCCGGCATCGGCAAGGCGGACGAGTACACCCGCGTCACCGCGACTGGACATTTCCTGAGCGACCGCGAGACCCCGGTTCTTGCCGTCACCGTCCACGGGTCGGGGGCGTGGATCCTGACCCCGCTCGTCACGCCGGAGTTCACCGTACTGGTGAACCGCGGCTTCGTACCGCCCGACCGGCGCGACCCCGCGACGCGCACGCCTCCCGCGGGCGAGGTGACAGTCACCGGCCTGCTGCGCGTCTCCGAGCCCGGTGGCGGCTTCCTCCGGTCGAACGACCCGGGCGCCGGCCGCTGGTACTCCCGCGACGTGGCGGCCATCGCCGCGGCGCAGGGGCTCGGCGAGGTCGCGCCCTACTTCATCGACGCCGACGCCACCCCCAACCCCGGCGGCTGGCCGATCGGCGGCCTGACGGTCGTCACCTTCCGCAACGCGCACCTGAGCTACGCGCTCACGTGGTTCGGCCTCGCCGCCGGCCTCGCCGTCCTCGCGTGGCGGGCGCGCCGGGGGTGACGCGCCGGCGATGGCCCGCCTCGGTCTGCGCGGATTTTTCTTGGAGAGAAATACTCCCGCCGGAGGCTCCCGCCCTCGGGATCCGTCCAGGACCCGCCCCCTTTCGCCCGCCCGGCGGCGCGGGGTAGGCTCGGCCCCGACCAAAGGGGGAGCCCGCGCATGGCCCGCATTCTCGCGTTGTCGAGCTGGACCTCGGCCGGCCACGTCGGCCTTTCAGCCGCCGTGCCCGCCCTGCAGGCGCTCGGCCATGACGTGACCCAGCTGCCGAGCGTCGTGCTCAGCAACCAGCCCGGCTTCGCGCATATCGCCGGCGACCGGATTCCGCCCGGGCAGCTCGCGGCGATGATCGAGGCGCTCGACGGCAACGGCTGGCTTGCCGGCCACGACGCGGTTCTGACCGGCTATCTTCCCGGCGCCGCGCATGTCGCCGTCGCCGTCGGCCTCGTCGCCCGCCTCCGCCGCCTGACGGTGCCGCCCCGGGTGGTGGTCGACCCGATCCTCGGCGACACCGACGGCGGGCTCTACCTCGATCCCGCGGCGGCGGCGGCGATCCGCGACGATCTCGTGCCGCTTGCCGACGTGCTGACGCCGAACGCCTTCGAGCTCGGCTGGCTCACCCGCGCCCCGGTCGCGACGCTGGCCGACGCTGTCGCGGCGGCGCGGCGGCTCGGGGCACGCGTGCTCGTCACGTCGCCGCCGATCGAGGGTGGCACGGGTGTCCTCGACGTGGGGCAGGGGCCGCCCGTGCTCTACCGCGCCGAGCTGGTCCCGGATGTGCCGCACGGCGTCGGCGACGTCTTCTCGGCGCTCGTCGCGGCCGGGCTGCCGACCGGCGCCGCGGTCGGCCACCTCGCGGCGCTCGCCGCCGCCAGCGCCGGGCGCCCGCACCTTTCCCTCATCCCCTCGGCCACCTGGACCGCCGCGCCGGCCGTCTCCGGCCGCCCCCTCGCACCGGCGGAGGCCTGAAGCCCATGGCGTTCGACTTCATCCTGATGCTGACCGAGAACGACCGGACCATCCCCGATGCCGCGCGGCGGCTCGACGAGGCGCTGGCCGGCGGGGTGCGGCACATCGGCTTCAAGGACGTGGGCCTGCCGGTGCCGGAGCTGAAGCGCCTCGCCGACACGATCCGCGCCGCCGGCGGACGGTCGTACCTCGAGGTGGTGAGCCTCGACGCGGCGCAGGAGCTGGCCTCGGCCCGCGCGGCGGTGGCGCTCGACGTCGACTGCCTGCTCGGCGGCACCCGGGCCGAGGCGGTGACGGAGGTGATCCGCGCGCACCCGATCCGCTACTACCCGTTCCCCGGCCACATCGTCGGCCACCCGAGCGTACTCGCCGGCACGGCGGACGAGATCGTCGCCTCGGCCCGCCGCCTCGCCGCGCTCGAGCATGTCCACGGCCTCGACCTGCTCGCCTATCGCTTCGAGGGCGATGTCCCGGAGCTGATGGCGCGGGTCTGCGCCGCGGTGGGAAAGCCGGTCATCATGGCGGGCAGCATCGACCGCGAGGCGCGCGTGCTGGCCGCCGCCACGGCCGGCGCGGCCGGGTTCACCGTCGGCACTGCGGCGCTCGGCGGCGTCTTTCCTGCCGAGGGCCCCGGCTTCACCGGCCAGGTGCGGGCGATCCTCGAGCTCACGGCCCGCGGCCGCGCGCGCTCATCGGCTCCGCGCCGCCTCGCCCTTGTCGCCCATGACAGCAGGAAGGCGCAGCTCCGGGCCTGGGTGCTGCGCCACGCCCGCGTCCTCGCCGGCCACCGCCTGATCTGCACCGGCGGCACCGGCACGATGATCGCCGAGGCGGCGCCTCTGCTCGCGGTCGAGCGATTGCAGCGCGGCGGCCGTGGGGGCGACCAGCAGCTCGGGGCGCTCGTCGCCACCGGCGATCTCGACGGCGTGGTCTTCTTCGCTGACCCGACGGTGCCGCACGGCGGCGACGTCGACCTGCAGGCGCTGACCCGCCTCGCCATCGTGCACGACATCCCGATCGCGCTCAGCCCGTCGGCGGCGGACATGCTGGCGACGGCGCTGCTGACACGGCAGGAATAGCGGGCGCTACTGCCGGGGTTGTGCGAGCAGCGCCTTCAGCCGCTCGAGCGCCCGGTCGCCGCAGCGCATCTTGCGGCTCATCCGGTCGCAGCAGAGCGTTCCGGCCATCAGCCGCTCGCCCAATTCAACGGCGAGGATCATGTCGAAAAGCGATGGCGGCGTGCCGCGCGGCATGCCCGATTGCTCGTGCAGGTGGTCGAGAAGCAATCGCTGGAATTCGTCCGGCGTGCGCACCGGCCAGCCCCGCGCCGCTGCCGCCCGGGGCAGGTCGTCGGTGGTCAGCCGTGTGAAGGCGCGCCGCACCGAGACCTCGAAGTCAGGCCCTTTGCCACAGTCCGCGCTCATTCTCGCGCTCCGAGACGTTTCCATGACGCCGAGGTAGCGCGAATTCCCGCCCCGACCATGGTCGCATGTCGTGCGGCCTCGACCGCAAAGCTGCGCCGACGGTCGGCAATCCGGGCCAGCGCCCCCATCGGACGCCCCAGCCGGGCCGGCCTGCGCCTAGCGCCGGGACAGCATCCAGAGGTTCTGGCAGCGCGTGCCGGAGCGGCAGTAGGCAAGCACCGGCCCGTCCAGCCGGTCGAGCGCGGCGCGGAAGTCGGCGACGTTCTGTGCCTCGATCTGTCCCGAGACGACGGGGACGTAGGCGAAGCCGAGGCCGAGGCGCTTCGCCTCGGCCTCGACGGCCGCGACCGGGGTCTGGTCGGCGCTTTCGCCATCGGGACGGTTGCACATGATCGAGCGGAAGCCCTGCGCGGCGATCCCCGCCACGTCCTCGGGCAGGATCTGCGGCGACACGCTGTAGTCGGGGGTGATCTCGGTGATGCTCATCTCGTGCCTCTGCCTCCACGGGCCTCGCCCGGCGCTCTAGCACGCCGGCGCGCGCGCTGCCAGCGGCGGGGTTCGGAAGGGCGGACTCAGGCGAAAACGCGGAACAGCGCGAGCAGGACGCCGATGGCGCCGATGATGGTGAGCGCCTGCTGGCGCAAGGCACTGTGCATTTCCGCGCGCAGGTCCGAGATGGCAAGCCGGAGGCCGGCCTGGTCCTCGCGAAACTCGCTGCGCAAAGCGACCTGATCCTCGCGCAGCTCGCTGCGGAGCGAGGCGTGGTCTGCCTTGAGTTCGGCGCGCAGATCGAGCAGATCCTGCCTCGTCGAGAACTGCGAGAGGTCTACTGTTCCCGCCGCTTCGAGCAGGGCGTGGATCTGGCCGGAAGAGACCCCCCGCTTGCGAGGACTTCCTGCGCCTTGATGATGTCGATCTTCATCGGGCGTCTCCTCGACCGGCGGCCCGAGTATCCCCCGAGTATCCTTGGCCACTTCGTGTCCGTCAAGCGCACGCCGTGCGAGAAGCCACCCGGGCGTTAACGCCCGCCGTCACCCCGCGGGCGGGTTCAGGGGCAGGGCGGTGGTGTTCTTGATCTCTTCCATCGAGAGCGAGGAGGTGACGTTGAAGATCGAGACCTCCTTGATGAGCGAGCGATAGAATGTGTCGTAGGCGCGGGCGTTTGGCACCCGTACCTTCAGGATATAGTCGATGTCCCCGGCGAGGCGGTGGGCCTCCAGCACCTCGGGCCGGGAGCGCACCGCCTGCAGGAACCGCTCGAGCCAGCCGGCATCGTGCTGCGACGTGCGGATCAGCACGAAGAAGCAGCTCTCCAGCCCGAGCTTGTCCGGATTGAGCAGCGCCACCTCTGCGCGGATGAGGCCGGAGGCGCGCATCTTGCGAATTCGGTTCCACACCGGGGTCTTCGAAGCGCCCACGCGGCGGGCGATCTCGTCGAGCGCCAGGGTCGCATCCTCCTGAAGGAGGGCGAGGATGTTCCTGTCGAGATCGTCCAACGCGTCGGCCATCCCGTTCCTCCCGCAGTTTCCGCGACGATTTTTTCCTCGCGCCGACCATACCGGACGGAAATCCTTATTTGAAGCGTACCATTGAGCAAAACAGGGATTTTGTTCTATCTATGAGGCCACGATCGTCCCGAGGCCATGGCATGCGACACTACCCGGTTTTTCTCGATCTGCGCGACCGCGCCGTCCTCGTGGCCGGCGGCGGCGAGATTGCCGTGTCGAAGCTGCGCCTGCTGCTGAAGACCGAAGCCAGGCTGCGGGTCTTTGCCGCCGCAGCGGACGTGACGATCCGGACATGGGCGGCCGAAGGCCGTCTCGATCTGGTCGGCCGCGACATCGACGCGGGCGACATTCCCGGCGCCGCGTTGGTCTACGGCGCCACCGGCGATGACGCCGCCGACGCCCGCGTGGGCGCGCTCGCCCGGGCTGCCGGTGTGCCGGTGAACCTCGTCGACAACCTCGAGGGCAGCGACTTCATCACGCCCGCGATCGTCGACCGCGATCCGGTGACGGTGGCGATCGGCACCGAGGGCGCGGCGCCGGTGCTCGCCCGCAAGATCAAGGCCGAGGTCGAGGCGATGCTGCCGGCGTCGCTCGGCCTGCTCACCCGCATCGGCCAGCGCTTTCGCGCCCGCGTCGAGCATCTCGACGGCAAGGCCCGCCGCAGCTTCTGGACCCGCTTCTACTTCCTGCGCGGCCCGCGCGCGCTTGCCGACGGCCCTGCCGCGGCCGAGGCGGAGCTGGAGCGGATGCTCGCTGCGGGCGAGCAGGCGGCCGAGGGCTTCGTCCACATCGTCGGCGCCGGCCCGGGTGACCCGGAGCTGCTGACGCTGAAGGCGCGCCGGCTGCTGCACGAGGCCGACGTGGTGATCCATGACCGGCTGGTGTCGCCCGGCATCCTCGACCTCGCCCGCCGCGAGGCGACGATCATCGCGGCCGGCAAGTCCGGCTATGGCCCGTCGTGGAAGCAGGAAGCGATCAACGAGCTCATCGTGCGCCATGCCGCCGCCGGTGCCACCGTCGTGCGGCTGAAGGGCGGTGATCCAGTGGTGTTCGGCCGGCTCGATGACGAGATCGAGGCGCTGGAGGCCGCGGGCATCCGCTACGCGATCACGCCGGGCATCACCTCCGCCTCCGCCGCCGCCGCCGCCATCGGCCAGTCGCTGACCCGGCGCGGGCGCAACTCGGCATTCCGCATCCTCACGGGGCGCGAGGCCGAGGGCTTTGCCGAGCACGAGTGGCGTGAGCTGGCCCGGCCCGGCGCCACGGCGGCGATCTATATGGGCGCTCGCGCGGCCGCCTTCCTGCGCGGCCGGCTGTTGATGCACGGCGCGGATGCCGATGGTCCTGTCACGGTGGTCGAGAACGCCAGCCTGCCGACGCAGCGGCTCATCGCGACAACGCTCCTCGACCTGCCGACCGCGCTGGAAGACACCACGCCCGGCGCGCCGGTCCTCCTCCTCTTCGGGCTCGCGCCGCGTGCGGCCGCGCTCGCCCTCGCCGACATGAAGGAAGCACTCTGATGGCGCGCAAGTTTCAGCCCCGGATGGCCACCGGCAACGATCTCTTCGAGGGCGATGTCGTCTACTTCACGTCGGCAGGCTGTTGGTCGCGCGACATCGCGGATGCCGCGCTCGCCCTGAACCAGGAAGCTGCGGACGACCTGCTGACGCGGGCGTCGGCCTTCCCGAACCAGGTGGTCGGGGTCTACGTCGTCGAGGCGGCGATCGACGACCGTGGCCGCGCCGCCCCCGCCCATTTCCGCGAGGAGTTCCGCACCCGCGGCCCCTCCAACTATCCCGAGCACGGCCGCCAGGCGGAGAAGATTCTGATGTACAGGTACAATGAATTCGACCAGGCCTTTGTCCGCGAGCGGGTTGCCGAGTTCCGCGATCAGGTGGAGCGTCGCATCGACGGTTCGCTGACCGAGGGAGAATTCCTGCCGCTGCGCCTGCGCAATGGCCTCTACCTGCAGCTGCACGCCTACATGCTGCGCATCGCCATCCCGTACGGCACGCTCGACAGCCGCAAGATGCGCCAGCTCGCGATGATCGCCGACCGCTGGGACAAGGGCTATGGCCACTTCACCACGCGGCAGAACATCCAGTTCAACTGGCCGAAGCTGCGCGACGTGCCCGACATCCTCGATGCGCTGGCCGATGTCGGGATGCACGCGATCCAGACCAGCGGCAACACGATCCGCAACGTGACCGCCGACCACTTCGCCGGCGCCGCCGCCGACGAGATCGCCGATCCGCGTGCCACGGCCGAGCTGCTGCGCCAGTGGTCGACCGACCACCCGGAATTCCAGTACCTCGGGCGCAAGTTCAAGATCGGCGTCACCGGCTCGGCGCACGACCGCGCGGCGACCAAGACCCACGACATCGGCCTGCGCCTCGTGCGCAGCTCCGACGGCCTGCCCGGCTACGAAGTGTCGGTCGGCGGCGGGCTCGGGCGGACGCCGATCCTCGCCAAGGTGATCCGCGAGTTCCTGCCGAAGGCGGACCTCATCCCGTACTGCGAGGCGATCCTGCAGGTCTACAACCTGACCGGCCGGCGCGACAACAAGTACAAGGCCCGCATCAAGATCCTGGTACACGAGATCGGCCTCGACGCGTTCCGCGAGCAGGTCGAGGCCCGCTTCGCCGAGAAGCGCGCGGCGTGGCCGGGGGTGAACCCCGCGCTGCTCGCCGAGATCGAGGCGTCGTTCGCGCCGCCGGCGTTCGAGGCGCCGGGCGAGGGCGCGCCGGTGCTCTCCGCCGGCCTGCGCTCGTTCGTCGACACCAACGTCACGGCGCACAAGCTGCCGCACTACGCCATCGTCACCGTGTCGCTGAAGGCGATCGGCGCGACGCCGGGCGATGCGACCGCGGCGCAGATGCGGGTGCTGGCCGACCTCGCCGAGGAGTTCGCCCATGACGAGCTGCGCATCAGCCACGAGCAGAACGTGGTGCTGCCGCATGTGCCGCGCCGGCACCTCGCGGCGATCTATGCGCGGCTGAAGGAGGCGGGGCTCGCCACGGCGAACGTCGGGCTCGTCTCCGACATCATCGCGTGCCCGGGCATGGACTACTGCGCGCTCGCGACCGCCCGGTCGATCCCGGTGGCGCAGCAGATCGCCGAGACCTTTGCCGACCTCGACCGTCAGCGCGACATCGGGCCGCTGAAGATCAAGATCTCCGGCTGCATCAACGCCTGCGGCCACCATCACGTCGGCCACATCGGCATTCTCGGCCTGGATCGGGCAGGGGTGGAGAACTACCAGATCACCCTCGGCGGCGATGCGACCGAGCTGGCTGCGATCGGCGACAAGACCGGCCCGGGATTTGCCTACGACGAAGTGGTGCCGGCGGTGGAGCGGCTGATCGAGGCGTACCTCGACCTGCGCACCGAGCCGGGCGAGACGTTCATCGAGACCTTCCGCCGCGTCGGGATGGCGCCGTTCAAGGCCGCGCTCTACGAGGAGGCCCGTTCCGATGCGGCTTGATTGCACCAGCGCGGCCGTTTCGCAGCCGCTCGACCGGGTGGACGCGCTGCGTTTCGCCTACAGCGATGCGCCGGCCGAGGTGGCCCTCGAGGCGACGCTGGCGGCGTTTCCGGGCGAAGTCGCCATGGTCTCGTCCTTTGGCGCCGAGGCTGCCGTGCTGCTCAAGATGGTGGCCGACCTCGACCGCGACCTGCCGGTCCTGATGATCGAACTCGCTGCTGCTCTTCGAGGAGACGCTGGAGTACCAGCGCACGCTGGCGGCGCACCTCGGGCTGCGCAACGTGCGGATCGTGCGGCCGACGCCGGAGGATCTGGCGCGCGTCGATCCCGACGACACGCTGCACCAGCGCGACGCCGACGCCTGCTGCGACGTGCGCAAGGTGGTGCCGCTCGACCGGGCGCTGCGCCGCTATCCGGTGTCGATCACCGGCCGCAAGCGGTTCCAGGCGTCGACCCGCGCCGCGCTCGACCTGTTCGAGCAGGACGGCGAGCGGCTGAAGGTCAACCCGCTCGCCCACTGGAACGCGCAGGATCTGAAGGCGTACATGGATGTCCACGCGCTGCCGCGGCACCCGCTGGTGGCGAAGGGCTTCCGCTCCATCGGCTGCCGGCCGTGCACCACGGCGGTCAAGGACGGCGAGGATGACCGGGCGGGCCGCTGGCGCGGCACGGAAAAGGTCGAGTGCGGCATTCATTTCGGCGCGGACGGTCGCATCCTCCGCGTGGCGAGCTGAGGAGACTGGCGATGAATGTCATCGTGACCGAGGCGGGCTTTGCCGCCGACGACTGGGCCCATGAGGTGCTGCCGTTCGACGTGTTCTGGTCGGGGCAGGATCTGCCGGAGCAGGGGTTGTCCGTCGACTTTCCGAATGACCGGGAGGCGGCGGACCTGCTGCCCTGGCTCGACCGGGTGGAGCTGATCCGGGTCGCGTTCCCGGCCTATTCCGACGGGCGCGGGTTCTCGATCGGGCGGCGGCTGCGGGAGCTTGGCTATACCGGCCGGCTGCGTGCCGCCGGTCCGCTGATCGCCGACCAGTTCCGCATGGCCCGCCGCGTCGGCTTCGACGAGGTTGAGATCCCCGACGCGCTGGCCGGGCGCCAGCCGGAGGCGCAGTGGCAGCTCCGGGTGCAGGGGTCGTACCTGCAGCGCGTGAGCGCCTGAATCCTGCCGCCGGTCAGGGATCGGCGGAGGGTTCCCGCCCGGGTTCCACCCGTGCTAGACGGCGCGGAGGGAACCCGGGGGATCATGCGGTTGGAACGTATTCGGCAGTGGCTGCACCGGCGTGCTCTCGCAGCCGCGCTGCTCATCTTCGCGTCGCCCGCGGCGGCGTGGTCGCCGGCGGACCTCTTTGCGCCATGCGAAGGCGACTGTGCGGTCAGCCTGTACGGCGGCAGCTACGTCGAGAACTCCATGGCGAAGATCCTCGTCACCCGCCCGGAGTTCCCGAGCAACTGGGACTATGTTACCGACGACCACCTGATCGCCACGGCGATCTCGCGTCAGGCCGGCTGGCTCTGGGACCGCCGGCTGTCGCTGGAGCCGGAGGCGGGCATCGGCCAGCGGTTCGGACGGCAGAAGGCGACGGAGGTCTGGGGGGCGCTGTTCCTGCGCTATCACGGGTTTCCCTGGGACGGAGTGGTGCGCACCACGGTGGCCTTGTCGACCGGGCTCAACTACGCCAGCGACAAGACCGCCATCGAGCGGGACCGCAACCAGAACGATGGCGAGGGGGCGCACGTGCTGCATTTCCTCGCGCCGGAGATCACCTTCGCGCTGCCGAGCCACCCGGATACCGAGCTGCTGTTCCGGTTGCACCATCGCTCGGGCATCTTCGGCCTCATCAACGGCGCCCACGGCGGGGCGCAGTACGCGACGGTCGGTATCCGGGTTCGATTCTGACGAAGAGTATCTATTAAAACCAATGGGATGCGTCTTCGGGCGCACGGGCCGGCCCGATCTGTCCCTTGTGTTTTCGGCCCGACGGCGCTACAGGCCGGGCGCCGCTCGCGGCCAAGTCTCCGCCACCTTGTCAAAACGGACCCGCATGACCCGCGCCCATTTTCCCGGCATCGCCGCCATGGCGGCCGTCGTCGTCACCTCGAACATCCTCGTCCAGTTCCTCGTCGGCGACTGGCTGACCTGGGGGGCGTTCACCTATCCGTTCGCATTCCTCGTCACAGACCTGATGAACCGCCTGCACGGTCCGAGGGCCGCGCGGCAGGTGATCCTGGCCGGCTTCGTGGTGGGACTCGTCTGCTCGTTCGTGGGCAGCCAGATCGAGGGTCCGTTCGGCCCGATCGTCAGCCTGCGCGTGGCCATCGCCTCGGCGACCGCGTTTCTCGTCGGGCAGCTGCTCGACGTGGCGGTCTTCAACCGCCTGCGGCAGGGCAGCTGGTGGCGGGCGCCGTTCGTCGCGAGCGTCGCGGGCAGCATTCTCGACACGGTGATCTTCTTCAGCCTCGCCTTCTCGGCCACGTTCAGCTTCATCGCGCCGCACGTGGACGTGGCCTGGGCGAACGAGATCGTGCCGCTGCTCGGCCGCGGTCCGGCCGCGCCGCTCTGGCAGTCGCTGGCGATTGCCGACTTCAGCGTCAAGTTTGCCATCGCCGTGTTCGCTCTCGCGCCATTCCGTGTGGCGATTGGCCGGTATCTCAATCGTGTCTGAGGAATCGCTTGCGTTTTGCGCAGGCGGTGGCACGCTTGGATCAACCGAAACCAGCGGAAGGAGGTGATCCAATGTCGAGTGGGACTTTGGAGAACGTGGTGAGGTCTACGCGGGCAGAGAAGGCCTAGGGGACAGCTCCCCGGCCGGATCGCCGCCGGATCGTCATGATCCAGCCGACCAGCCTCCAAGCTCATGAATCGTGTCGAGGGGTCGCACGGCGAGTGCGGCCCCTCACTGCTTTGCCACCCCCGGTCTGCCAGTTTCGAGCCTCATGCTGCACGTCACCGACTCGCTTGCGATCCAGGACTGGGAGCTGACGGAAGCCTTCGTGCGCGCCTCCGGTCCCGGCGGGCAGAACGTCAACAAGGTCGCGACGGCGGTCGAGCTGCGTTTCGAGGCGGCCCGCTCGCCCAGCCTGCCGCCGGAGGTGAAGGCGCGGCTGCGCCGCCTCGCCGGCCGGCGCTGGACGCTCGAAGGCGCCATCGTGCTGCGCGCCGAGCGCCACCGCACCCAGGCGCTGAACCGGACGGAAGCCCGGGAGAAGCTGCGCGACCTGATCCTGGCGGCGCTGGAGGCGCCGAAACCGCGCCGGCCGACGCGGCCGACCGCCGGATCGGTGCGGCGCCGTCTCGACGCAAAGGCTCACCGCGGGGCCCTGAAGGCGGGCCGCAGCGCGGTGGAGGACGAGAGCTGAAGCGCCTGCCCGGCTCGCGGGAGACTCTGCGCGCGGACGATACGGTGGGACCGCGGGCGGCTTCAGCCGGGCCGATGTCCGAGGAGCGCGGTTGCGAGCGCACGCTCGAGCGCCTGCGCGGAGTAGGGCTTGCGCACCGTCGGGACATGCTCGAGCCCCTCGGCAATGGCACCGACGTCGTCATAGCCGCTGGCAAAGATCACCGGCATCGACCGTTCGACCAGACGCCGCGCCAATTCCTCACTATGGCGAGAGCCGATCACGAGATCGAGAACCGCCGCGTCGAGCTTCTGTCGCGAGACAATCACCTCGGCCTCGTCAAGGCTGTGGGCGACATGCACGCGGGTCGCCCCCAGCGACAGCAGCATGTCTTCGGTGTCGAGCGAAATCAGGGCGTCATCCTCAAGGAGGAGGATATCCCCGAGCGCAGGCAGGCTGGTCGTCACGGTCATCTCGGTCAGGACTCCGATCCATCGCGTTCAACGCGGGCAGTCCGATTTTGGGCGGGCCCCTGGTGCCCCGAACGGCAGCCTCCGAGGGTCGATCGGAGCCTCGACCGTCGCACACGTCGGACTGAAGCGCATTAACATTTGTCCCAAAGTGCAGGCCGCTGGCCGCCGATCCTGCCTGCACGAGGAACAATCGTGCGATCTCGGTGGTTTAAATCCCGTGTCGGACGGCGCAACCGTCGACATTCGAGAACTGAACTGGCTGAGAAGGGAGGGAGCCGTGGCCGACCTCTACAGATTTGCAGGCTTCACTTCGCCGTCACGCCTCGAGCGTGATCCGTTCCTGTCGCGCGAGGACAAGATCAGCGGGCTCGCCACATGGCGCAGCATGGTGGAGCGGCTCGCAGACAAGCGCGACGCCGACGAGCATGAGCAGCTCATGCAGGAAATCGACCGCGCTTTTGCGCGGCTCGGGCGCTCGTCATGACCAGCGGGTCATGAGGGGTGGGCGGTCTCCAGGGCAGGGTCCGGTGGCGAGGTCATCCCGCCATCGGCGAAGCGGATCTGGCAGACCAGCCCCTCGGGCCTGAAATCGAGCCGAACCGATCCGCCCAGCGTCACGCCGACCAGCCGCTCCAGCAGGACCCGGCCAAAGCCTTGGCGTTCGGGCTGGGCGACCGCCGGGCCGCCCGATTCCGACCAGAGGATCTGCACTTCGCCCGGCAGGCGCATCCAGTCGACGTGGAGATGGCCGCCCGGCACCGAGAGCGCGCCGTACTTGCTCGCATTCGTCGCCAGCTCGTGAAAGGCGAGCCCGAGGTTCTGCGCCGCGTCCGGCGTCAGCATCGTCGGCTCGCCACGGAGCGTCACCTGCGGCGAGTGCGCCTCGATCGTCGGCCCGAGGCTGGCGACGAGAAGGTCGCGCAGGTCGGCGCCATGCCATGACTGCGACACCAGCAGGTCATGCGCAGCCGCGATGGCCCGGAGGCGCAGGGAGAAATCGGAGACGAAGCTGTCGAGATCGCCCGAAAGGCTCGCCGTCTTGCGCGCCATGGCCTGAATGACGGCCAGCAGGTTCTTCGAGCGGTGGGTCAGCTCGCGCAGCATCAGGCGGATGCGCTGCTCGTCGCGCCGCCGCTCGGTCAGATCGAGCGTGGTGCCGACGAGGCCGACGACAGCGCCGGCGGAATCGCGCTTCGCCTCGACGGTCAACTCGTAGTAGCGCAGCGACCCTTCGACATCGACCTCGACCTCGACCGACTCGCGCCCCCCCGAGGCGAGCACCCGCTCCTTCGGTCCGGCCAGCCGGCGGGCGTCGCGCTCGGAGAAGATGTCTGCATCGGTGCGGTCGAGAAAGTCGCCGGTCGCGAGGCCGGGCGGGGGGTTGTAGACGAAGGTGTAGCGCAGGTCGGCGCCCTGTTCGAAGACGGTGATCGGCGAGTTGTCGAGCGCCAGCTCGAACCGCTGGTACGCGGCGGCGAGCTGGGCGGCCATCGCGGTCAGCCGCACCTCGAACAGCCGCATCTCGGTCACGTCGAAGGCCGAGCAGAGGATGCCGTCGACCCTGCCGGCTGCGTCGAAGGTGGGCGCCACCGTCATGTCGAAGTAGAGACGCCCGTCGCCGGTCGTGTGCAGGGCCACGGTGTCGTTCACCATCTGGCCGGCCTCGATCGCCTTGAGCTTCAGCGCGTCGGCCTCGTCAAGCAGATCCGGCGCCACCACCTCGCCGGCGCGGCGGCCGAGCAGCGCCTCGCCGGCGACGCCGACCCGGGGGTTGTAGACCCACGTGTAGCGCAGATCGGTGTCCTGGGCGAAGACGCTGATGTTCGAGCGCGAAAGCGCCTCGCGAAACCGCCGCTCCGACAGCTCGGTCTCACGTCGTGCGGTTTCGAAGTCGCGCAGGTCCGGCAGGCGCCAGAGCGTCCGTCCCCAGAGCGCGAGGGCCGCCGCGGACACGAGTGCGGCGCAGGCCGCGGCGGGGAGCATCGGGCGGGTGAGCAGCGCCAGAGCGGCGGCGGTCGAGATCCCGGCGATCGGGACGGATGCGGCAGCGAGCCCTTGCCGGCCGCGCGGATGGGCGAGGCTCGCCGCGAAGGCGAGCGCCGAGAGCCCGACGAACGCGCGTGCCAGCTCAGCCGACGTCATCGGCCGATACTCGCACCGCGTCGCATCGCCCAAAAGGCTCCACCACGCCGGTTGCTGCTCATTTCGCCCTCCCGGTCAGCCTTCAGAAGGGCAACTGCCTGAGGGGCAGGGCGTTCCGCCCGCCCCCGCCGCGACGACGACGGTGCGATGACGGCCGTGTCCGTGGCGGGTGACGAGCGCCGCACGTCAGTGCGTCATGCCGGGCATGGCGGACATTCCGCCGCTGGTGCCGGCATCGCGCGCCTCGACGTGAAAGTCGACCGCGATCTCCCCGGCATGCTGGAACACCAGGGTCGCCGGCAGGTGGCCGCCCGCGGCGAGCGGTGCGGCGAGGCCCATGAACATCACGTGCAAGCCGCCCGGCTCGAGCGTCACCGTGCCACCCGGCGGGATGGCGAGGTCCTTGACGGGCGTCATCCGGGTGACTCCGCTGGCATCTGTCTCGGTGCCATGCACCTCGGCGCGTGGCACGTCGGCGCGGATCGCGACGAGGGTGTCCGGAAGCGTGCCGTGGTTCGTCACGGAGAAATAACCGGCAGCGGTCTTGCCGCCGCTCGCGAGGGCATAGGGGTGGCCGATCTCGAGATCGCCGAGCTTGTACTCGTGGCCAGAGGCCGGCGTGGTCAGGAGCGCCGCGGCAAGGCCGGCGGCGAGGATCAGGGGCGCGCGCATGTCGTCATCCTGCAAGGGAAAGGGGAGGGCCGTCGTCGACCGCTCCCGGCGGCCCGCGCGGTGCCGCCGCAACGACGCACCCGACTGCCTCTGCCTCTTGCGACAGGACGACCGTCGCATCCCGGAAGACCAATGCCACATCTGGCAGTGGGCCGGCGCCGGACGCGAGCGCCGGTGTCGCCCCGCTGCAGGCGTCGCAGTGCAGGTGCCCGGGGCCATGGCCGCAGAGATCCGCCGCGTCTCCGCCCAGCAGCAGGTAGACCTGGAACGCGGCCTCCGCCGACGACGGGCGTCCGGCATAGCCGATCCCGACCATGGCCACGACGACGAGCGGCACGGCGAGCAGGACGAGCAGTCGGGAAAGACGACGGCGCATGGCCCCGTCTAGCCCAACTCTCCCGTCACGCCAACCCGCGGGCACGCCAACCCGGGGGCCTCAGGCGTCGAGCGAGGCCGCCGTGCGGAAGAACAGCGCCTGGCTGATCGCGGCCTTTACCGCGTTCGGATCGTAGGGCTTGGTGATGAGGAACGTCGGCTCCGGCCGCTTGCCGGTCAGCAGGCGCTCGGGGAACGAGGTGATGAAGATCACCGGAACCTCGAACATCGTCAGGATCTCGCGCACGGCGTCGAGGCCCGACGATCCGTCGGCGAGCTGGATGTCGGCGAGCACCAGCCCGGGCGTCTCCGCGCCGGCCGCCTGCACCGCCTGCCCGGCGGTGCGGGCAATCGTCGACACCTCGTGTCCGAGGCTCTCGACGATCTCGGCGAGGTCGAGCGAGATCAGCGGCTCGTCCTCGATGATGAGCACCCGCGTGGCAATCTGGCGGTCGATCTCGTCCGCCGCGGCGGCAATCAGTTCGTGCACGTCCGCCTCGCTCCGCCCGGTGATCGCCGCGGCATCCTCCGGGCGAAAGCCTTCGAGCGTGGTCAGGAGCAGCACCTGCCGGCTCTCGGGCGCCATCCGCGCAAGACGCTCGCGCGCCGTGCGCTCGCCGGCGCCAAGCCCGCTCGTCTCGCCGGGCTCGATGCCGAGGCCGTGCCAGAGCTCCTGAAAGAGGCGGAAGAGCGCGACCTTCGTGCCGAGACGCAGCTCCAGGATCGACGGATCGGCGACGATCGCCTCGAGGCACGCCGTGACGTGCGCGTCGCCGCTCTGCTGCGAGCCGGTCAGCGCGCGCGCGTAGCGGCGCAGGTAGGGAAGGTGCGGCGCGATTTCCTGGGACAGGCTGGCGGGCATCGGGTTCAGTCCTCTCGAAATGGGCGCGACCGGCCGGCCTCCGCACCATGTCAGACGCTTGTCGCGCCGATCTCTTGAGACAACAAGGCGCGCGCCCGCGAAAAGTTCCATCTCTCCGGGAACCCCGACCGCTCGGCGCGCATTCTGGTGACAGTCGGCTCGCTTTTCCGAAGAGCCGCGGCGAATTGAAAGCGGGTTGGTGAATGGTGATGGCAGGCAGCGATTCACAAGAACCATCGACAGGCAGGCCCGCCCGGCTTGGCAATGCGGGCGTGCGAAAGCACGACTGGATCGCCCGACAGCTGCGGCGGGTCTACGACGAGGCGCTCGACGAGGAAGTGCCGGCCGACATGCTGGCGATCCTCGCGAAGCTGGATGAGCCTCCGTCAGGGCGGGAGGGCGGCGCATGAGCGGCAAGTCCTTTCGCGACGATCTCGTCGCGGCAATTCCGATGCTGCGCGGCTTTGCCCGCTCGTTGAGCGGCAACCGCGACCGGGCCGACGATCTGGTACAGGAGACGCTGGCCAAGGCGATTTCCAATCGGGACAAGTACCGGGAAGGCACCAACCTGCACGCCTGGCTGGTGACGATCCTGCGCAACCAGTACTATTCCGAGGGTCGCCGCCGCTGGCGGGAGATCTCCGATGCCGAGGGCACGTACGCCGCGAAGCTGACCGAGACGCCGGGCCACGACAGCCAGCTCGAGATGCGCGAGTTCCTGGCGGCGATGCAGGTTCTGCCCGCCGACCAGCGCGAGGCGCTGATCCTCGTCGGCGCCAGCGGGATGTCCTACGAGGCCGCGGCAGAGGTGCTCGGCACGCGGGTCGGCACGGTCAAGAGCCGGGTGTCCCGGGCGCGTGCGCGGCTCGACACGCTGCTGAATGGTGGCGAGGGGTTCTCTCGCGACGAGGATGCAGTGCGCCGCTCCATGGCGCAGCTGAGCCGGGCGATGTCCGGCTGAGGCAGACCGCCTCGCTACTTTCCGTCGATCACGCGAAACTTGGTGGTGCCACGCGGCTTTGACGGCGCGTTCGGATTGCCGTCGATGCTGCGCAGCTTGGGGGCGCCGGCAAACCCCTGGGCCGGCTCGGCAAAGCCCGGCATCGGCGTGCGCGTGGGTTCCGGCGTCAGGTTGGGCGCGGCCGGCCCGGCCTCGACCGGGCTCACCGCGACATCCTCGATCGCGAAGGCGAGCGGCGGGGCGAAGAATTCTCCATCACCGGAGGTGCAGCCGATCACCCGGTTGATATCGCCGAAGTCGCTGCGCAGCGGCATCATCAGCATACTGGCGCGATAGGTGCCGGCACGATTCGGCGCAGCAAGGGTCAGCTCGACCACCGCCGGCTCGGCCATCACCAGATTGAGCAGCCGGTCGAAGCGGACGCGATCGGGCTCGTCGATCAGGCACGACGGCTGCATGCCGCGCACCTCCATGCCCATCATCTCGCAGATCTTCATTCCGGCCAGCCGGATACGCAGGTTGTCCGGCGCCAGCTTCTCGATGATGAACATGTTCTCGAGCGCCTGCTCGAACTGCCGGGGGTCGATCTCGGCCCGATAGGGCGCGATCCGGCCCGCCCGGAGGCGGTCCCAGTAGGTCCTGAGCGACGAGAGCATAAGATCGTTCATGGAAACTTGACCGCGTGGACCCTGCCTGCTTTACCTCGGGACCGGCGTCGGCCTCGGGTAAACGATTTCTTGACATGTTAGCGCAGCAGACCAGCAAAGTCGCCACCTTTGCGGCGCGTACCTTAATTTGCATATAAATTGGCGAAAAGATCAATGGTCTTTCGCCTCTGGGGTGAGTGAGGGCGATGGCGATCGCATCGATGACGGGATACGCGGACGTCTCCGACGGCGCGGGCGGCGCGAGCTGGACCTGGGAGGCGCGCAGCGTCAACGGGCGCGGGCTCGACCTGCGGTTGCGGCTGCCGGATGGCTTCGAGGCGCTCGACGCCGTGGCGCGGGCGGCGGCGGCCAAGGCGCTGGCGCGCGGCTCGGTGACGGTCGGCCTGCGGCTGGAGCGGGGCGGGTCGCAATCGGCGCCGCGATTGAACCGGGAGGTGCTCGACGCAGTGGTCGCGGCGGCGCTTGCGGCGGGAGAGGCGGCGGCGGCGCGCGGGCTCGACCTGGCGCCGATGACCGCGGCCGACCTCCTCGCGGCGCGCGGGGTGCTGGAGGCGGGGCCGGCGGGGCCGGCGGGGGCGGCGGGGGCGGGCGAGGACGGCGATCTGGCGGCGCTGATCGGCGCCGGCCTTGACCGGCTGTTCGCGGCGCTGGCGCTGGCCCGGGCGTCCGAGGGCCGGGCGCTTGCCGACGTGATCGACGGTCAGCTCGACCGGGTGACCGGACTGGTCGCCGCGGCGCGTGACACGGCGGCGGCGCGTGCCGCCCGCTCGGGCGAGCTGCTGCGCACGCGCGTGGCGGCGGTGCTGGCGGGTACGACCGTCGTCGACGAGGCGCGTCTGGCGCAGGAGCTGGCGCTTCTCGCGGTCAAGGCCGACGTCACCGAGGAGCTGGACCGGCTGGACGCGCATGTGGCCGCGGCGCGCGACCTGCTCGCGGCGGGCGGGCCGGTCGGCCGGCGGCTCGACTTCCTGATGCAGGAGTTCAACCGCGAGGCCAACACGCTCTGCTCGAAGGCCGGGGCAAGCGATCTCACGGCGATCGGGCTCGACCTCAAGGTCGTGGTCGATCAGATGCGCGAGCAGGTGCAGAATGTGGAGTGAGCCATGAGTGAGCCGCGCCGACGCGGGATCCTCGTCATCCTGTCGTCGCCCTCCGGCGCGGGCAAGTCGACGCTGTCGCGGCGGCTGCTCGAAGTCGACCCGGAGGTCAGCTTCTCGATCTCGGCGACCACCCGGCCGCCGCGGCGGGGCGAGGTGGAGGGGCGCGACTATCTCTTCCGTAGCCGGCGGGAATTCGAGGCGATGGTCGAGGCCGGCGAGATGCTGGAGCACGCCGAGGTGTTCGGCAACCGCTACGGCACCCCGCGCCCGCCGGTCGAGGCGGCGATCGGCGCAGGGCGCGACGTGCTGTTCGACGTCGACTGGCAGGGGGGGCAGCAGATCCGCAACTCGGCGCTCGGCGAGTCGGTGGTCTCGATCTTCATCCTGCCGCCGTCGATCGCCGAACTGGAGGCGCGGCTGCGGGCGAGGGGGCAGGATTCGGCCGAGGTGGTTGAGAGCCGCATGGAGAAATCGCGCGACGAGATCAGCCACTGGGCGGAATACGACTATGTGCTGGTCAACGAGAACCTCGCGCAGGCCGAGGCCGAGCTGCGGGCGATCATTGCCGCCGAACGGCTGCGCCGCGAACGGCGGCCGGAGCTGGTCGGGCTGGTGCGGCGGCTGAACCGGGAATTCGAGGAGGGAACGTCTTGACGACCTGCTACAGTCTGGACGGCATCGCGCCGGAGATCGCGGCGGATGCCTGGGTGGCGCCGGGCGCGCGGCTCGTCGGGCGCGTCGTGCTGGCCGCGCGCGCCTCGGTCTGGTTCAACGCGGTGCTGCGCGGAGACAACGAGACGATCACCGTCGGCGAGGGGTCGAACGTGCAGGACGGCGCGGTCTGCCACACCGACATGGGCTATCCGCTGACCATCGCGCCGGGCTGCACCATCGGCCACATGGCGATCCTGCACGGCTGCACCATCGGCGCGGGCAGCCTGATCGGCATGGGGGCGACGGTGCTGAACGGCGCGCGCATCGGCTCGCGCGTGCTGATCGGCGCGGGTGCGCTCGTCACCGAGGGCAAGGAAATCCCTGACGGCACGCTGGCGGTGGGACGGCCGGCCAAGGTGGTGCGCGACCTGACACCGGCGGAGCTCGACGGGCTTGCGGGCTCGGCCGCGCGCTACGCCGACAACGCCGCGCGCTTCACGCTGGGGCTCAGGCCGGCAGCGGGCTGACCACGGGCGCCGGCACCGCGATCCGCACTTCGGCCGACGTCTCCCCGAACTGCACGTCGAGATGGGCGCCGAGATCGGCGAGGGCGCGGGCGAGCAGCGCGAACTGCACCGCGTCCGGGCGCACCTGCGCCAGCGGCGCGCGCCCTTCCGCGTGGGCCCAGAGGTCCGCCGGCGGGGCCGTGCGCCGGACCTCGGCGCGGATCTCGATCGCCTCCGGGCCCGGGGACCGCACGTCGAGCTTGCCGCCCATGGGCAGGCTCTTTTCGAGGCAGAGGATCGCGAGGCAGGCGAGGCGCGCCACGGGCCGCGGCAGATCGCCGGCGGTGTTCCAGGCCACCGACAGCCGGGCGTTGAACATCGCCGCGCAGATCTGCGACGCCTCCTCGCGGGGCGTCGTCGCCTCGGGGTCGGCGGGGCCGAAGGCGATGCGGAAGAAGCGCAGCTTGGCGAGCGCGGTGGCGAGGCTGTCGCTCACCAGCGCCAGCTCGGGCGAGGGCGCCTCGCCGGCCAGCTCCAGCAGCTCGAGGCCGTTGCCGATGGCGCCGATGGGGCTTATCAGATCGTGACAGAGGCGGGCGCTGACCAGGGCCGCGAGATCGGTTTCGGTCGTCATGCGAGGCACACTCCGCCGCGGGGACCGCGGATGAACCAGTTCCTCGAGCCGGGAATGCTCGTCACCCACCCCGAGTGCCCGGAATGGGGGCTCGGACAGGTGCAGTCGGTGATCAACGGCCGGATCACCGTCAATTTCGAGCATGCCGGCAAGGTCGTCATGGATGGCTCCCGCGTCGTGCTCACCCCGGAGTTCGATCCTCGCGAGGCAGGGGACTGATCGCTCGCACGGGTGGGTTAATGCAACGTTAAGCGTTGCCGGCCCGGATGTCGCGCGCCGTCGCCTGCAGGCGCTCGAAGGCGGCAAACCGCTCAGCGTGCAGCGACGCGGTCTCCGGCGCCGGGACGTAGGTCCGGGCCGGCGCCGACATCGCCGCCATCGCCGCGGGGATGTCCGCGTGCGCGCCGCCTGCCACGGCCCCGAGGATCGCCGCGCCGAGCAGCACCGGCTCGGGCGCCGTGACGGTGACGAGCGGCTTGGCGGAGGCGTCGGCGAGCAGCTGTCGCACCACATCCGACTGCGCCGCGCCGCCGGAGAGCACCGTGCGCTCGACCTCCGCGCCGCGCGCCGCCTGCGCCTCGAGGATCTGGCGCAGACCATAGCCGATGCCGCAGAGCCCGGCGACATAGAGCGCGACGAGGCTGTCCGGGTCGGTTTCCATCCCGAGCCCTGCGATCACCGCACGCGCGTGCGGATCGGCAAACGGCGCGCGGTTGCCGAGGAACTCCGGCACCACGTGCACCCCCTTTGCCAGCGCGACACCGGCCGCCGCGCGGTCCGAGAGCAGCGCGAGCAGCGAGCGACCCTCGGCCGCCGCCTGCGCGGTCAGCGACGGCGCGGCCGGGTGCAGGTGGACGAGCCGGTCGATCGCCGCGCCGGCGGCCGACTGCCCGCCCTCGCTCAGCCACATGCCCGGCACCATCGCCGAGAAGTACGGCCCCCAGATCCCGGGCACGAACACAGGCTCGGCGGTCGTCGTCATGGTGCACGACGAGGTGCCGAAGACATAGCCCATCGACCGAGCCGGATCGCCGAGCGCGCCCACGGTGCCGATCCCGCCCGCGTGCGCGTCGATCAGCCCCGCCGCCACCGGCGTCCCCGCCGCGAGCCCGAGGTCGGCCGCCGCGGCCGCGGTCAGCCCGCCGAGCCGCGTGCCGGGATCGACCACCTCCGAGCCGATCCGCGCAAAGCCTTCGTCGGCCAGCTCCCCGAGACCGATGGCGCGGAAATAGCCGGCATCCCAGCGCCGTTCATGCGCGAGATACGTCCACTTGCAGGTGACGGTGCAGGACGACCGGGCGAGGCTGCCCGACAGCCGCCAGGTCAGCCAGTCGGCGAGGTCGAAGAACCCCCAGGCCGCCGCGAACACCTCCGGCCGGTTCTCGCGCAGCCAGAGCAGCTTCGGCGTCTCCATCTCCGGCGAGATCACGCCGCCGACGTAGGCCAGCACCTCGGCCCCGGTCGCGTTGATCCGCTCGGCCTGCCCGACGGCGCGATGGTCCATCCAGACGATGATGTCGCGCGCCGGATCCTCCGACGGCCCGACCGGCAGCGGCGCGCCGCCCGCGCCCACCACGACGAGCGAGCAGGTGGCGTCGACGCCGATGCCGCCCACCGTCTCCGGCGCCACGCCGGCCTCGGCCATGGCGCCGCGCACCGCGGCCGAGACCGCGGCCCAGATGTCGGCGCTCGACTGCTCGACGATCGAGCCCGCCTCGCGCCACATCGCGATGTCGCGCTTCGCGGTGCCGAGCATCTTGCCCGTCGCATCGAACACGCCCGCCCGGGCGCTGCCGGTGCCGATGTCGATCCCGATGAGGTGCATGGCTTTCCTCACGCCTGTCCGTCCTTATTTATGCCCGTCCGTGCGCCGCCCGGCTCTGCCGCGCGAGGCTGTCGACGATCACCGCGATCGCCAGGACCGCGCCGGTGATCATGTAGCGCAGGCTCGATGACAGGTTGAGCAGGGTCAGGCCGTTGGCGATCGACTGGATGACGATGATGCCGAGCAGCGCCGAATAGGCGCTGCCCCGTCCGCCGAACAGCGACGTGCCGCCGATCACCGCCGCGGCGATGGCGTTGAGGTTGACGTCGCCGGTGCCCGCCTGCTGGCTCGACGAGGCGAGCCGGGCCGCCGCCATCGTGCCGCCGAGGGCTGCGAGCATCGAGCAGAGCATGAAGGCGCTGAGGTAGATCCGCCGCACGTTGATGCCGGCGCGGCGGGCCGCCTCGCGGTTGCCGCCGACGGCGAACATCGAGCGGCCCCATTTGGTGCGGGTGAGCGCATAGTCCATCGCGACGACCAGCGCGACGAAGAGGCCGAACATCCACGGCACCCCGCGGCCGAGGTTGAGATAGTGGACGGCGAGCACGAGGATCACGGTGATGGCCCCGGCCTTGGCAAGCAGCCGCACCGTCGAGGGCGCCGAGAGGTTTGCGGCCCGCCGCCGGGCCGCAGCGCGGCTGCCGAACCAGAGGATCGCGATCCCGGGCAGCACCGAGAGCAGGTAGGAAAACCAGCGCGGCATGATGAGCAGCTGGCCGAACGCCACCACCCACGAGCCGTAGGGCAGGTTGATCGAGCCCGACGAGCCGAGCAGGTAGAGCTGCAGGCCCAGCAGCGCGAGCAGGCCCGAGAGCGTCGAGACGAAGCTCGGCATCCCGAGGCGGTTGAGCAGGGTCGCATAGATCGCCCCGGTCAGCGCGCCGATCGCGAGCACCGCGACGAGCGCCACCGGCACCGGCATCCCCTGGCTCACCCAGAGCACGCCCAGCACCGCCGAGGCGAGCCCGCTCATCGACCCGACCGACAGGTCGATCTCGCCCAGGACCAGCACGCAGACGATCCCGAGCGCGATGACGCCGGTGGTCGAGCAGTCGAACAGCAGGTTCACGAGGTTGTTCGGCGTGACGAACACCGGATTCAGCGAGGTGAACACCGTCCAGATCACCACCAGCCCGACGATCACCGGCAGCGAGCCGAGATCGCCGGAGCGCACCCGGTCGAAGAAGGCGCGCACGGTGCCGCCGAGGCTGTCGTCGGCGCGCACCCGCACGTCGGCGCGGTCGAGCCGCGGCTGGGAGGGGGGGCGGGGCTCGCTCATACATTCGATCCTTCGGCGCGGCGGCGCTCCGCCCGGCGGGTGACGGCGTTGTCGGTGGCGCCGGTGATGGCGCCGACCAGATCCGCGTTGGAGGCATCGGGCGTGAAGACGCCGTTGTTCCGGCCGAGGCGCAGGACGACGATCCGGTCGGCCACCGCGCGCACATCCTCCATGTTGTGCGAGATCATGATGACGCCGAGGCCGCGCGCCTTCAGGCGTTCAATCAGGTTCAGCACCTCCGCCGTCTGGGCGACGCCGAGCGCGGCGGTCGGCTCGTCGAGCATGACGATGCGGGGTTCGAGCAGCAGCGAGCGGGCGATGGCGACGGTCTGGCGCTGGCCGCCGGAGAGCGAGGCGATGGGCTCGCGCACACTGGGGATGCGGGCGGCGAGTTCGCCGAGCAGTGTCCAGGAGCGCACCTCCATCGCCACCTCGTCGAGGTGATAGGGGGCGAGTTCGCGGCCGAGGAAGATGTTCGCCACCACGTCGAGGTTCTCGCAGAGCGCGAGGTCCTGGAACACCGTGGCGATGCCGAGGTCGAGCGCGGCGCCCGGGCTCGCCATCGTCACCGGCTGGCCGGCGAAGGCGATGGTGCCCTCGGTCGGCTGGTGGACGCCCGCGAGCACCTTGACGAGCGTCGACTTGCCCGCGCCGTTGTCGCCGACGAGCGCCACCACCTCGCCGGCATGGACGTCGAGGTCGATCCCGGTCAGCGCCGAGACCGCGCCGAAATTCTTCGAGATGCCGCGCAGGCTCAGGATCAGTTCGCCGGGCGGCTCGGTCGGGTCGGTCATGGGGCGCGCCTTCACTCCCGGAGGGGACGCGCGCCGGATCGCTCCGGCGCGCGACGGGTCACTCGATGCCGAGCGCCTTGCAGCCGTCGGCATAGACGCCGGTGCAGACTTCGGCCGCCGTCGCGAGCTTCTTGTCGAAGATCTCGGCCTTGATGTTGTCGCGCGTGACGACCACCGGCACGAACAGCTCGGAGGGCGTGTTGTAGAGCGTCGTCTTCGGCTCGGGCTTCTCCCCGGCGAGGAACTTCGCTGCCGCCTGTGCCGCGGCGGCGCCGACGATCTCGGAGGGCTTCGAGATGGTGTTGAACTGGTCGCCCGACACGATGAGCTGCAGCGCCGCGAGCGTCGCGTCGTTGCCCGTGACCGGCGGCAGCGGATCGACGCCCGCGGCCTTCAGCGCGGCGATCGCGCCGCCGCCGGTGCCGTCGTTCGCCGCGACGATGCCGACGATCTGGTCGCCGAAGCGCTGGACCTGGCCGCTCGTCCACTCCTGCGCCTTGGGCGGCGCCCAGTTCGGCGTGTCGAACTCGGCCAGCGTCTTGTAGCCGGAGGACGCGAGCCCTTCATGCACGCCGTCGCGGATCAGCCCCGCCGCCGCGTCGGTCGGCGAACCGTTGATCTGCAGCACGCCGCCCTTGTCCTTGGCGACGCCCTTGGCTTCCAGCGCCTTCACCAGCGACTCGGCGATCGACTTGCCGATCGCCTTGTTGTCGAAGGACACGTAGAAATCGGCCGGCGTGTCGGGGATCGGCCGGTCGTAGGCGATCACCTTCACGTCCTGGCTCTGCGCGAGCTTGACGAGCGAGGCCGCGGCCGCCGAGTTCGACCGGATCGAGCACGATCACCTTTGCGCCCTGCGAGATCGCCGAGTTGAACTGCTGCTGCTGCAGCGAGGCGTCGGTGGTGGCGTTCTGGTAGATCAGCGTGCAGTCGGGGCAGAGCTTCGCCATCTCGGCCTTGAAGCCGGGGAAGTCGTGCTCCTCGTAGCGCGTTGAGCCCTGGTCGGGCATCAGGAACGCGACGGTGCCGGACGCGGCCATTGCGGTGCCGGCCACGAGGATCGCCACCGCGGAGACAGCTCCGGCGAGGCTGAGGCGGAAAGGCGTCATCAGGTATCCTCCCATAGGTATCGGCGCGGGGTGGTCTCCGCCCTCCGGCCGGCGCCGTTCACCGGGGGCAGCAGTGCGGGGCGCGGAGTCTCTCCCCGGCGCGGGCACGCCGCCTGGGGTCGTGGTGGTATCCTCCCCGTCGGCCGCAGCCGTCGCATGGGCCGGTTGCTCTGGTCCTCGCCGTCGAGACTATGCCGAGGAGGCGACCGCCTGCCAGACGGATTTGTGTCCCGCCGCAAGACTTTTCGACCGACAGGTGGACCCGCTGCGCGCCGCCGCCGCCGCGCCTGTGCGCGCCCGGCGCTACTTGTCGCGGTAGAGCGCGGCGCGGCCCAGCAGCATGAGCGTGACCGGCGTCGTGACCGTGACGAAGCCGCCGATCAGCAGCTCGTGCAGCACCGGCCGCCCCTCGCTGACCGAAAAGACGATGATCGAGGCCAGCACGATCCCCGCCGTCCCCCAGCTGGTGCCCAGCGTCGGGGCGTGGATGCGCTCGTAGAATGTCGGCAGCTTGAGCAGGCCGAACGAGCCGATGAGCGCGAGGCTTGCGCCCAGCACGAGGAGCGCCGCCGCCGGGATCACCGCCCAGAGGGGCAGGGCGTCGAGATGGGTCATTCGATCACCTCGCCGCGCATCAGGAACTTGGCCAGCGCCACCGTCGCCACGAAGCCCAGCATGGCGATCACGATGGCCGCCTCGAAGAAGAACGCGGTGCCGTTGCGGATGCCGAGCGTCAGGAACAGCAGCATGGTGTTGACGTAGAGCGTATCGAGGCCCAGCACCCGGTCCTGTGCCCGCGGCCCGCGCACGATCCGGACGGTGGCAAACACCATGGCCAGCGCCAGCGCCCCGAGCGCGAAGGCGATGGCAACGGACAGGATGGTCGCGCTCATTCGAAGATCTCCTTCAGCAGCCGCCCGTAGCGCTCGTTGACCGTGACGCGCCATTCCTCCGGATCCCGGAGGTCGAAGACGTGCAGCAGCAGCCGGCCCCGCGCCGCGTCGTAGTCGATCCAGGCGGTTCCTGGGGTGGCGGTCAGAACGACGGCGAGGACCGCGAGCGCCGACGGATCGCGGACCTCGAGGTCGATCTCGACGAAGCCGGTGCGCCGGTCGGCGCCCCCGCCGAGGATGATGCGGGCGACGGCGACGTTGGAGCGAATGATGTCGAGGATCACACGCGCGGCCAGCACCACGACCTTGTCCCAATGCCGGATGCGCGGGCGCGCCGGCTCCAGCGCGGCCATCGCCTGCCCGGCCACCAGCGCCACGGCGGCGCCGAGCAGCAGGTGCCCCGGCGACACGTGGTTCAGCAGGAGCCACATCGCCACCACGCCGAGGCTGAGCAGCGGGTGGGGCAGGATGCGGCTCATTCTCCCGCCTCCGGCATGGTCGCGGCGCCGAGCACGCCGCGCACGTAGACATGCGGATGGTGCAGCGAGATCGCCGTCGCCTCCATGTAGTGCATGATCGGCCCGGCCTTGACCGTCATCCCCAGCGTGAGCGCGAGCAGGACGAGGACCGGCACCAGCTCGATCAGCGGCACGGACGGCAGCTCCTCGTGTTCCGCCGCCCAGAAGGTGCGGATGCCCTCGCGGACCAGCGCGATCAGCGCCGCGAGGCCCGAGACGATCACCGCCGCCGTGAAGCCGATGCCGATCGCCGGGATCCCCGGACCGCCGAGCCCGCGGAAGGAGAGGACCGCCGACAGCATGGCGAACTTGCCGAGGAAGCCCGCGAGCGGCGGCACCCCGGCGAGCAGCAGCGCGCAGACGAGAAAGCAGAAGCCGAGGACGGTGGTGGCGCCGGGCACGCCCGGGCCGCTGCCGGCGCTGCGCGGGGCGTCTTCCTCCACGTCGTCGTCGCCCAGGCCATAGGCTTCGGCCGTGACGGTGAGGATGGCGGCCAGCGCGCCCTCGCCCCGCTCGATGAGCTCGACCATGAGGAACAGCGCGCTGATCGCGATGGTCGAGATGACGAGGTAGAACAGGGCGCCGGCCACCATGGTGCTGCCGCCGCCGAGCCCGGAGATGCCGATGACCGCGAGCAGGGTGCCGGACGAGACCAGCACCGAGCAGCCGGCGAGCCGGCCGAGCCCCTGCGAGGCGAGCACCCCCACCGTGCCGAAGACCAGCGTGGTAAAGCCGCCCCAGATCAGCAGCTCGGATCCGAGCCCCGTCATCTGCGCCGCGGCAGTGCCGAAGGCCAGCGACGAGACGCGCAGCACGACGTAGATCCCGACCTTGCTCAGCACCGCGAAGATCGCCGCCGCCGGCGGTGGCGCCGCCATGTAGGTGATCGGCAGCCAGAAGCAGAGCGGCCACATGGCAGCCTTGACCAGGAAGGCGATGCCGAGGATCGCGGCGCCCGCGGCGAGCAGCGGCCGGTGCTCGGCCGCGACCAGCGGCACCCGCACCGCGAGGTCGGCCATGTTGAGCGTGCCGGTCACGCCATAGATCAGGCTGACCCCGATCAGGAACAGCAGCGAGGCCGCGAGGTTGATCGCGATGTAGTGCAGCCCCGCCCGCACCCGGAGCGTGCCGGAGCCGTGCAGCGCCAGACCGTAGGACGCGGCGAGGAGCACCTCGAAGAAGACGAAGAGGTTGAACAGGTCGCCCGTCAGGAACGCGCCGTTCAGGCCCATCAGCAGGAACTGGAACAGGCTGTGGAAGTGCTGCCCCCGCCGGTCCCAGCGCGCCATGGCGAACACGACCGCCGAGAGCGCGAGGATCGAGGTGAGGAGCACCATGAGCGCCGACAGCCGGTCGAGCACCAGCACGATGGCGAAGGGCGGTGGCCAGTCGCCGAGCAGGTAGAGGCCGACCGAGGTGGAGCCATGCGCGGCCTTGTCGACCAGCTCGAGCGCCACGACGACGAGGCTGACGGTCGAGATCACGGCGATCACCCGGCGCTGCGCCTCGCCGTAGAACAGCATCAGCGCACCCGCGACCAGCGGGATCAGGATCGGCGCGATGAGGATATGGTCGGGCCCCAGGTTCACCGGTCGGGCTCCTTGCCGTCGACGTGGTCGGTTCCGGTCAGCCCGCGCAGCGCGATCATCACCACGAGGAACAGCGCCGTGGTGGCAAAGCTGATGACGATGGCGGTCAGCACCAGCGCCTGCGGCACCGGATCGGCGTAGAGGCTCGGGTCGACCACGCCGCTCTTCTCGAGCAGCGGCACCGCGCCGGTGCGCGGCCGCCCCATGGCGAAGATGAAGAGGTTCACCCCGTAGGACAGCAGCGCCAGCCCGATGATGACCTGAAACGTCCGCGGCCGCAGCAGCAGCCAGACGCCCGAGGCGACCAGGATGCCGATGGCGATGGCGAGCACGGCCTCCATCAGCCTTCCTCCTCGGTCTCTGCCGACCGCTGGGCGCGCAGCGACTGGTGCGCGATCGCGACGAGGATCAGCACCGTCGCGCCCACAACGAGCAGGTAGACGCCGACGTCGAAGAACAGTGCCGTGGCGAACGGCACCTTGCCGATCCACGGAAACTCCAGGTACTGCGCCCGGCTCGTGAGGAACGGATAGCCGAACAGCCACGATCCGAACCCGGTCAGCGCCGCGATGATGAGCCCGAGCCCGATCCAGCGCACCGGCAGGATGCGCAGCCGGTCCTCGACCTCGCGCACGTTGGAGCCGAGGTATTGCAGCAGGAAGGCGATGGCGAGGGTGATGCCCGCGGCAAAGCCGCCGCCGGGCAGGTCGTGCCCGCGCAGGAACAGGTACGCCGAGAGCGTGATGATCGCCGGGAACATCCAGCGCATGATGACCGACGGCACCGCGAGATAGTCGCGCAGCGTGTCGCCGACGTTGCGATCCTCGCGCTCGGTGTCAGACGCGTCCTGCAGCAGCTGCTGCTCCGGCCGGTCGACGCTCTCCTGCGCCGGGCGGAAGCGGCGCAGCAGCGCGAAGATCGTCAGCGCGACGATCCCGAGCACGGTGATCTCGCCGAAGGTGTCGAAGCCGCGGAAGTCGACGAGGATCACGTTCACCACGTTGGTCCCGCCGCCCTCGGCATAGGCGTTGCGCAGGAACCAGTCGGCGGTGCCGCGGTCGGGCGGCGAGGTCATCACTGCGTAGGCGATCCCCGCAATCCCGACGCCGCAGGCGACGGCGATCACCAGGTCGGACCCGCGCCGCAGCCGCGCGATCAGCCGCCGGTCGCCGGCGATCTCCTCACGCCGCTTCGGCAGCCAGCGCAGCCCGAGCAGCAGCAGCACCGTGGTGACGATCTCGACGAGCAGCTGCGTCACCGCGAGGTCGGGCGCCGAAAGCCACACGAACGAGGCGCAGGTCATCAGGCCGGCGCCTCCGACCAGCAGCAGCGCGGCGAAGCGGTGGTACTTCGCCTGCCACGCGGCGGTCACGGCACAGGCGGCACCGACCGCCCAGACCACGGTGAACAGCGGGTCGAAGCTGCGCGGGCTGATCGGTTGCAGCTGCTTTGCCCCCCAGAGCTTCCATGTCGCCGCCGTCAGCGCGACCAGCACCAGGATGCGCAGCTGGGTCTGGAGCCGCTCGGTCCCGAGCAGGTTGAACGCCCGCCGCGCCCAGATCCACGAGACGTTGACGAGCAGCCGATCGAAGATCCGCTGGCCCTTGAGGTTGCGCAGCACCGGCGGCCCCTCCGGCGCCGCGGCGATGTGCCCGGCCAGCAGCGCATAGACCAGCAGCCCGCCCGCCAGTGCCGCGGCGCTCATGACGAGCGGCAGGTTCAGGCCGTGCCAGATCGCGAGGCTGTAGTACGGGATTTCCGGCCCGAGCACCGCGATCGCCGCCGAGCGCAGGAACGGCGCGATCGTGAGGCCGGGCACGATGCCGACGAGCAGGCAGATCACCACCAGCACCTCGACCGGCAGCCGCATGAGGAACGGCGGCTCGTGCGGCGCCTTCGGCAGGTCGGTCGCAACCGGCCCGAAGAACACGCTGTGCACGAAGCGGATCGAGTAGGCGACCGACAGGATACCCGCGGCCAGTGCCATCCAGGTCATCGACCGATCGAGCAGGGAACTGTCGTAGGTTTCAGTGGCTTGCGCGAAGAACATCTCCTTCGAGATGAACCCGTTCAGCAGCGGCACCCCGGCCATGGCCGCCGAGGCGACGATGGCGAGCGTCCCGGTGATCGGCATCGCGCGCCAGAGCCCGCCCAGCCGCCGCATGTCGCGCGTGCCGGTCTCGTGGTCGATGGTCCCGGCGGCCATGAACAGCGACGCCTTGAACACCGCATGGTTCACCGTATGAAAGATCGCCGCGACGATGGCGAGCGGCGTGTCCATGCCGATGAGCGCGACGATGAGGCCGAGGTGGCTGATCGTCGAGTAGGCGAGCAACCCCTTCAGGTCGTGCTGGAACAGCGCGACGAACGCGCCGAGGAGCAGGGTGATGAGCCCGGCGGCGCTGACGATGGTGAACCACTGCTCCGTCCCGCCGAGCGCGGGCGAGAGCCGGATCAGCAGGAAGACGCCCGCCTTCACCAGCGTCGCCGAATGCAGGAACGACGACACCGGCGTCGGCGCGGCCATGGCGTTCGGCAGCCAGAAGTGGAACGGAAACTGCGCCGACTTGGTGAACGCGCCGAGCAGCACGAGGATCAGGATCGGCAGGTAGAGCGGATGCGCCCGCAGCACGTCGCCGGAGGCGAGCACCCTGTCGAGGTCATAGGACCCGACGATGGCGCCGATCAGCAGCACGCCCGCGAGCAGCGACAGCCCGCCGAACGCGGTGACGACCAGCGCCATGCGCGCGCCGTCCCGCGCGGCCGGGCTGCGGTGCCAGAAGCCGATCAGCATGAACGAGAAGACGCTGGTCATCTCCCAGAAGACCACCAGCATCACCAGGTTGCCGGAGAGCAGGATCCCGCCCATGGCGCCCATGAACGCCAGCAGCCAGGCAAAGAGCCGCGCCGCCGGCTCCTTCGGCGAGAGGTAGTAGCGGGCGTAGAGGAAGACGAGCAGGCCGATCCCGTTCAGCAGCACGAGGAACAGCCACGCCAGTCCGTCGATGCGGATGGTGAGGTTCAGCCCGAAGCTCGGCAGCCAGGCGATGTCGAAGCGGGCCACGCCGCCGTTCGCCACCACGGGGTAGAGCGCGAAGGTGACGGCGAGCCCGAGGACCGCCACGCACCCCGCCAGCCACGCCTCGGCGTTGCGGCTCGCCGGCAGGAGCGCGGCGGCAACGCTGCCCACGAAGGGCAGGACCAGCAGGAGGGTCAGGAAGTTCTGCAGAATCATGCGCGGAGCGTGTCAGGTTCCCGGCCGACATGCCACCGCCCGCGCGCCTGTCCGCGTGCCTGTCCGCGCGCCTGTCTGCGAGAGTTGCCGCCGGTCTCACGCCATCCGCGCGCGGCCTGCAAAGGCATCGTCGCAGAGGGGGCTTCCCGCCCCGTCCTGGCCTTCGGCCAGTTCACCCCGGCGGAGTATTTCGGGCAAGAGAAAGGCCGAAGGCGGCGCGGCCCGGGGGGGTGACGAGATGCCGTGCGGAGTGCCGCCTCGTCCGGTCAGAAAGTATAGCCCACGCGCAGGCCGGCGCCCCAGAAATACCCGTCGTCGAAGTCGGTCTGCAGCACGTTGTGGGTGTCGCCGAGCCGGCCATAGGTGAGGCCGCCCGTGATCGTCATCTGGCCGATGTCGTAGCTCAGCGACGCGGTGGCCGAGGTGCGGCCGTCGTAGGGCCCGAGCGAGGTCATCTCGCCGCCGACGCTCGGCTCGTAGGTGACGGAGAACGAGGCCGCCAGGCTGTCGGTGAGCTGCCGCCCCATGCCGAGGGTGTAGGTCCACCAGTCGTCATCATAGTCGACCAGCGGCCTCGGGGTGCCGATCAGCCCGACCACCGCCTGCTCGTAGAGCGGCGGGTCGATGCGGAACTCCGACCAGTCGACCCAGCGGATCGAGCCGAAGACCAGCGTCTTCGGCGCCACGCCGGTCTGGAAGTCGAGGCTGACCGACTGTGGCGTGTCCACATCGGTCGAGGTCGGCACCACGCCGGTCGTCTCGGTCAACTCGTTGGTGTCGAGCGAATGGCCGATCCTGGAGTAGTAGGTGAGCGACACCCGGAGGGCGATGTCCGGCCGTTCGTAGGCCGCGCCGAGCAGCCAGCCATAGCCCCAGTCCTTGCCGGCATCGACGCGGTAGTCGTCGACGAAGCTGACCGAGGCGCTGGCGTCCAGCCGCTGCGCCCGGACGCCGCCGAAGACCTTGACGCCGGGGGTGACGTCGTAGGCCATCGCGGCCGTGACCTGATAGGTCTTCAGCTTCGCCGAACTGCCCTGATAGATCGGCAGGGCGAAGGTGCCCGCACCATACATCGTGTCGGCGACATAGGGCTGGTCGAAGGTGATGGCGTAGGAGATCCGGTCGGTCAGGTCCGCCTTGTAGGCGCCGCTGACGTTCCAGCGCCCTTCGAACACGTCGCCGGTGTTGCCGGGCAGCGTGCCGCCGGAGGGCAGCGCCGGGTTCGGCGGCAGCGTCATGCCGTCGCCGCTCTGGTGCGGGTCGGTGTAGGCGAGGCCGAACTCGACGTAGCGCCCTTCCTGGTAGAGCAGCCGGATCGTCGCCGGCACGACCTGCTCCAGCGCCGCCGCCTGTGCTGAGCCCGCCGCCGCGACGGCGAGGAGAGATGCGCCACAGAGGCTGCGGCCGAGGGTGTGGGTCACGGTGCGCATGACATCTTCTCCAGGATCGCGAGCCGAAATCGCGTGCGAACTCATGTCGTCAACCGAAGGCTGCGCCCGATGTTCCGATCATCCTAAGGAAAACGATAGTTGGCCGGAGTCGGCCCGCCGCAGCCGTTGCCGTCCTGCAACAGGGGCGTCTCGCCAGCACCGCCGGCGATGGTCAGGAGTTGGCTCCCCAGGTGCCAGCTCCGCAGCCTCACGGATCGCGTGGGTGGCTCAAATCCGGCTGACAAAGATCATATGCTGCCGATGCCGAGATTATTCTAGATGATAAACGCGTACGTAACGAGCATATAGATTAGAATTCCCGCTGTAAATATTATCCACCTCCACTTGATAAATACATCTGGCACAAAACTTGGAAGAGGCTTGAAAAAATTTGCTATTAAGAAGTCCCACAAAAAGACCCCAAATAAAATCCTGTATACTGTTATCTCTATTGGATATAATCGTAACAATTAATAAGGCTGGTATCAGAAAAGATATATTTATTATAGGATAAATGCGACTATGCATCTTTCACCAGCCGATTCGCACCTGATATGTATATTCTACATATCATTAGTGCCGACTGGAAGCTAAATTGCCTTGGCGAGCGACGCGATTACGATCAATGCGCCGCTCGCAGCTACCTGCTCTACTTTTTCCCGTACCGCGTGATCGAGGCCATCAGGATCTCTTCCGCCTTGGCCTTGTCGCCCCAGCCGGAGATCTTCGCCCACTTGCCTTTTTCGAGGCTCTTGTAGTTCTCGAAAAAGTACCAGAGCCGGTCGCGGAACCGCTGCGGCAGGTCGTCGAGCGACTTGATCTCGGCCTGGAACGGGTCGACCTTTTCGATCGGTACGGCGATGAGCTTGTCGTCGAGACCGCCGTCGTCCTCCATGTGCAGCACGCCGATCAGGCGGCAGCGGATGACCGAGCCGGGCTGCAGCTCGACCTCGGTGCGGACGATCACGTCCACCGGGTCGCCGTCCTCGTGCAGCGTGTTTGGCACGAAGCCGTAGTTGCCCGGGTAGAACATCGGCACGTTGACGATCCGGTCGACGAACAGCGCGCCCGAGTCCTTGTCGAACTCGTACTTCACCGGCGAGCCGCCGGCGGCCCCGCCCGGAATCTCGATGACGACATTGATGTCGTCCGGCGGGTTCTTTCCCGGCGGGATCTTGTCGAGCAGCATGGGGAAGTCCCCTCCACAAATCAGGTATTGAACGCGCGCCGCCTATCACAGTCGCCAGCGCATCAAAAGGGGTTGCCTCGGGTCCGGCACCAAGGTCGCTGCGGTCCGCCGGGGTGGACGCAGCCGGGGCCCCCGGCTAAGGGTCGCGGAACCGGAGACTACGGGGGAGGAGAGGGAGATGCGCGCATTCGTCTTTCCGGGCCAGGGCGCCCAGGTCATCGGCATGGGTCGCGACCTCGCCGAGGCCTATCCCGCGGCGCGGGCCGTCTTCGATGAGGTGGACGCCGCGCTCGGAGAGGCGCTCTCGGCCCTGATCTGGGACGGCGACATCGCCGAGCTGACGCTTACCGCCAACGCACAGCCGGCGCTGATGGCGACCTCGCTCGCCGCCGTGCGCGCGCTCGAGGCCGAGGGCGTCCCCCTGAGCGGTGCCGCGTTCGTCGCCGGTCACTCGCTCGGCGAATATTCCGCGCTCTGCGCCGCCGGTGCGCTCAGCCTCGCGGACACCGCGCGCCTCCTGCGCCTGCGCGGGCGGGCGATGCAGGAGGCGGTGCCGGTCGGCGAGGGCGCGATGGCCGCGCTCCTCGGGCTCGACCTCACCGCCGCCGAGGAAATCGCCGCCGAGGCCGCCGCGACGGGTGGCGTCTGTCAGGCGGCCAACGACAACGACCCCGCGCAGGTCGTCGTCTCCGGCAGCCGCGAGGCCGTCGAGCGGGCCGTCGAGATCGCGAAGGGCCGGGGGGCGAAGCGCGCCCTGCTGCTGCCGGTGAGCGCCCCCTTCCACTGCGCCCTGATGCAGCCCGCCGCCGATCGCATGGCCGAGGCACTGGCCACCACGGTGATCACGGCGCCGTCCGTGCCGCTCGTCGCCAACGTCAAGGCGGAGGCGACATCCGATGCCGAGGAGATCCGCCGCCTGCTGGTCGAGCAGGTGACGGGCCGGGTCCGCTGGCGCGAGAGCGTGCTCTGGATGGCGGAGCAGGGCGTGACCGAATTCGTCGAGGTCGGCGCCGGCAAGGCGCTGTCCGGGATGGTGAAGCGCATCGCCAAGGGCGCCGAGACCCGCGCCGTCGGCACGCCCGCCGACGTGGCGGCACTCGCCGCCGAGGGTCCAGGGGCCGCGGGCTGAGGGGAGAGAGAAACATGTTCGATCTGACTGGCAAGGGCGCGCTCGTCACTGGTGCCTCGGGCGGCATCGGCGGCGCCATCGCCCGGGCGCTGCACGCGCAGGGCGCGACCGTCGCGCTGTCCGGCACCCGCACCGCGCCGCTCGAGGCGCTGGCGGCCGAGCTGGGCGAGCGGGCGCACGTCTGCCCCTGCGACCTGTCCGACGCTGCCGCGGTCGAGGCGCTGCCCAAGGCCGCCGCCGCCGCGCTCGGCCAGGTCGACATCCTGGTCAACAACGCCGGCATCACCCGCGACCAGCTGTTCATGCGGATGTCCGACGACGACTGGTCGAAGGTGCTCGAGGTGAACCTCACCTCGGTCATGCGGCTGTCCCGTGGCGTGCTCCGCGCGATGATGAAGGCGCGCTGGGGCCGCATCGTCAACGTCAGCTCGGTGGTCGGCGTCACCGGCAACCCGGGGCAGGCGAACTATGCCGCGTCCAAGGCCGCGGTCATCGGCATGTCGAAGTCGCTTGCCGCCGAGGTGGCGAGCCGGGGCATCACCGTCAACTGCGTCGCGCCGGGCTTCATCGCCACCGCGATGACCGAGGTGCTGACCGACGAGCAGAAGGCGAAGATCTCCGTGTCGATTCCCGCCGGCCGCATGGGCACGGCCGACGAGATCGCCGCCGCGGCGGTCTATCTCGCGTCGCCGGAAGCGGCCTACGTTACCGGCCAGACCCTGCATGTGAACGGCGGAATGGCGATGATCTGACCCGGCCGGACGGGCTTCGGGGGAGCCCGGAGGGCTTGCGCGCATTAGCATTTGCCAGCACCGTCCGGTGTGCTATAGCGCCGCGAAGTCGATCCGCGGTCACTTGCTGAAGTGTGCTGACAAACCCGCCGCTTGCGGCTCGGAAACAAGGAATAGCCGGACGATACTCCGGCGCTGAAGCAGAAACGAGGAAGACGCAATGAGCGACATCGCAGAACGCGTGAAGAAGATCGTGGTCGAGCACCTGAGCGTGGACGAATCCAAGGTGACCGAGAGCGCCTCCTTCATCGACGATCTGGGCGCCGACAGCCTCGACACCGTCGAGCTGGTGATGGCCTTCGAGGAGGAGTTCGGCATCGAGATTCCGGACGACGCCGCCGAGACGATCCAGACCTACGGTGACGCGGTGAAGTTCATCGAGGCGAACTCCAACGCCTGATCCCTGCGTTCGCGGGAGATCGAGACACCGCAAGGCTCCGTCGCGCCACCCGGCCGGCGGAGCCTTCGCTTTTCAGAGCAATGCGGGAGAGGCGGCGTCGAAAGCGGCACGCCACGACATCCCGGCGCGTCCTCGCCCGCTCCGGTTCGCATCCGGCGCCTCCCGCGCCGCCGAAGTCTTCAGGACGCCGCCGAGGACCGACATCTGCCGCGCGCCCCGGCCTTCCTCTTGCTGAAAATACTCCCGCCGGAGGCACCCGGCCCGTGAGCCCTTCCGCGCGTTCCGCCTGCGCGGGCGGCTCCTAACCCGCCTCTGCCAGATGCCCGAGCAGCGCCCGTGCCTCCGGGCTGTTCCAGTTCGCGCCGCCGAGCAGCCGGCCCACCTCGATCCCGTCCCGGTCGAGGATCACCGTCACCGGCAGCCCCGGCACGTCCATCGCCCGCGCCAGCGCCCCCTTGGGGTCGAGCGCGTTCGGCAGCGCGGTGATGCCCTGCTCATCGCGGAAGCGGTCGATCCCGTCGGGCGTGTTGCGGCCGGTGGCGATGGTGATGACCTCGACGTCGGCCGGCGGGTCGCGGGCCAGCGCCTCGAGCTCCGGCATCTCGGTCCGGCACGGCACGCACCACGTCGCCCAGAAGTTGACGAGCCGCACCCGACCGTTCGATGCCGCGAGTGTGGTCTCCTGTCCGTCGCCGCCGGTGAAGCCCACGTCCGGCACCGGCGCCGGCGCGCTGGCCAGCACCAGCCCGCGCATCTCTCCCACCCGATACGCCTCGAGCGTCTCGGCCCCGACAGGGGTGGCGAGTGCCGCGGCAGCAACGTATAGAAGCGCAGCCGCCGGGGAGGGCGAGCGCGCGAAGTTCAGGATCGAGGGCAGGCGGAGCGACATGGCCGACAAATCGGGTTCCAACACGATGTGGGGCGGTCGCTTCGCCACCGGCCCGGACGCCCTCATGCAGGCGATCAACGCCTCGATCGACTTCGACAAGCGGCTCGCGGCGGAGGACATCGCCGCGAGCCGGGCCCATGCCGCCATGCTTGGCGCCACCGGCATCGTCAACGATACCGACGTCGCCGCGATCCGGGAAGGACTGCTCACGGTCTTGTCAGAGATCGAGGCCGGCGACTTCGCGTTCTCGACCGAACTCGAGGACATCCACATGAACGTGGAGTCCCGTCTGCGCGAGCTGATCGGTGCCGCAGCCGGCCGGCTGCACACCGCCCGGTCGCGCAACGATCAGGTGGCGACCGATTTCCGCCTCTGGGTGCGCTGTCAGTGCGACGCCGCGGTCGAGGCGATCACCCACCTGATGCGCGTCCTCGTCACGCAGGCCGAAGCCGGCGCCGATATGGTGATGCCGGGCTTCACCCACCTTCAGGTGGCGCAGCCCGTGACATGGGGCCACCACATGCTCGCCTATGTCGAGATGCTCGACCGCGACCGCGGCCGCTTTCGCGACGCGCGCGCCCGGATGAACGAGAGCCCGCTCGGCGCCGCGGCGCTGGCGGGCACCAGCTTTCCGACCGACCGCGAGATGACGGCCCACGCCCTCGGCTTCGACCGGCCGATGGCGAACTCGCTCGATGCGGTCAGCGACCGGGACTTCGCGCTGGAGTTCCTCGCCGCCGCGTCGATCACCGCCACCCACCTCAGCCGCTTCGCCGAGGAGCTGGTGATCTGGTCCACGGCGCAGTTCCGCTTCATCGCTATGTCCGACCGGTTTTCCACCGGCTCGTCGATCATGCCGCAGAAGAAGAACCCGGACGCGGCCGAGCTGATCCGGGCCAAGCCCGGGCGGATCAACGGGGCGCTCGTCGCGCTGCTCACCGTCATGAAGGGCCTGCCGCTCGCCTATTCCAAGGACATGCAGGAGGACAAGGAGCAGGTCTTCGACGCCGCCGACAGCCTGATGATCGCGCTCGCCGCCATGGCGGGCATGGCCGCCGACGTGGTGCCGCAGGCGGAGCGGATGCGCGCGGCGGCGGCGGCGGGATTCTCGACCGCGACCGATCTGGCCGACTGGCTGGTGCGCCGGCTGAACCTGCCGTTCCGCGAGGCGCACCACGTCACCGGCGCGCTGGTGAAGCGGGCGGAAGCGAAAGGCATCGACCTGCCCGACCTCAGCCTGGGCGAAATGCAGGCCGAGCACCCGGGGATCACCGCCGAGGTCTACGACGTGCTCGGCGTCGAGAACTCGGTGGCGAGCCGGATGAGCTATGGCGGCACGGCGCCGGAGCAGGTGCGGGCGCAGGTGGCGCGTTGGCGGGCGTCGCTCGCATGAGATGTGTGGCGCTGCTGCTGGTGGTACTGGTCGGCCTCTCCGCGTGTGGTATCAAGGGGGAACCCGTCACGCCGGCGCAGGACACCCCGCCGATCCCGACCGCTGGCAATGACGGTGGACTCGATCTCTGAACCGAGAGGCTCGCTGATGAAACTGACCGCCCGCCCCATTTTCCTGTCGCTCCTGCTGCTCGCGGCCATGCCCGCGGCGGCGGAGGGTCCGGTGTTCCTGACCGTGACCGGCGACGTGACCGCGCCGAACCGGGGGCCGGTGGATCCCGACTACGACAAGCTGTTCATCTTCAACGAGGTGAAGTTCGACAAGGCGCACGAGTTCGACCTCGCCGACCTCGAGAAGCTGCCGCAGCAGTCGGTGAAGGCGGACTTTCCCAAGGGCGGCGCGGAGACGGAGTTCTCCGGCCCGCTGCTCTCGGACGTGCTCGCCGCCGCCGGCGCGACCGGCGAGACGGTGACGGTGCAGGCGATGGATGGATACGCCGTCGAGGTGCCGCTGAGCGAGCTGGTGAGCAAGGGGGCCGTGGTGGCGATCGCGCGGGACGGCCGGCCGTTCGGCATCGGCAACTTCGGCCCGACCCAGATCGTGTTTCCGCGCTCGGAGCGGGCCGACCTCAAGGACATGCCGGACGATTGGTGGATCTGGCAGATCTACCGTATCGATGTGAAGTAGGCCGGCACCGGCGCGGGAGCGGCCTCGCGCCCGCGCCGTTCCTGCGGATCCGATCTGTCCCGCTGCGGGCCACGGAGCCGCATCCGTGGCCCGTGCGCCGCCCGGCCTTGACACCCCCGCGCCCCCGCGAAAGGAAAGGCGGGCGCCGCCGCCGGAGACCCGATGCCGCTCGTCCTTCAGTTCCCGAACATCGACCCGGTGCTCGTATCGGTCACTTTCCTCGGCGTGCATCTGGCCATCCGCTGGTACGCGCTCGCCTACATCGTCGGGCTGGTGCTCGGGTGGCGCTATGTGGTGGCGCTGGTGCGCCGGCCGGCGCTCTGGGGACGCACGCCGCCGATGCGCGAGGAGCAGGTCGACGACCTGCTCACCTGGATGATCCTCGGGGTGATCCTGGGGGGGCGCCTCGGCTATGTGCTGTTCTACCAGCCGGCCTATTTCGCGACCAACCCCGGCCAGATCCTCGCGGTGTGGCAGGGGGGCATGTCGTTTCACGGCGGCCTTCTCGGGGTCGCGACCGGGATCCTGCTCTTCAGCCTCAGGAACGGCCTGAGCCCGCTGCCGGTCGGCGATGCGGTGGCGGCCGCGGCCCCGATCGGGCTCTGTCTCGGGCGGATCGCCAACTTCATCAACGGCGAGCTCTGGGGGCGGCCGTCCACCGCGCCGTGGGCCGTGGTCTTCCCCGGCGAGGCGGCGCTGTCCTGTCCGGTGGACTGGGTCGGGCCCTGCGCCCGCCACCCCTCGCAGCTCTACGAGGCCGCGCTCGAAGGCGTCGTGCTGTTTCTCGTGCTGTTTTTCGCCATCCGCCGCGGGGCGCTGGCGCGCCCGGGCCTGGTGTTCGGCCTGTTCCTCGTCGGCTATTCCGCGGCGCGGGTGGCGCTCGAGGGCTTTCGGCAGGCGGACCAGCAGTTCGTGACGGCGGCCAATCCGCACGGCCACGTCCTCTCGTTCGGTGGCGGCCTCGGCCTGACCATGGGGCAGATCCTGTCGCTGCCCATGGCGCTCGTCGGCGCCTTTCTCATCGTGCGCGCGCTGCGGCTGCGCGTGAGCCGGGCGTGAGCCTCGACGCCGAGCTGCGCTTCAGGATCGCCGCCGGGGGACCGATGCGGCTCGACGCCTGGATGGCGGCCTGCCTCAGCCGCTACTACGGCCGCCGCGATCCGCTGGGCGCCTCCGGCGATTTCACCACCGCGCCCGAGATCAGCCAGATGTTCGGCGAAATGCTCGGCGGCTGGCTCGCCCACGTCTGGCTGGCCGCGGGGCGGCCGGCCCCGTTCATCCTCGCCGAGCTTGGTCCCGGGCGCGGCACGCTGATGGCCGACATCCTGCGGGTTGCGACCCGCCTGCCGGGCTTCGCCGAGGCGGCGCGGCTCTGGCTTGTCGAGACGAGCCCGGCGCTGCGGGCGCGACAGGCGCAGGTGCTCGCGGCTCATCGCCCGTCCTGGGCGGGGCGGCTCGACGACCTGCCCGAGGGGCCGCTCTTCGTCGTCGCGAACGAATTCCTCGACGCCCTGCCGATCCGCCAGTTCCAGCGCGCCGATGTGCTCTGGCGCGAGCGCCACGTCGGTCTGGAGAACGATGCTTTCTGTTTCGTCTGGGGCGCGGCCCGGGCCGACGCCGGGCTCGACGGGCGGTTTCCGGGCGCGGCCGACGGCACGATCGTCGAGACGTCGCCGACGGCCGAGTCGGTGGCGGCGGGCCTCGGGGCGCGGATTGCCTCGGGAGGAGGGGCGGCGATCCTGATCGACTATGGCGCGTGGGACGGCACCGGCGACACGCTGCAGGCGCTCCGCCGCCATGCGCCCGCGGATCCGCTGGCCGATCCGGGCGATGCCGACCTGACCGCCCACGTCAATTTCCGTGCGCTCGCCGCGGCCGCCCGGCCGGCGACGTCGTTCGGCGACGTCGGGCAGGGCGCCTTCCTCGAGCGGCTCGGGATCACCGAGCGGGCGCGGGCGCTGGCGCGCGGACGGCCGTCGTCGGAGGTCGAGGCGATCACGGCAGCGCATCGCCGCTTGACCCACCCCGAAGAAATGGGACACCTGTTCCGGGTGCTTTGCCTCCTGCCGGAAACAGCCGAGACGCCGCCCGGATTCACCGCATGACCCTCGAGAGCCTCACCTCGCCCACGCTCGCCCGGATTCGCCACGGCTTCTTCACCCGTCGCGGCGGCGCATCGTCGGGGATCTACGAGGGCCTGAACTGCGGCCCCGGCTCGAACGACCAGCGCGAGGCGGTGGCGATGAACCGCGCCCGCGTCGCGGGCGCGCTCGGCGTGGCACCGGCGTGCCTTCTGTCGCTGCATCAGGTGCATTCCGCCGACGTCGTGGTCGCGGAGACCGGCGGCTGGACCGAACGGCCGCGGGCCGATGGTGTCGTCACTCGCGTTCCCGGCCTCGCGCTCGGGATCCTCACGGCGGACTGCGCGCCTGTCCTGTTCGCGGACCCCGAGGCCGGGGTGATCGGCGCGGCCCATGCCGGATGGCGGGGCGCGATCGACGGCGTGCTCGAGGCGACGGTCGCGGCGATGGTCGGACTGGGGGCGCGGCGCGCGGCGATCGTGGCGGCGGTCGGTCCTGCGATCAGCCAGGCTGCCTACGAGGTCGGGCCGGAGTTCCTCGATCGCTTTCGCGACGAGGATGCGGGGTTCGAGCGGTTCTTTGTGTCCGGCGCGGGCGACCGTCTGCGCTTTGACCTGCCCGGGTTCGTCCTGCACCGCCTGCGCGAGGCGGGCGTGGCCGAGGCCGAGTGGGTCGGACGGTGTACGTACTCCGATCCCGACCGCTTCTTTTCCTATCGCCGCGCGACGCACGCCGGCGAACCCGACTATGGCCGGCTGATCTCGTCGATCCGGCTCTGATTCTCTCAATAGTTGAATTTATCCTCAACGTTGTCCGCAAAGTGCGCACAACGTCCGCAAGGTTAACCGAACGTTAAGCTTCACGGCGGAGATTTGCTGGCGGCAGGCGCGGGAGAGGACGGGCTTCGTGGCAGGCTGGATCTGGGACTTTCTATCAATCGCCGGATTTCAGCCGCACGGATTCTGCCTGCTCTGGCGACCCGATGTGCTCTGGCTGCACGTCGTTTCGGATGCGGTGATCGCAGTCGCATTCTTCTCGATCCCCGCGGCGATCCTGACCTACGCGTGGCGGCGGCCGGATGTGCTGCGCGGTCCCGTTCCGTTCCTGTTCGCGACCTTCATCGTTGCCTGCGGATTGACGCATCTCATGTCGATCTGGACCCTCTGGATGCCCGACCACGGCGTGGAGGGCCTGCTCAAGGCCGCAACGGCGGTGATCTCGATCCTGACGGCTGTCCTGCTCTGGCCGGCGATGCCCGGCCTGCGCGCGATCCCGAGCCCGCGACAGTTGGCAGACGGCAACCGCCTTCTCGCTGCCGAGATCGCCGAGCGCCGCCGTGCGGAGCACCGCATGGCCGAGCTGAACGACGAGCTGGAGCGGCGGGTATCGGAGCGGACGGCCTGCCTCGCGCATGCCAACAAGGAGCTGCGCGAGGCGCGGGCGCGCGCCGACGAGGCGAACCGCGCCAAGTCGGCCTTTCTCGCCGCGATGAGCCATGAAATCCGCACGCCGATGAACGGCGTCCTCGGGATGCTCGGACTGGTGCAGCGCGACGGGCTCGACGAGGACCAGCGGCACTACCTGGCGGTGGCCGAGGAATCCGCGCACGGGCTTCTCTCCATCATCAACGACATCCTCGACTATTCCCGGCTCGATGCCGGAGCGGTCGTGCTCGAGGAAACGACGTTCTCTCCGGCGACGGTGGTGCAGAAGGTGGCCGATCTGCTGCGCGAGGGCGCCGAGCGCAAGGGCCTCGTCCTCGACGTCGAGCTGGCGCCGGACTTGCCCGACGAGGTGATCGGCGACCCGCACCGGCTGCGTCAGGTGCTCATCAATCTCGTCGGCAATGCGATCAAGTTCACCGAGGAGGGCGGGATCCGCGTGCGCCTCGAACGCGGCGGGGCCGGGACGCTTGCCTGCATGGTGCAGGACAGCGGTCTCGGCATCGCGCCGGAGCTGCAGGGCTGCCTGTTCGACCGCTTCACCCAGGGGCGGGATATCGCCCGGCGGCATGGCGGCTCGGGTCTCGGGCTCGCCATCTCGCGGGCGCTGGTCGAGCTGATGGGGGGCGAACTGATGGTCGAAAGCACGCCGGGCGTGGGCAGCACGTTCCGCTTCACCATCGCCTGCCGTGATAGCTCCGATGCGCTGGTCGCGCCGGTCGCCGATCCGGTCCTGCTCGTCGTGCCGGAGACGGCGCCGGCCGGCCCGCGGATGGGGCCGGCCCGCGTCCTTGTCGTCGAGGACAACGCGGTCAACCAGCTCCTGGTCTCGAAGCTGCTCACCCGCGCGGGGCACGAGGCGACGATCGCGGCGGATGGCGAGGCCGCGCTGGCGCATCTGCGCAGCCGGCCGTTCGATGTGGTGTTGATGGATGTGCAGCTGCCCGGGATGGACGGGATCACGGTAACCCGGGCGCTCCGCGAGCTGGCGAGCCCGGCCTGCAATCTGCCGGTGATCGCGCTGACCGCGAACGCAATGGCCGGCGATCGCGATCGCTACCTCGCGGCCGGAATGGACGACTACGTCTCCAAGCCGATCGTCGCCGCGGACCTGTTCGCCGCGATCGCCCGCCAGCTCGATCGCAGCAGCGCCGAGGAGCCTCGCCTGCGTATCGCCTGAACCGCAGAGGCGGCCCGGAAACGCCGTGCCCCGGTCCGACAGAGCTGTTCGCGCCCGAGGTCGCCGGTCGATCCGGGCGGCAGGCGTTCCCGGCCGGTCTCTCAGTCCCGCGCCCGGGCCCGCGCCTCATAGACGTCGAACGGCACCGCGGGCTCGTCCTTGGCGCAGCGGATCACCAGGCTGGTCTTCACGCTCGCCACGTTCGGCGCCGCGGTCAGCTCTTCGGTCAGGAACGTCTGGAACGTCGAGAGATCGGGCGCCACGCACTTCAGGATGAAGTCGATCTCGCCGTTCAGCATGTGGCACTCGCGCACCAGCGACCACGCCCGGCACTTTGCCTCGAAGGCCGAGAGATCGCGCTCCGCCTGGCTCGACAGGCCGACCATGGCGAAGACCTGAACCTCGAAGCCGAGTTCCCTGGCGTTGATCTTGGCATGGTAGCCTTCGATCAGCCCGGTCTCCTCCAGCGTGCGCACCCGGCGCAGGCAGGGGGGGGCGGAGATGCCGACCCGTCGGGACAGCTCGACGTTGGTCATCCGCCCGTCCCCCTGCAGCTCGGCGAGGATGTGGCGGTCGATCGGGTCAAGCTTGCTGACGGCCATGGGCTCTTTTTTCTCCGGGAACGTCCCGCTAGTAAACGTTTGCCCGCGCGATTGGCAATAATCTTTCGTGGTTGCGAAACTTTGCCCAAGGCGGTGGCGGCTTCGTGGTGTCGGCTGGTCACTGCCCGGCAGCGCCCTATACTGGCAGGCGAGCATTCCCATACAGGCAGCGTCCCGATGACTGATCCTCGCCCCAGCGCGCTGGCGCGGCCGATGCCCCGCTTCGGCGAGTTCGTGGCGATGATGGCCGCGCTGATGGCGATGACCGCGCTGTCGGTCGACATCATGCTGCCGGCGCTGCCGCAGATCCGCGAGGATTTCGGCATCGCCGACGCCAACGCGCAGCAGCTCGTCATCACCGCCTATGTGGTCGGGTTCGCGATCGGCCAGCTGTTCCACGGGCCGCTCAGCGACGGCCTCGGGCGGCGGGCGGTGCTGTTCGGCGGGCTGGCCGCCTATACGCTCGCCTCGATCGGCTGCTTCGTGGCCGGCAGCTTCGAGCTTCTGCTGGTCGCCCGCGTGGTGCAGGGGCTGGCCAATGCGGCGCCGCGCATCGTCGCCGTGGCCGTGGTGCGCGACATCTATGGCGGGCGCCGCATGGCCGAGGTCATGTCGTTCGTGATGATGATCTTCATCATCGCCCCGGTCGTCGCGCCGTCGCTCGGCGGCGCCTTCCTGCTGCTCGGCAGCTGGCACCTGATCTTCGTGTTCCTGACGCTGCTCGGGGCGGCGAACTTCGTCTGGATGCTGCTGCGCCTGCCGGAGACACGCCCGGCGGAGGCCCGAGAGCCGATCTCGATCGGCTGGGTCGCGAGCGCGTTCGGCCAGGCGATCGCCAACCGGCAGACCCTCGGCTACACGCTGGCGACGGGCATCATCTTCGGTTCGCTCATGGGCTACATCAACAGCGCCCAGCAGATCTATGTGGAGATCTACGGTCTCGGCGCGCTGTTCCCCATCGTGTTCGGGGCCTGTGCCGCGGCGCTCGCCATCGCGTCGTTCGTCAACAGCCGTCTGGTCGGGCGCCTCGGGATGCGGCGCGTGTCCCATGCGGCGATCATCGGCTTCGTCGTCTCGGGCGTCGTCCACGCGGCGCTGGCGCTCACGGTCGGGGTGCCGCTCGGGCTCTTCGTCTGCCTGCTCTCGCTCAGCCTGTTCTGCTTCGGGCTGATGATGCCGAACTTCAATGCGCTGGCGATGGAGCCGATGGGCCGCATCGCCGGCACGGCGTCCTCGTTCGTCGGGGCCGTGACCACCGCGCTCGGCGCCGGCCTCGGCCTGTGGATCGGCCAGAGCTACGACGGCACGATCGTGCCGCTCACGCTCGGCTTCGCCGGGCTCGGCGTCGGCGGTCTGCTCGTCGCGCTTGTGACGGAGGGCGGACGGCTCTTCCAGGTTGCGCCGCCGCGTGCGCGGTAACGATCGCCGTGAATTCGGCCTTTGCCCGCGACGGTCGCCCATGCTAACCGACCCGCGGAAACTGAGGGATGTCTGACCCATGGCCATTCAACGCACCTTTTCGATCATCAAGCCGGACGCCACCCGGCGCAACCTGACCGGCGCGATCAACGCCAAGCTGGAGGAAGCGGGCCTGCGCATCGTCGCGCAGAAGCGCATCCATCTGACGCTCGCCCAGGCGCAGGCGTTCTATGGCGTCCACAAGGACCGGCCGTTCTTTGGCGAGCTGACCGAGTTCATGAGCTCGGCGCCGATCGTGGCGCAGGTGCTCGAGGGCGAGGACGCCATCGCGAAGAATCGTGAGGTCATGGGCGCGACCAACCCGGCCGATGCCGCCGCCGGCACGATCCGCAAGGAGTTCGCCCTGTCGATCGGCGAGAACTCGGTCCACGGCTCCGACGGTGCCGACACCGCCGCGACCGAGATCGCCTATTTCTTCTCGGGCCTCGAAATCGTCGGCTGACGCCGACGCGGCCCCGCCCGGCGATCGGGCGGGGCCGGTGCTGCCGGGCATCTCACGCGTGAGACGCCGGGCAGCTTTCTGAATCCGAAGGGATTCGTCTTCACCAGTTTCGGTCGCATCCCGCGAGGCCCCGCGAAGCGGCGGCCTCAGAAGTCCATGCCGATCGCGACCACCACATGGCCGGGATCGAGGTTGGAGTCGTAGTAGCGCAGATCGACGTTGGCGTTTCCGCCGAGCTTTCGATTGACGCCGACGTCGTAGGCGACCTTGCGCTCGTCCAGGTCGTCGCTGCCGAAGTCGGTGCCGACCGTGCCTCCGACGGACCACACCTGGGCAAAGTACAACTCCGTCCCCACTTCGCCCCACCTGGACCTAGCCGACGGGTCATAGTCGAACTCGGCGTTCAGCGCGCCCAGATCCGCCATGGGATAGCTGGCCGCGAGCTTGAACTCACCGCAGCAATCGCCACTCCGGTCATAGAGATAGCGATAGTAGCTCGCATCGAGGGTGAGCAGGTCGAAGGTCTTGCGCACGCCCGCGTAGAGATCGAACTCGAAGCGGTCGCGGCCGAAGTCGTCGTCGCCGGGAAAATCCACCGTCGAGGACCAGAGGCCGGCATAGAAGATGTCGAGCGACCCTTCGACGTAGCCCTGGACCGCGGGGTTGTCGTTCGACTGGGTGGCGCCGTCGTCGATGTAGTTCGAGGTGATGGCAAAGCCATAGCTGAGCTCGGGGCGCTGCTGCGCCGCCGCGCCGCCGGCACAGAGGCCCGCCAAGGCAAGTCCGCCAAGTATCCGCCCGATCATCCGTCCTGTCCTTCTGCCTCGTGCGTTTTCTGGTAGTCTTACCGTGCGCCGTGGCCGCTTGGAAAGGTCGGCAGGGGAGCGCCCGCCATGGAACCATCGCCTTCCAATCATATCGACGCGCGGATCCGGGAGCTTGCGGACTGGCGCGACGCTGGCCGACGTCCGGCGGCTGATCCGCGCCGCGGGCCCGGAGGTGGTGGAGGAGTGGAAGTGGCGGGGTGTGCCGGTCTGGTCGCACGCGGGCATCCTCTGCACCGGCGAGACCTACAAGTCGGTGGTGAAGCTGACGTTCACCCGCGGCGCGGCGCTCGCCGATCCGGCGGGCCTGTTCAACGCCAGCCTCGAGGGCAACACCCGGAGGGCCATCGACATCCGCGAGGGGGAGCGGGTCGACGGTGCGGCGCTGCAGGCATTGGTCCGTGCGGCGGCGGCGCTGAACGCGGCGCGGCTGAGGCCGCGTGTCAGGTCCACCAGCGGCCGGTGGCGGCCCGCCAGAGCAGCCCGCCGCGCGCGACGATCGGCGCCGGCTCGAGCCACGTCTCGCCGGCAGCGGCGCGGCGCAGGGTGCGCGCGGCGAGCCAGCCGGGCAGCAAGGCGGGCAGGGCGGTCCGCGGCACGCGGTCGCGATGCGCGCGGGCCCGGTCGAGCGCGGCGAGCCCGTCGCGGGCCAGCGCGGCGGGGTCGAGGCCGGGGGGCAGCGGCGCGCGGCCGCGGGCGGCCAGCTCGGGCAGGGCGCGGAGCAGCGCGGCGATGCCGGCGGCCCGGCCGAAGTCGCGCACGACCGGCAGCGCGCCGCCCTCGGCGCCCAGGTGCCGGGCGGCCAGCTCCATCAGATTGCCGGCGGTGTGGTCGACGTATCCCGTCACGTCGGCGAGCGGCGACTCGGCATCGAGGCGGCGGGCCGCGATCATCTCGTCGAACAGCCGTCGCGGCAGGTCGGCGCGCGCGATGGTTGCGGCCAGCGGCTCGACCACCTCGTGCCGCCGCGGTGCCCGGCCGTCGTAGATTTCGGCCACCGCGTCCGCCCACCACTGCAGCCGGATCTCGGCGAGCAGCGGCTCGGACGCCACCCACGACGCGCGGGCAAGCTCGAGGTTGAAGGCGTAGAGCGTGAGCAGCCCCGGGCGCGCGTCGGGGGGCGCGGCCATGGCCGTGCGCCAGCGGTCGGGGTCGCCCCGCTCGACCAGCCCGGCGACCGCGCCGCTCGCCGCCCCGTCGCTCGCTGTCGTGCCGGTCTCGGGTGCCTCGGTCACGGCAGCAGCGTGGCGGCGTGGGCGGGCTCGCCCGGCACCGGCGCTCCGTCGGACAGCAGCTTCCAGACGATCGCGTCGTGCAGGGCCTGAAAGCTCGCGTCGACGATGTTGGCGGAGACCCCGACGGTGGACCACCGCCGGCCGCGACCGTCGGCGCTCTCGATCAGCACGCGCGTCACCGCCTCGGTGCCGCCGGACGTGATGCGCACGCGGAAGTCCACGAGCTTCATGTCGGCGATGTAGGACTGGTATGGCCCGAGGTCCTTGGCGAGCGCGCGCGACAGGGCGTTGACCGGGCCCTGGTCGGCGTGGGTCAGCGGATCGTGGCTCTCGCTGACGCTCATCACCCGTTCGGGGCCGAAGCGCGCGACGACGACCGCCTCGGAGACGGTGACGGTCGCGCCCTTCGGGCCGAGGCGGCGCTCGACGGTGACGCGGTAACGCTCGACCTCGAAGAACTTCGGCAGGCGGTCGAGGATCGCCCGGGCCAGCAGCTCGAAGCTCGCCGAGGCGCCGTCGTAGGCGAAGCCGCGGTCCTCGCGCGCCTTCACCTCGGCGAGGATCTCGCCGAGGCGCGGATCCCCCGGCGCCACCTCGATCCCCGCCTTGGCGAGCCGCTCGCGCAGGTTCGACAGCCCCGCCTGGTTCGACATGGGGATCACGCGCGCGTTGCCGACCGCCTCGGGCGGCACGTGCTCGTAGGTGGACGGGTCCTTCAGGATCGCGCTGGCGTGCAGCCCGGCCTTGTGGGTGAAGGCAGAGGTGCCGACGTAGGGCGCCGCGCGGTTCGGCACCCGGTTCAGGATGTCGTCGAGCAGCCGGCTCAGCCGCGCGAGATCGGGCAGGCGATCGCGCGGGATGCCGGTCTCGAAGCGGCTGGCGTAGGGCTCCTTCAGGAGCAGCGTCGGGATCAGCGTGACGAGGTTGGCGTTGCCGCAGCGTTCGCCGAGGCCGTTCAGCGTGCCCTGGATCTGCCGCGCGCCGGCGTCGATGGCGGCGAGCGTGTTCGCCACCGCGTTGCCGGTGTCGTCGTGGGTGTGGATGCCGAGCCGCTCGCCGGGAATGCCCGCGGCGATCACCTCGCCGACGATCCGGCCGACCTCGGCGGGCAAGGTGCCGCCATTGGTGTCGCAGAGGACCACCCACCTGGCGCCGGCCTTGAGCGCGGCGTGCAGGCACTCCAGCGCATAGGCGGGATTGGCCTTGTAGCCGTCGAAGAAGTGCTCCGCGTCGAACAGCGCCTCGCGGCCCCTGGCCTTGAGGAAACGGATCGAGGTGGCGATGTTCTCGACGTTTTCCTCGAGCGGGATGCCGAGGGCGGTGCCGACGTGGAAGTCGTGGGTCTTGCCGACGAGGCAGACCGCCGGGGTGCCGGCGTTGACGACGCCCGCCAGCACCTCGTCGTTCGAGGCGGAGCGGCCCGACCGCTTGGTCATGCCGAAGGCGGTGAGGGTGGCGTGGCGCAGCCTCGGCGCGGCGGCGAAGAATGCGCTGTCCGTCGGGTTCGCGCCGGGCCAGCCGCCCTCCACGTAGTCGATCCCGAGTGCGTCGAGCCCTTCGGCGATGCGGATCTTGTCGTCGACGGAAAAGTCGACGCCCTGGCTCTGCTGGCCGTCACGCAGCGTGGTGTCGAAGAGGGTGAGCCGGGTGCGGGTCATGCTGGCATCTGGCTGGCGGGGGGTCATGCGTCGATCCCTTCGAGTTTCGCAGGGTCGAAGTCGGGGCCGATCTCCCATTCCGAGGCGGCGCCGGTGCGGTCCATCACCTTGATGCCCGCCGCGGTCAGCGCATGGCGGATCCTGTCGGCGCGGGCGAAGTCGCGGGCGGCGCGGGCGGCCTCGCGGGCGCGGAGCAGCGTGGCGATGCGGCTTTCGAGCGCCCCCTCGTCGGCGAAGGCGCGACCGAGCGACGCCTGGATCGCGGCGTCGCGAAAGCCGTCCGGGCTGATGCCCATGAGGTCGAGCGAGGCGGTGAACTGCTGGAACGCCGCGGCCGCGCGCGGCCCCCCCTGGCGGATCTCGGAGGCGAGATCGCGCAGCACCTTCAGCGCAAGCGGCGTGTTGAGGTCGTCGGCGAGCGCCGCCAGCGCCTCCGGCGCGGCGCTCGCGTCGGGATCGGGCACGAGGCCGGCGGCGCGGGACTCGCGCAGCAGCTTTTCCCAGAGCGTGAGGAGCACGGTGGCGTCATGCACCTTCGACTCGGTGTAGTCGATCGGCTGGCGGTAGTGCGTCGAGAGCAGGACGAAGCGGATCACCTCGCCCGGAATGCCGCGGTCGAGCAGGTCGCGCACCGTGAAGAAGTTGCCGAGCGACTTCGACATCTTCTCGCCCTCGACGTTCAGGAAACCGTTGTGCATCCAGACGTTGGCGAAATGGCCCTCCGGGTGGGCGCAGGTCGACTGCGCCACCTCGTTCTCGTGGTGCGGGAAGACGAGGTCGATGCCGCCGCCGTGGATGTCGAAGCTCGGTCCCAGCAGCTCGTGGCTCATCGCCGAGCACTCGATGTGCCAGCCGGGGCGGCCGCGGCCCCACGGGCTCGGCCAGCCGGGCTGCTCGGGCGTAGAGGGCTTCCACAGCACGAAGTCCATCGGGTCGCGCTTGTAGGGGGCAACCTCGACGCGGGCGCCGGCCTGCATGTCCTCGAGCGAGCGGCGCGCGAGCTGGCCGTACGACGGATCGCTCGCCACGGCGAAGAGGACATGGCCCTCGGCGGCATAGGCATGCCCGCGGGCGATCAGCGTCTCGATCATCGCCACCATGGCCGGCACGTACTGCGTCGCGCGGGGCTCGTGCGTCGGACGCAGGGCGCCGAGCGCATCCATGTCGGCGTGATACCACTCGGTCGTCTCGATGGTGATCGTCTCGATCGGGCGCCCGCTCTGGGTCGCCCGCGCGATGATCTTGTCGTCGATGTCGGTGAGGTTGCGCACGTAGGTGACGTGCCCCTCGCCATAGACGTGGCGGAGCAGGCGGAAGAGCGTGTCGAATACCACCACCGGCCGGGCGTTGCCGATGTGGGCGCGGTCGTAGACGGTGGGGCCGCAGACGTACATCCGCACGTTCCGCGGGTCGATGGGCGCGAACGGCGCCTTGGAGCGGGTGCGGGTGTTGTAGAGGCTGATCTCGGTCATGCCTTTGGGCCTCGGCGTTTTCTGCCGCGGCGGCTATCACGTTGGACCGGGTTTGGAAACGGGACGCGCGCCGCGACGAGGGTGTCAGCGGCGAATGCAGGTGATGCGTATCGGGCGCGTCGTCATGGCGGCCTTATGCGCCAGCGGCGGGATGGGATCAAGCCGCCCGAGGCGGCGTACCGCGCGGGCGCGGTCGGGCGAGGGGTTCCCCTGCGCCGCGGCAGCCGGTAGCGTCGGGACCGATCATCCTTGGAGCAGGCTCATGACGCTATCCCGCGGCCGCGACATTCTCGCGATCCCCGGCCCGTCGATCGTCCCCGACCGGGTGCTGAATGCCATGCACCGGGCGGCGCCGAACATCTACGAGGGCGAGCTGATCGAGATGACCCGCGGCGTCCTCGCGGATCTGGAGCGCGTCGCGGGCACGTCGGGCGATGCGGTGATCTACATCGGCAACGGCCATTCGGTGTGGGAGGCGGCGATCGCCAATATCCTGCGCTCGGGCGACAAGGTTCTGGTTCTTGCCACCGGGCGCTTCGCCCTCGGCTGGGCGGCGACCGCGCGGCAGATGGGGATGGACGTCGAGGTGATGGATTTCGGCTTCGGCTTCGCGATCGACCCGGCGCGGGTCGAGGCGCGGCTGCGGGCCGATTCGGCGCACGCGATCCGCGCCGTCCTCGCCGTGCAGACCGACACCGCGTCCTCGGCGCGGAGCGAGATCGCGCCGGTCCGCGCGGCGCTCGATGCGGCCGGGCACCCGGCGCTGCTGGCCGTGGACTGCATCGCGAGCCTCGCGTGCGACCGCTACGAGATGGACGCCTGGGGCGCCGACGTGACGGTGGCGGCCTGCCAGAAGGGACTGATGACGCCGCCGGGGGTCGCCTTCGTCTTCGTCGGGCCGCGCGCGGCGACCGCGGCGGCCGAGGTGGCCTGTCCCAGCCCGTACTGGGACTGGAAACCACGGCTGTCGCCCGAAGTCTTCTATCAGCTCTTTGCCGGCACGCCGCCGACCCATCACCTCTACGGGCTGCGCTGCGCCCTCGACATGATCCTGGTCGAGGAGGGGCTGGAGGCGGTCTGGCGGCGGCATGCCGTTCAGGCGCGGGCGGTCTGGGCGGCGGTCGAGGCCTGGGGGGCGGGGGGCGAGCTGCGGCTCAACGTCGCCGACCCCGCGCTGAGGAGCCATGCCGTGACGACGATCCGCGCCCGGCCCGGCGACGGCACCCGGTTGCGCCGGTGGTGCGCCGACGCCGCGGGACTGACGCTCGGGATCGGGCTGTCCGCGCCGGGCGTCGACCCCGAGGGCCTGTTTCGGATCGGTCACATGGGCCACCTCAATCCGCACATGCTGCTCGGCACCATCGCCAGCATCGAGGCGGGCCTCGGCGCGCTCGGGATCGCGCATGGACGGGGCGCGGTCGAAGCGGCGGCGCGGGAAATCGCTTCGGCCGGGGTCGGCACGGCCGTCCCCGGATGACAGCGCCGCAGAGCGCTGACGCCGGAGCCGTGCGCTGCCGCCGACACGAACGGCGACGGCAAGCTCCGCAAGCGCGAATTCAAGGTCGCGGCGCAGAAGGACTTCGTTGCGGCCGACAGTAATAGCGACGGCGTTCTCAACTGACGGTGGTACGGGGCGCGTCCGCAATGAAACCAGTGGCGCGTGCCGTGCGTTGCTCCTAGAACTCGTTGCAGTCCCGAGGCTTCGGGGCACGATGAGGTGAGGATACAATGATGAAGCCCCTCCTGATGATTGCCGCGCTGGCGCTCGCGCTGGCCGGCTGTACCCAGAACCCGCAGACCAACCGTGAACTGATGTGCGCCGGCGGCGTGCTGGGCGGCGCGGCCGTTGGTGGCCTTCTCGGCAACCAGATCGGCGGCGGCGGCGGCAAGCAGCTCGCGACGGCGGCGGGCGCGGGCCTCGGCGCCGCGGCTGGCACACAGATCGATTCCTGCCAGTAACCTGCGCGTGTCCGGTCGGCGGAACGTAAAATCCGGCGGCCGGACAGAGATTGACATGCCTTGCGTGACGGGGACTATGCGCCTCGTCCGCCGCTTTGCGGTGCGGCATGGCATATCAGAAGAGGCATCCATGGCTGATCTCATCGCAGTCGTCTTCCCGTCCGAGGAGAAGGCGGAAGAGGTCCGGAACAAGGTTCTGGAGCTGCAGAAGGACTATCTGATCGACATCGGCGATGCCGTGATCGCGGTGAAGAGCGCGGGCGGCAAGGTGAAGCTGAACCAGCTGATGAACACCACCGCGGCCGGCGCGGCGGGTGGCAGCTTCTGGGGGCTGCTGATCGGCGTCCTGTTCATGAACCCGCTGCTCGGTGTCGCGGCCGGTGCGGCCAGCGGTGCGATCGCCGGCGCGCTGACCGACGTCGGCGTGAACGACCGCTTCATGAAGGGCCTCGCGGCGGACTCGCTGCAGGATGGCGAGGCGGTGCTGTTCGTGCTGGTGAAGAGCGTCACCGGCGACAAGGTTCTGGCGGCGCTGCAGGGCGTGGGCGGCCGGGTGCTGCAGACCTCGCTCGACCACACCCGCGAGGATGCGCTGCGCAAGGCGCTCGAAGCGGCGCCGGCGCCGGCTGGCGCCTGACGCCAACGGCTGATCCTGTAGAAACAAGAAGGGGGCGGCGCCGAAAGGCCCGCCCCCGATCTTTTTCGCCAGTCGCGTTCGACTGGTTACTTGATCTTGCCTTCCTTGAATTCGACGTGCTTGCGCGCAACGGGGTCGTACTTCTTGACCGACATCTTCTCGGTCATGGTGCGCGAGTTCTTCTTGGTCACGTAGAAATAGCCGGTGTCGGCCGTGGAGTTCAGCCGGATCTTGATCGTGGTCGGCTTTGCCATTTCGAGTCCCTTTCCGCGGCGCCCCGCGATGCCCTGGGCCGCTGGGCCCGAAATTTCAGAGCGCCCTTCTACCCGATCCACTCCGACTGTCAACGGGGTGCCCGTGGTAACGGAGCTGAATCGGGGAATACGCCCTTGCGCCAAGGGGGTAACGCGGTGAACGGCGACCCCGCGGGGATGCTGCACCGCACCTTCGCGCGAGCGGCCGGGTTCGAGAGGGGCGCGCGGGTTTCGTCCCGGTGGCCATTCGCCTATGCTCGCCTTGGGATTGAAACGGAGGGGAACCGATGAGGCAGGCTGCGGCGGCCGCATCGCTGGCACTGTCGATCGCTGCGCCGGCGGTGGCGGCGTCGCGTTTGCCGGTCGACGGGGTGGCGAGCGGCACCGACGGGTTCGTGGTGCATCCGGTCCATGCCGATCTCGCGTCGCTGGTCGGGGACTTCACCGTGGCAGGCTTCGAGCCGAAGGGCCCGGTGGATCCGTTCGCCGGCGTGCAGGGGTCGTGCTTTGGTGCGATGGATCTGGAGAAAAACCGCATGTCGGGTGGCGGCTATTGCACGCTGACCGACGTGCGGGGCGAGGGGCTGGTGCTGCGCTGGACGGCGATCGCGCCGGTGGCGCGCGGCTATCGCGAGGTGTGGGAGCTGGTCGGCGGCAGCGGCTGGTGGGGCGATGCCGGCGGCAAGGGGACGTTCGTCTACCTGATGGATCCCGAAACCCGGCGCTTCAACGCCGGGTTCAAGGGTGAGGTCGTGAAACCCTGACGGGAGGGAAGGGTGGGTGACACACCCACCCCAAGGGCCCTCAGTACGCCGAGGCCGAGGAGCCTTCCTTGCGGTCGGCGTAGATGAGCAGCGGCTCGCCCTTGCGGGTGATGCACTCCTCGTTGACCACCACCTCCTCCACGCCCTGCATCGAGGGCAGCTCGAACATGGTGTCGAGCAGAACCTCTTCCAGGATGGAGCGCAGGCCGCGGGCGCCAGTCTTGCGGTCGATCGCCCGCTTGGCAACGGCGCGGAGCGCGTCTTCGGTGAAGGTGAGGGCGACGTCTTCCATCTCGAACAGGCGCTGGTACTGCTTGATGAGCGCGTTCTTCGGCTCGGTCAGGATGATGATGAGCGCCGCCTCGTCGAGGTCGGTCAGCGTCGCGAGCACGGGCAGGCGGCCGACGAACTCGGGGATCAGGCCGAACTTCAGCAGATCCTCGGGCTCAAGCTCCTGAAAGATCTCGCCGACCCGGCGGTCGTCGGTGTCCTTCACGTCGGCGCCGAAGCCCATGGCCGAACCACGGCCGCGCTGCGCGATGATCTTGTCGAGGCCGGCAAAGGCACCACCGCAGATGAACAGGATGTTGGTCGTGTCGACCTGCAGGAACTCCTGCTGCGGATGCTTGCGACCGCCCTGCGGGGGAACGCTCGCGACCGTGCCCTCCATGATCTTCAGCAGCGCCTGCTGCACGCCCTCGCCCGAAACGTCGCGGGTGATCGAGGGGTTGTCGGACTTACGGCTGATCTTGTCGACCTCGTCGATGTAGACGATGCCGCGCTGCGCCCGCTCGACATTGTATTCGGCGGCCTGCAACAGCTTGAGGATGATGTTCTCGACATCCTCGCCGACATAGCCCGCCTCGGTCAGCGTCGTCGCATCGGCCATGGTGAAGGGTACGTCGAGGATGCGGGCCAGCGTCTGCGCGAGCAGCGTCTTGCCGCAGCCCGTGGGGCCGATCAGCATGATGTTCGACTTCTGCAACTCGACGTCGGTGTTCTTCGTCGCGTGGTTCAGCCGCTTGTAGTGGTTGTGGACCGCGACCGACAGGACGCGCTTCGCCACCTGCTGGCCGATCACGTAGTCGTCCAGCACCTTGCAGATCTCGTGCGGCGTCGGCACCCCGTCCGAGGACTTGACGAGATTGCTCTTCGTCTCCTCGCGGATGATATCCATGCACAGCTCGACGCATTCATCGCAGATGAACACGGTCGGCCCCGCGATGAGCTTGCGCACCTCGTGCTGGCTCTTGCCGCAGAACGAGCAATAAAGGGTGTTCTTCGCGTCGCCGCCGCCCGACTTGCTCATCTTCTGCCTCCGGCTTTCGCCATCCATTCCTGTCTCAAACGTCCACCCCGCCCACGGTCTCGGGAGGCATCTCCCATTGGAGCATGCCTCCACGCGGAATTACAAGGGCAAAGGTTTCGGGCGAACGCCGTGACGCCGCACCGCTCACGCAGCCGGTACCGGCAGGTCGCGCCGCTCGACGATCTCGTCGATGAGGCCCCAGTCCTTGGCATCCTGGGCCGTCATGAAGCGGTCGCGCTCCAGCGCGGCCTCCACCACCTCGACCGGCTGGCCGGTGTGGTGGTGGTAGATCTGGTTGAGCCGGTCCTTGAGCGCCTGGGTCTCGCGGGCGTGGATCATGATGTCCGTCGCCTGGCCCTGGAAGCCGCCGGACGGCTGGTGGACCATGATCCGGCTGTTCGGCAGCGAGAACCGCATGTCCTTGGCGCCGGCGGTCAGGAGGAGCGAGCCCATCGACGCGGCCTGGCCGACGCAGAGCGTCGAGACCGGCGGGCGGATGTACTGCATCGTGTCGTAGATCGACAGGCCGGAGGTGACGACACCGCCCGGGCTGTTGATGTACATGGAGATTTCCTTCTTCGGGTTTTCGGCCTCGAGGAAGAGCAGCTGCGCCACGATGAGCGTCGACATGCCGTCGTGGACCGGGCCCGCGACGAAAATGATGCGCTCCTTCAGGAGGCGCGAGAAGATGTCGTAGGCGCGTTCGCCCCGGGCGGTCTGTTCGACCACCATCGGCACGAGGTTCATGTAGGTCTCTACCGGGTCTTTCATCGAATTCCGCCTTCCTGTCCCCGACGCCCTCGCTCACGCGCGTCATGGTTGTGCTGAGGAATAGTGGCCCGGCCGGAGCTTCGCAAGGGCCCCCCGGCCGGAAGGACAGGGGGCCCCGGCGGATGTCGTCAGGCGTCGGCCGGCGCGGCCTCGGGCGTGGCGGCGTCGTCGAGCGCCTCGATCTCCTTCTGGAGCTCGTCCTTGGTGACCGGCTTGTCGGTCACGTTCGCGAGACCGATGATGTGGTCGACCACCTTTTCCTCGAAGAGGGGCGCGCGGATCTGCTGCAGGGCCTGCGGGTTCTTCTGCACGAATTCGAAGAACTGCCGCTCCTGCCCGCGATACTGCCGGGCCTGCTCGAAGACGGCGCGCTGCAGCTCCTGCTCGCTCACCTCGACCTCGGCGGCGTTGCCGATCTCGGCGAGCAGGAGCCCGAGGCGCACGCGGCGCTCGGCGAGCTTGCGGTGCTCGTCGGTCGGCTCGATGTTGCCGTGATCGTGGCCGTGGTGGTCGTGGTGCTCCTCGTGCCACAGCTGGTGCGCGATCTGGCTGGCCTCGATGTTCACCAGCGAGGGCGGCAGGTCGAAGCTGACCAGCCCGTCGAGCGCGTCCATCAGCCGGCGCTTGGTCACCTGCCGCGCGGCATCGGCGAACTCGTCGGAGAGGCGGGTGCGGATCTGGGCCTTCAGATCGTCGAGCGACTCGAGGCCGAAGCGGGTGGCGAGCGCGTCGTCGACCTCGGCCGGCTTCGGCGCCTTCACCGCCTTCGCGGTGACGGCAAAGCTCGCGTCCTTGCCGGCGAGATTCGGGGCGCCGTAGTCGGCGGGGAAGTTCACCTTCACCTCGCGCTCCTCGCCGGCGGTCACGCCGACGAGCTGGTCCTCGAAGCCGGGAATGAAGCTGCCCGAGCCGAGCACCAGGGGGAAGTCCTCGGCGGTGCCGCCCTCGAACAGCTCGCCGTCGACCGAGCCCTTGAAGTCGATGACCACCTGATCGCCGTCCTCGGCAGCCGCCCCCGCATCGCGGTCGTCGAAGCTCTGGGCCGACTTCGCGAGATTCTGCAGCGCGTCGTCGACCGCCGCGTCGTCGACCTCGACCACGAGCCGCTCGAGCGCGATGTTGCCGAGAGCCACCTCGGGCACCTTCGGCAGCGCCTCGTAGGTCATCGAGACCTGCACGTCCTGGCCTTCCTGCCAGTCCTCGTTGGTCATCTTGACCTCGGGCTGCAGCGCCGGGCGATCGCCGGATGCCTCGAAGTGATCGCGCATCGCCTGGTCGATCGTCTCCTGCATGGCTTCGCCGAGCACCGACTTGCCGAACATCTTCTTCATCAGCGCGGCGGGGGCCTTGCCCTTGCGGAAGCCCTTCATCTGGAAGTCCTTGCGGGCTTCCTCGAGCTTCTCGGTGACTTTCGCCTCGAGCTCGCCCGCGGGCACCGTGATGGCGTAGCCGCGCTTCAGGCCTTCGTTCAGGGTCTCGGTGACCTGCATCCTCGTCCTCGTCTGTTCCATCTGGTGCGGGCGGAGGGACTTGAACCCCCACGCCTTGCGGCGCCAGAACCTAAATCTGGTGCGTCTGCCAATTCCGCCACGCCCGCGAGCCGCGGCATCCCACGCCGGCGCCGGCCCGCAAGGGGCCCTCGATCGCGTGAGAGGCCGCTCTCTAGCAGAGCCGCCGGACCCGCGCGAGCGAAAAATCCACCCCCCGTCCGGCTTCTCCGCTTGCCCAAAGGTTGGGCAATCTGGTCAATTCCGTGGCACAGGCGCCGGATTCTTCCGGGAGGGTTCCACGCGACGGGCCTAGTCGCATTGAATCCCCCCGGCCAAGCTGATTTCCCGGGCGCCGATCTTGGCGACGTGTCGCCGCGAGGCATAACGGTCGGGGGCCCCGGATGAAGAAGATCGAAGCCATCATCAAGCCATTCAAGCTCGATGAGGTGAAGGAGGCGCTGCAGGAAGTGGGCATCCAGGGCCTGAGCGTCATCGAGGCGAAGGGCTTCGGCCGGCAGAAGGGCCATACCGAGCTCTATCGCGGCGCGGAGTATGTGGTCGATTTCCTGCCCAAGGTGAAGATCGAGGTCGTTCTCGCGGACGACCAGGTGGACGCCGCGGTGGAGGCGATCATCAACGCCGCGAAGACCGGCAAGATCGGCGACGGCAAGATTTTCATCAGCCATGTCGAGCAGGCGATCCGCATTCGCACCGGCGAGGAAGGCAACGACGCGCTCTGAGGCGCGCCGCTCGTGACACACGTCAGTCTCTCAACCAAGGAATCGAGATGAGCGACCAGAAATCCGTTCTGAAGTCCCTGAAGGACGACGACATCCCGTATGTCGACCTTCGCTTCTGTGATCCGAAGGGCAAGCTGCAGCACGTCACGGTGGACGCGGATCTCGTCGACGAAGATCTCTTCGACGAAGGCATGATGTTCGACGGCTCGTCGATCGCCGGCTGGAAGGGCATCGACAAGTCGGACATGAAGCTGATGCTCGACCCGAGCTCGGCCTACGTCGATCCGTTCTACGCCGAGAAGACGCTCTGCATCCACTGCACCGTGCTCGAGCCCGACACCAACGAGCCCTACGAGCGTGACCCGCGCGGCACCGCGCAGAAGGCCGAGGCCTACCTGAAGCAGACCGGCATCGGCGACGCGTTCTACTGCGGGCCGGAGGCGGAGTTCTTCCTGTTCGACGACGTGCGCTTCTCGAACGTGCCGAACAAGGTCAGCTTCCAGATCGACGCGATGGACGCCGCCTGGAACACCGATACCGTCTACGAGATGGGCAACTCCGGCCACCGGCCGGGCGTCAAGGGCGGCTACTTCCCGCTGCCGCCGGTCGATGCGGCGCAGGACATCCGCGGCGAGATGCTCTCGACGATGAAGCGGATGGGCATGAAGGTCGACAAGCACCACCACGAGGTGGCGTCGGCCCAGCACGAGCTCGGCATCATCTTCGGCAAGCTGACCGCGCAGGCCGACAACATCCTGAAGTACAAGTACGTCGTGCAGCAGGTCGCCGCCGCCTATGGCAAGACCGCGACGTTCATGCCGAAGCCGTACTACGGCGACAACGGCTCGGGCATGCACGTCAACATGTCGATCTTCAAGGACGGCAAGCCGGTCTTCGCCGGCGACAAGTATGCCGACCTGTCGAACGAGGCGCTGTGGTTCATCGGCGGCATCCTGAAGCACGCCAAGACCATCAACGCCTTCTCGAACCCGACGACGAACAGCTACAAGCGGCTGATCCCGGGCTTCGAGGCGCCGGTCCTGCTCGCCTACTCCGCGCGCAACCGCTCCGCCTCGATCCGCATCCCGTGGTCTGAGAGCCCGAAGGCGAAGCGCGTCGAGGCCCGTTTCCCCGATCCGTGCGCGAACCCCTACCTCGCGTTCTCGGCGCTGCTGATGGCCGGCATCGACGGCATCAAGAACAAGATGGATCCGGGCGCCGCGGCCGACAAGGATCTGTACGACCTGCCCCCCGAGGAGCTGGCCGAGATCCCGACCGTGTGCGGTTCGCTCCGCGAGGCGCTGACCACGCTCGAGAACGACCACGAGTTCCTGCTGCACGGCGACGTGTTCACCAAGGACCAGATCGAGGCGTTCATCGCGCTGAAGTGGCCCGAAGTGTACATGATGGAGCACACGCCCCATCCGGTCGAATACCAGATGTACTACTCGCTCTGAGCGAGCTTCGGGGGGCCTTTTCGGGCCCCTCGATCGTTTCAGGAGGCGCCTTCGCGTCCCGGCCGCTGCCGGATCGCCCGGGGCTCCTGCCACCGCCGCCTCCGGTCCTGATCCCGTCCTAAACCTGTTGCAGACGCCGCGCGGCCGTGGAACGTGTGGCGCAAGATCGTGCGCGCCCGAAGGGTCGACGCGTGGCAGCAACGGGAGGGTGACTCAATGAGCGACGCCGGCACACCGCCCGCCACTGCGGTGGCCGTGATCGGGCTCGGCTCCATGGGACTCGGGATGGCCCTGTCGCTGCGCAAGGCGGGCTTTGCCGTCGCGGGTTGCGACCTGGCGCAGCCGGCGCTCGAGCGGCTGGCGGCGGCGGGGGGGCGCGCCTGCACCACCCCTGCGGAGGCGGCCGAGGGGGCGGGCGCGATCCTGACCGTGGTGGTGAACGCGGCGCAGACCTCGGACGTGCTGTTCGGCCGGGATGGTGCCGCCGCTGTGGCGCCGGCCGGGGCCGTTGTTGTCTCGTCGGCCACCATGTCGCCCGGCGATGCCGAGGCGCTGGCCCGGCGCTGCGAGGATGCGGGCCTCGTCTACCTCGACGCGCCGATCTCCGGCGGGGCCGCCCGGGCGGCGCAGGGCGAGCTGACCGTCATGGCCTCCGGCTCGGCAGCGGCGTTCGCCAGGGCGGCGGCGGTGCTCGATGCCGTGGCGGTCAAGGTGCATCGCCTCGGCGATCGGGCCGGTGTCGGCGCCTCGATGAAGATGGTGAACCAGCTGCTCGCCGGCGTGCACATCGCCGCCGCCTGCGAGGCGATCACGCTGGCGGGCAAGCTCGGCCTCGACCTCGCCACGGTCTACGAGGTCATCACCGGCTCGGCCGGCAACTCGTGGATGTTCGAGAACCGCGTGCCGCACGTGCTGGCGGGCGACTATGCGCCGCTGAGCTCAGTGGAGATTTTCGTCAAGGATCTCGGCATCGTGCAGGACATGGCGCGGACGGAGCGCTATCCCGCGCCGCTGGCCGCCGCCGCGCTGCAGATGTATCTCGCCGCCGCGGGGGCGGGGATGGGCCGCGACGACGACTCCTCGCTCGCACGGGTCTATGCCCGCCTTTCGGGCGTGACGCTGCCGGGAGGCGCGTGATGCCGCGCTTTGCCGCCAACCTGACGATGATGTTCAACGAGGTGGCGTTTCCCGATCGCTTCGCCGCCGCCGCGGCCGCGGGCTTCAAGGCGGTGGAGTGCCTGTTTCCCTATGCGCTGACGCCCGAGCGGCTGGCGCAGACGCTGGAACGCGACGGGCTGACGCTCGCGCTCTTCAATCTCGCGCCGGGAGACTGGGAGGCGGGCGACCGCGGGCTCGCCAGCGATCCCGCGCGCTTCGATGCGCTGAAGGCGAGCGTCGGGCAGGGGATCGAGTATGCCCTGGCGAGCGGCGCGACCCGGCTGCACATGATGGCGGGCTTTGCCGACAGCCGCGACCCGGTGGCGCTGTCGGCCTATGCCCGCGCGATCGAGCACGCGGCGGGGCGCCTCGCCGACCACGGGCTCGACCTGCTGCTGGAGCCGATCAACGGCCGCAACATGCCGGGCTATTTCCTGAACGACTTCGCGCTGGCGGAGCGGCTGATCCTCCAGTCGGGCGCGCCGAACGTGCGGTTGCAGTACGACGTCTATCACCAGCAGATCCTGCACGGCGACGTGGCGATGTCGTTTCGCCGGCTGCTGCCGCTGGTCGGCCATGTGCAGGTCGCGAGCGTGCCGTCGCGCCATGAGCCCGATGGCGAGGAGCTGAACTGGCCGTTCGTCTTCGAGATGATCGACGCAACGGGCTACGACGGCTTCGTCGGCTGCGAGTACGTGCCTCGGACGACGACCGAGGCGGGGCTCGGCTGGTTCCAGCCGTGGAGAACGCGATGAGGCTCGCGGCGATCGCCGACGACTATACCGGCGCATCCGACCTGGCGAACACCTGGGCGAAGGCGGGCCTGGCGACGGTTCAGACCATCGGGGTGCCGGACGGGCTCGACGTGAGCGGGGCCGAGGCGCTGGTCGTGTCGCTGAAGATCCGCTCCGTCCCCGCGGCGGAAGCGGTCGAAGCGGCGACGCAGGCATGGGACTGGCTGCAGGCCCGCGGCTTCGGCCATGTGATGTACAAGATTTGCTCGACGTTCGATTCGACCGACGCGGGCAACATCGGTCCGGTGACGGCGGCGTTGTGCGCGCGGGCCGGGGCCGCGCTGGCGCCGGTGACGCCGGCGTTCCCGGAGACCGGGCGCACGGTCTACAAGGGGCATCTCTTCGTCGAGGACGTGCTCCTGAGCGAAAGCTCGCTCCGCACGCACCCGCTCAATCCGATGCACGACGCGAATCTCGTGCGCGTGCTGGCCCGGCAGATGGCCGACCCCGTGGCGCTGCTCGATCTGGCGACGATCCGGACGGGAGACGCGGCGATCGCGCGGCGGCTGGCGGCGCTGGCGGGGCAGGGGGCGCGCGCGGTGATCGCCGACGCGGTGGCCGAGCCCGACCTCGAGGCGCTGGGCCGGGCGGCGCTGGCGATGCCGGTCTCCATCGGCGCCTCGGGCCTCGGCCTCGGACTGGCGCGAGGCGTGGTGGCCGGGGGGGCGCTCGAGGCCGCCGCGCCGGTGGGATCTCCGACGGGGCCGACGACGGGACCGAGCGCGATCCTCGTCGGCAGCTGCTCTGCCCGCTCGCTGGAGCAGGTGGCCGTGGCGGCGCGGGGGATGCCGGTGCTGCGGCTCGACGCGGATGCGCTGGTGACGAGCGGCGGGGACACGCGGGAGGCGCTGGCCTGGGCGCTGGCGCGGCTCGACGCCGGGCCGGTGCTGGTCGCGGCGAGCGGCGATCCGGCGGCGGTGGCCGCGGTGCAGGCGCGCCACGGCCGCGCGGCCGCGAGCGCCGCGATCGAGGCGGGCCTTGCGGCGCTGGCCGAGGGGCTGGTGGCGGCGGGGGTGACGCGGCTGGTGGTCGCGGGCGGCGAGACCTCGGGCGCGGTGGTCGACCGGCTCGGGATCGCCGGCTTTCGCGTCGGGCCGGAAATCGCGCCCGGCGTCCCGGCGCTCACGACGCTGGGGCGCGCGCGGCCGCTCGCCATGGCGCTGAAGTCCGGCAACTTCGGCGGCGCCGACTTCTTCGAGCGCGCGCTCGGCCAACTCTGACAAACCACCTTGGGGAGACACCTGCATGATGACCGACTGGTTCGAGATCCTCGACCCGCGCTTCAAGGCGCTCGTCCTCGGCAACGTCCACGTGGAAAAGCTCTGGACCGGCGCCCGCTGGACCGAGGGGCCGGTCTACGTGCCGGCGGGCAAGTACCTGCTGTTTTCCGACATCCCGAACGACCGGGTGCTGCGCTATGACGAGACCGACGGGGGCGTCTCGATCTTCGACAGCCCGTGCGGCTTTCAGAACGGGCACACCCTCGATCGGGAGGGGCGGGTGATCGCCTGCGAGCACGGCGGGCGGCGGGTGTCGCGGCGCGAGCATGACGGCTCGGTCAGCGTGATTGCCGACCGGGTGGAGGGCAAGCGGCTGAATTCGCCGAACGACGCGGTGGTGCGCTCGGACGGCTCGGTGTGGTTCACCGATCCGGCCTATGGCATCGACTGCGACTACGAAGGGCACATGTCGGAGCCGGAGGCGGGCGGCTGCCACGTCTATCGGGTCGGGACCGACGGGACGGTGACGGCGGTGGCGACCGACTTCGTGCGGCCGAACGGCATCGCCTTCAGCCTCGACGAGCGGCAGCTCTACATTGCCGACACCGGGGCGACGCACGCCGAGGACGGGCCGCGGCATATCCGGGTGTTCGACGTGCAGGGCGATCGCCTGGCGAACGGGCGGGTGTTTGCCACCTGCGAGGCGGGGCTGTTCGACGGCTTCCGGCTCGACCGGCTGGGCAACATCTGGACCAGCGCGGCGGACGGGGTGCATTGCTACGCGCCGGACGGGACGCTGCTCGGCAAGATCCGGGTGCCGGAAGTGGTGTCGAACGTGGAGTTCGGCGGCCCGAAGCGCAACCGGCTCTACATCACCGCGACGCAGAGCCTCTATTCGGTCTACCTGCAGGTGAACGGGGCGCGGCGGTTCGGCTGAGCGCGGGCGCGCGCCTTCGCCGACCGCGAGGGAGCGCCGGCCTCGCGCGCGACGCGAGGCCGGCGCCGCACGTCAGCCGCGGATGAGGACGTAGGAGCCCGGGGCGTCCTCGATCGGCTTCAGCTTGCCGCCGCCGGGCTTGCGCGCGGGCACGCGCTCGGCGGTGTCCTTGGACTCGAGCCAGTCGGCCCACAGCGGCCACCACGAGCCTTCCGTGGCGCTCGCCCCCGCAAGCCATTCGTTCGGGTCGGCGGGATGGTCCTCGCGCGTCCAGTAGCCGTATTTCGGTTTTTCCGCCGGTGGGTTGACCACGCCGGCAATGTGACCCGAGCCGCCGAGCACGAAATGCACCTCGCCGCCGAAGAGCTGGGTCGCGGGATAGACCGACCGCCACGGCGCGATGTGGTCCTCCTTGGTGGCGAGGATGAAGCAAGGCGTCTTGATCTTGCCGATGTCGATCGGCGTGCCGTCGAGCGAGAGATAGCCGGGGCGGCGCAGGCCGTTCTCGATATAGACCTTCTCGAGATACCACAGCAGCATCTGCGCGGGCAGGCGGGTGGAATCGGAATTCCAGTACAGCAGATCGAAGGCCGGCGGCCGTCGGCCCATCAGGTAGTTCATCACGTGGAACGACCAGACGAGATCGTTCTCGCGGATCATCGAGAACATGTCCTGCAGGTGGTGGTTCTCGAGGTAGCCGGTGCCCTCCATGTGCTCGGCGAGCGCCTTCAGCCGGTCGCGGTCGACGAAGACGCCGACCTCGCCCACGTCGGCGAAGTCGACCATGGTGGCGAGCGTCGTCGCCGCGGCGATGCGGTCGTCGCCCTTGGCCGCGAGGTAGGCGAGGGTGCAGGTGACGAGGATGCCGCCGATGCAGAAGCCGAGGACATTGGCGCGCCGCTCGCCCGTGACCTTCGCCATGACGTCGAGCGCGGCGAGCGGGCCGCGGTGCATGTAGTCCTGGAACGACATGTCGGCATGCGTCTTGGTCGGGTTGATCCACGAGATGACGAAGACGGAGTGGCCGCGGTCGAGCATGTAACGCACGAGGCTGTTCTTCGGGCGCATGTCGAGGATGTAGTACTTGTTGATCCAGGCCGGCACGAAGAGGATCGGCGTCGCCCGCTGGGTCTCGGTGCGCGGCTCGTACTGGATGAGCTGCATCAGCTCGTTCTGGTAGATCACCTTGCCCGGCGTGGTGGCGAGATCGCGGCCGACCTCGAAGGCGGCGCGGTCGTTCGTCGAGATGTCGAGGCGGCCGTCGCCCGCTTCGAGGTCGTCGAGCAGGTTCTCGAAGCCGTCAAGCAGACTGCGCCCCTCGGTCTCGACGAAGCGGTCGCGGGCGGCGGGATTCAGCATCAGGAAGTTGGCGGGCGAGAGCGCGCTCAGGAACTGCCGGGTATAGAATTCGACCCGGAGCGCTTCCTTCGAGCCCTTGGGCAGGGTCGCGACCAGACCGTCGACCGCGTCCTCGATGGCGAGATAGGCGTCGCGCATGCCGCGGCTGACCGGATCCTCGTCCCAGCGCCGGTCGCGGAAGCGCCGGTCCTTGGTCGGCTTGCTCTCGCCGGCGAAGGCGCCGAGCCAGGCGCGGGTGGCGCCGGTCCAGGCTTCCTGCTGCGCGGTGGCGATCGCCATCGGCCGCTCGGCAAGCTCCTGGCCCGCCTTGAGGAACGCCTCGCTCACGCTCTTGGCGTCGACGATCGAGAAATCGCGGCCGCTCGCCCAGGCGAGGGATGTGGTCTGGGCGCGCAGGGCGATCCGCTGGGCGCGAAGCACGAGCTCCCAAGGATTCGGCGTGCGGTCGGTGTCGTCGGCGGCCATGGCGTCTCCTCCGGACCCCGTCCCGTGCGGGGGGTCTCTCGACAAAGCCTTAAAGCAGGCAGCGGCGGGAGCGCCAGAGGCTCTGCGGCAGGCGCCGCCTGTGCGGCCTCGCGCCCGGGCGCGGCCGTCGGTGCGCCTTGGCCGGCGTCGCGAGGGGGCTTTCCGCCCCCTCCTGGCCTGCGGCCAGTTCACCCCGAGAGTATTTTCAGCAAGAGGAAGGCGGAAGGCTGCGTCCCGCGGGTCGTCGGCCGAGCGGTCCCGGCGGCGCTGGCCGGCGGATTGCAATCGGAGGGGGCGGGTTCTATCTAGGCCCGACGCTTGCGCCTCCAGGAGCCCGGCCCCGCATGAACTGGATCTCCAACTACGTCCGCCCGAAGATCAACTCGCTGTTCTCGCGGCGGGAGGTTCCGGAGAACCTGTGGGTCAAGTGCGACGCCTGCGGCACCATGCTGTTCCACCGCGAGCTGGCCGACAACCTCAACGTCTGCACCAACTGCGGCCACCATCTCGCGATCAGCCCGCGCGACAGGTTTGCCGCGCTGTTCGACGGCGGGGTCTTCGTCGAGGTGCCGGTGCCGAAGCCGCTGGCCGATCCGCTGGGCTTCAAGGACCAGAAGAAGTATCCCGACCGGCTGCGCGAGGCCCGCAAGAAGACCGGCGAGGCCGAGGCGATGCTGGTGGCCGAGGGCGACATCGGCCGGCTGAAGACGGTCTGCGCCGCGCAGGACTTTGCCTTCATGGCGGGCTCGATGGGCATGTACGTCGGCAACGCGCTGGTCGCCGCCGCCGAGCGGGCGGTGAAGCGCAAGTGCCCGCTCGTGGTGTTCGCCGCCGCCGGCGGCGCGCGGATGCAGGAGGGCATCCTCAGCCTGATGCAGATGCCGCGCACCACCGTGGCGGTCGAGATGCTGAAGGAGGCGGGGCTGCCCTATGTCGTGGTGCTGACGCATCCGACGACCGGCGGGGTGACGGCGAGCTATGCCATGCTCGGGGACGTGCAGTTCGCCGAGCCGGGCGCGCTGATCTGCTTTGCCGGGCCGCGGGTGATCGAGCAGACGATCCGCGAGACCCTGCCCGAGGGCTTCCAGCGGGCGGAGTACCTGCTCGAGCACGGGATGATCGACAAGGTGGTGCCGCGGCAGGCGCTGCGCGACGAGATCGCGACGGTGCTGCGGCTGCTGACCGCGAGCCCGCCCTACGTCCGCGGGGATCTTGCGCCGCCGTCGCCGGACGAGGCGACCTTCGACGCGCCCGCCGCACCCTGAGCCGATCTTGAGCGTCCACAGCGACCGGGTGCTCGAGCGGCTGACGCGGCTGCACCCCAAGGTGATCGACCTGGAGCTCGGGCGGATCGAGCGGCTGCTCGCCGCCCTCGGGCACCCGGAGCGGCGGCTGCCGCCGGTGATCCATGTCGCGGGCACCAACGGCAAGGGTTCGACCGTGGCGATGATCCGCGCCGGGCTCGAGTTCGACCGGGGCGAAGGTGCACGTCTATACCTCGCCGCATCTGGCGCGGTTTCACGAGCGCATCCGCATTGCCGGGGAGCTGATCCCGGAGGAGCGCCTGCTCGACGCGCTGGAGCGCTGCGAGGCGGCGAACGGGGGCGCGCCGATCACCTTCTTCGAGGTGACGACGGCGGCGGCCTTCCTCGCCATGGCCGAGACGCCGGCGGACTGGACGCTGCTCGAGGTGGGGCTGGGCGGCGAGTTCGACGCGACGAACGTCATCGAGCGGCCGCGCCTTGCGGTCATCACGCCGATCTCGATCGACCACCAGCAATATCTCGGCGAGACGCTGGCCGAGATCGCCCGCGCCAAGGCGGGAATTCTCAAGCGCGGCTGTCTCGGCATCGTGGCGCGGCAGCCGGCGGAGGCGCTGGCGGTGATCGAGGCGCGCGCTGCGCGGATGCTGGCGCCGCTGATGGTCGAGGGGCAGGATTGGCAGGTCTGGGAGGAGCACGGGCGCGTGGCGTTCCTCGACGTGCAGGGGCTGCTCGACCTGCCGCCGCCGCGCCTGATCGGGGCGCATCAGGTGGAGAACGCCGGCACGGCGCTCGCGGCGCTGCGCGCACTCGGGATGGGCGAGGCCGCCTGTGCCGCGGCACTCGCCAACGCCGACTGGCCCGCGCGGATGCAACGCCTGCGCGACGGGCCGCTGGTCGAGGCGGCGGGGGGCGCGGAGGTCTGGCTCGACGGCGGGCACAACCCGGCCGCGGGGGCGGCTCTGGCCGAGGCGCTCGGCCGGCTGCCGCGCCGGCCGGCGCATCTGGTGGTCGGGATGCTGCGGACCAAGGACGCGGCCGGCTTCCTGCGGCACCTTGCTCCGGTAGCCGACTCGCTCCACGGGGTGACGATCGAGGGCGAGCCGGCGACGCTTACCGCCGCCGAGACGGTTGCCGCGGCCCGGTCTGTCGGCTTCGCCGACGCGCGGGAGGCGACGGATCCGGCGGCGGCGATTCGCGACATCGTGGCGCGGGCGCCGGATGGCCGCCCAGATTGTCGCATCGTGATTTGCGGATCGCTCTACCTGGCGGGCCGGGTACTTCGCGAGAACGGGTGAAACATTCCGTAACATCCGCGTGCCTCGCCAAGTTTTGACACACACGGGCGAACTGCGCTGTTGCCGCGTTCGCGCTTCCGGCATACTGAGCGCCAATCGGGCAGGTGAATGACGCAATGCAGCACGCGGCCGCCCCGGCGTTTCATGTCGGGGTCATCATGGATGGGAACGGCCGATGGGCCGAGGCTCGGGGCCTCGCCCGCGTTGCCGGGCATGCCCGCGGCGCGCGGCGGGTCAGCGAGATCGTCAAGGTCTGCCCCTCGCTCGGGGTGACGCATCTGACTCTCTATGCGTTCTCCACCGAGAACTGGCGCCGGCCGCTCGCCGAGGTGGAGGGGCTCATGCGCATCTTCCACACCTATATCCAGGGCAAGATGGCGGGGCTGCGCCGCAACGAGGTGCGGGTGCGGTTTCTCGGGATGCGGCACCGCCTGCCGGCGCCGCTGCGCGAGCTGATGGCACGGCTGGAGGAGGAGACGCGGCAGTGCCACGGGCTCAACCTCTCGATCGCCATCGACTACGGCGGCCGCGACGAGCTGACGCGCGCGGTGCGGGCGCTGTCGCAGCAGGTGGCCGACGGCACGCTGCCGCCCTCGGCGATCTGCGAGAGCCGCCTCGCGGAGGCGCTCGACACGCGCGACCTGCCGGACCCGGACCTGATCATCCGCACGTCGGGCGAGGTCCGCATCTCGAACTTCCTGCTGTGGCAGGGGGCCCATGCGGAGTACGACTTTCCGTCGATTTCGTGGCCGGACTTCACCGTGCGGCATTTCGCCGACCTGATCGAGGCGCACCGCGCCCGGCGCTTCACGGCCGACACGCCACCGCCGCCGGCCGCCGTCGCACGCCCCTGACGCGCGCCTGAAGCGATCGCGCGCGGCGGTGCTGGCGCTTCGCTCCGGCGCTCGCTAGCTTGGCGGCCGGATCACCGCCGGGGGCAGAAGATGGTCGCACCGCATATCGTCACCCATGAGAACAGGCCGCTCCCCACCGATCACGACTGGTGGCGGGGGGCCGTCATCTATCAGATCTACCCCCGGTCGTTCCAGGACTCGAACGGCGACGGGGTCGGCGACCTGACCGGCATCATCCACCGGCTGCCCTACGTGGCGCAGCTCGGGGTGGATGCGATCTGGATCTCGCCGTTCTTCCCGTCGCCCATGCTGGATTTCGGCTACGACGTGATGAACTATCGCGACGTCGACCCGATGTTCGGCACGCTCGCCGACTTCGACGCGCTGATCGAGCGGGCGCACAGCCTCGGGCTCCGGGTGATGATCGACCTCGTGCTCAGCCACACCTCCGACCAGCACCGCTGGTTCCGCGAGAGCCGGGGCAGCCGCGACAACGCCAAGGCCAACTGGTACGTCTGGGCCGACGCGAAGGAGGACGGTACGCCGCCGAACAACTGGCTGTCGATCTTCGGCGGTTCCGCCTGGGAGTGGGACAGCGAGCGGATGCAGTATTACCTGCACAACTTCCTGAAGGAGCAGCCGGACCTCAACTTCCACGAGCCGGAGGTGCAGGACGAGCTGCTCGCCGTCGCGCGCTTCTGGCTGGAGCGGGGCGTCGACGGCTTCCGGCTCGATACGATCAACTTCTATTTTGCCGACAAGGAGCTGCGGGACAATCCGCCCCTGCCGGAGGACCGGCGCGACTATTCCACCGCGCCGAAGGTCAACCCCTACAACTGGCAGGAACATCTCTACGACAAGAGCCGGCCGGAGATGATCGGGTTTCTCCAGCGGCTGCGCGCGCTGATGGGCGAGTTCGGCGACACCGCCTGCGTCGGCGAGGTGGGCGATGCGCAGCGCGGCATGGAGATCATGGGCGAGTACACCCGCGGCGACGATCTCATGCAGATGTGCTATGCCTTCGAGTTCCTGTCGGTGGAGCCGCCCTCGGGGCGCCGGGTCGGGCAGGTGCTGCGCAAGTTCATGACGGTCGCGGCCGACGGCTGGGCGTGCTGGGCGTTCTCGAACCACGACGTGGAGCGGCATGCGACGCGCTGGTCGCTCGATGCGGCGCAGCTGCACGTCTATCTCGGGATCCTGCTCAGCCTGCGCGGCTCGGTCTGCCTCTACCAGGGCGAGGAACTGGGCCTGACCGAGGCCTACGTGCCGTACGAGGAGCTGCAGGACCCCTACGGCAAGCGCTTCTGGCCGAAGTACCGCGGCCGCGACGGCTGCCGCACGCCGATGCCGTGGCTGTCGGACAACATGCACGCGGGCTTCAGCGATGCAAAGCCGTGGCTGCCGGTGGCGCTCGAGCACCTGCGGATGTCGGTGGCGATGCAGGAGGGCGATCCGGAGTCGATGCTCTCGACCTATCGCCGGATGCTGGCGTGGCGAAAGGCGCATCCGGTTCTCGCCAAGGGCAGCTTCGCGCTGCACCGGACCACGGACACGCTGGTGTCCTACGTGCGCGGCGACGGCGACGAGGCGATCTTCTGCGCGTTCAACCTCGGCCCGGATCCGGTGAGCATCGAACTGCCGGCGGGAGACTGGCGGCCGATCGAGGACAGCGGCTTCGCCGGCGCGATCGTCGGCGGCAATGCCGAACTGCCGCCGGTACAGGCGCTGTTCGCACGGCGAGGGTAAGGAGGAGGTCAGCGGATTGGCACGGGTGACAGCCTCTTCTGCGCAGCGCCCCTCGCTGATCCTTTCGGCGTGCCGCCCGGCTGTTCATGCGGCGGCGGCACGCTACGGATCGACCGCACGCGGGATGGATACCGCCGGCAGCGATCTCGGCCTTCTCGTTGATCCGAATGCCTGAGACGACTCTGTTCGAACTCGGGGGCTTTCAGGACGAACTGGAGGAGTTGCCGGGGATTCGAGTGGATGTGCCGACAGTACGTGATTTGCCGCAGCACATTGCCGAGCGCGTTCTCGCCGAAGCACGCCAGATATGAGCGGCCAAGCGTGCAAAAGGCATACCCATACGATAAAGCCAGTTGAATTCTTCAGCGAGAGTGATTAATTACGCGGCATGAACCGACTCCGACGGTGCGGTCGCCGACGCGTCCGACGCGTGTGGGCCTTGCGCCGGATACGAGGGTCGGGTGAAGTCTGTCGGGGCGCCCGTGAGGGAGCGTCTCTGGCCGAGGGGAGAGACGGTCGATGTTCCTGGTCTGCGGCGACACCCTGTTCGATTTCTTCCTCGAGAGCGAGGCGGGGCCGGGGGCGGCCACCTATGCGGCGCGCGCCGGCGGCTCGCCGTTCAACGTGGCGATCGGCCTTGCCCGGCTCGGCCGTCCCGTCGCCATGCTGTCCGGCCTGTCGCGCGACATGCTCGGCCAGCGTCTGGGCGCGGTGCTCGAGGCCGAAGGCGTCGCCGGCACCTACATGATCCCGACCGACCGGCCGACGACGATCAGCCTCGTCGGCCTCGACGACAAGGGCGTGCCGGCCTACCAGTTTTACGACAGCTCCGACACCGGCGTCACGCCCGTCGACCTGCCCGAGCTCGGGCCGGAGATCACCGGCCTGCACTTCGGCTCGTATTCGATCGCGGCGAGCCCGGTCGGGGACGCGATGGCGGCGCTCGCGCTGGCGAACCGCCGCCGCTTCATCTCGATCGACCCGAACGTGCGCCCGACGGTGGTGCCGGACATGGACATCTGGCGGGCGCGCCTCGACGTGCTCTTCCCCTGCGCCGACCTCGTGAAGATTTCCGCCGAGGATCTGGAGCTGCTCTGGCCCGGCCGCAGCGCCGACAGCTTTGCCGACGACGTGCTGCGCCGCGGCGCGAAGCTCGTGGTCGTCACCGACGGCGGCGAGGCGGCGCATGGCTGGACCGCCCGCGGGGCACATGCCAGCGCGACGCCGCCGACGGTGACGGTGATCGACACGGTTGGCGCCGGCGACACGTTCCAGGCGTCGCTCATCGCCCAGCTCGACCGCCATCCTGAGGGGCCGGTGGCGGCGCTCGACGCGCTCGACCGTGACGGGCTGGCGCGGGTCCTCGACTACGCCGCGCGGGCCGCGGCCATCACCTGCTCCCGCCGCGGCGCCGATCTGCCGCGGGCCTCCGATCTCTCCGACTGAAGGACAGCGCATGGTTTCGACCGTCATCCCCGTCCAGCCGTTCGACCTGGTGATCTTCGGCGCCACGGGCGATCTCTCGCACCGAAAGATCCTGCCGAGCCTCTATCGCCGGATGCTGGTCGGCCAGATGCCCGCCGGCAGCCGGGTGATCGGCGCGGCGCGCTCCAAGATGAACAAGGCCGAGTTCCGCAAGTCCGTCCGGGACGCGCTGGAGCAGTTCGTCGAGCCGAAGCACAAGAAGCCCGAGACCCTCGACGAATTCATCAACGCCATCGACTATGTGGCGGTCGACGCCACCGGCGAGGCCGGCTGGGCGGCGCTGGGCAAGAAGCTCGAGGAAAAGCCGGCGAGCGTCCGGGCGTTCTATCTCTCGGTCGCGCCGTCGCTGTTCGGGCCGATCGCCGCGCGCCTGGCGCAGAGCGGCATCGCCACGCCGGAGAGCCGCATCGTGGTCGAGAAGCCGCTCGGCCATGACCTCGCCTCGGCAAAGGCGCTGAACGTCGAGCTGAAGCAGCATTTCGACGAGCATCAGATTTATCGCATCGACCACTATCTCGGCAAGGAGACGGTGCAGAACCTGATGGCGATCCGCTTCGCCAACGCGCTGTTCGAGCCGCTGTGGAACTCGCACTACGTCGAGCAGGTGCAGATCACCGTGGCGGAATCGATCGGGGTCGCCGGTCGCGGCGCCTACTACGACAAGTCGGGCGCCATGCGGGACATGGTGCAGAACCACATGATGCAGCTCCTGTGCCTGACCGCCATGGAGCCGCCGTCGAAGTTCGACCCCGACGCCGTGCGCGACGAGAAGCTGAAGGTGATCCGCGCGCTCGATCCGCTGAAGATCTCCGACACGGTGCGCGGCCAGTATCGCGCCGGCGGTGGCGATGCCAGCTATCTCGAGCATGTGGGCGACCCGAACAGCCGGACGGAGAGCTTCGTGGCGCTGCGCGTGCACGTCTCGAACTGGCGCTGGTCCGGGACGCCGTTCTACCTGCGCACCGGCAAGAAGCTCTCGGCGCGGATGAGCGAGATCTGCGTCGTGTTCAAGCATCCGCCGCACACGATCTTCCCGCAGGTGGATGCGCTGCGCGGCAACGCGCTCATCATCCGGCTGCAGCCGAACGAGGGCATCACCCTGCGCGTCGCGATCAAGGAGCCGGGGCCGGGCGGCATGCGGCTGGTCGAGGTGCCGCTCGACATGACCTTTGCCAACACGCTCGGGGCCGACGGCGACCTGCCCGAGGCGTACGAGCGGCTGATCATGGACGTGATCCGCGGCAACCAGACGCTGTTCATGCGCGGCGACGAGGTGGAAGCGGCCTGGGCCTGGGCCGACCCGATCCTGAATGCCTGGGACGAGTCGGGCTCGCGGCCGCTGCCCTACGATCCGGGCAGCGCCGGGCCGATCGACGTCTACAAGCTGACGGGGACGGACGGGCACCTGTGGCGGGAGATCGCGGCGTGAGAGGGAAGCTCGCATGATCGAGGTCGCGCGCCAGGAGTATCCCGACCGTGACACGCTGATGCGTGATCTCGCCGCTCTGGTCGCGGACCAGTTGCGCGCGGCGCACGCGACGCATGGCAAGGCGACGCTCGCCGTGCCGGGCGGCACCACGCCGGGGCCGTTCCTGTCGGCGCTGTCGGAGGCGGACCTGCCGTGGCCGGACGTGCGCGTCCTGCCGACCGACGAGCGGCGGGTGTCGGAGTTCAGCGCGCGTTCGAACCACCGGCTCATCGCCGAGACGCTGATCCGGAACGCCGCCGCGGGCGCCGAGCTGATCGCGCTGCACGAGCCGATGGTCGGCTCGCTGGAAAAGCGCGTGCAGGCGGTGCTGCCCCTCGACGTGCTGGTGCTCGGTATGGGGGCGGACATGCACACCGCCTCGCTGTTTCCCGGCGCGCCGGAGCTTGCCGCCGCGCTGGCGCCCGACGCGCCGGTCGTGCTGGAGATCACGCCGCCGAGCCAGCCGGAGGCGCGATTGACCCTGACCGCGCCGGTGCTACGTGCCGCGTCAGTGATCCACATCCTCATCACCGGACCCGACAAGCTCGCCGCGCTCGAGACCGCCCTTGCCGACGGCCCCGCCGAGGCGGCGCCCGTGCGCGCCGTCCTGACCGCGCCTTGCCCCGTCACCGTCCACTACGCCGCGTAAGGGAAGGGTAGCCATGACGCTCCACGCCACCGTCGCCCACGTCACCGACCGCATCGTGGAGCGCTCGAAGCCGCTCCGCCGCCGTTACCTCGACCGCATGGCCCGCGCCCGCGACGAGGGCACGGCGCGCGCGCACCTCACCTGCGGCAATCAGGCGCACGCCTACGCGGCGATGCCCGGCGACGACAAGGCGCGCCTCGCGGCCGGGACGGCGGGCAACCTCGGGATCGTCACCGCCTTCAACGACATGCTCTCGGCGCATCAGCCCTACGAGGTCTATCCGGCGCTGATCCGGCGTGCGGCGCACGAGGTCGGCGGCACCGCGCAGGTGGCGGGCGGGGTGCCCGCCATGTGCGACGGCGTGACCCAGGGACAGGCGGGGATGGAGCTGTCGCTCTTCTCGCGCGACGTGATCGCCATGGCGGCGGGCATCTCGCTCAGCCACAACGTCTTCGACGCGGCGGTCTTCCTCGGGGTCTGCGACAAGATCGTGCCCGGCCTCGTCATCGCCGCGGCGACGTTCGGGCATATCCCGACCGTGTTCCTGCCCGCCGGCCCGATGACGAGCGGCATCCCGAACGACCAGAAGGCCAAGGTGCGCCAGCAGTTCGCCACGGGCGAGGTCGGCCGCGACAAGCTGATGGAGGCCGAGATGGCCTCCTACCACGGGCCGGGCACCTGCACCTTCTACGGCACTGCGAACACCAACCAGATGCTGATGGAGTTCATGGGCCTGCACCTGCCGGGCTCGTCGTTCATCAACCCGAACACGCCCCTGCGCGACGCGCTGACCATCGAGGGGGCGAAGCGGGCGCTGGCGATCTCGGCGCTCGGCAACGAGTACACGCCGGTCTGCGACATCCTCGACGAGCGGGCGTTCGTGAACGGCATCGTCGGGCTGAACGCCACCGGCGGGTCGACCAACCTGCTCATCCACCTGATCGCCATGGCGAAGGCGGCGGGCATCGTGCTCGACTGGGAGGACTTTGCCGATCTCTCCGACGCCACGCCGCTGATGGCGCGGGTCTATCCGAACGGCCTCGCCGACGTGAACCACTTCCACGCCGCGGGCGGGCTCGGCTACATGATCGGCGAGCTGCTCGGCGCCGGCCTGCTGCACCCGGACGTGCGCACCGTCGCGGGCGACGGGCTGTCGCGCTACACGCAGGAGCCGAAGCTGATCGACGGCGCGCTGGTCTGGGGCGAGGGGTCCGGCGAAACGCTGAACGACAAGATCCTGCGCCCCGCGTCCGATCCGTTCCAGCCGACCGGCGGGGTGAAGCGGTTGCGCGGCAACCTCGGCACCGGGGTGATGAAGGTCTCGGCCGTCGCGCCGGAGCGGCACATCATCGAGGCGCCGGTACGGGTCTTCGCCGACCAGGGCGACGTGAAGGCGGCGTTCAAGGCGGGCGAGTTCGTCTCGGACACCGTGGTCGTCGTCCGCTTCCAGGGTCCGAAGGCGAACGGCATGCCGGAGCTGCACAGCCTGACGCCGGTGCTCGCCGTGCTGCAGGACCGCGGATTGAAGGTGGCGCTCGTCACCGACGGTCGGATGTCCGGCGCCTCCGGCAAGGTGCCCTCGGCGATCCACGTCAGCCCCGAGGCGCTGGACGGCGGGCCGCTGGCCCGGCTGCATGACGGCGACGTCGTACGGGTCGACGCGGTGAAGGGCACGCTCGACGTGCTGACGCCCGGAGCGCTCGACCGGCCGAACGTGCGGCCCGATCTCGTGGAGAACGGCTTCGGCACCGGCCGCGAGCTGTTCGACGTCTTCCGCAACCACGTCGGGCCGGCCGAAGCCGGCGCGACGCCGCTTTTCGCCTGATCCGGGAAGGAGCCCGCATGACCCCCGAGGACGCTTCGGCCTACGCCCGCGAGATTCGCGGCCTTGCGCCGGTGATCCCGGTCATCGTCGTCAAGGAGGTGGCCCACGCCCAGCCGCTCGCCAAGGCGCTGGTGGCCGGCGGCCTGCCGGTGCTGGAGGTGACGCTGCGCACCCCCGCCGCGCTCGACTCGATCCGTGCCATGGCCGACGTCGAGGGCGGTGTCGTCGGCGCCGGCACGCTGCTGACGCCGGCCGACGTGCGGGCGGCAAAGGCGGCGGGCGCGCTCTTCGGCGTCTCGCCGGGGCTGACCGATTCGCTGCTCAAGGCCTGCGAGGACGAGGAGCTGCCGCTGCTCGCCGGCACCGCCACGGTCTCGGAGGCGATGCGCCTGCTCGAACGCGGCTACAGCGTGGCGAAGTTCTTCCCCGCCGAGGCGAACGGCGGTGCGCCGGCGCTGAAGTCCTACGCCGGGCCGCTGCCGCAGATGAGCTATTGCCCGACCGGCGGCATCACCGTGAAGTCGGCGCCGACCTACCTCGCGCTGCCCAACGTGCTCTGCGTCGGCGGCTCCTGGGTCTGCGAGGCGAGCCTGCTCGCCGACGGCCGCTGGGACGAGGTGGAGCGGCTGGCCCGCGAGGCGAGCCAGCTCAGGGGATGACCTTGAGCGACCGAGGCGGGCTCTGCCTGCGAGTTCCGGCCCGACTGGAAAACTCTCCGGTGGACAGTTCTCCGGGCCGGACGGCCTCAGACCCGTCGAAAGCCGCGAGGGGTGGAGATTTCGGCGGCAGGGCGCCATCCGACCGTTGCTGCCCCGGCTGGCGCCGACACGCGCCTGCTGTCCGCAGGGGCAATCGCGGACAGATTTGTCACCCGCCAGATTCCGTCCTTCTCCGCCGACCTGGCTGGCATCCCGGCCAAGACTGTTCCCGTGACCCGGAGACCTCACCCATGACCATCTGGACCCAGCTCGCCGAGGCCGGCAAGGCCGCCGGCTCGACCCGCATCCTCGACCGCTTCGCCGAGAACCCGAACCGCTTCGCCGAGTTCTCCGTCTCCCTCGGGGACATGACGCTCGACTTTTCCAAGACCTCGCTCGACGCCGCGGCGCTCGGCCTGCTGCTGCAGCTCGCCGAGGAGAAGGGCGTGGCCGAGCGGCGCGACGTGATGTTCACCGGCGGCCGGATCAACCTGACCGAGGACCGCGCCGTGCTGCACACCGCGCTCCGCAACCGCACCGGCAAGCCGGTGCTGGTCGAGGGCGCCGACGTGATGCCCGACGTGCTCGATGTGCTCGCCCGCATGGCCGCCTTCGCCGAGGGCATCCGCACCGGCAAGATCGCCGCCACCGACGGCAAGCCGTTCACCGACGTCGTCAACATCGGCATCGGCGGCAGCGACCTCGGGCCGGTGATGGCGACGCTGGCGCTCGCGCCGTATCACGACGGCCCGCACCTGCACTATGTCTCGAACGTCGACGGCGCCGACATCCACGACAAGCTGCTCGGCCTCGATCCGGCGCGGACGCTGGTCATCGTCGCCTCGAAGACCTTCACCACCATCGAGACCATGACCAACGCCCGCACCGCGAAGGCGTGGATGGAGGCGGCGCTCGGCGCGAACGCGGGCCAGCACTTCGCGGCGGTCTCCACCGCGCTCGACAAGACGGCGGCCTTCGGCATCGACGCATCCCGCGTCTTCGGCTTCTGGGACTGGGTCGGCGGGCGCTACTCCGTCTGGGGCGCCATCGGCCTGCCGGTGATGATCGCGATCGGCCCGGACGACTTTGCCGAGTTCCTGACCGGCGCGAACGAGATGGACCGGCATTTCTGCGAGGCTCCGCTCGCCCGGAACATGCCGGTGCTGCTGGCGCTCATCGGCATCTGGCACCGCAACGCGCTCGGCTATGCCACCCGCGCGATCCTGCCCTACGACAACCGCTTGTCGCGCCTGCCGGCCTACCTGCAGCAGCTCGACATGGAATCGAACGGCAAGAGCGTGACGCTCGACGGCGCGCCGGTGACGACGGCGACCGGCCCGATCGTCTGGGGCGAGCCGGGCACCAACGGGCAGCATGCGTTCTACCAGCTGATCCACCAGGGGACGAACGTCATCCCCTGCGAGTTCATGGTCGCGGCCGTCGGTCACGAGCCGGCGCTGGAGCACCACCACCTGCTGCTCATCGCCAACTGCCTCGCGCAGTCCGAGGCGCTGATGCGCGGCCGGACGCTGGCCGAGGCGGAGAAGACGGTGAAGGATCCGGCGCTCGCGCCGCACAAGGTGTTCCCCGGCAACCGCCCGTCGACGACGCTGGTCTACACCGAGCTGACCCCGCGCACCCTCGGCCGGATCGTGGCGCTCTACGAGCACCGGGTGTTCGTCGAGGGCGTGATCTGGGGGATCAACAGCTTCGACCAGTGGGGCGTCGAGCTCGGCAAGGAGCTCGCCACCGCGCTGCTCCCCCTCGTCGAGTCCGGCAGCGGCTTCGGCGGCAAGGACGGCTCTACCGCCGGTCTGCTCGGCACGATCACCGGGCTGCGGGGCTGATGCTCGACGCGCGCGGCGAGGGCGCGCCCCGGCTCGTCCACGCCGACGTGCACCTGCTCGTCTGGGACAAGCCCTCCGGCCTGCACAGCGTGCCGGCAAAGCCGCCGGCGACGCAGGACTGCCTGATGGCGCGGGCAGAGCTGGCGTATCCCGGCGCGCTGCTGGTGCACCGGCTCGACCGCGACACCTCGGGCCTTGTCGTCATGGCGCGGACCCGGCTGGCGCAGCGGCATCTCGGCTGGCAGTTCGAGCGGCGGCAGGTCGAGAAGACCTATGTCGCGCGCGTCGCCGGCACGCTGACGGGGGAGGGGGGCGAGGTCGACCTGCCGCTCCGCGTCGACTGGCCGAACCGGCCGCGGCAGATGGTCGCCGAGGACGGCAAGCCCAGCAGGACGCTCTGGCGCGTGCTGGATCGCGAGTCGGGGGACGGGGGCGAGTCGGGGGGCGGGGGCGCGACCCGCGTCGAGCTGACGCCGCTCACCGGCCGCTCGCACCAGCTGCGGGTTCACATGCTGTCGCTCGGGCACCCGATCCTCGGCGACACGCTCTATGGCGATCCCAGCGCCGATGCGACGGCGCGGCTGCAGCTGCATGCGGCGCGGCTCGCCTTCCGCCACCCCGACGGCGGCGCGATGGTCGAATTCCACTCCGCGCCCCCATTCTGACTCGGGAGTTCCGGCGCCGGAGTTTTGGTGGACATTTGCCGGCAACGATGGTAGGAGCGCGGCTCTCGCCACCAAGCCATGAATCGCCACATCCATGTCCGAGACCGTCACCCGTCCGCGCGTGGAGGCCAAGCCGCAGACCGAGCGGCCGAAGGTCTTCAAGGTCCTGCTGCTGAATGACGACTACACCCCGCGGGAGTTCGTCGTCTCGATCCTGCGCGCGGTGTTCCGCATGAGCACCGACCAGGCCAACGGCGTGATGCTGGCGGCGCATCAGCGAGGCCTGTGCGTGGTCGCGGTCTATACCCGCGAGATCGCCGAGACCAAGGCGACGCGCGCCACCGACATGGCCCAGCGCGAAGGCTATCCGCTGCTCTTCACCATCGAGCCCGAGGACTGAGAAGCCCGGCTCCTCAGCTCGGGGCGTCGCAGCCGCGGATGTCGATCGCGCGTTCTGCCCCGAGCAAGGTCAGGCGCACGGCATCGCGGGCGATCATCGAGCCGCCCGTCCCCAACGCTTCCATCGGCGCGCTGGCGGTCAGCGTGCGTCCTTCCACGCGCGTGTCGGGCGATCCGACCCAGATGTCCGGGCGACCGGGCTCGATGATCGCGATCTGTCCGGGATCGGTGGCGCTGGCGAAGGTGACGGTCGCGACGATCTCGTCGCCGTCGGCGCCGCTTGCGAGCGTGCAGGTGGTGCGCACGACGCCGGCCTCTGCCGGGCTCTGCAGACGGTCGGCGAGCGCGGCCTCGATCTCGCCACGGCTGTCCTCCGGGGTGTCCGGGCCGAGCTGCAGCGCCGCGGTCGCCTGCGCGGCCATGCAGATGTCGGAACAGACCCCGATGTCGGCGTCGAGTGCCACCTGCATCGGCGCGCCCGGGTCTGCGGGATGCAGCCGCACCGGCAGCACCAGCCGCCGTTCGTAGCCGAAGGTCTGCATCCCCTCGGTGTCGAACACCTCCGGCCGCGGCCACTCGTAGGACACCGCCGCGAGGTTTCGCGACCCGGACCAGTCGAAGCTCGGCGGAATGCCGGCCTCGCCGGGCACGCGCCAGTAGGTATGCCAGCCGGGCGCGAGGGCGATCTCGATCGCCGCGACCCGGGTGCCGTCCGGCGCGCGCCATCCGGCGAGAAGCCGCATCGACGGCGCCGCCGCGGGGGCGGACGGCGCTGAGAAGCTGGCGCCGGCGACCTCCGCCCCGGCGTCTTCGGAGAAGGCGGGTGTGGCGAGCGCGAGACCGGCGAGAACGAGGGCGAGGGGGCGCATTCGGGGAGGCAGCCTCGGGCGCGGGGTGGAACGGGATCGCCTCCGGGTGTGCCGCGAAACCGGCGGCACCGACAGTCACAACTCGGCGAGGCGCACGTCTCGCCCGGCGACCGTTGCACCGAAGCCGCGGGCGCCCAGCGGCTGCGCCCCAGCGCAGTCGCGGCGCGCGGCCAGCGCCGGGGTTGACCATGCGGCCGAAACTCGGTCTTGTCGCGGCGCCCCAGTCGCCCCCCGGAATCCGCCATGGCCGAGCCGCTCACCCTCTATCTCGCTGCGCCGCGCGGCTTCTGCGCTGGCGTCGACCGGGCGATCAAGATCGTCGAGATGGCGCTGGAGAAGTGGGGGGCGCCAGTCTACGTCCGCCACGAGATCGTGCACAACCGCTATGTGGTCGAGGGGCTGCGGGCCAAGGGCGCGGTCTTCGTCGAGGAGCTGGCCGACTGCCCGCCCGACCGGCCGGTGGTGTTCTCGGCCCACGGCGTGCCCAAGGCGGTGCCGGCCGAGGCCGAGGCGCGGCGGATGCTCTACGTCGACGCCACCTGCCCGCTGGTCTCGAAGGTGCATCTCGAGGCCGAGCGTCATCATCAGGGCGGCCTGCAGATGGTGATGATCGGCCACGCCGGCCACCCGGAGGTGATCGGCACCATGGGCCAGCTGCCCGACGGCGCCGTGCTCCTGGTCGAGACGGTGGCCGACGTGGCGGGCCTCGCGCCCGCCGATCCCGGCCGGCTCGCCTACATCACCCAGACCACGCTGTCGATCGACGACACCGCCGAGATCGTCGCCGCGCTGCGGGCGCGGTTTCCGGCGATCGTCGGGCCGCACAAGGAAGACATCTGCTACGCCACCACCAACCGGCAGGAAGCGGTGAAGGCGATGGCGCCGAAGATCGAGGCGCTGCTCGTCATCGGCGCGCCGAACTCCTCGAACTCGCAGCGGCTGGTCGAAGTCGGCCGCCGCTCCGGCTGCGCCTATGCGCAGCTGGTGCAGCGGGCGGACGACATCGACTGGCGGGCGATCGCCGGGGTGCGGGCGATCGGCATCACCGCCGGCGCCTCGGCGCCCGAGGTGCTGGTCGAGGAGGTGATCGCCGCGTTCCGCGCCCGCTACGACGTGACCGAGCGGCTGGTCGAGACCGCGCAGGAGAACGTCGAGTTCAAGGTGCCGCGGGTGTTCCGGGCCCGGGTGGCGTGAGCGGCCCTGTGGACGGTTCGGCGAGCGAAGGCGGGCCGGCAAGCGAAGGCGGGCCGGCGATCTTCGCCTTCACCGACGGCGCCTGCTCCGGCAACCCCGGGCCCGGCGGCTGGGGCGTGGTGCTGCAGGCGCGCGACGGCGACCGGGTGGTGCGCGCCCGCGAGCTTTCGGGCGGCGAGCCGGCGACCACCAACAACCGCATGGAGCTGATGGCCGCGATCTCGGCGCTCGAGGCGCTGAGCCGCCCGACGGCGCTCTCCGTCGTCACCGACAGCGTCTATGTCCGCGACGGCGTGACCAAGTGGATCCACGGCTGGCGCCGCAACGGCTGGCGCACCGCCCAGGCGAAGCCGGTGAAGAACGAGGATCTTTGGAAGCGCCTCGACGCCGCCGCGGCGCCGCACGCCGTCACCTGGGAGTGGATCAAGGGCCATGCCGGCCACGTCGAGAACGAGCGCGCCGACGAACTCGCCCGCGAGGGAATGGCGCCGTTCAAGCGCCGCCCGTAGCCCGTTTTGTCCAGAAGAGAAATCAGGGGCCGGTCTGGCCGTTAACCCCTTGATTTGTTGGCTCCGGCGGTAGGGATCGAACCTACGACCAATTGATTAACAGTCAACTGCTCTACCGCTGAGCTACGCCGGAATGCCGTCCCCCTGCGGGGATGCGTGCCTATAGCAAGGGCGACTCGGGCCGTCCAGCGGGAATCTCCGGGTGCCGGCGAAGAGGTTGGGCGTGATGCGCAGGCGCCCTTGCGCCGCGCGCCGATCTCCGGATCATGCGGGGACATGGCGCCGCTGGCGAGGCCAGCAAGGGCCGGGGCACCCTCGGGCGGGGAGACGGGAAATCGGCCGCATGACAGCGCAACGCGAGACGGCTGGCCGAGGTCCGCACGCCGGCCGACGCGGAAGCGCGGGTGACGGGACGGGGGCCGCGTGAGCTGGAAGCGGCGGCATCGCTCGTTCTATACCCGCGACTTCCCCGAGCCGGACGAGCCGGAGCTGGCGCGCGGACGCGTCGCGCTGCTCGTCGTCGATGTGCAGAACGCCTACGTCGACCGCCCTCACGCCGGCCAGTGCGACGACGCGGTGCAGGCGCAGCTTGGGGCGTGGGAGCCGTTCCATGCGCGGATGCGCGCGGTGGTGCTGCCGAACATCGTGCGGCTGCTCGGGCGTTTTCGCGGGGCCGATCTCGAGGTCGCGTTCGTGCGGCTGGGCGGGCGGCGCGAGGACGGGCGGGACCGGCCGCGGATGCGGCGGCTGGCCGGCCATCCGCTGCTGCTCGCCGACGATCCGGCGGCGCAGGTCGTCGCCGAGATCGCGCCGCTGCCCGGCGAGTTCGTCGCGAGCAAGACCGGCGACAGCGCGCTCGCCGGCACCGGGCTGGGGCTGGCGCTGCGCACCCTCGGGATCACCGACGTCGTGGTGGCGGGCGTGTTGACCGACCAGTGCATCTCGTCGACGGTGCGGGCGCTGGCCGATGCCGACTTTGCCGTGGTGCTGGCCGAGGACGCCTGCGCCGCGGGCACCGACGCGGTGCATGCCGCGGAGCTTGCGACGCTGAACCTGCTCTACTGTCTGGTGATGACGACCGACGAGGTTCTCTCGCTCCTGCCGCGATGACCGGCCTTCTCGCGGGCGCGAACTTTGCCGCAGTGCGGAACGAAGCCCGGCGTGGAATCTTGGATCCCCAGAGTTTTCCCCTGCAAGCGAGGTTTCCCATGGCGTCCAGGCTCCGCGTCTCGTCCGGCCTGCCGTTTCCCCTTGGCGCGACCTGGGACGGGTCTGGCGTCAATGTCGCGGTGTTCTCGGCGAACGCCACCAGAATCGAGCTGTGCCTGTTCGATTCCGATGGCCGGCGGGAGACCGATCGCATCGCGCTGCCGGAGTTCACCCACGAGGTCTGGCACGGCTACTTTCCCGATCTGCGGCCGGGCCAGCTTTACGGCCTGCGGGCGTACGGGCCGTACGAGCCGGACGCCGGACACCGCTTCAATCCCAACAAGCTGCTGCTCGACCCCTACGCCCGGGCCTATGCCGGCGAGGTGCGCTGGCACGATTCGCTCTACGGCTATCGCATCGGTCATCGCAACGCCGACCTGTCGTTCGACCGGCGCGACAGCGCGCGGGCGATGCCGAAGTGCCGGATCATCGACGCGGCGCACACCTGGGGGGCGGAGCGGCCGCGCAACCGGGCGTGGTGGGAGACGGTGATCTACGAGGCGCACGTCAAGGGCATGACGATGAGCCATCCCGCCCTGAAGCCGCCGCTTGCCGGCACCTTCGAGGGACTGGGATCGCCGGCGGTCGTCGAGCACCTGTCGCGGCTCGGGGTGACGGCGATCGAGCTGATGCCGATCCAGGCGTTCTTCGACGACCGCTACCTCGTCGAGAAGGGCCTGTCGAACTACTGGGGCTACAACACCATCGGCTTCTTCGCGCCCGCGCCGCGCTACCTGATGCCCGGCAACGACATCTCCGAATTCAAGACCATGGTGCAGCGCCTGCACGAGGCGGATATCGAGGTGATCCTCGATGTGGTCTACAACCACACCGCGGAGGGCAACCAGCTCGGGCCGACGCTCTCGTTCCGCGGGCTCGACAATGCGAGCTACTACGTGCTGGGCGACGAGCCGCGCTATTACTTCGACACCACCGGCTGCGGCAACAACGTGAACCTGCGGCACCCGCGGGTGGTGCAGATGGTGATGGATTCGCTGCGCTACTGGGTCGAGGAATGCCATGTGGACGGCTTCCGGTTCGATCTCGCGGTGACGCTCACGCGCGATCGCGCCAACGTCGACTTCAACTCTCCGTTCCTCGATGCGGTGGCGCAGGACCCGGTGCTCGCCAAGGTGAAGATGATCTCCGAGAGCTGGGACCTCGGCGACTATGGCTATCAGGTGGGTTCGTTCCCGCCGGGGTGGGCGGAGTGGAACGGGCGGTTTCGCGACGACATCCGCGCCTACGCCAAGGGAGACCAGGGCACGGTGGACAGCTTTGCCCGCAACGTGCTCGGGTCCGGCGACATCTTCGACAAGCGCGGGCGCCGGCCGTGGGCCAGCATCAACTTCATCACTGCGCATGACGGATTCACGCTCGCCGACCTCTACGGCTACAACGAGAAGCACAACGACGCGAACGGCGAGGAGAACCGCGACGGTCACGACGACAACCGCTCGTGGAACTGCGGCGCCGAGGGCGCGACGGACGACGCGGGCGTGCTCGACCTGCGCGATCGGATGCGGCGCTTTGCAATCACCACGCTGCTGGTCAGCCAGGGCGTGCCGATGATCCTGATGGGCGATGAGAACGGGCGCACGCAGCAGGGCAACAACAACGCCTATTGCCAGGACAACCAGCTCGCCTGGATGGACTGGAGCCCGGCGGAGCGCGAGGAGGCGTTCCGCGGCTACGTCGCCGGGGCGCTGGCGCTGCGCCGCGAGCTGCGGCTGCTCACTTCGCCGCACTGGCTGCGCGGCGAGCCGGTCGCGGAGGGCGGGCCGGCCGGCGTGCGGTGGCTCCGCACCGACGGCGAGCCGATGACCGAGGCGGAGTGGACCGACGGCAACGTGCTGGCGGTGTCGGTGGCGTTGGCCGACGGGCTGGGCGGCGGCGTCCTGCTGTTGTCGAATGCCGCCTACGACGACGTGCCGTTCGTGCTGCCGCCGGCGGGCGATGATCGGGCCTGGCGGCTGCGGCTGGACAGCGGGACCGGGGCGGTGGACCCCGACGGCGATCCGCTGCACCCCGGCGCGGAGGTGACGGTGGGCGGACGCAGCCTGCAGGTCTATTCGCTGTGACCGCCCGGGGGGCCGCGCCCGCGTCTCAGGCGCGGGCGCGGGCCCGCACGACAAACTCGGTGAGCTTTGCCACCACGAGGCGAACCTCGGGATCGAGCGGATGGCGTCCGAGCCGGAGCGCCATCAGCCAGCCGACGGCGGAGCCGAGGATCGCGAACGCCATGGCGACGAGGCCCAGCCGGCCGCTGGAGGCGACGAGCAGCGCCGCCGGCATCGCGGCAGCGCCGATGGTCGCCACCAGGCTCGGCCGCAGCGCCAGGGCGAACTCTGCCCAGGTGAAGCGCACATGCCGGCGCACGAAGTGCAGCCCGACGCCCACCTGCAGCGGCGCGGTGATAAAGACGCTGAGCGCCACCGCCGTCAGGCCGAAGTGCGCCGCCCCGAGCATGATCGCCATCGAGGGCGGCAGCGCGATCAGGCTCGCCGTCGCGAGGTCGCGCACCCGGCCGACCGCCACCAGCACCGGGTAGGTGAGGTAGGACGGGAACAGGCTGAGCGAGGCCAGCGCGAGGATGCGGATCAGCGGCACCGTTTCGGTCCACTGCGGCCCGAGGAGCAGCCGCACGATCGGCTCGGCCAGCAGCGCGAGACAGAGCAGCGCCGGCCACTGCAGCGCGGTGATGCTGGCGAGGCCGAGGAAATACGGCTCGCGCATGTCGCCGCCGTCGCGCGCCCGGGCCGAGAGCGCCGGCAGCACGACGGGCTGCACCGCCTGCAGCAGCGCCCGGTCGGGCAGCTGGCAGAGCGACAGCGCGCGCGAGTAGATCCCGACCGCGGCGATCGAGATCACCCGCCCGAGAATGAAGCGCGGCATGTAGTCGAAGAGCAGGCCGAGCAGCGTGACGACGCTCGACCACGCGCCGAACGGCAGCACGTGGCGCCACTCGCGCAACGTCGGGCGGAACACCCAGAACTCCCGCCGAACGGCGAGCGCACCCGTCGCCATCACGCCGGCGGCCGCGACCGAGGCCCAGACGAAGCTGGCGGCGCCGAAGCCCAGGAGGGCGAGGCCGATCGTCACTGCGGCGTTGGCGGTCGCCGCCGCGATGCTGACCGCCGCCACCTTGCTGAAGGCAAGGTCACGGCGCAGCAGCGAGAGCAGCGGGTTGCTGATCGGCGCGGCGATGAAGCCGAGGGTTGCGATGTGGATCATGCCGGTGAGCCGCGGGTCGCCGTAGAACGACGCGAGCGGCTGGGCGGCGAGCCAGAGCAGCGCCGCGAAGACGACGGAGAGCAGCGCCATGACGGTGAAGGCGGTGCGGACCAGCTCGGGCGTGAGCCGCGCCGCCTGGATGATGCAGGCCCCGACGCCGAAGTCGCGGAACGCCTCGATCAGGATCACCGAGGCGCTGGCCACCATGAAGAGGCCGACGTCCTCGGGCGTCAGGATGCGCGAGACGATCGCCATGGTGGCGAGGCCGAGGATGATCCCGGCGTACTTGTCGACGAGGGAGAAGGCGATCGAGCGGCGGATCATGTCTTTGGCCTGAAGTCGGTTGAGAGCAAGCCGCCGCAGCGGTCGGAGCGCGTCATCACGTGTGCCGCCGCAGGATATCCCGGACCCGGCAGGTCAGCCATTCGGGGATCGCCCATCTGCCGATCTGCCCCGCGCTCAGCCGGCGGCGCCGCAGCTCCACGAGCGTGCGCAGGCGCCAGACCAGCGGGCCGGCCTTGATGGCCGGCTCGACCGACGCGAAGAAGCGGGAGTCGCGCGTGGCGCCGCGCTGCTGGTCGGCATAGACGAACGGCAGGAAGCGATCGAGGTCGGACACCGGGCCGAGCGCCTGGGCGCCGGCGATCCGGGCGGGCGGCGTCGCGAGCGCGCGGCGGTAGAGGGCCTTCAGCTCCGCCTGCCAGGCGTTGCCGAGGTTGTGGCCCTCGATCTCGGCACGGGCCGCGTCACCGAGCCGCCGTCGCAGGCCGTGATCGTCGATCAGGCCCTGCAGGATGCTGACGGCCTCGCCGGTGGAGCGGCAGCGCACGATGCTGTCGTCAAAGCCGATCGTGTCGGCGCCCATCACCCGGCAGTCGGGGCCGAAGGGATCGCGCGTCACCAGCGGAAGCCCGGCCCGCCCGGCCTCGAGCAGCGAGGTGATCGACACGAACGGGAAGGAGTCGAGGTAGATGTCCGCAGCCGCATAGAACGGCGCGGTGTCGGGCGTGGCGTGGATGGCCCGGACGCGCCCGCCCGTCGCCGCCTCGGCGCCCGACCAGTCGACATCGCCGCCCGGCCCGACCGCGTAGAGCTTCACGCGCGGATTGCGCTGCAACAGCGATACGAACGGATCGGGGAATGCCTGCGACCCGACGGGCGAGAACTTCGACCCGCGCGCGACCGACAGGATCAGCACGTCGTCCGGCTCCAGGCCGAGCTGCGCCCGCGCCGCCGCCCGGTCGACCTGCCAGCCATGTTCCGAGAGGCAGAGCGGAAATGTCGCCAGGCGCTCGCGGGGAATTCCGCGCCGCCGCAGGCTCAGCGCGTTGCCGGAGTGCCGGCTGGAGACGACGAGGTCGGCGAAGCGGGCGCCGACCCAGAACAGGTGATCGGTGTGGTTGACGAACAGGATGGGGGGGCGCCGCTGCATCCCCGCGCACGCCAGGAACGGCAGGATGTCCATGCTGTGCACATGCAGGACGACGACATCCGCGTCGGCCATGAGGCGCTGCAGGCTCGCCGCCCAGTGCAGCATGTTGCCGCGCTCGCAGTTCAGGCGGACGACCGTGCCGCCGGTCGACCGGAACGCCTCCGCGATCGCGGGCGGCACCGGGCTGTGCTGCCGCGTCAGGGCAAGGGCGTGCCGATTGCCGGTGTCGAGACGGACCCATTCCCCCGCCATCCGCGAGTGGCCGCCGATCTGGTGGAACTCGGTCGCGACGTGCAGCACCTTCAGGGTGTCGCCCGCGGGCGGGCGCGGCGCGCCCGGATACATCACGGCCGCCTCGCCGATGCGGGCGATCAGGTCTTCGAGCTTCCGGGCAGGCGAATGCGCCGTGGTGCCAGAGGGCGGCGTGGTTGGCGGCAACCTGAGCCGCCACCGCTGCCGCGGCGAAGTCGCCGGCCGCGATGAGCGGGGCGACCTGTCCGAGCAGCTCGCGGTACTCCCCGAGGTGTTCGTCGAGCAGGCGGGGAGCCGCCTCGCGCCAGATGTCGAGCTGAGACGTCGCCGCATCGCGCGGGTCCGACGGCGTGACGGGGAGCGGCAGAGGGTCCCCTTCGACGACGCGATGAATGAGCACTTGGTACACCCTCGTAGATACTGATCGCCGCATCGCCTGCCCTTTACGCGGGGCGGTGTTGCGGCGTGCCTTCCACTCGCTTCGCAGGCTGCGAGCCGAACACTCGCTCCGCAACCCGCGTCCCGATCGCGCGCAACCGGCGTGCGATCTTGCCGGCGAGGCCCGGCGGCCAGCCGAGTTCCCGACGGATCCGGCGCCGCTCCGACCAGGAGAGGCTCTTGAGCCAGTCGTATGGCTGGTCCGTGAAGGCCAGCACCTTGGCATCGGGCGGAGGCACTTCGCCGATCCGCTCGAAATCCGACGCCCAGGTGCTGCGGTAGCACACCGAGATATGGGGATCGTGCGCGTGCGAAAGCCGCGCCCGCCTGATCGACTGAAGATAGACCGTGTCGGAAATCGGCGACAGCTCCTTCGGCATCGTCGCCCAGGCCAGCATCACGCTCATCGCCGGACGGACGAGGAAGTAGCAGTTGCTGTCCACGTGCGTTCTGCCGTCGTTCTTCTCGTCGATGAACATGAAGCTGCCGTCCGGCCGGTGCATCGACCGGCCGGCGGTGCAGACGACGGCGCCCGTGCGCCGCTGCAGCGCCAGCATGTTGGCGACGTGATCGGGCTTGTACCAGTTGTCGGCATCGAGAAACGACACGGCGTCGTAGCCGGCGCTGAACGCCGAGAGGGCGCCGATCACCCGCGGCGTGTTGCCCACGTCCCGATGCGACATCGGCAGGGTGATGTGCTCGACGGCCCAGCCGTCCACGGCGGGGTTCGGAAAGCCGTCGGCAATCATGAAGTGATCGCAGGCAACAGTCTGCGCCAGGACGCTGTCGTGGCACTCCCGGAGCACCGCTTCGCTTTCCTTGTAGTATGGCGTAATGACCGCAACCTTCACGATCAATTCTCCCTCAGGCGAACATGCCCGCTTCGACGGACCTGCCTCAAACCGGCCGCTCCGTCTGGCTGGCCGCGCGCGGCGGCACGTCCGCCGGCCGGCTCATCGGGAACTCCCGCAGGCCGGAGACCTGCAGCGCCACGAGGCCGAGGAAGCTTGGGACCACCACGGCGTAGCGGCCGAACAGGCGGCGCGGTTCGCTCGCGAGGCGGAAAAGCCATTCGAACCCCGACCGCTGGACGAAACGGGGCGCCTGTTTCTTGGAGCCCGCGTGGAAATCGAAGGCCGCGCCGACGCCCATCAGCATCCCGGCGTCGAGCGCCGGCCGCATCTCGGCCATCCAGAGCTCCTGCTTCGGCGTGCTGAGTCCGACCCAGACGATGTCGGCCTTCGTCGCGTTGATCCCCGCGGCGACCTCCTCGGTCTCGGCCTCGGTCAGCGGGCGGAACGGCGGCGCGTAGGTGCCGACGATCTCCGCGCCCGGATACGCCTCGGTCAGCCGTGCCGCGAGCTTTTCCAGCACCTCGGGCGTCGTGCCGTAGAGGAAGTGCCGCAGGCCGGCCTTGCGGCCCTGGTCGAAGAGCGCGAGCATGAGGTCGGGGCCATAGACCCGGTCGGCGGTCTTGTGGCCCGCGCCCTTCAGCGCCCAGACCAGCGGCATGCCGTCGGGCGTGACGAGGAAGGCGCGATTGTGCGCGCGCTGCAACTCCTCGTTGTTCTGGCAGCGGACGACGCCATGGACGTCGCGCAGGCAGACATACCCCTTGCGACCGGCGGCGATGGCATCGAGGATGCTCGAGACGGCGGAGCCCATGTTGACGGCCGAAACGCGGACGCCGAGCAGGTTGATCCAGGGCACAGGGTGCCGATTGAAGCCGGCAGGAACCGCGGGCGCAGCGTCCAGTTCCTCGGCCGCCTCGACGGAGATCGTGTTGTGTCGCACCGCTTTATCCGATCCGATTGACTTGGTATCACAGTCAGACTAGGGCCGCGCGCCGCTCGCGGGCAGTCGGCAAATCGACGTAGCACCGACCGTCGGGGATGACCCAAGGGCTGATCCGGGTGAACGTCCGAGTGCATCGGCGGGGCTGTACGGCGCGGCGAATTCGCGCGCTCAGGCCGGCGCGAACGCATGGAATGGTCCGGGGAGCGCGCATCGGGCGTGGCTGCTTCGTGTCGGCGGGCGGGCTGGTCAGCAGCCGCCGGCGGCGCAGCCGGCGGGCCCGACGCGGTCGAGGGGGAAGTCGCCGATGCCGATGGTACGGGCCGGGGCGTCGGCGCGCAGGCGGTAGTCGCCCTGGGCCGCATCGACGAATCCCGCCTCCGCCACCCGGCTGCCCGCGTCGAGCCCGGCGCGCTCGGCATCAGCCGGCGCGCCATAGCTGCCGTGGCCGAGGATTTCCGGCCAGACCTTGAAGCTGCGCTCGTCGATCGCGCCGGCGTAGATGTTGCCGGCAAAGCGGGCGTAGGCGGCGCCATGGCCGGGCGCGTAGAGATAGGTGAGCGGTGTGCCGGGCGTGTCGACGGACAGCAGGTTGCCGGAGACGAGGTTCGCCTCGCCCCACGCCGGCGTCCAGTCGCGGCCGGTGCCGTCGTCGATCCGGATGGCGGAGCCGGTGCCGCCCGCGACGACGTTGCCTCGGATCACGTTGGACCAGCCGCCGTTCACGCCGATCCCGGCGACGTTGCCGAGCACGAGGTTCGAGTCGATGGTCACGCCGCTCGCCTTGCCGTCGAGGTAGATCGCCCAGCTGATCGGCGTCGGCCACTCGTCGACGTTCTCATAGCGGTCGGGCCAGAAGGTGCCGTCGGGGTGGTTCATCAGTTCGCCCGTGCCGGTCACGAGGTTGTGGCGGATCACCGTGCGCAGCGGATCTGCCTGCGCGCCCATCATCTTGATCGCGCCGCCGTCGGCAGTGTCGCGATTCGCGTCGCGGACCTCGTTCAGCTCGATCACCGCATCGTAGACCGCATCCTGTGGCCCCCAGAGCGAGCCGCCGGCGATGCCGAACTGCGCCGCGCGCTCGATCAGGTTGTTCGCGATCCGTGTGCCGGTCGTGGCCTGGAACCAGAATCCCGGCGGTCTCGAAATAGACTTCGCCGACGTCGTTGATGCGGTTGCCGGCGATCAGCGCGCCGTCGGAGCGGCCGAAGCTGCCATAGTCGGTGCCGAGGTAGATCGCATTGCCGGCGACGTGGGCGATTCGATTGCCGGTGATCGTCGCGCGCGGGCTCTCGGTGACGTGGATCGCCACGCCGACGTTCTCGAAGGCGTCATCCTCGATCCGCACGTTGGCCGAATGTGCCACGCGGATCGCGCCGCCGCCGCGGGTGTCGGTGCCGAACTTGCCCGACCCGGCCGGTGAGCCGTCGCGCAGCGACAGGCCGCGCAGCACCATGCCGTCGGCGCCATCGAGCGACAGGAGCGTGGGCAGGGTGCCGGCCGCGAGCGTCGCGGGCGAGGCGCCCGGGGCCGCGACATAGCGCAGGCGGGCGTTCGGGCGGTCATACCACCACTCGCGCGGCGCATCGAGAAACTCGGGCCGGCCGGCGAGGAAGTAGCGGCTGCCGTTGCCGGTGAAGAAGTACGACGTCCCGAGCATGGTCGCGGCGTCAGCGTCCCGGTCGATCGCCGTCACCGGCAGGGTGTCGCTGCCCCACTGGCTCGACGGATCGAAGCCGCCGACGATGTGGACGACAAGGCCGTCGGTCCCGGAGAGTGGCGGGATGTCGCCGTCGTGGAAGTGAAAGCGCAGGTTGCCGCCCCACTCCTCGCCGGCGGGCGGCGCGGCGGCGAAGAGCCAGCCGTCGCGGGGACCGGCGCCGTCGGGCAGGTTCGGCCAGCGCGCTTCGACCTCCGGGCGGCCGTCGGCGAAGAGCGCGCCGGGCGCGATGTCGTCGGGCAGCGGCAGGGGGGCCGACCAGCGGCAGTCGGCGTCCTCGGTCCAGCCGGTGATCCGCGGCCCGCCGTGCAGCACCGGGATCTCGCCCGGCGCCGCGCGCAGGGTGAGCCCGCGGTCCTCCGGGCCGAAGGCGACGGGCGCCGCGAGCCAGTAGTCGCCGCCCCGCAGCACGATCGCGTGAACCCCGGCGTCGGCGCGGGCGAGGTCGCGCGCGCGTTCGAGCGTGGCCACGGGGCCGTCGGTGCCGGAGGGGGCCGGCGCATGCCCGCTCCACGCATCGCGGCCGTCCGGCGCCACGTAGATGGCATCGGCCTCGGCCGCCAGGCCTGGCAAAGCCGCCGTTGGCGCGGCGGCCGACAGGGCGGGAGCGGGCGGGACGCAGGCGAAGCGCGCACCCGGGGCCACCGTGGCCGTCTGGGCCCAAAGTGCGACGCCGGCCACGCCGGCAACCACCACGGCCGCAATCGAGACCAGGGCCGTGCGCCAGCGCCTAGCCATCATTGAAATCCGGCAGGCCGCCTTCCGGGCCGCGCAGGGAGATCATCAGGATGACGGCGGAGAACAGGGTCCAGAACAGATCGTTCGGGACGAGGAAGATCGCCTCCGTCAGGTTCATCACCAGGTACATCCCGATGAAGACGTTCAGCCACAGCCACCCCTCGTAGGGCCGGGCGCAGTAGAGCGCCGCCCCCTGCCAGAGCGCCCGGGCGAGCACCGTCGCGAGCGTCAGCAGGCCGACGACACCGAGGCCGAGCAGCATCTCGCGATACCCGTTGTGCGCGTGCGGCGCCTCCCAGCCGATCTCGGCCCAGATGCGCCAGGCGTCCGGGTTGCCATCGGACCAGAACGCCGCAAAGCCGTAGCCGAGCACGAGCTTCTGCGAAATCATCGCGTCGACCAGCTTCCAGAGCGGCACCCGTCCGGTCAGCGTCGCATCCTTGCCGAGCGCCTCGAGCAGCGGCACCAGGAACTCGCCGAGCGCGAGCAGGAGCAGCGCCACGAACTGCAGGAAGACGATGATGAGCACCAGCCGGCTGGTCCCGCGGCTGCGCCCGAGGGCAAGGTAGAACCACGCGAGGCCCGCGGCCGCGGTGGTGGAGAGCAGGCCGGTCATCGACTTCGATGCGAGCAGGCAGACGATGCTCGCCGGCAGCGCCAGGAGCCCGAGCAGCCGCAGGCCGTGCGCCCGGTCGAGCAGCATCATCCCCGACGCCACGGTCGAGAGCGCCGCGGCCCACCCCAGAACGTTCTTGTGGATGAAGACGCCGCGCGCCGAGCCGTCCATCATCCCGAGGTGCGGCACCGCGCCCATCAGCAGCACGCTCAGCACCATGCAGGGCGCAAGGACGGCCACGATGAGCAGCAGCAGCTGGCTCGGGGTGAAGCGCGTCGCCAGGACGTAGGAAAACAGCATGGTGCCGAGCAGGCCGATCCCGCGCCGCAGCGTCACCGACGGCCCGATCGACCACAGCACCGACAGGAAGGGCAGGGCGAAGAGCAGGAGCATCGGCAGGTTGCGCCGCATCGCCGCCAGAAGCTGCGACGGATGCCGCATCAGCAGCACGGCCGAAATGCCGTAGACCGGCAGCGGCAGCAGGCGGAGCAGCGGCCGGCTGGCATCGTCGACGGTGGTTCCGCCGCCGGTGAGCAGCAGGGGAAAGATCGCGCCGCTGAGAAGGAAAAGGCAGAGCCCGGCGCCCAGCCACTCGACGGTCCGCCAGCTCACGGCGGGGCCGTAGGCGCCGCTTTCTTCCATGACACTCATGCCCGGCGCCCCCGCCCGGGGCACGATCTGACGCAACAGCTCGACAACACCTGATACCCGCACGGCTCGACAGCACAGCCCGCAGGATCCTCCGACGGACGCCGGCCGGTCAAGCGGCCGCGTCGGCCCGCCGGCCTCATCCGAATGGTCAAGGTGATGGCGACCGATCGCCATGGTGTCGTTCGAAGGGGTGAGCTTTGGCGGCCGCTTTCCCCCAGTGGCCACGTTCCCGGGTCGCCGCCCCGACGCTAAGGTGCCACCAGTATCCGAACGAGTGGACGGGTTTAAACCAGTGCCAGGTCTGTCCCGAGTGAAATCGAGCCTGCGCCCGACGCGGCTCCTCGGTCCTGCGCTGCTGCTCGCCTCGGCGATGCCGGCCTGGGCCGACTATCTCGTGCAGCGTGGCGACGTGCTGTTCGTGTCGATCGCCGAGGACCGCGACGCGGGCCGCGACGCGAAGGTCAACGCCGACGGCCGGATCATGCTGCCGCACATCGGCGGCGTGATGGCCGCCGGCAGTGATCTCGACACGATCCGGGATCGGATCGAGTCGTCGCTGAGCGATCAGGGGATCATCCGAAAGCCGACGGTGGTCGTGGAGGTCTCGACCTATCGCCCGGTCTATGTCGGCGGCGCCGTGGCCCACCCGGGCGCGATCGGCTTCGACGTGGGACTGACCGTGCGGCAGGCGCTGGTGCTCGCCGGCGGCATCGACCGGTCGAACGACCCGAAGGTGCCGACGACCGAGGCGCTGCTCGAGCTGAAGGCGCGGTTCAAGACCAACGCGGCCGAGCTCGTCGACGTCGATGGCCAGATCGCGCGCCTGAACGCGGCCCTCGCAGAGACGCCGACGCTCGATGCCTCGACGGTGCACGAGCCCGGGATCTCCGCCGAGGACGCCGCGCCGATCCTGGCGCTCGACGGCGATCTCCTGCACGACCAGCTCGCGAGCCGGGCGGCGGATCAGGCGCATCTCACCGACCTCGTCGGCCTCGTCGACTTCGAGATCGACACCCTCACCCGGCAGGCGACCCTGCAGGAGGCGGAACGGCAATCGCAGCAGCTGGAGGTCGACACCGCGACCAAACTGCACGAGCAGGGGCTGCTGCCCCTGCCGCGGGTGCAGGAGCTGGAGCGCGAGCGCTCGCGGCTGCAACGCGACCTGCTGGAGAACCAGTCGTTCGCCGCCCGCGCCCGGCAGAACAAGGCGTCGAGCGAGTACGACCTCGAAATCGGCCGACGCGAAATGGCGCGCCGACCTGCGCGAGAAGCTGCGCGACGCGCTGCTGCAGCGGATGAAGCTCAAGGCCGAGTCCGAGGTGATCGCGGGCAGCCTCGTGTCCGTCGGGATCTCGCTCACCGACGACAGCACGCTGCAGGCGCCGGTGCCGGAGGTGGTCATCCACCGCACCGTCGACGGTCACGACCAGACCTTCGATGCCGACATGGACACCGAGACCCTTCCCGCCGACGTCCTCGACGTCGCAGTCGCGACCGGGAGCGCAGAATGAACCAGGCCGTCGTCCCCGCTCCGAAGGCGTCCGCGCCCCGGCTGAGCGTCATCATCAACAACTACAACTACGGCGGCTTCGTGGCGCGCGCGATCGACAGCGTGCTGGCCGAGCGTCACCCGCAAGCCGAGATCGTCGTGGTCGACGACGGATCGACCGACAACTCGCCCCGGGTGCTCGCCGGCTATGCCGACCGGATCACGCTGGTGCGGCAGGCGAACCAGGGCCAGGCCGCCGCGATCAACGCCGGCGTGCGCGCCGCGCGCGGCAGCATCCTGCTGTTTCTCGATGCCGACGACTGGGTGCTGCCCGGGCGGCTGGCGGCGGTGGATGCGGCGTTTGCCGCCGCCCCCGGGGCCGTTCTCGTCTATCATCGCCTGCAGCCGATGCGGTCCGACGGCACCCACCTGATGAAGACCATCCCGCGCACGCTCGGCCGCGGCGATCTCGCGCCGCAGATGACGCGCAGCGCCGGCTGGTGGGACTTTCCGCTCACCTCCGCGCTGGCGGTGCGGCGGGCGGCGTGGGACGCGGCCGGGGAGATCCCGCCGGAGTTCCGCATCTCGGCCGACGCCTGGATCGTGGGAATCGTGCCGTTTCTCGGCCGCGTCGTCGCGCTGCCCGACGCGCTCGGCGCCTATCGCATCCATCAGAACGCCTGGTTCCGCGCCGACGAGGACGCGCCGATGCTGCGCAAGCGCATGGCGCACTGGAAGGCGACGGTCGACGTGACGAACCGCTGGCTGATCGCCCAAGGCCGGCCTGAACGCCTGAGCCTCGCGGACCATCATCCCTACCACCTTGCGGCGGCGCGGCTCTCCGGGGTCGATGCGCGCGAGCGGCTCGGCCTGCTCCTCGCCGGCCTTGCGTTCGGCGGCGAGGCCAATCTCGCGCGCCGGGCGAAACGCGCCCTCGCCACCGCCCGCAGCCTCCCGTCCCGCGGCGCTGGTGCCGCGCTTACCGAGTGATCCGAATGAAGCCGCTCCTTCTCGTCTCGGAGATCGAGGACTACACGATCTCCTTTGCCAACGGGCTCGCGCAGCACGTGCCGGTGGTGCTCGGCGTGCCGGCCCGCCGCTACACGAGCTTTGCCAAATACTTCCATTCCGGCGTCGACCTGCGCCTGCTCGACTGGCCACGGCACTCGAGCGCGAAGAACCCCGCGTTCCTCCTGTCGCTCACCCGGCTGGTGCGGCGCGAGCGGCCGAGCATCGTCCACCTGCTCTCGAACAACGTGCTCTGGCTCAACTTCGCCGCTCCGCTCTGGCGGCCGATCCCGCTCGTGACGACCGTCCATGACGTCGAGATCCATCCCGGCGACAACGAGACCAACGTGCTGCCCGGATGGGCAACGACGCTGATCGCCCGCCAGTCGGACGGCATCGTCGTGCACGGCGAGAGCCTGCGCTCGCTCGCGGTCGATCGGTTCCGCAAGCCGTCGGATCGGGTTCACGTGCTGTCCCACCCGTCGATCCAGCACTACACCGCGCTCGCCGCGACCGAGGGGCTGACGCCTGCGGCCGATCGCCCGTTCACCGTGCTGCTGTTCGGCCGGATCATGGCCTACAAGGGGCTCGCCACGCTGCTTCGCGCCGAGAAGGCGCTGGCCGGGCGGGTGCCTGACCTGCGCATCACCATTGCAGGGCGCGGGGACGATCCGTGGTCGCTCCAGGCCGAGATGGGCGATCCGGCGCGCTATGACGTGCGCCGCGGCTGGATCGAGGACCGCGACGTCGCGCAGCTGTTCCTCGACGCCGACGTGGTGGTGCTGCCGTATTCCGAGGCGTCGCAGAGCGGCGTGCTGAACCTCGCCGCCGCCTTCGGCAAGCCGGTGATCGTGACCGACGTGGGCGAGCTGCGTGCCACCGTCGAGCCGAACGGCATCGGCCTCGTCGTGCCGCCGGACGATCCGGGCGCGCTGGCGCAGGCCATCGCCTCGCTGGCGGAGCAGCCGGAGCGGCTGGCGGCGCTGGGCCATGCCGCACGCATCTGGGCCGACGGTCCAAACGCTCCGGAAACTGTTGGCGGCCATGCTGTCGATCTCTATCGCCGCATCATCGAGGAGCGCGCCAGATGACCGCCACCGTGCGCCACTACGTGTCCGGCGGCCGCGAGCGCGGCGGCGGCATCGGCCGGCTGGTCGGCAACATCGTCGACGCCGCCGCGGCGGAGGGGATCGGCCACCTCGTGACCGACACCCGCGGCCCGCGCTGGTCGGTGCCGGGCTCGCCGCTGCGCCTGTCGGCGGCGCTCGCCGCGCTGTCGGCCGACCGGGTCGCGGCTCCCGGCCGGATCCAGCACATCCATGTCGCCGGCCGCGGCTCGACCGCGCGCAAGCTGGTGCTCTCCACCGCCGCCCGCGCCATGGGCATGCCCTACGTTCTGCACCTGCACGACTACGACTATGCCGCCGACTTCACCCGGCGCCCGAAGCGGCAGCGCGAGGCGATCCGCCGCATGTTCACCGCGGCCGAGCGGGTCATCGTCCTCGGCCAGCGCGACGCGGGCACGATGACCGACCTGCTCGGCGTGCCGGCGTCGCGGGTGGACATCCTGCACAACTGCGTGCTCGATCCCGGCACGCCGCCCGCGCGCCTGCCGCGGGCGGTCCCGGGCATCGTGTTCCTCGGCCAGCTCAGCGAGCGCAAGGGCGTGCCCGAGCTGCTGCGCGCGCTCGCGAGCCCGCTCCTCTCCGGTCTCGAGTGGCGCGCCGTCCTCGCCGGCGACGGCCCGGTCGCGCGCTACCGCGCCGACGCCGATGCACTCGGCCTCGGCAACCGGGTGTCGATGCCCGGCTGGCTCGGCGAGGCCGAGACCCGGGCGCTCTGCGCCAGCGGCGACATCCTGGTCCTGCCGTCGCACTCCGAGGGCATGGCGATGGCGGTGATCGAGGGGCTCGCCCACGGCCTCGCGGTGGTGACGACCCGGGTCGGCGCCCACGACGAGGCGATCACCGACGGCAAGACCGGGCGTTTCGTTCCCGTCGGCGACCCGCCGGCGCTTGCCGAGGCGCTGGCGCGCCTCGTCACTGACCCGGCGGAGCGCGTCCGCCTCGGCGTGCAGGGTCGCGCGCTCTTCCTGTCCAGTTTCAGCATGTCCGCCTACATGCGGCATCTCGAGGGCGTCTACGCCAGCCTCGTCGAGACGGCCCGCACGATCGCGGCGGAGTGAGTACCAGTATGACACACTTCGACAAGCTCTCCCGAACCATGATCCGCCCGGCGCCCGCTCCCGCGCAGCTCCGGGAGGACGAGCTCGACCTGCTCTCGGCGTTCCGGCTGGTGCGCCGGCGGATCTGGCTGATCCTGATCGTCGGCGCCGTGCTGACCGCGCTGGCGCTGCCGTCGATCCTGTCGATCCAGCGGCCCTTCTACGGCCAGTCGCGGCTCCTGATCCAGCAGCCGCTGACCGGCGCGGTCGGCACCGACACCGGCGGCAAGCCCGCGGTGCTCGACCCGAACACCGAGATCGAGCGCCTGCTCGCCCGGCCGATCGCCGTGCGCATGGTGCAGGAGTTCCATCTCGACCGGCTGGAGGAGTTCAATCCGACGCTGCAGCCGGTGCCGGTGCTCACGACGTGGATCGACGCGGCGAAGCGCTGGGTCAAGGGCGAGGCCGAGCCCCTGCCGCCGAGCCAGGCCGACATCATGGAAGCGGTCATCACCAACTACTACGACGGCCTGGAGGTGCGCCGCAGCGGGACGTCCGACGTCATCGAGATCGGATTCAGCTCGCTCGACCCGCAGCTCGCCGCGGACATCCCGAACGCGCTGGTCCGCGTCTACCTCGAGGCGCGCGAGAGCGGGGTCCGCGACCGGGTGGACGAGGCGGAGGCGTGGCTCGAGCCGCAGCTGAAAGCCCAGCAGGACCGGCGCGATTCGGCGCTCGCCGCGGTGAAGGCGTTCCGCGACTCGTCGGGCCTCGTGTCCGACGACGCGCGCATCGACGCCGCCCGCACGATCTCCACCCTGACCGCGCGGCAGGCGGGGCTCGCCACCGAGGCTGCCGATACGCAGGCGACGCTTGCTGGCCTGCAGGCGAAGCGCGGCACGCCCGACGCCGCGCAGGCCGTCGACAGCGACGCGATGGCCGCACTCCGCCGCACGCAGCAGCAGCAGCAGAGCCAGCTCCAGCGCCTGCTCGAGGTCTACGGCGAGAACTATGGCCAGGTGCTCGATGCCCGGAGCGCTCTGCGCGAGACGCAAGCGTCGATCTCGGGCGAAGTCGACCGGACGATCCAGGCGTTGCAGTCGAAGCTCGCCTCGATCGACCGCGAAACCGCGTCGAACGCCACCGGCCTTGACGAGGCGCGCTCGGAGCTGGCGCGGCTGAACGGCTTCCAGAACCAGCTTGCGGGTCTCAGCGCCACCGCCGAGCGCGAGCAGAAGGCCCTCGACCAGCTCGAGGACCAGCGTCGCGAGCTGCAGCGCCAGGGCGACGTCCCGGTCGCCGAGGTCGAGATCCTGTCGCCGGCCGCCGTGCCGCTGCTGCCGTCGGGCCGGAGCAAGCTCATCTACCTCATCGGCGCGATGGTGGCCGCGGGCAGCGTCGCGCTGACGGTCGCCCTCGTGCGCGAGATGCTCGAACTCCGGCCTGCGCAGCCCGCAGCAGCTGGCGCGTCTGCCCGGCGTGACCAGCGGCGGCCTGGTGCCGGCCCTCGGCAAGGACGAGGTGGCGAATCTGCGCGAGACCCTGCGCAAGCGCCGCGGCGGCATGTTCGCCGAAGCGGTTCGGGGCCTGCTGCACGCGCTCGAGCGCAGCAACGGCGACGTCATGCCGGCCAGCGTCCTCGTCACCTCGGCGCTGCCGGGCGAGGGCAAGTCGACGCTCGCGCTCGCGCTCGCGCTCGAGATTGCCGCCGGCGGGCGCAAGGTGCTGCTCGTCGACGCCGACCTGCGGCAGGGGCGGCTCGCGGAGGTGTTCGGCGCGGCGGAGGCGCCGGGCCTGCTCGACCTGCTCGCGGGCGAGGCGAGCGTCGAGTCGGTGATCCGTCACGATCCGGAGAGCCGGGTCGACTACATCACGCGCGGCAACGCGGAGGGCTTCGGCGCCCTGCGCGAGGCGCGGCAGCTCGCCGATCTCATGCGGCTGGCCGAGGCGCGGGGCGCCGTGGTGATCTTCGACAGCGCCCCGGTGCTCGCCACCACCGAGACGGCGATTCTCGCCGGTATCGCCGAGCGGTCGCTGCTCGTGCTGCGCTGGGGCCGGACGCATCGGCGGGCCGCCGACCTGTCCGTGGCCCAGATCGGCGCCCAGACGTCGGGGCCGATCGTCGCGACGGTGAACGCGGTCGACCTGAAGCGGCACGCGCAGTACGGCTTCCACGACGCCGGCATGTTCGTCGACCGTCTGGCGAAGTACTACCCCGAGCGGCGCTGACGCTCGGGCGGGGCAGGGGTCAGTCGGCGGTGCCGCGCAGATCCCGGCACGCGGCGCGGAGCTTCGGCTCCGCGGCCTTCCTGAGCTCGGCCTCGATTCTCGGCGCGAAGGCGGCAAGGATCGGGCCGAGGCTGCCACCGAAGTCGGTGAGCCGGACGTCGAGGGCGTCGATGGCACAGTCGGCGAGGGCAAGCTCGGCCTCGGCCCGCACGGTCGCGGCCGCGTCGCCGGAGATCGCCGCGCCGGGCGAGGTCTCGCAGGCGAGCCGGCCGTCGAGGTCCATCGACAGCCGGTCGCCTTGCAGGTGGACGGTCGCCGTGTCGAGCCGGACGTCCTTCAGCCGGTCGACGCCGATCGACACGCCGAACTGCTTGGTGCGGAGCCCCTGGCACGGGTTCTGCGCCGCGATCAGCTCTTCCACCACCGTCCGCTCCGACGCGCCGGCCGCGGTCCCGCCGACCACGACCACCGCCGCCAGCGCCACCAGTCCGAGAAGAAATTTCGTGCCGCGCATCCGCCGCCTCCCTGCAGGGCCGCGCCTGCCCGCGGACGTCCGGGCAGCGGTCGGGCCGCGCCGCGACGTTCCGGCCACTGGTCGGGGGCGTCAAGACGCGATCGGGCGAGCGTGATGGCGGACGGGCTTTCGCGGGGGAGGGCGGTTCGAGACCGGACGGGGCCGGCCGGCGGGACCATTGGTCGTGTTGCGGATATGCCGCGCCCCGGGCGCGGCAATCTGTCCCAGGCTTGCCGATCGGGACGACGCACCCAAGATCCTCCGGCAACGGTGGTCCTTGGCGGGTGACACGGCGATGATGCGGTTTGGTCTGGCGGCACTCCTGATCTTCGGACTCGTGGGCACGGGCGCACGGGCGGACGATCGGGAGAAATGCTTCGGCGTCGCGGCGGCCGGCAAGAACGACGGCCTGTCCGGGGGGCCCGGCAAGAGCACGGTGGATTTCCAGGGAAATGCCTGGGTGTGGGTCCCGGCCGGGACCTGCGCCACACGCACCCTGCCGGTGCAGGGCGATGGCACGCCGCGCCGCGGTGCGATCAGGCCGCTCGCGCGCGACCCGGGGTAAGCCCTCCCGGAGGTGGGCTCAGGGCATGTCGAGCGTGACGGGCGCCGGGCAGGCGCTGGCGCTCGCCGCGTCGTAGCCACGCGCGAAGGCCTGCGCCCGGTCCTCGCGGGTGCCCGCGGCGAAGGGGTCGAGTTCCGGCGCAATCGGGTGCCCGGCGTCGGCGAATGCCGCCGCGACGTTGCGGGCCGACTGGACCAGCGCCCCCCAGAAGCCGTTCGGCACCGCGCCGAGGCTCTCCTCCGCCGACCGCGCCCAGGCGCCGGTCAGGCAGTCCGCCTGCAGCGCCAGCCCCTTGGCGATCTCGGCCCGCCGCGCCTTGCGCGCGCCGATCATGTCGAGCGCGGCCGAATCGAGCACGCCGGCCTCGCGCTGGCGATGCTCCGCCGCAAGCCGCGCCGCCACCAGCGCCACGCCGAGCTCGGCGTTGTCGCGCAGCCGCGCGGCGAGAGCGTCGAGATAGCCGAGGTCGACCGCCGCCACCCCGCTCTCCGGGCAGTAGAATACGCCCCGCCCGTCGAGCCCGGTCACGCAGACCGACGAGGTGGCGCCACGAAAGACGACGAATTCGGCGCGCGCGGCCCCATGCACGGCGCGGCCGGTCGCGGCGTCGGCGTCGGTGAATGCCGCCTCGGCCCGACGGGCCAGCGCATCGCTGCTGATCCCGATCGCGACGGGTGGCGGCATCACGCGAAGCGGCGCCGCGACCCATGCCCAGACCAGCCCGAACGCCGCGAGGCCGCCCGCCAGGGCAAGCGCCGACAGCAGGCGCCTCCGGCCGTGGCCGCGCAGCCTGTCGATCCTCTGCATGTCCCGATCCCCTCCCGATGCCGCAAGACGCCAGCGGAACGGTCTTGACGCACCGCACGCTGGCGTGGTGGTTGGGGCAACTCTGACGCAAAGGTCTGAAACAAGTGCTACGACGGCTCTATGACTGGACGCTGTCGCTCGGATCGTCGCGTCATGCGGTCTGGGCGCTCGCGGCGGTCAGCTTCATCGAGAGTTCGATCTTCCCGATCCCGCCCGACGCGCTGCTCATCCCGATGATCCTGGCGGATCGGTCGCGGGCATGGCGGCTGGCGGCGATCTGCACGGTGGCCTCGGTAATCGGCGGCTTTCTCGGCTACGCCATCGGCTATTTCGCCTTCGACGCCATCGGCGAGCCGCTGCTGCGCTTCTACGGCATCACCGAACAGTACCAGCGCCTCGAGGAGCTTTATGCCCACTACGGCGCGTGGCTCATCATCATCAAGGGCGCGACGCCGATCCCGTTCAAGCTGGTGACGATCGCGAGCGGCGCCTTCCACTTTCCGCTGCTCACCTTCGCGATCTCGGCGGTGATCTCCCGCGGCATCCGGTTCTTCCTGATCGCCGGGCTGCTGTGGCGCTATGGCGAGTCGATCCGCGATTTCATCGAGCGCCGCCTCGGCCTCGTGTTCAGCCTCGCCGTTGCCGCGGTCCTTGGCGGCTTTCTCATCGTCGGAGTCCTGCGATGACCCCTGTGCAGCTTCGGACGCTCGGGCCCTTGCTCGGCTCTCTCGCGCTCCTCCTCGGGGCGTTCGGGTTCCAGTATCTCGGCGGCCTGCAGCCCTGCCATCTCTGCCTGCTGCAGCGCTGGCCGCACGGGGTCGCCATCGGGCTCGGCCTCGTCATCCTCGCCTGGCCGGCGCGAGGACTCGCGCTCCTCGCCGGGCTTGCGGTGCTGGTCGGGGCGGGGATCGCCGGCTATCACGTCGGCGTCGAGCAGCACTGGTGGCCCGGCCCGACGAGCTGCACTGCGGCGGCCCCCGGGGCGGGCGATGCGGGCGCGCTGCTCGACCAGATCCTTGCGACGCCGACCGTGCTCTGCGACACCATCGCCTGGAGCTGGCTCGGCATCTCCATGGCCGGCTGGAACGCGATCGCCTCGCTCGTCCTCGCCTGGCTGTGGTTTCGCGCCTACGCCTCCAGCTCGGCGTCCCAGTAGAGGAAATCCATCCAGCTCTCGTGCAGGTGGTTCGGCGGGAACTTCCGGCCGGTGTTCTGCAACTGCTCCGGCGTCGGCCGCATCGGCCTGCGCCGCAGCGTCATCCCGGCCTGCTTCAGCGACTTGGAGCCCTTGTGCAGGTTGCACGGGCCGCAGGACGCCACGACGTTCTCCCAGGTGGTCCGCCCGCCCTTGCAGCGCGGCACCACGTGGTCGAAGGTCAGGTGCTCCCGGCTGCCGCAGTACTGGCAGGTGAACTCGTCGCGCAGGAACAGGTTGAAGCGGGTGAACGCGCTGGTCCGCGCCGGCTTCACGTAGTCCTTCAGCACCACGACCGAGGGGATGCGGAACGCGAGCGAGGGCGAGTGCACCAGCGTATCGTATTCCGCAACCACGGCCACCCGGTCGAGCACCGCCGCCTTCACGGCCTCCTGCCAAGGCCAGAGCGACAGCGGCAGGTAGGAAAGCGGTCGAAAGTCGGCGTTCAGCACCAGCGCCGGGTGGTCCCGGAGCGCGCCGGGATGCCGGACGAAGCTGGGCATGTGCGTGCAGTGCAGCATCGGAGCATCCTCGTCGGGGCCGGTGCGGGCTCGCCGTGGGGTACGGCGCTTCGGCACGACCACCTGCAGGCTACATCTCGTCGCCTTTTGCTGACAAGCCTCTACATAGAGACGATTTTGTGAAATCGAGCAAAGTTCTACCGGATTTCGCCCCCACCGCAGCGCGAGAGAGAGGCATCCGGCCCTTGCCGCGGGCGTCACGGACTGGCTAGCTCTGCATCGTGGCGGCCCGGGCGGACGGGCCGGGGAGGGGCGGATGGAGCGACGCAGGCTTGGGAGCGCGGGGCCGGAGGTTTCGGCAATCGGCGTCGGCGCGATGTCGTTCGGCGGCTTCTACGGCCCGACGACGGAGGCCGACTCCCACGCGCTGCTCGCGGCGGCGCTGGATTTCGGGATCGACCATGTCGATACCGCCAACGTCTATGGCATGGGCGTGTCGGAGAGCGTCATCGGCAGCTTCCTGCGCGGCCGCAAGGGGCCGCCGCCGTTCCGCATCGCCACCAAGGGCGCGATCACCCGCGACGCGGAAGGACGGCGGCGCTTCGACAATTCCGCCGCGCACCTCGCCGCCGAGCTCGACGCGAGCCTGAAGCGGCTCGGCGTCGAGGCGGTCGATCTCTACTACGTCCACCGGCGCGACCCGGCCGTGCCGATCGAGGCGGTGGCTGAGACGATGGCGGGACTGGTCAAGGCCGGCAAGATCCGGGCGGTCGGGTTTTCGGAGATCGCCCCGTCCTCGCTGCGGCGGGCGGCGGCGGTGCATCCGGTCGCGGCGGTGCAGTCGGAATACTCGCTCGCCACCCGGTCGCCGGAGCTGGGCCTGGTGCAGGCGTGCGAGGACCTCGGCGTCGCCCTCGTCGCCTTCTCGCCGGTGGCGCGCGCGCTCCTGACCGACAGCCCGCCCACGCCGGAACGTGCGGCGGCGTCCGACTTCATGGCGTCGAACCCGCGGTTCTCCCCGCCGAACCTCGCCGCCAACCTGGCGCAGACCGAGCGCTTCCGCCGGCTCGCCGCCGACAGGGGCACCAGCGCCGCGGCCCTCGCCATTGCCTGGCTGCTGGCGCGCAGCCCGTCGGTCATCCCGATCCCCGGCACCCGCAGCGTCGGCCACCTGAAGCAGCTCGCGGCCGGCGCCGAGCTGGAACTCGACGCGAGCGACATCCGCCGCATCGAGGCGGCGCTGCCGGTCGGCTGGGCCTGGGGCGACCGCTATTCCGACGAGCAGTCGGTCGGGCCGGAACGCTACTGCTGAGGCGGGTCTTCCGGCGGGCGCGGCTTGTTCCGGTCCGGGTCGAAGTCGAAGAAGAAGCCGTAGGCCGCATACGCGGCCAGCCCGAGAAAGATCGTCCCCCAGAACGGCGACCCGGTGGTGAACTCCAGCACGCCCCAGCCTGCGGGGAGCAGGGTGAAGAGCACCCGTGTCCAGAGCGGCCGGAACCAGGGATGATCGGTGTCGAGAAACTTCTTCACGCGCGGCGGCCCTCTCCCTCGTCGGGGTGCGAGGGTAGCGAGCCGGCCGACGCGTTGACAACCCCGGACGGGCGCGAGACTGTCGCAGCCGGGCAAGCCCCCGGGAGTGCAGGATGAGCGACGACCCCTACGCCGCGCTCGGCGTGTCGAAGTCCGCGACGCAGGACGAGATTCGCAAGGCATACAAGAAGATTGCCAAGGAAAGTCATCCTGACCTGAACCCGGGCGACGCCCGGGCCGCGGATCGCTTCAAGGCGGCGGCGGCGGCGCACGACCTCTTGAAGGACGCCGAGCAGCGCGCCCGCTTCGACCGTGGCGAGATCGACGCGCAGGGCCACGAGCGCCCGGAGCGGCGGTTCTATCGCGAGTACGCCGAGGGGCCGGAAGCGACTTACCGCAGCTCGCGCGGTTACGAGGATTTCGGCGATTATTCGGACGTCTTCTCCGACCTGTTCGGCCAGCGTGCGCGGCAGGGCGGCGGGCAGGGTGGCGGGCGCGGGCAGGGCATCCGCATGCGTGGTCAGGACCGGCAGTATACCCTTGAGGTCGAGTTCCTCGAGGCGGCGAAGGGCGGCACGCGGCGGATCACCCTGCCGGGCGGCGGCGCGCTCGACGTGCAGATCCCCGAGGGGATCGCCGACGGCCAGACGCTGCGGCTCAAGGGCAAGGGCGGCGAGGGCATCGGCGGCGGCGAGGCGGGCGACGCGCTCGTCACCATCATGGTCGCGCCGCACGCCTGGTTCACCCGCGACGGCGAGGACATCGGCCTCGAGCTGCCGATCTCGATCGACGAGGCGGTGCTCGGCGCCAAGGTCGAGGTGCCGACCATCGACGGCCCCGTGGCGCTGTCGATCCCGAAGGGCGCGTCGAGCGGCCGGGTGCTGCGACTGCGCGGGCGCGGGGTGCGCAAGCGCGACCGGACGGGCGACCAGCTCGTCACGCTGCGCATCGTGATGCCGCCAAAGGTCGACGACGAACTGGAGACGTTCTTCAAGGCGTGGCGCGAGACGCACGGCTACGACCCGCGCAAGGGGGTGGTGTCATGATGAGGCTTTATTCCGAGACCGAGGTGGTCGCCCGTGTCGAGGGGCTGACGGTGGCGCGGCTGCGCGCCTTCGTCGCTGCCGATTGCGTCCGTCCCTCCGAGGCGGAGGGCGAGGTCGGCTATGCCGAGGCCGATCTCGCGCGCCTCGCGCTTGCCGCCGAGCTGGCGCAGGATTTCGATCTCGACCCCGACGCCTCGGCGATGGTGCTGGGCCTCGTCGACCAGATCCACGGCCTGCGCCACGCGCTGCGCCGCCTCGGCGATGCGGTCGGCGCCGAGCCGGAGGAGATCCGCACCCGGGTGCGCCTGCGGCTGCGAGAGCCGGCGGGCGGCTGACTACCGCACCGCGCCGTGGTAGAAGAACATGCCGAGGCCCATGGTGAAGATGATGAGCCCGCAGATCGCGTGCATCACCCACGCCTGCGCAAATCCGCCCCGGCCGAGATAGCCCCGCGCGAACAGCAGCCCGCCGACGAAGGTCATCGACAGGGTGACGGGGCTCCAGAACAGCAGGTGCGCCAGCGCGAACACGCCGCCATTCACCAGCACCGCGACCCGCCTGTCGGGAAAGAGCGCGCCGTAGCGGCGGAAGAACAGCGCGCGGAACACGATCTCCTGCGGCAGGGCCGACAGGATCGGATAGAGCACCATCAGCAGCAGCCAGAACCCCGGCACCCGCCGCGGCAGCCGCAGCAGCGACTCCGGCACGAGCCACAGCACGAACCCGAGCGAGGCGACCGCCGTCAGGGCCGCCACGAGCCCGATCTCGCGCCAGTCGAGGCTGCGCCAGCCGTGCCCGAGCTCTCTCCAGCGAAAATCCGGGGTGACGCGCAGCAGGCCGATCGCCGCGGCCGTGACCCCGAGAAACAGCGGGTGCAGCCAGCTCGGCGGCAGGGCCGTGGCGAGAACGACCGGGGCGGCGAGGTAGATCAGCGCGAACTCGACGCCGAGCCGTGCCCGCCGCGTCGGGGCCTGGGGAGATGCGATCGCCAACCCGGCTCCTCGCGCCCGCGCCTCGCGGCTATTGCTCGGAGAACTTGATCGAACTCGCCGCAACCGCAGGCGTCGACCACGTTCGGGTTGTTGAACTTGAACCCGGATTCGATCAGCCCGGCGGCATAGTCGATCTCGGTGCCGAACAGGAACATCTGCGCCATCGGCGCGATCATCACCCGCGCGCCGTTGCTCTCCACCACCTCGTCGTGGGGATTGATCTCGGAGGCGTATTCCATGGTGTATTCCATGCCGGCGCAGCCGCCCTTGCGGACGCCGATCCTGAGCCCCTTGGTCTCTCCGCCCGCCATGAGCCGGGCGATCTGTGCCTCGGCCGCGGGGGTCATCGTCACCGGGGGCTTGCCGGGAATGCCGAACATCGCGCCTCACCTGTCGCTGGTTGTCGTCGCTCTAGGTAGTGCCGTGGGGCCCCGGGCTCAAGGGTGCAGCGCGGCAAGGATCGCATGCGTGCCGAACGCGACCCCGAGGCCCCAGCCGAAGCTGGCGAGCGTGCCGATGATGACGTACTCGCTCACCCGCCGGTCGTGCTCCCGGGCCATCTCGCCGAACCGCAGCAGCGACTTGGCGGCGATCAGGAAGCCGATGCCGTCGGGCTGGCCCACCAGCACGAAGAGCAGGATCAGCGCCCGTTCCAGCCGGCCGATCAGGCGGCCGGCGGCCGCGAGGCTGGCCGGATCCTCGATGGCGAAGTCGCGGGTGATCGCCTGCACGGCAAACCCGCCGGCGACCACCGCGGCGATACCGCCCCCCGCCACCGTCATCAGCGTCGGCAGGAGGCCGAGCGAGGGGGCGAGCACCGGCAGGCCCCACAGCCCGCTGCCATAGGCGGCGGGCCAGAGCGCCGCGCCGAGCCAGATCGCCCCGCCATGCGCCGCCTGGTCCGCGGCGAAACCGGCGAAGCCCGGGCCGCCCCAGGCGAGCTTGGTCCGGTCGATGACGAGATGCAGCCCGGCGGTCAGCGCGATCAGCCCCGGGGCGGGCGCAAGGCCCAGCGCCGCCCAGCTCGCCGCCGCGACGATCAGCCCGTGCAGAAGCAGCGCGCGCCACCGTCGGGCCGGATCGCGCTTGGCCGCCACCAGCCGGTCGGGTTGCAGCACGAAGTCGGCGACCAGATGCGCCAGTCCGAGGGCGATCGCGGTCTCAAGCATGGCGGCGATACACCGTCATTCGGTTGTATCGCCAATAACAACGCCATGGGGTTGTAACCCGCATCACAACACCTCGACGGCCGCCAGCGCCCGCTGCAGCGCCCAGTCGCCGCCGCCGCTCAGCCGCTTGGCGATCGCCTGCTGGCTGACGCCGTGCTGCGCCGCCAGCGCCTCCTGCCGCTCCTCGCCGGGGGCGAGCGCCTCGATCAGCACCTCGGCCTGCCGCGGCGTCCAGAGGCGGGAAATCTCGTCGGCCAGCGCGAACACCGCGCCCACCACCGGGGCCGCGGCGGGCGGATTAGCCCAGGCGACACCAAGCTGCTGCACCCGGGCCATGCGGTCGAGGCCGCGGCCGGAGACCTCGAACGCGGGGCCCGACGCCGCTCCGAGATCGCCCGAGGCCGGCACGCTGCCCGGGCCGATGCCGACGGAGATGCGGGTCTCGACCTCGCGCTCGGCGGCGCGCAGATGCGCCCGCAGGAACAGCGCGGCGCGCAGCGCGCGGGCGGGCGAGGGAGCCAGGCATTGCCAGCCGTCGCCGCGGAACCGGGCGAAATGGTCCGGGCCCGCGTGTTCCCAGCGCGCCATGGCGGCCGCCCCGCGGGCGAGTGCGGCCATCGCGGCGTCGAGGGTCGCGGTGCTGAGGCGGGAGGAGCGGACGATGTCGCCGGTCAGCACCGCGAGCGCGGCCCCGTCGGCGGGCGACTGAGGTTGAGGGTGCGGCATGGGCGCGGGAAGGGCGCCTACATGAAGCCGAGTTCGAGGCGGGCCTCGTCGGACATCATGTCCATGCCCCACTGCGGATCCCAGACCAGATCCACATCGACCTGCCGGACGCCGGGGACGGCGGAAATCGCGTCCTGCACCCAGCCGGGCATGTCGCCGGCGACCGGACAGCCGGGCGCGGTCAGGGTCATCGTCACGGCCACGTCGCCCTCGTCGAGGATCTCGACCGTGTAGACGAGGCCGAGGTCGAAGATGTTGACCGGAATCTCCGGGTCGTAGACCGTCCGACAGGCTTCGACCACCGCGTCATAGAGCGGATGCCCGGTGGTGGAGGGCCGGATGAGCGGTACGCCCTCCGTCGGAGGCTCGACCTCGGCATTCATGCGAAGACCCCTTCCCGCGGGCCAGTAGATACCCGAGCAGTTATATAGAGAATCCCCCGCTCCGGTAAAGGCGTGGCCGCGTCAGAGGTCGAGCGGCCGCCGCTTTGCCAGCCGGTCGAAGGCCACGAGATCGGCGAGCAGCGCAGGCATCGCGTCGAGCGGGATCATGTTCGGCCCGTCGGAGGGCGCGTGGTCGGGATCCTCGTGCGTCTCGATGAAGACCGCGGCGACGCCGATCGCGAGCGCCGCGCGCGCCATGACGGGCGCGAACTCGCGCTGTCCGCCGGAGGAGCCGCCCTGTCCGCCCGGCTGCTGCACCGAATGGGTGGCGTCCATCACCACCGGATAGCCGGTGCGCGCCATGATCGGAAGGCTGCGCATGTCCGCGACCAGCGTGTTGTAGCCGAACGAGGCGCCGCGCTCGCAGAGCAGGATGCGCTCGTTGCCGGTGGAGGCGATCTTCTTCGCGACGTTGGCCATGTCCCAGGGCGCGAGGAACTGGCCCTTCTTGACGTTGATCGCCGCGCCGGTCGCGCCGGCGGCGAGGAGCAGGTCGGTCTGGCGACTGAGAAAGGCGGGGATCTGCAGGACGTCGACGCCGGCATCGGCGGCGGGGGCGCAGTGCTCGGGCAGGTGGACGTCCGTCAGCACCGGGCAGCCGAAACGGGACTTGACCTCGGCGAGGATCGCGAGGCCCTGGTCCATGCCGATGCCGCGCTCCGCCCCGATCGACGTGCGGTTCGCCTTGTCGTAGCTGCTCTTGTAGATCAGGCCGAGGCCGAGGGGGGCGCAGATCGCGGCCAGCCGCTCGGCAACCATCAGCGCGTGGTCGCGGCTCTCGATCTGGCAGGGGCCGGCGATGAGCGTGAAGGGTGCCCGGTTCGACACCTCGAGATCGCCGATACGGACGGCGCGGGCTTCGGTCATCGTCTTCCCCTCCCTTGCGTGCGAGAGAGTCCGTCGCGATCCGCCACTGGCCCTCCGGGCGCATCCCTAGCCCACGCCACGGCGGCCTGCAAACCCCGGCCGGCGCCCCCTCGGGTGGGAGGAGGCGCCGGGGGTCTTTCGTCAGTTCGACACGGTGGCGATGCCGAGGGCGTCGCGGATGGTGAAGAACAGGTCGGTCTGGTCGGTCAGGCCGGTGACGTTGGCCGCGCCCGGCCCGAAGGCGGCGATGCGCAGCTGGGCGCCGGTGTGCTCCTGGTCGTCCTGGTCGTCGGAGTTGCCGTAGCTCACCGACATCACCGTGCCGTCGGCGGTCTTGATCGCCTGCGTCAGCCCCGGCGCCTTGACGTCGTTCGGGATGATCTGGCTGGCGTGGGCGTGATCGGCGGTGACGATGACGAGGGTGTTGCCGTCCTTGCGCGCGAAGTCGAGCGCCGCCTGCACCGCCTCGTCGAGGTCCACCGTCTCGCCGATCTGGCCGCAGGGATTGGCGGCGTGGTCCTGCTTGTCGATCGAGGCGCCCTCGACCTGCAGGAAGAAGCCCTTGCCGTTGGCCTCGAGCAGGTCGATCGCCTTCGTGGTCATCTGCGCCAGCGTCGGCAGGTCGGCGGTGCGCTCCGGGTTCGGCTGGCATTCGACCGCCGCCTGTTCGACGCTGCCGTAGTGGACCGCCTGCGGACCCTTCCAGCGGATCGGCATGTTGCCCGGCGCGAACAGGCCGAGCAGCGGCTGGGCGTCATTGGCGCCGTTCACCGCCTGCAGCTGGTCGAGGGTCTCGACCAGCTGGTAGCCACGGGCCTTGGCCTGTTCGATCAGGGTCTTGCCCTGCCAGTCGCCGGCGCGGGCGGTGTCGTCGAAGTACTTGCGGCCGCCGCCCAGCGTCACGTCCGGGCGGGTGGCGAGCAGCTGCTCGGAGATCGAGCCGAGGCCGCCCTGTTCCAGCACCTCGGTCGGGCACTTCTCGGCGGTCGAGGTCGGGTTGTAGCACTTGCGGCCGGTGACGTGGGCGACCTGCACCGCCGGGGTCGCGTCCTGGATTTCCGCGGTCGAGACGTCGCCGGTGGCGAGGCCCGCGGCCTTGGCCAGCTCGATCAGGGTCTTCTGCGGCTTGCCGTGGATGTCGACGGAGATCGCGCCGTTGAACGTCTTGGTGCCCGTCGCCCAGGCCGAGCCGGACGCGGCGGAGTCGGTGACGTAGATCGGCTTGCCGTCCTTGTCGATCGAGTAGTGGGTGTACTGGCCGGTGACGGGCAGGGCGTCGATGCCCTTGAACGCGTTGCCGGCGCCGAGCGCGACGTTGCGGGCGATGGTGATCTCGGAATCGCCCATGCCGTCGCCGATCAGCAGGATGACGTTCTTCGCCGGGCCGTCCTTCAGCTCGGCGCGGAACGCCTCGGTGATGTCGCCGGACAGGCGGCGGGCGCCGCCCTGGACGCTGATGTCGCCCTTGTGGGTGCGGTCGAGCAAGGCGCTGTCGTCGGCCTGGGCAAGGGCGGCGCCGGCACCGACGCAGAACAGGGGCAGCGCGGCGAGGCAGGTGGTGCGGAGGCGGAAGCGGATCGCGGACATGGGGGGCCCCTTTTTCGATGCGGCGGAGAGGTGCGGGCCGCCTGCGCGAACCGCACCGATCGAGGGTGGAGCTAGGCGTGCGCGGTGACGGCAGAGCGACGGTGCCGCGACAGTTCCGTGACGCGTGCCCTCGGGGAGACCGCCCGGAACCTCTGCGGCTCGATCCGACCGGCTACACACACCGCGGGGGCGCCGACCGCAGGCGGACCCTCAGACAGTCCCTCACGGGTCCGGCGCCTGCCGGCGCAGCCAGGCGACGAAGGTCTTCACCGAGCGGCGCATCACGCCCGGGCGGGTGACGATGTAGTAGCCGGTGCCGGGCTCCACATCCTCGAACAGCGCGACGACCCGGCCGGACGCAAGCTCGCGCTCGACGACAACGCGCGAGGCGAGCGAGACGCCGTCGCCGTTGCGCACGCCCTCGAGCACCAGATGACCGGGCAGGTGGATGACCGAGTCCTTCCGCGGCGCGATGACCCCGCGATCGCGCAGCCAGTTCGACATCTCCGACGTGCCGAGTTCCTGTAGCCACGGCAGCCCGAGGATGTCGCGCGGCTCGCGGATCGTCCGGTCGGCGAGCAGCGAGACGGCGCCGACCAGCACCATCGACGTCGGCACCAGCAGCTCGACGTCGAGCCCGCGCCAGTTGCCCTTGCCGAAGCGGATCGCCACGTCGACCCCGCCGGGCTCCAGCGCCACGAGCTGCGAGGTCGGGTTCAGCATCAGCTCCACCCCCGGGTGCAGATGGCGGAATTCCGACAGACGCGGCATCAGCCAGTTGGCGGCAAAGGCCGAGGTGGTCGTCACGTAAAGCGGCCGCCCGTCGGCGCCGGTCAGCTCCTCGACGGCCTGGGCGATGCCGGCGAACGCGCCGGCGAGCGCCTGCGCCAGCCCCTCGCCCTCGGGCGTCAGCCGGCCGCGGGCGCCGCCGCGCACCACGAGCAGCACGCCGAGCCGCTCCTCCAGCGCCCGCACCTGCTGGCTGACCGCCGCGTGGCTGACGTTCAGCGCCTCGCCCGCCCGGGTGAAGCTGCCGGTCTCGGCCAGGGCCGCGAAGGCCCGCAGCGCACTGAGGGGCGGGAGGCTCTGCCAATGCATGTCTGTAATGTCACCTTACAGGTTGGATTTCTTCCTGAGTGGCCGTGCCGGGTCGAAAGATACATGTTCGTAGCACGAAATCGGAATCGCAGGGAAGGAACCGGCGCCATGGACATCTTCGCAAAAACTTTCATGACCGCCACGCTGCTCGACCCGACCCCTCGCGCCCGCACGCCCCGCGCGACGTCCCGGCACGGGTCGCGCTGGGTTTCGTGGCTGACGCGGAGGGGACGGTGATGGCCTCGATCGCACGGAACCCGAAGCGCCTCTTCCGGCCGGTCCGCTGGCTGCAGGGCCTTCTCGGGCAGGCCAATCACGCGCACGCCTCGCGCCGCTCGGCGCGCCGGCTGGAGGCGCTGGGGGACCACGAGCTGGCCGACATCGGCCTCACCCGGGCGGACGCCGAGATGCTTGCCCGCAATCCCGACGTGCTGCCCGACCGGCTGCGCCGCTGAGCCGGCGGCAGCGGTCTCCCTCGCGTCAACCGCGGGGATACCGCTTCGATGCCTCGAGCGTGTCGAGGTTCATGTGGTTGCGCATGAACCGTTCGCCCGCGTTCCAGCGCGGCTGGTGGTCCCAGGAGGTATAGGCGCCCTGGCGCAGGGCCTCGTAGACCACCCGGCGCCGGGCCTGACTGGCCCGGACGGCGGCGTCGTAGGCCGCGAGGTCCCAGCGCGCCCGGGCCTTGGCGAGCAGCGCGTCGAGGGTGCCGGCGTGGGCCGGATCGTCCGCAAGGTTCTGCGTCTCGCCCGGATCGGCCACGACATCATAGAGCAGCGGCGCGTCGGTCAGCGCGAGCGACAGCTTGAAGCGGCCGTCGCGCAGGCAGACCATCGGGCTCTCCGAGCCCTCGGCGGCGTATTCCATCGGCACCGGCCCGCGGCCGGCAGCACCGGCGGCAAGGCTCTCGCCGTCGACGAAGGGCGCGACCTCGGCAGCCGGGATGCCGGCGAGCGCGGCCAGCGTCGGGCAGATATCGAGCGTCGAGACCGGCTGCGGCTCCAGCCCCGGCGCGATCCCCGGCCCGGCCAGCAGCAGCGGCACGCGCGCGGCCCCCTCGCGGAAGCTCATCTTGAACCACAGGCCGCGCTCGCCCAGCATGTCGCCGTGGTCGGAGGTGAAGACCACCACGGTGTCGTCGGTAAAGCCGCAGCGGTCGAGCACGCCGAGGAGCGCGCCGATCTGCGCGTCGACGTACGAGATGTTGGCGAAATAGCCGCGGCGGGCGGCGCGGATGTGCTCGGGCGTGATCTCGGTCGCGGTGTGGTCGCAGGCGACGAGCAGGCGCCGGGAATGCGGGTCGAGGTCGGCGAAGGCGATGGCGGGCTCGGACGGGTCGAGGGCGGGGCAGTCCTCGTAGAGATCCCAGAAGCGGCGCCGCGCGACGTAGGGGTCGTGCGGATGGGTGAAGCTGACGGTCAGCGCCCAGGGGCGCGGGTCGGCGCGGCGGGCGAGGTCGTGCAGCCGCTGGGCGGCGAGAAATGCAACTTCGTCGTCATATTCGAGCTGGTTGGTGATCTCGGCCACGCCGGCGCCGGTAACGGATCCCATGTTGTGATACCACCAGTCGATCCGCTCGGCCGGGTGCGCATAGTCCGGGGTCCAGCCGTAGTCGGCCGGGTAGATGTCGGTGGTCAGCCGTTCCTCGAAGCCGTGCAGCTGGTCGGGTCCGACGAAGTGCATCTTGCCGGACAGGGAGGTGAGATAGCCGGCGCGGCGCAGGTGATGCGCGAAGGTCGGCAGATCGGGCGAAAACTCCGCGGCGTTGTCGTAGGCGCCGGTGCGCGACGGCAGGCAGCCGGTCATGACCGAGGCGCGCGAGGGGGCGCAGAGCGGGCTGGCGCAATAGGCGGTGCCGTAGCGGCGCGAGCGGGCGGCGAGGGCGGCGAGGTGCGGCGCGTGCAGGAAGGGGGCCGGGCCGTCGGGGAACAGGGTTCCCGCAAGCTGGTCGACCATCAGGATCAGGAAGTTGGGGCGGGACATGCGTGGGCTCGTGACGACTGACGCGGCGGCGGGGCGCGGGTAGGGTGGGTGGGTCAGCCCACCCGCCCGACGGGCGTCAGAGGCCCAGCGACTTCTGGACGGCCGGCAGCCCCGGCTCGCCGGAGAAGGTCGTGACACCGGCGAGCCAGCCGTCGAGCACGTCCGCGTGCTGCCGGAGATAGCTCTTGGCGGCGGCGCTGGGGTCCTCGTCGGCAATGAGCGCCATCATGTCGTTCTCCATCTCGACGGTGAACTTCAGGTTCCGGAAGAACGCCGCGGCGTTGGGGCATTTCTCCGACCAGCCGGTGCGGGCGAGGGTGTAGACCTCGGCGCCGCCGTAGTTCGGGCCGAAGTAGGCGTCGCCGCCGGAGAGATAGGTGATGTCGAACTGGTTGTTCATCGGGTGCGGGGCCCAGGCGAGAAAGACGATCCAGTCGTCCGACTTCTGGGCGCGCTTGACCTGCGCCAGCATCGCCTGCTCGCCGGACTCGACGACCGACCAGCCCTTGAGGCCGAAGTCGTCGGCCGCAATCATCTTCTGCAGGTTCTGGTTCGCCGGCGCGCCGCTCTCGATGCCGTAGATCTTGCCCTTGAACTTCTTGGTATTGGGGGCGAGGTCCTTGAAATCCTTCACTCCGGCCTCGGCGACATAGCTCGGCACGGCGAGGGTGAACTTCGCGCCCTCGAGGTTCCGGGCCAGCACCTCGACGGCGTTGGCCTTGTCGAGGTCGTCGCGGAAGTGCTGCTGCGCGGGCATCCAGTTGCCGAGGAAGACGTCGAGATCGCCGCTCTTCAGCGCCCCGTAGCCGATCGGGACGGACAGCGACTTCACGTCCTGCTTGTAGCCGAGCGCGCTCAGAACCACGCCGGCCAGCGCGTTGGTCGAGGTGATGTCGCTCCAGCCCGGGTCCGACATGCGGATGGTCTGGCAGGCCGCGTCGTCGGCGGCCACGGCCGGGCCGGCCAGGGCGAGGATGGCGGCCGCGAACAGGGCGGCGAGGCTGGATTTCATGGGCTGGGCTCCCGGGCTGGCGTCTGGGGTCGACGGGCGAGCGTGACACTGCGCCGGGCACGGGCGCGCACGCAAGCGGCACTTCCCGGTCAGGGGGCGACATTCCTGGCGGGACACGGATTTGTCCGATGCGCGCCGGGCGATCGAATGTCGCCGCACAGGCGTTTGAAATCCGGGCCAAGTTCACGCGGCTTTCGCGCGCGTGCGGTGGCGGCAGTCGCGGGAGAAGGGGGGTGGGCGAGTGGCCCACCCCGCCAGCGCGTCAGGAGAGCAGGCGCGCCTTCTGTTCGGCGAACTCCTCGGCGGTGAGGATGCCGGACGCGTGCAGATCGGCGAGCTGCTTCAGGCGGGTGATCGCGTCGTCGGTCATCGCGACCGGCGCCTCGGGCACGACGGCGACAGGCACGGCGGCGGCGGCGGGCACGGCGGCGGCGGCGGGCGCGGCGGCAGCTGCGGGCGCACCGCCCATCTGCCGGGTCGAGACCTTGTTCGAGACCGCGGTGGCGGTGGCCGAAATGACGGCCGTGCGGGCGGCGGTCTGGGCGGCGCGTCCGATCAGGCTGGGGCGGCCGCGGCGGGATCCGAGCATCGTTTCAGTCCTTTCAGAAGGAATCGGCGGCGGCGAGGAGGCTCGCGCGGGCGTCGGCGATCACCGCGTGCGGGATCCGCTCCGAGAGGAGCAGCTGGCCGTGTGCCGCGCGCACGGCGCCGGCGAGCCGCGTCGCCCAGACGTGTTCGAAGAGAATCGCCGCCGCGGTGCTGGCGAGCGGCAGGTCGATCGCGATCTCGTCGAGATCGGCCTCGGACAGCAGGCCGCGGATGCCGCCGTCGAGCTTGATGAAGGCGGCCGCGACCTCGGGCGAAAGCTCCTGAATCTCCAGGATCGTGACGGTGCCGTCGGCGTCCTTGGACACCACCGCGATGTCGATGATCCGGACGGTGCCGCTGTCGAGCAGCTCCTGCAGCGCCGGGGCGATCTCGCCGGTGAAGCGGTTGCCGTCGAAGCCGATGACGATGAATTCGACCGGGCCGAGGGCCGGGGTTTCGGATGGAGCGGTCATGCGCGTCCTCGCGTTGCGGGGCGTCGGTGTGGCCCCGAGGCGCTCGATAGGACCCGCAGGCGCGCCGGACAAGGGAGGAAACCTCGGGAGCGGTGAAACACGTTGCCGCGCCTGGGCGTGCCGTCCGCGCGGGTCAGGCGGCGGGTTCCTCGGACGCACCGCGCTCGCGGTAGGGCGTGGTGCGATAGAGCGCCCGGTAGCACTTGGAGAAGTGCGACGGCGAGACAAAGCCGCAGGCCATGGCAACGGAGATCACGCTCATGTCGGTCTGCATCAGCAGGTTGCGGGCGCGGGCGAGACGAAGCTCCATGTAGTACCGCTTGGGGCTGCGGTTGAGATAGCGGCGGAACAGCCGCTCGAGCTGGCGCGTCGACATGCCGGCGTCGCGGGCGAGCAGCATCGGCGAGACCGGCTCCTCGATCGCCTCCTCCATGCGCTGGATCACGCCGGCGAGCTTCGGGTGGCGGATGCCGATCCGGGCGGGGATCGACAGGCGCTGCTCGTCGCGGTCGGAGCGGATCGAGGTGTGGATCATCTGGTCGGCGACCAGCGTGGCGAGCGCCGGCCCGTGGCGCATGGCGATGAGCTTCAGCATCAGGTCGGTCGAGGCGGCACCGCCCGCGGCGGTGTAGCGGTCGCGGTCGATGACGAAGACGTTGTGGGTCAGCTCGATCTCGGGGAACTCCTCCTCGAAGCCGTCGCGGTTCTCCCAGTGGATCGTGCAGCGCCGGCCGTCGAGCAGGCCGGCCTCGGCGATGACCTGCGCCCCGGTGCAGACGGCCCCGACCGCAAGGCCGCGGCGCGCCTCGCGGCGCAGCCAGGTCAGCACCGGCCGGGTGATCGCCTGCCGCACGTTGACGCCGCCGACGACGATGACGGTGGTGTTCGTCTCCAGCGCCTCGAGCCCCGCCTGCGGCTCGATCGCGACGCCGTTCGAGGCCGCGACCGGCCGTCCGTCCGGGGTGACGACCCGCCATTCGTAGAGCGTGCGCCCCGACATCCGGTTGGCCAGCCGCAACGGCTCGATCGCGCCGGCGAAGGCGATCAGGGTGAAGTTCTCGAGCAGCAGGAAGACGAAGCGATCGGGGCGGGTGTCTGGCGATGCGGTCATGGCGATTCGCGGGCTGGCCGAAACAGCAGGCCCCGTGCGAGGGGGTATGGTCAAGCCTCGGCGAAGGCATTAAGAGCGGCGCCACCCTGAAAGCCCGGAGCAAAGCCCATGTGCGCCGACTGGACCCGATCCGCGTGGAGGACGCGCCCGCGGATCCAGATGCCCGACTATCCCGACACCGCCGCGCTCGGCGCGGTGGAGAAGAAGCTTGCGTCGTACCCGCCGCTGGTCTTCGCCGGCGAGGCGCGCAAGCTCAAGGCTCAGCTCGCCGAGGTGGCCGAGGGCCGGGCGTTCCTGCTGCAGGGCGGCGACTGCGCCGAGAGCTTCGGCGAGTTTTCCGCCGACAACATCCGCGACACCTTCAAGGTGATGCTGCAGATGGCGGTGGTGCTGACGTTCAGCGCCAAGTGCCCGGTGGTGAAGATCGGCCGGATGGCCGGCCAGTTCGCCAAGCCGCGTTCGGCCGCGACCGAGACGGTGGGCGGCGTGGAGCTGCCGTCCTACCGCGGCGACATCATCAACGGCTTCGACTTCGACGGGGCCTCACGGGTGCCCGACCCGGACCGGATGCTGCAGGCCTACACCCAGGCGGCCGCGACGCTGAACCTGCTGCGCGCGTTCAGCCAGGGCGGCTATGCCGACATCACCCGGGTGCATTCCTGGACGCTCGACTTCACCGCCGGCCAGCCGGGCTATGAGCAGTACCACAAGCTCGCCAACCGGATCTCGAACTCGTTCGACTTCATGGCCGCCGCCGGGGTCAATCCGCAGACCGCCAACTCGCTGCACCGGGTCGATTTCTACACCTCGCACGAGGCGCTGTTGCTCGAGTACGAGGAGGCGCTCTGTCGCATCGATTCCACGACCGGCGTGCCGGTGGCGGGCTCGGGGCACATGATCTGGATCGGCGACCGCACCCGGCAGGTCGACGGCGCGCATGTGGAATTCGCCCGCGGCGTGCAGAACCCCATCGGCCTGAAGTGCGGGCCCTCGATCACCGACAGCGACCTACTGAAGCTGGTCGACAAGCTTAACCCGCGCAACGAGGCCGGGCGGCTGACGCTCATCGCGCGCTTCGGCGCGGGGCAGGTGGCCGAACACCTGCCGCGGCTGATCCGCGCCATCGAGCGCGAGGGGCGCAAGGTCGTCTGGTCGTGCGATCCGATGCACGGCAATACCGTGAAGTCGGCGACCGGCTACAAGACCCGGCCGTTCGACCGGGTGCTGCGCGAGGTGCGCGAGTTCTTCGCGATCCATGCGGCGGAGGGGACGATCCCGGGCGGCGTGCATTTCGAGATGACCGGGCAGGACGTGACCGAATGCACCGGCGGCGTGCGGGCGGTGACAGACGAGAACCTGCGCGACCGCTATCACACCGCCTGCGACCCGCGGCTCAACGCGGCGCAGTCGCTGGAGCTGGCGTTCCTCGTCGCGGGGATGCTGCACGACCGGCTGCAGGCGCAGCGCGCGGCGGTCTGAGCCTTGGGCGAGGTGCTGGTGCTGACCGCGGCGGCGGGAGTTCCCGACGCCGCGGCGGCAGGTGTGGCCGGCCGGGCGACGCGGCTCGCGCCCGGTGCGATCGAGGTGGCGCTGGACCGGCCGCTGCCGGCGGGGTTCGCGGTGCCCGGGGTCGACGCCAACGTGGTGCCGGCGGAGAGGCGGCGGAAGCGGCTGCTGATCGCCGACATGGATTCGACGATCATCGGTGTCGAGTGCATCGACGAGCTGGCGGATTTCGCCGGGGTGAAGGCCGAGGTGGCGGCGATCACCGAGCGGGCGATGCGGGGCGAGCTCGACTTCGAGGCGGCGCTCGATGCGCGGGTGGCGCTGCTGGCGGGGCTGCCCGAGTCGGTGCTCGGTGAGTGCTATGCCGAGCGGGTTCGGCTCAACCCGGGCGCGCGGACGCTGGTGCGCACCATGGCCGCGCTCGGGGCGGAGACCGCGCTGATCTCGGGCGGGTTCAGCTATTTCACCGGCCGGGTGGCGGCAGACGCGGGGTTCGCGCGCAACCAGGCCAACACGCTTCTGGTCGAGGGCGGGCGGCTGACCGGACGGGTGGCGCGGCCGATCCTCGGGCGGGCGGCAAAGCTGGCGGCGCTCGAGGCGATCACGGCGGAGCGCGGCATCGGGGTGGCGGACGCGATCGCGGTCGGTGACGGGGCGAACGACCTCGACATGGTGCGGGCGGCGGGGATCGGCGTCGCCTATCACGCCAAGCCGGCGCTGGCGGCGGAGGCGGACGCGCGGCTCGAGCACTCGGACCTGACGGCGCTCCTCGCGCTGCAGGGCATCGCGGCCGACGCCTGGGTGGACTGAGACTCTTCGGGGGAACAACGAAGCGGGGGCATCGAGCCCCCGCTCCGTCGTCGCGGGCTGGCGCGCGCGGACGCTCGTCGGCGGCGTTCGGCGAGCGACCGGAACGCGGGGACGCGGGCCTTGCCCGCGATGCGGTGCGCGCGGTGCGCGCTGGTCTTTCTTTGCTGGTTTTCCGGCTGTGGCCGGAAAACGACTGCTCTCCAGGTTTCAAGGCCGTATGAAAACCCGAAGGGACGCGGACCCGGGGTCAGTCGGGAACGCGCTGGAGGGTGCCGGGGCCGTTCGAGTCGAGGGATTCGGCGGTCAGGCTGCTGGCGCGGCCGTCGGCGCCGATGGTGAAGTGCAGGGCGGCGGGGGCCTGCGGCATCTCGGGGTCCGACACGTAGAGGAACAGATCCCGGTCGAGATGGCGCGGCGGGTAGGGGCGTCCCTGCGGGCCGAGGTGCAGGACGAGGCCGGTGTCGCCCTCTGCGGTGATCGTCGCGGTGCCGGCATAGGCGTTCTGGTAGCGGCCGAGGCAGGCGGCCGCGGGCAGGGCGGGCGTCGCCGGATCGGGGGCGTGGGCATACATCGCCTCGGTTGCCGCGATTTCCGGCCCGAACAGTCCGGCGTAGGCGGCATCCCACGGCGTCAGCCAGTCGCGGCTTACCGCGCCGTCGAACACCTGGTCGAAGAAGCTGTCGGCCAGCGCCTCGGGCGCGCCGCTCGGGAAGGCGCTGGCGAGCACGACGATGCCGATGTCGGCATCGGGGTAGAGGGTGACGAGGGTACGGGCGCCCTGGCTGAACGCGCCGGCCTGACCCCACGACAGGCCGTGCCGGCCGAATTCCACGTTCCAGCCGAGACCGTAGAACGAGGTCGCGCCGGTCACGGGGTTCGGGCCGCGGGCAAACAGCGGCGCGTGCGTCGCGGCCAGCGTCTCGGCAGAGATCGCGGGCGGCCCCGCGAAGGTCCCCTGGGCCAGTTCGAGGCGCATCCATTGCGCGAGGTCGCGCACCGAGGAGCAGGCGCCGCCCGCGGGCGCCTGCGGGTCGGCGTCGCGTTCGAGCCTGGCGGTCCAGGCGCCATCGACCCGGATGTGCAGCGCGGCGCGGTTCGGCCGTGCCCGGAAGTCGTCGTAGCGCGAGCTGGTCGCGGTCATGCCGAGCGGGGCATAGAGCGCGGTCTCGGCCACATCGGCCCAGGGCTTGCCGGTGGGGCGGGCCGCGGCCGTGGCGCCGAGGGTGAAGCCGGCGTTGGAATAGGCGTAGCCGGCACGGAAGCTCGATGCCGGCGGGATCAGCGGGATGCGGTCCCGGATCGCCGCCATGTCGTAGCCGATCGACTCGAGGTCGTCGCCAGCGGTGCCGGGCAGGCCGCTGCGGTGGTTCAGGAAGTTGCGGATCGTCACTTCCGTGGTCGGGTAGGCGTCGTGGAGCTGGATGTCGGGCGCGATCGTGGCCACCCGGTCGCCCCACTCCACCACCCTTTGCGTCACCAGCGCGGCGATCACCGTCGAGCTGAGCGGCTTCGACATGGATGCGAGCTGGACACCGTGTCAGCGTCCACCCGCTCGGGCTGGCCCATGGCGCGCACGCCGAAGCCGCCGAGGACCGCGACGCGCGGCACCCGGCCGGCCGAGGCCGGCAGAGCGGCGAAAGCGAGGAGGAAGGCGGGGGCAAACGAAGCGCGCATGTGGGGCTCCCGGGAAGCGACGGTCCGCGGGGAGATCATGCACCGGCGCGGGCGAAACGCCCAGCCGGGTTCGGCGGCAGGCGCGGCGCCGCGAGGGCGCCGCGCCCCTGGCAACTCAGTTGCGCGACTTGTCGACCATCTTGCCCTTGCCGATCCAGGGCATCATGCCGCGCAGCCTCTCGCCGACCTGCTCGATCTGGTGCGCGTCGTTGCGGCGGCGGGTGCCCTTGAAGAACGGCTGGCCGACGGCGTTCTCCTGCATGAAGTCGCGGACGAAGCGGCCGGTCTGGATGTCCTCCAGGATCGCCCGCATCCGCGCCTTGGTCTCCTCGCGCGGCAGCACGCGCGGGCCGGAAACGTATTCGCCATACTCGGCGGTGTTCGAGATCGAGTAGTTCATGTTGGCGATGCCGCCCTCATAGATGAGGTCGACGATCAGCTTCACCTCGTGCAGGCACTCGAAATAGGCCATTTCGGGCTCGTAGCCCGCCTCGACCAGCGTCTCGAAGCCCATGCGGATCAGCTCGACGAGGCCGCCGCAGAGCACGGCCTGCTCGCCGAACAGGTCGGTTTCGCATTCCTGCTTGAAGTCGGTCTCGATGATGCCCGACCGGCCGCCGCCGATGCCCGAGCAATAGCTCTTGGCGATCTCGAGCGCGTTGCCGGAGGCGTCGTTGTGGACCGCCACGAGGCAGGGGACGCCGCCGCCCTTGACGAACTCGCCGCGCACGGTGTGGCCGGGGCCCTTCGGCGCCATCATGATGACGTCGACGCCCGGCTTCGGCTCGATCAGGCCGAAATGCACGTTGAGGCCGTGGGCGAAGGCGATCGCGGCGCCCTCGCGCAGGTTGTCGTGGATGTACTTCTTGTAGGTCTCGGCCTGAAGCTCGTCGGGCATCGTCATCATGATGACGTCGGCCCATTCCGCCGCCTCGGCGATCCCCTTGACCTTCAGGCCCTCGGCCTCGGCCTTCTTCGCCGAGGGCGAGCCCTCGCGCAGCGCGACGGCGACCTTCTTGACGCCGGAATCGCGCAGGTTCAGCGCGTGGGCGTGGCCCTGGGAGCCATAGCCGACGATGGCGACCTTCTTGTCCTTGATGAGATTGATGTCGCAATCGCGATCGTAATAGACACGCATTCGGGTTTCTCCCCCTTCGGTAAGATGGGCGGACAATACGCCGGTGCCGGCACGCCCGCGCGGGTGAAAGTACGGGAAAGCGGCGCTTTTGACGTGGTTTCTATTCGCGACTCGCGCTAAAACTGCAATTCTTATGCAGGCTCTCGATGACACCGACCGACGTATCCTGCGGGTGATGCAGGACGATCCCGACCTTGCGGTCGCGGACGTGGCGAGCCGTGCGCGGCTGTCGGCCGGGGCGTGCGCGCGGCGGATCGAGCGGCTGGAGCGCGACGGGGTGATCCTCGGGCGGCGGGTCGAGATCGACCGGCGGGCGCTCGGCTACGAGGTGCGGGTGTTCCTGCGCGTCACCCTCGACAAGACCGAGCCACGGGCGTTCGACGACTTCCTCAGCGCGGCGCGGGCGCTGCCGGAGGTGGAGGCGATCCAGACGCTGCTCGGGCGGGTCGACGTGCGGATGGACGTGACCGCGCGGGATCTGGCGCACTATCAGGAGATCTATCGCAGCAAGATCCTCGGGCTGCCGCACATCGCCGAGATCGAGGCGCTGATGCTCGTCTCCGAGCTGAAGTCGACGGAGCGGCTGCCGCTGTGATTGATCTCGACGACATAGACCGGGGGATCCTGCGGGCGCTGGCGGCGGACGGCGGCCTGAACGCGAAGCAGGTGGGCGAGGCGGTCGGCCTGAGCCAGCCGGCGGCGTGGCGGCGGATCCGGCGGCTGGAGACGGCCGGGGTGATCCGCGGGCGGCGGCTGGTGCTCGACCGGGCGAAGCTCGGGTTCGGCGTCACCGTGTTCGTCGGGGTGCGGCTGGCGGCGAAGGGCCGGCTCGACCTCGAGGCGTTCGAGCGGGCGGTGACGGCGATCCCGGAGGTGCAGGTGGTGCAGCACGTGCTCGGGGTCTTCGACTACCGGCTGCGGGTGGTGGCGCGGGACTTGTCGGATTTCGAGCGCATCCTGCGGCGGCGGATCATGACGCTGCCCGGGGTCGGGGCGGTCGAGTCGAACGTGATGCTGTCGGAGGAGAAGGACCAGGGGCCGCTGGTGTGACGCGGGCGGCTCGTCTAGGGTCCTGCGCCATGAGCAAGCCGATGTCTTCAGAACCCGAGGATGCCGCCGCCCGCCGGGCGCTGGCGCCGGTCGTGTGCTATCCCGCAGGGACGCTGCCCGAGGTGGATCTCGCCGGCTGTCTGGCCGCGCTCGACGGGGCCGCGCGGGTCGACATGGTGATGGTCCCCCCGCGTGAGGCGCGGTGCTTCATGGCACCGGCCGGGCACTTCTTTCGTATCGTCAGCGTCGGCGGGCCGCAGGTCGGTGACCTGAACCTGTGGAACGCGCGGGACATGGCGGAGCGGTTCTTTTCCGGCAAGACGCGGGCGCTGCATGGATCGCACGTCACCACCGGAGACCGGCTGTGGTCTGTGCTGCCCTATCTGCGACCGATGGCGACGGTGGTGGCGGACAGCCTCGGCTGGTACGGCAAGGACGACTACGGCTGCGGCGTGCACGACGTGATCGGCACGCGGTGCGATCCCTACACCAACCGGCTGCTCAGCGGTGGAGACTACCACCACTGCTGTCATTCGAACCTGACGCGGGCGTTCGCGGAGACGACGGGGATGCCGCTCGGCGAGGCGGAGGGGTACGTCCACGACGTGCTGAACGTCTTCATGTGCACCGGCTTCGACAGGTCGTCCGGGCGCTATATCATGAAGGCGAGCCCGGTGCGGCCGGGGGACGCGCTGACGTGCTTCGCGGAGATCGACCTGCTCGGGGCGCTGTCGGCGTGTCCGGGCGGCGACTGCAGCGCGGAGCATTCGAGCGATGCGGCGGCGTGCTATCCGCTGATGGTGGAGATCCTGAAGCCGGCGGCCGTGCCTGCGGGATGGGAGGCGCCGGAGGTCAACGCCTATCCGCGGAGCCACGGCGTGTGAAATCGAGGGATTTCACACGAGGAATGTGGCGCAGTGCCTTGACCTAGAACGGATCAATCCGCCCCCGGGATTCCTGCACGCGCTTGCGACGTGGCGCCGAGGCCGAGGCGCATGGCGGCGTGCCGCAGCGGCGGCAGGCCGTGGAGCGCGGCGAGGCCGGCGCGGCGGAGGTCGCGCAGGGGGCGCGGCTCCGCCATGGCGGCCCGGTTCAGCGCGTCGATGCCGGCGACGCGGAGCGCGGTCTCGCGGTGGCGTTTGCGGTGGTAGCGGGCGAGAAGCTCGGGGGCGCCGATGTCGGCCGCCCCGACCACGAGGTCGCGCAGCGCCGCGAGATCGGCGAGGCTCATGTTCAGGCCCTGTGCGCCGATGGGCGGGACGACATGCGCGGCCTCGGCGATCAGTGCGGTGCGCGGGCCGTCGAGGCGGTCGGCGAGTTGCGAGATGATCGGCCAGATCCGGCGCGGGCTGGTGAGGCGGATGGCGCCGAGCACGCCGCAGGCGCGGGCGGCGAGGGCAGCGTTGAACTCCGCCTCCGGTAGCGCCGCGAGCGCGGCGGCGCGCGGGCCGGTCTCCATCCAGACGACCGACGAGGCGGGCCCGTCGTCGCGGTCGGGCAGGGGCACGAGGGTGAAGGGGCCGCCGGTGCGATGGATCTCGATCGACACGCCGTCGTGCGGGGCTTCGTGGGCGACGGTGAATACCACCGCCTTCTGGCCATAGCCCCAGCGGCGGGTGCCGATGCCGAGCGCCTCGCGCACCGCGCTGTCGCGGCCGTCGGCGGCGACCACGAGGCGGGCACGGGCCTGGGTGCCGTCGGAGAGCGCGACGAGGGCGGCGTCCGTGCGCGGCGTCAGTCCGGTGACGCGGACGCCCGCGCGCAGCTCGGCGCCGGAGGTCGCGCCGAGGTGGCCGACCATCTCGCGGCGGAGCAGCCAGTTCGGCAGGTTGTAGCCGAACGCCTCGGCGCCGATCTCGGCCGAGTCGAAATCGCCCGAGGTGCGCACGATGCCCGGCGCGCCGCCGGCGTCGGCGAGGCGCATGATGCGAAGGGGCGCGGCATGGGGCGCGAGGCGGTCCCAGAGGCCAGCCCCGGCGAGCAGGTCGACGGCGGGCATGAGGAACGCGGTGCTGCGCAGGTCGGAGCCGTCGGCGTCGGCCGAGGTGACGGGCGGCACCGGGTCGACGCAGAGCGTCCGGAAGCCGGCGCTGGCGAAGGCGGCGGTGGCGGTGAGGCCGGCGACGCCGCCCCCGGCCACGAGGATATCGACATCGGAGCGGGTCATGCGAGCTGTCCGAGGAAATCGGCGAGATCGCCGGTCCGGTGGTGGACGTGGGGGTGGCCCGGGTCGGGGTCGGCGAGCGGGCCGACGAGCACGGTGCGCATCCCGAGGCCATGCGGCACCCGGAGGTTGCGGTGGTCGTCCTCGAACATCGCCGCGCGCCGGACATCGAGCCCGTCGAGTGCGAAGATCGCGCCGAAGGCCGCCGCCTCGGGCTTCGGCAGGTAGTCGGCATCCTCGACGCCGTAGAGCCGGTCGAAGGCGCCCTCGAGACCGACGGCCGCCGTCACCCGGCGCGCGTGCTCGCGCGAGCCGTTGGTGTAGACGATCTTGCGCCCCGGCAGGCGGCCGATCGCGTCGCGCAGGACCTCGGAGGGCGAGACGCCGGTCAGGTCGATGTCGTGGACGTCGGCGAGATAGGCGACCGGGTCGACGCGGTTCTCGCGCATCAGGCCGGCGAGCGTGGTGCCGTGGGTCTGCAGGTAGCGCTGGCGCAGGCGGCTCGCCTCGTCGGCGGGCATCCCGAGGGTCCGCATCATGAAGGCGGTCATCCGCGCCTCGATCTGGTCGAAGAGCCGCGCCTCCACCGGATAGAGGGTGTTGTCGAGGTCGAAGACCCAGGTCTCGACGTGGGCGAAGAGGGTGCGGGGCATGGACCCTTGCGTACTCCCGGGGCGAGGGCGAAGCAAGCCACGCTCCTTGCCCGGACCGGAGCCGCCTGGGTGGGCGCCGTCGCGAGGGGGCCGTCCGCAAGAGGAAGGCCGAAGGCGGGCGAGCCGGCAGAGACGGCTTGCCGCGGGTGCGAAGGTTGACCCTCGCGCCGCGCGCCCTTATCTTCCCGGCAAAATCCCCGGGATTCGACATCATGACCAACCACGCCCCGTCAGACCAGGCGCTGGCATCCGCGCCCGACCGTGCGCTGCGCCCCACCGCGGCGATCGTGCTCGCCGATGGACAGGTGTTCTGGGGCCGCGGCTTCGGCGCCACCGGCGAAGCGGTGGCGGAACTCTGCTTCAACACCGCGATGACCGGCTATCAGGAGATCATGACCGATCCCTCGTATGCCGGCCAGATCGTCACCTTCACCTTCCCGCACATCGGCAACGTCGGCGTCAATGCCGACGACGACGAGACCGGCGAGCCGGTGGCCGCCGGCATGGTGGTGAAGTGGGACCCGACCGAGCCGTCGAGCTGGCGCGCGACCGCCGACCTCGCCGACTGGCTGGCCCGGCGCGGCCGCATCGGCGTCGGCGGCATCGACACCCGGCGGCTCACCCGGGCAATCCGCCTGCAGGGCGCCCCGCACGTGACGATCGCCCATCGGCCCGACGGCAACTTCGACCTCGACGCCCTGCGCGCCAGCGCGCGGGCGTTTCCGGGCCTGAAGGGCATGGATCTGGCCAAGGACGTGACCTGCGCCCAGAGCTATCGCTGGGACGAGATGCGCTGGGCCTGGCCCGAGGGCTATCAGCGCCGCGAGGGGCCGGGACGGCGGGTCGTGGCGATCGACTACGGCGCCAAGCGCAACATCCTGCGCTGCCTCGCGTCGGCCGGCTGCGACGTGACGGTGCTGCCCGCGAGTGCCACCGCCGAGGACGTGCTGGCGCTCGAGCCCGAGGGGCTGTTCCTGTCGAACGGCCCGGGCGATCCGGCGGCGACGGGAGAGTACGCCGTGCCGATGATCCGCGAGGTGCTGGACAAGACCGGGATCCCGATCTTCGGCATCTGCCTCGGCCACCAGATGCTGGCGCTGGCACTCGGCGCGCGGACGATCAAGATGAACCACGGCCACCACGGCGCGAACCATCCGGTGAAGGACCTTGTCACCGGAAAGGTCGAGATCACCTCGATGAACCATGGCTTTACCGTCGACAGCCAGACGCTGCCCGCCGGCGTGGTCGAGACCCATGTCTCGCTCTTCGACGGCTCGAACTGCGGTATCGCGATGACCGATCGCCCGGTGTTTTCCGTCCAGCACCACCCGGAGGCGAGCCCCGGCCCGCAGGACAGCTTCTATCTCTTCGAGCGCTTTGTGGAGTCCATGAGCGCCCGGCAGGATTAACCGTTAAGGATCAACCGACTTAACGGGCTCTTAAACCTCCCGTATCAATTCTCGCGTTCGGCGTAGCGCGAGTATCCGGTATGGCTCAGGTTCTGTCGCTCAAGTCCGTTGAGGCGCCGCGGGCGGTGGCGCCCGCCGCCGCGACGCGGCGGTTCCTCGGCGATGTTCTCGTCAGCTCCGGCCGGCTTGCGCAGTCGCAGGTCGACGCCGCGCTGCGCGCCCAGACGCAGCAGGATTCCCTGCTCGGGACCATTCTCGTCGTCGAGGGCCTGCTCACCCCCGACGCCCTTGCCGAGGCGCTGGCCGAGCAGTCCGGCCTCCGGCGCATCGACCTCGTGGCGGATCCGGTCGACCCGATCGCGCTTCAGGGGGTGGACCCGCTGGTCTGCCTGCGGCTCGATGCGATTCCGTGGCGCCGCAGGAACGACCGGCTCGAAATCGCCGTGGCGAACCCCGCGAGCGGTCCGGCGGCGGTGGCCGCCTTCAGCCGCGACGGCGCGCCCGCCACGCTGGTGCTGGCAGGGCAGGACGCCATCCGTGCGGCGATCTCGCGGGCGTTCGGCGCGCGGATGCGCCGCCATGCCCACGACCTTTGCCCGCGGCGGATGAGCTGCCGAACCCTGCTCCACCGGCATCGCAACTGGCGGCTCGCGGCCGGGCTGGTGGTCCTTGCCGCCGTTGCCGCGATGGTGCCGGGGCTGGCGCTGAACGTCGTCCTTGCCTGGGTGCTGCTCTGCGGGGTCGCCACGCAGGGGTTGCGGCTGTCCGCGCTCGCGATGCGTCTCGTGCGCGGCGCGACCCCGACGGCGAGCGCGCCGCGCTTCGTCGATTCAGGCCGGATGCCCAAGGTCTCGCTGCTGGTGCCGCTCTGGCACGAGGAGCGCGTGGCAGCACAGTTGCTCAAGCATCTGGGAAAAATGGAGTATCCCGCTCCGCTTCTCGACATAAAGCTGGTGCTCGAAGAGGCCGATCTCACGACGCGCGCCGCCATCGCCCGGTGCACGCTGCCGCCGGGCATCGAGATCGTCACGGTTCCCGACGGCCACCTGCGCACCAAGCCGCTGGCGATGAACTATGCGCTGCCGTTCTGCCGGGGCGAGATCGTCGGCATCTACGACGCCGAGGACCGGCCCGACCCGGCGCAGCTGCGTGCCGTGGTGCATCACCTGATGGACGCGCCCGAGGACGTCGCCTGCGTGCAGGGCTATCTCGACTTCTACAACGACCGCGCCAACTGGCTCGCCCGCTGCTTCACCATTGAATACGCCGTGTGGTTCCGCATCTTCCTGACCGGGATCGAGCGCCTCGGCCTGCCGGTGCCGCTCGGGGGGACGACGGTGTTCTTCCGCCGCCGGGTGCTCGAGGAAATCGGCGCGTGGGACGCCCACAACGTCACCGAGGACGCCGACCTCGGCATGCGCCTCGCCCGGGCAGGCTATCGCTGCGAGATGGTGGCGACCACGACCCTCGAGGAGGCGAACTGCCATGGCGCCCGCCGCTGGATCGGCCAGCGCTCACGCTGGAACAAGGGGTACGCGCTGACCTGGGCGAGCCACATGCGCGATCCGCTGGCGCTGTTCCATGACCTCGGCCTGCGAAAGTTCGTCGGCTTCCAGGTGCTGTTTCTCGGCGGCCTCACCTCGTCGATCGCACTGCCGCTGTTCTGGCTGATGGCGCTCGGCTTCGTCGGCATCGGCCCGGCGTGGGAGCACATTCCGCCCCTGCTCGGCTGGGGGCTGATCGGCTCGGGTCTGGTCGGCTCGGTCGCCATGCTCGGCGCCACCGCGTTTGCGTTCCACGACAGTGGCCGCCTGCGCATGTGGCCCTGGGCGCTGACCCTGCCGCTCTACTGGCCGCTGGCCGCCGCGGCGGTCTACCGCGCCCTCGCGGAGGTGGTGACGAAGCCGTTCCACTGGACCAAGACCGAGCACGGCCTGGAGCCCTGAGCCCCCATCAGGGGTAGGCTTCGGCGTCGGCCTTCAGGCGGGTCTCGAAGGCGCGGCTGATGTGGGCGCGGATCGCGGTGTCGGCGGCGTCGCCGTCGCGCGCCTCGATCGCGTCGATGATCGCCTCGTGCTCGGCCAGCGCCTGCGGCCCGCGGCCCGCGGCGGCGAGCGAGGTGGTGGCGACGAGCGCCATCGAGCGGTGCACCATCTCGAGCTGCTGGATCAGGAAGCGGTTGTGGCTGGCCAGGTGGATCTGGTGGTGGAAGCGCTTGTTCGCCCGCGCCAGCAGCTCGGGTCGGGCCACGATCTCGCGGTCGCGGCGGGCGAGGTCGCGCAGGACGCGCACCTCCTCCGGCGCCGCGTGCTGCGCCGCGAGCCGCGCCGCCAGTCCCTCGAGCTCGGCGCGCACGACATAAAGTTCGCCAAGCTCGTCATGGGTCAGCGCCGCGACCATCAGGCTGCGCCCGTCGCGCGCCAGCACGCCCTGAGTCTCCAGCCGTTGCAGCGCCTCGCGGATCGGCGTGCGCGACACGCCCAGCCGGTCGGCCAGCTCCGATTCCACCAGCCGGTCGCCCGGGCGGAACTCGCCCCGGTCGATGGCGTCGAGCACCAGCTCGTAAGGGTCCTTGGTCATTGGTGGCGGCCTGCCCGAAATGCCGGCGCGGACAGCATGCGCCCGGGCCCCCGGCCAGTCTTTCATGAATTTCTCGCGACGCGCAAGGAACCAACTCCCGGCTTGGCCCGGGCAATCTCCCGATCCGGGTGCGAGGGGGGCCGGGCGAGGGGAGTCTCGTCGCAGACGACCGTCAGACCATACGGCCTCGTCGGGAGGGGACTTTCAGCACGAGGAGAGCGGAACGCACGCAGGAGCCGACGGGGGATGCCTTCTGGCCCCGCTGCTCCCGACCGCTGCGTGCGTGCGCGCGGCGCGGCGTTGACTTCCCCGGGCGGGCGGCCGTAGACAGCGGCAGTGACGGTCATCCCCGCGAGGGGAGAGGGAATGTGGTGCGCCGGCCTTCCGGCAAATCCGCAGCTGTACCCGCAACTGTAGGCGGTAGCGACGGCCAGAGCCACTGGGGCATCACTGCGCCCCGGGAAGGCGGCCCGACGCGACGATCCGCGAGCCAGGAGACCTGCCGTCGCCGTGGAGAAATTCCGGCTGCCCGGCGGGTCTACCTGGGCGAGGAGAACGGTCGCGTGACAGGCTCGAATCCGTCCGACGCGGAGGATCCGTCCCCCATGGGGACGGTCGCGGCGGAAATCACCCTGCTGATCTGCTCTTCCTGCCGCCGCCCGGGCGACGGCCCCGAGGTGCCGCGTCCCGGCAGCCGCCTCGCCGACACTCTGGCCACCGACGCGCTGGCCACCGACGCGGGCGCGGCTGACTCGGGCGCAACGGACGAAGGCGCGACGGACGCGGGCGTCAGGGTGGCGGTGCGCCGGGTCGCCTGCCTCGGCAACTGCAGCCGGGGGCTGTCGGCCGCGATGTATCGTCCCGGCAGCTGGACCTATGTTTTCGGCGGGCTCGACGAGGCGGCGGGGCCGGACCTGCTCGCAGCCGCCCGCCTGTTCGCCGGCTCCACCGACGGTTTCCTGCCGTTTCGCGGCCGCCCCGAGACGCTGAAGCGCGGGCTGATCGCGCGTATTCCCCCGATCGAGATGCTGGAGGATCTGCCATGACCGAACGTGCCGCCCCCGCCGGGCGCGTGCCCTGCACCGTCGTCACCGGATTTCTCGGTGCCGGCAAGACCACGCTGATCCGCCACCTGCTCGCCAATGCCGGCGGGCGGCGGCTCGCGGTGCTGGTGAACGAGTTCGGCGACGTGGGCATCGACGGCGAGGTGCTGAAGGGCTGCGGCATCGAGAGCTGCCGCGAGGAGGACATCGTCGAGCTGGCGAACGGCTGCATCTGCTGCACGGTGGCCGACGACTTCGTGCCGGCGCTCGACCGCATCCTCGCCCGCGGCGATGTCGACCATATCCTGATCGAGACCAGCGGGCTGGCGCTGCCGAAGCCGCTGGTGCAGGCGTTCCAGTGGCCCGGGGTGAAGAGCCGGGTCACGGTCGACAGCGTGGTGGCGGTGGTCGACGGGCCGGCGCTGGCCGAGGGGCGCGTGGCACAGGACCCGGCGGCGCTGGCGGCGCAGCGGGCGGCCGATCCGGCGCTCGACCACGACGATCCGGTGGAGGAGGTCTTCGGCGATCAGGTCGCCTGTGCCGATCTCGTGGTGCTGTCGAAGGGCGACCTGCTCGACGCGGCGGCGCGCGACGCGGCCGAGGCACGGGTGGCGCGCCATCTCGGGCGGGCGGTGAAGATCGTGGCGGCCGAACGCGGCCGCGTCGATCCGGCCGTCCTGCTCGGGCAGGGGCTGGCGGTCGAGGACACGATCGACGCGCGCCGGACGGCGCACGACGACGAGCCGGAGCACGATCACGACGACTTCGACAGCTTCGTCGTCGAGCTGCCGGAGGTCGTCCGGCCCGAGGCGCTGGCCGAACGCGTGGCGCGCGCGGCCGAGGCGGGCGACGTGCTGCGGGTGAAGGGCTTTGCCGCGGTCTCCGGCAAGCCGATGCGCCTGCTGGTGCAGGCGGTGGGGCCGCGGGTCTCGCACCACTACGACCGGCAGTGGCAGGCGGGCGAGCCGCGCGCCACGCGGCTGGTCGTCATCGGCCTGAAGGGCGTCGACCGGGCGGCGGTGGAGCGGATCCTGGCGGCCTGATGCACATCCTCAACGTCACCACCGCGTCGCTCGACGACCTGATCGAGCCGGTCGACCTCGGGCAGGCGCCGGCGGAGCTGGTGGCGGCGAGCTTTTCCGACAGCGACCTCGCGGCGCTGGCGGCGGCGTGGCGCCCGGGGATGCCGGAGCTTCGGCTCGCGGCGCTGCGCGACCTGCGGCATCCGATGTCGGTCGACCTGTGGGTCGAGCGGGTGGCGGGCGGCGCGCGGGCGGTGGTGGTGCGCCTGCTCGGCGGGTTCGAGTGGTGGGCATACGGCTGCGAGCGGCTGGCGGCGGTGGCGCGCGAGCGCGGCGTGGCGCTGGCGTTGCTGCCCGGGGAGTGCCGCGACGACGATGCGCGGCTCGCGGCGCTCTCGACGGTGGGCGAGGCGGAGCGGGCGGCGCTGCTCGCCTGCTTTCGTGAAGGCGGCCCGGTGAACATGCAGGCGGCCCTGCTGCAGCTCGCGCGGATCGGCGGGCGCGACGTCGCGGCACCGGCGGCGCAGGCGCTGCCGCGGGTCGGGCTCTACCTTCCGGGCGAGGGAGCGGTGCCGCTCGCGGCGCTGCGGCAGGGCGCGCGGCCGCTGGTGGCGGTGCTCTTCTACCGCTCGATGCTGCTCGCGGGCGATCATGCGCCGGTCGACGCGCTGCTGGCGGCGCTGGCGTCCGAGGGGCTCGACGCGGCGGCGGTCTTCGTGCCGAGCCTGCGGGACGGGGCGGCCTTCGCGGAGATCGAGCCGGTGCTGGCGGCGGCCGGGGTGGCGGCGATCGTCACCACGACGGCCTTCGCGGCGGGTGCGGAGGCGTTCGCGCGGCTCGGGGTGCCGGTGTTCCAGGCGGTGCCGGCGACGACGCGGGCCGAGGCGTGGGAGGGTGGCGCGCGCGGGCTGGCCCCGGCCGACCTCGCGATGCACGTGGTGCTGCCGGAGCTCGACGGGCGGGTTCTGGCCGGGGCGGTGTCGTTCAAGGCGGCGGAGGCGCTCGACGCGCGCCTCGGGCTGCGGCTGCAGCGCAACCGGCCCGAGGCGGCGCGGGTGGCACAGGTGGCGCGGCGGGTGGCGGCCACGTTGCGGCTGGCGGCGACGCCGGTGGCGGAGCGCCGGCTCGCCATCCTGGTGCCCGACTATCCCGCGGCGGCGGGGCGGGCCGGCTATGCGGTGGGGCTCGACGTACCGGAGAGCGTGCGCGCCATGCTCGCGGACCTTGCGGCGGCGGGCTACGACGTCGCGGGCGTGCCGGGCAGCGCGCGGGAGCTGATGGCGGCGATCGTGCGCGCGCGTCCGGCGCTGTCGCTCGCGGACTATACGCGGCTGTCGGCGGAGGTGCCGGCCGACGCGCGGGCGCAGGTGGCGACGGCGTGGGGCGGGCCGGAGGCCGAGGCGCCGGGCGGCGCCTTCCATGTGCGGTTCGCCCGGTTCGGCAAGGTCATGGTCTGCTTCGCGCCGGAGCGCGGCCGCGGCCTCGACCGGCGGGCGGAATACCACGATCCCGCGGTGCCGCCGCGGCACGCGCTGGTCGCGTTCGGCCTGTGGCTGCGGCGGGTCGAGGGGGTGCAGGCGCTGGTGCATGTGGGCGCCCACGGCACGCTCGAATGGCTGCCGGGCAAGACGGTGGCGCTCTCGGCGGCGTGCTTTCCCGAGGTGGTCGCGGGCGCGCTGCCGGTCGTCTACCCGTTCATCGTCTCGAACCCGGGCGAGGCGGCGCAGGCGAAGCGGCGGCTCGGCGCGGTGACGCTCGGGCACCTGACCGCGCCGCTGGTCGGGGCGGGGCTCTCCGACGCCGAGCGGTCGCTGGAACGGCTGGTGGACGAATACGCAGCGGCCGACGGGCTGGACCGGCGGCGGCGCGACCGGCTGGCCGCGCTGATCGTCGAGACGGCACGGCAGGCCGGGCTCGCGGCGGAGGCGGGCGTGGATGCGGCCGACGATCCCGAGGCGGCGCTGGTCCGCATCGACGCCTGGCTGTGCGATCTCAAGGACTTCGCCATCAAGGACGGGTTGCACGTCTACGGCCGGGCCGAGCCGGGCGCGCCGCCGGAGCGCGCGGCCTCGGCCGCGGCGGAGCGGGCGGGCCTGCTCGCGGCGCTCGACGGCCGGTTCGTGACGCCCGGGCCGGCGGGCACGCCGGAGCGGGGGCGGCGCGACGTGCTGCCGACCGGGCGCAACCTCTTCGCGGCCGATCCCCGCACGCTGCCGACGCCGACGGCGTTCGCGCTCGGCGAGGCGGCGGCGGCGGAGACGCTGCGCCGCTACGTGCAGGAGCATGGCGACTGGCCCCGGGCGCTCATCCTCGACCTCTGGGGCAGTGCCTCGCTTCGGACCGGCGGCGAGGCGATCGCGCAGGGGCTGGCGCTGATGGGCTGCCGGCCGGTGTGGGACGACGGCACCGCGCGGGTGACGGCGGTCGAGGTGCTGCCGCCGGCGGCGCTCGGCCGGCCGCGGGTGGATGTGACCTGGCGGATCTCGGGGCTGTTCCGCGACATGTTCGAGACACAGATCGCGCTGATCGACGCGGCGGTGGCGGCGGTGGCGGCGCGCGAGGAGAGCGCGGCGGAGAATCCGCTGGTGGCGGCCGGGCCCCGGCCGCGGCGCATCTTCGGCTCGGCCCCGGGCAGCTACGGCGGCGGGCCGGAGGAGCTGTTGCAGGACGGCCGGTGGCAGGCGCGGGACGAGCTCGGCGCGGCGTATCTCGCCGCCGGATCGCACGCCTTCGGCGGGGCGGAGGGCGCGGGAGCGGTGGACGCGGGCGGATTTGCCGAGCGGATTGCCGCGGCCGACCTGCTTCTCCATGCGCACGATGACCCGGGGCGCGACATCCTGGAGGGATCGGCCGATGTGGCCTTCGTCGGCGGGTTTGCCGCGGCGATGGCGGCGCTCGGCGGCAAGGCGGATCTGGTGGTGCTCGACACCACCGACCCCGACCGGCCACGCGCGCGCTCGCTGGTCGAGGCGGTGACGCGGGTGGTGCGGGCGCGGGCAACGAACCCGCGGTTCATCGCTGGCCAGCTGCGCCACGGACCGCGCGGCGCCGCCGAATTCGCCGAGACGGTCGACCGGCTGGTCGGTTTTGCCGAAACGACGGGGGCGGTGCCGGGCGCGCTGATCGAGGCGGTGCATGCGGCCTATCTCGAGGACGCGGCCGTGCGCGCGTTCCTGCTGCGCGAGAACCCGGCGGCGGCGCGGGCGATTGCCGAACGCTTCACCGACGCCCGCCGCCGGGGCCTGTGGCACCCGCGGCGCAACAGCGTCGACGGCGATCTCGCGGCGCTCCGCGCCGAGGCGGTGGCGCGGGAGGGGCGGCCATGACCGCGCCGCAGCGTCGCGGCGCCTGCCCGAGCCTCGATGCGCCGATGGCGACCGGCGACGGCTTTCTGGCGCGGCTCGCGTTCGACGACGCGCTGTCTGCGGCGCAGCTCGCGGGAATTGCGGAGGTGGCCGCGCGGCTCGGCAACGGCCTCGTCGAGGTGACATCGCGGGGCAGCCTGCAGATCCGCGGCCTTGCCGAGGGCGCGCCGCTGGCGGCGGCGCTCCGGCGCTTCGACCTGCCGCTTGCGGCCGGCACGCGCGTGGTGACGAGCCCGCTCGCCGGGCGCGATCCGGCCGAGCGCGCCGACCCGCGGCCGCTGGCGGCGGGTCTGCGGCGGCAGCGGCTGCCGCTGCCACCAAAGGTCACGGTGCTGGTCGACGGCGGCGGCGCGTTCAGCCTCGACGCGGTGCCCGCGGACGTGCGGCTCGCCGCCACCGGCACGGGCTGGCGGGTGGGGGTCGGCGGGACGGCGGCGACGGCGCGCTGGGGCGACGCGGTGTCCGAGGCTTCGGCGGAGCGCGTGGCGCTGGGGCTGCTCGACCGCCTGTCGCGGGAGCGCCAGCGCGGCCGCGACCTCGACGGCGTGCCGGACACGCCGGGGCCGGCGCCGCGGGTGGGAGAGGCCATCGGCCGGTTCACAACGCGCGACGGCACGGCGCGCGGCATCGGCTTCGCCTTCGGCATCGCCGAGAGCGCGGCGGTCGCCGCGCTGGCAAAGGCTGCGGGCAACGCGCGGTTCTACCCGGCGCCCGGGCGGGCGTTGCTCGCGCTCGGGCTTGGAGACGAGGCGGCGTTCGTCGCCGAGGCGGGGCGCCTCGGCTTCGTGATCGCCGCCACCGACCCGCGCCAGGCGATATCCGCCTGCGCCGGGGCGCCTGCCTGCGGCGCCGGGCGGATCGCGACCCGACGGATCGCGGCGCGGATCGCGGCCGAGGCGCCGGCGGTGGCGCGGGGCGCGCGGCTGCACCTCTCCGGCTGCCCGAAGCGCTGTGCCCAGCCGGCCGGCCCGGCGGTCAGCCTGGTGGCGGACGAGGGCGGCGCGCGGGTCAGCGGCGATGGCCGGCCCGTGCCGGTGGAACTGGAGAGCTATCTGCTGGAGGCGGCGGCATGGTGAGCGGGGACTACCTGCGTGACGGGACGGCGATCTACGAGCGGTCGTTCGCGATCATCCGGGCCGAGGCCGACCTCGCGCGGTTCGGTGCCGACGAGGCGGACGTGGCGGTGCGGATGATCCACGCCTGCGGTGTTGTCGACGCGGCGGCGTCGTTCCGCTTTTCGCCGGGGTTTGTCGCGGCGGCGCGCGAGGCGCTGGCGGCGGGGGCGCCGATCCTCTGCGACGCCGAGATGGTCGCGCACGGCATCACCCGGGCGCGGCTGCCGGCGGCCAACGAGGTCGTCTGCACCCTGCGCGATCCCGGCGCGCCGGCCCTGGCGGCGCGGCTCGGGACCACGCGCTCGGCGGCGGCGCTGGAATTGTGGCGCGACCGGCTGGGCGGGGCGGTGGTGGCGATCGGCAACGCGCCGACCGCGCTCTTCCACCTGCTCGACATGCTGGCCGACGGCGCGCCGCGGCCCGCGGCGGTCGTGGGGATGCCGGTCGGCTTCGTCGGTGCGGCGGAATCGAAGGAGGCGCTGGCGGCGAGCGATCTGCCGCACGCGGTGGTGCTCGGGCGGATGGGGGGAAGTGCCATGACGGCGGCGGCGGTGAACGCGCTGGCGAGGCCAGGGATATGAACGGCGACAGGACGGGCGACAGGACCGGGCGGCTGATCGGCATCGGCACGGGGCCGGGCGACCCCGACCTTCTGACGGTGAAGGCCGTGCGCGCGCTCGGGACGGCCGACGTGGTGGCATGGTTCGCCAAGGCCGGGCGGCGCGGCAACGCGCGCGCGACGGTCGAGGGGCTGCTGCGCGCCGATGCGGTCGAGCTGCCGCTCGCCTATCCGGTGACGACGGAGCTGCCGGTATCGGACCCGCGCTATGGCACCGCGATCCTCGGCTTCTTCTCCGAGGCGGCGGCCGCGGTCGAGGCGCACCTCGCCGCCGGGCGGACGGTGGCGGTGCTGAGCGAGGGCGACCCGCTGTTCTACGGCTCGTACATGCACCTGCACGTCCGGCTGGCCGCGCGCTATCCGGCCGAGGTGATCCCAGGCATCACCGCGATGTCCGGGTGCTGGAGCCAGGCGGGCCTGCCGCTGGTGCAGGGCAACGAGGTGCTGACCGTGCTGCCCGGCACGCTGCCCGAGGCCGAGCTGATGCGCCGGCTGATCGACAGCCCGGCGAGCGTCATCATGAAGGTCGGGCGCAACCTCGCGACCATCCGCCGGGCGCTCGACGGCGCCGGCAAGCTGTCGCGCGCGGTCTATGTCGAGCGCGGGACGATGGCGCGCTCGGTCACGACGCGGCTGGCGGACAAGGTGGACGACGTGGCGCCGTACTTCTCGCTGGTGCTGGTCCCCGGATGGGAGGACCGGCCGCAATGAGCGGGCGGCTGGCGGTGATCGGCCTCGGGCCGGGGCCGGAGGCGCAGCTGACCGGCGCGGCGCGCGCCGCGCTCGAGGCGGCGAGCGATCTCTTCGGCTACGGCCCCTACCTCGCGCGGGTGGTGCTCGGGCCGGGGCAGGTGGCGCATCCGTCCGACAACCGCGAGGAGATCGGGCGGGCCGGCGCGGCGCTGGCGCTGGCGGCGTCGGGGCGTCGGGTCGCGATGGTGTCGGGGGGCGATCCGGGCGTCTTCGCCATGGCGGCGGCGGTCTGCGAGGCGGTGGAGACCGGGCCGGAGGCATGGCGGCGGCTGGAGATCGAAGTGGTGCCCGGGGTGACGGCGATGCTCGCCGTTGCCGCGCGCTGCGGCGCGCCGCTCGGGCACGACTTCTGCGCGCTGTCGCTGTCGGACAACCTCAAGCCGTGGGCCACGGTCGAGGCGCGGCTGCGCGCGGCGGCGGCGGCGGGCTTTGCGCTCGCGCTCTACAACCCGGCGAGCCGCGCGCGGCCGTGGCAGCTGGCGCGGGCGTTCGACGTGCTGCGCGAGGTGCTGCCGCCGGAGACGGTGGTGGTGTTCGGCCGCGCCGCGCTGCGGCCCGACGAGCGGATCGCGGTCACGCGCCTCGGGCGGGCCGATGCCGGGATGGCGGACATGGCGACCTGCGTCCTCGTCGGGTCGGCGGAGACGAGGGTGGTGGCGCGGCCCGGGCTGCCGCCGCTGGTCTATTCCCCGAGGTCCGCGACATGACGCATCACCGCGCGCAGCGCCGCCTCGACGCTGCCGGCGCCCCCGTCGGCCGCGGGCCGCGCCACCATGACGACCGGCAGGCCGAGGGCGCGGGCGGCGGCGATCTTGCCGTAGGTGGCGCCGCCGCCGCTGTTCTTCGCCACGAGGACGTCGATGCGGCGCTCGGTCAGCAGGCGTCGCTCCGCGGCCTCGTCGAAGGGGCCGCGCGCGAGCAGGGTCTCGGCATGCGGCGGCAGGGCGTCGGGGGCGACGGGCTCGATGCTGCGGATGACATAGGCGTGCTGCGGCGCTGCGCGGAACGCCGCGACCTCCTGACGGCCGATGGCGAGGAAGACGCGGGCGGGCGGGCGGCCGAGCGCGATGGCGGCGGCGGCCATGTCGGCGGCGGGGATCCAGCGGTCGCCGGGCCGCGGCTCCCATGCGGCGCGGCCGAGCGGGACGAGCGGGATGCCTGTCGCCCGGGCGGCCGCGGCGGCCGCCCGGGATATCCGCGCGGCGTAGGGGTGGGTCGCGTCGACGAGCACGCGCACGTCCTCCGCCGCGATCCACGCCGCGAGCCCGTCGGTGCCGCCGAAGCCGCCGATGCGCACGTCGCAGGCCGGCGTCTCCGGCGCGCGGGTGCGGCCGGCGAGGGCGTAGGTGACGCGCAGGCGGTCGCGGCCGGCGAGGCGGGTGGCGAGCGCGCGGGCGTCGCCGGTGCCGCCAAGGATGAGGACGTGCGTCATGCCGCCTTCTAGCCTGCCTCTCCCGGCCGCGACAGGCGCGACATGGCTCGCCGTCGTCGGCATCGGCGAGGACGGTGTCGCCGGGCTCGGCGATGCGGCGCGGGCGGCGGTCGCCGGGGCGGCGGTGGTGTTCGGCGGGGCGCGGCATCTCGCGCTCGCGGCACCGCTGATCGCCGGCGAGACGCGGGTCTGGCCGGTGCCGTTCGATGCCGGCGCGGTCGTGGCGCTGCGCGGCCAGCCGGTCTGCGTGCTGGCCTCGGGCGATCCGTTCCGCCATGGCGTCGGCGCGACGCTGGCGCGCAGCGTCGCACCGGCGGAGATGGCGGTCTTCCCTGCCGCCTCCGCCTTCAGCCTCGCCGCCGCCCGCCTCGGCTGGGCGTTGCAGGAGGTCGAGGCGATCTCGCTGCATGGCCGCAGCGAGGCGCTGGTCCGGCCGCTGCTGCACCCGGGCACCCGCATCCTCGCGCTCACCTCGGACGGCGGTGCGCCGGCGCGGCTGGCGCGGCGGCTGACGGGGCTCGGGTTCGGTGCCGCGCGCCTGCATGTGTTCGAGGCCATGGGCGGGCCGCGGGAGCGGCGGCTGGTGGCAAGGGCCGCCGACTTTGGCGACGAACGCTGTGCCGAGTTGAACGTGCTTGCGATCGAGGTCGCGGCCGAGATGGCGGGCGGCGGGGCAGGGGCGGCGGTGCTGCCGCTGGCCGGGCTCGACGACGCGGCGTTCGAGCATGACGGCCAGATCACCAAGCGCGAGGTCCGCGCCGTGACGCTGGCGGCGCTGGCGCCGCGGCGCGGGGAGCTCCTGTGGGACATCGGTGCCGGGGCGGGGTCGGTAGCGATCGAGTGGATGCTGCGCCACCCGTCGCTGCGCGCCGTCGCGGTGGAGGCAGAGCCGGGCCGCGCGGCGCGCATCGGGCGCAATGCCGAGGCGCTGGGGACGCCGGGCCTCGCCGTGCGGCAGGGGCGGGCGCCCGCCGCGCTCGCGGACCTGCCGGTGCCGGACGCGATCTTTCTCGGCGGCGGCGGCAGCGATCCGGGCGTGCTCGACACCGCGCTCGCCGCGCTGCGCCCGGGCGGGCGGCTGGTGGCGAACGCGGTGACGCTCGAGACGCAGGCGCTGCTCGCGACCGTCGCCGGCGCGCGGGGCGGCAGCCTCGTGACGCTCTCGGTGGCGCGGGCCGGGCCGGTCGGCGGGATGACCGGCTGGCGCCCGGCGATGCCGGTGGTGCAATGGTCCTGGGTGAAGCCGTGACGGTGGCGGGCCTCGGCAGCCGCCGCGGCGTCGCGCTCGCCGAGGTGCTGGCCGCGGTCGCGGCCGCGCGCGCCGCCTGCGGCGGCCTGCGGCTCGACGCGCTCGCGACCCTGCCGCTCAAGGCGGCGGAGCCCGGTCTTGCCGCGGCGGCGCGGCATCTCGGCCTGCCGCTGCTGATCGCGAGCCCGGCCGGCGACGACCGGCTCATGACCCGCTCGGCCGCCTCGCGCGCCGCGACGGGCAGCGGCAGCGCGGCCGAGGCCGCGGCGCTCGGCGCCGCCGGGCCGGACGCGCGGCTGGTCTCGCCGCGGCTCGTGCTCGGCCGCGTCACCTGCGCCATCGCCACCTCCCGTGCGATCGCGACCACCGGGGAGAGTTCATGACCGTCCACTTCATCGGCGCCGGCCCGGGCGCGGCCGACCTCATCACGCTCCGGGGCCGCGACCTGCTCGCGCGGTGCCCGGTGTGCCTCTATGCCGGTTCGGTGGTGCCGGCCGCGCTGCTGGTGCATTGCCCGCCCGGCGCGCGGCAGGTCGATACCGCGCCGCTGTCGCTCGACGAGATCGTGGCGGAATGCGTCGCCGCCGAGGCCGCGGGGCTCGACGTCGCGCGCCTGCACTCGGGCGACCTCTCGGTCTGGAGCGCGGTCGCGGAACAGACCCGCCGCCTCGATGCCCTCGGCATCGCCTGGACGCTCACCCCCGGCGTGCCGGCCTTCGCCGCCGCCGCGGCCACGCTGGGGCGCGAGCTGACCGTCCCCGAGGTGGCGCAGAGCCTGGTGCTGACCCGGGTTTCGGGGCGCGCGTCGGCAATGCCGGCCGGCGAGACGCTGGCAGGCTTCGGCGCCACCGGCGCGACGCTCGCGATCCATCTCGCGATCCACGCGCTGCCCCGCATCGTCGCCGAGCTGACGCCGCTCTATGGTGCGGAGTGCCCCGTCGCCATCGTCGCCCGCGCCAGCTGGCCCGAGGAGCGGGTGGTGCGCGGCACGCTCGGCAGCATCGCGGCGGCGGTCGAGGCCGACCCGATCGACCGCACGGCGATCGTCTTCGTCGGCCCGGGGCTCGCGGCGGCGGGATTTCGCGACAGCGCGCTCTACGATGCCGCCTACCAGCGCCGCTTTCGCGGCCGTGACGGGCTGTGAGGGCGCGCAAGTGAGCGCAACGTCGCCCGCACGGGCCTTCATCGTCGGCGCCGCCCGCTCCGGCTCCGGCAAGACCAGCGTGGCGATCGGGCTGATGCGCGCCTTCGCGCGGGCCGGCCTCGTCGTGCGCGGCGCGAAGGCGGGGCCGGACTACATCGACCCGGGGTTTCATGCCGCCGCGACCGGCGCGGCCGGCGTGAACCTCGACAGCTGGGCGATGCCGCCCGACCTGCTCGGCCATCTGGCCGGCGCGCAGGCGCGGGCCGACGTCCTCGTCATCGAGAGCGCCATGGGCCTCTTCGACGGCGTGCCGGCGCCGCCGGGCCGCAGCGGCGCCGCCGCCGACCTCGCCCGCGCCTGGGGCGTGCCCGTGCTGCTGGTGCTCGATGTTTCCGGCCAGTCGCAGACCGTCGCCGCCATCGCCCGCGGCTTCGCCAGCCACGACGCGGGCGTGCGCATCGCCGGCGTCGTGCTGAACCGGGTGGCGAGCGACCGGCACGAGCGGCTCTGCCGGGCCGCCGTCGAGGCGATCGGGCTGCCGGTGGTGGGCGCGGTGCGGCGCGACCCGGACATGGCGCTGCCCGAGCGGCACCTCGGGCTGGTGCAGGCGCGCGAGCATCCCGCGCTCGAGGCGTTCATCGAGCGCATGGGCGCGGTGATGGCCGGGTCGATCGACCTCGACGCGGTGCTCTCGCTCGCCACCCCGCTCGACGTGGCCGGCGACGCCGCGGCCGCGCTGCCGCCGCCGGGGCAGCGGATCGCGCTCGCCGACGACGCGGCCTTTGCCTTCGTCTATCCCCACGTCCTCGCCGGCTGGCGCCGTGCCGGGGCAGAGGTCGTGCGCTTCTCGCCGCTCGCCGACGAGGCGCCGGATGCAGGCTGCGATGCCTGCTGGCTGCCCGGCGGCTATCCCGAGCTGCACGCCGGCCGCCTCGCCGCCGCCGGGCGCTTTCTCTCCGGCCTGCGCGCGTTCGCCGCGACGCGCCCGGTGCATGGCGAATGCGGCGGCTTCATGGTGCTCGGGCGCGCGATCGAGGACGCAGGCGGCGTGACGCATCCGATGGCGGGCCTGCTCGGCCACGTCACCAGCCTCGCGCAGCGGCGGATGAACCTCGGGTATCGCGAGGCCCGGCTGATCGCCGACGCGCCGATCGGGCCGGCCGGCGCCACCGTGCGCGGTCACGAGTTCCACTATGCGCGCGTCACGATGCCAGGCGACGACGCGCCGCTCGCCGGGATCGCCGACGGCGAGGGGCGTCCGCTCGGCCCCTCCGGCGCACGGCGGGGTCATGTCACCGGCACCTTCTTCCACGCCATTTCCCGGGGGTAGGCCCATGCTCGAGATCGTCGTCATCGGCATCGGCGCCGGCAACCCCGAGCACATGACGGTGGAGGCGATCGGCGCGCTCAACGCCGCCGACCTCGTGCTGGTGCCGCGCAAGGGCGCGGCAAAGGCCGACCTCGCCGACCTGCGCCGGGCGATCTGCGCCCGCTACCTCGACAATCCGGCGACCCGGATCGTCGAGTTCGACATGCCGGTGCGCGACCGCGCCGGGGACAGCCGCGCCGACGGCTACCGCGCCGGGGTCGAGGACTGGCACCGGGCCATCGCCGCCTGCTACCGCCGCCTGCTCGAAGGCGAGAGTGGCCGGGCCGCGCTGCTGGTCTGGGGCGATCCCGCGCTCTACGACAGCACGCTGCGCATCCTCGACCTGCTCTCGGCCGACGGGCTCGCATTCACGCGGCGGGTGGTCCCCGGGATCAGCAGCCTGCAGGTGCTGGCGGCGCGCCACGCGATCCCGCTCAACGCCATCGGCGGGGCGGTCGAGATCACCACCGGGCGGCGCCTCGCCGACGGCCTGCCGGAAGCCGGCGCGACCGCGGTGCTGCTCGACGGCGATTGCACCTTTCGCGCGATCGACCCCGCGGGCGTGACGATCTACTGGGGCGCATATCTCGGCACGCCGGACGAGATCGTGCTGGCCGGGCCGCTGGCCGAGGTCGGCCCGCGCATCGTCGAGGCCCGGGCCGCCGCGCGCGCCGCCCACGGCTGGATCATGGACACCTACCTGCTGCGCCGCGACGACGCCGGGCAGAGCGCGGCGGCGAGCCGCGACCACTCCGCCTCCGTCCCGGGCAGCCCGAGGCGCAGCCAGGTGGAGGAATAGGGGAAGGCGCGCGACCAGATCTGCCGTCGGCCGAGCTGCGCCTGTGCCGCCTCCGCATCGCCGGTGTCGTAGAGCCGGAAAAGCCGCGTGCCGCCGACCAGCCGCCAGCCGGCGCCGCCGGCGAGCCCGTCGAGACGATCGGCGTCGGCGGCGAGCCGGGTGCGCGTCGCCGCCGTCCAGGCGGCATCGCCGAGCGCGAGGCGGCCGGCGTGCAGCGCCGGGCCATTGACCGCCCACGGGCCGGCCAGCGCGGCGAGCCGCGCGATCTCCGTGGCGGCACCGAGCGCGAAGCCGAGGCGGAGCCCGGCGAGGCCGTAGAACTTGCCGAACGAGCGCAGCACCACGAAGCCGGGCGCGCCGGTGAGGTGCGGGCAGATCGAGGTCTCCGGCTCGGCGTCGGCGAAGCTCTCGTCCACCACGACGAAGCCGTTCCGCGCGCCAAGCGCGAGCACCGCGTCGGTTGGCCAGCGCCGGCCGTCGGGGTTGTTCGGGTTGACGATCACTGCGGCGTCGAAGCCCGCGAGCGCGGCGATGTCGGGCACCTCGACCACCTGCCAGCCGGCGGCCGCGAACGCGGCGGCGTGCTCGTTGTAGGTGGGCGCGACGACGCCGACGCGTCCCGGCGGGCGCAGGCGCGCCACGAGGCCGATCGCCGCCTGCGCCCCCGCCACCGGCAGGCAGGCGGCCCCCGCCGCGCCGTAGGCGGCGCCCGCCGCCGCGGCGCAGGCCCCGGTCGCCGCGGCAGTGGGCAGGTCGCGCAGGACGGCCGCCGGCAGCGCGGGCATCGGCCAGGGCACGCGGTTGATGCCGGTCGAGAGGTCGAGCCACGCCTCGGGCGCGCCGCCGAAGCGCCGAGCCGCCGCCCCGATGTCCCCGCCATGGTCCCGCATGCAGCCGCGCCTCCGTTGCCCCGCTGCCTGCGCTTTAGCGCCCTGAGGCGGTGCGTCCCAGCCGGAAAAGCCCGACTCCGGTGGCACCGAGCGCGTGCAGGGCGCTCTTGGCCTCGCCCCGGTCGCCGGCGCCGGGCGCGAAGATCAGGCCGCGCGCCGAGCCGGTGTGTGCCGCCACCACCCCGAGCGCGCCGCAGCGCCGCGCCAGCGCCACGAGCGGCGCCAGCGGCGGCCCGCCGCGTCGGGCCGTGTTGCGGCAGGCGGATTCGGTGGCGAGCGCCGCGAGCGCCGGCAGGTCGCCGCGGGCCGCCGCCGGGACCCAGGCGCCGACGAGATCGGCCACGTCGGCGAAATCGAGATCGCCCGGGTCGGTCCTCTGCCCGGGCCCGAGGAAGCCACCGACCACCTCAAGCGCGGGCAGGGGGGGAAGCTGTCCGAGGACGCGGGCGCCGCGCGGGTCCCAGAGCAGGCGGTCGGGGGCCGGGAACATGATCGGGTCGGTCGCCCGCTCGATCGCGAGGCAGAGCCGCGCCAGCTGCTCGGGACCACCCGGCTCGCGCCCGCGCGCCCGGCCGCAGGCGGCTGCCACGGCGAGCAGCCCGGCGGTCGAGGATCCGGCGCCGCCCCCCGCCGGCATCGCCGCCCGCAACGCCAGCACGCCGCGCGGCGGCGGCCACCCGAGGCGGCGGTGCAGCGCCGTGACCTGAGCAGGCGACACGATCCGCCGCCCGTCCGGAAAATGCAGCCGGAACGGCCCGCGCCGCAGCTCGGCGGCGACCCACAGCTCCCGCACCGGCAGAGTGACGAGCGCCAGCGGGCCAGCGGGCCCGAGCCGGCCCTGCAGCATCTCGCCGAAATGCCCGGTGACGACGGCGACCATCGGCCGTTCGTGTGCAAGCGCGGCCCTGACCGCAGGCCGCGCCCATCCGCTCGACCGATCCCTCGCCCGACCGCTGGCCCTCTGCATCGTCGCGTGATCGCCCCTTCCGGACGGCAGGCGCCCGACGCCGGCCAGCCCGGCCGCTTCCCTCGGCACCCTAGGGTGCGGCGGCCCGGGTCCGCAATGCGGTTGCCAAAACGGCGCCCGGCGGACGCGCCATCGGCGCATCCGCCGCAGCGGGCCACACAGGCAGCGATGAAATGAGTGGCGCGGTTGACGGGGCTCGAACCCGCGACCTCCGGCGTGACAGGCCGGCACTCTAACCGACTGAGCTACAACCGCGCATGTGATGTTGGCTTGGCGCCTCGTCACGCGGGCCTTGTAGGGGTGGCGCCGGGGGGCGTCAAGCGGGATTCACCGCTTTTGCAGCAACCGAGATATCTTGGCGGTGCGGTCGGGATTCTTGTCTCGAAGCGGCGAGGGGCGGGCAGCCGCAGCCGCTCGGCGTCGCGTCGGAGCGGGCTCGCGCGGAGCCTCGACGGCGACGTCTCGACGGTTGTGTGGGAATGGCCGAAACGCGGCCGCGGGCCGGCTTGTCGGGCCTCGGGTCGTGGCGGGAGCGCTGGCGGCTGCGGGGGCAGCCGGCGCGTCAGAACTCGATGCCCTGCTGGGCTTTCACGCCGGCGGCGAAGGGGTGCTTCACCTGCCCGAACTCGGTCACGAGGTCGGCGGCGGCGAGGAGGGCGGGCTTTGCATTGCGGCCGGTCACGACGACATGCAGGCCGGGCCGACGGGCGGACAGGGTGGCGAGCACGCGGCCGAGGTCGAGATAGTCGTAGCGGAGCGCGATGTTGAGTTCGTCGAGGATGACGAGCGCGATCGCGGGATCGGCCATCATCGCTTCGGCCCTTGTCCAGGCGCGGTCGGCCGCGGCGATGTCGCGGCGCAGGTCCTGGGTCTCCCAGGTGAAGCCCTCGCCCATGGTGTGCCACACCACCGCGTCGCCGAAGCTGGCGAGGGCGCGGGCTTCGCCGGTCTCCCACGCCCCCTTGACGAACTGGACGACACCGACGCGCCGGCCGTGCCCCAACATGCGGAGCGCGAGGCCGAAGGCCGCGGTGCTCTTGCCCTTTCCGGGGCCGGTGTGGACCATGAGAAGGCCCTTCTCCACGGTCTTCTCCGCCACCTCGGCGTCCTGAACCGCCTTGCGCTTCACCATGCGGGCGCGGTGGCGCTCGGCGGTGGCGTCGTCGACGGCCGGCACGCTGGGAGGGGCGGGCGGGGGCGTGGTCATGGGGTGCGGCCTCTGGTCAGGCGGGACGCGGTGTCGGCGCGGCGAGGTCGGCGGCGAAGCGGGGCCGGAGCAGGGCGACCAGCGTGCCGAGCAGCAGCCAGAACACCAGATTGGTGACGGTCACGGCCACGACGAACCGGTGGTGCAGATCCTCCGGGATCGGTGTCTCGTGGGTCGGCGGCTGCGGCGCGCCGATGAGATGCGGCACGATCAGGAGCGCGGCCCCGAGGGCGGCGAGCGCCAGCGTGCGGCCGTAGGCGATGAGCCCGAGGCCGGTGGCGGTCGCGACCACCGTCCCGAGCCACCAGACCTGTCGCGGCACCAGCTCGGCCGCGGGCATCGCCGGCAGCTCCGGCGGCAGCCCGAGACCCGGGGCGAGGGTGAAGACCGCGAAGGCCGCGAGGCCCCAGAGCATCCCCTCGCGCCAGCCGCGGATGCCGCCGGCAAACTCCGAGGCGGCGACGAGCAGCAGGCCGAAGCCGATCGCCGTGACCGCGTTGGCGACGGCGGTGAAGCTCATGCGCTGGAGGCCGTCTGAGGGCTGCCATTCCGCGGCGTCGTGCTCATGCGCCTCGGGCGCCGCCACGGCGGCCGCGGGCTCGGCGGGGGAAAGCTCCGCCGGGGCCGCGTTTTCATAGACTTCCGCCGCGAGAATCAGCGGCACGGTGGAAAAGATCTGCAGCAGGGTCATCACGATGGCGACGACGATGCCGGAGGCTGCGGCGAGGAGCAGCATGCTGCGCAGGGCGTGCATCTGTCGGCCTCAGTGGCAGGGAAACGCCATCGAGTGGCGATAGTCGTGGCTGGCGTTGTGGGCGACGGTCATGTGGGAAAAGCCGACCATGCCGACGATGAACGCGCCGATCGCCGCCGCGAGCAGCCGCTGGAGCGAGAGGGAAGAGGTCGACGCCGTACCGGCCGCCGCGGACGTCTGGGTCATGTCATGTCCTTTGCCCTCCACCCGAGGGCCGCTGGAGCCAAGTCAAATCGCCGGCAGGTCTCCTGGCTCGCGGGTCACGGCCTGCGCCTCACCTTCCCGGGACGGACGTCCCAGTGGCCGTTGAGGCAGGCTCGCCGCTTACAGTTGCGGGGGCAGCCGCGGTTTCTCACCGCATTCCCTTGCTCCCTTGCGGGAGCGACCGACGCGCGGAGGGTAGTGGAATCCGCCGCGGGGGCAAGCCCATTGTGCCGCCCCGGAACGCAGGCCCCGAATGCCGGAACATGTCGGGGGCGCGGTCGTTGTCGCACAGGTTGCACTGTCGCAGGCGGCGCACCCGATGTAGGCTGTCAGGAGGGGGAGGCTGGATGATGTCCGACACTGCAAGGATGGACTCGCGGCGCCTGGGGACGGTCGGGCTGTTGTGCGCGCTCCTCATGGCGGCCGGCGGCCTGCCGGCGACGGCGCAGGAGGCCAGGATGAGCCTGTCGCAACTGGAGCGGCAGTATCCGCGGATGAGCCCGGTGCACATTCGCAAATGCGACCGGAACGGCGACGACCAGTATACCCGGACGGAGCAGCTCTGCGTTTCGAGCATCTATCAGACGATGTACCTGAACCGGAACTGAGCCGGACCCGTCCGCTGCCGCGATTTCCCGGTTGCCGCCGCTTTCGGCGCCGCTAGGGTCGCAGCGAGGCTGCGGGAGGATCATCGTGCGCAAACCGGGGGCAAGACTGCGGGCAGGGCGGGGAGCGGGGGCGTGACGATCCCGGTCGCCCTCGTCGGGATCGGCAAGATCGCCCGTGACCAGCATGTCCCGGCGATCGCCGCGGACCCGGGCTTCGAGCTCGTCGCGACGGTGTCGCGCCATGGATCGGTGGAGGGCGTTCCGGCCTTCGCCGACCTCGACGCCTTTCTCGCCGATGGACCACAGGCCGCGGTGTCGCTCTGCGTGCCGCCTTCGGTGCGGACGGAGATGGCGCTGGCCGCGCTGGCCGCCGGGCGCGACGTGATGCTCGAAAAGCCGACCGCCGCCACGCTGGGCGAGGTCGAGGCGATGGTGGTGGCGGCTGAGGCGGCTGGCGCGACGCTGTTCGCGACCTGGCACTCGCGCGAGGCGCCCGGGGTCGCGGCGGCGCGCGACTGGCTGAACGGCCGGAGGATCGAGTCGGCGGCGGTGGTCTGGAAGGAAGACGTGCGGCGCTGGCATCCCGGGCAGGCGTGGATTCGGGAGCCGGCGGGCTTCGGGGTGTTCGACCCGGGGATCAACGCGCTGTCGATCCTGACGGCGATCCTGCCCGGTGCGCACCGGGTCGAGGCCGCGACGCTGGTCTTCCCGGAGAACCGCCAGACGCCCGTGGCCGCGCAGGTCAGCCTGCGGGGGCCGGGCGGCTTTCCGGTTTCGGTGGACCTCGACTGGCTGCAGCAGGGGCCGCAGAGCTGGGACATCGCCGTCGAGACGGATGCGGGCCGGCTGGTCCTGTCGCACGGCGGCGCTCGGCTCGCCATCGACGGTGTGGAGCGGGTGGCCGAGGCGGAGGCGGAATATCCGCGGCTCTACCGCCGGTTCGCCGAACTGGTCCGCGCGCGGGAGAGCGACGTCGATGCGAGCCCGCTGCGCATCGTCGCGGACGCCTTCCTGATCGGGCGGAGGGAGATCGCGGCGCCGTTCTTCGACTGACGCCGGCCCGGATCGCGAGCGCAGGCCGGGGCGGCTCAGGCGGCGGCCGGCTCCGGCAGGATCAGCGAGAGCGCGCGCTCGACCAGTTCCGGCCCGGCACCGGGCCTGTGCGCCTCTTCCGAGAGCAGGCGGCGCCAGGCGCGGGCGCCGGGCCGGCCCTGAAACGCGCCGAGCATGTGGCGCACGATGGCGTTGAGCGGCGTGCCTTCCATCCGCTCCGCCTCGATCCAGGGCAGCAGGGCGCGCACCGCGGCCTCGGCGCTGATATCCGGGCCCGGGTCCCCGAAGATCCGCCGGTCCACCGCCCCGAGCAGTGCTGGCGTCTGGTACGCCGCCCGGCCGATCATCACCCCGTCGACGCCGCGGCCCAGGAAATCGCAGGCCGCGTCGAGATCGGCGATGCCGCCGTTGATCGAGATCGAGAGGTCGGGAAACGCGGCGGCCATGCGGACGACGAGCGCGTGGTCGAGCGGCGGGATCTCGCGGTTCTGCTTCGGGCTCAGTCCCTGCAGCCACGCCTTGCGGGCATGGACGGCGACGCGCCGCACCCCGGCATCTGCGAGGGTGGCGAGAAACGCGGGCAGCACGGCCTCGGGATCCTGCTCGTCGACGCCGATCCGGCACTTCACCGTGACGGGCACAGGGCCCGCGGCGTCGATCATCGCCCGCACGCACTCGGCCACCAGGTCCGGCGACTTCATCAGCGCCGCCCCGAAGCATCCGGACTGCACCCGGTCGGACGGGCAGCCGACGTTGAGGTTGATCTCGTCGAACCCGAGCGCACCCGCGAGCGAGACCGCGGCGGCAAGCTCCGCCGGCACCGCCCCGCCAAGCTGCAGCGCAAGCGGCCGCTCGACCGGATCGAACCGCAGCAGCCGCTCCCGGTCGCCGTGCACCACGGCAGCGGCCGTGACCATCTCGGTGTAGAGCAGCGCGCGTCGCGTGAACTGGCGATGGAAGCGGCGACAGAGCCGGTCGGTCCAGTCCATCATCGGCCCGACTGAAAATCGGTGCGCCGGAAACTGATTAAACATCATGCACTTAGATCTCGATCCTGAGTCGTAAATCCACTAGGATTTGCAGTAATCTGAGTGGAGTTACGATAGATGGCAACGGTTGTCCGGCGAGGCCGGAAGTGGAATGTGCAGGTCGCGAGGCTCGGCGTTCGGAAGTCCGCGACGTTCGCGAGCAAGGCGGAAGCGGTCGCTTGGGGAGCGACGGCGGAGGCGGAAACCCTCAATGGGGCAATCCCTACTGAAAGGGAGTCAAATCCGCCGATTAACCGCGTGCCCGTCACCGCCTCCGCTGGCGAGACGTTCGGCGATTTGATTGATCGGTACTCTCGCGAGTTGAAGGGAGTGAAGCGGTGGGGTCGCACTAAGGAATTCTCACTGGCTGCGATCAAGGCGCGGATCGGAAGGGTAAGCATTACTGACCTAAATTCCGATCTGATCGTGGACTTTGCACAGAAGCGGGCGGCGGAAGGCGCCGGGCCGGTCACGGTCCAGATGGACTTAGCTTACATCGGCAACGTTTTGAAGGTTGCGCGGGTCGTTTGGCGGAAGCCTATCGCGCGCGATGTAGTGGCGGATGCTCGGGAGAGCTTGAAGCTGCTCGGGCTGGTGGGGAAGTCGCGGCAGCGGAACCGGATCGCGAAGGACGCCGAGCTTGCGGCGGTCAAGCTCGCGTGGCGGTCGAATGTGCCGACGAGCATCATAGACTTCGCCGTGCTTAGCTGTATGCGGCTGTCGGAGATTGTCGCCCTATCGGTAGGGGATCGGGAGGGGTCGGCGATCTGGGTTCGGGATCGAAAGCATCCGACTGAGAAGTACGGCAACGATCAACTCGTGCCGCTGTTGAACGGCGCTGCCGAGCTTCTGGACGGGCTGGAAGTGAAGGGAGGGCGGTACTTCCCATTCCCGGCCGATACGGTCGGCGCCGCGTGGCAACGCGCCTGCAAGCGCGCGAAGGTGACTGATCTGCACTTCCATGATCTGCGGCACACCGGCTTGACGAGGCTGCGGAAGCAAGGGCTCGGCATTCCCGAGCTTGCGGTCGTCTCGGGACACCGGGATTGGAAGATGCTGCAACGGTACGTGAACTTGAACGCGGATGATCTGCTCTCGTTGCAGCTTGGCAAAGTATCAAGCAAATAGTCGGATTAACTATGTGAAAGATTTCTATTGACTTTCATAGTAAAGTGTAGTATAGTTACTGTCAAATGAAACGCACTGCTTAGGAGATACATCGGTGCTGCTGAGTTATAATGAGGTTCGCAACGGGCTCGCGTCGTTCACGCTTGGCGAGCACGCTTATGTGCTCACTGCCCATCACCGGGAGGATTTTAACTCTCGGTTTGATGAAGTGATCGACCGTATTTTCGGCCAACATGCGTGTTGCGAGGTCGGAGCGGAGGGACCGGTTGACACTCTCCGCCGGACCCTGCTGCGGCAGTGGTCTGAGCGCCAGCTTCCGCAGCGACCGGCTCCTGCCCCAAAGAGGGCCAAGCCCTCCGCTATCGGCACCGCCCTCGGTCTTGGCGTCACTGTGGCAACGTTCCTTCTGCCGGTGCTCGGCGTGCTCGCGCTGTTCGGCCACTAATCCCCTACTGGTAGGGTGTTAGTCGCCGAACAGCCAATCGCCGAGCATCGCAGCGCCTCCCATCCCGGCTAGGTTCTGGCTCCTGCCGAGCGAGTAGAGAAGGCGCTGCGAAGTCCCGCTGTCTGGCTGCACCTTCGTCGTGAGCCAATTCAGCGTCTCCAACTCCGCTTCTAGGTCGCCCCGAGCGCCCCTCACTGCGCGCTTGTAGCGCGGCGTTACTGCTTTGTAGGCGTTGAGGAAGCTGCGAGGGTTGATCTCCCCGGCCGGATCGGTCGTGTTGTGGCGTTCCAGCGCCTTCAAGATGCGCCAGCGTTTGCGGGCGGTGTCTATGTCTCTGAGCGCGCTCGGGTTGTCCTTATACTGCCGCTGCAAAACGTCTTCGACAACCTCGCGCATTTGGTTGAGGTTGCTACCAAGCTCGTAGTTGCCGGCGGCGAACGCCTTCTCGGCGCGGTCCGCAAGCTCGGATCGCTTCTCGGCGATGAAGCCCTGTTGCACGTTCTCCGGGAGGTCGCCGTTTTTCGCCTGCCCGATGGCTTCCTCAATCTGGCTGATATGCCGGGCAATCTCATTCTGAGCGTTCGGCGTGGAAACGTCGTAGATTTCGGTTAGCCGGTCGAGGTCGCGGGCGGTGAAGTCGGTTAGCTGCGTCTTGTCGGCGGCGTCGTCAAAGTAGTGCTTGAACACGTCCTGCACGTCGCCGCGAATGCGCTCTCTCGCTTTCGGCGTGAGATTGGTTGCCAGCGGATCGCCAAGCTCCTGCGCGATCCGCGAGGTAAGCCAAGCCTGTTGCCCCTGCCGAGTGTCCTCAATCTTCGTGAACACTGCATCGGCAAGCTCGGAAGATCGCTGCAATTCCTCGCGCGCTCGGCGCTTGGCTGCGTTCTGGAAGCCCTCGCTGTCCGCAGCGTCCAGCGCCAAGCGGTCGCCCTTGGTTAGCGGGATGCCGACTGCCTCCGCCTCGTCGGCGGTGAGAAAGCCCTCTAGCGGCCGCTGGCCGGGCGGTACATCGGCGTTAGCCGCTGCCGAGAGGGAACGGCGCTCCGCTGCTCGCTGGCCCCTGAGCATCATATCCGCCTGCTCTCGCACCGGGCCGATAACGTGCTCGGCAATGTCGAGGCCCTTGCGTGCGCCGACCGAAAGCGCCCGGCCGGCGAGCACGCCAGCGCCTCCCGCTGCGCCTCCGATGGCGGCTCCCTGCCAAGGGTGATCGGGGTTGCGTGCGGCTCCTAGCACCGCCTCCGTCCCGATAGCGGCGGGGAGCCCACCGGGCACGAAAGCGCCCGCTGCCTCGGGAGCCCAAGCCGGGAGCCCGGCGCGGGGATCGACGTTCCCCATTGCCTCGCTCTGCGCCTGTAGCTGCCTGAGACGGGCGGTGTTGTCCGCTGCGCTCTCGGGAGCCATCGGCCCGCGCATGTCGGGCAGGTATTGGTCGGCGACATGCACGGAGCCACGTAGCAAGCTCTCGGCGCCACGCCCGAGCGAGGACAGCATCCGCTCGCCCCGGTCCATCTGGTAGGCGTCGGCTTCCTCGGGCGTTGCCGCCTTCCACTCGTTGCTGCCGGCGAGCTTGACTTCGTAGCCGCCTTCCGCGTTCTGCCGAACGTCCGCCATTAGCCGCGCGCCCCCAACGCCAGATAGTCGGACAGCCGCGTTCCGTTGCGGTCTGCCGGGTTGTAGCGCCCTGCGCTCGCGAGGAAGCGCCTGAGCCCGGCCTTGCCGCCAAGGTGCGCGACGTTGCGTAGCCCTTGCAGGGTGATCGGCACACCGCCGAGGCTACCGCCCTCGTACTCGTCCAAGCCCTCGTCGGCGATGAAATCGTCAATGTCGTTCCAGTGCCAAGCCTCGGCGGCTTGCTGAAGGCGCGGGCTGCGGAGGAAGTCTTCGCGGCTGAAGTTGACGCCGAGGCCCTGCCGCACATCGTCCAGCCGAGCCGGGGAGAACTGCGCCCGGCCAATCATGCCGTCCTCGTTGGTGGCGCCCCAATTCCCTCCGCTCTCCTGATTGATGAGGCTGGTAGGGCTGCGGCTGGACATTGACACCCTACCGGTAGGGTCAACATTCCCGCCCATCATGGCGCCGGGCAGTTGCAGGTTGTTCTGGTCGTAGGCGTCGAGGCCCCGATAGTAGTCCTGTTCCAAGGCGCGAGCGCGGCGCTGCACTTCCTGCTGCCGGCGCCCGTAAATCTCGCGCACGGTATCCCAGCGCCCGGCGTCAATCAGGTTGCTGATCCCGCCTCCGGTGAACTCCTGATAACGCTTCTGCAAGTCTTCCAGCACGGCAGGCGGTGGCTCGGCGTCTCCGTAAATCTGTCGCTTCCAATCGTAGAAACCCATCGTCTCTAGCTCTTGAAGCTGAGCCCGTGCCGAGCGCCCTTCGACGGTGCCGAGCCATCGGTTGCGCTCCACCGGCGACATGGCCCCGACTTGATCGGCAATGCCGATGATGTTGCCGAGCCCTTCGTACTGGCGATTGAGCGCGTCAAGCTGCGGCTGGAAATTCCCGACAATCTCCTGTCGCGCCTTGAATGCGTCCTGCTGCTGCCCGATCCCGGCCTTGTAGGCTTCCAGCGCATACGGATCGGCGCCGGGGAAGCCGTGCGCGAGGTAGTCATCCGCCGAGAGCAAGCCCGAGCGGATGAGCGCCTGCGCCTGATCGTTCAAGCCCCCGCCTGCCGCGCCGTCGAGGGCGGTGCTGGCACGGTCGCCGAGGTTGTCAGCCGCCATATTGCCGGCCCACTTGTCATAGTAGGGCTTCGCGAGCGCGCTAACGCCGAAGCCAAGCAGTCCTAGCAGCGGAAGCACCATGACGCATTACCTCCCGAACGAGAAACCGAAGTGCTGCTCGCCGGCCTTGCTCCAATTCTGCGAGCCGCCTTGCGAGGTCGCCCCGCTCTTGGAGGTCGAGCCGCCCTTGGAGGTCGAGGTTGCGAGCGCCTGTTGCAGCACGGTCGGGTCGCCGAGGATGGAGGCGAGGGTCGAAAGCTGCCCGAGCCCTGCTGTCGTCGGGAGCATCCCGAGGTTCTGAATGATGCTGCCGAGCGATCCGGCCTGATTGGCGGCGGAGAGGGCGGTGTTGTTCGCGTTCGCGGTAATGTCGCCGAGGCTCGCGGCGTAGGTGTCCGCAAGCTGGCCGGCTGCAACGCCTTCCGCCACTCCCTGCCTGCCGCCTCCGAAGCCTCCTGCGCCGATTGCGTCGGTGCGGATCGCCGGATTGATCTCCGTTCGGAACAGGTCGCCGAGCCCAGCCTTCAGGCTCGCGGCTTGTGCGGCGATTTGCTTCGTCGGGTCGGTGAGCGCGCTGGTCGATTTGAACGCGGATTGCAGCCCCGGCATGATGCCGGCGTTGAGCTTGGTCGCCGCAGCCGTTGCCGCACCGGGGTTCGCGGCCCCCTGTGCGGAACTCCAAAGGTTCTGAAGGTAGCCCGCTTGCGTCGGGTCTACGTAGGAGCCGCTTTGGCTCTGGCTGTTGCTGTTGTTGAAGCTGTTCGCCAAGCTGAAAGCGTCGGACAGATTGAAGCTCTGCCCGTAGCTCGCCGAACTGCTCTGCCCGCCGCTTGCGCCTCCCATTACCGCCTCCTATGCCCTATCAGTAGGGAATTGCCGAATGAGACGCGGCCAACCCTCGCGTCCTTCCCAAGTCAGATTGTTAATCCGCCGAGCCCGAAGCTCTCCGCCGACGAGCGCCATAAGCCGGCCCGCTTCCTCGCTGCGCCACTTCCCGAAGGCGGCGATGATTTCGGCTGTTCCGGCGTGGAAACGGAGAATGACACCGGAACAGCCATCGCAAAGCAGCATCGCCCGGCCCTCGGCTATCCAGCCGACGACTTCGGAGGCGGTGAGAGAGGATTTCCCCCTCCGAAGCGCCAAGCTGATTTGCTCCACGATATTCATTAGGCACGATCCCAAGTATCTGCCGCGTTGATCGCTTCAAGCTCCGTTATGCTGTCAGTAAGCGACTGCAACCGGCTCTCTAGCTCGGCAACATAGTTGGCAATGTCTCGCCACTGGCGAGCGTTCCAGTCCAATTGTGCTTTGTCAGTCGCGTTTGCCGGAACTTGATGTTCCCGGAAGACATGCGGCTCCGTAACGCTCGGATTATCCAAGTGATGACGGGTGGCCCGAGTGACTATCACCATAGCCCGAGCCCCCGAAATTCTACGTCGATAGTGCCGAGCGCCCAAGGTGAGCCGTTCTCGCTGGAAACTTCAAGCGCCAGATACCGCCCTTCAACGAACGTCTCCACCGGAAGCCCGGAGCCGATAACGTAGGGCTGCGCGTCCGACCAAGTGACCGGGCCGTTAGTCGTCTCCTGCCCGCCTGCCCGGATGAGGATTTGGTCGCCGAGCGCCCCGCGCACCTTCGGCCAGATAGCCTTGACCATCTTGCGGCGCTGCGCGTCTCCGAACGCCAAGCCCTGCTTGATCGCGTAGCCGGGGAGCGGGTTTGCCTCAATGTCGCTGTTCTCGAAGGCGAGCAACGAGGCGCCGTCAACTCCGGCAATCACGTCCTCGCCGGTCGAGCCCGAGAGCGAGTAATTCCACACGTTGCGGTCGGTGTTCCAAACCCCGACTGCGCCATCCCAAGAGTTTTGCAGCGTGGCGTCGGACAGCAAGCGCCCGGATGCTGCCGAGAACACCGGCTGCATATCCCGGAAGCTCACTTCCCCGGTTGCCCAAGTGTAGCAGATAGCCCGATTGGCAATCGTTTCCCCACGCATAGGGTAGAACAGCCAAGAGATAGACAGGCGGCTGAGCGTGACGGATGCGAGCTTCCCGAGCAGATCCTCGTCACTCTCGGAATAGAAGGTCTGTTGCGCGATGCCTTCCAGCACGCTCGCATACTGCACGCCATCGGTCTTATACCAATCGCCATCGCTGCCGGCGAATAGCAACTGGTCGCTCGGCCCGTCTGTCACGCCATTGACGCCAGCGAGCCCTACCCCGGTGAACAGTCGCCGAGCGTTGAATACCGTGTTGCCGCCGACAAACACAAATTCATGGATCGACTGCCCTTTGAAGACAAGGAAGGCGTCTCGGCAAGTGTGCCCGTCGATGCAAGGTGAATGGCTCGGGAGGCAATCGACAAAGCCCGCTAGGTTCTCTGCGGTCGCTTCCCACTGCTGCGGCATGGTCCCGGCCTCTGCCGCGTCGGACCACCTGACACGCTGAAAGCCGGCTTCGTTGAGCATACCGACTGCGAACAGAAACTGCTCGTGCGGCCGGATCGACATGCACCGCCAAGTGTTCGGCCAGCCCGGAAGCGGGAGGCACTTACTGGCTGGCGTTCCCGGCCAGTAAACCGGCCTCTCGGTAGTGCAGTTGATGATAACGAAGCCGTTGTAGGAGCTAGACGTGTAGATGCCTGTTGCTTCCGGCGTCCAGCCGGTTGCCGGTGTAATGTCGAAGTGGTTCACGCCATCGGTGCAGTAGATGCCTCCCGGCCCGGCATACACCCAATAGGGCTGACCGGCGGCGTCGGTGTAGAAGCAAACGGTTCGCGGGTCGGTGAGCGGCGTTCCCATAACTGGGAGGTCGCCGGCAACGCGGCGCGTCTCCCCGTTGAGGAAGTAGACGTTATTCGTGTTGTTCCAGCCGGTCGCGGGAGCGTCCTGCGGAATGAGGTCCGGGAAGCTGCCATGAAGCTCGACGGTTTCGCGAACGTAGGTTGCCATTTCACGCGGCCTTAAGCTGCTCGACTTGTGCGGCAAGCTCCTGCACGGCTTTGACGAGGATCGGCACTAGGACCGAATACTTGAAGGAGAGGGTGCCATCCTCGTCGGCCTCGACAAGAGCGGGAAACACCGCCCTCGCTTCCTGCGCGATGACGCCGATTTGCTTCTGGTGCTCGGGATCGTCGGAAAGCGAGAAGTTGACGATGCGGAGCTTAAGCAGGTCGGCGAGCTTCGGCGTGGCGTCGGCAATGTCTTGCTTCAGCCGCTCGTCGGAAAGAGCGCCGTAGCTGTTATTCGCGTTCAGCACATTGCCGGTGCGCCGCACTGCGAAAACGTTGGCCCCGCCGTAGAAGGTTTGAATGGTGTTGGTCGCGGCGCCGGCAGTGGAAACCGCGCTGACCGAAAGCGTGCCGATGCCTGCGGCCATCTGATAGCCGGCTGCGTCCGCTGCGGAGCTATAGGACGGGGTGCCGAGCGTGCTGGTTGTAGCCGTGCCGGTGAGTGTAGTGGTGCCGCCTACGGAGAGATTGCCCGTGAGGTTGAGAAAGGAGCCGTTGAAGGTGTTGAACGACCACACGCCGTTAATCTGCTGCGAAGTGAACGATGCGTTGCCGAGCGTGAGCACGCCGGCTGCCGCCCGGAGGGCTTGGCGCTGCACTCCGGTCGCGTCGGGGAAGTTGAGCGAGATGCCCTCGCCGAAGCTGAGCCCGCCGGCCATGATGCCGCCATCGTCCTTGCTGAGCGCGTCGGCCTTCATAACCGATTTGATGAGCCGGAGGTGATCGTCGCCTTGGCTGCGCGGATCGGTCCCGAGCGGCCAAGCGGCGTTAAGCTGGCTGATCTTAGATGCGGCTTCGAGGCCCATAGCTGTCTCCCTATCGGTAGGGGGTTATCGTGCCAGCATGTCCGGCGTTGTGTTGTCGAGGCTCCACCGGAAATGCTCGGCGGCGGCTGCGGCCTCGAACATCTCTTGCTCGCGCATGAGCCCCTCGTCGTCCTGCGCAAGCTCGTGCAGGTAGACGAGGCCGGCGTGCTGCCACGAGCGCGGCATAGAGTTGATGCAGGCGTTGAGCGCGTCGTCGGTGCTGAGGTCTGGCACCGGCCGCATGAGCCGCTGAGTGATCTTGCTCTTGGCCTGCTCAAAGACTGTATCGAGGTCGGCTTCAACGTCGCGGCGATGCATCCACCGGAGCCAAAGCGCGTAGAGGCCTTCTTTGTTCATGGCGTTTGGCGTCCTAGCGTTGTGATCTTGTCAACCGCCATGTGGCAATCGTTCGTGCATCGCGGCTGGTAGGCGAGACTGCATCCGACGAGGCTAAGCAGTAGGAGAAGCGTCCTCGTCATCGGGTTCGGGCTCCGGCTCGGGAGGCGGTGACGGTTGCTGCTTCGGTCGGTTCGGGGTGATGAGCCGCCCTCGCTTCCGAACGGCGGTGATTGGTCGCTGCTTAAGCGGCGTCATCCGGTTCGCCATCACCGCCTCCCTCGTCGTGGCTGATCGGCTCGGGCTCGGGCTCCGGTTGGCCGATAAGGCCCTCCGCGTAGGCCCGCGCCGAGCGCACATGGAACTTCTTCACGGCGGGCGTTCCGCCGTAGTCTTCAGGGAGTAGGAGTTGACCGGTCATCACCGCCTCCGAAATGCTTTGCCGACTGAGGTCTGAGCGAACGCGACCCACTTGCGGCGCCGGGTCTCGGCGTCCGCATACTCGAACAGGTCTGGCCGAAGCTTCCGAAAGAGCACGTACTGCTCGGGCGTGAACGAGAAGCCCTCGTTAAAAGGGTTGTTCGCGTCTCGGCGTTGTGTCGCTCCGGCCAGTGCCATTCTCGCTGTCCCTACCAGTAGGGGATTAGGCCGCCTCGAACGTGACTTCGGCGGTCGGATCGACGCTCGGGATGTAGCGGTGAGCGTCGGGGTTGAGCGCCTTGACGGTCCAGTCGACGAACATCAGGCGCTTGTCGGTGAGCCCGGTCTTCGCCAGCGGAACCATGCTGTAGCCGGTGAGGAACGACATGCGCGCGAAGGCGGGATCGAGGATGAAGACGCCTGCGCCCCCGGTCTCGACGGCGGCGATTTCATCGACGGCGCCGAGCGTCCAAGTCGCTTCCATCCGCTGAATGCGGTTCGGGAGGAAATCGACGGTGACGCCGAAGTCGGTGATGAACACGTTGACGGAGCCCATCGCCGTGCCGGCGCCACCACTGCCCACGTCCCGCGTCTCGCGCGTGAGCGTCGCGATGCGGCTGGAAGACGTGAACATGTATTCCGAGAGCGCCCGGATGACGCCGGGCACCGACATGAGCACCTGCGGGTCGGCGCCCCCTTCCCATGCCTCCTGCAAGGCGTCCCGCACGTCGGTCTCGGTGAGCGCGGTCGGCGTGCCCGGCGTGAGGCCCGTCCAGTGACCGGCGGCGAAGGCCCCGGCGACGGCGCCCGAGCCGTTGTCGAACATGGTGATTTGACTGGCGAGCCCGGCGGGAATGCCCGGCTCGTCGTCGCCGTTATCGTCCTGGCTCCCCTGATTGGAGAGCGCCGTGGCCTCGACGTTCCGCCGAAGCTCCCGCTGCCGCATCATCACCTGATACGAAAGCTCGTTGGAGCGGCCGATGGTGTCGCTGTCCTGCGCGCGGCGGGAAACCTGCACTTCCTTGGTGAGGATGCCGCAGTGGTTGCCCATGCGCTTCCCGCCCTTGGCGTCGTTCCGGTCGTGGTCGGAGCCGTCCACCACGAAGCCGCCGAGCGCCGGGTCGGCGAGCCGATCCGTGGTCCATTCGGTATAGGAGTTGTCGGCGGTGTCCGAGCCCACGAGGTCCGAGAACGGGAGCGGGATGCGGGAAATGTCGAAAATCTGGTCCATCACATCCTCGCGGATGAGGCCCTGATAATCGACATCCTTCAGGTCTCGGCTCTGCCAATATTGTGCCGGCTTGGCCATTTGGGTTTACCTTCCGTTGAGAAGCGCGGAAACGGCGGCGACTTTCTGGCTGTCGTTGCCGTTCCGTGCGCGGGAGAGAAGCTGCGAACGCTTGGCTGCGCCGGTGATCGGAGGCTTGGAACGCTTGCTGCTCGGCGGGTTCTGGCTCGGCTCGAAGCTGAGAAGCTTGTCGAGCCGGCTTTTCGTCCGCATGAAGTCGCGGAGCACGAGAAGGATGCGATGGTCGGTGATAACCATCTCCTGCGGCTTGAAGCCGTAGCCTTCATGCAGGAACTTCACGAGGTCGCCGCGCCAGTTTTTGAACACGGCTTCGTCGCGAAGCTCCGGGATAGCGTTGAACAGCGCCTGCTGTTCCTTCGCCGCGTGCTGCTGCGTCCTGAGCTTGAGAGCGTTCAGCGTCTCCGGTTTGACGGCTGCGCCAAGTTGGTTGCCGATCTCCTGCCAAAGCTGTTGATCGGCGACTAGCGCGGCCTCCCGCGCGTCCAAAGCAGCCTCTCGCTTGACGGTCTCCCGCGCTGCCTTGCTGCGGTCCTGATAGGCGTCTTTAAGGTCGCCCAGCGTTACCGCCTCACCGTCTCCGGTGTTGAGCTTGATCTTGTAGAGGGCTTCGTCGTCCAGCCCGAGGCTGTCGCGAAGCTCGTCAAGCGAGGAAGGCGGCTTCAGTCGGGCGGGACCGTCACCGCCTTCCTCGTCCGCGTCGTCGCGCGCGGTCCCGAGCAAATCCCTACTGGTAGGGTCGCCCTCGTCCTCGTTGTCCTCGCGGTCGCCGAACAGAAGCTCGCTAACCTTCTCCGCCTTCTGCGTCTCGGTCAGCCTTTGCGGCTTCGTTTCGGATGCGCTGGAAGACTGCGGCGGAAGCTCCGGCTCGCTGGCGGAGGTCGTCAGCGGCTCCTGATCGCCATTCGTCGTAGTGCTCACGATCAATTATCCCCTCTAGAGTTTCCAGCGCCGCTAATGCGTCGTAAATCCTTCGCCGCTCGCTCGCGGTTAAGCTGCGCGGTGCGTTCACTGCTTTCATTGTTCATACGCGCCTTTTCGAGGTCGATTGCGCCGGAGGCGGTGAGCTTCATTTCCTCAACCGCAACGTCGGTGTCGGTCGAGTAATAGTCGTGCTGTAGCTCGGCGCTCTTGATGCGCTCGTTGCTGGCGATCTTCTCGAACTCGATTTGGATTTGCTGACGGATGAGGTCCAGTTGCGCTTGCTGGTTCGCCTGCGCCTGCTGCTGAGCCTGCGCTGCTGCCTGCTGCGCGGCGGGCGAGTTGGGGTCGATAACGAGGCTTTCCGGGTTCTGAATGCCGGCCATCCGCAGCCAAGCCATGCCGGTGCGATAAATGGTGTTGAGGTCGGCGATCTGGCCGGCTCCGCCGCTCTGCATAGCCATGATTTGCAGTTGCAGGTGCTGCGCGAGCGTCTGTTGCAGGTGCCCGCGAGCGCCGGGGCTCATTCCGGTTGTCACGTTGACGCGGGTGCGCTTCGGCCACTGGCGCGGATCAATCTGGACGTACTGCCCGGCGATCCGCACCATGCGCGGCGTCTCCGAGTAGCGGCGGAGAAATTCGTGCGTGAGAAACCAAAGATCGCGGATCATGGTTTCGGAGAGATTGGTTGCCATCATGGAAGCGAGGGCTTCCCGATTGCCCATCTGGCGCTCGGTGCCGAACGCTGTCTCGGAAACCACCTGCCGATCCGGGCGGAGTAGGTCGAGGGAGGAACCACCACGCTCGGCGCGGCGCATATCCTCATAGTTGAGGGCGGCGAGAATGCCGGTCGTCACGTCTGGGATCGGGATCGGCACAACGGAGTTGGCCGGGTTGCGCGCACGAATACCGCCTCCCGCGCGCGGCGTGAGCACGTCTTCCTCGGCGGTCTGCGATGGATCGTAGGCGAATTTCCCGTTGTTGATTGCGGCCACGTTGTTGAGAAGCTGGCGCACGAGCGAGGTCTTCACGTCCTGAGTGGCGCGAAGGTGATCGAACAGGCTCTCTCCGGTGATCCGGTGCGGATTGAGGAACGGGGAGCCGAGCGCGTAGGGGATGAGGTCAACCGGCTCGTAGCGGAGGCACCTGTTGGTCGGCGCGACTAGCACGATGTCAATCGGCGCGGGATCGGGACCCCTGATCGGCTTCCAATAGGGACCCCCGTCGGCGAGGAGCGGGACCCGGCCCGGCGCAGCGGTGCGGGTGGCGGAGACGGGCCGGTTCCCGCTCCGGTGAGGCGGTGAGGGTGGGGTCAGGCGCGGTTTTTGAAGCGCCAGCTCTCGTTGCCGGTCTCGACGATGTCGCAGTGGTGGGTGAGGCGGTCGAGCAGCGCGGTGGTCATCTTCGGATCGCCGAAGACGGCGGGCCATTCGCCGAAGGCGAGGTTGGTGGTGACGACGACCGAGGTCTGCTCGTAGAGCCGGCTGACGAGATGGAAGAGGAGCTGGCCGCCGGCCTGGGCGAAGGGGAGGTAGCCGAGCTCGTCGAGGACGACCAGGTCCATGCGGCAGAGGTGGTCGGCGAGGCGGCCCTGGCGGCCGGCGCGGGCCTCGGCCTCGAGCTTGTTGACGAGGTCGACGACGTTGAAGAAGCGGCCCCTGGCGCCGCCGCGGATGCAGGCGCGGGCGATGCCGACGGCGAGGTGGGTCTTGCCGGTGCCGGTGCCGCCGACCAGGACCAGATTGCGCTGCTGCGCGAGGAAGCCGCCGCCGGCGAGGTCGCGCACCAGGGTCTCGTTGATCGGCGTGGCGTCGAAGACGAACTCGTCGATCTCCTTGGCCATCGGCAGCCGGGCGATGGCGATCTGGTACTTGATCGAGCGGGCCTGCTTCTCGGAGAGCTCGGCGGTCAGCAGGTCGCTGACCACCCGCTGCGGCTCGTGCTGGCGCTTCACCGCCGAAGCGACGATCTCGTCGTAGGCCGCCCGCATGCCGAAGAGCTTGAGCTCGCCCATCGTGGTCATGATCGCGCTGCGCTCCATCATCCGCTCGCCCTCCTGAGGCTGTCGTAGCGGGCGCAGTCGGCCGCGGGCTCGTGCCGCAGCCGCAGCGCCTCGGGGGTCATGATCGTCGCCGGCGGGCCGGGGTCCCGGCGCCGGGACAGGATGTTGAGGATGACGTCCGCCGAGTGGACGCCCTCCCTCAGCGCCTCGGCGCAGGCGGCCTCGACCGCCGGCAGGCCGTCGGTCAGCACGGCGCCGAGCACCTCGACCATCTGCCGGTCGCCGTCGGGCGCGGACTTCAGCTTGCGGCGCACCCGCTCGAGCGCGCCGGGCAGCACCCAGTCCTGAAAGGGCGCGCCGTTCCTGAGCGCGCCGGGTTTGCGCGCCAGAACGGGGACATAGTGCCAGGGGTCGTAGACGGTCTGGCCGCGGCCGAAGACGCGAGAGTGTTGCCCGACGATCCGCCCGTCCTGCCGCAGCTCGATGCGATCGGCATAGGCGCGAACCTCGACCGGCCGGCCGACCGCGCTCGCCATCACCGAGTATTTGTTGTTGTCGAAGCGAACGAGGCAGGTCTTCGACGGCGAGACCGGCGTCGCATGGAAGCCGTCGAACGGGCCGGCATAAGGCACGAGGCTCGGCCGCTCGGTCTCGAACATCTGCCAGATCGTCCTGTCTCGGACCTCCGGATGCGGCTGCGCCTTCGCCCAGGCGACGCAGCGATCGACGAGCCAGGCGTTCAGCTCCTCATAGCTCCGGACCCGCACCCGCGGCGAGAAGAACCGCTGCCGCACCGTCCCGACCTGGTTCTCGACCTGGCCCTTCTCCCAGCCCGACGCCGGCGTGCAGGCGACCGGCTCGACCAGGTAGTGCCCGCACATCTGCTGGAAGCGCCGGTTGTAGTCCCGCGCCTTGCCGACCAGGATCGCGTCCACCGCGGTCTTCATGTTGTCGTAGATGCCCCGGGTGCAGGCCCCCCGGAAGAAGGCGAAGGCGCGGTCGTGGGCGTCGAACACCATCTCCTGGCTCTCGCGCGGATAGGCCCGCACGAACAGCATCCGGCTGTGGCAAAGCCGGACCTGCGCCACCTTCACCGTCACCGTGGCGCCGGCGATCAGCACCACCTCGTGGCTCCAGTCGAACTGGTAGGCCTCGCCGGGCGCGAAGCTCAGCGGCACGAACGCCGCCGCCGTCGCCGCGGCCCGCTCGCGCTGCCAGCCGGCCGCGTACCGCCGCACCGCGTCGTAGCCGCCCTCGTAGCCGAGACCGCGCAGCTCCTCGAACACCCGGATCAGCGTCAGCCGCGCCCGGCTCGCGCGGCCCGCATTCTCCGCCAGCAGCCGGTCGAGCTCCGCCCGCCAAGGCCCGATCTTCGGCTGCGGCTGCACGCTTCGCTCGTAGACGAACGCCGTCTCGCCGCCTCGAACCACCTTGCGGACGACCTTCCGCGAGACCTTCAGCTCACGGCAGATCTCCTTGATCGCCTTCTTCTGGACGAAATAGGCCCGCCGGATCTTGGCGATCGTCTCCACAACCAGCATCCCAATCTCGGCTCCCGATCATCCCTCGGGAGCACTGTGGACCCACTCGCAAAAGGGGTCCCTTTTGGAAGCCGATCACCCCGTAAGCGGGGTCCTTATTCCACGCCGATCCACAAGCACGAGGTAGCGTTCGGAAATGCCGTCGCCGTCGAGGTCAACGAGCATGTAACACTCGTGGCACTCGATAACGTCCTGATCGCGGGTCGCGGCGTCGGAGCCGGGATTGAATGAGACGTTGCGGCGCTGACCGGCGTTGGTCCCGGTTTCCGAGTAGGGCTGAAGCTCGTCAACGAGGGATCGGTCGATGCCCATTTGCACGAGGTCGGAGCGCGTGTATTCGATGCGCTCGGCGAAGAACGGGAGCTTCTGCAACTTGCCGCAGTAAGCTGCGGTGTAGCAGATATTTTCCACAGGCACCGCCTCAACGTAGAACTCGCGCTGAGTGGTCTTTACGATTAGCTCGTTGCCATCGAGGCGGCGTTCCTCGCTCGGCGAGCGCGGCTCTAGGAGCGCGGCAATCTGCTCTTTGGGCAGGATGCTGCTCCCCCTATCAGTAGGGAGTTGGTAGCGGGTAACGTCTTCGGCGTCTTCGATGAAGACTTTCATGCAAGCGTTTTTGAGAAGCAGGCTGTCCTTCACTGCTTCCTGAATTTCGATGAAACCCCGGTTGTCTTCCATGATGAGAGAGTTGACGACTTGGCTTTCCGCCTGCGCCTGCACTTCATCCTGTTCGGAGTTGGGCTCGAAGATGACGACTGCATCTGTCGAAATCATCGGCACGAGCATGGCTAGGGTCGCGTTCACCATGTCCGAAACGTCAGTCGAAATTTCCTGCGAGCGCCCGACGATGCCGTCGCCGCGAGGCTCCTGCGCGAAGTAGTAGGCGAGGGCTTGCTCGCGGTTCGCCTGTAGCTCGTCGCTGTCCGCACCCTCGGCTCGGGCAAGCTCGTCAAAGGCGATCCGCGCCAGCTTCTCTTTGCGCTCGCGTTCGTTCATCGGATGCTCCTGCCCATGCGAGCGTAAAGGTGGCTATTGTCGCCCCAAGCACCGGCCACGCCTGCGGCCGGGCGTCCTACCGCGTAGTAGCGTGCGCTATCGGCCCAATGGGAACTCCAATCGTGAACCGGCGTCATCCGGTGAACCGACTTCACCTCGTCATATTCGGAGCGGTAAGCCAGTAGAGCTTCGCGGAGCGTCTTGGTGTTTTCGTAGTCAAACCATGCGTGCGCGAGCATGTCGCGCGTCTGGCTGATACCTTCGTGCAGGTCGATATTCGGGCAAAGGCTCGTCTCGCAACCAAGCGAGTTGAACACTTCCTGCCGGGTTTTGCCGGTGCCAAGCTCGGTGACTTTGGCGTCGTGCGGGAGCACCACATGGTCAACGGGGAATGATAGCTCGCGCCAGTCCCGGATCATGTCGGCAATCTTGGTCTGCTCGTAGCCGCGCGCGAGCAAACAGCGGTGCTCGGTCCCGGCTTGCTGCCAGAAGCTCGCAACCATGGTATCCGACCATCCGAGGTCGATAGCTGCGATGACGGGGAGCGCGCTGTCGTAGCGAACGGTTGTGATCCGGCCTGCGGCGTCGGCGGCTGCAAGCTCGCGCATGTAGTAGGCGCCACGGATCGCGGCGTTCCAACTGCATTCTAGCTCCTGCGCGAACACTTCCTCGCGCATGGTGCGGCGCATACGCTCGATTTCTTTCGGCTTGATCGCCTGCGTTGCGGTGTAGGGCAGAAGGCTGGCGGTCCATTCGGGATCGCCTTCGTTCGCGGCGTACTGGTAGAGGTCATAAAGCAGGTTCATCCGGCCCATGGGCGTGCCCATGAAGGTTGCCCGGCCCTCGCGGTCGGAGAGCATCGGGTTGAACACTTGCTCCCATGCGGCGGAGGGGATGAGCGCCGCCTCGTCTAGCGCAATGTCGTCGGCGTAGAGGCCCCGGAGGCTGTCGTATTGCTCGGCGCCGAGCAACTGATACCGCCCTCCGTTCCAGAAATCGACGCGAAGCTCTGCCTCGTTGAACTCGATATAGGGCATATGCTTGGTGAATGACTTGATGTAGTCCCAGCTAATGCTCTTGGCTTGCTTGAATGTCGGCGCGCAATAGAATGCTCGGTAGTCGGGCCGGTTGGTCTGCACTAGAGCAATGAGTTGATCTAGGATCGTGTAAAAGGTCTTTCCGGCGCGGCGATGCCACACGCGCACGTTGAAGCGATTGCGGTTGTTGTATTCGCGGAATTGGTGAGCACGGAAAGTAACGTCGAGCACTAGCTCAACCATCACCGCCTCCGCTGTCTTCATTCCCTACCGGTAGGGGGTTCCCTCCGATCTTGACGGTGACGACAACCTCGTTGCTGATCTTGGCTTCGATGCTTTTCAGCTTCGGCCGAATGTAAGGCATGGTTTCAAGCGCGATGCGCTCGGCATTCGGCATATCCTTTTCGGCGATATACTTCGCCATCCGAGTTGCGAGGAAGTCGAGCGGATCGACGCCGGACAGAATTTCAAATTCAGTGCGGCGTCGGCGCGGCTTGTAGTCGGCCGCTGTCGCGCCGGGATTGCCTTCCCCTCCCTTGTGTCCCGGTGGAAACGGCATGTGACTTTTGCTACTTTCAGTTGCCAAAACAGAAACAAACGCCAAATGCCCAGCCGCATTTGTCGTTTCGCATGTATAGTAGCAGGTTGTCGAAGTATTGTCAAGGCTTATTTGCTGGATATTGGAGCCAGTTCAAATGACAGCTAAATATATCCCTACTAGTAGGGGAGCATATTACTGTAAAGTTATTTGGTCTCCGATTAACCTTGTGAAAGATTTTCCTTGACAAATCAATGGGTTAGTGGTAGTGTGTTGTATGTATTTCGGAGAGCTATCTTGAAGGTTGAACGAGCGGGCGAGGCGAGCGACACATGGCCGGCGCTCTGGCAGGACGGGCGATGGCGGCTGATCCGCTGCGCCGGAGACGTCCAATTCATTGCTCAGAAGCGTGCGGGGAGCCGGTGGCGGTCGTTCAGCTACCTCACAACCCTAGCAGGTGCCGAGCGCCTGTCGCATAGGCCCCATCAAGCGCCTGCGGCTATGGCGGCGGCGGCGGTCGCTCTGGTCGAGGCGCGGCAGTGAGAGGGGCGAAGCGAGGTCCGGCGGGCGCGTGGGCCAAGGGTCGAGCTGGCGGCGGCGGGCCGGGGTCGGGCTGGCGGGGTCGGGCTGGCGGGGTCGGGCTGGCGGGGTCGGGCTGGCGGGGTCTGGCTCGGGCCGGGGTCTGGCTCGGACCGGGGTCGGGCAGGTGTCCCGTCACCGCCTCCCCCTCCCCCAGCCTCCCGAGGTCGAGCGCCGGGGCGCCGAGCGCGCGGCAATCCAGTTTAGAATGGTTCCAAAAATCCACGGGCCGAGAGCGCGGGCTGTGGTCGGGGCTGTGGGCTGTGTTAGCGAGCTTGCGTTCGAGCCCTCCCCCCGTAGGGGGGGCTCGACGCTAACACAGAACACAGCCCGACACAGCCCGCCGACCCGTGCTCGCTCGGACCGGTTTTGGGGGGGGCGGTGACGGGCTGTGTTTGCTGTGTTTTCCGGTGTTAACACAGCTTTCACACAGCCCGAACACAGCGCCCGGCGCCGTGTGTTTCTGTGTAAACACTGTGTTAACACAGAACACAGCCAGCCCTGTGTTTCTGTGTTAACACATGTGTTAACGGGTTAAACATTTGAAACCGTTGAACTTTTTATTCTTGCTGCAAATTCCTAGCCAGATTGGCGCTCTCATCACCGATTATGTGAATTTCTTCGCCATCAACGGCAATAACCTGCTTCCGTTCAAGCGATTTGAGCGAGTTATGCACGTTGTTGCGCGCCGTGCTGGCGATGGTGCTCGGATCGGCGCCGGCTTCTCGAAGGAACGCCTTCTCTTTCGCCAGTAGCTCGGCGCGAGTGCAGATGCGGCCTTCGTTGCGAGCGATCTCCCTAACGTAGTCCCAAACCCGTTGTTGAACGGGCGTGAGGCTCGGCATTTCCCTACTAGTAGGGGCTGCGGCTTCTGAGGCGGTACCGGGTTCCCCTCCGTATATGCCTTCCCATAGCCCGAGCTTGAACGTCCTATCGTGCCGGGCAACAAGCTCTAGAAGCTCTTGGATTGTGTAGGGCACGAGTGAAGGCGTTGGGCTGTCGAAGTCGATTGGCCCGGCGTCCTGCACCTTTTGTTTTAGGTAGTCCTCCGGGGATAGCTGTTCGTCTTCGGCAATCATGGCCTCGTCGGTGTGACCGAAATGTTCCCTCCACGTCTCAATCCAACGCAATTCGTAGGCGTCGAGCACGGAAGCTGCCGCAGGATGGCCCGAGAAGGCGATGCCGAGCGCGATGCGCGGGTCGTGCTCCGGGACTGGTAGGAGCGTGGCAAGCGAAGTGAATAGCTCTGCAAGGTTCGGGTCGGGCTTGTTGAGCCAGTGGCGAGAGTTTTCCGCTTGGATCGCAGCAAGCTGCTTGTCTCTGGATTTCTGCGCGAACGTCCTCGCCACCTTGCTTTGTAGACGCTGCGCGACAGTAGGCTCGGGGGATTTGAGCACAGTTGTCTTGGGCGGCTCGGAGCCGCCTGCGCGCTTGATCTTCACCATGTCAGTTGACTTTCGGCTTGGCTTTGACAGCGTGGTAACGAGCTAGAGCATCATCGAAGAAACGCTCTAGGAAGGCGGCGCTGGCTTCTAGGGCGGTAAGCGTCTCTAGCTGGTAAGGGACGTCAGCCGCTCTGGCGTACTGCGCCGCGTAGCAGATGGATTGCACGGTTACGTGCATACAATTCGGGCACAGATGCCGGGTTGGGAGGTCGGGATTGTGAGTGTGGTCGGGCTCGAACTCGGCCGGGCAACCGCACCCAACGCAATGTGACACCGCCTTCCCCCTATGAGTAGGGCTCATTCGCGTGCCATTCGCCAAACGATGCAGCCCGCTTTGCCGTCCTCGACTACACCGCCGCGCATGGTGAAGGCGGTGCCTTCGGCATTGCGGAGGTAGTTGCATACGCTGGCGACTGCGGCGTAGGGCTTCAGGTCTTCGGGAATGAAAACGCTCTCTCCCGGCTTGAGCGCGCGGAGCGCGTCGGTCACGCCCGACTGATCCCGGCGACCTTTCCCGGTGCGCGCCGGAATAGGGCGGTCCTTCCTGATAGTAAGCTGCACGGTTAGTCTCCCTGTTATAAGTGCTTGAATCAACACTATAACAGTAATTAACTGACTTGTCTATTAAATAATCTCGCATTTTCAGAACGGCTTCTAGTATCTTTACAGTAATAGTTAATCACGTAAGTTTGATGGTCGGTTTGATCTTTATAGAAAGAAAGTGCAGTAACGGCCGTAATTGCCGTTTTGGCTGCAAGCACTCAATTTTTACTGGAAAAGGGCTCAGTCCATCATGGGAGCAACGCTCAGGCGCCACGGTGCGCCGGCCGCGACATCTGTCATGCTTTCAGCCATTTGCGTCGATGTCTTCCGTGCTCGGTTCCGCCTGACCGTCAGGGCGTCTCTTCTGACGGGGGAGTCGACGTCCCCCTTAGCACGGCGGGAACGGAAGGACATGCCCATCGTCCGGCACCCGGGCGCTGCGGGCGGCCGACACTGGTCCGCTGAATACGTCGCCGGCCGGTCGTGCCAGCCCTTGCCTGACGGAGTGGAGTTGCGCAGTAGGGCAGCGTGCGCCTGCGAAGGGGACTGCGATGATCTTTGGCTACACCGTGGACGGCGGACGGCTTCGGGCGGCCGAGGCGCCGGAGGCGAACCTTGCCGCACTGGCCTGGATCGACCTGGAAAATCCGACCCGCGAGGAGGAAAAGGCGATCGAGGCCGCGCTCGGGCTCGAGGTGCCGACGCCGGCCGAGATGCACGAAATCGAGGTGTCGAGCCGGATCTACCTCGAGGACGGCGCGATCTTCATGACCGCGAACCTGCCCTCCCGATTCGACACCGAGGAACCGAGGCTCGCGCCCGTCACCTTCATCCTGAAATCCGGCCGGCTGCTGACGCTGCGCTATCACCAGCCGCGGACATTCCGCACCTTCGTCAACCGCGCGGAGCGGGTCGATGTCGGCTGCACCGGCGGGTTGACGGTGATGCTCGGGCTGCTCGAGGTGGTCATCGACCGGGTGGCCGACATCATCGAGGCGATCGGCCGGGAGATCGAAACCTTGTCGCGCACCATCTTCCGGTCCCAGCCGCGCCGGCCGGGCGACGGGCCGGACTACACGGACGTCCTGCGCGGCCTCGGGCGCCAGGGCGACCTGCTCGCGGGCGCCATCGACAGCCTGGTGACGCTGGAGCGGATCATCGCGTTTCTCTCGGTCGGCACTGTGGCGAATGCCGACAAGGACGGGCGCGCACGGCTGAAGTCGGCGGCCCGCGACGCGCGGTTCCTGTCGGACCACGCGACCTCGCTGCTGCAGAAGCTGAACTTCCTGCTCGACGCCACGCTCGGGATGATCTCGATCGAGCAGAACAACATCATCAAGATCTTCTCGGTGGCCGCGGTGGTGTTCCTGCCACCGACACTGATCGCCTCGATCTACGGGATGAACTTCGAGGTGATGCCGGAACTGCACTGGGTCGGCGGCTACCCGTTCGCCATCGGGCTCATGATCGCCTCGGCCGTGGTGTCCTACTGGCTGTTCAAGTCCCGCGGCTGGCTGTGACGGCTCAGGAGTCCTGCGCGGCCGGCGCGGCCGCGCGGGCGAGAGCGCCGCGGCCTTCGATCACCAGCAGGACCATGGCATCGTCAAGCTTTTCCGCGAGTTGCTCGAGTCCATTGGCGGCGGCGTAGATGCGAAGCTCGGTCAGAATGTCGTACATCTGGCGGTGATCTTCGGGAAGGTACATGATCTAAGGTCCCGGGAACGGCGGCTTCCGTTCTAGCTCCGCGCCGCAGCCTCGAACAGAAGATTCTTGAGGAACGGTGAAGGACCGGCTGCGGATGGCTCACCAGTGTGGCGGCGGTGCGTTCGCGGCCGGGGCCTCCGGGCCGTCCTCGGCCGCCGCGAGCCGCCGCGCGAGGAGCGCGAGCGTCCGCTCCAGCCGGTCGAGCCGCTCCGCCTGGGTGCGCACGATGTCGCTCAGTTCCTCGGCCAGGCGTTCCTGATGGGCGAGGGCGATCTCCAGCTCGGTCAGGCGGTCGGTGTCAGGCACGGGACGGGCTCCGGGTTCGGGGAGCGGCATTCTAGCATCGACTCACCGGGATGCAGCCGGTAAACCCGGCGGCTTCAGGCGGACAGGGGGAGAGGCGTTGCCGGAGTTCAGCGACAGGGAGCTGCGCGACGCCCTCGGGTGCTTTGCGACCGGCGTGACCGTGGTGACGACCGAGGGGCCGGACGGACCGCTCGGCATCACCGCCAACAGCTTCGCCTCCGTCTCGCTCGACCCGCCGCTGGTGCTCTGGTCGCCCGCGCGCAAGTCGCGGCGCTTTCCGGCGTTCGAGGCGGCCTCGCACTTCGCCATCCACGTGCTGAGCGGCGGCCAGCGGCTGCTGGCAGAGCGGTTTTCCAGCACGGACCGGGGCTTTGACGGGCTCGACGTGATCCGCGGCATCGGCGGCGTGCCGCTGCTCGCGGGCTGTGCGGCGCGCTTCGAGTGCCGGCATGCGGCCGGCTATGACGGCGGCGACCACCTGATCGTCGTCGGCGAAGTGCTGCGGATCGAACAGGCGGACGTGCCGCCGCTGGTCTTCTGGCATGGCAGCTATCGCGAGCTGTGGCTCGGCTGACCCCGGCTTGCCCTCGCAGGGCCCCCGGGGTAGGAGGGCGCCCGAACGCGAGGGCGAGCCTTTCCCATGGCCAAGGACAAGATCAAGAAGCCCCGCCGGCCTCGCGCCGAGACGCCGCGCGGCTTCCGCGACTACTTCGGCGCCGAGGTGCGGGCGCGTGCGGCGATGCTCGGGCAGATCACCGAGGTCTATCACTCCTACGGCTTCGACCCGCTGGAGACGAGCGCCGTCGAGACGGTGGAGGCGCTGGGAAAATTCCTGCCCGACGTCGACCGGCCGAACGAAGGGGTGTTCGCCTGGCAGGACGACGACGAGAGCTGGCTGGCGCTGCGCTATGACCTGACGGCGCCGCTGGCCCGGGTCTACGCGCAGCACCGCCTGCGCCTGCCGACGCCGTACCGGCGCTATCAGGTAGGCCCGGTCTGGCGCAACGAGAAGCCCGGGCCGGGGCGCTTCCGGCAGTTCTACCAGTGCGATGCCGATACCGTCGGCTCCGGCACCGTGGCGGCGGACGCGGAGATCTGCGCCATGCTGGGCGATGCGCTGGAGGCGGCGGGCATCGCGCGCAGCGACTTCGTGGTGCGCATCAACAACCGCAAGGTGCTGAACGGGGTGATGGAGACGATCGGCCTGCTCGACCCGACCGATCCGGACAAGGACGCGGCCCGGCGCGGCATCGTCATGCGCGCGATCGACAAGATCGACCGGCTGGGCCCGGAGGGCGTGCGGCTGCTGATGGGGCCGGGGCGCAAGGACGAGAGCGGCGATTTCACCCCCGGGGCCGGGTGTGGCACGGGCGAGGCGGAATCTGGTGCTGGCCTTCATGGCGGCGCGGGGCGCGGACGGCGCGTCGACCTGCGCGAGGCTGCGTGAGCTGGTCGGGGCCTCGGCCGCCGGGCTCGCGGGGGTCGAAGAGCTCGAAGTCGATCGCGGAGCTGCTCGCGGCGCGCGGCGCGGCCGGCGTCATCGACCCGAGCGTGGTCCGGGGCCTCGGCTACTACACCGGGCCGGTCTACGAGGCGGAGCTGACGTTTCAGGTGATGGGCGACGACGGCAGGCCGCGGCAGTTCGGATCGGTGGCGGGCGGCGGGCGCTATGACGACCTGGTCAAGCGCTTCACCGGCGAGGCCGTGCCGGCGGCGGGCGTCTCGGTCGGCGTCGACCGCCTGCTCGCCGCGCTCGGCGAGAAGGGGCGCCTCGCGTCGGAGGAGGCGGGCCCGGTGGTGGTGACGGTGATGGATCGCGACGCCATGGCCGGCTATCAGGCGATGGCGGCGGAGCTGCGCGCGGCCGGCATCCGGGCCGAGGTCTTTCTCGGCGGCGGCGGCATGGGCCGGCAGCTGAAGTATGCCGACCAGCGGCAGAGCGCGGTGGCGATCATCGAGGGCGCCGACGAGCGCAGCCGCGGCGTGGTGCAGTTGAAGGATCTCGCCCTGGGCGCGCAGCTCGCGGGCGAGATCGCGAGCCACGACGACTGGAAGGCGCAGCCGGCGCAGGTCGAGGCACGGCGCGCCGATCTGGTCGCGGAAGTGCGGGCGTTGCTGGCGCGCTCCCTGAGCGAGCGGGGCTGATGGTCGCGGATCGCGCCTACCTCAAGGGTGCGCGCATCGGCGAGCCCCTGTCGCGGCTCGACGCCGAGGTGGCGCGCATCGTCGCGGCGCTCGGCACCACGGGGGCGATCCTGGTGGAGCCGGAGGCCCTGCAACCGGCGGACGTGCTGCTCGACCTCTATGGCGAGGACATCCGGGCGCGCGCGTTCACCGTGCGCGACGAGGGCGGCGAAATGATGCTGCGCCCGGACTTCACCGTGCCGATCGTGCGGCTGCACATGGACGCGGGCGCCGAGCCCGCGCGCTATGTCTACTGCGGGCCGGTCTGGCGGCGGCAGGACGCGGGCAGCAGCCGCCCGCGGGAATACCTGCAGGCGGGGTTCGAGATCTTCGAGGCGGGCGACGCGGCGGCACAGGACGCCGAGGCGCTGGCGGTGATCCGGGGCGCGCTCGGCGAGGCGCCGGTGCGGCTGGTGACGGGCGACCTCGGGCTGGTTCTGGCGGCCATCGACGCGCTGCCGACCAGCGCGGCGCGCAAGGCGGCGCTCCGGCGGCATGTCTGGCGGCCGCGGCGGTTTCATGCGCTGCTGCAACGCTATGGCGAGGGCCATGCGGCGGCGACGGCGGCGCGGGCCGGGCTGCTCGCGGCGGAGGCGTCGGGCGGCACGCGGGCGCTCATCGCGGCCGGCGGCGTGGCGGTGGGGGTGCGCGACGCCGACGAGGTGGCGGCCCGGGTGGCGCGACTGGCGGCGGAGGCCGGCACCGCGCCGCTGTCGCCCGGCGACGTGGACCGGCTCGAGGCCGTGCTGGCGGTCGAGGGCGGCGCGGCATCGGTGCTCGGCGACCTGCGCCGGCTGGCGCGTGGGCTGCCGCTGTTCGACGCGGCGGTCGATCGCTACGCCCGCCGGCTGGACGCGCTGGCGGCGCGCGGCATCGCGCCCGAGACGCTGCGCTTCGAGGGCGGCTTCGGGCGCACCACGCTCGAGTACTACGACGGCTTCGTGTTCGGCGCCCTGCCCATCGGCCGCGATGACCTGCCACTGATCGCGACGGGCGGTCGCTACGACGCGCTGACCAGGGTGCTGGGGCAGGGGCGGAGCATTCCGGCGGTCGGCGGCATCGTCCGGCCCGAGGCGCTGCTTGCGCTGACGGAGGGCCGATGCTGAAGCTCGCGGTGCCGTCCAAGGGCCGGCTGCAGGAAGAGACGATCCGCTGGTTCGCCGCGCGCGGGATAAGCCTCGCGCGGGTCGGCGGGGAGCGCGAGTATCGCGGCGCGGTCGAGGGCGTCGAGGGCGTCGAGCTGGCCCTGATCTCGGCGGGCGAGATCCCGGGCGAGCTGCTGGCCGGGCGGCTGCACCTCGGCGTGACCGGGCAGGATCTGATCCGCGAGCAATTGCCGCGCTGGCAGGACCGGGTCGACGAGCTGGCGCCGATGGGATTCGGGCGCGCCGATCTGGTGGTGGCGGTGCCGGCGTTCTGGATCGACGTGCGCGACATGGGCGACCTCGACGCGGCGGCGGGCGCCTTCCGTGCCCGGCACGGCCACCGGCTGCGCGTCGCGACGAAGTATCACCATCTGGTGCGCAGCTTCTTCGAGGGCCACGGAATCGCCGACTATCAGCTGGTCGACAGCCAGGGGGCGACCGAGGGGTCGGTGAAGAACCTGACCGCCGAGGCGATCGCCGACATCACCAGCACGGGCTCGACGCTGCGCGACAATCACCTGCGGATCCTCGACGACGGGCTGATCCTCGCGAGCGAGGCGACGCTGTTCCTGTCGCGCGGGGCCGCGTGGGGCGAGGAAGAGCGCTCGGCACTCAGCGCGCTCTGCGCCCGCCTCGGGGTGCCGCTTCCGCTGGCCGCGACCGCCTGAGCGGCGCGGCCGTCGGTTTCCCTCACCCGTGCCAGCCCGGCCCACCGCCGTAACCGCCGCCGTACCCTCCGCCCGGGCCACCGCCGTATCCGCCGCCCGGGCCGCCGCCATAGCCCCCCCCGGGACCGCCGGGGCCCATGCAGAGGCCCAGGCCCAACGGCCCGCAACCGCAGCCCGAGAGGCTGCCCAGTGCTGCGACGCAGACGATCGCCAGCGCGCACCGCTTGACGAGAGACATGCCTTGACGCTCCTTTGCCCGCCGCTTCGAGGCGGCACGGGCTGAACGCACCGGCCGGGACATCTCCGTCGCGATCGGCGGCACCGCGGCGATCAGCTTGTCGCGAGCAGCCGCGCGGGCAGAAGGCGGCCGAGGGCGTCATCGACCGGGGCCCAGTCGTCGAGCTCCAGCCGGACCGGCAGGACCAGCACCTTCGGGCGGAAGCTCGCCGGCAGGCGCACGGCATCCTTCTCGGTGGTGACGAGCTGCGCGCCGCGCGCGGCGGCATCGGCCTCGAGCCGGGCGAGCAGGCGCGGCTCGAAGGGCTCATGGTCGGCGAAGCTGCGGGTGGCGACGATCTCGGCCCCCAGCCGGGCCAGCGTGGCGTAGAACTTTTCCGGCCGGCCGATCCCGGCGAAGGCGAGGGCGCGGAGGCCGGTCCAGTCCATGCCGGTGGCAAGCGGCGCGAGGCGGCCCTCGGCGACCGGCAGGCCGAGGCCGGGCCAGGCGGCGCGGAAGGCGGCGCGCTCGGCCGGCTCGCCGATCGCGAGCAGGAGCCGGGCGCGGGCGAGGCCAGCGGCAACCGGCTCGCGCAGCGGGCCCGCCGGGATCACCCGGCCGTTGCCGAAGCCGAACCCGGCGTCCACCACCACGATCGAGAGGTCCTTGGCGAGGTCGGGGTTCTGCAACCCGTCGTCCATCAGCACGAGGGCGGCCCCCGCAGCTTCCGCGGCGCGGCCGGCGGCGGCGCGGTCGCGGGCGATCCAGACCGGGGCGAAGGCGGCGAGGAGCAGCGGTTCGTCCCCGACCTCGGCGGCGGCGTGCCGTGCGGGATCGACGCGGATCGGCCCCGCGAGGCTGCCGCCGTGGCCCCGGGAGACGATGTGGACCGCGATCCCCCGGGCGGCGAGCCGCTGGGCAAGCGCGATCGCGACCGGCGTCTTGCCGGCGCCCCCGGCGGTGACGTTGCCGATGCAGACGACCGGCACCCGAAGACGCGCCTCAGGTGGCCGGTTGAGCCGGCGGCGGGTGACGGCGGCCCAGATCCAGGCAAGGGGCATGAGCAGACGTGCCGCGGCGCCCGGCCGCCCGGGCGGATCGGACCAGAAGCGCGGCGCGTGCATCAGGCGAGACGCGGGCGGTCGAGCAGTGTCCCCACGGCGTCGAGCACCGCGTCGGTCACTTCGGCGCCCTCGCTGCAGGCGGCCCAGGCGGCGGCGGCCATCTCGGCCGCCCGGTCGGGCGGCAGGGTGGCGACGACGGCATCGGCCAGCTCCACCTCGGTGCGCACGAGCACGGCCGCGTCGGCCAGCTCCAGCCGGCGATAACCGTCGATGAAGTTGCGCACGTGCGGACCGAACAGGATGGCGCTGCCGAGGAGCGCCGGCTCGAAGGGGTTGTGCCCGCCGACGTCGGCGAGCGAGCCGCCGATGAAGCTGACCGGGGCGATGCGATACCAGAGGCCCATCTCGCCCAGGGTGTCAGCGAGATAGACGTCGGTATCGGCGGTCACGGGCTCGCCCTTGGACCGCTGCGCCACCGTCAGGCCGCGGGCGCGTACCAGCGCCGCCACCTCGTCGCCGCGTGTCGGATGCCGCGGCACCAGCAGGAGCGAGAGCAGCGGCATCGCCGGGCGGGCGCGCAGGTGGGCGCCGAGGACGATCTCCTCCTCGCCGGGGTGGGTCGAGGCCGCGAGCCAGAGATGCCGGCCGGCGAAGGCCCGCGACATCTTCGCCCGTTCCGCCTCGTCATAGGGCAGGGGTGCCGCGCCCTCCTTCAGCGATCCCGCCACCGTCAGCGTGGCGGGATCGGCGCCGAGCGCGGCGAGTTGCTCGCCGGCCAGCGTATCCTGGGCCAGGATACGCTCGTAGCGCGCGAGCAGCGACCGGGCCATGCCGCCCATGATCCGCCAGCGCCGGAAGCTGCGGTTGGAGATCCGCGCGTTGATGAGCAGCAGCGGGATGCCGCGGGCGTGCGCCTCGCAAAGGGTCGCCGGCCACATCTCGCTCTCGGTGAACACCGCGGCGTCGGGTTGCCAGTGATCGAGGAAGCGGCGCACCCACGGCAGCACGTCGATCGGCGAGAACTGATGCAGGCAGTTCTCCGGCAGGCGGTCGGCGAGGAACTGCGCCGAGGTGACGGTGCCGGTGGTGACGAGGCAGGTGAGCCCGGGCCGCGCCTGGCCGAGCCGGCGCAGCATTTCGAGAAGCGATGCCGCCTCGCCGACGCTGGCGGCATGGAACCAGATCAGCGGGCCGTCAGGCCGCGGCTGCGAAGCCTCGCCCATGCGCTCGGGCAGGCGGGCGGCATCCTCCTTTCCGTCGGCACAGCGCCGGTCGAGCCAGCGGCGCGCGATGCCGCCGGCACGGCTGGACGCGGCGAGGTAGAGCCGGAGCAGGAGGGAGCGCGGCAGGGCGGGCGGCATGAGGGCTCGGACGGACTGGGGGCGCCGGAACGGCTGAAGCGAGCTACTCGGTGTCGCTGCCGGGGTTGGTTTCGTCGTGCAGGCGGTGGAGGTGAGCGATGAAGTAGCGGGTGTGGGCGTTGTCGACCGTCGCCTGAGCCTTGCCCTTCCACGCGGAATAGGCGCTCGCATAGTTCGGGAAGACGCCCACCACGTCGATCGCGCCGACGTCGCGGAATTCGGTGCTCTGCGGGTCGACGAGCTCGCCGCCGAAGACGAGGTGGAGAAGCTGGGACATGGGGGTACTCCGGCTTTGGAACGCGACGCAGCGGAACCTTAGCGGGCGCATCAGGGATTGCAAAGCCGCCTGTTGCGCCCGCACACGCCGTCGGGCGCGCGCGCGGATGTCTGCCGTTCCCGTTGCCGGGACGGCGCAGCGCGGGGGAGGGACCGACGACCCGGAGCGGCTGGTCCGCGCCGAGCCGTCAGTGAGCGTCTCAGGCCGCGCGGGAGAGACCGGCGGCGACGCGGCCGAGCACGAGCGCGATGAGATGCGCCGCCGTCCCGGCCGTGGCGGCCTCGGCATAGCAGCGCAGCTCCGGGGCGTTGCCCGAGGCGCGCAGGTGGACGACGTCGCCGGAGTCGAGCGTCATCCGCACGCCATCGCGCGTGTCGATCGCGGCGACCGCGCCGAGGCCGTCGAGCAGCCGGGACCGGGCGGCGGCGTCGGTTGCGAGTGCGGCAAGAAGCGGTCCCGAGGCCGTGTCGGGGAAGTCGGGCAGGCGGTCGCTCGCGGTGATCCGCTGCGGCAGGTCAGCCACCAGCGCCGACAGCGGCCGGCCGGTACGCGCCGCCGCGGCGAGAACCGAGACGATCGGCGCCAGTGCATCGCGCGTCGGCAGGGCCGCCAGCACGCGGCCGTCCGGGCCGCCGGCGTCGCCGCCGAGCAGGAAGCCGCCGTTCGCCTCGTAGCCGACGGGCAGCCGCGCGCCGGCGCCGGCAAGCTCGGCGATCGCCGCGACGACGTAGGGCGACCCGATGCGGGTGCGAACGGTGCGGTCGAACCAGCCGCTGCGCTCCAGCGCGGTGGAGGCGTTGAGCGGGCAGGCGACGGCATCGGCGCCGAGCGCGTGGCCGGCGAGCGCGCCGAGGGCGTCGCCGCGCAGCACCGCGCCGGTCTCGTCGGCAACGAGCGGGCGGTCGCCGTCGCCATCGGTCGAGACGAGCGCGTCGAGGCGATGCGCCGCGATCCAGTCGGCGATGCGCGCGGCATCGGCGGGCGCCAGCGCCTCGGTGTCGATCGGCACGAAGTCGTCGGTGCGGCCGAGCGCCACGACCTCGGCGCCGAGCGCCTCGAGCATGGCGCGGGTCAGGTCGCGGCCGGCGGCGCTGTGCTGCCAGAGGCCGACGCGCTTGCCCGCCAGCACGCCGGCGCCGAAGAAGTCGACGTTGCGGGCCACGTAGGCCGAGCCGATCTCCGCCGCCTGCTCGGTGCCGGCGCCGGTCGTGGGGTGCGGCCGGGAGAAGGCGGCGCGGATGCCGTCCTCGTCGGCCTTGGTGATCTCGTCGCCCGCCCGATAGAACTTCAGGCCGTTGCGGTCGAAGGGGATGTGGCTGCCCGTCACCATGATCGCGGGCAGCCCGCGGCGGGCGGCCTCGAGTGCCAGGGCCGGCGTGGGCACGACGCCGCAGTCGATGGCGGTGAACCCGGCGTCGCGGATGGCGCCGCGGCAGGCCGCGGCGATCCGGGGCGAACTCGGGCGCAGGTCGCGCCCGACCAGGACGGCGGCGGGCGCGCCGCCGGTGCCGAGATGGGTCAGGAACGCCGCGGTCCAGGCGGCCGAGACCGGATCGGTCATTTCCGCGACGAGGCCGCGCAGGCCGCTGGTTCCGAACTTCAACAACTCGCTACCCCCAGGGGAAGGCGCCGGCTCAGAGCCGGCCGAAATCGTCCTCGACGCGCACGATGTCGTCTTCCTCGAGGTAGGCGCCGGTCTGGACCTCGACGATCTCCACCGGGATCCGGCCCGGGTTCTGCAGGCGGTGCATGCAGCCGAGCGGCAGGTAGACCGACTCGTTCTCGCGGAGGACGATCGTCTCTCCTTCGCGCACCACCTCGGCGGTGCCGCGGACGCAGACCCAGTGTTCGGCGCGGTGGTGGTGCTTCTGCAACGACAGCTTCTTGCCCGGCAGCACGAAGATGCGCTTCACGCGAAAGCGCTCGCCGAGGTCCATCGTCTGATACCAGCCCCAAGGCCGGTGCACGCGCGCAGGGGTCGTCGCCTCGGGCAGCTTCTTCGCCTCCAGCTCGGAGACGAGGCCCTTCACCTCCTGCGCCCGCTCGATCGGCGCGACGAGGATGGCGTCGGCGGTGTCGACCACGGCGAGCCCGTCGACCCCGAGCACGCAGAGCAGCCGCCCATCGGAGCGCAGGTAGCTGTTCGTCACGTCCTTTGCATGTACCTTGCCCTCGGCGGCAACGCCGTTGGCATCGCGCGGGCTCTCCTGCCACACGGCCTTCCAGTCGCCGATGTCGGACCAGCCGAATTCGGCGGCGACGACGGCGGCGCGCTGGGTGCGCTCCATCACCGCGTGGTCGAAGCTGATCTTGGCGATGCCCTCGAAGCTCTTGCCGAGCGCCATGGCGCCGAGGTCGTCGGTCGACTCGTCGATCGCCCGCTGTACGGCGGCAAGCGTGCGCGCGGCGTGTTCCTCGATCTCGGCGAGGCCGGCGCTGGCGCTGAAGCAGAACATGCCGGCGTTCCAGAGACAGCCGTCGTCGATCAGCCGGGCGGCCCGCTCGGCGTCGGGCTTTTCGACGAAGCGGTCGACGGTGAAGCCGCCGGCGCCGAGCGGCGCACCCGGCGCGATGTAGCCATAGGCGGTGGATGGGGCGGTCGGCTGGATGCCGAGCACGACGATGTGGCCGTCCTGGGCCAGTCGGGCGGCGGCGGCGGCGGAGCGGGCGAAGGCGTCGGCGTCGGGGATCAGGTGGTCGGACGGCATCACCATGACGATGGCGTCCGGGTCACGCCGGGCGGCAAGGCAGGCCGCCAGCGTGACGGCGGCGAGGGTATCGCGCCCCTGCGGCTCGAGCGCGATGTCGATCGCCACGCCCGCCTCCTTCGCCTGGTCGGCGACGAGGAAGCGCGCGGGGGCGGCGCTGACGACGATGGGGCGGCCGAAGACGGCGGGATCGAGGCGCGAGAGCGTGCGCTGGAACGGCGAGGCGCCGCCGAGCATCGGCACGTGCTGCTTGGCGAAGTCCTTGCGCGAGACCGGCCACAGCCGGGAGCCCGATCCGCCGCAGAGAATGACCGGCACGATGGTCCGCACGGGCGCACCACGCTCGGCCGACCGGATCGGTTGAAGAGAAGTCATAGCCGCCACCACCTCATGCGAACGCCGGTCGGCCCGGCTCCATGTCCCGCGCAGGGACGAACGAAAGGAGCCTCATTTGCCTTAACAGGAAGTGACCGGCACCTGTTCCCCTCTCGCGAGTGGAGCATGGCGGGTGGCGTCAGGTAAACTTCGCAATCCGGTGGATCGTGGGGGTAGGGGGGCTCCCCTCCTTTCGGGCGAGGGAGATGCCCCTCGCCCGCGCCGCGCGCCTCAGTCGGGCAGGCGCAGCATGGTCTCCGAGGCGCCGCTGCGCACCCGAACGCCGTCGGACGTCACCGCGGCGACCTGCAGCCCCGCGACGTTGTCGCCGGAGCGCACGCGCTGGATATCGCCGTTCGGCAGCCGCACCAGGGCGTGCGGCGCGTCGGTGTCGCCGAACACGCCGATCAGCGAGATCTGCCCGCGGGACAGGCCGACCCGCGGAGAGGTGCGGGTGAACGACCGGACCGGCTGCGGCGCGACTGCGGCGACCGGGACGGTCCTGGCTGTCGCGACGGCGCGGGTGATCTTAGGGGTCGGCGTGATGGGCACGATCTTCGGCTGGGGCGCCAAGGCGGCGGTGACGACCGGCACGCGCACCGGCGTCGGCGCCGCGATCGCCGGCGCCGTGGCGCGCGCCGTCACCGGCGTGGTCACGACCGGCAGGTTCGCCGGCGCGGGCGGGGCCAGCGGGCGGGCCGCGATGGCGCCGGCGGTCGCCCCGCGCTGCAGCTTCGGGCCCGCGGCGGGCTCGGGCTTGCGCACGGGCAGCGCCGCGGCAGCGGGCGCCGGCTTCGGCGCCGGCCGCGCCGGCCCGGCGCCGAAGCCGTCCGGCCGGGCGAGGGGTGCGACGGCCGCGGCCGCGAGCGCGCCCACCACCGCATCGGCGGGGGTCAGCGAGGCAACGCGGACGCTCGCCGCCGGACGATGCTCCGGCCGGACGAAATCCTCGGTGTCCGCGGCAGCGACCCGCCTGACGATTTCAGCCACGGGCTCGGCAGCGGGTTGCACCGCGCGTTCGGCCACGCGCTGCGTCTCGACGACCGGCCGGGCGCGTGGGCGATCCGCATCGAGCGGGCTGGCAGCGTCGATCCCGGCCTTTGCCGCCGCCGATGCCGCGGCCGTCTCGCGGGCGATCCGCGGCCGGGGCAGGGGGGCGCCGCTCGACTGGAGCGCGGCGGCGCGGGCTGCCGGCAGGTCGCGCAGCTTCAGGACGGGCTTGCCGTCCTTGTCGGCGGAGACGTCGAGGTTGCGCGTGTTCATGCTGAACGCCGGTGCCGGCAGCTCGACGGGCGCGACGGCGGCCACCTCCGGGCGGGTCGGCGGCGGCGCGGCCCTTGCGATCGTCACCGGCTGCGCCGGCCGCTCGACCTTCTCGGCGCGGGCCTGTTTCGCGGGCACCGCCGGGAGCAGCGTGGCCTCCGCGACGGTGAGGGGACCGCGCGCGACCGAGCGGTGGACCAGCGGGCCCTGCGACATGATCGGCTCGGAGGCGCCGGCGCCGAGGATGGTGACCACCGCCGCGATCGACGCGGCGAGTCCGCCGAGCGCGGCCGCCGCGGGCGGCAGGCGCGAGGGCAGCGGCCGTCCGGCCGGGTTCCACCGCAGGTTGCCCAAGGCGGGGGGCGTCGCGAAGCCGTCGAACCGGCCCGCGCCGCGAATCACCTCGGCGCGCAAGCCTACGGCCGCGAGCATCCGGCGGACCTCGACCAACGTCTGGCGCCGGGTCGCGGCCAGCGGCGTGGTGCCATCGCTGCCACGGCGCCCGACCGAGAGGGCGACCTCGCCCGGAGCGATCTCGAGCGCCTCGGCGGCGAGATCGCGCGCCTCGCGGTGTCGCCGCCATGGCGTACGCGCGCTCAGCCGGCGCCGGTCGCGCCAGACCTCGCGATCCGGCAGGATCACGGTCAGCCGGCCGTTGACCGCATCGACCGCCGCCGCGAGGCGGCGCAGGTCGTCGGGGAACGCCGGATGATCGGGCGACGCCAGTCGCACCATGCCGGGAATGTCGCTTCGGAGGAGTGTGACCTCCGGATAGCCCAAGTGGAGCCGGAAATCCGGCCTGCGGAGAAACGTGCTGCTCATGCCTGCCCCGATCTTTGTCGAGTGTTTGTGATCGTGAGCGTAGCGGAGTTCGTTTCGCCAATCCAGTAAAACGGCATCGCCTCGCGCAAATTTTGGTTGCTGCCCGGCAGCTTGCAGCGCAGATCTGACCTGCCTCGGATTAACCTTTTCCCGGAGTGCCCGAAGATGCGTTCCCTGATGCTCTCGACCGCCGCCCTCGGCCTCGCGCTTGGCGCCAGCCTCGGCGCGGTGCCCGCCCTGGCGGATGCGACGCCGCGCGAGATCACCGTCACCGGGTCGGCGACGGTCGACGCCGCGCCCGACGTCGCGACGGTGACGGCCGGGGTCGAAACGCAGGCGGCAACCGCGGCAGACGCCCTGAAGCAGAATTCCGAGGCGATGACCGCGGTCTTCGCCGCGCTGAAGACGGCGGGGATCGCCGAGGCCGACACGCAGACCAGCCAGCTCACTCTTACTCCGGTGTTCCAGTCCGATCCCGGCAGCTCGCCGGCGGCGCCGCAGGTGGTGGCCTATCAGGCCTCGAACATGGTCACGGTGCAGGTGCGCGACGTGACGCATCTGGGGGGGACGATCGACACGCTCACCGCGGCCGGGGCCAATCGGCTCTACGGCGTGAGCTTCGATGTCGACGAGCCGGGCGCGGTGCTCGACACGGCGCGGCAGAAGGCGGTCGCGGACGCGCAGCGCAAGGCGGCGCTCTTCGCCGAGGCGGCGGGCGTGCGGCTCGGGCCGGTCATCGCCATCTCCGAGGGCGGCGGGGGCGGTGCGGTGCCGTTCCGCGCCAAGATGGACATGGCGATGGCCGCGCCGGTGGCGGCCGGCAGCGTGTCGCTCGGCGCCGATGTCACGGTGGTGTTCGGGCTCGCGGAGTAGCCGCGCCCGCCCCGTGGCCGTTGAAGCGGCGCGCCCCGTCTGAGATAGTCCCCGCCAGCGAGGGGCGGGGGGACGATGCGGCTGCTGCTGGTGGAGGACACGAGCGATGTCGCGGACGCGATCGTCCGGTCCTTCCAGCGCGTCGGCGATGCCGTCGACTGGGTTGGCACCGTCGGCGCGGCGCAGGATGCGGTCGCGGTGAACGACTACGAGGTGCTGATCCTCGACATCAACCTGCCGGACGGTCAGGGCACGGAGGTGCTGCGCCTGTTGCGGCGCCAGCGGAAGACGACGCCGGTGCTGATGCTGACGGCACGGATGGCGGTCGAGGACCGGGTGGAGGCGCTCGACTTCGGCGCCGACGACTATCTGGTGAAACCCTTCGACCTGCGCGAGCTGCATGCCCGGGTGCGGGCGCTCGGGCGCCGATCGGGGACGGACCGCTCGGGATTGATCGAGTTCGGCCCGCTGGTCCTTGACCCCGCAGGACGCGTGGCGAGCGCCGGAGGCGTTGCGCTGCAGCTCACGCGACGGGAGTTCAGCCTGCTCGAGGCGCTCATGGCGAACCGGACCAGGATCATGGCCAAGGAGCGGCTGTTCGACCGAATGTTCTCGATGGACGAGGAGGAGATCGGCATGAATGCGATCGAGACCTACGTCGCGCGGCTCCGGCGCAAGCTCGACGGCAGCGGCGTCGGGATCCGCACGCTGCGCGGCCTCGGCTACCAGCTGGTCCGGACCGCGCAGGGCGAAGAATCGGCCTGACCGGCTGACGTCGCCCCCGCCGGCGAGCCCCGGCATTCCGTCCACGCATCCGGTGCGCAAATGGCCCCGCGGGCGGCGCAGCGCTTCGTGCAGGCAGGGCCAAGCCTGCCGACGGGGCGAAGGCCGCGGCTTTTGCCGCTGCGCGACAGACTGCCGACAGGTTCCCGCGCCACCTTCCCGCCAACGATCAAATCAAGGGATGGAAACAGCGCATGGAACTGAACGGCCTGCTTCAGGGCGCCCGCCTGCCCGGGCACGTGGACTTTCCCACGTCCGAAGTCCTCGGTCCCGACGCCAGCGAGGACGCAATCCAGGACCTCATCGACCGTCACGGCCTGATCTTCATCAAGCCGGTGTTCCGCGGCGGGGTCGGCAAGAAGGGCAAGGCCGGGCTGGTCGGCAAGGCGATGGCGACCGACTTCGCCAGGGCCTATCGCCGCGAGAAGCGGGCCTCGAAGGAGGTCGGGGCCGAGCTGCGCGCCCTGCCGGGCGTGCATCACCCGATCTTCAAGGGCAAGCCGGTCAACTTCGACCCGCGCGAGCGGTTCGTGGCGGACTACATGGCCCGGGCCGGACGCGACAACGTCTTCCACGCCTTCTACCGCGAGCTGGTGCAGGCGCTGCACGAGCAGGGCGCCAGCCCCTATGTCTTCTGCGTCAACGTCGATGCCGTCATCGCGGCGCTGCTCCTTGCGCTGCTCTGGCCGGACTATCAGGCCGGGCGGCTCACCGACCGCGATCTGGAGACGGCGGCCTTCACGGTCTTCCTCTACGGCAGGATGATCGGCTCGGCGGCGGAGATCGACGGCCACCTCAACCGCGGTCGGAACATGGACACCCGGACGCCGGCCTCCGGCTGCGGCTTCGTCGTCTGAGGAGCGAGACAATGCTGGAATCCCTGACGAGCCTTCTCACCCTCACCATCCTCGAGGTGGTGCTCAGCATCGACAACCTCGTCGTCATCGCCGTGCTGGTCGGCAAGCTCCCGAAGGAGCAGCAGGCGACCGCACGCTATACCGGCATGACGCTGGCGCTGCTGCCGCGCCTCATCCTCCTGTTCTTCATCGGCTGGATCATCGGCCTGACCGAGCCCCTGTTCCAGGTGTTCGGGCACGGTGTCTCGGGCAAGGACCTGATCCTCGCCGCGGGTGGCCTGTTCCTGATCTACAAGGCGACGATGGAGATCCACGCCAGCCTCGAAGGCGAGGAGGGCGAGGCCAGCGTCAAGGTCATGTCGAGCTTCACCGCGGTTGTGGTGCAGATCGCGCTCATCAATCTGGTCTTCTCGATCGACTCGATCGTCACCGCGGTCGGCATGGCGAACGAGATCTGGGTGATGGCGGTGGCGGTGATCCTGTCGATGATCGTGCTCATGGTCGCCTCCGGGCCGGTGGCCTCGTTCGTCGAGGCACATCCGACGGTGAAGGTGCTGGCGCTCGGCTTCCTCATCATGATCGGCATGGCGCTCGTCGCCGACGCGTTCGGGGCGCATGTGCCGAAGGGCTACATCTACACGGCGATGATCTTCTCGATCTTCATCGAGGCGATCAACATGATCGGCCGCCGCCGCAGGCGCGACCCGGTGCACCTGCGCAACCCGTACGGCACCGAAACCGACGCGATCGGCGACGAGCGGCGGGCGCTCGAGGAGGCGGGGATGACCGGGCGCAGCTGAGCCCCCGGCCGCTTCAGGATCGTGCGAACACGGCACGCCAGCGGGCGAGGAAACTCGCCCGCTTCTGCTGGTCGAGGCCGAGCAGCAGCGTCGGCGCGAGCGCGATCGGGCGGTAGAGCGAGACCTCGTCGGGGGGCAGGGTGTCGGCGTCGTCGAAGGGAAACAGCAGGTGGCTGGCGGCAAGGGCGACCCGTCCGGCGTCGGACAGCATGAAGTCGACGAGAAGGCCGGCCGCCGCCGGATTCTGCGCCTGCTTCGGGATCATCGCCGCCCGGCGGAGGACGAGGGTGTAGTCTTCGGGCGCGACGACGGCGAGGCGCGGATCGGCGGCGGCGCGGGCCAGCGCGTAGGAGCCGAGGACGTTGTAGGCGACGAAATAGCGACCGGAGGCCACACCGTCGATGATCTCCGCCGAGCAGCAGGTGGCGACGGCGCCGGAGCGGGCGAACGCTTCGATCAGGCTGCCCCATGTCGCCGCCTGCTGGCTGTCGGCGAAGGCGAAGAGGTAGCCGAGGCCCGAGTCCTCGATGTCGTAGGTGGCGACCCGGCCGGTGTAGCGGCCAGTGTCCGGCCGCAGCATGTCGATGAGGTCGAAGCGCGACCGCGGCACCTCCGACGCCGGCACCAGCGTGCGGTTGTAGACGATCACCGCCGGCTCCTCGGTCACGCCGAACAGCTCGTTCCGCCAGTTCGCCGCGTCCGGCAGCGACGCGACCGGCAGCGAATGATGCGCCCGGGCGCAGCCGTCATTGACGAGCTTCACCTGAAGATCGGCAGCGGAGCTGATGACGAGGTCGGCCGCCGGCTCCTGGCCGCCGCAGGCTGCGGCTGCACGGAGGTAGAGCTCGTTCGAGCCCCACTGCTCGTAGGCGACGGCGACCTCGGGAGTGGCGGCGACAAAGGCGTCGAGCAGGGGCGCGAACTGCGCGACATCGGTGGTGCCGAGGACGGTGATGGTCGTCGCCGCGCGCGCGGAGCCGAAGGTGGCGGTGGCCTCCGATCGCGGCTCGGCCCGCGCGGTGGAGGCCGCGAGCACGAGCGCGAAGGCGAAGGAAAAGCACCGCCTCATGGTGCGACCGGCAGGGCGATGCTCGCCTCGAAGGCGCCGGACGGTCCCTGCCCGAACCGCAGCGTGCCGCCGTGCGCGGCAGCGACCGCGGCGACGATCGACAGGCCGATGCCGGCGCTCTGCGGCGTGACCGCGCCGGTGCGGTCGAAGCGGCTGCCCGCGCTTTCCCAGAGCGCCTCCGGCATCCCCGCGCCGCGGTCGCTGACCGCGAGCAACGCCAGGTCGCCCTCGCGGCGAACGGCGAGCACGACGGGCGGAGCCCCGTGGCGCAGCGCGTTGTTGACGAGGTTCTTGCCGGCCTCGACCAGCGACAGCGCGTCGCCCCGACACGCCACGGCGTCCTCGGGAACGTCCAGTTCGAGATCATGCGCGCCGGGGTCGGTTTCGTCGAGGATGCTGATCGCGATCGTTCGCAGGTCGATCGTGTCATGCGGCACCGCGTCCGAGCGGTGGATGATGAGCGCATGGTTCAGCAGCTGGTCGGTCAGCCGGCTCAGGCCCCGGGCGCGCGCGTGGATGCGGGCGACGATGCGGGCCTGGGCGGCCGGGTCAGGCTCGTCCGCGGCCAGCTCCGCCTGGGCGCGCAACGCCGCGACCGGAGTGCGCAACTGGTGCGAGGCATCGGCGATGAGATTGCGCATGATCTCGAACGCGCGGGCCTGCCGCGACATGAAGCGGTTGATCGTCGCGACGAGCTGGCCGATCTCGCGCGGCACGTCGACATCGAGCGGGGTGAGGTCACGCGGCTCGCGCGTTGCGAGGCCCGCCTCGATGCGGCGAAGCGGCGCCAGAGCCGAGCGGACCGCAAAGGCGCCGAGCCCCGCCATCATCAGCCCGAGCAGTCCGACGACCAGCAGCGCGCTGCGGGTGATCTCGCGGGCCAGCGCATCGCGGGCCCGCGTCGTCTGCCCGACCACCACGTCGACCGTCCCGGAAAAGTCGCGCTCGGAGAACGTCCGGCTGATCCGGGCGAGCCGGACCTTCTCGCCCGCGAAGCGGCCGCTGCCGAACTCCCGGACGGGGGAAACCGCCTCGCGGTAGCCGGTGACGAGCCGCCCGGCGGGATCGAAGACCGCATAGATCACCCGGTCGTCCGGCGCGAGCGACAGAAGCTCGAAGGCCGAGGCCGGCATGTCGACGACCACGGCGCCGTCGCGGATCGCCACCGAGCCGGCGATCTGGTCCGCGGCGCCGACGAGCAGCCGGTCGAAGGCGGTCTGCGCCGCCTGTCGGCCATAGGCGAAGGCGGCGAGCGCCACCGCGCTGCCGCCGGCGAGCAGCACGAGCGCCACCGACAGCACGAGGCGGTTGGTCAGCGACGCCGTTCGTGTCGCGCCCGCCGCGGCCTCGTGCGATCGCGTCATGGCGGCCAATCGCGGTTCCCCCCCTTTGTTCGAGGCCCCTTGTTCGGGCCCCCTTGTTCGGGAACGAGCATAGACGGTTACGCGTCGGTCGGAAGCGCCGAGACTGTCAGGCCGGCGCCAGCTTCATCTGCTGAAATCAGGGCCTGCGCCGGAGGATGCCGCAAGCACGGCTCCGCGCCAAAATGGAGGAAACCAGAATGAAACGACTCGCTGCTGTTGCGCTTCTCCTCGCGTCGATGCCGGCCTGGGCGGCGGACTATGCGATCCTCGCGCCCGCCGCGCCCGGCGGCGGCTGGGACCAGACCGCCCGGACGATGCAGAACCTCCTGCAGAAGGAAGGCATCTCCGGCAACGTGCAGGTCACGAACGTCCCCGGCGCCGGCGGCACCATCGGCCTCGCGCAGTTCGTCAACCAGTCGAAGGGCAACCCCGAGGACCTGATCGTCGGCGGCTATGTCATGGTGGGTGCGATCCTGACCAACCACTCGCCGGTCGACCTGTCGATGGTGACGCCGATCGCGCGCCTGACCGGCGAACAGGAGGCGATCGTCGTCCCGGCATCGAGCGACATCAAGACGATGGCCGACCTCATCGCCAAGCTGAAGGCCGATCCCGGGTCGGTCGCGTGGGGCGGCGGCTCGGCGGGCGGCACCGACCACATCCTCGCCGGCCTGATTGCCAAGGCCGTGGGCGTCGACCCGACCAAGGTGAACTACATCGCCTATTCCGGCGGCGGCGAGGCGCTGGCGGCGATCCTCGGCAACCAGGTGACGGTCGGCATCTCCGGCTATGGCGAGTTCGAGAGCCAGATCGAGGCCGGCACCCTGCGCCTCCTCGCCCTGTCCGGCGACGTGCGCGAGCCCGGCACGGATGCCCCGACCCTGAAGGAAGCCGGCGTCGACGTCAGCCTCGAGAACTGGCGCATGGTCGCTGCCGCGCCCGGCATCACCGACGAGGAGAAGGCCGCGATCACTGCGGACATCGAGAAGCTCACGAAGTCCGACGCCTGGAAGGCCGAGCTCGCCAACCGGGGCTGGGACGACCGCTTCCTCGCCGGCGCCGAGTTCGAGGCGCAGCTCAAGGCCGACATCGAGGCGACCAGGGAAATCCTCACCCAGATCGGGCTGGTCCAGTGACGGGCCCGCAGATCCCGGAGCGCCGCCCCGACGTGGCGGCGCTCGTCATCGGCGCCGGTCTCGCCGTCCTCTCGGGGGTGGTGTTCTTCGAGACCCGCGCGATGCCGGTCGCCGGCCAGTATGCCAAGGTCGGGCCGACGACGGCCCCCTACCTCATCGCGGCCTGCCTCGCGCTGCTGGCCATCGGGCATTTCGTCACCGCCTTCCGCCACGGCCTGCCGCCGCGCGAGGCCGACAAGCCGGGGCCGATGTTCTGGATCATCGGCGGGCTGGTGCTGCAGATGCTGTGCCTGAAGCCGCTCGGCTTTTCCGTGGCGACGGGGCTGCTGTTCGCCTTCGCCGCGCGTGCCTTCGGGCGCGGGCCGCTCTGGATGACCATCCCGATCGGTATCGTGCTGTCGCTGGCGATCTGGCTGGTCTTCGCCGGCCTGCTCAAGCTCTCGCTGCCCGCCGGGCCGCTCGAGCAGCTCTTCCGCTGATCGGGGAGGCACGCGCATGGATACCTTCTCGCTCCTCGCCCATGGTCTCGTCGGCGCGCTGCAGCCGACGAACCTGCTCTACGCGCTGATCGGCGTCACCCTCGGCACCGCCGTCGGCGTGCTGCCCGGGATCGGCCCGGCGCTCACCGTCGCCCTGCTCCTGCCCGTCACCTACCAGTTCGACCCGACGGCGAGCCTCATCATGTTCGCCGGCATCTACTACGGCGGCATGTACGGCGGATCGACCACTTCGATCCTGCTCAACACCCCCGGCGAAAGCTCGTCGATCGTCACGGCGCTCGAGGGCAACAAGATGGCCCGGAAGGGCAGGGGCGGCCCGGCGCTCGCCACCGCGGCGATCGGCTCGTTCGTCGCCGGCCTGATCGCCACGATCGGCCTCGCGTTCATCAGCCCGTGGATGGTGAAGTTCGCCCTGTCGCTCGGACCGGCGGACTACTTCGCGCTGATGGTGCTCGCCTTCGTCACCGTCTCGGCGGCGTTCGGCGACTCGGCGCTGCGCGGGCTGACCGCGCTGGTGCTCGGCCTGACGCTCGGGCTGGTCGGGATCGACCTGCAGACCGGACAGGCGCGGCTGGCGTTCGGAATGCCGGACCTGCTCGACGGGATCGAGGTGACGACGCTCGCCGTCGCGCTCTTCGCCATCGGCGAGGCGCTCAAGGTCGCGGCGTCGCCGACCGAGCACGACGAGCAGATCGAGCCGGTGAAGGGTTCGGTCTGGATGACGGCCGAGGACTGGGCGCGGTCGTGGAAGCCGTGGCTGCGCGGCACGTTCATCGGCTTTCCCATCGGCGCGATGCCGGCGGGTGGCGCCGAGATCGGCACCTTTCTCAGCTACTCGACGGAAAGGGCGCTCGCCAAGCACCCGGAGGAGTTCGGACACGGCGCGATCGAGGGCGTCGCTGGACCGGAAGCCGCCAACAACGCCTCGGCCGCGGGAACGCTGGTGCCGCTGCTGACGCTGGGCCTGCCGACGTCGGCGACCGCGGCGATCATGCTCGCGGGTTTCCAGCAGTTCGGCCTGCAACCCGGCCCGCTGCTGTTCGCGACGAACGCCACGCTGGTCTGGAGCCTCATCGCGTCGCTCCTTGTCGCGAACTTCATGCTGCTGGTCCTGAACCTGCCGCTGGTCGGGCTCTGGGTGCGGCTCCTGGCGATCCCGAAGCCGTGGCTCTACGCGGGCATCCTCACGTTCGCGACGCTGGGAACGATCGGGGCCAACCCGTCTCCGTTCGAGCTTGGCATGCTGCTGGCGTTCGGCATCCTGGGCTATGGCCTGCGGCGCTATCACTACCCGATCGCGCCGGTGGTCGTCGGCCTGATCCTCGGGCCGCTTGCGGAGCAGCAGCTGCGCCGGGCGCTGGCGATCAGCCAGGGCGATCCGTCCGTGCTGGTGCATTCGCCGGTGGCAATCGTCCTCTATGTGATCGCGGCGATCGCGCTGCTCCTGCCGCTGGTCCTGCGGCTGCGGGGCAAGGGGCAGGTCCTGACCCAGCTCGCCGCAGACGAGGACTGAGCCGGCACGCCGGCCCTCAAGGATGCGGCCCGGGCGGTGACGCCCGGGCCGCATCACGTTTTCAGGCTTCGCTCGCCTCGCGCTCGGCAACCCGCGCGGCGACCGCATCGACGGCAGCGGGCGCGATGAGCCCGAGGCGGGCCGCGTCCTCGGCGATCGCCACGCTGTCCGGGGCAAGGACGAGATGCGAGCCGATCGCGGCGAGCGTCCGGGCGATCCCGGTCAGCTCGGCCGAGCGCCCGGCATCGCGGGCGGTGACGTTGCGGATGTAGACCGCGCGCACCCGGTCGCCGTGGCGCTCGGCGATGCCGCGATAGAGTTCGGGGTCGTGCTGGCCGCTGTCGCCGATCAGGACAACCGGCATGTCGGCATAGAGTCCCATGATCGCCTCGATCAGCACCGCCTTGTGGTCCTTCGCCCGGCGCGGCAACGGATGGCGCCAGCCGATCCCCCATTCCCGCAGGAACAGGATCGGGCCGACGGGAATGTCGTGAGCCTGAAAGAACTCCTCAAGAATCTCGTAGATCCCCCAGGGCGCGCGCGAGACGTAGAGCATGGCGTTCTGCTCGTCGCCCGAGGCGCCGGCGTGCAGCGCGCGGTAGAGATGCGAGACGCCGGGAAACACCGTCCGGGCCTCGGCGTCCTGCACGAACAGCCGCCAGAGCATCATCACCTTGTTGGCGACGCCGGTGTGCATGACGGTGTCGTCGATGTCGGAGATGACCACCACGCGCGACTGCGGCGGCGGGATGTAGACTTCGGCGGTGGCGGCAACCATCGTCGGAGCCATCATCGCGATCTCGAGCGTGTGCCAGCGCTGCTCGGGCGGCGGCGGGGTGCCCGGCGCCATCTCGATGCGGAAATAGCCGTCGTCGTCGGTCTCGACCTCGACGACGGCGCCGTAGAACCGGGCGCGGATGCGGGCGCCCCGCACCGGCCGCCGGCGGATGCGGCGCAGCACGTCGCGCAGCTCCGATCCCTGGTCCGGCTCCGTGCGCTGCCAGAAGGCGCGGCCGATGACGAAGATCCGCGATTGCGAGCCGTAGCCGCGATAGGGCTGGAGCACGACGCCCCTGCGGCCGCGGCTGCGCCGGACGGGCCGGGCGATGACCTCGAGGGCGCGGCGCAAACCGCGGCCGATGCGATGGGGCAAGCGTCAGTTCCTCCGGCTGGCGCGTCGAGCCTAGGGCGCTTCCGCCGCGGCGACAACGTTGCCACGTCGACCGCGCTCCACTAGCGTCCGCGCGACTTGCCAAGGGAGGGAGCCATGGCGGACACGACCTACGGATTCGACACGCTGCAGATCCACGCGGGCGCGCGCCCCGATCCGGCGACCGGGGCGCGGCAGACGCCGATCTACCAGAACACGGCGTACGTCTTCCGCGACGCGGACCACGCCGCCGCGCTCTTCAACCTGCAGGAAGTGGGCTACATCTATTCCCGCCTGACCAATCCGACGGTGATGACGCTCGCGGAGCGGATCGCGTCGCTCGAGGGCGGGGTAGGGGCGGTGTGCACCTCGTCCGGGCATGCGGCGCAGATCATGGCGCTGTTCCCGCTGATGCGGCCGGGGGACAACATCGTCGCCTCGACCCGGCTCTACGGCGGCACGGTGACGCAGTTCACCCACACCATCCGCCGCTTCGGCTGGGAGGCGCGGTTCGTCGACACCGACGACCTCGCGGGGATCGAGGCGCAGGTCGACGGGCGGACGCGGGCGATCTTCGCCGAGTCGATCGCCAACCCGGGCGGCTACGTCACCGACATCCCGGCGCTCGCCGAGATCGCCCGGCGGGTCGGGGTGCCGCTCATCATCGACAATACCTCGGCCAGCCCGTACCTGTGCCGTCCGATCGAGATGGGCGCGACGATCGTGGTGCATTCCACGACCAAGTTCCTGACCGGCAACGGCACGGTCGTCGGCGGCTGCCTCGTCGACTCCGGCAAATTCGACTGGCAGGCGTCCGACCGCTTCCCGTCGCTGACCGAGCCCGAACCCGCGTACCACGGCCTGAAGTTTGCCGAGACGTTCGGGCCGATGGCCTATACCTTCCACGGCATCGCCATCGGCCTGCGCGACCTCGGCATGGCGATGGCACCGCAGAATGCGTTCCTGACGCTGCTCGGGACCGAGACGCTGAGCCTGCGGATGGCGAAGCACGTGGCGAACGCCGAGACCGTGGCGGCGTGGCTCGAAAAGGACGACCGGGTTGAGTCCGTCACCTATGCCGGGCTGCCGTCCTCGCCGTGGCACGATCGGGCGAAGCGGCTCTATCCGCGCGGGGCAGGGTCGCTGTTCACCTTCGCGCTGAAGGGCGGGTACGAGGCCTGCGTCAAGGTGGTGAACGGGGTCGAGCTGTTCAGCCATGTGGCGAACCTCGGGGATGCGCGCTCGCTCATCATCCACTCCGCCTCGACAACGCACCGGCAGCTGACACCGGAGCAGCAGAAGGCGGCGGGGGCGGATCCGAACATGCTGCGGCTGTCGATCGGGATCGAGGACCCCGCCGACCTGATCCGCGACCTCGATCAGGCGATGACAAAGGCGGTGGGATAGGCAGCGCACTCGTATATCTATCTGAATTATAATTACTTTATTTGCGGTGGTTCGCTCTTAGGGAGGTGGGATCAGCGCAAGGAGATCGGTGGCGGCGGGATCGGCCCAAGTCCAGTCCGCCATCCGGCTGCGCAGCCAGGTGCGCTGGCGCTTGGCGAACTGCCGGGTGGCCGTCGCGGTCGCCCGCAGCGACTCTTCAAGTGTCGTCTCGCCGGCGAGGTGGCGGGCAAATTCCGGCGCGCCGATGGCACGCGCCGCGGGCAGTTCCGGCGCCACGCCGAGTGCGGTGAACCGGCGGACTTCTTCGAGGACGCCGTGCGCGAGCATCACATCGAGGCGGCGGACGATGGCGCGGTCGAGGGCCGCCGTGTCGGGCATCACCACGACGCCCGCGGCGCTCGCGATGCCCGGGACCGGCGGCTGGGCGTGCCACCAGGCAAGCCCGCGGCCGGTTGCCGCCAGGACCTCCCAGGCGCGTTGCACGCGCATCGGATTTGTCGTGTCGATCCGCGCGCGCGTCTCGGCGTCGAGTTCGCCGAGCATCGCCGCGACGCCGTGCGCGAGCATCGCCTCGGAGCGCGCGCGGACCTCCGGCGGGATCGGCGGTATCTCGGCAATGCCGTCCGTGAGTGCGGAGAAGTACAGGCCCGTGCCGCCGACGACGATCGGCCGCACTCTGTCGCGCCGTGCCACCGCGATCGCCGCCAGCGCCTCGCGTCGCCAGTCGCCGGTGGAATAGCGCCGACTGGCCGCGACATGGCCGAACAGCCGGTGCGGCGCGCGGACGAGATCGGCGGCGTCGGGGCGCGCGCTCAGGACGCGCCAGCAGGCATAGACTTGGCTCGCATCGGCGTTGATGATCACGCCGCCGTCGCGTTCGGCGAGGCGGAGCGCCAGCTCGGACTTGCCGCTGGCGGTCGGGCCGGCGATCAGCACCGGATCCAGCGAGTTCTGAATATATCATAATCTCCATTATCCGAACACTGCGCTTCGGCCCAGTCTGGCGCGCCCGCCGCACGCCATCGTCGGTTGACGCGCTGCCGGAAACGCCCTGCTATGGCCGGAACGACTCCCCGATCCGTCGGAATGGTGCATGGTTCAGGATACGATCAACGGCAAGCCCGTGCATGGCGCCGTGCCGCGGCTCCTCGATGCGCACCGGGCTGGCGGGATCGACCGGCGCGAGTTCCTGACGCTCGCGACGGCGCTCGGGATGACGGCAGCGGCCGCCTGGGGCCTGCTCGGGCTGACGCGTCCCGGCGCGGCGCGGGCCGAGCCGGCGGACAAGGCCGGCGGCACGCTCCGGATTGCGATGGCGGTCATGCCGCTGGTCGACCCCCGGCTCTTCGACTGGCCGCAGATGGCCAACGTCGCCCGCGGCACGCTGGAGCCGCTGGTCCGCTATACGGCGGATTTCACCGTCGTGCCGTGGCTGGCCGAAAGCTGGGAGGTGAACGAGGCGGCGACCGAGTATGTCCTGCACCTGCGCCGGGATGCGCTCTGGTCGAACGGCGATCCCTTCATCGCCGAGGATGCGCTCCACAACTTCGCCCGCTGGGCCGAGGCGCAGGTGCCGGGCAACTCCATGGCCGCCCGGATCGCGGCGCTGACCGTGCGCACCGGCGAGGAGACCTATCTCCGCCGGGCGGACGGCGGGCATGCGGAACAGGAGGTCCGGCGCGACACCTACGGGCTGCGGCCCGGGGCGGTCGAGCGGATCGACGACCACACCGTCAAGGTGGTGCTGCCAGCGTCGGACATCAGCTTCATCCCGAGCCTCTGCGACTATCCCGCCCTGATCGTCCATCGCGGGTTCGACGCCGCAGGCGCCGACCTCGGCCGGGCGCCCGTCGGCACCGGGCCGTGGACGCTCGACGCGGTGGAGCCCGGGGTGAAGGCGACGCTCGTCCGGCGCGCCGGCGGCTGGTGGGGCGACGGGGTCGCCGGGCTCGGGCCGGTGCGGCTGGAGCGGATCGAGTATCTCGACCTCGGCACCGACCCTTCGGCCGAGATCGGTGCCTTCAACGCGGACGAGATCGACACGAGCTACGAGACGCCGCCGAGCTTCATCGACAGCTTCGACGCGCTGGGGCTGGTGAAGGCCGAGGCGCTGACCGCCAACACCGTCGCGGTGCGGATGAACGTGACGAAGCCGCCCTATGACCAGCTCGACGTCCGGCGGGCGGTGCAGCTCGCGGTCGACAACCGGGTGGTGCTCGATCTCGGCTATCAGGGGTACGGCCTCGTGGCGGAGAACCACCACGTCGGGCCGATGCACCCGGAGTATGCCCCCCTGCCCCCGATCTCCCGCGATCCGGACACCGCGCGGCGCCTGCTCGAGGCTGCGGGACAGGCGGATTTCGAGTTCGAGATCATCTCGCCCGACGACGATCTGGTGCGCAACACCTGCGATGCGGTGGCCGCGCAGATGCGCGACGCGGGGTTTCGGGTCAAGCGGACGGTGCTGCCCGGCAGCACGTTCTGGGCCAACTGGCGCGAGTATCCGTTTTCGGCGACGGAATGGACGATGCGCCCGCTCGGGGTGCAGGTCTACGCGCTGGCCTATCGCAGCGGCGTGCCGTGGAACGAGACCGGCTTTGCCGACGCGGACTTCGACCGGCTGCTCGACCGGGCGCTCGGGATCTTCGATCCGGACGCCCGGCGCGAGACGATGCGGCAGATGGAGGCGATCGTGCAGGCGGCGGGGATCATCGTGCAGCCGTACTGGCGCAAGACCTTCCGCCACATGACTGCGGGCGTTCACGGACTCGGGATGCACCCGGCGTTCGAAATCCAGCTGGAGGGGGTCTGGGTCGACCCCTGAGGCCGGCCCGGAAGCGGCCGCCCCGGAGGGCAGCCGCTTTCTCCGTCCTTATTCCGCCGCGAGCTGCCGCTCTTCGGGTGCGTCGGTCTGCGCCTCGACCACGGCGATGGCGGTGAGGTTGAGCAGGCCGCGCACCGTCACCGACTGCGAGGCGATGTGGACGGGCTTCGCCGCGCCGAGCAGGATCGGGCCGACCGGCACGGCACCGCCCAGGACCTTGAGCAGGTTCAGCGAGATATGCGCCGCGTCGGCGTTCGGCATGACGAAGAGGTTGGCGGCGCCGGTCAGCGTGGAGTGCTGATAGGTGCGCGCGCGCAGCGTCACGTCGAGCGCGGCGTCGGCGTGCATCTCGCCATCGACCTCGAAGTCGGGCGAGCGCAGGCGCAGGATTTCCATCGCCTCGCGCATCTTGCGCGAACTGGCGCTCGGGCGGTCGCCGAAGTTCGCGTGGCTGACCAGCGCGGCGCGCGGCTGGACGCCCATGCGCAGCATCGTGGCCGCGGCCAGCTCGGTCAGATCGGCGATCTCCTCCGCCGTGGGATCGAGGTTCACGTAGGCATCGGCGATGAAGAACGTGCCCTTGGGCATGACCAGCGCCGAGAGCGTCGCGAGCGAGCGCACGCCGGGCCGCAGGCCGATGATCCCCTCGACGCGGGCGAGATGGTGGCCGAAGCGGCCGTTGGCGCCGCAGATCGCGGCATCGGCCTCGCCGCGCTCGACCATCAGGCAGGCGAGCACCGTCGGGTCGTTCCGCACGCCGCGCAAGGCTTCGCGCGGGTTGACGCCGGAGCGGCCGGCGCGGCGGTGGAGGATCGCGGCATAGCTCTCGACGTCGACCGTGGCCGGGTCGACCACGTCGATGTTGCCGTCCGGGCCGATCTTCAGGCGCAGCTCTTCGGCCCGCTCGGCGATCTTGGCGGCGCTGCCGATCAGGATCGGCCGGGCGATCTTCAGGCTGGCGATCTGCGAGGCGGCGTGCAGCACGCGTTCGGCCTCGCCCTCGGCGAAGACCACGCGCTTCGGGCTGCGCGCCGCCTGGTCGAAGACCGGCTTCATCAGCAGGCCCGAGCGGAAGACGAAGCCCTGGAGCCGCTCGCGATAGGCGTCCATGTCGGTGATCGGCCGGGTGGCGACGCCCGAGTCCATGGCGGCCTGCGCCACGATCGGCGCGACCTCGACGATGAGGCGCGGGTCGAACGGCTTGGGGATGATGTACTCAGGGCCGAAGCGCAGGTTCTCGGCGCCATAGGCCGCGAGCACCACGTCGGACGCCTCGATGCGGGCAAGCCGGGCGATCGCTTCGGCGCAGGCCCGCTTCATCGTCTCGTTGATCTCGGTCGCGCCGCAGTCGAGCGCGCCGCGGAAGATGAACGGGAAGCAGAGGACGTTGTTGACCTGGTTCGGATAGTCCGAGCGGCCGGTGGCGACGATGGCGTCGTTGCGGACCTCATGCACCAGCTCGGGGCGGATTTCCGGGTCTGGGTTCGCCATGGCGAAGACGATCGGCCGCGCGGCCATCCCCTTCACCATGTCGGGCGTCACCGAATCCTTGGCGGACAGTCCGAGGAAGATGTCGGCGCCCTGCATCGCCTCGGCGAGGGTGCGCTTCGTGGTCTTCGCGGCGTAGGCACCCTTGTACTGGTCGAGGTCGGTGCGGTCGGCGTGGATCACGCCCTTGCGGTCACAGACGAGGATGTTGTCCTTCGACGCGCCGAACGACACCAGCAGGTCGAGACAGGCGAGCGCCGCCGCCCCTGCCCCGTTGCAGGCGATCTTCACGGAGCCGATCCTGCGCCCGGTGATCTCGAGCGCGTTCAGGATGCCGGCGGCGGTGACGATGGCGGTGCCGTGCTGGTCGTCGTGGAACACCGGGATTTTCATCCGCGCCTTGAGCTTCTTCTCGATCTCGAAGCAGGCGGGGGCGGAGATGTCCTCGAGGTTGATGCCGCCGAAGGTGGGCTCCAGCCGGGCGATGGCTTCGACGAACTCCTCGACCTTGGTCTCGTCGACCTCGAGGTCCATCACGTCGATGCCGGAGAACTTCTTGAAGAGCGCCGCCTTGCCTTCCATCACCGGCTTCGAGGCCAGCGCGCCGATGTTGCCGAGGCCGAGCACGGCCGTGCCGTTCGAGATGACGGCGACGAGATTGGCGCGGCCGGTGTAGAGCGCGGCGGTGGACGGATCCTCCTCGATCGCCGTGCAGGCGTAGGCAACGCCCGGGCTGTAGGCGAGCGACAGGTCGCGCTGGGTCGCCATCGGCTTTGTCGGCAGGATCTGCAGCTTTCCGCACGGCTCGGCGGCATGGTAGGCGAGCGCTTCGCGCTTCAGTTCTTCCGACATGGCGTTCCCCTTCGTGTCGTGACACGCGCCGCGGAGGTCCGCGGCGCGCGGGTCTGTCAGTGCTTCTTCTTCGGCGGGATCAGGTCGGTGATCGTGCCTTCGAACATCTCGGCGGCGAAGTTGATCGTCTCCGAGAGGGTCGGGTGCGGGTGGATGGTCAGGCCCAGGTCGGTCGCATCCGCGCCCATCTCGATCGCCAGCGCCACCTCGGCGATCAGGTCGCCGGCGTTGGGGCCGACGATCCCGGCGCCGAGCACGCGGTCGGTCTCGGGGTCGAAGATGACCTTGGTCAGGCCCTCGTCGCGGCCGAGCGACAGCGACCGGCCGGAGGCCGCCCACGGGAACACGCCCTTGCCGATCTTGATCCCCTGCGCCTTGGCTTGGGTCTCGGTCAGGCCGACGAAGGCGACCTCCGGGTCGGTATAGGCGACGCCGGGGATGACGAGGGCGTCGAAGACGCGGTTCATCCCCGCGATCACTTCCGCCGCGACCTTGCCCTCATGCACCGCCTTGTGGGCGAGCATCGGCTGGCCGACCACGTCGCCGATGGCGAAGATGCCCGGCACGTTGGTCTTCATCTGCTTGTCGACGGGGATGAAGCCGCGCTCGTCCACCGTGACGCCGGCCTTTTCCGCACCGATCAGCTTGCCGTTCGGCTTGCGGCCGACCGCAACCAGCACCTTATCGAAGACGTCCGAGAACGGGCCGTTCGGCCCTTCGAGCGAGACTTCGAGGCCGGTGGCGAGCGCCTTGACCGCCGTCACCTTGGTCTTGAGGTGGATCGCCTCGAAGCGCTTCTCCATGCGCTTTTGCAGCGGCTTCACCACGTCCGGGTCGGCGCCGGGGATCAGCTGGTCCATGAACTCGACGACAGTGATCTTCGTGCCGAGCGCGTCGTAGACCGTCGCCATCTCCATGCCGATGATGCCGCCGCCGATGACGAGCATCCGCTTCGGGATGTCGGCCAGCGCCAGCGCGCCGGTCGAAATCGATCACGCGCGGGTCGTCGTGCGGGATGAACGGCAGCGTCACCGGCTCGGAGCCGGCGGCGATGATGCAGTTGTCGAACGTCACCGTCTTGGTGCCGTCCTCGCCCTTCACCTCGATGGCGTTGGCGCCGACGAAGCTGCCGACCCCCTTCACCACCGTCACCTTGCGCCCCTTGGCAAGACCGGAGAGACCGCCGGTCAGCTTGCCGATGATGCTCTCCTTCCAGCCGCGCAGCTTGTCGATGTCGACCTGCGGCGCGGCGAAGGTGACGCCGAAGTGCCCCATCTCCTCGGACTCGGTGATGACCTTCGCGCCGTGCAGCAACGCCTTCGACGGGATGCAGCCGACGTTGAGGCAGACGCCGCCGAGCGAGGGATTGCGCTCGATCAGCACCACCTTCTTGCCGAGATCGGCGGCGCGGAACGCCGCCGTGTAGCCGCCCGGACCGGAGCCCAGCACCACCACCTCGGCGTGCAGGTCGCCGCCCGACACCTGCCGGCCCGGCGCCGGGGCCGGGGTGGCGGCCTTCGGCGCCTCTGCCTTCGGAGCTGGCGCGGCGCTCGCGCCATCGGCTTCGAGCGTGAGGATGACGGAGCCCTCGGAGACCTTGTCCCCCGCCTTCACCGCGATCGCCTTGACCTTGCCGGCCTGCGGCGAGGGCACCTCCATCGTCGCCTTGTCGGACTCGAGCTCGACGATCGGGTCTTCCTTGGCAACGGTGTCGCCGACGTTCACCAGCACCGTGACGACAGGCACGTCCTTGAAGTCCCCGATGTCGGGGACCTTGACTTCTACATCAGCCATGACTTCGCCCCCCTCAGAGCAGCAGGTTGCGCGGATCTTTGAGCAGCGTGCCGAGCTTCACGAGGAAGCGCGCGGCCAGAGCCCCGTCGATGGCGCGGTGATCGTAGGAGAGCGAAAGCGGCAGCATGTTGCGCGGAACGAACTCCGAGCCATTCCACACCGGCGCCATCTTCGAGCGGCTGACGCCGAGGATGGCGACTTCCGGCGCGTTGACGATCGGCGTGAAGCTGGTGCCGCCGATGCCGCCGAGCGAGGAGATCGTGAAGGTCGCGCCCTGCATGTCGGGGCCCTTCAGCTCGCCCTTGCGCGCCTTGGAGCTGAGCGTGCCGATGTCCTTGGACAGCTCGATGATGCCCTTGGAGTCGGCGTTCTTCACCACCGGCACCACGAGGCCGTTCGGCGTATCGGCGGCGAAGCCGATGTTGTAGAACGACTTCTTGATCAGCTTGTCGCCGTCCGGGTGGATCGACGAGTTGACCTCCCAGTGCTCCTTCAGCGCCGAGACGCAGGCCTTGATGAGGAAGGTCAGCATCGTGACGCGATAGCCGTCTTCCTTGGCCTTGGTGTCGAGCTCCTTGCGGTACTTGTCGAGCTCGGTGATGTCCGCTTCGTCATTGTTGGTGACGTGCGGCACGTTGAGCCACGACCTGTGCAATGCCGGGCCGGAGATCTTCTTGATCCGGGCCATCTCGACGTTCTCGATCGCGCCGAACTTCGAGAAGTCGACGACCGGGATCGGCGGGATGCCCATGCCGCCCGAGGCGGCCGGGGCTGCCGCGGCGGCAGGAGCGGCCGTCTTCTTGAACGAGCCGGTGATGTCCTCGCGCAGAATGCGGCCCTTGCGGCCCGATCCGGTGACGGACGAAAGGTCGACGCCAAGCTCGCGGGCGAACTTCCGGACCGACGGCGAGGCGTGCGGCTGGCCACCGGCGGCGGCACGGGCCGCATCGTCGGCGGTCGGCTTGCGGTCGGAGGAGGCACCGGCAGAGGCGGCGCTGACCGGCGCGGCGGACTCGGGCGCCGGCGCGGCGGCGGGCGCGCCGCCCGCGGTTTCCAGCGTCAGGATGACGGAGCCCTCGGAGACCTTGTCGCCCTCCTTGACCTTCACATCCTTGACCTTGCCGGCCTGCGGCGCAGGGACTTCCATCGTCGCCTTGTCGGACTCGAGCTCGACGATCGGATCGTCCTTGGCGATGGTGTCGCCGGCCTTGACCAGCACCGTCACCACCGGCACGTCCTTGAAGTCGCCGATGTCCGGCACCTTCACCTCGACGGTGCCGCCCGCGGCGGCCGGGGCCGCCGCGGGCGCCGCCGCCGGAGCCGCGGCGGGCGCGGCCGCAGCCCCTGCCCCGCCGGCGGTCTCGAGCATCAGCACGACGGACCCCTCGGAGACCTTGTCGCCCTCCTTGATCTTCACTTCCTTGACGGTGCCGCCTTCGGGGGCGGGCACCTCCATGGTGGCCTTGTCGGACTCAAGCTCGACGATCGGATCTTCCTTCGAGATCGTGTCCCCAGCCTTCACCAGCACGGTGACGACGGGCACATCCTTGAAATCGCCGATATCCGGCACCTTGACTTCTATGGTCGCCATCTCGTTTCCCCCGTCCCTATCTTACGCCGTGCGCGGGTTGATCTTGGCCGGGTCGATCGCGTACTTCGCATACGCTTTCTCGACGTCGGCGCCGGTGAGCTTGCCCTCCTTGAAGAGGGCGTAGACCGCGGTCGCGGCAATGTGGTTCGCATCGACCTCGAAGTGGCGCCGCAGCGCCACCCGGCTGTCGGAGCGGCCGAACCCGTCGGTGCCGAGCGTGTGGAACGCCTGCGGCACGAACGCGCGGATCTGCTCCGAGTAGTTCTTCATGTAGTCCGTGACGGCGATCACCGGCCCGGTCGCGTCCTTCAGCGCCTCGGTGACATACGGCACCCTGGGCTCGCTGGTCGGATACATCCGGTTCGAGCGCTCCACGTCCTGCGCCTCGCGGGCCAGCTCGTTCATGCTGGTCGCGACCCAGAGGTCGGAGGTGATGCCGAAATCCGCCTCGAGCAGCTCGGCCGCCTTCATCGCCTGCTGGAAAATCGTGCCGGACGACATCAGGTTGACGTGGCGATCGGCCGGCTTCTCCGCCTTCGAGAAGCGGTAGAGCCCCTTGACGATGCCCCGCTCGACGCCCTCGGGCATGGCCGGGTGATGGTAGTTCTCGTTGCAGACGGTCAGGTAGTAATAGACGTCCTCCTGCTCCGCGAACATCCGGCGCAGGCCGTCCTGCACGATGACTGCCAGCTCGTAGCCGAACACCGGGTCATAGGTGATGCAGTTCGGGATGGTGCCGGCGATGATGTGGCTGTGGCCGTCCTGGTGCTGCAGGCCCTCGCCGTTCAGCGTGGTCCGCCCGGCGGTGCCGCCGAGCATGAAGCCGCGCGCCCGGCTGTCGCCTGCCGCCCAGGCGAGATCGCCGATCCGCTGGAAGCCGAACATCGAGTAGTAGATGAAGAAGGGGATCATCGGCACGCCGTGGACCGAGTAGGCGGTCGCCGCGGCGATCCAGTCGGCCATGGCGCCGGCCTCGTTGATGCCTTCCTGCAGCACCTGCCCGTCCTTGCTCTCCCTGTAGTAGGAGAGCTGGTCGGCGTCCTGGGGCGTGTAGTTCTGGCCCTTGGGGTTGTAGATGCCGATCTGGCGGAACAGGCCCTCCATGCCGAAGGTCCGGCTCTCGTCCGGGACGATCGGCACCACGGACTTGCCGACGTTCTTGTCGCGCAGCAGCGTGTTCAGGATGCGGACGAAGGCCATCGTCGTCGAGATCTGGCGCTCGCCGGTGTCCTTCAGCAGCGCGTCGAAGGCGGACAGCTCCGGCACCTGCAGCTTGGCCGCATCCTTGTGCTTCCGCTGCGGGAAGGAGCCGCCGAGCGCTTCGCGGCGCGACAGCATGTAGTCTTTCTGCGCGTTGCCGAGTTCCACATAGGGTGCCTTGGCCACGTCCTCGTCGGAGACGGGGATGTCGAAGCGGTCACGGAAGGCGCGGAGCTGGTCCTCGACCATCTTCTTCTGCTGATGGCTGATGTTCTGGCCTTCGCCGGCATCACCCATGCCGTAGCCCTTGACCGTCTTGACGAGCAGGACGGTCGGCTGGCCCTCGGTCTTCACCGCGCGGTCGAAGGCGGCGTAGACCTTCGCCGGATCGTGCCCGCCGCGGCGCAGCGCCCAGATCTCGGCGTCGGTCCAGCCCTCGACCATCTTCGCGGTCTCCGGGTACTTGCCGAAGAAATGCTCGCGGATATAGGCCCCGTCCTTCGCCTTGAAGGTCTGGTAGTCGCCGTCGACCGTCTCCTCCATGAGCTGGCGGAGCTTTCCGGTCTCGTCGTTCTCGAGGAGCTTGTCCCAGCCCGAGCCCCAGATGAGCTTGATGACGTTCCAGCCGGCGCCGCGGAAGTCGCCCTCCAGCTCCTGGATGATCTTGCCGTTGCCGCGCACCGGGCCGTCGAGGCGCTGGAGGTTGCAGTTGATGACGAAGATCAGGTTGTCGAGGCCCTCGCGCGCGGCGAGGCCGATGGCGCCGAGGCTCTCCGGCTCGTCCATCTCGCCGTCGCCGAGGAAGGCCCAGACCTTGCGGTCGGCCATGTCGATCAGGCCGCGGTTGTGCATGTATTTCATGAACCGGGCCTGATAGATCGCCATCAGCGGCCCGAGACCCATGGAAACCGTGGGGAACTGCCAGTAGTCGGGCATCAGCCACGGGTGCGGATACGACGACAGCCCCTGCCCGCCCGTCTCGGAGCGGAAGTTGTCGAGCGTCTCGGCCGAAAGTCGCCCTTCCATGAAGGAGCGCGCGTAGATACCCGGGATCGCGTGACCCTGGAAGAACACGAGGTCGCCGCCGTGCGTGTCCGACCGGGTGCGCCAGAAATGGTTCAGGCCGATGTCATAGAGCACCGCCGAGGACGCGAAGGAGGCGATGTGCCCGCCGTACTCGCTCGACTTCTTGTTGCGGCGGACCACCGTCGCCATGGCGTTCCAGCGGTTGATGGTGCGGATGCGCCACTCGAGCCCGAGGTCGCCCGGATAGGGCGGCTGCTGGTCCGGCGGGATGGTGTTGACGTAGGCCGTGGTCGAGCCGAACGGCAGGTTCGCGCCGCGCGACCGGGCGGCGGCGACGGCCTGGTCGAGAAGGAAGTGCGCGCGCTCGGTGCCATCGCGGTCGATGACGTCCTCGACGCTCTCGAGCCACTCTCGGGTTTCGGATGGATCGAGATCCGGCGTGTCGGTCATATGTTTCCTCCGTCGACATTGCATTCGTCCGGCCGAGAGTGACCGGCGAAGATCATCTTGCCCCGGCCACGCCGCCGTTGGCGGGCGCGGGGAAAAGCAGTCTTTCACTCGTGGGAAGAAGCCGCAAGCGCGCTCTCGTGCCCCCGACCGGGAACATGTTCGTTGTCGCGCTTGATTGTTCCTCCCCGCGATCTACGACCAAGGTGTTAGGTCCCGGGCTCATTTGACGCAAGGGAAGATGCGGCATAACGGATCCGCACGGCGCGCATGGGTGCGACATCTCGGCATGCGGTGAACGCTTGGAATCATTCGCCCCATGTGATACTGCTTGGCGCATTGTGATTATTCCGCGCTACCTGCGCAAATCACAGATCCTGTCGATTTTTAGCAGATTCTGGATCGCATATTTCGTGCGATCATTAATCACCTCAATAGAGTTCGATTTTTGATCGAGAACTCTTCTTTTTCTCAGAGGATAGTCTTATGCCTGTAGGCACCCTTACACGAAAGCTTTCGATCAGCGAGAACCCCGCGCTTCGCTCGTTTCGCGTGGCCGGTGCGGCGGAGATCGACGCAAGGCGCGCCACTCTGCCCTGGCTCGGCGATGCGATCGCGCCAGCCGCACGCACGCCGAACAACCGCGGTGCGTACCAGCACTTCCAGAACGGCTCGATCTACACCGGCCCGGGCGGTACGTTCGAGGTCCACGGGGCGATCTATGCCAAGTGGGCAAGCCTCGGCTGGGAGCAGGGCTTCCTCGGCTTTCCGTTGACCGACGAGAGCGGAACGCCCGACGGCGTCGGCCGGTACAATCACTTCGAGGGCGGCTCGATCTACTGGACGCCCGCGACCGGCGCGCGGGAGATCCACGGCGACATCCGCCTCAAGTATGCTGCGCTCGGCTGGGAACGCTCCTTCCTCGGCTACCCTGTGTCCGACGAGCACGACGGCCCCGGCGGAACCCGCGTCAGCGACTTTCAGGCCGGCCAGATCGGCTGGTCGCCCCGCTCCGGCGCCGCGGTTGCGGCGACGAGCTTCGTTCCCGGCCCGGGCGGCGGCCTGCAGCCGCAGGGTCTCGGCGGCGACGGCACGCCGGAGGTGCGCCGTCGCGTCACCGTCAACGCCCACATGGAGCTGACCGACGACGAGACGTTCGGATCCGACGAGCACAACTCGGGCGACAAATCCGGCGAGGTGCTCGTCACCAGCGAGAATCCGCAGGAAATCATCAACATGGTGGTGAAGGCCGGCGGCGAGATGCGGGTGGAATTGCCGATCAGCGTTCAGGCGCGCGCCAGCGGCGACACCAAGGCGACCGGCACCGCCAAGCTCTACGAGGGGACGAGCGAGGAAACCGACGACCTCGACGGCACGCTCGATGTCGACTTCCTGATCCCGCGGGATGGCTTCATCTCGAAGGAATACACGATCCGAAACACCGACGAGGGCGGCGACTTTGCCGTCATCAAGCTGACGGCCAGCAACTTCCCGGCCTGATCGCTGCGACAAGGCGGGGATCGCCCTGGTCCCCGCCTTCCCCCGCGCATCACCGTGCAGGGGGCAGGGCATCGAGGAAGGCGAACGCGGCGTCGATGGCGGCGGCCGTCGCCTTCGGGTCGAACTCGAGCGTGCTGAGCGCGGCCTTGTCCTGCTGGTCGAAGCCGTGGTCGGCACCGGCGAGGGTCAGGCTTTCGATCGGCGATCCGCGCGCGGCCATGCGCGCGGCGATGGCGGCGCAGTCGGCGGGGTCGACGATGCTGTCCTCGCCAGCCATCACCAGCAGGGTCGGCACCGGGCGGCGCCAGCCGTCCGGGTTCGCCCGGCTCGCCTCGCCGCAGTAGGGATAGAGCAGCACGACCCCGGCGAGCCCGCGCAGCGGGTCGCCCGAATCGGGCGCCGCGGAGAGGTTGAAGGGCAGCGCCGCCGGCGGGTCGAGCGCCAGCAGATCCATGATGGCCCAGCCGCCGTGCGACGCGCCGAGCAGCACCAGCCGCGTCGGGTCGACGAAATCCATCCGTCGCGCGTCGGCCAGCGAGACCAGCACGTCCCCGGCGCGCTCCGAGCCCATCAGGACCTGCCCGGCGCAGACCAGCCGCCAGCGTTCGAGGTCGTCGAGGCCGCGCGGCGTATGGCTGTCCACGATGATGCTGGCCCAGCCGTGGGAGACCAGCGCCGCGCTCCAGCGGTCCATGCTGTCCCGCGGGCCGTCGCAGCCGGAATAGAGGAGCGCGGTCGGAAACGGCCCCGGCCCCTCCGGCTTTGCCACGCGATACCAGGGCGAGAGCACCGCCGAAAGCTCGGCCGGCGTGCTCTGCCGGACAACGAGGCCGGTATAGTGGCCGACGACGTTCCCGCCGACGGCCAGCGCCGCCAGCACGGCGCCGAGGCCGAGCCAGCGCGCCAGCCGGCGGTGCCTCACCCCTTCGGCTCCTCCCGCTTGCCGGCAAAGTACGCCTTGAGCTGCGCCACCTTGTCCGGGGTCACGCCGGCCGGGTCCGTCACGGCCACCCACGCGTCGATGTAGTGCTCCGGCGCGAAGTAGTGCCCGTGGCCGATCGGCACGGCCAGCGCGATCGCCATGTCGAGGGTGAGTTGCAGGAACGTCACCACCGGATACCAGCTCAGGTAGGGCGAGACGTCCGGCCCGACCGGCGCCTTCATCCAGTCCGGCCGCCGCCAGATCGAACTCGGGTCGAAGAAGGTGATCGGATCGCTGGCGTACTGCAGGTAGACCATGCGCAGCGGGCCCCACGTCGCCCCGGGGATCTGGGTGTGATCCTCCTGGTTGGTGAAGCGGATGACCGAGCCGTCGCCGAAGCGCGGCAGCCACTCCGGCGAGCCGGGCTCGCGCTCGCGCGTGGCCGACCACCACCCGGGCGTCGAGAACGGCGGGCCGCTCCACACCGCGCCGTTGAACGGATCGGCCAGCACCTCATGGAGCCGGAACGACTGGTCCGAGCCATAGGCCCCGAGGCTCAGGCCCTGAAGGTAGAGCTTCGGCCGGTGGTCCTTCGGCAGATGCGTCCAGTGCTGGTAGACCGCGCGGAACAGCGCCCTGCCCGCCTCGGCGCTGTTGCCCGGCTCCACGAGCAGCGAGATCCAGCTGGTCAGATAGGAATACTGCTGGCCGACGATGGCCGTGTCGCCGTTGTGGAGATATTCGAGCGTGTCCATCGCCGCCGGATCCATCCAGCCCGTGCCGGTCGGCGTCACCACCACGAGGACGGAACGGTCGAACGCCCCGACCCGGATCAGCTCCTGAAGCGCCAGCTCGGCGCGGGCGTCCGCCCCCTCGGCTGAGTTGAGGCCGACATAGACCCGGATCGGCTCCTTGGCTGGCGCGCCGGTTTCCGCGGTGATCTCGGCAGCGGTCGGGCCCGAGGCGATGAAGTCGCGCCCGGCCCGGCCGATCCCCTCCCATCCGACCAGCGACGCCGGGCTGCCGGTCTTGGCCGGGTCCGCCGGCTGGGCCACGTCGGGCTCAATCAGCGCATCGAACGCGCGGAACGAGGCGTCGGCCATGTTGAGGAAGCCGCGCACCAGCACGCCGTCGGCGACGAGGAAGAAGACCAGCGCCGCGCCGATCAGCCCGAGGCCGCGCGCGGCGCGCAGCGACATGTGCCGCGCCGCCCGGCGCTCGACCAGGCGGATGAGCAGCAGGAACAGCCGCGAGAGCAGCACGCAGATCAGAAAGACGACGATCGCCACACCCGCGATCTGGAACGGCCCGCTCGATTGAACCGGCGGCATGCCCATGAGCGAGCGGATCGAGTTCTGCCACAGCGTCGACCGCCAGAGGTAGACCAGCACCACCACCACGGCGATCGCCGCGCCTGCCCAGGTGGCCGGCCGGCGGATCCGTTCGGGGGGCACCGGCAGGTGCATCCAGCACCAGATGCCACCGGCGAGATTGCCGATCCCGTAGCCGACGGCAAAGCTCAGGCCGCCGAGCGCGCCCTGCAGCACCGGCGCGCGTGGGATGAGCGATGGGGTCAGAGAGAAGGCGAACAGGATGGCGCCGATGACCAGCCCGATGCCGGAGAACGATTTCCACAGCGCCCCGACGCGCTCCAGAGCGCCGGCGGCGCGGCCCCGCGCCGCGGCGTCCGATCCCGTTTCACTCACTGCCTTGCACCCTCTCGCTGCCTGCGTCGTCGGTCCTCTTAGCAGGCGGCATCGCGCCACGGAACCCGCGGAAACGTCACCGTCGGCCGCACCTGCGCCCGGATGCCGGCCCACGCCGGGGCGGCCGCAAGTCGGCCTTCTCTCCCCGCGACACCTCTGCTAGCGGGTGAGCCCGTGCGCCATAGGGAGGGATGCCAAATGCCGAACCGCAAGCTCGTCGCCGGAAACTGGAAGATGAACGGTCTCGCCGCCGCGGTTGCGATGCTCGACGAACTGGTGGCGGCCCAGCCGGCTCCCGCCTGCGATATCCTGATCTGCCCGCCCGCGACCCTGGTCGCCCGCCTTGCCGGCGGCGCCGTTCCGATCGGCGGGCAGGATTGTCACTGGGCGGTCTCGGGCGCACACACGGGCGACATCGCCGCCGAGATGCTGGCAGACGCCGGTGCGACCGCGGTGATTCTCGGCCACTCCGAGCGGCGCGCCGACCATGGCGAGACCGACATCACCGTGTCGAAGAAGACCCATGCGGCATGGCGCGCGGGTCTGCTCGCCATCGTCTGCGTCGGCGAGACGGAAGCGCAGCGCGATGCGGGCGAGACGCTCGATGTCGTTGGCCGGCAGCTCGCCGCCTCGGTGCCGGACGGCGCGACGGCCGCGACGCTCGCCATCGCCTACGAGCCGGTCTGGGCGATCGGAACCGGCCGAACCCCGTCGATCGCCGAGATCGCGCAGGTCCACGACTTTCTCCGGGCCGCGCTGGTCGACCGCTTCGGGCAGGAGGTCGGCGCCGGTATCCGGCTGCTCTACGGCGGGTCGGTGAAGCCGGGGAACGCGGCGGAGATCTTCACCGTCGGGAACGTCGACGGTGCGCTCGTCGGCGGTGCCTCGCTGACCGCGAAGGACTTCGGCGGCATCATCGCCGCTGCCTGAATACGCGAAGGGCGCCGGCCAACCAGCCGGCACCCTTCGATAATTCCGTCGCTGGGGGAGGTCAGCCGGCGCGGCGCCGCGTCTCCATCAGCGAAATGCCGTAGTGCGCGGCCAGCCGCTCCAGCGCGATCTTGAGCACCACCTTGCCGGAGCGCGCCGACCAGCCGAGCCGCTTTTCCGCCGTCTCGAGCCCTTCGAGGAAGCAGCAGATGCGGAACACGATGTCCGACAGCCCCGGCCCCAGCGCCTCCATGGCCTTCGCGACGCGCGCCCGCGCATCGGCGGGGCCCTCGCCCGGCCCGCACAGGGCCGACACGCCGCGGTCGGAGCCGGCGGTCAGGAACTTTTCCCAGTTCTGCGTCACCCGCGGGCCCATCTGCGCCAGCTCGAAATCCTCGCGCAGCCGCTCCCCCGCCTCGATCAGATCGGCGGACAGGTAGGCCGAACCGCCCTTGTCGCGCTTGCGGCCCAGCACCGACAACGGGCTCTCGGCGAGGTTGAAACGCAGCCGGCGCTCACCCGAGCCGTCGTCGGCCGGCACGGTGCGCTCGGCAAAGAAGCGGTGCTGCGCCTGGAACGGCGTCTGCGCCTCGGCAAAGCCTTCCGGCGCCGGCCGCCCGTGGCGCTCGTCGGTCAGGAGCCGCTTCAGCGCCGCCCGGCCGACCGCCGTGATGGAGTAGCAGGCGATCTTGCCCGCCTTGTCGCAGGCGATCCACTCCTGCAGGGCGAAGGCGTGCGCCACCTCGCGATCGACCACCGCGATGCGATTGGTCCGCCCCGGCACCACCTCGCGCAGGACCACCGCCTTTTCCATCGTCGGCGCCACGGCGAGGAAGGCACCCTTCTCGCAGAGCCGGCGCAGGATGCGCCGCGCCTCGCGCTCGATGCGCGGGTCGGAGCGATCGTCGGTCGCGCGAACGGGTTTGGCCATGAGCACCTCCTTGATATCCGCCGCGGGCGCCGGGGCCGCGGCCAGGGTCTTCGCCACCCGGTCGAGCGCCTCGTCGACGAGCGGGTCGTCGCGCAGCGCCTCGACCCGTCGCACCTGCCGCAGCACCGTGGAGGCGTGGCAGCCCCGGGCGCGGGCAAGCTCGCGCAGCGCGAGACCTTGCGAGACGTGGGCGAGATAGACAGCGGCAGCCTCGGGAACCCAGGCTGGGATCGTGCCGGAGCCCTCGGTCGAGGGCGGGAAGCATGGATCGTCTTGGGAAGACGGGAGCACGCGAGACCGCTCCTTTCACGATAGTTTTCGCAAAACTCTCCTTAAAGTTGATTCATGAACACAACCTTACCCAGCGGAAATGATTCACTTTTCCGAAACAATTGACCGCGCGCTACACGTACTGGTTGTGCAACACCCGGTTTTCCCGACCCACGATGCAGGCACTTCAACGACAGCCTGACAGGGACAATGATGACCGACTTCGCCACCGTGCTCGCCGCCCTCCGCCGTCCGCGCATCCTGGTGCGCGCCGCGCGCTGCGGGCTCTCGGACTACCGCCGCGACCGCGACCTGAAGCGCATCCTGCGCCTGCCCAAGGCCGCCGCGGCGGCCCGCGCCCTCGACACGCTGATCGCCGAGGAGCTGCGCCTCGAGACGATCCGCACCACCGGCGAAGCCACCTACAGCCTGCAGCGCCATGTCGCCGTCCTGACCGCGCTCCTCGCCGAGGCGATGACCGTCCCGGCCTGAGCGTTCCCGCCCCGACACCGCCCCAGGGTGGTTCACGGGTTGTCATTGCCGCCCCGGTCTGGTCAGCATTCCCCGTGACCGGACGCCTCATCATCGCCTCGAACCGCATCGCCCTGCCGGGCGCCCCGAAACCCGGTGGCCTTGCGGTCGCGCTGGCCGATGCCCTCGCCGAACGCGGCGGCGGCGTCTGGTTCGGCTGGTCGGGCGAGGTGGTCGAGCGCGAGACCCGTGGCGTGCGCCTGTTTGCCGAGGGCGCCGTCGACTATGCCGTTGCCGACCTGACGCAGGACGAGCATGACGGCTACTATCTCGGCTATTCCAACCGGGCGCTCTGGCCGGTCTTCCATTACCGCGTCGACCTCGCGCATTTCGACGAGGCCGACTTCGCCGCCTACGAGCACGTCAACCGCCGCTTTGCCCGGCTGCTGGCACAGTTCACCCGCCCCGAGGACGCGGTCTGGATCCACGACTACCACTTCCTGCTCATGGGCCAGGAAATGCGCGCCTCCGGCTGGGATGGCCGCATGGGGTTCTTCCTGCACATCCCGTTTCCCGCCCCGGAGATCTTCTCGGCGCTGCCACAACACCAGCGCCTCGCGCGGGGGCTCTGCGCCTACGATCTCGTGGGGTTTCAGACCCACCGCGACACCGCGAACTTCCGCCGCTACCTGATCGAGACGGCCGGCGCGGTCGAGCAGGATCACCGGACGCTGCGCGTCTTCGACCGCACCGTGCGCATCGAGACCTTCTCGATCGGCATCGACCCGGACGAATTCGCAAGCCTGCCGGACAGCGAGGACGGTCGCGCAGCCGCCGACCGCCTCGGCCGGATCACCGAGAACCGGGCGCTGGTGATCGGCGTCGATCGCATGGACTATTCCAAGGGCCTGCCGCAGCGCATGGAGGCATTCGGCCGCGTCCTCGACGACCACGAGGAGCTGCGCGGCCGGGTGAGCTTCGTGCAGATCGCGCCACCCTCCCGCGAGGCGGTCGATGCCTACCAGCAGTTGCGCGAACAGCTCGACCGTCTCGCCGGGCGGATCAATGCCGACTATGCCGATCTCGACTGGATGCCGATCCGCTACCTCGCGCGGAGCTATGGCCGGGGCAGCCTTGCCGGCCTCTACCGGCTGGCCCGCGTCGGATTGGTGACGCCGCTGATGGACGGGATGAACCTCGTCGCCAAGGAGTTCGTCGCGGCGCAGCAGCCGGACGATCCGGGCGCGCTGGTCCTGTCGGAATTCGCCGGCGCCGCGGAGCAGTTGCAGGCGGCGATTCTGGTCAATCCGCACGATATCGCCGGCACCGCCGATGCGATCGTGCGTGCCCTCTCGATGCCGGTCGAGGAACGGCGCGAGCGCTGGCAGAGCCTCGTCGCCAACGTCCGGGAGCAGGATATCGGCTGGTGGCGCAAGGCGTTCCTCGCCGCGCTTGTCGAGCCGTGAGCCAGCCGGACGATCTCGACGCCTTCCGGCTCGACGCCGGCGATGCGCTGTTTCTCGACTTCGACGGCACGCTCGCCGAGCTTGGCCCCGATCCCGACGCCATCGCGCTGCCCCCCGGTGCGGCGGAGGCGCTGGTCCGCCTCGCCGCCCGGCTCGGCGGCGCGCTGGCGCTGCTGAGCGGGCGCGACATCCGCGATCTGGCCCGGCGCACCCCCGCCCAGGTCTGGCGCCTCGGTGGACACGGGCTCGAGACCCTGCCGCCCGGCGCGCCGGTGCCGCCGCCACCACCGGCGCTCGCAGCGGCCGTGCTCGCGCCGCTCCACGCCATGGTGGCGATGCCGGGCGTGCGGCTGGAGCTGAAGGGCCCCGTCGCGGCGCTGCACTACCGCGCCGCGCCGGATGCCGAGGCCGCCTGTCTCGCCGCCGCGAACGAGGCGGCCCGTCTCGCACCGGACCTCGTGGCGCAGGCGGGCAAGATGGTGGTCGAGGTCAAGCCCGTGACCGCCCACAAGGGCACCGCGCTGCGCCGCCTGATGCAGGCGGCGCCCTTCGCCGGGCGCCGGCCGGTCATGCTCGGCGACGACACCACCGACGAGGACGCCATCGCCGCGGCGCAGGACCTTGGCGGCGTCGGCATCAAGGTCGGCCCTGGCCCGAGCGCCGCCCGCCTGCGCACCCCCTCGCCCGCCAGCGTGCGGGCGTGGCTGGCCCGGGCCGGATCGCCTCACGGCTGAACGTCAGATCTCCCGCCTCCAGATCTCCCGGCGCAGCCGCGCCGTGCGATAGGCGTCGAGGATCGCCATGGCGTAGACAAAGACCCCGCCGGCGAGCTTTCCCACCACCGAAACCGACGGATCGGCGGTGAGCAGCGTCAGCGTGCCGAGCAGCAGGATGAAGAAGACGAAGACCAGCCCGCGCTGCGGCTGCCGGTTCATCACCTGCCCGCAGCCCGGCAGCACGATCGCCACCAGCAGCACCAGCCAGGGATGCGGCGGACGGCGCAGCTCAGGCACGGCGCGCCACCGGAGGCTCGCTCGCCTCCGCAAGCTGCCGCGCAAGCGCGAGCAGCGTGCCGAGGCTCGCGCGCAGCGCCGCCTCCGGCACCGGCGCCCGCCCCAGGTCGGCCTCACGGAACAGAAGGTATCGCCCGCGCGGGGCTTCATCGACCAGCCGGACCAGCCGGATCCCGTTGGGTGACAGCACCACCTCCTTCAGCCGGACATCGGCGAAGAGCGGCGCGAGCCCCGCGAGAAAGCTGGCGGGCGGCAGCAGGCCCGGATCTTCCGCACGGAGCACGGCCTCGGCCGGAAAGCCCGCGGGCAGCGCCGCCTCGGCGGGCAGCGCGGCGAACGTGCTGAACGGCTCGAACCCCGACGGCCGCACGACGATCCGGCATTCGCCCCGAAGCGGCTGCGGCTCGGTCAGGGTGGCAAGCAGCCAGAGCGCCGGCAGCTTGCGGAAGGTCAGCGCGTCCGGCATGGCCCGCACCTCGATCCGCCGCCCTCCGACGCGGCCCGCGATCCGCGGGAAGCCTGCGGGGTCGAGCACGACGCGCGGCGCCGCGAGCAGCGGCAGCGCGGTGTCGAGACACGCCGCCCGCCCGCGGCGCAGCGCGCGCGCCTCGCGCCAGAGCCGGCGCAGCAGGACGGCCAGGGCGATGCCGAGGCCGACGAGCACGAGAAGGAGCAGCCAGCGGATCATCGTCACCTCGTGGCGGACCGGCCCACGCGTGCGGGCCGGTCTCCGGTCAATACCCCTGCGGCTTTGGCCAGGGCATGGTGAACTGCGCCGCCCGACTGACATAGCGGTAGCGCCGGAAATGGAACCAGAGCGACGCGACGATGTAGAAGACGATCATTGCCACGAGCTGCGTGCCGTACCCGAGGAACACCGCGAAGAACGCCACCGCGCAGAGGCAGAGCAACGCGATCGCCGGCACCGGATGGAACGGGTGCTCGTAGCCGCGCTTGATCGAGCCCATCGGCCACTTGCGCCGGAACAGAATGACGTTGAGCGGCATGAAGGTGTATTCCAGCAGCCCCGACAGGATCGAGAAGGTCACCACCTGATCGAGCGGCGCCTTCAGCGCGAAGGCGAGCGCGATCGGCACGAGGAACACGATCGAGCGATACGGTGTGCGGAAGCGCGGATGCACCGCCCCGAACCAGCCGGGCAGGTACTTGTCGCGCCCCATCGCGAACCACGCGCGCGATGCGTCGTTGATGCAGCCGTTCGCGGAGGCGAGCGTCGCGAACAGCGTGCCGATGCCGAGCAGCCAGACGAGCGGCTGGTGTCCCGAGAGCCGCGCCGCGTCGAAGAGCGGCGCCACCGAGCCGTTCACCCCGTCGCCGAGATATTCCCACGGGATCAGCCCGACACAGATGTACCAGGTGAGCGTCGCGGCGATCAGCAGCGTCATGATCCCGGCGAGCGTGCCGAAGGGCAGCGCGCGGGCGGGTGAGCGCACCTCCTCGGCCGCCTGCGTCGTGCCCTCGATCCCGAGATAGAACCAGAGACCGAAATGCACCGAGGCGAGCACCCCGATCCAGCCATAGGGCAGCGCCGCCTGCCCCGCCATCAGCTCGGCATGGTGCATCTCGCCCGTGCCGATGATGCCGGAGGTGGCAAGGAACAGCACGAGGATCGCCACGAAGGCGATGGCGGTGATGACGAGGTTGAAGGTCAGCGTCGCCAGCACGCCGCGATAGTTCAGCCAGGCGAGGAACAGGATGACGAGCACGATGAACGGCCGCTGGTCGAGCTCCGCGGCGTAGCCGGTGAGCCGCGCCACCTCGGACACGAGATAGCCCGCCGTGATCGCGTTCGCCGCCTCCAGCATGGTGTAGGCGAAGACGAGGTAGAGCCCGACGTTGAACGCCATCAGCGGCCCGATGATGTGCTTTGCCTGGGTGTACTGCCCGCCGGCCGCCGCCACGGTGGACGTGACCTCGGAGTCGATCATGGCGACGCAGGTATAGAGGATGCCCGCGAACCAGCAGGCGAGCAGCGCGGCATAGGCGCCGCCCTTCCCCACCGCGAAGTTCCAGCCCATGTATTCGCCGACGAGCACGATGCCGACGCCGAGCGCCCAGACGTGCGCCGGCCCGAGGACGCGCAGCAGGCCGACCTTGGTGCCGTGCGGGCCCATGCCGTCCATGGTCTGCGAGGTGATGTCGATGTCTGCCATCAGTGCACCCGGTGGTCTTCGGTCAGCGCCTCGAGCTCGCCCTCGCGCGAGGAGGTGAGAACCTCCTCGGGATAGCGCGCATCAGTGCGCAGCCAGTCGATGACGATATAGAGCCCGAAGACCGCGGAGAGCGCCCAGGCGGCGTATTCGAGGAACGGCCAGAAGCTCACCGCCGCGCCCTCCCTGCCCGTTCGCCGGGGCCCTCGCCGAACTTCTCGGCGATCACCTCGCGATACTCCCTGTCGGAGAAGCGCAGCATCATCACGTAGTAGCCGATGACCACCACGAACATCACGGCCAGCGCCAGCCACGAGAAGCTGTAGTCATACCGCGCGAGGATGATCGGCGCGGCCGTCGCCGGGTCGAGCCCCAGCGCCTGATACTGCGCCACCTGCGTCGCGTTCTGGCCGAGGGACTCCCAGGTCGGATCCACGATCTCGGGCACGGTCTTCGAGCCGCCGGCGAGGCCCATGTAGAGCGGGGCGTAGAGCGCGCCGAAGGTCATGGCGAGCAGCACGATCACGTCGAAGAGCTGGCTGGCCTTGCCCTGCTTCGGGGGAACGTAACGGGCCATCGCTCACCCCCGCCCGCGCTTGGCGGCGCGGCTGTCGTCGAGGAACCGGATGTCGAGCCCGTACATGAAGTCACGGTCCTCGCGGTAGTGGCGCAGCATGGCGAAGATCGCCGCGGTGTTGAACACGAGGATCACCGCCCCGGCGCAGAGCAGCAGCGTGCGCGCCGCCGGATTCGGCGCGAGGTGCCATGTGGCGGCCGCCACGAAGATGATCGCAAACCAGAGGCCGATCACGAATGCCCAGGCGACCGACATGTCGCGTCTGTGCATGGCCCCAATGCGTTCCTGAAGATCGGGCATTCGACATCTCCCTGAGCCAGCTGCCGGTGGGGTGGCCGATCCCCTTGTTTTACTGTCCGGCAAATTTGATTGCTGACAGGAAACATCGCGAAGGTGTGACTGTCAAGCACGCCGGCGTCGCCCGCCAGGGGGATCGCTTGAACGGGAGGGGGATTCCGGTCCGGGATTTGCTGTGATTCATTGGGGGGCCTCGAAGCAGCGGGGCAATCCATGTCGGGCAAGGCGTTTATCGACCATTTTTCTGCACTGGAGGACCCGCGGCAGGCTTGGAAGGTGGTCTACCCGTTGCCCGAGATCCTGCTCGTCGTGCTCTGCGCGACGCTCGGCGGGGCGGAGGACTTCGTCGAAGTGGCGCGCTGGGGCCAGAGGAAGCTCGACTTCCTGCGCCGGCTGTTGCCGTACGAGCGGGGCATCGCCTCGCATGACACCCTGAACGACGTGATGAACGCGCTGCCGGCGCCGCTCTTCGCCGAGTGCTTCACGGCTTGGGTGGAGAGCCTGCGCGAGCAGGCACCCGACATCGTGGCGATCGACGGCAAGACCTCGCGGCGGAGCCGCGCGAAGGGGAGCGATCCCCTGCACCTCGTCTCGGCCTGGGCGAGCCGGCAGCGGCTGGTGCTCGGGCAGGAGGCCGTGTCGGAGAAGTCGAACGAGATCAATGCGATCCCTCAGCTCCTCGCGCGGCTCGAGCTCGATGGGGCCCTCGTCACCATCGACGCCATGGGCTGCCAGACCGAGATCGCCAGGGCAATCCGCGGCAAGGGCGCCGACTACCTCCTCGCGCTCAAGGACAACTGGCCGGCACTTGCCGAGGAGGTGCGGCGCTACTTCGACACTGCGCCCGCCGACAGCCTCGCCAGCCACGAGACCACCGACGGCGACCATGGTCGCATCGAGGTCCGCCGCGCCTTCGTCAGCCACGACGTTGGCTGGCTCGCCTCCGACCGGCGCTTCCCCGGCGAGTGGCGCTTCCCGGACCTCGCCATGATCGGCATGGTCGAGGCCGAGGTCGAGCGCGATGCCAGAACCAGCCTCGCCCGCCGCTACTATCTTTCCTCCGCCCCCCTCACCGCCCCGGCCTTCGCCGCCGCCGTCCGCGCCCATTGGGGCATCGAGAACCGGCTCCACTGGGTGATGGACGTCGTCTTCCACGACGACCTCATGCGGCTCAGGACCGGCAGCGGGCCCGCCAACATGGCCACCATCCGCCACGCCGCTCTCAACATCGTCAAGGAGATACCCGACAAGGCCAGCCTCAAGGTCCGACGAAAGACCCTCGGATGGGACGACCAATACCTACTCGCCGCCCTCAAGCCCTCCCCCCAATGACCTTCGAGCGATCCCCCTGCGTCGCCCGCGCACCGGCAGCGGGGTTTCGCGCCGGCGAACTTGCGCCGATTCCGCCGTGGCAGCACGCTCGCGCGTTTCCCGCTGCACATGCCGGAATTTGGCGCTAGCCTCCGCGCAACAGCAGTCGAAACGGGGGAAGCAAAGTCATGCGCGAGATCGGGCATTTCATCGACGGCCGGCGGATCGACGGCACCTCGGGCCGCTTCGGCGATGTCTACAACCCCGCCACCGGCGAGGTTCAGGCGCGCGTCGCCCTCGCCTCGACGAGCGAACTCGACGCCGCGGTGGCGGGCGCCGCCGCCGCGCAGGTGCGGTGGGGAGCGACCAACCCGCAGCGCCGGGCGCGGGTGATGATGCGCTTCGTCGAGCTGCTCAACGCCAACATGGACAAGCTGGCCGAAGCCCTCTCGCGCGAGCACGGCAAGACCCTGCCGGACGCGAAGGGCGATGTGCAGCGCGGGCTTGAGGTGGCCGAGTTCTGCATCGGCGCGCCCCATCTCCTGAAGGGCGAATACACCGACTCCGCCGGCCCGGGCATCGACATGTTCTCCATGCGCCAGCCGCTCGGCGTCGTGGCCGGGATCACGCCGTTCAACTTTCCGGCGATGATTCCGATGTGGAAGATGTGCCCGGCGCTCGCCTGCGGCAACGCCTTCATCCTGAAGCCCTCCGAGCGCGCCCCCTCGGTCCCCCTCATGCTCGCCGAGCTGATGCAGGAGGCGGGGCTCCCCGACGGCGTGCTTCAGGTGCTGAACGGCGACAAGGAGGCGGTCGACGCCATCCTGAACCACCCGGAGATCATGGCGGTCGGCTTCGTCGGCTCGACGCCGATCGCGGAATACATCTACGCCAAGGGCTGCGCCGCGGGAAAGCGGGTGCAGTGCTTCGGCGGCGCGAAGAACCACATGATCATCATGCCCGACGCCGACATGGACCAGGCGGCGGATGCGCTGATCGGGGCGGGCTACGGCGCGGCCGGCGAGCGGTGCATGGCGATCTCTGTCGCGGTGCCGGTCGGCGAGGCGACGGCCGACCGGCTGGTGGCGAAGCTGATTCCCAAGGTCGAGAGCCTGAAGATCGGGCCCTATACCGCCGGCAACGACGTCGACTTCGGCCCCGTCGTGACGCGGGCGGCGCAGAAGCGCATCCTCGACCTCGTGGAATCAGGCGTGCGGGCCGGAGCGGAGCTCAAGGTCGACGGCCGCGGCTTTCGGATGCAGGGCTACGAGAACGGATTCTTCGTCGGCGCCTGCCTGTTCGACCGGGTGACGCCGGACATGGACATCTACCGCGAGGAGATTTTCGGGCCGGTGCTCTCGACCGTGCGGGCGCAGACCTACGACGAGGCGATCGAGCTGACCATGAGCAACCCCTACGGCAACGGCACGGCGATCTTCACCCGCGACGGCGACACGGCGCGCGATTTCGCCAGCCGGATCAACGTCGGCATGGTCGGGGTGAACGTGCCGATCCCGGTGCCGCTCGCCTATCACACGTTCGGCGGCTGGAAGAAGTCGGGCTTCGGCGACCTGAACCAGCACGGCCCGGACGCCTTCCGCTTCTACACCCGGACGAAGACCGTCACCGCGCGCTGGCCGTCGGGGATCAAGGAAGGGGCCGCGTTCTCCATCCCGACGATGGAGTGAAGGCCGCGCCGGCGCCGGCGTCGCCGCCCTTGACCCCGTCCCGCCTCGCGCGAAGATGGCGGGAAAGGCGGGACGGGAGGCGGCGGTGGCAGACATCTCGGTGCGGGTCGAGCGGCGCGCGGGGCGGATCACCCTCACCCGGCCGCAGGCGCTGAACGCGATCAACCACGCGATGGCCAGCGGCATCGCCGCGGCGCTCGACGGCTGGGAAAACGACCCCGCCGTCGATATCGTGCTGATCGACGGCGCGGGCGAGCGGGCGTTCTGCGCCGGCGGCGACATCGTCGAGACGTGGCGCGAGGGACGGTCGGGCGACTTCGCCAGCGCCCGGCGCTTCTGGGCCGACGAATACCGCATGAACGCCCGCATCGCCCGCTATCCCAAGCCCTATGTCGCGCTGATGCACGGCTTCACCATGGGCGGCGGCGTCGGGGTTTCGGCGCACGGCAGCCATCGGATCGTCGGCGAGTTCGACGCGTGTCGCCATGCCGGAGTGCACCATCGGCCTGATCCCCGACGTGGGCGGCACGCATCTGCTGTCGCGCGCGCCCGGCCGGCTCGGCGAATACCTCGGGCTCACCTCGGCCCGGATGAGCCCGGGAGACGCGATTCTCGCGGGCTTTGCCGACAGCTTCGTGCCGGAGGCGGCGTGGCCCGATCTGGTGGCCGATCTGGTGCGCACCGGCGACCCGGGGGTGATCCCCGCCCACCCTGCCCCGGCGGCGCCGCTCGCGGCCGTGCGCGAGGCGATCGACGATGCCTTCGAGGGCGCCGATCTCGCCAGCATCGTCGCCCGGCTCGAGGCGAGCGACTGGGGCCACGACGTGCTGAAGGGCCTGCGGCGCAATTCGCCGCTGTCGATGGCCGCGACGCTCGAGCTGGTGCGTGCCGCCCGACGCTGCCCGGGGATCGAGCTGGCGCTGCGGCGGGAGTACCGCTTCAGCTGGCGTTCGGCCGACATGGGCGACCTGCTGGAGGGCATCCGGGCGCAGGTCATCGACAAGGACCGCAACCCGACGTGGCGCGACGACCTCGACCGGGTGCGACCGGAGGACGTGGCCGCGATGCTGGCGCCGCTGGGGGAGGACGACCTCACCCTGCCCGGGCTGTGAGGAAAGTGGGATAGGATCGGTTTCGTCGGGTTCGGTGCGGCCGACGCAGGCTGCGGCGACCGGGTGCGCGCACCGACGGGCGCGCACCCGGCTCGGATCAGGCGTCCGCGTGCGCGCGCCTGGAGAAGCGCAGCAGCGTGAACAGGCCGAAGGGCGGCGCCGTGCGCTTCTCGACCACCTCGAGCGCGCCACAGCCCATCACCCGGTCCATCGGGAAATCCGAGTGCCAGCCGATCTTGTCGGCAAAGGGGGCGAGCGCTCGCTCGATCCGCGCGACCGTGCCCTCGTCCCGGGCAAAGTGGTTCAGCACGATCACCTCGCCGCCGGGCCGGCAGACCCGCGCCATCTCCGACACCACCCGCTCGGGCTCGGGAACCACCGAAACCAGATACATGGCGACCACGGTGTCGAAGCTGCCGTCGGGGAAGTCGAGCGCGCGGGCGTCCATCTCGCGCAGCGCGACCACATGGTCGAGCCCCTGGTCCATGACCCGCTCGCGGGCCTTCTTCAGCATCTCGGCCGAGTAGTCGACCCCCGTCACCTTCAGGTGCGAGCGGTAGGTCGGCAGTGACAGTCCGGTGCCGACGCCCACCTCGAGGACCGAGCCCGTGCGCCGGTTGATGTGCGCGACGGCTCGGCGCCGGCCGACGCCGGTGATCGCGCCGAACGTGGCGTCGTAGACTGGGGCCCAGCGGCGGTAGGAGCTGCGAACGGCATCGATTTCCATGAGTTCTCCTCAGCGGCGCTGCCGCCGCGACACCACCGCCGCATGGACGAGCAGCGCCGCATAAGCGACGTCGAAAACGATCAGAAGCAGCCAGAACCGGGTGAGCGTCAGCCCCACGAGCAGCGCGGCAGCAACGAGGATGAAGCGCGAGCGCTCGCGCGGGATGCGCAGCGCCTTGGGCGAGAAGGTCTTGAGCCGGCTGACCATCAGCAGCCCGATGAGCCCGAGCCAGGCCGCCACCGCCCAGGGCAGCCGGCTTGCGTCGACGACACCGCCCAGCGTCGCGAACACCGGCAGGAGGCCGAGCAGCGCGCCCGCGGGCGCCGGCACGCCGACGAAATGCGCCCGCCCTTCCAGCGGCACGTCGCGGTTCACGTTGAACCGCGCCAGCCGGAGGCAGCAGCAGACCGCGAAGACCAGCGCAAAGGTCCAGCCGAGGTCGCCGATGCCCGACAGCGTGGCGAAATAGACGACGATGGCCGGCGCGACGCCGAAGTCGACGAAATCGGCGAGCGAATCGAGCTCGGCACCGATCGGGCTCGCCGCGTCGAGCTTGCGGGCAAGCAGCCCGTCGAAGCCGTCGATCACCGCCGCGAAGACGATGAGGCCGGCGGCGAGGTCGAAGCGGCCGAGGAAGGCGAAGCGGATCGCCGTCAGCCCCGCGCAGAGCCCGAGGATGGTGACGAGGTTCGGCACGAGCTGCAGGAACGGCAGGTTCTCCGGCGGGCGCCGCAGGTCGGGCATGTCAGCGCACCTCGCCCGCGCGCGCGGCTTCGGTCGTCTCGAGGTCGGCCAGCACCGTCTCGCCCGCGACCGCCCGCTGGCCGACGATGACGAGCGGCGCCACGCCGTCGGGCAGGTAGACGTCGAGCCGCGAGCCGAAGCGGATCATGCCGAAACGCTCGCCGGTCAGCAGCGCGTCGCCGGGCTTCACGGTGCAGAGGATGCGGCGGGCGACGAGCCCGGCGATCTGCACCACGGCGAGCGGGCGGCCGTCTGCGAGGCGCAGGGCGACGGCGTTCCGCTCGTTGTCCTCGCTCGCCTTGTCGAGGGCGGCATTCAGGAACTTGCCCGGGCGATAGTCGACCGCCGTCACCGTGCCGGCGCAGGGCGCGCGGTTCACGTGGCAGTCGAAGACGCTCATGAAGATCGAGATCCGGGTCAGCGCCTCGGGCCCGAGGTTCAGGCCGGCCGGCGGCACGGCCGGCGCGATCATCGACACCTCGCCGTCCGCCGGGCTGACCACAAGGCCCGCACGGGTCGGCGTGACCCGGGCCGGATCGCGGAAGAAGTAGTAGACCCAGACCGTCACCGCGAGGCCGGCGATGCCGGCGATCAGCGGCGCGAAGAGGAACAGCAGGAGCGTGATCGCGGCGGCGATCGCGAGGAACTTCGGTCCCTCGGGATGCATCGGCTTGACGATGCTCGACATCAGACTGGCTGCCATCGGGCCCTTCCACGAACTTTGCAGCGCACATAGGCGATCCCGCCGCAATGCACAACGCGAACGTGCCAGCTTGTGTCGACGCGACGCTTCGTGTGGCACTTGCGACAGGGACGGGGGTTTGCGGGCGGCGGAGCGGGCGGATATGGGAGGGGCATGACGACCGCATTCCACATCGCCGCCCGCGACGGGCGCGCCCGCACCGGGACCCTGACGCTGCCGCGGGGCGAAATCCGCACGCCCGCCTTCATGCCGGTCGGCACCGCGGCGACGGTGAAGGCGATGCTGCCCGGGTCGGTGCGCGCCACCGGCGCCGACATCCTGCTCGGCAACACCTATCACCTGATGCTGCGGCCCGGGGCGGAGCGGGTCGCCCGGCTCGGCGGGCTGCATCGGTTCATGGGCTGGGAGCGACCGATCCTGACCGACTCGGGCGGCTTCCAGGTGATGAGCCTCGCGGCCCTGCGAAAGCTCACCGAGGACGGCGTCAGCTTCAAGAGCCACGTGGACGGGTCGGTGCATCACCTGAGCCCCGAGCGCAGCATGGAGATCCAGCGGCTGCTCGGGTCGGACATTGTGATGGCGTTCGACGAGTGCCCGGCGCTGCCGGCGACGGACGAGGCGGTGGCGGCGTCCATGCGGCTCTCGATGCGCTGGGCGGCGCGCTCGCGCGAGGCGTTCGGCGACCGGCCGGGGCACATGCTGTTCGGCATCGTGCAGGGCGGCGTGACGCGCGCGCTGCGCGAGGAGTCGGCGGCGGCGCTGACCGGCATCGGCTTCGACGGGTACGCGATCGGCGGGCTCGCCGTCGGCGAGGGACAGGCGGCGATGCTCGGCGTGCTCGACTATGCGCCCGGGCTGCTGCCGGAGGATCGGCCCCGCTACCTCATGGGGGTGGGCAAGCCGGACGACATCGTCGGCGCCGTGCTGCGCGGCGTCGACATGTTCGACTGCGTGCTGCCAACGCGGTCGGGGCGGACCGGGCAGGCGCTGACCCGACGGGGCGCGGTGAACCTGCGCAACGCCCGTCACGCCGACGACCCGCGGCCGCTCGACCCCGACTGCGGCTGTCCCGCGTGCCAGGGGTATTCGCGGGCCTACCTGCACCACGTGGTGAAGGCCGGCGAGATCATCGCGGCGATGCTGCTGACCTGGCACAACCTGCACTACTATCAGGAGCTGATGGCCGGGCTCCGGGCGGCGATCGCGGAGCGGCGGCTGACAGAGTTCGTGGCCGCGTTCGAGGACATGCGGGCGGCGGGGGATCTGCCGCGGCTGTAGCCCGAGAGAAGACTCCGCGGGGAGACCGCGCGCCCTCTCCCCGGCGTGCTCCGCCGGGTCAATCATGATAAGCTTCCGGCACTGTGCCCATTTGAGCAATCGCCGGGAGATAATGTCATCATGTCAGATTTTTCGGATCCGTCGAATTGGGACCTGAGCCTCGATGCCGTCGCCGCGGCACCTGCCAATCACAAGGTCCTCTTCGAGAACGAGCGGCTGCGGGTACTCGAAGTGATCCTGGAGCCGGGCGACGAGGAGCCGGTGCATCATCACCGCTGGCCCTCCGTCTTCGTCTTCGACCAGATCGAGGGGCCCATCCATGATTTCAGTCCCGCCGGGGAGCAGCTGCCCCCCAATCGCGATGTCATCAGGGCCCTTGAGGCGTGGGACGGCACCGGCTGCCTCGTGGTGAACATGGCGCCGCAACCGGCCGGGCGCGTGCTGAATGCCTCGAGCAAGGCCCTGCACGGCGTTCGGGTCGAGATGAAGATCTAGGACGTCCCGGGCGCCCGCGCCCGTCACCCCGCCTTGCGCCATACCACCGCGCGGCCGGGGCGGCGGGACAGCACGGCGGCGACGCCGGCGTCGAAGTCGATGCCGGGCAGCGGGCTCAGCGCGTCGAGCAGGCCGTCGGCGCCCTGGGCCCCCAGCGGGATCGTCAGGCGCTCGCCCGCATCCGTGGTGATGATCCAGGCGTGGGCGGACGCGGGAGGGATGTGCGGCCGCGAGACGATCTCGACGCGCGCGACCGACGGCAGGTCGACGAAGCCGCCGCCGCGCGGACCGAGGTAGGCGATGCGCGCCTCGTCGATCACCACCACGCCCTCGGCCGGCGTCTCTGCGGCGAGACGCACCCGGCGCAGCGCCGGCAGCAGCAGCCCGAGCCCGGTCGCGGTGCAGAGCAGGCCGAGCAGGAACGACAGCGGCGCGAGGCCGGCGTAGCCCTCGACGATCAGCACGGCCCCCGCGAGGGCGAGCCCGCCCCAGGCCAGCGGCTCGCGCCAGGTATGGAGCCGCGCCTGCAGCTCGGGGCGCAGGAAGCTCATGCGCCGCCCCCCGGGGGCGGCTCGCCCCCCCAGTCGCCGAGCGCCGCCTGCCAGAGCGCGAGCGCGGCGCAGGCGGCGGTGTCGGCGCGCAGCACGCGCGGCCCGAGCGTCACCGGCAGCACGCCGGGCATCGCCCGCAGCCGCGCCGCCTCGTCGGCCGAAAACCCGCCCTCCGGCCCGATCAGAATCGCCCATGGACCCCGCGGCGCCGCGGCCAGCGCCGCGGCGGCGGGCCGCGCGGTGCGGCTCTCGTCGCAGAACAGGATCCGCCGCGCCGGATCCCAGCCGTCGAGCAGGTGGCCGAGCTTCACCGGCTCGGCCACCTCGGCGACGTAGGTCTCGCCGCACTGCTCCGCCGCCTCGACCGCATGCGCGCGCAGCCGGTCGGGCCGGATCCGCTCGGCGTTGGTGAAGCGGGTGAAGACCGGCTGGATCCGCGCGGCGCCGAGCTCGGCCGCCTTCTCGACGATGAAGTCGGTGCGCGCCTTCTTGATCGGCGCGAAGAGCAGCCAGAGGTCGGGCGGCACCCGCTGCGGCTGGCCCGGCTCGACGAGGGCGAGGCTGCCCGATCGCTTGCCGGCCGCCGCCACCTCGGCCAGCCATTCGCCGTCCCGGCCGTTGAAAACCGCCAGCCGGTCGCCGGCGGCGAGCCGCATCACGGCAAAGAGATAGTGCGCCTGCGCGGGATCGAGCGCGACGGTGGCGCCGTGCCCGAGCGGGGCTTCGACGAACAGCCTGATCTTTCCCGCGACTTCTGCCATAGAGCGCGCCCCTGCATCGTGCGACAGTACGCCGAGCGGGCGGGGCGTGGAAAGGGGCGGTCTCGATGGCGGCGAGCGGAACGAACGGGCAGGACGCGGCCGGAAACGCCTCCGGATCGGTCTCGGACGCGGTGAAGGGCAACTGGGTCGACCGTCTCGCCCCGGCCGCCACGCGCCCATACCTGCGACTCTCGCGAGCCGACCGGCCGATCGGCACGTGGCTGCTGCTGCTGCCCTGCTGGTGGGGGGTGCTGCTTGCCGCGGCGGCGGACGGCGGCCCCTCGCTCTACGATCTGTGGCTGCTCGTCGGCTGCGCCCTCGGGGCGGTGCTGATGCGCGGCGCCGGCTGCACCTGGAACGACCTGACCGATCGCGACTTCGACGCCGCGGTCGCGCGCACCCGCTCGCGCCCGCTGCCCTCCGGGCAGGTGACGCCGCGGGCCGCCGCCGCGTGGATGGTGGCGCAGGCGGTGGTGGCCTTTGCCATCCTGCTGAGCTTCCCGGCGCAGGCGGTGATTCTCGGCGTCGGCTCGCTGGTGCTGGTGGCGATCTATCCCTTCGCCAAGCGCTTCACCTGGTGGCCGCAGGTGTTCCTCGGCCTCGCCTTCAACTGGGGCGCGCTGCTCGGCTGGACGGCGCAGACGCGGAGCCTCGCGCTCGCGCCGGTGCTGCTCTATCTCGCCGGCATCGCCTGGACGCTGTTCTACGACACGATCTATGCCCATCAGGACAAGGAGGACGACGCGCTGATCGGCGTGAAGTCGACCGCCCGCCTGTTCGGCGACCGGACGGTCGGCTGGCTGCGGCTGTTCCTCGTGCTGGCGACGACGCTGGCAGCCTGGGCGGTGATCGCGGCCACGCTGCCGATCCCCGGCCTCGTCCTCGGACTCGCCGGGGTGGCGGGGTTTGCCGCGCATCTCGTCTGGCAGCTGCACCGGCTCGACATCGACGACCCGTCGGCCTGCCTGATGCTGTTCCGCTCGAACCGGGATGCCGGCCTCATCCTCGCGGCGGCGCTGCTCGGCGCGGGTCTGCTCCAGCTGGTGTGACCGCCATGTGATCCGGCGTCGGCTTGATCGCGGAACGGCGGTGGGCTAAAGGCGCCGGGCCTTACCCCCCGTGCGCCGGAGGAGACGACGACCCCATGCGGTTCCGCGCCATCCTCTTCGCGCTCCTGGCCTTTGCCGCGGCGGGTGCCGGGGCCTGGAAGCTCGCCGGCGAGGCGAGCCTCCGGCTCGAGCAGCAGACGGCCGCCGAGATCGCCACCGCGCTGGCCGCCGCCGGCCAGACCTGGGCCCATGCCGAGACCGACGGCCTGATCGTGCGCCTGACCGGCGCCGCCCCGGACGAGACCAGCCGCGTCAAGGTGGTGGAGATCACCCGCGCGGTGGTGAGCGGCCGGCGCATCCACGACGAGACGACCATCGCCGCCGTCGCGCCGCTGCCGCCGCCGCCGTTCGCGCTGGAGCTGCTGCGCAACGACGGCGAGGTGTCGCTCATCGGCCTGGTGCCGGAGTCCGGCGGGCGCGAGGTCATCCGCGCGGGGCTGGGCGCCGGCGGGCTGGCCGGGCACGTCACCGACATGCTCGAGACCGCGGACGAGGCCGCCCCCGACGGCTGGCAGCCGGCCCTCGGCTACGGCCTCGCGGCGCTGGCCGACCTGCCGCGGGCGAAGATTTCCGTGGCGCCCGGCGAGGTCAGGATCGCCGCCGTCGCCGAGAGCGACGCGGCGCGCCGCGATCTGGAGGCGCGCCTGCGCCATGCGGCGCCCGAGGGCGTTCAGCTCAGCCTCGAGATCGGCGCGCCACGGCCGGTGATCGCGCCGTTCGTGCTCGACTTCGCCCTCGACGCCGGAGGCGCGCGGCTCGACCGCTGCAGCGCCGATACCGACGCGGCCGCCGCGGCCATCGTCGCCGCCGCCCGGACGGCGGGCGTCGCGGGCGATCCGGCGTGCGCCGTCGGGCTCGGCACGCCCACCCCGGACTGGTCCTCCGCCATGGTCGCGGGCATCGAGGCGGTGCGGGCGATGGGCGCCGGCCGCTTCGTCGCGAGCGACATCGCCGCGACCCTGACCGGCGCACCGGGCGTCACCCCCGAGGCGCTGAACCGCGCCGTGGCCGACCTGCACGCGCGACTGCCCGATGTCTTCCAGCTCGGATCGGTCGCCGCACCGCAGATGGCGGCCGGCGACGACGGCGCCCCGGTCTATGCGCCCGAATTCCACGCCAGCCTCGCGGCCGACGGCAAGGTGCGGCTGGCCGGGCCGGTGGGCGACGCCGCGGCGCGCGAGGCGGTCACGAGCTATGCCGCCGCGCTCTTCTCCAAGGCGCGGGTGTCCGACGAGCTGGTGATCGACCCGGACGTGCCGGCCGGCTGGTCGTCGCGGGTGCTCGCGGCGATCGAGGGCCTGTCCGCGCTGAAGCAGGGCGACGCCGAGGTGACGCGCGACGCGGTGAAGCTCACCGGGCGCAGCCTCGACCGCGACGCCACGCACACCGTCGGAGACCTGCTGGCCGAAAAGGTCGGGGCGGGCGCGGTGGCGGACATCACCTTCGACGCCGAGGCGGCGGAGGCCGCCGTCCGGGCCACCCGGCCGCGCCCGGAGCTCTGTGCCGCCCAGGTCGACGCCATCCTCGACGCCGAGCAGATCGGCTTCGAGAAAGGCTCGGCGGCGATCGCCGCCAGCAGCCGGGGGGTGATCGCCGCCATCGCCGACGTGCTGCGCGGCTGCCCGGGGGCGGAGCTGGAGATCGGCGGCCATACCGACAGTCAGGGCTCGCCGGAGGCAAACCGGCGGTTGAGCGAGGCGCGGGCGCAGGCGGTGCTGGCGGCGCTCCGGGCCGAAAACCTGCCGCAGGTCGGGCTAGTGGCGCGCGGCTACGGCGCCGACGATCCCGTCGCGGACAACGCGACCGAGCCGGGCCGGGCGAAGAACCGGCGGATCGAGTTCACCCTGGTGGCGCCGGCGTCGATCGGCGATGCGCTGGCGCCCGCCGCCCCGGCTCCCGCAGCGCAGGCGGGACCGGCGGCGCAGGCGGATCCGGCTCAGGCCGACGCGCGCGGAGACGTGGACGCCGCAGCGGCGGGCGCCTGCGCGGCACGGGCGAGCGATCTGACGGCGCGGACGCCGATCGTGTTCGAGCCCGGCTCGTCGACGCTGGCGGACGAGAGCGCGCCGGTCATCGCCGCGATCGCCGACGCGCTGCGGGCCTGCCCGGCAGCGGCGATCGACGTGGCCGGCTATACCGATGCGCAGGGCTCGGAGGCGGGCAACCTGCGGCTGAGCCAGGCGCGGGCCGAGGCGGTTCTCGCCGCCCTGCGCAAGCCGGACCTGCCGCTGCCGAACCTGGTGGCACACGGATACGGCGAGGCCAACCCGGTCGCCGACAACGCCACCGAGGACGGTCGGGCGAAGAACCGGCGGATCGAATTCGTCCCCGTCGCCACGCCGCAGCCGACACCGGAGGACGCGAGCGCCCGCGCCGCGGCCGCCAGCGGATCCGGCGACGAGGAGGCGGCCGACACTGGCGCCGCGGACGCTGGCGCCGCCGATACAGGCGCGGCCGATACGGGCGCGGCCGGGACGGAGGCGGAGGCGAGCGTCGCTGCGGCCTGCGTCGCCGCCGCCGAGGCCCGGCTCCAGACCGCGAACGTCGCCTTCCCGCCCGGCTCGGCGGAGATCGAGGCCGCGAGCAGGCCGGCGGTGGCCGCGGTGGCCGACGCCCTGCGCGCCTGCCCGACCGCGGCCGTCGAGATCGGCGGGCACACCGACTCGCAGGGGTCGGAAAGCGGCAACGCCCGGCTGAGCCAGGCGCGGGCCGAGGCGGTGCTGGCGGCGCTGCGAGCCGATGGTCTGGCGCTGCCAAACGCCACCGCGAAGGGCTATGGCGAGAGCCAGCCCGTGGCCGACAACGCCACGGCGGATGGGCGCGCCCGGAACCGCCGCATCGCGGTCACGCTCCCGGATGCGGCCCCGGACGCCCCGCCGGACTCCGCGGCGAACGACGACAGCGAGGATGACGATGGATCGGAATGAGCTGACCGCGGCAATCGCCGGGGCGCTGGCCGCGGCCTTCCTGCTGGGCTGGGTCGTGCGCTGGGTGTTCTCGCGGCTGAACGCGGGGCCGCGCGACGGGGTGACCGCGACGGCGCAGCTGCACGAGGCCGAGGAGGCCCGGCACCGGGCGGAGTATCGCCGCGCCGAGGCCGAGCGCCGCGCCGCGGAGGTCGAGGCCGAACTCGCCCGCACCCGCGCCGGCCTCGCCGCCACCGAGCGACAGCTCGAGGAGGTCCGCACCGCCTACCGCGAGGCGACCGCCGGCCACGGCTGAGCCGCTGGCGGACGGCCCCGGCGCTTTCCCGGGCGGGACATGACCTGGATCAAGGCGGTGGCGGGCGGTTGCGCCTAGCCGTATCCTCTGCGGGCATAGCCCGTCCCCGGGGGAGCCAGCCAGACTTGACCGCCACGAATGCCACCGAAGAGCCGCCGCCGCTCTACATTGCGCGCGAGCCGATCTTCCCCCGCCGCGTCTCGGGCCGATTCCGCACGCTCAAGTGGTGGATCATGGGCCTGACCCTGGGCATCTACTACGTCTTCCCCTGGCTGCGCTGGGACCGTGGCCCGGCGCTGCCCGATCAGGCGGTGCTGATCGACCTCGCAAACCGGCGATTCTATTTCTTCCTCATCGAGATCTGGCCGCAGGAATTCTATTTCGTCGCCGGCCTGCTCATCATGGCGGGGCTCGGCCTGTTCCTGTTCACCTCGGCGCTCGGCCGCGTCTGGTGCGGCTATACCTGCCCGCAGACGGTCTGGACCGACCTCTTCATTCTGGTGGAACGCTGGGTCGAGGGCGATCGCAACGCCCGGGTCAAGCTGTGGAACCAGGGCTGGACCGCCGAGAAGATCCGCAAGCGCACGATCAAGTGGACGCTGTGGCTGCTGATCGCGATCGCCACCGGCGGGGCGTGGATCTTCTACTTCGCCGACGCGCCGACGCTGCTCCGGCACTTCCTGACGCTGCAGGCGCCGGCCGTCGCCTACCTGACCGTCGGCATCCTCACCGCCACCACCTTCATCTTCGGCGGCTTCATGCGCGAGCAGGTGTGCATCTACATGTGCCCCTGGCCGCGTATCCAGGCCGCGATGATGGACGAGCAGACGATCACCGTCGGCTATCGCGACTGGCGCGGCGAGCCGCGCGGCAAGCACCGGCGCCGGAGCGAGATGGCCGAGAAGGCCGAGGCCGCCATCGCCACCACCCGCGCCGCGGGCTCGATCGAGGGCTCGCGCTCGCCGGTGATGCCGATGCCCGGCCGCAGCACCCCCGCGGCAGGCGCGGGCCCCGAGAGCGAGGCGCTCGGCGACTGCATCGACTGCAACGCCTGCGTCAACGTCTGCCCGATGGGCATCGACATCCGCGACGGCCAGCAGCTCGCCTGCATCACCTGCGCGCTCTGCATCGACGCCTGCGACGAGGTGATGGGCAAGATCGGCAAGCCGCCGGGCCTCATCGGCTATCTGACGCTGGCCGACGGCGAGCGCGAGCGGGCGGGCGGCGAGGACATGCCCGTCTGGCGGCGCATCCTGCGGCCGCGCGTGCTGCTCTACAGCGTGCTCTGGGGCGGCTTCGGCATCGCGCTCGTCGCGGCGCTGCTGCTGCGCACCGACATGTCGATCGGCGTCGACCCGGTGCGCAACCCGGTCAACGTCACGCTGTCTGACGGCTCGATCCGCAACGCCTACGAGGTCCGCCTGCGCAACATGACGGGATCGGACCGGGCGTTCACGCTGTCGGTCGAGACGCCGGATCCGCTGGGGCTGGAGCTGCAGGGCCTGCCCGGCGCAAGCGTCACGGTGCCGGCGAACGCGACCCTGAAGCAGCGGGTCTATCTCACCAGCGCGCCGTCGAGTCCGGCGAGCGCCGAGGCGCTGCTGCCGGTGGCGCTGGTCGCCACCGATGCGGGCTCGGGACGGATCGCGCGCGAGGAAACCGTCTTCCACGGGAGGCAGCCATGACCGATACCCCTGCACCGCACGGGAGCGAACTTCGGGGCGAGCGCATCCTCGGCGGCCGCGGCGTCCTGGTGATCGCCACCGTGGCGTTCATCGTGATGCTGGTCCCGAACATCATCCTCGCCGTCACCGCCACCCGCACCTTCTCGGGGCTCGTGGTCGAGGACAGCTATATCGCGAGCCAGGATTTCGACCGGCTGAAGGCGGCGCAGCTGGCGCTCGGCTGGACCGTGCGGCTCGACCACGATGCCCGCGTGCTGCGCCTCGACATCGTCGATGCTGCCGGCAACGTCGTGCGCCCGGCGACCCTCGCCGTCACCATGGGCCGCCCGACCACCACCCGCGAGGACCGCGTGGTCGCGATGCAGGAGACCCCGGAGGGCTTTGCCGGCGATGCGCCGATGGCTCCCGGACACTGGCGCGTGGAGATCGCCGCCACGGCCGCGGACGGCACCGCCTTCCGCCAGAGCCGCGACGTCTGGGTCGACGCGCCGGCGGCGCAGCCGTGAGCGGCGCCGCCCTCGCCGCCTGCCCGGCGTGCGCGGTCGCGCCCGAGCCGGCCACCATCGCCGCCGCGCCGGCGCGACCCACGACGCTCCGGCGCATCGAGCTGTCGCTGCCGGCGATCCACTGCGCGGCCTGCATCACCGGCGTCGAGCGCACCCTCGAGGCCGAGCCGGGCGTCGCCGCGGCGCGGGTCAACCTCGGCCTGAAGCGTGCCGCCGTCACCGTCGCGGCCGGCGGCATCGAGGACGCGGCCAGCGTCGAGTCGCGGCTGATCGCGGCGCTCGGCGCCCGCGGTTACGAGGCCCACCCGCTCGACGGCGCCGTGCTCGCCGCCACCCGCAGCGACGCAGAGGGGCGCGACCTGCTCGCCCGCATCGGCGTCGCGGGCTTTGCCTCGATGAACGTGATGCTGCTCTCGGTGGCGGTCTGGTCGGGTGCCACCGGCCCGACGCGCGACCTGATGCACTGGGTCTCGGCGGCGATCGCGCTGCCGGCCGTGGCGTTCTCGGCTCAGCCGTTCTTCCGCAACGCGGTGCGCGCGCTGCGGGCCGGCCGGCTCGACATGGACGTGCCGATCTCGATGGCGATCCTGATGGCGCTCGCCGTATCGCTGCGCGAGACCATCCTCTCCGGCCCCCGCGCGTACTTCGAGGCGGCGGTGATGCTGAGCTTCTTCCTGCTCGTCGGCCGCTATCTCGCCCACCTCACCCGCGCCTCGGCCCGGTCCGCCGCCGCCGAGATCGCCGCGCTCGAGGTGCATCTGGTGGAGCGCATCGCTGTCGGCGGGCGCGAGACCGTGCCGCTCGACGCGGTGCGCGCGGGCGACAGGCTCGCGGTGGCGCCGGGCGCGCGCGTGCCCGTCGACGGCACCGTGGTCGCCGGCCGATCCGAGATCGACCCCTCGCTCCTGAGCGGCGAGACCATGCCCGAGGCGGTGGCGCCGGGCTCGGCCGTGCGCGCCGGCATGCTGAACCTCACCGGCCCGCTCGAGGTCCGCGCCGACGCGCTCGGCGACGACACGCTGCTGCGCCAGATTGCACGCCTCGTCGAATCGGCCGAGCGCAGCCGCGGCCGCTACGCCAGCCTCGCCGACCGCGCCTCGGCGGCCTACGTGCCGATCGTCACGCTGACCGCGCTCGCCGCCCTGGCGGTCTGGGGCGTGTGGGGCGGCGACTGGCGGCAGGCGACCAACATCGCCGCGGCGGTGCTCATCATCACCTGCCCCTGCGGCCTCGGCCTCGCGGTGCCGGCGGTGCTGACGGCCGCATCGGGGCGGCTGTTCCGGCAGGGCGTGCTGCTGAAGGATGGCGAGGCGCTGGAAAAGCTCGCCCGGGTCGACACGGTCGTCTTCGACAAGACCGGCACGCTCACCACCGGCCGCCCGGTCCTGACCAACGCCGACGCGATCGGCGCGCGCGAGCTCACCTTCGCCGCGGCGCTCGCGGCGGGGAGCAGCCATCCGCTCTCGCGCGCCATCGTCCGGGCGGCGGCGGCCCGTGGTCTTGTCCCGATCGCGGCCAGCGAAATCATCGAGCATCCCGGGCTCGGCACCGAAGGGCGCGTCGGCGGCGCACCCGTGCGGCTCGGACGCGCGGAATGGGCCGGCGGCGTGCCGCTCGACGTCACCGCTGCCTGGCTGCGTGTCGGCGACGCCCCGGCGACGGCCTTCCGCTTCGCCGACGAACCGCGCCCCGAGGCCGCCGCCACCGTCGCGCGCCTGCGGGCGCAGGGCCTCGGCGTGATCCTGCTCTCGGGTGACGCACCGGCGCCGGTCGAGGCGCTCGCCGGACAGCTCGGCATCGAGCGGGCCATCCCCCGGGCCACGCCAGCGAGCAAGGTGGCCGAGATCGAGGCGCTGGCCGCGGCCGGCCACCGGGTGCTGATGGTCGGCGACGGCCTCAACGACGCCGCCGCCCTCGCCGCGGCGCACGTCTCGATCTCGCCGGCCTCCGCGGTCGACGCGAGCCGCAGCGCCGCGGACCTCGTGATCCTCGGCGACCGGCTCGACCGTGCCGCCGATGCGTTCGCCCTCGCCCGCCTCGCGCGCCGCCGCATCTTCGAAAACTTCGCCTTCGCCTTCGGCTACAACATCATCTCGGTGCCGCTGGCCTTCGCGGGGCTGGTCACGCCGCTCAATGCGGCGATCATCATGTCGACCAGCTCGCTCGTCGTGGCGCTGAACGCGCTGCGCCTCGGCCCGCGGGAGCCGCGGCCATGAGTGTGCAGCCGTGAGCGTGCTCGTCTTCCTCATCCCGGTCGCGCTCATCCTCGGCGGGCTCGGCCTCGCAGGTTTCCTCTGGACCCTGCGCACGGGCCAGTACGACGACCTGCAGGGGCAGGCGGCGCGGATCCTCTCCGACCGCTACGACGACAGGCCCGCCGCGGATCGCCGGCCGGCGGATGCACGAACGGCGGTGGATGAGACCGCCGGGCGCGGGTAAGCAGGGGCACGCCCCGCAGCGGGCAGCCATGATGCGGATCCCGATCGAGAGTGCCCAGAGCCGTCCCTCCCCCGCGACCGACGCCTGAGGCGCGCCGATGACGGCCCGCGTCCTGATGTTCCAGGGCACGGGCTCGGACGTCGGCAAGTCGCTGATCGTAGCCGGCCTCGCCCGCGCGTTCGCCGACCGCGGCCTGCGGGTGCGCCCGTTCAAGCCGCAGAACATGTCGAACAACGCCGCCGTCACGGCAGACGGGGGCGAGATCGGCCGGGCGCAGGCGCTGCAGGCGCGTGCCGCCCGCGTGCCGCCCACCGTCCACATGAACCCGGTGCTCCTGAAGCCGCAGAGCGAGGTCGGCGCGCAGGTCGTCGTGCAGGGTCGCGTCGCCGGCAGCGCCACCGCGCGCGACTGGCAGCTCCGCAAGGCGGCGCTGCTGCCCACCGTGCTGGAGAGCTTCGCCCGGCTGCGGGACGAGGCGGACATCGTGCTCGTCGAGGGCGCGGGCAGCGCGTCGGAGGTGAACCTGCGGGCGAACGACATCGCCAACATGGGCTTTGCCCGCGCCGCCGACGCCCCGGTGATCCTGATCGGCGACATCGACCGCGGCGGGGTGATCGCGAGCCTGATCGGCACCGGCGCCGTGCTCGACCCGGCCGATGCCGCGCTGATCGAAGGGTTCATCGTCAACCGCTTCCGCGGCGACCCGGGCCTGTTCCGCGACGGCATGGCGCTGATCGCCGCGCGCACCGGCTGGGCGCCGATCGGCCTCGTCCCTTTCGCCAACGCGGCGGCGCGCCTGCCTGCCGAGGACGCCGCCGCGCTCTCGCGCGAGCCTGACGGGGCGCGGGGCGGCGGCGTCCTGCGCATCGCCGTGCCGATCCTACCCCACATCGCCAACTTCGACGACCTCGACCCGCTGGCGGCCGAGCCCGCCGTCGACCTGGTGCGGGTCCGGCCCGGTGGTGCGTTGCCCGGCGACGCCGCGCTCGTGCTGCTGCCCGGGTCGAAATCGACGCTGGCCGACCTTGCCGCCCTGCGGGCCGCCGGCTTCGACGTCGACATCGCCGCGCACCTGCGCCGGGGCGGCCGCGTGCTCGGGCTCTGCGGCGGCTATCAGATGCTCGGCCGGACGATCACCGACCCGGCCGGCGTCGAGGGACAGCCCGGCAGCCGTCCCGGCCTCGGCCTGCTCGACGTCGCGACCGAGCTTGCCGGAGACAAGCGCCTCGCCGCCGTGACCGGCCGCACCAGCGACGGCGTGGGGTTCGGCGGCTACGAGATGCACATCGGCCGGACCGAGGGGCCGGACTGCGCCCGCCCGTTCGCGACGCTCGCCGACGGCCGGCCGGAGGGGGCCCGATCCGCCGACGGCCAGGTCGCAGGCACCTATGTCCACGGCCTCTTTGCCGACGATGCCCAGCGGGCCGCGTGGCTCGCCCGCCTCGGCGCGCCGGCGTCGGACCTGCGCTTCGAGGCGGGGGTGGAGGCGGCGCTCGACGAGATCGCCCGACACCTCGCCGCCCACCTCGACCTCGAGCGGCTGCTCAGCCTGTCGCGATGACGACGCCGGCAAGGCCCGCGGCCAGGAGCGCATCCGCCACCCAGTAGAGCCGTAACGCCCGGCGGATGTCGGCCGGCCCGAGCTCGCGCCGCCCGCCCGCGCCCATGACGGCATCCTCGACCAGCACGCCGCCATAGTGCCGCGGGCCGGCCAGCGCGAAGCCGAGCGCGCCGGCCATCGCCGCCTCGGGCCAGCCGGCGTTCGGCGAGCGGTGCCGCCGCGCGTCGCGCCCGATCGCCCGCGCCGCCCCGGCCGGCGAGGCGCCCGGCACCAGCGCCGCCGCGGCGACCAAGAGAACCGATGCGAGCCGCGAGGCGGGCAGGTTCACCAGATCGTCGAGCCGCGCCGCCGCCCAGCCGAACGCCTGAAACCGCGGGCTGCGATGCCCCACCATGCTGTCGGCGGTGTTGATCGCCTTGTAGGCGGCCGCGCCCCCCAGCCCGGCGACCGCCATCCACGCCACCGGCGCGACGACGCCGTCGGAAAAGTTCTCCGCCAGGCTCTCGACCGCCGCCCGCGCCACCCCGGCCTCGTCGAGCGCCTCCGGGTCGCGGCCGACGATCCGGGACACCGCTTCCCTTCCGGCCGCGAGTCCCCCGGTCTCGAGCGCCACGGCGACGGCCCGGACGTGGGCGGCGAGGCTGCGCTGGGCGATCAGGCTGCTCCCGAGGCAGGCGGCAACGACGAGGCCGAGCGTCCCGGGCAGCAGCGCTCCCGCGCCCGCTCCCGCGCCGCCGGCCACCGCCGTCAGAACCGCGATCATCGCCACGCCGCCAAGGCGCCGGCGCCGGGGCGAGCCGCGGTTCCAGCGCCGCTCGAGCGTCGAGATCGGCCGGCCGATCCACACGACGGGATGGCCGACGCGGCGGAACAGTCCATCGGGATAGCCCGCAATCCCCTCGACGAGCATCGCGGCAAGGGCGAGCAGCGCCGGCATCGCCTCAGGCGCCAGCCGGCATCGGGGCCGACCCGGGGGCCGACCCGGGGGCCGATACGTGGACCGGCCGCGGCGCGGCGCTCGACGGCGGGCAGGCTCGACGCATTGCTTCTCCCCTCCGGGGCAGCCGGCGCCCGGGCCCCTGCGCCCGGTTGGGCGCCGGCGGGAGATGACGGGCGTGTCGCGCGCTGTCAACCGCGCGGCCGGCGGCGGCTCAGTTGCGCATCACCAGACAGTCGCCGCCCGCCTCGGTCAGGCGGCCGCACAGCGCCTGCGCCTCGTCGCGGGTCTGCCGCCCGACCTGGGCATAGTGCAGCATCCGCGACATGCCCGGCCGCCAGCCGCTGGTGTAGGCGACGGGCTCGGCCTTCAGCACCTCGGCAAAGCGGTTCTTCAGCCGCGAGACCTGCCGCTCGGCGCCGGCGAGGTCGCGGTTCGAGGCGATGACCACGCCCCACGGCAGCACCGGACGGGCCCGGGTCTGCGTCTTGCCCCGAGTCGCGGCCAGCGCGACACAGGCGGGCTGAAAGCTCTCGCCCTCCAGCGACAGGTCGACCGAGTCGGGCGGCGAATCGCGCCAGGCCTCGACGGAGTAGCCGGTGATCGCCTGCACATAGGCGCGGGTCTCCGCCGGCAGGTCCGACTTCGCGGCAAGGAAGCGCTCCACCCGCGCTTCGCCGCCGTTGTACGCCGCCGCCGCGAGCCCGAGGTTGCCGTAGGTCCGCGAGAGGTCGGCGAGATAGGCGGCCGAGGCCCGGAGCGCCGCCTCGGGCTCGAAGGCGTCGGCGAGGCCGCGCATCTTCGCGGTGCCGGGCATGAACTGGGCGATGCCCTGCGCCCCCGCCGGACTGATCGCGCCGGGCTGGAACAGGCTCTCCTTCCAGAGCAGGCGCGCGAAGAAGCCGGCGTCGAGCGCGCTTTCCCGCGCGGCGGCCTCGATCGTGCGGCAGACCCCGGCGGCGTCGCCCGGCCCCGCCCCGCCAGCCGTCGCGCCGCCGCCGGTGGACACGGGCCGCGCCATCGGCTTCGCCGGCAGCCCGGCGCCGTCGGAGGGCACGGTGCCGCCGCGCGTGGGGGCGAGCCCGAGGCAGGCCGAGAGGACAAGGACGACAAACCACCGCATGGGTCGGGAAAATACCCGGGCCCGGCGCGGGGCGCCATCGGGCGGGGCCGGGATCATTGCGCCTGCTTAACTGCGGCGCAGCGCGCGGCGCACGTGCTCGCCGACCCGCGGATCGGGCGGGCCGTCGAGCTTCACCACCTTGGCACCGCGATAGGCGCCGAGCCGGCCAGCCGCCAGCTGTGCCCGCCGGCCGCCGCGCTGGTCGATGACCAGCTGGATCTCGGCGACGGCGGCGGCCGGCACCTCGATGATGTCGCCGACCTTCAGCGCCAGCGCCGCGTCGACCGACATGCGCTGCGTGTGCAGCACCGCGTCAAGCACCACCGGCGCGAGCGTCGCCGCCCGGCGCATCTGCACCCGCCAGAGGTCGGCCGTCTCGCCCTGCGGCACCTGATCCGCCTTGGCCTGCATCGAGGCGCAGACCACGTCGAGCATCCCGAGCGGCAGCATCAGGTTCAGCACGCCCGCGCGCGCGGCAGAGCCGATGTCGAGCGCGACGCTGTAGACCATCACGTCGACATGCGGCGCGGCGAAGCGCACCTGCCCGATGTCCTGCATCTGGCCGGCGCTCTGGAGGGGGGCATCGAGCGGGCGGCCGAACGCGGCGGCCAGCGCCTCGTCTATCGCGCCGAGCACCGCCGTCTGGGCCAGCGCGCAGAGCGCCATGTCGATCGCGGTGAACGTCCGGGCGATCGGCATCGGCGCCGTGCCCGCATCGCCGCCCAGCATCAGGTCGACCAAGTGATAGGCAAGGTCGCCGTCGATCATCAGGAGCCCCTGCCCCTTGGCGCCCTCCATGGACACGAGGCACAGCATCGCCGGCACCGGGACGCCCTGCAGCGCCTCGGCCACTTTCACGGTTCGCGCGTCGATCACCATGGCGCCCACCGGCGCCTTGACCAGCGGGCGCAGCACCTTCTCGATCTGCCGGGCAAAGGCCTGACCGACGAACTCGCTGTCGGGCAACGGCGAGCGCGCGATCCCCTGCTGCTTGAGCTTGCGCGCGAGGACGCCGCCTGAAGCCATGGAACTCACCACTTGCCTGCCTGCCCGCCGCCGGTCGTCGCGGCTCTCGCCTCTTCTATCCGCAACCTTGGTGAACGAGACCTTAACCGGCGGAACTCAGGCGGTAACGTCTACAGGGATCCGGCCCTGCACGCGCCCAAGCAGGATCTCCGCCCCGAGCGCGGGCACCTCGGCCGCCCGGTCAGCCCCACCACGTCGCCCGGGCGGAAGCGCGGATCCGACGACGCCTCGACCCGCCCGGCGAAGTCGATCCCCGGCACGTGGGGACAGCGGCGCACGCGCCCGCCACCCGAGCCGAGGCAGAGGCCGTCCTTGTAGAGTTCGGCGTCGACTACTCGACAGCGACCGTGACCTCGCCCTCGGGCAGGTCGGCCGTCTCGATCTCCCGCGCGTCCGCCCGGATCTGCCCGTCGGCGTCCTTCTCGACCACGACCGCCCTGAAGCCCATCGCGGCGTCCTCCCCCCGGTCCCGAGGCGCCGAGCCTCCGGCGCAGGCGCACGGAAGTGGACGCGGGGCGGGTCGAGCCGGCCGGTGGGGTCAGCGCGGACCGATCACCCCGCCGAGTTCGTCCTCGACGTGGGCGGCGATGATCTCGTCGAACGAAGTCTCGGCCCGGAAGCCGAGCCCGGTCGCGCGCGCCGCGTCGAAGCGGGTCGGCCAGCCGGCGACGATGCCGCGGATCGTCGCGTCCGGCACGCGCCGGATCAGGCCCGCCGCCTTGTCTCCCGCGACCCGGCGCAGCGCCTCGATCTGCTCGCCGACGGTCGCCGACAGGCCCGGCATGGTCAGGCTGCGCCGCGCTCCGAGCGGGGCGGTGTCGAGCGTCATCGCGTGGCGCAGGAACCCGACCGCCGCCCGCGGGCTGGCGTGCCAGTGCCGCACGTCGTCCTCGACCGGCAGCACCGCCTCCTGCCCGACCAGCGGCTCGCGCAGGATGCCGGAGAAAAACCCCGACGCCGCCTTGTTCGGCCTGCCCGGCCGGATGCAGATCGTCGGCAGGCGGATGCCGACGCCATCGAAGAACCCGCGGCGGGAATAGTCGGCGAGCAGCAGCTCGCCCATGGCCTTCTGCGTGCCGTAGCTCGTCAGCGGCGTCAGGTGGTAGGCGTCGGGAATGGCGTCGGGGAAGGGCGCGCCGAAGACCGCGATCGACGAGGTGAAGACCACCCGCGGGCAATAGTCCGGCTGGGCCCGGATCGCCTCGAAGAGCGTGCGCGTGCCATCGAAGTTGACGGCATAGCCCTTCTCGAAATCCGCCTCCGCCTCGCCCGAGACGATGGCCGCGAGATGGAAGATCACGTCCGGCCGATCCGCCGCCACGGCGGCGACCGCCGCGCCGTCGCGCAGGTCGAGCACGCCGGACGTCGCCGCGATCCCGGCGGCCGTCACCTCGGCCGGCACGGCCGGCGCGACGACATCGACCAGCGCCAGGCCGTCGAGCCCCGGCACCGGATCGGTGCCGAACGAGCGCGCGAGCTTGGTGCCGACCATTCCGGCCGCCCCGATCACCAGAGCCTTCATCGTCTTCCTCCCCAACGGTTTTGCCCCTCGCTAGCACGCCGCGCGCCGCCGCGGCAACGTGACGCCGGAGCGGCCGCCCGCGCGCCCGCACCCCTTCCTGCCTTCCTCTTGCTGAAAAGGATTGCCCGGCTCGCGGCCGGGACTGGTCGGGAAGCCCCTTAGCGGCGCGGCCCCGCGCGATGACCCGCGAACCCGGAGGCACCGCGCCGCCCGGCGCCTCGACTCTCCCCCCTCGACGCGCCGTCCGGTTCGGGACATGGTCCGGCGCGAGACGTTCCCCGCCGCGCGCCCCCCGAGGATACCCATGAGCTCGCTGATCTGGACCGCCCTGCCCTACCACCGCCTGTGGCTCCTCGACCAGGCGAGCGCCCTCTTCGACTTCTTCGAGCCGGAGAGCATCGACCCGCACGGCGGCTTCTTCACCCTCGACGACCGCGGCCGGCCGCTGCCGGACGAGCGGCGCGAGCTGCACACCGCCACGCGGCTCGTCCACTGCTTCTCCGTCGCCCGCCTGCTCGGCCGGCCCGGTGCCGAGCGGTTCATCGACCACGGCATGAGCTATCTCTGGACCGCCCACCGGGACGCCGCGCACGGCGGCTACCGCTGGGGCGCGGGCGCGGCCGGCGACGACACCCGGCAGGCTTACGGCCACGCCTTCGTCCTGCTCGCCGCCAGCTCGGCAAGGATCGCCGGCCACCCGGATGCCGATCGCCTGCTCGACGACGTGTCCGAGGTGATCCGCACCCGGTTCTGGGAGGAGGCGCACGGCGCCGTCGCCGAGGAATTCGCCGGCGACTGGAGCCCGGTCGGCGGCTATCGCGGCCAGAATTCCAACATGCACATGACCGAGGCGCTGATGGCCGCCTTCGAGGCGACCGGCGACTCGCAGTACCTGGGCATGGCCGAGCGCATCGCCACCCGCGTCATCGCCATGACCGCCGCCGAGAACGGCTGGCGCGTGCTGGAGCACTTCGATGCCGACTGGCAGCCCGATCCAGCCTATGCCAACGGCGACGTCTTTCGCCCCTACGGCACGACGCCCGGCCATTCGCTCGAATGGACCCGCCTGCTGCTGCAGCTCTGGCAGCTCGGCGAAGAGCGCCTCGACTGGCTGCCCGACGCGGCCGAGGCGCTGTTCCTGCGCGCGACGACCGACGCCTGGGACCCGCGCGGCGGTTTCGTCTATACGCTTGGCTGGGACGGCGAGCCGCGGCTGCGCAACCGGCTGTGGTGGCCGGCGGCGGAGGGGATCGGCGCGGCGGCCTCGCTGAACGCGCTGCGCCCCTCGGCCGACTACGAGATTCTGGTATCGCAAGATCTGGGACTTCGTCGCGGGCGAGCTGATCGACCGGGCCAGCGGCGGATGGTTCACCCAGCCGCGCGACGACGGCACCGATCCGCTGTTCACCGGCAAGCCGGACCTCTACCACGCGCTGCAGGCGTGCCTGATCCCGCTCCTGCCGGCCACCGGCTCGATCACCCGCGGGCTTATCGACCGCGAGCTTGCGCTCAGCTGACCAGCAGCGCCTCGACCTCGGCGCGGTCCGGCGCGCCGAGCCGGCCGCCGAACTGCCGGCACTTCAGCGAGGCGGCCACGGTGGCAAAGGCCAGCGCCGCCACCTCGCCGCGCCCCTCGGCCAGCGCCAGTGTGAAGGCGCCGTGGAAGACGTCGCCCGCCGCCAGCGTGTCGACCGCCTCGACCGGCGGCGGCCGCAGCTGGCGCACCTCGTCGCCCGCGAGCCAGAAGCAGCCCTCGGCCCCGGCCGTGACCGCGACAAAGCCGGGCAGCCGGGCCGCGAGCGCGCGGAGCGACTCCTCGATCGAGGCGCCGCCGACGCAGACCAGCGCCGCCGGCTCGGAAAACACCGCATGGCTCGCCCGCTCCGCGAGATCGAGGATCACCTCCGGCGGGCCGACGTCGGCGTCGAGCACCGCGAGGCGGCCCGCCGCGCGCGCCGCATCGAGCACCACCGCCGCCCCCTCCGGCCAGCGAACGTCGCAGAGCACCGCGTCCGCCGCCGCCACCGCGTCGAGCGGGATCCACCCCGGATCGGACCCCAGCGCCGGGCTGTAATACGGCACCACCAGCCGCTCGCCCTCCGCGTCGATCAGCACCGAGCAGAGCGGCGTGGGGGCGTCCGCCACCCGGCGCACCATGGCACAGTCAACCCCCGCCGCGCCGATCTCGCGCAGGAACAGCGTGCCGCGTTGGTCGTCGCCGATCCGCGCGATCAGCCGCGCCTGCCCGCCGAGCCGTGCAATCGCCGTCGCCGCACTCGTCGCCATGCCGTGCGCCACCTCCAGCATCGCCGTCGGCAGGATCTTCCCCGGCCCGAGCGGCAGCCGCTCGACCTGATAGAGGAGGTCGTAGGTCGCCGACCCGCAGCACACCACCGTCGTGCCCATTGCCGTCACGTCCCCCGGTCGGGCGGCGCCGTCGCGCGGCCCGCCTTACGCCTGCCCGATCTCGACCACCAGCCGCTGGAAATACGGCGCCTCCGGCGTCGCGATGATCCCGGGCCACTCCGGATGGTGCAGCGTGTCGGGAAAGTGCTGCGCCTCAAGGCAGATCCCGGCGTACGGGCCGTAGGTCTGCCCGTCGAGGCCGGTGCCCGGGATCGTCATGTTGAATGCGTTGAAGACCTGCAGGCCCGGCTCGTCGGTCCAGAGGTCGAGCTTGCGCCCGGTCCGCGGGCAGAGCATCCGCGCCGCCGGCCGCTTGCGGTCGCGGTCGTCGCGCAGCACGAGGTTGTGGTCGATCTTCCGGTCGCCGATCTCGCGTTCCTCGGTGAAATCGAGATCGGTGCCCTCGACCGAGCGGAGCTCGCCCGTTGGGATCAGCTCGGCATCGACGGGGGTATAGCGATCCGCGCCCAGCACCAGCACGTGGTCCTGCACCGTACCCGACCCGCCGAGATTGTAGTAGTTGTGATTCGCTAGGTTCACCGGCGTCGGCCGATCCGGCAGGCCCGACATCTCGCAGACCAGCCGCGGCCCGTCGAGCTTCAGGCTCACCCGGAAGTCCACCGCGCCGGGATAGCCCTGCTCGCCGTCCGGGCTGGCATAGGCGAGAAAAACCGTGTTCGAGGCGCGCTCGACCTCCATGTCCCAGATCCGCCGGCCGAGCCCCATCGTGCCGCCGTGCAGGTGGTTGCGCCCGTCGTTCGCCGTCAGCTCGAACCGCTGGCCGTCGAGCTCGAATGCCGCCCCCGCCGTCCGGTTCGCCACCCGCCCGACGATCGCCCCATGCGACCGCGCGCGATGGAGATAGCCCTCGAGCGTCGGGAACCCGAGCAGCATCGGCAGGCTGCCGCGGGGACCGTCGACCCGCCAGTCGCGCATGATGCAGCCGAGGCTCAGCACCGAGATCGCCGCCGCGCTGCTCTCGAGCACCACCTCGTCCACCGCGTGCCCGTCGTCGGTCCGGCCGAACAGTCGCTTTCTCATTGCGCCCTCCCGTCTTCGCGCCCGGTTGTGGCATGGCCGCCCGGCCCCTCGCCAGCGATTTTCGCTCGGGAACCAAGCGGGCGCGCTCGCGCTTGACGGCTGGGTGCGCCACGCGCACGCAGCCGTCCGGGCGCCTGCCGCGCCGAACATTGGGAGAAGCGTCCGTGGCCATCACTCGCGCCTCAGCGATGATCGGCGTCGCCGCCGCCGCGCCGTTCCTGATCCGGCGCTTCGGCCTGCTCGCAGTCCTGTTCGTCGCCCTGCGCGCCCTGCCCCTGCGCGGCCTGCTCGCGGGCAGCTTCACCGGGTTCTGGGTCGTGCTGCCGGTGCAGGCGCTCGACGGCATCGGCGCAGGCCTGATCGGCATCGTCACGCCGGTTCTGGTCGAGCGGCTGCTCGCCGGCACCGGGCGCTTCAACGTCGGCCTCGCCGCGGTGATGACGGTCCAGGGCATCGGCGCGTCGCTCAGCAACGTCGTTGCGGGCGCGCTCGTCACCCGGGGCGGCCATGGCCTGTCGCACCACGTGGGCGGCGCCGTGGCGCTCGTGGCCGTCGGGCTGCTGCTCGTCTTCCGCCACCGGATCGCACCGCCAGCCCCGCGTCCCGCCGCCTGGGGAGCGTTAGACACCTGAGGATCGGGCGTGCTGGTTTCCCCCGGCGCGCCGGATTCAGCGGAATGCGGCCTTCACCGCCGCGCCCGCCACCGCGAAGTCCATCTTGCCGGCAAACCGCGCCTTGAGGATGCCCATGACCTTGCCCATGTCGCGCACCGAGGCCGCGCCGGTCTCGGCGATCGCCCCGCGCACCGCCGCCTCGACCTCGGCCTCGGTCATCTGTTTCGGCAGATAGGCGCGGATCACCTCGATTTCCGACAGCTCCTGTTCGGAGAGGTCGAGCCGGCCGCCCTCCTCGTAGATCCGGGCACTCTCCTGCCGCTGCTTGATCATCTTGCCGAGGATCGCGAGGATCTCCGTGTCGGGCACGCCGTCGGCATTCTCCTCGCTCCGCGCCGCGATGTCGCGGTCCTTCACCGCCGCGAGGATCAGCCGCAGGGTCGAGACCCGGGTCGGCTCCTTGGCCTTGATCGCCTCCTTGAGGTCGTTCGACAGTCTCTCGCGGATCATCTCGGCGGCTCCCGGCTGCGGCAAGGCGCCCGTGTATAGTCGTTCGCCCCCTGCGTCACAAGGCCGTCATCCCGCGACAAGCCCTTGATCTCGCACCGCGTCAGGCCGGCTCCGCGGCCGGCTCCTCCAGCCCGTCGGCCGTCACCAGCTCCACCACCCGACCGTAGAAGCCCGCCGGCTCGCGCCGCTGCGAGATGTTGACCACCGCGGTCCCGGCCAGTTCCTGCGACAGGATCGAGAGCAGCAGCTGGCGGTTCGGATCGTCGCGCGGATCGAGCCCCTCGTCGGCCACCAGCCACGCCGGCCGCGCCAGCAGCAGGCGGGCATAGCCCAGCCGCTCCTGCTCGCCCGTGCCCAGTTCCACGTCCCAGCGCCCGGCCTGGTCGAGCCGGCCGGAGAGCTGCCCGAGGCCGACGCGCGCCAGCGCGGTCCCGATGGCCGCATCGTCCGGGGTGACCCCCTCCGGCACCAGCGCCTCGCGCAGCACCCCCGTGGGCAGCAGCGGCCGCTGCGTCAGATAGGCGACCTGCGCGCCCGGCGGCATGGTGATGCGCCCCTCGCCGTTGCGCCAGAGCCCGGCGAGCGCCAGGAAGAACGTCGTCCGCCCCGACCCCGGCTGGCCGAGCAGCAGCACCCGTTCACCGGCGCCCACCTCCACCCGGTCGTCGGCCAGCGAGACGGTGCCGTGCCGGCTGCGCACGCGCACCGCGTCGAGCACCAGCGGGCCCGCCTCGGTCTCCTCGCGCGCGATGACGCCGCCCGCCGCGTCCGCCGCATCGAGCCCGACCAGCGCCTCGCGAAAGCTCATCACCCGGAACAGCGCCGCCCGCCAGTCGGCGATGACGCCGGTGTTGTCGACGAACCAGCGCAGCGACGACTGCACCTGGTTGAAGGCGCCGACCACCATCATCAGCTCGCCGAAGCTGAGGCGCCCGGCGAAATAGCCCGGCGCCGCGACGATGATCGGAAACACCAGCGCCACCCAGCCATAGCCCGCCGTCACCCAGGTCAGCCGCGCCCGCGCGAAGGCGACCTGCCGCAGGACGCCGACGAGCGAGGCAAGGCTCGCCTCGAGCACCCGCCGGCTCTCGGCCTCGCCGTTGGCGAGCGCGATCCCCTCGGCGTGCTGCGACGCCTGCACCACGCTGGCGCGAAACTCCGCCTCATGGGCGTAGCGGTCGGTTCCGAGCCGCACCAGCGGCCGGCCGAACCGCCATGAGATGAACGAACCCGACGCGGCGTAGAGCAGCGCCGCCCACACCATGTAGCCGGGAATCGCAAGATCCCGCCCGCCGATCGGGATCACCACGTCCTTCGACAGCACCCACAGCACGCCGATGAAACCGATCAGCAGGATGGTGGATTGCAGCAGGCCGATGCCGAGGTCGGCGGTGTATTCGGTGAGCGTCTGGGTGTCGGCCTGGATACGCTGGTCCGGGTTCACCCCGATCTCGCCCGCGCGGCCGATCCGGGTGGCGCGCCCGGCAGTCATCCAGTTGCCGATGAGATCCCGCGTCGCGAGGTCGCGCAGCCGCACCCGGATCAGCTGGTTCGCCGTCGTCTGCGCCACGTTCAGGATCAGGAGGCCGGAGGCGATCACGAAGAAGACGCCGAGCTGGTGCAGGAAGCCGTGCCAGTCCCGCCGCTCGATCGCGTCGTAGAACGGCTGGTTCCAGGCGTTCAGCCGCACCTGCATCACCGCGGTCAGCACGATGACCACGAAGAGCCCCCCGGCGAGCAGGATCAGCCGCAGCCGCCCCGGCGTGCGGTTGATCTCGCGGGCGATGGCCCGCAGGCGCGCGGTGGCGCCGACGGGACGGGAGGGCTCGGGCGGCGGGCTCATGCCCCCACATGCCACGGCCGCCCGCCGGACGCCATCCACCCTCGCAGCGACCTCCGGTTGGAGGCCGCGGCTTGCTGCGGGCGTTCGAAACCGGCAATAACTATCTGATATTATTATGTACTATCTCGGACGTATACACACCGTTTCACGCGCGAAATCCGCCCGTTCACGCTGCCGTGCCTCTCCCGCCACGGCTCGCTCAGACGCCGGCCTCCGTCCCGGCCGTCGCCTCCGCTGCCGCGAGACCGGCCGCATAGCGGTGGCCGAGCGCGACGAGACCGGCCGTCGAATAGTGCAGCCCGTCGTCCTCGGCCGGCGTCGGCTCGCGGCTCGACACCACGGCGATCCCCGGCCAGCGCTCCGCCGCGAGGCGCACCTCGTTGCGGATCGCCGCGCGCACCGGGTCGTCGCCGACGAAGCCCGGCGGCAGCTCGCCGAAGACGATGGGCAGGCCGGCGCCGAGGTCGGCCCGGATCGCCCGGACGAAACGGTCGATCGCCCGGCGGAACGTGGTGGGCAGCATGGCGTTCGACGCGTCGGTCTCGAACCCCTGGAACAGCAGCGCCCGGAGCTGCCAGTCGGGATGCGCCGCCAGCGCCTGCCGCGTCAGGGAGACGAGCGCGTCGTAGAGGTCATCCCCCGGGTTCCAGCGGTGGTTCCAGAAGCTGGTGCCGCCGACCGCGCCCGCGACGAACACGATCGCGTCGCCCGGATGCGCGGCGAGGAAGTCGGCGGCGAAACACTTGGCGATCAGCACCGGCCCGCCGTTGCCCTCCGGCGCCGCGATCTCGTCGGAGGGGGCGACGAGCCCCTCCGCCGTCATGAAGCGCACCGCCCCGGGCCAGGGCGCCGAGCCGTCGGCGTCGGCCCGGCTCACCATGTTGCTCTGGCCGGCGAGCGGAAACACCCACGTCGTCATCTCAGGGCTCCAGCGTGAAGCTGAGCACGCAGGGCGCGTCGCCGAAGCGCTCGATCGCGTCGAGCGCCTGCCCCTCGTTCTGCACGATGAACAGCCGGTCGGGGTTCAGGCCCGGCGCGCTGTCCGGCCACGGCTGCCGCCCCGTCCGCCAGTCACGGCCGTATTTCGCCAGCATCGCCGGCGTCACGGTGAACCGCACCTCGGCCGATTCCCCCGCGGCCAGCGTCACCTGCGCGTGCCCGAGCCGTTCAAGCAGGCGCGGCACCCGTTCCTCGCAGACCAGATCCTGGTGATAGAGCTGCACCGTCTCGGTTCCGGCCCGGTCGCCGGTGTTCGTCACCCGCGCCGTCGCCGTCAGCACCGTGCCCTCCGCCACCGACATCCGGGCGCCGTCGAGCGCCCAGTCCGACAGCGCGAAGCGGGTGTAGGAATAGCCCTCGCCGAAGGTGTAGGCGGCCGGCCAGCGCGCGCCGAGCCCGAGGTAGTAGGCGCACCAGTGGTGCCGCTGGCGCCGCGAGGCCGAGCCCGCCACCACCGGCACCGCCGGGCGGTCGGTGCGGGCCGCGCGCGAGTCGAACCCCGAGGTGATCCCGTCACCGATCGGCAGCCCGTGCGACAGCCGCCCCGTCGGCTCGGCGCCGGCGAGGATGTCGCCGATCGCCTCGCCGGCGAACGTCCCGGTATGCGCCGTCCAGAACAGCGCGTCCGCCGCCTCGACCTCCGGCGGGAGATGCAGCGCCCGGCCGGCGGTGACGAAGACGACGAGCACCGCGCCCGGATTCGCCGCCCGCACCGCCGCGACCAGCCGGCGCTGCACCTGCGGCAGCCGCGGCTCGGCCAGCGTCGCGGACTCGCCGCTCCACGCGTGCGGCTCGCCGAGGAAGACCACGACATGGCTCGCCGTCCGCGCCAGTTCCACGGCAGCGGCGATTTCCTCCTCCGCACCGTCATAGTCGCAGCCGCGGGCACAGGTGGCCGCCGGCCAGTGCGCCCGGATGCCGGCGAGCGGCGTCGAGACGATCTCGAGGTGCCGGTTGCCATGGCTGGAATAGGCGCCGAGCCAGTCCTCAGGATCCTGCTCCGCCAGCGGCCCGAGCACGCAGACCTGCGCCTCTGCCGGGATCGGCAGCACGGCCGGATCGGGCTCGCGCGGGCGCAGCATCACCACCGAGGCGCGGGCCATCTCGCGCGCGGCGGGCGCCGGCCGGTCGAGCAGGCGCGCCTCGCGGTCGGGCGCGGTGCCGAGCATCGGGTCGTCGAGCACGCCCACCCGGTCCTTCAGCTCCAGCATCTCGGCGGCGCGCACCAGCAGCGCCTCCTCCTCGATGCGCCCCTCCTCCACTAGCGCCGGCAGATGCTGGAGGAACAGGAGCGAGCACAGGTCGATGTGCACGCCCCCGTCGCGGAAGCCGCGCAGCGCCGCCTCCTTCGGGCTCGCGGCATAGCCGAAGCCGCCGTAGAGCTCGTAGATGCCGTCGTAGTCGGACTCGATGATCGCCCCCGGCCCGGCCTTGGCCTTGGCGATGTCGCGCAGGAACGGGTCGGCGTGCGCCGGCACGCCGTTCAGCGCGACGAAGCTCATCATCACCCCGTGCGCGCCGGCCGCGAAACCGCCGTCGTAGCGCGGCAGCACGGTCTCGAGGAACTCGACCCGCTCGATCGGCAGCGCGGTGTAGTCGGGACCGGCCGTGTACTGGTACGGCCCGAGGTGCTTCAGCACCACGGCGAGGCGCCCGGCGCCGAGCAGCCCCTCGGTGCTCGCCCGCGTCACGTCGCTCATGAACACCGGGTCGGAGACGATGCCGCCCTCCTGCGTGCGCCCCTGGTTCTGCGCGAAGGCATAGTCGCAGGTGAGCCGGATCAGCGTGACGCCGGCCAGCCGCGCGTCGCCGGCCGCCTCGACGTGCGCGCGCCGCACCAGATCCATGTCGAAGCAGTAGAGCGGGAACGGCGCGATCTGGTAGAACCCGCGCCGCCCGTCGTCCTTGACCAGCAGCGGCGGGTGGCCGTTCGCCACGGCCGCCTGCTGCAGCTCGGCCAGACGCTCGCCGACGAGGCCGGTGCCGCCGACGTCGCCGCGCGCCACGCCGAGCGCGATGTCCTCGCCCGTCAGCTGCTGGTAGCGGCCCGCGTCGATCGACGTGAGCTGCCCCGCCAGCTGCCGCAGCGTCATGCCGCAGGCGATGCTCCAGGCGCGATTGCCGATGTGCGCGGGCCGCGCAAAGCGTTTCCTCATTGCAACACTTCCCCGGTGTCGTGGGCGTAGAGACCGCCGATTTTACGAATTCCTATCAATCGGTTTACCATGAGTTAACATCGCACTCGGCAGGATCTCGCGCACAGGCGTAGGATTTCCGCGGGGTGACCCCTCGGAGAAGGGGAGATGGAGGACAGTCGGTCAATCATGCCGCCACGCGGCTTCGCGGCGCCCTGCGGAGAGGGGCCACGATGAAGCGTTGCACGACGTTCTGGGGCCTCGTCTCGGCCTACTGGATGTCGGAGCGCTGGCGCGAGGCGTGGGCGCTCACCGCCGTGGTTCTGGCGATCACGCTCCTCGTCAGCAAGGCCGCGGTCTGGACCGCCACGGCGAGCGCCGACTTCATCGCCTCGCTCGCAGAATTCCACCGGCCCGGCGCGGTCGATCCCGGGCGGGTGATCCTGCTCTCCGGCCTCGCCTATTTCGGCATCGCGCTCGCCCGCTCGCTCGGGCTCGCCTTGCGGCACCTCGTCTCGACGACGCTGCACCGCCGCGCCCGGCGCTGGCTCATCGCCCGCTTCGACGCCGAGATCCTCTCCGACCAGCGCATCGCGCTCGACCTGATGAGCGACCGGGGCGCCGCCGGCAACGGCGGGCGGCTGCCCGACTCGATCGACCAGCGGCTCGACATCTGCACCGACCACCTCTTCGGCGGACTGATCGGCCTCGTCATGGGGTTCATCGGCGCCGTGGCCTCGGTCTGGTTCGTCACCGTGGCGCTCGTCGCCCGCAGCGAGCCAGTCGACTTCCTCGACCGGATCGGCGCCGCGGCGAACCGCGGGCTCGAGACCGTGCTCGGGCCGGCGATCGCCGGCCACATCGACCTCGTGCCCGGCGACTATGGCACCGCCATCCTCGCGCTCGGCCTCGTCACGCTCTACATGCCGCTCGTCACGCTCTTCGCCTGGCACGTCGGCCGCGGCGTGCAGCAGCGGACGCTGGAGCGGCAGGAGAGCGACGGCGCCTGGCGTGGCGAGCTGGCCTCGATGCTGAGCCGCGTCGGCCTCGTTGCCGCCTCCCGCGGGCAGTTCGTGCAGCGCGACACCAACGCGCGGCTCTACGGCGCGATCGACCGGGCGTGGCGCAAGCAGAATGTCTGGGTCGCCACCATGCTGATGTTCACCGAGGTGACGAACTTCCTGTCCCAGCGCCTGCTCGCCTACGTGCCCGCGCTGCCGGCGTTCATGGCGGGCAGCATGAGCTTTCGCTCCTACGTCGCCGCCTCGGAGCTGACGACCGAGCTGATCGCCGGCGCGTCGTGGTTCACCAACGTGATGACCGAGATCGCGGTGCTGCGCGCCAACGCCGCCCGCCTGACCGCGCTCGCCGCCGCGGTGGAGCGGGTGCGCGACCGCGACCGCTTCTATGGCGAGACCGGCCGCAGCGCCTTCAAGCGGCGCGAACTGGTCGCCGGGCCGATGCTGGTGCTCGAGGATCTCGAGCTGTGCCATCGCGGCCACGACGTGCTGCCCTTCGTGCGCCTGCCCCGGCTGGTGCTGCGCCGGGGCGACCGGCTGCATGTCAGCGGGCCGAGCGGCTGTGGCAAGAGCTCGCTGCTCAAGGCCGTGGCTGGGCTCTGGCCCTACGGCGGCGGCCGGATCGGCGTCGCGGCCGGCGCCCGCGTCTTCCTCGCGGCACAGGAAGCCGACCTGCCCGACCACCTCAGCCTCGGCCAGCTCGTCGCCTATCCCCGGCGGGTCAGCGACAACTACGACCGGCTCGCCGTCGCCGAGGTGCTGTCGCGCGCCGGCCTCGGCGGCTTCATCCGCGATCTCGACGAGGCGCTGCACGGCGGGCGGCCGTGGCGCGACGTGCTCTCGGGCGGCCAGCGGCAGCGGCTGGTGCTGGCGCGGATGCTGCTGCAGGAGCCCGATATCCTGCTGCTCGACGAATCGACCTCCGCGCTCGACCCGAAGGCGGCGGCGGAGTTCCATCACGCGCTCGAGGAGCGCCTGCCCGACACGGTGATCCTCTCGGTGCTGCACACCGCCGCCGCCCCGACCGACGCCGCCGGCCGGCCGTTCTACAACCAGACCCTGATGCTCACCCCCTCGGTCGCGCTGGCAAGCGCCGTCGCCGACGCCGATCCGGTCCCGGCGCCGGTGGCCGCGCGCCTCGCCAGCGCCGCTCCGTCGCTGCGCCTGCAGTAGCCCGGTGCCGCGGGCTCACGTATAGGATGAGCCGCAGGCGGCAGCGGAGGACCCCCATGCGATCCCACACGACCGGCGGCGCGTGGCGCCCCACGCCCGGCGACGAGGCGCTGCTCGACCGGGTGCAGCGCCAGACCCTGCGCTACTTCTGGGATTTCGCCCACCCCGCCTGCGGCATGGCCCGCGAGCGCAGCAACGTCACCGCGCGCTACGGCCTCGAGGCGGTGACGACCGGCGGCACCGGCTTCGGCATCATGGCGATCATCGCCGGCGTCTCCCGCGGCTGGATCGCGCGCGACGCGGCGGTCGAGCGCCTGTGGACCGTGGCGCGCTTCCTGCTCAAGGCCGACAGCTACCACGGCATCTGGCCGCACTTCCTCAACGGCGATACCGGCCGCACCATCCCCTTCAGCCGCAAGGACGACGGCGCCGACCTCGTCGAGACCTCGTTCCTGCTCATGGGCCTGCTCACCGCGCGGCAGTTCTTCGACGCCGACAGCGAGGAGGAGCGCCGGCTGCGCGCCGCAATCGACTGGATGTGGCGGGAAGCCGAGTGGGACTGGCACACCCGCGACGGCAGGAACGTGCTGACCTGGCACTGGAGCCCGAACAACGGCTGGTCGATGAACCACGAGATCCGCGGCTGGAACGAGTGCCTCATCACCTACGTCCTCGCCGCCGCCGCGCCGCGCTACGCCGTCTCGCCCGAGGTCTACCATCGCGGCTGGGCCGAGGGTCGCGACTTCCTGAGCGGCCGCACGGCGGAGGGCATCACCCTGCCCCTCGGCCCGGACGGCGGCGGCCCGCTCTTCCTGTCGCAGTATTCCTTCCTCGGCCTCGACCCGCGCGGCCTCGCCGACCGCTACGCCGACTACTGGGCGCAGAACGTCGCCCACAGCCGGCTGAACCGCGCCCACTGCATCGCCAACCCGAAGGGCTTCGCCGGCTACGGCCCCGACTGCTGGGGCCTGACCGCGAGCGACAGCGTCAACGGCTACGACGCGCACTCGCCGACCAACGACCTCGGTGTCATCTCCCCGACCGCCGCGCTCTCGGCCTTCCCCTACACGCCGGACGCGTCGATGGCCGCGCTCCGCCACTTCCACGACGACATGGGCGACCGGCTGTTCCGCGACCTCGGCTTCATCGACGCCTTCAGCGAGACCGCCGGCTGGTACGCCGACTCGCACCTCGCGATCGACCAGGGTCCGATCGTGGTGATGATCGAGAACGCCCGCAGCGGCCTGCTCTGGCGCCTGTTCATGAGCGCGCCCGAGATCGCCACCGGCCTCCGCCGCCTCGGCTTCACCAGCCCGCACCTCGAGGCGGCGCCGGTCAGCTAGCCGCCGAGCACCCAGCGCGCCGGTCGCCCGTCGACCTGCCAGCTCACCGTCACCGGCCCCGCACCTTCGGGCAGCACCGGCGCCGGGGTCCGCCGTCCCGCGCGCCGGCCGAGCCCGAGGGCGTGGCAGAGCAGCAGGTTGACTGTGAGCCCCGGCCCGCTCGAATAGACCCGCCACCCGCCGTCCGCCGGCACCTCACCCGCCCGCAGCCGCTCCCAGTCGGCAGTCGCATGCGCCCGGTCGGGAAAGCCCGCGTCCGACGAGCTGAAATAGGCGTTCCGCTGCCGGCGCGTGGCGTTCGGCACCCGCTCCGCGACCACGACCGGGTTCGCGGCGGCCAGCACCCGCCACACGCCCGCCGCGTCGCCGAGTGCGGCCAGCGCCTCGCCGTGACGCAGATGGGCGTGGACGTACATGAGCCCGATCTCGCGCCCGAAGAACGCCGCCGACTCCGCCCGGCGAAGATTCCGCTCGGTGCCGCCATGATAGGCGACCGGCCGGTCCATCAGCCGGAACCCGTCGGGAAAGCCCAGGTGCTCGGCGGCGAGCGCCGCATGATGCGCCGCCGCCCCGGCATCGAACAGCCCCGCCACGATCCCCTGGGTGATCGGCAGGAGCGAATAGCGGAGGCCCGTCCGCCGATCCGACGGATGCAGCAGCAGCTCCGGGTCGCCGCCGCCCGCGTCGAACAGCGCATAGCCCGCCACCGTGCCCTCGCGCACCAGCCAGCGCCGGAAGTCGTCCCGCACCGCGTCTGCCAGCGCCACCAGCGCCGCGCCGTCCCGCCCGGCGCGCGCCAGCAGCGCGGCATAGCGCCCGAGCTGCTGCCAGAGCAGCGCCACCGTCCAGCTCGACACCATCCAGTCGCGCATCCGCGGATCCGCCGGCTGCAGCGAGTCGTTCCAGTCTCCCTCGCCGTAGCGGATCAGGTGCGTGCCCGGGATGAACCGCTCGCGCACGGTGGCAAGCAGCTTCTCCACATGCGCGGCGATCGTGTCGCGCCGCGCCGTCGCCGTCAGGTCGTCGTCGCGCCGCCACGCCACTTCCGCGTCCAGCACCGCGAAATCGTCGGTCGCATCGAGGTAGTCGCAGAGCGCCTTCAGCGGCCAGACGATGACGTCGCCGTGGCTGTGCCGGTCGCGGATCTGGCCGTAGGGGTCGAGCATGAACCACTGCGGCCAGTCGCCGCGCGCCTCGAACTGCTGCGCGAACACGAGCAGCAGGATCTCCCGCACCGCCGCGTCATGCTCCAGCGCCAGCAGGAACTCGACCGGCCCCTGGCAGACGTCGCGCGTCCCCCATGCCGCGCCGCCCGACTGCTCCAGGCCGTGCGGCACCGTCAGGTGGATCATCGCGTTCTGCGCGAGCCAGGGGAAAAACGTATCGGCGGCCGCCACATCGTCGCCCCCCTCGAGGCGCAGCCCGCGGGTCACGTGGTCCCAGTAGCGCGCCGCCGCCGCGCGCCCGTCCGCCATCGGCACCCCGGCCGCATGGCGCGCCGCCAGCCGCTCCGCCGCGTCCGGGTCGGCGAGGGCGCCGACGACCGCCAGCTCCAGCGCCGACGTCGGCGCGGTGCGGATCGCGACGAAGCCGCCGCCACGCGCCACGCCGTCGGGATAGAGCAGTTCGTCGCCACCGATCGCCTCCACGGCCTCCGGGGTGGCGGTGACGAGGTGATAGACCGCCTGCGGGTAGGTCTTGCCCCAGAGCCAGCCCGGATCGGGCCGGAACGCGATCCGCTTGCGGTCGGCGTCGATCTCGACGCGCCCCGCGGTGTCGAGTTCGCGCTCGCCGAGCACCACGCCGGCAAATGCCAGCAGCCGGCAGGGCGCGCCCTCGACGGCCACGCGCCACTGCATCGCCGGGTCGTCGCCCGACGCCGCCGCCTCGACCGTCACCGTCCGGCCGTCGAGCACGTAGATCCACCGCGCCTCCGACAGCCCCATCTCGAACGCCGATGGCTCGGCCAGCAGCCGCCAGCCGCCTTCGACCTCCACAAGGAGGCGCAGACCGCCGGAGCGGGTGATGTTGTAGGGGTCGCGCGACGCCGAGAACAGCCGGTGGAACGAGGTGTTGCCGAGCGAGAGCAGCGAGGCGAACACCCCGTGCATCCAGACCGTCGCGCACATCGTCGTCTCGTCGAGCAGCATCCCCTGCCCGGTGCGCAGGATCGCGCCGTGCCGCCGGGCGAGCGTGCGCTCCTTCTCGCGCAGCACCACATGCCGGCTGCCGCTGCCCGCCCCGGTGAAAAACGAGAGCAGCCGCCCGTCCTCCGTCTCCTCGCCCGCCCGATCGGGATACCGGCCGGCGATCTCGGCCGCCGCCAGTGCGCGCCCGGCGAGCGGCGGAGCCTCCTGCAGGAGGCTCCGCGCCGGTGCGGCGAAGGCCGGATCCTGCGGCACGAAGTCGTCGAGCGCCGCGAGGCCCGCGTCGATCCGGGCCAGATCGTCCGGCCCCGACGCGGCGGGATGATCCGGCTCGAACACCGCGAAGAAGCTCCAGGTGGCCGTCTCGCCCGGCCCGAGCGTCACCGCTGCCGAGCGGATCGTCGGGCAGGCGACCTCGTGCTGCAGGCAGGCGCTCGGCAGCTCGCGGGCCGGGTCGATGCGGCCGGCATCGCGGAATTCCGGCCCGAGCAGGTGCAGCGCGTCGGTAGCGAACGAAGCGGCGCCCTCGCGGCAGCCGTGCGCCACCCAGGGGTGGGCGCCGCCCTGCGCCAGGTTCTGCCGGCTCATCACCACCCAGCCGCAGGCCGGGTGCCGCGTGGGGTGGTGGTCGATGTACTGCGAGGCATACGCCTCGTTGCTGAGGACAAAGCCGCGGCCGCCGATGCCGAGGTCCTGCAGCAGCGTCGCGTCGCACGTGGCGGCCTCTGCGCGCGCATTGGACACCTCGACCCGCCAGAGCCAGACCGCGCGGGCGGGATGCAGCCACAGCGTCACGCGGTGGCGGAGGCCCGCCGTCTCGCCCCGCCAGACGAAGCGGTCGTCCCCGGCGGCGATCTCCACGCGCGCGCCCGGCCCGACCACCTCGACCACCTCCGCACCGGCACCGCCCGGCCCGACCCGCAGGAACAGCCGGCCGATGCCGCCGTCGAGGCCCGAGCCCTCGATCTGGCTGACGAGCGTTCGCGTCGACGCGCCGCGATGCTCGAGCGCGAACAGGCAGCCGTTCGGCAAAAGCGCCGCCGCCACCCCCGACGGGCTCTCGATGCGGCGGAGGCCGAGGCCGCTCTCGCGCGGCGTCTCGAAAGTGCGGATCGCTGCCATGGCGTCTCTCCCGGAAACCCGGCCGGACTCGTGCCGGCTTGCCGGGGAGCGGAGCGCAGCCGGCGGCGCGATGCAACCCCTGCTTGCAGCCGGCCCGCCCATCGGGCGTCAGGAGGTTCCGGTCCGCAGGCTTGGCGCCGGCCCGTCCTCATCGTCGAGCGGTGGCGAGGCCGCCACCTCCCGCAGCGCCGCGCGCAGGTTCGCGGCGTTGATCGGCTTGGTCAGGTGGCCGTTCATTCCCGCCGCAAGGCAGGCCTCGCGGTCCCCCGGCATCGCGCTCGCCGTCAGCGCCAGGATCGGCACCGCGGCGGCCGGGCCATCGAGGGCGCGAATCGCCGCCGCCGCCGCCAGCCCGTCCATCACCGGCATCTGCACGTCCATCAGCACCACGTCGAAGTCGCCGTCGCGCACGGCCCGCACCGCGTCGGCGCCGGTTTCCACCAGCGTCACCGTATGCCCCGCGTCGCGAAGATAGGCGCCGATCACGTACTGGTTCGTCGCATGGTCCTCGGCCAGCAGCACGCGCATCGGCGCCGGACGGGCACTGTCCGACCGCTCCTCGCGCCCGACGTCTTCCGCCGCCACCGCCCGGCACGGGATCTCGACCCGGAACGTGCTGCCCATGCCCACGACGCTGCGCAGCGTCACGCGGCCCCCCATCAGCTCCGCGAGCTGCGACGAGATCGAGAGCCCGAGCCCGGTGCCGCCAGCGCGCCGCGCCAGACTGTCGTCCGCCTGGATGAACCGCTGGAAGATCGCCGCCTGGTGCTCGGGCGAGACCCCGATGCCGGTGTCCTCCACCTCGATCACCAGCTCGCCCGACGCCGCGCCCATGTAGTCGACCCGGACCATGATCTCGCCCTGGTTGGTGAACTTCGTGGCGTTGCTGAGAAAGTTCGTGAGGATCTGCCGCAGCCGCAGCGGATCGGCCAGCACGAAACGCGGCACCGCAGCCGAAACCGCGTGGCTGATCGCAAGTCCCTTGCGGGTCGCATTCGGCGACATCAGCTCCATCACCTCGCCGACCAGCCCGCGGATGTCGACGGGCTCCCGGCCAAGCACGACCTGCGCCGCTTCGAGCTTCGAGAAGTCGAGGATGTCATTGAGAATTTCGAGCAGCGCCTCTGCCGAGGCGAGCGCGATCCGCGCCCGCTCGCGCTGCTGCGGCGGCAACGGATCGTCGAGCATCAGGCCGAGGACGCCCAGGACCCCGCTCATCGGCGTGCGGATCTCGTGGCTCATCGAGGCGAGGAAGCGCGACTTCGCCGTCGTTGCCGCCTCTGCCTCCACCCGCTTCAACTCGAGCTCCTCCTGCCGCTCCACCTCCTCGGTCACGTCCCAGATCAGCCCGACGAGGCGGCGCCGGCCGTCGGCGTCGGCATGGACCCGCGCCATGTCGCGGATGTGCCGCACCTCGCCGCTCGGCAGCACGATGCGGTAGCGTGACGCGAAGAGCCCGCTCTCCTTCACCGCCCGGTCGGCTTCGGCGGTCGCGCGCGCCCGGTCGTCGGGATGCACCACGGCCTCCCAGTCCTTGAAGCCGAAGAACGGACCCGCGTCGTGGCCGTGGCCGAACAGCGCCTTGGCACGCGCGTCCCAGAACAGCTCATCCGTCGCGAGATCCACGTCCCAGACCCCGACGTTCGAGCTGGCCAGCGCAAACTCGAGCCGCCAGGAAAGCCGCGACAGCTCGGCCTCGCGCTCGTGGATGATCGCCACCTGCCGCTGCCGCGCCTCGGCGATGCGCGTCGCCGCGAGGATCGCGCCGACGAGCGCCGCGGCGAGCATCACGAAGACTGTCCGCGTCACCCAGAGCGACGGCGGCTCCGACCAGCCGCCCCGTGGCACCGCCGCAAGAACCCAGGTCCCGCCCGGCACCTTCACCTCGGCCTGCACCGGATCGGACAGGTGCACCGAGGGATTGCCGAACACCGCCTCGGCCCCGTCGCTGTTCCGCGACTCCACCGCCACGTCGAACGGCAGCATCGGGTTGTCCACGCCCGCCACCCGGAACAAGGCCGGCGCGTCGATCACCAGCGAGACGATGCCCCAGAACAACTGGCTCGGACCCACGAAGACCGCAGCCCGCACCGAGAAAACCTGGCCGCCGAAGTGCGCCTCGATCGGCCCCACCAGCGCGATGCTGTGCGATCCGGGCTCGAGGATCTCGGCCGGCAACGTCTCGGGGCGAAACTCGTAGCCGATCCGCACCAGGTCGCCATCCTCGGGATAGACCATCGAGACGATGCGGTCGGGCGCAGCGGTGACCATCCGCGATTCCGGCTGGCCGTTGAGCAGCTCCGCACCGATCCGGTGGAAGCGGTCGGGATCAATTCCGGGGTCGGCGCTCACCACCGCGATGAGGCCGCGGACCAGCTGCGCGTCGGCCTCGATCCGGCCCTGCAGGTCGGACGCAATGAGGTTCAGCCCCTCGCCCACCCGGGCGCGCGACTGCTGCCGCCAGGCCTCCCGCCCCTGGTCGTCGTAGACCTTGCCAAGCAGGCCCACCCCGACCAGCACCGCCGCGATTGCAATGCTCGCAGTCCGCCGGGTATGTCGTCGCGCCACGTCGGACCCGTCCATCTCTCCTGCCGGTCACAGATTTTGCCGCCCGATCTAGAGGCAGCAGGATTAATTCAACCTGAAATAGCACACCGCAAATCACTTGTCGCCCAGGTAGTGTGATCGCGCCGTAAAGCCGCCGGTCTGACACGAAAACCGGCGGCTCGAACTTGATGAAACGCTCACGGCGCGCTGTAGGACGATTTACTGCCCCGTTTGCACCTTGGTCCACAGCCGCGTCATCACGCGATCGAGCTTCGCGTCGTAAACCACGGTTGGAAAAAGCTTCGCCAGGATTTCGGCCGGCGGAAAGATCGCCGGATCGTTCTTGATGTCGTCTTCCACCAGCGGCATCGCCGCCGTGTTCGCGTTCGCGTACCAGACGTAGTTAGTGATGTCGGCGGTGATCTGCGGCTCCATGATGAAGTTCATCCAGGCCAGCGCGCCCTCCGGGTTCGGCGCGTCGGCCGGGATCGCCATCAGGTCGAACCACTGCTGCGCGCCTTCCTTCGGCACCGAGTAGCTGATCTTCACCCCGTTGCCCGCCTGCTCCGCCCGGTCGGCGGCGATGAACACGTCGCCGGAATAGCCGAGCGACACGCAGACCTCGCCGTTCGCCAGATCCGAGATGTACTGCGAGGAGTGGAAATAGCGGATGTAGGGCCGCACCGTCTGAAGCAGCGCCGCCGCCTTCTCCATGTCGTCGGCGCTCGTCGACTTCGGGTCGAGCCCGAGATAGGCGAGCGCGCTCTGCATCACGTCGGTCTGGGAGTCGAGCATCGTGATGCCGCAATCGGCGAGTTTCGCGGCGTACTTCGGATCGAAGATCAGCGCCCAGCTGTCGGTCGGCGCGTCGTCGCCCAGCCGCTTCTTCACCGCATCCTCGTTGTAGCCGAGTCCGGTGGTGCCCCACATGTAGATGACCGAGTGGGCGTTGTCCGGATCATACGCCGTCGCGCCCTTCATGAGACCCGGATCCATGTTCTTCAGGTTCGGCAGCTTCGACTTGTCCACCTCCTGATAGACCCCGGCCTTGAGCTGCCGGGCGAAGAAGCTCGAAGTGGGGACAACCACGTCGTACCCGGAGTTCCCCGCGAGCAGCTTCGCCTCAAGCACCTCGTTGGAGTCGTAGACGTCGTAGACGACCTTGTACCCGGTTTCCGCCTCGAACTTCTTCACGGTGTCTTCGGCGATGTAGTCCGACCAGTTGTAGATGTGGACGGTCTTGTCCTGGGCGAAGCCGGGCGCAGCCAGCAGGCCGAATCCGGCCGCGAGGATCAGGCGATGAAGCATTGACGAATCCTTGAACGATGCCACGTCGCACCGACCCTAACACCCGGACTTCGCTCGCTGCCAGCGCCGAGCGCGTGAAAGCGGCCCCTCACGCCAGAGCGAGCGCGCGCGCAAGGTCGCCATAGCCGGTGAACCGGCGCTGGTAGCCGAGCCCGAGGCGCGCGGCGCACCGCTCCGCCTCCGCCGACAGCACCGGGTCGTCGGTCTGCGCCAGATAGACCAGCCGCTCGTAGTTGCCGAACAGCATGTCGCGCAGCTCCGGATGCCGGTCGAGACCCATGGGGCGCCACACGAAGGCGTCGAATTGCCGCACCAGGAAATCGGTGAGGTAGAACGCCCGCATTTCCTCGTCCGCATGGGCGGCGAACGCCGCGTTGCCCTCGAAGAAGCTGTAGCAGTGCGGGCCGGCCAGCATCTCGACCCCGAGCCCGGCGCAGCGTGCGGCGAGCAAACCGCCGGTGCCGCAATCGGCATAGGCGACGAACACCCGCCCATAGCGCCCGCGCGCCTCCTCGACCGCCGCCGCCACCGCGTCCGGGATCCGGTCGGGCCAGAGGTGCAGCTTGGCCGGCAGGCAGGCGAGGTCCAGATGCTCCCAGCCGTTCATCCGCTTCAACGCGAGGATCTCCCGCGCCAGCGCGCCGCAGGCGATGACCAGCACGCTGTCCAGGCAGCGGGGTCCGGCGCTATCGTTCATGCGAGCGTCTCCCATAGGCCGCGTCAGCACTATCTAGCGCGCGCCGGCGCAATCGGAAGGTCTGAATGCTGTCACGAACCGCTCTCGCCCTCGCCCTGCTCGTCGGCCCGACCGCCGCAGTCGCCGGCCCTCTGGCGCTGCCCGATGCCGACTACGGCCGGCACTCGTCACGGAGACCTTCGCGCTCATCGGCCCGGAGGTGGAAGACGCGGCGATGCGCTACGCCGGCAACAATCTCGCCTGCCAGAACTGCCACATGGACGCCGGCACGCGCAGCCACGGCCTGTCCCTCGTGGGTGTGAGCGCGAAGTACCCGAAGCCGCTGCCGGGCGGCGGCCGCGAGTCGATCGAGGACCGGATCAACGGCTGCATGACCCGCAGCATGAACGGCCGGCCCCTGCCGGAAGACGGCCGCGAGATGCACGCCCTCGTCGCCTATCTCGACGCCCTCTCCGCCCGCCCGGGCAGCTTCGGCGACCCGGCGGAGGATCCCGATGCACTCGTCGCGCCGCCCGCCTCTCCGGCTCCGGTCAGGGGTGCCGCGCTCTACCTCGAACAGTGCGCCCCCTGCCACCGGCCGGACGGATCGGGGATGCGCAATGGCCTGCCGGGCGACGCCGCGGGCTACCTGCACCCCCCGCTCTGGGGCCCGGACAGCTTCAACGCCGCGGCCGGCATGGCGCGCGTCGCGACCGCTGCCGCGTTCATCCATGCGAACATGCCACTCGGCAGCTCTCAGGCCGCCCCCGTCCTCGCCCCAGCGCAGGCATGGGACGTGGCGGCCTATCTCGAAGTCCCGGCCACGCCCTCCCGCGCCCTGATCGGCGCGGGCAGGCTCAGGCGCGCGCCATCTGGTTGTGCTTGCGCGCCATGAATTCCTTGGCGGTCTCCACCGCTACCGCCGCGTCCCGACAATAGGCGTCCGCGCCGATCGCCCGGCCGAATTCCTCGTTGAGCGGCGCGCCCCCCACCAGCACCACGATGTCGTCGCGGACGCCCTTCGCCTTCAGGGTGTCGATCACCACCTTCATGTAGGGCATCGTCGTGGTCAGCAGCGCCGACATGCCGAGGATATCCGCGCCCTCGCGCTCCAGCGCCTCGATGTAGCTCTCGGCGGCGTTGTTGATGCCGAGGTCCACCACCTCGAAGCCCGCGCCCTCCATCATCATCGACACGAGGTTCTTGCCGATGTCGTGGATGTCGCCCTTGACCGTGCCGATCACCATCTTGCCCAGGCGCGGCGCGCCGGTCTCGATCAGCAGCGGCTTCAGGATCGCCATGCCCGCCTTCATCGCGTTGGCGGCGAGCAGCACCTCCGGCACGAACAGGATGCCGTCGCGAAAGTCGATGCCGACGATCCGCATCCCCTCGACCAGCGCCTTGGTCAGCACGTCGTAGGGGGTCCAGCCCCGCCCGAGCAGGATGTTGACGCCCTCGACCACCTCGTCGCGGAGGCCGTCGTAAAGGTCGTCGTGCATCTGAGGCACCAGCTCGTCGTCCGGCAGCTCGCTCAGGATGATCTCGTCGTCGCCGTCGTCGGCCATGCCGCCGCCCTCGCGCATGTGAAGGTCACTCGCCGCCAGCTAATCCCATCCGGGCGGCCGCGCGCCATCCGGAAACGACCTCGCGTCCGCCGTCCCCGACGGCACGTCACGCGCGAGACCGCCCGGCGCTGGCAAATGTTCCCGTCTTGTTCTAGTTTTCCGGTATGTCCAGCGACGAATCGGAGCGGATACCGAAGGACGCCCGCCGCGCGCGCGGGGCGGCGCTCAACATGGCCGGCCGCTTCGAGCGGCTGGAGCATGTGGCGGTGGATGACGGCTGGGGGCGCGACGACGAGATCGCCCCCACCCGGACCGAGGTGGCCGTGGAGCGGCCGCGCTCGATCCTTGCGCACAACCAGAGCCCGGACATTCCCTTCGACCGCTCGATCAATCCCTATCGCGGCTGCGAGCACGGCTGCATCTACTGCTTCGCCCGGCCGACGCACTCCTTCCTCGGCCTCTCGCCCGGCCTCGACTTCGAGACGAAGCTGACCGCCAAGCCCGACGCCGCGCGCGTTCTGGTGGCAGAACTCTCCCGCCGCGGCTACCGCCCGGCGCCGATCGCCATCGGCACCAACACCGACCCCTATCAGCCGATCGAGAAGCGTTATGGCACCATGCGCCAGATCCTATGCGTTCTCAGAGACTTCCGCCACCCGGTTCACATTCTGACCAAAGGCGCGCTGATCGAGCGCGACGCCGACATCCTCGGCGAAATGGGCGCGGCGGGCCTCGCCACGGCCGGTCTGACGGTCACGACCCTCGACCGCCGCCTCGCCCGCGCCATGGAGCCCCGCGCCGCCGCGCCCGAGCGCCGGCTCGCCGCGCTCGGCCGGCTGGCGGCGGCCGGCTGCCCCACCCGCGTCTCGATCGGCCCGATGATCCCCGGCCTCAACGACCACGAGATCGAGGCCCTGCTCGCCGCCGCTGCCGGCGCCGGCGTCACCGGCGCCACCTACATCGTCCTGCGCCTGCCGCGCGAGGTCGGCCCGCTGTTCCGCGCCTGGCTCGAGGAGCACTATCCCGACCGCGCGCGCCGGGTGATGGGGCTCGTGCGCGAGATGCACGGCGGGCGCGACTACGATCCCGCCTGGGGCCGCCGCATGAAGGGCGAGGGCGTCGTCGCCGAGCTGATCGGCCGCCGCTTCGCCGCCGCCTGCGCCCGCCTCGGCCTCAACCGCGGGCTGCGACCGCTGCGCACCGACCTGTTCCGCATCCCCGACGCCGGCCCGCGGCAGCTCGCGCTGTTCTAGCTCCGATCAAATCACCGCGCGCGGCGCCGACCCTCTGGCGCCGCCGGCCGCGCCTCCCCTATATCTCGGAGATGCTCGCAAACCTGCTCCGCCATCTCGTGGCCCCGCCGCCCGCGCACCACCCCGACGAGGCCCGGGTGGCGCTCGGTGCGCTCATGGTCCGCCTGTGCCGCGCCGATGGCCGCTACAGCGATGCCGAGCGCCGTCGCATCGACGCCGCCCTCGCCCGCCAGTACCGCCTCGCCCCCGACGCCGCCGCCCGGATCCGCACGGATGCCGAGCGCACCGAGGCGGCGGCGCAGGACACCGTGCAGTTCACCCGCCTCGTCAAGGACGCCGTCCCCTACGACGAGCGAACCGGCATCGTCGAGGCGCTCTGGCGCGTCGCCGCCACCGATGGCATCAACGCCGACGAGCACGGCCTGATGCGCCTCATCGTCAACCTGCTCGGCGTCTCCGACGTGGAGTCCGGTCTCGCCCGCCAGCGCGCGCTGCGCGGCGAGGGCTGAGCCGCTAGAAATCGAGGCTCAGGCTCCGCGTCACGCCGAGGCGGACCTTGAGCTGATCCTGCGAGCCCGCCTCGGTGATCGGCGAGTCCCCCGCGCTGCCCAGCAGGCGGTTCCAGCTCGCAGCGCCCTCGACGCCCCAGCGCGAGCCCACCATGTAGCGCGCCCCGACCTCGATGCCGGCGGAATAGAGCCCGCCCTTGGCCTCGTGCGGCTCCAGCCCCGAGACCGCCGCCTGCGCGTCGGTGATGCCGAAATAGGTCTGGGTGAAGCGGTCGTCGCCAAAGGCGAGCCGCGGCCCGAGCGACAGCGTCAATCCCTCGATCGGCCGGGCGATGCCATCGGCGCCCACCTCGCCGGTCCAGGCGTTGGTGCCGATCACGCCATAGCGCACGTCGGTGAACACCCGATAGTTCCGCTGCTCGTAGCCGAGGCCGAGGCCCGCCTCGAAGGTCCTGTCGACATCGCCGAGACCGGAGAGCGCGCCGCTCAGGTCGCGGCCGCCGACATAGCGCGCCGAGCCGCGCAGGTCCCAGCCCGAACGGCTGCCTGCGGGGCCCGGACCGGCCGACCCCCAGTCGAAGCCGCCGGGCAGGTGGATGAAATCGAAGCGCACGCCCATGTCCGGCCCGAGCTTGTAGTCGTCCGACCCGAAGTACGACGGGCTGACAGTGATCCCGCCCCGAACGGTCATCAGGACGCGCGGCGCATCGTCCGGCCCGCCGGGCCCGACCGGCAGGCTCGGGTCGGTGTCGAGCGGCGCCGGCATCTCGGTGGTCTGCGCATGGGCCGGCGCGCCGGACCAGCCGACGACGAGCAGCGACGCGAGCGTCGCCGCCACCACCATTCGCATGTTCCAACCGAGGCGCATCGCTCTCCCGGAATAGAATCGCCCGCCACGTGAGCCAGCCTTCACCAACTCCGCTAACAAAGTCTAAACGTTAACGATCGGTTTGCAACCAGCGGCAGCGCAGAGGAGCCGCCGATCCTCCCCAGACGGCCCGCCCGCCCATCCCGCCTTCCTGCCTTCCCCTTGCCGAAAAATACTCGCAGGGGTGGACCGGCCGCAGGCCAGGAGGCGGCGGCAGCCCCCTCGCGACGCCCGTCCGTCGAGACGACGCCCGAGAGGGGCGGCCTCTGCGCTCAGGACACCGCCAGCCGGGCGCGGTCGGCCAGCGCCTCGGCGAGCAGCGCCCGCACCGGCGCCAGACCGACGTCGCGCGCCACGAAGGCCGCACCGATGTCGCGCGCCAGGATGAAGGCGATGCGGCCGTCGCGCACCTTCTTGTCCTGCGCCATCAGGCCGACCAGCGCGTCGGCGTCCGGCAGCGCGCCCGGCACGTCGGCGAGCCGGCGGCGCATCCCCATGCGGTCGAAGTGCGCCGCAACCCGGCTCGGCGCCTCCTGCGGACAGAGCCCGAGCCGGGCCGACAGCTCGAAAGCCAGCACACAACCGATCGCCACGCCCTCGCCATGCAGCAGCCGGTCGCCGTAGCCCGTCGCCGCCTCGAGCGCATGACCGAAGGTGTGGCCGAGGTTGAGCAGCGCGCGGTCGCCCTCCTCGGTCTCGTCGCGCACCACGATCTCGGCCTTCATCTCGCACGAGCGCCGCACCGCGTGGGCACGCGCGGCCGGGTCGCCGGCCGCCAGCGCCGGCGCGTTCGCCTCGAGCCAGTCGAAGAAGGCCGCGTCGCCGAGCAGGCCGTACTTCGCCACCTCGGCATAGCCGGCGCGAAAGTCGCGCTCCGGCAGCGTGTCGAGCAGGCCGGTGTCCGCCAGCACCAGCCGTGGCTGGTGAAAGGCGCCGACGAGGTTCTTGCCCTGCGGAGAATTGATCCCGGTCTTGCCGCCGACCGAGCTGTCGACCTGCGCGAGCAGCGTCGTCGGGATCTGCACGAAGCGCACCCCCCGCCGCAGGATCGCCGCGGCGAAGCCCGCGAGGTCCCCGACCACGCCGCCGCCGAACGCCACCACCACGTCGTCGCGCGCGACCTTCTCGCCGATCAGCCACTCGACCACCGTCTCGAGCGAGCGCCAGCTCTTGGTCGCCTCGCCCGGCTCCAGCGCCAGCGCGGCCATGCCGATGCCGGCGGCCTCCAGCCCCGCCGCCAGCGTCGCACCGTGCAGCGCCTCGACGCGGGCCTCGGTGACGACCGCCACCCGCGGCCGGCGCAGGAGCGGCCCGATCTCGGCGCCGGCGCGGGATAGGAGCCCCTCGCCGATGCGGATGTCATACGCGCGCGCGCCGAGCGGCACGTGGACGGTTGCGGAGGTGCGGGTCACATCGTCTCCTCGAAGGTGCTGCCCCGGGCGAGGCCGCCCGCGAGGTCATAGGCGCGGATCGCCTCGATGATGGTGCGCGCCATGGTCTCGTGGCTGCAGCCGCGGCGGCTGTCCACGGTGACGTCCGCCTCGGCATAGAAAGGGGCGCGGCGGGTGTTGAGATCGGTCAGCACCGCCTTGGGGTCGTCGACCTGCAGCAGCGGCCGGCCCGGGCGGTCGCGCACCCGCTCGAACAGGAGGTCGACGTCGGCGCGCAGCCAGACCGAGGTGCCGAGCGACTTGATCTCGGCCCGGGTGCGCGGCTCGACGAACGAGCCGCCGCCGGTGGCGAGCACATGCGGCCGCTCCGCCAGCAGCCGCCCGATCACCCGGCGCTCGCCGTCGCGGAACGCGGGCTCGCCCAGGCTGGCGAAGATCTCCGGGATGGTCATCCCGGCCGCCTCCTCGATCTCCACGTCCGAGTCGACGAATCCGACGCCGAGCATGCCGGCGAGCCGCTTGCCGACACTGGTCTTTCCGGCCCCCATCAGGCCGACCAGGACAATCGTCCGGGTCAGCTTGAACGGCGCTGGCCTTGTCTCCGCGGTCATCGGCGAACGTTCGATCATCGCAATTGCCGTGCCGACGCGCCCAAGCTAGAATCCCGCGGCAGTCGTCGCCGGCGGATGGTCCCCGTGATTGACGGCTCGAGAACGCGGCGTCAAGCCGGGACTGGGCAGAGCAGGACAGGATGCGGATTTTCGGCCGGATATTACTCTACCTTCTGATCGTCGCGGTTGTCGGCCTCGTGGGGTTTGCGCTCTTCTCGGATCTGCCGGCTCCCCAGCGGGACGTCGAGGTCCCCGTCGAGGCGAAGTGAGCGGGCACGCGGGCCGGCGACGCCCCCGCGGTCCCACACGCGCCCTCGCCGCCCCGGCGGCGCTGATCGCGGCTGCGCTGGCGGCAGCCGCGCCCGCCCGTGCGGCCGAGCCGCGCAGTGCGATCCCGTGGCTCTCCGAGAGCATCCAGAGCGTGGCGCCGCCGGCACCGTCTGCCGCGCCAGCCTCGCCCGGGGCGCCCGCCGGCGGGGACGGCGAGATCACGGTGACGCCGCTGCCGGCGGTCAGCCGCGACGCCATCGGCCTCCTGCCGCCGGAATCGACCGGCTTCTCGCGCCGGCTCTGGGACGGCCAGTCCGCCGAAGCGGTGCGCGACCAGATCCTCGATGCCCCCGGCACCGGCGTGCCGGCGGCGCAGGCGCTGTTCCAGCGCCTCCTGCTCGCCGAGGCCGATCCGCCCGCCGGCGCCGGGGCCGAGACCAGCGTCCTCGTTGCCCGGCTCGACCGCCTGCTCGGCATCGGCGCGCTCGAGCAGGCCGCGGCGCTGGTCGAGGCGGCCGGCCCGGACACGCCCGACCTCTTCCGGCGCTGGTTCGACACCGGGCTCCTGCTCGACCGCGCCGCCGAGCCCTGCGCGGCGCTGCGGCAGAATCCCGCGCTGTCGCCGACCCTGCCCGCCCGGGTGTTCTGCCTCGCCCGCGGCGGCGACTGGGGCGCGGCCGAGATCACCCTCACCCTCGGCCAGCAGCTCGGCCAGATCGACGCCGACGAGCAGGCGCTGCTCGCCCGCTTCCTCGACCCCGAGCTGTTCGAGGAGGCCGAAGAACCGCCGATCCCCGACCCGCTCACCCCGCTCGACTTCCTGATGCGCGAGGCCGTGGGCCTGCCGCGGCCGCCCGGCGCGCTGCCGAACGCGTTCCTCGTGCAGGACCTGACAGAGCACACGCCGATGCGGATGCGGATCGAGGCGGCCGAGCGGCTGGCCCTGACCGGCGCCATCGACGACGGCCCGCTCTTCGCCGCCTATCGCTCCGGCGAGCCGGCGGCCTCGGGGGGCGTCTGGGACCGCGCCGAGGCGGTGCAGGCGCTCGACGCGGCCCTCGACGCCCCGCCCGACGCCCGCCCCCCCGAAGCTCCGCCCACTCAGGCTCAGCCCGCCGAGGCCCCTGCCGGCTCCGCGGCGGTCCTCGCCGCGCCGCTCGCCGCAGCCGACGCCGCGCTCGGTGCCCGCGGCCTGCGCGTCGCCTTCGCCCGCGCCTATGCCGACCGCCTCGCGCAAATCGACGCCGCCGGCTGGCCCGGCCCCGACCGCGACCGGCTGGCGCAGCTCCTGCTCCTCGCCGGCCGGCCCGACGCCGCGGCCGCCATCCCCGATCCCGGCCCGGCGGTCGCCGCCGCGCTCGCCCTCGCCCGCGCCGCGCCCGACGCGCCCCGGCCCGCAACGGAGCCGCCGAGCGAGCTCGCCCGCTTCGCGCTCGCGGGCCTCACCGCCGCCGACGCCGCCGACGACCGCGAGCGCGCCCTCGCCAGCCTCGTCGCCACCGGCCGCCAGGGCGAGGCGCTGCTCGGCGCCCTCGCCCTCGTCGCCGCCGGCCCCGCCGTCGACCCCCAGGGGCTGCGCGCCGCCCTCCTCACCCTGCGCCTCGCCGGCCAGACCGAGGCCGCCCACGCCATCGCCGTCGAGACCCTGCTCGCGGATGCCGCGCCATGAGCGACACCCGCTGGCTCGAGCGCTTCCTCGAGGCGATCCAGGCCGAGCGCGACGCCGCGCGCAACACCACGCTCTCCTACGCGCGCGACCTCACCGACTTCTCCGCCTTCCTCGTCCCCCGCGGCCTCGACCTCTCGACCGCCGGCCGACCCGACATCGAGGCCTACCTCGTCGATCAGGCCGACCGCGGCATGGCCGACGCCACCCGCGCCCGCCGCCTCTCGGCCATCCGCCAGCTCTACCGCTTCGCCTTCCTCGAAGGCTGGCGCACCGACGACCCGGCGGCGCTGATCCGCGGGCCGAGGCGCCGCCGGGCGCTGCCCGCCTCGCTCGCCGAGGCCGAGGTCGACCGCCTGCTCGACGCCGCCACCGCCTTCGGCCGCACCGAGGCCGACCGGCTGCGCGACACCTGCCTCATGCAGATCCTCTACGCCACCGGCCTGCGCGTCTCCGAGCTGGTCTCGCTGCCGGTCGCGGCCGCCCGCGGCGACCCGCGGATGATCCTTGTCCGCGGCAAGGGCGGCCGCGAGCGCATGGTGCCGCTCTCGCCGCCCGCCCGCGAGGCGCTCGCCACCTGGCTCGGCCACCTCGACGCCCGCGCGGAGCCGGGCCGGCCCCGCTCGCCCCACCTCTTTCCCTCGCGCGGGCGGCGCGGCCACATGACGCGCGAGCGCTTCTTCCTGCTCGTCAAGGACCTCGCGCGCTTCGCCGGGCTCGACCCCACGTCGATCTCGCCCCACACGCTGCGTCACGCGTTCGCCACCCACCTGCTCGCCCACGGTGCCGACCTGCGGGTGATCCAGACCCTGCTCGGCCACGCCTCGATCGCCACGACCGAGATCTACACCCACGTCATCGAGGCGCGCCTCCGCGAGCTGGTGCTGGAGAAACACCCCCTCGCCACGCCCGCGGCGGCGCTTGAAGCCGACGAGCGCTGACCGCATAACGGATCCGCGAGCGCCGATACTTCTCGATACTGCCCGAGCCCGACACTCCCCAAGGACGATCCCGATGCAGCCGCCGACCGAGGCCCCGACGCTCGCCCTGCTTCTCGGCTCCGGCGTCGCGATCGCCGTGCTCCTCGCCGCCTCGGCGCTGCTCGCCGCCTTCGGCACCGCCGCCTCGACCGTCAGCCGCACACGCCTGCACCTGCTCGCCGAGCGCGGCCAGCGCGGTGCGCCGCAAGTCCTCGCCCTCGTCGAGGACCGCGAGCGGCTGGTCGCGGCCGTCCTCTTCGGCACCACCGCCGCCAACGTCGTGGCGACGGCGCTTGCCACCGGCCTGCTCGTCCGCCTGCTGCCACGCGGCGGCGTCGCGCTCAGTGCCGTGACGATGACGGTGGTGATCGCGCTCCTCGCCCGCCAGCTGCCGCGTGCGGCGGTCGGCGCGGACGCCGAGGCCGCCGCGATCCGGCTGGTGCGGCCGGTGCGCCCGCTCCTCCGCCTGCTGGCGCCGGTCGCGGGGCTGTTCCACGGCATCGCCCGCCGCCTGCCGCCGGTGCGGGCCGAGGTCGACCCGACGGAGGCCGGCACCGACCCGGGCGAGCGTCAGGCCGAGGCCGACGCCGTGCTCGAGGCCTTCGACCTCGGCGAGCGTCAGGTCGAGGAGGTGATGATGCACCGGCGCGACATCGAGATGATCGACGCCGACGCGCCGCCGGACGAGATCCTCGCCCAGGCGATCGCCTCGCCGCACACCCGCCTGCCGATCTTTCGCGGCGAGCCGGAGAACATCGTCGGCGTCATCCACGCCAAGGACCTGTCCCGCGCCGTCCACGCCTTCGTCCGCGACCAGCGCGGCGCCGGCGCGCTCGACGGCTTCGACGTCATGGACGTGGCGATGGAGCCCTACTTCGTCCCCGAGACCACCACGCTCGAGGACCAGTTGCGCGAATTCCTGCGCCGGCGCGCGCACTTCGCGCTGGTCGTCGACGAATACGGCGCGCTGCAGGGCCTCGTCACGCTCGAGGACATCCTCGAGGAAATCGTCGGCGACATCACCGACGAACACGACGTCGAGGCGCCCGAAGGCATCCACCCGCAGCCCGACGGCTCGGTCGAGGTCGACGGCGGCGTGTCGATCCGCGAGCTGAACCGCACCTGCGACTGGAGCCTGCCCGACGAGGAGGCCAACACCATCGCCGGCCTGGTGATCCACGAGGCGCAGTCGATCCCGAGCACGGGCGAGGCGTTCAGCTTCCACGGCTTCCGCTTCGAGGTCCTCGGCCGGGAGCAGCATCGCCTGACCCGCCTGCGCATCCGAAAGCTCACCTGAGCGAGGTCTCGTCCCATGACCGTCGTCGCGTTCCTGCCGTTCATCGCCTTCGCCCTGCTCACCGGCCCGCTGGGTGCGAGCGGCGCGCTGCTGGTCGCGGCGGTCCTCTCGGCGGTGCTGGTCCTGCGCGGCTGGCGGCGCGGCGAGACGCCGAAAATCCTCGAGGTCGGCACCCTCGCGCTGTTTCTCGGCATCGCCGGCTTCATCCACCTGACCGCCCGCGCGGAGTCGATCGCCGGCGTGAAGCTCGCCGTCGACATCGGTCTCCTCGGCATCGTGCTCGTCTCGCTGCTGGTCGGCCGGCCCTTCACGCTGCAATACGCCCGCGAGCAGGCGCCGCGCGAGGTGTGGGACGACCCGCGCTTCGTACAGCTCAACCGCCGCATCACCCTCGCCTGGGCCATCGCCTTCGCGATCGTCGTGCTCGCCGACGCGCTGCTCGACTTCGCCACCGGCATCCCGAAAGCGGTCGGCATCCTCGCCACCGTCGCCGCCATCGCCGGCGCCGCCGCCTACACGGTGCGCAGCGCCAAGGCAGCGCGCGCCCGCGCCGGGCGCCCGGTTGCCGGCGCCGGGGCGAGCGAGTAGCGTTCGCCGGCAACCACAAGGATATCTCCCTCGTGCCCCGGACGCTCATCTTCGACATCGGCAACGTGCTGCTGCGCTGGGAGCCGCAGGCGCTGTTCGGCACGCTGCTGCCCGACGCCGCGGCGGTCGACGCCTTCCTCGCCGAGGTCGGCTTTTCCGACTGGAATCACCAGTTCGACGGTGGCGTGCCGTGGGACGAGGGCGTCGCCACGCACGCGGCCCGCTTCCCGCACCGGGCCGAGCTGCTCGCCGCCTATCGCGACCGCTGGCACGAGACGATCGTCGGGCCGGTGCCCGGCATGCCGGAACTGCTGGCCGAACTGAAGGCGGCCGGCGTGCCGCTCTACGCCATCACCAACTTCTCCGAGCCGAAGTTTTCCGAGACGCTGGCCCGCCACCCGTTCCTCGCGTCGAGCTTCCGCGACATCGTCGTCTCCGGCGTCGAGCGCATGACCAAGCCCGGCCCGGAGATCTTCCGCCTCTGCCTCGCGCGCAACGGCATCGCGGCGGGGGAGGCGGTGTTCATCGACGACCTGCCGAAGAACGTCGCCGCGGCCGAGGCACTCGGCCTCACCGGCATCGTCTTCACCGACGCGGCCACGCTCCGCCGCACGCTGCGCGACGCCATCGGCCTGCCGGTCTGATCCCGCCTCCCGTTAACCCCCAACCGACCCGTCGAGCTGCGGCCGGGGGTGCATCGCTTGACATATGATTGGTGCATACGTTGTGCATGATCCGTGCATGGCCGGGTCGTGATCGGTTTTGCCATTAACCTCAGGCGTTAACCTCACGACATGCTCCCGTCGCACGAGGTCGGGCGCTCACAGGTTCTCCGGCGTGTACAGGTCCATCGGCAGGACGATCTGGTTCGGCACCCGCGGCCCCTGCTCGTCGAGCGCCTGGGTCACGGCCTCGACCAGACGCTCGGTCAGGCGATCGACCGGCTCGCAGATCGCGGCGGTCAGCACCCCGTCGGCCAGCGCCGCACGCACCTCGGGCTGCAGCGACGGACAGATCATCGCCGGTCGCCGCCCCGGCTCGATCGCCCGCAACGCCGCCACCCCGCCCGCGGCACCACCCCCGGCCAGGTAGATCCCCACGAGATCGCGATGCCGCTCCGCGAGTTGCAGGATCGCCTCCTCCGTCGCGGCATCGGATTCCGAGTTCACCACCGCGTCGAGCACCACGAACTCCGGCGCCACCTCGCGAAAGAACGAGCGGAATCCCATCTCGCGCAGCTCGTGCCCCTGAAAACGCCGGCTGCCGACGATCACCGCCACCTTGCCGCCGCGCGGCGCGCACTTGCGGATCAGCCACGCCGCCGTCCGCCCGGCCTTGCGGCTGTCGATGCCGAGGTACGATGTCCGCGACGCCGGCGCGCAGTCCGACAGCATGGTGAAGACCGGCAGGCCCGTGCCGGCCACGTCGGCGATCGCTGCCGCGACCGCGGGATGATCGGGGCTCACCAGCGCCACCGCCTGACAGCGCCGCGCCAGCCGGCGCAGGCGCGCGGCAATGTCTTCCGGGTCGTCCTTCACCCAATAGTCGAGCCGTGAAACGCCGCGGAATGCCCGGGCGCCGGTGATGGCCCGCTGCAACTGTCGCGTCAGATCGGCATAGAACGGCTCGTCGGGCCGTTGCAGCAGCACGCCGACCGCCACCTCCGGCAGCTGCTCGCGCAACCGAGAGCGGATCAGGCCGACCGCGTGAAAGCTGATGCGCTGCGCCGCCTCCAGCACCCGGCGGGCGGTGTCCTCGCGCACTGGCAGCCGGCCGTTCACCACCCGGTCCACCGTCGCGACGCTCACCCCCGCCTCGCGCGCCACATCCGCGACCGTCGGCCGGCTCACCATGCCATCCCCTCCCGCGGGCTGCCCCCGGACCCAGGTGATAGATGCTGATAGATTTCATGGCAACCAAAATTGCGATTCGCCCCATCCGCGCGTATCCCCTTCCCAACGGGCTTTCGGGAGGCAACCATGGTCGACACCCCCTTCTCCACGCTGGGAACCGCATCCCGCGCCGGCCGCAGACGCGACTACAGCCTGCTCGGGCCCGACGCCCAGCGGGCGGTTGAGAGCGGCCTCAAGGCGGCGGAATGGTATCATACCGACGTGCCCCGCAAGGAAATGAAGGCGTTCATGCAGCGCGCCGACCAGCCGGCGATCCGCGACACCCTCGTCTGGCTCGGCTGCTTGGCGGCCTTCGCCGGCCTCGGCATCACCGTCTGGCTCCTCGGCCACCCGTGGCTGTCGCTGCCGTTCTGGCTCGCGTACGGCGTGCTCTACGGCTCGGCCTCGGACTCGCGCTGGCACGAATGCGGCCACGGCACGGCGTTTCGGACGGCCTGGATGAATGACTGGGTCTATCAGATCGCGTCATTCATGATGATCCGCAATCCCTACACCTGGCGCTGGAGCCACACCCGCCATCACACCGACACCTACATCGTCGGCCTCGACCCCGAAATCGCCCTCATGCGCCCCCCCGCCCTTTTCAAGCTGCTGCTCAATACCTTCGGGTTGATCGACGCCTGGAACGGCCTGAGCCGGATGCTTTATAACGCCACGGGCCGCATCCACCCGGAGGAGGCGACGTTCATCCCCGAGATGGAGCAGCCGAAGGTGATCCGCGTCGCCCGGATCTGGACGGCGATCTATGCCGCGACCATCGCGCTCTCGATCGCGCTGCACTCGATCCTGCCGCTGATGGTGATCGGCCTGCCCCGGCTCTACGGCGCGTGGCACCACATCATGACCGGCCTGCTGCAGCACGGTGGCCTCGCCGACGACGTGCTCGACCACCGGCTGAACTCGCGCACCGTCTACATGAACCCGGTGTCACGGTTCATCTACTGGAACATGAACTACCATGTGGAGCACCACATGTTCCCGATGGTGCCCTATCACCAGTTGCCGGCCCTGCATGCGCGGATCAAGCACGACCTGCCGGCGCCGAACAGCTCGATCGCCCAGGCGTTTCGCGAGATGTGGCCTGCCGTGCGCCGCCAGCTCAGCTACGAGGACTACTTCCTGAAGCGCGAGCTGCCGTCGACGGCGAAGCCCTACCGCGAGGACTTCCACGCCGAGGCGCTCGGCGCCGCCTGACCGCCCGCTCCGGGCCGGCCCGCGTCAGATCAGATAGATCCGGTCGGGCAGCTCGTTCGGGCCACCGTCGGCGCTCGGAAAATGCTCGGCCAGCACCGCCGCGCACATCTCGATCGCCGCGACGAACCCGTCGGCCATGCGCCCCTCGCGGCTGCGCGCGGTCAGGGCGTCCACCGCCCCCTGCCAGTGCGACTGAGGCACCCGCGCCGCGATGCCGTCGTCGGCGATGATCCGGGCATAGTGCTCGGCGAGGGAGACGAAGATCAGGACGCCCGTGCGGTCCCGCGTGCGCGAGACGGAGCGGGTCAGGAACTGCTCGGTCGCAACGCGAAACGCCATCGCCCGCCGGGCCTGCCGCGGGATCAGCGCCACACGGGCGGACGGCAGGGACAGGAGCAGCCCGACGACCACGAACGTCACCGCCTGAAGCGACAGGATCGAGACGACACTGAGCGTGGTGAACGCGATCAGCCCCCACGGCAGCGCGAGAGCAGCGAGCGCCGCGAGCAGGACAGGCAGGGCCTGGCTGTCGGACGACTGCTCCGCGAGCACGCAGACGATCTCGCCGGTGGTCCGTGCCTCGGCGGCGCGGATCGTCGAACTGATCCGGTCGCGATCCTCAGGCGACATCTCCATCACCAGCCCCCCGACGCGCCGCCGCCGCCGGACGACCCACCGCCGCCGGAAAAGCCTCCGCCACCACCGCCACCGCTCCATCCGCCGCCACCACGCGGGAAGCCGCTGCCGGTTCGGCCGCCGCGCCCCGGGCTGACGAGAGCGCCGAGCAGCACGGCGTTGACGAAGCGCCGGAAGCCGGCCGAGACGATGAAAAGCAGCACGAACGCAAAGAACGCCCCGGCGATCAGCCAGTCCGGCGGCCCGGACTCGGCCCGCCGGTCCAGACGCAGCTCCGGTCGGGCCGCCCATTCGGAGGCGTCGGTGGTCAGCACGGTGATGATGTCGTCAACGCCGCGGGCGACGCCACCCGAGAAATCGCCGGCCTTGAAGCGCGGCGTGATGGCGTTGGCGATGATGACCGCGGAGAGCGCGTCGGTCAGCGTGCCCTCCAGCCCATAGCCGACCTCGATGCGCACCCGCCGCTCGTTCGGCGCGACCAGCAGCAGCACGCCGTTGTTCCTGTCCGCCTCGCCCAGCTTCCACGCGCGGAACAGCTCGTTGGCATAGGGCTCGATCTCCTCGCCCTGCAGCGAGCCGACGGTCGCCACGACGAGCTGGATCCCCGACTTCGCCTCGAGCTCGGCGAGCTTCGGCTCGAGCGCGGCCCTTGCCTCCGGCGACAGGATGCCGGCCTGGTCGACGACCCGGCCGGTGAGCGGCGGGAAGCTCAGCGCCAGCGCCGCCGTGGCGACGACGAGCAACGCAAGGGCAAGCGGCCAGACCCCGCGCCACGTGCGCCCGCGTGCCATCGTCGCGGTCGTCACGGCATCAGAACTTCACGGCCGGAGGCGTCTGCGCCGCGTCGTCCGCCGTGAACTCCGCCATCGGCTTGCTGCCGCGGAACACCGTGTTCGCCCAGAGCACGCCGGGGAAGGTGCGCAACGCGGTGTTGTACGCGCGCACCGCCTCGATGTAGTCGCGCCGCGCCACGGCGATGCGGTTCTCCGTGCCCTCGAGCTGCGACTGCAACGCCAGGAAATTCTGGTTCGACTTCAGGTCCGGGTAGTTCTCGCTCACCGCGATCAGCCGGCCCAGAGCGCCGGAGAGCTGGCCCTGCGCGTCCTGGAACGCCTTGATCTTTGCCGGATCGGACAGATCGTCGGCCGACACGGTGATCTGCGTGGCCTTGGCCCGCGCCTCCACCACCGAGGTCAGCACGTCCTTCTCCTGATTGGCATACCCCTGCACGGTGGCGACCAGGTTCGGGATCAGGTCGGCGCGCCGCTGATAGTTGTTCTGCACATCGGCCCACTTGGCCTTCGCCTGCTCTTCCAGCGTCGGGATCGTGTTGTAGCCGCAGGCCGACAGCAACAGCCCGATCAGCGACATCAGCACGACGGCGCGCGCGCGTGGAAGGGAAAGGGTCGTCATGGGGTTGCCTCCTCAAATCACGGCCGAGGATAGGCGGGGATCCGATCCGGTGAAAGGGCGGTGATGGCCCGCCGGAGTTCGAAGGGGCCCGCTCGGTCGAGCGGGCCCCACATTCATCCATTCCGGAACTGGCGGCGTCCGGCGGCCTGCGTCAGGCGGCGGCCTTCGCCTCGATGGCCTTGCCGCTGCCGATCTCGATCTTGCGCGGCTTCAGCGCCTCGGGGATCTCGCGCACCAGGCTGACGTGCAGCAGGCCGTTTTCCGTGCCCGCCTCGACCACACGCACGTGGTCGGCAAGCTGGAACCGGCGCTCGAAGGCACGCGTGGCGATGCCGCGATGCAGGACGCTGGCCTTTTCCTCGGTCTCCGCCTTGCGGCCCGTGACGATCAGCTGGCCGTCCCGCACCTCGACGCTCAGCTCGCTATCGGCAAAGCCGGCAACGGCGAGGGTGATGCGATACGAGTTGTCGCCGGTCTTCTCGATGTTGTAGGGCGGATAGGCGTTCTGCGTCACGTCGGACGAGAGGGCCTGATCGAGAACGCTGGCGAGCCGGTCAAAGCCGACAGTCGAGCGATAGAGCGGGGAGAAGTCAAAGTGGCGCATGGTTGCATCCTTGGTTAAGCGATACATCGACTGGACCTTCCGATGGACAGGCCCTGTTCTTCTGCGTCCGGCCCGATCATCGGCCCCGGACATCGCTTAGCTGGGAATCCCGCGCGGCGGTTTCAAGGGGTGGCCGCCAGCGCCTGCAGCCGGTCGAGCGCCGGCTCGACCTTCGCCGCCAGAGCCACGTCGCGGCCGCCGCCGCCGATGGTGCGCCCCATCGCCGAGATCACCGCCACGAGCCGGCGCGCGTCGCCCTCGCCTTCGAACACCGGGGCGCCGGACACCCCTTCGGTCACCGCGCAATCAAGCGCCAGCCCGGCGCCATAGCCCGAGATCAGGCCGCACGGCCCCTCGATCGACGGCGCCTGCGGCCGGTCCTTGCCATAGGAGACAATGGTGAACGGCCCCGGCCCGAGCGTGCCGGTGGCGAACGGCTCCGCCGCCTTCGCCGGGATCGGCACCGCCAGCACCAGCAGCGCCAGATCCGCGGCCACCCCAGCCGGCCCGGCGCGGCCAAAGGCAAAGTCGGGATCGGCGACCGCGCGGACCACCCGCCGCATCGCCGCCTTCTTCTCGATGCGAAGACCCGCGACGAAGCGGATCTCGTTCGGCGCCACGCGCGCGCCGGTCAGCGGATTGTAGAGGCAATGCGCCGCGGTCAGCACCTGGTCGGGTGCGATCAGCGTCCCGGTGCAGAACCGGCTGCCGGCGATGTTCACCCGCCCGACGCCGCGGAACGGCACCGCCTCGTCCTCGCCCAGCATCCGCCGGCCCGGACCCGCCGCCGCCGCCACCGACGCCCCCGCGAGCAACAGCAGCAGCGCGAGGAGCCCGCGCATCACGCCGCCCCCTGCACCGCCGCAACCGCCGCCGGCCGCGGGCCGCCGGTGGCCCAGTCGAGCAGCTGCGCGGTATGCACCACCGGCAGCGCGGTGCCGGCGCCGATCTGCACCATGCAGCCGATGTTGCCGGCGGCGATCACCTGCGGCGCCAGATCCTCGATCGTCGCCACCTTGCGCGCCCGCAGCTTGCCGGCAATCTCCGGCTGCAGCAGGTTGTAGGTGCCGGCCGAGCCGCAGCAGAGATGGCTGTCGCGCGGCTCCACCACCTCGAAGCCCGCCGCCTTCAGCAGTGCCTTCGGCTGCACCCGCACCTGCTGGCCGTGCTGCAGCGAGCAGGCGGCGTGGTAGGCGACCCGGAGCGACCCCACGTCGACCACCGGCGCCACCCCGAGTTCGGCCATCACCTCGCTCACGTCCCGCGCCAGCCCGGCCACGGTCGCGGCGTCCCCGGCGAGCGGCCCGTCCGCGAACAGGTGGCCATAGTCCTTGACCATCGTGCCGCACCCGGAGGTGTTGACGACGATCGCGTCGAGCCCGCCGGCGCGGACCTCCCGCATCCAGGCCTGCACATTGCGCGCCGCGGCCCCCCGCGCATCGTCCTCGCGCCCCATGTGATGCACCAGGGCACCGCAGCAGCCCATGCCGTCGGCCACCACTACCTCGCAGCCGTGCCGCGTGAGCAGGCGGATCGTCGCCGCGTTGATCTCGGTGTCGAGCACCCGCTGCGCGCAGCCGGTCAGGAGCGCCACGCGCTTGCGCCGGCCGCCGTCCGCCGGGAACACCTGCGGCCGGTCCATCGGGCTCGCCGCCGGCAGCCGCGCCGGGGCGAAGGCGAGCATGGCGCGGACCTGCGCCGGCATCACCCGCGCGAACGGCCGGCCAAGGCGCGCCGCGCGGAGCGCCAGCCGGAACCGCCGCGGGTACGGCAGGATCGCCGCCAGCAACGCACGCAGACCCCGCTCCATCGCCGGCCGGCGATAGGTCTTCTCGATGTGCGCCCGGGCGTGGTCGACGAGGTGCATGTAGTGCACCCCGGACGGACAGGTGGTCATGCAGGACAGGCACGAGAGACAGCGGTCGATGTGCTGCACCGTCCGGGCATCCGCCGGCCGCCCGGCCTCGAGCATGTCCTTGATGAGGTAGATCCGCCCGCGCGGGCTGTCGAGCTCGTCACCCAGCACCTGATAGGTCGGGCAGGTGGCGGTGCAGAACCCGCAATGCACGCAGGTCCGAAGGATTCTGGTTCGAGCGGGCCACGGCGGGATCGCGCAGCTGCTCGGGCGTGAAGCTCGTCTGCATCAGGCCGCCACTCCCACCCGGGCGGCCATCAGCCCCGGGTTGAGAATTCCCCTCGGATCGAACCGCGCCCGCAATCCGTCCGACAGGGCCGCCACCGGGGCGGGCTCCGGCGCGAACACCCCCCAGCGCGCCTTCGCCGCCGCGCTGGCCCGGACGAGGGTGGCGTGCCCCGGTACGCCCAGCCGGGCGCGCACGTCGATCGCCTCGGGCGCCAGCGCCCAGACGAGGCCCCCCGCCCAGTCGAGCACCACCTCGGCCGGCGCCAGGCTCGCCGCCACCCCGGGCCCGTCGGTCGGCTTGACCGAAATACGCCAGAGCGCGCCCTCCCGGCCGGCGAGGGTGCCGGCGTCGCGGATCGCCGCCCACGGTCCCGGCCCGGGCTCGATCCGCGCCGCCCCGAACCGCGCGAGCGCCGTGGCCAGCGCCGCGCCGCGATGCGCCACCGACGCCGGAAACCCCTCGACCCGAAGCAGCGTCCGACCGTCGGCATGTGCCGCTCCCGAAACCCCGTAGGGCGTGGCCAGCGCCGCGCGCATCGCCCGGCCCGCGGTCGCGAGATCATGGCCGTCGAACACCAGCGTCGCGGTCTCGGCCGCCGCCGGCAGCACCTTGAACGCCACCTCGGTCAGGATGCCGAGCGTGCCATGGCTGCCCGCCAGCAGCTTCACCAGATCGAGCCCGGTCACGTTCTTCATCACCCGCCCGCCGTTCTTCACCACCGCGCCGCTGCCATCGACAAAGCGCACACCGATCATGCTGTCGCGCGCCGCCCCGGCCTCGATCCGCCGCGGCCCGGACGCGTTGACCGCGGCCACGCCTCCTACCGTCGGCACGCCGGCGACGCCGAAGACGACCCGGCCGTCCCAGGGCTCGAAGGCCAGCCGCTGCCCCTCGGCCGCGAGCACCGCCTCGACCTCAGCGAGCGGCGTGCCGGCCCGGGCCACCAGCGTCAGCGCCCCCGGCTCGTAGAGCGTGATCCCGGCGATCCGCGCGAGCGACAGCGGCCGCCCCGCCACCGCGCCGCCGATGCCACGGGTGCCACCGCCGCGGATCGACAGCGCCTCCCCCGCCGCGGCCGCCGCCCGCACCATCTCGGCAAGCTCCGCCTCGCTCTCCGGAGCCAACTCCGCGCTCATCGCCTCATTCCCATCCGCCATTCTTCTTCAGGTCTTCATACGGCCTTGAAACCTGGAGAGCAGTCGTTTTCCGGCCACAGCCGGAAAACCGGCAAAGAAAGACCAGCGCGCACCGCGCGCGCCGCATCGCGGGCAAGGCCCGCGTCCCCAAGGAACGGCCGCTCGCCGACCACTGCGGCGAGGCGCCCGCGGGCACCTGCCCGCGACGGCGGCGGGGGGCTCGATGCCCCCCGATGCCGTCCCCCCGGGGCGCCGCGCATCCTCAGGCCGCCCGTCGCGGGGCCGAGACCGCGAGCGGAAACACCTTTGCCGGATTGAGCAGCCAGCCGGGATCGAACACGTCCTTCACCCGCAACTGCGCCTCGAGATCCGCAGGCGCATACTGCACCTCCATCAGGTCACGCTTCTCGACGCCGACGCCATGCTCGCCGGTCAGGCAGCCGCCGACCTCGACGCAGAGCCGCAGGATATCGGCCCCGAGCGCCTCCGCCTTCTCGAGATCCCCGGGCTTGTTCGCGTTGTAGAGGATCAGCGGGTGCATGTTGCCGTCGCCCGCATGGAACACGTTCGCGACCCCGAGCCCATAGCCCGCGGTCAGCTCGCCGATCCGGCGCAGCACCAGCGGCAGCTCGCTCACCGGGATCGTGCCGTCGAGACAGATGTAGTCGGCAATCTGCCCCATCGCCCCGAAGGCCGACTTCCGGCCCTTCCAGATCAGCGCGCTCTCCTCGGCCGACCGGCTTTCGCGGATGACCTCCGGCGCATGCCGCGCGGCGATCTCGACGATCCGCCCGAGCTGGTCGGCGATCTCGGCCTCCGAGCCCTCGACCTCGATGATGAGCAGCGCCTCGACATCCGGATAGCCGGCATGGGCAAACGCCTCGCACGCCTCGATGCACGGGCGGTCCATGAACTCGATCGCCACCGGCAGCACGCCCGCCCGGATGATGTCCGACACGCAGGCGCCCGCCACCTCGTTCGAGCCGAACCCGAGCAGCACCGGCCGCGCCCCCTCGGGTTTCGCGAGGATCCGCAGCGTCGCCTCCGTCACCACCCCGAGCTGCCCCTCCGAGCCGCAGACGATGCCGAGCAGGTCGAGGCCGCCCGGGTCGAGATGGCCGCCGCCCAGCTCCACCACCGTGCCATCCATCAGCACCATGGTGACGCCGAGCAGGTTGTTCGTCGTCACGCCGTACTTCAGGCAGTGCGCCCCGCCCGAGTTCATGGCGATGTTCCCGGCGATGGCGCAGGCGAGCTGGCTCGACGGATCGGGCGCGTAGAAGAACCCGTCCGCCTCTACCGCCGCGGTGACGCTGAGGTTGGTCCGGCCGGTCTCGACCCGGATCAGCCGGTTCTCGGTGTCGACCTCGAGCACCCGGTTCATCCGCGCGACCCCGAGCAGCACCGCGTCCGCGGTCGGCAGCGATCCCCCCGCGAGGCTCGTCCCCGCGCCGCGCGGCACCACCTTCACGCCCTCGGCGTGGCAGTACGCGAGGATCGCCGAGACCTCGGCCGTCGAGGACGGCAGCACCACGGCGAGCGGCGGACAGCGGTAGGCGGTCAGCGCATCGCACTCGTAGGCCCGCACCTCCTCCGGCGCGTGGATCACCGCGCCCGCCGGCAGCAGCCGTTGCAACCCGCCGACGATCTCGGCCTTGCGGGCGACGACGGCGGGGTTCGGCTCGGGCATCTGCATGGCGCCACTCGCATGTCCGGGGGGTGGGTCGGCTGGCCGGAGCCTAGGGCCGGCCAGAACGATTGCCAAGGCGCCGCCGGCCCCCCGCGCCGCGTCAGACGCCGCGCGCGATCGCCGCGACGCCGGTGCGGGCCACGTCCACCACGCCGAGCGGCCGCATCAGCGCGATGAAGGCGTCGACCTTCTCCGGCGCGCCGGTGATCTCGAAGACGAAGCTCTCGAGCGTGGTGTCGACCGCGCGCGCCCGGAAGATGTCCGCCGTGCGCATCGCCTCCACCCGCCGCTCGCCGGTGCCGGCGACCTTGATGAGCGCCAGCTCGCGCTGCACGGCGGGCCCCTCGACCGTCAGGTCGTGCACCTCGTGCACCGGCACCAGCCGGCCGAGCTGCGCCTTGATCTGCTCGATCACCGCCTTGGTGCCGGTCGTCACGATGGTGATCCGGCTCAGGTGGCCCTCGTGGTCGGTCTCGGCCACGGTGAGGCTGTCGATGTTGTAGCCCCGGCCGGAGAACAGCCCGATGACCCGGGCGAGCACGCCCGCCTCGTTGTCGACGATCACCGCAAGCGTATGGGTCTCGAGCCGCTCGTCGAGCGGATTGACCAGATCATAGGCGCTGTGCCGGCTCGCGCCCTTCTGGATGGCAAGTGCGTTCATCTCGGCCCCCTCAGACCAGAACCGCGCCGCCGGCTTCGATCGCGCCCGACGTGGCGTCCTCGCCCAGCAGCATCTCGTTGTGCGCCTTGCCCGACGGGATCATCGGGAAGCAGTTCTCGTGCTTCTCCACAACGCAGTCGACGATGACCGGCCCGGGATGTTCGATCATCTCGCGGATCGCGTCGTCGAGCTTCGCCGGGTCCGTCACCAGAATTCCCTTCGCCCCGAACGCCTCGGCCAGCTTCACGAAGTCGGGCAGCGCCTCCGACCACGACGAGGAATAGCGCTCGCCGTGCAGCAGCTCCTGCCACTGCCGCACCATGCCGAGCCGCTCGTTGTTCAGGATGAACTGCTTCACCGGCAGGCGGTACTGCACCGCCGTCCCCATCTCCTGCATGTTCATCAGCCAGCTCGCCTCGCCCGCGACGTTGATGACCAGCGCGTCCGGGTGCGCGAGCTGCGCGCCGATCGAGGCAGGATGGCCGTAGCCCATGGTTCCGAGCCCGCCGGAGGTCATCCAGCGGTTCGGCTCCTCGAACGCGAGGTACTGCGCCGCCCACATCTGGTGCTGGCCGACCTCGGTGGTGATGTAGCGGTCATACCCCTTGGTCAGCGCCTCGAGCCGCTCCAGCGCGTGCTGCGGCTTGATGACCTTGTCCGAGTTCCGGTAGGCGAGACAGTTCCGCCCGCGCCACAGCTCGATCTGCCGCCACCACTTCGCCACGTGCTCCGAGCGGGTCTTCGAGCCGCGCTCGCGCCAGACCCGCAGCATCTCGGACAGCACCTCCGTCACATCGCCGATGATCGGGATCTGGACGTGGATGTTCTTGTTGATCGACGACGGGTCGATGTCGATCTGGATCTTCAGCGAGCCGGGGCTGAACGCATCCGTCCGCCCGGTGATCCGGTCGTCGAAGCGCGCGCCGATCGCCAGCATGACGTCGCAGTCATGCATCGTCCAGTTCGCCTCGTACGTCCCGTGCATCCCGAGCATCCCGAGCCACGCGGACCCCGAAGCCGGATAGGCGCCGAGCCCCATCAGCGTCGAGGTGATCGGAAACCCGGTCTCCGCCACCAGCTCGCGCAGCCGCCGCGACGCCTCGCGCCCGGAGTTGACCACGCCGCCGCCGGAGTAGATCACCGGCCGCTCCGCCTTCTCCAGCGCCTCGACGGCGGCGAGGATCGCGCCCGCGTCGCCCTGCGTCCGGGGCTGGTAGTGCATCACCCGCGCGTGCTCCGGCGGCGTATAGTCGGCCGTCGCGAACTGCACGTCCTTCGGAATGTCGACGAGGACCGGGCCCGGCCGCCCCTTCATGGCGACATGAAACGCCTGGTGGATGGTCTCGGAGAGGCGCGCGGTGTCCTTCACCAGCCAGTTGTGCTTCGTGCAGGGCCGGGTGATGCCGACGGTATCGGCCTCCTGGAACGCATCGTTGCCGATCAGGAACGTCGGCACCTGGCCGCTGAGGACGATCATCGGGATCGAATCCATCAGCGCGTCCGTCAGCCCGGTGACCGCGTTGGTCGCCCCCGGGCCGGACGTGACGATGCAGACGCCGGGCTTGCCGGTGGACCGGGCATAGCCCTCGGCCGCGTGCGTCGCGGCCTGCTCGTGGCGCACGAGGATGTGGCGGATATCGTTCTGCTGGAAGAGCACGTCGTAGATCGGCAGCACCGCCCCGCCCGGATAGCCGAAGACCGTGTCGACGCCCTGGTCCTTCAGCGCCTGGACGACCATTTCGGCGCCCGTCATCGCTCGCTTCATCTCCACCACTCCGATTCCGCCCCCGTCCCTCTTCGCCGGGCGCCAGCCATAAAAAAAACCCCCGCTCGGGGGGTCATGGCGCGGTTCCGTTCGTGAGCCTCAGGCTCGCGTCCGTTTCCCGCGCCGTCCAACGATGAGTACCGTCTCGAACACTGTCGAAAAACCCTCCGCAGACGGTCCCCATACGCCGGCGCGCGCGGCGCGTCAACCGGGTTATGCGAGGGAAGTTGCCGGAGAGCGCGCGTTTTCGACTTTTTGTTGCGCGCCGCTCGCCAATACTGCGTCAACCGGACGCATCGCTTGTCGCAGGGCCTTGCAGCCGCTGGCAGATTCTCAAAACGCCGACGAAACGTCGCAGGTCGTCTGGGAGGAATGGATAAGGGGCCTGCTCCGCCTCGCAGCAGGAATCGATCGCATCAGCACGGTCTTCGGCTGGGTCGCCGCGTGGCTCGTGCTGCTCAGTGCCCTCATCAGCGCGGGCAACGCCATCTCGCGCTATCTCTTCAACCTCAGCTCGAACGCCTGGCTCGAGATCCAGTGGCAGATGTTCGCGGGCATCTTCCTGCTCGGTGCGGCCGAGGTGCTGAAGCTCAACGAGCATGTGCGGGTCGATCTCTTCTACGGCTCGGCCCCGCATCGGCGAAAGCTCTGGATCGACGCGCTCGGCATCCCGCTGTTCCTGTTCCCTTCCGTGCTCACCATGATGTTCTTCTCGCTGGAGTTCTTCATGTCGAGCTTCCGCAGCGGCGAGCATTCGTCCAACGCCGGCGGCCTGCTGCTCTGGCCGGTGAAGTTCCTCCTGCCCTTCGGCCTGTTCCTGCAGCCGCACCGGATGCCCCCCTGCCGCCAGAAGGCATTCCGGGGCGAGGGCTACCTCTGGTTCCAGGTGGCGGAGTTCTCCTTCGACACCTTCCAGATCCGCAACCGCACCAAGGGCTGACGCAGGCCCCCGCCACCACCCCGCCCGGGCGCCGGGCGGGGCCGTCCAAGGCGCAGCAAACGCCGGCCCGCGGACTTCCGCTTGCAGAAAATACGCCCGCCGGAGGCAACCGACGCCTCCAATCGGGCCCGCCGCCCGCGCAGGTCACGGTCATCGAACCCTCACGCGGAGAATCCGGCCCAAAGCCGCGACCTCACGCGTGAAAAATCCTACTTCGTCGACGGCAGCTCGATCGCCGCGACCTGCTCGCTGATCGCCGGACGGTCGCCCCGTCGCTTGGCCAGCGTCGCCGTGTCGGTCTCGGTCGACAGCGACCAGCGGCTGTCGGCGAAGATCTCCAGCGGCTGGAACCGCTGCTTGTAGTCCATCTTCGCGCTGCCCGGCACCCAGTAGCCGAGATAAACGTATGGCAGGTTCGACTCCGCCGCGAGCCGGATGTGGTCGAGGATGATGTACGACCCGAGGCTGCGCGCATCGAGCGCCGGATCGAAGAACGAATAGACCATCGACACCCCGTCGGACAGGACGTCGGTCAGGCAGACAGCCGTCAGCTCCCGCCGCGCCTGCCCCTCGCGCGGGCGATAGTACTCGATCACCCGGCTGCGCACCGGGCTCTCCTCGATCATCGCCGCGAACTCGTTCATGTCCATGTCGGCCATGCCGCCGGCGGCATGGCGCGCGTCGAGATACCGCCGGAACAGGCCATACTGCGTCTCGGTGGCCCAGGGGCTGCGCGCGATCCGCTCGAGATCGGCGTTGCGCCGCAGCACCCGCCGCTGGCCCCGCGACGGCTCGAAGCCGCTGACCACGATGCGCGCCGACAGGCACGCCGAGCAGCCGGCACACGACGGGCGGTAGAGCACATTCTGCGAGCGGCGGAATCCCTGATGCGACAGCACGTCGTTCAGGTGACAGGCGCCATCCCCCTGCAGCGCCGTGAACAGCTTGCGCTCCACCTTGCCCGGCAGGTATGGGCAAGGCTGCGGTGCCGTCACGTAGAACTGGTGCGACTGCGGCAGGCTGTGGCGCATGACCCGGTTGGTTCCCCCTCTGCGCCGGAGCCTAGCAACAGCGCCGAGCGCCGGGCAACAGGATTCTCCGACACCGTGAACGGCCGGAGGCTCCCGACGACGGCCCCTCAGTCCACCGGCCGGTGCAGCGCCGTCGTCCCGAGGATCAGGTCGGGCAGGCTCTGGCCGTAACGCGTGCCGAGGATCGTCACGCAGCTCAGCACCTGCAGCACGAAGAACCCGAACGCCACCGTCTGGATCAGCGTGTGCAGCGCCGCCGTCATCAGGTCGAAGCGCGTGCCGTCACCCCGCCGGAACTCGATCCCGCAGAACCGCATGCCCCACGTGGCCGATCCGCCCGCGAGCGTCCAGGTGCGATAGCCGACGGCGACCGCGGTCAGGATCGCCGGGAACAGCACGAAGCCGAAGCCGAGGGTGAAGACCCCGAACACCACCGCCAGCGGCACGCCGACCGCCAGCACCACCACGACGTCGATCAGCCATGCAAAGAACCGCCGGGCCGGCACGCCGCGATAGAATTCCGGCTCGCGCGCCGGGTCGGGAAGCCCGGCCATCGGGCCGTGAACGAAGCTCGCATACATCGCTGTCCTCTCGGCGCACATCGGGTCTGGGGTTGGCCGCAAGCCGAAACATGGGAAGCGCAGGACCGGCCTGCAAGGCCGCGGAAGCCGGAGATGGAAAACCGACCGCGGCGCGTGGCAGGCGGCACGCGGGTGCCGTCAGTCCTCCGTCGCCTCCTTGCCGGCGAGAAGCTCCGGCCCGCCGCAGATCGCCGGATCCGGTGCCGCGACGGCCTTGCCCGGATAGTCGAGCCGCGACAGGATCGCCTGCATCGTCGCGAGCCGCGCCCGCCGCTTGTCGTCGGCAAGCACCACGGTCCATGGCGCGCTGGGCAGGTGGCTGCGCCGGAAGCTCTCGGCGATGGACTTGGTGAATTCGCCGAACTTCGGCAGGCCGTCGATGTCGGTCTGACTCAGCTTCCACTGCTTCAGGGGGTCCGACTCGCGCTGCAGGAACTGGCGCAGCTCCTCGGCCCGGCTTATCGCGAGCCAGACCTTCATGAGAATGATGCCGTCCTCGACCAGCGTCTGCTCGAATCCCGGCAACTGGCGGAAGAACCGCTCCCGCTCCTCGTCGGTGCACCAGCCGAACACATGCTCGACGATGCCCCGGTTGTACCAGGAGCGATCGAAGAGCACGAGTTCGCCGCGCGTCGGCAGGTGCGCGACGTAGCGCTGGAAATACCACTGCCCCCGTTCGACGTCCGACGGCGCGGCCAACGCCACGTCGCGCGCCCATCGCGGGTTGAGGTTCTCGCGGATCGCCTTGATCGCGCCCCCCTTGCCCGCCGCGTCGCGCCCCTCGAACAGGATGACGATGCGCTTGCCCTCCGCCCGCAGCCAGCGCTGCATCCGCACCAGCTCGAGCTGGCAGGCCGCGTAGGCCTTTTCATAGGCGGCGTCGTCGAGGTGCTTCTGATAGGGATACGTCGGGTCGAGGATGTCGTGCTTGCCCGCGTCCTCGAGGGCCGCGCGGATCGCCTTGGGCGCGTCCTTGCGGACGTAGCGGCTGACCGCGCCGTCGAACGGCTTCTCTGCATCCTCTTTCGCCACGATCCGCTCCTCCGCTCGTTGATCGCGACTATGCCTGCCGGCCGCGAAGCCCGCAATCGCGTCCGCCGCATCCGGCAAGGACTTGTGCCGAAACGTCTTCGGCTCGGGGCGGCCGCGGCGCGCCTCTCGGCCTGCGGTCGTCTCGAACGGCAGCGTCGAGGTGGTCGGAAGGACGCGGCCGAGGGCCGCTCAGCGGCCGATCTCGGCGCTGTCGTACGGCGTCGTCTGGTAAATCTGGTTGATCCAGTTGCCGTAGAGCAGGTGCCCGTGGCTGCGCCAGCGGTTCTCCGGCGTCCGGCTCGGGTCGTCGTCCGGGAAATAGTCCCACGGCAGCGGCACCGCGCCGCCCGCCGCCACGTCGCGCTCGTACTCCTCGCGCAGGGTGGTCGAGTCGTACTCCAGGTGGTTCAGCATGTAGTACGCCCGCCGACCGCTGTCCTCGATCAGCGCCGGGCCGACGTCCTCGGAGTGCAGCAGCACCCGCAGGTCGGGATGCAGCGCCACGTCCTCGCCGCGCACCTCGGTCCAGCGGCTGACCGGAATGATGACGCTGTCGGAGAACCCCTGCAGCAGCGGCGCCGACGGCGCGACGGCGTGATGGCGGAAGCAGCCGAACGCCTTGGCCGGCAGCGCGTGCTTCGGCACGCCGTGGAAGTGGTGCAGCATCGCCATGCCGCCCCAGCACACCCCCATCGTCGAATGCACGTGCGTCTGCGTCCAGTCGAACACCTCGCGCAGCTCGTCCCAGTAGCTCACCGCCTCGAAGTCGAGATGCTCGATCGGCGCGCCGGTGACGATGAGCCCGTCGAAGCGGCGCTTCCGCGCCTCGGAGAACGGCTGGTAGAACGCTTCCAGGTGCTGGGCCGACGTGTGCTTCGACTGATGCTCGGTCATCCGGATGAGCGTCAGCTCGAGCTGCAGCGGCGTGGTGCCGATCACGCGCGCAAACTGCGTCTCGGTCTGCACCTTCTTCGGCATCAGGTTCAGCAGCCCGATCTGCAGCGGGCGGATGTCCTGCCGGAGTGCCGCATCCTCCGACATGACCATGACGCCCTCGTGCCGGAGCACGTCGAAGGCGGGCAGGGTTTGGGGGATCTTGATGGGCATCGGGCGGGCCTCGGCGGTCAGGAGCGCCTAGATAGGCGCACAGGCGCGCCGCGGCAACTCCCCCTGAGCGTGTGCGTCCCCGGCTTCCGCCGAGATCACCTCGACCGTCGCGTGATCGAAGCCGAAGCGGTCCGCGAGCCGGGCCTTGACCTGCCGGCGGCTCTGCTCGGGATCGGCGCCGGCGACGAGCAGCGCCTCGAGCGTCACGACCGGGCGCTCCTCGCTGATCGACCAGGCGTGCAGGTGGCGCACCTCGCGCACTGCCGGCACCGCGGCGGCGAGGTCGCGGGCGATGGCGCCGGCGTCGAAGCCGGGCGGCGTGCCTTCGAGCAGGATATGACCGCTGTCGCGCACCACGCCCCAGGCGTGCCGCAGGATCAGTACCGAGACGAGCACCGAGAGGAGCGGGTCGATCGGTGTCCAGGCCGTGGCGAGGATCACCAGTCCGGCCACGATCGCGCCCACCGACCCGAGCAGGTCGCTCAGGACGTGCAGCACCGCCGCACGGACGTTGAGGTTGTTCCGATCGCCGCGCGACAGCACCCAGAACGACGCGAGATTGACGAGCAGTCCGAGGGACGCCACCACCAGCACCACCCCGCCTTCGACCGGCTGCGGGGTAGCGATCCGGCGGCCGGCCTCGATCACGATCCACCCGGCGACGACGAAGAGCGCGATGCCGTTGATGAACGCCGCCATCACCGACAGCCGGTCGAAGCCGTAGGTGCGTGTCCCGTCCGCCGGCCGGCGCGCCACCCGGAACGCGAGCCACGCCATCGCGAGCGCAGCGAAGTCGGTCGCCATGTGCCCGGCATCGGCGAGCAGCGTCAGCGAGCCGGCGACAAGGCCACCGGCGATCTCCACGAGCATGAAGCCGCCGGTGAGGAGCGCCGCGATGCCGATCGCCCGGGCGTTGCCGGCGTTCGCGACCGCGTGGTGGCTGTGGCCCGCGTGCCCATGCCCGCCGTGCCCATGCCCGCCGTGGTCGTGTCCGCCGTGGTCGTGCCCGCCGGGCCCATGGTCGTGGCGGTGCCCGCGGTCGGGATGGTCGTGGCCGCTCACGCCGGGCGTCGGGCGATGGCGGCGGCGATCAGCGCGTCGAAGTCGGCGGGATCGCGCACCGATGCGACCTCGGCCGCCTCGACCGTCACCCCCCAGCGGTCGGCCATCGCCTGATAGCGCGGCAGGCGGTGCGCCATCAGCGCGCGAAAGCCGTGCCGGATGAAGTCGTCGGGATCGACCGCGTCGCCGGCGATGCCCCGCTCGGCGCAATAGTCGTGCCAGAGCGAGGTCAGGAACCCCTCCGGGTAGTACATCGGCTTCGGCGCCCGGTCGAACCGGCGGCAGAGTTCCTCCAGGTCGGCCTCGGTGCCGCGGAACCAGACCGGCAGCGTGGCGCCCGAGAGGTCGACCAGCACCGGGTCGGCCGGATCCGTCGGGTCGACCACCTCGCAGAGCGAGCCCGACGTGTCGCAGACGAAGTGATCGTAGCCGTAGATCTCGCGCGCCTTGGCGATGAACGGCACCGCGTCGCGGGTGGCGGCGATCTCGGCGCCGCGGTGCTGGCGCTGGCGGCGCAGGTACTCGTCGAACGGGATGCCGCCCTTGTCCGGGTCGCCCGGCTTGCCGAGGTAGGTCGAGAGCGGCGCGAGGTTGTGGAAGGTGATGTTCGAGGCGATGAAGATCGAGTCCGACCGCAGCAGCTCGCGCAGGAAGCGGTTGCGCATCGCCTCGCGCTTGAAGTTGTCGACGATGTGCTCGCCCATGTAGCGGGTGCCGATGCGGAAATCGATGGAGTAGTGGAACCACTCCGCCTCCTCGCGCAGCATGGCGGCGATCCGGGTCTTGCCGAGCCCGGACATGCCGAAGAGCGAGACGCGCTTGTGCGCGGCGCCGAGCCACTCGTCGGGAGTCGCGTACATCATGGGGACCCTGCCTTCGGTCGTCATCCGCGCATGACCTAGCCGGGCGGCCGGCGCCGCGCAAGCCGTGCGCGCCAAGGGGCCGTCGCCTCACCCTCCGGTGAGCAGACGCAGCAAGGCATTGCAACCGCGACGTTTTGCCGCTCAATGGGAACCGTCGCCCCCGCGCGCCCCCGACAACGGCCGGAGCCAGAAGCCACCCCGTGTTCGTCTCGTTCTTCCCCAACCCGCCCAAGCTCTTCTTCTGGTCCGCCGCGATCTGGGCCGCCCTCGCGGTCGCCGGCTGGTATCTCGGCGGCGCGTCGCTCGGCGACGCCATCGGCCTCGCCGGCCCCTCCGACCCCGACCAGTTCGTCGGCGTCGCCCGCTTCTGGTCCGGGCCTTTCGTCTGGTTCTACCTCTACTACCTCGCGGCCGTCGGCCTCTTCGCCCTCGCCTGGCAACTCTACGCGCCGCACCCGTGGTGGCGCTGGTCGATCCTCGGCTCGGCGCTGATCCTCTTCACCACCTACTTCCAGGTGCAGGTCTCCGTCGCCATCAACGACTGGTACGGACCCTTCTACGACCTGATCCAGGCCGCTCTCGCCAAGAGCCGCCCGGTCGAGATCGGCGAGATCTACGCGGGCCTCTTGTCGTTCCTCACCATCGCCGTGGTCGCCGTCATCATCGGCGTGCTCTCGCTGTTCTTCATCAGCCACTATGTCTTCCGCTGGCGCACGGCGATGAACGACTACTACGTGAGCCACTGGCCCGCCCTGCGGAAGATCGAGGGCGCCTCCCAGCGTGTCCAGGAAGACACCATGCGGTTCGCCGACACCACCGAGTCCCTCGGCAGCAGCCTGCTCGACGCGATCATGACCCTGATCGCGTTCCTGCCGGTGCTCGTGCACCTCTCCGCCGGGATCACCGAGGTGCCGATCCTCGGCTCCATCCCCTATCCGCTGGTGACGGCAGCCCTGCTCTGGTCCGCCTTCGGCACCGGCTTTCTCGCCCTCGTCGGCGTGAAGCTCCCCGGCCTGCAGTTCCGCAACCAGCGGGTCGAGGCCGCCTACCGCAAGGAGCTGGTCTACGGCGAGGACGACCCCGCCCGCGCCGACCCGCTCGCCACGCGCGAACTCTTCGCCAACGTGCGACGCAACTACTTCCGGCTCTACTTCCACTACATGTATTTCAACGTCGCCCGGATCACCTACCTGCAGGTCGACAACCTCTTCGGCTACGTCGTGCTCGCCCCAGCCATCGTCGCAGGTGCCATCACGCTCGGCCTGCTCAACCAGATCCTGAACGCCCTCGGGCAGGTGCGCAACTCGTTCCAGTATCTCGTCAACTCGTGGACGACGGTGGTCGAGCTGCTCTCGATCTACAAGCGCCTGCGCGCGTTCGAGGCGACGATCCACGGCGACGTGCTGCCGAGCATCGACCGCGAGTTCATGGCGGCCGCGCGCGTGCGCGGCGGCGAGGCGCCCGCGGTCGACGGCTGAGGCGTCAGCCGACCGCCTGGGCGGCGCGCGGCTCGGCGCGGCGGCCGAGCGAGCCGCTGGCGGCGAGGCTGAGCGCGACGAGCGGCAGGCCGATGCCATAGGCCCAGCGGATGCCCCAGTGCTCGGCGACGAAGCCGAGCAGCGGCGGGCCGACCAGGAAGATCACGAACGAGATCTGCGCCAGCGCCGCGACGTTGATCGCCGCCGGCCGGTCGGTGCGCTGCGCCGCGGCCGACATGGCGAGCGGGAAGATCGCGCTCGTACCGACCCCGAGCAGCGCAAAGCCCGCGAGCGACAGCGCCGGCCAGGGCGACAGGAAGACCACGGCGATGCCGGCCGTCATCACCCCGATCAGGGTACGCGCCACGCCGGCCGGCGAGTAGTGCTCGACGAAGCCGTCGGCGAAGAACCGGCTCAGCGCCTGCGCCACCGCGAAGCTCGCGACGGCGAGGGCCGAGAGCCACGGCTCGGCGGCGAAGACGTTGCGCATGTAGATCGCCGACCAGTCGAGGCTCGCCCCCTCCATCAGCATCGCCGACAGCGTGACGGCGACGAGAACGAGGATCGCGGCCGTCGGCCGGGCAAAGGTCGGCGCCGCCGTGCCCGTGCCCTCGCCCGCGCGCTTCGGCGCGGGACGATAGCCGCCGAACACCGCCAGCGTCGCCAGCGCCACCACCGGCACGGCCAGCGCCAGATGTGCCTGCGGCGACAGGCCGCTCTGCGCGATGATCCCGCCGACGATGCCCGCACCGAAGAACCCGAAGCTCCAGAACGAATGCGCGCGGTTCATGATCCGCCGGCCGATCAGCGCCTCGGTCCGGTCGGCCTCGACGTTCACGATCACCTCGATGCAGCCGATGGTGATCCCCGCCGGCAGCAGCAGCAGGAACAGCACGCCCGGGTTCGGCGCCCAGGACGCGGCGGCGAAGCTCGCGGCGATGAGCGGCAGGAAGACGAGGATCGCCCGGCGATAGCCCATGCGTTCGAGCAGCGGCGGCGCGAAGGTGAGCGACAGCAGCGTCCCGACCGGTGTGCCGATCAGCCCGAGCCCGAGCGCCCCCTCGCCCACGCCCATCTCGGCCTGGATGTCCGGCAGGCGCGGAAAGATGCTGGCGAGCGCAAAGGCATAGATCGCGAATCCCGCAAACACCTGCCGCTCCGGCGGCAGCCCCAGTCCCGCACGCATGTCCGTCGTCTCCTCTCCGATTTTTGCCGGTGATTGCACAACCGACGAAAACATGCAAGAACGTGCACGAACAGGAAGAGAGCGCCTTCTGACCGCATGTTGACCGAGGAACGCCACCGCATCATCCGCGCCCGCCTCGTGTCGGACGGGCGCGTGCTTGCCGCGGATCTCGCCAGCGCGTTCGGCGTGTCGGAGGACACCGTGCGCCGCGACCTGCGCGAGCTGGCGCGCGCCGGCGCCTGCCGCCGCGTCTACGGCGGCGCCCTGCCGCTCGCGCCCGACCTCGGCCCGGCCCCGGTCCGCGCCCGCCTCGCCCCCGCGGAAAAGGCGGCGCTCGCCGCCGCTGCGGTGCAACTGATCGCGCCGGGCGCCACGGTGTTCATCGACGCAGGCACCACCAACGCCGCCGTCGCCGCGGCGATCCCGCCGAGCCTTTCGCTCACGGTCGCCACCAACTGTCTCGCGGTCGCCGGCACGCTGTCCCGGCATCCCGGCGTGCGCCTGCTGTTGCTCGGCGGCCGCTACGACCCGGCGAAGGACGCCTGCGTCGGCAGCGACACGGTCGACGCGGTGCGGCGGCTGCGCGCCGACCTGTGCTTCCTCGGCGCCTGCGGCCTCGACGCCCACCTCGGCGCCACCGCGCAGGACCCCGCCGAGGCCGAGGTGAAGCGCGCCATGGCCGCCGCCAGCCGTCGCCTCGCCGTGGCCGCCACTACCGACAAGCTCGGCACCGCCGCCGCCTTCGCCGTCGCCGCGCCGGAGGCGATCGGCGATCTCGTCGTCTCGCCCGACGCCCCGGCCGAGACCCTCACGGCGTTCGCGCGCCTCGGCACTGTCATTCACCGCGCCTGATCGGCGCGACCCGACGTGCGCCTCAGCGGCCGACCGTGATGGTCAGGTCATAGCGCAAAGCGCCGTCCGGGCTCACGTCCCACGACCGGCGGTAGACGAAGGTGAGCGTGGTGACGCCCGGCGCGCGTCCCGCGTAAGCGAAGCAGGCGGGAATGGTGACGCCGACGCGGGCATCGCCCTCGGCCCGGGCCGCGGCGCAACGGGCGGTCTGCGTCTCGAGGATCGCCCCATCCGCCGGCCGCGCCTCCCAGGCATAGCCCGTGCCGGCCTGCCCCGGCAGCACCACGAGCAGCGGCTCGCCGATCGCAAGCGAGGCGCTGCCGGCGACGACGCCCGTCTCGGTCGGCGACAGATCCGGCTGAACCACGCCCGCCCCGGCCGGGCCGGTGGCCAGAAGCAGCACCGAAAGGGCGAGAGCGCGCGGCATGGCGTCAGCCTAGCAGGCGGGCGCCATGCCGCAAAGCGTCCCGCGACGTCAGGCGGGGACGCCGGTCATCTTGTGCAGCTGCGCCACCGCCCCGTCGTCGAGGCCGAGGGCCGCGGCGAGCTCCCGCAGATACGCCCGCTCCTGCTCGGTATCGACGTCGATGGCGAGGATCGACGCCGCATAGACCTGCGCCGCCTGCGCCGGATCGCGGGCATCAGCCGCCAGCGCGGCGATGTCGAGCGGCTTGGCCATCTCCTCGAGGACGAACTGCTTCTCCGCCGGGGTCACGTCGTCGGCCGCGATCTTGCCGATGATCTTCTGCATCTCGGCCTGGTCGATCTGGCCGTCGGCCTTGGCGGCGGAGATCATCGCGCGGAGCGCCAGCTTCTCGCTCTCCGGTCCGGTCAGCGCCCGCACCTCGCTCTCGGCGACCGGCGCGGCCTCCGCGGCGCCACCGTCGGCGGCGGCGCGATTGGCCTGCGCCGCCCGCAGCGCGTTGATCGCCAGCGTGCCGAGGATCGCCATGGCGCCGCCCCGCGCCGCCCCGCCCAGCCCGCCGCCGCCGAGGATCGCTCCGGCGAGCGCGCCGATGCCGCCGACCTGCGCCCCGGAGAGCCCGCCCACCTGCTCGCTGCGGGCGAAGTCGCGGGCCCGGTCGCCGATGCCCTGCGCCGTCCCGCCGAGCGCGCCGGTGTCGATGCCGGCGCCCTGCAGCATACCCTGCAGCTGGCCGAGCATCCCGCCCAGCCCGCCGCCCGGGCCGTCGAGGTTGTTCGCGGTGGTCTGCAGCCGATCGCGGGTCTGGGTCTGGCCGCCCAGCCCCTGCTGCATGATCTGGCCGAGAATGTCGCCGAAGCTCATGTCGTTGTCCCTCCCTGTGCGCCGCGCGCCGGCGAAGTCTAGGCGGTTGGGGAACTTTCGTCACGCGCTTCCGCGCGGGCAGCGCTCAGGGCGCGACCCCGCCCGTGCCGCCCACCCGGCGCGCGCGCCAGGCCCCCGGCGGGACGCCGTTCGCGGCGCGGAACGCCCGTGAAAAGTGGCTCGCGCTGGAGAAGCCGGTGGCGAAGGCGACCTCGGCCAGCGAGAGCGGGCTCTGCTCCAGCAGCCGCGCCGCCTGGTCGAGGCGCAGGCGCAGGTAGGCCGCGGTCCACGTGGTGCCGAGCTCGGCCGCAAACAGCCGGTCGAGGTGGCGCGGGCTCACCCCGGCGCTGCGGGCGATCGCGGCACGCGGCAGCGGCGCCTCGACCGTCGCCTCCATCCGCCCGAGCGCGGCCAGCAGCGCGGGGTGATGCGTGCGGTATCGCTCGGCCGCGCTGGCCCGTTGCGGCGCGCCGGGCTCGGCGACGGCGGTGTGCAGATACCAGTCGCTGACCCGCCGCGCGAAGCCCGCCCCCATCCGCTCGGCGATGAGCGCGTGCATCATGTCGAGCGGCGCCACCCCGCCGCCGCAGGTGATGCGGTTGCCGTCGATGACGTAGCGTGCCGGGCGCGGCACCGCCTCGGGATACGCCTCCGCCAGCGCCGGAGCGTGCTCCCAGTGCAGGGTGAAGTCGCGCCCGTCGAGCAGACCGGCCGCCGCGAGCAGGTAGGCCCCGCCCGAGATGCCGCCGAGCCGCACCCCGCGGCGGGCGAGCCGGCGCAGGATCGGCGCCACCTCCGCCACGCGCCAGTCGCCGGGCCCGCCACCGGCGCAGACGAAAAGCGTGTGCAGATCCGGCGCCGGCGGCGCCGCGCAGGGCACCGCGAGCCCGTTCGACGCCCTGACGGCGGCCCCGTCGGCCGAGAAGTCGCTGACCCGGTAGAGCGGCACCCCGGAGAGCAGGTTCGCCGCCCGGAGCGGCTCGGTCGCCGCCGCGTAGGACATGAGCGCAAAGCGCGGCAGCAGCAGGAAGCCGAAATGCTGGGTGGTCTTCGGATCACGGTCGGCCATGCCGCATTCCAGCACCCAAAGTCGGCCCACGGCAATCCCCGCCCACCGGGACGAGAGGCGGGATCACCGGATCGTTCGGCCCGACGCTCGCCACGTCCCCCCGGCGAAAGCCCTCCCGCCGCCAGGCCGCCCCGATGCCAAGCCGCCCCGATGCCAAGCCGCCCCGATGCCGAGCGGCGGCGCAACGCCCGCGCGCAACGCTGCAACCCAGCCCGAAGACCGCACGGGAGACCGCGCCGGCGGCCATCCGATCCCCCGCACGGGCCGCTCTCTCCTCACGTGTCAGCCGCGTTCTTCCAGCGCCGGACGCCTCTTGACGCCCCCCCGCCCCTCCCGTAAAGACCCGCGCGTTGGCGGAGTAGCTCAGCTGGTTAGAGCAGCGGAATCATAATCCGCGTGTCGGGGGTTCAAGTCCCTCCTCCGCTACCACCAGCCCCCCCACCCTGTTTGGTACATCGCCCGTCAGCGCCTCGAGCCAAGCGATTACCTCGACGATCGCCGCATTGGCGCCCGCCGGCGGATGGACGATGACCCGCGCCACGATCCGGCGCAGGCAGGCGATCGTCTCCGCATCGAATGCCGGGTCGGGCGCCGCCAAGCGCGAGCCGAGAGCCTCGAGTGTTCGGCCATAGCGTGCGACCGCGTCAGGGTGGAGCTTCGACCACCGGCACAGCCGTTGCCGCCTCGGCGAGCCTCCCTTTCGCCGCCGTCAGCGAGGCCTGCAGGTCGGCGATCTGCCTCTCCGCGGTCTCGCCGTCGATTACGCTGCGTGTGTAGAGGCCGAGCATCCGGTCGAGCTGGCCCGAGATGGTGGCGACCTCGCGCTCAAGAGCCGTCCTGTCGCGGGTCGCGGCCGCGATCGATGATCGGCGCGCCTCCCGATAGTGATGCAGGTATGCCCGCAGGGCCTCCGGGTGGGCGAGCTGCTCCCGCAGGCGCTCGATGATGGCTCTTTCGATCCGGTCGAGCCGGTAGCGCCCGCCGTTGTCGCAGGCGCCGCTCTCCTTGGCGGTCGAGCACCTGATCCGGACCGCAGAGCCCGATCGGTCGTGCAGTGCCATGCCGCCTCCGCAGACGCCGCAGCGCAGGAGCCCGGAGAACGGTCGCTTCGGCCGCATGTCGCGGCGCTCGGCGTGCAGGTGGCTCTTCGCCGCCTTCCGCCCTTGCACGGCGTTCCAGGTCTCGGGATCCACAATAGCCAGGTGGGTCGCCTCAGCGCTCTGCCACTCGCTCTCAGGGTTCACGCGGCTGATCCTGCGGCCGGTGTCCGGATCGCGCACCATGGTCACCCGGTTCCAGACGATCCGCCCACGGTAGAGCGAGTTCAGCAGGATGCCGTAGCCTCGCTCGGCATTGCCGTTGATCGTGCTGGCGTTCCAGCGTGCGCCGCGTGGCGGCGGCACGCCTTCGGCGTTTAGCGACCCGGCGATTTCGCGGGGCACTCTGCCGGAGATGTACTCCCGAAAGATGCGGCGGATCACCTCCGCCTCGTGCTCGACAATCTCGAGCTCGCCCGGGCGGCCGGGAACAGGACGGTAGCCGTAGGCCCGGCCTCCGGCGTTCCTGCCGTCGCGGATTACCCCCTTCATCCCGCGCCGGACCTTGTGCTTCAGGTCGCGCAAGAAGAGCTTCTCCGACGAGGCCCCGGATACCGATCTGGATCGAATCCGCCTTGCCCTCGTGGACAGCGAGGATGTCGATGCGGGCGAACGTCAGCCGCTTATAGATGCCCGCCAGGTCCTCTTGGTCGCGGCTGATACGATCGATCGCCTCGACGAGCACCACGTCGAACTTACCGGCGCGAGCATCCTCCATCAGCCGCAGCATTCCGTCGCGGCCTGTGAGCGAGGCCGACGTGCGCGCCCGGTCGGAATAGACCGCGGTGACGATCAATCCAGAGCGTGCGGCATGTTCCCGGCATAGTGCCACCTGATCGTCAATGGATCGGTCGGACTGCAGGTCGGTCGAGAAGCGGGCGTAGACCGCGGCCCTTCTTGGCATCCTGTCTCCCCCGCCGAATCGGCGGCATTATCGCGGCGAGCGTCAGCGCGCGCCAATGCGGCTATTAGGTCGAGAAGCAGCGGATCGAGCCCGGGGAACGTGGCGTGCTTTGTCATCGCGCTTTCAGCTCGTCACTGGAAAATGGCGTGAATGCCCGCAGCGCCTCGATTGCGGCGTCATGTCGGGCGATCGCCGCATGGATGCGGTGGTTCACCACAGGGCAGTCGATCAACGCCGCGCGTGCGAGCAGGAGTTCGGCGATAGCGGCCTTCGCGTCGGCCAATTCCTGAGCGGTCTCGCGGGTCACGTCGGATTTCTTCATCACACCACCTCGCGTTCGGCTTGGAAGGCGAGGTCAGCGCAGTTCGCCGCCACCAGCGCCGATGCGAGGGGTGGGCAGACGGAATTTCCACACGCCCGGCCCTGGGCGTCCAGCGTGAGCCGGACGGGCTCGCCATCGGCGCCGATGCCCTCCTCGATCGCGTAGTCGGCTGGGAAGCCCTGCGCGAGGAACCGCTCCCACGGCGTCAGCATCCGCATTCCGATGTCGACGATGGCGTAGGTCGCGCCGTCGATCTCGATGGTGACGAGGCCCATGCGGTCCCGCGTCGTGTCAGTGTGCATCGGCTCGTCGAGCCGCGCGCCGTCGCCGGTGCCATAGTATTTGGTGAGGAAGGCGGCGACGAGGCCTGCCTTTCCGGCGCCGCCGGCGGTGATCGTCCCGACCGGATCGTCAACGGTCGAGCCGATAGAGTTGCCGAACTGGCGTGTGATATGCGCCGCTATCAGCCCGGCATGGTTGCCGCCCGCAGTCACGGTGCGCGCTGGCTCGTCGACGGCGGCGCAGGTCTTGTTCGTGCCGCGCAGGTTCATCAGGCTCGCCGCAACGACCTGCTGCTGCGCACCGGCGGCGGTGACGGTCGAGATCGGCGCATCGACCTCGCGCCCGGAGATGCCCCCGTTGCGAGGCCCCGCATTGTGCTGGGCCAAGAAGGTGGCCACGACCGCGTGCTTCGACCCGCCCGCGACCTGGGTGCCGATCGGTGCCTCGATTTCGAGGGAGCGCGGCGCCTGCCCAGGACGCTCGCCGTATCCGGTCTGCACCATCGTCGCAGCGACGAGCGTGTTCTGATCCTTGGGCGAGGCGCAGAGGGTGTGCAGCGGCGCGTCGGCCGGGCGGTTGCCTCCGCCCTGCTGGGCGTAGCTGATGATCGGCGTGACGATCGCATGCTGCCGACCACCGCTCGTCTGCGTCCCGAGCGGCTCGTCGATCGGATAGTCCCGGCGCCCGCCGCTATCGCCGTGCGCGACGGAGACGATGAACGGCCGCGGGCTGTCGACGACGTAGCGCATGATCCCGCGGGCGATCCGCCGCAGCGTGGCGTCGGCGAGAGGCCGCTTCGCGCGCAGCCCGTGCTTCGCCATGATCTCGGCCGGTGTCTCGAAGATGCTCGGGCACGGCAGTGACCAGTCGATGCACTCGGCCGCTGTGCGCCAAGCCAGGAGCTTGCCGCGCTTCACCGCGTCGCTCTTCGGATCGCCATGCGTCGGCTTCGGCCAGACTATCGGGTTGCCGTCCGACCGGGCGATGACGAAGAGCCGCTTGCGGATCGTCGGCGCGCCGTAATCGCAGGCCCGCAGCTCGCGCCACTGGACCTTGTAACCGGCCGCATTCAGGCGCTTGATCCATGCCTCGTAGGTGACGCCGCAGAACTCCTTCACGGGCCGGCCGTCCTCGCCCACCGGGCCCCAGCCGCGGAATTCCTCGACGTTCTCGAGGATGATGACCCGCGGCTTCGTCGCCCGCGGCAGCTCGGCCCAGCGGCAGACGACCCACGAGAGATCTCGGATGTTGCGGTCTACCAGCGCCGCGCCTTTCGCCTTGGAGAAGTGGGTGCAGGTTGGCGAGGCCCACAGCAGGCCGATCTTTCGTCCGGCGGCGACCGCCGCGGGGTCGACGCCCCAGATGTCCGTTGTCAGGTGGACGGTCTCCGGGTGGTTCGCCCGGTGCAGCGCGATCGCGTTGGCGTCGTGGTTGATCGCCACGTCGGGCGATCGGCCGAGGGCAAGCTCGATCCCGGTCGAGGCGCCGCCGCCGCCGGCGAAGCTGTCGACGATGATCTCGTCGTGGACGTTGTCGGTCACTGGGGAGTTTCCGTGGCCTGCAGCATCAGCGCGAGTGCCACATCGCTGACTTGGTCCAGCATCGCGTGCATCTGCTCCGGAGTGCGCTCGATCATGTGCCCGGAGAGCGCGGCCGCTGTGGTCATCGCGACGAACGTCAGTCGCGGGTCGCCGCCGAGGGCGACGTGCGTGGCGTACATGGCCTGCATCGCCGCCAGCCCGATTTTCGGGTGGGCCGGATCGTCGATCGTCATGCTCCGCTCCAGTTCCAGAAGCCCTGTGCTCCACGGGCAGGCACGGGCGGCTCAAGTGGCCGCACCTCGGTCAGCGGCCATGCCCAGTTGAAGTGCTCGCGGCGGTCGCTGTCGTTCCGCTCGATCCCGAGCGCCGGCAGGCCCGAGCTGGCGTGGATAGGTTCGCCGATGACCGCGGTGCAGACGATCGCGCCGAACCAGAGCGCCTCCGGGTGCTCGAGGATGGGCAGCGCCTTGTCGTCGAAGAGCCCGGCCAGTCGGCCCTTGCCGCCACGGCAGATCAGCCGGAGCTGGTCGATCTCGCCCGGCTTCGGCTTGCGCGCCCCGGCGTGGATCGCGATCCGCTGGCCGATGATCCACGCCGGGGCCGGCCAGCTGCGGAATTCGTAGGGCTTCGCGCCGGCGGCGATCAGGGACGCCCATGGCTGCCAGACGGTCAGGGCCTTCACGACCGCGCCTCCGGCATGTCGTTGTGCTCGCGGCCGTCGAGGAGGCGGCCGGCGGCGGCCTTGCCGACCGGGAATGTCAGGGCGGAACCCGGAGCGAAGACGTCGCGCACGTTGGCGTCGTCGCCCGGCGACACGAAGCTGGTGCCGTCCCAACGCCGGGTGCGGCTGAAGCCGGCCATCGGTATCGGCGGGGAAATCTCGCCATCGCGGCCGACCTCCACCGCGAGCCACGCGCCATTCTGCTTGTGCAGGTAGGCAACCCCAGCGGCGGCGCAGTCGTCCCGGACTCGCCGGAACCAGTCCGGATGCGACGGCCTAGCGTGCCGGCCGCTCTCGCCGCCCGTGATGACCCAGTCGAGGTGCGTCTCCCGGGGGGCGCAGCAGGTGCAGATGCCTTCGGCGCGGAACCGGCAGCCGCTATCGTGCATCCACGGCGCCAAGTCGGCCGGCCCGAGCGCGGGCTCGTAGGAGACGAAGTGAACCGCCGCCGGCGCTGCGACGAGGTGCGGCAGGCGCTCGTCGACCGTCCGCTGGTCCTCAATGCTGGTGCCCAGCCAGACGTTCGGCAGATTCGATCCCCCGTAGGTGGCGAGGGTCTTGCCCGGCGGAATGTGCGCCATGTGCCGCGCATGATGCTCGACGCGACCCCATGGGCCGAAGCCGCCGTCGGCGGTCAGATACTCGTGCGCCCGCGCCGGCCGCTTCGTGAGCACCTGGAACGTATGCTGCGGCGCCAGCGCCATGACGGCGAACACCCGGTCGATCCACTCGTTGGGCACGCTCTCGTGGAAGAGGTCGGAGTGCGCGCAGACGAAGATCTTCCGCGGGCGGCGCCAGCGCAGCGGCTGGTCGAGCCACTGCTCGTTGAACCGGACCTCGCCCGTGAATTTCGCCTCGCCGGCGGCGTTCTTGCGGGCCAGTCCGGCGCGGCTCGGGTGGTTGCGCAGGCGCGTCGTCGCGAGTTCGGCAGCATAGCAGTTGCGGCACCCGTCGCTGACCAAGGTGCATCCCGTGATCGGGTTCCAAGTCGCGTCGGTCCACTCGATCGACGATTGCTCCGCCATCAGATCAACCCCATCTTCAGGAGGAGCCCTTCCGGCGCGGTCACCTTGACGACCACGCCGCGCTCCAGCGCGAGCGCCTCGTTCTCCGGCTCGACTTCGACCGCCGAGATGGGCAGCCAGATGTCGGGACCGTTTTCCACCTCGCGGATACAGACGCCGAGGGGCGTCTCGGCCTGGTAGATCGCGGCGATTTCGGCGATTGCGGTCATGCGCGCCTCGCCAGCGATTGGACGATCGCGTTCGCCTCGTCCGCCCCCTCCGTCGCCGGCTCGGCCGGCGGAACCTCGGGGGTGGTCTCCTGAGCCTCGGTGGTCTCGGTCTGGGCTTCGTCCTGCATGCTGGTCTCCTTGCTGGTTTGCCGGCCTCTGGCCGGGTCGAGGGACGCCCTCGGCGGGCTGCTCCTCGCGGGAGCGGCCGGCGAAGGGCGTCAGCGGATCGCCGGCGGCGGGCTGGCGGTCATGGGCCGAGCGTCGCGATGCAGACGTCGACCTGGTGGGCGCAGCGGCGCAGCTCTGCCGCGCGGTCGGCGGCGACGAAGATGTTGCCGACCAGCCATGCGAGGCCGATGAGGCCGGAGATGCCGATGGCGGTGCGGAGGGCTGCCATCGTCAGGCCCCGTCACAAAGGGTGGCCATCGCCACGTCATGCAGTGGCTCCGGAGCGTCGATCAGCGCGAGCTTGAACAAGGTCGCCGTCGCCTCGGTCGGCATCGTCCGCCGCACCTGGTCATTGACGTGCCATGCAAGAGCCGTCGCGATGAGAACCGGGCTGAAGCCGGCGACGGCCATCTCGGCGACGACGGCTTCGACCATGGAGAGCGCCTTTTCGACATTGGCCGAGGTGATTTCCGTCCCGGAGACCATCGTCAGTGTCCCCGCCGGCAGGCGCCGCGACCGACGGCGAAGATGTCGCCAGACCGCCACTTGCGGCTCTTCTGCTCGAAGAAGGCGACGAAGCGCTGGCCGGCGGCGGCGAGCTTGATCCGCAGATTGTGCACGGTGCCCGTCGCCTCGCGGGCACCGATCTCGTAGGCGCCGAGCGTGCCCCAGACGCCGTGTTCGTCCCGGCCGCGAACGGTCACCTTGAAGCCCGTCGTCGGCCGCTGATCCCACGCGTCGACGAGCGAGAGCCACGCCGTCGTGCTGCCGGGTTCGGCCCGGCCGGAGTAACGCAGGCCGCTGATGCCGCCGGAGTTGACGTAGGCACCGCCCGCGCGATCGCCGGAGTTGAACTGGTTGTTCGGCGTCTCGCCGGAGCGCTCGTGCACGCTGCAGCCCCAGGCACCGCACCGTCCGGAGCGGATGAAGTCCTCGGTCTTCGGTGCGACGATCTCCATGCCGTTGGGCAGGGTCAGCACCTCCGAGAGGGCGCCGGTGCCGGCAACGACGGGGCCGCAGGCGCACAGCGCCACGGCAAACGCAACGCGGCTTACCATGATGGAAAGACTTTCTGCCGAGGATCGGGCCGCCTCGGCTCGGCTGGGGGGGTCGAGTTCTAGTCGCCGGAGCCGGAGCCGTAGCCGTCGCCGGAGCCGTAGCCGTAGCCGTAGCCGTAGCCGGAGCCGGAGCCGGAGCCGGAGCCGGAGCCGTAGCCGGAGCCGGAGCCGTAGCCGTAGCCGGAGCCGGAGCCGTAGCCGGAGCCGTAGCCGGAGCCGGAGCCGTAGCCGGAGCCGGAGCCGTAGCCGGAGCCGGAGCCGGAGCCGTCGCCGGAGCCGTCGCCGGAGCCGTCGCCGGAGCCGTCGCCGTAGCCGGAGCCGTCGCCGTAGCCGGAGCCGTAGCCGTAGCCGTCGCCGTCAGACGCGGTAGACATCGGCGCTCTCGATGGTCGCCCGGGCTACGTCGGTCGCGGGGATGATTTCGATGGCCTCGGTCAGGATGATCGAGGGCAGCGTCTCGCAAACGCGAGACTTGCTGGCGTTGATACCGGCGGTGGCCACCTCGCTGAGGCTGATACCGCGGTCGGCCGTGTGCCAGCGCCACAGGCGGCGGGCGTTGCGCAGCTCGACCTCGCGGCCGTCGCGGCGCATCAGCTCCCCGGCGTGGACGCCGGCGGAGTAGGTGCGGATGATGACATAGTCGGACACCGTTCTTGTCTCCTTCTGCCGAGGACTGTGCCGCCTCGGCTCGGCTGGGGGACTGACCTCGGCGCTGCCGTCCGCGCGGGGCGGCAGCGCCGAGGTCAGGCGGCGGACGCTGCCGCGGGCTGCGAGGGGGCGGCGAGGTGCTGGTCGACCTGGCGCCGCACGCTGGCGCTGGTCGGGCCGAAGAGCGCCTCGCCGTCGGCGGCGATGGCGCGCCAGCCGCGCGCCTCGTTCCCCGGGATCGAGAGCGGGTCGAACTCGACGGCGAAGCCGCGGTAGGTCTCGGCGGTCAGCATCACTCGATCCCTTCGATCAGAGCGGCAGCCGCGTCGTGGCCGGCCTCCCGCAAGGCAGCGCCAAGGGCGAGACAGAGGTAGGGGTGGTGTTCCCAGCCGAACATCGCGCGTGCCAGGCGGAGCGCGGCTTCCACCCGGGTGGGGCCCGTCACGACAGGGTCGTCGATCGGGTCGGCCCCCTCCCCGGCCACCGAAGCGGTGTAGCCGCCGCCCGCGGGAAGGGCCTCGATCGAAATCCGGGGAGCCCCGGCTGGGTATGGGGTCGGCTGGTGCATTTTGGTCTGGCATCCCTTCTTCGCGCGAGCCGCGGCTCTGCGCTGATAGGAACGGACCTTGCGATAATCGCAGCAAACGGTCAAGGATTAAATTGCGTTTATCGCAACAAGCCGTTAACGACAGCTGCGATAAACGCCGAGAACTCCGAGACGGCGGATTGCGCCGAATCGGCTCAACTGGTCGGCTGGTCAGATCGGGCGCGACTGGGGGGCGTGGTAAATGCCGAGGGATCAGATTTGTGCTATACTGGAGCGGCTTGGTGTCAGAGATCTGACTCTGATACTTTGTCTCGCGCTTCGGCTGCGCGCCTTGGACCGGCGAGCTGCCTCGCAAGAGCCGCCAGAATGTCCCGAGACTCCTGATCTAGATAGGGAAGTTCCTCGGCAATAAGTTGGATTAACCCAACGCGCTCAGCCGGACCTATGGCTTCGCCAAAATACAGTAGCAGGCCTGGCATCTCCTCCGGCTGGACATTGCGCTTCCCGTTCAGGATCTTTGACAGCTGGTCAGCCGTGATGCCCATGCATCGAGCTAGCGCGGCCTTTTCTCCGCGCCGCCTAGTAAGCCGTGCATCGATCCATTTGCCGTCGATCACTGTCGTCATGGTCCCAGCAGAATGCTGCGAAATCTCGCAAAACCGGATAGCCATGGAAATCGCAATCTACCGTCTTGCTTAATGCTGCGATAATCGCAATTATACCGCGCATGGAACCGGCACTCACCATCATCAGGATCTGCGGCGGGTACTCGGCGGTTGCCGAAATGACCGACCGGAGCGAAATTCGCGTTCGTCGGTGGACGTACCCTAAGGAGCGCGGCGGGACCGGTGGTCTCATCCCTGCTGACTGCCAAGCGCCTCTCCTGCGCGCGGCACAAGAGCGTGGCCTTCCCCTTCAGCCTGCGGACTTTTTCCGTTGCTCGCAGGGCTCCGCAGCATGAGCATGACCGGCTGGAGCCCGTGGATCGAGCACGACGGGAGCGGGCCGCGCGACCTGCCCTTTCCAGTGCACATCCAGCTCGCGTACCCCGACGACGATCTGATCCGCCCCGAGGCCTGGGCACCGATCGCGTCGGACGCTCCGAACTGGTTCTGGCACTGGACGCGGGTGCGCGTCGGCCGGTGGTGGTGGCCCCGGATCGAGCGCCGCCCGGTTTGCGATGACCCCGCGCACTCGCCGATCCTGTTCTATCGGTACCGCAAGCCGCCGGCCGTGACGATGCTGCAGCGTATTGCCGCCAGTCCCCAGCACGCGCCCGAGTTTCGGAGGATCGGCGCATGACGCGGCCTGCCGACTTCACCTGCGTCCCCGGGTGCGGCGCCTGCTGCAAGGCGAGCCTCGTCCCGTTCTCGGATGCCGAGCGGGCGCGGGTCGATGCGGTTGCGCCGGGTCAGGTCTGGATGCGCTGGGACAAGGACACGTGGGTGCTTCGTCGGCAGTTCGAAACGCTGCGCTGCCCGCTGCTGACCGAGGACGGCCTCTGCTCGGTGCATGCGGTCCGGCCGGGTCCATGCCAGCTCTACGGGCTGGTCGATGCGCCCGGATTTGCCTGCAGGAACGGGGGCGTGGCCAGCCGGAAGCTGTCGGACGCGGAGGCGCGGCGGATGCTGCGGCGATCGGCCGCGCTCGGGCCGCGGGCGCGCGGCGCCGGGAACCTGCCCGGCGCCGCTGCTCGCCGTCCTTACCTTGCCAGCGCCTTGCGGACGGCATCGGTCACGAAGGCGCTCTTGTTCTCGACCGCCTGCAGCGCCTGGGCGACATCCGCGTCGATCATCAGGTTCATGCGGACCTTGCGCTCACCGGGCAGCATCGCGGGGCGCCCGCGCTTCGCCTTCGCGAAGAAGGCGTCGTCGAGCTCGCGGACCTCGCCGCGCTCGTCGATCAGCGGCTCACGCTTCGTCATATCGCTTCCTTTCCCGGGAGTTGGCCTTGCGGAGGCTGATGACGCGCAGGGCGTCGCCGCGCACGCACCACGCCACCACGCAGAGACGGCCGTGGATCGGCACGAGGCTGACGAACCGGTCTTCGCCGTAGGCGCCGCGGGTGTCCTGCTCGGTCAGGGCAGCGTCCCAGTCGGCTTCCCCGACGTGCGCGAAGTCCAGCCCGCGCTCCCGGAGCGTCTTGTCTCGCTTTGCCTGATCCCATTCCGTCTTCATGGGATTGTTATACACACGCTAAATCTTGCTGTAAATAATGTTGTGTATAAAAATGTTGGGGGCCGTCACCTGACCTGCGGCCTCGGCATGCCCATTCCGGTCCACATCCCCCCCCATGGGCCGGAACTGCTGTCGGCGACGGTCCCCGCCGCCAGCCAGGGGAGCGCGACACCCCACATTGCGCTCCCCGATCCCCTTTCAGGCACCGCCGCGCCCGGCGCCTCGCCGCCCGGGCGGAACGACACTGCCACCGCGCCCACTGCCTGTGGGGCCAAGTCCTCCGGGCGCGGCACCTTGCGGGAGGCTCCGGCCCCCGCGCCTTCTCTTGCCGATCCCGCCGCGATTCCTCCTGCGGCGGGCAACTGGGGGTGGCGCGGCCGCCACCCCCGCATTTCCGTCGACGTCGCGCGGCGGCGGTGCAGCCGGTCGGAGGCGGCATGACGGACAATCCGCTCGCGCTGAATCCGCTCGCACTGATCTCGAAGAGCTCGCTCCGGCGTCTCGAGGCCTTCGCGGCCGACCGGAAGATCGACGCCGGCTGCGTCGCGGCCGCGGTCGTCGAGGACTGGGTGCGGCGGGTCCAGAACCTGCACCTGCCGGCGTCGGAGGTCAGCCATGTCGTCGATCGCGCGAAGCACGTGAAAGGGAGGCAGCGATGACGAAGTGGGACGCCCTTCTTGTCAACGCGCTGGCCGCGCTCTGCACCGATCCGATCGGGCATCGCGACGATCAGGAGCGCGTGCTCGGCTTCGCCCTGGTGGCCGCGCCGAAGGCCACCCTGTCAGACCCGCAACTGGCCAAGCTCGCAACCTTCGCGTCGGCATTCCAGGCGGCCTGGCCAGAGCGAGGGTCCGCGCACTGGGCGCGGCTCAAGCTCGAGGCGGGCCTCGAAGTGTCATCGGCGCTTCGGGACCGATGCGCCGACCTCGGCCGGCAGCTGTCGGCCGACTGAACCGTCAATCGGGAGGATAGAACCCATGCCGGATGAGATGTCGCCCGAGGCGCGGGCGCTGAACGATGCTGCCTTGCCGTCGCCAATTCCTCTCGCCCTGCTTCGGCCGGTGCGGGCGCCCGACTTCGTCATAGGAGAGCCTGGCCGGCCCTACATGCTGCGCTGGTATCTCTTGCCGCGGAACGAGACGTTCAATGTCTACTACCATCGCATTCTCCGCGACGACGACGATCGGGCGCTCCACGATCATCCCTGGCCCAGCTTCTCGATCATGGTCGAAGGGCGGTTGCGCGAGGTCACGCATGAGGGCTCACGCACCATCAGGTCGGGGGATTGCGTCTACCGCGGCCCGGAGTTCGCCCACAGGCTGGAGCTGATCGACGGCGAGCCTGCGGAGACGCTGTTTATCACCGGCCCCAAGGTGCGGGACTGGGGGTTTCACTGCCCGAAGGGCTGGGTGGTCTGGTCCGACTTCGTCGACCCGGACAACACTGGCGGGCAGGGCCGCGGTTGTGGTGAGATGGCATGACCGCGCCGGCAGACTACCGCGCCTTCCTTGAGGCGAAGGCGGCCGTGGCCCCGCGGTTCGCCGGCTTCGAGGTCGACCCCGGCGACCTCAACCCTGCCCTCAAGCCGCACACGCGGGCAATGGTCCGCTGGGGGCTCGCGGGCGGCCGGCGCGCCTGGTTCGCCAACTTCGGGCTGCACAAGACCGCGACGCAGATCGAGGCGATGCGCCTGATCCTCGCCCGCGAGCGCCGGCCCTGCCTCATCATCGCTCCGCTCGGCGTTCGCCGCGAGTTTCTGGAGGAGGCGCGACGGCGGTTCCACGGCCCGTTCGCGGTCGACCTGCGCTTCGTGCGCACCACGGCCGAGGTTGACGGACCGGGCATCTACCTGACGAACTACGAGAGCGTCCGCGAGGGCAAGATCGACTGCTCGGGCTTCGTCGCCGTGTCCCTCGACGAGGCGGCGATCCTTCGCGGCTTCGGCGGGACCAAGACGTTCCGCGAGTTCATGGCGGTATTGGCCGGCGACGATCGGCGTGACCGGTCGCAGACCGTCGTCAGCGACGGGATCAAGTACCGGTTCGTCGCGACCGCGACGCCCAGCCCGAACGAGCATCTGGAGCTCCTGAGCTATTCCGGCTTCCTCGGCGTGCTCGACATCGGCGCGGCGAAGACGCGGTTCTTCAAGCGCAACAGCGAGAAGGCCGACAACCTCACGCTGCTGCCACACAAGGCCCAAGAATTTTGGTTGTGGGTCGCCAGTTGGGCCCTGTTCATCACGAAGCCTTCAGACATTTGCGAGCACCCATGCCACAGAAACGGGAAGAAATCGTCGGCCAGAGGTACGGACGGCTCACCGTCGAACGACGGGCCCCCGGCGGTTGGTTCTGTCGGTGCGACTGCGGCGGAGAGCGGATCACCACGGCCGATCGGTTGCGGTCCGGTCGGCATGCCAGCTGCGGATGCTCCCGCGAGTGGCACGGCGGGAGCAGGACGTCAGAGCATCAATCTTGGCGCGCCATGCGCCAGCGCTGCGGCAACCCCCGAAACAAGGACTGGCCCGACTATGGAGGGCGCGGCATCAGAGTCTGCGATCGATGGCAGAACAGCTTCCCTGCATCCCTCGCCGACATGGGCCCTCGACCAGACGGCCACACGCTTGAGCGGAACGACAACGACAGGGGATACGAGCCCGGAAACTGCCGCTGGGCGCCTCACGTCGACCAGTGCCAAAATCGCCGAAGCAGCGTCAAGCTCACCTACAGGGGCCGCGAACAAACCCTCTCCGCTTGGGCAAGGGAACTCGGGGTTAGCTACTGGAGGCTTCACTCCCGGTACAAGCTCGGCTGGCCAGCCGAGCGCATTCTCGGATGACGTCTGCAACTGCGACGACGGCTACGACCTGCCGCCGCTCGACATCCGCTGGCACGAGTTGCCGGTCGACCATCTCGGCGGCGCCGGCCTGGAGAAGAGCGGGCAGATGCGGATGTTCCGCGACGCCGCCCTCGGCCTGGCGGAGGCCGCGCGCGAGAAGCGCGACAGCCTGACGGCGCGGGTGGCGAAGCTCCTCGAGCTGCGCGCCGAGGATCCCGCCGCGCACCGGCTGATCTGGCACGACCTCGAGGACGAGCGGCGGGCCATCGAGGCGGCCATCCCCGGCGTCGCCACGGTCTACGGCGCGCAGGACCTCGAGGATCGCGAGGCGACGATCGGCGATTTCGCCGACGGGCGGGTACCCGAACTCGCCGCGAAGCCCGTGATGCTCGGCTCGGGCGCGAACCTGCAGTGGCACTGCGCCTGGGCCGTGTTCCTCGGGCTCGGGTACAAGTTCGCCGATTTCATCCAGGCGGTGCACCGGCTGCGGCGGTTCGGCCAGACCCGGCCGGTGCGGATCGACCTCATCTACACCGAGGCCGAGCGGGAGGTCCGCCGGAACCTCGAGCACAAGTGGCGGCAGCATGAAGAAATGGTGGACCAGATGGTGGAGCTGATCCGGGAGTACGGGCTGACGGACGCCGCGATGCAGCAGGCGGTTGCCCGGGCGATGGGTGTCGAGAGAGTCGAGGCCCGCGGCGAGGGCTATCGGATCGTGCACAACGACTGCGTGGTCGAGACGGCGGCGATGGCAGAGGGCAGCGTCGACCTGATCGTCTCCAGCATCCCATTCGGTACGCAGTACGAATACACCAACAGTTTCCACGACTTCGGGCACACCGACGACGACACGCACTTCTGGAGGCAGATGGGGTTCCTGATCCCTGAGCTGCTTCGCGTGCTTGCGCCCGGCCGGGCGGCGGCCATCCACGTCAAGGACCGGATCGTTCCGGGTGGGCTCAACGGCTTTGGCTTCCAGACGCTCTCGACCTTCCACTGCGACGCGATCCGGGCCTTTTGCGAGGCCGGCTTCGCGTATCTCGGCATGAAGACGATTGCCACCGACGTCGTGCGCGAGAACAACCAGACCTACCGGCTCGGGTGGACAGAGCAGTGCAAGGACGGGAGCCGCATGGGCTGCGGCGTGCCGGAGTACCTCCTGATCTTCCGCAAGCCGCCCTCCGACCTCTCGAACGGCTACGCCGACAAGCCGGTGGTGAAGGCGAAGAAGGAATGGGACAGCCGCGCGAAGGCGTGGGTGAACGAGGACGGCTACAGCCGCGGCCGCTGGCAACTCGACGCCCACGGCCTGATGCGCTCGAGCGGCGACCGCCTGCTCGCCAGCGATCTCGACGGGCTCGATGCCAGTGCGATCTACAAGGTCTGGAAGGCGCACAACCTCAAGGCCGTCTACGACTTCGAGCACCACGTGGCCATCGCCGAGCGCCTGGAGACGCAGGGCAAGCTGCCGCCGACCTTCATGCTGGTGCCGCCGCATTCGGCGCACCCCGACATCTGGTCCGACGTGGCGCGGATGCGGACGCTCAACATGAACCAGTCCGCGCACGGTCGGCAGATGCACTGCTGCCCGCTCCAGCTCGACATCGTCGACCGGGCGATCATCCAGCTCAGCGAGCCCGGCGAGACGGTCTACGACCCGTTCGGGGGTATCGGCACCGTGCCCTATTGCGCGATCAAGCTGGGCCGGCAGGCGATCGGCTGCGAACTCGATCCAGCCTACTTCCTCGACGCCTGTCATTATGCGGCGGCGGCGACCGAGGCGCGGTCGGTGCCGACGCTGTTCGACCTGCTCGAGGCCGGCGTTGCGGACGGGGCGGCTCCGAGCATGGCGGCGGAGTAGGTATGCCCGGCGAGGCCGTGATGAACTGGCTCGACGTTCCGTTCTGGTTCCCGGTGTTCGGCTCCGGCGAGAACCTGGCTGGAGCCGTGCCTGTACGCCGCCGCCACTGTATCGCGCTCGGGGCAATCCTTGCCGCGATCGAAGGCGGCGGGTCGGTGCCGCTCGCCCTCCAGGTCTATCTGTCAGCGGAGGAGCGGGCCGGGCTCCTCGACCTTGCCGTGCAAGCTGCGGCTGAAGACGAGGGCGTGGGGCAGTTTCTCGAGGATACCTGCCTCGACCTGCGGGCCGGCATGCCGGGCGTGCCGTTCACGACGGTGGCCGCCGAGGCTCGCTGGTGGGTCGAGTGGGCGTCCGAGGCCGAGCGCAAACAGTACCTGCTCGCGTGCTTCCGCAGCCTCTCGCGGGAGGAAAGGGTCAGGTTCCTCGCCGCCGCGCAGCGGTTGGTGCTGGCATGACGGGGCGCTGGTGATGGATTGGGACCGCGAGCTTCGCAGCGCCGAGGGGGACGGGGCCTCGGCCGATCCGCCCCCGCCGGAACCTCCCCGACCCTCCGACGAAGATGACGGGTCGCTGATCGACCGTTCGGCACGCCTGCCCCTGAACGACTACGGCAATGGCCAGCGGCTGGTGCTGCACTTCGGCGACGACCTGATGTTCGTGCCCCGACTCGGCTGGTTCGTCTGGAACGGCAAGGTCTGGGCGCAGGATTTCGACGGGATGGGCGTGCGCCGCGTTGCACACAAGATCCCGTCCCTCATTGCCGAGGAGGCGACGCGGCGGCGGTTTTCGGATCGCGATGCCGCGATCCTGAAGGCGGCCCGCGAGGGCGAGGCCGAGTATCAGCGGCTCCTGCTCCTGCCGGAGCTCGACGAGGCCCAGACGGGAGAGAGGACGCGCCTGCGCGACCTGCTCGAATCTGCCGCCAAGGTGAAGGCGCGGGACGCAAAGCTCAGGGCCGAGCATGCCCGCTTCGCCAAGAGCGCCGGCAACACCTCGAAGATCACGAACATGCTCCTGGAGGCAGAGCCCTACGTCGAGCGCCGCGTCGACGCGCTCAACACCGATTCGATGGTCGCGAACTGCGAGACGGGAACGCTCGCCTTCGGCCGCGACCGGGAGGCCGAGCAGTGGACGGAGGGTCAGGCGTGGCGGGTCGACCTGCGGCCGCACCGCCGCGAGGACATGATCACCAAGCTGATGCCGGTCGAGTTCGATCCGGCGGCGAAGTGCCCCGACTTCGACGCATTCCTGGCCCGCATCCAGCCCGAGATGACGATGCGGGCGTTCTTGCAGCGCTGGTTCGGCTACAGCCTGACCGGGCTCACCAACGAGCAGAAGCTCGTCTTTTTCCACGGCGCGGGCCGCAACGGCAAATCGACGCTGGTCGACATCGTCGCGCGGATCATCGGCGACTACGCGACCAGCGTGCCGATCGAGAGCCTGACAGGCACTGAGCAGCGGAAGGGATCGGACGCCACGCCCGACCTGGTGCGGGTGATCGGCGCGCGCATGGTCCGCGCCTCCGAGCCCGAGGAGGGTATCCGCTTCAAGGAGGCGACGGTGAAGAGCTTCACCGGCAGCGAGCCGCTCCTGATCCGCAAGATGCGCGAGGAGTTCGTCGAGATCGATCCGATCTTCAAGCTGACGATCTCGGGCAACCACAAGCCGAACGTGCGCGGCACCGACGACGGCATCTGGCGCCGCATCCTCCTCGTGCCGTTCGCGGTGCAGATCCCACGCGACGAGGTCGACCCGCTCCTGCCCAAGAAGCTCTGGGACGAGCGGACGGGCGTGCTCAACTGGCTCCTCGAGGGCGCGCGGCAGTTCCTGGCCGGCGGGCTGCAGGAGCCGGCCGAGGTGCTCGACGCGACGGCCGAGTTCCGGGACGACAGCGATCCGGTCCGGACCTTCCTGCTCGACTGCTGCACCGTCACCGGCGACGCCGGCGACTTCGAGGTCGGCCGCGACCTGACCGAGGCCTTTCAGGTCTGGCAGAAGGATCAGGGCGGCGCACCGTGGGGGGCCCGGACAGTCAGCCTCCGCTTCAGCGAGAAGGCTGGCGTCCACACCGATCCGAAGACGCTCGCGACCTACAGCAAGCGGAAGACGGCGGCCACGAGCGGGTACGCCGGTATCGCGCTCAGGAGCGAGATGCGCGCGCGGCTTGACGAGGTCCGCCGCGGGCACGCCGGCGGCGACCGGCGCGGAGACGACGAGGAGTTCGTATGACGCATTCCACACCGTACTGGAGGATCCGCTGATGCCCCATCTCTTCAAGGTCGCCTGCTACCTCGAGCACATTCGCCGCGATCGAGCTGCGGCCGGTGACACCGTCTACCTGAAGTCGCGCCCGGACGTGCCGATGACCGTCACCCGGGCGACGCGCTACAACTCCGCCGCCAATCAGGTCAGCATGGTCTCGGTGAGCTATCTGGGCCCGGACCTGCAGCTGATCCGCGCTGAGTTCCACGCCGAGGAGCTCTCTCTCTGATGCACCCTGTCTTCATTGCCCGCCGGGTGGCCGGCATCATCGAGCGATCGGCGATCGACGTCACCACCGAGTTCGCAGCGCAGCGGGGCATTCGCGAGGCGCTTGAGCGCGACGGGATCGAGGTCGCGGCCGAAGTACAGCTGACCCCACGCGACCGGATCGACCTTCTCGCAGGGCCGGTCGGGATCGAGGTAAAGATCCGCGGCGGCGGGCGGCGCAAGATCCTCCGCCAGCTCGAGCGCTATGCCGAGTCGGACCAGATCGAGGCGCTCGTGCTCGCCAGCGGCGGCGGCTGGCCCCGGGCGATCGACGAGGCCGGCGGCAAGCGACTCTTCTTTGCGTCTTTGACGCTCGGGTGGCTCTGATGGAGCTCGGCCGCGTCGACTATGCCGACGGCCATTGGATCGTGGCGGACCTGAAGCCGCACGTCTCGATGCGGTTCAAGGACGTCTTCAAGGGCATCCGGTTCGGCGACCTGCCGCCCTACATCCTGCAGGACCGCGAGGATCGGGCCGCCGATCTCGACTGGTTCATGTCGCGCTACCCGCTCACGGTCACGGACCGCGCTGCTGGCCGGTTGGCGGCAGGCCTCGCCGCCTACCGGGCCGGCCAAGGTCGCCTCGAAGCGCTGCAGGCGCCCGACTACCGTCCGATGCTTCTCACCGGCTTCCGGCCCGGCGAGAAAGCTCGCCGCCACCAGCTGCGCGCTGCCGAGATGCTGCGCCAGACCGGACGGCTGCTGCTGCTCGACGAGGTCGGGCTTGGCAAGACGGTCAGCGCCCTCGCCGCGGTCTCCGACGGCTGGGGCCTGCCCGCGGCCATCATCGTGCAGCCGCACCTCTCCGGGCAGTGGATTGCTGACTACATCCGGCGCTTCACCGACCTGCGCGCAGAGGAGGTGACGGACCGAAGCCCCCGCACTCTGCCGCCGGCCGACGTCTACGTGTTCCGCTACTCCAATGTCGCCGCCTGGGCGGACTATGCCGAGACGCTCGGCTGCCGGACGGTGATCTTCGACGAGGTGCAGGAGCTTCGGCACGGCCGATCCACGGACAAGGGCCGCGGTTGCGCCGCCTTTGCAGCTGCGGCCAGCTATCGCCTCGGCCTGACCGCCACGCCGATCTACAACTACGGCTCAGAGATTCTGGAACGTCGTCGAGTTCATCGCCCCGGGCGCGCTCGGCACCTGGTTCGAGTTCCAGGTGAACTGGTGCACGCCGTTCGGCTCGCACTGGATCGTCACGGACCCCGAGGCCCTCGGCGCCTACCTGCAGTCCGAGGGCGTGACCCTGCGGCGGACGATCGACGATGAGGAGGTCGGCTACGACATTCCGCCGCTCTACAAGCACCCGTTCGAGGTCGAGTGGTGCGAGGACGACGCGGCGACCGATCGCGAGCTGCAGCTGCGCCTGGCGCAAAAGGTGCTGCGCGGCGACTTCTACCAGCGCGGCACCGCTGCGCGCGAGCTCGACATGCTGGTGCGCCGGGAGACCGGGGTCGCCAAGGCCCGCTCCGTCGCCGCCTACGTGCGCACGCTGGTCGAGGCAGGCGAACCGGTGCTGCTCGGCGGCTGGCACCGCGACGTCTATGCGATCTGGCAGCGCGTCCTCGGCGACCTGAACCCGGTCTGGTACACCGGCACCGAGAGCCAGGCGCAGAAGCTCCGCGCGAAGCGCGACGTGATCGAGGGCCGGTCCGACCTCATCGTCATGTCGCTGCGATCCGGCGCGGGCCTCGACGGCCTGCAGAAGCGCGTCGCCCACGTGGTGATCGGCGAGTTCGACTGGTCGCCGCAGGTGCACCGGCAGTTCATCGGCCGCGCCTGGCGTGACGGGCAGACCCGCGAGGTCACCGGGCACTTCCTGCACGTCGATGGCGGCTCGGACCCGGTGATCCTGCCGACGCTCGGGCTGAAGTCAAGCCAGTCGCACGGCATCCTCAACCCCTACGCCGGGCACGCCGAGGCGACGCCCGTCAACGAGACGCGGATGAAGCAGCTGGCCGAGCGCATCGTCGGGAGGGAAGCGTGACGAGCGGCCATCGCGATCATCGCGGCGCCATCGCCCTCCCGGAGGCCTCGCCTCGCGACCGGGAGGTCCAGCACGTCGTGCTGCAGCTCGTCGAGGCCTATGCCTTTGGCGAGGCAGCTGCCGTGCTGCTGGCGCGCCTCCGCGAGATCGACGAGAGCCGGCGATCACACATCGAAATGCTCTTCCTCGAATGGCGCGAGCGGCCGCCTGAGGACCGCCCAGACTTCCTCACCTACGCCCACCACCGTCGCAATCCGGAACTCAGGTCGTGACGGGCCCGGCGCTCTTGCGGAGGCTCTTCGTCCCCCTTTGGCGAGGGGGCGCGCGCACCTGTACCGCCGACGCTGACCGCATGCCCATGGCCGGCGGCTCTCGCTGTCGCGTGATCCCTCGGTCACCCTTGTGCCTTCGCGGATGGTTTGAGTGGTTCGAAAAGCCGAGGCGATGGTTCGAGACGAACGGGGTCCGGGGCCAAAACGGTAACAGGACCAGTGGCTTTGGTTCGAGTGGTTCGAGTGGTTCGAAATCTCGGGCTGATCCCCGCGCGCGAGGGTCGGGATACCAAGGGAGATTACCCTTTTCTCTCTATGTTAGGCGAGATTTTCGAACCACTCGAACCACTCAAGCCATTCCTTCTAAAAAAGAAGCGAAAGAACAACAGGTTGAAGGCTCGCCTTTGACGGCGAGGCTGAAAATCTCGAACCATTCTCAAACCATCTCGAACCACTCGAACCATCGTCCAGCAGAAGGGCTTCAGCATGTCGTCTGAAAGGAAGGATTGCCTACCAGATGTAGCGTCAGGGTTTGACGGGATGGCGCTGGCGCGGCTGGCAGTGCAGGACGTGGCGGTGAAGGCCGCCCTTTCGACGGCGGCGCGCGCTCAGGGGTACGGGATATGCCCGGGCGCCCGGTCGCCGATCGGTCCGGCGCGCCGCCCGGCCGAGCTCGTCGAGATCGTAGGGGCCCGCGGCGATCACCGAAAGGAGCGGCTGACACCCCTTGGCTACCGGACGGCGCGCGAGCGGCTGCCCCGAGCGCTCGCAGTGCTCGAGGTCGGCGATCACCGGTTGGTCGCGGCCATGCGCTATCGCCACCTGGTCGAGGCGGTGGCGGCTGTGGGTGGCGGCGAATGGCTCGCCGGCGGCGGGTCGGGCCGGATATCCGATGGCGGCGCGGTACACCGCACCGCCATCGCCAGCGAGCTACGCGATTGCAGCGGCGTCCTCGGCGGCACGGCGCTGGTGCGCGGCAACGCCCGGGGCGAGCGTCGGGATATTTCGCTGCGGGCACTCGTCGACGGCGTCGTTCTCCAAGGGTCCGAGATCAAGGGCGTGCTGCGAGCTCATGGGTGGGCGGGCATGTCCTACGTGAAGCCCCTGACCGACGCGCTCCTAGACGCTCTATCTCGTATGTCGAAGGCTCAGGAACCCTATTGACAGTTTAGAACGCTTCGTGAGACAGCTTGCCATACTGAGAGATCGCGCCCGCCGGACACCCCGAGCGGGCGTTTCTCATTCCGGAGGGGCCCGCGATGACCGTGAAGCTCCACTTCCAGAACGATGAGCACGTGCGCTTCGCCGAGGCCGTCGAGAAGCTCGGGAGTGAGCGGGCCGCGACCACGGCCTACCGTCGCGGCATCAACCGCGTCGGTGACACGGCCCGGACCCGGGTCCAGAAGGCCCTCGCCAAGCAGGTCGGCCTGACGCTGGGCGGGATCAAGACCCACGGCAGCTTTGCCGTCAGCCGGGCCAATGCCAGCAGCCTCGCCTACGCGATCACGTCACGCGGCAACCATCTTCCGCTTCGCCTCTTCGGCGCGCGCCAGTTCGCCTATGGTGTCCGCGCCCGGCCGTGGGGCCGATGGCAGCGGTTTCCGGGCGTGTTCATGTTCGCCGGCCACCCGCGCAGCGGCCAGCTGGTCAATGCCCGTGGCGATGCATTCCACCGCAGCACCCTCGCCTCGCTGCCGATCGAGCGCATGTTCGGCCCGGCCGTGCCGGTCGAGATGGTCAAGGGCGTCACCGCCGACACCTTCGAGCGCACCGCGGCCACGCTGCCGAAGCGCATCGCCCACGAGGTGCGGGTGCTGACGGACGGCATCGTCACCGCGTGACCCCCCCGGTTCAGGGACCGTGGCCTTCTGGAAGCCAAATCACGCGGGCCCGCCGCCCCCGGGGTTTATTCACTTCTAAACGAGGCACTTAGCCTAAACGGAGCCAGCGTATAGCGTTGAGCGGGAGGGCCGCGTGCGTGAGTTGAGCGGCGTCGAACTCGCGGGAATGCTGGGGATCACCAAGGGGCGGGTCAGCCAGCTGGTTTCCGAGGGCAAGCTCGCCGGATGCTATCGAGGCGACGGTCGCGACCGGCGATACGATCCGGTGGCGGTCGCCCGGGCGCTCGGCAAGCGGATCGACATGGGCCAGCAGCTCGGCAACGGCGCGCGGACCCAAGCTGCCGCGGCGAGCATCCTGCAGGCCAGCGTCGTCCCGGCCCAGACGCCGTCGCCGGCCGCCGCCATCCCGACCACACAGGTTGCCGAGTACGAGAAGGCGCGGACCGAGAAGGCACAGGAGGAGGCGCGGCGGCTCCGACGCTTGAACGCCGAGGCGGAGGGTACCTTCGTCCTTGCCGAGGAGGTTGCGCGCCAGGTGCGCCGGCAGATCGGGCAGGAGGTGGCAGAGGTCGCCACGTTCATCCGCGATGCGGCCCGGGCGATTGCCGATCGGCACCAGCTCGATTTCAAGGATGTCAGGCAGCAGATGCTCGAGCAGTGGCGGTCGCACCGCGGGTCGCGCGTCGACGCTGCTGAGGAGCGCGCTGGCGCCGCCACGCTGACCGACGCCGAGTCCGCGGGCGACATCTGATGGGGTTTCTCGCGTCGGCCGAGGCCGTCGTGGCGCGGGCGATCGCGTCGGCGATGGCGCCGCCACCGCGGCCGGACGTCACACGCTGGTGTACCGAGAATGTCGTCTTCGACGACCGCTCGCCGATGCCGGGCCCGTTCAACATCGAGCGGTTCCCTTTCCTTCGAGAGATCCACGAGGTCCTGTCTCCCGAGCATCCGGCACGCGAGGTTACGGTCAAGGGCTCCGCGCAGTGGGGCAAGACGGTCTCGGTCATCAACCCCACGCTGGGCGCGTGGTTCGAGTACGCTCCGCTCGACGCGCTTGTCGTGCATCCGACCCAGTCGGCGGCAATGGAGTGGGTCGACAACAAGTGGATGCCGATGCGCCGGCAGGCGCGCGCGCTGATCGAAACCTTTGGCGACGGCCGCGGCGAGAACAAGGACGCGAAGTTCAACCAGGAGACCCTGACCCGAAACGGGTCGCTGAAGGTTGCCTCGGCCGGATCGCCGTCGGACCTGACCGGCACCACCCGCCGGCTGGTCGTCATGGACGATCTGGCCAAGTTCGAAATGACCGACAAGGGCGACCCAGAGGCGCTCGCGGAGAGCCGCGCGTCGGGTTTCGAGGATGCGAAGATCCTGCGGGTCTCCACGACGCTCATCAAGGGCACCTGCCGGATCACTCGGGCCTTCGACCGGAGCGACCGGCGGTTCTACCTGGTGCCGTGCCCGCACTGTGGTCACGAGGCGCCGTTGACGTGGGAGAACTTCAAGCCCTCGATCGACCCCGAGCGGCTGCATGCGGCGCACTTCACCTGCGAGGCCTGCGGCAGCGCCATCGGCCACGAGCACAAGGAAGCGATGGTCCGCGCGGGCCGCTGGCAGCCGACGAACCCCGCAGGCGATCACCCGGGCTTCTTCCTCTGGCGGGCCTATGCGCCGCAGCGCGACTGGGCCTCGATCGCCGTCGACTATGCCCGGATGATGGGGTGGTCGACGGTTCGCGTGTCGGGGAGCACCGAGGCTGCGCTGGCCGACAGCGTCGAGGCGGAGACCGAGCAGACCTTCTTCAACGACGTGCTCGGCCTCGCCTACGAACAGGCGACCGGCGGACACAACTGGACCGCGCTGCGCGACCGCGTCGAGCTCGCCGAGGAGGACACCTACCTGCCCCTGGCGCGGCTGCCGGCGGGCGGGTTCCTGCTGACCGCCGGCGTTGACTGCCAGGAGGATCGCACCGAGGTGCAGGTCGTCGCCTGGGGCCGGAACCGGCGGAGCTGGGCGATCGACTATACCGTCATCCCGCACCACGTCGGAACGCAGGAAGGCCGCGACGCGCTCGACGCGATCCTGAAGGCGACCTGGCGCACGATCGCCGGCCGGTCCTTCGGCCTCGACTGCCTCGCGATCGACTCGGGCTCCTGGAGCGACGATGTCTGGACGTGGGCCGAGCGGTATCCGCGCCACCGCGTGATCGTCGTCAAGGGCGCCTCCGGCCAGAACGGCCCGGCGCTCCTGCCCATGCAGGAGCGTCGCCGCGACGGCCGGCCGAGGCCGCGTCGGGCGAAGCGGGGGTTCCTGGTCAACGTCAGCCAGCTGAAGGCGGACTTCTACGGCCGGCTGGAGCGCGAGGACCCGCACGAGCGCGGCTTCGTCGCCTTCGCTACCGGGCTTGGCGACGAGTACTATCGCCAGGTGACCGCCGAGGTCCGGGTCCTGAAGCGTCAACCGACCGGCGTCGTTACCAGCCAGTGGCAGCTCGTCGAGCCGACGCGGCGCAACGAAGGCCTCGACACGATGATCTACGCCGAGGCGGCCGCGCGACGGACCGGCTGGGCGAGCTTCACCGAGGGGCAGTGGGACGCGCTCGAGGTCGAGCGCGGCGGCGCGCCCGAGGAGCCGCAGGGCGACCTGTTCGACGCGCCGATCGTGGCCGTCGCGCCGGACGCGCCGGCGACGCCGGTTGCGCCGACCCAGCCGGAGCGGCGCCGCGCACGTTGGGGGGCCTACTCTTGACCACGCTTCTCGACCAGCACGGCCGCCCGGTGCGGACCACGGCGCGCTACATGGGCCACGATCGCACCGGCATCCTGTCGATGCGCCGGGCGGTCATGCGGGACATCAAGCGGGACGTGCACGAGAGCGCCGACCGGGCCTTCGCGCTGGCGATGGACTTCATGCACAACTCCGGCTGGATCGCCGGGGCGGCCGACCAGATCATCGCCGACATGATCGGGCCGGAGCTGAAGCTGAACTGCCGGCCGGACCTCTCCCGCCTCGGGTACAGCGAGCAGGAGCGCGCAGCGTGGTGCCGGCTCGTCGAGGGCGAGTGGCGCCGCTGGTCGTGGAACCCGCGGGAGTGCGACCTCGAGGGCAAGGCGACGGTCGCCGAGATGCTCGACGGCGCGGTGCGATACTACCTCGCCGCCGGCGAGGCCGTCGCGATCATCGACTTCATGTCGGCGCGGGAGCGGCTGCGGCACGGGGTGCAGACCGGGACCAAGGTCCGGCTGGTGTCGCCGCATCGGCTGACTCGGCACACCAGCGCCTTCGAGGGCTGGGATCAGGGCATCTCGCATGACGAGCTCGGCCGGCCGGTCGCCTACCGCTTCCGGCGGAGCGAAAGCGGGATCGAGCGCGACGTCGACATCATGGCGCGGAGCGGCGACCTGGCGCAGGTGGTGCACGTCATGGACAGGGGCGCGACCCCGAACAGCCCGCGAGGCATCTCGCCGCTGGCGCCGGCCTTCCGGGTGATCGCGCAGAGCGACCAGCTGGCCGATGCCACACTGACGACGGCGCTGTTGCAAACGGCGTTCGCGGCGACGATCCAGAGCCCGGAGCCCAGCGACCAGGCATTCGAGTCGCTGCGGCAGTTGGTCGAGATGGACAGCGAGCCGCAGTTCTCGGGCGCTGCTGGCCTCGCCTCGGACCTGTTCGACGTCTGGGCGCAGCGGATCGAAGCGCTGAAATCTAAGGCGCTCTCGATCGGCGGCAGCGCGAGCCAGGTCAACCACCTCGGCCCGGGCGAGACGCTGACGCTGCACTCGTCGGCAACACCGGGGCCGCAGTACCAGCCGTTCCAGCTCGGCCTGCTGCGCGAGATGGCGCGGTGCATGGGGATCACGGTCGAGAGCCTGACGATGGACCATTCGTCGGCGAGCTACTCCAGCACGCGGATGGCGGTGGCGTCGGTCTGGCCGACGGTCATCCGGCGCCGGGAGCGGATCGCTGCGCCGTTCGCTCAGGGCATTTACGAGCCGTGGCTCGACGAGATGGTCGGGACCGGGCGCATCCCTTTCAAGGGCGGCTACCGGGCCTTCGCCGCAAACCGGCAGCAGGTGGTCGACTCCGAATGGCGGGGCCCGGCGCGGCCGAGCGCGGACCCCTACAAGGACGCGCTGGCGGACAAAGTGCGGCTCGAGATCGGCGCGGGGACGCTGCAGGAGATTCTGGGCTGAGCGCGGCCTCGACTGGGAAGAGGGCATCGACCAAATGGGCCGCGAGGTCGAGCGCCTGACCACGGCCGGCATCCCGCATCCCTTCGGGCGGAAGACGGGTGGCGACGGCGCCGGCCCGCTGGGCGCCGCGGCAGACGGGAGGCGCGAGGATGCCTGAGCTTCCCGACCCGTGCGAAGAGGCACAGGCGCTTCGCAACGCGCTGCGCGACCTCGCCTTGGGAGGGTCCGTCGCGCGCGTCCGCTTCGGCGAGGACGACGTTACCTATCGGGCCGGTGATGTCGGTCTGCTGCGCCAGCTTCTGGCCGACGCCGAGCGGCGGTGCCGCGAGGCGCAGGGCGACACGCGGCGCCGGCGGTTCGCCCTGGGCGCCCGGTTCAGCCCGTACTGAAAGGACGAACATGGCAGTGATCGTGCAGCCCGGTCGGCTGACGCTGACCGGCTACGTCGGCGAGTTCGAGCGTCGTCTTCGACGGCGTGACCTGGTTCGATGGCTTCACCCACGGGGAGGTGCTGGCCGCGCTCGGCGAGTTCGAGGATGACGAGGCGATCGTCGTGCACATCAACTCCGGCGGCGGCTACGCGACAGAGGGCGCCGCGATCCGGGCGGCGCTGGCGGATCGCGCGGGGCGAACGGACATCTTCGTCGAAGGCATCGCTGCCTCGGCCGCCTCACTGATCGCGATGGCTGGGGAGGCCGTCACGATGGCGACGGACGCCGTCCTGATGATCCACGACCCCTCCGGTTTCACCTTCGGCACCGCCGCGGACCACGAGGCGACGGTGCGCGCACTCAACAGCCTCGCCGGCGCCTATGCCCGAAGCTACGCGCGAAAGTCGGGCAAGCCGGTCGCTGAGTGCCGGGGGATCATGCAGGCAGAGACCTGGTTCAACGCCGCCGAGGCGCTCGAGGCCGGGTTCGCCGATGCCATCGAGGGCGAGGCCGAGCCGGTCGCCGCCTTCCCGTACCAAACCTATGCCCATGCGCCACAGCGCCTCGTCGCGCTGGCGAAAGAGAACGGATGGCGGGCTCCCGCGGTCCGCACCGCGGCCTCGGCCGCCAAGCCGGCGGCAGCATCCGCCGCCCCCCGTGGTCACAAGGAGGAATCCATGACCGACAAGACCAAGGCGGATGATCAGGCCGCTGCCCTCGAAACGGCACGCGCGGAAGCGGCTGCCGGTGCCGTCAAGTCCGACCGTGAGCGCCGGGCTGCGGTCATGGCTCTGGAGGAGGCGAAGGGCCGTGAGGCTCTGGCCGAGCATCTCTACGCCACGACGGAGATGAGCGCCGAGCAGATCAAGGCGACGCTCGCCGCCGCGCCGAAGGCGGCGGACGACAAGCCGGCCGAGGACTACGAGCGCGCTCGCCTCGCTGGCACCGGGCTCGGCGGCTCCCCGAAGGCCGCGCCTGTCGCTGCGGCGGATGGTTGGAAGGCCGCCGCCGCGAAGATCAACGCTCGCCGCTAAGGAGACACCCATGGCGACCATTACCGAAGGGCGTCACGCCTGCGAGGGCCTTTTGAGCGAGGCCAATTTCCACCGCTCGCGCGACAACATCACCGTCGTTTCCGGCGCCGGCAAGCTCGTCCCGGGCACGGTGCTCGGCAAGCTCACCGCCGGCGGCAAGTACACGCCGTCGCCGGCGACTGGCTCGGACGGGTCACAGACCGCAGTCGCGGTGCTGCTCTACCCCGTCGACGCCACCAGCGGCGACGTGCAGGTGGCCGCGATCACCCGCGACGCCGAATGGAACGGCAAAACGCTTACCTACGCGGGGTCGGTCGACGACGACACGAAGAAGGCGGCGAAGCACACGCAGCTCGCGGCCGTCGGCATCATCGTCCGCTAAGAGGGAACCAGACCGATGCTCGACATCTTCAACAACGATGCCTTCAGCGTCACTTCGCTGACCGACTTCGTCAACGCCCTGAAGTACCGGCCCGGCCGTATCGGCGAGATGGGGCTGTTCAGCTCGACGGCAATCACCACGACCTCGATCGCGATCGAGCGTGTCGGCGACGTCCTGCAGCTCGTCAAGCCGACCCCGCGCGGCGGTCCGGGCGAGACCCGCGACGTGCCGCGGCGGAGCATGATCAACCTGACCGTGCCGCACTTCCAGCGGGACTGGTCGGTGATGGCTGAACAGGTGCAGGGGGTGCGCGCGAAGGGCACAGAATCCGAACTCGAGACGGTGCAGCAGGTGGTGGGCGAGACCATCGCGCTGAACACGTCCGACATGGATCTGACCGAGGAGCACGCCCGGCTCGGCGCCGTGACCGGCGTCGTGACCTACGCGGACGCCTCCACCCTCAACCTCTTCACCGCGTTCGGCGTGACTGAGGAGACCGAGGTCGACTTCGACCTCGATGCGGCTTCGCCGGTGGATGGTGCGCTGCGCAAGGCGTCGGTCACCGTGATCCGCAAGATGAAAGCGAAGCTCGGCGCGGTGCCGTTCGCGTCGATCCATGCCTTTGTCGGCGACACGTTCTTCGACCAGCTTCTCGCGCACAAGGAGGTGCGGGACACCTACAAGGGCTGGTCCGACGCGCAGATCCTTCGCGAGAGCTATATCGGCGCAAACCGCTCGGCCAACCCGATGTTCGAATTCGGCGGCATCGTCTGGGAGAACTACGGGGAAATCGACGGCGAGGGCGTCGGCATCGCTCCGACCAAGGCTCGGTTCTTCCCCACTGGCGTTCCGGGGCTCTTCCGGACCTACCATGCGCCGGCCGACTACATCGAGACGGTGAACACGCTCGGCGAGCGGCTCTACGCCAAGCAGTGGCCGATGCCGAATGACAAGGGGATCAACGGCGAGCTGCAGATGAACGCGCTGCAGATCTGCACCCGGCCGTCCGTCCTGATGGGCGCCCGGAACACCTGATCACATGCCCGCGCCCTTCCACGCGCTCCGGGACTCTGCCATCGCCGCCGTCGATGCGGTGATGGCAGAGGATGTCCGGCTGCTTTTCCTGAACGCGCAGGGGCGCGCCGACACATCCCGGGTCGCCGCGACCGTCAAGGGCGTGCTTCGAGTTGGCGCCGCGGACGTCAGAACGCCGACCAACGGCAAGGCGTGGGACGCCCGGATCGCCGCCGGTGAGGCGGCGCTCTATCTCTCGCGCGTGGCTTACGGCACCGCGCCCGCGTTGCGAAAGGGCGACAAGGTCAAGGCGCTGGAGCGCGCAGGCGAGCCGCTGTTCGAGGTGATGCGCATCGACGATCGCCGGCACGACCGGATCGTCGCCCACCTGGGCGAAGCATGAGCCTCGCCCGTCTGGCGCTCCGGGTCGCCACCGTCGAGGCCCTTCGCGGCCGGACGATGGTCGTCGACAACGTCCGCGACAGCGACATGAGCGCGATCGACATCGAGGCGGATGGCTCGCTGCGGACCGGCGAGGACCGGCCCTTCGTGCTGGTCTACACCGACGATGGCCGCGCGACGGAAACGCCGCTGCGCGACCTCCATGCGAACGGCTCAGTCGATCTCGTGCTCGAACTCGGGATCGCCACGCCAATGGTCGAGACCGACCCTGACACGGGCGAGAGCACGATTGCCGACATGACGATCCCGGCGACGGATGCTGCGTTCGAGATGGTGCTCGATATCATCGACCGGCAGATCGCCTCGGCGCTTGCCGGCGGGGGAAGGTGGCCGACGCTCTGGAAGCGCCTGTCGAGCGGCGTGACCAAGGTCGAGCGGCGCAGGGCGGTGAACGCCGAACAAGGGGTGCGCTTTGCGGCGCGGCAGGTCGCGATCACGCTCGAGCTGAAGCCTGATCCGGTCATGGGCGCTCCGCTCGGCGGCGTCTGGCAGGAGTTCGCCGCGGCGATCGAGAGCGACCGGCCCGACCTCGTGCCGATCGTTGCCGGCATGCTCGGCACCGCGACCGCAGCGCTGAGCATGGCGCAGGTGCGGGAGCGGTTCGGGCACACCCCGCGGGAGAGCACCGCCCTGGGCTATGGCCCGTTCCACTCCGGCGGCGAGGCCTACGTGATCGCGGAGCCGGAGATCGATGGCGATCCCGCCTGACGACCTGGCCGGGATCATCGCGCACCTCGCGCGGGAGGTCGACGAGCTCAAGCGCCGCAACCGCGGTCGCATCCGTGAGGGACGGGTGGTCGCGGCGAACGAGACGGCCGGCCGCTACCGCGTCGACCTTGGCGATGGTTTCTTGAGCGACTGGCTGCCGGTCGAGGCGCTTTCGAGCGGCGCTCTGCGCATTCAGGGCGAGCCGGTCGTCGGGCAGACGGTCACGGTGCGCAGCGAGAGCGGCGACATGGCGGACGCGGTGATCGCGCTGTCGAGCTTCAATGCGGCACACGCCCGGCCGCACAACAAGGCCGGCGAACTGGTGATTGACGTCGGGGGCACCCGGATCACGGCGACAGCGACGAAGCTGAGGCTGGCGAGCAACGGCAGCTCGATCGAGATCGATGCTGCCGGCGTCCGGGTCGTCGGCGCCCGGATCGATTTGAACTGATGCCGGCAGTCGCGCGGCTGGGAGACACCTGCACCGGTCATGGCTGCTGGCCGCCGCGGCCGAGCGCCGGCGGCAGCGCCGATGTCTATGTCAACGGGATCGCGGCGCACCGCCAGAGCGATGGATGGGCGTCGCACACCTGTCCCGCGATCCCGGAGACGCACGGGGAGCTCGCTCGCCGCAGGCTCGTCTACCGTCTTCGTCAACGGGCTGCAGCTCGGCCGGATCGGCGATCCGGTCGCGTGCGGCTCCTCCGTCGCGGCGGGATCGCCCGACGTTTTCGCAGGAGGCTGATGATGTACACCGTCCAGGTCGAGGGCTTCATCCTCGGCACCTACCGCTCGTTGGGCGAGACGATCCGCCTGACGGAGGCGCAGGCGAAGACGTTCCTGCGCGAGGGCCGAATCGAGCCGCATGAGGCCGTCACGAAGGCCGCTGGCAAGACGGCTGGCAAGGCGGCGGCCAAGGCCGGCTGATGCACCGGAGCACCGGCCAGCCGCTCGATGGATGGGCGGCTGTCGAGCAGAGCCTCGGCGTCATCCTGACGACGCCGATCGGCTCGCGGGTGATGCGGCGCGAGTTCGGGTCGGAGCTCATGGACCTGATCGGACGGCCGATGACATCCGAGGTGGTGCTCGCGCTCTATGCCGCCACGGCCTACGCCGTGGAGCGGTGGGAGACGCGGTTCCGGCTGACCGGCGTCGAGATGTCGACACCCGCGGCCGACGGATCCATCACCCTCGCCCTGCGCGGCGAGTACGACGGACAGGTGCGGGACGCCGCCGTGAGCCTCGGGTTGGCGGCATGAGCCGGTTCACGCGGATCGACCTGTCAGAGCTGCCGGCTCCGGACGTCGTCGAGCCCCTCGATTTCGAGGCGATGCTCGCCGCGATGAAGGCTGCGCTGCTGGCGCGGTATCCGGCGGTCGACCTGGAAAGCGAGCCGCTGGTCGCGCTCCTCGAGGTGGTCGCCTACTCTCGCATGCTGGATCGGGCGCGGGTGAACGATGCGGCGAAGGCGGTGCTGCTCGCGAAGGCGAGCGGCACCGATCTGGACAACATCGGTGCCTTCTACGGCGCCGGCCGCCTGATCGCGATCCCGGGGGACCCCGACGCGATCCCGCCGACCGTCGATGTCTACGAGGGGGACGTAGCCTATCGCGGCCGGCTTCAACTCGCCATCGAGGCGCAGAGCACTGCCGGGCCAAAGGGGGCCTATCTCTACTGGGCGCTGGCGGCGGATGGGCAGGTGCTCGACGCGTCGGTGTCCAGCCCGAGCCCCGGGACCGTGCGGGTTGTGGTGCTGGCTCAGGATGGCGTTCCGGGCACGCCCCTGCTCGACAAGGTCCGGGGCGCGCTGAATGCCGAGGATGTGCGGCCGCTCTGTGACACGGTTACGGTCGTCGCGGCGACGGTGGTCGAGTATGCGGTCGCCGCGCAGCTGACTTACTACGCCGGCCCTGACAAGGCCCTGGTGGCGGCCGCCGCCCGGGCGGCCGTGGAGGCCTACGCCGCAGCGCACTTCCGGCTCGGTCACGACATCACGCGATCCGGCCTCTTCGCCGCGCTGCACCAGGTCGGGGTCCAGAACGTGACGCTGTCGGCGCCCGCCGCGAATGTGGTGCTCACCGATAGTCAGGCGCCCAGGTTGACGACGATCACGCTCACAGACGGCGGGATCAATGTCTGACAGCCTGCTGCCGCCGAACGCGACGGCCTTCGAGGTCGCCGTCGAGCAGGCAATGGCGACGCCGGCGCTCCCGGTGCCGAACGCGACGCTCTGGAACCCGGATACCTGCCCTGAACCCCTGTTGCCGTGGCTGGCGCACGCCTTGTCGGTCGATCTCTGGAACCCGGACTGGCCGGTGGAGTGGAAGCGCCGCGCGATCCGGGAGTCGGTGCTGGTGCACCGGAAAAAGGGAACCGTCGCTTCGATCCGACGTGCCCTGGCGGCGCTCGGCCTGACCAACGTCAGGATCTACGAGCGGTACGGGACGCCCTACGACGGGTCGCGGACCCACAACGGCGCGATCATCCATGAGGGTGCCGATCACTGGGCCGAGTACCGGGTCTTCATCGACAGCCCCATGACGCTGGCCCGGGGCATCGAGGTCCGCGAGGTCCTCGCCGCCACGGCGCCGGTGCGCTGTCACCTGGTGGGGCTTTTCTTCACCGAGGCCGCCAACGCCCACAACAGGGCGATCCTCTACGACGGCACGTTCGCACATGGAGTGGCCTAGTGGCTGACCTGACGGAAACCCCCGCCTTCCCCGAGGGCATCTACCAGATCGAGCAGACCGATCCGGTACTGGGAGGCCCGCCCAATCTCGGGGCGGGCCTCGGCATCACCAACGTGCCGCTGCAGCAGCTCGCGAACCGAACGCGCTTCCTCAAGAATGCAGTCGCCCCTGCGGCGCTCCTCACTGCACTGAAGACGGTGGACGGGTCCGGGGCCGGTCTCGACGCCGACCTGCTCGACGGCAAGCACGCCTCCGAGTTCCTCGAGGTCGCCGCCTTCGGTGCCGCCACGCAATCCCTGTCGAGCAACGGCTACAAGAAATTCCCGGGCGGCCTGATCCTGCAATGGGGCGGCGCCGGCAGCGACGCGGGGGCGGGGGGCGTTCAGGAGCGGCTGTTCCCAATTCCCTTCCCGACCTCGTGCCTCCGGGTCATCGCCTCCGACGGTGCCGTGTCGGACACAGGCTCGGTCGCGCACATCGTATCCGTTCGCGAGTTCACCGCGTCGGGCTTCCGCTACCTCGTGACCAACCTCAACGGCAACCTGGCCACGAGCGTCATCCACTGGATCGCGATCGGGACCTGACCCCCTCGCATGCCGTGACCTGATCGCAGCACGGGCCGCTGCGACCTCCCCTCTTTGTCCCTTCTCTCTCAGATGGAGCTAGGCTGAAATGGTGGCATTCAACAAATTCAACAGCTTCGTCGAAGCTGTTGCCGAAAAGGTGCACAACCTCGGCTCGGATGTGCTCAAGGTTGCGCTGACGAACGCCGCGCCGACCGCCGCGGTCACCCAGCTTTCGGGGATCACCCAGATCGCCAACGGCAACGGCTACACGACGGGTGGAAACGTCGCGACGATCAGTTCGTCGGCGCAGACGTCGGGCACCTACAAGTTGGTGCTGGCCGATGTGGTGTTCACCGCCACCGGCGCGATGGGTCCGTTCCGCTATGCCGTCCTCTACAACGACACCGCCGCGAACGACGAGGTGATCGGCTGGTACGACTACGGCTCGAGCATCACTCTCGCGTCGGGTGAGACTTTCACGGTCGATTTCGACGCCACGACCGGCGTCCTGACGCTGGCCTGACGCGTAGCGTCGCCGTCGCCCGCAAAATCAACCGGGGAGAGTGTGAATGCCGCGAACGAGCGAAGACGCGTTCAACATGTCAGCAAGAACCGCGGCGGCGCCATCTATCATCCGCGGGTCGGTAGACCTCTCCACCTATCCCGGCGTCGCCGCCGGCGCGCTTGCCGACAATGCGGCCCGTACGGCCAATGGCGTTGCGCTGCAGGCGGCGCTGGATTGGGCGAACACGAACGGGAAATATTCCGAACTCCCTCCGGGCCGCTACGACTATATTGCCACGCGCGTGCAAGACAGCGTGCCGGTCGGACTGCAGGTCGGCAAGGACATCCCCGGATTTGTCGGCGGGGGGACGAAGCTCACCAAGCTGGTACAGTTCGCGCCCACCTCTCACGCACTCACGATCAGCGACGCCGGGCCGAACGACAGCGACGGAGCGACACGTGCTCTCTACGGCGGCTTTTCCACGGGCTATGGTGTCACACCCGGCGCCGGCTCCGTGGGGCTTCTGCTCGGGCGCATTGCGTCGAGCCGTCTCTTCGACCTCGGCGTCGATCGGTATATTTCGGGCGGTGACTACAAGCCCGAGGTCGGCATCAAGGTCAGCCCGGCGCCCGGAAAGACCTGGTTTTACAGCAATGCTGTTGGCGGCCCGGTCGATGTAAATGGTGCCACCGCGAACCTGTTGCTTTATCAGGCAACGGGGACCGGCTCGAACTGGGACTCTCTCTATCTGGGTGGTGGTCAGGCCGGCAACCGGCTGGCGCTCACCGGGCCGGCGATTTCCATCCCCCAGTGCTACAACCGAGAATTCGGCAAGATCCTGCAGCTCAACATCGAATGGGTGTCGCCTCCGGCCGGTCGCCTGATCGCCAACACGGCCAAACTTCTCGTCTGCGCCATGCATGTCGAGGGCGCTCGCATGAACGACTGGGGCGGCGATTTCATCAATAACGACAGCGGCTTCATTCAGATCGAATGCGCTACCTTTCTCAACACCTGGATCGTAGCTGAGAACGCCAGCGGCACGCCGGCCATCTTCAAGCAGTACGGCAACGCCGTCATGGACGTCGACTTCCTGGACATGACCTGGGACGGCGGCGTCGAGCAGGTCGCGTCCATGCCATTCAACATCTACGGCGAGGACACCGCCTTGGTCGGGCGGAGCCCGTCATTCAACATCGGCCGGCGCATGAGCCTGAGCGGCGCCGGCCTGACCGGTGCCGTCAGCCTGGACCCGACCCATACCGGCGCCGCACCGGGCGCGGCTGGGCATATCGGGTCGCTCGGCAGCTATATCTACCATCCGGGCCGCTCGCGCACTGAGGGCGCGATCATCACGATGGCGACCGCCAACATGACCGTCTACGGCCAGCACCGAAATGCGCTGGTCAAGCAGGTCGGCGCGCTCGGATCCAACATCACGCTCACCCTGAGCGATCGGATGGCTCCGAGCGGCGCTGGATCGGCGTCGATCCGGCCCGGGTTCGACGTCACCCGGGTCAAACGTGAAGGCGCGGGCGCTGGCAATCTGATCGTCGTCAATCAAAGCGGCACCACGCTCGCCACCTTCACCGGCGCCAGCTCGGCCGGCACCGAGCTGGGGTTCGAGTGGTCGGCCGGCGCTTGGTCGGCACTCTGAGGCTGGGCTGATGGCTACGCAGCTCACCGATGCCGCGGGCGTCGAAATCACCGATGCCTCGGGTACTCCTATCGAAGTGAGTGGTGCGAGCATGGCGATCAGCTGGGTGGGCAGCAGCAACACGACCTATGCCAGCCGGACCAACACGACAATTTCGGCGCCGGCGGGCATTGCGAACGACGATGCGCTGATCCTCTCGCTATTCACCCTGGGGGCCGGGGGGGCCGAGGCCCCCGACCCTACCGCTGTTCCAGCTGGCTTCACCGAGATCGGCTCCGTCATCGATGTGCTGGATCCGAGCACGTACAACGGCGAGCTGCGCACCTACATCAAGCGCGCGGCAAACGAGAGCGGCGACTACACCGTCACCCACGCTACCTGCTCGTCCCAGGCATCGATTTCCGTTCTTCGTGGCGTCGACTGGACCACCCCGCAGGACGCCACCTCGACCGCGAACAGCGGCACCGGCGCGACCCGCACCTGGTCCGGCCTGACGACCGTAACGCCGGGAGCCATGCTCCTGGCAATCGGCTTCGACTGGGCGGACACCGCCAACAACTTGTCGCCTCCGTCCGGAATGACGGAGCGGCTGGATACCACGCTCCTCTACATCGCGACCGAGACGGTCGCGGCGGCCGGGGCGACCGGCAATCGCGCGAACACGACGAACTCGGCGACCGGCGATCCATGGGGCGCTCGCCTCATCGCGTTACGGCCGGCCGCTGCTACCGGCACCAGCATGACGGCCGCCGTGGGCGCGCTCGCCCTCGCAGGCCAAGCGGCGGAGCTGCGCACCTATCCCTACCGACTGGCGGGCAGCGCCGCCGTCTACGCGCTGACAGGGCAGCCAGCGACACTTCGCAAGGCGACGATCCGTTACGTCAGCAAGACGGGCAACGACACGAGCGGTGCCGGCACGAGCGCGAGTCCGTGGCTGACCATCGGCAAGGCGCTGTCAAGCCGGAGTGCCGGCGACCCCGTCATCGTCGGCGACGGCACCTATGCAGAGGCGCTCACAGTCACCAGCGACCTCTACCTCTGGGCCCAGAACCCCGGGATGGCGCTCATCCGCGCGACCTCTGGCAACGCCATCACGGGCGCGGGGGTCTCCTACGTCGAGATCGACGGGTTCGACATCAACACCACCGCCGCCGGATGCCACGGGCTCGAGATCAAGCAGTCGCACCACATCACGATCAGGCGGTGCCACAGCCACGACAACGCCAACAGCGGCTTCAGCCTCCCGTGGGGCGAATTCTATTTGGTCGAAAACTGCATCGCCAACGGCAACGGCCGCGGCGGCTGGTACTCCGGGATCACAATCTACCAGGCGCGGAACATCACGGGTGACACCACCACGCCAGGCCCGCGGAACATCGTCCGGAACTGCATCGTCTACGACAACTGGACGACCGGCGGATCGACCGACGGCAACGGCATCCTCATGGATGACTGGAACCACACCCAGCACGATCCGGGCATCCCTGACATCGCCATCTGGGCAGACATCCGCTACCCCTTTGGCGGGCTGGTCGAGAACTGCCTTGCCTACGGCAACGGCAACAAGGGCATCGGCCTCGCCTGGGTCGAGAACGTCACCGTCCGCAACAGCACCTGCTGGCGCAACAATATCGACGGCTCGCAGGGCACGTGGCGCGGTGACCTCTCCAACCAGAGCGGCAAGAACTGCAATTTCGTCAATAATATTGCTGTCTGTGACAGCTCTATCGCCGGAACGGGTGCCAATAACACCGCCATCGGCAACTATGGATCGTCCACATCTGACGGATTTACATGCGCTGGCACGACTTGGTTTAATAATATCGCCTACGACATCAATAATCCGTCCAGCACAAGCTGCAACATTAATGGCGGAGCCGCTGTAACACCGACTGCGGGAAACGGCAACAAACTAGCCGTCAACCCCTTGTTTTTCAACGCATCGAGCGGAACGCGCTCCGTCAACCTGGGCGGTCTGGTGCGAACGGTGAAGGATCTGCGGTTGCAGCCCGCCTCCCCCGCGGTCGACGCGGGAACGAGCGCCTATGGCTTTGCCGCCAACGACATGGACGATGTCGCGCGGACGGCGGGTACCATCAATCTGGGCGCGCTCGAGACCGTCGCCACATCTGGGTACGCGATGACGGCGGCGGCGGCGAGCAGTGTGCTGGCCGGGCAGGCGGCGGCGCTGGTGGCGCGCCGGTCGGTCGCGGCAAACACGGCCTCGTTCGTGCTTGCGGGTCAGTCTGCGGCCCTGCTCGACGGCCTGCGCCTGGTCGCGGACGCGGGGTCCCACGCGCTTTCCGGGCCAGCGGTCGCGCTGTCGACCGGCCGCAGGTTGGTGGCTGACGCTGCAGCCTTTTCGATGGCGGGCCAGCCGGCCGCCCTGCTCGGCGGCCGGCGCCTCGTTGCGGACGCGGCGACGCCCGCGCTCGAAGGGCAGGCCGTCGCACTGACGACCGGCCGCGGGCTGGTGGCTGACGCTGCGTCTGTCGCCTTGGCGGGGCCGCCGGCTGCCTTGTTCAGCACTCGGCGCCTTGCAGCGGACCCCTCGGCGCAGGCTGTTGCCGGACAGGCCGTCAATTTGTCGACCGGCCGCGGAATGGTGGTCGACCCCGCGTCCTTCGCCATGGCCGGATCAGCGGCGCAGTTTCTCCGCACCGTCGGCTACGCCATGCCGGCCAATCCTGCGGCCTGCGCCCTGACCGGGCAGTCCGTATCCCTCCGCAAAGAGGCCCGCAGGGGCGCAACCACGAGGAGAAACAGCATGTCCCTTGAGCCGTTCCACGGCGCCCGGGTATTCCAGTCGGCTTCCGACCCCGTCTTCGTCAGCTTCGTCAGCACGTCGACGATCGGTCTGCTTGTTGCGGTCGATCCGGACGACCTGCCGGATGGCGTCGCCCTGAACACGCCGATCCTGATCCAGAGCGCCACCGATGCCGCCGACCTGCCGGCTTCGGCGCGCGAGGAGATCGACAGCATCTTCGATCAGGTCGTCACCAACGTCGTGCTGGTGATGATCGACGAGGGGGCGACAGCCGCCGACGTGACCGCAGCCGCCGTCGGCAACGCGACGACGCTGACCGGCGTCCATGCCTGGCTCAAGGCCGCCTCGCTCGGCCTGCCGAAGCCCAAGCTGCTGGCCGCGCCCGACCTGACTCGGGCCGGGGCGCCGGATGGGATCGCGTCCGTAGCGGTCACCACTCCGGGCACCGGCTACGACGACACGACGACGGTGACGGTGGCCGGCAATACCGGGCAGAGCGCGGTGCTCAAGCCCGTGATCGGCGCGGGTGGGGCCATCACCGCAATCGTGGTCGAGAAGCCCGGCTTCGGCTACACCGGCACGCTCGTCGTCACGATCTCCGGCCCCGGTGCCGGCGGCGCGGCGACCGCGGCCAAGGGCGCGGTCCTGAACCCGGTCATTGCCGAGGCGATCGGCGTCACCGAGAAGTTGCGCGCGCAGTTCTACGCGGATGGGCCGGACGGAACGGACCAACAGGCAGTGCTGGCGCGCCGGATGATCGGTGACAAGCGGGTGTGCTATTCGGACCCGCGGGTGCTCAAGTCGATCGGCGGAGTGCCGGTGCCCAAGTCGAGCTCGACCGTGTTCGCGGCGCTGCAGGCCAAGCAGGACCGGCAGCGCAATATCGCATGGCCGGCGTCGAACATCCTCATCAACGGCATCCAGGGGGTGAACCGGCCTATCGACGACGGCCTGCAGGCGACCTACCTCAACGAGAACGGTGTCAACACGATCATCAATCGCGGCGACGGGTTCCGGGCCTGGGGTCCGTTGACGTGTGCCGTCGGGTCGGTCTGGCGCTTCGTGAACGTGGTACGGGTCGCCGACATGGTGAACGAGAGCATCGAGGCCGCCTTCGTGCAGTTCAACGACCGGCCCCAGAGCCGGATGAACCTCGACCTGATGGTGATGGCGGGTCGCGCCGCGCTGCGGACCCTCGAAGACGAAGGCGTGCTGCTGCCGGGGTCCGACTTCGGCCTCGCCTCGAACCAGAGCGCGGCGGAGGGCGTCCAGGGCATCGTGAAGTTCGCGATGAAGTACGAGCCGCCCGCGCCCATCTACGACATCCGCATCGTCGCCTACCGCAACGTCACCGTCGCCTACGAGCTGCTCTACGACAGCGTGAGCGGCCGGATCGACGTCGGCGACCTTCTCTGATCGGAGACTTTGAACATGGCAAGGCTGCCTTCCTTCATCCTCAAGGACGTCTCGCTGGCCGTCGGCGACGTCGGCAACCGCATCGGGCAGGTGAGCGAGATCACCATCCCGGTCATGGCCAAGACGACGGAGGAGTTCCAGAACGCCGGCATGATCAAGCCGCGGGAGATCGCGATGGGGCTGGAGGCGACGGCCTGCCAGTTCCAGGAGACGGCGTTCGACCCGGCGATGCTGGCCCTCTTCGGCGTCGGTCAGCGCGGCGCGCACGACATCATCGCCTACGGCTACCTCGAGAGCGAGGACGGGCGCGAGCATGCTGCGCGGTTCGAGATGACGTGCATGATCAAGAGCGCCGACGCGGGTGCCTGGTCGCCGGCCTCGAAGTCGAGCACGACCTATGAGGTGGCCGTCCACACCGGCGTGCTCTTCATCGACGACGAGGAGGTCTATGCCTTCGACGACTTCGGCTATCGAGTGGCTGGCGTCGAGCAGCATCCCGGGCGGCGCGCCGCCTTGAGGCTCGGCTGATGGGTTCCGCCGAGACGCCGACAACCGCCGTGGTGCCGCTTGGTGAGCCCGTTACGGTCGCCGGGCAGACCTACGACACCCTCACGCTGCACCGCTGCCGGACCCGGCACCTGCTCGCGATGGACCTGGTCAAGGGCGAGACGCGCAAGGCCGCGGCGCTCTTCGCGAGCATGGCCGGCGTGCCTTTGCCCGTGATCGAGGAACTGGCCGTCGACGACTTCGCGCGCGTCGGGGAGGCGGCGGCTCCGCTCATGGGAAACTCGGGATGGAAGGCGCTCGCGGACGCGCAGCGCCAGGCGGCGGCGGAAGCTTCGCCCTGATGGTGGCGGCGCTCGGCCGGTATCTCCACCAGCCGATCGACCACGTGCTGGAATGGCCGATCGAGCAGTTCTTCCTGATGCATGGGCAGATCGAGGCTCTCCTCGAGGGGGAGCGGCCGAAGGAGTAGACTACTCCGGCTGGATCAGGCGGGGGTCAGCCGCAGTTTTCGGGCAGCCATCGCTCGATATCATTAGCGTGAACGCGATCGGGTCGGACATTAACAACGGGGCCAGGTCGTTCTCGGCAGACTTCTGCGACATCGGTACCGTCATTCCGTGTTCAGTGGCGAGCGCAATGGCCCGGTTCGATATGGCGGCAGCGATTTGGTCGCACTTCGGGTCGGGCTTCGCCGTCTTCACCTGCTCGTCCTTTACACATTGCAACTCGTGCCTTTCGCCGAAGTCGGCGATGGCACGCCCGCGATATGGCTCGTTCTCGAAAGCGGGTGTGTCGTAAGCGTCCGTCACCGCTCGCTCCCAATATCGAGAGGTATGGTTCGGCCATACCGTCTCCACCATGGCGAGGACCTCCAGTACGGGCTTCCTGTCCTGCCGGTAGCCCATGATTTCCTCGGCATTCGCTCGGACCCGTGAGCATTGCTGTGCCAGACTTTCTAAGCCCTTAGCAGGCTCCAGAGCGTAGCAGGCGGTAGAGCCAAAGATGGCAGCAACTAACGCCGCCAGAGTGGCCTGTGACATCATGAACCCCCTAGCTTCTAAGTTTTCAGGAGTACCTGAAATAGCATGGCAGTCCTTTCCTCCAAACTGATCCTTGAGCTCGTCGATCGTGTGACCGAGCCTGCCCGCCGGGTCAGCGAGACGGTCAAGAGCCTCAACGGCCGGATCGAGGCGAACAACCAGCGGATCGCGGAGGTGCGCGGGCAGGCGCTCAATGCGGCCGCGGGGATCGCCGCTCTTGGCGCAGCTCTGTGGAAGCCGATCAGCGGCGCCATCGCGTTCGAGAGCGCGATGGCGGACGTGTCCAAGGTGGTGGACTTCAAGGACGCTGCGGCCTTCCAGACGTTTCAGCAGGCGATCCGCGACCTGTCGGAAATCCCAGGCATGCCGGCGGCGAACGACCTTGCGGCCATCGCTGCGGCGGCTGGTCAGGCGGGTATCGCCGGCGACGACCTGACGCGGTTTACCGAGGTTGCGGCCAAGGTCGGGACGGCATTCGATATCGGCGCCGACGAGGCGGGCGATGCGCTCGCGAAGCTGATGACCGGCCTCGGCCTGACGATCCCGGAGGTGACCAACCTCTCCGACGCGATGAACCACCTGTCGAACGCGCAAGCGTCGAGCGCGGCGGAGATCCTCGACGTGGTGAGGCGGGTCGGGGCGCAGGCCAAGCAGTACGGGTTCACCGCGGAACAGGTGTCGGCGTTCGCGTCAGCGATGATAGCTTCGGGCGCGGAAAGCGAGGTCGCGGCCACGAGCTTCCGGAACATGGGTATGGCGCTCACCCGTGGCGCCTCGGCGACGAAAAGGCAAAGCGCCGCCCTGAAGGATCTCGGTCTCGACGCCGTCGATGTCGCCAAGCGCATGCAGAAGGATGCCGTCGGCACGACAGTCGACGTGCTCGAAAGGATCTCCAAGCTTCCGAAGGAAGTCCAGGCGGCGGTCTCGTCGGACCTGTTCGGCAACGAGGCGCGCGCACTTGGGCCGCTCCTGACCAACCTCGACTTGGTCCGCGACAGCATTGGCCTCGTCTCCGACCAAAGCCAATACGCGGGCTCGGCGTTCAGCGAGTTCGAGCGCCGGGCAGCCACCTTCGGCGAGAAATTAAAGGCCTTCAGCCATTCGCTGGAGAACCTCGGCACTGTCGTCGGCACCACCCTCTTCCCGGTCCTGACGGACCTGATGAACCGGCTCGCCCCGATCATCGCCGCTGTCGGCGACTGGACCGCGGCGAACCCGCGCCTTGTCTCGGGCATCATCGCCACGACCGGTGCGCTGCTCGGCTTCAAGCTGGCGCTCGCTGGCCTGCGGCTGGTCGGGCTGATGTCGATGGGCGGCTACCTCAAGTCGGTCTCGTTTGGTTTCGGGACCATCGGCGCGCAGGCGTCGCGGATCGGCGGCGCGGCTCGGGAGAGCATGCGGCTGAACGCGGCGCTCGCCGGAATGCAGGGCGTGCAGGTGGGGAAGCTCGGCCAGATCGGCGCCGCACTGCGGGGCATCAGCTTTGCTGTGGTCGGCATCTCGGCCGGAGCCTTCGGGATGATCGCAGGCGGGGTCGCGGCGGTCGCGGCGGCGGGCTATCTGCTCTGGAAACACTGGGACCGGGTGAAGGCGATCGCCAGCGGCGTTGGCCGGGCTGTCGGCGAGGCGCTCCAGCCGGCGCTCGAGAAGCTGCGCCCGGTTCTCGAGCCGCTGGCGCCGGCCTTCCGCGCGATCGTCGCCGGACTCGATGCGCTCAGCGACGCGATGCACACGGCGGTCGGGTGGGTCAGCAACCTGTTCGGATCGCTGGGCGAGCGCGAGGTTCTGACGGCGGATCAGGAACAGGCTGCCGAGCAGCGCGCCTACGAGATCGCGCGGAAGATCATCGGCGCGCTCACGGGTCTGCGGGGGCAGCTCGTCGACCTGGGGACGGCCGCGATACAGGGCCTCTGGGATGGGATGACCGCGCGTTTCGCCGGCTTGCTGGAGTGGGTGCGCGGCCTCCCGGCGCGGATCAGGGAGGCGATGCCGAGGATCAGCCTGCCGTTCGGGCTCGGCGGCGGCGGTGGGGGCCCCGAGCAGTCGAAGGCCGCCGGCGGCTGGGTCAGCCCGGGCGGTGTCCGGGTGGGCGAGCGCGGCGAGGAACGCCTCTACGCCAGCCAGGCGGGCTTCATCGCGCATCACCGCGCCGTGCGGCAGATGGCGGCGATGGCGTCCCGCGTGTCGATCCCGCAGCCGCGGGCGCTGGCGGTGGCTGCGGGCGGCCCGCGCGGCGGCGGCCCGGTCAACGTGTCGTTCGGCGACATCGTGATCCAGGGCGGTGCGGGCGCCAGCGCTGACGAGTTGCGCAGCGCGTTCGGCCGCGAGGCCACGGCCGCGCTGCGCAGTGCTTTCGCGGACACCTTCTGATGGCTCGGTCGATCATGGCGCTCGGGCCGTTCCAGTTTCAGGCGCTTGGGTTCGGCTTCACGCGGCGGGCGCGGTCGACCCGCAACGAGTGGGCGCAGATCCCCGTGGCCGGCGGGCAGACGGTGTCGCAATGGACCGGCGGCGACGGATCGACAGAGACGATCAGCGGGGTGCTGTTCTCGGAGTTCGGGGGCATGTCTTCCCTCGAAGGCATCCGGATCGCCTCGGCGGCAGGCACGCCCCTGCCGCTGGTCGACCTCTCCAACGGGCTCGCCAACGTGTTCGGGATGCACATCGTCGAAGTCGTCGAAGAGGACCGGGATGCCTTCGGGGTAGATGGTGCGGCACTCCGCAACGCCTATTCCCTCAGCCTGCGCAGCTATCGCGGCGGGCTGGAGGGGTTTGCACCGCTGTCCGTGCTGTCGCTGTTCCGATGACCACGACGACGACATTGCAGACCGCCGAAGCGCTCGATGCCGTGTGCCGCCGCGTCTACGGCGACGAGAGCGGCTACGTCGAGGCCGTGCTCGATGCCAACCCGGGCCTTACCGGGAGGATCCTGCCCGCAGGTACCGTCATCGTCCTGCCCGATCTGGCTCCGCCGGCCGCCGCCGGCCCGCCGGTCGTAACGCTCTGGACCTGAGATGCATCCTACCTGCGAGATCACGATCGATGGCGCGCCAGCGTCGTCGATCTTCGCTACGCGCGTCATGAGCTGCGAGGTGATCGACAAGGAGGGGCTGGCCTCCGACACCGTGTCGATCGAGCTCCTCGACAGTCCGCCGGCGGCGATCCCGCGCAGGGGCGCCATCATCGGCGTGCGCATGGGCTACGTCGGCCGCATGGCGTTCATGGGCGAGTTCGAGGCCGAAGAGATCGAGGTTCGCGCCTTGCCCTACACGATGCGGATCGTCGGCAAAGCGGCCGGAATGCGCAGCGATGGCAAATCGACCCGCGAACGGCATTGGGACAACAAGTCCGTCGCGGCCATCGTGGCGCAGATCGCCGGCGAGCATAAGCTCAAGGCCGCGGTGGACCAGCGCGTCGGGGCGCGCGTCTATCCGTGGATCGGACAGACGGGCGAAAGCGACTGGGCATTCCTCGACCGGCTGGCGGGGCGGCTCAACGCGATCTTCGCCGTCAAGGGCGGGTCGCTGATCTTTGCCGCCCGCGGCTCCGGCGAGGCGCCCTCTGGCGCGGCGCTGACCCCCGTCATGGTTACACCGCAGATCCTCAAGCCCGACAGCATGAGCGTGCGCTTTGCCGACCGGGCGCGGTTCAAGGACGTGATCGCCGTTTGGATGGACCGCGACGCCGGTCGGAAGAAGGAGGTCAGGGTCACCTCCGACGCCGCCGGAGAGGGCGAGTATCGGATCGGCGAGCCGTTCGCCGACGAGGATGAGGCGCGCCTGGCGGCCGAGGCGAAGGCCAGAGAGCTGCTGCGGCGGCAGTGCGGCTTCGACTGCGAAATCGTCGGAGACCCGGCGGCCAGAGGTGGCGCGCCGCTGCGGTTCGTGGGGTGCCGACCGGGCATCGACGAGCTCGAGTTCATCATCGACACGGCGCGGCACTCGTTCTCGAAGGCCGGCTACACCACGACGCTCTCCGGCCAGCAGAAGGGTTAGCCATGGCCTATACCTTCGGCCGGCTGATCGCGGCCGGCCCGCTTCCGCTTCGGGGGCCACACAACGTCGTACCGCCGTCCATCGTTTCGGCCTTCGTCGGGGTGCCGGTCGTCTACGACGGCGGGGAATGGACCGGCTTCGGGCCGGTGACCATCACGGCGCGCGTGTTCAGCGCAGGCGTCGCGCTGCCCGACGAGGGTGGCATGGCGATCCCGGGCGAGGAGCATGCGACGGTCTACCTGGTGGTGACCGCCACCGACGATACCGGCATAGCGGTCCAGCTCACATCGGAGCCCGCCGAGGTCCGCCCACCGGCGGTGTTCCCGGTCATCGTCGTACCGCCGCTGATCGTCAGCGCCCGGGCCGGGAGGCTTGCCGCCGCGACCTACGGTGCGGCCTCGGTCGGTCAGATCGAGGCGATCAGATGGCTGCTCGGCGACGACGTGATCTCGATCAACGCGGTGCCGTTGCTGTCGGATGAGGCGGCCGGCGCGATCCTCACACTCGAAGTCGTCTGGGAAAACATCGGCGCTCGCACGATCGCACACGCGGCGCCGAAGGTCGTCGACCTGCCGCTGTCGCTTGGGGTGCCGTCCATGGTGCTGGAGAGCGGGGAGCCCCTGCTCCTCGAGTCCGGCGAATACATCATTCTCGAGAGCGAGGCGTGAATGGCCGGGAAGAAGATTTCGGAGATCGTCGCCAATTCCAGCGACGAGGTCGACTACTCGCGCGAGGCCTACATGCATGCCGCGCAGGACAGCCGCGATGTTTGGGCGCGACTTTCGCAGGTGTTTGGTCTCGGCTACGACCCTGCCGCCCGGAAAATCTTCGGCGCGGGCGGCTGGTCGATCACACTCCCCTTCGCGCGATCGGCGAAACCGGAGCTGTCCGAGGTAGGGCTTCCCGGCCTGATCTCGGCAGTCGATCAGGCAAAGCTCGACGGTCGTCCCGAGCCGATGGCGGTCGATCAGGATGCCAATGCCCTGACGACCCGGGGCGCCAGCTACAGGCGGGACGGTGACAGCGGCGCGCCGACCAACGTGCCGTCGAGCGTCTACGGGATCCTGCGGGTCTTCGGCCGAGCCGCGGACAGGCTGGTGCAATACTATGACGAGGTCGGGACATCGGGTCCGGGCCGGCTGTGGCGCCGGACGCTCAATACAGATGACTTCTCGGCGTGGCGCTGGTTCCTGACGAACAGCGACGGGGCGGCGATCCGGGATGCTCTCGGGGCACTGACCGGGGAAAACCGGCTCGATGCCGCGGCGATCAAGAACCTCCAGTCGGTCATCGTCTCTCTGCTGGTCGGCATGGACGCGACGGGTCGAGGCAATTTCTTCGCCTCGATGTCCGCTGGATTGGTCGGCCCCGGCGAGGCCTGGGCCACGAAGCAGGACGGGACCGGCATCGAGGGCCTCGGCCTATCTCTCGACGATGTCGCCAGCCAGCAGGATATCCTCGCGGGCATCGATATCGACAAGGTGCTCACCGCTGCGGCGGTGGGTGGCTTCTACGTCCAGCGCAGCATCCCCTACGCCGCGACGATCACGATGAGCTTCGCCGGCGCCACCCCTGCCTGGGGCGCGGAGAACCTCGTCCCCGACGTGTCCGGCGCCGTCGTGCTGCAGGCCGCGGAGTTCCCCTCCTACATGGAAGGAAAGGAGTTCACCGTGCGTTTCCGACGCGCGAGTGGCGCCGGCAATCTCACGATCCAGAGCCTCTCGGGCGGTGCTGCAGTCGAGTACCGCGGAGGGCTCTCCGCCCTCGACATCCCCCCACTCGGCACCACGGCCGGCGACAGCATTGCGGTTCGCGGAAAGGTCATCTCGACGACAAGCTGGCGCGTGCTCGCGTTCGAATGGAAGCCCTGACGTGCCGGGCCCAAAGCATGCCGGGCTGATCGGGCCCGGTCCGCGGTTTGTGGACAGCCTCGTTACCGCGAGCGGTGTCCTCGATTTCACGGCCACCGGCGGCCAGGGCGGCAAGATGCTGCCGCAGGACTATGGGTTCTTCACTGCGTCGCGCACGCTGGGCGCGCCGCCCGCGATGCCGCAGGCGGCCGTCGACGCAGGATGGACGGAGATCATCGCGCCGTTCGCCTCCGCGTCGCCGTGCTGGCGCATCTACTGGGGCAAATTCCTCGCCCCGGGCGATACTGACCCGCTCCCGGCCGAAACCTCCGCCCGAAAGCGCCTCCGCTTCATCCGTGGCGCCCGTGTCAAGGCGGGCTCCCCGGTCATGCTGGTCTCCGCGACCGCCGTGACCGCAGGGCACATTCCTGCGGCAACGCCGGTCGTCCCGGTCAGGCGCGAGCTCGGCTTCCTCGACCTCTACTGCCGCGCCGCGCAGGCCAGTCTGGACGGCTATCTGCCCGCGGGATCGACCCGCCGCTACGTGGCGGCGAACAGCGTCAACAACGAGATCGGCGCCAGCAGTCGGGACGCGAGCGGCGTCCTCGGTGCGGGATGGGCGGCCTTCGACCCGACCTTCACCGCGGCGACCGTCTACGCCGCCCTCTCCCTCATCTTTGAGCCAAGGAACTCCTGACCATGGCAACCTACTATTGTGCCCCGGCCGGCAACGATACCACAGGTGACGGCTCGAACGGTTCGCCCTTCCGGACGATCGCGAAGGCAGCGAGCGCCAGCGACTGCACCGAAGTCGTCGCCAAGGCAGGCCGCTATGACGAGAAAGTCTCGGTCAAGAACAACATCAGGTATTGGGGCGCCCGGGACCTGAGCGGCGTTCCCCTGGCGATCGTCGGCAACGGCACGCGGTCCACCTGCTTCGAAGCCTTGGGCAAGCACGGCTTCGAAATCAACGGCTTCGAGTGCGATGGCGGTAACATCAACGTCAACCACAGCAACGCGAACAACCTCCCGGCTTCAGGATCATACGACTTCAAGATCTTGGATAACGTTGTTCACGACTGCAACGGGAACGGGATTTTTGTCGGGCACTCCGACAAGTATTGGGTCGAAGGCAATACCACTTACAGCTGCGCGCTGCGCGGCGGTTCGGACGGCAATTCCGGGGTCCAGGGTATTTCGTGCCTGATGGCGCACTTCATCTCGGCGGCAGGCACCGACCCGAGCGACGGCTTCCGCGTTCACGTGCGCTACAATCTCAGCTACTCGAACATTCCCATCCAGAGCGATGAGGGTGGGCCGACGTCGGACGCCTGCGGGATAATCATCGACAAATTCCACAAGTATACGGGTCGCCCTGACAGTAATCCGATGTTCCTGTATGACAACGGAACGCCGTGTCGGACCCTCGTCGAGGGCAACCTCTGTGTCAATAACGGTGGCCCGGGCATCCGGGTCATGGCGTCGACTGCCGTCACGAGCCAGAAGAACACCGCGCACTCCAACATGAAGGATGCCAGGAAGACTGGCACGTGGGGTTGCGAGATGCATGACACCGACTCCCGTGGCAATACTTGGCGATGGAATATCGCCGTGGCGACGGTAACGGTCTTGGAGACGCACGGCTTTCAGATCACCGCGCCAAAGGATACGACGGACTGGAGCGGCTACAACATCGACACCACGTTCGTCCACAACATCTTTACTGGCCCTAGTGGCCGGAATGCCCGAAAGACGAGCGGTCGCTCTCATCCTGCGCCGAGCGCGGCCGACAATAAGCTCGGCGTTGATCCCAAGTTCAGCGACTTGGCGCCGGCGGCATGGAAGGCCAAGGACTACTCGTTGTTGGCGGACAGCCCCGGCATCAACTACGGCGAGGGCGGCAATACGAATGTCGGCTACACCGCGGCCACGGCCGCGCCGAGCACGACCGACGTGGAGCCGCTCGTTGCCGCAGTCATGACGGTGGAGCAGCCGCGGAAGACCGGCTCAGCCTGGAGCTGCACCAGGCCGACTTTCACCGGGTCGCCGAGCTTCGGCACGCCCTACATCCAGCACTACTACGACGGCTGGAAGGCGGTGGCTGGCGCGACGTACACCGGCACGGGCCCCTACATTGGCACGGTGACCGCAGTGCCCGGCAAGGGCGGGTGGCGCATGGCCTTCCCGGTCAGCGGTCAGGGCCTGCCCGCGGGCAAGGAGTACTACTCGAACTGGATCGACGTGGAACCGGCGGACATCCTCGCGGCCCCCACCTGTTCAGTGCCCCCGGCAATCTCCGGCAGCCCCGTCGTCGGGATCGCCAGCACCGCGTCGGATGGCACATGGGCGGGCAACCCGGCGCCGACGCTCGATCCGACTACGCCGCGCCAGTGGTATCGTTGCCTTGCCGCGTCGCCGTTTACGGCCACGGCGATCGCCGGCGCCACCGGCACGGCCTACACGCCGGTGGCGGCGGACCAAGGCTACCGGCTCCGCTACGACGTCAAGATGACCAACTCGCAGGGCAGCCTCGTCTCGCAATCTGCGCTCTCGCCGGTGGTAGCCGCCGCGCAGCCGACGTTGACACTGGAGCAGGTGGTGGCGCGGCTTCTGGCGATCGAGAGCAGGACCGTCACCCTGGAGTCGAACCAGGCGTCGCGAGACACGAGGATCGGCGGCATCGAGGCGTCCTACAAGGCCGCCGACGCCGGCCTTACCACGCGCGTTGGCTACCTGGAGACATCCACTGCGGGCCACGGCGAGCGGATCGAGGCGGTCGAAGATCAGACGGAGAGTTTGACCTTCAGCACCAACGAGATCACGACCGCGATCACGAACCAGAACGAGGTCGTGAAAGACGTCGCCAACCGGGTGACCACGTTGCGGTCAAACGGTCGGCTGCGAGCCTTCCGGAAGGTCGAGGCCTAGAGGCGACTGTGCAGGAGCCTGAAATGTCCTCGTCACCTGACGCGCGAAGCCGGATCGAGTGGAACCTCAACACAATCCTGTCGGGGCTCGGTCTGCTCGTGATGGTCCTCGGCGGGGGCTATTTCATTAACGATCAGCAGCGCGACATCGGCGAACTCAAGGACTGGCGGGTTGATCTCGAAACCGAGCTGAAGGATCGCCGCGGCGAGGTTGAGGGCAAGTTCGGCGGGATCAACGCGCGGGACAACGCCCAAGACGAGCAACTACGTAAAACGGACGCCCTCGCCAACCAGAACGCCTATCGGGTCGCCGAGGTCGAGGCGCGTGGAGAGGCGCTAGACAGCCAGCTCAACGACCTCTCCCGGCAGCTCAACGACCAGTCCGGCGAGCTGAAGGTGATCCGGGAGATCCTCAACCGGATCGAGGCGGCGCAGCAGCGCGGTGAGAGCCAGCCACCGCAGCGGCAACGCTGATCTCCACCATCCATCTTGGAAAGGAAATGCTGATGGATCGCGTCACGCGCGCGGGGCCTATCCTTGCGCTTATCCGCAACCATGAAGCGCCGGCGCGCGCCGCCGCCACGCAGGGCGTCCCCAGCCAGCACGATGTGGTGTGGAGCGGGCTGCGGACGGCCGACCGCCCGCCGCGCAGACTCTCGACCATGACCGTCGGCGAGGTGCAGTCGTGGCAGCAGCGCGTCGTCAGCGGTGGAGCGGCCTCCTCCGCCTGCGGCGGCTATCAGTTCATCCGCAAGACGCTGGCGAGCCTCGATCTGCCGCCGGCGCGGGTTTTCGATGCCGCCTGCCAGGACGAGGCGGCGCTGCAGCTCCTCGACCGCAGGGGCTGGGCGAAGTGCGAGGCCGGGACGATGACGCCTGAGGCCTTCGGCGACCAGCTCGCGCGCGAATGGGCGAGTTTTCCGGTCCTGCGCGACCAGCAGGGCCAGCACCGGCCGGTTCGGCGCGGCCAGTCCTTCTACGCCGGCGACGGGCTCAATGCCGCCTACGTCGAGCCTGATGACGTGCTGGCGGCCATCCGCGAGGCGCTTAGGACGCCAACCGCCATCCCTTCGCCTGCCCGGGAAATGAGCCTGTGGGCCGGCCTCGCGCACCTCTTCGCCATGCTGTTCGGGAGCAAGAAAGCATGACCGGCCCGCTCGTCCGCATCGTCCTCCGCTACCTCTCTGGATACCTCATCGCCAAAGGTTGGCTAGCGCACGGCACCGACCTTGCGGCCGACCCCGACATCGTCCTCGCCGTGGGCGTGGCAATCGGCGCCGTGACCGAAGTCTACTACATGATCGCCCGCAAGATGGGCTGGTCGAAGTGACCGCCGTCCTCGCCACCCTGCTGGCCAAGGCCCTGCCGTGGCTGGCCGGGGCCGCTGCGGCCCTTGCCGGGCTGGCGGGCATCTTCGCCGCCGGCAAGCGCACCGCCCGGACCGAGGCCCGTGCCGAGCGCGCCGAGGCATCGCTCGAGACCCGCACCCGTATCGATGAGGCATCCCGAAATGCGCCGACTGACGCTGATGCTGCTCGCGGCGCTCTCGCTCGCCGGGTGTCTCGCAAGCCGTGAAGCGCCCGGCATCTGCGCCGGGCTGGAGTTGCTCGAGCGGGACCATGCCGCGGCGCTGCTCGCGGACGGTGGCGACCATAGCGTCGTCACCGGCAACCGGCTTCTCGCCGGCATCGACGCGGCCTGCCAATAGTCAGGGCGCGAGCACAGCAAGCCTCGTTGCTGTGCTCGCGCGGCGTCTCCGCTCACATCAATCGCGCGCCGTCTCCCGTTCCCGACGCGCGGCCCCGAATACGAAAAGCACCATCAGCGCGAACAGCGCCACTGCTGCCACCAAGAGAAACCAGCCCCCGAATGTGCGATAGGCACCCCAGAACATACCCCCGGTCAGCGCAGCGCCAGCGGCAATCGCCGCCCACTCGGCTAGTCGTTCCATAGTGACCCCCCGATCCCTAGCGGCAGGATCGCCGGGGATGCGGCTCGGGGCAAGGTTTGTGGGGAGGTAGGGTTAGCAGGCCGGCCACGCGGGCGGGCAGGTTCGGCAGCCAGCTTCTGGCGCCATATAAAAATGGATTGCTTCCCGACTCACGATGTTCTCGTCATGTTCTCCGAATGGCCGAGGGAAAGATCGTGGTCTATGTCCAGTGCAGAGCCTGCCGCCGGCTCGTCACGCTGCCGTATGCCGCGCTGCGAGGCTACTGCGGTCGGGCGCTGTACCGGCGGCTCCGCTGCACCGACTGCGGCGCGCTCGGGCAGGCCGAGGTGCGGGTGACGTGGGTGCTTACCGGGGCGTTCGAGCAGCCGGACGGCTCAGCAGCCAGTTGATCTGCCGGCTGCGCGAGGTCGCCATTTCAGGCCTATCCCAGCGCAAATTTCAGGAGCGGCAGGTGGGGGAGCTGACCAGAACGGTCCTCCGCTACCAATCCCCCCCCACACGCCGCGTTTTCACCCCTTCATGGCCTCGAGCCAACGCGATCGCTCCGACGGCGCCACATGGCGGCTGCGGAGCATGGACGATCATGCGGGCGACGATCCGGCGCGGGCAGCCGCTCGTCTCCGCGTGGCAGTAGGGATCGGGAGAGGTGAGGCGGGGGCGGGTGCCAAGCGAGCCTCACGGCTGCGCTTCAGTCTTCCTGGTGTCGGCACCAACGGCCAGAGGCCCGCAAACACCGGATGTCTCTGGCGCTCGCGCACAGGTCAGCGGCGACGCATCGGAGACATGACTACAGCGTGCGTGCGGACGGGGCCGTCAGGCCCCGTCCGGCGTTCAGCGGAAGCTCAGAACTTGAACTCGGCGAGGTTCGCCGGGGTCACGATCTTCGCCGGGCCAAGGACGACTTCGCCCTGCGCGCCGATCGTGTAGTCACCGAGCCGCCCGGCCGTGAAGGTCTCGCCCTCGGCGCCGGTCAGCTTGCACTGCGCGATCAGCTGGGCGACGTGATAGGTGAGATAGCCGAGGTCGGTGACGTTCCACCAGATGTCCTGCGCCTCGCCGGCGTCGATGTATTTCTTCATCAGCGTGGCGGGGGCGAGGCCGGTCAGCTTCACCTTGTCGAGGGCGCCCGCCTGTTCCAGCGCGCGGGCGGCGGCCGGCAGCCCGATGCCCGACGGCACGATGATGCCCTTGAGGTTCGGGAAGGCCTGGATCAGCGCCAGCGCCTGCTGCTGGTTCGTCTGCTCGCTCTCCTCGCCGAACGCGGTCTGGACCAGCTTCATCTTCGAGAACTTCGGCTCGGAGGCGAGCTTTTCGTTCATGAAGGCGATCCAGGCGTTCTGGTTCGTCGCGGTGGGGGTGGAGGAGAGGATCGCGAACTCGCCCTCGCCGCCGATCAGGTCGTGCATGCTCTCCAGCATCATCTCGGCGAGGCTGTCGCCCTTCACCTGATTGACGAAGGCCTGCCGCGCCCCGGCGGCCACATCGGAGTCATAGGAGATGACCCGGATGCCTTCCTTCGCCGCCCGCTTCAGCGCCGGCGCCACGGCGTTGGCATCATTGCCGGCGATGGCGATCACGCCGACCTTCTGGGCGACGAAGTTGTTGATGAACTCGATCTGCGCCTCGGCCGTCACCTGCGACGGCGCCGCCTGCACGACGCTGCCGCCGATCTCCTTGGCGGCTTCCTCGGCACCGCCCTTGGCGACCTGGAAATAGGGGTCGGTGTCGAGCTTCGGCAGGAAGCCGACAGTCACCGGGCCGACAGCGCATTCCTGCGCGAAGGCGGGCATCGCCAGAGCGATGGCGCCGAGCGCCGTCGCGAGCAGCGTGGTCCTGAGTTTCAAGGGACGTTCCTCCTGTTGTCGTTTGCCGGGGCGTTGGCGGACCCCCGGCTACCCGTTCTCCCGGATCGGCAGGCCGATGTTGCGCAGCCAGCCGACGAGATAGCCCGTGGAATTGCTGACGAGGATCGAGCCGATGAGGAGCAGACCCACCACCATGCTCTGCACGTCGCCACCGATCTGGTTGATGCCGAGGATGTTGCGCAGGAGCGCCACCAGCACCAGCGCCCAGATCACCCCGGTCAGCCGCCCCCGCCCGCCCCAGACGCTCACCCCGCCGAGCAGCACGATGGTGATGACGTCGAGCTCCATCCCGAGCGCGTTGTTCGCCCGCGCATTGGCGAGCCGCGCCGTGTAGACCATGCCGGCGACGGCACAGACGAGGCCCGACACCACGAAGAGGATGAACTGGAGCCGGCGGACGGCGATCCCCGAATAGAGCGCGGCAGCCGGACTGCCGCCCGTCGCATAGACCCGCCGCCCGAAGGGCCGGAAGTGCAGCCACGCCGCGAAGAGCGGAACGAGGATCAGGAACGGCACGATCACCATCGGAATGCGGGTGCCCGGAACATCGTCGATGCCGAAATCCGTCAGGCTGTCGGGAAAGATGTTGACCGACCCGCTGCCGAGCAGGATGTAGCCGAGCCCCCGGAACAGCGCCATCGTGCCGAGCGTCACCACGAGCGAGGGCAGCCCCGCCCAGGCGACGAGAGCCCCGTTGAAGGCGCCGAGCGCCGCCCCCGCCAGCAATACGGTCGGCATGGCCGCGCCGAGCGGGATGCCCGCCCGCACGAGCAGGCCGAAGACCACGCTGGTCAGCGCGAGGATCGAGGCGACCGACAGGTCGATCTCGCGGGCGATGATCAGCATCACCATCGGCAGGACGAGCAGCGCCTTCTCCGCCATGCCGGCGGAGAGCTGCGACAGGTTGAAGGCGGTCAGGAAATTCGGCACCGCCACGGCGCCATAGCCGAGCACGCCGAGGGTGAGGACCGCCAGCAGCAGGTTCCAGGGGTCGATCCAGCGGGTGATGGTCATGTGCGGCGCCTCGTGAGCTTGCGCAGGGTCTCGGCCCGGTGGGTGATCGAGGCGTCGATGCCGATCGCGGCGAGGATCACCAGACCGTAGACCCCCTGCAACCAGAGCGGATCGACCCGCGCGAGCAGCAGGCCGTTGCGGATGACGAGAAGCGTGAGGCCACCGAGCAGGATCCCCGTCACCGTCCCCGCCCCGCCCCGGATCGCGACGCCGCCGACGACCGCCGCGGCGATCACCGTCAGCTCGTAGCCATAGGCGACGCGGGCGTCGATCGTGGCATAGCGCGAGGCCCAGAGCGCCCCGGCCAGCCCCGCCAGCAGGCCCGCGGCGCCGAAGGCGAGCAGGATCAGCCGCCGCGACGGGATACCGATCAGCGCAGCGCCGGCGGGATTGGAGCCGAGGGCATAGAGGTTGCGCCCGGTCTCCGACCGCCGCAGCAGCAGCGCCGCGACGATCAGGATGGCGGCGGCGATGACGACGAGCAGCGGGATGCCCGCCACCCGCGCGCCGGAGAAGTCGAGCCAGGCATCTGGCACCTGATCGGCGCTGATCTGCCGGCCCCCGGCCCAGAGGCTGTTGAAGCCCCGGAGCACCGACATCGTGCCGAGCGTCACCACGATGGCCGGCACCCGCCCGAAGGCGACGATCGCCCCGTTGACGAGGCCGCAGGCCAGCCCGAGCCCACACCCCGCCGCGAGGCCCGCGGCGATGCCGATGCCGGGATCGTGGGTCATCACCAGCGCGGAGCCATAGGCGGCGAGGCCGATGGTCGAGGCGACGGACAGGTCGATGTTGCGGGTGATGAGCACGAGGAGCTGCGCCAGCGTCGCGATGGCGAGCAGGCTGGTGTCGAGGGCGAGCGCGGTCAGGTTGGCCCGGCTCAGCATCGCGGGATTGATGAACGAGACCGGGATGACGACGGCGAGCATCGCCACGAACAGCCCGAACTCGCGGCGACCGAGAAGCCGCGCCAGCGACCCGCCGGCGGGACGCGCCCCGGCGTGGGGATCGTCCGTCGGCGCCATCACCGGCACCGGGGCGTGGTCCGTCGTCGCGGCGCGCAGCACCGCCTCCGGCGTCGCCGCGCCGCGGGCGAAGCTGGCGGTCTGCCGCCCCTCGCTCAGCACGACGATCCGGTCGCACATGCCGATCAGCTCGGGCATCTCCGACGAGACGAGGAGGATCGCCATCCCCTGCGCCGCGAGGTCCGAGACCATCGCGTGCACTTCCGCCTTGGACTGCACGTCGATGCCCTGCGTCGGCTCGTCGAGGATCAGGAGCCGCGGCTTCGTCGCCAGCCACTTCGCCAGCACGACCTTCTGCTGGTTGCCGCCCGAGAGCGCGGACACCGGCTGCTCGTAGCTCTTGAAGCGGAGCTTCAGCCGCTTCAGCGCAGGCCCCACCATGTCGATGACCTTGCGCGGGCTGGAGAAACCGGCGGTCGTCGTCTCGTCGAGAATGGTCAGCGCCGCGTTGTCGACGATGGAGAAATCCATCACCAGGCTCTGCCCGAGGCGATCCTCCGAGACATAGGCGATGCCGGCGTCCATCGCGTCGCCGGCGCCGTGAAACACCCGCGCCTCTCCCGCCAGCCGGATGGTGCCGGCGGTCGGCCGGGTGATCCCGAAGAGCGCGCGGGCGATCTCGGTCCGGCCGCTGCCGACGAGGCCGCCGAGCCCGACGATCTCGCCGCGCCGCACCTCGAAGCTCACCCCCTCGAACTCGCCCTCGCGCGTCAGGCCCTCCACCTGGAGCAGGACCTCGCCGGGCTCCGCCTCGCGCTGGGGATAGAGAAAGGACAGCTCGCGGCCGACCATCATCGAGATGGCCTTGTCCCGCGACAGCGCGGCGGCCGGCTCCACCCCGACCAGATGCCCGTCGCGCAGCACCGCGATCCGGTCGGCGACGCGGAAGATCTCGTCCATCCGGTGGCCGACGAACATCATCGCGACGCCCTGGCCACGCAGCCGCTCCACCACCTCGAACAGCCGCTCGACCTCGCGCTGCGAAAGCGCCGCGGTCGGCTCGTCCATGATGAGGACACGGGCCTTGCGGGTGAGCGCGCGGGCGATCTCGACCAGCTGCTGCTCCGAGGTGCGGAGCCGGCCGAGCTTTGCCTCCACGTCGATCTGCAACCCGATCGAGGCGAGGACGGCCCCGGCCTCCTGCGCCATCGCCGCATGGTCGAGCCCGCCGAGCGCGGTCCGGCGCATGTGCCCCATGAACACGTTCTCGACCACGCTCAGGTCGGGAAAGAGGCCGGGATGCTGGTGCATGACCGCGATGCCGGCATGCTGGGCGTCGAGCGGCGAGGCGAACTGCACCGGCTTGCCATCGAGCACGACACTGCCCGCGGTCGGCTGGTAGACCCCGGCGAGCAGCTTGACGCAGGTGCTCTTGCCCGCCCCGTTCTCGCCGAGCAGCGCCAGCACCTCGCCGGGCCGGAGGCCGAAGCTCACCTCGCGCAGGGCCGTGGTGCCGCCGAACGTCTTCGTCGCCCCGCTCAGGCGGATGGTCTCTGCGGCATCCGCCGCGGCGTGATCGAACACGTGTCCTTCCTCCCGCGCCACCTCGGCAGGCGGCTTCTATCCGGCGACGGCGGGCTGCCGGTGCGGCAGCCACATGTTTCGCCCCGACCTCGGACCACCGCGTGACGGGTCGCCGCGGCGCGGCCGCACCAACCGTGCAACCACAGCGCCGGACAACCCATCGCTCGGGCGGCGCCCCATCCGCACCACGGATGGCGATCAGCTGCGATGCCTCGCGTTTTCCGAGAGAAGCCTCCAGGCAGCGATTCTTGTCAAGGCACTTTTGATAAATAGATTGCACATAAGTCGCATAACCGACTCCCGCCCGCGATCGGCGGGCGGCGCACGCCATTACGGCTACACCCCTGTTGCCCACACGCAAAGCCCGGCGGGAGTCTGGCGCCTTGAGGCGAGGGCATTCGACGTCGGCAAGAAATTCCTTGCATTCTAATTTGGTCTGACGTCTGATGACTTCACGCTTGGGAGAGATCGCGTGACCCGAACCGCGCCGCCATCCGCCGCCCTGCTCGCCCTGCCCCCGATCGGGCGGGCGCGGCAGGTGGCGGAGGTGCTGTCGGCACATATCGAGACCGCCCGCCTCACCCCCGGCGACCGCCTGCCGCCCGAACGTGAGCTGATGGCCGCGCTCGGCGTCGGTCGCTCCTCGATCCGCGAGGCGGTCAGCCAGCTCTCCGCCCTCGGCGTGCTGGAAACCCGCATCGGCAGCGGCACCTATATCCTCAAGCCGGTCTCGGCGCGGACCGTGCACCTGCCGCTTTCGGTCGACGCCCACGACCTCGCCGACGGGCTGCAACTGACGCTGGAGGTGCGCCGCGGCATCGAGATCGAGGCGGCGGCCGCCGCCGCGCGCCGCCGAACGCCCGAGGATCTCGTCCGCATGGAGGCGGCGCTCGACGAGATGGAGCGCACCCACCACCGCGAGGGCACCTCGGGCGAAGCCGACCTCGCCTTCCACCTCACGATCTACGACGCCAGCGGCAACCCGCTGTTCCGCCAGGTGCTGGAGCAGCTGCGCGAGCTGTTCGAGCGCTTCTGGGCAAAGCCCTTCGACCGGCCCGACTTCGCCGCCCGCTCCTTCCCGTTCCACCGCATGCTCTTCGACGCCATCCGCGACGGCGACCCCGCCGCCGCCGCCCAGCACACCCGCGCCATCCTCGATATCGTCGAGGAGGACATCCGAGACATGAGCCGATGACCGCCTTCCCCGACCCGATCGACGCCGCCCGCCTCGCGCTCGCCCACGACGAGACGCACGCCTTCTCCGCCGTCGTGCCGCCCATCGCCCAGACCTCGCTCTTCACCTTCGAGAGCTATGAGGAGATGCTGGCGGCCTATCGCGGCGAGATCACGCGGCCGACCTACAGCCGTGGCCTGAACCCCACCGTGCGGTTCTTCGAGGAAAAGATCGCGGCGCTGGAAGGCGCCGAGGACGCGCTCGGCTTCGCCAGCGGCATGGCGGCGATCTCGGCCGCCACCCTCTCCTTCCTCGCCCCCGGCGACCGGATGGTCGCGGTGCGCAACGTCTACCCGGACGCCTTCCGCCTGTTCGGCACGCTGCTGCTGCGGATGGGGATCAAGGTGAGCTATGTCGACGGCCGCGACCCGGCGGCGGTCGCCGCCGCCCTGCCCGGCGCACGGCTCCTCTATCTCGAAAGCCCGACGAGCTGGCAGATGGAGGCGCTCGACGTGCCGGCCCTCGCGGCGCTGGCAAAGGCCGAGGGGGCGCTGTCGGTCATCGACAACAGCTGGGCGACGCCGCTCTTCCAGAACCCGCTCGCTCTCGGGGTGGATCTCGTCGTCCATTCCGCCTCGAAATACATCAGCGGGCACAGCGACGTGGTCGCGGGCGTCACCGCCGGCTCCAAGGCGCTGATCGACCGGCTGCGCGGCGAGATGTACCCCTATGTCGGCGGCCGGCTCGCGCCCTTCGACGCCTGGCTGCTCGTCCGCGGCCTGCGCACCCTGCCGCTGCGCATGGCCGCGCATCAGGCGTCGGCGCTGGAGATCGCCAGGCGCCTCGCCGCGCGGCCGGAGGTGGCGGTGGTGAACCACCCGGGGCTCGCCCCCCTGCCGCCGGGCCTGCGCGGCACCTCGGGCCTGTTTTCCTTCGAATTCCACCCGGGCGTGGATGTCCGCGCCTTCTGCAACGCGCTCCGCCTCTTCAAGCTCGGGGTGAGCTGGGGCGGGCACGAGAGCCTCGTCGTGCCGGGCGCGGTGGTGCTGGAGCAGAAGGCCCGGCCCAACTCCGCCCACGAATTCGGCATCAGCCCGCGCTCGGTGCGCCTGCACGTCGGGCTGGAGGGCACCGAGGCCCTGTGGTCCGACCTCGACGCCGCTCTTGCCGCCGCAAACGTCTGACGATCAACAGGGAGAAGAAGATGAACCGCCTGCTCGCCTCCGCCGCCGCCCTTTCGGCTCTTGGGGCCGTGCTCCTCGCCGGTCCGGCAGCTGCCGACACCACCCTGAAACTCGTCGAGGTCATCACCAGCCCGGCCCGCACCGAGACGCTGAAGGGCATCGTCGGCCAGTTCGAGGCCGCGAACCCGGGCACCAAGGTCGAGATCATCTCGCTGCCCTGGTCGGAGGCCTTCCAGAAATTCGCCACGATGGTCTCGGCGGGCGACGTGCCGGACGTGGTGGAGATGCCCGACACCTGGGTCTCGCTCTACGCCAACAACCACCTGCTGGCGGACCTGACCCCCTACCTCAAGGACTGGGAGCATACGTCCGACCTCTCGGACCGCGCCGTCACCCTCGGCAAGGTCGGCGACACCCCGGTGATGCTGCCCTACGGCTTCTACCTGCGGGCGATGTTCTACAACAAGGACCTGCTGAAGGAGGCGGGCGTCGAGGCGGTGCCGACCACGCTCGACGAATTTGCCGCGGCGGCCAAGAAGGTCTCCGCCCTGCCGGGCAAGGCCGGCTACTGCATGCGCGGCGGCCCCGGCGGCCTGAACGGCTGGGTGATGTTCTCCGCCACCATGGCCGGCGATAACGCCTTCTTCGACAAGGACGGCAAGTCGACCTTCGACAGCGAGGGCTGGAAGAAGGGCCTCGAGTGGTACATCAACCTCTACAAGGACGGCCTCGCGCCCAAGGACAGCGTGAACTGGGGCTTCAACGAGATCGTCGCCGGCTTCTATTCCGGCCAGTGCGCCTTCCTCGATCAGGATCCCGACGCGCTGATCGCCATCGCCGAGCGGATGAAGCCCGAACAGTACGGCGTGACCACCTTCCCCAAGGGCCCGTCGGGCAAGGCCTTCCCGACCATCGGCTATGCCGGCTGGTCGATGATGGAGCCGAGCGAGCACAAGGATCTGGCCTGGAAGCTCATCTCCACGCTCGAAGGGCCCGAGGGCAACGTGCCGTGGAACAAGATGACCGGCGCCCTGCCGGCGCTGAAGTCGGCCGAGCAGGACCCCTTCTACCAGAGCGACGCCTTCAAGGGCTGGTTCGCCGAGCTTGCCGACCCGAACGTGGTGCCGACGATCATGCCGACCGACCTTGAGGAATTCGCCTTCTTCAAGGACAGCATGGCGATCTCCTCCGGCCAGAAGGCGCTCCTCGGCGAAATCACTCCGGAAGACCTCGCGACCGAGTGGGCCGACTACCTGACCAAGTCCGAGGCGAAGTTCCTCGCGAAGTAGCCGCCTCCCCGCGCGCGCCGGACTCCCGGCGCGCGATGGCCTGACCCGCCCCTGAAAAGCAGGACGTTTTCTCCTCCATCCCAATCGCAGGATCGGATGCGCCGCCCCGCGCGCCCCGCGCCGTGCCCCTCGTGAGAGCCCCGCCCGTGCCCGCCACCCCCGCACCCTCCCGCCCCTTCCTCCGCCGCCTCGGCGACGGGCTCGAGCCCTGGCTCTACACCGCCCCGTCGCTGCTCATCATCCTCGCGGTGATGCTGATCCCCCTCGCCGTCGGCATCTCCTACGCCTTCCGCGACGTGCAGATCCTGAACCCGTTCTCCGGCGGCTTCATCGGGCTCGACCATTTCCGGGCGCTCGCCTCCGACGACGCCTTTCTCGGCGCGCTCCGCAACACCGTCACCTGGACCTTCCTCACCGTCCTGCTCCAGCTCGTCTTCGGCCTGATCCTCGCGCTGCTCCTCGACGTGCCGTTCCGCGGCCGCGGCCTCGCGCAGGCGCTCGTCTTCCTGCCCTGGGCGGTGCCGACCTTCCTGGCCGGCCTCAACTGGGCCTGGCTCTTCAACCCGACGATCGGCCCGATCCCGCACTGGCTCTACGCCCTCGGCCTGCTGCCCGAGCCGAGCAACATCCTCGCCGACCCGAACCTCGCGCTCTGGGGGCCGATCACCGCCGCCGTCTGGTGGGGGATCCCCTTCTTCGCGATCACGCTCCTCGCGGCCCTCCAGTCGATCCCCGCCGACCTCTACGAGGCGGCCCAGATCGACGGCGCCGGCCCCCTGCAACGCTTCCGCTCGATCACGCTGCCCTTCCTCGCGCCGGTGATCGCCATCACCGTCCTTCTGCGCACCGTCTGGGTCGCGAACTTCACCGACCTCATCGTCGTGATGACCGGCGGCGGCCCGGCCGACCGGACGCAGACGGTGGCGAGCTACATCTTCACCCAGGCGTTCAAGAAGCTCGATTTCGGCTATGCCTCCGCCATTTCGCTGGTGCTCCTCGTCCTCCTGCTCACCTATGCGCTGCTGATCCTGCTGATCCGCCAGCGCCTGATCGACGGGGACAAGTGATGCGCCTGCTCGGCACCCTCTCCCACCGCGCCGCGATCCTCGTCTACATCGCCTTCGCGCTCTTCCCGCTGTTCTGGCTGGTGAAGGTCTCGCTCACCCCGAACGACCTGCTCTATTCCGAGGGCGTGCGCCTCTGGCCCTCGCGGATCACCTTCGACCATTTCGCCTTCGTGCTCACCCACTCGGACTTCCCGCGGTTCTTCCGCAACAGCCTGATCGTCTCGGCCAGCACCGCCGCCCTCGCCACCGCGCTCGCGGGCCTCGCCGGATACGCGCTGTCGCGCTTCACCTTCCGCGGCAAGCTCGCGGTGTCGGGCCTGCTCCTCGTCACCCAGATGTTCCCGCTCGTCATGCTGGTGGCGCCGATCTTCAAGCTCCTCGCGCCGCTCGGCCTCACCAACTCGCTGACCGGCCTTGTCATCGTCTACGTCGCCTTCAACGTGCCCTTCGCCTGCTTCCTGATGCAGTCCTTCTTCGACGGCATCCCGCGCGATCTGGAGGAGGCGGCGATGATCGACGGCGCGTCGCGCTTCACCGCCTTCCGCCACATCATCCTGCCACTCACCCTGCCCGGCGTCGCCGCCACCCTCGGCTTCGTCTTCACCGCCGCCTGGTCGGAAATGATCTTCGCGCTCATGCTGATCTCGTCGAACGAGAAGGCGACCTTCCCGGTCGGCCTCCTCTCCTTCGTCTCCAAGTTCTCGGTCGATTTCGGCCAGATGATGGCGGCCGGCGTGCTCGCGCTCATCCCCGCCTGCCTCTTCTTCCTCCTCATCCAGCGGTATCTCGTCCAGGGCCTGACCGCCGGCGCCGTGAAGGGATAAACCCATGGCCAAGATCGACATCCGCGCCGTCTCGAAGGCCTATGGCGGCCACGCGCCGGTGCTGACCGACATCGACCTCTCGATCGCGGACGGCGAGTTCATCGTCCTCGTCGGCCCCTCGGGCTGCGGCAAGTCCACGCTGCTCCGCATGATCGCGGGGCTGGAGGCGATCACCGCCGGCACCGTGGCGATCGACGGGCGGGTGGTGAACGACGTGGCGCCGAAGGCCCGCGACATCGCCATGGTGTTCCAGAGCTACGCGCTCTACCCGCACATGACCGTCGCCGACAACATGACCTATGCCCTGCGCCTGCGCCGGACGCCGAAGGACGCCATCGCGGACAAGCTGCGCGGCGCCTCGGCCAAGCTCGGCCTCGACGCCTTCCTCGGGCGCAAGCCCAAGGCGCTCTCCGGCGGCCAGCGCCAGCGCGTCGCCATGGGCCGCGCCATCGTCCGCGCGCCGAAGGCGTTCCTGTTCGACGAGCCGCTCTCGAACCTCGACGCCCGCCTGCGCGAGCAGATGCGCGCCGAGATCCGCAAGCTGCACGCCGGACTCGGCGCCACCTCGATCTACGTCACCCACGATCAGGTCGAGGCAATGACCCTCGCCGACCGGATCGTCGCCATGCACGGTGGCATCATCCAGCAGGTGGGCAGCCCGCTGGAACTCTACGACCGCCCGGCGAACCTGTTCGTCGCGGGCTTCATCGGCTCGCCCGGCATGAACTTCCTGCCCGGCACCTGGGACGCGGAGGCGCGCGCCGTGCGCCTCGCCGACGGCGCGGCCATCCCGCTCGGTCGCGCCGCACCGCTCGCCCAGGGCGCGCCCGTCACCCTCGGCATCCGGCCCGAGCACATGGCGCTCGCGCCCGCCGGGCTGCCGGCCACGCTCGATCTCGTCGAGCCGACCGGACACGGCATCATCCTGCACCTCGGCGTGCAGGACCAGAGCCTCCGCCTGCTCACCCACGACCGCGCCAACCTGACGCCCGCCGCCAGCCTCTATCTCAGCCTCCCGCCCGCCCATCTGCACCTGTTCGGCGCAGACGGCGCGCGCATCGACTGAGCGCGGCCCGGCGGGCCGCGTCACCGCTGCGTCCCGGATGGACCTCAGAACGCCTGCAGGCCCGTCTGGGCGCGGCCGAGAAGCAGGCTGTGGACGTCGTGCGCGCCCTCGTAGGTGTTGACCGTCTCGAGGTTGAGCATGTGACGCATCACCGGGAAGGCGTCGGAGATGCCGTTGCCGCCGTGCATGTCGCGGGCCATGCGCGCGATGTCGAGCGCCTTGCCGCAGTTGTTGCGCTTGACGAGCGAGATCATCTCCGGCGCCATGCGCCCCGCCTCGAACAGCCGCCCGACCCGCAGCACGGCGTGCAGGCCGAGGGTGATTTCGGTCTGCATGTCGGCGAGCTTGCGCTGGAACAGCTGGGTCTGGGCCAGCGGCCGGCCGAACTGGCGGCGGTCGAGGCCATACTGGCGCGCGGCGTGCCAGCACGCCTCCGCGGCGCCCATCACCCCCCAGGCAATGCCGTAGCGCGCCCGGTTGAGACAGCCGAACGGCCCGGCCAGTCCCTCGGCCCCGGGCAGCAGCGCATCCTCGCCGACCTCCACGCCGTCGAGGACGATCTCGCCGGTGACGGACGCCCGCAGGGACAGCTTGCCCTCGATCTTCGGCGTCGACAGGCCCGCCATGCCGCGCTCGAGTACGAAGCCGCGGATCCGGCCGCCGTGGGCCTCGGACTTCGCCCAGACGACGAGGACATCGGCGATCGGGCTGTTGGTGATCCACATCTTCGTGCCGGTCAGCCGATAGCCGCCGTCGATCCGAACCGCGCGCGTCTTCATGCTGCCGGGATCCGAGCCCGCGTCCGGCTCGGTCAGGCCGAAGCAGCCGATCGACTCGCCCGCCGCGAGCTTCGGCAGATACGTCTGCCGCTGCGCCTCCGAGCCGTAGGCGTGGATCGGATACATGACGAGCGAGGACTGCACGCTCATCATCGAGCGATACCCCGAGTCGACCCGCTCGACCTCGCGGGCGATCAGGCCGTACGCCACATAGCCCGCGCCGATGCCGCCATAGGTTTCTGGAATGGTGACGCCCAGCAGGCCGAGCGCGCCCATCTCGCGGAAGATCTCTGGATCGGTGTACTCGGTGCGGAACGCCTCGCGCACCCGCGGGGCCAGCCGGTCCTGCGCATAGGCGCAGGCGGCATCGCGCATCATGCGCTCCTCCCCGGTGAGCGCGTCTTCCAGAAGCAGCGGGTCGTCCCAGGAAAAGGCGGTCTTGTCTGCCATTGTCGTCTCCTCCGGCCGCGCCTCTGGCGCGTACAGGAAGCCGGCGCCGCGCGCCAGAGGCGCGCCGGCGCGGGGACAGACCACGGACCTCAGATCGCGGCGACCCAGCCCGGGTCCAGGACCACGTGCTTGATGGCGCGGCGATGGAAGGTGAAGGCGAGGTGCAGGGTGCCGTCCGGCGCCTCGATCATCGCCGGATACGACAGTTCCCGGTTGTTGCCGTCGAGGGCGTTGTTGGAAAGGCACGTGCCGGGGCCGTCCTCGACGATGCGCCGCGCCGGGAAGCTGCGCCCGCCGTCGGTCGAGAGACAGAGCGTCAGCGGCGCGCGCGGCACGCCCCAGATCGCCGGCACGCCGCCCGCGGGGTCGGCGCGACCATCATCGCCCTCGCCAAGCTCGTCGTAGAGCGACTCCCGCCGCGCGCCCGACTGCGCCGCGCTGACCGGATTGCAGAGCAGCGCCACCCGGCCGTCGGCAAGCGCGATGGCGGCGATCGACGAGTTGTTGTTGGGCACGTCGGTCGGCTCCGGCACCGACCAGCTCCGCCCGCCATCGACGCTTTCGCTGCGGTAGACGAAATCCGCCTGCCGGCGGCGAAAGAACGCCGCGATCCGCCCGCCGCCGAGCGGCACGAGCGTCATGTGGACGCAGCCCGTCGACTGCGGCACCTCGACCAGCTCCCAGGCCGCGCCCGCGTCGGTGCTGGTCGCCACCGCGGCGACGTCATGGCTGCCCGTCCACCGCGCACCCGGCGAGGTGCGGCAGAGGAACAGCGGCAGCATCCAGGCGCCGTCGTCGCGCAGCGTCACCTGCGCCCGCACGAAGCTGCCCTGCGGCAGGTCCAGCGTGCGCGCCGCCCCCGACCGCACCCCGTCCGTCCCGCGCAGCAGCGGCCGGTGGCGGACGACGCACGCCTCCTGCCGGCCGCCGGGCTGGGCGGTGTGGAAGAGACCGGGCGCGCCGGTCGCCGGGTCGGTGAAGATCACCGGGTTCTGCTCGGAACGGTCGGGATCGTCCGAAACCCGGTCGGCCGGGCTCCACGTCGCGGCGCCCGGGGCGAGCGTCGCGAGATGCACGAAGATGTCCGAGCGCCCCTCCAGCGTGCCGCCGAACCAGGCGCAGGCCAGCGTGCCGTCCGGCAGCCACTGCAGGAACGCCGCATGGTTGTGCACGACCGGCGAGGCGAGGAACGCCTCGGCCCGGCCCGTGCCGGCCTCGGCGATTCGTCCGTCCATCCGCGCGGCGATGTCTTCCGGGGTCATGCTCAAGCCTCCTCCAGCACTGTCGTTCCGGCCCAGATGGACAACTCTCCGAAGCTTGTCAAGTTGAGATATGGGCCGCCAGTCGCCGAAAAAACGATAATATCTACACTATATCAGCATCTTGATATGCCGCCCGTCAGGGCGCGAGCAAAAATACTCGCCCCTAAACTTATCATGTTGACAGGAAAGCGTCCGGCTGACACCTTCGCGCACATCCGGGGGCATCGGGCGGCATCAGGCCGCCGGCGGGCACAACATCGGCCCCCGCAGGGAGGAAATGGGATGAGGCGCACCACTCTGCTGCTGTCCTCGGCGCTGGCGCTGCTGCCGTTCGCGCCGGCCTTTGCGCAGGACAAGGCAGTCACCATCGTCCTTGGCGAGGACATTGATCTCGTCGAGCCGTGCATGGCCACGCGGTCGAACATCGGCCGCATCATCATGGAAAACGTCAACGAGACGCTGACCCAGTTCGACGTCAAGACCGGCGCCGGCGTCCGGCCCCGCCTCGCGGAGTCGTGGACCGACCAGGGCAACGGCACGTGGCGCTTCAACCTGCGCAAGGGCGTCACCTTCTCGGACGGCTCGGCCTTCGACGCCACCGACGTCAAGGCGTCCTTCGAGCGCGCGCTGAGCGACAAGATGACCTGCGAGACGCCGCGCTACTTCGGCGACACCAAGCTCACGTTCAACGTCGTCGACGACCACACCATCGACATCACCGCCAGCCCGGCGCAGCCGATCCTGCCGCTGCTGCTGTCGCTCGTCACCATCGTCCCGTCCGAGACCCCGCTCGAGTTCGTCCGCGAGCCGGTCGGCACCGGCCCCTACAAGCTCGCGTCCTGGACGCAGGGCCAGTCCGTGGTGCTCGAGCGCCGGGACGACTACTGGGGCGAGAAGCCGGCGGTGGAAAAGGCCACCTACGTCTTCCGCAGCGACCCCGCCGTCGCCGCGGCCATGGTGGAAAAGGGCGAGGCCGACCTCGCGCCCGTGATCTCGGCGGTCGATGCGACCAACCCGGCGACCGATGTCTCCTACCTCAACTCCGAAACGCTCTACCTGCGGCTCGAACTCGGCCGTCGCGCCGATCGGCGACAAGCGCGTGCGCGAGGCGCTCAACATGGCGATCGACCGCGACGCCTTCGTCGGCACGCTGCTGCCCGAGGGAACTGTGCCGGCCGTCGCCATGGTGCCGCCGACCACCCTCGGCTGGAACCCGGACGTCAAGGAATATCCCTACGACCCGGACAAGGCCAAGGCGCTGATTGCCGAGGCCAAGGCCGACGGCGTGCCCGTCGACACCAAGCTGCACATCATCGGCCGCTCCAACCTCTTCCCCGGCGTGACCGAAGTGGCCGAGGCGGTGCAGCAGATGCTTCAGGACGTCGGCTTCAACGTCGACCTGCAGATGGTCGAGGTCGCGCAGCAGGAAGAGCTGTATTCCAAGCCCTTCAAGGAAGGCCGCCCGCCGCAGCTGCTGCTCGTCAGCCATGACAACAGCAAGGGCGACCCGGTGTTCTCGATGTTCTTCAAGTACGACTCGAAGGGCAAGCAGTCGGGCATCAGCGATCCGAAGGTCGACGAGATGATCGCCGCCGCCTCGGCCGCCACGGGCGACGAGCGCACGCAGGACTGGCAGAAGCTGTTCGCCTACCTGCACGACGACGTGGTGCCGGACGTGCTGCTGTTCCACATGGTCAGCTTCGCCCGCGTCGGCGACAAGATCGCCTTCACGCCGACGATCGCGACCAACTCGCAGCTCGAGCTGGCCGACATCGCCTTCAAGTGAGGCGCGCGGGAGGCGGCGACGCCTCCCCGATTGAGGACGGGAGGCGGCGCCTCCCCGCTCCCCAGGGCGGGAGGCGGCAGCGCCGCCTCCCCTTTCGAGCCATCGGCAACCGTCGGAGAGAGATCATGCCCAGATACGCCTCGCGTATCCTGTCGAGCCTCGCTTCGCTCGTCCTCCTGCTCGTGATGGTCTTCTTCCTGTCGCGCCTGACCGGCGATCCGGCGGCACTGTTCCTGCCGATCGACGCCACGCCGCAGATGATCGACCAGTTCCGCGAGCTGCACGGGCTGAACGACCCGCTGATCGTGCAGTTCGGCCGCTATGTGTGGGACGTCCTGCACCTCGATTTCGGCGACAGCCTGCGGCAGGCGCGCCCGGCGATCGACGTGGTGCTCGAGGCGTTCGTCTGGACGCTCTGGCTCGCCCTCATCACCATGGCGCTCGTCACCAGCGCCGCCATCGCCATCGGCTCGCTCGCGGCCTTCCGCCCGGGCGGGGTCTTCGACCGGATCGTCACCTTCACCTCGCTGATCGGCGCCTCGGCCCCCGACTTCTGGATCGCCGTCGTCGGGATCACCGTGTTCTCGATCGGCCTCGGCTGGCTGCCCACGTCGGGCACCGGCACGGTCTGGCACTGGATCCTGCCGATCGCCGTGCTCTTCATCCGGCCCTTCGGCCTGATCCTGCAGGTCGTGCGCGGCTCGATGGTCCAGGCGTTCGGCTCGGCCTACGTCAAGACCGCCCGCGCCAAGGGCGTCTCCAACCGCTCGATCATCTTCGTCCACACGCTCCGCAACGCCATGCTGCCGGTCGTCACCGTGATCGGCGACCAGGCGGCGGCGCTGCTGAACGGCGCGGTGGTGGTGGAGACGATCTTCGGCTTTCCCGGCGTCGGGAAGCTGATGATCGAACTCGATCCTGACCCGCGACTTCAACGTCATCCTCGCCGCCATCATGGTTACGGCGCTCGCCATCTTCCTCATGAACCTGCTGATCGACCTCGCCTATGCGCTGCTCGATCCCCGGATCCGGACCTGACCGATGGCCATTGCCACCCTCACCCATCCCGCCGAGCGGGGGCGCCTGCGCACCGTCGCCGCGATGCTGTGGCGCGACAAGTTCGCCACCGCCGCCGTCCTGTTCCTGTTCGTCGTGCTGCTCTGCGCCATCTTCGGTCCGGCCCTCCTCTCGGAGGCGGCGACGAAGCAGAACCTGCGCGGGCGCAACCTGCCGCCGTTCTCGCTGAAGCAGGGCTGGCTCATGGTGCTCGGGGCCGACGCCCTCGGCCGGCCGCTCCTCGCCCGCATCATCGTCGCGGCGCAGAACACGATGCTGATCGCCGCCGGCGCAGTCGCCCTGTCGGCCACCCTCGGCGCCGGGCTCGGCCTCATCGCCGGCTATGGCCCGAAGTGGGCCGGCACCGTCATCATGCGGCTCGCCGACGTCATCATGTCGTTCCCCTCGCTGCTCCTCGCGGTGCTGGTGCTCTACATGCTGTCGCCTTCGGTCGGGAACGTCATCCTCGTCCTCGCGATCACCCGCATTCCGGTCTACCTGCGCACCACCCGCGCCGAGGTGCTGGAGGTCCGCGAGCGCATGTTCGTGCAGGCGGCGCAGGTGATGGGCGCCTCGCCGACCCGCATCGTGCTCCGCCACATCCTGCCGATGGTGGTCCCGACGCTGGTGACGATCGCCACCCTCGACTTCGCCTTCGTCATGCTGGCCGAGAGCGCGCTCTCGTTCCTCGGCATCGGCATCCAGCCGCCGGAAATCACCTGGGGCCTGATGGTCGCGCAGGGCAAGCAGTACCTCGCCAACGCCTGGTGGCTTGCGTTCTGGCCCGGCCTCGCGATCATCCTCACCACCCTCTCGCTCAACCTCCTCTCCGGCTGGCTCCGCATCGCCCTCGATCCGGCGCAGCGGTGGCGGCTCGAGATCAGTCGAAAGGCCGGCCGCAAATGACCCATCTGCTCGAGGTCCGCGACCTGTCGGTTCGCTTCCACACCGCGCACGGCACCGTCGATGCCGTCAAGGGCGTGAGCTGGCACGTCGACCGCGGCGAGACCCTCGCCATCCTCGGCGAGAGCGGGTCGGGCAAGTCCGTCTCGTCCTCGGCCATCCTCGACCTGATCGACTGCCCGCCGGGCGAGATCACGTCCGGCCAGATCCTCTTCGACGGCCGCGACCTGCTCAAGGCCAGCGCAGCCGAGCGCCGGGCGATCAACGGCAAGCGGATCGCGATGATCTTTCAGGATCCGCTCAGCCACCTGAATCCGGTCTGGTCGGTCGGCTGGCAGCTGCGCGAGGTGATGGAGGTGCACGGCGTCTCCCGGGCCGAGGCGGCCGGCCGCGCGCTCGACCTGATGGCCCGCGTCGGCATCCCCGAGCCCGAGGCGTCCCTCGACAAGTACCCGCACCAGTTCTCCGGCGGCCAGCGCCAGCGCATCATGATCGCCATGGCGCTCGCGATGAAGCCCGACATCATCATCGCCGACGAGCCGACGACGGCGCTGGACGTGACGGTGCAGGCCGAGGTGCTGCGCCTGCTCAAGGCGTTGCAGCGCGAGATGGGCATGGGCCTCGTGCTCATCACCCACGACCTCGGCGTGGTGGCCGAGATCGCCGACCGCGCGGTGGTGATGAACGGAGGCGAGATCGTCGAGGCCGGCACGCCCTCGGAGATCTATCACCACGCCAGGCATCCCTACACCCGCAAGCTGATCGCCGCCGCCCCGGGCAAGGGCGAGATGAACACGCCCGTCGGCGGCGCCGAGCCGATCCTCCGGGTCGAACGCGCGACCAAGACCTACGGCACCTTCAAGGCCCTGAACCAGGTCTCGTTCCAGCTGCAGAAGGGCGAAGTCCTCGCCGTGGTCGGCGAAAGCGGCTCGGGCAAGTCCACGGTGGCCAAGGCGATCTGCCGCCTGATCGAGCCCGACGGCGGCCGCGCGCTCTGGAAGGGACGCGACCTCTTCGCCATGCCGCCGCGCGAGCTCTACGCCATGCGCCGCGAGATCCAGATGATCTTTCAGGATCCCACCCAGTCCCTGAACCCCCGCATGTCGATCTTCCAGATCATCTCCGAGGCGTGGGTCATCCACCCCGAGATCCTGCCGAAGCCGAAATGGCGCGCCCGCGTCGCCGAGCTGCTCGCCCAGGTCGGCCTGCAGCCCGAGCACGCCAGCCGCTACCCGCACCAGTTCTCCGGCGGCCAGCGCCAGCGCATCGCCATCGCCCGGGCGCTGGCGCTGGAGCCCGAGCTCATCATCGCCGACGAGGCCGTCTCCGCCCTCGACGTCTCGATCCAGGCCCAGGTCATCGAGCTGCTCGCCAACCTCAAGCGACAGCTCGGGCTCGCCTTCATCTTCATCGCCCACGACCTGCCGGTGGTCCGCGACTTCGCCGATCATGTCCTCGTCATGGAAAAGGGCCGCGTCATCGAGACCGGCACCGTCCGCGACATCTTCGAGCGCCCCGTCCAGCCCTACACCCGCCGCCTGCTCGCCGCCGGTCTCGACCCCGATCCCGAGGTCCAGAAGGCCCGCCGCCTCGCCGTCGCCTGAGGAGATCCCCCGATGACCACCCTGCAAACCCCGATCGAGATGCAGCGCCCCGGCGTCATCCGCTTCGGCGCCGGCCAGGTCGACACCTTCGCCGCGTGGCTCGCCGCCGCCGGCGCCTCCCGCCCGTTCGTCGTCGCCGACAAGGTGAACGCCGCCCGGCTCGACGTCCTCGGCCTGCGCGACCCCGCCCTCTTCGGCGACGTCCAGCCCGAGCCCGACCTCCCGAACCTCGAGGCCGCCGTCGCCGCGGCAAAGGCCGCCGGCGCCGACGCGGTGATCGGCTTCGGCGGCGGCAGTGCGATGGACCTCGCCAAGCTCGTGGCGGTGCTGGTCTCGTCCGACCTCCGCCTGCCCGACATCTCCGGCCCGAACCGCGCCCCCGCCCGCCGCGTCGTCCTCGCCCAGATCCCGACCACCGCCGGCACCGGCTCCGAGGTCGGCACCCGCGCCCTCGTCACCGACCCCGCCACCCGCAACAAGATCGCCACCGAGAGCGTCCACATGCTCGCGGACATCGCGATCATCGACCCCGGCCTCACCGTCTCCGTGCCGGCCTTCGTCACCGCGGCGACCGGGGTCGACGCCATGGCGCACTGCGTCGAGGCGTTCACCTCGAAGCGGTCGCACCCGATCATCGACGCCTACGCGCTGCAGGGCATCGAACTCGTCGGCCGCTACCTCGCCCGCGCGGTCGCCGACGGCACCGACATCGAGGCCCGCGCCGGCCTGTCGCTCGCCGCCTTCTACGGCGGCGTCTGCCTCGGGCCGGTCAACACCACCGCCGGCCACGCCCTCGCCTACCCGCTCGGCACCCGCCACAAGCTCGCCCACGGCATCGCCAACGCGCTGATCTTCCCGCACGTCCTCGCCGTCAACGCCCCGGCCACCCCGGAAAAGACCGCGCTGATCGGCCGCGCCCTCGGCTTCGGCACCGACGCGCGCCAGCAGGTGCTGGGCGGCGCCACCGACTTCTGCCGGCGCCTCGGGCTCGACATGGCCCTCGGTGCGCATGGTGTCCCCCGCGACGACCTCCCCGCCTCGGCGAAGGAGGCGCACGCCATCCGCCGGCTGCTCGACTGGAACCCGGTTGATCTGTCCGAGCACGACATCCTGGAAATCTACGAGGCCGCGTACTGACATGACCCACGACCGCAAGGACGCCTTCGTCGCCCTCGTCACCTGCTTCAACAACGACGAGACCATCAACTTCGCCGCAACCCGCGCCCAGGTCCGCCGCCAGGTCGCGGCGGGCAACAACATCATGTGCGCCGGCACCAACGGCGATTTCACCGCGCTCACCTTCGACGAGAAGGTCCGGCTCTGCGCCGAGGTCGTCGAGGAGGTGGGCGGCCGCGCCCGCGTCATCGTCAACGCCGGGATGCCCGCGACCTTCGAGACCATCCTGCTCGCAAAGGAATTCGCCGCCCTCGGCGTCGACGGCATCGCCGTCATCACGCCGTTCTTCATCCAGTGCACGCAGGACGGCCTGATCCGCCACTTCTCGACCGTCGCCGATGCGGTGGCGACGCCCACCTACCTCTACGACATCCCCGCCCGCACCCAGAACCACATCGAGCCCGCGACCGCGAAGACCCTCGCGGCCCATGGCAACATCGCCGGCATCAAGGACTCGGGCGGTGCGCAGGACACGCTGGAGGCGTATCTTCAGGTCTCCCGCGAGATGCCGGGCTTCGAGGTCTATTCCGGCCCCGACCATCTGGTGCACTGGGCCTTCCAGAACGGCGCCAAGGGCTGCATCTCGGGCCTCGGCAATGTCATGCCCGAGACGCTGGCCGCCATCGTCTCCGCCTTCAACGCCGGCGACGAGGCCGGGGCGACGACGGCACAGGATGCCTTCGGCGCCTTCCGCAAGGATCTCTACACGCTCGGCTATCCGCCCGCGCTGGTGAAGCGGTCGCTCTACCTGATGGATGCCTCCGTCGGTGCCAGCCGCCAGCCGGCGCTGCTGCCCGACGCCGAGCAGGACAGGAAGATCGCGGCGCTCCTCGTCAAGCACGGCCTGATGGCCGACGCCTCGGCCTGACCCGCGTCCTCTCGACCTCGCCGGGCTTCGGCCGGCACGGCAGCGTCCCCGACCGGCTCGCCGCGACCGGCTGGACCCTCGTCCGCGCCCTCGACGAAGCCACGGTCGCCGCACACCTCCCCGAGGCCGACTTCCTCATCGTCGGCCTGCTGCCGGTCACAGCGGCCCACCTCGACGCCGCCCCGCGGCTGAAGGGCGTCCTCAAGCACGGCGTCGGCGTCGACAACATCGACCTCACCGCCTGCACCGCCCGCGGCGTGCCGGTCCTGAACGCCCCCGGCGCCAACGCCGACGCGGTGGCCGAGCTCGCCGTCGGCCTGATGTTCGCCCTCGCCCGCGCCATCCCCGCCGGCCACGCCTCGGTGACGGCCGGCCGCTGGGAGCGCGGCGTCGGCCGCGAACTCGGCGGCAAGACCCTCGGCATCGTCGGCTTGGGCAACATCGGCCGCCGCCGTCGCGACCTATCTCGTCGAAGCCGACCTGATGGGCCACACCACCCACGGCCTCGCCCTGGCCGGCTGGTATCTCCAGAGCATCGCCGACGGCGTGATGACGACCTCGGGCGCCCCCGAGATCGTCTCCGACCGCGGCGCCGCCGTCTGCTGGCGCGGCCGCCGCCTGCCCGGCGCCTGGCTCACCTCCGAGGCGGTGACGCTCGCCGCCGACCGCGCCGCCACGCACGGCACCTGCACCGTCGCCATCGCCGACAGCCACCACATCGGCGCGCTGGCCGCCTATCTCGCGATCGCCACCGACCGCGGGATGATGGTGCAGGTGGCCTCCTCCTCGCCCTCGGGCGCGCAGGTCGCGCCCTTCGGCGGCCGCGTCGGCGTCTACACCCCCGATCCCGTGGCCACCGGCATCCCGACCGACGGCGATCCGATCCTCATCGACATCTCCGCCTCGATCACCACCGTCAACATGGCCCAGCGGATGATCCGGGAGGGCCGGAGCTACGCGCACGACTGGCTCCTCGACCGCGACGGCAACCCCTCGCGCGACCCCGCCGTGGTCCAGGACGGCGGCACGCTGCTGCCGACCGGCGGCCTCGACCACGGGCAGAAGGGCTACGGCATGGCGCTCGCCACCGAGGCGCTGACCCAGGGGCTTGCCGGGTACGGCCGCGCCGACGCGCCGAAGGGCACCAACGCCGCCGTGACGGTGCAGGTCTGGGACCCGGAGGCATTCGGCGGCCGCGCCGCCTTCCTCCGCCAGACCGGCTGGCTCGCGGCAGCGTGCCGCAACACCCCGCCGCGCCCCGGCGTCGCCGCCGTCCGGCTTCCCGGCCAGCACGCCCTCGCGCGCCGCCGCACCGCTGTTGCCGAGGGCGTGGCCCTGCACCCGGGCATCCTCGAGAGCCTCGCGCCCCACGCGGAACGCCTCGGCGTGCCGGCGCTTCTTACAAGTTGATGACTACGCTTCCCCAACCTGCTCCGCACGGGTGGTGCATGATCGGTGCATGATCGGTGCATGGTTTGTGCATACGATGTGCAGGCGCCGGGACCGTCGAAATCGGGTTGTCAGCCCCGGCAGAGATCGACCAGCATCCCGCCGAACAGGCGGTCCCGCGAATGGGTCAGGTGGGCGCGCATCAGCCGCTCCGCGGTGTCGCCGTCGCCCTCCCGGATCGCTGCGAAGATCGCGGAATGCTCGCCGAAGACCGCACGCAGGCCCGGCGCCCCGTCGGTCATCAGCGATTGCCCGTGCAGCTTCATGCCGACGTAGATATGCTCGCGCAGCGCGCGCATCGACGCCTCGAAATACTGGTTGTTCGCCGCCTTGGCGACGGCGAGGTGAAAGGCAAAGTCCGCATCCTCGCGGTGGGTGAGCGAGTCGGTCGCGCCCTCCATCAGCGACAGCGCCGTGCCGATCTCCTCCAGCGCCGTGTCGTCGCGCCGCGCCGCCGCCAGCCGCGCCGCCATCGCCTCGATGCAGATGCGGAATTCGTAGCAGCGCTGGATGTCGGCAATGGTCTCGACCCGGGCAAAGCCCAGCGGCACCGAGCGCATCTCGCGCACGAAGCTGCCCGCCCCCTGCCGCGAATGGATGAGCCCCTGCTCCCGCAGCCGCTCCAGCGCCTCGCGCAGGATCGGCCGCGACACGCCGAACTCCTCGGCCAGCGTCTTTTCCGACGGAAGCTTGCGGTTGGCGGGATAGTCGCCGTTCGAAATCCGGCTGTAGAGCAGGTGATAGACCCGATCCGCCAGGCCCGGCCGCGCCTTCGGGGCGTCGCCGGCGGTCCGCTCGTGCTGCTCGGCCCCGTCCTTCATCGCGTCCGTTCTCCAGCCTCTGCCGCCGCGACCATGGCAACGAGCGCGTCCACCGCGCCAAAGCCGCCAGACTTCGTGACAAGTTGCACGCGGCGCCCATCCACCACCATGCCGGACACCGGCATCCCCGGCAAGACCTCGCCATCAATCACCAAAACCCCCTGACCGAGCGCGCCGAGGATTGCGTCCGCCGTCTCGCCGCCGCAGCCGAGCAGCGTCCCGACGCCTTCTGCCCTGACAAGTTGCGCAATTCCCTCCGCAAACCGCTCTCCAGCCGCCCGCGCATCGAACGCGCCGCCCCCCGCCACCATCCGCAAAACCCCTCTCCCCCCCGCCCCGGCCGGGCAGAGGCCGTCCGGCGCGGGCGTCACTGCCGCCCATCCGGTCGCCACCAGGCGATCCACCTGCGCCAGAGTGATCGGGTCGCGCGAACCGATCGCGAGCAGGACCGGCGCCTGCAGCCGGGGCACCGGCATCGCCCAGCGACCCGGCGACAACCGGCGCGCCAGCGCGGCGGTGAGCCCTGCCGCTCCGACCAGCAGGGTCGGCGGCCCGCCGGCGAGGGCCGCGAGCGCCCCGTCGAGATCCGCGTCGGTCGAGACGTCCGGCACCACGACCTCCAGCCCGCTGCCGGCGAGCGCAGCGGCGACGTCGATCGGCGCGGCAACGCCTGCGCCGATCAGCCGACCCGCCACCACCGTGCGCCCCTGCGCCGGAATCGCGGGGGCGACCAGCGCGTGATGATACCCGGCGTGGCCGGCAAGGACCGCAACCTCGTCGGCGACGTGGCCCTTGAGGCGCGAATCCACCTTCTTTACAACGAGCGGCGGCAGCGGACCCGCGGCGGCGAGTACCGCAGCGACCGCGGCCCGGGCGGCGCCTGCATCCCCCTCACGCGAGGCGGTGCTGACGGAGAGCACGTCCGGCTGCATCGCGAGGGCGGCCGGAACGTCGGCGGGGCGCCGCGCCACGACGCACGTGAGGCCAGCCCCGACCAGCGCGACGGCGCTGTCGAGCGCTCCGGTCAGGTCATCGGCGACGATCAGAACTCGCATGGGTGAATCCGGATTTGATTTCCGCCCACCGTACAGGTAAACATGTTCAGTGTGAACGCGAAAATTGGCAACCAACCCGTCAGGGACTACCATCCAAATAGCGGAAAAGACAAAACATAATTCCGCGGACAGGATCCAGACCAGACTTTACAAACTCGAATCGCCGGCCCCGAGGAAGGACCAGAGATGACCGCTTCGACCCGTCGCCCGATCGTCATCACCATGGGAGACCCCTCGGGGGTCGGGCCCGAGGTGACGGTGAAGGCGCTCGCTGCTCTCGACCCCGCCGAACGCCGGGACTTCGCCGTGGTCGGCGACTCCGCGGTGCTCGCGCGCGCGATGGCCGCGTCCGGGCTCGACCTGCCCCTCACGGCCCCGGGTGGCGACGGCATCGGCGTCATCGACGTGCCCGTCGCCGGCCTGCCCGACCGCTTCGGCGTGCTCAGCCCGCGCTGCGGCGAGGCCGTGTTCCAGTACATCAGCACCGCCGTCGACTGGGCGCGCGACGGCCGCGCCGCCGGCATCGTCACCGCGCCGATCAACAAGGAGGCGCTGAATGCCGCCGGGCACCACTACGACGGGCACACGGGCCTGCTCGCGCACCTGACCGGACAGCGGGCCTCGTGGATGCTGCTCGCCTCGGAGCGGCTGAACGTCATCCACGTCTCGACCCACGTGTCGCTGCAGACGGCCATCGAGCGGGCGCGGCCCGAGCGGGTGCTCGAGACCATCCGCACCGGCAACCGCCACCTGAAGCGCATGGGGCTGGCCGCGCCCCGCATCGCCGTCGCCGGCATCAACCCGCACTGCGGCGAGAACGGCCTGTTCGGCACCGAGGACAGCGAATTCCTCGCCCCTGCCGTCGCCGCCGCGCGGGCAGAGGGCATCGACGTGAGCGGGCCGATCTCGGCCGACACCGTCTTCCATCGCGCCTACAACGGCGCCTTCGACCTCGTGGTCGCGCAGTATCACGACCAGGGCCACATCCCGATCAAGCTCGTGGCCTTCGACACGGCGGTGAACGTCTCGCTCGGATTGCCGATCGACCGCAGCTCGGTCGACCACGGCACCGCGTTCGACATTGCCGGCACCGGTCGCGCCAACCACGTCAACATGCTCTCGGCGCTCTCCTACGCCCGCACGCTCGCGGCCAGCCGGCGCGAGACCTCGCCGGCCTGACAAGCCTAGCCGCAGGCACCGATGTGGCCGCACGCGGTGCAGAAGTCGCAGCCGTCGCGGCGGACGAGGGTCGGGTGGCCGCACTCCGGGCAGGTGCGGCCCGCGACCGGCGTCGGGGCCGCGCCCGGGGCCGGCGCGTCGGTCCAGAGCCGCGTCGAGCCGGCGGTGGGATAGCCGGCCGGGTCGAGCACGCCCAGCATCTCGTAGCGATGGATCAGGAGCCGCGCGACGTAGGCGATGGTCGAGGGCTGCACCGCCTGCTTCTCCGAGCCGGGCACCCGCGCGAAGAAGTCGCCCTGCGCCTCGGGCAGATCCTTCAGCCCGCGCAGCTTCTTGCCGATCCACGCCGGATCAATCACCCGCATGTCGAGCGACAGCGACCTCGTGAGACCGTTGAACTCCAGCGGATAAGCCCCGGACAGCCAGACGGAAAACGGCCGCTTGGTCCCGTCGGGCAACACGCATTCCTTCACGAACATCGCGAAGTCGTCGCCCGTCGTCGGGTTCAGGATGTCGACGGTCCAGCTCAGCGTGCCGTCGACGCCGGACTTCGGCTCCTTGCGCGAGAACATCGCGTCGACCAGCGGCGTCGCCTCGTCATCGCCGTCAAAGACCCCGAGCGCGCGGCAGCGGTATTCGACCACCCGCGCGAAGGCGCTGACCGCGCCCTGCACCGGCACCGTCCGCCCGTCGGGCGGCATCGGCAGGGTGAACGGCGCCCCCGGCGTCTTGGCGAGGCTCTCGAGCTTCAGCGACAGCCACGCCGGATCCTGCGCGCGCATGTCCATTGACAGGTTCTTGGCGAGCGCAGCGAGGCCCCGCGGGGTCTGCTCGCCGTTCACCCAGACCTCGAACGGATGGCGCACGCCGTTCTCGACGTGGCCCACGAACACCGCAAAGCGCCGCTCCGGCGCCTCGACCATGTAGGTCCACGACGGCGAGCCGTCGGTCAGCTTCGGACGGTGCGGCCAGCGCAGCGCGGCCAGCGCCACCTGCGGCGCGGCCGAGATGCGGATCCGCCGGTCGGGCTCGGACTGGTCGAGATCCTGCGGCGCCTCCGCCGTCTCGACCGACAGCACCGAGCCGAGCACGCTGTTCGGACGATAGGTGGTGATCCCCTTCAGCCCGGCCTTCCACGCCTCGAGGTAGAGCGACTCGAAGTCCTCGAAGGGATAGTCTTCCGGCACGTTCACCGTCTTGGAGATCGCGGCGTCGATGAACGGCTGGATCGCCGCCTGCATCAGCATATGGTCGCGCGCCGAAATCTCCAGCGCGTTGACGAAGGCGGACGGCAGCGCGGCGTCGCCGTGGCGCGCGCGCCAGAGCCGCCAGGCGTGATCCTCGACCCGGTACTCGCGCATCGAGCCGTCGGCCTCGCGCTTCTTGCGGGTGTAGAACCACGAATACGCCGGCTCGATGCCGTTCGAGGCATTGTCGGCGAAGGCGAGGCTGATGGTGCCGGTCGGCGCGATCGAGAGCAGGTGGCTGTTGCGCAGCCCGTGCGCCCGGATTTCGTCGCGAAGCACGGCGGGCAGGCGCGCGGCCATGCCCGAGGCGAGGTATTTCTCCGCGTCGAACAGCGGGAACGCGCCCTTCTCGCGCGCGATCGCCACCGACGCGCCATAGGCCGCGTCCCGCATCGTCCGCGCGATCTCGGCCGCGCATCCGCGCGCCTCCGCGCTGTCGTAGCGCAGGCCCATGAGGATGAGCGCGTCGCCGAGCCCGGTGAAGCCGAGCCCGATCCGTCGCTTGCTCTGCGCCTCGCGCGCCTGCTCCGGCAGCGGCCAGACCGTCGCGGCCAGCACGTTGTCGAGCATCCGAACCGCCACCGCCACGACCTCGGCGAAGCGCGCATGGTCGAAGGCCGCGCCCGCGTCGAAGGGGTCGGTCACGAAGCGCGTCAGGTCCATCGACCCGAGGCAGCAGCAGCCGTGGTCCGGGATCGGGATCTCGCCGCAGGGGTTCGTCGCCTCGATCGTCTCGCAGTAATGCAGGTTGTTCTCGCCGTTGATCCGGTCGAGGAACAGCACGCCGGGCTCCGCCGCCTCGTAGGTCGAGCGCATGATCGCCGCCCAGAGTTCGCGCGCGCGGATCGTGGCGTAGATCCAGGCGCCATCGTCGCGCCGGTGGGCCCCCGCGGCGATCTGCGCCGGGCCGGGCTCGGCCTTGTGGACCAGCTCGAAGGGGCCGTCGGCCTCGACCGCGCGCATCAGCGCGTCGGGCACGCCGACCGAGATGTTGAAGTTGTTGAGCCGTCCCGCCTGGCGCTTGGCCCCGACGAATTCGAGGATGTCCGGGTGGTCGGCGCGCAGCACGCCCATCTGCGCCCCGCGACGGGCGCCGGCGGACTCGACCGTGGCGCAGGATTGGTCGAAGACGTGCATGTAGCTGATCGGCCCGGAGGCGGCGCTGTCGGTGCCGTGCACCCGCGCGCCGCGCGGCCGGATCGCCGAGAAGTCGTAGCCGACGCCACCGCCGCGGCGCATGGTTTCCGCCGCCTCCCGCAGGGCGATGTAGATGCCGGGCTTGCCGTCCACCGTCTCCGAAACCGAATCGCCCACTGGTTGCACGAAGCAGTTGATGAGCGTGACCTCGCGGATCCCGGAGCCGGCTGCCGAGTTGATCCGGCCACCGGGGATGAACCCGGCCTCCAGGGCCGCGAGAAACCCGGCCTCGTGCGCCGCGGGAACATCCTCGACCGCAGCCAGCGCCTTCGCGACCCGCGCCCGCACGGCCCGCACCGCAGCGGCGCCGTCGAGCGCGCGCTCCGCCCCCTTGGCGTACTTTTCCCGCAGCACATCGAGGCTGACCTCCTGCCACGGCAGGCTCGCACAGGTCCGGTCAGGCAGGTGCGGCTTGTTCACGCAGGGCCTCGCGGGGCAGCAGGCAGGGGCCTTCAAAGATAGGTGCGAGGGGGTCCCCGGTCAATTGCGGAGCCGCGGCAACCCCGGTATATCTTGGGCAATTCGCGGAAGCGTTCCGCTACACGTAGTGAGTCGATGCCCGTTCACCTGCTCAAGCTCTGCGTCGGGGCCGAGGCCGTCGACGACCTCGCCGCCTGGCAGGCGGAGCGGATTGCCGAGCGCCGCGCCGCGGGGCCCGACCTCGATCCCATCCACCTTCACCCCGTCCACGTCACCCGCATGTGGCCGAAGCGCAGCGACGAGCTGCTCGACGGCGGCTCGCTCTACTGGGTGATCCGCGGGCTGGTGCTCGCCCGGCAGCGCGTGCTCGGGTTCGAGGCGCGCACCGGGGAGGATGGCATCGAGCGTTGTGCGATCCGCCTCGACCCGGAAATCGTGCGCACCCGCCCGCAGCCGCGCCGGCCGTTCCAGGGCTGGCGCTACCTCCGGCCCGAGGACGCGCCGGCCGACCTCGCCGGCCGCGCGGCCGAGGATCTGCCGCCGACGCTCGTCGCCGGCCTCGCCGAGATCGGAGTGCTCTGACCATGCGCCTCGCCATCCTCCTCTCCCTCGCGGGTTCGCTCGTGGCGGCAGCGCCCGCCGTCGCCGGCTCCGCCTTCAACTACGACGACCTCGGGGCGGAGTTCTGCCGGCTGACGACCGCCGGCGACCTCGCCGACCTCCGGCCGCTGCTCTCGCGCCAGCTCGGCGCGGCGCTCGATCGGGTGGCAGGCAACCCGTCGCTGCCGCCGCCGGCACTGCTGTTCCAGACCTACGCGACTCCGGTCGCCAACTGCGCCGCGCGCACGGTCAACGCCGCGCTGGTGCAGATCACCCGCAGTCAGCCGGACGGCACCGGCTGGATGGACTACATCGTCATCGTGCCGGAGCCCGACGGCCAGACCCGCATCGACGACGTGCTCTTCGCGCTGCGCCGCAGCGACACGTTGATGTCGCGCCTCCAGTCGCTCGCCGGACAGGGTTGAACCACGGTCCCCGCGCCGCCGCGACGCGCGCGGGTTTGACCGTCCCAGCCGCGCGGGCCGTTTGTGCGGCGCGGCAGCGCCTGATAGGGTGCGCGTGATGTCGATCTGGACCCGCATCTCCGAGGCCATCGCCGCGCTCGTCGCCCGAGGCGAGAGCCTGATCGCGTTCTTCGACTGGCGCCGCCCCGAGCGCAGCGTCGCCTTCACCATCGCCGTCGTCAGCCTGGGCGCGAAGATGGCCAAGGCCGACGGGCTCGTGCGCCCCGCCGAGGTCGCCGCCTTTCGCCGCGTCTTCCAGCTCGCGCCCAAGGACGAGGCGGCGGCGGCACGGGTGTTCAACCTCGCCCGTCAGGACGTTGCGGGCTTCGAGGCCTACGCCAGCCGGATCGCCCGAATGTTCGAGACAGAACCCGAGGTGCTCGAGGACGTGCTCGAAGGGCTGTTCGAGATCGCCATGGCGGACGGCCGCTATCACGAGGGCGAGGAGGGCTTTCTCCGGCGCGTGGGCGAGATCTTCCGCGTGCCCGCCGCCGCCTTCGACCTCATCGAGGCGCGTCACCTCGAAGGCCGGATTTCCGATCCGTGGCAGGTGCTCGGCCTGCCGCGCGACACCGACTTCGCCACCGCCCGCGCGCGCTGGCGCGAACTGGTGCGCGCGACCCACCCCGACCGGATGATCGCCCGCGGCCTGCCGGTCGAGACGGTGAAGCTCGCCACCACCCGCCTCGCCGCGATCAACCGCGCCTGGGAAGAGATCGCCGCACGCACCGTGCCGGCGAGGGCGGCAGCACCCGGGAACTGAAGGGTGACGCCTACCAGCGGTCGCGGAACACGACGACGTTGCGCAGCGCCGCTCCCTCCCGCGTCGCCGCGATCGCCTCGTTGATCTCGTCGAGATAGTAGCGGCCCGTCACCAGCGCCTCGAGCTTGAGCTTGCCCGACCGCCATGCCTCGATCAGCCAGGGCACATCCCGGGCGATGACCGCCTGCCCCATCCGCGCGCCGAGCACCCGCTGGTTCTGCGCCGCAAGCAGCGTGGGGTCGAGCCGGACCGCCGATCCCGACGGCGGCATCCCGACGATGACCAGCGTCCCCTGCACCGCGAGCAGCGACACGGCCTCCTCGATCGCCGCCGGCGCCCCCACCGCGACGAAGGCGAAGTCGACGCCCCGGCCATGGGTCAGCGCCCGTACCGCCGCGGCCGCCCCGTCGCCCTCGCCGGGATCGACCGCATCGGTGGCGCCGAAGCGGCGCGCCGCCTCCCGCTTGGCCGGCAGCGGGTCGATGGCAATGATCCGTCCCGCCCCGGCGATCGCCGCGCCCTGGATCGCGTTCAGCCCGACGCCGCCCGCGCCCACCACCGCGACCGTCGCTCCCGGCGACACCTTCGCCACGTTCACCACCGAGCCGACCCCGGTCAGCACGCCACAGGCGAGCAGGCACGCCGCCTCCGGCGGCACGTCGAGCGGCAGGCGCACCAGCTGGCTCCGGTCGACGACGACGGCCTCGGAGAAAGCTCCCGTCGCCATGCCCTGCGCCACCGGCGCGCCGCTCGCATCGCGCAGCGGGCTCGACAGGAGTTCGAACGCATGGTCGCAGGACGTCGGCACCCCGCTGGAGCAGGCGGGGCAGGCGCCGCATGAACGGATCAGCGTCACGAGCACCCGCGTGCCCGGCACCATGTCGAGGACGCCCGGGCCGGCGCTCGTCACCGTCCCCGCCGCCTCGTGGCCGAGCACCGTCGGCAACGGCCCGCCCCACGCGCCTGCCGCGTGGGCCACATCCGACTGGCAGATCGCCACCGCGTCGATGCGCACCGCGACCTGCCCCGCCCCGGGCGGCGCGAGCTCCAGTTCCTCGATGAGCAGCGGCTCACCGAAACCGCGGCAGACGGCGGCGCGCATGGTGCCTCCCTGTTTCTGTCGCGCGACAGTAGAAAGCCCGGCCGCCCGCGACAATCTCTCGCAGGCGCAAAAAATGCGATCGCCGGGCCGCCGGCGCCGCGCTGCCCATTCTCGCGGCAGAAGCCGCTGCTGGACACCGCCAGCCATCCCCTGCAATCGTGCCGCCGACAAGCCGGCACCCTGGGGGGCCGGCACCCTGGGGGGAAGGACGTGAAGAAGATCATCACCATCGGCGAGATTCTCGTCGAGATCATGGCGACGGAGCCGGGCGACGGTTTCCTCGAGCCGATCGGCCTCGTCGGCCCCTACCCCTCCGGTGCCCCGGCGATCTTCATCGACCAGGTCGCGAAGATGGGCCAGCCCTGCGGCATGATCGCCTGTGTCGGCGCCGACGACTTCGGCCAGGTCAACCTCGACCGCCTGTCCCGCGACGGCGTTGACGTCTCGGCAATCGTCACCCACCCCGAGCTTCCGACCGGCAGCGCCTTCGTGCGCTATCGCCCGGACGGCTCGCGGCACTTCGTGTTCAACATCCGCCACAGCGCGGCCGGCGCCACCGGCGCCACGCCGGAGGCCGAGCGGCTGATCGAGGGCGCCCACCACCTGCACGTCATGGGCTCCTCGCTCTCGACGCCGGCGATCGTCGCGCTCGCGCTGTCCGCCGCCGACCGGATCCATGCGAAGGGCGGCACCGTTTCGTTCGACCCGAACCTCCGCCCCTCGGTCCTCGCCACGCCCGGCACGCGCGAGACCATGGACGAGGTGCTCGCCCGCACCGACCTGTTCCTGCCGTCGGGCCCGGAGCTGTTCCTGTTCTCCAGCGCCGCCACCGAAGCCGAGGCGGTCGCCGACCTGCTCGGCCGCGGCATCGGCGCGATCGTGGTGAAGGACGGGGCCGAGGGCGCCCGCTACCACGCCGACGGCGCGCTCCTCTCCGCCCCGGCCTTCGCGGTGGACGAGATCGACCCGACCGGCGCCGGCGACACCTTCGCGGGCACCTTCGTCGCGCTCTGGCTGCGCGACACTCCGCCGGCCCAGGCGCTGCGGATCGCCAACGCCTCCGGCGCCCTCGCCGTCACCCGCCGCGGCCCGATGGAGGGCACCTCCACGATGGCCGAAATCGACGCCTTCCTCGGAGCGCACGCATGAGCCTTCTCGCCGATCTTCCCCGCCTGCATGCCGAGGGCCGGACCGCCGGCATCACCTCGGTCTGCTCCGCCCATCCGGTGGTGATCGAGGCCGCGCTCCGCCTCGGGGTAGAGACCGACTCGCCCGTGCTGATCGAGGCCACCTGCAACCAGGTGAACCAGGATGGCGGCTATACCGGGATGACGCCCGCCGACTTCCGGGCGTTCGTCGAACGGATCGCCGACGCCACGGCCTTCCCGCGCGAGCACCTGATCCTCGGCGGCGACCACCTCGGCCCGAACCCGTGGAAGGATCTCCCGCCCGCCGATGCGATGGCCAAGGCCCGTGCGATGGTCGACGCCTACGCCCGCGCCGGCTTCGAGAAGATCCACCTCGACACCAGCATGGGCTGCGCCGGCGAACCCGTCGCGCTGCCTGACGCGGTGACGGCCGAGCGCGCCGCCGACCTCGCCGCCGTCGCGGAAGCATCGGCACCCGTGCCGCCGGTCTACGTCATCGGCACGGAGGTGCCCGTCCCGGGCGGAGCGACCCACGCCATCGACCACCTCGAAGTGACCAGCCCCGATGCCGCGCGCGAGACGGTCGCCGTCCATGCCCGCGCCTTTGCCGCCCGCGGCCTCGACGCCGCCTTCGCCCGCGCCATCGCCGCCGTGGTCCAGCCGGGCGTCGAGTTCGGCAACGACGACGTCATCATCTATCGCCCCGAGGCCGCCCGCGCGCTCTCGGCCACGCTGGGCCAACTCCCCGGCTTCGTCTTCGAGGCCCACTCCACCGACTACCAGCCGACGGAGGCGCTCGCCGCCCTCGTCCGCGACGGCTTTGCCATCCTGAAGGTCGGCCCCGGCCTCACCTTCGCGTTGCGCGAAGCACTCTACGGCCTCGACTACATCGCCGCCGCCCTCGACGGCCAGCCGCCCGCGCTGGCCGCCGCCATGGAGGCGGTGATGGTGGCCAACCCTGCGAACTGGCAGAAATACCTGCACGGCACCCCGGACGACCTGCGCCGCGAGCGACATTTCGGCTATGCCGACCGGATCCGCTACTACTGGCCCGACCCGGCCGCGCAGGCGGCGCTGGCTGCCCTCGAGGCACGCCTCGCCGGCCGGCGGATCCCCGAGACGCTGGTCAGCCAGTACCTCGCGGCCCTCTACCCGGACGTTGCCAGCGGCCAGCTCGAACCGACGCCCCACGCCCTGCAGATCGCGGCGGTGCAGCGCGTCCTGCGCCAGTACCGCGCGGCGACGCATCCGGGGAAGGCATAGCCATTTCGCTACCGGCGAACTTGCGGCAGAGTTCGGCATGGAGCCCATGGGGATGCCACGCCCATGACATATGCCTCGCGACGATCCACCAGCCTGACCCTCGATCGCCATCTTCTCGACGAGGCAAAGGCGCTCGGGGCCAACATTTCCCGCGCCGCGGAGGCGGGCGTCGCGCTTGCGGTGCGGACCGAGCGCGCACGCCGCTGGGCAGAGGAAAACGCGAAGGCCATCGACGACTACAACCGCTTCATTGCCGCCGAGGGCGTCCCGCTCGCTCAGCACCGCAAGTTCCAACGCCGTGCCGAGGCGGTTCGACGTCTTCCGGACCCCCGAGGGAACGCTCGTCACCATCGCTCAGAACGACCTGCTGGACGCGATGAGCACCCGCGTCGTTCTGCCGCTCCTGCCTGCCGGATCTGGAATGCGCCCCGCGCGGACGCTCAACCCCGAGGTCTTGGTCGGCGGGGAGGCATTCGTCCTGCTGCCCCAGCTTGCCGCCACCCTCACGATCGCCGCCCTCGGCGTCCACGTCGGCTCGATAGCGGCGCAGCGCGATGCCGTGACCCGGGCCATCGACATGCTGCTTTCCGGCATCTGAACATCGGCCTTTATTCAGAAAGAACCCCCTTCCCGTTCCGCCCGGCTTCTGCTCAACTGCCATCACGAAGACCTCGGCCGAACCGAGGCCCGAACCCCAGGGAGACCAACCGCATGACCTTCCGCGCCGTCCTCCTCGCCGGCGTCGCGCTCGCCGCCGCCACCGCCGCCCACGCCGACACGTCGGGCAAGAAGATCGCGCTCTCGAACAACTACGCCGGAAACTCCTGGCGGCAGGCCATGCTGCAGAGCTGGGACTCGGTGACGAAGCCCGCCGTCGCCGCCGGCATCGTCGCCGCGGCCGACAGCTTCACCACCGCCGAGAACCAGGCGACCGAGCAGGCGGCGCAGATCCAGAACATGATCCTGCAGGGCTATGACGCCATCGTCATCGACGCCGCCTCCCCCACCGCGATCAACGGCGCGATCAAGGAAGCCTGCGACGCCGGCATCACCGTCGTCTCCTTCGACGGCGTCGTCACCGAGCCCTGCGCCTGGCGCATCGCCGTCGACTTCGAGAAGATGGGCAAGGACGAGATCGAGTACCTCAAGACCCGCCTGCCCGACGGCGGCAACCTCCTCGAGATCCGCGGCCTCGCCGGCGTCTTCGTCGACGATGCCATCCACGCCGGCATCACCGCCGGCGTCACCGAGAACCCGGGCTTCAAGGTCGTCGGCTCCGTCAACGGCGACTGGGCGCAGGACGTGGCGCAGAAGGCCGTCGCCGGCATCCTGCCCTCGCTGCCCGAGGTGAAGGCCGTGGTGACGCAGGGCGGCGACGGCTATGGCGCCGCGCAGGCATTCGCGGCCGCCGGGCGCGACACGCCGATCATCGTCATGGGCAACCGCCAGGACGAGCTCGCCTGGTGGAAGGAGCAGAAGGACAAGACCGGCTACGAGACCATGTCCACCTCCATCGCGCCGGGCGTCTCCACCCTCGCCTTCTGGGTGGCGCAGGCGATCCTCGACGGCAAGGAGGTGCCGAAGGACCTGACGGTGCCGTTCCTGAAGATCGAGCAGGGCGACCTCGAGAAGGCACTGGAAACCACGCCCAAGGGCGGTGTCGCCAACGTCGACTACAGTCAGGACGACGCCGCGAAGGTGATCGCCGCCGCCGGCGGGGCCTGATGCCGCTCGACGCCGCCGACCCGGGCGCGCAGGCGCCCGTCATCGCCATCGCCGGCGCCGCCAAGGCGTTCGGCGCGGTGCGCGCCCTCGATGGCGTCGACTTCGCCATCGCGGCCGGCGAATGCGTCGGGCTGGTCGGCCACAACGGCGCCGGCAAGTCGACGCTCGTCAACGTGCTGAACGGCGGCCTCACCCCCGATCGCGGCCGGATCTCCACGGGCGGCGTGGCCGTGGCGTCCTACGGGGTCGCCGCGGCCCGCGCCGCCGGCATCCGCTGCGTGTTCCAGGAGCTCTCGCTCTGCCCGAACCTCACGGTCGCCGAGAACGTCCGCGTGCTGCGCGAGGGCTCGGGTGGCCTCGGCTGGCGCCGTCGTGCCGCCGGGGCGATCCGCGAGACCCTCGACCGCATCTTCCCCGGCCACGGCATCGCCGGCACCGCCCGCCTCGGCGGGCTCTCCATCGCCCAGCGGCAGATGGTCGAGATCGCCATCGCCTTCCTCGACACCGGCGCGGAGGCCCGGTCGGGACCGCGCCTCGTGATCCTCGACGAGCCCACCTCGTCGCTCGACGCGCGCCGCGGCCGCGAACTCGTCGCCCACGTCCGCCGGTTCTGCGCCGCGGGCGGCTCGGTCGTCTTCATCAGCCACATCCTCTCCGAAGTGATCGAGATCAGCGACCGCGTCGTGGTGATGAAGGACGGCCGTGTCGCCGCCGACCGCCCGACCGCGGGGCTCGACGCCCACGGCCTCGTCACGGCCATGGGCAGCGTCGCCCGCGAGCGCACCGCCCGCCGCGCGGCGCGGGCGCGGGCCGGCGCACCGCTCGTGTCCCACGGGCCGCTCGCCGCCTGGCCGGGAGAGATCGTCGGGCTCGCCGGCCTCGCCGGCCACGGCCAGAGCGAGGCGCTGGCCGCGCTCTATCTCGCCACCTCCGGCGGCTGGCGCACCGGCGCGCCGCGCGCGGCCTTCGTCGCCGGCGATCGCCAGACCGACGGCGTCTTCCCGCTCTGGTCGATCCTGTGGAACACCACCGCCACCGTCCTGCCCGACATGATCCGGGCGGGCGGCCGCGTCGACCGCGCCGCGGAAGCGGCCTTCGGTGCCACGTGGCGCGAGCAACTGGCGATCCGCGCGCCGTCGATGGGCGACGCCATCCTGTCGCTCTCCGGCGGCAACCAGCAGAAGGCGCTCTTCGCCCGCGCGCTCGGCAGTCGCGCGCCGGTGGTGCTGATGGACGATCCCATGCGCGGCGTCGACATCGGCACGAAACAGGACGTCTACGCCCGCATCCGCGCCGAGGCCGAAGCGGGGCGCACCTTCCTCTGGTACTCGACCGAGACCGACGAGGTCTGTCTCTGCGATCGCGTCTACGTCTTCCGCGAGGGCAAGGTGGCGGCAACGCTCGCCGGCGACGAGGTGACGGAGGAGAACCTGATCGCCGCCTCCTTCGGCGGGGGGCACCCGTGATGATCGTCTCGCCCGCCCCGAAGCAGTCCCACGGCGTCCTGCGGGCAGAGACGGTGACGCCAGAGCTGCATCGGCACCCGACCGCAGAAATCTCGCCCCCCGACAGCTGCCACGTGGCCACACGCCCCGGCGCGGCGGGCGCATCGCGTTCGCTCGGCGCGCCCGGGACCCGCGTGCACGAGCGCACGCTTCGATCGCGCGAGGACGCCCCCCTCGCCAGCGCCCACCGGGAGCCCGCATGAAGCCCGACACCCTGCGCGTCCTCATCCCCGCGCTGTCCTTCGCCGCGCTCCTCGCTGCTGTTTTCTGGCTGCAGCCGCGGGCGATGAGCTATCTCGGGCTGAACCTGCTCTTCAACCTCGCGGTCCCGATCGCGCTCGCCACCATCGCCCAGATGCTGGTCATCGCCGTCAACGACCTCGACCTCTCGATCGGCACCTTCGTGAGCTTCGTCGCCTGCGTCACGGCGTCCTTCCTCCACGACACGCCGCTCCTCGGCCTCGCGATCCTCGCTGCCGCGGTCGCCACCTACGCGCTCATCGGGGTGCTCATCCACCTGCGCGAGCTGCCCTCCATCGTCGTCTCGCTCGGCATGAGCTTCGTCTGGGGCGGCCTCGCGGTGCTGATCCTGCCCGCCCCCGGCGGCAGCGCGCCGCCCGTCGTTCGCACGCTGATGACGGCGAAGCCGCCGCTCCTGCCGATGGCCATCGTGGCGAGCCTGGTCATCGCCGCGATCGCGCACCTCATCGTCATGCGCTCGTCCTTCGGAGTGGCGCTGCGCGGCGTCGGCGGCAACGCCCGCTCGGTGCAGCGCGCGGGCTGGTCGGTCCTGCGCCTTCGCGCCGCAACCTACGCCCTCGCCGGCGTCTTCGGCGTCCTCGCCGGCATCTCGCTCGTCGGCCTCACCACCTCGGCCGATGCCAACATCGCCCTGCGCTACACGCTGCTCTCCATCGCCGGCGTCATTCTCGGCGGCGGCGAGTTCACCGGCGGGCGCGTCTCGGCCGTCGGTGCGGTGATCGGCGCACTCACCCTCACGCTCGCCTCGTCGTTTCTCACCTTCCTCCGCCTCTCACCCGACTGGCAGATCGGTGCCCAGGGCGCGATCCTCATCGCCGTCCTCGCCATCCGCCTCGTCCTCAACCAGCGGGAGCGCCAGGCATGACGACGCTGGCCGCCCGTCCGTGGATCTGGTCCTGGATCGCCATGGCCGCAGTCTGGATCGCCACGGTGCTCTTCACCGGCGGCGCGTCCGCCACCGGAGTCACCCAGGCCGCACTGACCTTCGCGGCCTTCTCGGTGATCGTCGGCATCGGCCAGATGTTCGTCATCACGCTCGGCCCCGGCAACGTCGACCTGTCGATCCCGGCGAACATGACCCTCGCCGGCACGCTGGCGCTGAAGGCGATCGACGCGTGGGGCGGGAACACGCTCCTCGGCCTCGGCGTGGCGCTGCTGGTCGGGGTCGGCGTCGGCATCGCCAACTTCGCGCTGATCCGCGCCCTGCGCATTCCGCCGATCATTGCCACGCTGTCGACCAGCTTCATCTTCCAGTCGACGGCGATCTGGGCGAACCGCGGCATCCGGATCAAGCCGCCCGACGCGCTGGCGCAGTTCTCCACCGGCGCGACCTTCGGCATCCCCAACGTCGCCTGGATCGCCGTCACGCTCGCCGTCGCCGCGTGGTATCTGCTCGAGCGCACGCTGTTCGGGCGCCGCGTGCTCGCCATCGGCCAGAACACCCGCGCGGCCCGGCTCGCCGGCATTCCGGTCGATGGCATCCGGCTGGCGACCTACGTGCTCTGCGCCATCCTCGCCGCCCTCACCGGCTTCCTGCTCGCGAGCTTTTCCGGCGGCGCGGCCCTCAACATGGGGGCGGAATACCTGCTCACCTCCATCGCCGTCGTGGTCATCGGCGGCTCGTCGGTGGCGGGCGGAAACTCCAACGTCCCGGGCATCTGGGGCGCGAGCCTCTTCATGTTCCTGCTCGTCACCATGCTCAACACCTACGGCCTCGGCGCGGGCGTCCGGCTGATCCTCACCGGGCTCATCATCATCGCCGTGATCGTCGCCGCCGGCGGCCGGCGGCGGTCGTCGTGACGCAAATCATCCGTCACGACGACCGAATGCTCCGGATCGGTCCCGCAGAATTGACCCCGGCGGTAAGCCGCTACTACCGCCCCGCGCTCCCGAAACGCTACCTTCTGCTTCTGGCTCACCGCATCCAGCTGGAGTAGCGTATGGCCAAGGCCGACCAGGGCAAAGACTCGGGCAGCCACAGGGGAGACGAACGTGGTGGATATCATTTCCCGGCGCGACGGCCCTCGTCCCGAGGACGAGCGCGCCCGTCGCCTGATCGAGGCAAACCGCCCGACGATCGACCGGCTGGCCGACCGGCTCACCAATGGCGCCTGGTCTGCCCGGCAGCAGCAGCCGAAGCCCGCCGCGCCGCAACCGTCGGGCGTCATGATCCACACCGCCCGCGCCAGCACGGCGGCCGAGCCGCCTCGCCCGTTCGTCCGCATCGCGCTCAACGGGCGGGTCAGCATGGTGGACACCAACACCGGCCGGCAGATGCATCACCTCGGCGACGTCCGCCGCCGCGACGGCGTTGACAGCTTCCGCCTTGCCACCCGCGAGAACGGCTTCTTCTCGCCGGTCGACCCGGCGATCGCCGCCGCGCTCGCGGATATCGACGGCACCCCCGTCACCGGCCGCGATGGCGAGCGGGCGCTGCTCGACGCCATCGGCGACCGCCTGCAGCTCTGATCCGCATTCCCGACGACCTTGGAGGCCACGAAGCACCGGATCGATCGAACGCACCCTAGATGACAGAAAAGCCCAACCCAGTCCCGTCAGTGGCAGGCAGGCGCGCCTCCAGACTCGCCGTGTCCGCGACCCAGCCGGACTATGACGAGCGTGTCACCATGGGCGCCTGGGAGCAGTTGCTCGCCGGGTCCACCGACTGCACCCCCACCTGTCAGGTGCGCTCGCTCATCGGCGACTCGTGGCAGCGCTGCGCCCACGGCGGCATCGACGCCATCCAGGGCGAGGCGCCGATGACCGGCGATCGCGATCATCGCGACGCGGTTCGCCAGTCCAGCGCCGACCTGCTCGCCGCCGCGCAACGCTCGTTTGCCAGCCTGGGCAGCCTGCTCGAAGGCACCGGGGCCATGCTGGTCCTCGCCGATGACGAGGGCGTGCTGGTCGATGCGATCGGCGACAAGCGCACCATCAACGACGGCCGCGACATCCATCTCGCCATTGGTGGCAAATGGACCGAGGACGTGGTCGGCACCAACGGCATCGGCACCGCACTCTTCACCGGCGAGCCGGTATTCGTCCACGCGGCCGAGCACTTCTGTGCCGGCATCAAGGGCTGGACCTGCGCCGGCGCCCCGATCCGCGACCCGCTCGACGGCCGCATCGTGGGGGTCATCGACCTGTCCGGCCGCCCGGGGATCTTCCGGCCGCACAACACCGCGCTCGTCGCCGCGGCCGCCCGCGAGATCGAGAAGGCCCTCGCCGAGCAGCAGGCCGAGGAGAGGGCGCGCCTGCTCGAGGCGTTCATCGCCTCGGCGCCGCACTATCGCCGGTCGGACGGCCTGATGATCCTCGACCGGCGCTCGCGCCCGGTCTACTGCACCAACATTCCCTGTGAGGTCGCGGGCCGCTTCCCGCTCAGGACCTGCGCCGCGCACGTGCCCTCGCCCGCCGACTCGACGGGCTTTCTCGACGACGTGACCCGCGCGCTGCCGCCCGACATGAGCGGATGCCACCTCACGCCCCTGAAGCTCGACGGCAGCCTGCGCGGCGCGGCGCTGGTGCTGCCCGCCTCCCGGACGCGCCCGCGATCCGGCCGGGCCGATCCGGTGTTGGAGGCGGCCGCCCTCATCGTGGGCGAGAGCCCGGCGGTACGGGAGGCGATCGAGATCGCCACCCGCGTCGCCCGCAGCCCGGACGTGCCCTCGCTCCTCGTCGAGGGCGAGACCGGCGTCGGCAAGGAGCTGTTCGCCCGCCTCGCCGGCAGCGCACGCCCCTCCGACCGCTACGTCGCCATCAACTGCGGCGGCATCACCCGCGAGTTGATCGGCAGCGAGCTGTTCGGCCATGTCGCGGGCGCCTTCACCGGCGCCAGCCGGGAGGGCAAGCCCGGGGTCTTCGAGCTTGCCAGCGGCGGCGTGCTCGCTCTCGACGAGATCGGCGAGCTGCCGCTCGACATCCAGCCCTTCCTGCTGCGCGTGCTCGAGGATCGGGCGGTGCAGCGGATCGGCGAGGCGCGGTCGCGGCCCGTCGACGTGCGGCTCGTCGCGTCGACGAACCGCGACCTGCGCGCCGAGGTCGAGGCCGGCCGCTTCCGGCGCGATCTCTACTACCGGGTCGGCGCCGTCGCGCTTCGCGTGCCGCCGCTGCGCGAGCGTGCCGACGACGCGCTGCTGCTGCTCGAGCATTTCAACGCGTCGACCGCGGAGCGGACGGGCCGTGACCGGCTGGAGTTCGCTCCCGAGGTGCTTGACGCGCTGCGCGCCTATGACTGGCCCGGCAACGTGCGCGAGCTGAAGAACCTGGTCGAGCGGCTGCATGTTCTGTCCGGCGGCGTGGTCCGGCTCACCGATCTGCCGGCGGACATCCTGCAGCCCGAGGCTGCCCCGACCGCCGTGCCTCTGGCTGCAGCCACCGCGGGCGCGCGGCTCGAGGACGCCGAGCTGGCGGCGCTGAAGGGCGCGCTCGAGGCGGAGCATGGCAACCTGACCCGGGTGGCGCTGCGGCTCGGGATCTCGCGGCCGACGCTTTACCGCAAGCTCGATCACTACGGCATCCGCCGCACGTTCCGCTGAGGCGACGCGGGAATCCCTCAGGGATGATGGATTCCGCCGGCGGCTCGATTGACCGAATCCGGCCTCTGTCGCCACACCGTGCGCGGCGATCGGCGCGCGCTGTCGCGCCATTGGGAGGAAACGCTTCGTGAAGACGGCCCTGAACCAGATGACCACCCCGACGCTGCCCTTCGCGGCGTTCCTCGATCTCGCGGCCTCGCTGGGCTGCGTCGGCGTCGAGGCGCGCAACGATCTCGGGCGACCGCTGTTCGACGGCGCGGCTCCCGCCGAGGCCGGCGCCATGGTGCGCGACCGCGGCCTGCGCCTGCTCGGCGTGAGCCAGGTTTACCCGTTCAACGCGTGGTCCGACGCGATCGCGGCCGAGGTCGCCCAGCTGATCGCGGCGGCCGGGGCCGCGGGGGGCGAGACCGTGAGCCTGATCCCGCGCAACGACGGCACCGAGACCGGCGAGGCGGAACGGCGGGCCAATCTCGCGCGGGCGCTCGCCGGGGCGAAGCCGCTGCTCGCGGACGCCGGCATGGTGGCGCTGGTCGAGCCGCTCGGCTTCCCGCGCTCGTCGCTGCGCAGCAAGGCCGAGCTGGTCGCGGCGATCGACGCGATCGACGGGCGCGGCGTGTTCCGGCTGGTGCACGACACCTTTCATCACACGCTGGCCGGCGGCGGCGCGATGTTCCCGAAGCTGACCGGGATCGTCCACATTTCCGGCGTGGTCGCGGGCCTTCCGACCGACCGGATGGAGGACGAGCACCGGGTTCTGGTCGATGCGGGCGACCGGCTCGGCAACGTGGAACAGATCGCGGCGCTGCGCGCGGCGGGCTACGACGGGGCGTTTTCCTACGAGTGCTTCTCGCCGGAAATCCACGCGCTCGCCGACCCCGCGACGGCGCTCCGGGCGTCCTTCGACTTTCTCGAGGCGCAGCTGACGACGCAGGCGGCCTGAGCACGAAAATGGCCGCGGGTCGGAACCCGCGGCCGGGTCGCCCTCTGGGAGGCTGGGCGTCTTACGGCCGTCCGAGGCGTTCTGCGCCGCCGCCGAGGGCCGGACCGGCGGTCGGATCCTCGTCCTCGTGCAGGTCGCCGACCAGCGTCTCGGTGGTCAGGATGAGCTTCGCGACCGAGGCGGCGTTGGCGAGCGCGGCACAGGTGACACGCACCGGGTCGATGATGCCGGCCTCGTACATGTTCTGATAGGCCCCCTGGGCGGCATTGTAGCCGTAGCCGCCATTCACCGCGGAGACTTCCGCGACCACGCGGTCGGCGTCGCCGCCCGAGTTCTGCACGATCCGCCAGAGCGGGCGCATGAGGACAGCGCGGACGAGCCGGGCGCCTTCGGCGACATCGCCGGTTGCCTCGGCGATCACCTTGTCAACGACCGGGCCGATCTGGGCAAGCGCCGTGCCGCCGCCGGCGACGATCCCTTCCTCGACCGCCGCCCGGACGGCGGAGAGCGAGTCCTCGATGAGCTGGATCGTGCGCTTCTGCTCCACGGGCGTGACTCCGCCGGCGTAGAGGACGGCGGTGCCGCCGGAGAGCTTGGCAAGCCGCTCGCGCAGCTTGTCCTGCTCGATGTTCGGCGGGGCCATGTCGTGCTGGCGCTGCACCTGGGCGCGGCGGGCGGTGACGGCGGCGGGCTCGCCCTCGCCCTTCAGCACCGCCGTATGGGTCGCGCTGGTGCGGACCCGCTCGGCACCGCCGAGGTCGGCGCGGGTGGCATCCTCGATGCGGCCGCCGAGGTCGCGGGCGATGACGCGGCCGCCAGTGACGATCGCGAGATCCTCCATCAGCGCCTTGCGCCAGTGGCCGTACTCCGGGGCGTGGACCACGAGGTAGCGGCCGGGGCCGTCCTTGCCGAGCAGACCGACGACGACCTCGGGCGCGACCTCCTCGGCGATGACGACGAGGGGGCGGCCCTCGGCCGAGGCGATCCTGCGGACGGCATCAAGAGCGGCCGGGTCCTTGATCTTGAGGTCGGTCATCAGGATCAGCGGTCGGTCGAGGACCGCCTCCATCTTCTCCTGGTCGGTCACCATGTGGTGCGAGAGATAGCCGCGGTCGAAGGACATGCCCTCCACCACGTCGAGCAGGGTCTCGGTGGTGACGGAAAAGTCGGTGGTGATGACGCCGTCGGCGCCGACCTTCTCGAAGGCTTCGGCGACCAGCGCCCCGAGCTCGGGCTCGGTGGCGGCGATTGCGGCAACGGAGGCGAGCGCACCGTTCTTCGCGGGCTTGGCGGACGCGCGGAGCGCGGTGACGACAGCGGTGACGGCCAGGTCGATGCCGCGGCAGAGATCGACGGTCTTTGCCCCGTTCTCGGACGCCTCGACGCCCGTCTGGACGAGCGCATTGGCGAGCACGATGGCGGTCGTGGTGCCGTCGCCCGCAACCTCGTTGGTCTGCATCGAGACCTCGCGGACGACCTGGGCGCCCATGTTCTCGAAGCGGTCGAAAAGCTCGATCTCGGAGGCGATGGAAACCCCGTCGCGCGTCACCATCGGGGTGCCGAGCGGGCGGTCGATCATCGCGTTCATTCCCTTCGGGCCGAGGGTCGGCTCGACGGCGGCGGCGAGCTGCCAGACGCCGCGGGCGAGCGCGCGGCGGGCCTCGGAATTGTGGATCATCACCTTGGGCATTGCAGGCTTCCTTCCTCCCCAGTCCCGGATTTCACGCGTGAATGTCCGGGTATGTTGTTGATGATAAAGGGATTAACCAAGATCGTTCGACTATCGGGCAAACGGGAGGCGGTGGGTGCGGGCACCCACCTTTCCGGCAGAGGCCCGCCTGACTGCAGGCGTGGCGCGGGTTGCAGCGCCGGACGCCTCCGGCGGGAGTATTTTCGCCAAGAAAAAGGACGGGCGCGGATCCCCGGGCCCGTCCGCTCGCTCAGAGGCACCCCGACGCTCCGCCGCCGGTACGCGCCGGGATGCGGCCGAGCACGAAGTCGACGAGTGTCGGCTCGCCGTCGACGGTGCCGAGTTCCTTGTAGCGGCTGCCCTGAAGACCGCGGCAGAGCGCGCCCGAGAACTCCATGTTGAGCCTGACCTGGCGCAGGCGCAGCACGTAGTCCTTCAGCCCCTCGGGCGTCAGCGCCTCGCCCTCCCAGGTGCGGAAGGCGAGATCGCCGGGCCAGCGCGCGAGGCCCCGCCGGACCAGCGCCTCGCGGTAACGCGGCCGCTGCGCCGACGCCTCGCCACCGTCGAAATCCACGGCGTCGAGCTGGCGCAGGGTCATCGCCGCGATCGAGCGATCGGACCAGCCGAGCGCGCGCAGGCGGGCCAGTACGCTCTCCTGCCGGCGCTGGAACGCCTTGGCGTCGAAAGTCGCGCGCAACTCCGAGAGGTCGGCGCCGTCGCAGAGCGCGGCGAACACCTCCTCGAACCGGCGGCCGCCGTTGACTGCCGCCATCACCTCCTCGGCGTGCATGTGGTCCTCGAGCCGAACCAGCACGCGGGTGACGCCGGCCACGCCCGCCACCTCGCGCGAGATGCCGTCGGCCATCAGGAAGGCGAAGTTCGGCGAGCACCAGTAGGTGGGCAGGCGGAACACCACGGTGACGATCGCGTCGTCGGGCGGTCCGGCAAACTCCACGTCCTCGATGAAGCCCATGTCGGTCACGGGCTCGTCGAGTTCCGGGTCGGCGACCCGCGCCAGCGCGCGCCAGACGTCGCTGCGCAGGGTGTTGGCCTCGAGCATCTCGCGCATCGACCTCACTCCGCCGCGATCGAGACCGGGGCGGCGCGAAGCTTGGCCTTCTTCGCCTCGATGTCGATGCCGTAGATCCGGGCGGCATTGAGACCGAGGATCTTTTCCTTGATCTCGTCGGTGAGCTGCACCCCGCGCTCCGCGGCGATGTCTTCGGGGATCTGGTAGGCCCAGAACTTTTCCACCAGCCACTTCGGCGTCCAGATCGCGTAGTCGGACGAGAACAGCAGCTTGTCCGGGCCAACCCAGAACAGAAGCTCCGCCATGATCTCGCCGAAGTAGCGCGGGCGCGAGTGGATGAACGGCAGGACCACGGCGAGGCCGCCGAAGACGTTGGTCTCCTGCACCGCGATCCAGCAGAAGTCGTCGATGCGCGGCTGGCCGCAGTGCTCGACGATGAAGTTGAGGTTCTGGAAGTCGGTGGCGCAGTAGTCGACATCGTGGACGTCGAAGGCGTCCTTGTTCAGGGGGATGATCGTCGGCCCCTTGTGGATATGGACGTTCTTGATCCCGAGCTTGTCGAGCAGCTCGAAGCACTTGTAGGCCCACGGGTCGTTGAGCTTCCAGCCCTTGCTCTCGCCCTTCCACTCGGCGGTGTAGAGCTTCACGCCCTGGATGTCGTAGGTTTCCTTCATGTGGTGGATGTAGTCGAGCGCCAGCTCGCCATCGCGCGGGTCGTAGGAGCCGTTGATGATGAAGCGGTCCTTGGCCCGCGATGCCATCTCGTGCGACCGCTTGATGCAGCCGAAGCCGTTCTTGTAGAAATCCTTCAGGACCGTGGTCTGGATGATCGCCATGTCGTCGGGGCCGTCGACGAACAGGTCGCGATAGAGGTCGTCGGCGGAGTACTTCTCGAAGTGCGACTTCTCCCACCGATTTTCCTCCGGCGAGAGGGCGTTGTGGTAGGCGTAGAAGCACTCGACGAACTGCTTGCCGTGGATGTTGCGCTGGTTCTCCGGGCTGCCATCCCAGAAATGGATGTGGCCGTCGACGACGAAGATTTCCTTGCCTTCCGGGGTGATGTACATGGCTGTCCTCCCAAATCCGGGTTCTGGCTTGTTTGTCAGGCCGTGATGGCGACCTTCAGGACCCCGTCGCGCTGGTTGGCGAAGAGGTCGTAGGCCGCTTCGATGTCGTCGAGCTTGAAGCGGTGGGTGACGAGGGGCTTCAGGTCCACGCGGCGGGAGGCGATGACCGACATCATGCGCCGCATCCGCTCCTTGCCGCCGGGGCAGAGCGCCGTCTTGATCGTCTTCTCGCCGAGGCCCGCGGCATAGGCGTCGAGCGGGATCTTCAGGTCGCCCGAATAGACGCCGAGGCTCGAGAGCGTGCCGCCGGGGCGGATGACGCGCAGCGCCGCCTCGAAGGTCGCCTGGGTGCCGAGCGCCTCGATGGCCACGTCCACGCCGCGGCCGTCGGTCAGGTCCATGATGGCCTCGACCGGGTTCGCCTCGCGGAAGTTGATGACCTCGTCGGCGCCGAGCTGGCGTGACATGCTCATCCGGGCGGCGACCGCATCGACGGTAATGATGCGGGTGGCGCCGAGGAGCTTCGCTCCTGCGGTGGCGCAGAGGCCGATCGGCCCCTGGGCGAAGACCGCCACGGTGTCGCCGATCCTGATGCCGCCGTTCTCGGCGCCGGCGAAGCCCGTGGACATGATGTCCGGGCACATCAGGACTTCCTCGTCCGTCAGGCTGTCGTCGATCGGCGCGAGGTTGGCCATGGCGTCGGGGACGCGGACGAACTCGGCCTGGCAGCCGTCGATGGTGTTGCCGAACTTCCAGCCGCCGATCGCCTGCCAGCCGTGCTTCGTGCCAGCGCCGTCCTGGCTGCAGAAGCCGCAGAGGCAGGCGTTGGACCAGCCGGAGGGGGTGATGGCGCCGGCGATGACGCGCTGGCCCTCCTGAAAACCGCGGACCTCGGAGCCGAGCTTTTCGATGATCCCGACCGGCTCGTGACCGATGGTCAGGCCCTTCGCCACGGGATATTCGCCCTTCAGGATGTGAACGTCGGTGCCGCAGATCGTGGTGGTGGTCACCCGGATCAGCGCGTCCCCCGGGCCGATGTCGGGGACGGGCTTGTCGTCGAGCACGATCCGCCCCTTCTCGACGAAGATCGCGGCCTTCATCTTCGATGTCTTGCCTGCCTTCGGCTTGCTTGCGAGGGTCGTGGCTTCCATCATCTTTCTCCCCGTTTTGGTCTTGTTCGGGGGCCGGCGAAGCCGCCGCCCCCGCCGTTTCCAAAGGCGTCAGATGAACTCCATCACCTCGTCCATGTTGCCGAAGAGGATGACGGTGTTGTCGTCGATGCGGACCATGCGGCCGTAGTGGGTCGAGGTGTTCACCTCGAAGATCTCGGCCGTCATCTCGCGGCCGAGGAAGTCCGAGATCTCGTCCATCTTGAAGATCAGCTTGCCGTCACCGTCGATGCGGATCATCGCCGGCTGGTAGGTGACGATGACGCCGTCCTTCTGGCCCATGAATTCGGCGATGGCGCGCGCCTCGACCGAGTTGTTCATCGTGACGCCGCACTGGTGCGAGATCGTCTGCTCGAACGTGATGTCCTTCATCGACTTGAAGATGGTGTTCGAGTGGGTTGCGTTGCGGCTAGCGTCGGTTGCGGTGTCGCTCATGTCCGTGGCTCCTAGTTGAGGCCGAGTTCGCCGAGGATCTGGCTGATCCGCTCCTCGGACTGCGCCCGCACGTCCTCGAACGAGACGGGTTTCGAATGGGGCTCCGACCAGATCGGCTGGAGGCCGCGGGCCGCCTTCTCCGCGAGCGGGCGGTGGATCTTGAGCCAGGCCTTGAAGAGCGAGCGGTTGTGGTCGCCGTGCTTCTCGTCGTTGGCGAGCAGGTAGATGAGGTCAATGGTGTTCGCGAGGTTGCGCTCGTAGTCGGCCTCGGCCGCCGAGATGACCGGCGGAGTCACGAAGTCGTTGTTCGCCGCCGCCACCCGCATCAGGAAGCCGGAGCGGAACAGCTCGCCGACGAGGGGCTCGAAGACGATGTTGGTGGCGAAGTACTGCTCGAGGTAGTCGGTCGTCCCCATGACCGTCTCGACGGCCTCACGGGTGCCCTGCCACTTCTCGTCCGTGAGCCAGTGTTCCTTGCCGGCGGCGTCGTCCCAGCCGGGGATCTCCATGCCGATCTCGGCGAGGTAGAGGGTGATGTCCTGGGCGAGGCGGAGCTTGTACGAGCTGTTGGTCAGCGTCGCGTTGTTGATCATCTGGGTGTAGCCGTAGCGCTGCGCCTGCATCAGCGAGGTGCCGAGGCCGAACTCGGCGTGCTTCCACGCGCCGAGGTGGTTCTGGAGGATCTTCTGCCAGGCGCGGTCGAAGGTCTGCGGCGCGCCGGACTTGCGGGCGTTGGAGATGACCGACTGCACCATCGTCTCGATGCGGGACTGGCGCTGGTAGTGGGTGCGCTCCCACTCCTGGTCGGGGGCGCGGAAGGCGTGCCAGTTGGAGGAAAGGGCGCGGGTGTAGTCCTTCATGTAGGCGCCGTTGCCGTCGGCGAACTCGATGATCCAGTTCTGGATCAGGTAGCGCTCGGGGTCGGGCTGGACGTCGACGGTGACATCCTCGTAGTGGGTCGCGCGCTGGCCGCGCGGCTGGAAGTAGCGGTACTTGCGGCTGTCGCTGTCGGCGAAGATGGCGGCTCCCGCGGCGCCCGATCCGACCGAGCTGGAGATGGCTGGCATGATGGTTCGCTCCCTTAAGGATTTTCTGGGTTTCTACCGGGCCGGCACGAGCTGGCCCGGAGTCGCATTCGTCGAAGTGGTGAAGCGGTCGAAGTGGATGCGCTCGCTCTCGAAGCCGGCCATGAACAGCACCGGCTCCAGCGCGTCGATCATCGGCGGCGGCCCGCAGGCGTAGACGTCGCCTTCGCCGTCGATGCCGAGTTCCTTCAGCCTGTCGGCGACGCGCTCGTGCACGAAGCCGCGCGCGCCCTGCCACTCGGCATCATCGTCGGCATGGGACAGCACGGGGATGAAGTGGACGTTCGGGTTCCCCTCGGTGAGCGCGGCGATCCTGTCCAGATAGAACAGGTCGGCCCGGGTGCGCGCGCCGTAGAAGAACCAGACTTCGCGGTCCTCGCCGCTCGCCAGGTGATCGTGCAGGATCGACCAGACCGGCGAGAGCCCGGAGCCGGCCGCCACCATCACCATCGGGCCCTGCCGGTCCTCGCGTCGGAAGCAGGTTCCGTAGGGTCCGACGACGGTGACGTCGGCCCCGACCCGGATTCCGCCGGCGTCGAGTTCGTTGGAGAACTTTCCGGCGGGGTACTTCTTGATGATGAAGCGCAGGGTTTCGGCTTGCTCCGGCGTATTTGCCATGGAAAACGAGCGCGTAATCGTCTCCCCTTTTTCGGTGGTGACGGTGATGTCGACATATTGCCCGGCCCAGAACTTGATCGGCGCGTCGAGCGCGATGGCGATGCCCCGGATGTCATGGGTGAGATGGTCGATCTCGGTGATGCGCCCCTTGTAGGGCTTCACCGCGATCGCCTTCGCGAGCACCTCCTCGTCGTAGTTGAGAAGCTCGACTTCCATGTCGGAATAGGCGATCGACCGGCAGAGCAGGATGTGTCCGCTCTCGCGCTCCATGTCGTTGAGCGCGAAGGTCGAGTATTTGAGCAGGTCGACTTCGCCCTCGTTCAGGATGCATTTGCACGCCGAGCACTGGCCTTCCTTGCAGCCGTGCGGCAGGGCGATGCCTTGCCGGAAAGCGGCGTTCAGCACCGTCTCGCCGTCCTCGACGTCGAACTCGACCCCGACCGGCTCAAGGCGGACCGTATGGGTCATCCCGGATCTCCTTTCCAATCCCTCTCGGCCAAACCCTTCCAGGTCCCTCCCCGCGGCCGGCGGGGAGGGTGGGCACGCCCCCTTGGGGTCGGGCGCCTTCTGAGGATCAGTTGCAGGGCTTGATGGTGAAGCCGGCGCGGTACTCGGCGAGATGCGCCTCGCGCGCCTCCGGGGTCATCTCGCGCAGGATCGTCAGCGGCGACATGAGCGTGTTGCCGCGCACGTCGTCGAGGGTCCACATCTCCTTGTCGTCGAAGCGCAGGTGCGGCTGCGGGACCAGCGTCTTGCCGTCCTGGCGGACGAAGTTCAGGTCCTTGATCGCGTCGGCGAGATCCCAACCGTGGTAGAGCGTCTCCCACTCGCGCTTGCCGGAGAAGCGGCCCATCGCCGGCGTCGGCCGGCCCTGGTATTCCTCGGCGAAGGCTTCCACCGCCGTCCAGCGGTCGAGTTCGTGGGCGAAGGTGTGGAGCTGCCCGTCGATCTCGTCCACCACCATGTCCTCGCGGATGAGGCAGGGCACGAGGCAGGACCAGCAGCGGTGCGGGTAGACGTAGCCCGTTTCCTCCTGGGCGAAGGTGATGACCTTCTGGCCCTTGTGGCTGAGCTTGTCGTACCACTTCCAGAACTCACCGAACTGCGCGTACCAGCCCGGGTACTTCGACTCGAACCACTCGAAGTCGGCGTCGCGCTGCGCCTCGATCCGCCAGAAGTTCACCGGCCAGCCGACCGCGAAGAACTGCGCGACCTTGTGGACGTAGTGCTTCTTGGTGATGCGGTTCCAGGCCTCATGCACGTCGTCGTGGTGCACCTTCACGCCGTATTTCTCGAGCGGCAGCATGTAGGTCCGATAGTAGTCCTCGAAGATCCAGCGATGCCACATCTCCGCGTAGGATTCCTTGTTCTTGTCGCGGTTGGTGGTGCCGTATTCGATGAACGTGCCGATCGCGGCGTCGACGATCGCGTGGTTCTGCCAGAAGGCGTAGCGCAGGTCGCGCTCCAGCAGCAGGTGGTTCTCCGGCTCCTTCAGCGCGGCCATCAGCAGCGAGTGGCCGTTGCCGATGTGGCGGCTCTCGTCCGACTGGACCGACAGGAACACCGTCGGCAGCGCGTAGTCGCCGTTCCGGGCGGCCTCGGACGGCATGGCGACGAAGAGCGTATTGGTGAACGCGGTCTCCGCGACCACGGTCAGGTACATGCACGCGGCGGTCATCGTGTCGCCGGTGATGAACCCCTCGCCGAACTGCCGGCCGATCGTGGTCGCGTAGCACTTGCCGAAGGCTTCCTCGGTGATGTCGAAGCCCGCGGGGTCGATGTAGTTCTCCATGTACCACTTCTTCAGGTTCATCTGAATCGTGGAATGGCGGAACTCGTCGACCATCTGCATGGTGAAGCCGGTGCGCAGATCCTCGCCCGGCGCCAGCCTTGCCACCATCGCCATCGAGCGGGCGGCGGAGATCTCCGGGAAGGGGATGATCGCGAGGAAGAGCTTCATCCACTCGACCCAGCGCGGTTCCACGTTGCGGAACATGTCGCCGCGGAGCGCCGCGTCGAGCGCGCCGTAGACGCGGTTGTCCTTTTCCTCCTGCATCGGGAAATAGGAGCGCAGGACCTGCTTCATCGGGTCGCGCGGCGCCTTGGCGATCTTGTAGTCGGTCGGGAAGGTATTCGCTTCCTGGACATAGGTGGGCTGCCACCCGAGGTCCGAAATGCGTTTCGTGGCTTCGCCAACGGGAATGCCCCGCTGCGAGGTGATCTTGTTGAGCGTCAGTGACGTCATCGTCGGAAAGCCTCCACCCGTTGCGCCGGGCGCGTTGCCCCGGCCATCGCGGCGCGAACCGCCGCCAGTTTCTCGCTTTCGAGCGGCGACCCCTCGGGGCCGTCGTTCGGTGGATCCGGCAAAGGTGTCGCGTCGCTGGCGGCGGGAGCCGGCCGAGGCCATCGGGGCCTGTGCCGGCGTTCGGAGCCTCTGGCGCGTTTCCTTCGTTCTTTTGGCATCGGGCCAGTGACCCGATGGGCTTCTTCTGACGGGTTACACGCAAGCGGCGTGCCAACTCGGGCCAGCTCGGAAATCGGCTTGGCGGAGTGGCTTTCGGGCATCTCCGGCCGTGCGCGCGGGTGAGGCGTAACGTTTCGTTACAGATGTAAGTTACAGATGTTGCGCAACTGGTTATTTTGCGTACGCAACATTGTATTTGCACATGCGAAATGACCATCTGGACAATATTCGGCAGCGGCGTATTTATTCCGGCGAATTTGGGGAGAGCCCGCCGTGACCGACACGCCACCGCTCCAGGACGTCGCCGCCGACCTCGTGCGGCTCATGCCGCGGGACGCGGTGTTCATGCTGCGCTTCCTCGGCGAGAGCCAGCTGCGGCTGCAGCGGCATTTCCACGATTTCATCGCCACGGAACTGGCCAGTCACGGCGTGACGCAGGATAGCCATCCGATGATCCACGGCTTTATCGAGACCCACGCGCTCACCCTGCGGGATTTCGTGTTCGCCGGCCTCGCCATGGCGCATCAGGTGCGCCTGCCGGAAATGGAGCGGCTGATCGGCGATGTCGCGTCGCTGCTCAGCGTCGACGTCTGGGACGAGCTGCGCAGCCACATCGACCTCGCCGAGCGCCAGTTCCGCGCGCAGGCGCCAGCGCTGCCGGCGGAACTCGACGGCTACCGTGTGCCGGAGCCGCGCGCCGGTCAGTGACCTCGCTTGCCATCCGGCCAGACGGCGAGCCAGGCGGCGGGATCCGTCCGCAGCGCCTGGTGCGCCGCCTGCATCAGGGCGGTTCGGTCGGTGTCCGGCAGCGCGCGAAGCAGGCTCTCGGCAGCGCGCACCGCCTCTGGCTCGGGGGTCCGCGCGGCGGTGGCCAGCGCCCGCGTGCAGGGGTGGTCCGGGCCGAGGCGGGCCTCGGCGGCTGCGTGAAGCGCGGTGAACATCACCCGGCCGGCATTGTCGAACATGGCTTTCTCCAGAGTTGGCCCGCGAATTGCTTGACTCATCCTGCGCAGCCGCGTGCGTGCGCCCCAAGGGGAGACCGCCATGAACGACCAGAGCACCCGGACGCTCACGCTCTTCGACCTGATCGCCCGCCGCTGGCAGACCACGGCGGCGATCGCCGACGTGCGTTTCGCCGCCGACGGCACGGCGGCCTTCGCCACCGAGGCCGGCGCAGTGCTGATCGCCGGCACGCCCGACGAGGAGCCGCCGGACAGCCGGATCCGCGTGACCGGCGACCTCGGGCAGACGACGATCCGGCCGCGCACCCGTGAGCCGGCGCCGCTCGCCGCGGTGACGAGCCTCGCCGATGGCGCTCCGACGCTGGTGGCGGCGGGCACCGGGTTCCTCACCGGCGACGCGGACGGTCGGGTGCGGCGCCTCGATGCCGAGGGGGCGGCGGAGCCGGTGCTGAGCCTCGGCGGCAAGGTGGTGGCGCTGGACCATGCCGGTGGCGTCACCGTCGCGGCCGATGGGCAGACGCTGGCGACGCTGCGCGCGGGCGCCGTCGAGCGCCGGGCGATCCCGGGATTCCGCAGCCTCGCGCTGGCGCCGGACGGCCAGCGCCTCGCCGCGGCCAATGCGGCGCAGGTCGTGCTGTTCGCCGGCGAGGCCGAGGAGACCGTGGCGCTGCGCAACGCCGGGCGGCTCCTGTGGCGCGACGATGGCCGCTGGCTCGCCGTGGCGCTCGGGGTGGACGGGCTGGCGCTCGTCGACGCGGAGACGCCGGCGCCGATCCACCTGCGCAACTTTCCCGCAGCGGTGCGCAGCCTCGCCTGGAGCCGGCAGGCGAACGCCATCGCGGCGTCCGGCGCCTTTCGCATCGCCGCCTGGGACGCGGCGGCACTGCCCTCGACCGAGCGCGCGCTCGTCACCGGCCAGCCGGGGCTGGTGGTCGTCGAGGCGGTCGCGGCGCACCCGGGGCGGCCGCTGATCGCCGCGGGCTACGCCAACGGCCAGGTGGTGCTGGCGCAGGTCGGCGCGCGCGACGAACTCATGCTGCGGCAGGGCGGCGCCGCCGTCACCTGCCTTGCATTCTCGCCCGACGGGCGGCAATTGGCGATCGGTGACGCAAGCGGCACCGCCGCGATTGCCAGCTTTCCGCGGACCATGTTCAAGTAGGAGGAGGAATCCGTGACCACGCAGACCACCACCACCCCCGCCGCCTTGACACCGGAGGAGCTGAGCAAGGACGCGTTCTTCACCCGGCTCGGCGAGATCGCGCAGGAGATGACCGAGGCGCACGGCCGCGACTTCGCCATGGGCGCGCTGGTTCTGGCGGCGCGCTGGATCGGCGAGGGGCGGCTGGAGCCGAAGCCGCACTGAGCCTCTCCTAGCCGCGCGCAATGCCGCGCTGGTAGAGCAGGCAGAGGGTTCGGAGCGTCGACGCGAAGTTGCTCGCTCCGCCCTCGATCTCCACCAACTCCTCGTGCAGCGCCGCGATCAGCTTCGGTGTCGTTACCCCGTCGCGCGCCGCCATGGCGTCGAGCACTTCCCAGAACGCCGCCTCGAGCTGGATGCTCGTGGCGTGCCCGCCGATCCGGAGCGACCGGCTGATCCGCTGGAACGGCTGCACGCCGGCTCTCGATAGCAATCCACACATCCGTTCGCCCCCTCGCACCCGACCCTGCCCGGGCGGCCGCGCGCGCGGCCGCCCCGTCCGTGCGAGGGTCAGGGGATCAGCACGGCCCGGCCGTGGATCCGGCCGGCGTTCAGGTCCTGCAGCGCCCTGTTGGCGTCGGCGAGGGAGTAGTCGACCGTCGTCAGGTTCACGAGACCCCGGTCGGCGAGCGCCATCAGCTCGACGAGCTCGGCCCAGGTGCCGACCAGATTGCCGATGATGTTCTTTTCGGTGATGACCATGTCGACGGTCGGCACCACGATGTTCTCGCCATAGCCGACCACGTAGTAGCTGCCCATGCCGCGGGTCATGGCGAGGCCCTTGGCCGTCATGCCCTTCTCTCCGACGAAGTCGATGACCGCCTCGGCGCCGAGGCCCTGGGTCAGTGCCAGGACGCCCTCGACCTCGTTGCCGTCGGCCTTCACGAGCCTGTCAGCGCCGATCTTCTCCGCAAGCTTCAGCGAGTTCGGCGGACTTGTCGACGACGATGACGTCGGCGGCGCACATCGCCTTCAGGCACTGGATCGCGATGTGCCCGAGGCCACCGGCGCCGATCACCACCACGCTCTCGCCCGGCAGCAGGTGCCGCGTCGCCTTCTTCACCGCCCGATACGCGGTGAGGCCGGCGTCAGCGTAGGGCGCCACCTCCTTCGGCGACAGCGTCTTCGGCAGGGCGACGATATTGCGCTCGGACGTGGCGAGGTACTCCGCATATCCGCCGTTGGAATCGAGCCCCGGGAAGGTGCCCGGGCCGTGCATGTCGTGGCCGCGGCGGCAGGCGAGGCACGTGCCGCCGGAGATCTTCGGGTGGACGATCACCGGGTCGCCGACCTTCAGGCCCTCGACCTCCTTGCCGATCTCCTCAACCCAGCCGGCGTTCTCGTGGCCCATGATGAGCGGCAGCAGATGGTGGCCGTCCGGGTCCATGTGCGGTTTCCACACCCCCTCGATGATGTGCAGGTCGGTGCGGCAGACGCCGGCGCCGCCGATCCGCACGATCACGTCGGTCGAGCGGGTGATCTTCGGGTCCGGCACATCCTGGAGCGTCACCCACGTATCGGCGGTGAGCGTCTCGTCGTAGCGGTTAAGGACCTGGGCCTTCATCACGCGTTTCCTCCATGGCGTGGTCATTGCCAAAGCTTCAAGCAAGCAGCGTGCCAATGGAATCGGCGCAGGCGTCATCGCGCAGGAGTTGCTTGCAATGCCGGAACCCGGCGCTTAGCGTCGGGCGCGACGGGAGGAGACGGTATGGTCCGGTTGATTGCGCAGACGGTGGTGGAGTTGATCGCGAATGCGATCGGGCTCATCGTGGCGGCCCTGCTGCTGCCCGGCTTCACGCTCAGCGTCGCGAGCTTCTTCATCGCGGTGGCGATCTTCAGCGCGGCACGGGTCATCCTCGCGCCGCTGGTTTTCAAGCTGTCGCTGAAATACGCCCGCGCGCTGACCGGCGGCATCGCGCTGGTCTCGACGTTCGTCGGCCTGCTGGTCACGACCTGGCTCAGCACCGGCATCGCCATCACCGGCGCAAGCACATGGGTGATCGCGACGCTCGTGGTGTGGGTGTTCGGCGTCGTCGCGATGCTGCTGCTGCCGCTCGTCGTGTTCAAGAAGACGCTGGCGGCGCGGCCCACCCCGACGATGCCGACAATTCGCTAGGGTCTCGGGCCCCTGCCCCGGCGCGACGGCGCCGAGGCCGCCCTGGCGTCGTCGTCAGATCGACGCCCAGTCGCTGAACTTCACACCGACCGGCGGCTTTGGTGCCGGCTTTTGCGGCGCCGGAGCCGGGCTCTTGTCGCTGCTGTCCATCACTCAGTACTCCCTTGTCCTGCCATTCACCCGCGGTCGCGCCGCGGTATGGCATAGTATACGACTCCCATCCGGCGGTTTCAGGAGGGCCGCGCGCGTTGTAACGAACATCTTATCGTCCTGTGGCACGGCCGCCACGCCCCGGAACCGCCGCCGGGCGCCCGGCGTTGCCCCTGCGGCGCGCAAACAGCCTGACAGGACAAGGATGTACCGACGATGATCGACGATCCCGACGACGCGATCCCCAACAAGACCGGCGACCCCGACCCGGCCGAGTATTCCAACACCTCGAAGGATCCGAAGGACTGGGTGACGGGGGACGAGCCGATGACAGGGGCGCAGGCCGCCTATCTCAAGACGCTCTGCGACGAGGCCGGCGTCGACTACGACGCCACGCTCACCAAGGCCGCCGCCTCGGAGCTGATCGACCAGCTGAAGACGCAGAATCCCGCGACTGGCCGGATAAGTCCGGCCGCGCCGCCGCCAGCCGGGCCCTACTTGACCGCGCTGATGTCGTCGAGCGAGACCTGCGAGCCGTCGGCGACGACCAGCACGGGCGAGCCATCGACGATCCGCACCTCGTCGACGGTGGTGAAGACCTTGCCGGTGTCGCTCCCGAGCAGGTCTTCGTCCTTGTAGCTGTTGAGCGTGAAGCTGTAGCGGCCGTCGGCGGCGGTGGCGCCCGTCGAAATCCTTGCCGTCCCACGTCACCGTGCCCGAACTTGCATCCACCTGCTTTTCCAGCACGGTGTTGCCGAAGTCGTTCTTCACCACCAGCGTGGTCCTGTTCGCGCCATCGGCGGCGGTGACGGCGACGTCGATCGGATCGCCCGAGAAGTCGGCGCTTGCCGGGGCCTGCACCGAGCGGCCGATCCACTCCGCGACACTGGCGTTGCCGGTCGACACCGCGCCGAGGATGCTCTCGAGCTGGTCGTTGGTGCGGATCTGCTGCTCCACCGCCGAGAAGCTCGCGAGCTGCGCCACGAACTCGGTGGAGTCCATCGGCTGCAGCGGGTCCTGATTCTGCATCTGGGTGGTCAGCAGCTTCAGGAAGGTGTCGAAATCGGCGTTGATCGCGGACTTCGCGGCGGTGCTGCTCGACGTGGACGCGGTGCTCGTCGTCGCCGAGGCCGCAGTGGTGGTGTTGGTGGTCGTCGCGGCGCTGGGGCTGGTCACGGTCATCGGGTCGCTCCTTCGCGAATGGGGTCAGAGGCGGATGTCGAGGCCGCCGTCGGCCACCGACAGCGGCCGGGGGACCGCGGCGGGGGCCGCCGTCTCGCCGGTGTCGGTGGCGAGGGCGAAGGCGGGGTCCGGCGAGACCGGCGCGGGAAGGTTGCGTCCGGTCGCGGCGTCGCCGCCCGCGCTGAAGCTCAGGCTCACGCCGGAGTACCCGGCATTGCCCAGCTCGCGCGCCAGCACCTCGCCGTGGCGGCGCAGAAGGTCGTGGGTGTCGGCGCGTTCGGCGACAACCGTCGCGTGCACGCCGCCCTTTTCGGTGGGCGTGAGGTGGATCTCGACGCGGCCGAGTTCGGGCGGGTCGAGGCGCAGCTCGATCTTGCGCGCGGCGCCCGCCTTGCCGACGGCGATCGCGACCTGCCCGGCCACCGCCTCCGGCCGGACGATCGCCGCGGCATCCGCCACGGGCGCAGCGGCGGGGGCCAGCGTCTGCGGCACCAGATGCCAGCCGGCAAGACCGGGGGCGGCCACCAGCATCGGCTGCGGGGCCGGGGCATCCGAAGTCGGTGTCGCGGTTGCGAGCGCCGCAGCCGGATCCGGCACCGACGCCGGCGCGGCGACGGCGCTCGCGTGCCGGTGCGCGGTCGGGGTGGCGCCATCGACCGAGGCGGGCGGCGCATCGGATGCCGACGCGTCGACGTCCGGGCCTTCCGCGCGCGCCTTGCCCTCGACCGGGCGCCCCGCGGCAGGCAGGCCGGCGGCCGGCACCCCCGCGGCGGAAAGATCGGCGGCAGGCAACCCGGCGGCGGGCACGCCCGCGGCGGCGACGCCAGCGGTCGCCGGAGCGCCCGTGGCAGGGTCAGGTCCTGCGAGCGCCGTGGGGGTCCCTCCTGCAGACGCAGGGACCGCCGCTGCCGGGAGCGCCGCCGCGATGGCCGTGGCAGCCGGCGCCGCCCCGGTCGTGGCCCCTGTTGCGCCGACGGCCGGCTGCGGCGTGGCCGCGCCTGCCGCGGTCGGTGCGGCGGCCGGCGTCTGGGGCCAGGCGACCGCGATCGCCGCGGCATTCGCCGCGGGCAGAACGTCGCTCGCGGTGTCGTTCGGCGCGTCGGCGGCGGTCTGGTCCTCGGCCGGCACCGCCGGCCTCCCGCGCGGGGCCAGGGCCTCGCCCGGCTCGGCCGGCGCGTCGGGGCGGGCGCCGGTGTCCTCCGCCAGGTCGAAGGCGGGCCCGCCGGTCGCGGCGGCATCTGACTCGGTGGCTCCCGTCCCGGTCGCCTCGGCCTTGCTGGACGGTGCGGGGGCGCGGGCCGTCGGCCTGACGGCGGGAAGAAGGCCAGCGAGGGCCGGATCCGGGGCGAACATCGCATCTCCGAGCGCGGGGGGCGTGGGTTCCCTGATGCGCCGCAAGCCTTACGATTTCTTTACCGGCCGCCCGCAATGCTCGCTGCGTCGCCCACGCCCCCCGGAGACGCCGATGCAGCTTTCCCCCCTCGCCTTGCCCGGCGCGACCGGATCGAAAACGGCCGCCGGATCGGCGGCTGCCGCGGCGACGACAGCTTCGCCCGGCACGGTCGCCCCGAAGACCGCGGCGGGCACGGCCGCGCCGAAAACAGCGGCCGAGGCCACCCGCGACGCCACCGCCCACAAGGCCGCGGAAGGCTTCGAGGCGAGCTTTCTTGCCGAGATGCTGCAATACACCGGCATCAATGCCCAGCCCGACAGCTTCGGCGGCGGCGTCGGCGAGGAGGCATTCGGCAGCCTGCTCACAGAACAGTATGCCAAGCTTCTGGCCGCCCGCGGTGGCATCGGCCTCGCCGAACGTATCTTCGACGTCATCAAGAACAGGGAGAGCGGCGCATGATCGCCCGAATGCTCACGTCCGCCCGCTATGCGCGCGTCCTCCGGCTGCTCGACCTCGAGCGCCGGCTGATCCTCAACGGCCCGCTGACCGGCCTGAAGGCGATCGTCGAACAGCGCGAGGCGGCGGTGGCGGAGATCCTCGAGATCGAGACCGACCTGCCGGAAGCTTTCCTCGTGGCGCTGAAGGCCCGGGCCGAGCGCAACAGCCGGCTGATCCTCGCCTCGCTGGCCGGGGTCCGCTCGGGCATCGCCCGCATCGGCCAGATCGCCGCCGAGCGCGCCGAGCTGCGCACCTACACCGCCGCCGGCGCCCCGGTCGCGGTGCGCCTGCCCGAGACCACCCGCGACCACCGCGCCTGACCGACACTCCGGGCCGCCCGCGCCTCACCCGCGCGGGCGCCCGCCCCCTCCGTCTGCAACGGTCCCGGTTTGTCAATGGATTGGCGGGCCGCGACCGATAGTGATGATCACTACGCTTACGCTATAGCCCTACCATAGATAATACCAACCCGCATTGATCAGAACCCTTGCGCCCAGTCCCGACGGCCGATGGATCGGATGCGCCAGGGTTGGTCGACGAGGTCGTTCCAAGCGGCGCAGCAGTGGGCGACGATGTCGTCGTAGCCCTTGAAGACCCGGTTCGAGAGCCAGTTGTCGCGCATGAACTGCCAGATGTTCTCGACCGGGTTCAGCTCGGGCGAGCGGGGCGGCAGCGGCAGGATGGTGATGTTCTTCGGCACGATGAGGGCGCGGGCGAGGTGCCAGCCGGCCTGGTCGAGGATGAGGATGGCGTGGGCGCCCGGCGCCACCGCGGTGCTGATCTCCGCGAGGTGCGTCTGCATCGCCGGCGTGTCGCAGAACGGCATGACGATGCCGGCGCCCTTGCCCTCGGCCGGGCAGATCGCGCCGAAGATGTAGGCCCAGGCGGTGCGCTGGTCGTGCGGCGCCCGCGGTCGGGCGCCCCGCCGCGCCCATCTTCGGGTGAGCTTGTTCTTCTGCCCGATCCGCGCTTCGTCCTGGAACCAGAGTTCTATGCGCTTGCCGGGATGCGCGGCGCGGACCTCCGCCACGCGCTCCGGGAGACTTTTTTGAAAGCCGCCGCCGCCTCCGGATCCTGGGCGTAGTGCCGCGGCCGCGCCGAAAGCTTGCGGAAGCCGAGCGCCCGGAGTTCCCGTCCCACCGTCGCCTCGCTCACCGACACCCGGAACGCCTCCCAGAGCCACTGCACCAGGTCGATCCGCCGCCAGCGCACCACCCCGTCGCGCCAGGGCTCAGGTCCCGCCTCCACCACCTGCGCCAGCGCCGCCCGATGCTCTGCCGTCAGTGTCGGCGCCTTGCCGGGGGCATGCCGGTCGATCAGCCCCGACGGGCCTTCCGCGTTGAACCGCAGCACCCAGTCCCGCACGATCTGCAGCCCGACCCCGCCGACCCGCGCCGCCTCCGTCCGCGTGCCGCCCTCCGCGATCACCGCCAGCGCCAGCAGCCGACGCACCTGCTTCGCATCCCGGCTGTCCCGCGCCAGCCGGCGAAGATCGTCACCATCCAGATCACCCCGAAGCCCGATCGCTGCCGCCATGGAAAACCCCTTCGTTCTCCATGATGAATCACGACAACGCCCTCAGGGGAATCCCCCGCGTGAGTCAGGACCTATGCGCGCTGGTATAACGATATTGCCGCGTCAGCCTGTCGAAGGGAGCAAGGCTGCGTCGGCGTCGTCTTCGGTTGTTTCCGTGTCCTCGCCTTCTTCCGGGACGTTGCCGGTATAAGCAGCCTTGCCCATCGCCTGTTCGATCAGACCGAGCAGGCGTTTCTGCCGATCTTCCATGAACGCCTCGAACTTGTCGGCACGGAGAAGGGCGGGATCGATCAAATGAGATTGCAGATAGCTATCCAGCTTCTCGCTGGCGATTGGGGGCGTGGAACTGTTTCCGCTTTCTAGTTTCGCCAGATACTCGTTTGGCGCTACGCCGCCGATGATCCTGTTGGTGCGGTACGACAGCGGCGTCTTGTTTATGATGGAATCGAACACGGCGGGCTTGATGCCCTGCGTCTTGCACCAGTCCTGCGGGAAGATGTGGTGAATATCCACGTTCTCCCCGAAGAACACCGTATGGTCGAACTTCTGGCCTGACCGGAAATCCTGCGCGCCTTCCTTCATCAGCAACGCATTCATGCCCTTGTAGGCCGCTGAAAGCCGCATCCGCATGGTTTTGAGGCGGTCGGAGCGGAAGATGGTTTCACTGACCGTCGAAGGCTCGGGGCCACCGCTCAGCCAGCGGGACACTTCCATGAAATCCTTGGCGATGCGCGTCTCGACGGCGGAGCCGTACAACTCGCCGAACACGCCGTTCCAATACCACTGGGTCAGCTTTGCGCGGTTGGCTTCATGCTCCCAAGCATCGCCAATGTCGGCAAGGATTGCCGCCAGCGGCACAATCTGCGACTGATAGGGCAGATCGAAAATGCGATAGATATGGAGCATGTGCAGGAACTTGGCGGCTTGCACGAACCCGCGTTCCACTTGCGCTTCGTATTTCTTGTACGCTTCAAGAGGCAGATCGAGCAGTGCCTGCCGGTTTCCCGAAACCGCAGGCAATTCCTTGCCTTCCTTGCCCGCCTGCTCGGCGGTGCGTCGCCGGTCGCGAGTGAAAAAGAGTGAAATGGCCTGCAAAAAATCGGTATTGCCGACACCGGCCAGAATACCGGCATCGGAATCCGCAGGGCGTAGCGTATCAGCGAGCCGCTGTTGGCGACCCTTGATACCTTCATCGCCGTACCAGTCCTTGCGCAGTTCATGGCCGGAGGCGGCATACATTGCCGTGACCAGCTCGAAGGCATCGAGCGCCTTGCCGCCCGTATTCACCTTCTCGAACACCACGCAGACGGCTTCCTTTGAGGTGGAGCGGTCGAGGGCGATCACCGGCACGCGATACATCTTGAAGTTTTCCAGCACCTCTTTCTTGAAGGTGCGGAACTGCTCGCGCACCGCCTTGTGCTCATCGCCCGACCAGTGGTCGTTGAATCCGTCCTGCCATGCGTCCCAATCGAACACCTGGCTTACGGGGAACATCAGCGCAGCGTATTCCCTTTCCGGCGCGGAGAGATCAAGGGTGACTTCGCGCCCGAAATCCGTGCGCTCCACGCGATCCTCCGGTACGCCGATCACAGCTTCCTCGCGGTCCACCGTCTCGTCAATCGCCTTGGCAATATCGAGGTAGAACCAGCGCTTCACGCGCTTCTTTTTCGGGGTGACGGTTTCCACGACCTTGCCGCGCAACGTCACCTGATACAGCGAGGTCATGCGTTGCTGACCGTCGAGCAGGAGGGATTGCGGCGCTGTCTGGCGAGCTTCCGCCGGTGCGCCCTCGACGGGGCGGGGCTTGAAATTGACAGGCCCGCCGGTATCCAGCGACATGAGCGCGCCAACAGGAAAGGCGCGCGAGATCGAGGCGATCAAGCTCTTGATCCGATCTTCATCCCAAACCCAGCTTCTTTGGAAATCTGGCAACTGGATAATGCCCCGACGGCACTCATCAAGCAGCCTATGAAGGTCGATAGGATTTGTTTGGAAAGACGCCCCCGTCATTCTCTGTATTTCCCCGTTTAATCTGTAGTTCTACGAATCTGCTCCGTGCTCGATAGCTTTTTCCAGCATATCAAGAAAGTGAGGTTCGTAGCTCTCGTCCACATGTCGTTGGTTCCAAAGGCCGGAGCGGCGAACCCTATCTCAACCCGAGCGGAGACCCAGCCATGATGGGGAAGGCGGATCAATCATCGGTTCGTGCAGACTGCTTGCCAGCGCAATCGTATTCCGCTCGATAAACCCACGCAGGGAATCAGGCCCCGGCTCATCGTCAACAGAGAGCCACAAAAAGGGCAATCGGTCCAAATATTCAGATACGGTGGTTTCAATTGGCGCCTCGGCGGCTACCAACTCGGCCCTTTGCGTGGTCAGCAACTCCGCAGCTTTCCCGATATCGCCTTTTACGCCCCAAGAAGGGCATTCCGACTGACCTGCCCCCTTCCTGATCCCTCGATTTGAGTGAGAGTCCGCCACCTGAAGGAGACGGACGAGAAGAAGAGCAGGTTTAGCGAAGCGCAGATCATTGGCGTGCTGCGCGAGCAGGAGGCGGGCGGGACGACCGACGAGGTCTGTCGTCGGCACGGGATCAGCCAGCAGACCTTCTACCGATGGAAGGCGAAGTATGGCGGCCTTGAGGTGTCGGATGCGCAGAAGCTGAAGGCGCTCGAGGACGAGAACCGGCGGCTGAAGAAGCTGCTGGCCGAGTCGATGCTGGATGTGGCGGCGCTGAAGGATCTGCTGGGAAAAAACTGACCGGGCTCGCAGCGCGCCGGGAGGCCGTGCTCCGCCTGATGGCCGAGCGCGGGCTTTCGCAAAGGCGCGCCTGCGAGCTGGTCCGGATCGATCCCAAGACCGTGCGCCGGGAGCCCGAGCCTGGCGACGGCGACGTGCGCGAGCGGCTGCGGAGCCTGGCGGCGGACCGGCGCCGCTTCGGCTACCGTCGGCTCGGCATCCTGCTCGAGCGAGAGGGCATCACCATGAACCGCAAGAAGCTCTACCGGCTCTATTCCGAGGAGGGGCTGGCGGTGCGCCGCCGGCGCGGCCGCAAGCGGGCGACCGGGACGCGGGCGCCGATGGCGCTGCCGGACGGGCCGAACCAGCGCTGGAGCCTCGACTTCGTCTCCGACGCCCTCGACTGGGGCCGTCGCTTCGCTCGCCATCGTCCTCGGACCGATGGCGGACAATGGCTCGCCCTCGCGGTCGTCGACGACTTCACCCGCGAGGCGCTGGCTCTCGTGGTCGACACCTCGATCGGCGGCGGGCGTCTCGCGCGCGAGCTCGACGCGCTCGTCGCCCGCCGCGGCAAGCCTGCCGTCATCGTCAGCGATCGAGCCATGGGAACGCCACTGGTCCGAGAGACCATGGCGAGGGGCACCGAGATGACCAGCCGCGCCATCCTCGAATGGACCAACCGATCGGGCATTGCCTGGCACTACATCGCGCCGGGAAAGCCGCAGCAGAACGGCTTCTGCGCAACAGCCGGATTTCCGAGAGGGTAGCGTGCTTCTCGGTTTCCCCACCTATTCCGTTTGACGTGCCCCCCTCCGGTCCCTCGATCATTGTGAGAGCCCTTGGTTTTGATAGTGGACCTCCGTCGCCGACGGTAGCGGGCGGCCGGCGGAGCGGTTGGTGTGGCGGAGCCGGCCGGCCGCGGGGTCCTGGCGAACCGCATCCGGTGTCAGGCCGCCGTGCGCCGAGTGGGGCCGGACGAGGTTGTAGTCGAGCCGCCAGCGCTCGATGGTCGTGCGGGCCTCGAGGCGGCGGATCGCGCCGAGATGCACCGGGAGATCGCCCGCAACAATGGCGACAGGATCATTGCCGATCCATCGGTGGCCCTGGACGCGATCACGCAGCAGCAATCGACCTTCACGCGCCGCGACATGGCGATGTTCGCGCATCGCCACAGCGACGGCATCGAGCAGTTCAACGAGGTGATGGGCGCGATGCGCAATGCACCCGATCTGGTCGAACTCGGGCAGGACGGGCGGGGCGACGACAGATTCACCACCCGCGACATGATCGAGACGGAACAACGTCTGCACCGCGCGGCAGAGATGATGGCCGAGAAGGAGCGGCACGAGGTCAGCGACAGGGACAGAGAGGCGGAAAAATCGATCGCGCCATCCGCGCCCTCCAGCTCGAAACTGAAATCCGCACCGGGCGGGGTAACGACTATGGCCTTTCTCCAAATAACCGCGCCGACCGTTTCGTGGAGCGCTTCCAGAAGCTCGACCAGACCAGCCAGCGCCAGTATGCGGCGGGAGATTATTCCGGCTACAGGGCCGCGCGTGCAGAGATGGGCAACATGGCGATGGTCCTCGAACGCGATCCGCAACTGGAATCCATGCTGAAAATCCGCAAAAAAACAACTCGGCATCAATATGGATTTCGACTCAGGCATGAAGCTCAGCCGACAGATTTCCCTCAGTCACGGTCTCGGTAAGGGCCTAGGAATCGGACTATATAACCATCCAATTTACCGCCGCTTCCACGCCATGGCACGATATACTGCGACGTCATCTAAATAGTTATTGAACAATGATAATTTATACTTCCTTCTGGTCTCTTCAGTAGTCAGAAGGAGCCAGAAGGAGGCAGCGCAGCCATGCGTCAACCAGACCGTATCATCCGCTTTGACACCGTTCGCGCCCGCACCGGCCTGTCGCGGTCCACCATCTACCGCAAGATCGCCGAGGGTACTTTCCCGCCTCAACTCAAGATCAGCACCAACGGTGCCGGATGGCGGGAATCTGACATCAACCGCTGGGTTGCCGATCCCGCCGGGTGGCGGCAGCGTTCGCGCAAAGAGTTTGACTTCCTCGATGACTATTGATCGCAGGGACGACGACAAGACTGAGGCGGCATCCCTGTCCCGGCGCGCCAAACGCCCGCCCACGGCATCGGAACAACTTGAGGAGCTGCTGGGCTATCCGTGGCCGTTCCCCGGCAGACCGCCCAAGCACGACCTCAGTACATGGACCGTCACCGACGATTGGCCCGATCCCGTTCCGGTCACACAGGCCGAAATCGAGGTGTTCGAGCGATGGTTCGGCGACCTGTTCGATGAACTGTTTGGCCCCGACATCGGATCGCCCGACATCGAGGCCGAAATCGACCTTGAAAACGGTACTACAAAATGATACTGGATACTCCATGAAAAAGCGGCACAGAGCCACGCTGGAACTGATCTTCGCCCGCCCGGCCAACGGTTCGATCCGCTGGGCCGACATAGAGGCGTTGTTCGTAGCCCTTGGGGCGGAAGTCAGCGAGCGGGAAGGTTCGCGGGTGGGCGTGTTCCTGTTCGGCGAAGTGCGCGTCTTCCATCGCCCGCATCCGTCACCGGATACGGACAAAGGTGCGGTTGCCAGCATCCGAAAATGGCTGGACGAACACGGAGTAAAGCCATGAACAATGTCGTTGAAATCAATGGTGAGAAGGCGGTCATCGCTTTCGACCCCGAGATTCAGATGCTGCGCGGCGAGTTTGTCGGCCTGAATGGCGGGGCCGACTTCTATGCCGAGAGCGTCCACGATCTGATCGAGGAAGGCCGCAAGTCGTTGGCGGTCTATCTCGAAATGTGCCGGGAGAAGGGCATCGAACCGCGCCGGAAGTTCTCCGGCAAGTTCAATGTCCGCCTCACCCCTGACGACCACGCCGCAGCAGTCATTGCCGCCGCAGCATCGGGCAAGAGCCTGAATGAATGGATCGTCGGGACGATCAGGGAGGCCGCTGAATAGCGGCCTCGTTCGTTCGACCGAGTTTGAAAGGAGACATCGCCATGACCGCTTCCACCGTGCCGCTGCGCGCCGCCCTTTATCTGCGCGTTTCGACGGCGCGGCAGGCCGAGCATGACGTCTCCATTCCTGACCAGAAACGGCAGGGCGAATCCTATTGTGAGGCGCGTGGTCTGCAACTGGTCGAAACCTTCATCGAACCGGGCGCATCGGCGACGAATGACCGCCGCCCCGAGTTCCAGCGCATGATCGAGGCGGGCACATCGAAGCCCGCGCCCTTCGATGTCGTCGTTGTCCATTCGTTCAGCCGGTTCTTCCGCGATCACTTCGAGCTTGAGTTCTATGTCCGCAAGCTGGCGAAGAACGGCGTCAAGCTGGTTTCGATCACACAGGAAATGGGGGATGACCCCATGCACGTCATGATGCGGCAGATCATGGCGCTGTTCGATGAATACCAGTCCAAGGAAAACGCCAAGCACGTCATGCGCGCATTGAAAGAGAATGCGCGGCAAGGCTTCTGGAACGGCTCGCTTCCCCCTATCGGCTATCGCACCGTCGCCGCCGAGCAGCGGGGAGCCAAGGTGAAGAAGAAGATCGAGATCGACCCGCTGCACGCCGACACGGTGCGCCTGATCTATCGCCTTGCGCTGGAGGGCGATGGCACCACCGGGCAGATGGGCGTCAAGAACATCGTCTCCTATCTCAACAGCCGCCGTATCTTCACCCGCGACGGCGGGCGCTGGGGCATCGGGCAGGTCCACCGCATCCTGACCCGCCGCACCTATATGGGCGAGCACGAGTTCAACAAGCGGACCAAGGCCAAGGAACTGAAACCAAAGACCGAGATCGTCACCGTCCCGGTTCCGCCGATCATCGACAAGGAGACGTTCGAGGCGGTTCAGAAGCTGCTCAAGGCGCGCAATCCCAAGGTCATGCCCTCCCGCGTCATCAGCGGCCCGACCATGCTCACCGGGCTTATCCATTGCGCCAAGTGCGGCGGGGCCATGACCTGGCTTGCCGCGGCGGGCGACGAGCGCGTCGAGCTCGCGCGCGAGACGCCCGCCGCCGATCGAGGTGTCGACCACGAGAGCCAGCGCCTCGCGGGTGCGCCGCCACATCCAGCATCGACTCGGCCAGCAGCTTCTTCAGCCGCCGGTTCTCGTCCTCGAGCGCCTTCAGCTTCTGCGCATCCGACACCTCGAGGCCGCCATACTTCGCCTTCCATCGGTAGAAGGTCTGCTGGCTGATCCCGTGCCGACGACAGACCTCGTCGGTCGTCCCGCCCGCCTCCTGCTCGCGCAGCACGCCAATGATCTGCGCTTCGCTAAACCTGCTCTTCTTCTCGTCCGTCTCCTTCAGGTGGCGGACTCTCACTCAAATCGAGGGATCAGGAAGGGGGCAGGTCATACCAGCGCGCATAGGTCCTGACTCATACCAGCGCGCATAGGTCCTGACTCACGCGGGGGATTCCCCTGAGGGCGTTGTCGTGATTCATCATGGAGAACGAAGGGGTTTTCCATGGCGGCAGCGATCGGGCTTCGGGGTGATCTGGATGGTGACGATCTTCGCCGGCTGGCGCGGGACAGCCGGGATGCGAAGCAGGTGCGTCGGCTGCTGGCGCTGGCGGTGATCGCGGAGGGCGGCACGCGGACGGAGGCGGCGCGGGTCGGCGGGGTCGGGCTGCAGATCGTGCGGGACTGGGTGCTGCGGTTCAACGCGGAAGGCCCGTCGGGGCTGATCGACCGGCATGCCCCCGGCAAGGCGCCGACACTGACGGCAGAGCATCGGGCGGCGCTGGCGCAGGTGGTGGAGGCGGGACCTGAGCCCTGGCGCGACGGGGTGGTGCGCTGGCGGCGGATCGACCTGGTGCAGTGGCTCTGGGAGGCGTTCCGGGTGTCGGTGAGCGAGGCGACGGTGGGACGGGAACTCCGGGCGCTCGGCTTCCGCAAGCTTTCGGCGCGGCCGCGGCACTACGCCCAGGATCCGGAGGCGGCGGCGGCTTTCAAAAAAGTCTCCCGGAGCGCGTGGCGGAGGTCCGCGCCGCGCATCCCGGCAAGCGCATAGAACTCTGGTTCCAGGACGAAGCGCGGATCGGGCAGAAGAACAAGCTCACCCGAAGATGGGCGCGGCGGGGCGCCCGACCGCGGGCGCCGCACGACCAGCGCACCGCCTGGGCCTACATCTTCGGCGCGATCTGCCCGGCCGAGGGCAAGGGCGCCGGCATCGTCATGCCGTTCTGCGACACGCCGGCGATGCAGACGCACCTCGCGGAGATCAGCACCGCGGTGGCGCCGGGTGCCCACGCCATCCTCATCCTCGACCAGGCCGGCTGGCACCTCGCCCGCGCCCTCATCGTGCCGAAGAACATCACCATCCTGCCACTGCCGCCCCGCTCGCCCGAGCTGAACCCGGTCGAGAACATCTGGCAGTTCATGCGCGACAACTGGCTCTCGAACCGGGTCTTCAAGGGCTACGACGACATCGTCGCCCACTGCTGCGCCGCTTGGAACGACCTCGTCGACCAACCCTGGCGCATCCGATCCATCGGCCGTCGGGACTGGGCGCAAGGGTTCTGATCAATGCGGGTTGGTATCAGCTGTTTCCTCGCCCGGTGAAGCTTGGCGCGAAGTTCGCCGCTTGGCCGATGGACGAAGTTACGGCCGTCATCAACGCCCGCATCGCCGGTAAGACGCCCGACCAAATCAAGTTGCTTGTCGCCGAACTGGTTGCTGCCCGCCAACGCCGTGCTTGAAGCGTCAAGGCGGAGGTATCATCCGCCGCACTAAGTTGAATTTTCAACGAATTTCACGGCCGAATGAAACCTACTAACAATATACTCACGGGGCGCAAGGTGAATGACAAATTTTTCGGCCAATTCGGGAGTGATGCCAGCGCCTAATTTCGGATTTGACGGGCCGTCGCCAGACGAAGAACGGCAAGCGCGGTTGGTCGAAGTTCTCGCGCATATCAGGCCGGACGACGAACATGCGGTGCGAGCGGTCGCGCGCTCGCTCAAGCGTGGTCCCGAAGGCTACCGCAAGGCATACCTTGAATGGGCGAAGCCCTATGGACGGATCAAGGCGGAAAGGGAATGGGATCGGGCGCGGCATGACCCGGATACCCTGCAAGCCCTGCTAGACGACCTAGCCGCCGCTGCCGCCAAGAAACAACCCTTCGTCGTGCTGTCCGCCGCAGCCGTGCAAATCCGGCCCCCGCTGCGCTGGCGCATCAAGAGCGTTTTGCCCGCCGAAGGTGTTGCCGCGATCTACGGCCCTTCGGGTTCGGGCAAGTCGTTTCTGTCGTTAGCCTTCGCCGCAGCCATCGCCGAAGGTTCGCCGGTCTTCGACCACGCCACGAAGCGCGCCGACGTTCTCTATATCGGGCTTGAAGGCGAAGACGGCTACCGGGGCCGCGTAGAGGCATGGCAGCGCCACAATGGCCGCGCAATGCCGGATGGATTGGGCTTCTTGCTGCAACCCTTCCGTTTAACCGATGCGCAGAACGTGACGGACCTTGCCGCCATGTGCCCGAAGGGTTGCGTCGTCTTTATCGACACGCTGAACCGGGCCGCGCCGGACATTGACGAAAACAGCGGCAAGGACATGGGTGCAGTGATCGAAGGCGCGAAGATGCTTCAACGGTTGACGGGCGGGCTTGTCGTTCTTGTCGCCCACACCGGCAAGGACGGCGCGAAAGGGCTTCGCGGTCATTCGAGTCTGTTCGCCGCGTTGGACGCGGGTATTTTGGTCGAACGTGACAACGAAGTTCGGACTTGGAAGACCGACAAAGCAAGGGACGGCGTAGACGACGACGAACATCGCTTCCGCTTGAGCGTCATTGAAATCGGTGAAGACGAAGACGACGAAGCGATTACGTCTTGTATTGCCGTTCCCGACAATTCGTTGCCCACAATCCAAATCAAGCCGCTGCCCCGCAGTCAGCAACGCGGCATGGATGCTTTCTGGCAGGCCGCGAAGGATCACGGACAGCGCGACATGTCGGGCAAGCTAATCGGCGTTCACACAGACCATTGGCGGGAAGCCTTCTATCGAACCATGCCCGCAGATAGCCAAGATGCGAGGAAGAAAGCCTTCCAGCGTGTGCGAAATGATCTTGCCAACGCAAGACGCATATCGGTCGAAGGCGAGCTTAATAAGATCGCCGAAACATTCACGAACCTCGCCGCAGTTGGCAACGAAGCAACGGCCGAAGGGCTGCTTTCAGGGGCGGGACATACGGGACAAAACCGGGACATGTCCCGGTGCAGTAACGGGACAAGGGGTGGGTATATATATCTTTGATATATACCCTCTGTCCCGCTGCACGAAACGACGGCGATTGGAAAAATAGAAATGTCCCGCTCGCCAACGACGTAGTTATGATCGCAGCAAAGTAACTAAACAATGAACAAGGATTGGAATAACGACTTCGTAAAGATGACGATGAGGCTTGAATACGAATTGCTATCGAGGTTCAGCAACGACAATACGACGCTGTTTCTTTGGCGCGTTGCGAATTCGATCATCGCCGTATCACGCGACCTTCGCCTAGAGGCTACCCATGTGGGCATTGTCGAAGCGGGCTTGCGTCGTGCCGTCAAAGACCGGCTCGAATATCACGGCATGTATCGCACCTATACGCATCCCGAATCCTATGAGAATGGGATTGTCGAAGCCTTCATGCACGACATGGGCTTACTTCGCCGGATCGTGCTTCATCGTCTTCACGAAGAACGGAACGAATTGTTCCTGGCGAGCTACTACACGGACCTTGCCGAACCGGCCGTGCAAATAGTTGAATATCCGATGCGGAATTTCGGTCGGTTCCTTGACGAACTCGAATACGTCAAGCACGCGGATAGCGAAGCCTATGGCCGCAGCTTCCACAAGCACCGCGAAGTCATGGCGCTGTATCGCGTCGGACTTGCGATCTTGCCGCCGGACACATGGGAACCGCAAATCAGGCTGTCGCCTCGCACCACGGCCGCGCCTTCGCCGCTCGCAATCGCCTTGAAGGCCGGTGCCCGCAGTAATGGCCCCGCCGCGCCCTGAAATCCGGCCCGCTACGGGCAAGGCGGCCGCGAGATAGCGGACTACCCGCCGACGCGGAAGGGGCTTCTACGGCCTGCCTATCGCCGCTGCGGCCCTATATCTTTATTCGTCTATCATCTGACAAGCAAAGTATTCGAGTGTTTCGAAGGATTCAGCGAATTTTCGCACCGTAGCGTGCAATGGAAGTAGGAAATTAGTAGATCGGACTTTGAGCGAATTTTCATAGTTAAATCAGTCGAAATCGGCGGATGGCTTCTCCGCCGTAGCGTTCGTCAGCGCCGCCGCGCCGAATTGTGGGCATAACAGCCGCTTCCGCGTTCAAGATCACGACACGCACAACGATAGAAAAATACTTCGATATATATGAATATACATTTGTATAATCCAAAAATAGACAGTTGACAAAAGTTATTATACGGCCTTATCGGTCGATAAATATGGGATAAATGGCTGATTTTGGTATCCAATGGCACGCGCAAAGCTCGCAACTGTCGAAGAAAACGACGCTACCCCCGTCGAACGTCGCGTTCGGGCGAAGCTCGATACCCTTGCCGATGTTCGTAGGGAAATGGCGAAGCTCTATCGCATGGCACGCGCCGAAACGTTGGACGTTCAGGACGCCGCGCGATTGGTGAACATCCTCATGCTTATCGGCCGCCTCATTGAAGGCGGCGAATTTGAAAAGCGGCTTGAAGCATTGGAAGGGAGGACATGACCCGAATGCTCGCATTCCGCTTGAGGAAGCTTGAAGACAGGACGGCGAAGGCAATGGCGACAAATCGCGTCGTGTTCGTTGACCAACCATCCGGCCGAATACTTTCGAAGACACCAAGCGGCGTCGGCGTGATGGTTGTTCCGACTTGGGGTGATGATACGCAATGGGAAGAAGAATTGTGCGAACAGCAAATCAAAATTGTGAGCGAAGCCAGAGAGAAAGAAAGGGCGCTGCCGTGAGCCAATACCTTGTGAACTCCGAAAAGGCCGCAAATACGTTGGTCGCACTTCAAACGAATTCCGGCCTGCGGGCACGCTTCGGCGATCCGCAGAAGCTTCCTGCCGTAGCGCACGAACTCACGTCGCTTCATACTCACGTCGGCGCATACGTCGAAAGCGTGGTTGCTCTGGCGAAGGACGCAACCCGAACCGAAGTCGCAAAGCACGCTGCGGCGAAGGAACTGGCGCAACGGACCATTAAGGCTATCGGTGACACGGCCGAAGCCCTGAAAACCCGCGCCGCCATCCTGCAAAGCGACGGACAGTCGAAGGCGGATCATTTTTTCGCACCGCAGCCCGGCTACAGCCATATTGAAAGCGAAATTCGCACATGGGTTCGTGAGCAAGTCAAATCCGAAACCGGATTTGGCAAGGTTCTGTCGCTGGCAAAGGAAGACAAAATTCTTGCATCGGTCATCTATAATAGTCCGTATTATCTGAATGTACCTGCTCCGGACCTTCAAGCCAAGATGCAACTGGACATGACGGAACATTTCATTCCCGAAGCCTTCGCCTTGGTGAAGGAAAGCGTTGAAATCGAAGCGACCGCTTCGCGCTATGACGAGACCGCTCGCGAAATCAACGCCGCATTCTACACGCCCGCACTCGCCGACAAGGCGAATACGCGGGTCGAATTGGGGGCCGTGTGATGCCCACAAGCTCGCGCCTGTTGACGGATCGCCCCGCACGGCTACCGCGCCAGTCGTCGGCCACGATCACCCTGACCGATACCGATGACGTTGCCCGCACAATCATTGTGGGCACCATCGCCTTTGTTGATCGCGGCCCGGACGGCGGCAGCATCGTAGTTTTCAGCGACGGCGGGCAGGAATGGTTCAAGGAAGCCCCCGACGAAGTTTCCCGCCGCATTGACGAAGCGAGCGGCCTTCCCGGCACCATGCCCACACACAACCACGGGCGAACAATCCCTGCGCATCGTCTTGGCTGGAAGGAATGATTTGAGATTGGCCGGGGGCGTTGTGGTTGGCACTGCCTCGCCCCGGCCGATAGCACGACCGTATGCCCTACGGCCGTCGCTTCCTTGCCCGCCAGCCCGCAAAGCTGGCGGGCTTTTTGCTTCGGCGTTGGGCAGCACAATAGGTAGGTTTTGCACCTATTTTGGCTTGCCGGACCACATACGAAATTCGAACGGTTCGTTCGGTCGATTTGGCTTCCTGCCAAGGTCTTCGCGAATAGCGAATATAAGGACAGTCAATAGTTCGTCGTGACGATCCAAGGTTTTGCCGCTGTTCGAATCCGCCGTTTCGTCAAGATAACCGCGAAGGACAACCAACACAGCGGGCGAACCGACAAGGAATATGTCGTTGGCAGCATCGGCGAAGGCAATCCGTTCTGCATCTGTAGGCTTCGGACCAACTATCGCACTTAGCGCCGTCATGAACCGCTTATAGTGCGTGAGCTTCACCGCTCGCCATTCGGCTTCACGGTCTTTCGCCTTGGTCAGATAAGACGTGATCGCAGCAGCAACGATGCTGCCCACAACCGTGATAATCGCGACGATGATTGTTCCGTTCATTGAAACTTCCGCCGTCTAAAGGCCGCAACGTCCTGCGCAGTGAGCTTGAACCATTCGCCGTTTGCCCGACGATCATCGAAGCGACGATGCCAATAAGCTTCAATACCGGACGGGTCGTCGGTTCGGATCGTGTGAAACAGTTCGGCTTTGTCGGGTAAAGCGATGGTGATTTGCTTGAAGCGCCGTTCCGCATCGTCGCTGCGGCCGATCTTATAGAAGTCGCCGGACTTGATGAGATACACGAAGCCTTCGACGGATTTCGATACAGGCTGTCGCTGTAATGCGTCGTTGCTTTGTTCAGGCAACATCACGGCAACGTCGGATAGCGCCGCATCGGTTGCTACATGCTTGGCAAGTGCCGCGATCATGTCGGATCGCCGCCCGAAGCTACTTTTGATGACATTCGGATGCGGGACCGAAGGATCGGTTCGCCGCAACATCTCAAGTTCGGAATTTGTGGGCAAACGTCCGTAGTGGCGGCAAGCCGCAATTAGCCCGGAAAGGACCGCATTCGCATCCGATTTTCCGGTCCAATCGTTCGGCTTGAAACCCGCTTCCGTTAGCGCATCGCCCCATCGCGCCCAAAACCGACCGCGCCATTGATGTTCAGCAATGCCCGTCTCTTTGGCGAACAGCTTTTGCCCCGGAGCCTGCCCATCATTTGCCGAAGCTAGCCGTCGACTCTCTTGAAGAATGAAATCCCGCATTCAGGTGCCGTAGACAGCCTTCCTAGCGGGTGGAACAGCAATTCGGCCGTTCACGTCCGCGTGATCGCAAGGGCCGCGCAAGCCGCCAAGTGTGGGCGTAAAGCCCCGATCCTACCGCCCGATTTCCTGTAGTAGTTCGTGAGTAGGATTTTCAGAAACCGAAAAACTCCAATAAAATCAATGATTTTTGGCGGAAGCGGTGGGATTCGAACCCACGGACGGGTTGCCCCGTCGCTGGTTTTCAAGACCAGAGCCTTCAACCACTCGGCCACGCTTCCGCTGTTGCCGCCTGCGACGGCGAGCGCGGTGATACCGGCCCGGGGCACGCCCGTCCAGCGCCGCGGGGTGCGGCGGGGGCGCGAGGCCCCTTTTCCCGGCGGGGCGGCGCGGCTAAACCCCCCGGCATGAGCCGTCATCGGAACATCGGGTGTGGCGATCGCGGCCGCTCGCGGGTGGCGCGGGTGGCGGCGGTCGGCCTCGTTCTGGCGCTCGCCGGCTGCGCGCAGCTCGGGGCGCCCGGGCCGGCAGGCGACGGGGCGCTCGAACTCAGCTTCGAGGACGCGCCGGCCCCGCAGGTGTTCCAGATCGAGGCGCCGGCGGTGCGCGACGCGAAGGGCGGCGCCGAGGGGATGTGGGCGGCCGTGCACGGCCTCGCCCGGCCGGAGCGCGCCGAGGCGGTGAACCTCGCCAATGGCAGAAGCGTCGATCTCGCGCTCTACCGCGCCGGCGGGAAGGGGCCGCCGATCCGCCTGTCGAACGCCGCCGCGGAGGCGCTGGGGATCGGCGACGACGGGGTAAATGTCCGCATCACCGCGTTGCGCCGCCGCCCGGTGGTTGATACAAGATGAGCGCCGGACTCAACTGCCGGTAGAAAAAGGCGCACGCGCGGGAGCCGCCGCCTCGTGTCGCGACCCGACGGGCGGGCGGCCGCTGGAGTTCGTTCATGCGCCACGGGCCGCGCCTTCTCCCCGCCCTCCTGCTGCCCCTGGCGCTGCTGCCGGTCGGCGCACAGGCGTTCGAGACCAAGGCGCGCGAGGCACTCGTCATCGACGACGGCACCGGCATGGTGCTGTTCTCCAAGGATGCGGACACGCCGATGCCGCCCGCCTCGATGTCGAAGCTGATGACGCTCTACATGCTGTTCGAGGCGCTGCGCGACGGCCGCGTCACCAAGGAGACCGAGTTCCTGGTCAGCCCGCATGCGCAGTCGATGGAAGGCTCGCGCATGTTCGTCGAGGCCGGCACCAAGGTGAAGGTCGGCGACCTGATCCAGGGGATCATCGTCCAGTCGGGCAACGATGCCTGCGTCGTGGTGGCCGAGGGCCTCGCCGGCACCGAGGCGACGTTCGCGGAGCAGATGACCAAGCGGGCGCACGAGCTGGGGCTCGCGCAGTCGCATTTCGTCAACGCCTCGGGCCTGCCCGCCGACGGTCAGGTGATGAGCGCCCACGACCTCGTCCGGCTTGCCCGGCACATCATCGACGACTTCCCCGAGGACTATAAGTACTTCCAGGAGACCGAGTTCACCTGGAACGGCATCCACCAGCCGAACCGCAATCCGCTGCTGAAGCTCGGCCTCGGGGTCGACGGGCTGAAGACCGGCCATACCGCGGAAGCCGGCTACGGCCTCGTCGGCTCGGCGGTGCAGAACGGCCAGCGCATCCTGTTCATGGTCGGCGGCCTCGGCAGCGAGGCGGAGCGGGCGAGCGAGACTCGCGCGGTGGTGCAATGGGCGTTCGGCGCCTTCGACACCGTGCGCTTCTTCGACGAGGGCCAGCAGGTCGCGACGGCCGACGTCTGGCTCGGGACCGCGCCGAGCGTGCCGATCGTGGCGCCGACGGCGATCCAGATGCTCGTCCCACGCGAGGACCGCTCGGGCATGACCTCGCGCATCGTCTACCGCGGGCCGATCGAGGCGCCGATCGCCGCCGGCCAGCCGGTGGCGAAGCTGCTCGTCGACGTGCCGGGAAAGGACGAGGTGGCCTTCGATCTCGTCGCCGGCAGCGACGTGCCGCGCGGCGGGCTGATGACCCGGCTGCAGGCCGCCGCACAGCTGACGCGCGCGCGCGCGGTGAGCTACCTGCCTGGCCACTGATGACCGTGGGGGGGCCGCGTTTCATCAGCTTCGAGGGCATCGACGGTTCGGGCAAGACCACCCAGGTCCGGGCGCTGGCCGCGCGGCTGCGCGCCACGGGCGCCGAAGTGGTGGAGACCCGCGAGCCCGGCGGCGCCGAGGGGGCGGAGATGATCCGCCGGCTGCTGGTGGAGGGGGATCCGTCGCGCTGGTCGCCGGAGACCGAGATCCTGCTCTTCACCGCCGCCCGCCGCGATCATCTTGAACGGACGATCGCGCCCGCGCTCGCCCGGGGCGCCGTCGTGCTGACCGACCGTTTCGCCAACTCGACCCGGGTCTACCAGGGCGTCGGCCGCGCCGACCTGCGGGCGAGCGTCGACGCGCTGCACAGCCTCGCGATCGGCGTCGAGCCCGACCTGACGCTCGTGCTCGACATCGACCCCCGGGTCGGGCTGGCGCGCGGGCTGGCGCGCGGCGGCACGGAAGACCGCTTCGAGCAGTTCGGCGCCGACTTCCAGATCCGGCTGCGCGCGGGCTTCCTGGCGCTCGCCCGCGAGTTTCCCCGCCGCGTCCGCGTCGTCGACGCCAGCGGCGAAGCCGAGACCGTGGCGGCCGCGATCGCCGCGGAGATCGGGCTGTGAGCGACCCGGTGGAGCCCGACTGCCTGCCCGGCGCGCCGCACCCGCGCGAGACCGCGGGCCTCTATGGTCAGGACGCCGCGGAAGCGCAGTTCCTCGCCGCGGCCGGCGCCGGCCGGCTGCACCACGCGTGGCTGCTGACCGGGCCGCGCGGCGTCGGCAAGGCGACGCTGGCGTGGCGGATCGCGCGCGCGCTCGTCGCCGGAGGCCCGGTGACGACGCTGCAGATGGATCCCGGCGCTCCCGCCTTCCGCACCCTCGCCGGCCTCGCCTCGCCACGGCTGTTCCTGTGCCGGCGGCCATGGGACGACAAGGCCGAGCGCCTGCGCGTCGCGATCACCGTCGAGGAGGTGCGTGCGCTGAAGGAGTTCTTCCAGCTCTCCGCCACCGACGGCGGGCACCGGGTGGCGATCGTCGACGCCGCCGACGAGCTGAACGCCTCGGCCGCCAACGCCCTGCTGAAGATCCTCGAGGAGCCGCCGGCCGACGCCGTGCTGCTGCTCGTCTGCCATCGGCCCGCCGGGCTGCTGCCGACCATCCGCTCGCGCTGCCGCGAGCTGCGCCTCGGGCCGCTCGGGCCGGCCGACATGCACAGGGCGCTGGCGGGAGCGGGCGCGGAGGTCGACGCGAGCGCCGCGCTCGCGACGCTCGCCGGCGGCTCGGTCGGCGCGGCGATGCGGCTGGCGGGAGAGAACGGTGCGGCGATCTACGAGGCGATCACCGGCCTCCTGCGCCAGACGCCGCTCGACCGGCGGGGCGCGCTGGCGCTGGCCGACGGCGCGACCGGGCGCGACGCCGCCGGCCGCTACGAGCTGACGCTGGAGCTGATCGGCACCGCCCTCGGCCGCCTCGCGCTCGCCGGGGCCGGCGCGCCGGTCGAGCCGGTGTCGACCGCGGAGGCCGAGATGCTGGCGAGGCTCGGCGCCTCGCCCGCCCACGCGCAGGTCTGGGCGCGCCTCGCGCCCGCGATCGCCGCGCGCACCGCCCACGCCCGCGCGGTCAACCTTGACCCCGGACAGGTGATCCTTGATACCTTGCTGCAGATCGACGCGGCGGCCGCCGAGGCGCGGGCACTCGCTGCCTGAACCCCTCTCGGACGGCCCGATGCCCTTGACTACGCTGGTCGACAGCCATTGCCACCTGGATTTCCCCGACTTCGCCGGCCAGACCGACGCCATCGTCGCGCGCGCCCGCGCCTCGGGCGTCGGCCGGATGGTGACGATCTGCACCCGGCTCGCCAACGCCCCCGCGGTGCAGGCGCTGGCCGAGGCACACGACGGGGTTTTCTGGGCGGTCGGCACCCATCCGATGCACGTCGCCGAAGAGCCGATGGCGACCGTTGAGGCGCTGGTGGCGCTGGCGGCGCACCCGAAGATGGTCGGGATCGGCGAGACCGGCCTCGACTATCACTATACCGCCGAGAGCGCCGGGGTGCAGCAGCAGAGCCTGGCCCTGCACATCGAGGCGGCGCGCCGCACCGGCCTGCCGCTCATCATCCACGCACGCGCCGCCGACGACGACATGGCGCGGATCCTCACCGCGGAGCACGCCGCGGGACCGTTCACCTGCGTCATGCACTGCTTCACCTCGAGCCGGGCGCTGGCAGAGACCGCGATCGGGCTCGGCTTCTACCTGTCGATCTCCGGCATCGCCACCTTCCGCAACTCGGGCGATCTGCGGGCGATCTTCGCCGACGCGCCGCGCGAGCGGCTGCTGGTCGAGACCGACAGCCCGTATCTCGCGCCCCTGCCCCATCGCGGCAAGCGCAACGAGCCGGCCTATGTCGCCGAGACCGCGCGGCTGATGGCGGGCCACCTCGGCATGGAGCCCGAGGACTTCGCCGCGCTCACCACGGCGAACTTCGACCGGCTGTTCGCCAAGGCCGCCGGGCCGGTGCCGGCATGACGGCCCGGCTGCGCGCCACCATCCTCGGCTGCGGCTCGTCGGCCGGCGTGCCGCGCATCGGCGGCGACTGGGGCGACTGCGACCCGGCCGAGCCGAGGAACCGCCGCCTGCGCTGTTCACTGCTCGTCGAGCGGATCGACGGCGACGCGATCACCCGCGCGCTGATCGACACCACGCCCGACCTGCGCACCCAGCTGCTCGACTCCGGCACCGGCCTGCTCGACGGCGTGGCCTGGACGCATCCGCACGCCGACCACCTGCACGGCATCGACGACCTGCGCACCGTCGTTCACAACCGGGGCGGGCGCCTGCCGGTCTGGGCCGATGCCGACACGACCGAGGTGCTGCTCTCGCGCTTTGCCTACGTCTTCGTCCAGCCGCCGGGCAGCCTCTATCCGCCGATCCTCGACCTGCGCGCCATCGACGGGCCGTTCGAAATCGACGGCGCCGCCGGACCGATCGGCTTTCAGCCGTTCCGCGTGCAGCACGGGCGGATCGAGGCCATGGGCTTTCGCATCGGCGGCCTCGCCTACCTGCCGGACGTCTCCGACATCCCGGAGGCCGCGTGGCCCGCGCTCGAGGGCCTCGACGTGCTGATCCTCGACGCGCTGCGCCGCAAGCCGCACCCGACGCACGCGCACCTCGCCCAGAGCCTCGAGTGGATCGCGCGCGCCCGGCCGCGGCGGGCGGTGCTGACGGACATGCACAACGACCTCGACTATGCGACCCTCTCGGCCGAGCTGCCGGCGCATGTCGTCGCCGCCTACGACGGCCTTGTGATCGAGACGCCGGCGTGATCGGCATCATCGTCCTGGTCGTCCTGCCGGTGTTCCTGGTGATCGCCGCAGGCTATGCCGCGACCCGCTCGGGGTTCTTTTCCTCCGCGGCCGTCGACGGGCTCATGGTGTTCACCCAGAGCTTCGCCATCCCCTGCCTGCTGTTCCGCGCGCTCGTCGACCTCAATCTCGGCGAGGTGTTCAACCCGCGGCTTCTCACCTCGTTCTACGTCGGCGCCGTCACCTGCTTCGCGCTCGGCATCCTCGGCGCCCGCGTGCTGTTCCGGCGCCGGCCGGGCGAGGCGGTGGCGGTCGGCTTCTCGGCGCTGTTCTCGAACTCCGTGCTGCTCGGCCTGCCGATCATGCAGCACGCCTACGGGCCGGATTCCCTGTCGCCGAGCTTTGCGATCATCTCGATCCACGCGCCGTTCTGCTATTTCGTCGGCATCACGGTGATGGAGTTCGCCCGCGCCGACGGCCGGGGCTTTGCCTCGACCCTTCATGCCGTGCTCCGCGCGATGTTCCGCAGCGGCCTGATGATCGGGCTCGCGCTCGGCTTCGCCGTCAACCTGTCGGGGCTGGGCCTGCCCACGCCGCTGCGCGCCGCGCTCGACATGATGGCCGACGCGGCGTTGCCGGCCGCGCTCTTCGGCCTCGGCGGGGTGATGACGCGCTACGCCATCCACGCAAACCTCGGCGAGTCGGTGATGATCGCCGTTCTCTCCCTCGGCCTGCACCCGGCGATCGCCTACACGCTGTCGCATCTGGTGTTCGACCTGCCGCCGGAGTTCGTCCGCGCCGCCGTGATGACCGCGGCGATGGCGCCGGGCGTCAACACCTACGTCTTTGCCAGCCTCTACAACCGCGCCCAGGCGCAGGCCGCCAGTTCGATCGTGCTCTGCACCGGCCTTCTGGTCCTGACCGCGGCGTTCTGGCTGACCGTGCTGGGCGGCGCGGGATAGCCCCGTCTCCCGGAAGCGTGTCCGCCCGGTGATCGTGCTTTCGCATTCGCGACATGCCGTGTCGCAAATCGCCGTCGGAGCGCGCGCCGCGCCGCTAATGTCGCGGCCGAACGGACGCTGACTCGCCCCCCGCCGACGCCGAAGACCGGCGATTCCACGCGCACAGCCCTTGCGCGAGGAGCGCCGATTTCCGACGATCCCGGACAGGTCCAGCCGACCCGGCCCGCAACCCCGATCCGCCGCGGCGGAATGACGAAGGAAGCCAGACCCATGGTGTCGCAGGAGACGGCGCTCAACCTGATCGCCCAGCGCAAGCCCGACCATGCCCTCGACCGGCTGCTCTACACCGACCCCGGCACGCTGGCGCTCGATCTCGCGGAAATCTATTACCGCGACTGGCTGTTCGCGATCCCGGCCTGCGAGATCCCGAAGACCGGCAACTACGTCACCGTGCAGGTGGGCGAATACCCGGTCGTCATCGTCCGCGGCGCCGACGGCAAGATCCGCGCGTTCCACAACTCGTGCCGCCACCGCGGCAGCCGGGTCTGCACGTCGCTCAAGGGCTCGTCGCCGAAGCTCGTCTGCCCCTATCACCAGTGGACCTACGAACTCGACGGCAAGCTGCTCTACGCCCGCGACATGGGGCCGGACTTCAAGCCGGCCGACCACGGGCTGCGCCCCGTCGCCTGCGAGGACGCCGCCGGGATGGTGTTCATCTGCCTCGCCGACACCCCGCCGGACAATTCGGCCATGCTCGAGACCGCGCGCCGCTACCTCGCGCCGCACCGGCTGAACGACGCGAAGATCGCCTACGAGTTGACGATCATCGAGAAGGGCAACTGGAAGCTGGTGATGGAGAACAACCGCGAGTGCTATCACTGCGCGGGCTCGCATCCCTCGCTCTGCCGCACCTTCCCCGATCGCCCCGGCTATACCTCGATGGACGAGCACGGCAACGTCGAGCCGCTGATCGCCAAGCACTGGGAGAAGTGCGAGGCGGCCGGGATGCCGTCGCGCTTCCACCTGAACCCGGATCACCAGTGGCGCTTCGTGCGCATCCCGCTGCTCGGCGCGGGCGAGAGCTTCACGCTCGACGGCAAGGCGGCGGTGCCGACCAAGCGGCTCTCGACCGCGCCCTTCGCCGATGCCGGCTCGCTCCTGTTCTTCCACTATCCGAACAGCTGGAACCACTTCCTCGGCGATCATGCGACGGTGTTCCGCATCCTGCCGATCAGCCCGACCGAGACCGAGGTCACGACCAAGTGGCTCGTCCACAAGGATGCGGTCGAGGGCGTCGACTACGACCTGAAGAACCTGACTCAGGTCTGGATCGCCACGAACGACGAGGACCGCGCCGTGGTCGAGGAGAACCAGCGCGGCGTGAACTCGCCCGCCTTCGTGCCCGGCCCCTATTCCCGGATTCAGGAGGATGGCGTGATCCAGTTCGTCGACTGGTACTGCGCCACGATGACGAACCGCCTCGGCGGCGACAGCGCCCGTCTTGCGGCGGAGTGACGGCATGAGCCTCGATCTCGTTCCCCGGCTCGGCGGCGCCCAGCCCTGGAAGGACAGCGAGCCGCTGGAATGCGTCTCGGTGGTGCCAGAGGGGCCGAACACGGTCTCCTTCTCGTTCCGCGCGCCGTCGGGCGCGTGGTTCGACTACCGGCCCGGACAGTTCCTGACGCTGGAGCTGCCGGTGCCGGGCGGCACCGTCCATCGCACCTACACGATCAGCTCCAGCCCGTCGCGGCCGCTGTCGATCACCCTGACGGTGCGGGCCCAGCGGGACAGCATCGGCACGCGCTGGATGCTCGACCACCTGCGCGAGGGGGTGCGGATCCGCGCGATCGGCCCCGGCGGCATCTTCGTCCCGGACGTGCCGGCCGACCGCAAGCTGCTGCTGATCTCCGCGGGCTCCGGCGTCACGCCGATGATGGCGATCACCACCTATCGCTGGGATCTCGGCGGCCAGCCCGACATCTGCTTCGTCAACTGCGCCCGCCGGCCGAGCGAGCTGGTGTTCCGCAAGCGGCTCGAACACATGGCGACCCGCGTGCCCTCGATCAAGCTGCACTTCGTGGTGGAGCAGGACGACCCGCACGATGCCTGGACCGGCTATCGCGGCACGTTCAACCAGCTGATGCTGGGGCTGATGGCGCCGGACTATCTGGAGCGCGAGGTCTACTGCTGCGGGCCGGAGCCGTTCATGCAGGCCGTGCGCGACATGCTGATCGGCTTCGGCTTCGACATGGACCACTACCATCAGGAGACCTTCACGGCCCCGGTGCTGACGCCGGCCGACGCACCGGTGCTCGACGACGTGGTGCCCTCGGCCGAGGCCGCCTCCGAGATCGTCTTCGCCCGCAGCGGACAGGTGATCACCTGCACCGAGACCGACACGATCCTCGCGGTCTCGCGCCTCGCCGGCCTCAACATCCCGTCGGGCTGCACCTTCGGCGTCTGCGGCACCTGCAAGACGAAGAAGCTGTCCGGCGAGGTCCACATGGTCCACAACGGCGGCATCTCCGAGGACGACATCGCCGACGGCTACATCCTCGCCTGCTGCTCGCACCCGATGGGCAAGGTCGAGATCGACGCCTGAGGCTCAGGCGGCGGCCCGCTCCGCGAGGATGCGCGCCGCCGCCGCGACCATCGCGGCGTTGCTCGCCGCCAGAACGCCGCCGGGCAGCACGCAGCTGTCCTCGAAGCCGACGCGCGTGGCGAGGCCGCGCTCGGCGGCCATCTCGACCATCGGCCAGGTGCAGGCATCATCGCCGTGCAGCAGCACGGGCAGCTTCACGCCCGCGGCCGCCAGCACGTCGAGGATCGCCTCGGCCTCCTCGGCCGCGGTCTGTGCGTCCTCGGCGGTCATCTCCACCAAGACGCGCAGGCAGTAGCGCGGCATCCGGCCGGAGACGAAGCGCCGCGCCGCGGCTTCGGTCCAGACGCCCGCCTCGATGCCGACGCCGCGCGCCTGCATCAGCCCGACGATCGCCTCCGCCTCCGGCTCGTGGACGTTGACCGACACATAGTCGGGCAGGACCGTCCAGCTCCGCATCGGCACCAGACGGGCGGTGCCGCCGGGCGGGATCCAGGCACCCGTGGACACCCCGACCGGCATCTCCGGCACCGCGGCCCGCACCGCCTCGATCGCCGCGCCCACGTCGGCCGCCGCCAGCGACTCGCGCCCGAGGGCGTTGCGCGGATGAATGTACAGCGCCTCGGCCCCCGCCTCGCGCACCGCGACGGCATCGCGGGCCAGCGCCTGCGGCGTCAGCGGCAGGGCGGGATGGTAGCGGGCGGATCGTCCGCCATTGAGACAAGCTTGCAGGCGCATGTGGCAATCACACCAGAAGGCGCGTTGATCGGCAAGACGCCCGCGTGCCCGGCCGCCCCGCCACGGCGGCAAGGCCTAGTAGCGCAGCCGGGCGAATGGGGAGCCCGCCGAGGCCGCCCGAGCCTCGCCGAGCGTCACAATCCCCCGTTCGCGGAGCAGCGGCAGCAGCTTGAGGAAAACCGCCGCGGTGGTCCGCGCGTCGCCTGCGGCGGAATGCCGCGCCACCACAGGCACCCCCAGCCGGGCCGCGATCGCCTCGAGCGCATGGCTCTCTGCGTCGGGCTGCGCGACGCTGGCGAGGAGCAGCGTGTCGAGGACGGGCTGGTCGAAGCGGACGCCGGTGGCGGCCTCCTTCAGCGCGAGGAAGCGCATGTCGAAGGCGACGTTGTGCCCGACCAGCACGGTGTCGGCGGCAAAGGCGTGCAGCGCCGGCAGCACCTCACCGATCCGCGGGGCGCCGCGCAGCATCTCCGGCCGGATGCCGTGGAACGGGATCGACGCCTCGGGAATGCTGCGGTCCGGGTCGACCAGCTGGTCGAAGGCCTCTCCGTCGAGCAGGCGGCCGTTCAGGATGCGGACGGCGCCGAGCTGGATGATCTCGTCGCCTCCCGCCGGATCGAGCCCGGTGGTCTCGCAGTCGAACACCGTGCAGGCCAGCCGGTCGAGCGGGCAGGCATCGAGCCCGCGGTGGCCCTCCGTCCCGGACAGGAGGTCGAAGTCGTAGTAGACGGGCCGGTCGCCCGTCGCCGCCTCGTCGCCGCCGGCCGCCGCGACGGGCAGCATGAAGCGGAAGAGCGGGTCCCCCGCGGCGTCGCGCGCGAGCCAGAGGCCGCCGCCGTGGCGCTCGGCAACCTCGCGCGGCGTCGGGGTGCCGGGGCCGGACATCGGCGCGTCCTGCCAGCCGGCGGCCGTGACCTCCCCGCTGCCGTCGCTCCAGGCCAGATCGAGATGCGCCCACGCCCCTGCCGGCGCCAGCCGCAGCTCCACCCCGGCCCCGACGGCCGCGAGGCGCCGGGCGAAGCCGGCGAGCGCCTCGGACAGGCCGAAGCTGTCGGCCCGAAGCCAGATGCCCGCGTCGACCGGCCCGCGCCCGGGCGCCCGGCCGGTCGCCACCTCGATCCGGCGCGCGGCCGCCTCGATCAGGTCGGTGCCGAGGATGTCCTGCAGCGGCCAGCGGCCGCCCCTGTCGCGCTCGGCGGCCCCGGCCAGTTCGGCGAGGCGGCTCCCCATCGCCGCCACCTCCTCGCGCACCACTGCGTGAAACCGCGCCCGGTCGGCGGCGGCGAGGTCGGGATAGTCGAGCATGTCGAGCGCCGCCTGCACGCTGCCGAGCGCGGCGCGGCTGCGCTCGGTCAACGCGAGCAGATGCTGGTCGCGCCGCTCTTCGGCGGCCTGCTCGGCGGTGATGTCGGTGAGCATCAGCACGAATCCGGTGGCGGCCCCGTCGTCCGGCCGCACCGGCGCGAGGCTCGCCTGCAGCAGCGTTCCCTTGCCCGCCTGGGTGACGAAGCGCGCCACCGGCCGCGCTTCGCCGCGCGCCACGCGCCGCTCCACCGCGTCGCGGGCGTGGGCGATGACCGCCCGCTCGATCGCGGCATGAATCGATCGGCCGAGCCCGATCAGCTCGCTGCCGCCCGCGATGTCGGGCGCTGACGACAACCGGCGAAACAGCGCGCGGGCCCGGTCGTTGTAGAGCAGGATCCGGCCGTCGAGATTGCAGACGACGACGCCCTGCTCCAGCTCGGCCATGAGCGCGGCAAGCTGGTCGCGGTCTTCCGCCGCCTTGCGGCTCGCCGCCTCGACCATCCGGGCCATGTCGTCGCGCAGCGCCAGACGCTCGGCCGCGATCGCGTTCACCGCCGCTGCCAGTCCGCCGGTCGCCGCCGGCAGCGCCGGCGCATCCGGGTCGGCCGCAAGCAGCCGCGCGGCGTCCGCGGCCTGCCGGACCGGCGCGAGGCGGGTGCGGTCGAGCCGCACGACCGCCCAGGCCCCGAGGCCGGCCGCGACCAGCCACCAGCCGAAGACCAGCGCGCCGTGGCTCGCGGCGAGGGGCGCGAGCGCGGCATCGACCGCGGCCCGCGCCGGCGCATCGAGGCTCGCGCGAAGCAGCACCACGCCGAGGCCCAGCCACACCGCGAGCAGCGCCCCGGGCAGAAGCGCCGCGGCGGCGAGCCGCGGCCCCGCGCCCATGGCGGCAAGCCGCTGCCCCGGGCTCACGCCAGCATGTCCCGCACCTTGGCCACCAGATCGCGCGTGGAGAAGGGCTTGGTCACGTAGGCATCCGCCCCGGCCCCAAGCCCGCGCGCCACGTCGGTCTCGCGCCCCTTCGCCGTCAGCATCAGGATCCGGGTCTCGCGCACGCCCGCGTCTGCGCGCACCGCCTCGCACACGTCGAAACCGGTCATCCCGGGCATCATCGCATCGAGCAGCACCAGCGACGGCCGCTCGCGGCGGATCATGTCGAGCGCCTCGATGCCGTCGCGGGCCACCAGCACGTCGTAGCCCTCGCGCTTCATCATGAAGCTCAGCGACACGACGATATTCGGCTCGTCGTCAGCGATCAGCACCTTTGTGCCCATTCTTGTCCCCCCCCGGGCCGCAGTGGCAGCCGGAAGGCGAAGCATGCGCCGCGCCCCGGTTCCGATTCCAGCCACATCCGCCCGCCGAGATGATCCACGATCTGCCGGCTGATCGGAAGGCCGAGTCCGGTCCCCGCCGGACGGGTCAGCGCATCACCCCCCTGGCGGAACTTCTCGAAGACCGTCGCCTGGTCGGCGAGCGGCACGCCGGGGCCGTTGTCCGCCACCTCGACGACGAGAGCGTCAGGCTCCGGCCGCAGCCGGACCTCGACGCGGCCCCCGGCATCGGGGACGAACTTCGCCGCGTTCGAGAGCAGGTTGAGCATCACCTGGGTCAGCCGGTCCGGATCGGCGCGCAACGTCGGCACCGTGTCGGGCAGGGCCAGATCCAGACGGGCGCCGCGCTCGCGGAACAGCTCCGAGACGGCGCGCGCGGCGTCGAGGATGATCGTGCGCAGGTCGACGTCGGTGCTGTGCCATTCGGCGTGGCCCGACTCGATCTTCGCGAGGTCGAGCACCTGATTGACCAGCCGCCCCAGCCGCTCCGTCTCGGACACGATGATCCGCAGGAACTCGTCGCGCTCCGCCGGCCCGATGTCCGGGGTGTCGCGCATCACCTCCGACAGCGCTCGGATCGAGGTCAGCGGCGTGCGCAGCTCGTGCGTGACCGACGACATGAAGTCGTCCTTCAGGTGGTCCAGCGACTTCAGCGCCTCGTTCGCCTCGCGAAGCTCCACCGTCGCCGTCTCGAGCGCCCGGGCATAGCCGCGCAGCTGCGAGGACTCGCTCACGATCTCGAACACGTCCTCGACGGAGAGCGGCTCCTCCTGCGCGACCGAGGCCACCATCACCCGGGCGGAGGCGGTGCCGACGGCGCCGGCGATCTGCCGTTCCACCCGGTCGACCAGCCGCGCGTCCGCCACCAGATCCGGCACCGGCACCCCCGCCTCCGCCGCGTGCTCGTCGAAGATCGCCTCGGCCCGCGCCGGCCCGAGGAAGCGGCCCGCCAGCGCGCGCAGATCGTCGAGCCGCGCGCGCCCGCGCCAGAACACCGGCTCCGCCCCCGGCCGGCGGAACACGTCGACATAGAGCAGCGCCTGGCTCGCCTCCCGCGCCGACGGCTCCCGGGCGAGCGACAGGCCGACATAGAGCCCGACGTTGGCGAACAGGCTCCAGAACAGCGAGTGCGTGAGCGAGTCGAGCCCGGTGAGACCGAACAGCCGCTCCGGCGCAAGCAGCCCGATCCCAAACGGGCCTTCCGTGACGAAGCCGGCCGGGATCCACCCCGACTTTGCCACCGACGGCAGCATCAGGGTGTAGGTCCAGACCGCGAAGCCGGCGACGAGCCCCGCGATCGCCCCCGCCCGCGTGCCGCCGCGCCAGTAGATGCCGCCGATCAGCGCCGGCGCGAACTGCGCCACCGCCGCGAAGCTGATGAGCCCGATCGAGACCAGCGCATAGGCTTCGCCCGCCACGTGGAAATAGAGATACCCGAGCATCAGCACGGCGACGATCGCCGCCCGCCGGACATTGAGGATGACCCGCGTCAGATCCCCCTCGCCCAGCCGGCCGACCCGCAGCAGCCCGGGCATGACGAGATCGTTGCACACCATGGTCGAGACCGCCACCGTCTCGACGATCAGCATCCCCGTCGCCGCCGACAGCCCGCCGAGGTACGCGAGCAGCGCCAGCGCGGGCGCCCCCTGCGACAGCGGCAGCGACAGGACGAACGTCTCCGGGTCCGCGTCACCGAGCAGCAGCAGCCCGCCGATGGCGATCGGCAGCACGAAGAGGTTGATGAGCAGCAGATAGGCCGGGAACAGCCACGCCGCCCGCCTGATGTGCCGCTCGTCGACGCACTCCACCACCATCACCTGAAACTGCCGCGGCAGCAGCAGCACCGAGACCGCCGAGAGCGCCGTCAGCGCGAACCACTGGGCGTGATCGAAGCCCGCACCGCCGAGCTGCATCAGGCGGGCGAGATCCGGCACCGCCTCCGCCCGCGCCCAGATATCCGCCATGCCGCCGAACAGCCCCCAGGTCACGAAGCCGCCGACCACGAGGAACGCCACCAGCTTCAGCGCCGACTCGAAGGCGATCGCCGCGACCATGCCCTCGTGCCGCTCCGCCACGTCGAGGTGTCGCGTGCCGAAGATGATCGCGAAGGCCGCAAGCGCCAGCGCCACGTAGAACGTCCCGTCGCCGAGCCAGCCCGCCGCGTCGCCGCCGTGCCCGGTCAGCACGCGATACCCGGCCTCCACCGCCTTCAGCTGCAGCGCGATGTAGGGCACGATCCCGACCACGGTGATGAGCGTGACCAGCGCCGCGAGGCCCGGGCTCTTGCCATAGCGACCGGCGATGAAGTCGGCGATCGAGGTGATCCGGTAGGTCCGCGCGATCCGCACCATCTTGCGCAGGACGACCCACGCCACCAGCATCGCGAGCATCGGCCCGAGGTAGATGGGCAGGAACCACACGCCCCCCGTCGCCGCCCGCCCGACGCTGCCGAAATAGGTCCAGGCGGTACAGTAGACCCCCCAGCTCAGCGCATAGACCGCGGCGCTGTCGATCACCGAGCGCCCGTCGGCCGCACGCCGGTCGCCCCAGGCGGCAACGAGGAACAGCGCCAGCAGATACCCCGCCGAAGCCCCGAGCACGAGCGCCGGCGACATCACCGCTCGCTCACCAGCGCGAGCAGCACGACGAGCCCGGCCCAGATCCCGAACAGCGCCACCGGCAGCAGCGGCAGCCCGAACACCGTGGCGTCCTGCCCCCAGACCGCCAGCAGCGGAAAGTTGAAGAGCGCGATCCCCGCGCCGCAGAGCGCGACCAAGACCTGCGCCCGCGGCCGCTCGCTCACAGCGCGTCCAGCCGGTAGTGCGTGGCGAGCCACGCCTTGAACTGCCGGACGATCCCGAGCGACTCCTTCAACGCCTGCCGCTCCAGCGTGCCGAGCTGGCCGAGCCGCACCAGATTGTCCGGCGGCCGCCCGCCGGCGATCTGGGTGAGGTTGCTCGCGAGCTTCAGCCGCATGAGACAGTGCAGCGCGTCCAGGAGGTCACGGGCGAGATCATGGCCGATCCGCCCCGCCGCTTCCAGCGCCTCGAGCCGGGCGGCGGTGCCGAGCGCCTCGATCCCCGCCTCGAGCGCCAGCGCGCGCACCCCGTGGACCACCGGGAACAGCCCGAGCTTCTTCAGGTCGACCTCCGCCGCATCACGGCCGCGCAGTCCCGGCAGCCGGCGCCACCAGCCGCCGCCCTCGGACCCGAACTGCTCGATCGCCGCGGCGAAGCGCGCGTTGAACGTGGCGCTGCCCGCGACCAGCAACCGCAGGTGCGCCCGCAGCTCCGACAGGAGCTCCGGGTCGCCCGCCACCACCGCCGCGTCGAAAAAGATCGCGAGGTTCATCGGGCCATCGCCGTCCGCCCCTTGCGTCCAGTCGAACAGTGCCCCGCGGAACCCCGTCACGCTCTGGCACCACAGCGGCCGGCTCAGCATGATCCCGCCCGGGCAGGGCGGATAGCCGAACTCGACCAGCGCCGCGGTGAACGCCGCCGTGACCGCATCGATCTGCGGGCAGGCGAACCCGTCGCGCAGGATCAGCGCGTTGTCCTGATCGGTGCGGATGATCTGCTCGCTGCGCCCCTCGCTGCCCATGACAATGAGGCAGCTGTTGCGCTGCAACTCCGCGGGCGCCAGCAACTCCCAGAGCCGCCGGAACACGCGGCGGTTCAGCCGGCCGACGAGCCCCGCGATGTTCTCCACCCGCACGCCGTCGGCGTGAAGCACCTGGATCATCGCCTCCACCTGCCGTGCCGCGCTGGCCAGCTCGGAGACGTCCTCCGCCTGGTCGACCCGCAGGACGATCAGCTCGGAATGGTTCGCGATCAGCCCCATCAGCTCCAGCTGTCCGAGCACGCCGACGATCTCGTCACCGTCCTTCACCAGCACCCGGTGAAAGCCGTGACGCAGCATCAGGAGCAGCGCGTCGAACAACTCGTCGTCCACCGAGACCGCGAGCGGCTCGAACACCGCCACCTCGCGCACAGCCACCTCTGCCGGCGGCCGCCCGAGCAGCAGAGCGTCGCGCAGGTCGGTCGTGGTGAAGATGCCGATCCGGCCGGCGTCGCGCACCAGCGCCCCGGTGCGGCCGCGCTCCGCCAGCATCCGGCAGAGCGTCACGAGATCGGTGCTGCCGTCGACGTAGACCGGCATCCGGAGCGCCGCCTCGCGCACGCGGCTCGCCATCAGCGCCAGGAACTCCCGCCGTTCCGGCGGCAGGAGGCCCGAAGCGCCTCCGGCCCGCCCCGGACGGGACGGGCCATCGGCGATGCGATCGGGCGGATTCGTCGGAGACATGATCCGCCCTCTCCCTTCAGTGCGACGAGGCCTGCGCCGCGCCGATGCCGGTCTCGGATCGGACCTGCTGGGCGACGAAGCCTGCCCGGTCGATCTTCGCCCGCGGGCTGTTGTCCATCTTGGACACCAGCCAGATCGCGAGGAAGGCGAGCGGCATCGAGAAGATCGCCGGCGAGGTGTAGGGGAAGGGCGCCGAGCCGACCGGATGGCCGAGCGTCGCTTCCCAGACCGACGGCGACAGCACCGTCAGCACCACCGAGGAGATGAGGCCGAGGAAGCCCCCGACGACGGCGCCCTTGGTCGTGCAGTCCTTCCAGAGCACCGACATGAACAGCACCGGGAAGTTGGCGGACGCGGCGACCGCGAAGGCCAGCGACACCATGAAGGCGATGTTCTGCTTCTGGAAGGCGATGCCGAGGACCACCGCGACGATGCCGAGGCAGATCGTGGTGATCCGCGAGATGCGGAGCTCGCTGGCGCTGTCGGCCTTCCCCTTCTTGATGACCGTCGCATAGAGGTCGTGGCTGACCGCCGAGGCGCCGGAGAGCGTCAGGCCCGCCACCACCGCGAGGATCGTCGCGAAGGCCACCGCCGAGATGAAGCCGAGGAAGACGTTGCCCCCGACCGCATGGGCGAGATGGACGGCCGCCATGTTGTTGCCGCCGACGAGCTTGCCGTCCGCCGTCAGGAACTCCGGGTTCGTCAGCACGAAGGTGATGGCGCCGAAGCCGATGATGAAGGTCAGCAGGTAGAAATAGCCGATCCAGGTCGTCGCCCACATCACCGACTTCCGCGCTTCCTTGGCGGAGGGCACGGTGAAGAAGCGCATCAGGATATGCGGCAGGCCGGCGGTGCCGAACATCAGCGCCATGCCGAAGCTGATCGCCGAGATCGGATCCTTGATGAAGCTGCCCGGGCCCATGATCGCCTGACCGGCGGCGCTTGCCTCCTCCGGCGTCTTGCCGGCGGCGGTGGCGATGTCGGTCTTCACCTTCACCGCGTCGGCGAACATCGCCTCCGGGCTGAAGCCGTAGTGATAGAGCACCATGAAGCCCATGAAGCTCGCGCCGGCGAGCAGCAGGCAGGCCTTGATGATCTGCACCCAGGTGGTGGCGGTCATGCCACCGAAGAGCACGTAGACCATCATCAGGATGCCGACGAGCACGACCGCGATCCAGTAGTCGAGCCCGAACAGGAAGCTCGATCAGCGAGCCCGCGCCGACCATCTGTGCGATCAGGTAGAAGGCGACGACGACGAGCGTGCCCGAGGCCGCGAAGATGCGGACCGGCGTCTGGGCAAAGCGGAAGGCGGCGACGTCGGCGAAGGTGAACTTGCCGAGGTTGCGCAGCCGCTCCGCCATCAGGAAGGTGAGGATCGGCCAGCCGACGAGGAAGCCGATCGAATAGATGAGGCCGTCGAAGCCCCCGGTCATCACCGCGGCCGAGATGCCGAGGAAGGACGCGGCCGACATGTAGTCGCCGGCGATGGCGAGGCCGTTCTGGAAGCCGGTGATGCCGCCGCCGGCGGTGTAGAAGTCGGCCGCCGACTTTGTCTTGGCCGCCGCCCACTTGGTGATGAACAGCGTCATGGCGACGAAGGCCGCGAACATGACGATGGCGGTCCAGTTCGTCGCCTGCTTCTCGACGCCCTGGATGACGTCGGCGGCAAAGGCCGCGCCGGGCGCGAGGCCGAGGGCGGCGAGGCCGCCGGCCCGAAGGATGGTCGTCCGGCTCACTTCAGCGCCTCCCGCTTGATCTTCTCGTTCAGCTCGTCGAACTCGCTGTTGGCCCGGCGCACGTAGATGCCGGTGACGAGGATGGTGAAGACGATCACCCCGAAGCCGATCGGAATGCCCCAGGTCATCACCCCCTCGCCAATGCGCGTGGCGAGCAGGCCCTTCTGGAAGGCGATGAGCAGGATGAAGCCGTAGTAGACCACCAGCATGGCGATCGTCAGCGTCCAGCCGAAGCTCGAGCGCCGACTTTTCAATGTCTGATAATTCGGGTCTGCGACGATGCGCTCTACGAGGGGGGTTTCCATCTTCCATCCTTCTGTCGGGTACTTGTCGGTCTGGCCGCCGGGAACGCCAGAGTACACGTGCCCCGGCGCGTTCACGAAGATTTCGAACTCGTGAACGCCAGATTCTTTTATTATGTTCTTTCAGTGTCCTGCCCATGATTTCACGCGTGAAATCATGGGCAGGGTCTCAGGCACCGCGCCTCACGCCCGGTTCATCCTGTTGTCGATGAGGTCGTCGACGACGGTGGGGTCTGCGAGGGTCGAGGTGTCGCCGAGGGCGGCATAGTCGTTTTCGGCGATCTTGCGCAGGATGCGGCGCATGATCTTGCCGGAGCGGGTCTTGGGCAGGCCCGGGGCCCACTGGATCAGGTCGGGGCTGGCGATCGGGCCGATCTCCTGGCGCACCCAGGCGACCAGTTCCCTGCGCAGCGCCTCGGTGTACTCCTCGCCCGCCATCAGCGTGACGTAGGCATAGATCCCCTGGCCCTTGATCGAATGCGGGTAGCCGACGACGGCGGCCTCGGCGACCTTCGGATGGGCGACCAGCGCGCTCTCCACCTCCGCCGTGCCCATGCGGTGGCCCGAGACGTTGATCACGTCGTCGACCCGGCCGGTGATCCAGTAGTCGCCGTCCGCGTCCCGCCGGCAGCCGTCGCCGGTGAAGTAGAACCCCTTGTACTGGCTGAAGTAGGTGTCGACGAAACGCGCGTGGTCGCCCCAGACCGTGCGCATCTGCCCGGGCCACGAGTTGGCGATGCAGAGCACCCCCTCGCACGGGTTCGCGGTGATCTCCGCCCCGGTGCCCGGCTCGAGCACCACGGGCCTCACCCCGAAGAACGGCTTCGTCGCCGAGCCGGGCTTGGTCGGGATCGCGCCGGGCAGCGGCGTGATCAGGATGCCGCCGGTCTCGGTCTGCCACCAGGTGTCCACGATCGGGCAGCGGCCCTTGCCCACCACCTCGTCGTACCAGTTCCACGCCTCCGGGTTGATCGGCTCGCCGACCGAGCCGAGGATGCGCAGGCTCGAGAGGTCGTGGGCGTCCACCCACGCGCGCCCCTGGCCCATCAGCGCCCGGATCGCCGTCGGCGCGGTGTAGAAGATGTTGACCCTGTGCTTGGCGCAGACCGACCAGAACCGCCCCGCGTCCGGCCAGGTCGGCACCCCCTCGAACATCAGCGTCGTCGCCCCGTTCGCCAGCGGCCCGTAGACGATGTAGCTGTGCCCCGTCACCCAGCCGACGTCCGCGGTGCACCAGTAGATGTCGCCGTCGTGGTAGTCGAAGACGTACCTGTGGGTCAGCGCGGCATAGGCGAGATAGCCGCCGGTGGTGTGCACGACGCCCTTCGGCTGGCCGGTCGAGCCCGAGGTGTAGAGGATGAACAGCGGGTCCTCCGCCGCCATCGCCACCGGCGCGCAGTCCGCCTCGACGCCCGCCATCGCCTCGTGCAGCCAGATGTCGCGGCCCTCGGTCCACGCGATGTCGCCGCCGGTGCGCCGGACCACCAGCTGCTTCACGCCCGAAAGCCCGGCGAGCGCCTTGTCGGCGTTGGCCTTCAGCGGCGTCCGCCGGCCGCCGCGCGGCGCCTCGTCGGCGGTGACGACGAGCTTCGCGCCGGAATCCTCGATGCGCGAGCGCAGCGCGTCGGGCGAGAAGCCGGCGAAGACGATCGAGTGGATCGCGCCGATCCGGGTGCAGGCGAGCATCGCATAGGCCGCCTGCGGGATCATCGGCAGGTAGAGCACCACCCGGTCGCCCTTGCCCACCCCGAGGGACAGCAGCACGTTGGCGAGCTTCGAGACCTCGGCGTGCAGCTGCCGGTAGCTGATGTGCTCGGCGACCTCGGGGTCGTCGCTCTCCCAGATGATCGCCGTCTGCTCGCCCCGCGTCGCGAGATGCCGGTCGATGCAGTTCGCCGAAACGTTGAGCCGGCCGTCCTCGAACCACTTGATCGACACGTCCGGATACGCGAACGACGTCTCCTTCACCTTCGTGAACGGCGTCATCCACTCCAGCCGCTCCCCCTGCTCCCGCCAGAACCCCTCCGGATCCTCAACAGAACGACGGTACATCTCGACGTAGCCCGACGCGTCGATGTGCGCGTCGCTCAGCGGCCGCAGGACGGCATCGGTCGATCTCTGGTCATCTGCTAGCATGTGATCTCCTCCGCGAGGTCGTTTTCCGGCGGCACGCCGAGCCTCATTGCCCCCATCGTGGACGCGTGAAGTCAATCAATCAACAAGCATCTGTTATATCTGAATATTTTTGTTAATATTAATACCTTTCGATATGCTATCCTGTTAATTCTTGACAACCCCGCGCCGACAGGAGGAGGGCCGCGTGCCCCGAGCGTTTCTCGGACCGCGCATTCGCGAGCGGCGGCGCGGGCTTGGCGTCACCCAGGCCGACCTCGCGCGGCAGATCGGAATTTCGCCGTCATACCTGAACCTTATCGAGCGCAACAAACGCACGATCGCAGGCCCCCTGCTGCGGCGCACGGCGCAGGCTCTGGGGATCGGCCTCGAGGATCTCGACGGCGCGGCGGAGCGGCGCCTGCTCGCCACGCTGTCCGAGCTTGCCAACGCTCCGGACCTCGCCAGTCTCGGCGTCGAGGCGGCGGCGGCCGGCGAACTGATCGGGCGCTATCCGGGGTGGGCACGGGCGGTAGCCGCGCTCGCCCGCGCCGAGCGGTCGGCAACGGCGGAAGCGCGCGCCCTCGCCGACCGGCTGACCCACGACCCGATCCTCGCAGAGACCGTCCACATGATCCTGAGCCGCATCGCGGCGATCCGCTCGGCGGCGGAGATTCTCGCGGACTATGCCGACGTCCCCCCGGAGCAGCGCGACCGGTTCCTCGGGATCATCGCCGACGAGAGCCTGGCGCTCAGCCACGGTGGCGCGGCGCTGTCGGAGTACTTCGACGCCACGGCGGCGGATGGCCGACGGCTGTCGCCGTTCGACGAGGTGGCGGCGATCTTCGAACGGCGGGAGGAGCATTTCGAGGAGATCGAGGCTGCGGCAGCCAGTGCGCCGGGGCCGGAGGAGCACAGCGTGGAGGCAGCGCGCGGCGCGGCGCTCACCCGCTGCGGCGGGCCGATCGCGACGATCGTCGCCGCCGCGCCGGAGATCGGCACGCCTGCGGCGGAACGGCTGCGCGCCGCGCTCGTCGACTATGCCGCGGCGGCGCTGCTGCTGCCGATGGTGGCGTTTGCGCCCAAGGCGGCGGAGCTCGGCCACGATGCCGAGGCGCTGGCCGACGTCTTCGGCGTCGACGTATCGACCGTGTGCCGGCGGCTGGTGACGCTGCGCGAGGGGCCGCGCTTCGGCTACCTGCGGGTCAACGCGGCGGGCAGCCTGCTGGAGCGGCGCGGCCTGCCCGGGCTGTTCGCCCCGCGCTATGCCGCGGCCTGTCCGCTCTGGGTACTCTATCGGGCGCAGCAGTCGCCGGAGACGATGATCCGCCAGCTCGCGGTGTTCCCGACCGGCGATCGCTTCGTCTTCGTGGCGCGCGCCGGCTCGGTCGGGCCATCCGGGTTCGGGCGGCCGCGACACTACCTGACCGACATGCTGGCGATGAGCGAGAGCGACGCCCGCCGCACGGTCTATGCGCCGGACGCGGGCGCCCGGGCCGAGGAGGTCGGCCCCGCCTGCCGGATTTGCTCGCGCGCCGCCTGCCCGCACCGGGTCGACGACGCGCTCGGCTGACCCCCCGGCTCTGGGCCGAGGGGGTCAGGCCATGGAGGCTCAGGCCGCCTCGGCCCGGTCGAGGATCGGCGCGATCTCGGCGTAGACCCGGGCCAGCCCCGCTTCGAGCGGAATGCCCGGCGCCCAGCCGAGCGCCCGGAGGCGACGGCCATCCATCAGCTTGCGCGGCGTGCCGTCGGGCTGCCGCGGATCCGTCAGGAGATCGCCGCCAAGGCCCACCACCCGCATCACGGTGCGGGCCAGGTCGGCAATCGTCACGTCACTGCCCGAGCCGACGTTGACGTGCAACTCGTCCGACCAGTGCTGCATCAGGTGGACCAGCGCATCGGCGCAGTCGTCCGCATGCAGGAATTCGCGCCGGGCGCTGCCCGTGCCCCAGATCGGCAGATCCTGCCGCCCCGCCTGCTTCGCGTCATGCGCCTTGCGCAGCAGCGCCGGGATCACGTGGCTGGTCTCGAGATCGTAGTTGTCGCCCGGCCCGTAGAGGTTGGTCGGCATCGCCGAGATGAAGTCGCAGCCATGCTGCCGCCGGTAGGACTGGCAGAGCTTGATGCCGGCGACCTTCGCCACCGCGTACCACTCGTTCGTCGGCTCGAGCGCGCCGGTCAGCAGCGCCTCCTCGACGATCGGCTGGTCGGCAAACTTCGGATAGATGCAGGACGAGCCGAGAAACAGCAGCTTCTCGACGTGCGTGCGCCGCGCCGCCTCGATGACGTTCGCCTCGATCATCAGGTTCTGATAGAGGAAGTCGGCCGGATAGGCGTCGTTCGCCCGGATGCCGCCGACCTTGGCCGCGGCGAGAAAGATCGCCTGCGGCCGGGCCTCGGCCATCCACTCCTCGACTTCCGCCTGACGCGCGAGGTCCACGTCGCCCCGTGGGGTGACGATGACGTCGCAGTCCTCGCGCGCCAGGCGTCTCGTGAGGGCCGAGCCGACCATCCCGCGATGGCCGGCGACCCAGATGCGTTTCCCCTTGAGGGAATAGAGCGGCTCAGACATGCCGGCCGATCTGATTGTGCTCGCGGCGCACGTTCGCCACGTCGGCCGTGACCATCTCGGCGACGAGATCGTCGAGCGAGGTCTTGTGGTGCCAGCCGAGCCGGTCGTGGGCACGGGTCGGATCGCCGATCAGCAGGTCGACCTCGGTCGGGCGGAAGTAGCGCGGATCGACCTTGACGAAGGTCTTGCCGGTATCGGCGCAGCGGCCGACTTCCTCGACGCCGTTGCCGCGCCATTCGATCTGCCGGCCGGTCCGGGCGAACGCCTTCTCGACGAAGCTGCGGACCGTGTGGGTCTCGCCGGTGGCGAGCACGTAGTCGTCGGCCTGGTCCTGCTGCAGGATCCGCCACATCCCCTCGACGTAGTCGCGGGCGTGGCCCCAGTCGCGGCGGGCGTCGAGGTTGCCGAGGTGGATGCAGTCCTGCAGGCCGAGGTGGATCGCCGCGACGCCCCGGGTGATCTTGCGGGTGACGAAGGTCTCGCCGCGGATCGGGCTCTCGTGGTTGAACAGGATGCCGTTCGAAGCGTGCAGGCCATAGGCCTCGCGGTAGTTCACCGTGATCCAGTAGCCGTAGAGCTTTGCCACGGCATAGGGGCTGCGCGGGTAGAACGGCGTCATCTCGGTCTGCGGCACCTGCTGGACCATGCCGTAGAGCTCGGAGGTCGAGGCCTGGTAGAAGCGCGTCTTCTCGCCGAGGCCGAGGATGCGGATCGCCTCGAGCAGACGCAGCGGGCCGATGGCGTCGGCGTTGGCGGTGTACTCGGGCGTCTCGAAGCTGACCTGCACGTGGCTCTGCGCGGCGAGGTTGTAGATCTCGTCCGGCTGGACCTCCTGCACGACCCGGATCAGGTTGGTCGCGTCGGTCATGTCGCCGTGGTGCAGGACCAGCCGCGGATCGTCGTCATGCGGATCCTGGTACAGGTGGTCGATGCGGCCGGTGTTGAAGGACGACGACCGCCGCTTGATGCCATGGACGGCATATCCCTTGGCGAGCAGAAGCTCGGCCAGATAGGCGCCGTCCTGGCCGGTGACGCCGGTGATGAGTGCAACCTTGCTCACGCTACGCTCTCCAATGCCGGGCCGCACGCGCGGCCGGCGTCAAACATTCAGATCAGGTGCGCCACGCCCTCGGACGAGGATGCCGCACCACGGAAGATCAGCTCGGCCGCCCGAAGGCCGCCGGTCTGGAGCCGGACGATCGGCTCGTGGCCGAGCGCGTTCAGCAGGATGCCCATGTGTCCTGGCATGGGCGCCTGCGCCGGCACCACCCGGACGCCGGCAGCCGCCGCCGCCGCCCGGTCGATGTCGCCCCAGAACTGCGCGACGATCGCGCGCGGGGCGGCGGCCCGGAGCGCCGCGAAATCGCCGGCGCCGAGCAGCGGGTTCTCCGCCGGATTGAGCGAGATCACCACCGCGTCCCAGCCGTTGGGCCGAAGCGCGGCAATGCTCGGGGCAAGCTCCACCCCGGCGGCGGCCATGGCGAGGCCGTCGCGCAGGAACGGTGCGAACGGGTTGTCGCAGACCACCGCCACGTGGCTGCCCGGCGCGTGGAACCCCGCGTCCTGCAGCAGCCGCAGGCAGAGCGGCCCGAGGAACGGGAAGACCGCGACGTCGCGATGGCGCTCGTTGACCGCGGCAATGCGGATGCCCCGCTCGCGGGCCGCGGCGAGGTCGAGATCCTCGCCGCGAAACTCCCAGCCCTCGAACATCAGGCCGATCACCGCCCGCTCCGGCAGGGCGGCGATCATTCCGGCCGTGATCGGCCGCAGGTGGCCCGAGTTCGTCAGGATATCGCAATCGGCGAGGTGCGCCTCGGTGATCGCGTCGACAACGTCGATCTTCTCGCGCACGCCGGCGAGGCGGGCGAGCCCCAGCGTCTGCAAGGCCGCGTCGCGCGCCGTGCCATGCCGGCGGGTATCCCGGGCCACGGCGGTCACGCGCGCGCCCGCCAGCGCCGCGACGACCGCGGTGCAGGCATAGTCGCCCGTCGCGGCCTCGGTCACGACATGCAGGCCGTGCAGGTCGAGCCCGAGGGCGTCGATCCGCTTCTGGATCGAGTTCGAGCATCGGGTGCTTGACGCGGGGGGGACTGGATCGAAGGCGCTGCATGGACATCCGTCGGTCAAGCGGTGAGGCGGCGGCGCGGACGCTCCGCGGCGACGGCCTCGGCCAGGGCGGCGATGACGGCGTCCTGCGTCGCGTCGTCCATCTGGGCGTAGAGCGGCAGCAGGACGGAATGATCGCGCGCCGCCTCCGAGCGGGACAGATCGTGCGGCAGCGCGAGGTCGGCGTGCGCCGTCTCGAGGTGGATGCACATGATGCCGCGGCGGCTCGCCACCCCGGCGTCGAGCATCCGCTGCATCACCGCCTGCTGGTCGAAGTCCGCGTCGAGTGCGACGCAGTAGCTCTGCCAGTTCGACCGGGCCCAGGCGGGTTCGTTCGGCGCCGTGACGCCCTCGATCCCGGCGAGGAGCCGGCCATAGCGATCGGCCAGCGCCCGGCGCCGCGCGATGATGCCGGGCAGCCGCTTCAGCTGCTCGCGGCCGATCGCGGCCTGCATGTCGGTCATGCGGTAGTTGTAGCCGGGCACGGGGTAGCTCTCGAAGATCACCTTCGCGCTGCCGTGGCGCAGCGTGTCGGGCACCGACATGCCGTGCTGGCGCCAGAGGCGGAACTTCGCGTCCCACTCCGGGTTCGCGGTGGTCAGCATGCCGCCATCGCCCACCGTCAGCACCTTGCGCGGGTGGAACGAGAAGGCGACGACATCGCCCTGCGGCTTGCCGATCCGGGTCCACTCCCCCCCGAGTTCGATCTCGGAGCCCGCGGCACAGGCCGCGTCCTCGATGAGCGGCAGGCCATGGGCGCGCGCAACCGGCACGATCGCCGACAGGTCGCAGGGCATGCCCATCTGGTGCACGACGAGCAGCGCGCGGGTCCGCGGCGTGATCGCCGCCGCCATGGCGGTGGCGTCGATGTTGTAGCCGCCGGCCTCGATGTCGACGAAGACCGGCACGCCGCCGCACTGGCGGATGGCGTTGGCCGACGCGATGAAGGTGTGGCTGACCGTCACCACCTCGTCGCCCTCGCCCACGCCGGCGGCGAGGAGCGCGAGGTGAAGCGCGGTGGTGCAGTTCGAGACGGCGCAGGCGTGCGGCGCGCCGACGAGGGCGGCGAATTCCGCCTCGAAGGCCGCAACCTGCGGGCCTTGCGTCAGCCAGCCGGAGCGGATCACCGCGCCGGCGGCGTCGGCCTCTTCCTGGCCGACGAGCGGGAGGGCGATCGGGATCACGCTGCGGACTCCTGGGCGGGTGTCTTCACCTCGGCGCGCCACCAGTCGACCAGGTCGCGGATGCCCTCGGCGAAGGAGATTTCCGGGCGGAAGCCGAGGTCGGCCGCCGCGGCCGCGCCCGAGGCGAGGCGGCGCGGCACCGGGTTCACGGCGCGCTCGGCCTGATGCTCCGGCACGAGGCCGGGCCGGTTCATCGCGCGGCCGAGCTCGTGCGCGAGATCGAGCAGTGACGTCTCGGTCTCGCTGCCGACGTTGTAGACCGCGTCCGTCGCCGGCGCCTTGGCCGCCAGGATGTTGGCCCGCGCGATGTCACGGACGTGGATCATGTCCATGGTCTGCAGTCCGTCGCCGAAGACGATCGGCGGCAGGCCCGCCTCGATCCGCTCCATCCAGCGCACCATCACCTCGGTGTAGCGGCCATGGATGTCCATGCGCGGCCCGTAGGCGTTGAAGTAGCGCAGCGCCACGTAGTCGAGGCCGTACATGTCGTTGAACGACCGCAGCAGCCCCTCGCCGAACGCCTTCGCCGCACCGTAGAGCGTGCGGTTGTCGTAGCAGTTGTTCGCCTCGGTGGTCGGGAACTCGGTGGCGAGCCCGTAGACCGATGCCGACGAGGCCATCACCACCTTCTCGACCTTCGACGCGACGCAGGCGCGCAGGATGTCGTAGGTCGCATCGACCATCACCTTCATGGCGAGGTCGGGCTCGGCGGCGCAATGCGTGATGCGCAGCGCCGCCTGATGGAAGACGATGTCGCTGTCCGCGACCAGCCGGGCGGTCAGCTCGCGGTCGCAGATGTCGGCCTCGACGACCTCGACCTTGCCGCTCGGCAGGGCGTGGCGGAGGTTCGCCATGCGGCCGCGCACCATGTTGTCGATGACGACGACGCGGGCGACGTCCTCCCCGATCAGCAGGTCGGTGATGTGCGAGCCGATGAAGCCGGCGCCGCCGGTCACGAGGATGCGCTTGCCCTTCAGCTCGTGCGGATGCGTGGTCCTGGTCATGCGGCACCTGCCAGCTTGTCGACGGTGGTGACATTCACCGCCTCGATCACCGTCGCGACGTCCGCGTCGGACATCTCGGGATAGAGCGGCAGCGACAGCCAGTCGTTCGCCAGCGCCTCGGTCACGGGCAGGTCGCCCTTCTTGCCGCCAAGTCCGGCATAGGCCGGCTGGAGATGCACCGGCACCGGGTAGTGGATGCCGGTCGCGATGCCGCGCTCGCCCAGCAACTGCTGCACGTCGGCGCGATCGGAGATCCGGATGGCATAGACGTGGCAGGCGCTGTCCATGCCGATCGGCGCCGGCCGGCGGATGCCGCCCGCGAGGCCCTGCTGGTAGGCGTGCGCCACCCGGCGGCGGCCGGCGTTCCAGGCGTCGAGGTGCTTGAGCTTCACGCCCAGTGCCGCGCCCTGAACCGCGTCCATGCGGAAGTTGAAGCCGTGGCGGACGTGGTTGTACTTGCCTTCCTGCCCCCAGTCGCGCAGGCAGCGCAGCGTCGCGGCGAGCTTCGCGTCGGAGGTGACGATCGCCCCGCCCTCGCCGCAGGCGCCGAGGTTCTTGCCCGGGTAGAAGCTGAAGCAGCCCATGGCGCCGAAGGTGCCGGCGCGCTTGCCGTCGCGCTCGGTGCCGTGCGCCTGCGCCGCATCCTCGATCAGCACGAGCCGGTGGCGGCGCGCGATCGCGGCGATCGCCTCCATGTCCGCGAGGCGACCATGCAGGTGCACCGGCAGGATCGCCTTGGTCCGTGGCGTGATCGCGGCTGCGATCTTGCCCGGGTCCATCGTCCAGGTGTTCGGATCGACGTCGACGAACACCGGCGTCGCGCCGCAGTAGACGACCGCCGCGGCGGTGGCGACGAAGGTGGCGGAGACGGTGATGACCTCGTCCCCGGGCCCGACGCCGGCGGCGAGCAGCGCGAGGTGCAGCGCCGACGTGCCGCTCGACACCGCGACGGCGTGCTCGGCGCCGCAGTAGGCGGCAAAGGCGGCCTCGAAATCGGCGACCGGCTGGCCCAGCACGTAGTTGCAGCTGCGCAGCGCCGCGACGACGGCCGCTTCGATATCGGCGCCGACCGTCTGGTACTGCGCCTTGAGGTCGAGGAACGGGATCATGATGCCCTCTTCAGTTCGCCGATCTCGACGGGCTGGCCCCGGAGGCGGGTGGAGTGACTGGCGGCCGCGAGCAGCTCGACCACACGCAGGCCGCTCTCGCCGTCGTTGTAGGGGGTGGCGTTCGTCTCGATGCAGCGGACGAACTCCTGCACCTCGGAGACCAGCGCCTCCTTGGTCGAGATCGCCGGCGCCCACATCTCGCCGACCCGGTAGGAGACCATCCGCTCGTAGGCCTCCTTCGGATCGTCGGTGAACGCGACGCCGCGGTCGTAGACCTTGACCTTCTCGGAGGTCTGCATGTCGTCGTAGATCACCATGCGCTTCGAGCCGCCGATCAGTGTCTGGCGCACCTTGACCGGCGCGAGCCAGTTGACGTTGAGATGCGCGAGCGCACCGTCCTCGAAGTAGACCGACAGATGCGCCATGTTCTCCTGGCTGTCGGGCACGAAGCCCGCGGCACTGGCGGAGACGGCGACCGGGCGGGCGGTGAACAGGTAATCCATGATCGCAAAGTCATGGACGGCGAGATCCCAGATCACGTTAACGTCGCGCTGGAACAGGCCGAGATTCACCCGCGTCGAGTTGTAGTAGTAAATATCGCCCAAACGCCCATCGGCGATCAGGCCGTGGATGGTCTGCACGGCGCCGGTGTAGATGAAGGTGTGGTCGACCATCAGCACGCGGTTGCGCGCCTGCGCTTCGTCGACGAGCAGCGCGGCCTTGGTCACGGTCTCGGCCATCGGCTTCTCGACCAGCACGTGCTTGCCGGCCTTCAGCGCCGCCATGGCGATCTCGAAGTGGGTCGCGACCGGGGTCGCGATCATCACCGCGTCGATCTTGGGATCGGACACGAGGTCCTTCCAGTCGGAGATGAGGCGGGCCGACGGATGCCGGCGAAAGGCGCGCTCGCGGGCCGCCGCCGAGTAGTCCGCGATCGCCTCGACGACGGCGGTGTCGGTCTCTGCGACCGACCGCGCGAGGTTCGGCCCCCAGTAGCCGTAGCCGACGATGCCGACACGGATCATTGCAGTTCCCCCATGGCCGACGGAATGTTTCGCAGGCTGTTGTGATGATTTGGATTTTCGGTGTGCGTCCGCACGTCGCCGACCACGCGCGCGGGCACGCCCACGACGAGGGCGAAGTCGGGCACGTCGCGGGTCACGACCGCCCCGGCCCCGACGATGGCGCCTTCGCCGATGGTCACGCCGCAGACGATGGTGGCGTTCGAGCCGATGCCGGCGCGGCGCTTGACGAGCGTCGGGGTGCAGTCCCAGTCGCCGTCACGCTGCAGCGAGCCGTCGGGATTGGTCGCCTGGGGGAGCAGGCCGTTGGTGAACATCACGCCGTGGCCGACGAAGACCTCGTCCTCGATTGTCACGCCTTCGCAGACGAAGGAGTGCGAGGAAATCTTGCAGCGGTCTCCAATGGTGCTGTTCTTCTGGATTTCGACGAAGGGGCCGATCCGGGTGCCGGTGCCGATCTTGCAGCCGTACAGATTTACCAAGTCCGGGTAAGCAATGCCGACGTCTTCCGACATCTGGCAGGATTTAATTGGCATGGATCGAGTTCCCCACGTACTCGCGGCCCCTCCGTTGGATGGCCGATGCCCGTTATTACGCGCTTTGGGGGTATTCCGGGAACTTGGCCGTCCGGGTGACGCCGGAGCGGCGCGGACAGGCACGAAAGGATGAGGCCCGCCCTACCCCACCGCCCGCCGCCGCCAACGGCTCGCGCGGGGCGCGCACAGTCCATGCACAACCCATGCACGAAGCACGCATCGGCCGATGCAGCCGGCCCCGCGAAGCTTGCGCCGAAAAAAGTCGGCGCCGCGCCGCGCGGCAACGCCCGGCCGTGCCGGCCCCGGTGTCATCGGGCCGCGACTCGACAATCGAATTCCGATCCGTTTCAGTCGGTGGCGGGCCTCAAGAAGGATCGGTGATGCGTCTCTACCTGCTCGATCTCGGCGTCATGCAACCGGGCAACGTGCCGGTTCCCGGGTATCTCATCCGGGCGGACGACGGCAGGACCATCCTGGTCGATACCGGCTGGCCGCGGTCCTTCGTCGACACCCCGCGCAATCCGCCGGGCCTCTCGATCGAGATCAAGCCGGAGGAGACCGTCGCTGCGCGCCTCGCAGCGCTCGGTCTCGACGTATCGGACATCGACTATCTGATCTGCTCGCACTTCGACGACGATCACTCGGGAAATCATGATCTTTTCGTCAATGCCGAGCTGGTGGTCCAGCGCGAGCACTACGAGCTGGCCAGAAGCGGGCATCCGCGCTTTGCCGCGAACCGGGCCGCCTGGGATCACCCGTCACTGCGATATTCTCTCGTCGACGGCGACGTCGAACTCGTTCCCGGAGTTGAACTGCTGGAAACGAGCGGGCACGTTCCGGGCCATCAGTCCGTTCTGGTGAGACTTCCGGTCACGGGCCCGGTGATGCTCGCGATCGACGCCGTCATGCACAGCTCGATGGCGGACGCCGCGACACGGGAGATGTTTGTCACCGACATGGACGACGAGGCGCGGATCCGCCGAAGCACCCGAAAGGTGTCGGACATTGCCGAGGCCCGCGGCGCCGCGCTGGTGGTCTATGGCCATGACGCGGACCAGTGGGCGACCCTGCGCCGGGCTCCGGCGTTCTACGAGTAGACGGCCGGCCCCGCCTTGCGCCAGCGACCGTGCCGGCGTCAGCCGCGGCCGATGAAGGGCATGTTCGTCGCCATGATCGTCATGAACTGGACGTTCACGTCGAGCGGCAGGTCGGCCATCTGCACGACGGCGCGGGCGACGTGGGCCACGTCGATGCGCGGCTCGGGTGCCAGCGTGCCGTCGGCCTGCGGCACTCCGGCGACCATGCGCGCCGTCATGTCCGAGGCGGCGTTGCCGATGTCGATCTGGCCGCAGGCGATCGAGAAGGCGCGGCCGTCGAGCGAGATCGAGCGGGTGAGGCCGGTGATCGCGTGCTTCGACGCGGTGTAGGGCGCCGAGCCATAGCGCGGCACATGCGCCGAGATCGAGCCGTTGTTGATGATGCGTCCGCCCTGCGGCGCCTGCTCGCGCATCAGGCGGAAGGCACCCGACGCGATCAGGAAGGCGCCGTCGAGGTTGACCGACACGACCTTGCGCCAGTCGGCATAGGAGATGTCGCCGGTCAGCGTCGCGGGGATGTTGGCGCCGGCGTTGTTGAACACCACGTCGAGCCGGCCGTGCTGGTCCCGGATGCGCGCGAAGAGCGCCTCGACGGAGGCTGGGTCGGTGACGTCGGTCGCGACCGGCGTGGCTGCGGGCCCGAGTTCGTCCGCGACGGCCGCGAGCTTCGCCGCGTCGCGGGCGGCGAGCACGACCGCGTGCCCGGCGGCGGCGAACGCGCGCGCCGTGGCGGCGCCGATGCCCTGGCTCGCGCCGGTGACGAGAACGATCCTGCGATCCGGCATTGCGGTTTCCCTCCCTCGCGTCTTTTGCGGCACCCGGCCTTTTGCGCCACTCTGGCGGCGTTGCCGTGCGGCGGCAAGCGGATTGCGGCTTCCCGTTTCGTTCTCTTCGCAATTTGAGCGAGAGTTTACCGGATAACCCGCTGGCAAGTCAGGCATGTTAGGGGTGGCACCGACCCCTCTCCGTCAGGAGCCCGATCCATGTCCCACCGCTCCGGTCCCTGGCCGGCGCTCGCCCTCGGCTTGTCGCTCGCCTGCCTCGCCGCCGCCCCCACCGCCCGGGCCGACAGCCTGGAGGCGGGTGCGGCAACCTGCGAGCGGGCGATCGCCGGCGGCGCACAGCGCGGCCACGTGCCCGAAGGCGTGCTGCGGGCGATCTCGCTCACCGAAACCGGCCGGCAGGTGGGCGGCGCGTTGCGGCCGTGGCCGTGGGCGATCAACCGCGAGGGACAGGGATACTGGTTCGCGACGCGGGACGAGGCCCTCGCCTTCGCGCGGGCGAGCCTCGCGGACGGGCGGCGCAGCTTCGACGTCGGCTGCTTTCAGATCAACTATCTCTGGCACGGCGCCAACTTTTCGTCGCTCGAGGCGATGTTCGATCCCGACACCGGCGCCGACTATGCGGCGCGGTTCCTGACCGACCTCTACGCCGAGCGGGGCGACTGGTCGCTGGCGGCGGGGGCGTACCACTCGCAGACCCCGGACAAGGCCGAGGTCTACCGCGCCCGCTTCGACCGGATCCTCGCCGGGATCGGCGGCCAGCCGCTGCAGGTCGCGGCGCTGGCCGACGCGCCGAGCGTGGTGGTGCCGAAGAAGAGCCGGACCCGGCTGAAGGGGCCGAAGATCATCACCCTGCCGGCCAAGGGCGCCGCCGCCGAGATGGTGCCGATGACCGGGCCGATGACCGGGGACGGCGGTGGCGTGAGCGCGGCGCTGCGCGCATCCGGGGCGCCGCAGATGGTGGCGGAGCTGACCTATTGAGGCGTTCGCACGGCCTGTCCGAAGGCGGCGTCAGGCGTTGAACAGGAAGTGCAGCACATCGCCGTCCTGCACCCGGTAGGCCTTGCCCTCCGAGCGCATCTTGCCGGCTTCCTTTGCCCCGTGCTCGCCGCCGAGCCCGACGTAATCGTCGTAGCCGATCGCCTCGGCCCGGATGAAGCCGCGCTCGAAGTCGCCGTGGATCACCCCCGCCGCCTGCGGCGCGCTGGCCCCCGCCGGGATCGTCCAGGCGCGCGCCTCCTTCGGGCCGACGGTGAAGTAGGTCCAGAGGCCGAGCAGCCGGTAGCCCTCATGGATCAGCCGGTCGAGGCCGGCCTCGTGCAGGCCCATCGACTCAAGGTATTCCGCGCGCTCCGCGTCGTCGAGCTGCGACAGCTCCTCCTCGATCGCCGCGGAGATGACGACGCAGCCCGAGCCCTCGGCGGCCGCCATCTCGGCCACCCGCGCCGACTGGCCGTTGCCGCTCGCCGCCGCGCCCTCCTCGACGTTGCAGACGTAGAGCACCGGCTTCGAGGTCAGGAGCTGCAGCAGCCGCCAGGTGCGGGCATCCTCGTCGGCGACCGTGACCGTGCGCGCAGGCTTGCCGGCCTCGAGCGCCGCCTTCGCCGCCTCGAGCAGGCGCGCCTGATCCGCCGCCTCCTTGTCGCCGCCCTTCAGCTTGCGCTGCAGACCGGCGAGGCGCTTCTCGACACTCTCGAGGTCGGCGAGCATCAGCTCGGTCTCGACCGTCTCGGCGTCGGCCACCGGATCGACGCGGCCCTCGACGTGGGTTACGTCGTCGTCCTCGAAGCAGCGCAGGACGTGGGCCACCGCGTCGCACTCGCGGATGTTGGCGAGGAACTGGTTGCCGAGCCCCTCGCCCTTGCTGGCGCCGCGCACCAGGCCCGCGATGTCGACGAAGGTGATCCGCGCCGGCACCACCTGCCGGCTCTTGCCGATCGTCGCCAGCCGGTCGAGGCGCGGATCGGGCACGTTCACCTCGCCGACGTTCGGCTCGATGGTGCAGAACGGAAAGTTCGCCGCCTGCGCCGCCGCCGTGCGGGTCAGCGCATTGAAGAGCGTGGACTTGCCCACGTTCGGCAGCCCGACGATCCCGATCTTCAACGCCATCTCACCTCTCCCGGCCGGAAACCGCGCCCGTTATCGCGGCGAAGCCGCCGGGGTCAAGGGAGAGCTGTGGCCTCGGCAACCTGATTGCCCCCGGACCGTCCTCGGACGCCGGAGGTCAAAGGCCGACGGGACGGAGCGCGCGCTTGCATTCCTTCGGCACCCTGTCCGTCGTGGTGTAGGCATCGACGCCGCAGTCGGCGCAGATCCAGTGGCGGAGGTTGGTGCCGTGGCGGAATCCGCCGCGCTTCCAGCGGCAGCGGGTCCTGGCGCGCGCGCGGCGGCGAACCGCGAAGCCCGCCGCCAGGACAAGCGCACATGCGGCGGCGAGCACGATGGAGACATCGACGCCGAGCGCGCGGGCCGCGGCCCGAACCGCGGTCTCCGCGTGCGACAGCCACTTGTCTGCGAAGTCCGTCGCGGTCATGCGCGCAGTTTCGGTCCGCCGGCCTGAACGGCGGGTTAATTCCGGTGGACCCCCGCCAAAGGCCCAGGGTGATCGCATTTCGCGGATTTGCGTGACCGGAAAGCGCGGCCCGAAACAGGGCGCCAGCGACCGAAGCGTGCGCCCGGCGCACGCGCGTATCGGCGCGACAAGCGAAAGCACTGCTTTCGCCGCGCCAACGGCTGGAGCACGGGACGTGCGGAGGCCGTCAGGGGCACAGATTTCTGCGGCAGGGCGCCAATCCAGCCGTGGCTGCCCCGGCAGCCGCGGACGGATTTGTCGACGGACAAATCCGTCCGGCGTCACCGTCGCAAGAGGCGGTCCGGCCGGGGCTCCTCGTCATCGTCGCCCTGCGCCACCAAATGCGATCACCCTGGCCAAAGGCCCGACGATGCTTGATTCCGCTTGCCCGTTCCGCCACAGAAGGCTCCGGCCGCCGGGGAGGAACAGCGCGACATGACACGGATCGGAAAGAAGTTCGCCGCGCTCGAGGCTGAAGGCCGAAAGGCGTTCGTCACCTTCATCATGGCGGGCGACCCAGACGCGGAGACCTGCGAGCGGGTGCTCCTCGGCCTGCCCGACGCCGGCGTCGACGTGGTCGAGCTCGGCATGCCCTTCACCGACCCGATGGCCGACGGCCCGGCGATCCAGCGGGCCGGCCAGCGCGCCCTCGACGGCGGGCACACCATGGACCGCACCCTCGCCCTCGCCGCGAGCTTCCGCGCCCGGCACCCGGAGACGCCGCTCGTCCTCATGGGCTACTACAACCCGATCTATTCCCGAGGCGTCGAGCGTTTTCTCGCTGACGCGAAGGCCGCCGGGGTGGACGGGCTCATCGTCGTCGACCTGCCGCCGGAGGAGGACGACGAGCTGTGCCGGCCGGCGCTCGCGGCGGGCCTCGACTTCATCCGCCTCGCGACGCCCACGACCGACGACCGGCGCCTGCCGAAGGTGCTCACCAACACCTCGGGCTTCGTCTACTACGTGTCGATCACCGGCATCACCGGCTCCGCCGCCGCCAGCGCCGCCACGGTCGGCCCGGAGGTGGCGCGCATCAAGGCGGCGACGCCGCTGCCGGTCTGCGTCGGCTTCGGCATCCGCACCGCCGCCGCCGCGCGCGACATCGCGGGCGTGGCCGACGGGGCGGTGGTCGGCTCGGCGATCGTCGAGAAGATCGGCGCCGGCGAGCCCGTGGGGGACATCCTCGCCTTCGTCCGGGGCCTCGCCGACGCGACCCACGCCGGCGCCTGACGAACGGCGCGCGGTTTCGCCCTTTCCCCGGGCCGGGAAATCGTCTATGGACCGCGCCTCGCGGCCTCGCACCCTTGGAGGGAGGCTGCGTCAGACAGTCCATGGAGAAGCCAAGATGGCAGAGACGCCAGTTCTCGAAGCCGTGGCGCGTGGCGGGGTCGGCAAGGGGGCCGCTCGGCAGTCGCGTCGCGAGGGATACGTTCCCGGGGTGATCTACGGTGGCGGCCAGGAGCCGCAGCCGATCGGCGTGAAGTTCAACGTGCTCCTGAAAGAGCTGAAGGCGGGGCGTTTCCTGTCGAAGCTCATCAACGTCAAGGTCGACGGGACGGACAACGTCGTCGTCTGCCGCGGCGTGCAGCGCGACGTGGTGAAGGACCTGCCGGTCCACATCGACTTCCTGCGCCTGACCGAGCGGACGCGCATCGCGCTGCACATCCCGATCGAGTACGTGAACCGCGAGAAGTCGCCGGGCCTGAAGCGCGGCGGCGTGCTGACCGAGGTGCGCCACGACCTCGAGCTGTTCGTGACCGCCGGCAACATCCCGGACAAGGTGACGATCGACCTCGCCGGCACCGAGATCAACGACACGATCCACATCAGCCACGTCGTCCTGCCCGCGGGCGCGTCGCCGGTCATCTCCGACCGCGACTTCGCCATCGCCAACATCCAGGCGCCGTCGGGCCTGCGGTCCGAGGAGAACGAAGGCGGCGAGTCGGCCGAGGGGTAAGCCCTGCCGGGCCGGCGCCCTTCGCTGGCCGATGCCGTTCACGGGCTGACGCCCGACGTCGGCCCATGCTAGACCCGGACGCGCCGCGCCTCACCCGCGCGGCGCGTTCGCATTTCCGGAGGCGGCGGTTGAAACTCTTCGTCGGGCTCGGCAATCCCGGGGCGGGCTATGCCCACAACCGGCACAACGTCGGTTTCATGGCGGTGGACGCCATCGCCGGCGCGCACGGGTTCACGCCGTGGCGGGCGAAGTTCCAGGCCGAGCTGGCAGAGGGGCGGCTCGGGCTCGAGAAGGTGCTGCTCCTGAAGCCGCAGACCTACATGAACCTGTCGGGCGACGCGGTGCAGGCGGCGATGGCGTTCTACAAGCTCGTGCCCGCCGACGTGGTGGTGTTCCACGACGAGCTCGACCTGCCCCCGGAGCGGGTGCGGGTGAAGACCGGCGGCGGACATGCGGGGCACAACGGCCTGCGCTCGATCGCCGGTCACATCGGGCCGGAGTTCGTGCGGGTGCGGCTCGGGATCGGGCACCCGGGCGACAAGCGGCTGGTGACGAACTACGTGCTCGGCGACTTCGCGCGGCAGGAAGCGGGCTGGGTCGAGAACCTGATGACGGGCGTCGCGGCCGGCGCGCCGAAACTCGCGGACGGCGACGCCCCGGGCTTTCTCACCGACCTCGCCCGCCACCTGCCGCAGCCGAAGGAGAAGCCGGCGAAGGCCAAGCCGGCGCGCGAGCCGAAGGCCGCGGCGGCGCCGGCGGCGCCCGCCGAGCCGGAGCCGGTGGACGAGCGATCACCGCTGGAAAAGCTCGCGGATCGGTTCCGCTGAAGGCGCACTGTGCTGACCATTCCCAAGCCGCCCGGTTGCGAGACCGTGTATGACTGCTACCTTCCCGGCCTCGCCTTGAACCAATCGACTAACTCTTCAAATCCCATCCGGCCGTCAGCGACTGCCACCACGAGATCATCTATCGGCTCGTTATCTGGCACGAGTAGAACACATAGCCGCTTCGCGAAATCAGGATCTCAACAAGTAACCACGCGGTTCTCTTGTTGCCGTCTACAAAGCCGTGATTTCCGACCATGCTATGGAGGACCGCGGCGGCCCTGTCGGCAATCGGACGATGGTAGCCGGAATAGGCGCGCGCCAACGCCGACTCGATCAGATGAAGACTGCCGACACCGTCCAGTCCGCCATAGCTCAAGGCTTCATCGTGAGCTGTGAAGGCGTCCGCGAGCGTCAGCCTGTAGTGCCGTCTAGCGATCTGCCAGCCGCTTCAGCGCAGCGCTGCGCTTCGAGGAAGCCTCCCTTACGGCATCTTCGGTCTTTGAGGTGGCCTTGGAGACATTCTTTCCCGTCGTAACCGCAATGAAGCGGCCCGTATCCGCACTACGCTTTACGAACCCGCCGTTAACGGCCGTTGTCCCTGATCGCACCTTTGCCCAAGTCATATCAGCCCCGTGGCAGAAGTTTCCAGCCGCATCTCACTCTCTGTCTGCTAGTGCATACGCAGCGAGACCCAAAGTCCGCAATGCCGAAGGCACGTCAAACTCCTTCTAAGACAAAGCGTAGCACGCCCCTACCCCCGCCCCGCGTCCGGGAGGCGTTGGCGGAGGAGGTCGACCAGCGCCGGCATGTGGGCGGTGTAGTCGGACGGGAAGGTCCAGTAGCCGACGCCCTGCGGCGAGGTGCCGGCGACGAGGCCGCGCTCCCCGGGGGTCAGGTGGAACAGGAGCGTCATCAGCACGTCGTTGCTGACCCACGGGTCGTCGTACCAGAAGGTGTGCGAGCGGGCCGAGAGCCCGTCCATCGCCTCGGGGTGGACCTGCACCACCTGCATCCGGTCGCCCGTCGAAGCGGCGAGCAGCGTCGCGGTCTCGTCGTCGCTCAGCTCGCGCAGATCGGGGCGGCCGGCGCGCGAGGCGCGGTTGACGAGCTGCGCGAGGCGCAGCGCGCTGTCGTTCATGTTGACCGCCGTCGTCACCCGGTCGGCGATGGGGCCGTAGGCGGCGAGATCGGTCGCGAAGGCGCGGAAGTCGGCGTCGGGCGCGGCGTGGTAGACTTCGCCGAGCCGGGTCGCCGCCGCGCCCGGATCACCGGCGAGGCGGGCGAGGCCGTCGCTGCCCACCGTGCCGCCGGCGCTGTAGGTGAAGACGTCGATCTTCTCGGCCCGGGTGTGCGCCGCCAGCAGGCGCACCAGCTCGGCGAGGTGCGGCGCGCCGCCGAAGGCGGTCTCGATGTCGCGCGGATAGCGCAGGAAGTTCTCGGCCGTCGGCCAGGCGAAGAGCACGACGAGCGCGCGGCCCGCGCCGAAGTGCTGCAGCTGCGCGGCCTGGCCGGCGGCGCGCTCCACCGTGGTGTTGGCGCCGTGGACGTAGACGATCAAATCGCGGGCGCCGGTGGCGGCAAGCGCCGCGTCGATGGCGGCGAACCAGTCGGCGGCCTCGGCCGGATCGTCGTCGGGCGCGAGCGCGGCGGTCTCGGACATCGCCTCGAGGTGGATGAACGGCCGGTCGTCGCTGTTGCGGGTGGTCCAGTCCACCAGGTCGTCGAAGCTGGTGCCCTCGCTGCCGACCCGCATGTGCGCGGTGCCGAAGTGCAGGTTGCGGTCGGGGGCGACGGTATAGACGCGCGCGTCGCGCGGGCCGACCGGCAGGCGGTTGGTGGCGTAGAGCACGTCGATGCGGTTGCCCACGAACATCTCGGGCGCGATGCCGACCACCTGCGCGCCGCCCTTCTGGAACAGGAGCGGCGGCGGCATCAGCCGCATCGGCGGATGATAGAGCGCAATCGCAAGCGTCACGCTCGCCACTGCGACGAGACCAACCAAAGCCCAGCGAAACATCAACGGCCCTTTCGGCGCTTTCCCGGCTCCGGCGCCGTGTCCGGCCCCCGGGCGCCCTCGGTTGCGCGGGCGTCGGCGCTGCGCAGGGCGCGCGCGCGCTCGGCTGCGGCGCGCAGCTCTTCGGCGATCTCGTCCGCCTCGTCCGGATCGAAGTCGAGCGGCAGCTCGACCGCCTCGGTTTCGATGTACAGACGCACCATGCCAAGCGAGGTCGGGCCGATCTGCAGATTTGCCGCCACGTCGCTCTCGCGGTTGATCCCCATGCCCCGGCCGTTCCCCTCGCACTGATACGGTTCCAGCTTTGCGGCCCGGGCGCGGCGGGTGCAAGGGGCGATCTCGCGGATTGCAACCGCTGAGTGCCCGCGATAGCGTGCGCGCCATCCGTTGGGGTGCCCCGTCCGGGGGCTGAGAGGCGACAAGCCAACCCATCGAACCTGATCCGGGCAATGCCGGCGTAGGGAACGGGTCAAGCGTCGAAGCGGAAACCCTCCTGTGCCGGCATTCCGATGGGAGTGGACGCATGGCCGTGGCGAAGGCGCTGACGATCGCGGGATCCGACTCGGGCGGTGGCGCCGGCGTGCAGGCCGACCTGAAGACCTTTTCGGCGCGGGGCGTCTATGGCGCGAGCGTGCTGACCGCGGTCACGGCGCAGAACACCCGGGCCGTGACCGCGGTGGCGGAGGTGGCCCCCGCGGTGGTCGCCGCACAACTCGACGCGGTGCTGGCCGACATCGCCATCGACGCGATCAAGGTCGGGATGCTGTTCTCCGCGGCGATCGTCGACGAGGTGGCGGAGCGGCTGCGCGGGATCCTCGCGCCGGTGGTCCTTGATCCCGTGATGGTGGCGAAATCCGGCGACGCGCTGCTCGAGCCGGAGGCGACCGGGGCGCTGGTCGCCCGGTTGGTCCCGGGGGCGCGGCTGGTCACGCCGAACCTGCCCGAGGCGGCGCGGCTGCTCGGCGGGCGCGAGGCCGCCACGGTCGCCGAAATGGCGGCGCAGGGCGCGGCGCTGCGCGCGCTCGGGGCGCAGGCCGTGCTGGTGAAGGGCGGGCACGGGACCGGCGCGGCCTGTACCGACGTGCTGGTGACGGGCACGGGCGACCCGGTGCTGATCGAGGCGCCGCGCCATCCGACGCAGAACACCCACGGGACCGGATGCTCCTATTCCTCGGCGATCACCGCGGAGCTGGCGAAGGGGCTCGACCTGATCGCGGCGGTGCGGGTGGCGCACGCCTGGCTGCAGGGGGCGATCGCGGCGGCGGACCGGCTCGAGGTCGGCGGCGGACGCGGGCCGGTGCACCATTTCCATGCGGTCTGGCCGGCATGACCGTCTCGATCCTCGGGGCCGGCGTGATGGGTCTTGCGCTCGCGAGCGAGCTGTCGGGGCGCGGGGTGGCGGTGCGGATCACCGACCGCGGCGGCGTGCCCGGGCCGCATGCCTGCTCGTGGTGGGCCGGCGGCATGCTGGCGCCGTTCTGCGAGGGCGAGACCGCCGAGGAGCCGGTGGTGCGGCTGGGGCAGCAGGCCGCCGGCTGGTGGCGGGCGCACGGCGCGGAGGTGACGGCGAACGGGACGCTGGTGGTGGCGCCCGGGCGCGATGCGGCCGAGCTGACGCGGTTTGCCCGGCGCACGCAGGGGCACGTGGCGCTCGACGGCGCCGGCGTGGCGGCGCTGGAGCCCGATCTCGCCGGGCGCTTCGCGCGCGGGCTGCATTTCCCCGACGAGGCGCATCTCGCGCCGCGGCAGGCGCTGGCGGCGCTGGCCGGGCGGCTCGCCGCGCGGGGGGGGGCGATCGAGACCGGCACGGACGAGCGCGCGGACGTCGACTGTCGCGGGCTGGCGGCGCGCGACGTGCTCGCCGACCTGCGCGGGGTGAAGGGCGAGATGCTGGTGCTGCGCTGCCCGGAGGTGGCGCTGTCGCGGCCGGTGCGGCTGCTGCATCCGCGGATCCCGCTCTACATCGTGCCCCGGGGCGAGGGCGTGTTCATGCTGGGCGCGACGATGATCGAGTCGGGCGAGCGGGGCCGGATCACCGCGCGCTCGCTGCTCGAGATGCTGAGCGCCGCGTGGGCGCTGCATCCGGCGTTCGGCGAGGCCGAGGTGCTGGAGATCGGCGTCGATGCCCGGCCGGCGTTTCGCGACAACCTGCCGCGGATCCGGCGGCGGGGCGGGACGATCTACGTGAACGGGCTTTATCGCCACGGCTTCCTGCTGGCGCCGGCGATGGCGCGGATGGCGGCGGATCTGGTGGTGGGCGGCGCAAGGCCGGAGGTGATGGATGAGGATCGAGCTGAACGGTGAGGCCCGCGAGGTGCGCGGCGAGCGGCTGGACGAGGTGCTGGTCGAGCTCGGCTATGGCGGGGCGACTGTGGCGACGGCGGTGAACGGCGGCTTCGTGCCGGCGGCGGCGCGGGCGGCGCGGGTGCTCGTCGCGGGCGACCGGGTCGAGGTGCTGGCGCCGCGGCAGGGAGGCTGACGGGATGGCGCGGTTCTATGGCGTGGAGGTCGCCTCGCCGCTGTTCCTCGGGACGGCGCAGTATCCTTCGCCCGCGGTGCTGGCCGAGGCGTTCCGCGCGTCGGGCGCCGGGGTCGCCACGGTGTCGCTGCGGCGCGAGGCGGGCGGCGGCCGGGCGGGGGAAGACTTCTGGGAGATCGTCCGCACGCTCGGGGTGCGGGTGCTGCCGAACACCGCCGGCTGCCACAGCGCGCGCGAGGCGGTGACGACGGCCGAGATGGCGCGGGAGGTGTTCGGCACGCCCTGGGTGAAGCTCGAGGTGATCGGGCACACCGACACGCTGCAGCCCGATCCGTTCGCGCTGGTCGAGGCGGCCCGGACGCTGGTGGCGGAGGGGTTCCAGGTGTTTCCGTACACAACCGAGGATCTGGTGCTGGCCGACCGCCTGCTGCAGGCGGGCTGCGAGGTGCTGATGCCGTGGGCGGCGCCGATCGGGACCGGGCTCGGGATGGTCAATCCCTATGGCCTCCGCGCGCTGCGGGCGCGGTTCCCGGGGGTGCCGATGGTGGTCGACGCGGGCCTCGGCCTGCCGAGCCACGCGGCGGCGGCGATGGAGATGGGGTATGACGCGGTGCTCCTGAACACCGCGGTGGCGAAGGCGGGCGATCCCGTGGCGATGGCGCGGGGCTTTGCGCTGGCGGCAGAGGCCGGGCGGCTGGCCGCGACGGCGGACCCGATGCCGCCGCGGGACATGGCCGCGGCATCGACACCGGAGATCGGGAGGGCGTTTCTGGAATGAGGCGGAGTCTTTCGCACCGGATCGCGCGTGGCTCTTGCACGAAGGCCGCCCATGTTCCCGCCGGTGCGCAAGCACCGGCAGCGCCTGCCTGCCCCCCGGCAGGCGCTTCGCGCCCGCCCAGGCAGGCGCGCCGGTGCCACAGTTCGGGTCAAGTCAGGCTCGCGCAGCTGCCGACGGTGGGAAAGGCCGAACACGCATGAAGCTCGACCGTTTCTATCCGATCTTCCCCGATGCCGACTGGATCGAGCGGATGCTGCCGTTCGGCATCAAGCTCGTGCAGCTGCGGGTCAAGGACCGCAGCGAGGACGAGACGCGGGAGCAGATCGTGCGGGCGCAGGCGGCCTGCACGGTGGCCGGCGCGCTGCTGGTGGTGAACGACTACTGGCGGATCGCGATCGAGGAAGGCTGCGACTTCGTGCATCTCGGGCAGGAGGACCTCGACGACGCGGATGTCGAGGCGATCCGTGCGGCGGGGGTCGGCCTCGGGATCTCGACCCACGACGTGCCGGAACTCGAGCGGGCGCTCGCGCTCGCGCCCGACTACGTGGCGCTGGGGCCGGTCTATCCGACGCGGCTGAAGGCGATGCGCTTCGGGCCGCAGGGCCTCGAGCGGGTGGCGGAGTGGAAGCGGCGCGTCGGCACGGTGCCGCTGGTGGCGATCGGCGGCTTCACCGTGTCGCGCGCGGCCGGCGCATTCCGGTCGGGGGCGGACGTGGTGTCGGTGGTGACGGACATCACCCTCGACCCCGATCCGGAAGCCAGGCTGCGCGCCTGGGTGGAGGCGACGCGGTGAGCCGCTACGCCCGCCAGATCGTCCTGCCCGAGGTGGGTGCCGCGGGGCAGGAACGCCTTCGCGCGGCGCACGCGCTGGTGGTGGGCGCGGGCGGGCTCGGGGTGCCGGTGCTGACGTATCTCGCGGGCGCCGGCGTCGGGCGGATCACCGTCGTCGACCCCGACCGGGTGGAGCGCGGCAACCTGCACCGCCAGACGATCTATGGCGAGGCGAGCCTCGGGCGGCCGAAGGCCGAGGCGGCGGCGGCGGTGCTGGCCGACCTGAACCCGGAGGTGGCGGTGACGCCGCTGGTGGCGCGCCTCGACCCCGGCAACGCCGACGGGCTGGTGGCCGGGGCCGACGTGGTGCTCGACTGCGCCGACAGCTTTGCCGCGAGCTATATGCTGTCGGACACCTGCCTCGCGGCGGGGCGGCCGTTCCTCACCGCCTCGGCACTCGGGCTCGGCGGCTATGCCGGCGGCTTCTGCGGCGGGGCGCCGTCGCTGCGCGCGGTCTTTCCCGACCTGCCGGAGCGGGCGGCGTCCTGTGCCACCGCCGGGGTGCTCGGGCCGGTCGTGGGCCTGCTCGGGGCGCTGCAGGCGCAGATGGCGCTCGGGCTCCTGCTCGGGATCGCGCCCAGCCCGCTCGGGCAGATGGTGAGCTTCGAGGCGCCGGGCCTGCGATTCTCGGGCTTCCGCTTCGATGCGGCGCCGGAACCCGAGCGCGCCCTGCGCTTCCTTGCGCCAGCAGAGATCACCGGCGACGATTTCCTCGTCGACCTGCGCGGGCCGGACGAGGCGCCGGTGCCCGTGGCGCCGCACGCCCGGCGGATGGCGGTGGAGACGATCCTGGACGGCCCCCTGCCCGCTCCGGGCCAGCGCGCGGTCCTCGCCTGCCGCAGCGGCCTGCGCGCCTGGGCCGCCGCGCGGCGGCTCGAACGGGTCTGGACCGGACCGATCCTTCTCGTCGCCATGGGCGACCCGCAACCAGCCTAAAGGGGCCTCATGAAACTCGCTGCACTCCTTCTCGGCCTCTGCCTCGCCGTCCAGCCGGCGCTGGCAGCGGACAAGCTCACGCTTCTCCTCGACTGGTTCGTGAACCCGGACCATGGCCCGATCGTGATCGCGCAGGAAAAGGGATACTTCGCCGAGCAGGGGCTCGACGTCGACATCGTGGCGCCGGCCGATCCCTCCGATCCGCCGAAGATGGTGGCGGCCGGGCGCGCCGATCTTGGCATCACCTACCAGCCGCAGCTGCACCTGCAGGTCGCCGAGGGACTGCCGCTCAAGCGGGTGGGCACGCTGGTCGCGACGCCGCTCAACTGCCTGCTGGTGAAGGACGACGGGCCGATCCATTCGATCGCCGACCTGAAGGGCCGCAAGATCGGCTATTCCGTCGCCGGGGTCGAGGAAGCGGTGGTCGGCGCGATCCTGAAGCAGGCGGGCCTGACCCTCGACGACGTGGAAATGGTGAACGTCAACTTCTCGCTCTCGCCGGCGCTGATGGCCGGGCAGGTCGACGCGGTGATCGGCGCCTATCGCAACTTCGAGCTGAACCAGATGGCGATCGAGGGCGTGCCCGGCCGCTGCTTCTATGTCGAGGAGGCGGGGCTTCCGAGCTATGACGAGCTGATCTACGTGGCAAACCGCGACACGATGGACCGCGGCAAGATCGCCCGCTTCCTCGCCGCGACCGAGAAGGCGACGGAGTTCATCGTCAACCACCCGAGCGAGAGCTGGGACATCTTCAAGGCCACCTCGCCCGAGCTGGACGACGAGCTGAACAAGCGCGCCTGGGTCGACACCATCCCGCGCTTCGCCCCGAGCCCCGCGGGGCTTGATGCCGGACGCTACGCCCGCTTCGAGACGTTCCTGCACGACGCGGGGCTGATCGACTCGGTGCGCCCGGTCAGCGAGCTGGCGATCGACGTCGGCGCCGGGAACGCGGAATGACCCCGGATCCGGGCTACGGCCGCGTCTTCGCGCTCTGGCGCGCGGCCGCGGGACCGGCGTGGGAAAGCTATACCCGGCACGCCTTCGTCGCCGGCCTCGGCGACGGCTCGCTGCCGCGGGCGGCGTTCCTGCACTACCTGCGCCAGGACCATGTCTTTCTTTTCCACTTCGCCCGCGCCTGGGCGCTGGCGGCGGCGAAGGCCGAGACGCTCGGCGAGATGCGCCTCGCGGCGGCGACGGTCGCGGGGCTGGCCGAGGGCGAGATGGGGCTGCACGTCGCGCTCTGCGCCCGGGAGGGCATCGACAAGGCCGCACTCCTCGCCACCGAGGAGGCGCCGGCCAATCTCGCCTATACCCGCTACGTGCTGGAGGCGGGGTATTCCGGCGATTTTCTCGAGCTGCTGGCGGCCTTGGCGCCCTGCGTGCTCGGCTACGGCGAGATCGGCGCGCGGCTCGGGCGCGAGGCCGGCGCCACGCCCTATCGCGAGTGGATCGACACGTATGCGGGCGGCGCCTACCAGGCGATCTGCCGCGACGTCGGTGCGCTGATCGACGGGGCGGTGGAGCGCCGGCTCGGGCCCGGGTTCGCCGCGGTTCCGCGCGCCGGGCGGCTGGCGGAGCGGTTCCTGACCGCGACGCGGCTCGAGGCCGGTTTCTGGGACATGGGGCTCGCCGCGGGACCTCGCGCCGCATGACGGCGCCGTCGGTTCTTCTGTCGGGCAAGGCGACGGTCGACGGCGCCGTGCTGTTCGGGCCGCTCGACGTGGAGCTGGCGGCCGGGCAATGGACCTGCCTGCTCGGGCCGTCGGGCGTGGGCAAGTCCACGGTGCTGCGGCTGATCGCCGGCCTGCCGACGGGGGTGCGCTTCGAGGGCGCCATCGCCGCCGACGACGGCGTGCCGCTGGCCGGGCGGGTGGGATACATGGCGCAGAGCGACCTGCTGCTGCCGTGGCTCGACGTGCGCGGCAACGTGCTGCTCGGGGCGCGGCTGCGGCGCGAGGCGCCGGACGTGGCCCGGGCGGAGGCTCTGGTGGCGCGCGTCGGCCTCGCGGCGCGGGCCGGGCGGCGGCCGCGCACCCTGTCGGGGGGCGAGCGGCAGCGGGCGGCACTGGCGCGCACGCTGATGGAGGACCGCCCCGTCGTGCTGCTCGACGAGCCGTTCTCGGCGCTCGACGCCGGCACCCGCGCGGCGATGCAGGAGACCGCGGCCGAGCTGCTGGCCGGGCGGACGGTGCTGCTCGTGACCCATGACCCGGGCGAGGCCGCGCGGCTCGGCCACCGCATCCTGGTGATGACGGCGACCGGCGTCACCGTGGCCGATCCGCCCGCCGCGCCGGCGACCGACGCGCGGAAGGATGGCACGCCGCCGATCCGGGCCCATGACGATCCCGGCACCCTCGCCTGCCAGGCGCGGCTGCTGACGCTGCTCAGGCGGACGGCGTGAGGCTGCTGTGGGCGGCGGCCGCCACGCTGCTGATGCTCGGGCTCTGGCAGGCGGTGGTGAGCCTCGCCGGCCTGCCGCCGTTCATCCTGCCCGGGCCGGGACGGGTGGCCGCGGCGCTCTGGACCAACCGGGCGCTGATCGCATCGAATGCCGGCGTGACGATGATCGAGGTGATGATCGGGCTCGTCGCGGGCACGGTTGTCGGCGCCGCCGTCGCGATCGGCCTCGCGGCCTCGACAACGGCACGGTCGCTGCTGCAACCGATCCTGGTGTTCTCGCAGGCGGTGCCGGTGTTCGCGCTGGCGCCGATCCTGACGCTCTGGCTCGGCTACGGCATTGCCTCGAAGGTGGTGATGGCCGTGCTCATCATCTTCTTCCCGGTAGCCTCGTCGTTCCTCGACGGCCTGCTCGCCACGCCGCCGGGCTATCTCGATCTCGCACGCTGCATGGGGGCACGGCCGGGGGCAGCACTCTGGCGAATCCGGGTGCCGGCCGCATTGCCGTCGCTCGCCTCCGGATTGCGACTCGCCGCGGTCTACGCACCGATCGGCGCGGTGATCGGGGAATGGGTCGGCGCCTCACGCGGGCTCGGCTACCTCATGCTGCTGGCGAACGGGCGAGCCAAGGTCGACCTGATGTTTGCCGCGCTGCTGGTGCTCGCAGCCTTCACGATCGCTCTTCACGCCGTGATTGATAGATTAGCCACCAAGGCGCAATCCGCAGCCAGTTAGACTGCAATTTTACTTAAATCGCCTCGCAGAGCGCAAAGCGCCTGAGCATTCTGCAAATAGCGAGGACCAGACCTGGCCGGATGGAACCGCCGCGGGTCACAGCATCGGCATTTCGACGATGAGTCGCGCAAACGGATGATATCGAGCGACAAATCCCTGTCCAAACAGTCGTAAACCTAGCCGAAAGGATGAGGCTGGTCACACCGGGTGATGCTCGACGGGCGACTATACCGCCCTTCGGACAGGGGCTCCCAGCCATCGGCGCAGCGCGGCCATTGACCGGCACGCCCCTGATTTGGCTCAAAAATCAGGCACGATCTAGACAATGCGCCACATCTGGGAACCCCTCTCAACTATTGGAAGAACCGGGCATTAAGTTTTACCAGCGAATTAGTTTGCCGACGAGGTGCCGCATGGTAATGTGCCACCGGGGATTGGATGGTTGCGGCGTGGTCCCAGACTTCGACGCCTCCTCCGAACGATGGGGAAGAGTAAACAGTGAATATCATGAAGGGTGACGGCTATATTGCCGAGTCGATTGCTCACGGCCACCTGCAATCCACCAATGCCATCCGAAACATCAAGCGTCCGGGCCGTTTTGTCGAAACGCTCGTGCTGATTGATCGGCGCACACTCGAACGCGAATGCTTCGTACGCAGCATCGAGATGTCGCATCCGCGCGTCTCGGTCGCCGGCTTCGGCAGCGTCGACGAGTGGCGCGAAGGCGTCGTCGGCATGGGTGAGCCGTCGGCGATCCTGTTCAACATCGGCAGCCGTGAGGTTTCAAACCCCGCCGTCGCCGAAGAGCTGCGCAGCGTGCTCGACGGCGTGCGCCCGGTTCCCGTGATCGTGGTCGCCGAGTCCGAGGAACTGCGCGACATGATCGCGGCGATCGACTGCGGCGCCCGTGGCTACATTCCCGCGAGCATCGGCTTCGAATTCATCGTCGAGGCCATGCGCCTGACCGCGGCGGGCGGCATGTTCCTGCCGTCGGCCAGCGTGCTGTCGCTGCGCGACGCGATCCGGCCGAAGGCCGAGACCGCGCCGGGCCTCGACAAACAGTTCACCTCGCGCCAGCTCGACGTGGTCAACGCGCTGCGCCGCGGCAAGGCGAACAAGATCATCGCGTTCGAACTCGACATGTCCGAGAGCACCGTCAAGGTGCACATCCGGAACATCATGAAGAAGCTGAAGGCCACCAACCGCACGGAAGCCGCCTTCAAGCTGAATTCGATCTTCGGTTCCGACGAGAACTGAAGCCACCCGACGCCACCCGACACCCGCAGGGTCTCCGCCACGTGCGGGGCCGGCGGGGGCTCGTGACGTTTCGTCCTGCCCAGTACCATTGTGAGTGTGAAGATGAGCCAGAACTCTGGTTTCCAAGCGCATCCTCGTGACCGGGGGCGCCGGCTTTCTCGGCAGCCACCTGTGCGAGCGGCTGGTCGCCGAAGGCAACGACGTTCTCTGCGTCGACAACTACTTTACCGGCCGCCGGTCGAACGTCGCGCACCTGATGGACGCGCCGAATTTCGACCTGATCCGGCACGACGTCACCTTCCCGCTGTATGTCGAGGTCGACGAGATCTACAATCTCGCCTGCCCGGCGAGCCCGGTGCACTACCAGTTCGACCCGGTGCAGACGACCAAGACCAGCGTGCACGGCGCGATCAACATGCTCGGCCTCGCCAAGCGGACGCGCGCCAAGATCTTCCAGGCGTCGACCTCGGAAGTCTACGGCGATCCGAGCCAGCATCCGCAGACGGAAGAGTACTGGGGCAACGTCAACCCGGTGGGGCCGCGCTCGTGCTACGACGAAGGCAAGCGCTGCGCCGAAACGCTGTTCTTCGACTATCGCCGGCAGCACGGCCTGAAGATCAAGGTCGCGCGGATCTTCAACACCTATGGCCCGCGGATGCACCCGAACGACGGCCGCGTGGTCTCGAACTTCATCGTGCAGGCGCTGAAGGGCGAGCCGATCACCATCTATGGCGACGGCAGCCAGACCCGCAGCTTCTGCTACGTCGACGACCTGATCGAGGGCTTCGTGCGGCTGATGGCGACGCCGGACGACGTGACCGGGCCGATCAACATCGGCAACCCGGGCGAGTTCACCATCCGCCAGCTGGCCGAGACGGTGATCGACATGGTTGGCTCGCGCTCGCAGATCGTGTCGCTGCCTCTGCCGGAGAACGACCCGAAGCAGCGCCGGCCCGACATCACCAAGGCGGGTGAGGTTCTGGGCTGGCGGCCGACCGTCGACCTGAAGATCGGCCTGAAGCGGACGATCAACTATTTCGACGCCCTGCTCGCCAGCGCGAAGTCCAACGACGAAACCCGCGACCTGTTCCTGCGCGCCGGGGAGTGATCCGGACGGGCGCGGGATCGGTCCCGCGCCCTACCCCGCCAGCGCTGCGAGGATCCGCGCCCAGGAGCGGATGCCCTTGTGGAAGCTGGTCAGCTCGTACTTCTCGTTCGGGCTGTGGATGCGGTCATCGGCGAGGCCGAAGCCGACCATCACCACGTCGACGCCGAGCTTCTGCTTGATGAGCGTCGTCACCGGGATCGAGCCGCCACCGCCGACGAAGGCCGCGTCCTTGCCCCATTCGGCGGTCAGCGCGCCCTGCGTCTTCTGGAACACCGGCCCGGACGTGTCGAACGCCACCGCGGTGCCCGAGCCATGCTGGTGGAACTCCACCGTGCAGTCGGCCGGGATGCGCGCCCGCACATGCGCCCGGAAGGCGTCGCGGACCTTGTGCGGGTCCTGGTCGAACACCAGCCGGAACGACACCTTGGCGTGCGCCTCCGCCGGGATCACGGTCTTGAAGCCCGCCCCCTGATAGCCGCCGCCCATGCCGTTCACCTCGGCCGTCGGCCGCGACCACGTCTGCTCCAGCACCGAGCGCCCCGTCTCGCCCGCCGGCACCGACAGGCCGACCTCACCAAGGAAGGCGTCCGCGTCGAAGTCGAGCTTCGCCCAGCTGTCCCGCAGCGCCGCCGGCAGCTCCGGCACGCCGTCATAGAAGCCCGCGAGCGTGACCCGACCGTCGGCGTCATGCAGATCGGCGAGGATCTTCGCGAGCACGTGGTTCGGGTTGGCCGCCGCCGAGCCGTAGAAGCCGGAATGCAGATCCCGGTCGGCGGCGCGCACGATGATCTCCTCGCCGCAGAGCCCGCGCAGGCTGGTGGTGATCGCCGGGGTCGCGGCATCCCACATGTTGGTGTCGCAGATCAGCGCCGTGTCGGCGCGCAGCTCCTCGAGATTGGCATCGAGGAAGGGCGGCAGGTTGACGCCCCCCGACTCCTCCTCGCCCTCGAGCAGGACCGTCACCGGGACCGGCAGGGCGCCGGTCACCTTCTTCCAGGCGCGGCACGCCTCGACAAAGGTCATCAGCTGGCCCTTGTCGTCCGCCGTGCCGCGCCCGACCAGCATCCTGGTGCCGTCGGGGCGGGTGACGATCTTGGGCGCGAACGGGTCGTTGTCCCACAGCTCGATCGGATCGACCGGCTGCACGTCATAGTGGCCGTAGAACAGCACGGACGGGCCGTCGCCGGCGCGGTGGTGGCCGACCACCATCGGATGGCCGGCCGTGTCCCGGACGCTGGCATCAAAGCCGATCGCCGCGAGATCGGCCGCATGCCATTCGGCACAGGCGCGGGTCTCGGCCGCGAAGGCCGGATCGGTGGAGATCGACTTCAGCCGCAGCGTCGCGAACAGCCGTTCCAGCGCAGCGTCAAGGTCGGCGTCGATGGTGGCGAGCACCTTGTCGAGATCGGACATTCTGTCCCCCCCAGGATATGCGATGTGAATCAGGCCGGGCCGAGCGGCAGGCCGAGCAGCGCCCAGACCACGAGCAGCGCCGTCCAGAGCACGGTCAGGATCACCGTGTAGGGCAGCATCAACGACACGACGGTGCCGATCCCGGCGTCCTTCTGGTACTTGGCGGCGAAGCCCACCATCACACCGAGGTAGACGTTGAGCGGCGTGATGACGTTCGCCGGCGAGTCACCGACGCGATAGGCGGCAAGCACCATGTTCGGATCACCGCCAAGGCGCATGAACAGCGGGATGAACACCGGCGCGAAGATCGCCCATTTCGCCACCGCCCCGGTGATGAGAAGGTCGAGCAACATGATCACCAGAACGAAGATGATGATGTAGCTCGTCATGCCGAGCGGCACGGTTTCGAGGAAATCGGCGAGGTTGGCCGCCAGCACGGTGGCGATGTTGGTGAAGCTGAAGAACGCCACGAACTGCGCGATGACGAGCAGCAGGAAGATGAGGCCCGCCATGCCGGCGAAGGTCTTCACCACCATGTTGATCGCGGCGGTCAGGTCCTTGATCGTGCCCGAGCCCTTGCCGTAGCAGAAGCCGAGCGTGAAGAAGAGCGCGCTGATCTGCACGATGAGGCCGGACATGAACGGCGAGCCAGAGAGGATCTCGCCGGTCTCCGGGTGGCGCAGCGGCGCGCCGGGCGGCACCAGCAGCAGGCCCACCACCACGACGTAGCCGAGCAGCCCCCAGCCGGTCCAGCGCAGGCCGCGCGACTGCGACGGGGTGAGCGCCGCCTGCGCCTCGACCGGCACCTCGCCCTCATAGGGGCCGAGGTGCGGCTCGATGATCTTGTCGGTGATGATGGTGCAGGCGAGGCCCATCAGGATCGACGAGGCGATCATGAAGTAGAGGTTGCCGACCAGCGTGACCTCGCGGCTGGGATCGACGAGGCGGATCGCGTCGTTGGTCATCTCGGCGAGCAGGCCGTCGGTCGGCGTGACGAAGAGGTTGACGAGGAACACCGCCGCGACGCCGGAGAACGCCGCAGCCAGCCCGGCGAGCGGGTGCCGCCCCAGGCTGTGGAATGCAGCGGCGCCGAGCGGGACGAGAACGAGATAGCCGGCATCGGCGGCGATCGACGAGACGACGCCAAGCATGACGATGATGAAGGTGAAGACCGAGCGGGGCGCGAGCTCCACGACCTTGCGCACCAGCGTGGCGATCAGGCCCGATTCCTCCGCCACGCCGACGCCGACCATGGCGACGATGATGACGCCGACGGCGCCGAAGTTCTGGAAGTTCGGCACGATCGAGGTGAAAAGGAAGCGGATGCCGTCGGCGGAGAGCAGGCTGCGCACCGTGGTGGTCCGGGTGACGACCGAGTGGGTCGCCGGGTCGATCGCCTCGTAGGTGGCCGACCAGCCGAAGAAGGCGAGGACGACCGACAGGAGAATGACGATCCCGATCAGGATAAAGAAGATGACCGCCGGGTGCGGCACCTTGTTTCCCACCCGCTCGATCGTGGCGAGAAACTGGTCCATGACCCCGGATTCGCTGGACGCCCCCGACGGTTTCGTGGCCAACCCGCATCCCTCCAACTTCGCGCCCGAGCGCAAATTTCTGTCTCGACGGAACGCTCTAGCGTCGTTTGCTCGGACGTTAGCCACGCCGCATTGCGTGGGCAAGGCGTTCGTGCAATCTGACACCCTCGGCGCGAGAAACGCGTGTAAAACGGGCGGGCCGGCATGAACGACATCTGGATGATCTTCGCGATCATCGTGGGCGTGATCGTCCTCTTCATCTGGGACCGGCTGCCGGTGATCGCGATCTGCGTCGGCTGCGCGCTGACGCTCTGGGCGACCGGGATCCTGACGCTGCAGCAGAGCCTCGCGGGCTTCGGCGACCCGGCCACGATCTTCGTCGCCTCGCTGTTCGTCGTGAGCGCGGCGCTGGAGAAGACCGGGATCACCGCATGGACCGGCCAGGTGCTGATGACGGGCGCGGGCGACAGTCGCACGCGGCTGATCGCGCTGATGATGCTGATCGTCGGCGTGCTCTCGGCGCTCATCAGCGTCAACGGCGCCGTGGCCTCGCTGCTGCCGGTGATCGTGGTGATGGCCGTGCGGCTGCGCCGGCCGCCGTCGCAGCTGCTGATGCCGCTGGTGTTCGGCGCGCATTCAGGCTCGCTGCTGGCGTTGACCGGCACGCCGGTCAACGTGCTGGTGCTCGAGGCGTCGCAGGAGGCGGGCCAGCGCGGATTCGGCTACTTCGAGTTCGCGTTGGTCGGGATCCCGCTGGTGCTTGGCGGCATCGCCATTGCCGTGTTGCTCGGCGAGCGGCTGCTGCCGGTGCGGGAGGCCAAGGCGCTGCCGCCGGACCTGAGCGGGCACGCGCGGACTCTGGTCGAGCAGTTCGGCCTGAACAACGATGTTCACCTGCTGCGGGTGCGCCCCGAATCGTCGCTGGTCGGCCTGCTGCGGAGCGAGCTGGCGCTGGCCGATTATCCGGGACTGACCCTGCGGACGGTGCGCGCGGCGGGCGACAGCGGCGCGCTGCGGCTGCGCGTCATCGAGCCCGACGACGTGCTGCTGGTCCAGGGACCGGCCGAGGAGATCGCCCGGCTCTGCGCCGATGCGGGCCTCAGCCTGCGTGACGAGCCGGAGGGCGGCCTCGCCGCGACGCTGTTCAACCGTGGCTCGGGCCTTGCGGAGGTGATCGTGCCGCCGCGCTCCGCGCTGATCGGCCAGCGGATGTTTCCCGGGATGGTGACGCCGAGCGGCGACCTCGTGGTGCTGGCCGTGAGCCGGCAGGGGCTCGACCTCACCGGCAACCGGCCGATCGCTGCCGGCGACACCATGCTGCTGCAAGGCACGTGGGACGCGCTCGACAAGCATCTGTCGCCGCCCGAGGTGCTGGTGGTGAATTCGCCGGACCTCGTGCGCCGGCAGGCGCTGCCGATGGGCCCGGGCGCGCGGGCAGCCATCGGGGTGATCGCCGCCATGGTGGTGCTGCTCGCGACGGGCGCCGTCCCGGCGGCGGCGGCCGGCCTGCTGGCGGCGGGCGCGATCCTGCTGCTCGGCGTCCTGTCGGTGCAGGAGCTCTATCGGGCGATCAACTGGACGACGGTGATCCTCGTCGGCGCGATGATGCCGCTCTCGACGGCGATCACCGCGACAGGCGCCGCCAATCTGCTGGCGGACGGCCTGATCTCGACGGTCGGCGGCTTCGGGCCGCGGGCGCTCGTCGCCGGGCTCTTCCTACTGACCGGCATCCTCGGTCAGGTGATCTCGAACACCGCGACCGCGCTCATCATCATCCCGATCTCGGTGGTCGCGGCGCAGGACATGGGCGTCTCGCCGCAGCCGGTGCTGATGGCGGTGGCGGTCGCGGCCGCCGCGTCGTTCCTGACGCCGGTGGCGACGCCCACCAACCTGATGGTGATGGAGCCCGGCGGCTATCGCTTCGGCGACTACTGGAAGCTCGGCCTGCCGATGATGCTGCTCTACTTCGTCGCCGCCGTCTGGCTGGTGCCGCTGATCTGGAGCTTCTGACGCGCCCTTGCCGAAAATACTCCCGCCGGAGGCTCCCGGACCGTGCAACCGGCGGGACGCCTCTGGCGGGGGCGGGGCGCCCTACCCCGGCAGCGCCTGGAAGCCGTCGCGGAGGGCCTTGCTCCACGCCTGCGACATGGCGTTGAACGTCGGGTCGCCGGCCTCGACCCGCTCGCGGGTCGAGATGCGGTATTCGCCCCGCCGGATGGTGAGCAGGTCGAGCGGCATCCCGACCGACAGGTTGGAGCGCAGCGTCGAGTCCATCGAGATCAGCACCGCCTTGCGCCCGTCCTCGATCGAGGTCTCGGGCGTCACCACCCGATCGAGGATCGGCTTGCCATACTTGTGCTCGCCGATCTGCAGATAGGGCGTGTCGTCGGTCGCCTCGATGAAGTTGCCCTCCTGATAGATCAGGAACAGCCGCAGCTGGCCGCCGAGCCGCTGGCCCGCGACCAGCATCGACGCACCGGCGGAATACTTCGTCCGCTCCATGCGCTCGTTCACCTCGACATGGACGTCGTTCAGCGTGCGCCCGACGATCTCGGCCACGTCGAGCATCGAGGGGGCGCGCATGATCGAGTTCTCAGGGTCGTCCCGGGCGATCGACTGGCGCAGCTTGGCAATCACCGTCTGCGTGACCGACAGGTTGCCCGCGGTCATGATCGCGATCACCCGCTCGCCCGATGCCTCGAACACGAACATCTTGCGATAGCAGGCGATGTTGTCGAACCCGGCATTGGTGCGCGTGTCCGAGAGCATGACGATCCCGGACTCGAGCAGGACTCCGACGCAATAGGTCATTTTCCGCCGCGCTCCACCTGTTCAGACAACGCTTTCAACTTGTTATCTCTCTTCCTCTGGCCCCGCGGCGGCGACGGTCCTAGCACGGGCCGCGGCGGGATGACATCGGAACCGCCCCCGGAGACCGCGGGCCTACTGTGGCGACCCGTCGCCGTAGGTCGGCGTCAGCTCGGCGACGATGACCGCGTTCTCCCGCCGGCATCGCTCGATCAGGCCGCGCTCCTCCTCGCCGACCTCGCCGTCGGCCTCGCGCTCGGCCAGCGAGCCGTAGCCGGTGACGTCGAGCGGGCGAAGTTCGGCGGCGCGGAGCACGTTCACCGTCTCGCGAACCGCCTCAGCCTCGTCGCAGCCGGTGGCGTAGCACAGCAGCTCCGCCCCGGTGGCGTCCGCCGGCAACTCGTCGTTCGGCCATCGGCCGACCACGACGAGCAGGGTGAAGACCTCGGTCTCGCGGGACGCGTCAGTCGCGGAGCAGTTCATTGATGCTGGTCTTCGATCGCGTGCGCTCGTCCACCCGCTTGACGATGACCGCACAGTAAAGGCTCGGGCCAGGCTGGCCGTCCGGGAACGGCTTGCCCGGCAGGCTGCCCGCCACGACGACGGAATAGGGCGGCACCTCGCCATAGAAGATGTCGCCGGTCGCCCGGTCGACGATCTTGGTCGACTGGCCGATGAAGACGCCCATGCCGAGGACCGAGCCCTCGCGCACGATGCAGCCCTCGACCACCTCGGAGCGGGCACCGATGAAGCAGTTGTCCTCGATGATCGTCGGCCCGGCCTGCAGCGGCTCGAGCACGCCGCCGATGCCGACGCCGCCCGACAGGTGGACGTTGCGACCGATCTGGGCGCACGAGCCGACGGTGGCCCAGGTGTCGACCATCGTCCCCTCGCCGACGTAGGCGCCGAGGTTGACGAACGAGGGCATCAGCACCGCGCCCGGCGCGATGAAGGCCGAGCGGCGGACGACGCAGGTCGGCACGGCGCGGAAACCCGCGGCGCGCCAGTCGTGCTCGGACCAACCCTTGAACTTGGAATCGACCTTGTCCCACCAGCCGCCGCCCTGCGGGCCGCCGGACTGCGCCGCCATGTCCCGCAGGCGGAAGCCGAGGAGCACGGCCTTCTTCGCCCACTGGTTGACCTTCCAGAGGCCATCCGGCTGGCGCTCCGCGACGCGGAGCGCGCCTTTGTCCAGCGCCTCGAGCGTGGTCTCGATCGCCGCACGCACCTCGCCGCCGGTCGCGGGCGTGATGCCGTCGCGGGCCTCCCAGGCGGCTTCGACGGCGCGTTCGAGGCTGGCGTGATCCAGGGCGGCAGGCGCGAGGGTCGTCATGGGTCGAGCACTCCGGGAGGCGTTCAGGCGGTGTTCAGACGGATCGAGTTCAGTCTGGCGGGGGTCCGACCGACGCTATAGACGGGCGCCGGACCCGAGGCAATGCGCCGAGAGGAGGATGGACATGAGCCAACCGAGCGAGCCGCCACGCCGCTTTCCCGACGCGCGCGAAGACCTCGCCCGCTGGGACCGGACGCCGGACACGCCGCAGACCCTGTCGCCGAGCTATCGTCTGGCCTGGAACGACGGCGATTTCCTGACCCGCGAGGCGCTGCGCCCGGTCCGGCTGCAACTCGAGCTGCTGAAGCCCGAGATGGCGCTGGCCGAGCGCGGCATCACCTCGACGGTGGTGATGTTCGGCAGCGCCCGCATCCCCGATCCAGCCGCCCCGGGGCCGGCACGGCCGGCGAGCGGGCTGTCGCGGTGGTACGACGAGGCGCGGGAGTTCGCCCGGCTCTGCACCCGCAAGGCGCTGTCGACGGACAATCGGGACTATGTGGTCTGCACCGGCGGCGGCCCGGGCATCATGGAGGCGGGCAGCCGCGGCGCCCACGACGAGGGCGGCGTCTCGGTCAGCCTCAACATCGTGCTGCCGCACGAGCAGAGCCCGAACCTCTACGGCACGCCGGACCTGTCGTTCAACTTCCACTACTTCGCCATACGGAAGATGCACTTCCTGATGCGGGCGCGGGCGATCGCGGCGTTTCCCGGCGGCTTCGGCACGCTCGACGAGCTGTTCGAGGTGGTGACGCTGGTGCAGACCGGCCGGATGAAGCGGCTGCCGATCCTGCTGTTCGGCGATGACTTCTGGCACAAGGTCATCGACTGGCAGGCGCTGGTCGAGGCCGGCACGGTGGCGCCGGCCGACCTCGGGCTGGTGACGCACGTCGCGACCGCGGCGGAGGCGTGGAAGGTGGTGGAGAGCTGGCAGGGCGTGTGACGGACGCGCCCCGCGGGCCGGCGCCTCGACGCCGGCCCCGGTTCTCAGGCGACGCGGTTGTAGCGCAGGAGGATCTCGTAGCGGCTGTCCTCCTCGGAACTGACGTACTCGCGCAGCTCGTGGTACTGGTTCGGCAGCTTCTCGACCGGCGAGATGTTCACCTGGATGTCCGCCTGCGTGCGCGCCGTGGTGGCCGCCGGCAGCGGCAGGTTGACGTTGGTCAGGGCCGCCAGAATCCGGCCGGGTCAGGCCGATCGCATCGACGATGATCGGATCGGCCGGTGCCCACGCCGCGACGAAGATCACCACGGCCAGCACCAGCGCCGCGGCGATCGCGAGCAGGATCGGATGCGCGAGCGCGAGGAGCAGCAGATCCTTCAGCCCGAGCGCCAGCGCCCCGGCCGCGCCGGCGGCAAAGACGGCGGTCGCGGCGATCTTCAGGTAGTGCCAGAAGGCATCGCTGAAGCTGTTGATCTGGTCGCGGTAGGCGGCTTCGCTGTCGATCTCGAAGCCCATCACCGACAGCACGACGCCGTCGATCGGCGCGCTGTTGGCAAAGAGAACCGCGTCCATCGCCCGCATCTCGCCGGAATCGAGATCGTCGAACTCCGGCGAGTTCGAAGGCCTGCTCGTCGCCGAGGACGAGCCCGGTGTCCGAGAGCGTCACCGGATAGGCCCGCACCCGCACGCGCACCTCGTCAGACCCGAAGAAAGCGGGCGAGGTCTCCTCGCGGGCCACGAGTTTCTCGCTTGCGATGGTGTAGAGCGCGCCGGCCGGCGGCACGACGGCGATGAACTCCTGGTTCGACACCAGCGGATCGCCGAGGTTCGGGAAGCCCGAGACGTTCGGCTCGACCACCTGGATGCCATAGACGCCCGCAGGCAGGTCATCAGGCACCTTGAAGGTGATCTGGTCATGCACCCGGCAGTCGCGGATCGTTACGACCTGACCGTCGATCACCTCGGACAGCGGCGTGTCGAGATCGCCGTAGACGAAGGCGTCGACCTCGCGCACCAGAGTGAGCGGCGGCCGCGCTTCGAGTCGCACCTTGGCATCGGTGCTGATGAAGTTCACGCCCTTCAGCACCACCGACCCGCCCGCCTCCACGTCCGGCACACGCAGGCACGCGCCGTCCGCGAGCGACTGGCCCGGACAGTTGCCGGACTGGGTCTGGCAGGAGGCCTGCGTCACACCGTTGACGACGACCAGCGTGCAGGCCTGCTGGAACTCGGTCGGCAGGTAGTCTCCCGGGGTCAGCGGCGGGATGAAATTGACGGTCCGCAGGTCGTTGACGCTGCAGATGCGGAGCTGGACGTCGAAATTCTCCTCGCCGGGCGGCACGTCGAAGAAGCGGTTCTGCCCGGGACGCTCCACCGCGTCGGGATCGTCGAACTGTGCGTCCCTTCCCCGGCGGCCGATCTCGACGCCGAGCGCGGTGGCGAGCGTCAGAGCGTCGAGAGGGCCGCTGCCCGCGAGGATGCCCGGGTCGAGCAGCCGGTTGCGGTCGGCGGTGGGCAGGGCCCGGATCGAGGCATCAGCGCAGCGGAGCAGGCCGCGCATGTCCTCGGGCATCGCCCGAAACAGCGCGAACGCCTCCGCCTCGAACGGGTTGCCGGGCGTTTCGCCGGCGAGGTAGCGCCGGGCGTGGCGGAAGAAGCCGGCGGCGAGCGCCGAGGGCACCTTGCTCGACGCGAGGATCGCATCGCGCTTCGTGCGCGCCGACTGCTTTGGCTTGGCGCCGAGCGTCAGCGGCAGGCACTGGCCGGGCGCGATCGGGTCGCACGATCGCGGCGGGCATTCGGGCGCGGGACTGCCGCCATCGCCCTTGCCCGCAGGGGTGCAGGCGTAGACGTTGACGTCTCCTTTCGCCTCGATGTGGATGTCGACCGAGCAGCAGCACGCGTCGGCGCGCCCGGATAGGCTTTCGTCGGCCTTGGTCATGGCGGATGCTCCCAAGGAGGCAAGGCCGCACGTGCGCGCGCTCGCCCCGGACAAATCTGGAGATCGGCATTTCGGCCGGCTGAAATGCAGCCGGCTCGGCCATGGAGTATGCGCCCCGCCCGTCACCGAGGCAATGGCCAGCGGCGGCGTGTCGCAGGGCTGCCCGCGCGGGGAGCCGCGCGCGGGCGGTGTCAGGCCCCGCCGATGCGACCCGAAGCCCGCCCTCAGGCGTGGGCCTCCGCCTCCTCGGTGCGGTCGTTGCGGCCGGCGGTGATGACGTTCAGCGACTTCAGCTTGCGATGCAGCGCCGAGCGCTCCATGCCGACGAAATTCGCGGTGCGGGAGATGTTGCCGCCGAAGCGGTTGATCTGCGCCACCAGGTACTCCCGCTCGAACATCTCGCGCGCCTCGCGCAGCGCCAGGCCGGCAAAGGCGGCGCCGAGCATGCCGCCCGCGGTGGCACCGTTCGGAGCGGAGTCGAGCACCAGCTCTTCGGGTTCGATCTCGCCCTGATCGGGCCCGAGGATCAGGGCCCGTTCCAGCGTGTTGCGGAGCTGCCGGACGTTGCCGGGCCAGCGCATCGTCTGGAGCTGGGCCTCTGCCTCGGGGGTCAGGCCGCGCTTCGGCAGGCCCTGGGCGCTGCTCAGGTCCTCGAGGAAGCGGGCGGCCAGTTCGGGGATGTCCTCGCGGCGCGCCTCGAGGCCCGGGACGGTGACGGGCACCACGTTCAGGCGGTGGTAGAGCTCGGTGCGGAACCGGCCGGCCTGCACCTCGCGGGCGAGGTCGCGGGTGGTGGCGGAGATGACGCGCACGTCGACGCGCACCATGTTGGCGCCGCCGACCCGCTGAAAGCTCTGGTCGACCAGCACCCGCAGGATCTTCGACTGGGTGCCGAGCGGCATGTCGGCGACCTCGTCGAAGAACAGGACGCCGGTGTGGGCCCGCTCGAAGAGGCCGGGCTCGACGCCGCGGTCGGCGCTCTCGCGGCCGAACAGCACCTCCTCCATCTGGTCGGCGCCGATGGTGGCGGAGTTCACCGTGACGAACGGCCCCTTGGCCCGCTCGGAATTGCGGTGGATGTAGCGCGCCGCCACCTCCTTGCCGGAGCCGGCGGGCCCCGACAGCATGATGCGGCTGTTGGTGCGGGCTACCTTGTCGAGCTGGCCCTTCAGGTGGCGGAAGATCGGGCTTCCGCCCAGCATCACGCTGGTGCCGTTGTCCTTGACCTTGAGCGCGGCGTTCTCGCGGCGCAGGCGCGAGGTCTCGAGCGCGCGGCCGATCACCACCATCAGCTGGTCGATGTTGAACGGCTTCTCGATGAAGTCGTAGGCGCCCTGCTTGATGGCGGCGACGGCGATCTCGATGTTGCCGTGGCCGGAGATGATGACCACCGGGATCGCCGGGTTGTCGCGCTTCACCTTCTTCAGGATGTCGATGCCGTCGAGCCGGCTGTCCTTCAGCCAGATGTCGAGCACGATCAGGTCCGGCGCGGCGCGGTTGATCTCGTTCAGCGCCGTCTCGCTGTCCCAGGCGAGGCGCACGCCGTGGCCCTCGTCGGTCAGGATGTCGCCGATCAGGGTGCGGATGTCGGCCTCGTCGTCGACCACCAGGATGTCGCTCATCACAGGCTCTCCCTCAACTTCTCGGTAATTCTGGTTCTCTCTTCACTCTCGCGGGCGTGTTCCGCCGCGGCCCGGGGCAGCACCATGCGCGCCCAGGCCCCGGGCGGCGCGCCGTCCTCGAACGGGGGCGCGGGCACGAGGTCGAGCGTGCCGTCGTGCTCCTCGACGATCTTCTTCACGATCGGCAGCCCCAGCCCGGTGCCCTTGGCCCGGTGGGTGACGTAGGGCTCGAACAGCCGGGCGGGCTGTTCGGGCAGGCCGATGCCGTTGTCCTGGATGTCGATGCGCAGCTGCCCCGCCTCGGCCATCAGCGACACCCGGATCTCGCCGGCGGCCCCGCCGGGGGTCGCGGCCAGCCGCTCGTCGATCGCCTCGGCGGCGTTCTTCAGCAGGTTGGTGAACGCCTGGTTCATCATCGTGCCGTCGAGATGGGCAAGCACCGCCGGCTCCGGCAGGGCGAGGCGATAGGTCACGTCCGGCCGCGCGGCCTCTTGCAGCAGCACCGCCTCGGACAGCAGCTTGCCGAGGTCGAGCGGACGGCGCTCCGGCGCGGGCATCCGGGCGAACTTGGAGAACTCGTCGACGATGCGCCGCAGGTCGTTGGTCTGGCGCACGATCACGTCGGCATACTGCTCGAGGCCGGCCCGCTCGTCGATCGGCACCATCGGGCCGAACTTGCGGCGCAGGCGCTCGGCCGAGAGCTGGATCGGGGTGAGCGGGTTCTTCACCTCGTGGGCGATGCGCCGCGCCACGTCGCCCCAGGCGGCCATGCGCTGCGCCACCACGAGGTCGGTCACGTCGTCGAAGGACACGACATAGCCCTCGAGGCTGCCGTCGCCGGCGAGGCGCGCGGCGATGCGCACCAGGAGGTCACGCTCCTGTCCGGCGCGGATGAGCTTCACCTCGGCCTGCGCCACGCCGTTGCGCCGCGCGTCGAGCCGGTGCAGCAATTCCGCGAACTCGGGGACGGTGGCCTCGAACGGATCCCCGGCGGACGTCTCCGGGTCGAGGTCGAGCAGGGCGCCCGCGGCCGCGTTCATCACCTCGATGCGGCCGGCGCCGTCGAGGCCGATCACCCCCGCGGTGACGCCCGAGAGCACGGAGTCGAACAGCCGCCGCCGCCGCTCGGTCTCGTCGTTCGCGGCGATCAGCGCGTCGCGCTGGCCCTTCACCTGGCGGGTCATCTCGTTGAAGGTGCGGCCGAGCAGCGCAATCTCGTCGTCGCCCCGCTCCTCGCGCACCTTGACGTCGAGATCGCCCTGCCCGACCCGCTCGGCGGCACCGGCGAGCCGCCCGACCGGCCGCGCCAGCCGCTCGGCGAACCACAGGCCCATCCACATGGCCGCGAGGATCACCACCATGGCAAATCCGAGGTAGACGAGCGCGAACTCGAAGAGCAGCCGGCCGCGGTCGGCCTCGAGCTGCTGGTAGAGCCGCACGGTCTCCTGCGTCTCGTCGAGCAGCGACAGGATCTTCCCGTCGACCTCGCGGCTGACGTAGAGGAAATGGTCCGGGAATGCCGTGAGCTGCAACAGCGCCCAGAACTCGTTGTTTTCCCAGTCCTGGATGATGACCGTCTCGCCGTCCTTGGCGCGGGCCATGTCCTCGGGCGACGGCGGCGTGTACCAGAAGAGATAGCTCCGCTCGCCCCGGGCACGCAGGCCGCCGTCGCCGTCGATGATGTACGCCTTGGGCAGCGCCCGCTGCATCTGCAGCTGGCCGCGGGTCAGCAGGTCCCGGAGCTGGCCGCCGGCGAGCAGCGGGTTGCGCGCCTTCTGCTCGTCGAGAAAGCCGGCAAGCTCCTGCGCGTCGGCCTGCAGCGTGGTGCGATGCTCCTCCTCGTACGCCTGGGCGGCGGCCATCGAGTTCGTCACCACGTCGTGCACCCGGTCGGAGAACCAGCCCTCGAGGCCGAAGTTCAGCGTGACCGTGGCAAAGACCGCGACCAGCACCGTCGGCACCAGCGCGATCAGCGTGAAGAGCCGCACCAGCCGCATGTGCAGCTTCGAGCCCGCCGACTTGCGCCGGCGCGCGGCGATCATCTCGCCGACCCGCTGCGCAACGAAGGTCGCGACCAGGATGGCGTAGACGAAATCCGCCAGCAGGACCGGCCGCAGCATCTTGCCGCCGCCGAGCCACTGCATGTCCGAAAGAACCGCCGTCGTGGCGATGGCCAGCAGCGGGCCGAGCGCCACCATCGTCCAGAACGTCGCCTGACGCAGGTTGTGGCGGTTGCGCCAGCGCGCCAGGCGGAGCCCGGCGTGGGTCAGTTCGTGACTGCGCATTCTTCCGTGACGCTTTTCCGGCTCGACTGTGGCCGTCTTACATCAACTCGGCGCCATGTGTCACCCGAATGTCGCCTCTCGGACTGAAATCCTCGGATTCTCGCCTATTCGTGACCGGCAGAGATAGCGCGCGAGCACCCGGCTTACATTGATCGCTTTCTGGTCCATCACGTCGAGCGCGCCGCCGCGGGAGCCGCTGGGCGCGAACAGAATCCTCGATGCCGGAATAGCCGAGAAACGCCGGCTCCCCCGAAGGGCTTGGCTGCGCAACGTAGAGGAAGGTCTGCCATGCGGCCTGATAGAACGGGCAGTCGGACGCCGGATGTGGCGCGGGCTGGTCGTACGCCGGAAACGGCGTCACCGGCAGCCAGGACTCCGGCCCGCCGCGCATCGGCGCATCGCATCCCGCCGCAAATCCGACACCCCCGGCCGCAAGAACACACACTGCGGCAAAGGCTCCAACACGAAGCACCGTACCCATCCCACACGCACAAACTCACACACCCGGAAACCGGGTTACATCATCCGCTTGCCGCGCGTCACCCGGATGTCGAGATCCTTGATTTTCTTACGCAGAGTGTTGCGATTGATGCCCAGCAACTCCGCCGTGCGCACCTGATTGCCCCGCGTCGCCGACAGCGACAGCGCGATGAGCGGCAGCTCCATCTCCTTCAGGATCCGGTCGTAGAGGCCATCGGGCGGCAGGCCGTCGCCATGCAGGTCGAAGTAGCGGCGCAGGTGCGCCTCGATCGCGTGAGCGAGCCGCTGCGGCTGCGCCGCCTGCGGCGTGGCGGCGCTGCTCGGACGGGCGGAGATCTCCTGGCTCACCACCGGGCCCGAGATCACCTCGTCGGGGCAGAGCACGCAGAGCCGGCGCATCAGGTTCTCCAGCTCGCGCACGTTGCCCGACCATTCCTGCTTCTTCAGGATGTCGAGCGCCTCCTTGGAGATGGTCTTGCGCGGCAGGCCCTCGCCCTCGGCCCGGCGCAGGAAGGCGCGCGCCAAATCCGGCACGTCCTCCAGCCGCTCGCGCAGCGGCGGCAGGCGGATCGGCACCACGTTCAGCCGGTAGAACAGAATCTTCGCGGAATCGCCCCTCGTTGATGAGCGTGCGCAGGTCCTGATGCGTTGCCGCGATGATCCGCACGTCGGCGGTCTGCAGCTCGCGGCCACCGACGCGGGTGAACTCGCCCTCCTGCAGCACGCGCAGGAGGCGGGTCTGCGCGTCGAGCGGCATGTCGCCCACCTCGTCGAGGAACAGCGTGCCGCCCTTGGCCTGGTCGAACTTGCCGGCCATCGCCCGGTCGGCGCCGGTGAACGCGCCCTTCTCGTGGCCGAACAGCTCGCTCTCGATCAGGTCGCGCGGAATCGCCGCCATGTTGATCGCCACGAACGGCCCGGCCTTGCGCAGGCCATAGTTGTGCAGCGCGCGCGCCACCAGCTCCTTGCCGGTGCCGCTCTCGCCGGTGATCATCACGCCGAGATCGGTGTTCATCAGCCGGGCGAGGATGCGATAGACCTCCTGCATCGCCGGGCTGCGCCCGATCAGCGGCAGGTTGTCCTCGCGGCCCGGCGCCTCGTCCTCCGGGGCGGGCGCCCGGCGGGTCTTCTGGTTCAGCGCCTTGGAGACCTGACCCAGAACCTCCTTCAGGTCGAACGGCTTCGGCAGGTACTCGTAGGCGCCGACTTCCGCCGCGCGGATCGCGGTCATCACCGTGTTCTGCGCGCTCATCACGATGACCGGCAGGTCCGGCCGGCGCTTCCGGATCGCGGGCAGCAGGTCGAGCGCGTCGCCGTCCGGCATCATCACGTCGGTGACGACGACGTCGCCCTCGCCCTCCTCGATCCAGCGCCAGAGCGTCGTCGCGGTGCCCGTCGCGCGCACCCGGCAGCCGGCGCGGGTCAGCGCCTGCGCCAGAACCGTGCGGATGGTGCGGTCGTCGTCCGCGACGAGGATCGTGCCTTCCATCCTGCTACCCCCTCGGCTCTTCCGCCACATCGCCGCGCCAGACCGGCAGGCGCACGCGAAAGCGCGTCCGCCCGGGCCGGCTGTCGCATTCCACCACGCCGCCGTGGTCGGCGACGAACTTCGACACCAGCGACAGGCCGAGGCCCGTGCCGTTGACCTTCGAGCTGACGAACGGATCGAAGATGTCGCGGATGATGTTCTCGGGGATGCCCGGCCCGTTGTCGCCGATGGTCACGACCAAGGGCAGGCTCTCGCTCTTGTGCCCCGGCCGGGACAGCTTCACCCCCGGCTGGTACGCCGTCGCGATCGAGATCGCCCCGCCGACCCGCGGCACCGCCTCGGCGGCGTTCTTCAGCAGGTTCTGGAACACCTGGAGCAGCTGGTCCGGGTCGCCGGCGGTCGGCGGCAGCGAGGGGTCGAACTCCTCGGTGAACCGCGCGTGCGAGGCAAAGCCCGCCTGCGCGGCCCGGCGCGAGCGGTCGAGCACGTCGTGGATGTTGAGCGGCTGCCGCTGCGCCGGGCGCAGGTCACCGAACTGCTCGACCCGGTCGACGAGCTTGCCGATGCGCGCCGCCTCGGCCTGGATCAGCCCGGTCAGCTCGCGGTCGCCCTCCTCGAGCCCCATCTCGAGCAACTGCGCCGCCCCGGAGATACCGGCGAGCGGGTTGCGGATCTCGTGCGCCAGCATCGCCGCCATGCCCGTGACCGAGCGCGCGGCCGAGCGGTGCCCGAGCGTGCGGTCCATCTTGTCGGCCATGCCCTGCGGATGCATCAGGATCAGGATCTCGCCGTCCTCGTTGAGCGGCGTGGCGTGGACGTTGTGCAGCTGCGAAGGCTGATCCGCCCACCCGACCATGACGTTGTACTGCGCCACCGAGACGCCGTTGCGTCGCGCCTGGCGCACGACGTCGAGCACGGCGCTGTCCTGCCCGAGAAAGCGACCGAGCGGCCGGCCGGCCATCTGCCGCAGCGATGTGGCGCCGAAGCTTTCCGTGGCGGGATTTGCGGTGACGATGCCGTCGCCGCCGTTCACCACCAGCGCCGGATACGGGATCGCCCCCCAGAGCGCTTCAAAACTCGCCGCCCCCGCCTCCATGCCGCTCTCGCCGTCCATCCCGCACCCGAAAACCTGCGTCTGCCGGAATTTGCAGCGACAGCGCCATCCTGCAGCAGGATGAAACACCACCCGCCCATTCCCTGAGCAGTTCCCGCCGCCTGTTTACCGCGGTGCATCAAAGCTGGCAAGGCGCCGTGCCGGGTTTTCACACCGAAGTCGCGCATTTGCCCATTGAAGCGACATTTGCGCCGCAATCGGCGGCCACCGGCCCGGCGTTGTGGCCGGGCGCGCTTTCGACCTATAAGGCGCCGCGGGGAGTAAAGGGATGGGGCGGACGTGAGCACGCGGGCGGCAGGGCTGATCGTGGCGGCGGGCCGCGGCGAGCGGCTGGGCGGGACGGTTCCGAAGCAGTATCTCGCCGTCGGAGGCCAAACCATGCTGCGCAGAAGCGTCGAGGCGCTGCTCGCGGTCGAGGGCCTCGACGCGGTGCTCGTGGTGATCCATCCCGACGACGCCGGGCGCTATGCCGAGGCGCTGACCGGACTGACCAACGCGCGTCTCCTTGCGCCGGTGGCGGGCGGCGCCGACCGCCCCGCCTCGGTCCGCGCCGGGCTCGAGGCGCTGGTCCCCCGGGCGCCGGAAAAGGTGCTGATCCATGACGCGGCGCGGCCGTTCCTGCCCGCGGCCGTGGCAAACGCGGTGCTTGCGGCGCTCGACACCGCCCCCGCCGCCTTCCCCGCCCTGCCGGTCGTCGACGCGCTCTGGCGGGTCGAGGCGGGCGGCGCCGACGCCCCGGTGCCGCGCGACGGGCTCTGGCGGGCACAGACGCCGCAGGGGTTCCACTTCGCGGCGATCCTCGCGGCGCACCGCACCGACACGACGCCGGGAGGGGCGCTCGACGACGTGGCCGTCGCCCGCGCCGCCGGCCTCGCCGCCCGCGTGGTCCCGGGCAGCGAGGCGAATTTCAAGATCACCACGCCCGAGGATCTCGCCCGGGCCGACCGACTGGCGAGGACAGCGATGGATATCCGCACCGGCAACGGCTTCGACGTGCACGCCTTCGGCCCCGGCGACGGCGTGACGCTCTGCGGCGTGCGCCTGCCCTTTGACCGCGGCCTCGTCGGCCACTCCGACGCCGATGTCGGCATGCACGCGCTGACCGACGCGATCCTCGGCGCCCTCGCCGAGGGCGACATCGGCCGCTGGTTCCCGCCGTCTGACCCGCAGTGGAAGGGGGCGGCCTCGGAGATCTTCCTCGCCGCCGCGGTCGCGCGCCTCGCCGAGCGCGGCTTTGTCCTCACCCACGCCGACGTCACGCTGGTGTGCGAGGCGCCGAAGATCGGCCCGCATGCCGCGGCGATGCGCGCGGAGCTTGCCCGCATCTGCGGCGTCGACCCCGGGCGGATCAGCGTCAAGGCGACCACGTCCGAGCGGCTCGGCTTCACCGGCCGCGGCGAGGGCATCGCCGCGCTCGCCACCGCCACCCTCGTGCAATCCTGAAAGGCGATCCCATGCGACGCATCGTCGGCAGCTTCGGCGGAATCGGCTTCGCCCCGGTCGCGGCCGGCACCTGGGGCTCGCTCGCGGCGCTCGGCCTCGGCTACCTGCTGCACCGGGCGGGCGGCTTCCCGCTGCTCGGCCTCGCCACCCTCGCGGCGCTCGCGGCCGGCCTCTGGGCGGCGCGGCGCGAGGCCGATACCCTTGGCAAGTTCGATCCCTCCTGGATCGTCATCGACGAGGTGGTCGGCATGTGGATCGCGCTCTTCCCGCTGTCGCTCGGCCTCTGGCTGCACGACGCGCCGCCGGCGCTGTTTCCCTGGCCGGGCTGGGTCTCGGCCTTCCTGATCTTCCGCCTGCTGGATATCTGGAAGCCCGGACCCGTCGGCTGGGCCGACCGCCGGCACGGCGCGACGGGCGTGATGCTCGACGATGTGATCGCCGGCGTGCTGACGGCCCTTGCGGTCACGGCGATGGCGGCGATCGCCCACGGGTGGCTGGCATGATCGCCGAGGCCCGCGCCCGGGCGCTGCTCGGCGCCGCCCGTGCCCGCGGCTGGACGGTCGCCACCGCCGAGAGCTGCACCGGCGGGCTGGTCGCGGCGGCCATCACCGACATCCCCGGCTCGTCCGATGTCTTCGACCGCGGCTTCGTGACCTACTCCTACCCCGCCAAGGTCGCGATGCTCGGCGTGCCGCAGGCGATGCTCGCGGCGCACGGCGCGGTCTCCGAGCCGGTGGCCCGCGCCATGGCCGAAGGCGCGCTGGCCGCCTCGGACGCCGACATCGCCGTGGCGATCACCGGCGTCGCCGGCCCCGGCGCCTCGGACTCAAAGCCCGAGGGACTGGTCTGGTTCGCCGTCGCCACCCGCAACGCGACCCGCGCCGAGCGCCGCGACTTCGGCGCCCTCGGCCGCGCCGCGGTCCGCGCCCGGAGCGTCGAGACCGCCCTCGACCTCGCGACCCTCGCCATCGCCACCTGACCGCGCCACCCCAAGGTATTCATATAGGCAGAAACCCTATCGGGCAGTCGCAGGGGCCCCGCCAACAGGCGGGGAGGGAAAGACTCGCCGCGCAACAGCGCGGCTCCTGAGTGACGGGCCGCAACGGCGGCCTGTCACGTAGCGCCGGCCGAGCGGGAGCCCCAAAGGCTCCCCGAGGCCGGCGCTCCCCCTCGTCCGGGCAAACGCAAAAACGCCGGGAGGGGGCCAGTGGCCCCCTCCCGCTTCCTTCTGCGGGCCTTTGTCAGTCTGGTCCTGCTCGACCGGTTCTGCCGCAGCCCCCCAAGTTCCGTTCCCCCTCAGCTGCAGCCGCTGGTGCCGCCGCAGGTGTTGCACTTCAGGCAGGTGCCGTTCCGCACCAGCGTGAAGTTGCCGCATTCGCCGCACGGATCGCCCTCGTAGCCCTGCATCCGCGCCTTGGCGCGCATGTCGAGCGCGACCGTCCCCACGGCCGTCTCCAGGCTGTCGCGCACCGCGAGGCCGGACAGCGGCCCGAGCTCCAGCGTGCCCGACACCGAGGCGCCGCCCTGCAGCACCATCAGCTCCTGCGGCAGACGCTTGCGCAGGTAGCCGGTGGACGAGATCTGCTTGATGACGGCGATGGAGCTCTGCGCCACCTCGCTCTCGACCCGGCGGACGTTACCCTCGCGCTCGCCGCCGCCGACCGTGTCGAAGCTCTCGCCCTTCGGCTGGACGTGGGCGAGGTCGGTGCGGTCGAGATAGCTGACCGCCAGTTCGCGGAAGATGTAGTCGAGGATCGAGGTCGCGCTCTTGATCGAGTCGTTGCCCTGCACCATCCCCGCCGGCTCGAAGCGGGTGAAGGTGAACGCCTCGACGAATTCCTCAAGCGGAACACCGTACTGCAGGCCGACGCTCACCGCGATCGCGAAGTTGTTCATCATCGCCCGGAAGGCCGCGCCCTCCTTGTGCATGTCGATGAAGATTTCGCCCAGCGAGCCGTCCTGATACTCGCCGGTGCGCAGGTACACCTTGTGCCCGCCGACGATGGCCTTCTGGGTGTAGCCCTTGCGCCGCTCCGGCAGGCGCTGGCGGTTGGCCTTCTCGATCTCCTTGTAGATGATCTTCTCGACGATCTTCTCGGCCAGCACCGTCACCCGCTCGGCGACCGGCGCCTCCGTCAGCACCTCCTCCAGATCCTCGTCGTCCTCGATCAGCGAGGCCGAGAGCGGCTGGCTGAGCTTCGAGCCGTCGCGGTAGAGCGCATTCGCCTTCACGCCGAGCGACCACGACAGCTCGTAGGCCGCCTGGCAATCGCCGATGGTCGCCTCGTTCGGCATGTTGATGGTCTTGGAGATCGCGCCGGAGATGAAGCTCTGCGCCGCGGCCATCATGCGGATGTGGCTCTCGACCGAAAGATACCGCGTGCCGATCTTGCCGCAGGCGTTGGCGCAATCGAAGACGGCATAATCCTCAGGGCGCAGGTGCGGCGCGCCTTCCAGCGTCATGGTGCCGCAGACGTGCGCGTTCGCCGCGTCGACCTGTGCCTTGCTGAACCCGAGGTGGCGCAGCAGGTCGAACGCCGGATCGCGCAGCTTCTCCGCCGGGATGCCGAGGATGCCGGTGCAGAACTCCTCGCCCAGCGTCCACTGGTTGAAGACGAAGCGGACATCGAAGGCCGTGGGCAGCGCCGCCTCGATCTTCTCGATCTCGGCCCGGCCGAAGCCGTGGCCGATCAGCGCCGTGGCGTTGATCTCCGGTGCGCCTTCCAGCGAGCCGCGGCCGACGGCATAGCCGATGATGTCCTCGATCTCCGCCGGCTTGTACCCGAGGTTCACCAGCGCACCGGGGACGGCGCGGTTGATGATCTTGAAGTAGCCGCCGCCCGCGAGCTTCTTGAACTTCACCAGCGCGAAATCGGGCTCGATGCCGGTGGTGTCGCAGTCCATCACCAGGCCGATCGTGCCGGTCGGCGCGATCACCGTCGTCTGCGCGTTGCGGAAGCCGTGCTTCTCGCCCAGCTCCAGCGCCTGATCCCACACCGCATGCGCAAGGTTGACGAGCGCGCGGTCCGGGCAGTTCGCGTGGTCGAGCGCGACCGGCGGCACCGCCAGCCCCTCGTAGTCGACCATCAGCCCCTGCGCCGCCCGGCGGTGGTTGCGGATGACGCGCAGCATGTGGCCGGCGTTCTTCGCATACCCCGGGAACGCACCCAGCTCGCCCGCCATCTCGGCCGACGTGGCGTAGGAGGCCCCGGTCATGATCGCGGAGAGCGCGCCGCAGAGCGCCCGGCCCTCGGCCGAGTCATAGCCGTGGCCCATGGTCATCAGCAGGCCGCCGATGTTGGCATAGCCGAGGCCGAGCGTGCGGAAGCGGTAGCTGAGTTCGGCGATCCGCTCGCTCGGGAACTGCGCCATCAGCACCGAGATTTCCAGCGTCACGGTCCAGAGCCGGGTGGCGTGGACATAGGCGCGGGCGTCGAACTTGCCGTTCTTCAGGAACGTGAGCAGGTTCATCGACGCGAGGTTGCAGGCGGTGTCGTCGAGGAACATGTACTCCGAGCACGGGTTCGACGCGCGGATCGCCCCGTCCTCCGGGCAGGTGTGCCAGGCGTTGATGGTGTCGTGGAACTGCACGCCCGGATCGGCGCAGGCCCAGGCGGCATGCCCGACCTTCTCCCACAGGTCGCGCGCCTTCACCGTCTTCGCCGGCTTGCCGTCGATGCGCCGGGTCAGCGTCCAGTCGGCATCGTCGCGCACCGCCTGCAGGAAGGCGTCGGTCACGCGCACCGAGTTGTTGGAGTTCTGCCCCGAGACGGTCAGATACGCCTCCGAGTCCCAGTCGGTGTCATAGGTGCGGAAATCGACCTCGGTCGCGCCCTGCTCGGCCTGCTGCAGCACGCGCTTCACATAGGCCTCGGGGACGTGGCTCTTCTTCGCCGCGCGGATCGCGGCCTTGAGCGAGGGATTTGCCTTGGGGTCGAAGGCGTCCGCCTCGGCACCGTCCCACGCCCGGATCGCCTCGAGGATCGCCGAGAGCTTCTCGCGATGGATCTTCGAGCCCGCGACCAGCGCCGCGACCTTCTGCTCCTCGATCACCTTCCAGGTGATGAAGTTCTCGATGTCCGGGTGATCCATGTCGCAGATCACCATCTTCGCCGCGCGGCGCGTGGTGCCGCCCGACTTGATCGCGCCCGCCGCCCGGTCGCCGATCTTGAGGAAGGACATGAGGCCGGAGGACTTGCCGCCGCCGGCCAGCCGCTCGTTCTCGGCGCGCAGCGAGGAGAAGTTCGTCCCCGTGCCCGAGCCGTACTTGAACAGCCGCGCCTCGCGGGTCCACAGGTCCATGATGCCGCCCTCGTTCACGAGGTCGTCCTGCACCGACTGGATGAAGCAGGCGTGCGGCTGCGGATGCTCGTAGGCGCTGGTCGAGCGGGTCAGCTCGCCGGACTGGAAGTCGACGTAGTAGTGCCCCTGCCCCGGGCCGTCGATGCCATAGGCCCAGTGCAGCCCGGTGTTGAACCACTGCGGGCTGTTCGGCGCGCCCATCTGGGTCGCCAGCATGAAGCGCATCTCGTCGTAGTAGGCGCGCGCATCGGCCTCGGACGAGAAGTAGCTGCCCTTCCAGCCCCAGTAGGTCCACGCCCCGGCGAGCCGGTCGAACACCTGCCGCGCGGTGGTCTCGCCGACGAAGCGCTCCGCCTCCGGCAGGGCCGCGAGCGCCGCCTCGTCGGGCACGGAGCGCCACAGGAACTCCGGCACGCCCTTTTCCTTGACCCGGCGCAGCGCGGCCGGGACGCCGGCCTTGCGGAAGTACTTCTGCGCAAGCACGTCGGACGCCACCTGGCTCCAGCTTTCCGGCACCTCGAGGTTGTCCAGGCGGAACACGATCGAGCCGTCGGGATTGCGGATTTCCGAGCTGGTGCTGCGGAAGGCAAGCGCCCCGTAGGCGCAGGTTTCCTCGGTGGTGAAGCGGCGTTCGATCTTCATGGTCTTTTTTCCCTGGCTCGTTCGGCTGCTCGCGCCTATCGGCGAAGACACCAGAATCTTGTGGCATCCTCACCCGTGAGCCCAACGGACGGGAAACTCGCCCGAGTCGCAACAGATTTATGTCGCTTCGGCGCTAGATATTGTGGTTGACAGACTTATCCACCGCTAGTGGATGTTAACCGATCGGTAAGGTTTGATTCAGGGTCGACCCAACCGGGGGGCGTCACACCAGAAAATCCCCTGCCCCCAGGTCGGTCAGGGCGTGGCCGGCCAGCACCACCCGCATCCCCTGCCCCAGCGCGAACACCACGTCGCTGCCGTCCTCCACGCCGCGCGCCAGTACCTCGGCGCCGCTGCCGAAGTCGAAGGCCGTGACGTCGAGCCGGTCGCCAGTGGCGAAGTCGAGCACGGTGTCCGTGCCGGCGCCGGGCCGGAACTGGAAGACATCGCCGCCGCCGCCGCCGGTCAGCCGGTCGTTGCCGCCGTCGCCCGACAGCGTGTCCCGCCCGAGGCCGCCCGACAGCACGTCGAGGCCGAGGCCGCCCGCGAGCGCGTCGCTTCCCGCCTCGCCGATCAGCTGGTCGGCGCCCGTCCCGCCGCCAAGCGTATCCGCGTCGAGGCCGCCCTTCAGCGTATCCGCCCCGTCGCCGCCGGCCAGCACGTCGGCTCCGGTCCACCCGAGCAGGCTGTCGTTGCCAGACCCGCCGAGAAGCCGGTCGTTGCCGGTGCCGCCGGACAGGTAGTCGTCGCCCGCGCCGCCGACCAGCGCGTCGGCGCCGGCACCGCCGAACAGCCGGTCGTTGCCGCCATAGCCGAGGATCGTGTCGTTGCCCGACAGGCCCGACAGCACGTCGGCGCCCGCCGTGCCCTCCAGCCGCTCGGCGCCGTCGAGGCCGTGGCCGTAGATGACGTAGGTCTGGCCGGAAAACAATTCGCCCCGCGTCGTCGCCAGCCACGACCCGACCAGCAGGTCGTCGAAGCCGTCACCGTTGATGTCCCCCGCCCAGCCGGTGCCGAAGCCGGTCGCGTCGCCGGGCGCGAGGCCCGCGAGGCTGAACCCCGCGCTGTCGTCGAGCGCCGCGAGGTCGATGCTGGCCGGAAAGCCGCCGCTCCTGCCGAAGACCACATAGGCCGCGCCGGTGCGTGCGGTGTCGCCGAACGCGCCGACGATCAGGTCGTCGAGCCCGTCGCGGTTGAAGTCGCCGCCGCCGTCGACCGACCAGCCGCTGCGGTCGTCGGCCTCGACCCCGCCGATGCGAAATCCGTTCGTGCCGTCGAGCGCCCCGAGGTTCAGGATCGGGGCGAATCCCGCCTTGCTGCCGAACACCACATAGCTGGCGCCGGCCTGCGCGCGGCCGTCCGGGTCGGCGTTCCACGCACCGATCACCAGGTCGTCGATGCCGTCGCCGTTGACGTCGCCCGCGCCGGCAACCGACCGGCCGCTCTGGTCGCGCGCCTCCGCCCCCTGGATGCGGAAGCCGTTCGTGCCGTCGAGCGACGAGAGGCCCATGTCCGCGTCGAAGCCCGCACGGCTGCCAAAGACGACGTAGGTCTCGCCCGCGTTGAACCGCCCGCCCGAGTCCGCCTCCGAGGCGCCGATGACGAGATCGTCGAGCCCGTCGCCGTTGAGGTCGCCCGCACCGTCCACCGACCAGGCGCTGCGATCCTCCGGCGCGATGCCGCGCAACCGGAAGCCGTTGGCGCCGTCGAGATCCGACAGCTCCAGCTCTGCCGGAAACCCGGCGCTGGTGCCGAACACCACGTAGGTCTCGCCGGTCCAGCCGTAGGGGCGGAACGCACCCATGACGATGTCGTTGAAACCGTCGCCGTTGACATCGCCCGCGCCCGCCACCGTCCAGCCCACGTCATCCTTCACCCGGATGCCGTTCATGCGAAAGCCGTCGGTGCCGTCGAGGTCGCCGAGCGAGAGGCTGGCGTCGAACCCATCGCGCGACCCGAACACGACATAGGTCTGCCCCGCCCGGTCCTTGCCGTGCACGTCCGTCGTGTCGGCCCCGATCAGCAGGTCGTCGATCCCGTCGCCATTGAAGTCGCCGACGCCGTCCACCGACACGCCGCTGGAACTGTCGGGGATCTCTCCGTGCAGCGCGAAGCCGTTCGTCCCGTCGAGCGTCGTCAGGTCGAAGCTGGCGCCAAAGCCCGCCGTCGTGCCAAAGATGACGTACGTGGCCCCGCGACGCGCATCGACGCCGAAACCCGCCACCATGAAGTCGTCGAGGCCATCGCCGTTGACATCACCCGCGCCCGCCACCGCAAAGCCGGTCTGGTCCCAATTGTCGATGCCGTCGATGGTGAACCCATCCGTTCCATCCAATGCATCAAGGTCGATCGCCGCCACGATATACCCCCCAAATTCTTAGTACCTCCGAAGTTGTATTCGGAGGCCATATTGCTCAATTGGTCGGACGTCCCTGATTCAATATTTGCCAGTGGCCTCACGTTGTCAACGCGGCACTGAAGCTGTCGGCCGGAGATTGTAGACGGTGGCATCCGGCAAATTCGTCCGGGATGGGTCCAGCGATCACGGCCAAAATGGCGGGCTGCCGCAGAGCGACGACCAGACGGATGTGGAAATATACCGGATTCAAGCCCCTGTCAGACGGTCTTTGCACGAGATCGCTCGACCTCGCGCCGCGCGCCTCAGTCCGACGCCTTCTCTCCGAGCGCCAGCCAGCGGCTGCGGTCGCGGTCCGTCCAGCGCACGTCGAGGTCATAGCCGTCGTCGGTCGCGTGCTCCGCCCGAACCACCTTGTGATCGAACAGCCAGGCCCGCCGCCGGCCGTCGCCGTAGACCACATGCACCGTCTCCTCGGTGGTCGGCTCGGCCAGATCGTCGGCGACCGCGCGCATCAGTGCGAGCGTGCCCTCGCCGGTCAGAGCCGAGATCACCCGCACCTCCGGGCTGCGTGCCGCCACGGCGCGCGCGGTCTCGGCGCTCTCCGGGTCCAGCAGGTCGACCTTGTTCCAGACCTCGACCACGGGCGCCTCGGCCCCGACGCCGAGATCGGCCAGCGTGGCGCGCACGCTCTCGGCCTGCACCTCGGTCTCCGGGTGGGCGATGTCGCGCACGTGCAGGATCAGGTCGGCCTCGAGCACCTCCTCGAGCGTCGCGCGAAACGCCGCGACCAGCTGCGTCGGCAGGTCGGAGATGAACCCGACGGTATCCGACAGGATCGCCCGGCGACCGTCGGGCAGCGCGATCGCGCGCATCGTCGGGTCGAGCGTGGCGAACAGCATGTCCTTGGCCAGCACGCCCGAGCCGGTCAGCCGGTTGAACAGCGTCGACTTGCCGGCGTTGGTATAGCCGACCAGCGCCACCACCGGATAGGGCACCCGCTGCCGCGCGCGGCGATGCTCGCCCCGGGTCCGCACCACGCGCTTGAGTTGTTCCTTGATCCGCTGGATCCGCTCGTCGAGCGCCCGCCGGTCGGCCTCGATCTGGGTCTCGCCCGGACCGCCGAGAAAGCCGAAGCCGCCCCGCTGCCGCTCGAGGTGGGTCCACGACCGCACCAGCCGCGACTTCTGATAGCTGAGATGCGCCAGCTCGACCTGCAGCACGCCCTCGCGGGTCTGCGCGCGGTCGCCGAAGATTTCGAGGATCAGGCCGGTACGGTCGAGCAGCTTGACCTTCCAGACCCTCTCGAGGTTGCGCTGCTGCACCGGCGACAGCGCCCCGTCGACGATGACGAGCCCGGCCTCCAGCTCGGCGATCCGCGCACCCAGTTCCTCGACCTTGCCCTTGCCGAACAGCATGCCGGCCCGCGCCTTGGCGAGCGGCACCACATCGGCGCCCACCACATCGAGGTCCAGCGCGCGCGCAAGGCTCACCGCCTCGCCGAGGGCATCCTGCGGCGAGCGGTGTCCATCCCGGGATCTGACGGGATGCAGGACCAGCGCCCGCATCCGCCCCTCATCGTCAGTGATCTTCGGCCTCGTAGAGTGTGATCGGCTGCGACGGCATCACCGTCGAGATCGCGTGCTTGTAGACGAGCTGCGACTGGCCGTCGCGGCGGAGCAGCACGCAGAAATTGTCGAACCAGGTGATGACTCCCTGCAGCTTGACGCCGTTCATCAGGAAGATCGTGACCGGAACCTTGGACTTCCGGACGTTGTTGAGGAACGCATCCTGCAAGTTCTGTTTTTCGGCAGCCATTTTTTCTCCGCCTTAAGTTGTATGGCGACGCGCCGATTCGACGCGCCTCTGTTCTCGTTGCGCCCCACTATGTGGGCCGGACCGGCGCAATTCCAGCCCGGGGAGCGCAAATATCCGGAAGGGTGGCCGGGCGTTGCGGAAAGGCCGCACCTGCAGAATACGCGCGCCACAGTCCGCGACCGCGCCCGGAAGCCCTGTTATTCTGTAACGTCTTCGCACGATGGGCAGGCTGACCCGGCGCGCAGGCGGGCCGGGTCGTCCGCGACAGGCTCCATACTCCGGCCGGATCGGCCGAGGCCGTCAGCCGCGCCAGCGCAGAAGGCTGACGAGCGCCACGACCACCAGCGTTTCCATGCGGCCGACGATCATCGCGAGCGACAGCACGCCCAGCGCCGGCGCCGGCAGCGCGGCATAGCTCGCGCCGCCGTCCAGCACGTGTATCGCCTGGCCACAGGTCGTGAGGGCGGCGACGGCGATCGCGAGGCTCTGGTTGAAGCTCATGCCGGTCGCCGCCAGCGCCATCATGGTCAGCGACAGCGCGATCAGGAACAGCATCAGGAAGATGAAGGCGATCCGCGCCCCGCGCCGCGAGATGAGCTTGTCGCCGCGCCCGCGCCGGCCCACGCCCGAGGGATGGATCAGCCGGTCCATCTCGCGCAGACCCAGCCGGTAGAGCGCATAGACCCGCAGCAGCTTCACGCCGCCCGCCGTGGTGGCGACCCCGCCGCCGATCACCGCAACGGCGAGCAGCAGCGGCCCGGGGCTCGGCAGGTCGGACCAGAGCTGCAGGGTGCGCCAGTCGTGGCTCTCGAACCCGGTGGTGGTGAGAAACGACAATACGGTAAAGAGCCCGCCCCAGATCGCCCGCCCGGCGGTGGCCAGATCGTCCGACCGCTCGATCGCCGCCGCGCCGACGAAGGCGCGCAGGAACAGCACCAGCGTCACCGCCAGCACGGAGATCAGCATGAGCTGCACCTCGGGATCGCTCCGCCCGGGCAGCGGCCGGCCGGCCAGCGCCCCCAGCACGCGGTGCGACACCGCCGGCAGCAGGAAGATCGCGATGGCGAGCTCGCCCGGCATCCCGGATCGCCCTCCCGCCAGCCCGCCGACCGGCGAGATGCCACTGGTCGAGAGGGTCGACATCGCGTGACAGACCGCCACGAACGGCCGGTCGCCCGCAACGATCAGGATGAGCGCCAGCAGCCCGGTCAGGCCGACGTAGAGCGGCGCGACCAGGCGGAACACCCGCACGATCCGCGCCCGCGCCTCGTCGATCGTGCCGCTGCGCTGCCGCTCGCGCCGGGCGCTTTCCTCGGCGATCTCGAACCCGCCGAGGTTCAGCGGCTCGAGGATGCCCCAGGCCAGCACCAGCACCATGCCGCCGCCGAGCCAGCCGACGATGGCGCGCCACAGGTGCAGCGGCTCGGCCAGGCTCGCCGGCCGGTCGAACAGCGTCGCCCCGGTCGTGGTGAGGCAGGACAGCATCTCGAAGTACGCCCGGCCGAACCCGAGCCCCGGCACCGACGCCGCGAACGGCGCGGCGAGCAGTGCCGGCAGGATCAGGTAGGCGAGCAGGATGGCGAGCAGCAACGCACGCGCCGGCACGCGCGGCGGTGGTCGCCCCGTGGCCGCGAGCCCGACCAGCGCGGCGACGAGCGCGAACAGCACGGCGTGGTCGAGAAATGCCCGCGCCACGTCCCAGTCGCGCAGCCGGGCCGCATGCAGGGCCGGCGCCAGCATCGCGGCCGCCGCGACGAGCACCAGGACGACCAGCGCCGGGAACTGGCGGATCAGCCGCATCAGAAGAAGTCGAGACCGACCTGGAACAGCCGCTCCACCTCGGCGACCGCCTCGCGCACGGCAAAGATCGTCAGCACGTCGCCCTCGGCGAGCCGGGTGTCGCCCCGCGGCACGATCAGCTGGTCGCCCTTGCGAATCAGGCCGATGATCGCCGCCTCCGGCATCTCGCTGTCGCGCACCGTGCGGCCGGCGAGCGCGGAGGTGCCGAGCACCTGCGCCTCCATCACCTCGGCCTCGCCGTCGCCGATCGAGTAGACCGCCCGGATCCGCCCGTGTCGGACGTAGCGCAGGATCGACGATACCGTGGTCGACCGCGGATTGACGTAGGCGTCGATCCCCATCGGCGCGATCAGGCTGATGAGCGACGGGTCGTTGACCAGCGCCACCACCAGCTTCGCCCCCTCGGTCTTGGCCCGGACGCAGGCGAGGATGTTGGTCTTGTCGTCGTCGGTCAGCGCCAGCACCGCATCCATCGCGGTGATGTTCGCCTCTTCGAGCAGGTCGACGTCGAGCCCGTCGCCGTTCAGCACCACCGTGCGGCGCAGCGCATCGGCCGCCACCTCCGCGCGCGCGCGGCTGCGCTCCACGAGCTTCAGGCGGATCCGCCGGCTGTCGGCCTCCAGCGTCTGGGCGACGTGCAGGCCGATGTTGCCGGCGCCGATGATGAGCACCCGCTGCACCTCGCGGTGCGGCTTGCCGAACACCTCCATCAGGCGGGCCATGTCCTCGGTCGCGGTGATGAGGTAGACCTGATCCTCGGCATAGAGCTGGTCCCCCGGCTCCGGCACGAACAGGCGCTCGCCCCGCCGCACCCCGACGACCACCGCCCGCAGCGTCGAGAACAGCTCGGAGAGCTGGCGCAGCGGGGTGCGCAGCACGGCGCAGGCGCTGTCGAGGGTGATGCCGACGAGCTGCGCCCGGTTGTCGAGAAAGCCCTCGATATCGAAGGCGGCGGGCGCGGCGAGGCGCTGCATCACCGCGTCGGCGACGGCGTACTCGGGCGAGATAACCACGTCGATCGGCAGGTGGTCCTGCCGGTAGAGGTCGGAATAGAGCGCATTGAGATAGGCCGGCGCCCGGAGCCGGGCGATCTTGCGGGGCACCGAGAAGATCGAGTTCGCCACCTGGCAGACCACCATGTTGACCTCATCGGACTGGGTGGCGGCGATGATCATGTCGGCGTCCCGTGCGCCGGCCTTCTCGAGCACGTCCGGGTGCGAGGCGAAGCCGGCGATGCCGCTGACGTCGTAGGCATCGGTCAGGCGCCGGACCAGGCCCGCGTCCTTGTCGATCACCGTCACCTGGTTGGCGATCTCCTCTCGGGCGAGATGGCGCGCGATCTGGCCACCGACCTGCCCGGCGCCGCAGATGATGATCTTCATGGCGACGCTCCCCCCGGGGCGGATCTATAGCGGCGGCGCCGGGGCCGTACAATCGGGCAACCGCAGGCCCGCATCGCGCCCGACAACGGGCCGTCGCCTCCGGCGCGCGGGCGCGGGCGAGAGGCCCCTCGCGGCCCCGCGAGCGATGCCCCCGCCGGGGATCCTCTCAGACGAGGGAGCCCGCCGAGCTGACCACCGCCTTCAGGTCCACCGAGGACCGCTGGCCGATCTTGTCGCGGTGCTCGTCGAGAAACGTCGACATCGCCACCCGGCCGGCATCGCGCAGCTGCAGCAGCAGCGTGCGGCTGATCGTCATCTTGGTGACGATGCCGAGCATGTTCATCAGCCGGTCGTCGCTGACCGAATGCACGTGGTTGCGCCGCATCGCCTCTGGGGCGATGACGCCACGGTCGATCAGGCGGTTGACGAACTCGATGTTGCGCAGCTCGCGCAGCAGCGAGGCGTTGAAACTGATCTCGTTGATCCGCGTGGCGATCTCCGACGCCGTGGTCGGCAGGTCGTCGCGGTAGAGCGGATTGATGTGGACGATGAGGATGTCCGTCGCCCGGGTCCGGTAGAACAGCGGATAGAGCGCCGGGTTGCCGGTATAGCCGCCGTCCCAGTACGCTTCCCGGCGGCCGGTCCTGGGGTCGTCGATCTCGATCGCCTGATAGAGCGACGGCAGGCAGGCGGAGGCGAGGATGGCGTCGGCGGTCACCTCGGCCCCCTGGAAGATCCGCGGCTTGCCGTCACGGACGTTGGTCGCGTTGATGAAGAGCTTCGGCCCGTCGTGCGAGCGCACGGTGTCGCCGTCGAGCATCTCCTCGACGATGCCGCGCAGCGGGTGGAAGTTCGTCGGGTTGAACTGGTAGGGCGAGAACACCCGGGTGATGGCGTCGGCGGTGGCGACCGCCGGGTTGAGCTCCAGCATCCGCGCGGTGAAGGCCGGCGGCGGCGAGACCGTGCGCAGCCAGTCGATCACCGCGTCCCCGAGCGGCCCGTCGAGGCCGGCGAGGCGCAGCCAGAACGTCTCGAGCCACTCGCGCGCGCCCTCGCGGCCGCCGAGCACCCAGCCGCGCTTCAGCGCCGCGGCGTTCATCGCCCCGGCCGAGGTGGCGGTGATGCCGTCGATCGCGATCGAGTCGTCCTCGAGCAGGCGGTCGAGCGCGCCCCAGGTGAAGGCGCCGTGTGCGCCGCCGCCCTGAAGCGCGAGGTTGACCGTGGTCAAAGCGCCGTCCAGCCGCCATCGACCGACAGCGTGGTGCCCGTCACCTGCTCCGCCGCCGCCGAGCAGAGGAAGACGACGCACCCGCCGATCTGCTCGACGGTCGCGAACTGCTTCGAGGGCTGGCGGTCGAGCAGGACGTTGCGGATCACGTCCTCGCGGCTCATGTTGTACTGCTTCATCGTGTCGGGGATCTGCGCCTCGACCAAGGGCGTCAGCACGTAGCCCGGGCAGATGGCGTTGGCGGTGATCGCCTCCTCCGCCGTCTCGAGCGCCGTGACCTTGGTAAAGCCGACGATGCCGTGCTTGGCCGAGACATACGCCGACTTGAACGGCGAGGCGGTGAGGCCGTGGGCCGAGGCGATGTTGACGACCCGGCCCCAGCCGCCCTTGCGCATGATCGGCAGAGCGGCGGCCGTGGTGTGGAAGGCCGAGGTGAGGTTGATGGCGATGATCCGGTCCCACTGCGCCACCGGAAAGTCGGGGATCGGCGCGACGTGCTGGATGCCGGCGTTGTTCACCAGGATGTCGACCCGGCCGAGCTTTTCCGCGGCCTGGGTGACGAGGGCGCGGCATTCGTCGCCGACGCTCATGTCGGCCTTGATGTAGATCGCCTTGACGCCGTGCTCGGCGGCCAGCTTCTCCGCCAGCGCGTGGTCCTCGTCGCGGTCGGTGAAGGAGTTCAGCACGACGCTCGCGCCGTTCTTCGCGAGTTCGGTGGCGATGCCGAGGCCGATGCCCGAATTCGAGCCGGTGACGACAGCGATCTTTCCAGAAACGGGCATGGACTAGCTCCCCCGGGAGGTTGATGCGGTTGCGGGGCAGCATAGATTGTGCCGGCGCGAAGGCAACCGGCGCGGAAGCCGGGAGCGCGCCGGTCAGGCCGGGCGAAGCGCCGCCTCGGCGCCGGCGCGCGCGAGAGGCTCCAGGCCCTCGCCGCCGGCGGCGAGATGCTCCGACATGGCGCGGCGCATGCGCGGATCCCAGAAGTCGCGGATGTGCTGGGCGATTTCCGCCACGGCTTCCTCGTGGGGATAGGCGACGAAGAAGTTGGCGATGTCGTTCGCCATCCGCACGATTTCGTTGTCAGACACGTCAGTCCCCCATCCCGTCGAAGATCACCACCCCCTCGCCCGCGCGGGCCGCCACCGCGAGGCCCGCCTGTCCCGCCACGCGCAGCGCCAGCGCGCTCGGCGGCGAGACGGCGGCGACAAGGGGCGCACGGATCGCCGCGGCCTTCTGCACCATCTCGACGGAGACGCGGCTGGACAGCAGCAGGAAGCCGTCCCGGGCGTCCCGGCCGTCGCGGGCCAGCGCGCCCGCCACCTTGTCGAGCGCGTTGTGCCGCCCGATGTCCTCGCGCAGCAGCGCGATGGTGCCGTCGGCGTCGCAATAGGCGGCGGCGTGGGTGGAGTGGTTGACCGGCTTCATCACCTGCGCCTCGCGCAGACTGGCCAGCGCCCGCAGGATCGCCGCCGGCGTCGGACGGGCGCCCGCGACGCGGCGCGGCGGACGAAGCACGGCCTCGAGGGTCTGGGCGCCGCAGAGGCCGCAGCCGGCGCGTCCGGCAAGGGTGCGGCGGCGGTCCTCGACGGCGGCGACCTTCGCCGGGTCGAGCTTGAGATTCGCGACAAAGCCCTCGCCGGCCTCGGCGAGGCGCAGGCTGTCGATTTCGGAGACGGTCGCGACGATGCCTTCCGTCAGCGCGAAACCAACGACGAAGTCCTCGAGGTCGGCGGGCGTGAGCATCATCACCGCAAAGGCCGTGCCGTTCAGCAGGACCGCGAGCGGGGTCTCCTCGGCAATGCGCCAGTCGATCGGGCGCTCGTCGGCAGCGGTGCAGAGGCGGCCGCGCGCGGTGGGGGAAACGGGGCGCGGGGTGGCGTCGAGGCGGCGGATTTCCATGGCTCAGGCCCGCCGGTGGGAAAGGGCTTCGGCCGGGAGGGCGTTGCTACGAGGGAGAAAGACGGATTTGACGAGTGGCAAATCCGTCCGCGGCTGCCCCTCCGGGGGGCAGACGCGCAAGCGCGTCCGCCGGGGCAGCCACGGACGGATAGCGCCCTGCCGCAGAAATCTCCGCCCCCCGCGGCTTTCGACTGGTCGAAAGCCGCCCGCCCCGGAAAACGCTCCACTGGAGCGTTTTCTTGTCGGGGCGGAACTCGTGGTCGCCTCCGGCCACCACGTCGGTCGACCCGCCTCGATCATTCCGCCGCCGTCGTGTGGATCCGCCGGGCGGCCGGGACCACTTCGGCGTACTCCTCCTGCCAGGCCGAGGGGCGGTTCGTCGGCATCACCTGCACCGCCGTCACCTTGAACTCCGGGCAGTTGGTCGCCCAGTCGGAATATTCCGTGGTGATGACGTTCGCCCCCGAGAACGGATGGTGGAACGTGGTGTAGACCACCCCTTGCGGCATGCGCTCCGAGACGATCGCCCGGAGCGCGGTCTGCCCGACGCGGCTCGTCACCGAAACGAGGTCGCCGTCGCGGATGCCGCGCTCCTCGGCGTCGAACGGGTGGATCTCGAGCGAGTCCTCCGGGTGCCAGCGGCTGTTCTCCGTGCGGCGGGTCTGGGCGCCGACGTTGTACTGGCTGAGGATGCGGCCCGTCGTCAGGATCAGCGGGAAGCGGCGGCTGGCGCGCTCGGCCGTGGGGACGTACTCCGTCACCATGAACCGCCCCTTGCCGCGGACGAAGCCGTCGACGTGCATGATCGGCGAGCCGTCCGGGTGCGCCGCGTTCACCGGCCACTGCAGCGAGCCCTCGGCGTCGAGCCGCGCGTGGCTCACCAGCGCGAAGGTGGGCGTGAGGCGGGCGATCTCGTCCATGATCTCCGCCGCGGAGCCGTAGCTCATCGGATAGCCCATGGCGGTGGAGAGCCGGCACACCGTCTCCCACTCGCTCATGCCCTGGGCCTCGCGCATCGCCGGGCGGACGCGGTTGATGCGCCGCTCGGCGTTGGTGAAGGTGCCGTCCTTTTCGAGGAACGACGTGCCCGGCAGAAAGACGTGGGCGTAGGTCGCGGTCTCGTTCAGGAACAGAATCCTGCACGATCAGCAGGTCGAGCGCGCGGAGCGCCGCCTGGACGTGCTGGGTGTTGGGATCGCTCTGGGCGATGTCCTCGCCCTGCACGTAGAGGCCGCGGAAGCTGCCATCGAGGGCGGAGGCGAACATGTTCGGGATGCGCAGACCCGGCTCGGCCTCGAGCGTCACGCCCCAGTCCGCCTCGAAGAGCGCCCGCACGTTCGCGTCGGAGACGTGGCGATAGCCGGTGAACTCGTGCGGGAACGAGCCCATGTCGCACGAGCCCTGCACGTTGTTCTGGCCCCGCAGCGGGCTGATGCCGGCGCCGTCGTGGCCGATGTTGCCGGTCGCCATCGCAAGGTTCGCCATGGCCATCACCATGGTCGACCCCTGGCTGTGCTCGGTGACGCCGAGGCCGTAGTAGATCGCGGCGTTGCCGCCGGTGGCATAGAGCCGGGCCGCGGCGCGAACCTCCGCCGCCGGCACGCCCAGCATCTCCGCCCGCGCCTCGGGGCTGTTCCGCGGCTCGGCGACGAAGGCGCGCCAGCGGTCGAACTCCCGCGTGTCGCAGCGCTCGGCGACGTAGCCCTCGTTCACCAGACCCTCGGTGACGATGACATGGGCGAGCGCGTTCATCAGCGCCACGTTGGTGCCCGGCCGAAGCTGCAGGTGGTGCTCGGCCCGGATATGCGGCGAGCGCACCAGGTCGATGCGGCGCGGATCGGCGACGATGAGCCGGGCCCCCGCGCGCAGGCGCTTCTTCATCCGGCTGCCGAAGACCGGGTGGGCATCGGTCGGGTTGGCGCCGACCACGAGGATCACGTCCGCCTTGTCGACCGAGGCGAAATCCTGCGTGCCGGCGGAGGTGCCGAAGGCGGTCTTCAGGCCGTAGCCGGTCGGGGAGTGGCAGACGCGCGCGCAGGTGTCGACGTTGTTCGAGCCGAACGCCGCCCGGATCATCTTCTGGACGACGTAGACCTCTTCGTTGGTGCAGCGCGACGAGGTGATGCCGCCGATCGCGCCGCGCCCGTGCGTCTCCCGGATCGCGAGCAGCCGCTCGGCGGCGAAGCCGATCGCGGTGTCCCAGTCCACCGGCCGCCACGGATCGGTGATGCGGTCGCGGACCATCGGCGTCGTCACCCGGTCCTTGTGGGTGGCGTAGCCGAAGGCGAAGCGGCCCTTGACGCAGGAGTGGCCCTCGTTGGCGCCGCCGGCCTTCCACGGCGTCATGCGGATGACCTCTTCGCCCTGCATCTCGGCCTTGAACGAGCAGCCGACGCCGCAGTAGGCGCAGGTCGTGACCACCTCGCGGCGGGGCGTGCCGTGCTCGGCCACCGCCTTCTCGACCAGCGTCGCGGTCGGGCACGCCTGCACGCAGGCGCCGCAGGACACGCAATCGGACGAGAAGAAGTCGTCGGACAGGATCCCGGGCGACACCCGGCTCTCGAAGCCGCGGCCCTGGATCGTCAGCGCGAAGGTGCCCTGCACCTCCTCGCAGGCCCGCACGCAGAGCGAGCAGACGATGCACTTGGAAGGATCGTAGTGGAAGTACGGGTTCGACACGTCGATCGGCGCCTTGTGGGCGGCGTCGAAGTGGTTCTCGCCGTCCATGCCATAGCGCACCTCGCGCAGGCCGACGGCGCCGGCCATGTCCTGCAGCTCGCAGTCGCCGTTCGTCGGGCAGGTCAGGCAGTCGAGCGGGTGGTCGGAGATGTAGAGCTCCATCACGCCCTTGCGCAGCTTTTCCAGCCGCGCGCTCTGGGTGGTGACGCGCATCCCCTCGCGCACCGGCGTGGTGCAGGACGACGGCGTGCCCTTCACCCCCTCGATCTCGACGAGGCAGAGCCGGCACGAGCCCCACGCCTCGACGTTGTCGCTGGCGCAGAGCTTCGGGATCTGGCGGTCGGCGAGCGAGGCCGCGCGCATGATCGAGGTGCCCTCGGGGACGGTGATCTCGACGCCGTCGATGGTGAGGGTGACGGGCACGCCCTCGCGCGCCGGCGTGCCGCGGTCGATGTCCGCCTCGAGCGGGGTAAGCCGGAGGTTGCGGAGCGCGAGCGGGATTTCCTGATGGATGGTCATGTCGAGCCGTCCTTTCAGTGCGCGTGGCGATGGTGCGCATCGGGGAAATGCGCATGGCTGTGAGTCATCGCCGCGTGGCGGTGCCGGTGGAAGTGGCGCACGCCCGGAGCGACCGGCTCCGGGTGTTCGTGAAGGTGGTGCGCATCGTGGATGTGCCAGTGCGCGTGAGTCAGGTCGGGGTGATGGTGCTCGTGCGCGTGACGCTCGCGCAGATGCAGCCAGACGCCGAGCGCCATCAGCGCGCCCGCCGCGAGCAGCCCGGCGGTGAGAGGCTCGCCAAGCAGCACGGCGAGCACGGCCCCAAAGAACGGCGCCACCCCGAAGTACGCGCCGGTGCGCGCCGTACCGAGGTCACGCAGGGCGCAGACGAACAGACTGAGGCTGACGCCGTAGGCAAGAAAGCCAAGCAGGAGCGCCCCGGCGACCGTCCCGATCCCCGGCAGGCTGCTGCCCATGGCGAGGGCGAGGCCGAGGTTGACGGCACCTGCCACCAGTCCCTTCGCGCTTGCGATCCATGTGGCGTCGGAAAGCGAGACCTGCCGCGTCAGGTTGTTGTCGATGCCCCAGGCGAGGCATGCCGCCAGCACGAGGAGCGACGGACCGAGCGCGCCCGGTGCAACGCCGGAGCTGCCTGCGCCGATGACGGCCGCGCCCGCGACGATCGCGAGCATCCCGAGTGCGATCCGGCGGTCGACGTTCTCGCGGAACACCATCCAGGCGATGACGGCGGTGAAGACGCCCTCCGCATTGAGCAGCAACGAGGTCTCGGCCGCGCCGAGATGCGACAGGCCGGAGAGGAGCAGCACGGGACCAAGGACGCCGCCCGCGAGAATCGCTCCCGCAAGCCACGGCAGTTCCGCCCGCGGCAGCCGGACCGGCGCAGCACCAGTGATCCGGCGCCACAGAAACAGACCGATGCCCGAGCCGAGGTAGAGCAGCCCGGCCAGCATCACCGGATCGGCGGCGCCGAGAAGACGTTTCGCGAGCGGCGCGGCCACGCCGAAGAGCAGTGCCGCGGCAAGCGCCGCCCGCACGCCAGGGTGCCGGAGGGCAGCGCGCGCGCTCATTCCGCCGCCATCCTCGGCGCCCGGTCGAAGTCCTCCGGGAACAGCCGCAAGGCCGAGAGCACCGGCATCGGCGTCAGCCCGCCCATCGCGCAGAGCGAGCCGTCGCGCATCACCTCGCAGAGGTCCTCGACCAGGGCGACGTTCTTCGCCACGTCCTCGCCCCGCAGGATCTTCTCCACCGTCTCCTTGCCGCGGATCGCCCCGACCCGGCAGGGGGTGCACTTGCCGCAGCTCTCGATCTCGCAGAACTCGAAGGCGAAGCGCGCCATCGCGCCCATGTCGACGGTATCGTCGAAGACGACGATCCCGCCGTGCCCGACCATCGCGCCCGCCGCGGCGAAGGTCTCGTAGTCCATGGGCAGATCCAGCATCTCCGCCGAGACGTAGGCGCCGAGCGGCCCGCCCACCTGCGCGGTGCGGAACGGCCGGCCCGACGCGGTGCCGCCGCCGAAGTCTTCGACCAGCTCCCGCAGGCTCACCCCGAACGCCTTTTCCACCAGCCCGCCGCGCGCGATGTTGCCCGCGAGCTGGAACGGCAGCGTTCCGGTCGAGCGCCCCATGCCGTAGTCGCGGTAGAACGCCGCGCCCTTCGCGAGGATCAGCGGCACCGCGGCAAGCGTCAGCACGTTGTTGATGACCGTCGGCCGCCCGAACAGGCCGGCGACGGCCGGGATCGGCGGCTTTGCCCGCACCGTGCCGCGCTTGCCCTCGATACTCTGCAGCATCGAGCTTTCCTCGCCGCAGATGTAGGCGCCCGCGCCGCGGCGGACCCTGAGCGTGAACGCCTTGCCCGAGCCGCCGACGCTCGCCCCGAGCCAGCCGGCCTCCTCCATGATCGCGACCGCGCGCTTCATCATCTCGATGGAGCGCGGGTATTCCGACCGGATGTAGAGATAGCCCTCGGTCGCGCCCACCGCGATGCCGGCGATTGCCATGCCCTCGATCAGCAGGAACGGGTCGCCCTCGAAGATCATCCGGTCGGCGAAGGTGCCGCTGTCGCCCTCGTCGCCGTTGCAGCAGATGTACTTCTGCCCGTCGAGCCCCAGCACCGTCTGCCACTTGATGCCGGCCGGGAACCCGGCGCCCCCGCGTCCGCGCAGGCCGCTGTCGAGCACCGCCTGGCAGATCGCGGCGCCGTCCAGCCCCAGCGCCGCGCGCAGGCCGGCGAGGCCGCCGTGCGCCTCGTAGTCGGAGAGGTCGAGCGGATCGGTCACGCCGACGCGCTCGAAGGTCAGCCGCTCCTGCCGCGCGAGATAGGGGATCTCCTCGGTCAGCCCCAGCGCCAGCGGGTGCGCCGCGCCGTCGGCGATGGCGTCGACCACCGACGCGGCGTCCCCGGCCCCGACCGGCCCGAACGCGATCCGCCCCGCCGGCGTTTCGGCCTCGACCAGCGGCTCCAGCCAGAACAGGCCGCGCGAGCCGTTGCGCACCAGCATCGCCTCCAGCCCGCGCGCGGCGATGGCCTTCGCCACGGCGGCCGCGGTTTCCTCGGCCCCGACGGAGGCCGCCGCGGAATCGGCGGGAACGAAAATCCTCACGACCGCGCCTCCGCCACCAGCGCGTCGAGCCGCGCGACGTCGGCCCGCCCGACCAGACGGCCGTTCACCATCGCCGCCGGCGACAGCGCGCAGTTGCCGAGGCAATAGACCGCCTCGATCGTCAGCATCCCGTCCCGCGAGGTCTCGCCGAGGCCGAGGTCGTGCCGCGCGCAGAACGCCTCGATCAGCGCCGACGCCCCGCGCGACTGGCAGGACTCCGCGCGGCAGACCTGCACCCGCACGCGCCCCGCCGGTGTCCGGCGGAAATCGTGGTAGAAGCTCATCACGCCGTGCACCTCGGCGCGGGAGAGGTTGAGCGCCTTGGCGATCGCCGGCAATGCCGTTTCAGCGACGCAGCCCGCCTCGTCCTGGATGTCGTGGAAGATCTCGATCAGCTCGGACGCCGCGTTGCCGTGTGCCGCGCAGACGGCAACGGCGTGCTCCACCTCGGGGCTGGCTGGCTCGGCCATATGCTTGCTCCTCCCGTCGGCTCATCGGCCGCTTGGGGGTGAAATGTAGTCCTCTACCCCCCGCCGTGCAAATTGCCAGATCCTATCGGGTCATCGCCGGCGTCGATGGCCCCGGTCAGCTCCGCCGCCGCCTCGCGCAGCGCGGCGAGCAGCACCGGCTCCGGGTCGGGCGCCAGCGCCACCAGCCCGACGGTGTGCGTCACCTCCGGCTCCACCAGCCGCGGCGCCTCGACCCCGGCCCCGAGGATGCCGCGGAACGAGCCCGGCAGCACACAGGCGACCCGCCCCGTCAGCACCTGCGCGCAGAGCGCGATGACGGAATTGCTCTCGACCACCGGCTCGACCGCCGCGCCCGCCTCGCGGAAGGCCGCGTCGATGATCCGCCGGTTCTGCATGTCCTCGGTCAGCGCCGCCAGCGGGTGCGCCGCCGCCTCGGCCCAGCGCACCGTCTCACGGCCGGCGAGCGCATGGCCGGCCCGCACGAACAGACGGTAGTGCTCGCGGTAGAGTGGCCAGCTGCGCCCCACCGGCACCGGCTCGTTGCCGAGATAGGTGAGCCCGGCGTCGATCTGGAACTCCTCGACCGCCTGCAGGACCTGGCGCGAGGTCATCGAGCGGATCTCGAAGGCGACCCCGGGATAGCGCGCGGTGACGCGCCCGGTCAGCGCCGCGCTGAGCGGCAGCGCCGAGGGGATGACCCCGAGGGTCATCCGGCCCCGCGGCTCGGCGGCGAGCATCGCCACGTCGGCGGTGAGCGCGTCGACGTCCTCGACGATCTTCAGGGCCCAGCGATAGACCCGCTCCCCCTCCGGCGTCAGCCCGTGATACCGCTGGCCCCGCTCGACGATGGCGAGGCCCAGCTCCTCCTCAAGCGCGCGGATCCGGCCCGACAGCGTCGACTGCGTGACGTGGCAGATCTCGGCCGCCCGGGTGAAGTGCTCCGCGCGCACCAGGGCGATCAGATAGCGGAGCTGGCGGATGTCCACGGCCCTTCTCCCCGGCTGACCATCCGTCCCGGAGTGCCAGACGAGCGGGGGCGGAGGCCAGCGGGAAAACGACCCCCGCGCCCGCCCGGCGCAATTCCCCTAGGCTCCCCCCGCGACTTGGCCTAGATCTCGGCCGCTGGCGCCGCGGGGCCGCTCGTGCCGGCGGAATGCCCATGATGCTGGAAATCCGACATGATCCTCGACGCCGCCACCCTCGACCGCAGCCAGCTCGCGCCGAGCTTCGATGTCTGCATCATCGGCGCGGGGCCTGCCGGCATCACGCTGGCGCGACGGCTCGCCCGCACCGGCGCGAGCGTGGCGCTGATGGAGGCCGGCGGGCTCGAGATCAGCGAGGAGTCCCAGGACGTCTATCGGGGCGAGAACATCGGGCGGGACTATTTCGAGCTCGACACCGCGCGGCTGCGCTACTTCGGCGGCACGTCGAACCACTGGGGCGGCTGGTGCCGGGCGCTCGACCTCTACGACTTCTCGCCGAAGCCGTTCCATCCGATGAGCGGCTGGCCGATTGCCGAGCTCGACCTCGATCCCTACCGCGCCGAGGCCGACCGCATCCTCGACATTCCCTCCGCGACCGAAGCCCCGGACCTGCCGATCAAGGAAAGCGACTACTTCTTCCGGCACTTCCAGTTCCGCTTCAGCCCGCCGACCCGCTTCGGCGAGAAGTACCGCGACGAGATCGCCGCCTCGGACCGCATCACCCTGATCCTCAACGCCAACCTCGTCGACCTGCAGCTCGACGGCGTGCTGTCGCGGGTGTCGGGCGCGGTGTTCCGCAGCTACGACCCGGCCGACAAGGGCTTCACCATCGCCGCGCGCGCCTATGCGCTCTGCTGCGGCGGCATCGAGAACGCGCGGCTGCTGCTCAACTTCACCAGCCAGATCCGCGAGGGGATCGGCAACCGCACCGATATGGTGGGCCGCTGCTTCTGCGACCATCCGCACTATGTCGTCGGCGACGTGGTGCTGCAGACCCTGGTGCTGGAGCGCGAGTTCTATTCGCCGTTCGAGACGTTCATGCTGCGGGAGGCGTGCCTGAACTTCGGGATGCGGCTCGAGCCCGGCTGGATCGAGCCCTCCGACCTGCCGGCGCTCGCCGGGCAGGTGACGGACGAGGAATTCGCCATCCACCTGCGCCAGCGGGTGCGCGACTCGGCGGTCGACCTGACGGCGACGCAGCGTACCCGCCTGCCCTCGCCCTCGCCGCAGACCGCGGTGATGCGCATGGCCCAGGAGCAGCAGCAGAACCGCGACAGCCGCGTGCTGCTCGGCGACGAGCGCGACGCCTTCGGCCTGCGCCGGGTGCGGCTCGACTGGCAGCTGACCGACCTCGACATCCACACCATGCGCACGGCGGCCAAGTCGTTCGCGGCGCACCTCGCCGAGCAGCAGATCGGACGCGCCCAGATCCGCCCCTGGCTGCTGCAGGAGCCGCCCGCCTTCCCGCCGTTCCCGGACGAGGAGGTGGGCGGCAAGCATCACATGTGCACCACCCGGATGTCGGCCGACCCGAAGACCGGGGTGGTCGACGCCGACTGCAAGGTGCACGACCTCGCCAACCTGTTCATCGGCGGATCGAGCGTCTTTGCCAGCACCGGCCACGCCAATCCGACCTACACCATCACCCAGCTGGCGCTGCGGCTCGGCGATCACCTGACCGGCTGGCTGCGGGCCTGAGCACGGCGCGGGCCGAGGGCCCGTTCGCCGCGCCAGCGGCGGAGAGCGCGGTGGGCCGCGTCAGACCCCGGCGATGCGCACCTCGGTGCCCCAGTCGTCGCAGCTGCGCGCGAGCGGCGGCGGCGGCGGGCGATCGGTGAACCAGACCGCCATCTGTGACAGCGGCCCGAGCAGCGCCGGCGCCGAGCGGCCGAGCTTGGAGTGGTCGCAGACGAGGAACGCCTGCCGCGCCTGTTTCAGGATCGCCCGCGAGACCCGCACCTCGGCGAGGTCGAAGTCCATCAGGTCGCCGTCCGGGTCGATGGCCGAGACGCCCATGATGGCGTAGTCGACCTTGAACTCGCCGAAGAACTCGCTGGTGAGATCGCCCACCAGCCCGCCGTCCGACCGGCGCAGCGCCCCGCCCGCGACCATGATGTCGCAGCCGGGATTGGCGAGCAGCGTGTTCGCCACGTTCATGTTGTTCGTCACCACCGTGATGTTGCGGTGGAACAAGAGCTCGCGCGCCACCGCCTCGGTCGTAGTGCCGAGGTTCATGATGATCGAGCAGTTGTTCGGGATCGCCGCGGCGCAGGCCCGTCCGATCGCGGCCTTTGCCGCCTCGTTCATGCCGCGCCGTTCCTCGTAGCCGAAGTTCGACACGCCCGTGCGCGGCACCGCGCCGCCATGCACCCGGTCGAGCAGCCCGGCGTTGGCGAGATCGGTCAGGTCGCGGCGGATCGTCTGAAGCGCCACGTCGAAGCGCTGGGCCAGATCCTCGACGAACACCCGGCCCTCGCCACGGGCGATCTCGAGGATCTCGGACTGGCGAAAGCTGAGGGCCATTGAAGCGATTCCGAGCGAGTTTCAGCAGCAGAGTGCGTGATCGAACATGCGCGGTCAACGAGAACACGAAACCACGCGCCTGCTGCGCAAGAGAACATCATAAAGCGCGATTTATGATCGTAATTAGGCGATTTAGACTATTTCGCACATTATCGCATATTGAAGGGTTGACGGACACGCGAGCGTGAGCGTAGTTTCAGGACATCAGGCCGAAAGGGAGCGCGGATGTCCGCGGATGCCGAGACAACCGATCTCTTCGTGATAGGCGGCGGCATCAACGGCTGCGGCATCGCACGGGACGCGGCCGGGCGCGGGCTCTCGGTGGTGCTCGCCGAGCAGGGCGACCTGGCGCAGGCCACCTCCTCGTCCTCGACCAAGCTGTTCCACGGCGGGCTGCGCTATCTCGAGTACTTCGAGTTCCGGCTGGTGCGCGAGGCGCTGGATGAGCGCGAGACGCTGCTCGTCGCCATGCCGCACATCAGCTGGCCGATGCGCTTCGTGCTGCCCTACTCCCCCGACATGCGTTTCGAGAGCGACACGCCGACGGCGCGCCTGCTCGGCACCGTGCTGCCGTGGATGAAGGGGCGGCGCCCGGCGTGGCTGATCCGCCTCGGGCTCTTCCTCTACGACACGCTCGGCGGGCGGACGATCCTGCCGGCGACCCGCACGCTCGATCTCGCCACCGACCCGGCCGGCCGGGCGCTGCAACCGCGCTTTCGCCGCGCCTACGAGTATTCCGATTGCTGGGTCGACGACTCGCGCCTCGTGGTGCTGAACGCCCGCGACGCCGCCGCCCGCGGCGCGCGCATCCTCACCCGCACCCGCGTCGTCTCGGCCGAGCGCGCGGGCGGGCTGTGGCGGGTGGTGGTCGACGGCCCCGACGGCCGCCGCGAGATGCGCGCCCGCGCGCTGGTCAATGCCGGCGGCCCGTGGGTCGAGGACGTGATCCGCACCGTGGTGCGCACCCGCGCCACCGGCGGCGTGCGGCTGGTCCGCGGCAGCCACGTGGTGACGCGGCGGCTCTTCGAGCATGATCGCTGCTACTTCTTCCAGGGGACCGACGGGCGGATCGTGTTCGCCATTCCCTACGAGCGCGACTTCACGCTGATCGGCACCACCGACATGGACCACACGGGGGCTCCCGGCGAGGCGCACTGCACCGAGGCGGAGCGCGACTATCTGCTCGCCTTTGCCTCGCGCTACCTGGCGACGCCGGTGACGGCCGAGGATGTGGTCTGGACCTATTCCGGCGTGCGCCCGCTCTACAACGACGGCGCCAGCTCGGCGACGGCGGCGACGCGCGACTACGTGCTGGCGCTCGACGCCGAGGCCGGGGCCGCGCCCCTGCTCAACGTCTTCGGCGGCAAGATCACCACCTATCGCCGCCTCGCCGAGGGGGCGCTGGCCAAGCTCGCGCCGAGCTTTCCCGCCGCCTCCGGCGCGTGGACAGCGCGGGTGCCGCTGCCGGGCGGGGACTTTCCCTGGAACGGGGTCGCGGCGCTGACCGCGCGGCTGCGCGGGCGCTACCCGTTCCTGAGCGAGTTCTGGGCCGGGCGGCTGATCCGCGCCTATGGCAGCGAGGCCGAGGCGGTGCTCGGCGACGCCGGCGGGGCGGCGGATCTCGGCCACGACTTCGGGGGCACGCTCACCGAGGCCGAGGTGCGCTGGCTCGTCGCCCGCGAGTTTGCCCGCAGCGCCGACGACATCCTCTGGCGGCGGAGCAAGCTCGGCCTCCGGCTCGACCAGGCGCAGGCGGCGGCACTCGACGAGTTCCTCCGCGGGCTCGCGACGACGGCCGGGGCGATGCACCCGGCCGCTTGAACAACGACCGCCCGGGGCTCCGTATCCCGGCGGCAGGTGAAAGGGAGACGATGGCGCTCGCACTCGAGGGGGTGACGCGGCTGGTGCGCGGCCAGGCGCACATCCACCCGACCACCCTCCGGCTGGAGAAGGGCACGATGAACGTGCTGCTCGGGCCGACGCTGGCGGGAAAGACGTCGCTCATGCGCCTGATGGCGGGCCTCGACCGGCCGACGGCGGGGCGTCTGCTCTGGGACGGCGCCGACGTCACCGGCATGCCCGTGCAGCAGCGCCGCGTGGCGATGGTCTACCAGCAGTTCATCAACTACCCGACGCTGACGGTCTACGAGAACATCGCCTCGCCGCTGCGCCTGACGGGCGCGTCGAAGGCCGACATCGACCGCTCGGTGCGCGCCACCGCCGACATGCTGAAGCTGACGCCGATGCTGACCCGCAAGCCGCTGGAGCTGTCGGGCCGGCAGCAGCAGCGGTGCGCGCTGGCCCGGGCGCTGGTGAAGGGCGCGGGGCTCGTTCTGCTCGACGAGCCGTTGGCAAATCTCGACTACAAGCTGCGCGAGGAATTGCGCGTGGAAATCCCGCGGATATTCGAGGCTTCCGGCGCGATCTTCGTCTATGCCACCACCGAGCCGGAAGAGGCGCTGCTGCTCGGCGGCAACACGGCGACGCTGTGGGAGGGCCGGGTGACGCAGTTCGGCGCCACCCCGACCGTCTACCGCCAGCCGCGGGACGCGATCACCGCCCGGGTGTTCAGCGATCCGCCGATGAACTTCGTGCCCTGCGTGAAGCGCGGCGCCACCGTCACCTTCGGCGCCGGACAGGCCGTCGCCGCCTCGGGGCCGCTCGCGGCGATCCCGGACGGCAGCTATCGCGCCGGGTTTCGGGCGAACCACCTCGACGTGGCGGCGCGCCGGGGCGATGCGGTCGCCTTCGACTGCACGCTGACCGGCAGCGAGATCACCGGCTCGGAGACCTTCCTCCACCTCGTCCACGGCGCGGAGACCTTCGTCGGACTGCTGAAGGGGGTGCACGCACTGCCCGCGGGCGAGCGGCTGACGGTGTGGATCGACCCCGCCTATGTCTATCTCTTCGACGCCGAGGGCCGGCTCGCCGCGCCCGCGGCCTATGCGACGGCGGCCTATGCGACGGCGGCCTGACCCATGGCGCAGATCACCCTCTCCCACCTCGCCCACAGCTACGCCGCGAAGCCGACCGCCGACTCGCAGTACGCGCTGAAGGAGCTGGACCATGTGTGGCAGGACGGCGCCGCCTATGCCCTGCTCGGCGCCTCGGGCTGTGGCAAGACCACGCTGCTCAACATCATCTCCGGCCTGATCCGGCCCTCGCACGGCCGGGTGCTGGTCATCGTCGCGTTTTCGGCGGTCATCCCGCTGATGACGGTGGTCAACTACTCGGTCATCTCCTACGACGAGCTCATCAAGTCGTGGAACGTGCAGTAACGGCCTGACGACGGTTCGCCCCCGGCACGCGCCGGGGGCGGCCCCCAAGGCCAACGGGCGGCGCTCTCCGCGCCGCCTCCCTCCGACATCCGCGGGACGCGCATGACCTACATCCTCGCCATCGACCAGGGCACCACCTCGACCCGCGCCATCGTCTTTGGCACCGACCTCGCGCAGGGCGCCCCGGCGCGCGCTACGGCGCAGGAGGAATTCCCGCAGCACTATCCCGCCTCGGGCTGGGTCGAGCACGACCCCGCCGACCTCTGGCAGACGGTGCTGCGCACGACGCGGGCCGCCATCGCCAGGGCCGGGATCGAGCCCGCGGACATCGCCGCCATCGGCATCACCAACCAGCGCGAGACGACGCTGCTCTGGGACCGCGCGACCGGGGTGCCGCTGGGCCGCGCCATCGTCTGGCAGGACCGCCGCACGGCCGACATCTGCCGCACGCTGCTCGAGGCCGGGCACGAGCCGATGCTGACCGAGCGCACCGGCCTGCTCATCGACCCCTACTTCTCCGGCACCAAGCTCAAGTGGCTGCTCGATTCGACCCCTGATGCCCGTGCGCAGGCGGAGCGGGGCGAGCTTGCGTTCGGCACCGTCGACAGCTGGCTGATCTGGAACCTGACCGGCGGCCGCGTCCACGCCACCGACGCGACCAACGCCGCGCGGACGCTGCTCTACAACATCGGCACCGGCCGCTGGGACACCGAGATTCTGCGGCATCCTCGGCATCCCGCTGCCGCTCCTGCCCGAGGTGCGCGACTGCGCCGCCGACTTCGGCACCACCGACCCGGGCCTCCTCGGCGCCGCGATCCCGATCCGCGGAGTCGCCGGCGACCAGCAGGCCGCGACGGTGGGACAGGCGTGCTTCTCGCCCGGAATGCTGAAATCGACCTACGGCACCGGCTGCTTCGCGCTGCTCAACACCGGGGCCGAGCGCGTCACGTCGAGCCACCGGCTGCTCACCACCATCGCCTACCAGCTCGACGGCGTGCCGACCTACGCGCTCGAAGGCTCGATCTTCATCGCCGGCGCCGTCGTGCAATGGCTGCGCGACCGCCTCGGCATCGTCGCGACCTCCGCCGGCACGCAGGCACTGGCCGAGGCCGCAGACCCGGGGCAAGAGCTGATTCTCGTCCCGGCGTTCACCGGCCTCGGCGCCCCCTACTGGCGCCCCGACTGTCGCGGCGCGGTCTTCGGCCTCACCCGCAATTCCGGCCCGGAGGAGATGGCGCGCGCCGCGCTCGAAAGCGTCGGCTACCAGACCCGCGACCTGCTCGAGGCGATGCGCGAGGACTGGGGCGCGAGCGGCACCGAGGTGCTGCGCGTCGACGGCGGGATGGCGGCGAACGACTGGGCGATGCAGTTCCTCGCCGACATCCTCGGCACCGCCATCGACCGCCCGGCCTCGACCGAGACCACGGCGCTCGGCGCCGCCTACCTCGCCGCCCTCGGCGCCGGCGTCGCCCCCGGCCCGGCCGAGTTCCAGCGCAGCTGGGCGCTCGAGCGCCGCTTCGAGCCGCGGATGACGGCCACCGACCGCCACGCCCGCTATGCCCGCTGGCAACGCGCCGTGGCGGCCTGCCTCGCGATATAGAAAAGGGCCGCGGGGATCGTCTCCCCGCGGCCCTCGCGTTCCGCCTCGGCCCGACGCGCGGCCGCGTCCGGCCTCACCGATGGGTGCGGCGCCAGTCCTCGACGGCGGCGTTGCGGTCGGGATCCACGCCCGCCACCGCGGCCAGCGGCACGGGCGAGACGCGGCCCTTCGCGAGCGCCTTCGCCTCGACCACCGCCTGCGCCACGCCGACCGCGCGGTTGCGCTGGTGGTGCAGCTCGCGGGCGCCGAAGTAGAACGACACGATCGCCCCGAGCAGCCACCAGAGCGGCTCGGGCACGGTGTCGAGCCCGCGCATCCGCACGGTGAACCCGTTCGGCGCCGCCATGGCGTAGACGAACAGCCCGAGGGTGCCGAGCGTGAGCAGCGGCCGCGGCAGCCGGTTCAGCCCGTCGACGAAGCCGTCGAACCAGCCGACCGGGGCACGGGCGAACTCCGCGCCGAACTCGGCGACGGCAGCCAGCGCCTCGCGGCTCTCCCCCGCCTCGCGCTCGGCCTGGTTGCCGACGAAGACCTCGGCGACGCCGCCCACCGCGTCACCGATCTGCCGGGCCGCACCACCGGCCCCGAGAATCGCCGTCATCACGCCCATGCCGCCACCCTTGCCGCGTGCTCCGCGGCGCTGAAGTGATACTTCTCGGAGATGAACTCCTCCGCCCGCACGATCCAGCCGCCCTTGCCGCCGGCCTTGGTCCGGGCGAACTTCCGGCTGGCCGGGCGCGCGTCGCCGAGCTTGTAGTAGTAGTTCCGCCGCGCAATCCCGTAGGCGTCGACCAGATGCTCCGGCGCCTTCGCCATCACCCGGCCGACGGTGCGCGCCGTCACCGGCCCGACGACCCCGTCGTCCTTCAGCGGCAGACCGAAGGCCGCCATCAGCCGCTGCAGGATCTTCACCGCATTGGCGCCGGCATTCACCTGCATGTCGAAGACGCTCGGCTGCAGCGGCTCTGGCAGCCGGTCGATCCCCGGCTCGCGGAAGTAGTGCGCGACATAGATCGCCGCCGCCCGGTCCGGCGTCAGCGCCTTTACGTCGGCCACGTCCACGTCGCGGTCGCCGTCCACATCAATCCCAAGACGCTTCAGCGTGGCGAGCGTGACGCCATGCTTGGTCGCCCCGCCCGGATCATCGGGGTCGTTCACGAACCCCCCTTCGCGGCGCACGATCTCCGCCGCGATGCTCTCGACAGAGTGCATCGGATAGAACTCCCGAAATGTTGGGTAAAACTGTCGCGACACTGGCACCGAGCCGCTAAGATTTGATTGATCCCCCCGGCCGGAGCCGCAGACCCGCCGCGGCGGCGCGGCATCGTGGCACGCGCGCCACGGATGGCGGCCGGCCTCGCGCCTGTGGCGGCGAGACATAACTGCGCAATTTAACCTATATTTCAGATGGTTGACCCATTCCGCCCGGGCGAGATTTCCCTTGCCCCCACGCGCGCTTTGCCGCAAAGCCCGTGAGCCATGTCCGCCCAGCCCCTCGTCCTCGCCGGCGCCCCGCTCCTCGCCCTCGCCTCGGGTGCGCTGTTCTGGCCGGCCGAGCGGCTGCTCTGCGTCGCCGACCTGCACCTCGGCAAGTCGGAGCGGCTCGCCCGCCGCGGCGGCACCCTGCTGCCGCCCTACGAGACCCGCGCCACGCTCGACCGGCTGGCCGCGGAGATCGACAGGCTCGCCCCCGCCCGCGTCATCTGCCTCGGCGACAGTTTCGACGACACCGCCGCCGTGGACGCGCTGGCCAAACGCGACCGTCTCGCGGCGCTGACGGCGGGACGCGACTGGATCTGGATCGCCGGCAACCACGACCCGGAGGCCCCCGGCCTGCCGGGCCGCGGCCTCGCCGAGGCGGTCGTCGGCCCGCTCACCTTCCGCCACGCGGCCTGCGCCACCGTCGCCCCCGGCGAGAATTCGGGCGAAGTCTCAGGCCACTACCACCCGAAGCTCCGCCTCGCGCTCGGCGGCCGCGCGGTCTCACGTCCCTGCTTTCTGCACGACGACGCCCGCCTGATCCTGCCGGCGTTCGGCGCCTACACCGGCGGCCTCGCTGCCGACAGCCCGGCGCTCGCCCGCCTGCTCGGCGACGGGGCCCATGCGATCCTGACCGGCGAGCCCTGCGTCACGCTGCCGCTCGCCCCGGTCGTCGCGCGCCGAGCCGTCAGACGTCGCTGAGCTGCGGCGGCAGCCCGGACGGCCGCGGCGCCTCCTCGAACAGCCGGTCGAGATCGAGCGTCGAGGCCACCCCGACCTGCTCGAAGCAGTCGCGCAGCCACACGTCGGCCCAGCGTCGGCCCCGATCGAACAGCGTGCGCAGATAGGCCCACTCGGCGTTGAGCTTGCTCGAGGCCGCCAGATCCTGCACCTCGTCGTTCACGTGGATCAGGTGCAGGAACAGGCCGTCCCCCGCCCGCGGCAGCGACATCCCCGTCCGCTTCACCAGCGCGAGCGTGCGCAGCTCCTTCACCAAGCTGGTGTTGAAGCTGATCTCGTTCATCCGGTTGATGATGTCCCGCGCCGTCCGCGGCAGCGTTCGGCGGATGAAAGGGTTGATCTGGACGATCACGACGTCCGGGCTCTCCTCGTTCATCACCAGCGGATAGAGCGCCGGATTGGCCGAGAAGCCGCCGTCCCAGTACGCTTCCCCGGCGATCTCGACCGCCTTGTACATCTGCGGCAGGCAGGCCGACGCCAGCACCGCGTCGACGCCGATCTCGCCCGTCGTGAACACGCGCGGCAGACCCGTGCGGACGTTGGTCGCCGTGACGTTCACCTGAATGGGCGAGGCATTCACCCGCTCGAAATCCACCTTTGCCGCCAGCAGGTCGCGCAGCGGATTGAGGTCGAACGGATTGAGCTCGTAGGGCGAGAACATCCGCCCCATCGCCTCCATCCAGAGGTAGCCGGGCGAGCGGTCCAGACTGTAGCGCCCGGTCAGCCGATCCGCCCAGCTCCGTTGCGCCGGCGAAAGCCGCGCCGCGTCGCTCACGGCCTTCCAGAACGCCGCCAGAGCCGCGCGCGCGCCGTCGCGACCGTTGGCGGCAAACCCGTCGGCCAGCACCACCGCGTTCATTGCCCCCGCGCTGGTGCCGCTCACCGCGCAGATCTCAAGTCGCTCGTCCTCGATCAGGCGGTCGAGCACCCCCCAGGTCAGCGCCCCATGCGAGCCGCCTCCCTGCAGGGCGAGGTTGATCGGTTTCCGCGCGGCCGCCATGTTGTCGCTCCCCCTGTGCACTGCACCATACTGCGCGCGCCCGCACGCCCGGCGCAAGCGTCTTGCACACCGTTGCGTGAAGCGGCTAGAACGGCGCCAACGAGGCCAGACGGGCCCCCAGCCGGCCCGCGAGCGAGGTGAGCGAGACCCCATGGACACGATGGAAATCACGAAGTTCGTCGGGGCAATCTGCGGCAGTCTCTTGGTCTTCCTGCTGATCCACACGGCTTCGGGGGCAATCTTCAGCGTCGGCACCGATGCGACGTCGTTCGTCGTCCCTGTCGAGGCCGCGACGGGCGGCGGCGACGGCGGCGGTGCCGCGCAGGTCGACGTGGCGGCGCTGGTCGCCGCGGCCGATGTCGCCAAGGGCGAGGCGATCTTCAAGAAGTGCGGCGCCTGCCACAAGATCGACAACACCAACGCCGTCGGCCCGCACCTGAACGGCGTCGTGGGCCGCGCGACCGGATCGGTCGCCGACTTCGCCTATTCCGACGCGATGAAGACGCACGGCAGCGAATGGACGCCGGAGAACCTGTTCCACTTCCTCGAGAACCCGAAGAAGTTCGTTCCCGGCACCAAGATGTCCTTCGCCGGCCTGCCGAAACCCGAGGACCGGGCGAACGTCATCGCCTTCCTCGAGCAGCACGCGCAGTAACACGCGGGCAGCGTCGGCTGGCCCGGCTCCGCGTCGCGGCGCCGCGACGGGCCAGCGCATCTTCGGCTCCGTTTCATGCGCTCGCCGCGACCAGTCGACGCGCCGGTCTCACGAAGCGGTCAGCCCGCACCGGGCCGTGAAATCGCCGCTTTACCGACCGGCGAACGGCGGTAGAGTGGCCGCGCCCGAACCGACCCCCCGGAGCCGCCTTGATGACTGAATGGCCGCGCGCCAGCCTTTCCGCCCCGACCGTCTCCGGCCTCGGCGGGCTGCTCCTCGCGGGATTTCTGGCCGGTGCGGCCCTGCTGGGACTTGGGCCCGCCGCCCGCGCCGACGACCCGGCGCCCGCCACGCCGAGCGCCGCCGCCGAAGGCGCCGTCATCAAGGCGCATGGCATCTCGGCCTTCGGCGACCTGAAGTATCCGGCCGGCTTCGCGCATTTCGATTATGTGAACCCCGACGCGCCGAAGGGCGGCACCATGAGCTTCCGCGGCACCGGCGGCAGCCAGACGTTCGACAGCCTCAACAACTTCATCCTCAAGGGCGAGCCGGCGCAGGGCCTCGGCCTGATCTACGACACGTTGCTCACCGGCTCCGACGACGAGCCCGACTCGAGCTACGGCCTCGTCGCGGACAGCCTCGAATACCCTGAGGATCGCGCCTGGGTGATCTTCAACCTCCGCCCGGAGGCGAGGTTTTCCGACGGCGTGCCGATCACCGCGGACGATGTGGTCTTCACCTACCACGCGCTGCTCGAGAAGGGGGCGCCGGTCTACCAGATCACGCTGCAGGACATCACCGGGGTCGAGGCGCTCGGGCCGCACCGGGTGAAGTTCACCTTCCGCGCCGACGCGCCGAAGCGCGACCTGCCGCAGCTCGCCGGCGGCCTGCCGGTGCTGCCGAAGCACTACTACGACACGGTGGATTTCTCCGCCTCGACGCTGACCCCGCCGATCGGCTCGGGGCCCTACGTCATCGACGCGGTGCAGCCGGGAAAGTCGATCCGCTACTGCCGCAACAAGGACTACTGGGGCAGCGCGCTGCCGGTCAACGTCGGTGCCAACAACTTCGACTGCATCGTCTACCAGTACTTCGCCGACAACAACGCCGCCTTCGAGGCGCTGAAGGTCGGCGACTACATGTTCCACGAGGAGTACTTCTCCGCGCTCTGGGCCACGGCCTACAATTTCCCGGCTCTGGAAAAGGGCTGGGTCAAGAAGGTCGAGATCCCCGACGGCCGCCCCTCCGGGACGCAGGGTTACTGGATGAACATGCGTCGCGAAAAGCTGCAGGATCCGCGCGTGCGCGAGGCGATCGGCCTGATGTTCAACTTCGAATGGACGAACCAGGCGCTGTTCTACGGCCTCTACCAGCGCACGACGAGCTTCTGGGAAAACTCGACGATGATGGCGTCCGGCCTGCCCGAGGGCGAGGAGCTGGCCGTCCTCGAGCCGTTCCGCGACCAGCTGCCCCCGGAGGTCTTCACCGAGCCCGCCTGGACCCCGGCGGTGCAGAAGCCCGACCGCGCCGACCGTGCGTCGATCCGCCGCGCCTCGAAGCTGCTCGACGACGCCGGCTGGAAGGTCGGCCCCGGCGGCCTGCGCGTCAACGACAAGGGCGAGACGCTGACGATCGAGTTCATCGACGACAACCCGGCCTTCGAGCGGGTGACGACGCCGTTCGTCACCAACCTGCGCCAGATCGGCATCGACGCCAGCTATCACCAGATCGACCCGGCGCAGATGCAGGAGCGGCAGAAGACCTACGACTACGACATCATCCCGACCCGCCTCGTCATGTCGCTCAGCCCGTCGATCGAGCTGCGCTCGCTCTTCGGCTCCAAGAGCGCGGCGGCGCCGGGCACCCTCAACCTCTCCGGCGTCGCCGACCCGGTGGTGGACGCGCTGATCGAGCAGGTCATCGCCTCCACCACCCGCGACGAGATGGAAGCACGCGTCCGCGCGCTCGACCGCGTGCTGCGCCAGAAGCAGATCTGGGTCTCGAACTGGCACAAGCCGAGCTTCTGGGTCGCGTACTGGGACGTCTTCGGCATGCCCGATGCGCCGCCGAAGTACGCCCGCGGCGATGCCTACTGGTGGTTCGACCAGGCCAAATCCGACCATCTCAAGGCCGAGGGCGCACTCCGGTGAGCCCGCGCCGCACGTCGCAACGGCCGGGTGCGTCCGCCGCTCATCCCGGGATCCCCGCCTGATGGGCGCCTACATCCTTCGTCGCCTGCTGCTGATGATCCCGACGCTCCTCGGCATCATGGTCGTCAACTTCGCCCTCGTGCAGTTCATGCCCGGCGGCCCGATCGAGCAGATCATCGCCCAGGTGAACGACGATGCCACCTCCGCCACAGGCCGCATCTCCGGCGGCGGCGGCGAGGTGGCGGCCGGCAGCGACTATCGCGGCGCGCAGGGGCTGCCGCCAGAGTTCATCGCCAATCTCGAGAAGCAGTTCGGCTTCGACAAGCCGCCGCTCACCCGCTTCCTGCTGATGCTCCGCAACTACCTGACCTTCAACTTCGGCGAGAGCTACTTTCGCTCGATCTCCGTCGTCGACCTGGTGATCGAGAAGATGCCCGTGTCGATCTCGCTCGGCCTCTGGTCGACGCTGCTCGCCTACCTGATCTCCATCCCCCTCGGCATCGCCAAGGCCACCCGCGACGGCAGCCGCTTCGACACCGCCACCTCCGCCGCGATCATCGTCGCCTACGCCATCCCGTCGTTCCTCTTCGCCATCATGCTGCTCGTGCTCTTCGCCGGCGGCAGCTACTGGCGCATCTTCCCGCTCCGCGGCCTCACCTCCGACAACTGGGCCGACCTCTCGCTCGGGGCGAAGATCCTCGACTACTTCTGGCACATCACCCTGCCGGTGATCGCCTCGACCATCGGCGCCTTCGCCACCATGACGCTGCTCACCAAGAATTCCTTCCTCGACGAAATCAAGAAGCAGTACGTCATCACCGCGCGCGCCAAGGGCCTGACCGAATCGCGCGTACTCTACGGCCATGTCTTCCGCAACGCGATGCTCATCGTCATCGCCGGCTTTCCCGCGGTCTTCATCGCCGTCTTCTTCGGCGGCAGCCTCATCATCGAGACGATCTTCTCGCTCGACGGCCTCGGCCGCCTCGCCTACGAAAGCGCGCTGCAACGCGACTATCCGGTCGTCTTCGGCACGCTCTACGTCTTCGGCCTGCTCGGCCTCCTCGTCGGGCTCCTCTCGGACCTCACCTATGTCTGGGTCGACCCGCGCATCGACTTCGAGACCCGCGAAACCTGATGGCCCTCACGCCCCTCCAGCGCCGCCGCCTCGCGAACTTCCGGGCGAACAAGCGCGCCTTCTGGTCCTTCTGGATCTTTCTCGTCCTGTTTCTCGTCACGCTCGCGGCCGAGTTCGTGGCGAACGACCGGCCGCTCCTCGTCCGCTTCGACGGCGGCTTCTACATGCCCGTCCTGCGCTTCTATTCCGAGGCCGACTTCGGCGGCGAGTTCGAGACCGAAGCGGAATACACCGCCCCCGAGGTGCAATGCCTGATCCGCACCAGCGGCGTCGACGCCTGCCTCGACGACCCCGCGGGCGTCCTCGCCGAGTTCGGGCAGACCGGCGCCGTCAACGGCGTGAAGGTCGAGCGCCCGGGCTGGATCCTCTGGCCGCCCATCCCCTTCTCCTACGACACGATCAACTACGAGGTGACGACCGCCCCCTCGCCGCCCGATCGCACCCACTGGCTCGGCACCGACGACCAGACGCGCGACGTCGTGGCCCGCGTGATCTACGGCTTTCGCATCTCGGTGCTCTTCGCACTGGTGGTGGCCGTCATCTCGTCGCTGATCGGCATCGCCGCCGGCGCGCTCCAGGGCTTCTTCGGCGGCTGGATCGACCTCACGTTCCAGCGCATCGTCGAGATCTGGACGAACATGCCGAGCCTCTACATCATCATCATTCTCTCGGCGATCTTCACGATGAACTTCTGGCTCCTGACGCTGCTCGTCGCGTTCTTCTCGTGGACGAGCCTCGTCGGCGTGGTCCGCGCCGAGTTCCTGCGCGCCCGCAACTTCGAGTACGTCCGCGCCGCCCGCGCCCTCGGCCTCGGCAATCTCACGATCATCGTCCGCCATGTACTGCCCAACGCCATGGTGGCGACGCTCACGCTCATGCCCTTCATCATCACCGGCGCCATCGGCGGCCTCGCCGCGCTCGACTTCCTCGGTCTCGGCCTGCCGCCCTCCTATCCCTCGCTCGGCGAACTGGCGTTGCAGGGCAAGAACCGGCTGAACGCCCCGTGGCTCGGGTTCACCGCGTTCTTCACCTTCGCCATCATGCTCTCGCTCCTCGTCTTCATCTTCGAGGGCGTCCGCGACGCCTTCGACCCGCGAAAGACCTTCCGGTGAGCTTCGACTTCGCCCCCTCTCTCCAGAGCGACAGCCTCGAGCTTCGTCCCCTCGCCGCCGCCGACCGGGACGCGCTGCACGCCGCCGCATCCGACCCCGCGACCTGGGCCGGGCATCCGGCGACCGAACGCTGGAACCGCGCCGTCTTCGACCCCTACGTCGACTTCCTGCTCAAGGCCGGCGGCACCCTCGTCGCCATCGACCGGGCAAGCGGCCGCATCGTCGGCTGCTCGCGGTTCTACGTGCCGCCGGAGCAGCCGGACGGCATCGCCATCGGCTTCACCTTCCTCGACCGCGCGTTCTGGGGCGGGCGGACCAACTTCGAGATGAAGCGCCTGATGCTCGGCGACGCCTTCGCGCATGTCCCCGAGGTCTGGTTCCACATCGCGCCCACCAACATCCGCTCGCAGACCGCCACCGGCCGGCTCGGCGCGACCTATGTCGACACCCGTGAGATCGACCTCGCCGGCTCCGGCACGCCCGTACCGAACATGCGCTTCCGCCTCGACCGCGCGACCTGGGCCGCCAAACTGAAGGAGCGGGCCGCGTGATGAAGGACACCGGCCAGTTTCCCCTGCCCGAGCCGCTGCTCGCGGTCAGCGACCTCCGGGTCGCGTTCCTGCAGGGCGGCCAGCGCACCGAGGCGGTGAAGGGCGTGAGCTTCGACCTCTACCCGGGCGAGACCCTCGCGCTCGTCGGCGAGTCCGGCTCCGGCAAGTCCGTCACCGCGCTCTCCACCGTGAAGCTCCTCGCCGACAACGCCGACGTCACCGGCTCGGTGAAGTACCGCGGCCGCGAGATGCTGACCGCGGCGCCGCGCGAGCTGCGCGCCGTTCGCGGCAACGACATCAGCTTCATCTTTCAGGAGCCTATGACCTCGCTCAACCCGCTGCACACCATCGTGCGGCAGGTCTCCGAGAGCCTCGCGCTGCACCAGGGCCTGACCGGCGCCAGGGCGCGCGCCCGCGTGCTGGAGCTGCTGACCCAGGTCGGCATCCGCGACCCGGAAAGCCGCCTCGACGCCTATCCGCACCAGCTCTCGGGCGGCCAGCGCCAGCGGGTGATGATCGCCATGGCGCTTGCCAACACGCCCGACGTGCTGATCGCCGACGAGCCAACCACCGCGCTCGACGTCACGATCCAGGCGCAGATCCTCGCCCTCCTCGCCGAGGTGCAGCGTGCCGAGGGCATGGGGATGCTGTTCATCACCCACAACCTCGGCATCGTCCGGCGCATCGCCGACCGCGTGGCGGTGATGAAGGCCGGCCAGATCGTCGAGGCCGGGCCGACGACCGCGATCTTTGCCAACCCGAAGCACCCCTACACCCGCAGCCTGCTCGCCGCCGAGCCGACCGGCACGCCCGACCCGGCGCCCGCCGGCGGCGCCGAGATCCTGCGCTCCGAGCATGTGAGGGTCTGGTTCCCGATCAAGCGCGGCTTCCTGCGCAAGACCGTTGGCCACGTCAAGGCGGTGAACGACGCCACCCTGACGCTGCGCGCCGGCGAGACGCTCGGCGTCGTCGGCGAATCCGGCTCGGGCAAGACCACGCTCGGCCTCGCGCTCCTGCGCCTCATCCACTCCGAGGGCCGCATCGTGTTCCTCGGCCGCGACCTGCAGGGCCTCGGCAGCCGCGACCTGCGCCCGGTGCGCGGCGACATGCAGATGGTGTTCCAGGACCCCTATGGCTCGCTCAGCCCGCGCATGTCGGTGGAGCAGATCGTGGCCGAGGGTCTCGCCGTCCACGGGCTCGGCAACCAGCCGGGCCGCGTCGCCGCCATCCTCGCGGAGGTCGGGCTCGACCCGGAGACCGCCGGCCGCTACCCGCACGAGTTCTCCGGCGGCCAGCGCCAGCGCATCGCCATCGCCCGCGCGATGATCCTCGCGCCGAAGCTCGTCATCCTCGACGAGCCGACCAGCGCCCTCGACATGACGGTGCAGGTGCAGATCGTCGAGCTGCTGCGCCGCCTGCAGAAGGCGCACGGCCTCGCCTACGTGTTCATCAGCCACGACCTGCGCGTGGTCCGCGCGCTGTCGCACAAGGTCATGGTGATGCAGAACGGCGATGTGGTCGAGGCCGGCGGCGCGCACGCGATCTTCGAGGCGCCGAAGACCGACTACACCCGCAAGCTCCTCGCCGCCGCCTTCGACCTGCAACTGGCGGAATAGCCGTCCCCCCGTCGCTCGACGGACTGCGGGGCAGCGGGCCTATACCGCAAGGACGCCCCGGGCAATTCCCCGGTGGCGATTGCCGCCGCGGGGCAGCAGCCTATGCTCTACGGTCATGGCGACGGAACCGCTCGGAGACTACCGCGGAAAGCGCGATTTCAGCCGCACCGCCGAGCCGGCCGGACGCGACGCGGCGGGCGGCGGCATGGCGGGCGGCACCCGCTTCGTCGTCCACAAGCACCACGCCAGCCATGACCACTACGACCTGCGCCTCGAACTCGACGGCGTGCTGAAGAGCTGGGCGGTGCCGAAGGGGCCGTCGCTCGATCCGAAGGACAAGCGCCTCGCCGTCCGGACCGAGGACCACCCGGTCGAATACGTCGACTTCGAGGGCGTCATCCCGCAAGGCGAATACGGCGGCGGCGAGATGATCGTCTGGGACACCGGCACCTGGGCGCCGATGGGCGACCCGGCGGCCGATCTCGCGACGGGCGCCTTCAAGTTCCGCCTCGCGGGCCACAAGCTCACCGGCGGCTGGATGCTCGCCCGCCTCAAGCCGCGCCCGGGCGAGACCAAGGCCGGCAAGGTTCGCTCGACGCGGCGATCCGCGACCCGGAGGCGGCGGACCTTTTCGCCCTGCTGGAGCGCCTGCCCGACCTGCGGGCGATCGGCCCGGCGACCTCGCTCACCGCCGCCGCGCTCCGCGTCGACGACGGCCTCGTCTATGCCGAGCACGCCGGTCGCCTCACCGAGCTGGACGGCCAGCTCCTGCTCGGCCTCGACGCGCCGCCCGAGGACGACGACGCGCGCTTCGACGAGGCCGAGGCGGCGGAAGCGGGCGGCGATCTCGCCACCGCCGCCGCGCTCTATGCCCGTGCCCTCGCCGCCGATCCGACCGATGCGGTCGCGGCCTTCAACCGCGCCAACTGCCTCGCCGGCCTCGGCGCGGCCGCCGGGGCCGAGGCCGGCTATGCCCGCGCGCTCACCCTCGACCCCGGTTTTGTCGAGGCCTGGTTCAACCTCGCCAACCTGCTGCGCGACCGCGGCCGCGCCGACGCCGCCCGCGCCCACCTCACGCGCGCACTCGTGATCGACCCAACCTATGCGGATGCTGTCTACAATCTCGCCGCGCTCGAGTTCGATGCCGGGGACCTCGCCGCCGCCGCCAGCCTGTGGCGGCGGTATCTGAGCCTCGACACCGACTCCGAGTGGGCACGCGCCGCCGAGCGGGGGCTGCGGTACGTGGCTCTCGCGACGGCGCGCGGAACGACTGGGTAGGTATGAGATGTTTCTGTTCGATGGTCCCGACGACGCCCCCGCGACGGTCCTGCTCGCGCATGGCGCCGGAGCGCCGATGGATTCCGCCACGATGACCGCCTCGGCGCGCGCGCTCGCCGCCGCCGGGCTGCGCGTGGCGCGCTTCGAGTTCGCCTACATGGCCGCGCGCCGCGACGGCGCGGGCGTCAAGCCGCCGCCGCGTGCCGAGACGCTGGTCCCGGCCTATCGCGCCGTCGTGGCCGCGCTCGACGCAACCGGGCCTCTCGTCATCGGCGGCAAGTCCATGGGCGGCCGCGTCGCCAGCATGGCGGTCGACGAGCTGCGCGCCGAGGGCCGCACCGTCGGTCTGCTCTGTCTCGGCTACCCGTTCCACCCGCCCGGCAAACCGGAGGCGCTGCGCACGGCGCATCTCGCCGGCCTCGCGGCGCCGGCGCTGATCTGCCAGGGCACCCGCGACCCGTTCGGCACCCGCGAGGAGGTGGCCGCCTACACGCTCTCGCCCTCGATCGAGGTGTTCTGGCTCGAAGACGGCGACCACGACCTGCGCCCGCGCAAGGCGGTCAGCGGGCTCACCGCCGCCGACCATCTCGCGAGCACCGCGTCCCGGGTGCGCGACTGGGCCGGGTCGCTCGCCTGAGCGGATGCCCATCGCCACCTTCAACGTCAACAACGTCGTCCGTCGCCTTCCCAACCTGCTTGCGTGGCTGGCCGAGGCCCGCCCCGATGTCGCCTGCCTGCAGGAACTGAAGGCGACCGACGCGGCGTTTCCGGCCGATGCGCTGGCCGCCGCCGGGTACGGCGCGGTCTGGCGCGGCGAGCGCAGCTGGAATGGCGTCGCGATCCTCGCCCGCGGCGCCCAGCCGATCCTCGTGCAGGACGCCCTGCCGGGAGACGACTCCGACGGCCAGAGCCGCTATGTCGAGGCGGCGGTGGCGGGCGTGCTCGTCGCCTCGCTCTACGCGCCGAACGGCAACCCGGCGCCGGGGCCGAAGTTCGCCTGCAAGCTCGCCTGGCTGGAGCGACTGCAGGCGCGGGGCCGCGAGCTGCTGGCCGCCGGCGTACCGGCCGTTCTCGCCGGCGACTGGAACGTGGTGCCGGAGCCGCGCGACGTCTACCCGACCCGCTCCTGCGACGACAACGCGCTGGTCCAGCCCGCCCCGCGCGCCGCCTACGCCCGCATCCTCGCCGATGGCTGGACCGACGCGCTCCGCGCGCTCCATCCCGACGCCACGCTCTACACCTTCTGGGACGACCGGCGGAACCGCTGGCCGCGCGACGCCGGGATGCGCCTCGACCACCTGCTCGTCAGCCCGGCGCTGCTGCCCCGCCTCGCCGCCGCCGGCGTCGACCGGGACGTCCGCGGGCGCGACGACGCCAGCGATCACGCGCCCGCCTGGATCGAGCTGGCGGACTGAGGCATCGGAAACGCGTCGCCCCGGTGCCTCGCGCGCACCCGTGGGCTTCGCTCGGGAGGCGCCATGCGACAGAGGTCCGGTTGCCATCCCGCCCACCCCGACCGATAGTCCCGGCCGGGGAGGAGCCATGACCGACGCCCTCGACGTCGACTCGGTAAGCCACGCGTTCGGCCGGCTGAAGGCGCTCGATGGCGTCAGCCTCACCGTGCCCGCCGGCCGCTTCGTCGCGCTGCTCGGCGTCAACGGCGCCGGCAAGACCACGCTGTTCTCCCTCGTCACCCGACTTTACGACAACGTCTCGGGCACCATCGCCGTCTGCGGCCACGACCTGCGCCGCTCCCCCGGGCCGGCGCTCGCCGAGCTGGGCGTCGTCTTCCAGAGCCGCGCGCTCGACGCCGATCTCTCCATCGCCCAGAATCTCGCCTACCACGCCGCCCTGCACGGGCTCTCGCGGCGCACCGCCCGCGAGCGCGCGCGCGAGACGGTGGCCGCCGTCGGCCTCTCCGACCGCAGCCACACCCGTGTCGCCGAGCTTTCCGGCGGCCAGCAGCGCCGGGCCGAGATCGCCCGCGCCCTGCTGCACCAGCCCCGGCTCCTGCTGCTCGACGAGGCGACCGCCGGCCTCGACGTCGCCTCCCGCCGCGAGGTCGGCCGCATCGTGCGCGAGCTGGCGCGGCGCGAGGGCGTCGGCATCCTCTGGGCCACCCACCTCTTCGACGAGATCGAGCCCGAGGACGGCGTCGTCATCCTGCACCGCGGCCGGGTGCTCGCCACCGGCACCGCCGCCGAGATCGCCGCCCGGACCCCCGGCGACGGCGGGCTTGCGGAGAGCTTCCTCGCCATGACCGGCCTCGACCGCGAGGCGTTGCCATGAGCCTCACCGACCTCGGGCCGCGTGGCCGCGCCCGCGCCTTCCGCGGCATCGTCTGGCGCGAGGCGTTGCGCTTCCTGCGCCAGCGCGAGCGCTTCCTCTCCGCGCTCGTCCGCCCGCTGGTCTGGCTGTTCATCTTCGCCGCCGGCTTCCGCGCGGTGCTCGGCATCTCGATCACGCCGCCCTACCAGACCTACGTCCTCTACGAGGTCTACGTGACCCCCGGCCTCGTCGCGATGATCCAGCTCTTCAACGGGCTGCAATCCTCGCTCTCGATGGTCTACGACCGCGAGACCGGGGCCATGCGCACGCTGCTCGTCTCGCCGTTTCCCCGCTGGTTCCTGCTCACCTCCAAGCTGCTCGCCGGGGTCTTCGTCTCGATCCTGCAGGTCTATGCCTTCCTGCTCATCGCCTGGTTCTGGGACATCGAGCCGCCGCTCTGGGGCTATGTCGCCGTGCTGCCCGCCCTGCTCCTCTCCGGCATGATGCTGGGCGCGCTCGGCCTGTTCCTCTCATCGGCGATCCGCCAGCTCGAGAACTTCGCCGGCGTGATGAACTTCGTGATCTTCCCGATGTTCTTCGCGTCGTCCGCGCTCTATCCAATCTGGCGGCTGCAGGAGTCGAGCCCGCTGCTCGCCAACATCGCCCGCGCCAACCCGTTCACCCACGCGGTCGAGCTGATCCGCTTCGCCCTCTACCTTCAGGTCAACTGGATCTCGCTCGCCGTCGTCGTCGGCTGCACCGCCGCCTTCCTCGGCGCGTCGATCTGGGCCTACGACCCGTCCAAGGGCCTGATCGCCCGCAAGCGGTGACTTGGCCCGGCCCGGTGCGAACGATAGTCTCGCGGCCATGGACGACATGCAAACTCACACCGCCGCCGAGGCCGAGATCTCCCGCCTCCTCGCCATCATGGCCCGCCTGCGCGACCCGGAGCGTGGCTGCCCGTGGGACGTGGTGCAGGATTTCCAGAGCATCGCACCCTACACCATCGAGGAGGCCTACGAGGTCGCCGACGCCATCGACAAGGGCGACATGGGCGAGCTGCGCGGCGAACTCGGCGACCTGCTGTTTCAGGCGGTGTTCCACGCCCGCATGGCCGAGGAAGCGGGCCATTTCGACTTTGCCGACGTGGCCCGCGGCATCGCCGACAAGATGATCCGCCGCCACCCGCACGTCTTCGGCGACGAGAGCCGCGACCGCACCCCCGACCAGCAGACCGTCGCCTGGGAGGCGATCAAGGCCGCGGAACGCGCGGGCAAGCCGAAGGAGGCGGGTGTCCTTGCCGGCGTCGCCGCCGGCCTGCCCGCGCTGACCCGGGCGGTCAAGCTGCAGAACCGCGCCGCCCGCGTCGGCTTCGACTGGCCGGACGCCGGCGAGGTGCTGGCGAAGATCACCGAGGAAACCGCCGAGCTGGTCGAGGCCCGCGATTCCGGCGATCCGGCCAAGCTGGCCGAGGAGTACGGCGACCTGATGTTCGTGCTCGCCAACCTCGGCCGCCACCTCGGCATCGACCCGGAGACGGCGCTGCGCGGCGCCAACGCCAAGTTCACCCGCCGTTTCCAGTCCATCGAGGCCGCCCTCGCCGCCGACGGCCGCACGCCCAGCCAGTCCGACCTCGCCGAGATGGATGCGCTCTGGGACGCCGCGAAGGAGCGCGGGCTGTGACCCGCGCGTTCGCCTTGGCGCTGCCCGCGCTTGCGGTCCTCGCGCTTGCCGGGCCCGTGGCGGCGGAGGACTGCACCACCCTCGCCACCCAGCTCGAGATGAACCAGTGCGCCGGCCGCAACTTCGACGCCGCCGACACCGCGCTGAACCAGACCTGGCGCGCCGTCACCGCCCGGCTGGCCGGCGACGCCGCCGGCCTCGGCAAGCTCAAGGCCGCGGAACGCGCCTGGGTCGCGTTCCGCGATGCCGAATGCACCTTCCAGTCGATGGGCGTCGAGGGCGGCAGCATCTACCCGATGATCTGGACCGAGTGCCGCGAAACCCTGACCCGCGAACGAGCCGCCACCCTCCAAGGCTATCTCGCCTGCGAGGAAGGCGACCTTCCCTGCCCGCTGCCGCCACAGTGACGGGTGCCGCGCCGGCGCCCAAAAGGCCCCTCCGGACGCGGCCGATCCCTCCCTGCCTTCCTCTTGCTGAAAATACTCCCGCCGGAGGCGTTCCAACGGCCGAGGCCGCCGCAGCCCCTGCATCGGCGCAAAACGGCCGCACATCAATGCGCCCGCCCCGGGGGAGGGAGCGGGGCGGGCGCAGCCCGGACCCGTCGGCCCGGGCAAGGCGGGCGGGCGCGGCATCGACCGCGCGCCGCCCCGGACCCGTCAGGCTTCCTTGTACGTGCCCTTGGCCTTCGCCACGTGCGTGGCGATCGCGTCCATCAGCGGCGGCGACAGGCAGTCATAGGGCTCGAGCGTCAGCTCCTTCAGGCGGCCGCGGATGCCGTCCATCTTCGACGGGGGCGTGCCCTGTTCGATGATCGACGACACGAACGCGGCAAACCCCGGCGCCGACCAGCCGCTCTCGCCGGACAGCTCGGTATGCACGAAGTCGAGCCCGTAGAACGGATGGTCCTTGTTCTCGATCCGCCCGTACATGTGCACGCCACAGCCGGTGCAGGCATAGCGCTGGATCGCCTTCGAACTCGTCGACGATCTTCAGCTTGCCGCCGTTCGCCGTCACCGACACCTTGTCGCGCGGAACGACTGCGACCACCGAAAACGGTGCCCCCGCCGGCTTCCAGCACAGGCTGCAACCACAGACGTGGTTGTGCGCCGTGTTCGACGCCAGCGTCACCTCGACCTTGTCGCTGGCGCAGTGGCAGTGCAGCTTGCCGCCGGCCATGTCGGCCCGGCCGGGCTTTACGCCCCCGTCGACCGACGGATGAATTGCTACGGCCATTCTCGTCTCCCTCCTGTGTTATTGGCTGCCGCCGATTTCATCGGTCGCAGGCCCCTCGCGCAATCGCACTTTGGTCTCGTGGGCGGTCACTCGATGATGAACGTCGCCTTCTGCGTGTCGCCGGTGGTGCCGCGGATGCGCATCTCGTAGGTGCCCGGGGTGATCGCCACGAACGAGATCCGCGCCTTTCCGGCATCGTCCCACTCGATCGAGTCGAGGCCGAGCGGCCGGACCTCGACCTCGTTGATGACCACCTCGTTCAGCCACACGTTGCGGAACAGCCCCGGCGCCTCGATCGCCTGCTCCTGCGTGCCGTCCGAGCTGATCTCGATGCGGTAGTATCCGCCCGAGTGCAGCTTGTAGGTGCCGGCGCTCTGCAGCGCCCCCGCCGTCAGCTTGATCGGATCGAGATCGGTGCGGTTCGACCGCTCCATCAGGCCGGCGGCGCCCACCTCGATCGTGCGCATCCCGGGCAGCTTCGCGGCCGGCCGCGCGGGCGCGGGCGCCGCGGCGGCCGGCCCAGCGGGTGCAGTTGCGGCGGCGGGCGCCGCGTCGTCGTCACCGTCGCCGTCGTCGTCGGCCCAGACGGCAGCGCCCGACAGAAGCGTTGCGGTGGCTGCGGCAAGCAGAAGCGTCTTCATTCTCGGATTCTCCCTTCAGGCACGGATTTTTCAGTTCGGCGAGACGGCCACACCCCACGGCTGCTGCCCCACCTGCACCGACTTGATGACCTTGTCGCTGGCCACGTCGATCACGGAAATATCGTTCGATATGCCATTGGTCGTGAAAAGATACTTCTCGTCCGGCGTGAAGGCGAGCTGCCACACGCGCTGCCCCACCAGCAGATAGTCCTTCACCTCCCAGGTCTTGCCGTCGACCACCGCCACCCGGTTCGCCGGCCCCAGCGCCACGTAGATCTTGGAGTCGTCCTTGGTCACGCGGATGCCGACCGGCTGGATCGCTTCGTGTGGCACGCCGGGCACGTCGAAGGTGATGGTCTTCAGCACCTCCTGGCTTGCCGGGTCGATCACCGTCACCGTCCCGCCGATCTCAGCGGAAACATAGAGATACTTGCCGTCGTTCGTAAACTGCGCGAAGCGTGGGCGCTGGTCCACCAGCACGTTGGCAAAGATCTCGTGGCTCGCGGTGTCGATGAAATGCGCCATGTTGGTGGTCTCGGAGGTGTTCACCAGCACCTTGCCGTCCGGGCTGATCCCCATCCCCTCCGGTTCGACCCCGGTCGGGATCTCCGCGAGCACGGTCCCCTTGTCGACGTCGATCGCGGTCACGAGGTTGTCGTCCTCGTTCGCGACATAGAGCGGATTGCCCGAAGGATGCAGCACCCCCAGTTCAGGGTCGGGCCCGGAGGGCAGCGTCCCGGTCACCGTCTTCGTCGCGGTGTCGAGCACCTCCACATGGTCGTCGTCGGAGGTGAGGATATAGAGCCGCTTGCCGTCGGGGCTGATGTTGATGCCGCGCGGACGCTGGCCCACGTCGACCGTGTCCGTCACCTCCAGCGTGTCGCTGTCGAGGATCGAGATCGAGTTGCCGCGCTCGTTGCTGACGTAGACGGTATAGGCCGATGCCGGACCGCCCAGCGAAGCGGCGAGGCAGCCGCCGGTGACGATGGCGGTGGTGACGAGAAGCTGGCGCATGGGGTTCCCTTCTCAGCCGTGGTTCTTGCACGTGGTCTCGGGCTGGTCCGTCCCGAGGGTGTCCAGGGTCGAGACCTGATGGACGAATGCATCCTGCGGCGACACCGACACCATCATGTCGCCCGCAACCAGCAGGATCGGCTGGCGCAGCTGCCCGTCCCAGGCGCGGAACGACACCGGATCGCCCTTGAACGCGCCGAGCTTCAGGTCCGGCCCCTCGACATAGCCGACGATCTTGTCGAAGTCGGTCGAGCGCGCCCGCGTCGCGCCCTCGCCGAGCGCGCGGATCGCCACCCAGGTGTTCCAGTCCTCGGCGCGCATCGGCCGGGCCGCCTGCTTCTCGAAGCGGCTCTGCATCTGCGTCCCCCCCCAGGCCTCCTGCGCCGCATGCCAGCTCATCGGCTCGAGCCCGGCCGAGCCCGCCACCGGTCGCGGCTCCCAGCTGTGATAGGGCAGGTACGCGGCAAACACGTTGCTCTCGTCCGCCGCGATCACCACGTCGTGCTCGGGCGCCGACTGGGTGAAAACCGGCATCTGCTTCTGCACCTGCACCGTGCCGGAGTCGGTCCGCCGCGCCCCGCCGGTGTCCTCGAAGACCCGTTCCTCGACCACCTTGGCGCCGAACTTTGCCGCCGACGCCTTGTAGTGCTCGGCCAGATCCTTGTCCGCCGGGTGCGACCCCTCGATCAGGAACCATTTGTCCCAGCGCATCGTCACCAGATACTGCGCCAGCGCGTCGGTCAGCATCGACCGGCTCGGCGCGGTGTGCAGCAGGTTCGGCCGGCAGTCCGCACCGCGCAGCCGGTCGTCCGGCGCCAGCGCGTTCATCACCAGCGCCTTGTCTCCCACCGCGTCCGCCATCGCCAGCGTCGTATCGGCGTCGGCCATCGTCACGATGAACCGCACGCCCTGCGCCACCATGTCGTCGGCCGCCGAGACGGCCTGCTCCGGCGGCACCGTGGCGGTGGCCAGCGTGAATTCCTGGCCCATGAACCGGCCGGTCGTGTTGTTGTCGGCGATCGCCAGCGCCGCGCCCGCCAGCCCGAGGTCCGGCGGCGGCAGCCGCAGCCGCGACAGGGGCAGCGGCGCCTTCCCATCCACCCGGATGATCCCGATCGCGACCACCTCGGGCGCCTTGCCCGCCGGCGCCGGCGCATCCGCCGCGGCCCCGCCGGCCAGCGCCAGCACGCCCGAAGCCCCGATCGCGGCGCCTCGCAATACCCGCGCCACCTGAGCAAAGTCGGTCAAAGGTCAGTCCTCCCTTGGTGCCGCCTTCTTCGGGCGGTTGCCTATCCGCCGGGCTGGAATGGCTGGACGGTCTCCAGAGACCACCCATTCTCCGCCCACCCGTCAACCCCTCGGGGATACCAGAACACGCGCGTGTAACCGAGTTCGACCGCCCGCCGCGCGGCGTTCCACGACATCCAGCAGTCCCGCTTGCAGAACACCACCAGCGGCGCCGTCGGATCGCCCTGCGTCACCGCCTCGAGCCCGGCGCGCAGGTAGTCGAGCGTCTCCGGCGCCAGATCGGCATACCCGGTGTTGGGCAGCCACAGCGCGCCCGGGATGCTGTCGTGCGGCGCCTCGTGCCACACCGTGCCCGCCGGCAGCTCGGGCTTCGGCGCCCGAGGCAGCGCATCGACGAAGCCGACGACGCCGGTCAGCCACAGCGCGTGCGCCGCCTCGTCGCCGATCACCTCGGCACCGGCGAGCGTATCCGGCACTTCGGCCTGATACGGCTCGCCCCGGTATCCCTCCGGCTCCGGCACCCCTGCGCAAACCGGCGCCACGGCCGCGCAGCACAACGCCAGGGCCAGCGCCGCGCGTCTCATGGCGCCGGCAGCGCCTTCGCCGCCGTGCCGTCGTCGTTCAGCAGCGGCACGCCGGCATCCGCGAGGATCCGGTCGATCTGCGGCTGCAGCTTGCGGATCTCCGAGTTCAGCGTCCGCTTCCAGCGGTCCTCGCCCGGGCGCACCCCCATGGTGATCCGGTAGAACAGTCGCGGCCCCGCCGTCTCGTGGATCAGCGGCGTCACCACCAGCTTGCCGTCGTAGCCCTTGGCGAGCGGCCCGGCGATCGGGCCCCACATCAGGCCGGCGTCGATCCTGCCGGCGGCGAGGTCGGCCAGCATGTCCTCATTCGGGTGATAGCGCCGGGTGTCGACCATCAGGTCATAGCTCTGCGCGTCCGGGATCATGCCGAGCCGCGCCAGATGCGTCCCCGGCGGCGTGTTGGCGACATAGCCGATCCGTCGCCCCTTGAGCCGCGGATCCTCCAGCGTCGTCACGTCGTGCAGGTCGCTGTCAGCGCGGGTGACGATGGTGTAGGCCGACGTGTAGTAGGCGTTGGTGTTCAACACCAGTTCGTCGCCCTGGGCGTAACCGATGATGACGTCGCACTGCACGGCGCTCAGCGTCCGCCGCACGAAGCCCTGCGCCATCGGAAACCACGTGTACTGCAGGTCGCGGCCGAGGCTCTCGGCCATCAGCACGGCGATCCTGTTCTCGAACCCGTCGCCGGCCTTGTCGCTCAGCGGAGGATCGGCAGGATCGGCGCACACCCGGAGCGCGGTCGGCGACACCAGGTCGGCGACCTGCGCCCGGCCTGGACCGGGCAGCACCGCGGCGAGCGTCGCCGCCGCGAGCAGGCTGCGCCGCCCCCACCGTGCGGGCTTACCCCATGCAGGCATTCTCTGCCTCGGTGAAGGAAGCGGGCTTGTCCGCGTGCTTCGCAGGCCGGCCGCGCGGCACCTCGCCCGAGCCGACGCTGCGCAGGTAGATATAGATGTCGTCGAGGTAGCACATGATGTTCTTGTTGGTGCCAAAGCTCGGCATCACGAGGTTGCCCTCCTGCTTGCCGTTCACCACCGTCTCGACGAACTTGTAGTAGTCGATGTTCTGGACCGACTTCGCCAGAGCGGGGGCGTAGCTCGACCCCTGCCCGTCCGGTCCGTGGCAGACGTGGCACTCGGAATGATACCGCCGGAACCCAGAGAACGTGTACCAGTCCACGGTGCCGTCCGCGTCGACGTGGAACGTCGGCGTGCCGTCCTCGGCCTGCCACTTGCCGTCGTCCTCGGACACCGCGGCGGCTGGACCGGGCTTGTCCTGGGCGGCGGCGCTGCCGGCGATCAGCGCGGCGGCGGCCAGTCCGGCCAGGATCGGTCTTGCTAGAGTCATCTGGTTCCTCCCGGTTCCGTCCCGGTTTGCTTGCTGTGTGTCGAGCGGCAGGTGTCCCGACTGCCGGCACCTCGCCCTGCCGCCCGGCTGCGGGCCGTCGCGGGCCTTCTCAACGCAACGGGCGAAACACTGGCGGTGTTTCGCCCGTCGTCAGGCGTGCTTCCGGGTCAGTTCGGCAGCTGGAAGACGGTCAGCTGGCCGCCGAGGGCGGTGTAGTCGCTGAGCGCCGCATAGCCGCCGACGGCGCCGAGACCGTCCGTCGGATTGTCGAGCCCGGCCGCCAGGCCGATGCCCGCCCAGCCGCCGACGCCCGAGAGCACACCGACGAACTGCTTGCCCGCGTGCTCATAGGTGAACACGTTGCCGATGATGCCCGAGGGGGTCTTGAACTTGTAGAGTTCCTTGCCCGTCTCGGCGTCGACCGCCTTCAGATAGCCTTCGAGCGTGCCGTAGAACACCACGCCGCCCTTGGTCGCGAGCGCGCCCGACCACACCGAGAACTGCTCGGGCAGCGACCACTTGATCTCGCCCTTGATCGGATCCCAGGCGATGAAGTTGCCCATGCCGCCGTGGCTGTTCGGCGCCGGGAACATCGAGAGCGTCGCGCCGACGAACGGCTGGCCCGCGGTGTAGCTGACACGGAACGGCTCGTAGTCCATGCAGACGTGGTTGGTCGGCACGTACATGAGCTTGGTGTCGGGCGACCACGCCGAGGGCTGCTGGTCCTTGGTGCCGAGCGCCGCCGGGCAGACGCCCTGCGTGTTCACGTCCTCGCCGTTGTGGTCGGTCGACATCGCCTCGACCACCGCCGGCCGGCCGAAGGTCGGCGACTTCGGGTCCATGTCGACGCCGGTGGTCCAGTTCACCGCCGGGTCGTACTTGCTCGCCACCAGCAGCTCGCCGGTCTCGCGGTCGAGGGTGTAGGCGAGGCCGTTCCGGTCGGGATGGAACAGGAGCTTGCGATCCTTGCCGTCGATCTTGTCGTTGAACAGCACCATCTCGTTGACGCCGTCATAGTCCCACTCGTCGTGCGGCGTCATCTGGTAGAGCCACTTCGCCATCCCGGTGTCGGGGTCGCGGGCGAAGATCGTCATCGAATACTTGTTGTCGCCCGGGCGCTGCGCCGGGTTCCAGGTCGAGGGGTTGCCGGTGCCGTAGTAGACGAGGTTCAGCTCCGGGTCATAGCTGTACCAGCCCCAGGTGGTGCCGCCGCCGGTCTTCCACTGATCGCCTTCCCACGACGCGAGCGAGCTGTCCTTGCCCACCGGCTTGCCGAGAACGGTGGTCTTGTCCGGATCGACGAGGATCTCGTTGTCGGGCCCGGTCGAATACGCCCGCCAGGCCATCGACCCGTCCTTGATGTTGTAGGCGGTCAGGCTGCCGCGGACGCCGAATTCGCCGCCCGAGATGCCGACCAGCACCTTGTCCTTCACCGGCATCACGGTGGCGGTGTTGGTCTCGCCCTTGGTCGGGTCGCCGTTCACCACGCTCCACTTCACCGCGCCGGTCTTCGCGTCGAGTGCGACCAGAGTCGTATCGGCCTGGTGGAGGAAGATCGTGTCGTCGGCATAGGCGAGGCCGCGATAGACGGTGTCGCAGCACATGACCGCGATCACGTCCGGGTTCTGCTTCGGCTCGTAGCGCCAGACGATCTTGCCGTCCTGGTTCAGGTCGAGCGCGTAGACGATGTTCGGGAACGGCGTGTGGACATACATCATGTTGCCGACGACGAGCGGCGAGCCCTCGTGGCCGCGCAGCACGCCGGTCGAGAACGACCAGGCGACCTGCAGGCTCTTGACGTTGTCCTTGGTGATCTGGTCCAGCGTCGAGTACCGGGTGTTGCCGTAGTCCCCGGTCTGGATCGCCCAGTTCGCCGGATCCTTCGTCGCCTCCAGCACGCTGTCGTTCGCGAATGCCGGCAGACCTGCCGTCGCCAGAAGCGCCGCAGTCAGCGACGTGACACAGCGTAGCGTCATTCGTTGTCCTCCCGAAAAGCTTGCCCCGGCTCTTTCATTTGCCGGCTCCACCCCAGGGCCCCAGGCGGGCCGGATCTTTATTTAAGGGGCCGACTATCCCGGCATCCTCCGTTTTGCGTGATAAATATCCCCCCCGACAATTGGACGGTCAACGTAAAACGGCCGAGCCGAGACGAAAGGAGTAGCACCAGCGCTCCACCGGCGCGCGAAGGCCCTGCGGCGCCGCGACCCGAGCCTTGACAGCGTGGTCGCGGCATCCTGAGATGTACGAGGCCCTTCAGACACGGGACCAAAGTGCCCACGTTCAATGTCACCAGCTTTGTCGCCTTCACGAATCTTTGTGTCGCGGGGTGGCGCCTTGCAGCGGGTTCGACGACGGTAGATCGGCTGAAGGCGCTTTCCGACATCGCAAACGGAAAGGTCTCGCTTGATGCCGCCCTCGCCAGCACGGGCCTTGCTGCCGTTGCAGAAGAGATGGCTCGCGTCGGCCAGGAACACACCCAGCACTTCACCCATGCCGGTCCCGCCCGCGACGATGCAATCGCGCTATTTTGGCAGGTCGCCCCGTCGGCCTTTTCCGATCCCGCGACGTTTGCCGCCGGCCACCTGGACCCGACGCTCACCGCCGAGCGGATGATTGCCGCAGTCCGCGCAGGTCCTTACGCCCGCGACTTCTGCGCGTCGCCGCTTGCCGAGCAGCTTTTCCGAACCGTCGCGCTTGCGACCCTCGAAGTGATGTTCACCCGCGCCGCCACGGTCGCCGCACTCTCGCCGGCACTCTGGCGCGAACAACTGACCATGACCTCCGAAGTCAGGGACGCCAGCTCCCAAACGCTGCTTCTCGTACAAAAGCTGCTGGAGGAGAAGGCGACGACGGTCCCCGAGATCACCCTTATCGCGATGGCGCGGAAGATCATTCCACGCGTCGCCAGCCTTGACGAGGCGCTGCGAGCCTTGGACGCCGCCGCCGACCTTGCCGCCGAATCCCGCGCTCGCGGCGAGGCCGGCTCGAACGTCGACGCCTTCGTCGACTCCACCCTTCGCCGCCTCGCCACTCTCACTGACGAAGGCCGCCTCGACGCCGCCGCTCAAGCTGCGGACGACGCGGTCGCTCAGGCCGAGGCCGGTATCGTGCAGCTCCTCGATGCAGCCATCCGCCAACACCTCCTCGCCGCGGACGCCGAGGCGGCTTCCCGACATATCGTGCGGAAGCTTACGCTCGAAGCGTCACATCGGTCGCAGCTAGCGGAGCGTTTGCGCTCGGAGCGCACCGTTTGGTATGAGCGGGGTCGGGACCACGGTCTGAAACTTGATTTGGAAGTTGCAATCGCACTTGCGAGGCAAGTCGTACAACTGGCACGCAACTACGACGAGCGGGGCGCCGCTTTGGACAATCTTGCTTCCGTCCTTGCTGAACTTGGTCGGCGTGAGAGCAGCACATCGCGACTACTTGAAGCAGTCGATGCATGCAAAGCTGCCCTGCAGGAGCGAACGCGTGAGCGCGTCCCAATTTACTGGGCTGCCACTCAAATGAACCTCGGCACCGTGCTTCGGATGATAGGCGAGCGTAAGAGCGACACGGCGCGCTTGGAGCAGGCGGTTGCTGCGCTGCAGGCCTCGCTGGAGGTCTGGACCCGCGAGGGCCAGCCACTCGATTGGGCGCAAGCGCAAATGAACCTGGGAAATGCGCTTCAGACGATCGGAAGTCGCGAAGATAGCACGGAACGATTAGATGCGGCAATCGCCGCCTATGACGCTGCGCTCGAAGTCTGGTCACGAGAGGACCACCCGCAGGATTGGGCATTGACTCAGACAAATCTCGCCAATGCTCTGCGTACACTCGGGATGCGTGAGACCGGGACGGAAAAGCTAGAGCGGGCGGTAGTTGCTCTCAGATCAGTGCTGGATGTGTGGACACGCGAACTGATGCCCTTTCGGTGGGCCGTGGCCCAGCTGAACTTGGGCATAGCGCTCCATGGGCTGGGCCAACGGGAGCAGAATCCCGGGCATCTGCGGGAGGCTATCGTCGCGATCCGTGCTGCGCTGGAAGAGTTCACCCGGGAGCGGGCAACATCCCATTGGGCAAACGCCCACATGAATCTTGGAAACTCGCTTCTCGCACTTGGGGAGAGGGAAGAAAACTCGGAATGCGTGGCTGACGCAGTCATCGCTTTTCGTTCCGCGTTGGAAGAACAGCCGCGCGAGCAAATGCCGTTCGAATGGGCCAGAACCCAAAGCAATCTTGGTGCAGCGCTCACGACGCTCGGACGCATGGAGACCGGAACTGCGCGTCTGGAGGAAGCTGTCGTCGCATTCCGCGCCGCTCTCAAGGAACGGACTCCTGACAGAGCACCCCTCGATTGGGCACGAACGCAGACCAATCTGGCGGACGCGCTCGGCTTGATAGCTCGTCGACTTGGGCAACCCTTAGACGAAGCCCTTGCCGCAATCGACGCTGCACTGGACGTACTTCGAAGCACGGGTTCCGAGCCACACCTGCGCACAGCGGGATCGGTACGTCGCCGGATCATCGACGGCTAGAAGTCTTTGCGTTAAGCCCGTTAAAACTTTCGCCCCTTCGCGAAAACCCGTGCATGATCCGTGCATACCCAATGCCGCGCGTTCATCTCGATTCGATGAATCGACAAGCTGTTCTTGCGGTCGCGCTCCGGGGGCCAAAGCCCCCGGGGCCTCGGGTCAGAACACCACGACCGAGCGGATCGACTCGCCCGAGTGCATCAGGTCGAAGCCCTTGTTGATGTCCTCGAGCTTCAGCAGGTGGGTGATCATCGGGTCGATCTGGATCTTCTTCTCCATGTACCAGTCGACGATCTTCGGGACGTCCGTCCGCCCGCGCGCCCCGCCGAACGCCGTGCCCATCCACGTGCGCCCGGTCACGAGCTGGAACGGCCGGGTCGAGATCTCGGCGCCCGCCGGCGCCACGCCGATCACCACCGACTTGCCCCAGCCGCGATGAGAGCATTCAAGGGCTTGCCGCATGACCTTCACGTTGCCGGTGCAGTCGAAGGTATAATCCGCGCCGCCGATCTGGTCCGCGCCCCGCTTCGTCAGGTTGACGATGTAGGGCACGACGTCGCCGTCGATCTCCTTCGGGTTGACGAAGTGCGTCATTCCGAAGCGCTCGCCCCACTCCTTCTTGTCGTTGTTCAGGTCGACGCCGATCACCATGTCCGCGCCCGCCATCGCGAGCCCCTGGATCACGTTGAGACCGATCCCGCCCAGCCCGAACACGACCGCGGTCGCGCCCTGCTCGACCTTTGCAGTGTTGATGACGGCGCCGACGCCGGTCGTCACGCCGCAGCCGATGTAGCAGATCTTGTCGAACGGCGCATCCTCGCGGACCTTCGCCACCGCGATCTCCGGGAGCACGGTATAGTTCGAGAACGTCGAGCAGCCCATGTAGTGAAAGATCGGCTTGCCCTTGTACGAGAAGCGCGACGTCCCATCCGGCATCAGGCCCTGACCCTGCGTCGCGCGAATCGCGGTGCAGAGGTTGGTCTTTCTGCTCAGGCACGACGGGCATTCACGGCACTCGGGCGTGTAGAGCGGGATGACGTGATCGCCCTTCTTCAGCGACTTCACGCCCGGACCGACCTCGACCACGACCCCGGCGCCCTCGTGCCCGAGGATCGACGGGAAAAGCCCCTCCGGGTCGGCGCCCGACAGGGTGAATTCGTCGGTGTGGCAGATGCCGGTCGCCTTGATCTCGACCATCACCTCGCCTTCCTTCGGCCCCTCGAGATCGACCTCGACGATCTCCAGCGGCTTGCCGGCCTCGAAGGCCACGGCGGCCTTGGTGCGCATATGCTCCTCCCGTCTGAGAAAAAGACCGATTTCCCCTGCTTCGGCAGGGTTTGGCCCTGAAACGCGACGGACCTTAGCGCGTCCGGCTGCTGGCTGAAACTCCGATCTAAGTCGCGGAAGACGCGCATCCCCCGGACGGCTATCCGGCCCGGCCGACGCTTCTGCCGATGTCCACGCGGCCCCGTGTCGGCGCGCTCAGGCCCGGTCGGCGCCGCGTGCCGGATCCTCGCAGTGCCACGCGCCGATCCGGTAGCCGGGATGCTCGACGCTCCAGTTGGCGAGCGTGGGCGGCGCCTCCATCAGGCAGGAGGACATCGCACCGCCGCCCTGCGCGAGGAAGCTCAGCGTCTTTTCCTCGCACGCCTCGGGGCGGCCGATCAGGCAGGCCATGAACACAAGCTCGATCACCGGCGTCTCCCTTCGACCTTGGCGTGGTGGCGCTCACGCCCGCCGCGTCCTATCACTGGGGAAACCATAGCACGGCTCGCCCCGTGGCGATGCCGGTCAAAGGTAGGAGGATCCCCGGAAATGCGCACCTCGCTTTCGCTCGTGCGGTTGGCGGCGCTTCCCGGCCCGGCGCTGGCGCTGGCGCTGTCGATCGCTGCTCCGGCCGTGGCGCAGCCGGCGGTCGATCCCGACTGGCCCTGCGTCCAGCGCAAGGTGCCGGAGCTGAGCATCGGCCAGATGTGGTCCGGGCCGCTGCCTTCCGAGGGTGCGGCGCCGGATGCTTCGGTGGCCGATCTCGCCGGCCGGATTGCGCCGCGCCGGATCGACGACGACGCGGTGAAGGCCGCGGTCTCCGCCTACGCCGCCTCGCTTCCGGCCGGAGAGCGGCCCGAACGGCTGGCGGAGGTATTCTCGGCGGTGCTGGACCGGATCAATGCCGAACGGTCGCAGGTCATCACCGGGATCTCGCACTACTCCCATCGCCAGATCGAGATGGCCGACCGCATCACCGCGCGCGAGGCCGCGCTCGCGGACCTTGCTGCGGTTCCGGAAGACCAGCGCGACATGGACAAGTTCGAGGAGGAGCAGGACGCGATCAAGTGGGACACCCGGGTCTATCGCGACCGGCAGCAGTCGCTGTCCTACGTCTGCGAGACCCCGGTGCTGCTGGAGCAGCGCGCCTTCGCGATCGCGCGGATCCTGCAAGGGTTGATCTGAGAGGGCAGGCTTTCGGACGACAGTCCCGTCGCCCGATGGGCGTCACTCCCATTCGAGTTCCCGATAGGCGGTCGTCGCGTTCCGGGCGTTGAAGTCGTCAAACAACTGCCAGCCGTCGGCGAGGTCCGCGCCGACGTGCCGGCTCGCCGCCCCGAGGCTCTCGCCGGCGTCGAGCGCGGCGCGCGTCTCGGCCACGAGACCGGCCAGATAGGCGGCGGTCGGTGCCGCGCCGGACGGCCAGCCGAGCACCGGCCCGCCGTGGCCGGGCACGACCCGGGCAGCGGGCTCGGCCGCGAGCGCGCGCAGGACCTCGATCCATCCCAGCACCGAGCCGTCGAGCGACGGCGTGTGCCGGTCGAACACCAGGTCGCCGAGAAACCACGTGTCGGTCGCGGTATCGCGCACCGTCAGGTCGTTGTCCGTATGCGCCGTCGGCTCGGCCGAGAGCCGCAGCGCGCGGCCACCGAGGTCGAGCGTCTCGCTGGCGGTGACCGTCTGGTCGGGCAGGACCAGCCGGCTGCCGAGCGCCGACACGGGCCCCACCTGCCGCTCCAGCGCGGCGACATAGCTCTCCGCGCGCGCGCCGAGCGCGGCGGGCAGGCGGTCGCTCGCGACGATCCGCGCGCCCGCCTCGCGAAACACCTCGGCGCCGAACACGTGGTCCGGGTGCATGTGTGTCAGGATCAGCCAGCGCACCGGCAGATCGGTCCGGGCCCGGATCGCGGCATAGAGCGCCTCGCCGATCGCGCGGGTATTGCCGGCATCGACGACGGCCACCGCGTCCTGCCCGATCACGAAGCCGAGATTGGCGATGTCGCCGCCGTTCTCCGGGCTGGCGAGCGCCACGGCGCCGGTGTGGACGAAGACCCCGGGCGCCACCTCCGCGACCGCGAGGGCGGGCACCTCCGCCGCCGTGACGCAGCGGCTGCCGGCCAGCGACAGCCCGGGGTGCGCCGCGACCCAGGCCCCGGCCCGCTCCGCCGCGCAGTCGCCCGGCAGCAGCCTGTCCGAGCAGAATCTCCGGTGCCGCCATGAGGCAGACGCTGGCAAGGAGGCCGATCACCTGCGACCTCCGTCCCCTTTGCCGCACCGCGCGGACGCGCTACCTTCCAAGCAGGCCACCCGCGGGAGGACTCCATGACCGCATTCCGGCGCCTCGCTGCCCTGCTCCTTGCCAGCCTGCTCGCGTGCGGCCCGGCGTTGGCCGACGACCGGCCCAGCCCGCTGCAGCCGAGCGACAGCTGGGACGCGATCCGCGGCGACGTCGCCGCGCCGGGCGAGATTCGCGACGGCGCCGGCCTCTACGCACTCGAGGCGCCGATGCGCGCCGAGGATGCCGCCGCAGTGCCGGTTCGCATCACCGCCGCCCCCGGCGCGCCCGAGGTGAAGCGGGTCACGCTGGTGGTCGACGAGAACCCCGCGCCCGTGGCCGCCACCTTCGAGATCGGCGCCGCGATGCAGCCGCTCGACCTCGAGATCCGGCTGCGGGTCGACGCGTACTCCAACCTTCGCGCGATCATCGAGGCGGCGGACGGCCGGCAGTACATGACCGGACGGTTCGTCCGCGCCTCCGGCGGCTGCTCCGCCCCCGCGGCCACCGACGCCGCGGCCGCCAAGGCGAGCCTCGGCCAGATGAAGGTGCGCTGGTTCGACACCGACCCGGACGGCCGGCGCGAGGCGCAGGTGATGCTGCGTCATCCCAACAATTCGGGAATGCAGCGCGATCAGGTGACGCTGCTGTTCATCCCCGCCGACTTCGTCAACTCGCTTGTCGTCTCGCAGGGGGCGGAACCGCTCTTCACCGTCACCGGGGGCATCTCGATCAGCGAGAACCCGACGTTCCGCTTCCGCTACCTGCCCAACGGTGCGCCCATCTCGGTGCGCGCGACCGACACCGACGGCGGCGTCTATCAGGGCACCTTCCCGGCCGACAGCTGAGGCGACGTCTAGAAGCAGCGCACGCTCCCCTCCGCCTGCGCCCGGCGCAGGGTCTGGACGAACGCCTTGGCCGGCGGCGCGGAGCGCATCGCCTCGACCCGTTCGCCCGTGGTCTGCATCATGGCGAGCACCGTCTCGGCCTCGACGTAATCGTCGTACGGCACGATCGACGCGATCACGTCGATCGAACAGGAGCAGCGGCGCAGCGTGTCGGCACTCCGCCCGTTCGTGGCCATGCATGCAAACACGTATTCGGCCCGCGCCTCGGTCGGGTAGTCGTTGATCGCACTCGCTTCCGGCGCGGCCATGGCGCCGCCCGTCACCCCCGCCGGCCCGATCACGACGGTCGGCGCCACCACCACCGTCCCCGCTGCCGGCCCGTCAGCGCCCCCGGCACCGGGCGCGGCCTGCGCGTGCGCCTGCGCGGCGGCAAACAGCGCGAGCAGGAGTGGAACGACGAGCTTCATGACGGCCTCCCGAAGTCGCCGGCTCCGCGCGGGCCGGTCTTTGCACCGATCCTAGCGCCGCCCCGCCTGCTGGCAACCCGACCTTGGCACTCCCTCAAGCCGTCGCGACGCGGCGGCGCCGGCGGGTGCTCACCGCACGGCGCGCAGCCGCGAGCCGCGCAGCATCCCGCGCTCCTCCAGCACCGGATAGGCGATGGCCGCCAGCAGGGAGTTGATCTGCTTCAGGTCGCGGATGGTGTCGAGGTGGATGGTGCTCGTCTCGATGCTCCGCGGCGTGCCCTCGCTCAGCCGGCCGAAATGCCGGTCGCTCGACGCCCGCTCCAGGTCGCGCAGCCGTTCCTTCTCCTCGACGATCTGCCGCGCGGTCTCCAGGTCGCGACTCACCAGCACGTTGAAGGCGAGCCGCGCGGTGCCGAGCACCGACTGGTGGATCCGCACCAGCTCGTTCCAGCCGTCGGGGGTGAAGTGCAGGTCGTACTTCATCTTCTTGCGCACATGCGCGAGCAGGTTGCGCACCACGATGTCGCCCACCTGCTCGAGCTTCACGCAGGCGCCGAGCAGCTCCTGCGCCCGCATCGCGTCCACCGGATCGAGCGGGCGCGCCGTGACCCGGGCGAGATAGAGCTTGATCGCCGCGTGCTTGCGGTCCAGCCGGTCGTCGAGCGCGGCGAGCGCGCACGTCCGCTCCTCGTCCGGGTCGGCATAGAGGTCGATCACCTGCGCAAGCATGGCCTCGACCAGCTCGCAGGTGCGCAGCACCTCGCGCGTGGCGTTCGCGAGTGCCTGCCGCGGCACGCCGATCACGCTCTCGTCGAGCGCCGAGACGTCGATCTCGGCCGACCGCTCCGGGACGTCCCGCCGCGTGGTCAGCCGGACCAGCCGCTCCGACGCGGCATAGACCAGCCGCGACAGCGGCAACCCGAGGCAGAGGACCAGCACGTTGAAGAGGAGATGCGCATTCACCACCCGCGCCGCGTCGCCGCTGCCGAGGAACGCCAGCGCCGGAGTGGCCGCGGTGAAGGCCGCGAGCAGCGCCAGCGACCCGGCGCCCCGCATCAGCAGGTTGCCCACCGGCACCACCCGGGCCTCCGGCGCCATCGACCGGGTGAGCACCGGCGCGATGAACGAGCTGCCGAGGTTGACCCCGAGCACCAGCACGATGGCCAGATCCTCCGGCACGACCCCGCGGCCGACCAGCGCCGCGAGAAGCAGCACGGCCGCGATCGACGAATGGAACAGCCACGTGACCAGCGCCGCGAGCAGATAGGCGGCCAGCGGATCGCCCGAGAAATATGCCACCACCGCCGGCAGCGCCGGGCTGTCGCGCAGCGGCTCCGACGCCTCGCCGATCATCCCGAGCGACAGCAGCAGCAGGCCGACCCCGATCAGGATCCGCCCGACCTGACGATACTCCCGCCGCTCCGTCACCATGAAGAGCCCGGTTCCGGCGATGAGCGCCACCGGCACCAGCAGGGAGAGATTGAAGCTCAGCAGTTTCGCCACCGCCGCCGAGCCCACCTCGGCGCCGCGCACCGCGAGCTGCCCGGTCAGGCCGCCGACGATCCCCGACCCGGCGAACGACGCGATGAGCAGCGTGACGGCGGTGGAACTCTGGAAGGCGATCGCCAGCCCGGCTCCGACCAGCACCGCGAGCCCCGGCCGGTCCAGCGTGCGGCGCAGCCGCAGGCGCAGCACCTCGCCATAGGCCCGCTCCACCCCGGTCCGCACCATCCGCGTCGCGTAGAGCATGAGGGCGACCGCCCCGCCGAGGTGCAGCAGCACCTCCGACCCGGTCATCGTACCGCCCCGCCGGACACCGTCGCGAGGCCAGATACCGATGTGGGGATCCACGGTCGCATCACAGGATGGTGGCACCCAATGGAAAGCTTGACAACTTACGTGGCGCCGAATGTCGCCAGCACATGGTTAACAATCCGTTATCGCCGACCCGCACGCCCGGCGTCGGGCGTCCCCGTGCGGACTGGCCGACGGACGTCCGGCCGGCTCAGCGCCAGCCGAGGGCCGGGGCGACGTGCGTCAGGATCGCCTCGAGCACGTGGGCATTGTAGTCGACGCCAAGCTGGTTCGGCACGGTGAGGAGCAGCGTATCGGCCTCGGCGATCGCCTCGTCCTTGGCCAGCTCGGCCACCAGCCTGTCCGGCTCGGCGGCATAGGAGCGCCCGAAGATCGCGCGCGTGTTCTCCTCGATGTAGCCGAGCGAGTCGCTCGCCTCGCCCGAGCCGCCGAAATAGGCGCGGTCCTGATCGTTCATCAGCGCGAAGATGCTGCGGCTCACCGAGACGCGCGGCTCGCGCGCATGGCCCGCCGCCTTCCAGGCGGCACGATAGGCGCGGATCTGCTTTGCCTGCTGGATGTGGAACGGCTCGCCGGTCTCGTCGAACTTCAGGGTGGAGCTTTGCAGGTTCATCCCCCGCTCCGCCGCCCAGACCGCGGTCGCGTCCGTCGCGGCCCCCCACCAGATCCGCTCGCGCAGCCCCTCGGAGTGCGGCTCCAGCCGCAGCAGGCCGGGCGGGTTCGGGAACATCGGCCGCGGGTTCGGCTGCGCGAAGCCATTGCCCTCGATCACCTGCAGGAAGACCTCGGCGTGGCGCCGCGCCATGTCGGCGTCGCTCTCGCCCTCGGCCGGCCCGTAGCCGAAGGACCGCCAGCCGTCGATGACCTGCTCCGGCGAGCCGCGGCTGATCCCGAGCTGCAGCCGCCCACCGGCGATGAGGTCGGCCGATCCGGCATCTTCCGCCATGTAGAGCGGATTCTCGTAGCGCATGTCGATGACCGCGGTGCCGATCTCGATCCGGCTGGTCTGCGCGCCCATCGCCGCGAGTAGCGGAAACGGCGAGGCGAGCTGGCGCGCGAAGTGATGCACCCGGACATAGGCGCCGTCGATCCCGAGCGCCTCGGCGGCCACCGCCAGCTCGATCGACTGCGTGAGCGCGTCGGCGGCGCTGCGCGTGCCCGAGCCGCGCGTCGGCGACCAGTGACCAAACGACAGGAACCCGATCTTCTTCACCACACCGCCTCCGCCCGGCCGACCTTCGTGGGCGGCGCTGGCCGGCAACGTATGTCCCGCCCGCCGGGATGCAAGCGGACTCGGCCGGTCGTCAGTCGGCGAAGTCCTGCACGAGATAGAAATCGCCGCACGCCGGGCCGGTCGCATCCGCCGCGATGCCGGTCCCGAGCCGGGTGTAGTTCTTCGACAGGAGCGAGGCGCGGTGCGGCGGCGAGGCGAGCCAGCGGTTCACCACCTGCTGCGCGAGGCTCGCATAGGTGTGCCGCGGCACCGGCGCGCCAGTGTCGCCGTCGGTGAAGCGGCAGCCGTCGTGCGCCACCGAGATCGGCCGCCCGAGCAGCCGGAACACCTTGTCCCGGGCAATGTTCTCGGCGGCGAGCCGGAAGCTCAGGGACTGCCGGTGGATCCGCTGCTTCAGGTCCCGCTGGCCCTTCACCGGCAGGACGTGGGAGTGGGTGCGCAGCCGCGCCATGTTGCGGGCGTGATCGCTCGCGGCCTGCGACAAGCCGGCATCGAGCCGCAGCGGCGCCCGGCCGCTGGCCGCGCGCGCGGCGTTGGAATAGCGCAAGACCGCCTCGCCGAACAGCTGCTGGTCCGGCGCATCCAGCGACACCGCCACGTCGAAGCGCCCGGGCATCGGGCCCGCCGTCGCCGCCGCCAGCGGCAGCAGGGCCGCGACGAGTCCCCACAGGACCATGACGAGGCGGCGAGGCATCGGCGATTCTCCCGGGCAACAGCGGCAGTATGCGCCAGCCTTGGGGTCAGCCGATTGGCGGCGCCTAAAGGCGCCCGACCCGATGAGCGGAGAGTCGCCGACTGGTTGACGAAACCCTCACGGCGGATCAGCCGCCGTGCGGCCCCGTCCATTCCCACGTCACCGCAAAGCCCGCGAGCGCGGCGGTCGCCGCGGGATCGTCAGGGCCGGCGGTGCCGGGGCGGATCCGCGCCACGAGGCCCCGGCGGCGGTCCTCGACCACCTCCGCCACCCGGGCGCCACTGTCCGCCGCGATCAGCGCCGCGTCGAGCACCCGCCCGATCGCCATCCGCCGCAGGTCCGGCTTGAAGATCTTGCCGACCGCGGTCTTGGGCAGCGCCGGCATGATCTCGAGATGCTTCGGCACCGCCGCCGGCTCGGCGACCCGCTCCCGGACGTGCGCCGTCAGGGCCTCGGGCGAGACCGACCGCCCGGCGACCAGCTCGACGTAGACCGCGGGCACCTCGCCGGAGCGCGCGTCGGGCTGGCCGATCGCTCCGGCAAACGCCACGTCGGGATGCTGCATCAGCGCGTCCTCGATCATCGCCGGGTCGATGTTGTGCCCGCCCCGGATGATGAGATCCTTCGCCCGCCCGGTGATCCAGAGATAGCCCGCCGCATCCAGCCGCCCGAGATCGCCCGTCCGCAGAAAGCCGCCCTCGGCCATCATTCCGCGATTGAGCCGCGGCTCGGCATAGACCTCGGCGTGCACCCCCGGCGCCCGGACGCAGATCTCGCCCACCTCCTCGACGTCGCAGGACCGCAGGATCCGGCCGTCGCCGTCACAGTGCAGGATCCGCACCTCGGTATACGGCACGGGCAGCCCGACGCTGCCGATCCGCCGCTCGCCGTACGGCGGGTTGACGGCGACGAGGCACGTCGCCTCCGTCATGCCGTATCCCTCGATCACCGTCACCCCGGCCGCCGCCTCGAACCGGCGGAACAGCTCGACCGGCATCGCCGACGATCCGCAGATCGCCAGACGCAGGCTCGAGACGTCGGCGTCGACCTTGCGCTGCATCAGCGCCGCCACCGCCGTCGGCACCGCCACCATGAACGTCGCCCGATGCCGCTCGATCAACTTCCAGAAGCTGTCGAACACGCCCTCGCCGCGATAGCCCTGCGGCGTCGGCAACACCAGACAGGCCCCGGAGACGAGACAGGCCATGAAGATCGGATAGGCCGCGAGCACGTGGAAGAGCGGCAACGGACACATGAGCACGTCCTCCTCGCCAAAGGCGTAGGACGCGCCGCACCAGCCGTTGTAGAGGATGCCGCCGGCGCGGTGCTGCGCCAGCTTGGGCAAGCCGGTGGTGCCGCCGGTGTGGAAGCGGGCGCAGACCCGGTCGCCGCCCGTCTCGGCAAAGTCGAGCGCGTCGGCCCGCTCGCGCGACAGGGCGGCACGGAAATCGGCGATCCGCGCGTGATGCCGCACCCGCCGCCGCGGCCGGATGAGCGGCACGACCAGTTGCAGCGGCCACGGCAGGTACTGGCGCAGGTCCACCTCGAGCACCACCCGCACCTCGGGCGCGAGCGACACCGCCTCGGCCACCCGGTCGGAAAGGTCGCTCTTCGGGAACGGCGCCAGCGTCACCACCACCTGCGCGCCCGCCTCGCGCAGCAGGTGGGCGATGTGCTCGGGCGCCAGCAGCGGGTTCACCGGCATCACCACGCCCGCCGTCGCTCCGGCAAGCAGCATCACCGCCGCCTCGATGCCGTTCGGCAGCACGAACGCAACGGTGTCCGCGTCGCCCACCCCGAGCCGGCGAAACAGGTTTGCCGCCCGGGTCACGTCCGCCCGGACCGTCGCCCAGTCCAGCGTCACCGCCTTGTCGTCCGGCCCGCCCTGCAGCTGAAAGGTCAGCGCGGGCCTGCGCGGCACGCGGCCGGCCGTCTCGAGCAACTGCGTGTAAAGTGTGGCCGCGCCCAGCCGCGCCGGCCAGGGCATCTCGGCCTCTATCGCGCGGATGTCGTCCGACGTCGCGATCCGGATCAAGACCACCTCCCCGGCCGCGAGAGGCGCCGGCGCGACCCGTCAGAGCCCCGCCGGCCGCCCGCTCTCAGGCCTTCCGCCCGGCGTCCAGCCGGCCGCGCACCGCGTCGAGCCGCGCCTCCAGCGCATCATAGCTGGAATGCGCCCGTGACGGCTCGTCGTGCGTCACTTCCTCGAAGTCGTCGTTGATCGTCTCGAGCAGGTCGCCGATGTCGTCGTTCTCGAAATCGTCGCGGTTCTCGAGCCGCGCCCGCGCCGACTCGATCGCCGTGCCGAGCGCCTTCATGCGTTCGTCGAGCCCGGGTTTCGCCATGCCTCGCTCCTCCCCTGTCAGTCGGCCTTTACCGTGACCTTTGCCATCCAGTCCGGATCGCTCACCGCGCCGCTCGGCAGCGCGCCGCGCCTAATCCGGTCCACCACGTCCTGCCCCGCGATCACCTTGCCGACCACGGTGTACTGGCCGTTCAGGCTCGGGGCCGGGGCGAACATGATGAAGAACTGGCTGTTGGCCGAATTCGGATCCTGCGCCCGCGCCATGCCGACGGTGCCCCGCTCGAACGGGATGTCGGAGAACTCCGCCTTCAGGTCCGGCATGTCCGAGCCGCCCATCCCCGCCTGCGCGATGTCGGGGGAGCCCTTGCGGCCGAACTGCACGTCGCCCGTCTGCGCCATGAAGCCGTCGATCACCCGGTGGAACACCACCCCGTCGTAGGCGCCCGCCTTGGCCAGCGCCTCGATCTGGGCGACGTGCTTCGGCGCGACATCGGGCAGGAGCTCGATCTCGACCGTGCCCTTGACCGAGCCGTCCACCTGGATCTCCAGCGTGTCCGCCTGTGCCGCGCCGGCCGCGATGGCGAGCGCGAGGCCGGCCCCGAGAGCGACCCGCTTCATGCGTCGGCCGCCACGCGGACCTTGACCATGCGGTCGGGGCTGGAAGGCGGCTCGCCGCGGGTGATCTTGTCGACGTGCTCCATGCCCTTCGCGACACGCCCCCAGACGGTGTACTGGCCGTTCAGGAAGTGACCGTCCTTGAACATGATGAAGAACTGGCTGTTGCCGCTGTTCGGGTTCTGGCTGCGCGCCATGCCGACGACGCCGCGGTCGAACGGCAGCTTCGAGAACTCCGCCGGCAGGTCCGGCTGGCTCGATCCGCCCGTGCCGGCGCGGCGGATGTTGAAGCCATCCTCCATGTCGCCGTTCTCCACGTCGCCGGTCTGCGCCATGAAGCCCTCGATCACCCGGTGAAAGGCGACGTTGTCGTACTCGCCCGCGCGCGCCAGCGACCTGATGCGATCGACATGCTTCGGCGCCACGTCCGGCAGCATCTCGATCTCGACGACGCCGCCGTCCTTCAGCTCGATGACGAGCGTGTTCTCGGGATCGGCCATCGTTTTTCCTCCTCGGTTGGTCCGTTCGGGCGCGGACCCTAGGCTCCGGCTCGCGCCGCGGAAAGGCTCAAACGCGCGCCGCGGCGAACTTTTGCGCCCGCAGCCGCTCGACCAGCTCCCCCGCGACCTTCGGCGGCACGAAGCCCGCCACGTCGCCGCCGAGCCGGGCGATCTCCTTCACCAGCCGCGAGGCGATCGCCTGATAGTGCGCATCCGCCATCAGGAACACCGTCTCGATGTCGTCGTTCATCGCCCGGTTCATGCCCACCATCTGGTACTCGTATTCAAAGTCCGAGACGGCGCGCAGGCCGCGCACGATCACGCTCGCCTGCACCTCCTCGGCGCAGTGGATGAGCAGGTTCTCGAACGGATGCGCGACGATCTCGGTGGCGGTGTCGCGGGAGATCGCGGCGCATTCGCGCTCGACGGTCGCAACCCGCTCCTCCAGCGTGAACATCGGGCCCTTGTCACGGTTGATCGCGATGCCGATCACCAGCCGGTCCACCAGGCTGCACGCCCGCCGGATGATGTCGAGATGGCCAAGCGTCAGGGGGTCGAACGTCCCCGGATAGAGTCCGATCCGCATCGCACGCCCCCCCCTGCCCCGCACGGCCGCGAGGCAACAATATTGCGCCGCCCCGGTCAAGGCGCCGTCTGCATCGGCGGCGGCATCAGAGCGGCCGGCCGCGGCGTCACCAGCTGTTGGAGATCATGTCGGTCAGCGCCGCGTTCTCGTGCTGGATCTCCTGGATGCGCGCCTTCACCACATCGCCGATCGAGATCACCGCGATCATGCGGTTCTCCTCGATCACCGGCATGTGGCGAAAGCGGCCCTCGGTCATCTTCTCGAGCACGTCGAGCGCCGGGTCCTCCGGCTTGCAGCCGATCACCACCTGGGTCATCAGGTCCTGCGCACGCTCGTCCAGCACGCTGGCACCGCGGGTGCCGAGGGCACGCACGATGTCGCGCTCGGACAGGATGCCGTCGACGATGTCGCCGTCGCGGCTGACGATCACCGCGCCGATGCGATACTTCGCCAGCAGCTGCGTCACGTCCTGGACCCGGTCGGTCGGCTTCACGCTCAGGATCTGCGTCGACGGCTTCATCCCGACGATGTGACGGACGTTGATCATTCTGGAGCTTCCCCGCGTTCTGGTCGCGTCAAAGTGTCCCAGTGCCGCCCCGGCAAGTCAAGAAAAAGCCCCGGCCCGGCAACGGTTTCACACGGTCGTCCCGCCGCTCAGCGCGTCGCGCACCCAGCTCACCACCACGTCGGCCATCCGGTTGATCCGATCGTCGCGGGCGTCCTTCTGGTGCAGCACCAGATAGAAGCTCCGGGTGAGCCGGATGTCTTCGGCGAGCAGCTCGACCAGCTCGGAATGCCGCCGCCCGATGAACTCCGGCAGGATGCAGATGCCATAGCCGCTCAGGCACCAGCGGATCTGCGTGATGAGGCTGTTCGAGCTCAGCGCCGGCTCGCCCTCGCGGCCGATGATCGAGTAGTAGTCGAGCTCGCGGTCGAAGATCATGTCGGAGATATAGCCGATGCCGCGCGCACCGCGCAGGTCGTCCATGCTGCGCACCGGCCCGAGCGCCGCGACGAGATCCGCCCGCGCGTAGAGGTGCAGCCGATAGTCGGCGATCTTGCGCACCGTCAGCCGCCCGGTGGAGGGCGGCGATACGGTGACGGTCAGGTCCGCCTCGCCCTGCGACATCGAGAACACCCGTGGCACCGCCACCACCTGCACGTTCAGGTCGGGGTTGTCGCGCACCAGCGCCTCGCAGGCGTCGACCAGCAGGTAGTTCGTCACCCCGTCGGGCGCCGCGATCCTGACCGTGCCGGTCAGCCGCTCCGGCTCGCCGGCAGCGGCGCCGGCCAGCGCCATCGCCTGCGCCTCCATGGTCTGCGCCGGCGTCACCAGCTCGCGCCCGGCCTCGGTCGGGACATAGCCGTCGGCCGTGCGCTCGAACAGCCGCTGACCCAGCGCCGCCTCGAGCGCCGCGATCCGGCGTCCGGCGGTGGTCGGATCGAGATCGAGCGCCTTGCCCGCAGCCTGCAGCCGGCCTTCCCGGACCACCGCCAGGAACACGCGCAAGTCATCCCATTTCAACGTGCCTTTTCGCATGCCCTGCCTTAGCACGGCGCATTTCCGTGCGAAATCGCAGAACTACGCTCAGGCGCCGACAACGAGCCTGACCGCGATCGCGCCCATCACCACGGCGATGACCGCCTCAACCACCTGCCACGCGCGGGGCCGGGCAAAGACCGGCCGGAGCCATGCGGCGCTGTAGCCGAGCGCAAAGAAGAACGCGAAGGAGCCGAGCATCGCCCCCGCCGCGAACGATGCGGCAGCGCCGGGAAACTGCGTCGAGACCGACCCGAGCAGGACCACGGTGTCGAGATAGACGTGCGGATTGAGCCAGGTGATCGCGAGGCAGGCGCCGAGCACCGGCGCGAGCCGGCGCCCCTGCCCCGGACTTGCCGGCCCGAGTGCGTGCCGCGTCGACAGCGCCGATCGCGCGCTCCGCGCCGCGTACCAGAGCAGGAACGCCGCGCCGCCGTAGCGCATGGCCGGATCGAGCCATGGCACGCTGCCGGCCAGCCGGCCGAACCCGGCAACGCCGAGCGCGATCAGCACCGCGTCCGACAGCGCACAGGCGAGGCAGACCGCCAGGACATGCTCGCCCGCGAGCCCCTGCCGCAACACGAAGGCGTTCTGCGCCCCGATCGCCACGATGAGGCCCAGCCCCACCGAGAGGCCCGCGAGTGCCGCCGTCAGGTCCACGGGGACGCCGGCTCCGCGGCCGGGGCTCAGCCCATCCGCTCGGAGGCGTAGGATCCGGGCGATGCGGGGAACACCACCGTCTTGTTGCCGTTCAGGAAGGCGCGGTGGTGGATATGCGCGTGCACCGCGCGCGACAGCACCGAAGCCTCCACGTCGCGACCGAGCGACACATAGTCCTCCGGGCTCTGGGCGTGGGTGATCCGCACGGTGTCCTGCTCGATGATCGGCCCCTCGTCGAGATCGGCGGTGACGTAGTGGGCCGTCGCACCGATCAGCTTCACCCCGCGCTGGAAGGCCTGCTTGTACGGGTTCGCGCCCTTGAAGCTCGGCAGGAACGAGTGGTGGATGTTGATGATCCGCCCCGACATCTTCTGGCACATCGCGTCCGAGAGCACCTGCATGTAGCGCGCGAGCACGATCAGCTCGGCCCCGGTCTCCTCGACCAGCGCGAGCAGGCGCGCCTCGGCCTCGGGCTTGTTCTCCTTCGTCACCTTGATGAGGTGGAACGGGATGTCGTGGTTCACCACCACCTTCTGGTAGGTGAGATGGTTCGAGACCACCGCCACGATATCGACCGGCAACGCCCCGATCCGCCAGCGGTACAGCAGATCGTTCAGGCAGTGGCCGAAGTTCGACACCATGACGACGACCTTCATCTTCGCCGCCGCGTCGTGAATCGCCCACTCCATGCCGAACAGCTCGGCGATCGGGCCAAAGCCCGCCAGCAGCGCGTCGTGGGCCGTGCCGGTCTCCGAGACGAAGGTGACGCGCGTGAAGAAGCGGCCGGTCTCGGCGTCATCGAACTGGGCGGCATCGGTGATGTTGCACCCGTTGTCCGCGAGGAAGCCGGAGATCGCCGCAACGATCCCGCGCCGCGACTGGCAGGTGACGGTCAGGACGTAGGTCTTCATTGGTTTACCCTCAGGCTAGCGGCGCGCGCGTCCCGGGCGTCCGGGTCAGCGCCTTGTTCCACGCCCGGCGGCCGGCAGCCAGGACGGATGCGACAAGCGGCCGAACCGATGCGACAGGTTCCACCGGACGGCGCCGGACGGGTGAGGACCCGCGCCGCCACCCTGCCGGCGCCACGCCGGCGCGCGCCGACGGATCCGCCGACGGACACATCCACGCTTGCCGCGAGGGAGGCGCGCCGCGCCCCCCGCCTCACACGTCGAGCGTCGTCGCGTGCTCCCACGCCGTGAACTGCGCACAATAGTCGTTCCACTCGTTGTGCTTCAGCTTCAGGTACGCCGCCGAGAACTCCCGCCCCAGCGCATCCTGCAACCCGGCGTCGGCCTCGTAGGCCCGAAGCGCGTCGAGCAGGTTCAGCGGCAGCTTCGGCGCGCCGGTGATGGTGTGGCCGTCGCGGTACATGTCGATGTCGGAGTGCGGCCCGGGATCGGCCTTGCCGCGGATGCCACTGAGCCCGGCGGCGATGATGATCGCCTGCAGCAGATAGGGGTTCGCCGCGCCGTCCGGCAGGCGCAGCTCGAAGCGGCCCGGCCCCGGAACGCGCACCATGTGGGTGCGGTTGTTGCCGGTCCACGTCACGCTGTTCGGAGCCCAGGTCGCGCCCGAGATCGTGCGCGGCGCGTTGATGCGCTTGTAGGAATTCACCGTCGGGTTGGTGATGGCGGCGAGCGCCGATGCGTGCTGCATGATGCCGCCGAGGAACGTCCGTCCCTGTGCGGAAAGGCCGAAGGGCATCGCCTTGTCGGCGAAGGCGTTGACCTTGCCGTCGAGGTCCCAGACCGAGATGTGCGCGTGGCAGCCGTTGCCGGTCAGGCCCTTGAACGGCTTCGGCATGAAGGTCGCGCGCAGCCCGTGCTTCTCGGCGACCGACTTGACCATGAACTTGAAGAACGAGTGCTTGTCGGCCGTCACCAGCGCGTCGTCGAATTCCCAGTTCATCTCGAACTGGCCGTTCGCGTCCTCGTGGTCGTTCTGATAGGGCTTCCAGCCGAGCTCGAGCATCGCATCGCAGATCTCGGCGATGACGTCATAGCGCCGCATCACCGCCTGCTGGTCGTAGCACGGCTTCACCGCGGTATCGGCCGAGTCCGAGATCGCCTGTCCGTCGGGCGTGATGAGGAAGAACTCCGCCTCGACCCCGGTCTTGACCCGCAGCCCCTCGTCCGCGGCCTCGCCGACCAGCCGCTTCAGCACCACCCGCGGCGTCTGGGCGATGGGCGTCCCCTCCATCGTGCAGTCCGCCGCCACCCAGGCGACATCCCTGCGCCAGGGCAGCTGGATCACCGAGGACGGATCCGGCACCGCGAAGACGTCCGGGTGCGCCGGCGTCAGGTCGAGCCAGGTGGCGAAGCCGGCAAAGCCAGCCCCGTCGGCCTGCATCTCGGCGATCGCCTGCGCGGGCACGAGCTTCGCGCGCTGGCCACCGAACAGGTCGGTGTAGGAGATCATGAAGTATTTCACACCGCGCTCGGCGGCGTAGGCGGCGAGATCTGTCGTCACTTTGGTCCCCTGTCGGTTTGGGAGTCTTGTGAGGCCGGCGTGCTCTCCCCGGACACGCCGGCTCTGGATCAGAACCCGGCCTTGCCGGGATACCAGTCGGTGCCAGCGAGCGGCACCTTCGCCATCGCGGCGGCCTCCATGGTCAGCGCGACCAGATCCTCGGGCTCGAGGTTGTGCAGGTGGTTGTGGCCACAGGCGCGCGCGATGGTCTGCGCCTCGAGAGTCATCACCTTGAGGAAGTTCGCGAGCCGCCGGCCCGCCAGCTCGGGATCGACGCGCTTCATCAGCTCGGGATCCTGCGTCGTGATGCCGGCCGGGTCCTTGCCTTCGTGCCAGTCGTCATAGCAGCCGGCGGTGGTGCCGAGCTTCTGGTACTCGTCTTCCCAGTGCGGATCGTTGTCGCCGAGCGCGATCAGCGCCGCGGTGCCGATCGCCACCGCATCCGCCCCGAGCGCCAGCGCCTTCGCGGTATCGGCGCCCGAACGGATGCCGCCCGAGACGATGAGCTGCACCTTGCGGTGCATCCCGAGATCCTGCAGCGCCTGCACCGCGGGCCGGATGCACGCGAGGATCGGCATGCCGACGTTCTCGATGAAGACGTCCTGCGTCGCAGCGGTGCCGCCCTGCATGCCGTCCAGCACCACCACGTCGGCGCCGGCCTTCACCGCCAGCGCGGTATCGTAGTACGGTCGCGCCCCGCCGATCTTCACGTAGATCGGCTTTTCCCAGTTGGTGATCTCGCGCAGCTCGAGGATCTTGATCTCCAGATCGTCCGGCCCGGTCCAGTCGGGATGCCGACAGGCCGAGCGCTGGTCGATGCCCTTCGGCAGCGTGCGCATCTCGGCCACGCGGTCGGAGATCTTCTGGCCGAGCAGCATGCCGCCGCCGCCGGGCTTCGCCCCCTGCCCCACGACCACCTCGATGGCGTCGGCCCGGCGCAGGTCCTTCGGGTTCATGCCGTAGCGCGACGGCAGATACTGGTAGACCAGCGTCTGCGAGTGCCCGCGCTCCTCGTTGGTCATGCCGCCGTCGCCGGTGGTCGTCGAGGTGCCCGCGAGCGTCGCGCCGCGCCCCAGCGCCTCCTTCGCCGGCCCCGACAGCGCGCCGAAGCTCATGCCGGCGATCGTGACCGGGATCTTCAGCGTGATCGGCTTTTTCGCGAAGCGCGTGCCCAGCACGACGGTCGTGTCGCACTTCTCGCGGTAGCCCTCCAGCGGATAGCGCGAGATCGACGCCCCGAGGAACAGCAGGTCGTCGAAATGCGGCACCTTGCGCTTCGCGCCGCCGCCGCGAATGTCGTAGATGCCGGTCGCCGCCGCACGCCGGATCTCGGCCATGGTGTAGTCGTCGAACGTCGCCGAGCGGCGCGGCGGGGTCGCAGGGTTGTGATAGCTCATCTGTCGCCCCTCAGTACGCGTCGGCGTTGTCGATGTTGAAGTTGTAGAGCTTGCGGGCCGAGCCGTAGCGCCTGAACTCCTCGGGCCTCGCATCCGCCCCGGCTTTCGCGAGCAGGCCGGCAAGGATCTCGAGGTGCTCGGGACGCATCTCCTTCTCGATGCAGTCGGCGCCGAGGCTCTTCACGCTGCCCCGCACGAACAGCCGCGCCTCGTAGAGCGAGTCGCCGAGCGCGTCGCCGGCGTCGCCGAGCACGACGAGGTTGCCCGATTGCGCCATGAACGCCGACATGTGGCCGATCGAGCCATGCACCACGATGTCGATGCCCTTCATCGAGATGCCGCAGCGCGAGGCGGCGTTGCCCTTGATGACGAGCAGCCCGCCCCGCCCGGTGGCCCCGGCGTACTGGCTGGCGTCGCCCTCGATGGTGACGCTGCCCGCCATCATGTTCTCCGCGACCCCCGGCCCGGCCGAGCCGTGCACGGTGACGGCGCCGCCGTCGTTCATGCCGGCGCAGTAGTAGCCGACCGAGCCGCGCACATCGACGCTGAGCGACTTGTCGATGCCGACCGCGAGCGCGTGCGCGCCGCGCGGATTCACCACCTCGAAGGCGGTGTCGTTGTCGCCCTCGGCGACGGAATGCAGCGCGGAATTGAAGTCGCGCAGCGGGGTGACGGAGAGATCGAAGGTCGGCATCACGGTTCCTCGGAGGGGGTCGGGGAAAGGCTTCAGGCGGCCTTCTCGTGGTCCCAGAAATAGACGGTGGAGGGCTCCGGCTCCCACACCCGGGCGGTGTCGATGCCGGGCAGGTTGACGAGCGCGCGGTATTCCGAGCCGAAGGCGATGTACTGGTCGGTCTCGGCCATCACCGCCGGCTTGCAGGCGATCGGGTCGCGCAGCACGCCGAAGCCCGACTTCGTGCCGACGACGAAGGTGAAGAAGCCGTCGAGGTCGTCGAGCGCGCCGGTCAGCGCCTGGCCCAGATCCTTGCCCTCCGCCATCTCGTGGCTGAGATACGCCGCGGCCACCTCTGTGTCGTTCTGCGTCTCGAAGCGCATCCCGGCCTTCGCCAGCTCGCGCCGCAGGTTGTTGTGGTTCGAGAGCGAGCCGTTGTGCACGAGGCACTGGTCGGCGCCGGTCGAGAACGGGTGCGCGCCCAGCGTCGTCACCGCCGACTCCGTCGCCATGCGCGTGTGGCCGATGCCGTGCGTGCCGCCCATCTTCGCGATGTCGAAGCGGTCGACCACCTCCTTCGGCAGCCCGACCTCCTTGTAGATCTCGACGCTCTCGCCGGCGCTCATCACCCGCAGGCCCGGGCGCACGGCCAGCGCTTCCCGCGCCGCATCGAGCTTCTTCGCCGCGACCTCGACCACGGCATGCGTGCTCTTCACCGTCACGTCCGCCTGGATGCCGGTCGCCTTCAGCATGTCCGCAAGCCCGGCGAAATCCGCTTCCGGGTTCGCCGACTGCACGGTGATCTTGGCCCGGCCGTCCGCGCCGCCGCCATAGATCGCGATCCCCGCGCTGTCCGGCCCGCGATCGGTCATCGTGATGAGCATGTCCGCGAGCAGCGCGCCGAGCTGCGGCTCCAGCGCCTTGTCCTTCAGGAACAGTCCGACGATCCCGCACATGGCCACGACTCCCCGTTTTGCGATGCTCGAGGATATACCGCCCGGCGCGCCGACATGTCAACTATCAGGAATAATCTATTCCTGTGGAGAATTTCACTCGCCGCGGGACCGCCGACGATAGCTGATGATCGACAGGTAGCGCGCCGGCAGCTCCACCAGCTTCTCCGGCCCGTGCGGCGCGTCGGCATCGAAGAACAGGCTGTCGCCCGGCTGCATGGGAAACAGCTGGTCGCCGTGGCGATAGACCACCTCGCCCTCCAGCATGTAGAGGAACTCCAGCCCCTCGTGCTGGAAGGTCGGAAACACATCCGACTCGGTCGAGAGCGTGATGAGGTACGGCTCGACCTGCACGCCGGCCGCGGTGGCTGCCAGATGCCCGAGCAGGTTGTACTGGTGCCCCGCCCGCGTGCCGCGACGCTCCAGCTCCACCCCCTCGCCCGCCTTGACCAGCACCGCGCCGCGCCGTTCCTCGAAGCGCTGGAACAGCACGGTCAGCGGCACGCCGAGCGCCCGCGCCAGCGTCTGCAGCGTGGTCAGCGACGGCGAGATGTTGCCGTTCTCGATCTTTGACAGCATCCCGACCGACAGGCCGGTCGCCGCCGCCACGTCGGACACCGTGAGCCCCAGCGCCTTGCGCAGGATCCGCACCTCGTGGCCGATCGCCTGCTCGAGGTTGTTCTCCTTCGGCTCGCGAACCGCGTGCGGGTTCTGCCCCGCCTCGTCGTCCTCGACGAGTCCGCCCATGACCGCCTCCCCGCGACATCACCGGGGCGACGATATTCCCAATGGGAAAACTCTACAACCTATCAGTGAACTCGGCCGCAGGTGCTGCCGCTTCCGCCGCCGCGCGCTGCGCCGCCGTCAGCGTATTCGCCATCAGCATCGCGATCGTCATCGGCCCGACGCCGCCCGGCACCGGGGTGATCCGGCCCGCCTGCCCGCGCACGCCGGCGAAGTCCACGTCCCCGGTCAGCCGCCCGCGCACCGCACCCGCCTCCGGCGGCAGCCGGTTGATGCCCACGTCGATCACCGTCGCGCCGGGCTTCACCCAGTCGGCGCGTACCATCTCCGCCCGGCCGACCGCGACCACCAGGATGTCGGCCAGCCGGCAGATCCCCGGCAGATCGCGGGTGCGGGAATGCGCCATGACGACCGTGGCGTTCGCTGCCAGCAGCAGCTGCCCCATCGGCTTGCCGAACAGGTTCGAGCGCCCGACCACCACCGCGACGAGCCCGGACAGGTCGCCGCCATGCACCGCCCGCACCAGCCGCATCGCCCCGGCCGGCGTGCAGGGCAGCAGTCCCCCGTCGAGATCGCCGCTCGCGAGCGCCCCGGCATTGACCGGATGCAGCCCGTCGACGTCCTTCTCCGGCCGGATCGCCTTCAGGATCGGCGCCGCGTCGAGCGGCGCCGGCAACGGCAGCTGCACGAGGATGCCGTGCACCGCCGCATCCGCATTCAGCGCCTCGATGACCGAGGTGAGCTCCGCCTGCGACACGGTGGCGGGCAGGTCGATCTGCCGCGAGCGAAAGCCGCACTCCCGCGCCATCCGCCCCTTGGCCGCGACGTAGGTTTGGCTCGCCGGATCGCTGCCGACCAGCACCACGGCGAGCCCCGGCACCGTGCCCAGCGCCCCAAGCGCCTTCGTCCCGGCGCGCACCTCGTCGATGACCGCGGCCGCCGCGGCCCTTCCGTCGATGATCCCGCTCATGTCGCCCTCAGTATTCCGCCGCCATGGCGCCCAGATCGTGCCACAGCGCCGCCGCGAAGCTGCGCAGCACCATCAGCTCGAAGGCCGCCGGGCCGGTGCGTGTCAGATGCACGCCGAGCGGCCCGACCAGCGTCGTCACCGACGCGCCCACGGCCAGCCCGTCGAGATCGACCGCCGTGCCCTTCGCGAGCATCGCCGCCGCCTGCGCCCCCGCGACGGCGATCCGCACCCGGCCATGGCTCTGGTCCGACACCGCCACGTCGGGCAGCGCCCGAAGCGCGGCCAGATCCGCCGGTCCGTCGCCGACGACGAACCACTGGCCCGGCCCCGCCGGCCGAAGCTCCGCCGGCCGAAGCCCCGCCACGTCCGGCGCCGGCGCCCCGGCCCGGGTCAGGAGCAGCACCACATGCCCCCCCTCAGGCAGCGCCGTGAGCGTCACGCCACTCCCGAGCGCGGGCCCGAGCGCCGGCCGATGCGAAAACATCTCAGACATGCAGCCTCTCGTTCTCCGGGTCGACGAAGCAGGGCGCGCAGAGCACCGCGGGCGTCATCGCGTCGCGCACCGCGTCCCAGACCAGAACCTCCTCGCCATGCCGCTCCGGCCCGCGCGTGACCAGCGCCAGCCCGATCGTCGAGCCGACATGCGGCGAGTAGATCGCGGAAGACACATAGCCCTGGTCGTTCTCCAGCGTCGCCGCGTCGCCCTTGCGCAGGATATGCGCCCCGGCCTTGAACCCGGTCGCCGGATCGAGCGGCCTCACCCCCACCAGCGCCGGCCGCGCCGGATCCTGCATCCCCTCGCGGCCCAGCATCGCCTTGCCGATGAAATCCGGCTTGGTCGCCGACACCATCTTGCCGAAGCCGAGATCCCCCGGCGTCACCGTGCCGTTGATCTCCGCGTGCGTCACATGCCCCTTCTCCACCCGCAGCACGCCCAGCGTCTCCGAGCCATAGGGGGTGATCCCGAAGGCCGCCCCTGCCGCCAGCACCGCATCGGCCACCGCCTCGCCATACCCCGCCGGCACCGCCAGCTCATAGGCCAGCTCGCCCGAGAACGAGATGCGGAAGAGCCGCCCCGTCAGGCCACCCTTCAGCGTCACCTCACGCGCGGCGAGATACGGGAACGCCGCGTCGGAGAGGTCGTCCTCGACGATTTGCGCCAGCACCTCGCGCGCCTTCGGCCCGGCGACCGCCATCTGCGCCCACTGGTCCGTCGCCGAGGCGAGCCGCACGTCGAACTCCGGCCAGAGCGCCTGCGCGCAGAATTCGAGATGCGTCAGCACCCCGGCCGCCAGCGCCGTGGTCGTCGTCATGAAATAGTGCTGCTCGCCCAGCCGGCTGGTGGTGCCGTCGTCATAGATGCACCCGTCCTCGCGCAGCATCAGGCCGTACCGCGCCCGCCCCACCGGCAGCTTCAGGAAGGCATTGCAGTACACGCGGTTGAGGAATTCCGCCGCATCGCTGCCGAAGATCTCGATCTTGCCGAGCATCGACACGTCGCAGATCCCGACACCGCTGCGCACGGCCCGCGCCTCGCGATCGACGCTCTCGCGCCAATGCGTCTCGCCCGGCCGCGGGAAATACGACGATCGCAGCCACAGGCCGGTCTCCACGAACCGCGCCCCGTGCTTCTCGGCCCAGCCATGCAGCGCCGACCGACGTACCGGCTGGAAGTGCCTGCCGCGATGCGTCCCGGTCAGCGCGCCGAACGACACCGGCGTGTAGAACGGCCGGAACGTCGTCGTCCCCACCTCCGCCGGGCTGACCCCGCGCGCCTCGGCGAGCAGGCCGATCGCATTGACGTTGCCGAGCTTTCCCTGGTCCGTCGCCATGCCGTTCGTCGTGTAGCGCTTGGCGAGTTCCACATGCCCGTAGCCCTCGGCATGGGCGAGCTTGACGTCCTTCAGGTGGACGTCGTTCTGGAAGTCGACGAACGCCTTGCCCTTTGGCGCGCTCACCGCCCAGATCGGCGCCCCCTGCCCGCTGCCGCCTGCCCCCTCGACAGCACCGAAGGCCGCCGCGGCATAGCCCAGCCGCTCCGCCGCCCGCGCCCCGTCGGCAAGGCACGCGGCCAGCCCGTCGGCACCGGCCGCCGCCCCGACCGGCGAGAGCCCGTCGACCTCCGGCGCGAGGAACGCCGCCCGCTCCGCCGACCAAACCGCCCGCCCGCCGCGATGGCAGGCGAGCGAGATCACCGGGCTGAACCCGCCCGACATGGCGAGCGCATCGACCTCGACGCGCTCCTCCCCCGTGTCGCGCCGCACCGTCATGGCGGAGACCGCCTGCCGCCCGTGCGTCCCGGCGACGACACCCCGGATCACCCGCGCCCGGCCAAGCCACTCCGCCCGCGCTGGCCGTGGATCGACGATCGCCGCCACCTCGACGCCCGCCGCCTCCAGGTCGGTGGCGAGCGCATAGCCGGCATCGGTGTTGGTGAAGACGCCGACCCGCCGGCCCGGCGCCACCGCCCAGCGGTTGAGATAGGCGCGCATCGCGCCCGCCATCATCACGCCCGGCCGGTCGTTGCCGCCGAAGACCAGCGGCCGCTCCTCCGCGCCGGTGGCGAGGATCGCCGCCTTCGCCACGATCCGCCACAGCCGCTCCACCGGCACATGCGGGTCGGGCGCCGCGACGTGCTTCTGCACCCGCTCCACCGCGCCGAACACGTTCGAATCGTACCAGCCGAACACCACCGTCCGCGTCAGCACCCGCACGTTGGAAAGCGCGGCCAGCTCCGCGGCCACCCCACGGGCAAACACCGGCCCGGGGGCGCCGCCAACCCGCGCGGTATCGGCAAGCAGCGAGCCGCCGAGCGCCGGACCTTCGTCGGCGATCAGCACGCGCGCCCCCGCCCGCGCCGCCGACAGCGCCGCCGCAAGACCCGCCGGCCCGGCGCCGATCACCAGCAGGTCACAATGCGCCCAGCTCTTGTCGTAGACGTCCGGATCCGCCTCGTGCGTCGCCTTGCCGAGACCGGCCGCCCGCCGGATGAACGGCTCATAGACCTTTTCCCAGAACCCCTTGGGCCACATGAAGGTCTTGTAGTAGAATCCTGCCCCCAAGAACGGCGACAGGAGCCCGTTCACCGCGCCGATGTCGCGCTCAAGGCTCGGCCAGCGGTTCTGGCTGACGGCCTCCAGCCCCTCATAGAGCTCCTGCACCGTCGCCCGCGTGTTCGGCTCCTGCCGCCCGCCGCGCCCGACCGTCACCAGCGCGTTCGGCTCCGCCGATCCCGCCGTCAGGATCCCCCGCGGCCGGTGATACTTGAAGCCGCGCCCGACCAGCATCCGCCCGTTCGCGAGCAGCGCCGAGGCGAGCGTGTCGCCGGCAAACCCGGTCATCATCCGCCCGTCGAAGCTGAAGTTCAGCGCCGCGGTCCGCTCCAGCGCACCACCCGAGGCCAGCCGATACGAGGTCATGGCCGCTCCCCCGCCGCATCTGCCACCGCGGAGACCGCATGCGTCGCCGTATCCCGCGTCACCACCAGCCACCGCCGGCAGCCCCCCGCGTGGTGCCAGTACTCGCGGTAGCTGCCGCGCGGATTCTCCCGCAGATAGACATAGTCCATCCACGCCGCCGCCCCGGCCTCCGGCCCGGGACGCGGCAGCACCGCGCCCTTCACGCCAAACTCCTCCTTCGGGCGGGGCCCGCAATGCGGACAGTCGATCAGGCTCGCCATGATCCCCTCAGTGCAGATTCGCCTGGGCGCCGACGCCCTTTTCGTCGAGCACGTAGCCGCGCGCGAAGCGGTCCAGCCGGAACGCCGTGGCCGTCTCCTGCGGCACGCCCCGCGCGATCAGGTGCGCAAAGCAGAAACCGGACGCCGGCGTCGCCTTGAAGCCGCCGTAGCACCAGCCCGCGTTCAGGAAGAGGTTGTCCTCCACGCGGTCGATGATCGGCGAGCCGTCCATCGACATGTCCATGATCCCGCCCCAGGAGCGCAGGATCCGCACGCGGCTCAGGCCCGGCACCAGCGCCACGCCCGCCTCCGCCACATGCTCGACCAGCGCCAGGTTGCCGCGCTGCGCATACGAGTTGTAGCCGTCGATGTCGCCGCCGAACACCAGCCCGCCCTTGTCCGACTGGCTGAAATAGAAGTGCCCGGCGCCGAAGGTGACGACCGTGTCGACATAGGGCTTCAGCCCCTCCGACACGAACGCCTGCAGCACGTGGCTCTCGATCGGCAGGCGCAGGCCCGCCATCTCGGCGACACGCCCCGAATTCCCCGCCGCCGCCAGCGCCAGCTTGCCGCAGGCGATGAAGCCCCGCGTCGTCTCCACCCCCTCGACGGCCCCCGAGGCCCCGCGCCGGATCCCCGTCACCTCGCAGCCCTGGATGATGTCGACGCCGTGGCTGTCCGCCCCGCGCGCATAGCCCCAGGCCACCGCGTCGTGCCGCACGGTGCCGCCCGCGCGATGCACCAGCCCGCCCATGATCGGGAACCGCGCATCGTCGAAGTTCAGGAACGGCAGCATCTCGCGCACCGCCGTCCGGTCGAGAAGCTTCGCATCCACCCCGTGCAGCCGCATGGCGTTGCCCCGCCGGGCATAGGCGTCGCGCTGCGCATCGGAATGATAGAGGTTGACGATGCCCCGCTGCGACACCATCGCGTTGAAGTTGAAATCCTGCTCCAGCCCGCCCCACAGCGTCATCGAGAGCTGGTAGAACGGATTGTTCCCGGGCAGCAGATAGTTTGCCCGGATGATCGTGGTGTTGCGCCCGACGTTGCCCGAACCAATATAGCTCTTCTCAAGCACCGCGACGTTCCGGACGCCGAACTCCTTGGCGAGATAGTACGCGGTCGCGAGCCCGTGCCCGCCGCCGCCGACGATCACCACGTCATAGGCAGGCTTCGGCTCCGGCGCCCGCCAGGCGGGTCCCCACGCCTTGTTGCCACGCAGGCCGTTCAGAAAAACCGACAGGGCGGAATAGCGCATGGGTCCTCGCCGCGGGAAAGCCCCGCCAGATTATCCCGCACGGCCGCCGACGAATTGCACCAATGGGCCATATCGCTGCAGGAAAGAGACCCCCGAAACCGCACCCGGCGGCCCGGGACGGCGCGCGACGCCCCCGGCTTTCATACGGCCTTGAAACCTGGAGAGCAGACGTTTTCCGGCCACAGCCGGAAAACCAGCAAAGAAAGACCTGCGCGCACCTGCGCGCTCCCTGGTCGCGGCAAAAGCCGCGTCCCCCGGCCGGACGCCCGCGACGCATCGCCGGCCTGTCCCGGGCGGCGACCGCCGGCGGCGGAAGGGGGCTCGATGCCCCCGCCCGCCGCCTTCCTCGATCAGCCGAGCTTCTTCTCCAGCTCGGGCACGAGCTGGAACAGGTCGCCCACCAGGCCATAGTCGGCGACCTGGAAGATCGGCGCCTCCTCATCCTTGTTGATGGCGACGATGACCTTCGAGTCCTTCATGCCCGCGAGATGCTGGATCGCGCCGGAGATGCCGACGGCGATGTAGAGCTCCGGCGCCACCACCTTGCCGGTCTGCCCCACCTGCCAGTCGTTCGGCGCGAAGCCGGAGTCGACCGCGGCGCGCGAGGCGCCCACCGCCGCGCCGAGCTTGTCGGCCAGCGCCTCGATGATACGGAAGTTCTCCTCCGACCCGACGCCCCGGCCGCCGGAGACGACGATCTTCGCACTGGTCAGCTCGGGCCGATCCGAGGTCGCGACCTTGTCCTCGACCCACATCGACTGCCCGCCGTCCGCTCCGGCCGCGGCCGTCTCGACCGGCGCCGCCGCCTGCGCCCCCGTGGCGGTGAAGCTCGCGGGACGCACCGTCACCACCTTCTTCGCGTCGGACGACTGCACCGTCTGGATCGCGTTGCCGGCATAGATCGGCCGCTCGAAGGTGTCGGCGCCGACGACGCCGGTGATCTCGGAAATCACCATCACGTCGAGCAGCGCGGCCACCCGCGGCGCCACGTTCTTGCCACTGGTGGTGCCCGGGAACACGATGTGGTCGTAGGGACCGGCCATCGACACCATGAGGTCGGCCAGCGGCTCGGCCATCCGGTGCCCGTAGGCCGCGCCCTCGACGTGGATCACCTTCGCCACGCCGTCGAGCTGTGCCGCCGCCTCGGCGACCGCGCCCGCGCCCTCGCCGGCGACGAGGACGGTGATCTCGCCGCCCATCGCCTTGGCCGCCGTCACGGTCTTTGCCGTGGCGTCGTTCAGGCTTGCATTGTCGTGCTTGGCCAGGATCAGGACAGCCATCAGATCACCCCCGCCTCATCCTTGAGCTTCGCGACCAGCTCGTCGACCGAGCCGACCTTCACCCCGCCCTTGCGCGTGGCCGGCTCGGTCGTCTTCACCACCTTGAGCCGCGAGGTCACGTCGACGCCGTAGTCGGCCGGCGTCTTCTCCTCGAGCGGCTTCTTCTTCGCCTTCATGATGTTCGGCAGGCTCGCATAGCGCGGCTCGTTCAGCCGCAGGTCGACCGTCACGATCGCCGGCAGCGTCACCGCGATCGTCTGCAGCCCGCCATCGACCTCGCGCGTCACCGTGGCCTTGCCGTCGCCGATCTCGACCGCGCTCGCGAACGTCGCCTGCGGCCAGCCGAGCAGCGCCGCCAGCATCTGGCCGGTCGCGTTCATGTCGTTGTCGATCGCCTGCTTGCCGGCGATCACCAGCCCGGCGCCTTCGGCCTCGGCCACCGCCTTCAGGATCTTCGCCACCGCCAGCGGCTCGATGTCGGTCGCGGCTTCCTCTGCCGCCACCACCAGGATCGCCCGGTCGGCGCCCATGGCGAGCGCGGTGCGCAGCGTCTCCTGCGCCTGCTTCACGCCGATCGAGACCGCGACCACCTCCTCGGCCACACCTTTTTCCTTCAGCCGGATCGCCTCTTCCACCGCGATCTCGTCGAAGGGGTTCATGCTCATCTTGACGTTGGCGAGGTCTACCCCGCTGCCGTCGCCCTTCACGCGAACCTTGACGTTGTAGTCGATCACCCGCTTCACGGGCACGAGGATCTTCATCGGACAAGCCCCCTGATGCCGGCCTTCGGCAGCCGCGCGCCGAGCGGCCTCAACCGCGGTTGGGTCTACGGACTGGGGGCTGGCCGTGCAAGGGAGTTTGCGGCGCTTCTCGGGCCATAGGCGACACCGGCCCGCCCGGGGTGCAGGTTTCAGGCACCGATCCGGCCGGAAACCTCCACCAGCACCGCGGCATAGAGCACGCAGCTCCCCGCCAGCACGAACACATGCCAGATGGTGTTGTGGAACGGCAGCCGCTCCCAGACGAAGAACACGACGCCGAGGGTGTAGGTGAGCCCCGCCGCCAGGATGAGCAGCGCGCCGGTGGGCGAGAGTGCCTCGACGATCGGCCCGCCGATCAATGCGCCGGCCCATCCCATCAGCAGGTAGAGCGCGATGCTCGCCCACTTCAGCCGCGCCCCGCTCCAGAGCCGCAGGGCGGCGCCGGCAAACGCCGCGCTCCACAGGCCGGCGAGGAAAAGCCCCGCGTGGCCGCCGGCGATGACGGCGAACGGGGTGTAGCTGCCGGCGATCTTCACGTAGATCGCCGACTGGTCCATGCGCCGCAGCATCGGCTTCCACGCCGGTCGCCGCAGCATGTTGTTGAGCGCCGAACAGACGAGCAGCACCAGGACCGAGAGGCCGTAGACCACAAGCGCCGCGACCGTGCCGCCATCCGTGCCGCCGTCGCCACGGCGCGACAGGCCGAGCCAGACCAGCGCCGGCAGCGCGACGAGCGCGGCCAGGATGCCGACGACATGCACCACCGCATCGCTCAGCAGCTCGGCGCGCGTGTAGACCATCGGCGTGCGCTCGCGCGTGAACATCTCCCGATCCCCCGGGGGCCGGCGCACCGGCCCCCCCTTGGCCCCATCGAAGCAGAAACGCCGCCGCCGCGATACGCGGACGTGGCGTCAAGGTTTACGTGGGATCGGGGGAGAGGGCCGTCAACGGTTGGCGCCGGGCACCCAGAGAACATCCCCCGCACCGCCCAGATTGGCGGCACGCGCGGCGACGAACAGCCAGTCCGACAGGCGGTTGATGTAGCGCACCGCCTCCGGGTTGACGCTCTCCTCGCGGGCCAGCGTCACCGCTTCGCGCTCCGCCCGCCGGCAGACGGTGCGCGAGAGATGCAGATACGCCGCCAGCGCGCTGCCGCCGGGCAGCACGAAGCTGCGCAGCGGCTGCATCCCGGCGTTCATCGCGTCGATCTCCTGCTCCAGCCGCTCGACCTGCGCCGCCACGATGCGCAGCCGCGGATGCGGTGCGGCGCCGTCCGTCTCGAAACCCGGCGTCGCGAGATCCGCCCCGAGGTCGAACAGGTCGTTCTGCACCCGCGCGATCCCGGCCTCCGCCTCGCCGGTGGCGTGCAGCCGCGCCAGCCCGAGGGTCGCGTTCACCTCGTCGACGGTGCCGTAGGCTGCGACCCGGACCGAGTCCTTCTCCACCCGCGCGCCGTCGCCGAGCGCCGTGGTGCCCTTGTCCCCGGTGCGGGTATAGATCTTGCTCAAGACGACCATGCAGGCGCAGCCCTCAGTGCTTCGACACCCAGACGAAGAGCACGATCAGGATCACCGCGATGAACTGCGCGAGCAGGCGCAGCCGCATGATCTTGTTCGCGTACTTCGCGTTGAATTCGCCGCCGCGCGCAAAGCCGCCCACGCCCACCATCAGGATCACCACCACCGCGGCACAGGCGAGGGCGACCAGAATGAACAGCGGATCGTGGGTCATAGCCTCCCTCCGGGGCAGCATCTGTGCCACCATGCGCCGCCCGCCGGGGAGAGTCGAGGCTACCGGCCGCCGCGGCAACCGGCATCGGCGCTGTCGCACTGGCTCCCGGACATCGCGTGACCACCCTGCCGCCCGGCCTCGCCGGCCGTCACCGCCGACGTGATGGCCTGCAGCATCACCAGAACAAGAACGACTGTGCGAACTGTCATCTGCTTTCCGCCGGCCCCGGGCCGGTGCCCCTCGTCATGAAAAGGAACTTCGTCAAATACCGCCGCCGCAAAAAGGCGGGCGGCCGGCGCATCATACGCGCTTTCGCGCCGCCCGGCGCGGCAATTCCGCCCCGGTCATGTTTCGTTAATCGCTCGGCGGTAGCCCCGGACCAAACGCCGGAGCACGCCCATGACCGTTGCCGCGACCCCGACGATCGGCGCCCGCCTCGCGGCCCGCGGCGGCTTCGGGCCGGGCTTCGACTGGATCCGCATCGTCCTCGCGGTCAGCGTCGCGGCCACGCACATCAACTCGATCGTCCCGCGCGATGCCGGCCATTTCGCGCTGCCGCCGGCCTATCACTTCGGCATCCTCTACGCCTTCTTCGGGCTGTCGGGCTTCCTCGTCACCGCCAGCGCCGAGCGGCTCGGGCTCGCCAACTTCATGCTGAACCGCAGCCTCAGGATCTTTCCCGCCCTGATGGTCGACATCGCCCTTTCGGCGATGCTGCTCGGCGCGATCTTCACCACCCTGCCGCTCGGGGCGTACTACGCCCATCCGATGACGCACCGCTACCTGCTCAACATGGTCGGCGCCGTCCAGCTGCACCTGCCCGGCGTCTTCGAGACCAGCACCGTGCCGGCGGTCAACTACTCGCTCTGGACCGTGCCGTTCGAGCTCGCCTGCTACGCGCTGATCGGCGGGCTCATCGTCACCCGCAGCTTCCGCCTCGCACCGCTCCTTGCGCTCGGGTGGGTCGCGGCCGGCTTCGCGGTCGCGGCGCTCCCCGCCCTCGGCCCGCTCGATCCCGCGCTCAACCACCTGTTCGTGCTCAAGGGTTCGCGTCTCCTCGTCGCCTTCCTGCTCGGCATCGCCGCCTATCGCTGGCGGAACCAGATCCCCCGCGACCCGCGGCTGCTCGCGGCCGCGATTGCCGCCTGCATCGCGCTCGACCTGCTGCTCGCCCCGTCCGAGGACGACGTGTTCTATCCCACGCTCTCGCTCCTGCTCGGCGTGCCCGTGCTCTACGTGACGCTCTGGCTCGGCACCGCCGAGCTGCCGACGCCCGCGCTGCTGAAGCGGGGCGACTATTCCTATGGCATCTATCTCTACCACTGGCCGATCATGCAGGCGCTGGTGCTCGTCCTGCCGAATCTCGGCCACGCCGGGCTCTATTTCCTCGTCATCATGCCTGTCGTCGCCGGCTTCGCCGCCCTGTCCTGGCACCTGATCGAGAAGCCCGTCCTTGCCCAGCGGCGGCGATTCTCCTTCGCCACCCGGCAACGCACCATGGTGCCCGGCGAATGACGACACCGCGATGACAGCTTGCGCCCGCCTTCGGCGCGCCGCACACTCTGCCTTGAAACGGCGCCGGCCCCGCGCCATTTGACCCGGGAGGAAGCGCCCACGTCGCCGAAGCGGTCGGGACCGGGCACTTCGCCAGAAAGGACAATAATCCCATGTCAGACCAGAGCAGCTCGCCCTCCCATCCCGTTCTGCCGCTGCGCGACATCGTGGTCTTCCCGCACATGATCGTGCCGCTGTTCGTCGGCCGCGAGAAGTCCGTGCGCGCGCTCGAGGCGGTGATGAAGGACGACCGCCAGATCCTCCTCGCCAGCCAGCGCGACGCCTCCGAGGACGAGCCGACGGCGGACGGGATCTATCGCGTCGGCGTCCTCGCCAACGTGCTGCAGCTCCTGAAACTGCCCGACGGCACGGTGAAGGTGCTGGTCGAGGGCAAGGCGCGCGTCGCGATCGAGCGCTTCATCGACAACGAGTCGTACTTCGAGGCGCAGGCGCACCGGATCGACGAGACCGAGAAGGACCCGGACGCGATCAAGGCGCTGGTCCGCGCCGTCGCCGAGGAATTCGAGCGCTACGCCAAGCTCAACCGGAACATCCCCGAGGAAGCGGTCTCGGCGGTTTCCGAGACCATGCCCGCGTCCAAGCTCGCCGACACCGTCGCCGGCCACATCGGCCCGAAGCTCGAGGACAAGCAGAAGCTCCTCGAGGAAGCCGACGTGGGCGAGCGGCTGGAGGCGATCTATGGCCTCATGCAGGGCGAGATGTCGGTCCTCAAGGTCGAGAAGAAGATCAAGAGCCGCGTCAAGACGCAGATGGAGCGCACCCAGCGCGAGTACTATCTGAACGAGCAGATGAAGGCGATCCAGCGCGAGCTGGGTGGCGAGGAAGGCGGTCAGGACGACGCGTCCGAGTTCGAGGAACGCATCGCCCGGACCAGGCTCTCCAAGGAGGCCAAGGACAAGGCGCTGGCGGAGGTGAAGAAGCTCCGCTCCATGTCGCCGATGTCGGCCGAGGCCACCGTGGTGCGCAACTACCTCGACTGGATGCTGTCGATCCCGTGGGGCAAGAAGTCGCGGATCCGCAAGGACCTGCCGCACGCCGAGGCCGTGCTCGACGCCGACCACTACGGCCTCGAGAAGGTCAAGGAGCGCATCATCGAGTTCCTCGCGGTGCAGTCGCGCAGCGACAAGCTCAAGGGCCCGATCCTCTGCCTCGTCGGCCCTCCCGGCGTCGGCAAGACCTCGCTCGGCAAGTCGGTCGCGAAGGCGACGGGGCGCGAGTTCATCCGCATCTCGCTCGGCGGTGTCCGGGACGAGGCGGAGATCCGCGGCCACCGGCGGACCTACATCGGCTCGATGCCCGGCAAGATCATCCAGTCGATGAAGAAGGCGAAGACGGTCAACCCGCTGATCCTGCTCGACGAAATCGACAAGATGGGCCAGGATTTCCGCGGCGATCCGGCGAGCGCGATGCTCGAGGTCCTCGACCCAGAGCAGAACGCGACGTTCATGGACCACTATCTCGAGGTGGAATACGATCTGTCCCAGGTCATGTTCATCACCACGTCGAACAGCTACAACATGCCGCGCCCGCTCCTCGACCGCATGGAGATCATCTCGATCTCGGGCTACACGGAAGAGGAAAAGGCCGGCATCGCGCGGCAGCACCTGATCGCCAAGCAGGAAAAGGGCCATGGCCTGAAGCCGGGCGAGTTCGAGCTGACGGCGGACGCGCTCCGCGACATCGTGCGGTACTACACGCGCGAAGCCGGCGTGCGGAACCTGGAGCGCGAGATCGCCAAGCTCTGCCGCAAGGCGGTGACGGAGATCGTCAAGGGCAAGTCGGCCAAGGTGATCGTCACCCCGGAGAACCTCGAGGACTTCCTCGGCGTCCGCCGGTTCAAGTACGGTCTGGCCGAGACCGCGGACTCCATCGGCGTCGTGACCGGCCTCGCGTGGACCGAAGTCGGGGGCGACCTGCTCTCGATCGAGGCGCTGCGCCTGCCCGGCAAGGGCCGGATGAAGACCACCGGCAAGCTCGGCGACGTGATGAAGGAGTCGATCGACGCGGCCTCGTCCTTCGTGCGCTCCAAGGCGCCGGAGCTGGGCCTCAAGCCGACGATGTTCGAGTCGACCGACATCCACGTCCACGTCCCCGAGGGCGCCACGCCCAAGGACGGGCCGTCGGCGGGCATCGCCATGGTCACGTCCATCGTCTCGGTGCTTACCGGCATTCCGGTGCGTCGCGACGTGGCGATGACCGGCGAAGTGACGCTGCGCGGCAACGTGCTGCCGATCGGCGGGCTCAAGGAGAAGCTGCTCGCCGCCCTGCGCGGCGGGATCACCACCGTGATGATCCCGGCCGACAACGTGAAGGATCTGCGGGACATCCCGGATACCGTGAAGAACGGCCTCGCCATCATCCCGGTCTCCTCGGTGATGGACGTCCTGAAGAACGCGCTGGTGCGGATGCCCGAGCCGATCGAGTGGGACGAGGCGGCCGAGGCGGCGGCCAAGCCGCCCGTTCCGACCGAAGGCCCCAGCGCCGCGGCGCACTGACCCTCCCCGAAAGCCCCGGCATCGCCGGGGCTTTCCCGTTTCGGCGACCCGCCTCGCGCGTCGGACACCAACACTGCCTTAAGGATGAGCGCACGCCGCGCTTCTCCATCTCCCCGGGATGATGGCATGATGGGATCGGTCCCGTGTTCCGAGGTGCGCCATGTCCAAGCCGGTGTTCGACGACGTCTTCCGCTTCCACGGACGGCGCAACCGACGCAGCTATGCGCTCTTCACGCTCGCGATCTGGTCGCTGTTTCTCACCGCCACCTTCGTGCTGGTGCTGGTGGGCGCGTCGGCGAGCGAGAACCTCGGGACCGCCGTCGCGGTCCTGTGGCTCGTGGGGCTTCTGCCCTTCGCCTGGGCGAGCTGGTCCGTCTCGGCGCAGCGGTGCCGCGACATCGGCTGGACGGGCTGGGCGGCGCTGCTGGCGCTGATGCCCTACGTCGGCTTCGCGTTCAGCGTCGCGCTCTTCTTCATCCCCGGCACGTCCGGCGCCAACCGCTACGGGCCCGATCCGGTGCAGCCGGTGGGCCCCGCTCTCGGCCGGCTTCGCGTCCACGCCGCCTGAGGAAAATTCCCGGTCGGCGGGCCTTGATGTGCCCGCCGAATGCCGCTATCAGGCGCCCCGGAAGGGCGATTAGCTCAGCGGTAGAGCGCTTCGTTCACATCGAAGATGTCGGCGGTTCGATCCCGTCATCGCCCACCATACCCTCGACGACTTAGCGGCCGCGCGCAAAAGCGCGCTGCGGTTCTGTGAACCGGCGGCACCGCTGTCCGAACGGGCCGCCATGTCCGGCTATCGGGAACTACTGGAGATGAATCCTCTGGATTCATCGGCTTGCCGTCGTTTCACGCGTGACGTCGGCAAGCTCCGAACGTCAGGAGCGCGCCCGGCTCGCCTTTTCCTCGATCCCGGATCGCCCCTCGCGTCGCGCCAGCTCGTCGAGCACCGCTCCCCACGGCACGCCCGCGGCGACCAGCATCACCTGCAGGTGATAGAGCACGTCCGCCGCCTCGTAGGTCAGGCCCGCCGCGTCACCGGAGGCGGCCGCGACGATCGCCTCCACCGCTTCCTCGCCGAACTTCTCGGCGCATTTTCCCCGGCCCTTCGCCAGCAGGGCCGCCGTGTGCGAGCCGGCCGGATCGGCCCCGGCCCGCGCCTCGATCGTCGCCCAGAGGCGCGCCAGAACGTCGCTCACACCAGACCCTCGCTCAAAGCCAGACCCCCGTTCACGTCAGTCTCACCGCAATGCCCGCCGCCGCCATGGCGGCCTTGGCCTCGCCGATCGAATGCTGCCCGAAATGGAAGATCGACGCCGCCAGCACCGCCGAGGCGTGCCCCTCGGTCACGCCCTCCACCAGATGCTCCAGCGTCCCGACCCCGCCGCTGGCGATCACCGGGATCCGCACGGCATCCGCGATCGCCCGCGTCAGGCCGAGGTTGTAGCCAGCCCGCGTGCCGTCCCGGTCCATCGAGGTGAGCAGGATCTCCCCCGCCCCGCGCCGCTCCATCTCCCGCGCGAAGGCCACCGCGTCGATCCCGGTGGCCCGGGTGCCGCCGTGGGTGAAGATCTCCCAGCGCCCCGGCGCCACCGTCTTCGCGTCGATCGCCACGGTGATGCACTGCGCCCCGAATTTCGCGGCCGCCTGCCCGATCACCTCCGGGTTCGCCACCGCGGCGGTGTTGAAGCTCACCTTGTCCGCGCCGGCGAGCAGCAGCGCACGCACGTCCTCGGGCGTGCGCACCCCGCCGCCGACGGTCAGCGGCATGAAGCACTGCTCCGCCGTCCGGCTCGCCAGATCGAGCAGCGTCCCCCGGTTCTCGAGGCTCGCCGCGATGTCGAGAAAGCAGAGCTCGTCCGCCCCGGCCGCATCGTAGGCGCGCGCCGCCGCCACCGGATCACCCGCGTCGACGAGATCGGCGAAATTCACGCCCTTGACCACGCGCCCTTCCTTGACGTCGAGGCAGGGGATCACCCGAACCTTCAGCATCGCCCGCCTCTCACGCCGCCCGCAGCGTCACCGCCGCCGTGCCGGCGGCAATCAGCGCCGTCCCGCCCGCGCGGTTGACGAGCCGGATCGCCCGCGGGCTCGACGCCAGCCGACGGGCCCGCGAGGCGAGGATCGCGTAGCCGAAGGCGTTGGCGAAGGCGAGCGTCACGAAGGTCGCCTCGAAGATCGCCATCTGCGGCCAGAACGGCAGGGTCGGATCGAGGAACTGCGGCAGGAAGGCGACGAAGAACACGATCGACTTCGGATTGAGCACCGTCACCAGCCACGCGTGCGCCAGCATCCGCCCCGGCCGCACCGCCTCGGTCCGCGCGGTGACGTCGAGCCGCGACCCCGCCCGCCACAGCTTCACCCCGAGAAAGATCAGATAGCCCGCGCCGACCCACTTCACCGCGGTGAAAAGCGCCGCCGAACTGGCCAGCAGCGCGCCGACGCCCAGCATTGACAGCGTCATCGCCGTCAGATCGCCCAGCGCCACGCCCGTCGCCACCGGCGCCGCCACCTTCCACCCGCGCCCGAGCGCGTAGGAGACGACGAGCAGGATCGTCGGCCCCGGAATCACCAGCAGAACCGCCGACGCTGCGACGAACGCGATCCAGGTTTCGAAGCTCATGCCGTCCCCCTCACGCCGCCAGCAGCCGGACGGCTTCCGCCAGGTCGATCGCCCCCTCGTAGAGCGCCCGTCCCGAAATCGCCCCGTCGAGCGGCGCCCCGCTCGCCTTCAGCGCGCGCAGATCGTCGAGCGACGACACGCCGCCCGACGCGATCACCGGGATCGTCACCGCGCGCGCCAGCGCCGCGGTCGCCGCCACGTTCGGGCCCTGCATGGCCCCGTCGCGGTCGATGTCGGTGTAGACGATCGCCGCCACGCCCGCGTCCTCGAAGCGCCGCGCGAGGTCGGTCGCGGTCACGTCCGAGGTCTCGGCCCAGCCTTCGACCGCCACCCTTCCATCGCGCGCGTCGATCCCGACCGCGACCCGGCCGGGGTTCGCCCGCGCCGCCGCCCGCACCAGCTCCGGGTCGCGCAGCGCCACCGTCCCGAGGATCACCCGCGCGACGCCCGCCGCGAGCCAGCCGTCAATCGCCGCGCGATCCCGGATACCGCCGCCGAGCTGCACCGGCACGGCGACCGCCCCGAGGATCGCGGCCACCGCCGCGCCGTTCACCGGCCGCCCGGCAAACGCGCCGTTGAGATCGACGATATGCAGCCACTCGCAGCCCGCCGCCGCGAACGCCCGCGCCTGCGCCGCGGGATCGTCGCCGAACACGGTTGCCGCCGCCATGTCGCCGCGCAGCAGCCGCACGCACTGGCCGTCCTTCAGGTCGATCGCGGGATAGAGGATCATCTGCCGATTCCAGAGAGTTGCCGCGCGACTGATAGACCGCCGCCCCACGGATTGCAAAACGCCGCGCCGCTCACAGCCGATCGAGCAGCTCGGCCTTCTTCCGGGAAAATTCCTCGTCGGTCAGGATGCCCCGGGCATGCAGCTCCGCCAGCCGCTCGATCAGCCCGACCGGATCCCCGGCGGCCGCCGGCGCAGCCGCCCCAGCCCCGGCCGCTCTCGGCGCGGCAGGCGCGGACGCGGCGGGCGCGGTCGCGGCGGGCGCGGCTGCGGTGGGCACGGTCGCTGTGGGCACTGGCGCAATCGGTTCGGGCGCGGCGACCGGGGGCACGACGGCAAGGGCCTCGGCCGCCGCCTTCGCCGGTCCCGGCCGGCCGTCGGCCCCGATCACCGCGAGTTCGTCGAGGCGTACGGGACCGAACTGGCTGGTGAAGGTCAGCGACTGCCCGCCAGACTGTGCCTGTGACACGCCGCCGATCGCGTGATCGCCGGTGTCGTAGATCGTGACCGTCCCGCCGTGGGCGACCGCCAGCCGACGGGTGCCCGGGAACACCGCATAGCGCATGTCGTTCTGCCCGCCCGAGGAGGACGCCGCGCCCAGCCAGGCGGGCCAGCCCCCCGGGCCGACGTCACCGGCCTCGGTCGGGCGGAACAGCCCCGGCGCGCCGATCAGCCCGGCCAGCTCTGTGCAGAGCGCGTCGACCCGTGCCTTCAGCGCGGAGTTGAACATGTCGCCGATCATGATCATGCCGCCGCGCGACCACTGGCCCATGCCGCCGAGCTCCGGCGCATCGAACTGCGCCTGGGTGCCGCCGCCGCGCTGCAACGCCCCGAACAGGCCCTCGGCCGTCGCCGGGGAAACCCCGTGGCGCGCGGCGATCCCGTCGATCCGCTCGCGACCCTCCTCGGTCAGTTCCGCCATGCCGGGCCCCTCTCCCCTCGTCCGCTACGTGCCGGCGTAGCACGCAGGCAGGCGGGGGGACAGGGGCGCGGCGGCTCAGCCGAGGACGAAATCCTCGGAGCCGAGCGACAGGGTGGTGACGCCGGCCAGCCGGATGGTGCCGTGCCCGCCGATCTCGTCGAGATTGATGAGCGCCCCGAGCGAGTTGAAGCTGATCGCGTCGGACAGGAAGGTGGTGGCCGCATAGCCGTCGAGGCGGATCACGTCGTTGCCGGAGGCGTCGAAGTCGGTGATCCGGTCGTCTCCCGTCGTGTCGCCGAAGTGGAAGACGAAGGTGTCGTTCCCCGAGCCGCCGGTCAGCGTGTCGTTGCCGGTGCCGCCGGCCAGCGTGTCGTTGCCGGCGAGCCCCGAGATGCTCGTGACGTTGACAAGCGCCATCTTGGAGAAATCGAGCGCGTTCGCCGCCGACGTCCCCTGCAGCCCGACGCCGCCGCCGTTGATCGTCTCGACGCCGGTGATCCGCGAGGAGAGCAGGAGCGTTGCGGTGCCGCCCGTGGCGTCGACCTTGAGGACGTCCTGTCCATCGCCGCCGTCGATCACGTCGGACTGCGCCTCCGTGCCGCGGATGACGATGGTGTCGGCCCCGGCCCCCGCCGAGATCGTGTCGTTGCCACTGCCGCCGTCGATGGTGTCCGCCCCGCCGCTGCCGATCAGGGTGTCGTTGCCGGTCAGACCGTAGATGCCGGTCAGCCCGGTGACGGTGGTGAACCCGGACAGGTCCAGCGTGTCGGCCAGCAAGGTGCCGCGCAGCGCGAGGCCGTTGCCGTCGAAGATCTCGATGCCGCTCACCCGCGACAGCGTGGCCATGATGAGATCGGCGGTGCCGTCGATCTTCAGGGTATCGGTGCCGGCGCCGCCGATCAGCGTATCGCTCTGCATCTCGGTGGTGCGCACCAGGAACGTGTCATTGCCGGCGCCGCCGTCGATCGAGTTGTTGCCCGAGCCGCCGTCGAGAGTGTCGTTGCCGCCGCTGCCGACCAGGGTGTCTTTGCCGGACAGGCCGTAGATGCCGGTCAGCCCGGTGACGGTGGTGAAGCCGGAGAGGTTGAGCGTGTCGGCGGACGACGTGCCGCGCAGCGCCAGGCCGTTGCCGTCGAAGATCTCGATGCCGCTCACCCGCGACAGCGTGGCCATGATGAGATCGGCGGTGCCGTCGATCTTCAGGGTATCGGTGCCCGCGCCGCCGACGAGCGTATCGCTCTGCAACTCGGTGGTGCGCGCCAGGAACGTGTCGTCGCCGGCGCCGCCGTCCATCGAGTCGTTGTTGGCGCCGCCGTCGAGGGTGTCGTTGCCGCTGCTGCCGACCAGGGTGTCGTTGCCGGACAGGCCGTAGATGCCGGTCAGTCCCAGGACGGTGGTGAACCCGGAGAGGTTGAGCGTGTCGGCGGACGACGTGCCGCGCAGCGCCAGGCCGTTGCCGTCGAAGGTCTCGATGCCGCTTACCCGCGACAGCGTGGCCATGACGAGATCGGCGGTGCCGTCGATCTTCAGGATATCGGTGCCAGCGCCGCCGATCAGCGTATCGCTCTGCATCTCGGTGGTGCGCACCAGGAAGGTGTCGTTACCGGCACCGCCGTCGATCGAGTCGTTGCCCGCGCCGCCGTCGAGCGTATCGTTGCCGGCGTTGCCGAGCAGCGTGTCGTTGCCGGCGAGGCCGCTCAGGAGATCGTTGCCCGCGCCGCCGGTCAGCGTGTTCGCCGACGACGTGCCGGTGAGCGTCAGCCCCGGCTCGTCGCGGCCCTCGACGGTGATGGTGGCGGTGTTCGCCACGCCCGTGTGCTGTCCGTCGGTGATCTGGTAGCTGATCGTCACCGTCTCGGACTGGCCCGCGGCGAGGTCGCCGAACTGGGCCGGATCGAGCAGCAGCACCCCGGCCGCCGACAGGGTGTACGCGACGGTGCGGCTGGCGTTCGACGAGGCGACGCTGATCGGCGTGAGCACGCTCAGCGTGTCGCCATCGGGATCGCTCGCCCCGGCGAGCAGGTTGATCTGCGTCGCCGCGGCATCCTCGTTGGTGGTCGGCGCGACGATCGGCGTGATCGTCGGGGCGGCGTTCAGCACCTGCCGGAAGGTGACGTCGAGCCAGTAGTTCGACGCATTGTAGCTCGCGGTCGGGAAGTTGCCCGGACCGACGCCGAAGACGCCGGCAAGGCCCGAGAGTACGCCGTCGCTCGAGGTATGCGTCGTCGCGAACCAGCCGCCGGTGTAGGCGTAGTTGTCGGTGGTGCCATAGGACACGACATACGTGGTGTTGGCCGCCAGGGCGACCGGCGTCGAGAGCGTCGCGGTCTGCCATCCGGTGGCGCCGGAGGCCGACGTCACGGTCGCCTGCCCGAGCTTGGTGCCGCTGGCGCTCCAGAGCGTCAGGGTGCGGGTGTCGGTGTCGCCCGCATCGGCGGCGCCGCGATAGTAACGCAGCTCGGTCACGTAGCCCGACGCGTTCGAGCGGAAGCGCATGCCGAGCTCGTAGTCGGTGGTGTCGCCCGTCTCGACCGCGGCGGGCGCGGTGCCGGACGGGAAGACGTGCGACATGAGGCTCGAACTCGTCCACGTCGGTGACCCCGACGTTGAGCGCCTGGGTGACGGAGGTGATGCCGTCGCTGGCGCTCACCGTCACCTGATAGATGTTGTCGCCGTTGGCATCGAGGGGCAGCTCGAAGTTCGGCGTGTCGAGGAACGAGAGCAGTCCCGTCGCCGCGTCGATGGTGAACTTCGCGGAGTCCGCCCCGCCGGTGATCGAATAGGCGAGCGCGTTGCCATCCGCGTCCTGCGCGATGACGGTGCCGACGCTGGCGCGGTTTTCCGGCGTGGCGAAGGTTGCCGACGAGGTGAACGTCGGCGCGTGGTTGCTGGTCGCGTCGGCCGGCTTGAAGGTCAGGTCGACCCAGTAGTTCGACGCGGCCCAGCTCGAGTTCGGCATGCCGGCGCCATAGCCGTAGACGCCATTGCCCCCGCCCGAGCCGGTCACGGCGGAGCGGATGACACCGTATGGGCCCCAGAACGAGTCGTTGTCGAGGCCGTCGAACGACTCCTCGCGGTCGGCGGCGAAGAAGCCGTTCGAGGCGACGTAGTTGTCGGCGGTGCGGTAGGAGACGATGTATTCCACCCCCGCCTGCAGCGCGACCGGCGTCGACAGGGTTGCCGTCTGCCAGCCGGTCTCGCCCGCGGTCGAGGTGAAGGTCACGGTGCCGAGCAGCGTGCCGTCCGCGCGCCAGATGTGGCCCTCGCGCACGTCGGTGTCGCTGGAGTCGAGGCTGGAGCGCCAGTACTTCAGCTCGTTCACCACGCCCACCCGATCGACGGTGAAGCGCATGCCGAGTTCGACGGGGGTGTTATCGTTGTGCAGCGTCGCGGTGTCGGTCTTCGGGGCGACGCCGTTGAAGAAGCTGTAGTGTTCGGGCGCGCCCACCGTCACGGTCTTCTGGTCCGAAAGGGCGTTCGTGACGTTCAGGCTGTCGTCGATCGCCCGGGCGAGCACGGTGTAGGTGCCCGCCGCCGCCGGCTGCCAGGTATAGCTCCAGTGCGCCCAGCCGTCGGTGGTGCTGGCCACGTGCCAGTTGGCGCCGCCGTCGACCGAAACCTCGACGACCGCCACCTTGCCGTCGGTCGTGGCGGCGTTGTGGTCGTCGTCGGTCGCCGTGCCGGTGAGCGTCACCGCCGAGAGCGCGGCGACCTGGGCGGGCGGCGTGCTGATCGCGGCGGTTGCCGCCACGTGGTCGTTGGACGCGGTGGCCCGCTTCAGGCCCTGGGAGACCAGCATCGCGTCGCTGACGCCCGGCTGGATCCCCATGTCGGCGAACATGTTGATGGTGAACTGCTGCAGGTCGGTGTTGGCGATCTGCGCGCCGTAGGGCGAGCTGTCGTGCTCGTTGCTGAGACCCCAGCTCCAGAACGTGCTGCCGGCGCCGAACACCAGCGCGCCGCTCTCGGTGCGATAGAGCGACAGGTTGTGCGTCGCGGTGCCCGGCGTGACGGTGTTGCCCTGGTCCACCAGGATGCCGTCCCAGGCGATCGTCGTGCCCGAGAGCTTGATGAGGCCGGCCGGCCGCAGCAGGTCGTCGGGCGAGGTGTCCCACTCGTAGCCGAGGATGCCGGGGGCGATGTCGAGCTTGCCGCCGTTCGCGACGCTGGTGTCGCGCCAGACGCGCAGGCCGGAATACTCCGACGGCACGTCGAGTGCGCCGCCGAACTGGCCGGTGCCGTCGGGCCCGAACAGCTGGCCGGTCAGCGCGTTTTCGCCGCAGTGGCAATAGGGGCAGAGGCCGGTGATCGGATCGACGTCGGCGAGGTTGCCGCCCCCGGCGTGCGGGTTGCCGTGGAAGCGCGTGTCGCGCCAGGTGCCGGTCCAGATGTCGGAGGGATCGAGGTTGTAGTAGTCCGCCGGCCCCGCGTCGGGATTGGCGACCGCCACGGTCTCCTTGTAGCAGACGAGGGTGCGGTAGGCGGTGCCGTCAGCGCTGATCGCGGTGTCCCAGCGCGTCTTCCAGTAGCACTCGTTGCCGCTCCAGAACAGCAGGTTCACGCCCGCGTCGCGGGCCGCCTCGACGTTGGCGCGCTGATCGCCGGACCAGTACTCGTCGTGCCCGACCGAGATGAACGACTTGTAGTGCTTGAGATAGCTCGCGCCCAGCCGGTCGGTGTCGACCCCGGTGATGTAGGAGACGTCGTAGCCGTTCTTCTCCAGCCAGTTGACCGCGGCGTAGTCGGCGCCGAACAGGTAGTCCTGGCCGCCGGACGCCCAGCTCTGGCCGGTGTCGGTGATGATCGGGCGGTTGTAGCTGACCGCATAGGCGCGGTCCTCGTTGTACGTGCCGCCGCCCGGGATCGGATCCCAGTTCACCCGGCCGCTCGGGTCGCCGTAGAGGTTCGCGCCGACCGCGCCGTTGTTGCCGCCCCAGCCGTTGTAGGCCTGCCAGGTGGTGTCGGAGGTCTGCAGCACGATGTCGTGCGTCTCGCCGTCGTTGCGGACGATGAACGGGACCTGATTGGTGGCGCCGTCGATCGGGTTGCCGTTGGCATCGAGCCGCTGCAACCGGGCGAGGTAGACGCCGGAGACGGCGTCGTCGGGCACCTGCCAGCTGTCGGTCACCGACCAGTTGCCGGCGTCGACGAGGCCGCGGCTGGCGTCATAGAGCGCCTCCGGCTGGACCTTGGCGTTGGCGTTGGTCCACTCGGCGACCTCGCGCGCGCCGTCGCCGCCATAGTAGCCGAGGCGGAAGATCTCGACCTTGTAGTCGCTTCCGGCGTCGTCGTTGACATTGATCTTGAAATCGACCCGCGTCCCGGCGTTGACGCTCATATCGGTGGCGAAGCCCTCGATCCGGTTGCTGTGCTCCGCATCCCAGTAGGACTTCGGCGCACGCCCTTCGGTCTTGGCGTTCTCGTCGACGATCTTGTTCAAAATACCAGACTCCCCCGCGGCACTCGCGCGAGCGGGACGTCGGCTCCCTCAAACCCAAGGCGGCGATCCATCCCATCGCCGCCAGACCCGCAAATCGCTCACCCGGGAGATATCTCGGATCCAGATAAAATGTCAAATAATTTTCTGGTTAAACTAAACGCTAACCATAGTACATATTAACTATAGCTAGAATTAACGCAAAAATATTCTCGGGATGCAACAGAATTATGGATGCCAACGGCCGTCAATGGGCGGGTGGGTGTACCAGGCAACTGTCGAGCGCGGCACCGATCGCCGCACGGTCGAATCCCGACCCGATGAACACGAGCTCCTGCCGCCGGTCGCCGAACGGCGCACGCCAGTTCGCCCGGATGCGGGCCTGGGCGTCGGCCTCGGGCGGCCAGTGGGTGTGCGGCATCGCCGCCCACCAGCGGCCCATCGGCCGGATGTCGGCCAGTGCACCGGCAAGGCTGAGCTCGAGAATGTAGTCAGGCTGGCTCGCCACCCAGAACCAGCCCTTGGCCCGCATCACGCCCGGCAGGTTGCCGGTCAGCACCTGGCGGACACGCGCAAGGTCGAACGGCGCCCGCGCCCGCCAGACGAAGGACGAGATGCCGTATTCCTCGGTCTCCGGAACGTGGCTCGCGAAGCCGTTCATCTCCTGGACCCAGAGCGGGCGGGTGCGCGCCGCCTCGAAATCGAAGAGCCCGGTGTCGAAGACGCTGGCGAGAGGCACGTCGCAGAAGTCGGTCTCGATCAGGCGTGCGGCCGGGTTGAGGCCGGCGATGATCCGGCGCGCCGCGGCCACCCGCTCCGGCCCGGCGGCCGTCACCTTGTTGAGCACGATGACGTCGGCAAACTCGATCTGATCGACGAGCAGCTCGACAAGCGTCCGCACATCGTCGGAGTCGCGCACCTCGCCGCGATCCGACAGGAAATCACGGCTCTCGAAATCGGCGGTCAGGTTCACGGCGTCGACCACCGTCAGCATGGTGTCGAGCCGGGCCACGTCGGCGAGACGGACCCCGGCCTCGTCGCGATAGTCGAAGGTGGCGGCGACGGGCAGCGGCTCGCCGATGCCGGTCGATTCGACCAGCAGGTAGTCGAAGCGCCCCTCCGCCGCGAGACGCCGCACCTCGGTCAGCAGGTCCTCGCGCAGCGTGCAGCAGATGCAGCCGTTGGTCATCTCCACCAGTTGCTCGTCCCGGCGCAGCACCGCCGGCCCCTCGGCGCGCACGCGGTCGGCGTCGATGTTCACTTCCGACATGTCGTTGACGATGACGGCAATGCGCAGACCCTGGCGGTTGCGCAGGGCGTGGTTCAGCAGCGTCGTCTTGCCCGCGCCGAGAAAGCCGGACAGGACCGTGACGGGCAGGAGCGCGGAAGACATGAAACTCGGAACTCCGGGACGACGGCGGATATTAGGCGGGGAACCCGCCATCTCGCCATTCGACCGAAAGGATAAGGATCCGGTTGACGCGCCGCGCCCGCACGCTCAGCCGGACTGCCCGACGTAGAGCGCCCGCGCGTCCGCGCGGAAGGCCCGGCGCGAGTCGGACCGGGTATAGAACATGTGGCCGCCCGGATACGTCACCTGCCGCAGCCGGTCGCCCGACCCCGAGACGTCGAGCTGGCGCAGGATCAGCTCGGTGCCGAAGTAGGGCGTCACGAGATCGGTGCGCCCGTGGGTGACGAGCACGCGCAGCGCCGGGTCGAGCGACAGGAGATCGGCAAGGTCCGTCACCGCCTCCGGCTGGCCGCGGTGGCTGCCCCAGTCCCAGCCGCGCGTCACGTCGGCGTTCAGCAGCTGGTAGTCCCGGTTCGGCAGCCAGTCGAGCGTGTCGCGGTAGAGGCCGAGCATCGCCGAGGTGAGCGGGGCGGTCATCGCGTCGAGCACCGGGTCGCTGCCCCGGTCGCGCCCGCTGGCCGTGACGGTGGCGTCGTAGACGCTGGTGCGCAGGTGCTCGTCGCGGCGGCTCTCCCGGGCGAACTCGCCGGCGTCGATCCGGCCGTCCTCGCGCGCGACCGCGGCACGGTCGAGGCCGGTCAGCGCCGAAACCCGGTCGACCAGCCGCTCGACCGCCGCCCGGTCGTGGACGCCGCGCAGCAGGTCGGCGAGGAAATCGCCGGCGGCGTAGTCCTCCGCCGCACGCAGAGCCTCTTCGGAGAACGTCCCCTCCGCGTCCATGTGCACCGCCGCGAGCGACGGCAGCAGCGTCACCATCGGCAGCGGCGCATAGTCCGGTTGCTGCCACCAGCCGAAGTCGAGCACCGGCGAGACCAGCGTCAGCCCGGACAGCGCCAGGCCGTGATCGTCGCGCAGGTGCTGGGCGACGATCGGCGCGCGGAAGCCGCCATAGCTCTCGCCGACGAAGTACTTCGGCGAGCCGACGCGATCGTTGTCGACCAGCCAGCGGCTGATCGCCTCGGCCAGCACCTTCGCGTCGCCGTCCACCGAGAGGTAGCGGCTGCGGGTCCGATCGTCCGGGTCGACCAGCCGGCTGAACCCGGTCCCGACCGGGTCGATGAACACCAGATCGGTGAAGTCGAGCCAGGTGTCGGGGTTCGGCAGCAGGTCGGGCGGCTGGGACGGCACGATGCGGTCGCCCCCGAGCGGCAGCAGCCACGGGCCGACGGCGCCGATCTGCAGATAGGCCGAGGCCGCGCCCGGGCCGCCGTTCACCAGGAACGTGACGGGCCGCCGACCGTGCTCCTCCCCGTCGATGGTATAGGCGACGAAGGCGAGGTCGGCTTCTTCCCGGCCGCCCGGCGCGGTGATCGTGATGGCCGAGGCGGTGGCCTCGAACGCCAGCGTCCGGTCGGGCAACACCAGTTCGTGCCGGGTGACGCTCGGCCCCGGCAACCTCGGAGCGGCCGGCGCAGGCGCCTCGGCCGCGGGGGCGGACGGAACCGCCGCGGGCGTGTCGGCGACGGCGCGGGAGACCGTGGCGAGACCGGCCGGCGGAACGGCGAGGCAGACGACGAGGAGCAGGAGGCGCACGATGGACGGCAGCGGCGAGCCGTTCGCCCCCCGCGCGTCCCGGCAGTGCCGACAACGTGACGGAGGCATCGGTCCGGAAGGAGGCGGAGTCAGGGCGAGCCAATCTGACATCCCGTTCACCAATAAGGAGATTTCGCGGCGCGTCAACAATTCATCAACCTTTTCCCGGCGGCACGGATACATTGTGATATATCTTGATTCTCGATATCACCGCGCCACACCGCAGCTTGAACGCCCGGCTGTGCACGATTCCGTCGCGATTTCCGTGGCGCCCGCATGCGGATGAGCCCATCGAGGCGACGGAAAGGCCCCGCGCGGCCGTTCAAGCGCGAAACGAGGGGAGCGATGAGGATGAGAGGTGGTTTCGCCGCCCGGGCCGGCATCGGCCTGCTGATCGCGCTGCTGACGCCGGCCGCCGCCCTGCCCCAGGCGGGCCCGGGCACGCACGCCAGCGGCCCGAAGTCGGTCGGCGTGATCGAGATCACGAAGGAGCCGGTGCCCTATACGGTGGTGCTGCCGGGCCGCGCGGTCGCCTTCGAGCAGGCCGACATCCGGCCGCGCGTCGAGGGCGTCGTCGTCGACATCCCCTATTCCCCCGGCCGGCAGGTCGCGGTCGGCGATGTGCTGTTCCGGCTGGAGCGCGACAGCTATGCCGCCGAGGAGACCGCCGCGGAGGCGGCGGTGTCGCAGGCGGAGAGCGCGCTCGAGGCGGCGCAGGTCACGCTGCAGCGGTATCAGCGCCTCGAAGGCGCCGGCGTCACCCAGGAGACCGTCGACGCCGCGCGCGTCGCCGAACTGCAGGCCGAGGCGACATTGAAGAGCGCGCAGGCGGCGCAGCAGACTGCACAGCTCAACCTCGATCGCACCGAAATCCGCAGCCCGATCGCCGGCGTCGCCGACGTGCCGGCCGTCTCGATCGGCGCGCTCGTCACCGCGGCACAGACCGACGCCCTCACCACCGTCACCCGGCTCGATCCGATCTATGTCGACGTCGCCGAGTCGAGCGCCCGCATGCTGCGCGTCCGCGAGCGCATCAAGGAGGGCAGCCTCACGCCCGGCGAACGGGTGCAGATGACCCTCACCCTCGAGAACGGCAAGGTCTACGACGCCACCGGCGAGGTCGTCACCCCGGGGGTCCTCGTCTCGCAGACCACCGGCACCCTCAACATCCGGGTGAAGTTCCCCAACCCGAACCGCGACATCATGCCGGGCCAGTTCCTGCGCATGGAGGCGACGCTCGGCACCACCGACGGCATCCTCGTGCCGCAGCGGGCCACCAGCCGCAGCTCGACCGGCGTGCTCACCGCCTTCGTGGTGCGCGACGGCACGGCGGTGCAGGTGACGCTGACCGATGCCGGCAGCCACGGCGACGCCTGGATCGTCACCGACGGGCTCGATCCGGGCGACCGGCTGATCGTCGACGGCCTGAAGAACCTGCGCAACGGCGATGCGGTGACGCCGGTGCCGGTCACGATCGGCGACGACGGCCTCACCCACCCGGTCGACGCCGCCAGCGCCCCAGCCCCAGCCCCCGCCGCGCCGGCACAGGCCGACTGACACATGGCCCGCTTCTTCATCCACCGGCCGGTGTTCGCGATGGTGCTCGCCATCGTCACCGTGCTCGCCGGCGCCTTCGCCATCACCCAGCTCGCGGTGTCGCAGTACCCCGACATCGCCCCGACCACCGTCCGGGTCAGCGCGACCTACCCCGGCGCCACCGCCGACGCGGTGCAGAATTCGGTGACGATCGTCCTCGAGGATGCGCTCACCGGCCTCGACGGCCTGCTCTACACCGAGTCGACGTCCTCGGAAGGCAAGGCTTCGATCACCCTCACCTTCGACGAGTCGACCGACCCGATCGAGGCGCAGAACCAGGTGCAGACCAAGGTCCGCCAGGTCGAGAGCCGGCTGCCCACCAGCGTCCAGACCAAGGGCGTCAACGTCTCGCACTCCACCTCGTCGATCCTGCTCGTCGGCACGCTGGTCTCCACCGACGGCACCCGCAAGCCGGTGGAACTCGGCGACATCCTGACGAACAGCGTCGAGGACGCGGTGCGTCGCACGACCGGCGTCGGCGACGTCAACGTCTTCGGCTCGGGCTATGCCATGCGCATCTGGCTCGACCCGCTCGCGCTCGCCCGCTACGCCTTGACCCCGAACGACGTCGTTTCCGCCGTCGAGGCGCAGAACACCACCGTCTCGGTCGGATCGCTCGGGGCCCTGCCGGTGACGAAGGGCCAGCAGTTCACCGCGACGATGACCGCCCAGAGCCAGCTCCGGACCGTCGCCGACTTCGAGGGCATCCTGCTCAAGACCGACGAGGCCGGTGCCTCCGTCACGCTCGGCGATGTCGCCCGCGTCGAGATCGGCCAGGAGAGCTATGGCTCGGATTCGCGCTTCGACGGCCTGCCGGCGGCGGGCTTCGGCGTCAACCTCGCCACCGGCGCGAACGCCGTCGACACCGCCGCGGCGGTGCGCGCCACCCTCGACCGCCTGGCCCCCTCGCTGCCCTCCGGCGTCGAGTTCCGCATCGCGCACGACACCTCGCCGTTCGTGGAGGCGTCGATCAGGAAGGTCTACGAGACGCTGATCGAAGCGATCGTGCTGGTCTTCCTCGTCATTCTCGTCTTCCTGCAGAACTGGCGCGCGACCTTCATCCCGATCATCGCCGTACCCGTGGTGCTGCTCGGCACCTTCGCGATGCTCTGGGGCCTGGGCTTCTCGATCAACACGCTCACGATGTTCGCCATGGTGCTGGCGATCGGCCTGCTCGTCGACGACGCCATCGTCGTCGTCGAGAACGTCGAGCGGCTGATGCACGACGAGCATCTCGGCCCGGTCGAGGCCACCGAGAAGAGCATGGGCCAGATCACCGGCGCGCTCGTCGGCATCGCGCTGGTGCTCTCGGCGGTGTTCCTGCCGATGGCGTTCTTCGGCGGCTCGACCGGCGTGATCTACCGGCAGTTCTCGGCGACGATCATCACCGCAATGCTGCTCTCGGCCTGCGTCGCGCTGATCCTCACGCCCGCGCTCTGCGCGATGATGCTGAAGCCGCACGCGGGCCGCGAGATCCTGCCGGCGCGGCTCTTCAACCGCGGCTTCGACGCGGTCAGCCGGGTCTACGTGCGCGCCGTGCGCGCCATCGTCGCCCGGCCGTTCTGGATGCTGCTCGTGCTCGCCCTCGTCCTGCTCGGCGCGTGGCAGCTCTATTCCCGGCTCACCTCGTCGTTCCTGCCGCAGGAGGACCAGGGGGCGGTGATGGTCCGCATCCAGCTCGTCGAGGGCGCGACCCAGGCGCAGACCATCGCCGCGGTGAAGGACGTGGAGACCTATCTCCAGACCGAGGAGAAGGGCACGGTCGTCTCGACCTTCGCCGCGCTCGGCTTCGGCTTCGCCGGCACGGGGCAGAACACCGCGATGATGTTCGCCAGGCTCGACGACTTCGACAAGCGCACCGACCCCAGCCGCTCGGCCGGCGCCGTCGCGCTCCGCGCCAACAAGCATTTCGCCGGCTATCGCAACGGCCAGCTGCTCTTCATGCTGCCCCCGGCGATCCCCGGCATCGGCAACACCGCCGGCTTCTCGATGTACCTCGTCGACCAGGCGGGCGCCGGCACCGAGGCGCTGATCGACGCGGCCCGGCAGCTCGAGTCGCTGGCCGCGGGCGACTCGCGGCTGCAATCGGTGGTGGCCGAGGGCGTCGATGCCGAAAGCGCGCTGAAGCTCGAGATCGACCAGCAGAAGGCCGAGAGCTTCGGCCTGTCGCTTGCCGAGCTCAACGCCATGCTGTCCGTGGTCTTCGGCGGCAGCGAGGTGAACGACTTCATTCTCGGCGACTCGCTCCGGCCGGTGCTGGTGCAGGGCGACGCTCCCTACCGCATGCAGCCCGAGGACATCGACGACTGGTATGCCCGCAACGCCTCGGGCGAGATGGTGCCCTTCCACGCCTTCATGACGACCACCTGGGCCCCCGTCGCGCCGAGCCTCGCCCGCTTCAACGGCCAGGCCGCGCTGCAGGTCTCGGGCCAGCCCGGGCCCGGCGCCTCGTCCGGCGAGGCGATGGCGGCGATGGAGGAGCTGGCGAGCCGGATCCCCGGCGGCTACTCGGTCGCCTGGACCGGGATCAGCTATCAGGAGCAGCAGTCGGGCAATCAGGCGCCGTATCTCTACGCGCTCAGCGTCCTCGTCGTGTTCCTCTGCCTTGCCGCGCTCTACGAGAGCTGGACCGTGCCGCTCTCGGTCATGCTCGCGGTGCCCGTCGGCGTGCTCGGCGCGCTCGCCGCGGCCTATTTCCTCGGCCAGTCCAACGACGTGTACTTCAAGGTCGGCATCCTCACGACCATCGGCCTCGCCGCCAAGAACGCCATCCTGATCGTCGAGTTCGCCGCCGACAGCGAAAAGCGCGGCAAGCCCCTCCTCGAGGCGATCGTCGAGGCCGCCGCCCTCCGGCTCCGGCCGATCCTGATGACGTCGATCGCCTTCACCCTCGGCGTGCTGCCGCTCGCGGTCGCCACCGGCGCCGGTGCCGCGGCGCAGAACTCGATCGGCATCGGCGTGCTCGGCGGTGTGTTGACCGCGACCTTCATCGGCATCTTCATGGTGCCCGCCTTCTACGTCGTCGTGCGCCGGCTGTTCGGTGGCGCCAAAGTCCGGAGCCCCGCGTGAAGCCCGCCCTGCCCCTCCTCCTCGCCGCCGCCTGCACGGCCGGCCTCGCCGCCTGCACCGTCGGCCCCGACTACCAGACCCCGAGCATCGGGATGACCTCGCGCTTTGCCGAAGGCGACGGCGCGAGCCTCGGCGACGTGGCGATGGACCGCTGGTGGCAGGGCTTCGGCGACCGGACGCTCGACGCACTGGCCGACCGCGGCCTCGCCCAGAACCTCGACATCGCGACGGCGGTGGAGCGGATCAACCAGGCCCGCGCCGCGCTGCGCACCACCGGCGCCGCCGACCTCGTCTCGGGCAACATCAGCGCCGACACGACGCGGGCCAAGAGCCAGAGCGGCGCCATCGGCACCTCGTCGTCCGGCTCGGCCAACGCCCAGCTCGTCCTCGATGTCTTCGGCGGCGAGGCGCGCGCGCGCCAGCAGGCGGAGGCCGAGCTGGAGGCGAGCGAACTCGACGTCGGCACCGCCCGCCTCGCCTTCCTGTCGAGCCTCGTCGGCGACTACGTCGACGCGCGCTATTATCAGGAGGCGACCGCGATCACCCGCAGCCTGATCGACGCGCGGCAGCAAACCTTCGAGCTGGTCGAGCGGCAGCGCACGGCCGGCCTCTCGACCGATCTCGACGTGCTGCAGGCCCGCGCGCTGCTCGAACAGACCCGCGCGACGCTGCCGGGGTTCGAGCAGGGCTTCCACAGCGCCGTCTACGCCATCGCGACGCTGCTCGCCGAGCCGGCCCAGCCGCTCCTCGACGCCCTGCAGCGCGGCGCGTCCCAGCCGCGGCCGCCGCGGAGCGGCGAGGCCGGCGTGCCCGCCGACCTGCTGCGCAACCGACCCGACGTGCGCTCGGCCGAACGCGACTATGCCGCCGCGGTGGCCGCGGTCGGTGTCGCGGAGGCGAACCTCTATCCCTCGCTCGACCTCTCGGGCGTCGTCAACGTCGCGAACCCGTCGAGCTGGAGCTTCGGCCCGTCGCTGGTGCTGCCGGTACTGAACCAGCCGCTGCTGCGCGCCAACCGCGACCAGGCGGTCTCGGCGGCGAAGCAGGCCGAACTCGAGTGGCGCTCGACGGTCCTCTCCGCCGTCGAGAACGTGCAGGCCGCGCAGGGCGCGACCCGGCGCAGCCGCCGCGAGGTGGCCGCGCAGCAGGCCGCCACCTCGACATACCGGCAGGCACGCGACCTCTCGCGCGAGACCTACGAGGCCGGCACCACCACCTTCCTCGACCTCCTCGACGCCGAGCGCTCCGCCGGCACCACCGCGCTCGCGCTGGCGCTGTCGATCCGCGGCCTTGCCAACGACTGGACCGCCCTCCAGGTCGCGACCGGCCGCGGCTGGGCGACGGGCCCGACCACGACTGTCCCGGACTGAGGCGCCCGCCGGCCGGGGCGGCCGGCGCCATCGAGGATGAATCCGCGCTAATTCACCCCCCTGCCAACCATTTCCCGTGTCCGCTCACCGCGGCGGCAGCGTCACAGCAGAAGGTCCGCCGCGGTCAGCTCGCCTCCCGAAACCACGAGCGCGAAGTCGATCGCCCCGTCGTCGCCGGCACCGCCGGTCAGCCGCCCGCCGGAAAACCGCAGCTCGCCCGCGGCGCCGCTGAACCAGTCCGCGCCGACGAACTCGAACCCCTGCACCCCCCGCGTGCCTGTGTCCGCGTCGACCCCGCGCAGGTCGATCCGGTCGCCCGTGCCGAGGTCGACAATCACGTCCGAGCCGCCGCCCCAGCCGATCTCCGCCGCCGAGGCAAAGCGGAAGACGTCGCCGCCCGGGCCGCCGCGCAGCTCGTCCGCCCCTTCGCCACCGACCAGCACGTCGCGGCCCCAGTCGCCGGCGAGGGTATCGTCGCCTGCCCCGCCGCGCAGCACGTCCGCGCCGACGGCGCCGCTCGCCCCGTCGTCGCCGGCACCGCCGAGCAGCAGATCGGCGCCCGACAGGATCTAGCCCATCGCGCTTTCGCCGTCGCCATCGAGCAGGAACGCATTGAACGTGTGGACGTCCCGGCTGAACCCGGTGACCTCCCACTGCAGCGCCGAGTCCTCCGAATGGGCGACGCTGCGCAGCGTCCCGCAGACCTCCGTGCCATAGAAATAGATCTCACCGCCGTAGTCGGTACGGCTCGTGCCGCTCGTCACCGTCACGCCATCGTCGGTCACGTCCGACGTGCCGCCGTTGTCGACACCGACCGAACTCATGTCGACTGCCGAATGCGCCGTGTAAGTCGCCACACGGAAAATCCTCCCCCAAAATACGCGCGCTCTGCGCCGTTCGGGAGGACTTGTCAGCGGCGATCTGCCGGCTAGCGCTCGGTCAGCTTCAGCTCGATCCGCCGGTTCCGCGCCAGCGCTTCCGGGGTCGTGCCGGGGTCGATCGGCTGGTACTCCCCGAACCCGGTCGCGGCCAGCCGGTCCGGCGGCAGCCCCTGCTCCTCGGCGATGTAGCGCACCACCGACAGCGCACGCGCCTCGGACAGCTCCCAGTTGTCGCGGAACGGGCTGCCGGGGCTGACCGGCGTGGTGTCGGTGTGCCCGTCCACGCGCAGGATCCACGGAATGTCCGGCGGGATCTGGTCAGAGACCTCGCGGATGACCGTCGCGACGCGGGCGATCTGCGCCCGCCCCTCGTCGTTCAACGTCGCCGAGCCGGGCGCGAACAGCACCTCGGAGGGGAACACGAAACGGTCGCCCACCACCTGCACGCCCTCGCGCTCGCCGAGGATCTTGCGCATCTGGCCAAAGAACTCCGAGCGATAGTTGGCGAGATCCTTGGCCTCGGCCTCCAGCCGCGCCTTCTCGCGCGCGTCCGAGATCGCGAGCTTCGCCAGCGCCGCGTTCAGGCTCGAGCCCAGCGTCTCGATCTGCACCTGACTCGACGCGTCCTTCGCCGCCGAGGCGTCGAGCAGCCCCTGGATCGACGCGAGCTGCGCGCGCAGCTCGGCGGTCTGCTGGTTCAGCAGCGCCACCTGCCGCTGTCCCTCGGCCGAAATCTGCTTCTGCTCGGCAAGGAGCGCATTCGCCTGCGCCAGCTCGGCCATGCGCTTCTGCGCGTCGGTCAGCGCCTTCGACGTCTGCCCCTTCAGGCCGGCCTGCGCCGCCTGCGCCGCGGCGAGCAGCGTCAGCGTGTCCTCGGCCTTCTTGCGCTCGGCCTCGAGCGACAGCGTCATCGCGGTCAACTCCGCGTCGGATGCCTGCAGCCGCTTGCGCAGCTCCTCGGCGGCCGCCGCCTCGGCCAGCCGCGACGCCTCGGCATCGGACAGCTTCTGCGCATCGGCCGCCGTCGCCCCCTTCGCGGCCTCCACGTCCTTCTGCAGCGACGCGGCCAGCGCCTCGAGCGCGGCGCGCTTGGCCTCCGCCAGCCGTGCCGCCGCATCGCTCGCGTCGGCCGCGCCCTGAAGCTCGGTGTTCTGCGCCACCAGACGCGCGACCTGCGCCTCGAAATCGGTGATCTTCGCGTCGGCCGCCGCCTTTTCGCCGGTCAGCCCGGCAATGCGTGCCTGCGCCTCGGTCTGCGCCGACTGCAGCGTCGCCACCAGCGCGTCGCCGCGGTCCGCCCGGGTCCGTTCGAGCCCGAGGGCGTCCGCGAGGTTCGCCACCTGCAGCGACAGCTCGTCGAGTTCCTTGGTCTGGCCCGAGATCGTGTCGCGCAGCACGAACTGCACGATCATGAAGATCGAGATCACGAAGAACAGCACCAGGACCAGCGCCGTCATCGCATCGACGAAGCCCGGCCAGATCGACGGCGGCATCCGCGAGCGGCGGGAGAGCGCCATCTCAGTACCTCGCGCGCGACGCGACGGCGCGCAGCGCCTCGGTCAGCTGGGCGATGTCCTGGCGGATCTCCGTCACCATGTCCTGCCGCCCGGCGGAAAGGTCCTCGAGGATGCGCAGCACCTGCGTGTCGATCGAGCGCAGCCGCGCCCGCGTCTCGGCGTCGAGCCCGCCCGCCTCCTCGTCGCGGTTGCCGAGGATCTCGGCCACCCGTTCCTGCGAGGCGATCAGCCGCTCGAACAGCGCCCGGTCGACCGCATCGGGCTTCGGTGCGGCGAGGAGCTGCATCAGCTCCACCACCCGCGCGTCGGTCGCGGCACTGCGCGCCACGCTCTGCTCCACCGTCTCGCGCAGCGCGTCGATCTGCGCCCCGGTCTCGCCGATCACCGTCAGCACGTTCGCCGCGGTCAGCGCCTCCTCCGGGTCGACCCCGGTGATGCCGAGCTTGGTGATCGAGGAAAGCCATTCCTCCAGCTCGCGGTAGAAGCGATTCTGCGCGTGGCTCGCGAAAAGCTCGAGCAGGCCGACGACCAGCGACCCCGAGAGGCCGATCAACGACGAGGCGAACGCGGTGCCCATGCCGCCGAGCTGGCCCTCGAGGCCGCTCATCAGCTTGTCGAACACCTCGACCGCGGTCTGGCCCTCCTGCGGCGCCAGCGTGCGGATGGTGTTCACCACCGCCGGCACCACCGTCGACAGGCCGTAGAACGTGCCGAGCAGGCCGAGGAAGATCAGCAGGTTGATGAGGTAGCGCGTCAGGTCCCGCTGTTCCTCGATGCGGGTGCCGACGAACTCGAGGATCGAGCGGGTCGAGGTCGAGGTCAGCGCCTTGCGCGCCCGCCGCTCGGACAGCATCGCGGCGAGCGGCACGAGCAGGCGCGGCGGCCGGGCGAAGTCGGCGCCGGGGATGTCGAGCGCGAACCCCTCGATCCAGCTCACCGAGCTGATGAGCGACGCCACCTGCCAGAAGCAGGCGAAAACGCCGACGAGAAACACGAAGACGATGAAGACGTTGAGATAGAGCGAGGCGAGAAAGACCGGCTTCACATGCGGGAAGAGCAGCACGCCGACGGCAGTGACGAGGCCGAGCACGATCAGCATCGAGACGATCTGCCGAACCGGCTGGCTGAACTGGGGATCGCTGGTGTGGCTCAGCACCATCTTGTTGGCCAAGGGCAATTCTCCAAGCCGCCGGGGGATGCCCGGACCTTACGACGGGCCGCGTCGCTTTCCAACCGGCTTCTCTTGCAGCACAATTGCCGCCAGAGGCCCATTGGAGGAAACCGGATCCATGCCGATCTATGCCGCGGCGATCGCCATCCTCGTCTTCGCCGCCATCCTGGTGTTCACCACGGTCAAGTCCGTGCCACAGGGCGAGAACTGGACGGTGGAGCGGTTCGGCCGCTACGTCCGCACCCTGCAGCCGGGCCTTGCGTTCCTCGTGCCGATCCTCGAGCGGGTGGGCAGCCGGATCAACATGATGGAGACGGTCCTCGACGTGGAGGAGCAGGAGGTGATCTCCCGCGACAACGCCATGCTGAAGGCCGACGCGGTGGCGTTCTATCAGGTGGTCGACGCCTCGCGCGCGGCCTACGAGGTGCGAAACCTCGAGCAGGCGCTGAAGAACATCAGCCAGACGAACATCCGCGCCGTCCTCGGCTCGATGGACCTCGACGAGGCGCTCTCCAACCGCGATGCGATCAACCAGCGGCTGCTCGGCGTCATCGACCACGCCTCGACGCCCTGGGGGGTGAAGGTGACGCGCGTCGAGATCCGCGATCTCGCGCCGCCGCCGGACATCACCCAGGCGATGGCGCGGCAGATGAAGGCCGAGCGCGAGAAGCGCGCCGAGATCCTGACGGCGGAGGGGCAGAAGCAGTCGGCCATCCTCAAGGCCGAAGGCCAGCGCGAGGCACAGATCCGCGAGGCCGAGGGGCGGCGGCAGGCGGCCTTCCTCGACGCCGAGGCGCGGGAGCGCGCGGCGGAGGCCGAAGCCAAGGCCACCACGATGGTTTCCGAGGCGATCGCCCGCGGCGACGTGCAGGCGGTCAACTACTTCGTCGCGCAGAAATACACCGAGGCGCTGCGCGACCTCGCCGCCAGCCCCAGCGCCAAGACGGTGCTCATGCCGCTCGAGGCGTCGAGCCTGATCGGCTCGATCGCGGGCATTGCCGAGCTGGCCCGCGCCGCGACGAGGCCGGCGCCATGAATCCGTGGTGGTGGGTGGCGCTCGCCATCGCGCTCGGCGCCGGCGAGATGCTGACGACGACCACGCTGCTGCTCTGGTCGGCGCTGGCGGCGCTCGGCACCGCGGTGGTGTTCTGGGCCAGCGGCCCGGCCGGCTGGCCCGTGCAGGTGGCGACGTTCGCCGTCCTGTCGATCCTCATCACCGTCGCCGGCCGCCTGGTGCTGGCGCGCCGCCGCCCGGCGATCGCGGGCAGTTCGCTCAACCGACGCGCCGAACAGCTCGTCGGCCGCGACGGCGAGGTTCTCGCCTTTGACGGGATCGAGGGGCGAATCGTCATCGACGGCGTTCCCTGGCGGGCGCGGCTCGAAGGCGCTCTGCCGATGCCGGCCGTGGGCGACCGGGTGCGCATCGTGGCGGCAGAGGGGATCGTCGTGGTGGTGCGGCCGCTCTGAGGCACCATCCGCGCTGCACAATTCCTGCTCATTTCGCATCCTGCAAAGAATCATCGGCGGATTATTGCCGATCCGGCAGGGTCGCGGCGGCGCGCGCAGCAATAGGTTAAAATACTGCAATCGCTCGAATTTGCATCACGCTCCACCGCCGCGCGCCGCCTTGGACGGACATTCCGCAACCGATGCGCGCGCGATCAAGTCGCCAAACGACAATCGCGCGCCGCGAAGCCTGTTGCGCCAAACCATCGCATGTCGCTTAATGTCCTCGTGATCCCCTCGAACCAGACGATCACAGGGCCCGGGACAACACACCCCATCCCTCAACCCCGTCCCCGGCCGTTCCAAAGGCGGGTGTTCGCGAAAGCGGACACCCGCCGATCGCTTTCGGAGGCGTTCGCCCCCCGTCAGACACCTTCAACCCAACCGTCTAAGCAAGCGCATTCCGCGAACGGGAAGGCGCAAACCAGAGCGTGCGAAAAACCGGCACGCTGGATTAGACACTGGCCGCCTATCAAAAGCCAATGGCGGCCCTGCGCAACCGCAAAGCCGCCATCGGGACGAAAACCCTGTCGAGTGTAGCCCACATGCCGCACCCCCGGTTTACCCGGGTTTGCCGGCGGATCGCTCCGCCGGCACGCCCGGTCAGGCCGCGATGGCTTCCTGCGGCGGTTCCTTCGCGCCGGTCATGAACGCCACCGCGTCGGACATGCTGTAGTCCTTCGGGTTGATGACGCAGAGCCGCCGCCCGAGCCGGTGGACGTGGATCCGGTCGGACACCTCGAAGACGTGCGGCATGTTGTGGCTGATGAGAACCACCGGCATCCCGCGCGAGCGGACCTCCTGGATCAGGTCGAGAACCTTGCGGCTCTCCTTCACGCCCAGCGCCGCCGTCGGCTCGTCGAGGATGACGACCTTGGATCCGAAGGCGGCCGCCCGGGCCACCGCCACGCCCTGCCGCTGGCCACCCGAGAGCGTCTCCACCGCCTGGTGGATGTTCTGGATGGTCATCAGGCCCAGCTCGGACAGCTTCTGCCGCGAGAACGCCGCCATCGCCGCCTTGTCGAGCTTGCCGAACCAGTCGCCCATCACCCCCTTCATGCGGATCTCGCGACCCATGAACATGTTGTCGGCGATGGACAGCGCCGGCGACAGAGCGAGGTTCTGGTAGACCGTCTCGATGCCCGCATCCCGCGCCTGCATTGGCGAGGTGAATTGGATCTGCTTGCCCTCCAGCTTGATCTCCCCCTCGTCGGGGGTGATCGCGCCGGAGATCGCCTTGATGAGGCTCGACTTGCCGGCCCCGTTGTCGCCGATCACCGCGAGGATTTCCCCGGGCATCAGCTCGAAGTGGGCGTCGTTGAGCGCGGTGACGCGGCCGTAGCGCTTCACGAGACCACGCGCAGTCAGGATGGGTTCAGCCATGTCGATTACCCCGCAACCTTCCGGATCCACTGGTCGATGGCGACCGCGAAGATGATGAGCAGGCCGATGAGCAGGTAGGTCCACTGCGGATCGGTCCCGAGGAGGCGCAGGCCGAGGGCGAAGACGCCGACGATCAGCGCACCGAACAGCATGCCGAGGATCGAGCCGCGGCCGCCGAAGAGCGAGATGCCGCCAATCACCACCGCGGTGATCGACTCGATGTTCGCGAACTGCCCCGCGGTCGGCGAGACCGAGCCGATGCGGCCGATCAGCACCCAGCCGGCAAGCGCGCAGATCAGGCCCGAGATGGTATAGACCGAGATCAGGGTCTTCTGGACCTTGACGCCCGCCAGCTCCGCCGCGTCGGGATCGTCACCGATGGCGTAGACGTGGCGGCCCCACGCGGTCTGCGTCAGCGCGTAGTTCAGCGCGAAGACGAGCACCACCATGGCGATAACGCCGAGGGTGAAGACGGCGCCGCCGAGCTTGATCTGCGCCCCGAAGAGCTGCAGCAGCGGGGCCTGCGCCTCGATGTCCTGGCTGCGGATCGTCTCGTTCTTGGAATAGAGGAAATTGGCCGCCAGCACGATCTGCCACATGCCGAGCGTCACGATGAACGGCGGCAGCTTCACCCGGGCCACCAGGAAGCCGTTGATCCAGCCGATCGCGCCGCCGATGGCAAAGCCGCAGAGGATCGAGATCGGCGCCGGGATGCCGTAGCGGAAGGTGAACTGCCCCATGATGACCGACGAGAACACCATGATCGCGCCGACCGACAGCTCGATGCCCGCGGTCAGCACCACCAGCGTCTGGGCCGCGCCGACGATGCCGGTGATCGCCACCTGCTGAAGGATGAGCGTCAGCGTGAAGGCGGAAAAGAACTTCGTCCCCAGCAGCCCGCCGAACAGCGCCAGCGACAGCACCAGCACGATCAGCGGCACCAGCGCCGGGTTGCCATGCAGCGCGTGCTGCGCCCGCTCGATGAAGGTCTTGCCGTGGTTCTCGAAGGAGGCGACCTCCGTCGAGCTGTCCTTGAGAACTTTCTCGAATTCCTGTGACGGCGCCTTTGTATCGGCCATCGTTTCTCCCCCTAGGATCCCGGCGGCTGGCTCTCCTGGCCCCGCCCGTTCATGTTGGGGGCGGCATTCGCCGCCCCCCTCGTCCGTTGGTTGCCGTTACAGGTCAGCCGGGGATCAACCCCAGCACTTGTCCGTACCGGCCTTGGCATCGATCGACGGCACGCCGGCCGCCGGCTTGTCGGTGACGAGCGACACGCCGGTATCAGTGAACTGCTTGCCTTCAGTCGGCTTCGGCAACGTACCGTCCTTTGCGAACTGGGCAATCGCTTCGATGCCCATGGACGCCATCAGCAGCGGGTATTGCTGCGAGGTGGCGCCGATCACGCCCTCCGAGACGTTCTTCACGCCCGGGCAGCCGCCATCCACGGAAACGATGGTCACATCGCCCTCGCGGCCGACGGACTTCAGCGCCTCGTAGGCGCCGGCCGCGGCCGGCTCGTTGATGGTGTAGACGACGTTGATCGTCGGATCCTTCTGGAGGAGGTTCTCCATCGCGGTCCGACCACCCTCCTCGTTGCCGTTGGTGATGTCGTGACCGACGATGCGCGCGTCGTCCTCGTCACCGATCACGGCCACGTCCTTGGTGTCAATGCCGAAGCCGGTCATGAAGCCCTGGTCGCGCAGCACGTCCACCGTCGGCTGCGACGGCAGCAGGTCGAGGAAGGCGATCTTCGCGTCCTTCGCCGCGTCGCCGAGGGTCGCGGCAGCCCAGGCGCCGATCAGCCTGCCCGCCTCGAAGTTGTCGGTGGCGAACGTCGCGTCGGCGGCGCTGGCGGGATCGAGCGGCGTGTCGAGCGCGATCACCAGGATCCCGGCGTCACGCGCCTTCTTCACCGACTCGACGATGCCCTTGGAGTCGGTCGGCACCAGCAGGATGCCCTTGGCGCCGTCGGCGATGCAGGTCTCGATCGCCTGGACCTGGCCCTCGTTGTCGCCTTCCTGCTTGCCGGCATAGGTCTTCAGCGTCACGCCAAGCTCATTGGCCTTGGCAGCGGCGCCTTCCTTCATCTTGACAAAAAACGGATTCGTGTCCGTCTTGGTGATGAGGCAGGCCGACACGCCCTGAGCAAAGCCCGGCGCCGCACTCATGGCAAGCACGGCGGCAGCCGCAAGCAGCCCGCCCTTGAAGGTCGAGGTCGTCATGGTCGAGATGTCCTCCCAGTCAACGTTATCGATCCGGCTGATTTCGCCGGTAGACGACAGAAGACCGCAAACCCGGCCATCTGTCAATAATTAAATCACTATGATTTATTTTTTGCCCTAGAGTTGGCGAGATGGAGATTTCAGGAAGGGATCGCCGCATGGAGGAACTGCGCGAGATTGCGCCGCTCCCTGCGCAGCGCGGAACGAACCAGGCGGGCATGCGAGCGCATAACGAGCGCCTCGTGCTCAGCCTCGTGCGCCGGCACGGATCGCTGGCGAAGTCCGAGATCGCCCGCATGACCGGCCTCTCGGCGCAGACCGTCTCGGTCATCATGCGCCACCTCGAGGCCGACCACCTGCTCCGCCGCGGCGAGCCGCAGCGGGGCCGCGTGGGCCAGCCGCTGGTCCCCCTCGCCCTCGACCCGGACGGCGCGTTCTTCATCGGCGCCAAGATCGGCCGGCGCAGCCTCGACGTGGTGCTGGTCGATTTCGCCGGCGGGGTGCGGCATCGCGCCTCGACCGGCTACCCCTACCCGATGCCCGATTCGGTGCTGGCGCTGCTGCGGACCGAGGTCGCGGCCTGCGAGGCCCGGCTCGGGCCGCTGGCCGGCCGGATCGCCGGCCTCGGCCTCGCCATGCCGTTCGGGATCTGGGAATGGTCCGAGGAACTGCAGGCCTCGGACGGGCACCTCTCGGCCTGGGTCGGTCGCGACCTTCGCATCGAACTCGCCGCCGACCTGCCCTATCCCGTCTACATCCAGAACGACGCCACCGCGGCCTGCGGCGCCGAACTTGCCTTCAGCGAGAACGCGGGCCTGCAGGATTTCCTCTACTTCTACGTCGGCACCTTCATCGGCGGCGGGCTGGTGCTCTCCGGCGCGCTGTTTGCCGGCCGGACCGGCAATGCCGCGGCCCTCGGCTCGATGCCGGTGCCCGACGGCCGCGGCGGCTCGGTCCAGCTCATCGACGTCGCCTCGCTCGTGGTCCTCGAACGCCGGCTGCGCGCCGCGGGCCTCCCCGCCGCGACGGTCTACGACCCGGAGGCGGACTGGAGCGTGCTCGGCGCCCACCTCGACGAGTGGATCGCGGCCGCAGCACTCGGCATCGCCCACGCCATCGCCGCCGGCGCCGCCATCGTCGACTTCGAGGCCGCGGTCATCGACGGCCCGTTCCCGCAGGCCGTCCGTGCCCGGCTGATCGGCGCCGTCGAGGCCGGGCTCGGGCAGCTCGATCTCTCCGGCATCGACCCGCCGGCGATCCGCAGCGGCGGCATCGGCCCCCTGGCGCGGGCACTCGGCGGGGCGAGCCTGCCCCTCTTCGACCGCTACCTCGTCGACCCCCATGTCCTGGCCGGCGCCAGCCGGACCCGCTCCAGCGACGACTGAGCCCCGGGCCAGCACCGCCGCCCGCCCCCTTTGGTATTCATACTGGCAGAAACCCTATCGGGCAGTCGCAGGGGCCCCGCCCACAGGCGGGGAGAGAGAAGACTCGCCGCGCAACGGCGCGGCTCCGGGTGACGGGCCGCAACGGCGGCCTGTCACGCAGCGCCGTCCGAGCGGGGGCTTGCAGAGCCCCCCGAGGACGGCGCTCCCCCCCTCACGCCATAAAGCACCTCGGCGCGCTTCTCGAAGGCGCGCACGATCCGGTGCATCGCCTCGGTGAACACCAGCCCGATCAGCTTCTGCAGCACGCCCGAGCGAAACTCGAAGTCGACGAAGAAGTCGATCTCGCAGCGCCCGGCGCCGGCGTCGAGGAACCGCCAGTGGTTCTTCAGGTAGCGGAACGGCCCGTCGAGATACTCGACGTCGATCGTCCGCGCCGCCGGCCGCAACGTCACGCGGCTGCCGAAGCGCTCGCGATACACCTTGAACGACACGATGAGATCGGCATCCATCACCTCGCCGGCCCCGTCCTCCAGCGGCCGCGTGCTGCGGACCCGGGCGGCGGCGCACCACGGCAGGAATTCCGGGTAGCGGCCGACGTCGGCGATGAGCGCATACATCTCCTCCGGCGCGTAGGGCACGATTCGCGTCTCGGCGTGGGTCGGCATGGGCGCTTCCCGGATTGTCGGGGTCGGACAATGCCAATAGGATGCACTCGGGCACAAGGCCGAACGGGGCCGAACGGGGCCGGGGCGCCGGCGGGGGGCGCGGGCAGTGACGCAAGCCGACTACGTGGCCGACTACGTGATCGACGAGATGATCTCGGCAAAGGCCGTCGCCGCGCGGGTCGAGGCGCTGGCCCGCGAGATCTCCGGGCATTTCGCCGGCACCGACAAGCTGGTCGTGGTGGGCCTGCTGCGCGGCTCGTTCATCTTCATCGCCGATCTGGTGCGCGAGCTCGACCTGCCGGTGGAGGTCGACTTCCTCGAGGCGTCGTCCTACGGCAACGCCACGGTCTCGAGCCGCGAGGTGCGCATCCTGAAGGACCTGCGCGCCGGCATCGAGGGCCGCGACGTGCTGCTGGTCGAGGACATCATCGACACCGGGCGCACGCTCAGCCACGTCCTCGCCATCCTCAACACCCGCCGGCCGAAGCGGCTCGAAGTCTGCGCGCTGCTCGACAAGCCGTCGCGGCGCGAGGTCGAGGTCCGGGCGCGGTGGACCGGCTTCGAGATCCCCGACGAGTTTGTCGTCGGCTACGGCATCGACTACGCGCAGAGGAACCGCAACCTGCCGTTCATCGGCAAGGTGCGCTTCGTCGCCTGAGCCCTCAGCGCGCGTTTCGCAGCAGGAAGACGCCGTAGAGGCCAAGCGGCAGGATGAAGAGGATCGGCAGCACCGGCGCCCAGAGCGGCATGTCGGCGCCGCCGTCGCCGGCCGCCTCCATCCCAGGCGCGTGGGCGAGAAACGCGAGGAAGGTCGCGAAATCCCAGACCGCATGATAGCCGACCGCCGGCCAGAGCGAGCCGCTGCGGAGGCGGATCGCCGCGAGCAGCACGCCGCTCGCCATCGCCGCCAGCGACTGCGCCACGGCGAGCACCAGGTCGCCGGTGAGGAAGACGTTCAGCACATGAACGACGCCGAACGCCACGGTGGAGATCGCCACCGCCGGCCGCAGCCCGATCCGGCCCCGCAGGCCGGAGAGCAGGATGCACCGGAACATCGTCTCCTCGGACAGGCCGACGAGCAGGGTGTTGACCGCGAGAAAGCCGAGCACCGCCGGCGCCGGCAAAGTCCCGAGGCGCGCGATCCCCAGCATCAGCAGAACGTAGATCGCGGGCAGCCACAGCAGTCGCAGCGCGCGCCAGCGCGGCGCGCCGAGGCCCGCGTCCGGCCAGCGGAACGCCCACGCCGCGGCAAGCGCGAAGGCCGCGGCCAGCGCCACCTGCCGAGCGAGCCCGTGCGTCACCAGTTCGGCGAGCGTCGCGCCGGGATCGAGGCGCGGCGCGGCCGCGATGGTGATCGCGATCCAGCCGGTGAAGACGAGAAGCGCCCGGCCGAGCGTGCCGGCCGGGCGCTGGAATCGGAATCGCACTCGGGGATCAGGCGCGGGCGTCGCCCACGAGCTTCCAGAGGCCGGGCACGACGAGCGCGGCGAGCGCGGCCTTCAGCAGGTCGCCGACAATGAACGGCGTCAGGCCCCAGGCGAGGGTCTGGTCCCATGGCGAGGCATACGTCGTCGCGTCGAACAGTCCGGTTGCGACCAGATAGTTCAGCCAGAGCAGGCCGGGGATGTAGACCAGCACGCTGCCGACCAGCATCGCGGCGGCCATGCCCGGCACGCTGCGGTCCCAGCCGCGACGGGCGAAGGCGCCGAGCGCCAGCGTCGCGAGCGCATAGCCCACCAGATAGCCGCCGGTCGCCCCCATCATGTAGGCCAGGCCGTACTTCTCCGCCGACGAGTTCTGGAACACGTCGAAGCCGAGCGCGCCGACCAGCATCCAGGCCAGCATGGTGACGAGCCCGAGCCGGGGGCCGTAGGCGGCGCCGACGGTCAGCACCGCGAAGGTGCCGAGGCTGATCGCCACCGGCGACGGCCAGACCGGCACCTTGATCTTGGCGCAGATCGCCAGCACGGCAACGCCGAGCACCACGAGCACGGCCCGGCGGATCCAGAGACCGGCGCCATCGGCGGGCCACAAGGCTTCGGTGAGAACGGGTCTCGATGCGGTCTCGGCCATGCGTGCGATCCTCACAACCTCGGAACAATGTCCGATCTCATGACGCAATTCGCCGGGTCTGTCCAGCGATGCGCTTCGCTGGCGCAGCACGGGGCCGCCGCGGGCCCGCCCCGTCCGCGGCGGTCAATGCTCGCGGGTGATCCGCCCGGTCTCGGGCGCGTAGTCCGGGGTCGCCGCCAGGAAATCGGCCAGCACGTCATCGAGCCCCGGGCCGAAGTCATAGGCGTTGGTCGCCCCGTCGCGCAGCGCGACATAGCCGTCGCCGCCGGCCCGCAGGAAATTGTTCGACGCGACGCTGTAGACCTTTTCCGGTTGCAGCGGCACCCAGCCGGTGCCGTCGCGGACCTCCACCGACTTCACCCGCCCCTGCCCCGGCGCCACCGTCGCGTCCCAGCGCAAGCGCAGGCCCGCGACCTGCGGGAAACGCCCGGCACCCTCTTCCACCTGGCTGAGGCCGTTTTCCAGCGCCGCCACCAGATCGGCGCCCTTGATGTTGAAGGTCGAGAGCGTGTTCTGGAACGGCAGCACCGCGATCACGTCGCCCATCGTCACGGTGCCGCCCCGGATCGAAGCACGCAGGCCGCCGCCGTTGGTCAGCGCGATCGTCACCCCCTGCCCCTTCACCCGCGCGAGCATCGCGTCGGTGACGAGATCGCCCATCGGGCACTCGGCCGAGCGGCAGAGCTCGCGCGTCGCGTCGATGTCGCCCTTGATCTCTGCGACATTCTTCTCCTTGAGCGCCGTGATCGGCCCGGCGAGTTCCTTGATCCGCGCCAGCGTCGGCTCGTCCGGCTTGACGCTCGCGTCGAGCAGCACGGTGTCGCCGGTCGCCGAGGTGAGGTTGCCCGCGTCGTCGAACACCAGCGTCTCGTGGCCGAGGTATTTCGAGTAGGCACCCGCCTGCACGATCGGCACGGCCACCCCGCCCGGGCCCGTCACCATCACCGGATAGCGGAACGGCGCCGCCGGATCGGTGTTCGAGAACAGGTCGTGGGTATGCCCGCCGACGATCGCGTCGATCCCCGGCACCCCGGCCGCCACCTTCTCGTCGAGCGGCGTGCCGAGATGGCTGAGCAGGATGACCTTGTTCGCCCCCAGCGCCGTGACCGCCGCCACCGCCTCGGTCAGGTAGGGGACGGGATCGCGGAAGCTCACGGTCGGCCCGGGCGACGAGATCTCGGGCGTGTCGGGCGTGGTGGCACCGAGGATCGCCACCTTCTGTCCGCCGATGTCGAGGATCAGGTGATCGACCGCCAGCGGCGCGAGGTCCTTGTCGCCCGAGACGTCGACGCTGCCCGAGAGCACCGGGAACTTCGCCGCGGCCACGAACTTCGCCAGCGGCGCCGGCCCGAGGTCGAACTCGTGGTTGCCGTAGACCATGGCGTCGAGGCCGACGCGGTTCAGCATCTCGGCCTCGGCGGCGCCGGAGTAGGTGGTGAAGAACAGCGAGCCCTGGAAGGCGTCTCCCGCCATCAGCGTCAGCACGTTGCCACCCCTGGCCTTCACCGCGTCGCGGAGCGCCGCCACCTCCGTCACCAGCCGCGCCGCGCCGCCGAAGCACTTGCCCGCCGTCTCGTCGTCGGCGGAGCAGGTCGAGTTCGAAGGCGTTGATCGACTCGATCCGGCTGTGGAAGTCGTTGAAGTGCAGAATGTCGAGCGTCCAGGCAGCAGCCGGCGACGACAGGCCCGCGGCGATCGTCAGCGCGCCGGCAACGGCAAGGGGTCGGAGCATCGGCGCCTCCAGTCCAGCGGATGAGCGATGCCCCGAGGATGGCAAGGCTGCGGGCGATTGCCAACCCCGCGCCGGACCCCGGCGGGCGCGACTCAGCGCGGGCCGTAGGCCGCGAGGAAGGTGGTGACCGCGGCCTCGGCGTAGTGCTCGATGCGCTCCGCGTCGGGGGGCGGCATCGCGCCGAGCGCCACCCGGACCGTCACCGGATGACAGCACATGCCGATGAACTGCCACGCCGCGTTGTCCGCATCCGGCGCGTTCAGGCGACCGGACGCATGCTGCTCGGCGATCCAGCCGGCGAGCCTCGCCTGGCCATGGCCGGGACCGGCGTCATAGAATTTGCGCGCCAGCTCGGGAAACTTCTCCGACGCCCCCATCACCATGCGCACCATCGAGACATGCATCGGCGCGCTCAGCTTCTCGAGCAACCGCGTTGCGAGCAGCTTCAGGAAGGCCCGCACGTCGGTCATGGTGGCATCGACGTCGAGCAGCCGCTCCGCGGTCTGGCTCCGCGTCTGCTCGATAAGTGCGGCGAACAGCGCCTCCTTGCTGTCGAAATAGACGTAGAGCGTGCCCTTCGACACCCGCGCCTCGCGGGCGATCTCGCCCATGCTGGCGGCCGCGAAGCCGGCGCTCAGGAATACCCGCCGGGCGCCATCGAGGATCTGCCGCCGCTTCACGGACTCCGCCCCGGCCTCCGGCTCGGTGGTGGCAACCTCGTCCAGCTTCGTCTCCATCCTCGTCCTCCCGCCCGCCGGTCTCACGCTCGGCCAGGCTCCGCCAGAAAACTGACCGAACCGTTCGGTCAGCCTTGATCTGGCAATTCCGCTGCGCTATGTCAACCATCGAACCGAACGGTTCAGTCATTCCGCGGCGAACGGAGTCTCAGTCGATGCCGAAGGATTTCGAGGCGAACCCCACGCACGCCCAGACCAAGGCCGAGGCACCGGAAACGCACGACGCCCCGCCGGCCGCGGCATCCCCTTCCGCCGCCGGAACCTTGGACGCGCCCGCCCCGGACACGCCCGCCACGCCAAGGCGCGGCCGCGCGAAATACCTGCTCGGCGGCGTGCTGATCGCGGCGATCGCGCTCGGCGCGTGGTACGGGTACAGCTACTGGACGGTCGGCCGCTTCATGGTCTCGACCGATGACGCCTATGTGCAGGCCGACTTTGCAATCATGGCGCCAAAGATCACCGGCTACGTCGCCGCGGTGCCCGCGGTGGATAACCAGGCCGTGAAGGCCGGCGACCCGCTCGTCGTGCTCGACGACGGCGACTATCGCGACGCCCTCGCCCTCGCCCAGTCGCAGCTCGCCTCCGAACAGGCGGCCGTCGCCCGGATCGACAGCCAGGCGGCTGCCGCCGACGCCGCGACCGCGCAGGCCCGTGCCCGGGTCGACGCGGCACAGGCGCAGCTCGATCAGGCCGCCGCCGACCTGCGCCGCTATCAGGATCTGGCGAAGAACGACGTCGCCTCCGCCCAGCGGCTCGAACAGGCGCAGGCAGCCAGCGCCTCGGCCACGGCATCCCTTGCCGAGGCTCGCGCCGGCGTCGCCTCGGCGCAGGCCAACCGCGAGGTGATCGTCGCGCAGAAGGCCGAGGCCGAGGCGACGCTCTCCGGCCTTTCGGCCTCGCGCGACAAGGCGCAGCGCGACCTCGACGCGACCACCCTGCGCGCGCCGTTCGATGGCACCGTCGGCAATCTCTCGGTCGCCGTCGGCGACCTCGTGTCGCCGGGGAAGCGCCTGCTCGCCGTCGTGCCGCTGTCGCAGGTCTACGTCGAGGCGAACTTCAAGGAGACGCAGATCGGCGAGCTGACCCCGGGCACGCACGTCCGCCTCGAGTTCGACGCCTTCCCCGGGCGCGAGATCACCGGCACCGTCGAGGGCGTGGCCCCGGCCTCGGGCGCGCAGTTCAGCCTGCTGCCGCCGGAGAACGCCACCGGCAACTTCACCAAGGTGGTGCAGCGCGTGCCGGTGCGCGTCGCGGTGCCCGCCGACGTCGCCGCCGAGGGCTGGCTCCGGCCCGGCCTCTCCGTCTCGGCGTCGGCCGATATCCGCACCGCCAGCAGCACCGGCGATCAGGTCGCCGCCAAGTGAGGACGGGCTCGCCATGCAAGAGCCACAGGTCACGCCCCGCCGACTGATCGCGTTCCTCGCGCTGGTCTTCGGCATGTTCATGGCGATCCTCGACATCCAGATCGTCTCGTCGTCGCTGTCGGAGATCCAGGCGGGCCTGTCGGCCAGCCCGGATGAAATCTCCTGGGTGCAGACCAGCTATCTGATCGCGGAGGTCATCATGATCCCGCTCTCGGGCTTTCTCGCCCGGGCGATGTCGACGCGGGTCCTGTTCACCATCTCGGCCGCGGGCTTCACGCTGGCGAGCGTGCTCTGCGCCACCGCGACGACGATCAACCAGATGATCGTCTACCGCGCGTTTCAGGGCTTCATCGGCGGCGGCATGATCCCGACCGCCTTCGCCGCGTCGTACACGATCTTCCCGCGCCGGGTGCAGCCCGCGGTGATGGCGCTGGTCGGCCTCACCGTGACGCTCGCGCCCACGGTGGGCCCGACCGTCGGCGGCTACCTGACCGAGCTCTTCTCCTGGCACTGGCTGTTTCTCGTCAACGTCATTCCCGGCATCGCCGCGACGCTGCTCGCGTGGTTCCTCGTCGACTTCGACGAACCCGACTGGGGCCTGATGCGGAACTTCGACGTGGTTGGCCTCTTCTCCATGGCCGTCTTCCTCGGCAGCCTCGAATACGTGCTGGAGGAAGGCCAGAAGAACGACTGGTTCGACGACCGGGCGATCACCCTGCTGTCGCTTGCCGCGACGGTCGCCGCCGTCACCTTCTTTGTCCGCGTGCTGACCGCCAAGGTGCCGATCGTCGACCTGCGGGCGTTCCTCGACCGCAACTTCGCCGTCGGCTCGCTGCTCACCTTCGTGCTCGGGATCGGACTCTACGGGCTCACCTATCTCTACCCGCTGTATCTCGCGCGCGTCCGCGGCCTTTCGGCGCTGCAGATCGGCGAGACGGTGTTCGTGACCGGCGCGTTCATGTTCCTGACCGCGCCGATCGTCGGCAACCTCGCGCGAAAGACCGATCCGCGCATCCTGATCGGCTTCGGCTTCGCGCTCTTCGCCGCCTCGACCTTCGACCTGACCCGCATCACCGGCGACTGGGCGTTTGCCGAGCTGTTCCTGCCGCAGGCGATGCGCGGCATCGCGCTGATGTGCTGCATGATCCCGATCAACGTCATTTCCCTCGGCACCCTGCCGCCGGACCGGATCAAGAACGCCTCGGGCCTGTTCAACCTGACGCGCAACCTCGGCGGTGCGTTCGGCCTCGCCATCATCAACACCATCCTGCAGAACCGCTCGGTGCTGCACGGAGAGCGGCTGGCCGAGAATGTCGCCTGGGGCAACCCGATCGCCGAGGATCGCCTCGCGGACATCACCGCCTCGCTCACCCCGACCCTCGGGCCGGATGCCGGCGGCGGCGCGCTCGCGCAGCTCTCGGGAATGGTGCAGCGGCAGGCGCTGGTGCTGACCTTTTCCGACGTCTTCCTCATCATCGCCATCCTCTTCTCGGCGATGCTGCTGCTCGTGCCGCTGGTGTCGAAGCCAAAGGGCCCCGCGGGCGCGGGCGGCGGCGGGCACTGAGCCCGGCCGCCTGCCGCACCGCCTACGGCATCCGCCTCGTCCACGCCTGCGCCAGATCGTAGGCGTGGCCGAGGCGCAGCACCGCGAGATCCGCGCGGGGCGGCCCCATCAGCTGCAGCCCCATGGGCAGCCCGCCCGGCCCGAACCCGGCCGGCACCGCCAGCGTCGGCGTGCCCGCCATGCTCGCCGGCACCACCACCTCCATCCAGCGGTGATAGCTGTCCATCACCCGCCCGCCCACCTCGCCCGGCCACCGCTCGAGCGCGTCGAACGGAAAGAGCTGTGCGGTCGGCAGCGCCAGCACGTCCCATCGCGCATGCAAGGCCAGAACCGCGCGATACCACGCCGACCGGAGCGTCGAGGCGCGAAACACCGCGCTCGCCCCGAAGGCCCGGCCCCGCTCGATCTCCCAGACCGCTTCGGGCTTCAGCGCCTCGCGGGTCGCGGGCGCGTCGTAGAGCGGCCCGAGGCTGCCCGCGACCAGAAAGCTCCGCAGCGTCGTCCAGGCGGTCCAGAGCGCATCGAGGTCGAAGTCGACGCGCACCGGCTCGACGACACAACCCATCGCCTCGAACACCGCGAGCGCCGCCTCGCAGGTTTCGAGCACGCCCGGATCCATGGCGAGATGCCCGCCGAGATCGCCGAGCCAGCCGATCCGCGTGCCGCGCACCGCGCCCTCGAGCGGCCCGGCGCACGTACTGCCGTCGCCGTCGAGCGACAGCGGCGCCCGCGGGTCATGGCCCGCCTGCGTCGCGAACAGCGCCGCGAGGTCCGCGACCGAACGTCCCATCGGCCCATCGGTCGAGAGCTGCTGCAGGAACACCTCGGGCGTCGGGCCAGACGGCACCCGCCCGATCGACGGGCGGAACCCGAAGACGTTGTTCCAGCCGGCGGGATTGCGCAGCGAGCCCATCATGTCGCTGCCGTCCGCCACCGGCAGCAGCCGCAGCGCGAGCGCCGCCGCCGCCCCGCCGGAGCTGCCCCCCGCCGACCGCCCGGGAGCGTAGGCGTTGGCGGTGGTGCCATGCAGCGGATTGAACGTGTGCGACCCGAGGCCGAATTCCGGCGTGTTGGTCTTGCCGATCAGGATCGCGCCCGCCGCCACCGTGCGCTCGACGAGGATCGAGTGCGCGGCCGGCACGAATGTCGCCAGCGCCGGCGCCCCCATCGTCGTGGGGATCCCCGCCGTCGCCGTCAGGTCCTTCGGCGCCTGCGGGATGCCGTGCAGCCAGCCGCGGTCCCGCCCGGCCGCAAGCTCGGCATCCGCCGCCGCCGCCTCGGCCAGCAGCGCCGCGCGCGGACGCAGCGACACGAGGGCGCAGGCGTGCGGATTGAGCGCCGCGATGCGGTCGAGGTAGGCCGCCATCACCTCGGCGCACGACACCTCACGCGCATGGATCGCCCGCGACAGCTCCAGCGCCCCGAGCGCGGTGATCGGATCCGGCGTCATCGCTCGGCCCGACGGAGCATCGCGCCAGTCCCGGCATCGGGGGCACGCAGGCTGCCCGGCAGGACCGGCCGCGCAATCGCCTCGCCGAACCTGCCGGCAAAGCCACGGTCGAGCCGCTCCCGAACCACGTCACGCTCTCCATGCTTGAAAGCGCCGATCATCTCCGCCTCGCACCGCAGGTTCACCGGCGGTGCGCCAGGAACGCCCGCGATGAAGGCGTCCGCCGGCCACGGTCGACCTCCATCGGCGGGGCCTGCCTGCGTCATCCGACCGTCGTGAAAGGCGCAGGTCCGCCTGCTCGTCGCCATCGCCTCTCCGTGGGGTCATGGGTGAACTCGATCGTCGTCGCCCCGAGGCGGGCTTGCAAGCAGCTTCGGCGCGGGCTGCATCCAACCCGCGCCGGAACGATGCGCCGACGGCCCCGCGCGCTCAGCCCAGCAGTTCGCCCTGTCCCTCCGGCTCCGTCTCCGCCGGCGCGGCCTCCGGATTGGGACGGTTGTCGAGCAGGCCCGCGGCGCGCAGCTCGGCGATCCCCGGCAGGTCGCGTTCCGAGCCGAGGCCGAAGTGGTCGAGAAAGCCCTGCGTCACCACGAAGGTCATCGGCCGACCCGGGGTCATCCGCCGCCGGCCGAGCTTGACCCAGCCCATCTCCATCAATTGGTCCAGCGTGCCCGCGGACACCGACACGCCACGGATCTCCTCGATCTCCGCCCGCGTCACCGGCTGGTGATAGGCGACGATCGACAGCGTCTCGATCGCGGCCCGCGACAGCTTGCGGGTTTCCTCGACCTCGCGGCTCATCAGGAAGCCGAGATCGGCGGCGGTGCGGAACGCCCAGGCGTCACCGACGCGCAAGAGCTGCACCCCCCGCCCCTCATAGCGCCGGCCGAGGCCGCTCAGCGCCTCGCCCACGTCGCAACCGCGCGGCAACCGCTCTTCCAGCGCCCGCGTCGAGAGCGGCTCGCGGCTCGCGAACAGCACCGCCTCCAGCATCCGTTCCTGCTCGCACAGCGGCGGCACGGCGAATGCGGCCTCGAAAAGCCCCTGTCCTGCCTCGTCGTTCATCCTGCCTCTCCGTCTTTTTGGGAGTCTGCTTCTTGGGGGTCTGCCATGCCGTCTTGTCGCGGCTTCAGCCAGATCGGCGCGAAGGCGCCTTCCTGGCGGATCTCGAGTGCACCGTTCTTCACCAGCTCCAGCGCCGCGGCAAAGCTCGCGGCCGTCGCCGACCGGCGCCGCTTGCCCTCGCGGCGCCAGTCGTCCGGCAGCCACGCGGCCAGCTCGTGCCAGCCGACGCGGTGCCCGAGGATGCCGCGCATCCGCTCCAGCGCCTGCTCCATGGCGTAGACCGGCCCGCGCTGGAAATGCAGCGGCGTGAAGTCGTCCTTGGTCTTGATCCGGGCATAGGCGCGCATCAGGTCGACGAGCGACGCCTCCCAGGTGACGCGCACCTCGCGCCGCACCGTCTCGGTGTCGCCGCGGGCAAAGACGTCGCGGCCGAGCTGGTCGCGGCCCATGAGCTGCGCCGCGACCCCGCGCATCGCCTCGAGCCGTTGCAGCTGATAGGCGAGATGCGCCGCCAGCTCGTCGCCCGACGGCCCCTCGTCGGTCGGGTCGGGCGGCAGCAGCAGCCGCGACTTCAGGAACGCAAGCCACGCCGCCATGACGAGATAGTCGGCGGCCAGCTCGATGCGGAGCCGCTTCGCCGCCTCGACGAAGCCGAGATACTGCTCCGCGAGCTTCAGGATCGAGATCCGCCGCAGGTCGACCTTCTGGCTCCGCGCCAGCGTCAGCAGCAGGTCGAGCGGACCCTCGAAGCCGTCCACGTCGACCACCAGCGCCTCGGCGGCGAGACGGGCTGCTGTGGCGTCGGCGTCGAAGAAGTCCTCAGGCACCCGGGCACCTCCCTGGCCATCCGGGAGAGCCCCCGGCCGGCGATCTCCCTTGAGGCTGATGCCGAACGGATCGAGCGCACCAAACGCATGGCCGGATCGGGGCTTCCCGCCTCATGCCACGCCCGCCGGAGACAGAGCGGCGTACTCCGCCGCCAGCGCCACCGCATCGTCCTCCGGTGCCCGCCGCAGCGCCAGCGCCGCCGCCGCCCGCGCCGCCGGACGCCCCGTCAGCTCCGGGACAACCGCCGCCACCGCCGCCATCTCGCCCGGATCGCCGTTGCAGTGCAGGACCACATCGCATCCCGCCGCCAGCGACGCCCGCGCCCGGTCGCCGAAGCCACCCGCGAGCGCCTTCATCGACAGGTCGTCGGTCATCAACAGCCCGTCGAAGCCGATGTCGTCGCGCATCAGCCCGACCACCGCCGGCGACTGCGTGGCCGGCCGCACGTCGAGCGCGCGATAGACCACATGTGCCGTCATCGCCAAGGGCAGGTCCGCAAGGGCGCGGAACGGCGCGAAATCGTCCTCCAGCTCCAGCCGGTCGGCCGTCACCTCCGGCAGCGCCAGATGGCTGTCGAGCGTCGCCCGGCCCTGCCCCGGCATGTGCTTGACGACCGGCAGCACGCCGCCCGCGAGCAGGCCCTCGGCCACGGCCCGGCCCAGCCGCGCCACGTCGCCGGGAACGCCCCCGAGGCAGCGGTTGCGGATCACCCCGTGGGTGCCGGCCCCGGCCAGATCGAGCACCGGCGCGCAGTTCACGTCGATCCCGACCGCGCGCAGCTCCGACGCCATCAGCCGGGCCCGCAGCCACAGGCCCCGCGCCTGCACCCCGGGCGCCAGCCCTGCCGCCTCGTCGAGCATCGGCCGCCAGTCGCGCCAGTGCGGCGGGCGCAGCCGCTGGACCCGCCCGCCCTCCTGGTCGACGAGCACCGGCGCGTCGCGCCCGACGCTGTCCCGCAGCCCGGCCGTGAGGCGGCGCAGCTGTTCCGGGCTCTCGACGTTGCGCGCGAACAGGATGAAGCCCCAGGGCTCGGCCTCGGCAAAGAACGCCCGTTCGGCGGCCGAGACCTCCGTCCCGCCGCAGCCGAAGATGACAGCGCGCGCCGCCATCCTACTGCAGCGTCACCGGAATGCAGGCAACCCCGCGCCCGCGAAGCGCCTCGCATATCCGCCGGGTGTCGTCCGCCGACTGGAAGCCCGCCACCCGCAGCCGGTAGAAGACGCGGGCGTTCGAGGTGGTGCGCTCCACGTAGAGGCTTTTCGACGCCAGCAGGTCGGGGTTCTTCGCCACCAGCGACGACCACGCCTTGCGGGTGATGTCCTCGCTGTCGAATGCGCCGAGCTGCACCAGCCGCGAGCCGGCCTGCACCGATCCCACCTCGCTCGTCGCCACCGCCTTCGGGCTGGCCGCGGCCGGTCGAACGTCGGCAGGCCGGGCGTCAGCCGGTTTCGCCGCCGCTGGTCGCGCCGCTGCGGCAACGTCTGTCGCGGCCGGAGCGGCGACCGCCGCTGCGCGGGCGACCTGCAGGCCGGCCGGGCGGTTGCGCGGGCGCATGTCGGTCGTGGGCGCCGCGTCGGCGGCGGCCTCCGCGTCCGCCATTTCGCTCGCGCCGCCGAGCGTGGCCTCGTCCTCCTCCGACGTCACGTCGGGCGGCAGGATCGGCTGCACGCCGGCCTCGCCTTCGTCGGGCTCCGCAAGTCCGGCCGTGACCTGACCCATGACCTTCTCGGTCAGCGCCTGCGGCGCCGAAGCGACCAGCTCACCCTGCGGCGCATCCTCGGCCTGCAGAGCGGGCGGGGTCGGCCGCGCGGGTGGCACCGCTGCGGCCTTGGAATGCTCGGGGGCGCCGCCCAGCACCGCATTGACCTCGAGGCCCTGATGCGCCGCCTGCAGGCCGCCGGGGTCCGACGGCTGCAGCCGCGACGGACCCTCCATCGCCCGGATGATCGGCACCTCACTCGCATCGCGGGTGCCGAGGCGCCAGGCCCAGACCCCCATGACGACGATGACGCCGACAAAGACGATCGCGCCGGTGACGCGCCGCATGCCTTCAGGGATCAGCCGGTCGGCACCATCAGCCGCAACCGACTCGAAGTCGTCGCTGTAAAGATCGCGCATGGGGTTCTTGCCTGTTTTGAAAACACCATATCTCGTAGGTGCCTCTGCTCCAACCCCAAAGTGCTCGCCGGATGCGTCAGCGCATCTCTTTCATCGGGGCGACTCCAAGAATACCCAGTCCTGACGCGATGACAACCTGCGCCGCACGTACAAGCGCAAGGCGAGCGCGGGTCAACTCGGCCGCGTCCTCCCGGATGAAACGCAGGGCGGGATCGAGCTTCCCCTGGTGCTGCAAACTGTGAAAATCCGACGCCAGTTCGTTGAGATAGAACGCAATCCGATGCGGCTCATGGTTTGCCGCCGCAATCTCCACCTGCCGCGGCCACTCCGCCGCCTTGCGCGCCAGCTCCAGTTCTCCGGGCGCCCCGAGTTTCGCCAGATCGGCCGCGGCGAGCGCGCCGTCGTCGACCGCGATGCCGGCATCTGCCGCACGATTGAGCACCGACTGCGCCCGCGCGTGGGCATACTGCACGTAAAATACCGGATTGTCCTTCGACTGCTCCAGCACGCGATCGAAGTCGAAGTCGAGCGGCGCGTCGTTCTTGCGAGTCAGCATGACGAAGCGGGTCACGTCGGGCCCCACCTGCTCCACCACGTCGCGCAGCGTCACGAACGTGCCCGCCCGCTTGCTCATCTTGAACGGCTCGCCGCCCTTGTAGAGCTTCACCAGCTGGCAAAGCTTCACGTCGAGCGGCACCCGGTTGCGCGACAGCGCCGCAACCGCCGCCTTCATCCGCTTGACATAGCCGCCATGGTCGGCGCCCAGCACGTCGATCAGCTCGTCATAGCCGCGTTCGATCTTGTCGAAATGATAGGCGATGTCCGGCGCGAAATAGGTCCAGCTGCCATCCGACTTCTTCACCGGCCGATCGGTGTCGTCGCCATAGGCGCTCGAGCGGAACAGCGTCTGCTCCCGCGCCTCCCAGTCCTCGGGCAGCTTGCCCTTGGGCGGCTCCAGCGTGCCCTCGTAGATCAGCCCGTCGGCCTCGAGCGCGGCCAGCGCCGCCTCGATCCGCCCTGTGCCGTAGAGCGACTTCTCGCTGAAGAACACGTCCATCTCGACGCCGAGCAGCGCCAGATCCTCGCGGATCATCTCCATCATCGCCGCGGTGGCGATCTCGCGCACCGGGACCAGCCACTCCGCTTCGGGCTTGTCGAGCAGGCTCTCGCCATACTTCGCCTTGAGCGCCTCGCCGACGGGGATCAGGTAGTCGCCAGGATAGAGCCCCTCGGCAATGGCGGGCTCCAGTCCGCAGGCCTCGCGATACCGCTCGTAGGCCGAGCGCGCCAGCACGTCGACCTGCGCGCCGCCGTCGTTGATGTAGTACTCCCGCGTCACGTCGTACCCGGCAAAGTCCAGCAGCCCGGCCAGCGCATCGCCGAACACCGCGCCGCGGACGTGGCCCACGTGCATCGGCCCGGTCGGGTTGGCCGAAACAAACTCCACGTCGACCTTCCTGCCCGCCCCCATGCGGGACCGCCCGAAATCGGTCCCTGCCGCCAGCGCGGCGGGCACCACCTCGAACCACCGCCCCTGCGCCAGCCGCAGGTTCAGGAACCCCGGCCCCGCCACCTCCGCGCTGGCGATGCCCGGCGCACCCCCGAGCTCGGCGGCCAGCAGCGCGGCGATGTCGCGCGGCCCCATCCGCGCGGGCCGCGCCAGCACCATGGCCGCGTTCGTCGCCATGTCGCCATGCGCCGGATCGCGCGGCGGCTCCACCGTCACCGCGTCATACGCGAGCCCCTGCGGCAGCTTGCCCGCGTCCACGAGCCGGCCGAGCGCGTCGAGCACGCGCGCCTTGACGTCAGCGAAGATATCCATGGTTTCCTCCAGTACGCCGGCGGCGTTACCACAGGAACGCGCGGCCCTCCACGGGGTTTCGCCGGTCAGGGCCACATCTGCGCAGCATGGAGCACCCGGGCGGCAGCGCCTCGGGTGCAGCGCGTCTCGACCTTGCCGTGGATTTCATCCAGCAGAGCGCGGGCCGCGGCGGGATTGTCGCCGGGAATGTAGTCGACAATCCGCGTCAGGTCAGAGACCGCCGCTGCCTTCCATTCCAGGTCAGGCACCGCGCGTCCCGTCGATCCGGGCACGCGCGTCCCGCATCACCTCCGCATGTGGAACCCCAGGCCCCGGATCAGCCAGCGCCTCCTGGACCTTTGCCCGGAACCACGCGTCGTAGACCTCCGGATCCGCGGTCAGGCCAGCCGGCATCCCGCCTTCCACCGCCACGCGTGTCAGCAGGATGCGAATTGCGTCGGAAAGCGTCAGTCCAACGCCGGCAAGCGCATCGGCAGCACGCGCCTTGAGATCGTCATCCAGTCGAACGTGCAGCATCGAGGTACGGGCCGGCACAGCGACTCCTCCGTGAGGTCGCCAGAGTGTATCTCATTCGAGATACACTCTGCTACCCCCGCCCCAGCGCCCGCCAGCCGATGTCGCGGCGGAAGAACCCGCCCGGCCAGTCGACCGCTTCCGCCGCGCCATAGGCGAGGTCGCGCGCTTCGGCGAGGGTCGCCGCCCGGGCCGTGGCGTTCAGCACCCGGCCGCCAGCCGAAACCAGCTGCCCGTCCACCGCCTTGGTCCCGGCGTGGAACACCTTCACCCGCGGGTCCGCCGTCTCCGCGAGGCCGATCGGCTCGCCCCGCCGCACCTCGCCCGGATACCCCTCCGCTGCGACAACGACGGTGATCGCATGATCGTCGGCGAAGTTCGCCCGTGCGCTGCCGAGTTCGCCCTCCGCGCAGGCGAGACAGACGTCGAGCAGCTGCGCCCCGAGCCGCATGGCCAGCACCTGCGCCTCCGGATCGCCGAACCGCACGTTGTACTCCACCAGCCGCGGCGCGCCGTCCTCGATCATCAGCCCGGCGTAGAGCACGCCCTGGTACGGCGTCCCGCGCCGCGCCATCTCGGCCAGCGTCGGCCGGACGATCTCGGCCAGCGCCCGCTCCGTCACCCCGGCCGTCATCACCGGCGCCGGCGAATAGGCCCCCATGCCGCCGGTGTTCGGCCCCTCGTCGCCGTCGAATGCACGCTTGTGGTCCTGCGCCGTGCCGAGCAGCAGCAGCGCCTCGCCGTCTGCCACCACGAAGAGGCTCGCCTCCTCGCCGGACATGAACGCCTCCACGACCACCCGTGCGCCCGGCCCTTCGGCAAAGATCGCGTCGAGCGCGGCCTCTGCCTCGCCCAGCTCCATCGCCACCGTCACGCCCTTGCCGGCGGCAAGCCCGTCGGCCTTCACCACGATCGGCGCCCCCTGCGCCCGGACATAGGCGCGCGCCGCGTCAGGGTCGGTGAAGGTCTCGCTCGCCGCCGTCGGGGCGCCGCAGGCCGCGCAGATCTCCTTGGTGAACGCCTTCGACGCCTCGAGCCGCGCCGCCCCGCGCCCCGGCCCGAACGTCGCCACGCCGGCGGCGCGCAGGACGTCGGCCACGCCCTCGGCCAGCGGCGCCTCCGGCCCGACCATCACGAACTCGATGTCGTTCGCCCAGACAAATTCCAGCACCTTCGCCCCGTCGAGGATGTCGAGCGCCACACAGGTCGCCTCCTCGGCGATCCCCGCGTTGCCGGGCGCGCAGAACAGCCGGTCGCATTTCGGATTCTGCGCAAACGCCCAGGCGAGGGCGTGCTCGCGGCCGCCGCCGCCGAGAATGAGGATGTTCATGTGGGGCGCCCCGCTTGGCCTCGATGCGGCCGCGTTCTATGGTGCCCGGCCCCGTACCGCAAGCGAGCGCCGCATGGACCTGTTCGAAGACACCCGCCCCGGCAGCAACGCGCCCGAGTTCACCGTCTCGGAGATTTCCGGCGCGGTGAAGAAGACGATCGAGGGCCAGTTCGGCCGCGTCCGCGTGCGCGGCGAGGTCGGCCGCGTGTCGCGCCCCGCTTCGGGACACCTCTACCTCGACCTGAAGGACGCCAACGCCAGCCTCGGCTCAGTGATCTGGAAGGGCACCGCCCGCGGCCTCGCGATCCGCCCCGAGGAGGGCATGGAAGTGGTGGCGACGGGGCGCCTCACCACCTTCCCCGGCGCCTCGAAGTACCAGATGATCATCGAGGAAATCGCCCCCGCCGGCGTCGGCGCGCTGATGGCGATGCTCGAGGCGCGCAAGGCCGCGCTCGGGGCCGAAGGACTGTTCGACGCCGCGCGCAAGCGGCCGCTGCCGTTCCTGCCGGAGGTGATCGGCGTCGTCACCTCGCCCTCCGGCGCGGTGATCCGCGACATCCTGCACCGCCTGCGCGAGCGCTTCCCCCGGCCGGTGCTGCTCTGGCCGGTGGTGGTGCAGGGAGAGCGCTGCGCCGCCGAGGTCGCCGCCGCCATCCGCGGCTTCAACGCCATCGCGCCCGGCGGTCCGATCCCGCGCCCCGACGTGCTGATCGTGGCGCGCGGCGGCGGCTCGATCGAGGATCTCTGGGGCTTCAACGAGGAGATCGTCGTGCGCGCCGCCGCCGAGAGCGCGATCCCGCTGATCTCCGCGGTCGGCCACGAGACCGATACCACGCTGATCGACCTCGCCGCCGACCGCCGCGCGCCGACCCCCACCGCCGCCGCCGAGATGGCCGTGCCCGTGCGCCTCGACCTGATGGCCGCGGTGGCTGGCCTCGAGCACCGCCGCCGCGCCGGCCTCGCCCGCGGGATCGAGGCGCGCGGCCAGCGCCTGCGCGACCTCGCGCGCGGCCTGCCCCGGCCCGAGGCGCTGATCTCCGAGCGGGCGCAGAGGCTCGACGGCCTCGCCGCGCGCCTGCCGCTCGCCATGGTCGGCCTGACCCAGCGCCTGCACCTTGCGCTCAGCCGCGGCGCGCCCGGCCGCTTCGGCCCGGGGCTGCTCACGCTGGTCCTGGAGCGTCGCCGCCGGCAACTCGACCGCGCCGAGGCAGCCCTCCGCCCGGAGGCGGCGCTCGCCCGCATCCGGGCCCGCGCGCACGCGATGAGCCAGGGCGCGGCCGGGCGCTTCGGCCCCGGCCTGCTGACACTGGAGATGACCCGCGCCCGGGCCGCCCTCGACCGCGCCGCGCAGGGACTGCGCCCCGACGGCCTCCGCCGCGGCATCGCCCAGCGGCAGGAGCGCCTCGACGCCCGGGCCGAAGGCCTGCGCCGCGCCGGCCCGAGGGCGGTGCGCGAGGCCCGCCCGGCGCTCGACGCGCTGTCGCGCACGCTCGAGAGCCTCAGCCCCGCGCGTGTGCTCGACCGCGGCTTCGCCATCGTCCGCGACCTGAACGGTCAGGTGCTCACCACCGCCTCGGCCGCCGGCAGGGCCCCCGGCCTCGAGATCGAGTTCGCCGACGGCCGCCTCAAGACCCGCCCCGCCGCGCCGACGCGCAAGCGAACGCCAGAGCCGGACACGAGCGGAACGCTTCTCTGAGTCGGCACGGTCCGACGAGGCGGCCCGCCCGATCGGCCCGCCCGATCACGCCCGCCGGGGAAACTCGCGGATCACCAGCCAGATCAGCGCCCCGCCGGCCGCGGCGAGGAACGGCGCCATCGCGATGTTGACCGTCGTCCAGCCGCCCACCGCGTCGCCGCCGATGCAGTTCATCAGCCCGCCCGACGCCAGCGACGCGAGGCAGACCAGCCCGAACACGGCGAAGTCGTTCATCCCCTGCACCCGGCCGCGCTCCTCCGGCGTGTGCGAGGCCGCGAGCATCGCCGTCGCGCCGATGAAGCCGAAGTTCCAGCCGAGCCCCAGCAGCACCAGCGCCAGCGAGAACTGCCAGAGCGCCACGCCCGACAGCGCCACCGCCCCGGCAGCGGCGAGCGCCACGAGCCCGGCGGCGATCACCCGCTCCGCCCCGAACCGGGCGATCAGCGCGCCAGTGAAGAACGACGGCGCGAACATCGCCAGCACGTGCCCCGACACGACGTTCGCAGCGTCCGATGTCCCGAAGCCGCAGCCGACGATGGCGAGCGGGGTCGAGGTCATCACCAGGTTCATCAGCGCGTAGGAGACCATGGCGCAGATCATCGCCACCGCGATCCGGGGCGTCTTCAGCAGCTCCATCCGGGTGCGGCCGCGCGCACTGCCGGGCGCCGGCGGCGGCGGCGCGGGGCTGTCGAGCGCGAGGAACAGCCAGACGCCGGCGAAATTCAGCGCCGCCGCCGCGACATAGGCGCCGGCGAACGGGATCGGCGCCAGCGCGTCGACGGTGTGCTTGACGAGGAACGGCCCGGCGATCGCCGAGACCAGCCCCGCGCCCATGACGTAGGAGATCGCCTTCGGCCGGAACGCCTCGCCTGCCCCGTCGGTCGCGGCGAAGCGGTAGAACCCCTGCGCCGACATGTAGAGCCCGGAGATCAGCGAGCCGAGCAGGAACAGGCCGAACGAGCCCCGCACCAGCGCCAGCGCCGACAGCGCCGAGCCGATGCCGCCCCCCGCCGCGCCCAGCATGAAGCCGAGCCGGCGGCCATGGAGCTGCATGAGCCCGGCGAGCAGCGGCGCCGAAAGCATCGAGCCGAGCACGATCATCGAGATCGGCAGCGTCGCGAGGCAGCGGTTCGGCGCCAGCCCCTGCCCGGCCAGCCCGCCGAGGATGAACGTCACGGGCAGCTGCGAGCCGAGCACGACCTGCGCCGCCACCAGCACGGCGACGTTGCGGCGGACCCGGGGGTCGGAATGGGCGGGCTTCACGGCAACCATCTCCTTACAGGCCGCCGCAGCGGCGACGCCGAGCACTATAAGCCCATTCCCGGCGCGCGGCGCCGCGGGCAACGTCTTCAGCCGCCCCCGAAACCAGTCGCTTGCGCGCCATTCCTCAACCGCGCCCCGCGCCTGAAATCGCCGGCTCAGCCCTTGCGGCCGATCATCCGCCCGAACCAGCCCGGCTTCTTTCCCTCGGCCAGCTCCTCCTCGGAGCCCTCCGGCGCCGGCTCCAGCGCCGCGCGGAAGTTGTCGAAGAACTTGTCGGCCATGTTCTTCGCCGCCCCGTCGATCAGCCGCGAGCCGAGCTGCGCGATCTTGCCGCCCACCGCCGCCTTCACGTCGTAGGTGAGCAACGTCCCGCCCTCGGCGTCCGCCAGCGCCACCGCCGCCGATCCCTTGGCGTGGCCCGCGGCGCCGCCCTTGCCCTCGCCGGAAATCGTGTAGCTCTCGAGCGGCACGATGTCCGAGAGGCTCACCCTGCCGGCGAAGGTGGCGCTCACCGGCCCGACCTTCTGCTTGACCATGGCCTCGAAGCCGTCCTCCGGGCTGCCGGTCAGCTCCTGGCAGCCGGGGATGGCGAGGCGCAGCACCTCCGGGTCGTTCAGCGCGGCCCAGACCACTTCCCGCGGCGCGGCGATCTGCCGCGAACCGGTCATTTCCATTGTCGTCTCGCTCCCCCCGAGGTTGGCTGGCCGGGACGATAGCTCAGTTGTCCCGGAGGGTGAAGCTGATCCCAAGGCTCCAGGTGACGGGCGCTCCGTCCGGCGGCGCCGGCAGCCGCGCATCGCGCACCGCGGCCAGTGCGGCATCGTCGAGCGCCTTCGCCCCCGACGACTGGACGAGGTGCAGCGATATCACCTCGCCCTCCGGCCCGATCAGCAGCGTCACGTGGCTGGTCCCGTAGAGCCCGCGCGCCCGCGCCGTCTGCGGATAGACCTTCGCCCGCTCCACCGCCGCCCGGACCTCGGCCTCGAACGTCTCGATCCCCGCCGGCGCCTCCGGCTCGGGCACAGGAGCCGCCGCGGCGGGCGGGCTCTCTGCGGCGCCGAGAGTGAAGCCGAGCGGCGCACCGGGATCGAAGCGCCCCGCCAGGCCGTCGGCCGGCGCCTCGGTCGGGGGCGCCTGCGCCGGCATGTCGGCATGCGGCACCGTCGCCTCCCGCGGAACGACGGGCGGGGCGGGTGTCGGCGCGGCCCCCGGCATCTCTGGCGGCATCACGGGCGGCATCACAGGCGGCAGCAGGTCGGCCGGGCCGACCAGAGCGACATGGACGACGGGAACGCCCGGGTCCGGGCCGGCACGGAGCCATGGCAGCGCCCAGACCGCGAGGCCGAGCACCGCGGCATGTCCCGCCCCGGATATCGCAGCGCCCCAGCCACCCACGGCCACGCCCCCACCCGGCCGCGCCGCCCGCCCGGCGCCGTTCCTGACTACCAGCTTTCGCCCGGATGAAAAAGCCGCACGGCGGCGACGGAATCCGCCCCTCCCCCCTCGTTCGACGGAACGGTCGCGCCCAGATTGTGCGAATCCGCTCCGCGGCGCCCGTAGCAACGAGCCTCCTGCCGAACCAGGCGTTCACCCCCACACCCGCCCGACGACGCCGCCGGCAGACACGCCCGCCGGACGGCCGGCGCGGCGCCGGCGCCCGGTCATGGGTCTCGCGCTCGCGGCCGCCGCGGGCCTCGGCGGCTGGCTCTGGTGGCGTGCCTTCGGCACGATGGGGCAGACGCGGACGGATTTGTCGACGGACAAATCCGCCCGCCCTCAGCGTTTCAGGCGGTGGGAGGGCCGGAGTTCTTCTCCGGCGCAGCGTGGTCGAGGCGGTCAGGCCGTGCCGAAGGCGAGGTGGACCTTCATCGAGCGGCTGCGGTCGGCCGCGGCCTCGAAGGCCGCGACGGCCTGCTCTGCCGGGTAGCCGCCGGTGACGAGGGGCGAGAGGTCCACCCGGCGGCGATTGATGAAGTCGACGGCGAGGCCGAACTCGGCGTGGAAGCGGAACGAGCCGCGGATGGCGATCTCCTTCGCCGTCACCGCGTTCATCGGCAGCGACGTCTCGGTGCCGGAGAGGCCGAGCTGCACCAGCGTCGCGCCGGGCCGCAGAACCCCGATGCCGCTCGCCACTGCACGGTCGTTGCCCGAGCACTCGAACTGCACGTCGAAGCTGCCCTTGTCGGCGCCATAGGCGGCGAGCGCGGCGGCGTCCTCCGCGACGTTGATCGTGCGGTCGGCGCCGACCTGCCCGGCGATGGCAAGCACCGGCGCCATCACGTCGGTCGCCACGATCTCGCGCGCCCCGTGCGCCCGGGCGGCGATGATGGCGAGCGCGCCGATCGGGCCGCAGCCGGTGACGAGCACCCGCTTGTCGAGGAGTGAGCCCGCCTGCGCCACCGCGTGCAGCGTCACCGCAAGCGGCTCTGCCATCGCGGCCTCGGCGCTCGAGATGCCATCCGCGATCTTGTGGCACTGGCTCGCCGATGCGACGAGCTGCTCGCGGAACGCGCCCTGGATGTGCGGGAACACCATGGCGCTGCCGTAGAAGCGCATGTGGAGGCAGTGGTTGGGCTTGCCCTCCAGGCAGTAGCGACAGGCGCCGCACGGCCGGCTGGGCGAGACGGCGACCCGGTCGCCCACCGCGAGCCCGTCGACCCCCGACCCGAGCGCGACGACCCGCCCCGCCACCTCGTGCCCGAGGATCAAGGGCTCCCTGATGCGCACGACGCCGAAGCCGCCGTGCTGGTAGTAGTGCAGGTCGGAGCCGCAGATGCCGCCGGCCTCGATGGCGACCTCCACCTCCCCTGGGCCGGCGCGCTCGGCCTCGCGGTCCTCGAGCCTGAGGTCGTGGGGGCCATGGATGACGACGGCGCGCATGGTTTCTTTCCTCCCGGCGGCAACGCTTGGTTCAGACGCTCGCCGTGATGCCGCCATCGACGTGGAGCGTGTGCCCATTGACGAAGGACGAGGCGTCGCCGGCGAGGAACACCGCCGCGCCGATCAGCTCGCCCACCTCGCCCCAGCGCGCCGCCGGCGTGCGCTTCTCGAGCCAGGCGGAGAACTCCGGGTTCTCGACCAGCGCCTTGTTGAGCGGGGTGCGGAAATATCCCGGGGCGATGGCGTTCACCTGCAGGCCGTGCCGCGCCCAGTCGGTCGCCATGCCGCGGGTGAGGTTGCGGACGGCGCCCTTGGTGGCGGTGTAGGGCGCGATGCCGGGACGGGCCAGCTCGGACTGGACCGAGGCGATGTTGATGATCTTGCCGCAGCCGCGCGCGATCATGCCGCGGGCGACCGTCTGGCTGACGTAGAAGATGCTGGAGACGTTGGTGCGGAACAGCTCGTCCCACTTGTCGAGGGGAAAGTCCTCGAGCGGGGCTCGGAACTGCATCCCGGCGTTGTTGACGAGGATGTCGATCGGCCCCGCCGCCTCGACCGCCGCCACGCCGGCCGCCACCGCGGCCGGGTCGGTCACGTCGAAGGCCGCGACCGACGCCCGGCCGCCCGTCTCGCGGATCATCGCCGCCGCCGTCTCGAGCCGCGCGACGGTGCGACCGTTCAGGATCACCTCCGCCCCGTGCGCGGCCAGTCCCTCTGCGAGGGCGAGGCCGATGCCCTGGCTCGAGCCGGTGACGAGCGCGCGGCGGCCGGTGAGGTCGAACAGTGGCGAGGTCATCGCAGGGCCTCCATCGCCGCGGCGATCCGGTCGCAGCCCTCGGCGATCACGTCGAGCGAGGTGGCGATGGACAGGCGGAAGTGCGGCGACAGCCCGTAGGCGGCGCCATGGACCGCGGCAACGCCGACCGAGTCGAGCAGGTAGCGCACGAAATCCTCGTCGGTCTCGATCAGCGCGCCGTCGGGCGTGCGCCTGCCGATCGCCCCGGGACAGCCGGGATAGAGGTAGAACGCGCCGTCGGGCTCGCGGCAGGTGAGGCCGGGCACCGCCGAGAGGCGGGCGACGGCGTAGTCGCGACGCGCGCGGTAGGCGGCGCAGGCCTCCTCGACGAAGCCCTGATTGCCCGAGAGCGCGGCGGTGGCGGCGGCCTGGCTGACCGACGACGGGCAGGACGAGATCTGCGACTGGAGCTTGTTGATCGCGGCGACGAGCGGCGCGGGGCCGGCGCCGTAGCCGAGGCGCCAGCCGGTCATGGCGTACGCCTTGGAGACGCCGTTCACCAGCAGCGTGCGTGCCTTCAGCGCCGGCACGGCGGCGGCGATCGTCGTCATCGGCTCGGAGGCGAACCAGATCTGGTCGTAGATGTCGTCGGACAGCACCCAGACGTGCGGATGGCGCAGCAGCACGGCGCCGAGGGCCTCGAGCTCCGCGCGGGAATAGGCGGCCCCGGTGGGGTTCGACGGCGAGTTGAGGATCAGCCAGCGGGTCTTCGGGGTGATGGCGGCTTCCAGCGCGGCGGGCGTCAGCTTGAAACCGCTGGCCTCCGGGCACGCGACGACGACGGGCGTGCCGTCGTTCGCCAGCGCCATGTCGGGGTAGCTGACCCAGTAGGGAGCGGGCACGATCACCTCGTCCCCCTCATCGAGCGTGGCCATCAGCGCGACGAAGAGCACCGGCTTGCCGCCGCCGCCGACCGTCACCTCGGTGTCGGCGTAGTCGAGGCCGAGGCGGCGCTTGAAGTCGGCGCGGATCGCGGCCCGGAGCGCCGGCGTGCCGTTGGTCGCGGTGTAGCGGGTGTCGCCGGCCTCGATGGCCGCATGGGCAGCGGCGCGGACCGGCTCCGGCGTGTCGAAATCGGGCTCGCCGGCGGTCATGTCGACGATGTCGCGACCCGCGGCCTTGAGTTCGCGGGCGCGCGCCGCGGCGGCAACGGTGGGCGACACGCGGATGCGGCCGACGCGGGCGGCGGCGGTGAAGACGGGGGCGTCGAGGGTGTCGCTCATCGCGTGACGGCTCCAAGGGACCAGGGTAGCGCCTCGCCGCCGCGGAAGACGACGACCGTGTCGGTGCCCGCGGCGACGGTATCGGGCGCCGTTTCCGGCCTGCGGTGCAGGGTGACGGTGCCGGTGTTCGGCGCGAGGCCGTGGAAGCGGGCGCCGTTGAGCGAGGCGAAGGCTTCCAGCCGGTCCAGGGCCCCCTCCTCGTCGAAGACCTGGGCGTAGCATTGCAGCGCGACGGGCCCGAGGAAGACGCCGGCGCAGCCGCAGGCGCTTTCCTTCGCGCCCTTCGGATGCGGGGCGGTGTCGGTGCCGAGGAAGAAGCAGGGCTCTCCCCCCGTCGCGGCCTTGCGCAGCGCCAGTCGGTGGCGCTCGCGCTTGGCGACCGGCAGGCAGTAGAGGTGCGGGCGCAGGCCGCCCTGGAAGATCGAGGTGCGGTTGATCATCAGGTGGTGGGGCGTGATCGTCGCGGCCACCCGCGGGGCGTGGGCCCGCACGATGTCGGCCGTCTCGGCGGTGGTGACGTGCTCGACGCAGACCTTCAGGCCCTGATGCCGCGCGAGGAGCGGCAGCAGTTCGGCCTCCATGAATGCGGCCTCCCGGTCGAAGATGTCGATCGCGGGATCCGTCGCCTCGCCGTGGACGAGGAGCGGCATCCCGATCCTCTCCATCCGCTCCAGCACGGGGGCGAGCGCCGGGATATCGGTCACGCCGTGGTGGGCATTGGTGGTGGCGCCGGCGGGATAGAGCTTGGCCGCGATCCAGACGCCATCGCGAAACCCCGCCTCGATCTCGTCGGGCGAGGTCGTGTCGGTGAGGTAGCAGGTCATCATCGGCCGGAAGTCCGCGCCCTCCGGCAGCGCGGCGAGGATGCGCTCGCGGTAGGCGGCGGCGACGACGGGCGTCGTCACGGGCGGCACGAGGTTCGGCATGATGATGCCCCGGGCGAACTGCGCCGCGGTCCACGGCAGCACGGCGGCGAGCATCGCCCCGTCGCGCAGGTGGATGTGCCAGTCGTCCGGCCTGGCGAGCGTGATCGAGTCGACCCTCGCCGGAGCGGGTGCGGTGAGAGTGGTCATCGGTCGGGTCCCCCGTTGCCTCGGAGTCGCGTCTAGCACCGGGACATGGCGGAAGGCAAAGGGGACGCGCGGCGGACCAGACGGCGGGCCGTCGCATCGAGCGCGCCCCGGCCCGGAATCGAGGCGGCCCCGGCGAGATCGCCGGGGCCGCTGTCGTTCGCGATCGAGGCCGGCCTCAGGCGGCGACGGGGTCGTGGACCGGCATGCCCTCGTCGTCCATCGGCACCTCGCCGTTCAGGACGGCGGTCAGGCGGTCCTGGTCGAGCTCGCCTTCCCAGCGGGCGACGACCAGCGTCGCCACCGCGTTGCCGACGAAGTTGGTGAGCGCGCGGACCTCGGACATGAAGCGGTCGACGCCGAGGATCAGCGCCATGCCGGCGACCGGGACCGAGGGCACGACCGAGAGCGTCGCGGCGAGCGTGATGAAGCCCGCGCCGGTGATGCCCGCCGCGCCCTTCGAGGAGAGCATGGCGACGAGAAGCAGCAGGATCTGATCGCCGAGCGACAGGTCGATGTTGCAGGCCTGGGCGATGAAGAGGGCGGCCAGCGTCATGTAGATGTTGGTGCCGTCGAGGTTGAACGAGTAGCCGGTCGGGACGACGAGGCCGACGACCGAGCGCTTGGCGCCGGCGAGTTCCAGCTTCTCCATCACCGAGGGGAGCGCGGCTTCCGAGGAGGAGGTGCCGAGGACGAGCAGCAGCTCTTCCTTGAGGTAGCGGATCAGCTTCAGGATGGAGAAGCCGTTCAGCCGGGCAACGGTGCCGAGAACGACGAGCACGAAGATCAGCGCGGTGAGGTAGAAGGTGCCGACCAGCATCGCGAGGTTCACCACCGAGCCGATGCCGTACTTGCCGATGGTGAAGGCCATCGCGCCGAAGGCACCGACGGGGGCGGCCTTCATCAGGATCTCGACGAGCTTGAACATCGGCGCGGTCAGGGCCGAGAGGAAGTTGTAGACCGGCTTGCCGCGGTCGCCGACGGCCGCGAGGCTGATGCCGAAGAGCACCGAGAAGAACAGCACCTGGAGGATGTCGCCCTTGGCGAAGGCGTCGACGACGGTGGTCGGGATGATGCCGGAGAGGAAGCCGACGACGGTGGTGTCGTGCGCCTTGGCGGCGTAGTCGGCGACCGCCGAGCCGTCGAGGGTCGCGGGGTCGATGTTGAGGCCCGAGCCCGGGGCGATGAAGTTGCCGACGATGAGCCCGACGATGAGGGCGAGCGTGGAGAAGGTGAGGAAGTAGGCGAACGCCTTGCCGGCCACGCGGCCGACCTTCTTCAGGTCGGACATGCCGGCGATGCCGGTGGTGACGGTCAGGAAGATCACCGGCGCGATGATCATCTTCACGAGCTTGACGAACGCGTCGCCGAGCGGCTTCAGGCTGGCACCGATCTCGGGCCAGAAGTGGCCGACGGTGATGCCGAGGACGATCGCCGTCAGGACCTGGAAATAAAGCTGGCGGTAGAATGGCTTGGGCGCAATCGCCGCGCCGGCGTGGTGGGGAATGTGCATCTCTCGCTCCTCCGCTTGTGGCCTTTTGGGGCTCTGCCCCCCGGGCGGCCCTGCCTTCAGCCAAGCAAGGCCCGTGCCAGAAAGGACCAGCCTCGGATTCACGTTTTCCCGCCGCAGGTTGGGCGAGAGGCGGCGGGCGGCGGGCGCGGGGGCCGTGCGGGATGTCGCACGGGTCGGCGCTGGTGCCGTGCGAACTTCCGCACTAGGCTTTGCCCAACGGCGGGAGGCGGAGATGTCGAGGCGAGCGAAGGCGGATCGGACATGGTCACGCCGGACCCTGGCGATGATGGTCGGGCTCGCGGTGGTGCTGGCGCTCGTCATCGCCGCCGGGCGGATGGCGCGCTCCCGCGCGGCGGTCGACCTGACGGATCGCGCCGCGGCGGCGCTGCCGCTGGCGACGGCGGCGCTGACCGGGGTGATCGAGAAACAGCGGCTGATCCCGCTCGTGCTCTCGCGCGACCCCGAGGTCATTGCGCTGCTCGCCGGAACGACCGACGCGGCCGAGCGTCGGCTCGACGCCAAGCTCGACGCCATCGCCACTGCCGCGGGGGCGTCGGTGATCTATCTGGTCGATCGCGACGGCGTGGCGATCGCCGCCTCCAATGCCGACCAGCCCGAGAGCTTCGTCGGCTCCGGCTATGCCTTCCGCGAGTACTTCACCCGCGCGATGGCCGACGGCACGGCGATGCAGTACGCGCTCGGCACGGTCAGCCACCGCCCCGGTCTCTATCTGACGCGGCGGGTCGAGAGCGTGCTGGGGCCGCTCGGCGTCGTGGTGGTGAAGGTCGAACTCGACGAACTCGAGGCCCGCTGGCGGGCGGGCGGGCTGGTCGTGGTGGCGAACGACGCGGCGGGGACGGTGGTGGCCACCACCGAGCCGGACTGGCGCTTCGGCGTCGTGCCCGACGCAAGCCCCGGCGATCGGCTGCCCATCCCGATCGCCGCGCAGCCAGACGGGCTCTATCGCGTCGACCGGCCCGGCAGCGGCGGTCCCGCGCACTATGCCGGCGCGGCGGCGCCGGTCGGTCCGGCGGCGCCCGGCTGGCGCATCGCGCTCTTCCTGCCGGCGGAGTCGGCGCTGGCCTCGGCGGCGCGGACGGGCGGGCTGACCGCGCTGCTTGCCAGCCTGCTCGCCGGGGCGGGGCTGGTCTGGCTGCAGCGACGGCAGCGCTTCGCCCGGGCGCTCGGGGTGATGAACACCGAACTGGAACGGCGGGTGGCGGAGGAGATCGCCGAGCGCGAGAACGCCGAGACCCGCGTGCGTCGCGCGCGGGAGGAGCTGGCGCAGGCAAACCGGCTGTCGATCCTCGGGCAGATCACCGCGGGCGTGGCGCACGAGATCAACCAGCCGGTCGCCGCGATCCGCACCTATGCCGAGTCGGGCCAGCAACTGCTCGACGCGGGCGAGAGCGGCGAGACGCGGGAGAACCTCGGGGCGATCGTGCGCGTCACCGAACGGATCGGCGCGATCACCCGGATGCTGCGCGGCTTTGCCCGTCGCGGCGTGGCCCCGGTCGGGCCGGTGGAGGTCGACCTGGCGATCGCCGGGGCGCTGGCACTGCTTGCCGGGCGGATCCGCGATGCGGGCGTGCGGATCGACCGCGGCCCGCCGCAGCCCGGGCTCGCGGTCGTCGCCGGACAAATCCGGCTGGAGCAGATCCTCGTCAACCTGCTGTCGAACGCCCTCGACGCGCTGCGCGGGCGGCCGGACCCGGTGATCGCCGTGTCGGTGATCGCGGCGGGGAGCCGGGTGACGATCCGGGTGCAGGACAACGGCCCCGGCCTCGATCCGAAGATGCGCGAGACACTGTTCATGCCGTTCAGCACCACGAAGGAGACCGGGCTGGGCCTCGGCCTGGTGATTTCGGCCGATCTCGCGCGCGAGTTCGGTGGCAGCCTCGGGTTCGAGCCCGGCGAGGGCCCGGGCGCCTGCTTCGTGCTGGAGCTGCCGCGGGCGGAGCCGGCCGACGGCGTGAGCGAGGCGGCGGCGTGAGCGGGGCGGGTGTCATGAGCGGGGCGGGTGGCCCGGTGGTCTTCGTCGACGACGACCCGGACCTGCGGCGGGCGACGGCGCAGATGCTGAAGCTCGCCGGCTTCGCGGTGCAGGCGTTCGAGGGCGGCGCGGCGGCGCTGGCGGCGCTGGCGACGGACTTCCCCGGACCCGTCGTCTCGGACATCCGCATGCCGGGGATGAGCGGGCTCGAGCTGTTCGAGCGGGTCCGGGCGATCGACCCGGAGATTCCGGTCATCCTCGTCACCGGCCACGCGGATGTGGATGTGGCGGTGAAGGCGGTGAAGGATGGGGTCTACGACTTCATCGCCAAGCCCTTCGACGCGGCGCGGCTGGCCGGCACGGTGGCGCGGGCGGCCGAGAAGCGGCGGCTGGTGCTCGAAAACCGCCGGCTGCGCGAGGCGGCGGCGGGGGTGCGCGACGACGGGCCGCTGGTCGGCGAGACCCCGGCCTTGGCACGGCTGCGCGACACGATCCGGCAGGTGGCGGATGCGGCGGTCGACGTGCTGGTGCTGGGCGAGACCGGCTCGGGCAAGGAGGTCGTCGCGGCGCTGCTGCACCGCTGGAGCGGGCGGAGCGGCAACTTCGTGGCGCTGAACTGCGGCGCGCTGCCCGAGACGGTGCTCGAGAGCGAGCTGTTCGGGCACGAGGCCGGCGCCTTCACCGGGGCGGCGAAGCGGCGCGTCGGGCGGATCGAGCACGCGAGCGGCGGCACGCTGTTCCTCGACGAGATCGAGTCCTGCCCGCCGGCGATCCAGGTCAAGCTCCTGCGCGTGCTGGAGACGCGCGAGGTGGAGCCGCTCGGCACCAACGAGCGGCGGCGGCTGGACCTGCGGGTGGTGGCCGCCACCAAGGTCGACCTGGGCGACCCGGCGGCGCGGGGGGATTTTCGAGCCGATCTCTACTATCGGCTGAACGTGGTGACGCTGCGCATTCCGCCGCTGCGCGAGCGCAAGGCCGATGCACCGCTGCTCTTCGCGCTGTTCGCCCGGCGCGCGGCGGAGCGGTTCGGCCGGCCGGTGCCGGCGCTGACCCCGGCGATCCGCCAGCATCTCGAACGGCACGACTGGCCCGGCAACGTGCGCGAGCTGATGCACTATGCCGACCGGGTGGCGCTGGGGCTGGAGGCGGACGCCGGCGCCGCGACGGTCGGGGAGGAGCCGGCGGGCACCCTGCCCGAGCTGGTCGACCGCTTCGAGGCGGGCGTCATCCGCGAGGCGCTGGCCCGGCACCAGGGCGACGTGCGGGCGACGGTCGAGGCGCTCGGCGTGCCGCGCAAGACGTTCTACGACAAGCTGAAGCGGCACGGCATCGTGCGCGCGGAGTATGGCGGGGACGGGGGCGGGGGCGGAGACGGGGAATGAAAGCTGACGCCGATGTGAGGCCGCGGGCGCGTGCAACGGGACCGCGGCCGGGCTATACGAGGCGGACCATGACCCGACGCACCCTCCTCGCCGCTCTCCTGCCGTTTCTCGCGCTGCTGCTGGCGCTGCCGCCCGTGGCGATGGCGCAGCAGGTCGACGCCGGCGCGATCAACGCCTATCTCACCGGGCTGCGCTCGGCGCAGGGCACGTTCCGGCAGACCAATCCGAACGGTTCGGTGCAGACGGGGACGTTCTACCTGGCAAAGCCCGGGCGGATCCGCTTCGAGTATGACAGCCCGGCGGGCGCCATGGTGATCGCGGACGGCAGCTGGGTCGGCGTGTTCGATCCGAAGTCGAACCGCAACCCGACGCGCTATCCGCTCAACTCCACGCCGCTCGGCCTGCTGCTACGCGACCGGATCAGCCTGTCGGAGCCGGGGCTGGTGCAGGGCGCGACGCGGGACGCCAGCGGGACGCAGATCACCGTGGTCGATCCGCAGAACCCCAAGGCGGGCCAGATGGTGATGCGCTTCTCGAACGATCCCGTCGCGCTCACCAGCTGGGAGATCACCACCCAGACCGGGGCGCGGACCCGGGTGGACCTGACCAGCCTGAAACCGGGCGCGACACAGGACCGGAGCCTCTTCAACATCGAGCTGGCGGCAACGGCCTACCGGCGCTGAGCCGCCCGCCAGGCCGCCCAGTCCTCGGGCGTGTCGAGATCGACCACCGCCCCCTGCCCTTCGGTCGCCACCTCGGTCACGAACTCGGCCGCGTCGCGGATCACCTCGCGCGCGCCGCGGTCGCCGGTCAGCGCGGCGAGGGTCTCGAAGAAGCGGCGGCCGAACAGGACCGGATGGCCCGGCGTGCCGTCGGCGCTGACCGCGCGGCAAAGCTCGCGCCCCTCCTCCGGGTCGAAGGCCGCGATCAGCCGGTCGATGGCGCGCGGCCCGACCTCCGGCATGTCGGCGAGCAGCACCACCACCGCGTCGGCGCGCGCCTGCACCGCGGCGAGGCCGGCGCGCAGCGAGGCGGCCATCCCCTCGGCGCAGTCGGGGGCCTCGACGACCTCGACGCCGAGGCCCGCCACCGCGTCCCGCCGGCCGGTCGCGCCGGGCGGCAGGACGACCACCGTCTCGTCGGCCTGGCTCTGCCGCGCCGCCCGGGCGACGCGCGCGAGCACCGGCTCGCCGGCGACGGGCTCGAGCAGCTTGTCGGCCCCGCGCATCCGCCGCCCCGCCCCCGCAGCGAGGACCAGCGCCGCGACCCGCGGGCGTCCGGCCGGCACCGCGCGGCCGGCACGGGGCTGCGGCCGGGCGGGGATTTCCTTCAGCAGGCCGCCGACGCCCATCCCGGCGAGATCGGCGCCCGTGACGTCGAGGCCGGCCGCCAGCCGCTCGAGCACCCAGTCGGCACCGTTCAGCGCCGGCGAGCGGGCGCAGCCGGGCAGCCCGAGCACCGGGCGGCCGCCCTGCCGGCCGAGAATGAGCAGGTTGCCGGGATCGACCGGCATCCCGAAGCGCACCAGCTCGCCGCCCGCCGCGACCAGGCCCGCCGGGCAGACGTCGCCCACGTCCGAGGTTGCCGATGCGCCGAGGACGAGCACGATCTCGCCCGCCGCGGCCGCAATGGCCGCCGCGACCGCCGCCGTCTCGTGCGCGACGGTGACGGGCGGGTCGAGCCGCTGGCCGAGCGCGGCAAGCCGGTCCGCGACCACCTGCGCGCCCTTGTCGAGCAGGCTCGGCTTCATCCCCGGCGTCTGCGTCAGGATCAGCGACACCCGCTGCGGCCGGAACGGGTGCAGGCGCAGGACGCCGGCCGATTGCAGCAGCCGGCGCACCGCGAGCCGCACCGTCTCGCCGGCGACGGCGTAGGGAATGACCTTGACCGTCGCCACCATCTGCCGCGGCGCGACCCGGGCGAAGGCCGGCAGGCTGGCGAGCGTGATGGCCGGATCGAGCGCGTTCAGCCCGTCGACCGCGGTGCGGTCCACCCGGAGGACGCCGGCGGTGGTGGCGAAGAGGTTCACCCGCCCGGTGAACGGCGCCGAGACCGACAGCCCGGCCCCCTCGCGCAGCAACGCGGCGGCGATCGCCTCGGCGGCGGCGTCCTCGCCGACGTCGCCCGGGTCGAGCCGGGCGACCGTCACCGTTTCCACCCCCGCCGCGGCCAGCGCCGCGAGATCGGCCGGGCCGAGGACGCGCCCCTTCTTCAGCCGGATCCCGCCCGCGGCGAGCCCATGCGCGAGCACCGCGCCGACCGCATCGGAGAGCGGCACCGGGCCGAAGCGCATGGCCTAGCGCCGCCGCGTTTCGGGACGGCGCAGCCGTTCCGTCACCTGGGCGAGGATCGAGACGGCGATCTCGGCGGGCGACTTCGCGCCGATGTCGGCGCCGATCGGCGCGTGGATCCGGGCGATCTCCTCCGGACGGAAGCCCTTGGCCGTGAACCGCTCGACCCGCTTCGCGTGGGTGCGCGGCGAGCCGAGGCAGCCGAGATAGAAGACCGGCGCGCGCAGCGCCGTCTCGACGGCCGGATCGTCGAGCTTCGGATCGTGGGTCAGCGTCACCACGGCGACGCGCGGGTCGAGGCCCACCTCGGCGAGCGCGGCGTCGGGCCAGTCGTGGGAAAGGTTCACCCCGGGAAAGCGGTCCGCGCTGGCAAACGCGTCGCGCGGGTCGATGACGGTCACGTCGTAGCCGGCGAGCGTCGCCATCGGCACCAGCGCCTGGGCGATGTGGACGGCGCCGACCACCGCCATGCGGAGCGGCGGGTTGTGCGTGCCGAGGAACCAGTCGCCGGCGAAATCCGCCCGATCGGCGAAGAGCGCGGCCTCGGCCTCGGGCCAGAGCGGATCGCCGGGCCCGAGCACCAGCCTGCGTTGCCAGTCGGCGGGGGTGGCGGCGGGACGGACCGCGTAGACCGCCGGCTGTCGCGCGGCGCGGGCGGCGACGAGATCGGCGAGGAGCCCGAGGTCGGGCCCCTGCCCCGTGCCGACCGGCTCGACCATCACCCGGATACGCCCGCCACAGGCGAGGCCGACGGCGAACGCCGCGTCGTCGCTCACGCCATAGTCGAGCAGCCGCGGCCGGCCGTCGGCCAGCGCCTCCAGCGCCTCGGCGACGACGGCGCCCTCGACGCAGCCGCCGGAGACCGAGCCCGCCATCTCCGCCTCGCCCGAGATGGCGAGCTGCGATCCGCGCGGCCGGGGCGCGGAGCCCCAGGTCTCGATGACGGTGGCGAGGGCGACGCCCTTGCCCGCCCGCGCCCAGGCGAGCGCGGCCTCGGGTATCTGGTCGTGTCCTGCGGGCATGGCGCGCCTCCCCTTGCGGCGGCGCGGATCATCCCTGAAGCCGCCGCCGCCCTCAAGAGCGCGCGGCAGGTTCAGAAGCGGTAGGTCGCGCCGACCAGCGCGTCGAAGGTCTGGTAGGTGGTCTTGAAGCTTGCCGTCGCGCTCGACACGTCGTTCTCGCTGGCCCCGAGGAAGCGGACCTCGCCGGACAGCGTCCAGCTCTCGTTCATCTGGTACCCGATGCCGGCGATCGCCTGATAGGCGAACTTGAAGTCGCCGCCGAGCCGGCCGCCGCCGTCCGGGTCATATTTGAAGTCGGCGGCTCCGAGGCCGACGCCGACGAACGGCCTGACCGCGCCGGCGGCGTCGATCGGCGGGAAGGTATAGACCGCGTTCGCCATGTAGGCGTTGACCGTGGTCCCGCCGGAGGCGCTGTCGGTGGCGCTGGTGGTGAGGTCTGCGTCCGCCGCGCGATAGCTGAATTCGAGTTCGATCGCCACGTTCGGCGCGACGTTGTAGCCGCCGGCGATGCCGAAGACGTAGCCCGAGTCGTAGTCGAGGCCGCTCGAGGCCGGGTCGATCGTGGTGTAGACTAGCGTGAAGCCGTCGTCCTGCGGGAGGGTGACGCCGCCGAAGACCTTGACGTAGGCGCGGCTGTTGCCGAGGCCCTGCGCCGCCGCGAAGCCGGTGCCGGCGAGGACGACGCCGGCGGCGGCGACAGCCGCGAGGCCGATGCTGGAGCGGAATGCGGACGACATGGCGGACCTCCCGGGGCTCGATGACCCGCCGATCCTACGCCGGTCGGCCACCGCCCGATGCCCCTGCCTGCGCCGGACCTGGCGATTTGCCGGCGGCTGCGTTCCCCATGCCACGCTTCCCGCGAGTGCCGGCCCTCCCGCGACGGGGGCCGGCACCCGACGGGCCGTCAGAAGTGGTAGGTGGCGCCGACGATGGCGTCGACGGTGCCGTAGGAATTCTTGAAGCCGAAGTCGTTGTTCTCGAGCGTCTGGTCGGTGATGCCGAAGTAGCGGACCTCGCCGTTCAGCGTCCATCTCGGGGTGATGTCGTAGCCGACGCCGGTGATGAACTGGTAGGCGAAGTTGTAGTCGCCATCGAGGCTGCCGAAGCCGGTGGGATTGTACTTCTGGTCGGCCGCGCCGATGCCGGCGCCGATGTAGGGCTTGAACGCGCCGTTCGGGCCGATGCCGTTGAAGGTGTAGATCGCGTTCGCCATGTAGGCGTTCGACTGCACCTCGCCATCCGCCCCGCCGCTGTTCTTCAGCGTCGCGTCGGAGTTGCGATAGGCGTACTCGAATTCCAGCGCCGTGTGCGGGTTCAGGTGGTAGCCGATCGCAGCACCGAGCACATAGCCGCTGTCGTAGTCGAGGCCGGAGCTGCTGCTGGTGCCGAGCGTCTTGTCGTTCAACTGGAAGTCGTTGTTCTGCGGGATGGTCCAGCCGCCGAAGCCCTTGAGATAGACGTCCTGGGCGCTCGACGCGCCGGCTCCGGCCACCAGCGCCGCCGTGGCGGCCGCGCCGATGATGAGTGCTGCACGTGACATCGTGGATACCCCTTCAATCGATGACGCGCCTGAACATAGGCCTGTCGGGCGCGGACGGAAGACACGACCCCGGGAAGTCGACGGGATGTGATCGCGCGCCGTCGAAGGGCGGCCGCGCGGGCCCGAATGCGACCAAATGCCGATCCGGGACCCATTGTGGCGGGGCGCGCGGACCCGGTATGCTGTCGTCCGCACGGCCGGCATCTGCCGGACGGAGGGAACGCCAGCCAAGGAAAGCCCGCAATGCTCATCCGGACCCTGCTCGCCACGGCCCTCGCCGGCCTCGTCGCCCTGCCGGCGCTGGCTCAGGACGACCTCGTCGCCGCGGGCGAAAAGGTCTTCAAGAAGTGTGCCGCCTGCCACGCCGTGGGCGAGGGCGCGAAGGACCGGGTCGGTCCGTCGCTCAACGGCCTCATCGGCCGCACCGCGGGCACCGAGGAAGGCTTCAAGTACTCGCCCGCCATGGTGAAGGCCGGCGAGAGCGGCATCGTCTGGGGGCCCGACACCCTCGACACCTACCTCGCCGATCCGAAGGCCGACGTGCCGGGCAACAAGATGGCGTTCCCCGGCCTGAAGAACGAGGATGACCGCAAGGCCGTGATCGCCTACATCCAGTCCAAGTGCTGCTCCTGACGCCTGCGCCGCCTGCTCGCGCGGGCGCGCGTCACAGGATGAAGTCCGCCGCCGCATAGCTGGCGGCGGCCACCGCGCCGTCGGCGATCGCAAGCTCGAACTCGATCGCAGCGTCGCCGTCGGTGTTGCCCCGGATCACGGTGATGCCGGCGGAGTTGACCGCCCAGACATGACCGCGGCCGGTGCCGCCCCGGACGAACGTCTGGTTGCCGGCCAACGTCGCGTCGGCGTCGATTGCAGACACATCAATCCGGTCGCCGAGCGCCGCTCCCGCCCCCTCGAACGCCGCGGCGCCATCGCCGCCCGCGAGCGTGTCGGCGCCCGACCCCGTTGCCGCGTTCTCGATCGAGGCGAAACGCTCGGTCGCCCAACCCTGACCCGGGAAGCTCGCCTGCGCCGCGGCGAGATCGACCCGCACCGGCGTGGTGTTCGAGGTGCAGAGCACCATGTCGCGGCCATCGCCACCGTCGAACACGTCCTTCCCCGCGCCACCATCGAGCAAGTCGTCGCCCGTGCCGCCGAGGATCGTGTCGACACCACCGGCCCCGTGGATCTCGTTCGATCCCTCGCCGCCGGCGATGAGGTTGGCGAGGGCGGTGCCGGTAACAACGCTGCTCTGATACGAATATACCACGGTCTGGGTATTGTAGTCGTAAAACTGTTCCCGCATGTCGAAAATGTTCATCGTTTCGACGTTATCGGCCATGACATAGACATTATCATAGTAGCTGTAGTGATAGAAATTGATCTCGACGGTATCCTGCCCCTCGCCCGCTGCCTCGATGATGTTGGCATCGTTGGTAATGCGATACACATCGTTGCCGACACCGCCGGCGAGCGTCAGGTGCCCATCACCGCCGGACATCGTGTCGTCTCCGCCCAGCCCGTAGAATGATCCGGCGCCCCACCGCGCCTCCATCACATCCGCGCCCGTGCCGCCAAGAGCGAGTCGTAGCCGCCGCCGCCGTCAATGGTGTCGTTGCCGCCGAGGCCGTGGATCACATCGCTGAGGTCGCTCGGCCGGGCACCGTCGGGATCGGCTGTCACACTGGCGGACACTGTGCCCGGCGTGATCGTCTCGCTGAAATCCGTTCCGGTGAATGTCGCCATCTTTCCCTTCCTCCCCAATGCACGGGGGGCGGAAGAGCGTCGGCATGCCAGGCGAGGTCCACGTGCGGGCGCATCACCCGGCAGGTCGTCGTTCCACCCCTCCGGCCGAGACTACCACGTCGCGGCAACGCCGTCAGGCGCCGTCGCGGGCGGGTCTCGGGGACGCACGCCGCTTGCCCGACACGGGCGGCGCGTGTAGGACGGCCGGCCATGAGCCTCAATCCGCCCGACCTGCGCCCCGACCGGGCGCCCGCGCCCCGTTTCGACGCCGCCGCCCGCCCCGGCCAGCCGCGCGTCGGCATGGTCAGCCTCGGCTGCCCCAAGGCGCTGGTCGACAGCGAGCGCATCCTCACGCGCCTGCGCGCCGAGGGGTATGCGATCTCGCCCGACTATGCCGGCGCCGACGCGGTGATCGTCAACACCTGCGGCTTTCTCGATTCGGCCCGCGCCGAGAGCCTCGAGGCCATCGGCGAGGCGCTGGCCGACAACGGCCGGGTCATCGTCACCGGCTGCCTCGGCGCGGAGGAGCACCTGATCCGCGGCGCGCATCCGACGGTGCTCGCCGTCACCGGGCCGCACCAGTACGAGGCGGTGCTCGACGCGGTGCACGCCGCCGTACCGCCCGCACCCGATCCGTTCGTCGACCTGCTGCCGGCCTCGGCGGTCCACCTGACGCCGCGGCACTACAGTTACCTCAAGATTTCCGAGGGCTGTAACCACAAGTGCAAGTTCTGCATCATCCCCGACATGCGCGGCCGTCTGGTCTCGCGCCCGGTGAATGCGGTGCTGCGCGAGGCGGAGAAGCTGGTGGCGGCGGGCGTGCGCGAGCTGCTGGTCATCAGCCAGGACACCTCGGCCTACGGCGTCGACCGCCGCCACGACGCGCATCCGTGGCAGGGCCGCGAGGTCCGCTCCCACATCACCGATCTCGCCCGCGAGCTGGGGCAGCTCGGCGCCTGGGTCCGGCTGCATTACGTCTATCCGTATCCGCATGTGCGCGAGCTGATCCCGCTGATGGGCGAGGGGGGCGTGCTGCCCTATCTCGACATCCCGTTCCAGCACTCGCACCCGGACGTGCTGCGGCGGATGGCCCGGCCGGCGGCGAGCGCCCGGACCCTCGACGAGATCGCCCGCTGGCGGGCCGACTGCCCGGAGATCACCCTGCGCTCGACCTTCATCGTCGGCTATCCCGGCGAGACCGAGGCGGAGTTCCAGCATCTGCTCGACTGGCTCGGCGAGGCGCGGCTGGACCGGGTCGGCTGTTTCCGCTTCGAGAACGTCGCCGGCGCCCGGGCGAACGCGCTGCCCGACCAGGTGCCGGAGGACGTGAAGGAAGATCGCTGGCAGCGCTTCATGGAGACCGCTGCGGCGATCAGCGCCGAGAAGCTCGCCACCCGTGTCGGCAGCCGGATCGAGGTGATCGTCGACGAGGTGGACGACGAGGCGGCGACGTGCCGGACCAGAGGCGACGCGCCGGAGATCGACGGCCACCTCTACATCGACGAGGGATTCGAGCGGCTCAAGCCCGGAGACATCGTGCCGGTCGAGGTCGAGGAAAGCGACGCCTACGACCTGTGGGGGCGCGTGGCGGGCTGACCTCCCGGTGCCGGAGCCGGAGCCGCAGCCGGCCACAGGACTCAACTTGGCGTTGTTGAGGCGCAGGTCGCGCTTGTTCTGTGCTCCCATAGGTTGTATTCCAAACTGAGAGACGCGCCCATCCGGAAGACGCGAGCCGCGATGACGAAGTTTGACTGCAATCAGTTCGCGGATGCCCTGTTCCGCCTCCTCGGGGACGCCGACCTGCGTGCGGCGGGGATCTTCCTTGCGGGGCGCTCCGGCGCGGAACTGGTTGCCGCCACTCCGGAACTTCGCGCGCTGAGCGCGGTCGATCCGGTGAATGCCCCGCCGTTGCCACCGCCGACCGCGGCCCCCTCGCTTGTCGAGCCCTCGGCCTTCGGCCTCTCATGCGATTTCGCCGCGCTGGTGCCGATCCTGCGCTCGCCCCGGGAAACCGCGGGCTACCTTCTTGTCGCGGATGCCCGCCGCCGCCGCCTCGGCTCGAAGCTCGGTCGCCGCCTGATCGACGCGGCGACGCTCGCGGGGGCCCTCGTCCCCCCACCACCGGATCCCCTCCTCCCCACCGCCCGGGCTTCCGACGCCGACCTCGGCCCGTCTCCCGTCCGCAGTCCGGTGCGCTCGCGCGCACAGGCGCACCGCCTGGTCGAGACCGCGCTGCGCCAGGCCGGCGGCGCCCTGGCCCTGACAGTGATGATCCTCGACATCGACCGCTTCCGGTCGGTCAACGACGCCCTCGGGGCGACGGCGGGCGATGCGGTGCTCGCGGTCACGGGCTCGCGCCTGCAACAGGCGATCGGCCCCGACGACCGGCTGGTCCGCCTCGAGGGAGATCGCTTCGCGATCGTTGCTCAGCGTCCTCCCGACGGGCTGCAGGCGCTCGCCCACGCGCTGCTCGGGGCGGTGTCCGAGCCACTGGTGCTGCGCGGGCGCACGCTGGCGATCCAGGCGCGCATCGGCATGGTCACGGGTGCGCACGGCCCCCGCAGCGCCACGGCCCTGCTCGGGCAGGCGGAGAGCGCGCTGCGCCGCGCCAAGTCGGAGGGCCGGGAGCGCTGCGTCGTCCACGAGCCGACCGAGGCGGCGCTGTCGCTCGACAAGAGCCGGCTCGAGCTCGATCTCGCCCACGCGGCGGAACGGGGCGAACTCTATCTCGTCTATCAGCCCTATGTGGACCTGACGGATGGATCGGTCAGCGGCGCCGAGGCGCTGATCCGCTGGCGCCATCCGACGCGGGGCGAGTTGCAGCCGCTGTCCTTCATCCCGATGGCCGAGGCGACCGGCCTCATCCTGCCGCTCGGCCGCTGGGCCTTGCGCGCGGCACTGGCCCGCGCGGCGGACTGGCCCGCGTCGACCACGCTGTCGGTCAACATCTCGCCGTTGCAGTTCCACCAGAGCGGCTTCCTCGCCGACGTCGACAGCGCGCTGGCCGACACCGGCTTTCCGCCCGAGCGGCTCGAGCTCGAGATCACCGAGACGGTGCTCATGCGCGACAACCCCGACACCACGGGGCAGCTTCGCGCGCTCATCAACCGCGGAATCCGCATCGCCCTCGACGACTTCGGCACCGGCTACAGCGCGCTTGCCTACCTCGCCCGGCTGCCGCACCACCGCATCAAGCTCGACAAGTCCTTCGTCCAGGACCTCGGCAACCCGGCGACCGCCGAACTGATCCGCGCGATCATCTCGCTCGCCCGCGCCCAGGGGATCGCCGTCACCGCAGAGGGCGTCGAGCGGGACGAGCACCTGTCGCTGGTGCGCCGGGCCGGCTTCACCCACGCCCAGGGCTATGCCATGGGGGCGCCGACCGTCGATCCGCCGGCCCTCGCGGCGCCGGCATCGCACGCTTCCGCCTCCTGACGCGCTTCGGATCGCCCGCCGGGGGCGTTCGGCGGTGAACCGAAGGTTCTGCGCCGCAATGCCGCCGAAATTCGCCCCGCTTGCCAGCGGCGCATCCCGCCCCTATAGCACCCGCCAATCCTGCACACGACGGAACCCCTCCCGATGCCCAAGATCAACGGCAACGAAATTCGCCCCGGCTACATCCTCGAGCACGACGGCGGCCTCTGGGTCGCGGTCAAGGTCGCGCACGTGAAGCCCGGCAAGGGCGGCGCCTTTGCTCAGGTCGAGATGAAGAACATCCGCGACAACCGCAAGCTCAACGAGCGGTTCCGCTCGGCGGACAAGGTGGAGCGCGTCCGCCTCGACCAGAAGGACCAGCAGTTCCTCTACGAGTCCGACGGGCTCCTGCACTTCATGGATGCCGAGACGTTCGAGCAGGTGACGATCCCCGCCGACATCTTCGGCGAGCGCCGGCCGTTCCTGCAGGATGGCATGACGATCCTGGTGGAATACTACGAGGACGAGGCGCTGAACGCCCAGCTGCCCGACAAGGTGACCTGCACCATCGTCGAGACCGAGCCGGCGGTGAAGGGCCAGACGGCGGCCAACAGCTTCAAGCCCGCGATCCTCGACAACGGCGTGCGCATCATGATCCCGCCCTTCGTCGGCGAGGGCGAGGCGGTGATCGTCTCGACCGAGACGATGGAGTACGTCGAGCGCGCCTGATCCGGGCGCGCTCCGGCCCGTTGCGGCCCCCTGTCCCGCATGTCACCCTTCCTGCGGCCGGAGGGGCGGCAGCGACGGGGCGCGACGGGTGCAGGACGACGAGACGCCGGGGGGGAAGCTGCTCGCCGAGGTGGTCCGGCTCTGGCTGCCGATCATCGTCTCGCTCTGCGCCATCGGCCTGACGGTGTTCCAGGCCATGACCACCCGGCGACACGCGCGGCTCAGCGTCCAGCCGCGGCTGGAATGGCGCATCGAGCAGGACACCCGCAGCGAGACGTTCGAGGTCTCGGTGGTCAACGTCGGTCTCGGGCCTGCCATCCTGCGCGCCGTGGCGATCACCGTCGACGGCGACCCGAAGCGCCTCGCGGATCTCGCGGCCTGCGATGCGGTCAGCGCGGCGCTCGGGCGCGCGCCGCAGGATTTCGACGCCACCTGCTTCGTGCAGTCGACCCGAGCGCGTCGTGCGGGCCGGCGACGAACTGGTGCTCTACCGGAGCGAGCCCGCGCCCGGGCGCCCGGACACGGGCGGCGACGGCCCGCTGACCGACTCTACCGGCGCTTCGCCGTGACCGGCCGCTACTGCTCGTTCTACGAAGAGTGCTGGCCGATCGAGACGCCCTGACCTTGCCGCCCGGACGCGGTTCACCCATGGTGAGCCCGGCTCTCAGCCGCCAGTTGCAGATCCGACCCGAGGCTATCTCCATGCGCTGCCTTTTCGCCACTCTCCTCCTGGCCCTGTCCTGCGCGACCCTGCCCGCGGCCGCCGCCGATCTGCCCGACCTCGGCGGGCGCAAGGTGGTGGTGGCGAGCGAGAACGCCTATCCGCCGCTGCAGTTCATCGACCACTCCGGCAAGGCGGTCGGCTGGGAATACGACGCGCTCGCCGCCATCGCGAAGCGGCTCGACCTCGAGGTGAGCTTTCGGACGCTGCCGTGGGACAGCATGATTCCGGCCGTCGCCGCCGGTCAGGTCGACGTGGGGATGGACGGCATCACCATCCGCGACGACCGGCGCGACAAGGTGGATTTCTCCGATCCCTACATGCGTTCGGAGATGGTGATGCTGGTGCGCGCCGACGAGACGCGGTTCTCCGATGCCGCCGGTTTCGTGCAGACCCCGGACGCCCTCGTCGGCAGCCAGGCCGGGACGACGGCATTCTATGTCGTGGTCTACGACCTGCTGGACGGCAACGAGGCGAACCGCCGGATCAAGCTCTACGAGACCTTCTCGGACAGCCTGACGGCGCTGGAGGCCGGGACCATCGACATGGTTCTGACCAATTCGGCCGCCGGTCACGGCTATGTCCTCGCCCATCCCGACCGCCTGAAGATCGTCGGCGACGCGCTCGGCACCGAGGACTTCGGATTTATCTTTCCCAAGGGATCCGACCTTGTGGCGCCGTTCAACGCGGCGATCGCGGCGCTGAAGGCCGATGGAACGTTAAAAGGACTGGATCAGACCTGGTTCGTCGAGCGCGAAACAGCCGAGTGACAGGCTGCAGAAATATCCAATTAACGTATTAACTTCATTAACCTTTTATGGTCGTTCATCGACATTTAACCTCCTCGTTGCTTCAAATAGCGCGGACTATCCTGGCCGCAGAATGCCGCGCTGTTTCGTCAGTTTTGAGGAGAGTTTGCGATGATTGCGATTGCCGACGACCTGGACCCCGTGGCGAAACCGGCCGCCGGCCTGCTGTCGCAGAGTGTCCGGGCGCCGCTGAAGCGGGCAATCGACATCGCGGTCAGCCTCGGCTTCGTCGCAGTCCTCGCGGTGGTGCTGCCGGTATTGGCGACGGCGCTCTGGCTCTGCCACGGCGTGGATCCGTTCTACGGACACGAGCGCGTCGGTCGCGGGGGGCGGCGGTTCCGCTGCTGGAAGCTCAGGACCATGGCGCCGGATGCGGACGCGCGGCTGGCGGCGCTGCTGGCCACGTCGCCCGCGGCGGCGCGGGAGTGGGCCGAGACCCGCAAGCTCAGGACGGATCCGCGGATCCTCGGGCGGATCGGCCGGTTCCTGCGGCGCAGCAGCCTCGACGAGCTGCCGCAGTTCTGGAACGTGCTGGCGGGCGACATGAGCCTGGTGGGCCCGCGGCCGGTGGTGAGCGACGAGCTTGGCCACTACGGCGCGCACGTGGACTGGTATCTGGCGGTCCGGCCCGGGCTGACCGGGCCGTGGCAGGTGGGCGGGCGCAGCGAGGCGAGCTATGCCTCCCGCGTGCGGCTCGACGTCGGCTATGCCCGCGGCCCGAGCCTGCGCCGCGATGCCGCGATCCTGGTGCGCACCCTCGCGGTGCCGTTCGAGCAGCGGGGCGCCTGCTGATGCGGGTCGCGCTGGTCCACTACTGGCTCGTCGGGATGCGCGGCGGCGAAAAGGTGCTCGAGGCGCTGTGCGAGCTTTTTCCCGACGCGGATATCTTCACGCTGGTGCTGGACCGGAGCGCGATATCGGAGACGATCGGCCGGCACCGGATCGAGACCTCGTTCCTGCAACGGATCGGCGGGCGGCGGCACTATCAGAAGATGCTGCCGCTGATGCCGCAGGCGCTCGAGTCGTTCGACCTGTCGGCCTACGATCTGGTGGTGTCGAGCGAGGCCGGGCCGGCGAAGGGGATCATTCCCCGGCCGGATGCGCTGCATGTCTGCTACTGCCATTCGCCGATGCGCTACATCTGGGATCTGGCGCCGGAGTACCAGCGCGAGGCGGGGTGGCTGGCCGGCACGGCGCTGCGGCTCGCCGGGCCGCGTCTGCGGCAGTGGGACGTGACGACGGCAGCGCGGGTCGACCACTTCATCGCGAACTCGGCCTTCGTGGCGCAACGGATCGAGAAGTACTATCGCCGGGACGCGACGGTGATCCACCCGCCGGTCGACCTCGGGCGGTTCGCGATCGGCACGCCGGGCGAGGCGTTCCTCTGCGCCGGGCAGATCACGCCGTACAAGAAGATTGATATCGCCGTCGAGGCGTTCACCCGGCTGGGCCTGCCGCTGGTGGTGATCGGCGAGGGCGTGAGCGACCGGCTCCGGGCGCTGGCCGGTCCGAACGTGCATTTCCTCGGACCCGTGGGCGATGCCGAGGTTGCCGACTGGATGGCCCGCTGCCGGGCGCTGGTCTATCCCGGGGTCGAGGACTTCGGGATCGTGCCGCTGGAAGCCATGGCCTCGGGCCGGCCGGTGATCGCCTGCGGCCGCGGCGGGGCGCTCGAGACGGTGGCGCCGGGCGTGACGGGCATCCTCTTCGAGGGACAGACCGTCGAGGCGCTGGTCCACGCGGTGCAGCGCTTCGAGCTGATCGAGGCGCGGCTCGATCCGCGAGCAATCCGCGCGCATGCGGAGAGTTTCGGCCGGGGACGCTTTTTGTCGGAGCTGCGCGGCTACTTCCGCGAGGCGCTGGGAGAGCGACAGCTGCAGGCGGTGGCGTGACTTCCTCAACGCGCACCGTCTCCGGGCTTCGTCGCCGAGCAATCTGATTTTACGTCATCTGGAGTTTCATACCACCGGCCGCGCTTTCTGACTCTCTTGGGATTCCCAATTCGGCTGATCTCTGACTCACTGCGGTCGAGGCAGGAGGAGGCTGGGGATGTCAGCGGCGGTGCAGGTGACAAGAAGGGAGCTGACGGCGGCGGAGCTGAGGCGCGCGGCTGTCAGGAGCCGGGATGCGAAGGCGGCGCGGCGGATGCTGGCGATCGCGCTGGTACTGGAGGGGGTCGATCGGCAGACCGCGGCGGAGACCTGCGGGATGGACCGGCAGACGCTGCGGGACTGGGTGCACCGCTACAATGCCGAGGGGCTGGCGGGGCTCTCGAACCATCGGGGCGGGGCGCAGCCGCGACGGCTGTCGCCGGCGCAGATGGCCGAGTTCGCCTCCTGGGTGGAGGCGGGTCCCGACCCGGCGCCCGTTCCAGTGGGGGACGGGGTGGTGCGGTGGCGGCGGCAGGATCTCGGGCGACGGATCGCGGAGCGGTTCGGGGTGGAGGTGCACGAGCGGACGGTGGGCAAGTATCTGGCGGCGCTCGGCTACCGGCGCCTGTCGGTTCGTCCGCGGCATCCGAAGACCGATCCCGAAGCCCAGGAGGGGTTTAAAAAAGCTTCCCCGACGCGGTAGCCGCGGCGCTGCCCGAGGCGGCACGGGGCAAGCCGCTGGAGATCTGGTTCCAGGACGAGGCAAGGGTCGGCCAGCAGGGCACGCTCACCCGCATCTGGGCGAAGCGTGGCACCCGGCCAAGGGCGCCGCGCGACACCCGCTTCCAGTGGGCCTACATCTTCGGCGCGGTCTGCCCGGATCGCGGCGTGGCGGCGGGCCTCGTCATGCCCTTCGCCGACACCCCCGCGATGAACGCCCACCTCGCCGAGATCGCCGGCGCCGTCGCGCCCGGCACCCACGCCGTGCTCGTCCTCGACGGTGCCGGCTGGCACGGCGGAGGCGGCCTCGTCGTCCCCGACAACATCTCCCTCCTCGTGCTGCCGCCCTACAGTCCCGAACTGAACCCCGTCGAGAACGTCTGGCAATACCTCCGCGCCAACTGGCTCGCGATCAGCGTCTTCGACGACTACGACGCCATCGTCGATGCCTGCTGCGACGCATGGAACCGCTTCGCGACACAGCCAGCAGTCATCGCATCGATCGCATCAAGGGAGTGGGCGAAGGTCAATCCATAAGGCCGGTGGTATCAGTACGTCGTGATCGACGGCCGCATCGCGCGCTACCGGCAGTTCAGATTGCCGAGCATGTCCGGGCGGCAGGGACCGGAGAGCCCCCGCTCGAGGATCATCGTACCGCCAAGGCGGCGGGTCTCGCGCGCGGGCACGAAGGCGTCGGGCCGGCTGCGACCCGCGGCCTCGGCCTCCACCCGGTCAAGGGCCTGGACCGGCGCGCGGTAGATCGGGCGCGGGCGGGGCCGAACGCCGTCAGCGGGACAGCTGACGGTGCCGAGCGCGTCCGGGCGACAGGTCATCGTGTCAGCGCCGGACGCGGGCAGCGACAGGAGCAGCACGGCGGCAAGGGCGAGGACGTGGCGCATGGAGAGGATGTGCGATCGCCGGGCCCGCTCGTCCAGTCCCGCGCGCCCGGGCGACGCGGCCGCAGCGACAGCGTTGCGTTGCAGCAAAGACCATCTTAACACTTTACGGTCAGCCCTCCTCCAGCGAGCTCCGAGCCAATGACAAGCTTCAAGAAGATTTTGGTCGCCAACCGCGGTGAGATCGCCATCCGGGTCATGCGCGCGGCAAACGAGATGGGCAAGCGCACTGTCGCGGTGTTCGCGGAGGAGGACAAGCTCAGCCTGCACCGCTTCAAGGCCGACGAGGCCTATCGCATCGGCGAGGGACTGGGGCCCGTCGCGGCCTATCTCTCGATCCCGGAGATCATCCGGGTGGCGAAGATGTGCGGCGCCGACGCGATCCATCCCGGCTACGGCCTCCTGTCGGAGAACCCGGAGTTCGTCGACGCCTGCACCGAGGCCGGCATCACCTTCATCGGCCCGAAGGCCGAGACGATGCGGATGCTCGGCGACAAGGCGAGCGCGCGGAAGGTGGCGATCAAGGCGGGCGTGCCGGTGATCCCGGCGACCGAGGTCCTGCCGGACGACATGGACGAGGTGCGGCGGATGGCCGACGCCGTTGGCTATCCCTTCATGCTCAAGGCGTCGTGGGGCGGCGGCGGGCGCGGGATGCGGCCGATCATGAAGGCCGACGAGCTGGCCGAGAAGGTACTGGAGGGCCGCCGCGAGGCCGAAGCCGCCTTCGGCAACGGCGAGGGTTATCTCGAGAAGATGATCCTCAACGCCCGCCACGTCGAGGTGCAGATCCTCGGTGACAAGTACGGGCACCTCTACCACCTGTGGGAGCGCGACTGCTCGGTGCAGCGGCGCAACCAGAAGGTCGTGGAGCGGGCGCCGGCCCCGTACCTGACTCAGGAGCAGCGCGAGTATGTCTGCGCGCTCGGCCTGAAGATCGCGCAGGCGGCAAACTACGAGTGCGCCGGCACGGTCGAGTTCCTGATGGACCGCGACTCGGGCGAGTTCTACTTCATCGAGGTGAACCCGCGGGTGCAGGTCGAGCACACCGTTACCGAGGAAGTGACGGGCATCGACATCGTGCGGGCGCAGATCCTCGTCGCCGAGGGCGCGACGCTGGCCGAGGCGACCGGCATGGCGGCACAGGCCGACATCGTGCTGAACGGCCACGCCATCCAGTGCCGGATCACCACCGAGGACCCGCAGAACAACTTCATCCCCGACTATGGCCGGATCACCGCCTATCGCGGCGCGACGGGCATGGGCATCCGGCTCGACGGCGGCACGGCGTACTCCGGCGCGGTCATCACCCGCTACTACGACTCGCTGCTGGAGAAGGTGACGGCCTGGGCGCCGACGCCGGAGATGGCGATCGCGCGGCTCGACCGGGCCCTGCGGGAGTTCCGCATCCGCGGCGTCTCGACCAACATCGCCTTCGTCGAGAACCTGCTGAAGCACCCGACGTTCCTGAACTACACGTATACGACGAAGTTCATCGACACGACGCCCGAGCTGTTCCACTTCAGCCAGCGGCGTGACCGCGCGACCAAGATCCTGACCTACATCGCCGACATCACGGTGAACGGCCATCCCGAGACCGCCGGCCGCGCAAAGCCGCCGGCCGAGGCGCGGGCGCCAAAGCCGCCGGCGGCGAGCCACGACGCCCCGCCGCCGGGCACGCGGCAGCTGCTCGAGGAGAAGGGCGCGCAGGCGGTTGCCGACTGGATGCTGGCCGAGAAGCGGCTGCTGCTCACCGACACCACGATGCGCGACGGCCACCAGAGCCTGCTCGCCACGCGGATGCGCTCCTACGACATGGTGAAGGTGGCGCCGGCCTATGCCGAGATGCTGCCGCAGCTCTTCTCCGTCGAGTGCTGGGGCGGGGCCACCTTCGACGTGGCCTATCGCTTCCTGCAGGAGTGTCCGTGGCAGCGGCTGCGCGACCTGCGGGCGGCCATGCCGAACCTGATGACGCAGATGCTGCTGCGCGCGTCGAACGGCGTCGGCTACACCAACTATCCCGACAACGTGGTGCAGACCTTCGTCGCGCAGGCGGCGAAGTCGGGCGTCGACGTGTTCCGGGTCTTCGACTCGCTGAACTGGGTCGAGAACATGCGCGTGGCGATGGATGCGGTGGTCGAGTCCGGCAAGATCTGCGAGGCGGCGATCTGCTACACCGGCGATCTCAACGACCCCGCCCGCTCTAAGTACGATCTGAAGTACTACGTGAGCATGGCGAAGGAGCTGAAGGCCGCCGGCGCGCACGTGCTCGGGCTGAAGGACATGGCCGGGCTGCTGAAGGCACCGGCCGCCTATACTCTCGTCAAGACGCTGAAGGAGGAGGTGGGCCTGCCCGTCCACTTCCACACGCACGACACCAGCGGCGTGGCCGCAGCCAGCATCCTCGCGGCCAGCGCCGCCGGGGTCGATGCGGTCGATGCCGCGATGGACAGCTTCTCGGGCAATACCTCGCAGCCCTGCCTCGGGTCGATCGTCGAGGCGCTGGCGCGGACCGACCGCGACACCGGGCTCGACATCGAGGCGCTCCGCCAGCTCTCGGACTACTGGGAGGCGGTGCGCACGCAGTACACCGCGTTCGAGGCCGGGCTGAAGGCGCCGGCGTCCGAGGTCTACCTGCACGAGATGCCGGGCGGCCAGTTCACCAACCTCAAGGCGCAGGCCCGCTCGATGGGGCTGGAGGAGCGCTGGCACGAGGTGGCGCACATGTACGCCGAGGTGAACCGCATGTTCGGCGACATCGTGAAGGTGACGCCCTCCTCCAAGGTCGTCGGCGACATGGCGCTGATGATGGTGGCGCAGAACCTGACGCGGTCGCAGGTCGAGGATCCGGGCGTCGAGGTCGCGTTCCCGGACAGCGTGGTCGACATGATGAAGGGCAACCTCGGCCAGCCCCCGGGCGGCTGGCCCGCGCCGCTTCAGAAGAAGATCCTGAAGGGCGAGCCGGCGACGACGGAGCGGCCGGGCGCGGTGATGGCGCCGGCCGATCTCGGCAAGCTCCGCGCCGACGCGGAGAAGCTGACCCGCGAGGGCGAGGCGATCGACGACGAGGACTTCAACGGATACCTGATGTATCCCAAGGTGTTCTCCGACTATTTCAACCGTCACCGTGAATACGGCCCGGTGCGGACGCTGCCGACGCCGGTCTATTTCTATGGCATGGAGCCGGGGCAGGAAGCGTCGATCGAGATCGACCCGGGCAAGACCATCGAGGTGCGGCTGCAGGCCGTCGGCGAGACCAACGAGGAGGGCGACGTGCGCGTCTTCTTCGAGCTGAACGGCCAGCCGCGCATGGTGCGCGTGCCGAACCGCAAGGCACAGGCGAGCGCGCCGAAGCGGCCGAAGGCGGACAGCGGCAATCCGGGCCACGTCGCGGCGCCGATGCCGGGCGTCATCGCCAGCGTGGCGGCGAAGGAGGGCCAGCCGGTGCAGCCGGGCGACCTGCTCCTGACCATCGAGGCGATGAAGATGGAGACCGGCCTCTACGCCGACAAGGCCGGCACGGTGAAGGCGGTGCACGTGACGCCGGGCTCGCAGGTCGATGCGAAGGACCTGCTGGTGGAGATCGACGCGGCCTGATGGAACCCGGGTTCCCGTTCCGGCGTAGCTTGCCGGAACGGGGGGCTTTCAGGATGTCGAGGCAGGGCATGGGCACGCGCCGGGTCGCCGTAGCGATCGCATGAGCCGGCAGCTCGACCTGAGGACCGGCCGCCCGGTCTGGAGCGCCTATCGCGCGCCGAAGGTGCCGGTGACGCCGCTGTCGCGCGATGTGCGGACGGACGTTCTGGTGGTCGGGATGGGCATCTCCGGCGCGATGATCGCCGAGGCGCTGACCGACGCCGGGCACGCGGTGATGGCGATCGACCGGCGCGGGCCGATGCTCGGGTCCACCGCCGCCACCACGGCGCTGGTGCAGTTCGAGCTCGACACGCCGTTGACCACGCTGGTGCGCAGCATCGGCAAGGACGCGGCACAGCGGGCGTGGCGCCGCTCGCGGCTGGCGGTCGGCAATCTCATGGGGCGGATCGAGGCGCTCGGGATCGACTGCCGGCTGTCGACCCGGCGCTCGCTCTACCTGGCCGGCGACGTGCTCGATGCGGAGGGGCTGGCGGCGGAGGCGGCGGCGCGGCGGGCGGCGGGGATCGACGCGCGCTTTCTCGACGCGCGCGGCCTGCGCGAGGGCTATGGGGTGCGGCGGGCGGCGGCGATCGAGAGCGCGGCAAATCTCGCGCTCGACCCGCGCAAGCTGACGGCGGGGCTGTTGCTGGCGGCGCAGGCGCGGGGCGCGCGGCTGCATGCGCCGGTGGAGGCGACGGCGTTCGCCCACTCCGCCGACGGGGTGGACGTCGCGACCGCCGGCGGGCCGGTGATCCGCGCCGGCCACGTGGTGCTCGCCACCGGCTACGAGCTGACCGACCCGGTGCCCGCTGCAGACCACCGGGTCATCTCGACCTGGGCCATCGCCACGCGGCCGCAGCCGCGGGCGATCTGGCCGCACGCGGCGTTCATGTGGGAGGCGTCGGACCCCTATCTCTACCTGCGCGCCACCCACGACGGGCGGCTGATCTGCGGCGGCGAGGACGAGGACTTCACCGACGAGGAGGCGCGCGATGCGCTGATCCCGGAGAAGACCGAGGCGATCGCGCGCAAGCTCGCCCGCCTGTTGCCCGGGATCGACCCGACACCGGAATTTGCGTGGGCCGGCGCCTTCGGCTCGACGGAGACCGGGATGCCGATCATCCGGCGGCTCGCGCGAAAGCCGCGGATGCACGCCGTCATGGGCTACGGCGGCAACGGCATCACCTTCTCGCGGCTGGCGGCCGAGATCGTGACGACGGAAATCGGCGGCGGCGAGGACCGGGATGCGCGGCTTTTCGCGGGCGGCGACGAATGAACGGAACCGGGCAGTTGCGCGACATTCTGTCGCATCCCATGTGCGGCTGACCACAACGAGGGAATCCGATGCTCGAGCTCCTGTCCGATCCGGCCGTCTGGATCAGTTTCGCCACCCTGACGGTCCTGGAGATCGTCCTCGGTGTCGACAACATCATCTTCATCTCCATCGCCGCCTCGAAGCTGCCGGCGGAGCAGCGGCGCAAGGCGCGCGTCATCGGCCTCAGCGGCGCGCTGGTGCTGCGCATCCTGCTGCTCATGTCGATCGGCTGGATCGTCAGCCTGACGCAGCCGTTCATGACGATCGGCGAGTTCGGCCTCAGCTGGCGCGACGTGATCCTGTTCGGCGGCGGCCTGTTCCTGATCTGGAAGGCGACGACCGAGATCTTCAACGAGGTCGAGGGCCACGAGGGAGCCGAGCACGCGATCAAGGGCGTGACGTTCCGCGCGATCATCATCCAGATCATGATGCTCGACGTGATCTTCTCGCTCGACAGCGTCATCACCGCCGTCGGCATCGCCGACCACATCCCGGTGATGGTCGCCGCCGTCATCATCGCCATCATCGTGATGATGATCGCCGCCGGCCCGATCGCGGAATTCGTGCATCAGCACCCGTCGACCAAGATGCTGGCACTCGCCTTTCTCGTCATGGTGGGCATGGCGCTGGTGGCGGACGGCCTGCACTTCCACATCGAGCGGGCGTTCATCTACACCGCGATGCTGTTCTCCGGCATCGTCGAGTTCCTGAACCTCTGGCGCAACAGGAAGCTCACGCGCTCCCCCTCCCCGGCCGTCGCGCCGCAGGGCGAGCGGCAGGGGCACTGAAGATCGGCGGCGGCGGGGAAAACCCCGCCGCCGCGTCTCAGAATTCCACCTCCAGCTCGGCGATCTCGTCTTCCTCGACGAGCGCCCCTTCGGTCCACTCCGCCAGCAGCGGCCACTCGAAGATGGTGTCGCAATACGCCTGCAGCTCCGGCTCGAGCGGCACGGCGTAGGTGCGGAAGCGGGTACAGACCGGGGCGTACATGGCATCGGCCATCGTCGGCTCGCCGAACAGGAACGGCCCGCCATAGGCCGTCAGGCACTCGCGCCAGATGGCGCGGACCCGCTCCACGTCCGGCCGCGCGCCGGAGAAGATCTTGAACGAGGCGTGCCGGGCCTTGAGGTTCATCGGCAGGGCCGACCGCAGGTTGTAGAACCCCGAGTGGATCTCGCCGGAAACCGACCGGCAGTGTGCGCGCGCGCCACGGTCGGCCGGCAGCAGGCCGGCGTCGGGCTTCACCTCGTGGAGGTACTCCGCGATCGCCAGCGTGTCCCAGACCTCGTTCCCGTCGTGCGAAAGCCGCGGCACGAGCACCGAGGGCGACAGCAGCAGCAGCTCCTGCCGCGCGTTCGGGTCGCCCATGTCGACCGGCTTCTCCTCGAAATCGAGCCCGGCCATCCGGCAGAGCAGCCATCCCCGCAGGGACCAGGACGAATAGTTCTTCGAGGAGATCGTCAGTGTCGCTCGTGCCATCCCGCAGGCCGACTCCTTGCTGTGCGTTGCGCCGCACACAATCCTCTCGCACTGCAAAACGAATTGCACTAGTTTTTTGGAATCGTGTCGTGATGGGGGTTCGGCGGATGCTCTATCAGGCCTATCAGGCCCAGGACGATCTCATGGCGCCGATGCGCTCGGCCGCGCGCCTGGCGCAGAACGTGTTCGGCCCGGGGGTCCTTCCGGTGCGTCGGCCGTTCGGCGCGGCGATGGAGATGGTCGCGCGGTTCCAGCTCAGCCACGTCCGGCCCGGCTTCGACATCGCGACCGTCCCGGTCGGCAACCGCGACGTGCCGGTGACGGAAGAGGTGATCCTCGACCTGCCCTTCGGCCAGCTGCTGCACTTCGCCAAGGACATCGACACGCCGCAGCCCAAGGTTCTGGTCTGCGCGCCGCTGTCTGGGCATTTCGCGACGCTGCTGCGCGGCACCATCGCCACCCTGCTGCGCGACCACGACGTCTATGTCACCGACTGGAAGAACGCCCGCGACGTGCCGGTCGAGGCCGGTGACTTCGGGATCGAGGACTACATCGCCTATCTGATCCGCTTTCTCGAGGCGATGGGCCGGCGCGGCCACATCCTCGCCGTCTGCCAGCCATGCGTGCAGGCGCTGGCGGCGGTCGCGGTCATGTCGCAGGACAAGCACCCGCTGACCCCCCTGTCGATGACGCTGATGGCGGGACCGATCGACGTGCGCGAGAGCCCGACGATGGTGAACGAGCTGGCCAGCTCCAAACCGATGTCGTGGTTCAAGCAGAGGCTGATCGGCCGGGTGCCGCGGCGCTATGCCGGCGGCGGGCGCCGGGTCTATCCGGGCTTCGTGCAGCTGACCGCGTTCATGAAGATGAACATGGAGCGCCACCGCGACCAGCACCGCCGCCTCTACAGCCATCTCGCGAAAGGCGAGGTCGAGAAGGCGGAAAAGATCAAGGAGTTCTACGACGAGTATTTCGCCGTGCTCGACCTGACCGAGGAATTTTATCTCGAGACGATCGAGCGGATCTTCCAGAAGGCCGAGCTGGCCAGCGGCGGCTTTACCTACCGCGGCCGCAAGGTCGATCCCGGGGCGATCCGGCACACCGCGCTGCTCACCGTCGAGGGCGGCCGGGACGATATCTGCGCGCTGGGCCAGACCTCGGCTGCGCACGAATTGTGCAGCTCGCTGCGCCCGCACCTGCGCCGGCACCATCTGCAGGCGAACGTCGGGCATTATGGCGTGTTCAACGGCCGCCGCTGGGAAACCGAGGTCTATCCGGTGGTGCGCAACATGATCCTGTCGGTGGAATAGGACGCGTCCCGCATCATGCGCGCCATCGCGAGAGTCTCCTTGTGGAACGCCGGAAAACACCGGAGCATTGCTCCGTGGGGTCGGCACGACCGCCAGGGGAATGAAAGCGATGTCGTCGCGGGAACGCATCCGGTGCGAGAAATGTCCGCTGCGCGCGCTGCCCGCATTCCGCGAGCTGAGCGCGCCGGAAGTCGACTTCATGAATCAGTTCAAGCGCGGCGAGCTGGTGGTCGACCCGGGCGCCACGATCCTCCTGGAGAAGAGCGCCAGCCCGCACGTCTACACCATGCTCGAGGGCTGGGCCTATCGCCACAAGGAGATCGAGGACGGGCGGCTGCAGGTGCTGAACTTTGCCCTGCCCGGCGACCTGCTCGGGCTGCAACTCGCCATCCTGAACGACATGCAGCATACGGTCACGGCATTGACCCGGGTGCGGCTCTGCGTGTTCCAGCGCGACAACGTGTGGTCGGTCTATCGCGACCACCCCACGCTCGGCTTCACGATGACCTGGGTGGCGGCGCGGGAGGAGCAACTGCTCGACGGGCATCTGCTCAGTGTCGGGCAGCGCAGCGCGATCGAGCGCACGGTCTACCTGGCCCTGCACCTCTACGACCGGGCCAAGGCGGTCGGGTATGCGGCAGACGACCTGCTGCCCGCGCCATTCGGGCAGACGCATTTCGCCGACGCGCTCGGGATCACGCCGGTGCATCTCAGCCGGACCTTGCGCAAACTGCGCGACCGCGAGCTGATGCGCTGGCAGGATGGCGTGATCCGTCTTCTGGACCGGCCGGGGCTCGAGGCGCTGGCCGCCTACGAGCGGACAGAGGGCGAGCTTCGGCCGCTGATCTGACGCCCGGGAACAATTGGGCCTCGCGCGCGTTCGGGGGTGTTGGCCTTTCACAAAAATCTTGGATCGGAGAATTCTGATGCTCGAATGGGGCCTGAGTTCGCTCATCGTTGCGATATGTGCCGCAATTCTCGGCTTTGGCGGCAGCGAGGGCGTGACCGTCGAGACGGCCCGTGTCGTCTTTCAGGTCGCGATCGGGCTCTTCGCCATGTCGGCGCTGATCCGCGTGATGCGCGGCAACGGCTGACCCGCCGCCCGCGCTTGCGAAGGGCGGTGCGGCTGCTAGGGTCCGGCCATGGCCGAGCCCCGATTCATCCACCTTCGCGTGCATTCCGCCTACTCCCTGCTTGAGGGAGCCATCGCCGCGAAGGCGCTGCCGAAGCTCTGCGGCAAGATGGGAATGCCCGCGGTCGCGCTCACCGACACGAACAACCTATTCAACGCGCTGGAATTTTCCGACGCCTGCGCCAAGGCGGAAAAGCCGGTGCAGCCGATCATGGGGTGCCAGCTGACGCTCGGCTACGCCCGCCCGGCGCATCCGGGCGACCGCGCGCCGGCACCCGCCCCGGTCGTGCTCCTCGCGCAGGACGAGGCGGGGTTCGGCAACCTGCTGAAGCTGTCATCGTCGGCCTATCTCGACTGCGGCGCCGAGCTGCCGCACGTGTCGCTGGAGACGCTGGCCGACCATGCGGGCGGCATCATCTGCCTGACGGGCGGCGCGCAGGGACCGCTCGGGGCGCTGCTGCGCGAGGGCCATCCAGAGCGGGCGAAGGCGCTGGCCGGACGGCTGGCGGCGATCTTCCCCGGACGGCTCTACGTCGAGGTGCAGCGGCACCCGGAGAACGGCGCGCCGCTGACGCCGGTGGAGGAGGCGACCGAGCCCGGGCTGGTGACGCTGGCCTATGACCTCGACCTGCCGCTGGTCGCGACGAACGACGTGCATTTCGCCGACCGGGCGATGCACGAGGCGCACGACGCACTGCTCTGCATCGCCGACGGCGCCTATGTCGACCAGCAGGAGCCACGGCGGCGGCTGACGCCGGAGCACTGCCTGAAGACCGAGGCCGAGATGGTCGAGCTGTTCGCCGACCTGCCGGAGGCGGTGGCGAACACGGTGGAGATCGCGCGGCGCTGTGCCTATCGCCCGAAGAAGCGCAAGCCGATCCTGCCGCGCTTCGCCGAGGACGAGGTGGAAGAGCTGCGCCGGCAGGCGCGCGAGGGGCTGGACGCGCGTCTCGCGGTGATCCCGCACGCGACGAGCGTCGAGGCGTATCGCGACCGGCTGGAATTCGAGCTCGGCGTCATCGAGAAGATGGGCTTCCCGGGCTATTTCCTGATCGTCGCCGACTTCATCAAGTGGGCCAAGGATCACGACATCCCCGTCGGCCCCGGCCGCGGCTCCGGCGCGGGGTCGCTCGTCGCCTACGCCTTGACGATTACCGATCTGGATCCATTGCGTTACAGCCTGCTCTTCGAGCGGTTCCTGAACCCTGAGCGCATCTCGATGCCGGACTTCGACATCGACTTCTGCATGGACCGGCGCGAGGAGGTCATCGCCTACGTTCAGGACAAGTACGGCCGCGACCGCGTGGCGCAGATCATCACCTTCGGTGCGCTGCTCTCCAAGGCGGCGGTGCGCGACGTCGGCCGCGTGTTGCAGATGCCCTACGGGCAGGTCGACCGGCTGTCGAAGCTGATCCCGATGGACGGGGTGAAGCCCGTGTCGGTGGAGAAGGCCATCGCCGACGAGCCGCGGTTGCGCGAGGAATCCGCCCGCGAGCCGCAGGTGGCCCGGCTTCTGAAGATTGCCCAGTCGATCGAAGGGCTTCTGCGTAATGCCTCAACTCACGCCGCAGGCGTGGTGATCGGCGACCGCCCGCTCGTCGAGCTGGTGCCGCTCTACCGCGACCCGCGCTCCGACATGCCCGCCACCCAGTACAACATGAAGTGGGTGGAAGAGGCCGGCCTGGTGAAGTTCGACTTCCTCGGGCTGAAGACGCTGACGGTGATCCAGAACGCCATCGACCTCTTGAAGCCGCGCGGCATCTCGGTGGACATCAGCGCCATCCCGATCGACGACGCCAGGACCTACGAGGTCTACGCCAGCGCCCAGACGGTGGCGGTGTTCCAGGTGGAATCGACCGGCATGCGCTCGGCGCTGCGGCAGCTGAAACCGAACTGCATCGAGGACATCATCGCGCTGGTGGCGCTCTACCGGCCCGGTCCGATGGAGAACATCCCGAAGTTCTGCAACGTCAAGAACGGCCGCGAGCCGCGCGAGGGCCTGCACCCGACGATCGACGGCATCCTCGACGAGACGCAGGGCATCATCGTCTACCAGGAGCAGGTGATGGAGATCGCCCGCAAGATGGCGGGCTACTCCCTCGGCGGTGCCGACCTGCTGCGCCGGGCCATGGGCAAGAAGATCCAGGCCGAGATGGACGCGCAGAAGCCCCTGTTCCTGAACGGCGCCGCCGAGAACGGCGTGCCGAAGGGCAAGGCGGAGGAGGTGTGGAACCTCCTCGACAAGTTCGCGAACTACGGCTTCAACAAGTCGCATGCGGCGGCCTACGCCGTGGTGAGCTATCAGACGGCGTGGCTCAAGGCGAACCACCCGGTCGAGTTCATGGCCGCCGTGATGAACTGCGACATCCACCTCACCGACAAGCTCGGACCCTACAAGCAGGAGGTGGACCGCCTCGGCATCGAGACCGTCCCGCCGTGCGTCAATCGCTCCGAGGCGACCTTTTCCGTCTCGGAGGGGCGCATCGTCTACGCCCTCGGCGCGCTGAAGAACGTGGGCGTCGAGGCGATGCGGCTCATCACCGACTCGCGCAAGGCCGGCGGGCGGTTCACCGGCCTCTTCGACTTCGCCGCCCGCGTCGACCTGCGCCGGGTCGGGCGGAGGGCGCTGGAAATGCTCGCGCGCGCCGGCGCGCTCGACGTGCTCGACTCGAACCGGCGCAAGGCGATGGAGAGCCTCGACCTGCTCATCGCCTACTCCGCCTCCGCCCACGAGGAGCGGGCCTCGGCGCAGGTGTCGCTGTTCGGCGAGGCGACCGCCAGCCTGCCCGAGCCGCGCCTGCCGCAGCCGGAGGACTGGACGCCGATGGAGCGGCTCTCGCAGGAGCACGCGGCGATCGGCTTCTATCTCTCCGGCCACCCGCTCGACGACTATCAGGGGGCGCTCCGCCGCGAGCGGGTGGTCACGCACGCCGAGCTGGTGCGCCAGTGTGCCGGCATCTCGCAGACCGTGGCGCGGATCGCGGGCACCATCGCGGCGGTCGATCTGCGCAAGTCGTCGCGCGGCTCGCGCTTTGCCTTCGTGCGGCTGTCCGACCCGACCGGCCTCTACGAGACGCTGGTGTTCTCGGACGTGTTCGAGGCGTCGCGCGACCATCTGGAGCCCGGCCACAACGTCGTCCTGACCGTGGAGGCGACGGTCGAGGGCGACGAGATGCGCCTGCTCGCCCGCGGCGTCCAGCCGATCGACGCCGCGGTCGCCGGCGCCGCCGCGGCGGGCCTGCGGATCTTCGTCGACGATCCCGCCGCCGCCCCGTCTCTCGCCGCCCGCCTCGGCCTCGTGACCGAACAGATGACGAGCCGGCGCAAGGGACCGATCAACCTCATCCTGCTGCACCCGGATCTGCCCGGCGAGGTCGAGATCGCCCTGCCCGACCCCTACCCCATGAGCCCGCAGATCCTGAGCGCGCTCAAGACAGTGCCGGGCGTCGTGCATGTGGAGGAATTCTAGGCATCCCCTTCAGTCTCCGTGCCGCCCTCGAAAGGGAGCCCATGCGCACCGCCGTCTTCTCGACCAAGCCCTATGACCGGGAATTCCTGAGCGCCGCCAACGCGGACGGCGCGCATGACCTCGCGTTCCTCGAAGCCCGGCTCGACGCGGCGACGGCCCCGCTCGCCGAGGGATTCGAGGCGGTCTGCGTGTTCGTCAACGACCGCCTCGACGCGGAAGTGATCGCCATCCTTGCGGCCGGCGGTGTGCGGGTGGTGGCGCTGCGCTGCGCCGGGTTCAACAACGTCGACATCGCCGCCGCTGCACGCCTCGGCGTCGTGGTGGTGCGGGTGCCGGCCTACTCGCCGCACGCGGTGGCCGAATTCACCGTGGCCATGCTGCTGGCGCTCGACCGCAACATCCCGCGGGCCTGGGCGCGGGTGCGGGAAAACAACTATGCCCTAGACGGGCTGATCGGCCGCAACCTGCACGGCCGGAGGGTGGGCGTGATCGGCACCGGCAAGATCGGCGCCATCGTCGCGCGGATCCTGAAGCTCGGCTTCGGCTGCGAGGTGGTGGCGAGCGATCCGTTCGAAAACCCGGAGGTGACGGCGCTCGGCATTCCCTACGTGCCGCGGGCCGAGGTGGTGGCGGGCAGCGACGTGGTGACGCTGCACTGCCCGCTCACGCCCGACACCCGCCACCTGATCGACGCCGCCGCGATCGAGTCCGCCCGGCCGGGGTTCTTCCTCGTCAACACCAGCCGCGGCGCGCTGGTCGACACGCGCGCGCTGATCGCCGGATTGAAGTCGCGCAAGATCGGCGGCGTGGCGCTCGACGTCTACGAGCAGGAGGAAAACCTGTTCTTCGAGGATCTCTCGAACGAGATCATCGAGGACGACGTGTTCCAGAGGCTTCTCACCTTTCCAAACGTGCTCGTGACCGGGCATCAGGCGTTCCTGACCGAGGAGGCGCTCGGCAACATCGCCGACACGACGCTCGCCAACCTCGCCGAGGTCGCGTCCGGCCGGATGCCCGCGAACGCCGTCACGCCGACGCGGCGGGCCGGCCCGGCCGGGTAGAGACGCAAAAAGCCCCGCCGGTCGCGCGACCGGCGGGGCTTTTTCTGACGACCCGTGCCGCGGCTGCGGCGCGCGGTCCGCGGCTCAGGCGGCTTCCGCCTCGGCGCGCGCGTGCTGGCGCTCGCTCTCCTCGCGGCTCAGCGCCACCGAGGTGCGCACGCCGCGACGCACGAATTCCATCATGCCCTTCACCGTCCGTTCGTTCGGGTCGATTCCGGCACACATCAGGACTTCGCGCCCGTCGCGCGAGCGCGCCCAGCGAGCGATCACGTCGGGGCCGTTGCCATACTTCTTGTCGTCGGCAATGGCATCGTCCAGCGCCGCCAACACCACGGCCGCGAACAGCTTCTGTGCCCGCGCGCCCTGATCGTTGGTGAACGCCAGTTCGTCCACGTAATCGAACATTACGTCGTCCTTCCTCGAGTCTCTTCTTCTATCCGGTCATGCCGCATACCGGATACCGCCATCCGGCAGGTTTGCGAATTGGGCAATCCAGACATGCGTCAGCCGTATACCGGGTGCCGAGCATATAGAGGCAGCCCAGCCTCAAATCAACAAAACTCGGTCCGGTTCGTTCCGCTTCACGATGGTGTTTTCTCGGGTTCAGCCCGTCGCGCTGCGCGGCACCTCGGCCCAGCGCAGTTGCCGGTAGTCGAAGCCCGATTCGAGGGTCGGCTTCACCACATGGAAGTAGGGCGACACGTCGAAATCGCGCGGCGTGAACAGCGAATGGTGGCGAATGTGCAGGATTTCGCTGCGATGCGCCCGCGCGAGAGGATCGGCGCGGAACTCCCGGGTGATCCGCGGCAGGATCGGATAGCGGATCCGTTCGAACGCCTCGGCGATCAGCGTCGAGCAGATCGCCCGCGTCGGATCGCCGGAGCCGAGCGCCAGCATCCGCCGCCGCCAGCGCGCCGGCACCGGCGGCTCGGGCAGCGCGTACCGCAGCAGATCGGTGATGTTCTTCATGTCGTAGCGCTTGCCGATGCTCGCGACCATGAAGTCGATCACCCGGGCGAGGTCGGCGTCCGACAGGTGGCTCGGCCGACAGATCCGGGTGTTGTGCAGCTCGTATTTCGACAGCGGCGCGGCGACGCAGCCTTCGCCGAGGTTGACCTCCACGAGGATCAGCGGCTCGCCGTCCGCCGAGACCCGGCCGACCGCGTTGCCGACGCAGAGCGCCGCATGGCTCCAGGTCGACATGGTGAGGTACTTGATGGTGTTCGAGACCCGGCTGGTGCCCTCGACGAGCAGCACGTCGCCCGGCTGCAGCGTCCGGCGCAGGGCGGCGACGTTGGCGTGGGTGTAGGGACGCGCGCCGGGCGGCACCTCGTTGAGCCGCCGCGCGAGGAGCCGGCCCAGCCGATCCGCCAGTCGTTCCGCCGAGGCGGTCACAGTTCCCTCTCCCGTCGCACCGCTTCCCTCCACTGCCGACGCCGCGATCCCGCCGGCCCGCCGCGCTTCGGCCGCGTTTCCGGCTGGCGGGCGTCGCGCCACCGTGAGAACGTGGCGTGAGAGCGTGGCGCGGAACCCTTTCGCGCGAGCCTGCCAGAAATTCCTGCATCAGCAATAACGACGCGCCGCACCGGAGCGAACGGAGGAAGAATGCGCTCCAGACCGGGGACGCCCGGCGACGGGCAAGACGCGCCGCCGCTCGAGGACCTGCTTCGCGCCGCCAACCGGGGCAACGAGCGGGCCTATGCGGCGTTCCTGCGGGCGGTGGTGCCGATCGTCCGGGGTGTGGCGCGGGCGCGCGCCTCCGGGATGGGAGACGAGGCGGTCGAGGACATCGTGCAGGAAACGCTGCTCGCCCTTCATGCCAAGCGCCACACGTGGCACGAGGAGCTGGCCGTCCGGCCGTGGCTCTATGCCATCGTGCGCCACAAGGTCGTGGATGCGCTGCGCGTCCGCGGGCGCCGGGTCAGCGTGCCGATCGACGACTTCGCCGGTATGCTGCCGGCCGAGCCCGGCCCCGACACCCTGGCGCGTCGCGATGCGGAGCGGGCGATCGGCCGGCTGGATCCGCGGGCGGCCCGGATCGTCCGGGCGATCGGCCTCGACGGCCAGAGCATCGCCGAGACGGCCGGCGCCCTCGGGATGACCGACGGCGCGGTGCGGGTGGCGCTGCACCGGGCGCTGCGGCGCCTCGCGGCGTTCGGGCTGGGAGCGGCGAAATGAGAACCGACGAGCTTGTCCGCGCCCTCGCCGCCGACCCGACGCCCGGGCGTTCGGTCGCCGCCGGCCTCGGCGTCGCGCTGGTCGCGGGTGGAGCAGTGGTTCTCGCGGCTGTCGTCGGGCTGCTCGGCCTGCGCCCGGACCTGATCCCGGCGCTTGCGACGCTGCCGGTCGCCGTGAAGCAGGCCTAGCCGCTCGGCCTCGCCATCGCCGCCGGGGGCGCGTCCCTTCGGCTCGCGACGCCCGGTCACCGCATCGGGCGCTGGCGCGCGGCCCTCGCCGCCGTCCCCGCGGGTCTCGCGGTGGCGGTCGTTGCCTCCCTCGTGCACCTGCCGGCCGCCGCGTGGCGCGGCGCGATGCTCGGCGGGAGCGCCGCGCCCTGCCTCGTGCTCGTCATCACGCTGGCGCTGCCCGTCCTCGGCGCGGTGCTCTGGGCCCTGCGCCGCGGCGCCAGCCCGCGGCCGCGCCTGTCGGGGGCGCTCGCCGGGCTGCTGAGCGGGGCGACGACGGCGAGCCTCTATGCGCTGCACTGCACCGAGGACAGCCCGCTGTTCTATGCGACGTGGTATGTGCTCGCGATTCTCGCCGTCACCGGGCTCGGCGCGCTTCTCGGCCCCCGGGTGCTGCGCTGGTAGGACACTACCCAAAGTTGCGCGTCCCGGTGTGGACTGCAGAAGTTCTTGCATTCGAGCGGCTTTTGCCGGACGCTTTCACCGCTCTGTTACGACGAACGACCCCTTGTCTTCACGGCTGGCCCGTCGCTTCCTCGATGACTGCGCCAGGCCGCCGCATCGCCGCGGGCGGCACCAACGACGAGGACATGCGACCGATGGCCACCGGCACGGTAAAGTGGTTCAACGAAACCAAGGGGTTTGGCTTCATCCGTCCGGATGGGGCGTCGAAGGACGTGTTCGTTCACATCTCTGCGCTGCAGCGCGCCGGGATCCAGCGGCTGGACGACGGGCAGAAGGTCAAGTTCGACCTCGAGGCCGGGCGCGACGGGCGCGAGTCGGCGTCGAATCTCTCCCTGGTCGACTGAGCGGCGCAGGTTTCGCGCGCATCGAGAGTACCCGAGCGACCGCGGATCAACCGCCGGACGCTCGGGACTGCTGGTTAAAGGCGACCGGGCGGCAACCTACCAGCCGTCGAAGCTGCGCGCGTTCTCGATCCGCTCCAGCCGGCCGAAGCGATCGACCAGCGCGAGGTCGAAGCGGCATGGACGCGTACCGTCCGTGTGCTCGGCGAGGTAGCGGGTCGCGGCGGCCCCGATCCGCGCCCACTGTCGTTCCGTGACGGCACCAGCGTCGTGGCCTCGGCGCGCCTTCACCTCGACGAAGACGATCTCGTCGGGAAGATCGACCACCAGATCGAGTTCTCCCTCGGGGCAACGCCACCGCGACGCCCGAACGGATCCGCCGCCGAGGCGGTAGGCCCGGGCCGCGAGATCCTCGGCGGCGATGCCGGAGTGATAATTTCGAGCCGTGTACATTCCGGGAACATCGCACGCCCCCGCCCCCGTCGCATCCCCTCTTCGCGATCTTGGTTAACGCCGGCCGAGTGCCAGCGCCCTGGCGTAGACCTCGCGCCGCGGCAGGCCCAGCGCCGCGGCAACCTCGGCCGCCGCATCGCGCACCGTCCGCCCTTCGAGCGCCGCCTCGAGCGCCGCGTCCAGCGTCTCGCCGGACGGCGCCTCCTCGACCGGGGGGCCGGCGAGCAGCACCACCTCGCCGCGCGGCTCCGGCTCGGTGGCATAGGCCGCGGCGAGCGCGCCGAGTGTCCCGCGCCGAACCTCCTCGAACCGCTTGGTCAGTTCGCGGCAGAGCGCGCCGTCGCGGGCGGATCCGAGAACCTCGGCCATGTCGGCGAGGCACTCCGCCGAGCGCCGCGGCGACTCGTAGAACACCAGCGTCGCCGGCACCGCCGCCAGCGCGGCCAGCGCCCGGCGCCGGGCCGCCTGCTTCGGCGGCAGGAAGCCCGCGAACAGGAAACGGTCGGTCGGCAGGCCGGCGACCGACAGCGCCGCCAGGAGTGCCGAGGCGCCGGGCACCGCCGTCACCGCGTGGCCGGCCGCCCGTGCCTCTGCCGCCAGGCGATAGCCGGGGTCGGCCACCAGCGGCGTGCCGGCGTCGGAAACGAGCGCGACGCTCCGCCCCTCGGCCAGTGCCGCGAGCAGCCGCGGCCGCACCGTCGCGCCGTTGTGGTCATGATAGGCGACGAGGCCGCGTCCACCGCGCCGCACGCCGTGGATCTCCAGCAGCCGCCGCGCGGTGCGGGTGTCCTCCGCCGCGAGCACGTCGGCCGCGGCCAGCACGTCGAGGGCGCGCAGGGTGATGTCGCGGGCGTTGCCGATCGGCGTCGCGACCAGATAGAGGCCGGGCGCAAGCCCGCCGCCGGCAGACGGCCGCGCGGCGTCCAGCTCCACGGCCGCCTCGTCCGGGGCATCCTGCTCCGGCGGGTTGATGGGATCGCTGTCCATTCCTCGTTTACATCCGGCGGCCAAGATCCTACCACATGGCGACCGCCGCCTGCCGCGCACCCGAATAGTCGCTCCGAAAAGTCACGGTGAGGGATGATGCTGTCAACTCGTTTCTCGGTTCGCGCCCTGCTCCGGGCCGCCGCCGTCGTCGCCGCCGGCGCGCTCATGGCCGGCTGCGCCGCGCAGCCGAAGGTCGCAGCCAACGACGGCATCTCGGTCGACGTCAACGGGCCGGTCAAGGTCGCGCTGCTCCTGCCCTATGGCACCGGCGACCAGGGGCGCGAGCAGATCGCCCGCAGCCTCGAGAACGCCGCCCGCCTCGCGCAGGGTGACGTGCAGAACGCGACGATCGACCTCGTGGTCTATCCGACCGCCGGCACCACCTCGGGCGGTGCCGCGGCCGCCAGCCAGGCCGTCTCCGAGGGCGCGAAGATCATCATCGGGCCGCTGTTCAGCACCGAGACGGCCGGCGCGGCATCCCCTGCCGCCGCCGCCGGGCTGACCCTGCTCAGCTTCTCGAACAATCCCTCGGTCGCCGGCTCGAACGTCTACATCCTCGGCACCAGCTTCCAGAACACCGCCGACCGGCTGATCGCCTATGGCCAGGCGCACGGCCTCGGCCCGTTCGGCGTGATCTATCCCTCGGGCCTCGAGGGCGAGACGGCGCGGGACGCAGTGCGCGAAGCGGCCGCCGGGCGCGGCGCCACCGTGGCCGCGAGCGAGGCCTACAGCCTGTCCGTCGCGGGCATCCAGTCGGCCGCGGGCCCGGCGGCGCAGGCGCTGCTGGCCGCGGGCGCGAACGGCATCATCCTGACCGATGGGCCGACCGGCGGCCTCTCGTTCATCGCCGACGGGCTGCGCAGCAACGGCATCGACCAGGATCGCGGCCAGTTCCTCGGCATGCAGCGCTGGGACATCTCCGCCGAGGCGATGCAGGCGCCGAGCCTGCAGGGCGGCGTCTTCGCGGCGCCCGACCCCACCATCGTCAACGCTTTCAACGGCCGCTATCGCGCGGCCTATGGCGAAAGCCCGCACGAGCTGGCCGGCCTTGCCTACGACGGCGTCGCCGCCGTCGGCGCGCTGATCGCCGAGGCCCGCAGCCAGGGTGGCAGCCCGTTCTCGACCGAGCGACTGACCCAGGCCTCGGGCTTTGCCGGGGTGAACGGCCCGTTCCGCTTCACCGCGTCGGGCCGGGCCCAGCGCAACCTCGCGATCGTCGCCGTCGAGAACGGCGCCGCGGTGGTGCGCGAACCGGCGGCGCGCACGTTTGACACCGTTGGCTTCTGACCGGCGTCCGCGCGCCGCTGCCGAGGCGCCAGCGCCCGACCCCTGGCTTGGGATCGTCGACGATCCCGGGCGCCTGATCGACGTTCCGGCGCTTGCGGCGGCCATCGACGCCGCCGCGGTCGCGGCGCTCGCCGACGGCGGCCGCAGCGCGATCCGCGCCGCCGTGGTGGCACCGCTGCGCGCGGCGCTTGCCGAAGGCCGCGCCGTCATCGCCGCCGCCATCGCCGCCGCGCCGCGCGCGGCGCACCGCGCGATCCACGACTATGCCTGGCTTACCGAGCAGGTGGTGCGGCTCGTCCTCGACCTCGGCGTCCGGCGGATGCACGTCTCGCCGAACCCCACCTCGTCGGAGCGCATCGCCGCGATCGCGGTCGGCGGCTTCGGCCGCGCCGAGATGGCGCCGTTCTCCGACATCGACCTGCTGTTCCTCACCCCGTACAAGCAGACGCCGTGGGGCGAGAGCCTGATCGAGAGCGTGCTCTACGTGCTGTGGGATCTGCGCCTCAAGGTCGGCCACTCGACGCGCACCGCCGACGACTGCCTGCGCCTCGCCCGCACCGACGTCAGCATCCGCACCAGCCTGCTCGAGAACCGCTATCTCTGGGGCGACCGGGCGCTGGCCGACAAGCTCAACTCCCGGCTCTGGTCCGAGCTTTTCGACCAGACCGGGCCGCAGTTCGTCGAGCTGAAGCTGCAGGAACGCGCCGACCGCCACAACCGCCAGGGCAGCTCGCGCTACCTGCTCGAGCCGAACGTCAAGGAGGGCAAGGGCGGCCTGCGCGACCTGCAGACGCTCTACTGGATCGGCAAGTACCTCTATCACGTCGGATCGACCGAAGATTCTGGTGCGCACGGGCGTGTTCACGGCGGAAGAGTACGCGACCCTCGCCGAGGCGGAGGCGTTCCTGTGGACCGCGCGCGTCCACCTGCACCTCTTGTCCGCCCGGCCCGTGGAGCAGCTCACCTTCGACACCCAGGTCGAGATCGCGGCCGCGCTCGGCTACCACGACGACAGCGCGCAGCGCGGCGTCGAGCGGTTCATGCACGACTACTTCCGCCACGCGAAGCATGTCGGCGACCTCACCCGCATCTTCCTCGCCGCGCTGGAGGCGCGGCATGTCAAGTCGAAGCCGAGCCTCGGGGAAAAGCTGCGCACGGTCTTCACCTTCGGGCGCGACCCGACGGGCCCGGGCTTCACCCTGAAGAACGGCCGGCTCGATCTGCTCGACGAGGGCGCGTTCGCGAAGGATCCGGTGAACATCCTGCGGCTGTTCGAGGAAAGCCTCGCCGCTGATATCCCGATCCACCCCGACGCCCTGCGGCGGGTGGCCGCGAGCCTCGATTTGATCAACGACCGCGTGCGCAACGACCGCGAGGCGAACCGCATCTTCCTCGACCTGCTGCTCGGCCACCAGAACCCGGAGCGGGCGCTGCGGCTGATGAACGAGGTGGGCGTGCTCGGCGCGTTCATCCCCGAGTTCGGCCGCATCGTCGCGCTGATGCAGTTCAACATGTACCACCACTACACGGTGGACGAGCACACGATCCGCACGATCTCGACGCTCTCGACGATCGAGCGGAAGGAGCTGGTCGACGATCTGCCGGTGGTCTCGGACATCATGGCGCGCGGCGTCGACCGCCGCGTGCTCTACGTCGCGCTGCTGCTGCACGACATCGGCAAGGGCTCGGGCCGCGATCACTCGACGGTGGGCGCCGAGGTGGCCGAAAAGCTCTGCCCGCGCTTCGGCCTCGAGCCGGAGGAAACCGAGCTGGTGGTCTGGCTGGTGCGGCACCACCTGCTCATGTCCGACGTGGCGCAGAAGCGCGACCTCGCCGACCCGCGCACGGCCCGCGACTTCGCCCGACAGGTCAAGAGCCCGACGCGGCTGAAGTTCCTCGCGGTGCTGACGGTCTGCGACATCCGCGGCGTCGGCCCCGGCATCTGGAACAACTGGAAGGCCATGCTGCTCCGCACGCTCTACGCGGAGACGATCGAGGTGCTGACCGGCGGCAGCCAGGCGCCAAGCCGGCCGGAGCGTGAGGCGGCGGCCAAGGCCGCGCTCGGCGAGGCGCTGGGCGACTGGACCGCCGCCGACATCGAGGCGGAATGCGCCCGGCACTATGCGCCGTACTGGCTTGGATTCGACACGCGGACCCATGCGATCTTTGCCCGCCTCGGCCGCGACCTCGAGGACGACCGGCCCGAGATCGAGATCGAGCTCGACGCGAGCCGCGATGCGACGCAGGTCTGCTTCGCGATGTCCGACCACCCCGGCATCTTCGCGCGCCTTGCCGGGGCGCTGGCGCTCGCGGGGGCGAACGTGGTCGACGCGCGCACCTATACCACCACCGACGGCGTCGCCACCGCCGCCTTCTGGATCCAGGACGCCAGCGGCAAGCCCTACGAGCAGGCGCGCATGACGCGGCTGCGCTCGTCGGTGCAGCGCACGCTGGCCGGGCAGATCAAGGCGCGCGAGGCCCTGCGCGACAAGGACAAGATCAAGAAGCGCGAGCGCGACTTTCAGGTGCCGACCCGGATCAGCTTCGACAACTCCGGCTCGGACATCTACACGATCATCGAGGTCGAGACCCGCGACCGGCCCGGCCTGCTCTACGACCTGACGCGCACGCTCACGGTGAACGGCATCTCGATCTCGTCGGCGATCATCGCGACCTACGGCGAGCAGGCGGTGGACGTGTTCTACGTGAAGGACCTGTTCGGCCTGAAGCTCTACACCGACTCCAAGCGCTCGCAGCTTGAACAGCGCCTGCGCGCGGCGATTGCCGCGGCCGTGCCGGAGCGAGGCGGAGCGACGCAATGAACAAGCCGATCCGGCTGCTTCCCGCCTTCCTCGCGGTCGGCGGATGGACGATGGCGAGCCGCGTCCTCGGCCTGCTGCGCGACATCCTGATGGCGAGCTTCCTCGGCACGGGCCCGGTGGCGCAGGCGTTCCTGATCGCCTTCACCATGCCCAACATGTTCCGCCGGTTCTTCGCCGAGGGGGCGTTCAATCTCGCGTTCGTGCCGATGTTCGCGAAGAAGGTCGAGGCGAACGACGATCCCGAGGGCTTTGCGCGGGACGCGCTGTCCGGCCTCGGCTTTGTCCTCATCGTGCTGGTGGTGCTCGGTATCGCGCTGATGCCGTGGTTCGTCTACGCGATGGCCTCCGGCTTTCACGGCGACGAGCGCTTCGTGCTCGCCGTCGAGCACGGGCGCATCGCGTTTCCCTATATCCTGCTCATCTCGCTGACCGCGCTGCTCTCGGGCGTGATGAACTCGCTCGGCCGCTTCGCGCTCGCCGCGGCGGCACCGATCGTGATGAACGTGGTGATGATCGCGTTTCTCGTCTGGGGCTGGTGGTCGGGCGGCGACATCGGCCTCTGGCAGATCTGGTCAGTGCCGGTGGCGGGTGTTGCCCAGCTGGCGCTGGTCTGGTGGGGCTGCGCCCGGATGGGGATGCCGATCCTGCCGCGCTGGCCGCGCCTCACCCCCGACATGAAGCGCCTGACGGTCATCATGGTGCCGGCGCTGCTGGCCGGCGGCGTGGTGCAGATCAACCTCATCGTCGGCCGGCAGGTCGGCTCGTTCTTCGACGGCGCGGTCGCGTGGCTGTCCTATGCGGATCGGCTGTACCAGCTGCCGCTCGGCGTCGTCGGCATCGCCATCGGCACCGTCATGCTGCCCGACCTGTCCCGCCGCCTGAAGGCCGGCGACGGATCGGGCGGGCGGGACGCGATCAACCGCGCGACCGAGCTGACGCTCGCCCTGACGCTGCCGGCGGCGGTGGCGCTGATGGTGATCCCCGGGCCGATCGTTGCCGTGCTGTTCCAGCATGGCGCCTTCGATGCCGGCGACACCTGGCCGACCGCGCTCGCCGTCGCGGTCTACGGCGCGGGCCTGCCGGCGTTCGTGATGCAGAAGGTGATTTCGCCGCTCTACTACGCGCGCGAGGACACCCGGTCGCCGTTCGTCTTCGCGGTCCACGCGATGATCGTGAACGCCGTCGTGGCGATCGGCCTGGCGCCGGTGATCGGCTTCATCGCCGCGGCGCTCGGCACCACCGTCGCCGGCTGGACCATGCTGCTGCAACTCTGGTGGGGCACCCGCGCGATGGGGACCGCCGCGGCGCCGGACGCACGCCTGCTCCGTGCCGTGCCCCGGATCGTGCTCGCCTGCGTGGCGATGGGCGCCGCCCTCATGCTCGCCGCACATCTGCTCGGTGACGCCCTCGCGCATCGGACGCTGCAGTACGCGGCGCTCGCGGCGCTCGTGCTGATCGGCGCCGGCGTCTACGCGGCGGCCGCACTCGGCTTCGGCGCCCTGCGGATCGCCGACGTGCGGGCCGCCTTGCGCCGGCCCGCCACGAGTCGCTAGGCGCTAGCCGCGGCAGCGATGCGCCGGCGGCTGGCGGCGGCGCCGCCGGGCGCGCTCCTTCGCGTCGGACGCCGTGGACCAGGTCTCGATACAGACCCACTCGGGCATCATGTCGAATCCGCTTTCCCCGACCAGCAGGTTCCGTCCGATCACAGGATCGGATACCGGCGCGCCACCCGCACCGTCGTCTTCGCTGAACATCACCGTTCCCCGTCCCCACACACCGCCCCCGCGGCACCCTGTCAAATCGGCACCCTTCCCAAAGGTGCCGGCCCGGATCGCCTCACCGATCGAGCTTCGCCGTGGCGAAAGAGAACAAGCCGAATGCTGGATGACAAACCCAACTCCAGCAGCCCGCACACGGCAGGATTACTTAACATATACATCCATCCACGTATCACGATCAAGTGAGACTTGCCGCACCGCCCCCTCGATAGATCGATCCATTCGCCCTCACGGGCCGGTGGGGGCGCGACCTATCGCCAGTTGACCGGCGTGTCGCTGGCAAGGACAGTGGGGGGCCGCAGACCCCTGGCCAAAGGGGCGTATCGGTATAACCGGAGGAGACAATGGCCCGACCCACCGCACGGCCCACGGCCGCCCACGTCGCCCGGGTCGAGGCGAGCCTCGCTACCAACGCCCCTGCCCGCTCGGCGCTCGCCGCGTCCTGGCGTCGCTCGTCCGAGCACCACAAGCTCGACCCCGCCGCGACGACCTCGCCGCAACAGCTCGGCGACTCGGAGCTGCGGCACCACCGCGACGCAATGGGACCGCTGCTGGAAGCGGCACGACCGGCGCTCGACCGGCTGTATCAGGCCGTCGGCGGCAGCGGCTGTTGCGTGCTGCTGGCCGATCGCAATGGCGTGCCGGTCGATCGCCGCGGCGCCGCCGTCGACGACCCGGTGTTCCGCGGCTGGGGTCTCTGGACCGGCGCGGTCTGGGACGAGGGGGCACAGGGGACGAACGGCATCGGCACGTGCCTGATCGAGCATCGCCTGCTCACCATCCACCGCGACCAGCATTTCCTCGCAAAGAACGCCTCGCTCTCCTGCTCCGCCGCGCCGATCTGGTGCCCGGACGCCAAGCTTGCCGGCGTGCTCGACGTCTCGTCGTGCCGCGCCGACGTGACGGACGGTTTCGTCGACCTGATCCGCCTCGCCCTCGCCGACGCCGCCCGCCGGATCGAGGCCGAGGTGTTCCGCCGGGCCTTCCCCGATGCGCGCATCGTGCTGACCGAAAACGGCGGGCTGCTCGCCGTCGACCGCGACGACCTGGTGGTCGGCGCCACCCGCGCCGCGCGCCAGACGCTCGGGCTCACCGCCGACCGCCTGGGCCGCCCCCTGCCCGCCCGCGACCTGCTCGAGGCGGAGCGTCCGTGCGAGAGCCTCGACCACGCCGAGCGCGCCGTGCTGGCGCGGGCGCTGGCACGCGCCAACGGCAACGTCTCCGCCGCCGCCGCCGCGCTCGGCATCAGCCGCGCCACCCTGCACCGCAAGCTGAAGCGCGATCCGGCTGCCCGGCCGGCGCGGGCGAACTGACGCGCAACTTCCTTCCGATGTGTCGCACGGGTGCGACACATCGGAACAGCAGACCTTCGGACCCGGGCTGATTCTTCCGCCAGACCCTGCCACCTTCTCCCAAGGCGCCGCGCCGCGGACGCCCCCGACACCCGGGAGGAGGAAAAAACAGAATGAACAAGATCGCATTTCTCAGCGCCGCAAAGTCGCCCTTCAAGACCCGCTACGGCAACTTCATCGGTGGCCAGTTCGTCGAGCCCAGGTCGGGGCAGTATTTCGACAACCGCTCGCCGGTGAACGGGCAGGTCCTCTGCGAGGTCGCCCGGTCCAACGCCGACGACATCGAGGCCGCGCTCGACGCCGCCCATGCCGCCAAGGACGCCTGGGGCCGCACCAGCCCGGCCGAGCGCGCGCAGATCCTGAACAAGATCGCCGACCGCATGGAGGCGAACCTCGAGACGATCGCCCGCGCCGAGACCTGGGACAACGGCAAGCCGATCCGCGAGACGACCGCCGCCGACATTCCGCTCGCCATCGACCATTTCCGCTACTTCGCCGGGGCGATCCGGGCGCAGGAAGGCTCGATGTCGGAGATCGACCACGACACCGTCGCCTACCACTTCCACGAGCCGCTCGGCGTCGTCGGCCAGATCATCCCGTGGAACTTCCCGATCCTGATGGCGGTCTGGAAGCTCGCGCCCGCCCTTGCCGCCGGCAACTGCGTGGTGCTGAAGCCCGCCGAGCAGACCCCCGCCTCGATCCTCGTCGTCGTCGACCTGATCGCCGACCTGCTGCCCGCGGGCGTGATCAACATCGTCAACGGCTTCGGCCTCGAGGCTGGCAAGCCGCTGGCGTCGTCCAACCGCATCGCCAAGATCGCCTTCACCGGCGAGACGACGACCGGACGGCTCATCATGCAGTACGCCAGCCAGTCGCTCATCCCGGTGACGCTGGAACTGGGCGGAAAGTCTCCGAACATCTTCTTCGAGGATGTCACCGCCGAGGACGACGACTTCTTCGACAAGGCGATCGAAGGCTTCGTGATGTTCGCGCTCAACCAGGGCGAGGTCTGCACCTGCCCGTCTCGCGCCCTCATCCACGAAAGAATCTACGACCGCTTCATGGAGCGGGCGCTGAAGCGGGTGGCCGCCATCGTGCAGGACGACCCGTTCGACCCGGCGACGATGATCGGCGCGCAGGCGTCGGGCGAGCAGTTCGAGAAGATCCTCGCCTACATCGACATCGGCAAGCAGGAAGGCGCGGAGTGCCTGATCGGCGGCGAGAAGGCGGCGATGACCGGCGACCTCGCCAACGGCTATTACGTGAAGCCGACGGTGTTCAAGGGCCACAACAAGATGCGGATCTTCCAGGAGGAGATCTTCGGCCCGGTCGTCTCCGTCACCACCTTCAAGGATGACGCGGAAGCTCTCGCGATCGCCAACGACACGCTCTACGGCCTCGGCGCCGGTGTGTGGACCCGCGACATGAACCGCGCCTACCGCTTCGGCCGCGGCATCCAGGCGGGCCGGGTGTGGACCAACTGCTACCACGCCTATCCGGCGCACGCGGCCTTCGGCGGCTACAAGCAGTCGGGCATCGGGCGCGAAAACCACAAGATGATGCTCGACCACTACCAGCAGACCAAGAACATGCTGGTCAGCTACAACCCGAAGAAGCTCGGGTTCTTCTAAGAGCGCCAGCCGCTTCACCAAGGGTCGGGCGCGCCGCCCGCCCTGCCAGTCCGGTGGGTGGGCGATTCACCCACCGGGCGCGCCTTTCTGCACAGGCGCTCCCGACGTGGCGGAGGCGGCGAGCCGGCGCATCCGCGCGGGACGCGCGAGCGCCTGCCCGCGCGACCCGGGACCCAGAGCAAAACCAGGAGGAAAACCCATGGCCAAGACCATGAAGGCCGCCGTCGTCCGTGAGTTCGGCAAGCCGCTCTCGATCGACGAGGTGCCGATCCCCGAGCCCGGCGAGGGCATGATCCAGGTCAGGATCCAGGCGTCCGGCGTCTGCCACACCGATCTGCACGCCGCGGAAGGCGACTGGCCGGTCAAGCCGAACCCGCCGTTCATCCCCGGCCACGAGGGCGTCGGCTTCGTCTCCGCCGTCGGCAAGGGCGTGCGCCACGTGAAGGAAGGCGACCGCGTCGGCGTGCCGTGGCTCTACACCGCCTGCGGCCACTGCAAGCACTGCCTCGGCGGCTGGGAAACCCTCTGCACCGAGCAGCAGAACACCGGCTATTCGGTCAACGGCGGCTTTGCCGACTATGTGGTGGCGGATCCGAATTTCGTCGGGCATCTGCCGGCGAACGCCGACTTTGCCGAGATGGCACCGATCCTCTGCGCCGGCGTCACCGTCTACAAGGGCCTGAAGGTGACGGACACCAAGCCCGGCGACTGGGTGGTGATCTCCGGCATCGGCGGCCTCGGCCACATGGCGGTCCAGTACGCCAAGGCCATGGGCCTCAACGTCGCCGCCGTCGACATCGACGACAAGAAGCTCGAGCTGGCGAAGAAGCTCGGCGCCAGCCTGACCGTCAACGCGATGAACGAGGACCCGGCCACGGTCATCAAGCGCGAGACCGACGGCGGGGCGCAGGGCGTCCTCGTGACGGCGGTCAGCCGCGCGGCCTTCAGCCAGGCGATCGGCATGGTTGGCCGGGGCGGCACCGTGGCGCTGAACGGGCTGCCGCCGGGCGACTTCCCGCTCGACATCTTCGGCATGGTGCTGAACGGCATCACCGTGCGCGGCTCGATCGTCGGCACCCGCCTCGACCTGCAGGAGTCGATCGACTTCGCCGCTCAGGGCAAGGTCAAGGCGACGATCGCCAAGGCCAGGCTCGAGGACATCAACTCGGTCTTCGAGAAGATGCACAAGGGCCAGATCGACGGCCGCATCGTGCTCGACATCGCGGGCTGAGCCATGGTCCGCGACGCCTCCGGAAAGGTGAGCGCCACACCGGAGGCGCTTGTCCTGCTCGCCGAGATCATCGCCGACCACGGGCCGGTGATGATCCACCAGTCCGGGGGCTGCTGCGACGGATCCTCGCCGATGTGCTACCCGCGAGCCGAGTTCCTCGTCGGCGACCACGACGTGCTGCTCGGCACCATCGGCGCGGACACGCCCGTCTATATCGGCGCAGCCCAGTTCGAGACTTGGAAGCACACCGACCTGATCCTCGACGTGGTGCCGGGCCGCGGCGGCATGTTCTCGCTCGACAACGGCCGCGAGCGGCGTTTCCTCACCCGATCGACCGTCTGCACCCCGCGCGGCTGACGGCCGGCTTGTGCAGGGGCGCCGCCCGTGCAAATCCTTCCGGCTCGCGGCACGGGAGGGGGTGCACATGCAGACCTGTGATCTCGCGGCGCCGCCGCTCTGGCGGGCGACGGTGCCGGTGTTCCTTGGCGTCCTCGACCGGCTCGAGGCGACGCTGCGTCAGGCCGAGACGGCGCTTGGCGCCGGCTATGCCGCCGGCCTCGACCAGCGGCCGGAGGCGCGGATGCTGCCGGTCGTGCGGCAGGTCGCGACCGCGGTGCAGTTCACCCTGCGCATCGCCTATCCGCTGGCCGGCGAGCGCGTGCCCGAGGTGCGTGCCCCGCTCGACGCCGGCGGCCTCATCGAACGCATCGAGGCGACCCGCGCCCTCCTGCGCGCCCTCGACCCCGCGGCCTTCGACGGCGCCGAGACCCGCCCCGTGCGCGAGCAGGCGGGCTTTGCCGTGCTGGATCTGACCGGCGAGGCGTATCTGCACGAATTCGGCCTCCCGAACCTCTATTTCCACCACGCGATGGCGCATGTCGCGCTGAAGCAGGTGGGCGTGCCGCTCGGCAAGGCCGACTTCGACGGCAAGCACGACTACCCGGACGGGTTCTCGCTCGGCTGAGCACACCAGTCGCCGGCGCCGCCGAGCGGAACACCAGCCGCGGGAGTGCCGGCGCCATCCGCGCTACCGCCGGCGAAGCCGCACGTCCACGGGCGGGTCTCCCCGCGCCCTGCATGTCCGCGCCGGGGCACCGCGCTCAACTGGAGCGTAAGTCTCGCGCCCGGCTTGCGCGCACGACTTGCGCACGCGCGGGTCGCGTGCGAAGGCGGGACGACGCTCCGGAGGAGCCCCCGAGATGCCCGAGTTCGGAGAGCCATTGCCAGACTGGACGCCGCCGCCCGCCCCCGAGGGGCTGCGGCTCGATGGCGCATTCGTCCGGCTGGAACCGCTCACGCCCGCCCACGCCCCCGCGCTGTTCGCGGCCAACGCCGAGAGTGAAGCGATCTGGGACTACCTGCCCTACGGCCCGTTCGCCGACGAGGCCGCCTATGCCGCATGGGTCGGGTCGGTCTCGGGCTCGGCCGATCCGCTGTTCTTCGCCGTGGTCGATCCGGCGACGGGCCAGCCGGGCGGCGTGATGAGCTACCTGCGCGTCACCCCCGCCTCCGGCTCGATCGAGGTCGGGCACATCTGCCTCGCGCCGCGGCTGCAACGCACCCGCGCGGCAAGCGAGGCGATCTTCCTGCTCGCCGACTGGGCGTTCCGCGCCGGCTATCGCCGGTTCGAGTGGAAGTGCGACGCGCTGAACCGCCCGAGCCGGCGCGCCGCAGAGCGGTTCGGCTTCTCGTTCGAGGGGGTCTTCCGGCAGGCGACGGTGGTCAAGGGCAGGAACCGCGATACCGCCTGGTTCGCCATGACGGACGGCGACTGGCGCTGCCTGCGCCCGGCCTGGGCGACGTGGCTCGATACCGCAAACTTCGACGCCGACGGTCGGCAGCGGCAACGGCTCGGCGATCTGACCGCGCCCTGCCGCGTCACCTCCGATCCGGTCGGGGCGGCGACGGCCTGAGCCCGAGCCGATGTCCAAGGGTCCGATCCGGCGCTGGCAGCGGCGATGGAAGGACGGCTGGACCGGCCGTCTCGACAGCCCGCGTGCCCGCCGCGACGCGACCATCGACATGCTGGTGTTCGACCACGGGCTGATCCGCACGCTCTGGCGCAACGAATCGGAGATCGCGCCCGGCGTCTGGCGCTCGAACCAGCCCGATCCGCGCGCCATCCGCGGGCTGGCCGAACGGGGCATCCGCGCGATCCTGAACCTGCGCGGCGCCACCGAATACGGCTCGTACCTGCTCGAGGCCGAGGCCTGTCGCGCGGCGGGTATCGAGCTTGTCGACTTCAAGCTGTCGTCGCGGGAGCTTCCGACGCGGGAGTGCGTCCTCGACCTCGACGCACTGTTCGCCCGCCTGCCGCGGCCGTTCCTCTTCCACTGCAAGTCCGGCGCCGACCGCTCGGGCTTTGCCGCCGCGCTCTACCTGCTGCTGCACGAGGGCGCCTCGCCCGAGGCGGCGCTGGCAGAGCTGTCGTGGCGACACCTGCATCTCGCCGGTGGCCCGGCCGGGATCATGCGCTTCATGATCGCGCGCTATGCCGCGGACGCCGCGCGCGAGCCGATCGGCTTTCGCGACTGGGTCGAGACGCGCTATGACCCCGCGGCCCTCGCGCTCGCCTATCGCACCGGGCGCACCGCGGGATTCGTCAGCGACCGGCTGCTGCGCCGGGAATAGGCGGATCAGTTGGGGAAAAGGTCGTCGGCGACCCGCACCTTCACCCCGCCCGCGATGGTGAACAGCCGCTCGCCGGCGAGGAACGCCCTTCGCTCGTCCTTGTCGAGCCAGAGCCGCGCCGGCATGGCGCAACCAACGATGTCGCAGGTGACGGCGGTCGAGGGATAGCCGAGCGGCAGGGCATAGCTGACATGCTCCGAGTCGTTCGGCTTGTGATCGTCGCAGCGCGCCGTCGCCATGGTCTTCCTCCCGAGTTGCGCATACCGGGAGGAAGGATGGCGCGCCGCCCGCGTCCGGCAAGGCCGGATCGTGGGCTCAGGCGGCGAGCAGCTTCTTCAGGTTCGCCACCGTCGCCAGCGCCTCCGGGTCCGGGCAGGCACCGCGCGCGATCAGCATCTCGGCGAGGCGGATGTCCTTGGCGATGACATTGCCCGGGCCGACGCCGCTGGCCGCGAGCAGGCGCCCGTCGGGGTCGAGGTGGAACAGCACGAAACCCTCGCCCACCGGCCGCCGCACCGTCGTGACCGCCCCCTCGGCCAGGCCGGCGATCTGCAGCGTCAGGTCGTACTGGTCGGACCAGAACCACGGCACCGCCGAGACCGCCTCACCCGCGCCGAGCATGTTCTTCGCGGCAAGCGTCCCCTGCTCCTGCGCGCTCCGCCACGACTCGAGCCGGATGCGCCGGCCATAGCCGGGATGCAGGAACGCCGCACAGTCGCCGGCCGCGAAGATCGACGGGTCCGACGTGGCGAGCCGGTCGTCCACGACGATGCCGTTATCGACGGCGAGCCCCGCGGCCGCGGCCAGCGCCGTCTCCGGCACCGCGCCGATGCCGACGAGCACCAGGTCGGCCGGCACGTCGATGCCGCCGTCGAGCGCGACCCCCTCGGGCGTGATGCCGAGGATGCGGGCACCGAAGATGAGCCGCACGCCCTCGGACGCGTGCCGCGCGGCGACGAGTGCCGCCACTTCCTCCGGCACGCCGCGTGAGAGCAGCCGCGGCAGCGCCTCGATCAGCGTCACGTCGGTGCCGAGCTTGCGCGCCGAGGCCGCCAGCTCCAGTCCGATGAAGCCACCGCCGATCACCGCCAGCCGACGCCCGGGCCCGAGCGCCGCGCGGATCCGCGCCGCGTCCTCGAGCCCGCGCAGCATCGCGACGTTCGGCCCGTCCGCCCCGGGCACCGGCAGCGGGCGGGGCCGCGCGCCGGTGGCGAGGAGCAGGCGGTCGTACGCAAGGCGGCTGCCGTCGGACAGCGCCAGCGACCACCCGGCCCGGTCGATCGCCTCGACCGCGACCCCGGGCCGGAAGGCGATGCCCGCCTCGGCCAGCCGCTCGGCGCCGCCGATCGGTTTCGGCGCCGGCACCTCGGCGAGGATCGCGTCCTTGGACAGCGGCGGCCGCTCGTACGGCACATGGACCTCGGCGCCGAGCAGCGTCACCGGGCCCGCGTAGCCCGCCTCGCGCAGCGCGAGCGCGGCCCGGGTGCCGCATTCGCCCGCGCCGACGATGACCATGCCCGCGTGCCGGTCCGCGTCAGACATCGACGAACACCTCGCCGCCGTCGACCTTCACCTTGTAGGTCGCGAGGTTGACGCAGACCGGCGCGCCCTTCGCGGCGCCGGTGCGATAGTCGAAGCGGCCGTTGTGCTTCGGACATTCGATGACGTGGTCCATGACCAGACCGTCCGCGAGATGGATCTGCTCGTGGGTGCAGAGCCCGTCGGTGGCAAAGAACTCCCCCTCCGGGCTGTGGTAGATCGCGAACGTCCGGCCCGCGTGGTCGAAGCGGGCGACGTCCTCCTCGTCGATGTCGTCGGTGGAGCAGGCGCGGATCCAGGCCATGTCGGTGATTTCCTCCCCTCTCGAGTGCCGCGTCGTCGCGCGGTGCCTGCCCCACCTGATAGTCGCGGGGACCCTGCGGCTCAATCGGCGGGATGATAGAACCTATCAGAAAACGTCACACCACCGCACCGCTGCGGGCGGGTGGCCCGCGGCCGGCGGGCTATGAAACCGGGGCGCGACATGGTGATCTTGGTTCAGGGGCGGCGCAGACCGCCCGGGAGAGTCGCACCGAGAGGGGTGCGTCGCCAAGGAGGAGAACGCCGTGCCGACCACATCGCCCCGCTTCGCCCTCAACCACATGACCACGCCGGGACTGTCGCCCGAGGCATTCTTCGCGCTCGCCGGCGCGCTCCGGCTCGACGCCGTGGAGATCCGCAACGATCTTCCGGGCAACGCGATCCTCGACGGCGCCCCGGCGAGCCGGATCCGCAGCCTTGCCGAGGCGGCCGGGGTGCGGATCATCTCGATCAACGCGCTGCAGCGGTTCGACGACTGGCGCGCCGAACGGGCGAATCAGGCCGTGGCGCTCGCCGACTACGCCGCCGCCTGTGGCGCGGAGGCGCTCGTGCTGGTGCCGACCAACGACGGCAGCCGGCCCGACCGGCTGTTCGCGGCGCTCGAGGGCCTGAAGGCCATCCTCCAGGACCGCGGCCTGCGCGGGCTGGTCGAGCCGCTGGGATTCGCCGACTGCTCGCTCCGCCTGAAATCCACCGCTGCCGAGGCGATCCGCGCCGTCGGTGGAACGGACACGTTCCGTCTGGTCCAGGACACGTTCCACCATCACCTCGCGGGCGAGACGCGGATGTTCCCGGAGCTGACCGGCCTTGTCCACATCTCCGGTGTCGACGATGCCGGCATCGCGGTCGATGCCATGCGCGACCGCGACCGGGGCCTCGTCACCGAGCGGGACCGGCTGGGAAATGTCCCGCAGATCCGGGAGCTTCGCCGCGCCGGCTATGCCGGATACCTCTCCTTCGAGTCGTTCTCGCGGACGATCCACGCGCTCGAGGACCCCAAGCCCGCGATCGCCACCAGCATGGCCCTGCTCGGCGAGGCCGTCAGCGTCGCCACCGCCTGACAGGTGGCGCCGGAATGAGTGCTTGACGACCGACGCTGAAATGGAATAAATATTCTGAAATTCCGCAGCAGCCGGCGCAGCGTTCCATGGCTGGCCTGCGGAAGGAGTGACCGGGCGAGAGACCCGGAGTCTCCGGGAGATCAAAGGGCGCACCCGGACGCCCGCAGTGGAGGAACAAAGACCATGCGGAAACTGCTCGCGGGCATCGCGCTCTCGACCGTGCTGGCGCAGGGCGCGCTGGCCGCCAACGTCGGCGTCTCGATGGCCGTTTTCGACGACAACTTCCTCACCGTGCTGCGCAACGGCATGCAGGATTATGCCAAGACCGTCCCCGGCGTGAAGCTGCAGATCGAGGATGCCCAGAACGACGTCGGCAAGCAGCTGAACCAGATCCAGAACTTCGTCGCCGCCGGCGTCGATGCGATCATCGTCAACCCGGTCGACACCGACGCCACCGTCGCGATGACCCAGGCGGCCAAGGACGCCAAGATTCCGCTCGTCTTCGTCAACCGCCAGCCGGCGAACCTCGCCGACCTGCCGGACAACCAGGCGTTCGTCGCCTCGGATGAAAAGGAATTGGGCACGCTCGAAGCCACCGAGGTGTGCAGGCTCCTCAAGGCCGCCGGCAAGGAAAAGGGCGCGAACGTCCTCGTGCTCATGGGCGAGCTGTCGAACCAGGCGGCGCGGCAGCGCACCGAGGACATCCACGACGTCATCGCCACGGCGGACTGCAACTTCATGAAGATCGTCGAGGAGCAGACCGCCAACTGGTCGCGCACCCAGGGCTCCGACATGATGACGAACTGGCTCTCCTCGGGCGTGAAGTTCGACGCGGTGATCTCCAACAACGACGAGATGGCGATCGGTGCGATCCAGGCGCTGAAGAGCGCCGGCGTCGACATGAAGTCGGTGGTGGTCGCCGGCATCGACGCCACGCAGGACGCGCTCGCGGCGATGGCGGCGGGCGATCTCGACGTCACCGTCTTCCAGGACGCGGCCGGCCAGGGCAAGGGCGCCCTCGACGCGGCGCTGACCCTCGCGAAGGGCGAGAAGGTCGACCAGAAGGTGTTCATCCCGTTCCAGCTGGTGACGCCGGCGAACCTCGCCGACTTCCAGAAGATGAACTGATGCCCTCCGGCGGCGGGCACGCGCCCCGCCGCCGCTCCCACCCCAATCGTTTCCCCGGAGATCCGTCATGAAGGGCATCCTGTCCGCGACTGCGCTCGCTCTGGTCCTGGCCGGGACCGCCAGCGCCCAGAACATCGGCGTCACCGTCGCCCGCTTCGACAGCACGTTCCTCACGCTGGTCCGCGACGGCATCGAGGCCAAGGCCAAGGAGCTTGGCGGCGGCGTCAAGCTCCAGATCGAGGACGCCGCCAACGACGCCACGCGGCAGCTCGATCAGGTGGAGAACTTCGTCGCGTCCGGGGTCGACGCGATCGTCGTCGTCGCGGTCGATGGCGACGCCACGCCGATGATGACCAAGGCCGCGACCGACGCGGGCATCCCGATCGTCTACATCAACCACCCGCCGGCCGACGCCGCCACCCTGCCGAAGTCCGCCGCCTTCATCGGATCGGACGAGAAGCAGTCGGGCACCATGGAGACCGAGGAAGTCTGCAAGCTCCTCGGCGGCAAGGGGCGGGCCTTCGTGCTCATGGGGCCGCTCAACAACCGCTCCGCCCTCGACCGCACCCAGGACGTCAAGGACGTGCTGGCCCGTCCGGAGTGCGCGGGCATCTCGATCATCGACACCCAGGTCGCGAACTGGGACCGCCTCGAGGCGGTGAACGTGATGACCAACTGGCTCAGCTCCGGCCAGCCGTTCGACGCGGTGATCGCCAACAACGACGAGATGGCCATCGGCGCGATCCAGGCGCTGCAGGGCGTGGGCGCCGATTTCGGCAAGATCGTCATCGCCGGCGTCGACGCGACGCCGGACGGCCTCGCCGCCATGGATCGCGGAGAACTCGACGTGACCGTGTTCCAGGACGCCCACGGTCAGGGCGTCGCCGGCCTCGCCGCCGCGGTCGATCTCGCCGCGGGAAAGCCGCTCGAGCAGAACATCTGGATCCCGTTCCAGCTCGTCACGCCCGCCAACATGGCGCAGTACCGCGCGATGAACTGAGCGCCTCGGCCGCGCGCGACTTTTGTGCTGGCCGCCGGCCGAACTTCGGTAGACCATCCCGGCCCCGCTCCCGGCCGAATCTGCTTGGCCCGGAGCCGGGAACGATCGGCGCCGCCCGCCGTGGGCAGCGTCCGCGACCAGGAAGGAAACCAGAATGGGCAGTCACATCCGCTCGCTCGCCATCGCCGCGCTTCTCGCAGGCGCCGCATTGCCGGCGGCGGCGCAGGAGGTCGGCGTCGCCGTCTCCAACTTCGACGACAACTTCCTCACGCTGCTGCGGCAGGCGATGAGCGACAACGCGGCTGAACATTCCGGCATGTCGCTGCAGTTCGAGGACGCCCAGCGCGACGTCGGCCGGCAGCTGAGCCAGATCGAGAATTTCGTCGCCACCGGCGTCAAGGGCATCATCATTGCCCCGGTCGACAGCGACTCGACCGTGCCGATGACCGTCGCGGCACAGAACGCCGGCATCCCGGTGGTCTACGTGAACAACCGCCCGGTGAACCTCGACCAGCTGCCCGACAACCAGGTCTTCGTCGGCTCGGACGAGACCGAGGCCGGCACCCTCGAGGCCAAGGAGGTCTGCCGCCTGCTGAAGGAGGCCGGCAAGACCGAGGCGACGGCGGTGATCCTGCTCGGCGATCTCTCGAACCAGGCGACGCGGCTGCGCACCCAGGCGGTGAAGGACGTGTTCGCCACCACGGACTGCAGCTTCATCAAGATCACCGACGAGCAGACTGCCACCTGGCAGCGTACCCAGGCGGCCGACCTGATGACGAACTGGCTGACCGCGGGCGTGAAGCCGGATGCCGTCATCGCCAACAACGACGAGATGGCGATCGGCGCCTATCAGGCGCTGAAGGCGGCCGGCGTGCCGATGGACTCGATCATCGTCGCCGGTGTCGACGCCACCCCGGACGCGCTGCAGGCGATCGCGGCGGGCGACATGGACGTGACCGTGCTGCAGAGCGCGCCGGGCCAGGGCAAGGGCGCGATCGACGCGATCGGCTCGCTCATCAGCGGCGAGAAGGTCGAGCGCGAGAACTACGTGCCCTTCGAGCTGGTCACGAAGGACAACTACAAGAACTACCTGCCGAAATAAGTCAGACGACGCACGGGCCCCGGCCCGTGCGTCCCGCAGGCAGCGGCGACGTCATGGGAGGGAACATGCAGGGCAATGCGAAGCTCGCTGCGGCGATCCACCGCCACAAGCAGCAGATGGGCGAGGAAGTGCTGGCCGTCGAGGGGGTTCGCAAGGAGTTCCCCGGCGTGGTCGCGCTCGACGACGTGCAGCTTCGGATCCGCGCGGGAACCGTCCACGCGCTGATGGGCGAGAACGGCGCCGGCAAGTCGACGCTGATGAAGATCATCGCCGGCATCTATACGCCCGATCGCGGCACCGTGCGCCTGCGGGGGCAGGAGGTGACGCTGCGCGGCCCGCTCGACGCCCTCGAGCAGGGCATCGCCATGATCCATCAGGAGCTGAACCTGATGCCGTTCATGACGGTGGCCGAGAACATCTGGATCCGCCGCGAGCCCAAGGGCGCGTTCGGCCTCATCGACCACGCGAAGATGAGCCGGATGACCCAGGAGCTGTTCGACCGCCTGAAGATCCGCATCGACCCCGATGTCGAGGTCCGCACCCTGACCGTCGCCGCCCGCCAGATGGTCGAGATCGCCAAGGCGGTGAGCTACGATTCCGACGTGCTCATCATGGATGAGCCGACCAGCGCGCTGACCGAGACCGAGGTGGCGCACCTCTTCGACATCATCCGCGGCCTGCGCGAGCAGGGCATCGGCATCGTCTACATCACCCACAAGATGAACGAGCTGTTCGAGATCGCCGACGAGTTCTCGGTGTTCCGCGACGGCAAGTACATCGGCACTCACGCCTCGGCCAACGTGACCCGCGACGACATCATCCGCATGATGGTCGGCCGCGAGATCACCAACATGTTCCCGAAGGAGACCGTGCCGATCGGCGAGACGGTGCTCGAGGTCCGGAACCTGTCGCTGCCCGGCGTCTTCGAGGGCATGAACTTCACCGTGCGGGCGGGCGAGATCCTCGGCTTCGCCGGCCTCGTCGGCTCCGGTCGCTCCAACGTCGCCGAGGCGCTGTTCGGCGTCACGCCCGCCGCCTCCGGCACGATCTCGATCCGCGGGCAGGAGGTGTCGATCAAGTCGCCGGTCGATGCCATGCGGCACGGCATGGCGTTCCTCACCGAGGACCGCAAGGACACCGGCTGCTTCCTGATCCTCGAAGTGCTCGAGAACATGCAGATGGCGGTGCTGCAGGACAGCCACGTCAAGATGGGCTTCGTCGACCAGGCCGGCGTCAACAAGCGCTGCGACGAGATGAAGGCGGCGCTCCGCATCAAGACGCCGACGCTCCACGAGCGCATCGAGAACCTCTCGGGCGGCAACCAGCAGAAGGTGCTCATTGCCCGCTGGCTGCTCACCCGGCCAAAGATCCTCATCCTCGACGAGCCGACCCGCGGCATCGACGTGGGCGCCAAGGCCGAGATCCACCGGCTGATCTCGCGCCTCGCCGGCGAAGGCGTCGCGGTGGTGATGATCTCGTCCGAGCTGCCCGAAGTGCTCGGCATGTCCGACCGCATCCTCGTCATGCACGAGGGCCACCAGACCGGCATCCTCGACCGCGCCGAGGCGAACCAGGTCAAGATCATGGAACTCGCGGCCCGCTGAGGCCTGCAAGGGGGAAACGGAAATGGCAACGCAGAACACCGATACCGCGAGCTTCGCGCCACCCGAGAAGAAGGCCCGGCGCGTCCCTCCCGAAGTGAGCATCCTGACGATCCTCGTGGTCGTCGCCGCGGTCTTCGAGATCCTCGGCTGGATCTTCCAGGGCCAGAGCTTCCTCGCCAACCCGCAGCGGCTCACCATCATGATCCTGCAGGTGAGCGTCATCGGCATCATCGCCGTCGGCGTGACCCAGGTCATCATCACCGGCGGCATCGACCTGTCGTCCGGCTCGGTCGTCGCGATGACCGCGATGATCGCGATGAGCTTTGCCCAGGTCTCGACCTATGCCCGCGCGGTCTATCCGGCGCTGACCGACCTGCCGGTGCTCATCCCGGTGGCGGTCGGCCTCGGCATCGGCCTGCTCGCCGGGCTGATAAACGGCAGCCTGATCGCCTGGACCGGCATTCCGCCATTCATCGCCACCCTCGGCATGATGGTGACGGCGCGCGGCATCGCCAAGTGGTACACCAAGGGCCAGCCGATCTCGTTCCCGACCGAGAGCTTCGCCAAGATCGGCTCCGGCGTCTGGCCGGTGGTGATCTTCCTCGTCGTCGCGCTGATCTTCCACATCGCGCTCCGCTACACGCGCTACGGCAAGTTCACCTACGCGATCGGCGCCAATCCCCAGGCGGCGCGGGTCTCGGGCATCAACGTCGGCCGTCACCTCATCAAGGTCTATGCCATCGCCGGCACGCTGGCGGGCCTCGCCGGCATCGTCACCGCCGCCCGCGCCCAGACCGCGCAGGCCGGCATGGGGATGATGTACGAACTCGACGCCATCGCCGCGACCGTGATCGGCGGCACCTCGCTGACCGGCGGCCAGGGCCGGATCACCGGCACGGTGATCGGCACGGTGATCCTCGGGGTGATGACCTCCGGGTTCACCTTCCTGCGGATCGACGCCTACTATCAGGAGATCGTCAAGGGCATCATCATCGTCGCCGCGGTGGTCCTCGACGTCTATCGCCAGAAGAAGCGGACCAAGAAGGTCTGACCCCCACTCCCCGCGGACGCCGCTCGTGCGTCCGCGTCCTCCAGCCTGAATGAGGACTAGAATGACCGTTCGTTTCGCCGTGCTCGGCGCCGGGCGCATCGGCAAGGTACATGCCGGAGCCATCGCCGCCAACCCCGGCGCCCGCATCGTCGCCGTGGCCGACGCCATGGCGCCCGCCGCCGAGGCGCTTGCCGCGCAGGCCGGCGCCGAGGTCCGCACGATCGACGCGATCGAGGCGGCCTCGGACGTGGACGCGGTGGTGATCTGCACGCCCACCGACACCCACGCCGACCTGATCGAACGCTTCGCCCGCGCCGGCAAGGCGATCTTCTGCGAAAAGCCGATCGACCTCGACGTGGCCCGGGTGAAGTCGTGCCTCGCGGTGGTCGGGGAGACCGGCGCGAAGCTCATGGTCGGCTTCAACCGCCGCTTCGACCCGCACTTCCGCGCGGTGAGGAAGGCGATCGAAGACGGCGCGGTCGGCGACGTCGAGATGGTGACGATCGTCTCGCGCGACCCGGGCGCCCCGCCGGTCGACTACATCAAGCGCTCCGGCGGCATCTTCCGCGACATGACGATCCACGATTTCGACATGGCGCGCTGGCTGCTCGGCGAGGAGCCGACGGTGGTCGCGGCCTTCGCCTCCAATCTGGTCGACTCCGCGATCGGCAAGGCCGGCGACTTCAACTCGGCCAACGTCCTGCTTGAGACCCCCTCGGGCAGGCAGGCGGTCATCACCAACTCGCGCCGGGCCACCTATGGCTATGACCAGCGCATCGAGGTGCTGGGCTCGAAGGGCATGGTCGCCGCGGAGAACCAGCGCGACGTGTCGATTGAGATCGCCAATGGCGCGGGCTTCACCCGGCCGCCGCTGCTCGACTTCTTCATGACCCGCTACACCTCGGCCTATGCCGCCGAGATCGCCACCTTCGTCGCCGGCGTCACCGACGGCGGTGCCATCGCGCCGACCGGCGAGGACGGGCTGAAGGCGCTGGCGCTCGCCGAGGCGGCGGTGCGCTCGGTCGCCGAGGGCCGCAAGATCAAGGTCGCCGACGTGATCGGCTGACAAGCCCCGGACGGCGCGGACCTCGCGTGAGAGATCCGCGCCTTCCTTCTGATTCTTCTGGAGAAATTTCCGAACGTGCGCCTGCGTCCCGGCGTGCGTTGCCCGTGATCCGACACCGCGGCGCTTGCGGCCCGCGCAGGTTCCTGCAATGTTCTGATTGTGCGACTCTCGCGCGGTTCGCTAGATGTAGATGATGACGCATGATCCGGCCCAAGACCTGAGACAATTCCTCGGCGCGCGCCGGTTTGCGACCGTCCTGGCGGATCCGCCGTGGCGGTTCGTCAACCGCACCGGCAAGGTCGCGCCGGAGCATCGCCGGCTCAGCCGCTACCCGACGCTGACCATCGAGGAAATCTGCGCCCTTCCGGTCGCGGAGCATCTCGAGGCGACGGCGCACTGCTATCTCTGGGTGCCGAACGCGCTGCTGCCCGAGGGGCTGGAGGTGCTGCGCGCCTGGGGGTTCCAGTACAAGTCCAACCTGATCTGGCACAAGGTCCGCAAGGACGGCGGCTCCGACGGCCGCGGCGTCGGCTTCTACTTCCGCAACGTCACCGAGATTATCCTCTTCGGAACGCGCGGCCGGAACGCCCGCACCCTGCCCCCCGGCCGCCGGCAGGTGAACGTCATCGCCACCCGCAAGCGCGAGCACTCGCGCAAGCCCGACGAGCAGTACGACCTGATCGAGTCGTGCAGCCCGGGCGACTACCTCGAACTCTTCGGCCGCGGCGTCCGCAAGGGCTGGACGGTCTGGGGCAACCAGGCGAGCGAGGATTACCGCCCGGACTGGGAGACCTACGCGTACAATTCCGGGACGCTGGCGGCGGAATAGGCCGTCGCGCGTCCGGTGGCCTGAAGTCCGCGGCTTCGGCCGCCGCCCTTGCAAATCCGTCAACATCGAGCTAGATACGCGCCTTCGCGCGAGACACGTCCCTCAGGAGCAGCCGCATGGCCCGAGTAACCGTTGAAGATTGCGTCGACAAGGTGCCGAACCGCTTCGAGCTCGTCATGCTCGCGGCGCACCGCGCGCGCTCGCTCGCGGCCGGCGTTCCGCTCACCATCGACCGCGACAACGACAAGAACCCGGTGGTCGCGCTGCGCGAGATCGCCGAGGAAACCCTGACCGCGGACCAGCTGCGCGAGTCGGCCATCGAGAGCTTCCAGCGCCAGATCGAGGTCGACGAGCCGGAGGAGGATCAGATGACGCTCCTGCCCGGCAGCGTCGCCGACGCCCCGGCGGAGGACGACATGTCCGAGGAGCGCCTGCTGCGCGCGCTCATGGAGGCCCAGGGCGAAAACTGATCGCTCATCGCGGTATCTGCGCACGCAGTTGTGCGCGGATACCGATGGGCATATGGACTATCTTTACAATCCGTCTCTACTTCAGGTTGAGAAGCTGGTGTTCTGACGGAGGCTCGAGTGCCGGACGCGGAGAATCGCGGGGCTCAGTTCTCGGCGCGGTTTTCCCGCCATGTCAGCGTCGCCCTCGCCATCGGAATCCTGCTGGTTGCAGCCTCGCTCGGGGCAGCGTGGTGGATCGCCCGCTCGCAGGACAAGACGCTGCGAGACACGCTCGGCGCCTCCGTGTCGGCCAGCCTGCAGTCCTTTGCGAATGCGGCGCGGACCTCCGCGCTCGACTATGCGGTCTGGGACGACGCGTTCGACCGTATGACGGCCGGCGACCTCGACTGGATAGAGCGCAACATCGGCGCCTCGATCGGCCTCGGCACCTTCCAGATGGCCGTGGTCGTCCGGCCCGGCGCACCACCGCTCAGCTTCGGTCCCGACGGCGCCGGTCAACCCGCTTCCGCCGTCATTGCGCCTGACCTGCTCGCCACGGTCAGTGCCAGCCTCGACGGCACACCGATTGACGGCCGCGACGTCGCGACCGTCTTTGCCCGCAGCGACGGTGCCGCCTGGCTGTTTACCGTCGCTCGCGTCGTGCCACAGACCACCGCCCTGCCGGCGGGATCCACCGATGCCAACCTGACGCGGCTGGTGTTCGGCCATCGCGTCGACACGACGCTGCTCGACGACATCGGCCGGTTCCACGTCCTGCAGGGCCTCGCGCTCTCCACCGTGGCTCCCTCTGCCGGTCAGGACGGCGAGCCCCTGCCCGGCGTCGACGGCGCGCCGGTGGCGTGGCTCACCTGGTTTCCGCCGGAACCCGGCCACGCGGTGCTTCTCGCGTTCCTGCTGCCGCTCGGCGCGCTGGTGATCGCGCTCGGGCTCGCCGCGGTCGTCGTCATCCGCGAGCTGGTCCGCTCGGCACGGAGTCTCGAGGCGGCCGTCGCGCGCGCCCGCGCTGCGGACGCAGCCAAGACCGAGTTCCTGTCGAATGTCAGCCACGAGCTGCGGACGCCGCTCGGCGGCATCATCGGCCTCGCCCAGCTGCTGCAGATGCACGACCTCGACGCGGAATCGCGCGAGATGGTCGACCTCCTGCTGGCATCGGCCCACGCGCAGCTGCACATGGTGAACAGCCTGCTCGACATCGCCAGGATCGAGACCGGCACGATCCACCTCGCCAGCACCCCCTTCGACGCCGCGCGCGTGCTGGAGGAGACGGTGCGGCTCGCCACCCCGGACATCTCCCGCAAGGGGATCGCGCTGACCCTCGACATCGCGCCCGATGCACGCCGGCCGATCCTCGGCGACTCGCACGCCTTCCGGCAGATCGCCACCAACCTGCTCGGCAACGCCGCGAAGTTCACCGACTACGGCCACATCGACGTCAGCCTGCATGGCGAGCCCGACGGGCTGGCGCTCGTCATCGCCGACACCGGCATCGGGATCGACCCGGCCAACCACCAACGCATCTTCGAGCGGTTCGTGCAGGTCGACGGCTCCCCGACCCGGCGCGTCGGCGGCGCCGGTCTCGGGCTCGCGATCACCGCCGCGCTGGTCGAACTGATGGGCGGGACGATCCGGGTCGAGAGCGCCGTCGGCCAGGGCGCGACCTTCACCGTCACCCTGCCGTTCGCCGGCGATACCTCGACGGAGCCGGGCGAGCGCCGGTCGGCCGAACGCCGGTCGCCGCCCTCCGCCGCTCCGCGCACGTTCGCCGCCCCCGCTTGATTTCCCTACGGCCTGCGCCTCTACTGTCCGAAAGCGGACGCTGCACGCGACAGGGAACGACAGCACGATGAACCGGGAAATTGCCCTCGAAGCCCCTGCCCTCCGGGCGAAACCGGGGCCCGACGGAGTGATCCCGGTCGCGACGCTGACCGAGCTGGTGCGCTCCTACAACCCGCGCTCGGACAGCGGCCTGATCGAGGCCGCCTACGAATACGGCCGGAAGATGCACCAGGGCCAGTTCCGCTCGTCGGGCGAGCCGTATTTCATGCATCCGGTCGCCGTCGCCATGCTGCTCGCCGAGATGAAGCTCGACGACGCCACCATCGTCACCGCGCTGCTGCACGACACGATCGAGGACACGCTCTCCACCTATTCCGAGATCGCGCTGCGCTTCGGCGACGAGATCGCCCAACTCGTCGACGGCGTGACCAAGCTCACCAACCTCGAGCTGTCCTCCTCCGGCAATGCCCAGGCGGAAAACTTCCGCAAGCTGCTGATGGCCATGTCGAAGGACCTGCGCGTGCTGCTGGTCAAGCTGGCCGACCGGCTGCACAACATGCGCACGATCAAGCATCTCCGGGTCGAGAAGCAGGGGCGCAAGGCGCGCGAGACCATGGACATCTTCGCGCCGCTGGCCGGCCGGATGGGCATGCAGTGGATGCGCGACGAGCTGGAGGACATCTCGTTCAGCGTGCTGAACCCCGAGGCGCGCAAGTCGATCATCCGCCGCTTCGTGAAGCTGCGCCGCGAGTCGGGCGACGTAATCCCGAAGATCACCGAGGACATCCGCACCGTCCTCGCCCAGGCCGGCGTCAAGGCCGAGGTCTTCGGACGCGAGAAGAAGCCCTACGCGATCTGGCGCAAGATGGAGGAGAAGAAGGAGACCTTCTCGCGCCTCTCCGACATCTACGGTTTTCGCATCGTCACCCGCTCGGTCGGCGACGTCTACACCGCGCTCGGCGCCGTGCACCAGCGCTGGCGCGCGGTGCCCGGCCGCTTCAAGGACTACATCAGCCAGCCGAAATCCAACGGCTACCGCTCGATCCACACCACCGTCTCCGGCCGCGACGGCAAGCGCGTCGAGGTGCAGATCCGCACCGCCGAGATGCACGCGGTCGCCGAGACCGGCGTGGCCGCGCACTGGTCGTACAAGGACGGCGAGCGCTTCGAGAACCCGTTCGCCGTCGACCCGTTCCGCTGGCTCCGCTCGATCACCGAGCGCTTCGACGATGGCGAGGACTCCGAGGATTTCCTCGAGCACGTCAAGCTCGAGATGTTCACCGACCAGGTGTTCTGCTTCACCCCCAAGGGCGAGGTGGTGAAGTTGCCGCGGGGCGCCACGCCGATCGACTTCGCCTATGCGATCCACACCCGCATCGGCGACAGCTGCGTCGGCGCCAAGCTCGACGGCCAGCGGGTGCCGCTCTGGACCAAGCTCAGGAACGGCCAGAGCGTCACCATCATCCGCGCCGAGGGGCAGCGACCGCAGCCGTCGTGGGAGGACATGGTCGTCACCGGCCGCGCCAAGGCCGCGATCCGCCGCTCGCTTCGCGGCGAGCAGCGCGCCACCCAGGTCCGGCTCGGCCGCGAGATCGCCCGCGTCGCCCTGGAGCGCGTCGGCAAGAAGCCGACCGACAAGGCGCTCGAAACCGCCGCGCGACGTCTCGGCCTCGACGAGGCCGAGGACGTTCTGGCCCGGCTCGGCGCCGCCGAACTGACCGGCAAGGAGCTGGTGGCGGCGCTCTATCCCGAGCTGCTGCGCGACGCGGCGCTGCCGCGGTCCGCCGACAGGACCGCCCCGGTCGTCATCGGCCTCGATTCCGGCCAGGTGGCGCGGCCAGCCCCCTGCTGCAACCCGATCCCGGGCGAGCGCATCGTCGGCATTGCGGTGCGCGGCAAGGGGGTGATGATCCACGCCATCGACTGCGCCGAGCTTGGCGCCTTCGAGGACACCCCCGACCGCTGGATCGACCTGCGCTGGGCCGAGGGCCAGGCGCGCGCCGACCACGAGGTGCGCGCGGAAGTGACGATGGCGAACGACGCGGGCGTGCTCGGCCGCATCTGCACCCTGATCGGCGAGCAGCGGGCGAACATCACCGATATCGTCTTCACCGATCGAAAGCCCGACTTCTACCGGATGGTCATCAACATGGAGGTGCGCGACATGGAGCACCTCACCCACGTGCTGACCGCGATCGACGCGGATTCGGACGTGGCACAGGTGCGCCGCTTCCGACAGACCCCGGCGCAGAAGACCGGCGCCCGGAAGGCCTGATCCGGCGGTGGTCTTCAAGCGCCGCGACCGGCCTCCACTCGGCACGCGCCTGCGCGAGTTCGTCGCGCCGCGCGGCGGCTGGCGGCGCAGCATCGAGTATCTCGGCCACCGCGTCCGGCGGCTGCCCGATACGCCGCACCGCATTGCCATCGGCTTCGCTGCCGGCGTCTTTGCCTCGTTCACGCCGCTCTTCGGCCTGCACGTCGTGCTCGCCGCCGGCCTCGCCCGGCTGGTGCGCGGCAACATGCTCGCCGGGCTGCTCGGCACGGTGGTCGGCAACCCGATCACCTTTCCCTTCATCGCCTCGTCCTCGCTCTGGCTGGGCCGGCAGATCATCGGCTTCGGCGCCACCGGCCGCGACTTCGATCGGGTGTCCGACGCCTTCTCCCAGGCCGCTGCGGCGCTGTGGCAAAGCACGCTCTCCCTCGCCGGGCTCGGGGTCAGCCAGTGGGGCCGGGTCGTGCCGTTCCTGCGCGACGTGTTCTGGCCCTACCTCGTCGGCGGCATCGCCCCCGGGCTCGCCGCGGCGGTGGCGAGCTACTATCTCCTGCTGCCGCTCGTCACCACCTATCAGCTCGCCCGGCGCAAGCGGATGCTCGACCGGGCGCATCAGCGGCTGCAGCAGAAATCCGAAGCTGACGCCGGACCCGCCGGCGCCTATAACCGCGATGGCCGCCCCGTGGCGGAAAAGAGAGCGGACGAATGAGCAACGCACCCGGCGGCCGGCTCCGGCTCGGCCTGAACATCGACCATGTGGCGACGGTCAGGAACGCCCGCGGCGGGCCGCATCCCGATCCGCTGCGCGCCGCGCTCGTCGCCGAGGCCGCGGGTGCGGACGGCATCACCGCGCACCTGCGCGAGGATCGCCGGCACATCACCGACGCCGACATCGACGCGCTGATGGCCCGCCTGACCCTGCCGCTCAATCTCGAGATGGCGGCGACCGCCGAGATGCAGGCGATCGCGCTGCGCCACCGGCCACACGCGGTCTGCGTCGTGCCGGAAAAGCGCGAGGAGCGCACCACCGAGGGCGGGCTCGAGGTGGCGAACGACGAAAACCGCCTCGCCCACTTCATCGCGCCGCTGCGCGACGCCGGGATCCGCGTCTCGATCTTCATCGCCGCCGACCGCCGGCAGATCGAGGCCGCGCACCGCATCGGCGCCCCGGTGATCGAGCTGCACACCGGCGGCTACTACGAGGCCGGGCTCGCCGGCGATGCGGCGGGCGTGGCCGGCGAGCTGGGCAAGCTCGCCGGCATGGCCGCCTTTGCCCACGACCTCGGCCTCGAGGTCCATGCGGGCCACGGCCTCACCTACGACAACGTTGGCCCGGTGGCGGCGCTGCCGCAGATCCGGGAGCTGAACATCGGCCACTTCATCATCGGCGAGGCGATCTTCGTCGGCCTGCCGGCCGCCGTGGCCCGGATGCGCGACGAGATGGACAGGGCGCGTGCGGCCCGCTGAGGGGCGCCTCGGCCCGCCCGCGGCCTGCGGGCGCCCGCTCCGGTCGTCCGGCGCCGGATGCGTCGACCGAGGTTCGATCTCCCTAAAGCCGTCCGATTTCAGGACTTTGCCGGCTATTTCACGCGTGAACCCCGCGACCGTCGCATGATCCTCGGCATCGGCAACGACCTCGCCAACATCGAGCGCATCGGCCGCACGATCGAGCGCTTCGGCCCCCGGTTCCTCACCCGCGTCTTCACCGACGCCGAGCAACGCCTCGCCGAATCCCGCCGGCTGCGCGTCGAGACCTACGCGAAGCGCTGGGCCGCGAAGGAGGCGTGCTCCAAGGCCCTCGGCACCGGCCTGCGCATGGGGATCAAGTGGCGCGACATGGGCGTCGTCAACCGCCGCTCGGGCCAGCCGACCATGCTCCTCGACGGCTGGGCGGCCCGCCGCCTTGCCGACCTCACCCCCGCCGGCCACGCCGCCCACGTCCACCTGACCCTGACCGACGATCACCCCTGGGCCTTCGCCGTCGTCGTGATCGAGGCCCTGCCGCTTGGTCAGCTGCCTCCCGATGTGCCGCTCTCCGGTGCGCTGCTGCCCGGGACGCCGTCCGGGACGTAGACCGTCACGGCCTCGGGGTGGACCTTCACCGCCACCGGCGTCCGGGTGATGAGCTCGCCGTCCGCATTGACCGGCTTCGGCCGCTTGGTGCGGATCTCGAACTCGCTGCCCCGCGCGGTGCGCACCTCGTGCCACGCGCCATGCTCGCCGCTGCGGAAGGTCCGCAACATCAGCGCGAGCTTCAGCACGTCCTCTGTCTCGAGGCTGTAGAGGTCGAGGTGGCCGTCGTCGATCGCCGCGTCCGAGGCCACCTTGGTGCCCCCGCCGTAGAACACGCCGTTGCCGACGGCGATCTGCAGGGTCCGGGTGCGGGTCGTGGTCTCGCCCTCGGTGATCCACGCGGTGAACCGCCGCGCCTTCCAGAGCGCGCGCAGCGCCGCCATGGCATAGCCGAGCCGGCCCCAGCGCTTCTTCAGCCCCGATGACAGCTCGCGCGCGAGATCGCTCGACAGGCCGAGCGAGGCGACGTTGAAGAACGGCTCGCCGTTCACCGTGCCGAGGTCGATCCGCCGCTGCCGTCCCGCAAGGACCACATCGACCGCCTCGGCCGGATCGAGGGGCAGGCCCAGCGTCCGCGCCAGGTCGTTCGCGGTGCCGAGCGGCAGGATGCCGAGCGGCAGGCCGGCCTCCTTCAGCGCCACGCCCGCCCGCGAGATCGTGCCATCGCCGCCGCCGAGGATCACCGCGTCGACCTCGCCGGCCGCCTCGCGGATCGCGATGGCGATGTCCTCGGGCCGCTTCGTCTCGACCCGGCGCACCGCGACCCCGGCCGCGTCCAGCTTCTGCCGCACCACGTCGTGCGCCTCGGCGCCGCGCCGCGCCCTGGTGTTGAGGATCATCAGCACCCGCCGCGGCGGATCGGCCCCGGGAACGATCGACATGGCCCGACTCTCCCTGAACCGCGGCGACAGGGCCGAGAGGTAGGCACCCGACCCGGTGGAGGCAAGGCTTCAAGCCTGCGGAATATCAGCCGAATCCTGCGATGTCCCCGGCAGGCGCACCACCCGGGTCACGTCGCGCACCCCCGCCCGGCCGCGGCCGGAGAGCGACGGGTTCTTCATGAAGAAGCGGTGGCAGGAAAACATCTCCTCGCCCTCGCGCGGCACCTGCCGGGCATAGCTGCCATCGGGCTGCGCCACCCAGCTCTGCGCCTGGTCGGCCATGTTCGCCGCCATGATCTGGTCGAGGATCTGGGCATGGACCGTCGGATTGGTGATCTCGACCAGCGCCTCGATCCGCCAGTTGAGATTGCGCTCCATCCAGTCGGCCGAGCTGATGTAGACCCGCGCCTCGGCCGACGGCAGGCCCTGACCGTTGCCGAAGCAGAGGATCCGGCTGTGCTCGAGGAAGCGGCCGATGATCGACTTCACCCGGATGTTGTCGGAGAGACCGGCAACGCCGGCACGCAGACCGCAGATGCCGCGCACCACCATGTCGATCTTCACGCCCGCCTGGCTCGCGGCATAGAGCGCGTCGATCACCTCGGGCTCGGTCACGGCGTTGAGCTTGATCCAGACCTGCGCCGGCCGACCGGCCTTCGCGTGCGCGATCTCCGCTTCCAGCCCCTCGAGGATGCGCGGCTTGATCATGTGCGGGCTGATCGCGAGGTTCTCGAGACTCGACGGCCGGACGTAGCCGGTGACGTAGTTGAAGACCTTGGTCGCGTCCCGCCCGAGCGCCTTGTCGCAGGTGAAGAGCGACAGGTCGGTGTAGATGTTCGCGGTCCCGGGATGATAGTTGCCCGTGCCGAAGTGGGTGTAGGTGACGAGTTCCGCCCCCTCGCGCCGCACCACGGTCGAGATCTTCGCGTGGGTCTTCCAGTCGATGAAGCCGTAGACCACCTGCGCCCCGGCCCGCTCCAGCCGGCGGCTCTGGCGGATGTTCGCGGCCTCGTCGAAGCGGGCCTTCAGCTCGACGAGCGCCGTGACCGACTTGCCGTCCTCCGCCGCCTCGCAGAGCGCCGCGACGATCGGGCTGTCGCGGCTGGTGCGGTAGAGCGTCTGCTTGATGGCCAGCACGTCCGGGTCGCGGGCCGCCTGCATCAGGAAGCGGACCACCACGTCGAAGGTCTCGTACGGGTGGTGCAGCAGCATGTCCTTCTGGCGGATCGCGGCGAAGATGTCGCCCTCGAAGTCCTGCACACGCTCCGGCATCCGCGGGGTGAACGACGGCCAGAGCAAATCCGGCCGGCCGATCCGGGTCAGCTCGGCGAGATCGGACATGCCGAGCAGGCCGGGGATCTCGATCACCTCCTCCGGGACGACCCCGATCGAGCCGACGATCATCTCGCGCAGGTCTGCGGGCGCGTCGGCGGTCATCGTCATCAGGATGACCTCGCCGCGGCGCCGGCGCTTCAGCGCCGTCTCGAACTCGCGCACGAGGTCCGCGGCTTCTTCCTCGACCTCGAGGTCGCTGTCGCGCAGCACCCGGAAGGCGCAGAGGCCGAGCATGGCATAGCCGGGGAACAGCCGGTCGAGGAACACCTCGAGCAGCCCCTCGAGCGGCAGGAAGCGCCTCTGTCCGGCCGGTCCGTCGGGCAGGCGGACGAAGCGGGCGACCTGGCTCGGCACCGGCAGCAGCGCCTCGAGCACCTCGCCGTCGGCCTCGCGCCGCAGTTGCAGGCCCATGGCGAAGCCGCCGTTGGCGATGAACGGGAACGGGTGCGCCGGGTCGATGGCGAGCGGCGAGAGGATCGGGAACACCTGCTCGAAGAAGTGGGACTCGAGCGCCTTCACGTCGACGGCGCGCAGGTCGGCAGGACCGGGAAACTCGATCCCCTCCTGTTTCATCAACCCCTTCAGGACGCGAAGGCAGTCCTGCTGGCGCATCATCAGGGCGCGGGCGTCGGCGTTGATCCGCTTCAGCTGCTCGGTGGCGGAAAGGCCGTCGGAGGACGCGGTGGTGACGCCCTCGCGCACGATGCCGCGCAGGCCGGCGACGCGGACGGAATAGAACTCGTCGAGGTTGGAGGACGAGATCGACAGGAAGCGGACCCGCTCGAGCAGCGGCACCGCCGGGTTCTCCGCCTCGGCCATCACCCGCCAGTTGAAGGCGAGCCACGACAGCTCGCGATTGATGAACCGCTCGGGTCCGGCAACGTCGAGGTCGGGCATTGCCCGGCCCGACGGGGCGGCGCTGTTGAGAAAGTCTGCGTTCACGTCGGGATGGAGCGGAGTTTCGAGCATCCCAGGGTCTCCAGAGGCGGATTTTTGGCGATCTTAGGGCTCTGGACGGGGCACGCAACCGTCACAGGCAGCGGTTGAGACCAATGGCGGCGAAAATAGGGAACTTTCCCCGCTCGCGGGGTGTGGCCGGAGCAGCTTCCGGCGCAAGTATCTGCGCCGGCCCGCCTGCCGCCTTCGGCTCCCCGGCTATTCCAGCCGCTCGACCTTGCGCAGTGACGGGAAGACCCGCATCCAGAGCAGCGCGACGAGGACCGTGCCGACGCCGCCGATCACCGCCGCGGGCACCGTCCCGAAGAGCGCGGCCGTCATCCCGCTCTCGAATTCGCCGAGCTGGTTCGAGGCGTTGACGAAGAGATAGTTCACCGCACCGACCCGGCCGCGCATCTCGTCCGGCGTGCGCAGCTGGACGAGCGAGGTGCGGATGATGACGCTGATCGTGTCGGCCGCGCCCATCACCACCAGCGCCGCCAGCGACAGCCACATCGCCCGCGACAGCGCGAAGACGAGGGTGGCGAGGCCGAACACCAGCACCGCCTGCAACATGCGCATGCCGACCCGCCGCGTGATGCTGCGGCGGGCGAGCACCACGGTCATCGTCAACGCCCCGACCGCCGGGGCCGCGCGCAGGAAGCCGAGGCCCCACGAGCCGGTGTGGAGGATGTCGGCGGCATAGATCGGCATCAGCGCCGTGGCGCCGCCGAGCAGCACCGCGAACAGGTCGAGCGAGATGGTGCCGAGGATCGCCTGGTCGCTCTTCACGAAGCGGATGCCGGCGAAGAACTCCGACAGCCGTGGCGCAGGCCGCGCGCCGGGCGGGCGGTCGAGCCTGATCGCGCCGTTGAGCAGGCTGCCGAGGATCCAGAAACCCGCCATCATGCCGTAGGGCAACGCCGGACCGGCGGCATAGGCGAAGCCGCCGATCGCGGGGCCAGCGATCACCGCGAGCTGGAACATGCCGTTCGCGAGTGCCGCGGCCCGCTGGAACTGCCCCGGGGGCGCGACGCCGGTGAGCAGTGCCGCCGTGGCCGGCGCCTCGAACGCGCCCGCGATGCCGAAGATCGCGACGGCGCCATAGATGCCGCGGACCGTCATCCAGTCATGGAGCGTGCCCCAGAACAGGTAGGCCGCCGCGCAGGCCTGGACGATCTGGCAGATCTGCACCACGCGCTGCCGGTCGTAGCGGTCGGCGGCGTGGCCGGCGAGAAAGACGAGGATCGCGGTCGGCAGGAACTGCACGAGCCCGATCAGGCCGAGGTGGAAGGCCGAGCCGGTCATCGAATAGACCTGCCAGCCCAGCGCCACCGTCGCCATCTGCGCGGCAAAGCGCGAGAAGCCCCGGCCGAAGAAGTAGAGCAGGAACGGACGGTGCGCGAGCAGACGCTCGTCCCTCGCCAGGTCGGTGTCGGTCATTCTGAAGCCGCCATGGCGTCCCCTCCGGCTGCCAGCACCTCCCCTGCGAGCCGCAGGCTGACCGGCCGGCGCTCGGCCAGGCCGGCGCAGTCGATGGCCGCCACCACCCGCTCGGCCGCCGGCAGCGCGCGGTCGATCCTGAGCGCGAGATAGCGCACCACATCCGCCCCCACAATGAGCTGCCTGTCGGCGAAGAGCTTCGCGAGCACCGCGGCGAGCAGGTCGTCGTCGGGCAGGTCGAGGCGGGCGACCGGCGCCACCGCCAGCCGGCTCGCGAGATCGGGCAGCCGCAGCGGCCAGCGCGCCGGCGGCTCGCGCCCCGTGACGAGCAGGCTGCCGCGGAGCGCGAGGCGGTTGCAGAGGTGGAACAGCGTCTCCTCGGCCGCCGCGCCGAAGAGCCCGTCCGCGTCCTCGACGGCAAAGGCCGCGTCGTCGGGCACGGCGGCGAGGTCGAGCCCGGGCAGCTCCTCCGCGCCGATCAGGCGCGCCCCGGACCGGGCGGCCCAGACGTGGGCGAGATGGGTCTTGCCGCTGCCCTCCGGCCCCGCCACCGCGAGCCGGCGCCCCGGCCACGCGGGCCAGGTATCGACCTGCGCCAGCGCCAGCGCATTCGCCGGCGAGACGAAGAAATCCGACCGCCCGAGCGCGGGGCGGGCGGCGAGGTCGAGGACGAGCTGGCGCGGGGTGGGGGTCATGCGGGTCGGGGCGTCGCCGGCGCGCGCTGGCGCCGGCACCCGCGGGGATCGCGCGTCACTCCTCCCCGGTCTCCGGCAGTTCGACACGGCCGGTGTAGATCGGGCTCTCCTTGTAGCGCTCGACGGCGAAGCGGCCGAGCACGCCCAGCGCGGCGGCGAGCGGCACGGCGACGAGCAGGCCGGTGAAGCCGAACAGCGCGCCGAAGACCGACAACGCGAGCAGCAGCCAGACCGGATGCAGGCCCACCGACTTGCCGATCAGGTTCGGCTGCAGGATGTTGCCTTCGACGAACTGGCCGAACAGGAAGATGCCGAGCGTGACGGCGATCCAGAATCTTCGCGTCCCAGAACTGGAACAGCGCGATGCCGACGGAGAGGGTCAACCCGACCATCGAGCCGACGTAGGGGATGAAGGCGATGAGCCCCGCGGTCATGCCGATCAGGAAGCCGAACTGCAACCCGATCGCCATGAGCGCGATGGCGTAGTAGGCGCCGAGGACCAGGCACACGGTGATCTGGCCGCGGACGAAGCCCGCCAGCACCACGTCGATCTCGCGGGCGAGCCGGCGGATGGTCGGCGCGTGCGCGCGCGGCAGGATGGCGTTGGTCTTGGCCACCATCCGGTCCCAGTCGAGCAGCAGGTAGAAGGCGACGACGGGCGCGACCACCAGCAGGAAGATGAAGCTCAGCAGTTCGAGTGAACTGGCAAGCACCTGGTTCAGCATGGTCATGCCGTTGTCGCGCAGCGCCGCCTCGATCTCGCCGAGGTTGCGCATGAGCAGCGAGTGCTCGCCGAAGATTTCGGGATAGCGCCGGCCGAGCACGGTGGTCAGCTGGTCGATGTAGGTGGGCAGCGCCACGACGAGGCCCTGGACCTGTTCGATGAGCGCGGGGACGGCAAAAAGCAGCACCGCGGCGGCCGCGAGCACGGCCGTGATGGCAATGACCGAGGTGGCAACCACCCGGCTGAGGCCGATGTCTTCCAGCCGGTCGGCGATCGGGTCGAGGAAGTAGGCGAGCCCGGCGCCGAGCAGGAACGGCAACAGCGTCGATCCGAGCAGCCACAGGATCAACACGAGGGCAAGGAAGCCGATCCCCCAGAATTGCGCTTGCCGGCGCGCGCTGACCGCCATTCCCCGTCCTCCCTGAAGCCTGCGACTAGGTGGCGCAGGGGCGTGCCTGTGGCAAGCCCGACCGCGCCCGGCGGAAACGCCGCCCGCACCGGCTGGGTTCCGCAACCTCGCGACATCGGACGGAAAGGCGCGGGCCCGCGTTGACCCCGCCGCCTCGGCTGCCTAGGAACGGCGCATGACCGAGCTTCTCTATCGTGACGACCCGTATCTCACCGAGGCGGCGGCGCGCGTCACCGCCGCGAGCGACGCCGGCGTCGAGCTTGACCGGACGATCTTCTACGCCGCGTCGGGTGGCCAGCCCGGCGACAGCGGGCGGATGGAGTGGCCGGGCGGCGGCGCGGCGGTGACGGACACCCTGCACCCCGACGGCGACCGGACCCGCGTGCTGCACCGCCTCGACGCGCCGGCGCCGCCGCCGGGCACTCCGGTGAGGCTGGTGCTCGACTGGGCGCGCCGGCACCGGCTGATGCGGATGCACACCGCGTTGCACCTGCTGTCGGTGGTGCTGCCCTACGGCGTGACTGGCGGGCAGATCGGCGAGGACAAGGGCCGGCTCGACTTCGACATGCCCGAGCCGCCGGGCGATCTCGCGGCGATCGACGCGGCGCTCAACGCGCATGTGGCGGCCGACATGGCGGTCAGTGCCGAGTGGATCGGCGAGGACGAGCTGGCGGCGCGGCCGGAGATGGTGAAGACGATGAAGGTGAAGCCGCCGGTGGGCCAGGGCCGGGTGCGGCTGGTCCGCATCGGCGAGGTCGACCTGCAGCCCTGCGGCGGCACGCACGTGGCGCGGACCGGCGAGATCGGTCCGCTCAGGCTCGGCAAGATCGAGAAGAAGGGCCGCGAGAACCGCCGGGTCTCGCTGCACTTCGCCGACGGGGCAGCATGACCGCGGGGCCGATGGCGCTCTATCGCCAGCGCGTCGCCGACGGCACCATCGAGGCCGATCCGGCGCAGCGGCTGGCGATCGAGAAGCTGCAGCTGCTGTGGATGCGGCTCGCCGACTACAACCCGGCCAGGCCGAAGCGCGTGGGCTTCGGCCTGTTCGGTTGGGGGCGCGACCGGATCGAGGAGAAGGTCGTCCCCGGTCTCTACCTCTACGGCGGGGTCGGGCGCGGCAAGTCGATGCTCATGGACCTGTTCTTCGAGACCGCGCCGGTGGCACACAAGCGCCGCGTCCACTTCCACGCGCTGATGCAGGAGGTCCACAAGGGGATCGCCGCCGCCCGCGCCAAGAGCGTGAGCGACCCGGTGAAGCCCGTGGCCGACGCGATCGCCGACGGCGCGACGCTGCTCTGCCTCGACGAGATGCAGATCACCGACATCACCGACGCGATGCTGGTCGGGCGGCTGTTCGAGCGGCTGTTCGAGCGCGGCACCGTGGTCGTCACCACCTCGAACCGCGCGCCGGACGAGCTCTACAAGGACGGGCTGAACCGCAACCTGTTCCTGCCGTTCATCGCGCTCATCAAGGAACGGCTGGAGATCCACGAGCTGGCGAGCGCGGTCGACCACCGGCTCGACAGGCTGCACGGCGCGCCGGTCTATTACGCGCCGCTCGGGCCGGACGCGACGGCGGCGCTCGATTCCGCCTGGACCCGGCTCGCCGGCGGCGAGGGGCGGCCGCTGGGGCTGTCGGTGCAGGGGCGCACGGTGACGCTGCCGGAATTCTGCAACGGCGTCGCGCGGGCGAGCTTTGCCGACCTGTGCATGAAGCCGCTCGGGCCGGCGGACTATCTCGCGCTCGCCGAGGCGGTGGAGGTGCTGGTCCTCGACGACGTGCCCGGGCTGTCGCGGGCGCGCAACAACGAGGCGAAGCGCTTCGTGACGCTGGTCGATGCGCTCTACGAGGCGAAGGTGCGGCTGGTGATCTCGGCCGCCGCCGAGCCCGACGCGCTCTACGTCGCGGGAGAGGGGGCGTTCGAGTTCGAGCGCACCGCCTCGCGGCTGCACGAGATGCGCAGCGCCGACTGGCCGCCGCGCAGGGCGGGGTGAGGCTCCACCCCACCCCAAGGCCGCGTCAGTCGACGAAAGCCTTCTCGATGACGAACTGGCCCGGCTCCGAATTCGAGCCTTCGGCCATCCCGGCGCCCTCGCAGAGCGCCTTGTGCTCCTGAAGCATCGCCATGGAGCCACAGATCATCACCCGGTCGCTCGCCGGGTCGAGCGGCCCGCCGGTGGCGGCGGCGAGGCGGCCGTCGCGGATCCAGTCGGTCATCCGGCCCATCGCCGGGCTCTCTTCGCGGGTGGTGGTCGCGATGTGGAGGAGCTTGTCGCCGACCAGCTCGGAGAGCATCTCGTCGCCCTTGATCCGCGCGATCAGGTCGTGGCCGTAGTCCAGTTCCTTCGCCTCGCGGCAGGTCTGGGTGAGCACCACCTTGTCGAACTTCTCGTAGGTTTCGGGCTCGCGGATGATCGAGGCGAACGGGGCGATTCCGGTGCCGGTCGAGAACAGGAACAGCCGCTTGCCGCGCGTCAGCGCATCGTGGACGAGCGTCCCGACCGGCTTCGGCCGCATGACGATCTCGTCGCCCTCGGCCAGATGCTGCAGGCGCGAGGTGAGCGGACCGTCCTCGACCTTGATCGAGTAGAACTCGAGCTCGTCGTCCCAGGCGGGCGAGGCGATGGAATAGGCCCTGAGCAGCGGCTTGCCGTCGACGATGAGGCCGATCATCGCGAACTCGCCGGAGCGGAACCGGAATCCCGCCGGACGCGCGCAGTTGAACGAGAAGGTCCGGTCCGTCCAGTGACGGATGTTGGAGACCTTCAGCAGCGCCATGCCGCGCAGCGCCTTTTCCACTACCTGATTCATGTCAGCCCCGACTCGGAAATCGACCGCGCCTATACACGGCCGCATTGAGAACGAAAACCCTGCCATCCGGCAGGATTTGGTCGCCAGCGCGAATTCCATCCGCCCCGGCGCGGCAGGACGCGACTTCGGTTCCACGCAGCCCGCAGCGCCGGCGCCGCGCGTTCGTGCACCACCACGGCGACCGCGCGAACGACCTTTTTTCTCGGTCTTTCGCAGCCGCGCTCATTCCGGCGTCCGGCACCGTTCGGAAACCCCTCGCCGCGGGCCGAGGCTATGTCCTCTCCCGACCTCACGCAATGCCAGCGAGGCCCTTGCGCAGGGGGATCGCTTGAACGGGAGGGGGATTCCGGTCCGGGATTTGCTGTGATTCATTGGGGGGCCTCGAAGCAGCGGGGCAATCCATGTCGGGCAAGGCGTTTATCGACCATTTTTCTGCACTGGAGGACCCGCGGCAGGCTTGGAAGGTGGTCTACCCGTTGCCCGAGATCCTGCTCGTCGTGCTCTGCGCGACGCTCGGCGGGGCGGAGGACTTCGTCGAAGTGGCGCGCTGGGGCCAGAGGAAGCTCGACTTCCTGCGCCGGCTGTTGCCGTACGAGCGGGGCATCGCCTCGCATGACACCCTGAACGACGTGATGAACGCGCTGCCGGCGCCGCTCTTCGCCGAGTGCTTCACGGCTTGGGTGGAGAGCCTGCGCGAGCAGGCACCCGACATCGTGGCGATCGACGGCAAGACCTCGCGGCGGAGCCGCGCGAAGGGGAGCGATCCCCTGCACCTCGTCTCGGCCTGGGCGAGCCGGCAGCGGCTGGTGCTCGGGCAGGAGGCCGTGTCGGAGAAGTCGAACGAGATCAATGCGATCCCTCAGCTCCTCGCGCGGCTCGAGCTCGATGGGGCCCTCGTCACCATCGACGCCATGGGCTGCCAGACCGAGATCGCCAGGGCAATCCGCGGCAAGGGCGCCGACTACCTCCTCGCGCTCAAGGACAACTGGCCGGCACTTGCCGAGGAGGTGCGGCGCTACTTCGACACTGCGCCCGCCGACAGCCTCGCCAGCCACGAGACCACCGACGGCGACCATGGTCGCATCGAGGTCCGCCGCGCCTTCGTCAGCCACGACGTTGGCTGGCTCGCCTCCGACCGGCGCTTCCCCGGCGAGTGGCGCTTCCCGGACCTCGCCATGATCGGCATGGTCGAGGCCGAGGTCGAGCGCGATGCCAGAACCAGCCTCGCCCGCCGCTACTATCTTTCCTCCGCCCCCCTCACCGCCCCGGCCTTCGCCGCCGCCGTCCGCGCCCATTGGGGCATCGAGAACCGGCTCCACTGGGTGATGGACGTCGTCTTCCACGACGACCTCATGCGGCTCAGGACCGGCAGCGGGCCCGCCAACATGGCCACCATCCGCCACGCCGCTCTCAACATCGTCAAGGAGATACCCGACAAGGCCAGCCTCAAGGTCCGACGAAAGACCCTCGGATGGGACGACCAATACCTACTCGCCGCCCTCAAGCCCTCCCCCCAATGACCTTCGAGCGATCCCCCTGGGCCCTTGCGCCGCGCGTCACACTCTCGCAGCATCCGCCGACAGGAACGAGAGACCGGCCTTGCCCGATTCCGCGCCAGAGACCAGAACCGAGACCGCAGCCGAAATCCGCCGCACCACCTGCTACATGTGCGCCTGCCGCTGCGGCATCGACGTGCACGTCGCGGACAACCGGGTCCGCCACATCGAGGGGAACCGCGCCCATCCGGTCAACCGCGGCGTGCTCTGCGCCAAGGGCGCGGCCGGGGTGATGCAGCACCTCTCCCCTGCCCGCCTGCGCGCGCCGCTGCGCCGCACCGGGCCCCGCGGCTCGGGCGAATTCAGGGAAGTCTCCTGGGACGAGGCGCTCGGCATCGCGGTCAACTGGCTCGAACCGATCCGCCAGAACCACCCGGAGCGGCTCGCCTTCTTCACCGGCCGAGACCAGAGTCAGGCGCTGACCGGCTGGTGGGCGCAACAGTTCGGCACGCCGAACTATGCCGCGCACGGCGGCTTCTGCTCTGTCAACATGGCGGCGGCCGGCATCTACACGCTGGGCGGCGCGTTCTGGGAGTTCGGCGCGCCGGACTGGGAGCGGACGAAGCTCCTGCTGCTCTTCGGCGTCGCCGAGGACCACGACTCGAACCCGCTGAAGATCGGCCTCGGCAAGCTCAAGGCGCGCGGCGCCCGGGTGATCTCGATCAACCCGGTGCGCACCGGATATTCCGCCATCGCCGATCAGTGGATCGGCATCACCCCGGGCACCGACGGGCTCCTGGTGCTGAGCCTCGTCCACCTGCTGCTCACCTCGGGCCGGATCGACCTCGCCTATCTCCTGCGCTTCACCAACGCCGCGTGGCTCGTCGACCAGAACCCCGCGTCGCCCGGCTTCGGCAGCTTCCTGCGCGATGCCGAGGGCCGGGAACTCGCCTGGGACCCGGCCCGCCACCGCGCGGCGCCGGCGGAGAGCGTGGCAAGGCCCGCGCTCGCCGGCGGCTTCAACATCGGCCCGACCCACGCGAAGCCGGTCTTCGCGCTCATCGCCGAGACCTACCTCGACCCGGCGCTCGCGCCGGAGGCCGTCGCCCCCGCCTGCGGCATCGAGGCGGGCGTCATCCGCCGCCTCGCCGCCGAACTCGCCGACGTGGCGTTCAACCAGACGATCACGCTCGAGCGCCCGTGGACCGACCACCGCGGCGAGCGGCACGCCGCGATGACCGGCCGGCCCGTGGCCATGCACGCCATGCGCGGCATCTCGGCCCACTCGAACGGTTTCCAGACGTGCCGGGCGATCCACCTGCTCCAGCTTCTCCTCGGCACCGTCGAGGTGCCCGGCGGCTTCCGCTTCGAGCCGCCCTATCCGAAGCCCGTCGCCGCCCACCCGAGGCCGCACCACAAGGTGACGCCCGGCTACCCCCTCGACGGCCCGCAGCTCGGCTATCCGCGCGGGCCGGAAGATCTCGCCGTCGACGCGGACGGCCGGCCGAAGCGCATCGACCACGCCTTCTCGTGGGAGGCGCCGCTGTCGGCGCACGGCATGATGCACATGGTGATCGCCAACGCCGCGAAGGCTGATCCCTATCCGATCGACGTGCTGTTCCTCTACATGGCGAACATGGCGTGGAACTCGTCGATGAACACGCGCCAGACCATCGAGATGCTGACCGCCACCGACGCGAGCGGCGTCCACCTCATCCCGAAGATCATCGTCGCCGACAGCTATTCCTCGGAAATGGTCGCCTATGCCGACCTCGTGCTGCCCGACACCACCTATCTCGAGCGGCACGACTGCATCTCGCTGCTCGACCGACCGATTTCCGAGCCCGACGCCGCGGTCGACGCGATCCGCTGGCCGGTGATCGAGCCCGAACGCCCGGGCCACGCCGGCGTGCGCGGCTTTCAGTCGGTGCTGCTCGACCTCGGCGCCCGGCTGAAGCTGCCCGGCATGGTCGACGCCGACGGAGAGCCCACCTATCGCGACTACGCCGACTACATGGTGCGCCACCAGCGCCGCCCGGGGGTCGGGCCGCTGATGGGCTGGCGGGGCGAGGACGGCAGCGACACCGGCCGCGGCGCGCCCAACCCCGACCAGCTCGCCCGCTACATCGCGGCCGGCGGCTTCCACGTCGCCCACGTCCCGGAGGAGGCGGCGTTCTTCAAGCCGTGGAACACGGCGTATCAGGACTGGGCCGTGAAGCTCGGGATCTTCGATGCGCCACAGCCCTATCTGTTCCAGCTCTATGCCGAGCCGCTCGCCCGGTTTCAGGCCGCCGCCCTCGGCCATGGCCCCCACCAGCCGCCCGAGCACCTGCGCGAGCGCCTTGCCCAAACCATGGCGCCGCTGCCCGTCTGGTATCCGGCCCTGTCCGACACCGACCCGGACGCCTATCCGCTGCACGCGATCACCCAGCGGCCGGCGGCGATGTATCACTCGTGGGGATCGCAGAACGCGTGGCTCCGGCAAATCCATGGGGAAAATCCGCTCTACATCCCCGGCCACCTCTGGGACTCGCTCGGCTTCCAGCCCGGCGACTTTGCCCGCGTGGTCTCGCCGCACGGCGAGATCCGCGTGCCGGCCGCACGGATGGACGCGCTGAACCCGGCGACGGTCTGGACGTGGAACGCCATCGGCAAGCGGCCGGGCGCCTGGTCGCTCGCCCCCGACGCGCCGGAGGCGACGCGCGGCTTCCTGCTCAACCACCTGATCCCGGAGACCCTGCCGACCGGCCTGTCGAACTCCGATCCGGTGACGGGACAGGCGGCATGGTACGACCTGCGCGTCCGCATCGAACGCATCCCGGCCGAGGCGCGCAGCGCGCCCGCTTTCCCGGCGGAGATGTCTCCCGTGCCCCGCCCGCCCGAACTGGTGAGATTCCGTGCAAGTTAGTCCCGCGCCCCGGATTCCATACTGGCTTGCCAACCTGGAGAGCAGTCGGCTTTCCGGCATCAGCCGGAAAACCGGCAAAGAAGGCTCTGCGCGCGACCCGCGCGCTCCGGATGGCCGCAAAGGCGGCCTGCGCCGATGACCGCCCTGCCACCGCCAACCGGACGCGCCCTTGGCCTCGTCATCGACCTCGACACCTGCGTCGGCTGCCACGCCTGTGTCGTCGCCTGCAAGGAATGGAACTCCGGCTCCTCCCCGGCCGGCCCGCTCTCCGACACCGATGCCTACGGCGCGGAGCCGAGCGGCACGTTCCTGAACCGCGTCCACACCTTCGAGGCCGTTCCCGACGACGGCCAGCCCCGCGTCGTGCATTTCCCGAAGTCCTGCCTGCACTGCGCCGAGGCGCCCTGCGTCACCGTCTGCCCGACGGGGGCAAGCTGGAAGCGGGCGGCGGATGGCATCGTGCTCGTCAACGAGGCCGACTGCATCGGCTGCGGCCTCTGCGCCTGGGCCTGTCCGTACGGCGCCCGCGAACTCGACCCGGTGGCGGGCACGATGAAGAAGTGCACGCTCTGCGAGGACCGGATCGACAACCCGGGCCTGCCGGAGGCCGATCGCATCCCCGCCTGCGTCCGGACCTGCCCGGCCGGTGCGCGGCACTTCGGCGATCTCGGCGACCCGGAGAGCGCGGTGTCGCGGCTCGTCGCCGAGCGCGGCGGGATCGACCTGATGCCGGAACAGGGGACGCGGCCGACCAACAAGTACCTGCCGCCCCGGGCGCGCGACGTCGCGGTGCTCGCGCCCCTGCTCGACCCGCTGCCCGAGGACGCGGGCGGCTTTCTCGGCTGGCTCGACCGGACGCTGGCGCGGCTCTGACATGCATCCCGCCGCCTCGATCATCGCCTTCACCACCCTCTCCGGCCTCGGCTTCGGGCTGATCGCCTGGCTCGGCGTCGGCGCCGCCCCGGACGCGGGGCCGCTGCGGGCGCTGGTCCTGTCCGGGCTCGCCATCGGCCTCGTCTCCTCGGGCCTCGTCGCCAGCCTGCTGCACCTCGGGCAGCCGACGCGGTTCCTGAAGGCGTTCAGCCAGTGGCGCAGCTCGTGGCTGAGCCGCGAGGCCGTGCTGGCACTCGCCACCCTCGCGGTCTTCGCGCTCTACGCCGCGCTCTGGCTCGCGGGTCTCCGCCTGCTGCCGCTCGGCGTGGCCGCAAGTTGCCTTGCGCTCGCGACCGTCGGCGCGACGTCGATGATCTATGCCCAGATGCGCAGCGTGCCGCGCTGGCGCTCGCCGCTGACCCCGGCGCTGTTCCTGCTCGCCGCGCTCGCCGGCGGCGCGCTGCTCGCGGACGCGCGGGACGCCGCGCCCTGGCTGCTCGGCGGTCTCGGGGTCGCGCAGCTGGCCGCTTGGGGATGGGGCGACCGCGCGCTCGCCCGCTCCGGCACCACGCTCGCGACCGCCACGGGCCTCGGCCCGCTCGGCCGCCCGCGCCTGCTCGAGCCGCCGCACACCGGCGAGAACTACCTCCTGCGCGAGATGGTGCACGTCGTCGGCCGCCGCCACGCGCCGAAGCTGCGGCTGATCGGGTTCACCCTTGCGGTGCTGCTGCCGCTCGCGCTGATCCTCGCGAGCAGCGGCGGGCTTGCGCGCTGGATCGCTGCCGATGTCCATATCGTCGGCGTCGTGGTTCTGCGCTGGCTGTTCTTCGCGGAGGCCGAGCATGTGGTTGGCCTTTACTACGGAAGACGCTAGAGACGGCCGCGCCGACCGGAGGAGTAGCCTTGCCTAAGCCCAAGCCAAAGCCAAAGCGCAGCACTGCCGTCACGCTGCCCGGCCAGCCGCCTCGGCTCCAGGTCGGCGCGCTCTGCTGGCGGCGCACGCGCAAAGGGCTGCGGTTCCTGCTCATCACCAGCCGCGACACCGGCCGCTGGATCATCCCGAAGGGCTGGCCGATGCGCAATCGCACCGAGGCGGGCGCCGCCGCCCGCGAGGCCTGGGAGGAAGCCGGCCTGCGCGGCGAGATCTCGAACGACAGCCTCGGGGTCTATACCTATCGCAAGCGTGCGCCGAACTCGGTGATCATGTCGTGCGTGGTGCGGGTCTATCCGCTCGAGGCGCGCGAGATGCTGCAGAAGTTTCCCGAGACCGGCCAGCGCCGCGCCCGCTGGTTCTCGCGCGAGAAGGCGGCACGACGCGTTGCGGAGCACGAGCTGGCCGCGCTGATTCGCGGCTTCGCCCCCGACGCCGCAACACGCGCCCCGGCCGAGCCCGAGCCCGATCCCGCGCGCGCGGTCCCGGACTGACTCCCGCCTGCCCCCGCCCAACGAGAAGGAAGCCCCGATGGAGATCATCCCTGCCGGCAGCCGCCCCTCCGGCCGCGGCCCCGCCGACTGGTTCACCGGGCAGGTCCGCATCGACCCGCTGATGAACCCGTTCGACGCCGCCCGCGTGCAGGGGGCGAGCGTGACCTTCGAGCCCGGCGCCCGCACCGCCTGGCACACCCACCCGCTCGGACAGACGCTCGTCGTCACCGCCGGCCGCGGCCGCGCCTGCCGCTGGGGCGGCACGCCGGAGGAGATCCGCCCCGGCGATGTCGTCTGGTTCGCGCCCGGCGAGAAGCACTGGCACGGTGCCGCGCCGGACACCGCCATGACCCACATCGCGCTGCAGGAGGTCGCGGACGGCCGCGCCGTCGACTGGCTGGAACAGGTCTCGGAGGCCGACTACCTCGGCGGTCAGGGGGCCTGAGCCGGGGTCAGCGTCGTCACGCCGATCGCACCGGCGCGCGCCAGCGCCGGGTCGAGCGACATCGGGATGTACTCCGCCCCCTGCCAGATCGGGGCGAGGTCGTCGTAGTGCCGGGACAGCGGATGGCCGCTCTCTCCCGTGGCGATGACGTAGAGGCTCGAGTCCGGGTCGGAGAAGTCGTAGACCGCGCGGAACCCGGCCGCGTGGACATTGGCGTAGGGCTCCGGTCCCGTGCCAGTCGACTGGCCGCGCAGCAGCGTCTGGTCGCCGCCCGAGGTGCTGAGGCGGATGTTCACCAGGCTGCGCAGCACCGGGATGGTGCCGAGCGTCTGGTGCGCCTGCACCGCCGGATGGGCGTCGCCCCAGCGCCAGCTCCCCAGATGCGGCCCGTACTTCTCGTCCAGCTCGAGCAGCGCGTCGTCGAGCGCCCGGCGGGCCATCTCGGTGCAGGTCTCGACCGCGGTCGTCTGCTTCACGTCGCACCACGCCCCGGCGCCGTCGGTGTTGCGGAACACCCGCTCGATGAACACCGGGTCGGGCTGGGCCATCAGCGGCATGAGCGGACCAAGCTCGTCCTGCGCCAGCCGCCGCTGCAGCGCGCGCACCCACGCGGCATAGATCAGCGGCTCGGGATCGTGCTCGCCCATCTCGCCGTTCCAGTTCGCGAGCCGCTCCAGCGCCACCTGCCGCTGACGCTCGGTGGTGCCCTCCGCCGCCCGCTCGCCGGAATACCAGAGGTCGCGCGCAATGAGCGGCAGCAGCACCCGTGCCGCCTCTGACACGGCGTCGGTCTGGATCTCCACGAAGCTGTCCCGGCTGTGGTACTGCCGATCGCCGAGCAGCCGCCCGGCGCGGACGATGCGGAAGCTGTCGCCCCAGTCGAAGCTCAGGTGATCGGGAAACGCCGCATCGGTGATGCGGTTGTTGGTGTTCACCACCACGCCGCTCGGCGGGTCCTCGACCCAGGGGTTTTCATCGAAGCTGCGCATCCCCTGCCAGTCGTTGACCGCGAGCCAGCCCGGCGAGGGCAGCCGGCCTTTCGACGTGCTGCCCGCCTGCCGGCGCGGCGCCGCGCCGGACATCTGCAGCGCCACGGACTTGGCATCGGCGATGGTGATGTTCTGCGACGGCGCCACCGCGTCGCGCGCCGCCTGCCGCGCCTCCTCGACCGTCTTCGCCCGCATCAGGCCCAGCGCCGCGCCGATCGAGCGGTCGTCGGCGGTCAGCGCCGTCCAGGCGAGCGCCGCGACATGCCCCGGCGGCGTCACGGCCGAGGCCCCGAAGGCATCGCCCGGGATCACCGGCCCGTGGCGGGTCCGGCGCAGCGTCACCGTCACCGGCGCCGCCCCCTTCACGCCGATCGTCGCGCTGCGCGTCTCGAGCGTCTGCCAGCCGGTCGGGGTCAGGTACTGCGTCGGGTCGTCGGGGTTCAGCTTCTCGATATAGACGTCCTGATCGTCGAGATAGCTTGAGGTCAGGCCCCAGCCGACGCTCGGGTTGCGGCCGATGAGGATCGCCGGCATCCCCGGGATGGTCGCGCCGATCACCGGCCCGGTCGAGAGGTCCATGCGCGCCAGCATCCAGATCGACGGCGCGCTCAGGGGCAGGTGCGGGTCGGTGGCGAGCAAGGGTGCGCCGCCCGAGGTGCGCCGCCCGATGGCCGCGAAGGCGTTCGACGCGCCGCCGAAGCCCGGGGCGGGCACCGGGTCGAGCGGATTCCGCGTCGCGTCGGCGACCTGCGTCGGGGCCGGCGCATCGGGGAAGAGCTCGGAGAACTGCGGCAGGGCCATCACCGGCGCCGTCGGCGAATCCGGCAGGATGTCGGCGAGCCGCGCCGCCGGCAGCGCCAGCGACAGCCGCGCGCGCAGCGTCTCCATCGCGGCCTTGTCGGTCAGTTGCAGCGCGATCAGCTTCTGGATCGCGATCGAGTCCGACGGCAGCCACGGCGAGATGTCGGGCGAGAACAGGAAGAATTCCGGCGCGCCGCGGCCGAGCGCCTTTTCCTGCACCACCTTCAGCCAGGCGTTCACCCCGTCGGCGTAGGCCTCGAGCGCCGCACGGGTCTCCGGGGTCTGCGCCGCGACCGCATTCCGCGCATAGCCCGACAGGTCGAGCGCGCGCATCAGCGTGTCGATCGGCAGCGTCTCGGGCCCGAAGATCTCCGAGAGCCGCCCCTGCGCGGTGCGCCGCAGCAGCGTCATCTGCCAGAGCCGGTCCTGCGCATGCGCGAAGCCGAGGCCGAAGAAGGCGTCGTGATCGTCCTTCGCCAGGATGTGCGGCACGGCGTAGCGGTCGCGCACGATGTCGAGCGGCTGCTGCGGCCCCGCGAGGCTCAACTTCGCGTTGTAGTCGGGAAGCGACTGGGACGCGAGGTAATACGCCAGCAGCAGCGCGCCGGCGGCGAGGGCGGCGAGCGCGAGGAAGACGCGCATCAGCCACCGGAACAGAAACGCCATCCGCTCAACCGGTCCTTTCGCCACCGTTTCAGGGCCACCCGCGCCGCAGCACGGTCGTCGCCTTGACCCTGCCGGGATAGCAGGCGATCAGGAGGGGCACAACGCGAGAAGGGTTAACGGGGGGCGGCGCATGGCACGGGTGGCATTCATCGGACTGGGGGTGATGGGCTATCCCATGGCCGGGCATCTGGCCGCCAAGGGGCACGACGTCACCGTCTACAACCGCACGGCGAAAAAGGCCGAGGCCTGGGCGGCGCAGCACGGCGGCCGGACCGCCCCGACCCCCGCCGCAGCGGCGGAAGGCCGGGAGATCGTCTTTGCCTGCGTCGGCAACGACGAAGACCTGCGCGGCGTGACGACGGGCGAGAACGGCGCCTTCGAGACGCTGGCCACCGGCGCCGTCTTCGTCGACCACACCACGGCCTCGGCCGAGGTCGCGCGCGAACTCGACGCCGCGGCGAAGAGCCGCGGGGCGCAGTTCGTCGACGCGCCGGTCTCCGGCGGCCAGGCGGGCGCGGAGAACGGCGTGCTGACGGTGATGTGCGGCGGCGACCCGGCCGCCTATGCCACCGCCGAGCCGGTCATCGCAGCCTATGCCCGCGCCTGCCGCCTGATGGGGCCGGCGGGATCGGGGCAGCTCGCCAAGATGGTCAACCAGATCTGCATCGCGGGACTGGTGCAGGGTCTGTCCGAGGGCCTCGCCTTCGCCGAGAAGGCCGGGCTCGACGGCGAGGCGGTGCTCGAGACGATCGGCAAGGGCGCGGCCGGCTCGTGGCAGATGGACAACCGCGGCAGGACCATGCTGGCCGACAGGTTCGACTTCGGCTTCGCGGTCGACTGGATGCGGAAGGATCTGGCGATCTGCCTCGACGAGGCGAACCGCAACGGCGCGGCCCTGCCGGGGACCGCGCTCATCGACCAGTTCTACAAGGACGTGCAGCGCATGGGCGGCGGCCGCTGGGACACCTCGAGCCTGATCCGCCGGCTGCGCTAGCTGGAGCGGAGCCCGCCCCGCCAAGGGCCGGGCCGCCCGCTCCGGATCGTCGACCCGTTGCGATGCCTTGACCACCGGACGGTCCCGTCCGGTGGATATGGCTGTCGCGCCGGCCCGCAGACGCTAGCCGAAGCGGTTCGGCACCGGATCACGCGAGACCAGCACGTAGATCACGAAGATCCAGCCGATGACCGGCAGGAAGATCATCAGATACCACCAGAAGCTCCAGTCCGCGTCATGGAAGCGGCGGCTGGTGACGGCGAGCGACGGGATGAGCAGCGCGAGGCTGACCAGGGTGCCGAACAGCCCGACGTCGCTCGCGACGTGCAGCCCGCTCAGGTTGTCGGCGATTGCGGCGGCAACGTTCGCCAGCGCGCCGAACAGCGCGAAGAACCAGTATTCCGAGCGCGAGGCACGGCCGCGAAACGTCGCGTAGCCTGCAAAGCATGCCTCGATCGCCGCATTGAATCCCCGCCACGGCGCCGGACCCGCGCTTGTGACCTCTTGATCGACCATCAGGCCCTCCATCCTTTGCGTGCTGTGTGTCTGGCCGGGGGGCGAGGGTCAATCGAAATCGGTGGAGATGAATCCAAATGATTTCAATGCGTTTCCAATCATTCCACGCCGGAGGCCCTCGGATTTCACGCTCGGCCGGCGCTGATCGCCCCCTTGCAAACCCTGCCGCGCCTGCCAGAAGGTACGGCTCGGGCCGGTCAGGGAGTCCCTCCGCATGAAATTCTCGATCGCAACCGTTTCGCTCGGCGGCACCCTTGCGGAAAAGCTCGCGGCCATCGCGCACGCCGGGTTCGACGGCGTCGAGATCTTCGAAGCCGACGTCCTCGCCTACGACGGCCGCCCTGCCGACATCGGCACGATGGTCCGCGACCACGGCCTCGAGATCATCGCCTTCCAGCCGTTCCGCGACTTCGAGGGCATGCCCGAGCCCCAGCGCAGCCGCGGCTTCGAGCGGGCGAAGCGCAAGTTCGAGCTGATGAACGAGCTTGGCGCCCGCGATATCCTCGTCTGCTCCAACGTCTCGCCGCTCTCGCTCGGCGGCATCGACCGGGCGGCGGCCGACCTCCACGAGCTCGGCGCCGTGGCCGAGGGGTTCGACGTCCGGATCGGCTACGAGGCGCTCGCCTTCGGCCGCCACGTCTGGGACTATCGGGACGCTTGGGAGATCGTCCGTCGCGCCGACCATCCGAGGATCGGCCTGATCCTCGACAGCTGGCACGTTCTCGCGCGCAAGCTGCCGGTCGACCCGATCCGCTCGATCCCCGCGGACCGCATCACCTTCGTGCAGGTCGCCGACGCGCCCGCCATGGACATGGACATGCTGCAGTGGTCGCGGCACTTCCGCAACTTCCCCGGCCAGGGCGACATGGACGTCGACGGCTTCATGCGGGCGCTGCTCGCCACCGGCTATGACGGCTGGATCAGCCACGAGATCTTCAACGACCGCTTCCGCATGGCGTCGCCCCGGCGGATCGCCGAGGACGGCGAGCGCTCGCTCGTCTGGATGCGCGACCGGCTGGAGCCCGGGCACCTGCCGCCCCGTGTCACGCCCGAGGCGGTGGAGTGGATCGAATTCGCCATCTCCGAGGAGGACGCCCCCGCGCTCGAGGCGGTGTTCACCGGCATGGGCTTCCGCCTGACCGGCCGGCACCGCAGCAAGCAGGTCACGCGCTGGAGCCAGGGCGCGATCAATCTCGTCATCAACACCGAGCCGGACGGGCTCGCCCACTCGCACCAGATCGTCCACGGCCCCTCCGTGGTCGCGATCGGGCTCCGGGTCGGCGACGCCGCCGCCGCCTTCGCCCGCGCTGCGGGCCTGCGGATGCACGTCTATCGCGGCGAGGTCGGCCCCGGCGAGCTCGACATTCCGGCGGTGCGCGGCATCGGCGGCTCGCTTCTCTACTTTACCGACTCGAAAAGCGACCTCGCGCGGGTCTGGGAAATCGAGTTCGAGCCGGTGGAGGCCGTGCCCGCCGGCCCGCTGTCGCGGATCGACCACCTGTCGCAGTCGATGAGCCCGGACGAGATGCTGAGCTGGCGGCTGTTCTACCTGTCGCTCTTCGACCTCGACCGCACGCCGCAGGTCGACGTGATCGACCCGGCCGGTGTGGTCGAGAGCATGGCGCTGCACACCCCCGACCGGACACTACGGATCTGCATGAACGCCTCGGCCTCCGAGCGGACCCAGTCGTCGCGCTTCCTCGACGAGTTCTTCGGCGCCGGCACGCAGCACATGGCGTTCCTGACCGACGACATCTTCGCCGCGGCCGAGGCGATGCAGGCGTCCGGCATGGCGACGCTGCCGATCCCGGACAACTACTATGACGACCTCGAGGCCCGGCTCGGGCTGGAGCCCGAGTTCGTCGACCGGCTGCGCGACTGCGGCATCCTCTACGACGAGGACGAAAACGGCCGGTTCTTCCAGATCTACACCCGCGCGTTCCGCGAACGGTTCTTCTTCGAGATCGTCGAGCGCGAGGGCTACACCGGCTACGGCGCGCCGAACGCGCCGATCCGGCTCGCGGCCCAGGCCCGCCTCGCCCGCGCGCCGGCGATCCCGCGGCTTTGATCGGCCGCTCGTGATTTGCCGGGCTTGCCTTCGGCCGAGGCCGGGCTCACCCTTGATCGAGGCAGGGAGGGGGCGATGAACCGCCAGATCCGCAAGCCGGCGACGGACGGCATGTGCCGCATTCCCGGCGGCACGTTCCTGATGGGGTCCGACCGGCACTATCCGGAGGAGGCGCCGGCACATCGGGTGCGGGTCGCGCCCTTCGAGATGGACGAGACCTGCGTCACCAACCGGCAGTTCGCCGCCTTCGTCGCCGAGACCGGCTATGTCACCGTCGCCGAGCGGCCGCTCGATGCCGCGACCTACCCGAACGCGGCGCCGCACGAGCTGCTGCCGGGGTCGACGGTCTTTCACATGACGGCCGGCCCGGTCGACACGCGGGACTTCCGCCACTGGTGGGGCTGGGTCACGGGCGCCTGCTGGAAGCACCCGGAAGGGCCGGGAAGCGCGGTCAAGGGGCGCAAGGATCATCCGGTGGTGCACGTCGCCTTCGAGGACGCCGAGGCCTACGCCGCCTGGGCGGGCAAGGCGCTGCCGACGGAAGCGGAGTGGGAGTTTGCCGCCCGCGGCGGGCTCGATGGCGCGGAATTCGCCTGGGGCGACGAACTGGTCCCACGCGGACGGCACGTCGCGAACACCTGGCAGGGGGCCTTCCCGTGGCAGAACCTGGCAGAGGACGGCTGGCCCGGCACCTGCCCGGTGAAGTCGTTCCCGGCCAACGGCTACGGCCTGCACGAGGTCTGCGGCAACGTCTGGGAATGGACGACCGACTGGTTCGCCCCCCGGCATACGGCGGAAAATCCGGAAAAGCCGGGCTGCTGCGTCGCGGACAACCCGCGTGGCCCGGGCAAGGCCGGCAGCTACGATCCGCGGCAGCCCGACATCCTGATCCCCCGGCGGGTGGTGAAGGGCGGGTCGTTCCTGTGCGCTCCGTCCTACTGCCGGCGCTATCGCCCGGCGGCACGGCACGCGCAGATGATCGACACCGGGACGAGCCACATCGGGTTCAGGTGCGTCCGGCGGCGGGCCCCGGAGGCATGATCGCTCGGGGCTCGTTCGCGGCACCTTGAGGTGGTCGCGGGCGCCCGGCCAATCGAGAGTGCGGAAAAAGAGGAGGCCCCGGCGACCTGTCGGGTCGCCGGGGCCTCCTCTCCGCTACGCCTTCGGGGACTGGATCAGTTCCGGTTGCCGAAGAGCTGCAGCAGCATCATGAACATGTTCAGGAAGTCGAGGTAGAGCTGCAGGGCGCCCATGATCGCGGCCTTGCCCAGGAACTCCTCACCTTCCGCGGCGCGCAGGCGCAGGTAGGTGTTCTTGATGTTCTGCGTGTCGTAGGCGGTCAGGCCGGCAAAGATCAGCACGCCGAGCCCGGAGACCGCGAACGTTACCGCCGGCGAGGCCAGCCAGATGTTGATGAGCGAGGCCACGATCAGGCCGATCACGCCCATGATGAGGAACGACCCCCACCCGGAAATGTCCTTCTTGGTGGTGTAGCCCCAGAGCGACAGGCCGGCGAAGGCGATCGCCGTCACGAAGAACACCTGCGCGATCGACACGCCGGTGAACACCGAAAAGATCCACGAGATCGACAGACCCATCAGCGCGGCGAACAGCCAGAACACGCCCTGCGCCGCGGCGACGGACATGCGCGAGATACCGGCGGAGAAGGCAAAGACCACCGCGAGCGGCGCAAACATCACCACCCACTTCAGCGGCGAGGTGAACATCGCCTGCAGCAGGCCGACCGGCAGGACGCGCGTCGGCTCGCCGGCAACGGCGCGGGCGAAATCGGTGCCGACCACATAGGCGACGAGGCCGGTGATGATCATGCCCACGGCCATCAGGCCGTAGACCTTGTTCATGTGCGCGCGCAGGCCCTCGTCGATCGCAGCGGTGGCGGTGCCGGCACCGGCTCGACGAACTGTCCCGTAGTCGGCCATTGATTCCCTCCGTTAGCCCTTGGGTCCGGCGGACGGGCGCCCGCGCGGGTCTCCTGATATCGGCGACGGACCCCGGGTTTTCAACCGCCAGACCGACCGCGCGAGGCAGCAATATTGCAGGAATCCCGATGTTTGTCATCATGCCCCGCCCCGCTCGCACCATGTTGACCACGCGACGGCAAGCGGCGAGGGTCGGGCAGCAGCCGGAGACAGAGACAATGCGCCACGTCCGGACCCTGATCCTCGCCTCTGCCCTGACGCTCCTCGCGGCCGTCTTCCCGGCGGTCTGTCCCGCGCAGGCCGAGGTGCGACTGCTCGCGTTCGGCGATTCGCTGGTCTACGGCTCGGGACTGACCCCGCCGGAGGGGTTCGTGCCGCAGCTCGAGGCCTGGCTCCACGCGAATGGAGCAACCGATGTCGTGGTGCTGAATGCCGGGATCCCGGGCGAGACCACCGCCGAAGGGCTGGCCCGGATCGGCCAGACGCTGGAAGAGACCCGGCCCGATGCCGTTCTGGTGGCGCTTGGCGCCAACGACCTGCTGCGCGGCCTGTCGACGGCACGGATGTTCTCGAATCTCGATGGCATCCTTCACACCGTCTCGACCGAGGACCTGCCGGCGCTGCTGGCCGGCCTGCCCGCGCCGCCGACCTGGCGCCGCGACGACCGGGCAACCTATCGCGAGACGTTTCGCACCCTCGCCGAGGAGCACGACGCCATCTTCGTGCCGACGTTCTTCAGCGGGATGAGCGGACAGGGGATCGCGGGCGTGCGCCGGATGATGCAGCCCGATGGCATCCATCCCAATGCCGAGGGCGTTCAGGCCAACGTTGCCGCCATTGGCCCGAGCGTGCTGGCACTGGTGGACCGGGCCCGCGACCGGGGTGCCAAGTGAGCCGGCCCGCGCTCGCGTCGCGCCACCGGCGATGATTCGCGCCTTTGCCGCGCTGGCGCTGCCCGAGGCGCTGCGCTTCGACCTGATGCTGGTGCAATCGGGCCTGCCCCTGCCCCGCCCGGTACCGCCGGAGAACCTGCACCTGACGCTGGTGTTTCTCGGAGAGGTCGCCGGGCCGACGCTGGCCGACGTCGACGCGGCCTTCAGCAAGGTGCGGGTGCCGCCGTTCGAGCTGGCGCTGTCGGGGCTCGGGATGTTCGGCGGCGCCAGGGCGCGCAGCGTCCACGCCGAAGCGGTGCCGTGCGCGCCGATGCTGCAGCTGCAGGCGAAGCTCGAAACCGCGGCGCGCAGTGCGGGAGTCGCCGTCCCGGGGCGGCGGTTCGCGCCGCACGTCACGCTGGGGCGCGTGCCCGAGCGGTTCGCCGAGCGCCCGCGGCTGGAAGCCGCGGTGGCGGCGCGAGGCGGCTATCGCTCCGCCCCGGTCCTCGTCGAAGACTATCGCCTGTTCCAGTCGTGGCTCGGCCCGGTGGGCTCGACCTACGCCGAGCTCGCCACCTACGCCCTCGGCTAGAGGAGCGGGCGCCGCAGCTCCGCCGCGACGTCCGCGCGGGTGAGGCCCATGTCGCGCAGCATCCGCGCGTCCAGCTCGGCAAGGTCCTGCCGCGAGCGGTAGCGCGCATCGAGATCGAGGATGGCTTTCAACAGGCCGCGCACCGACAGGCGCGGCCGGTCAGTACGGACGTTGCGCGTGGTCGTCAGGGCGGACATCGAACGGCTCCATCATTTTTGGTTGAGGATTGCGGCGAGTACATCACCGTAGTTGATGTGTAGTCGCGGCTGATCTAGATTGAAAACGATGATTTGTGCGATGATCCATCAAGGATGATGATATGCCGCGCCAGCTCGACCTGACCGCCCTGCGCTCGTTCGCGGCCGTCGCCGACTCCGGCGGTGTCACCCGCGCGGCGCTGCAGCTGAACCTGACGCAATCCGCCGTGTCGATGCAGCTGAAGCGGCTCGAGGAGTCGCTGGGTCTGGCGCTGCTCAACCGCTCGGCGCGGACGATCGCGCTGACCGCGCAGGGCGAGCAGCTGCTCGCCTATGCCCGGCGGCTGCTGGCGCTGAACGACGAGGCATGGGGGCGGCTGACCCATCCGGCGTTCGAGGGGACGCTCGATTTCGGCGTGCCGCACGACATCATCTTCCCGCACGTGCCGGTGGTGCTGCAACGCTTTGCCGCGGAGTACCCCCGGGTGAAGCTGCAGCTGCATTCGCTCTACACCAGCGGGCTCAGGGAGATGCTGGCGCGTGGCGAGATGGACATCATCCTGACGACGGAGTCGTCGGTCGATCCGGGGGGCGAGACGCTGCGCCGCGAAGCCTTGGTCTGGGCCGGCGCGCCCGGCGGGCAGGCCTGGCGCGCCCGGCCGCTGCGCTTCGCGTCCTGCGCCCACTGCGTCTTCAAGCGGCCGGCGCTCGAGGCGCTCGAGGCGGCCGGCATCCCGTGGGAGATCGCGGTCGAAATCGATCTCGACGGCGGCGATCGACGCCACGGTCGCGGCCGACCTCGCGGTCAGCGTGCAGATGGAAAGCGGCGTGCCGTCACGCTGCGAGCCGGTGCGCCATGGCGGCGCGCTGCCGCTGCTGCCGGACCACCGGGTCAACATGTACATTGCCCCGGGGCCCCGCGCGGTGCTCGCCGAGCGGCTGGCGGGGTTCCTGCGACAGTCCTACGGCGTGGCGGAAAGCCTCGCGGCGGAGTGAGCTAGTCCGCCGCCGCCTCGGCCGGCTGGAAGTCGAGCGCGACGCCGTTGATGCAGTAGCGCAGCCGGGAGGGCGGCGGGCCATCGGGGAAGACGTGGCCGAGGTGGCTGCCGCAGGTGGCGCAGTGGACCTCGGTGCGCACCATGCCGTGGCTGGTGTCCGTGTCGGTCTCGACGGAGCCCGCGACCGGATCGTTGAAGCTGGGCCAGCCGGTGCCGCTCTCGAACTTCAGGTCGGAGCGGAACAGCGGCGTGCCGCAGCCGGCGCAGGCGAACGTCCCTGCCCGCTTCTCGTGCAGCAGCGCGCAGCTGCCCGGCCGCTCGGTGCCGTGCCCGCGCATCACCGCAAACTGCTCCGGCGTCAGGATCCGCCGCCATTCCGCCTCGCTGTGCGTGACCTTGTAGCCCATGCGCCGGGTCTCCTTCATGCCGCTGTCGCAAGCGAGATATGGGGACAGCCGCGGGCCGTGTCGAGGCGGGTCAGGCCGCCTCGAGCGTCACCCAGATCGGCACGTGGTCCGAGGGCTTCTCGCGCCGGCGGACCTCGGCGTCGATGCCGCAGGTCTCGAGCCGGTCGGCGGCCTGCGGCGTCAGGAGCACGTGGTCTATGCGGATGCCCCAGTTCTTCTGCAGGGCGCCGGCCTGATAGTCCCAGAAGGTATAGACCCCCGGGCTGCGGTCCACGGTGCGGAGCGCATCGGTCAGGCCAAGGTTCATCAGGCGGCGGAACGCGGTGCGCGTCGGCGGCAGGTAGAGCGCATCGGTGGCCCATACCAGCGGGTTCCAGCAGTCCTCGTCCTGGGGGATGACGTTGTAGTCGCCGAGGATCACCGCGGTCTCCTCGGCCTCGACGAGCGCGCGGGCGCGCGCCTCGAGCCGGGCCATCCAGCCGAGCTTGTAGTCGTACTTCGGCCCGGGCGCCGGGTTGCCGTTCGGCAGGTAGAGCCCGCAGATCCGCACGCCGTCGACGGTGGCCTCGATCCAGCGCGACTGCTCGTCGGCATCGTCGCCGGGCAGGCCCCGCGTCACGTCCTCGAGCGGCCGCTTCGACAGCAGCGCGACACCGTTGAAGCCCTTCTGCCCGTGCGTCTCGATGTTGTAGCCGAGGTCCTCGATCTCCAGCCGCGGAAACTGGTCGTCGGTGGACTTGATCTCCTGCAGCGCCACCACGTCGGCGCCTGCATCGCGGAGCCAGTCGAGGAACGCGGGCAGGCGGGCCTTGACGCCGTTGATGTTGAACGAGGCGATCTTCATGGCGCCGGACGCTATCCGCCCCGGCCCGCGTCGGCAAGCGGGCCTGCGCCCGTCTTGATTTGACAGCCCCCGCCGCGAGGCGCCATCTGTGGCACATGCGTGACGACGCCCCGACCGAGATCACCGCCGACCTGCTGCTCCGGGCGTATGCCTCCGGGATCTTTCCCATGGCCGAGTCGGCGGACGCGGACGAGCTGTTCTGGATCGACCCGCAGCAGCGCGGCATCCTGCCGATCGACGCGATGCACGTCTCGCGGCGGCTGGCGCGGAGCTTTCTCGCAGGCGGCTTCGAGGTGGTGGTGGACGGGGATTTCGCCGCGACGGTGCGCGCCTGCGCCGAACGGCCGGAGACCTGGATCAACCCGCCGATCCTGCGGCTCTATGAGGAGCTGCACCGGAGGGGCCACGCGCATTCCGTGGAGATCCGCGAGCGCGGCGCGCTGGTGGGCGGGCTCTACGGCGTGGCGCTCGGCGCCGCGTTCTTCGGCGAGAGCATGTTCAGCCGGCGGCGCGACGCATCGAAATTCGCGCTGATCGCACTGGTCGCGCGGCTCCGCTTCGGGGGATTCGAGCTGCTCGACACCCAGTTCGTCACCGCGCATCTCGCGACGCTCGGAGCCATCGAGCTGCCCCGGGCGGAGTATCGCCGCCGGCTGCGGGCGGCGACCGCGAAAGGGGCGCGTTTCGGCGCGCTGTCCGCGACGGCGACCCGTCAGGAGATGCTGCAGCTCACCACCCAGACGTCGTAGCGCGGGTGATCGAGCGCCGAGAGCGCCGGAGACGACGCGAACATCCAGCCGGAAAAGCGCGGCGTCGGCTCGCGCACGTCACGGATGCTGAGGAACGCCTCGGCGTCGCCCTGCGGATCGTCACGCGGCACCCGGCACGCCTCGGCATGGATTTCGAGCTGGCCGAAGGTCAGCGTCTCGCCGACCCGCACCTCGAGGTCGCGCGAGATGCCGTTGAGGTTGTCGAGGCCGCGCAGGTGGATGACATCGGCATCGACCTGCGCCTCGTCGTTCGTCACCTCGCCGGCCGACAGCGCCGCGGCGGACGGCCCGGCGAGGAACGCGAGCGCGAGCAGCGCGCGGATCATTGGCTGCCGCCGCCTCCGGCAAACTTCATCAGCAGGTTCAGCAGGCTGACGGAGCCCTGTGTGTTGAGGATTCTGGTCGCCCGAAGCGAAGTCCGTCTCCGACGCGCCGGGCGTCAGCTCGACGAAGTTGCCGCCGAGCAGGCCCTCGGACGAGATCTTCACGTCGGAGTCGTCCGGCAGCTTCACCGCGTTCTGCACCGCGAACGTGGCGTTGGCCTCGAAGGTCTGCGGGTCGAGCGCGAGATGGGTGACGCTGCCGACCTTGATGCCGGCGAGCCGGACGTCGGTGCCGACACTGATCCCCTCGGCGCTGCGAAACTTGGCGGTGAGCGGGTAGCTGCCCCCGGTCATCGACGTGCCCCGCACCTGGCCGGCATAGACGACGAAACCCGCCGCCGTCGCCAGCACGACCGCGCCGATCACGGCCTCCGCAACGCTGTTCGCCATCGAAATCGTCCTTCCTGGCCCCGGCTGCCTTATTGCGGCGTCCAGGCCTCGTAGTCCGGCTGAACCCGCGGCCCGGCGGGAGCGAGGATGCTGCCCGGGGGACGATAGGCGAGCGCGGTGCCGGTCATGTTGGGCACATGCGGCTTTTCCCAGGCCTTGCGCGGCAGCGGCGCCTCGGTCGGCGGCTGCTGCCACGTGTGGTGCAGCCAGCCGTGCCACTCCGGGCTGACCTGGCTCGCCTCGGCCTCGCCCTTGTAGATCACCCAGCGGCGGCTGCCGTCGGCGGTCTGATAGTAGATGTTGCCCACCGCGTCCTCACCGACGCGCTGGCCATGACGCCGGGTAAAGAGCGCCGTTCCGATCGTCGCGCCGTTCCACCACGTCAGGATCTTGAGCAGGAAGTTCATTCCGGCCGTGCCTCCGCCTGCAACCGGCCCCGTTATGGCGCAAGCCGCCGGAAGCGTCCAGCCTTTCGCGGCGCAACACCGGCAGCCGAGCCGCTTCCGACCGAAGCGGGCACCTTCGCCCGCGAGTTTAGACAGCCCCCCACTGCCTTACCGCGCCAGATCGCGGATGCCCTCGTCGAGGCCGGCGAGCGTCATCGGGTACATCCGGCCGCCGAAGATCGCCGCGATCATCCCGGTCGACGGCGTGTAGCCCCAGGTACGCGCCGGCGTCGGGTTGATCCAGATCGCGCGGGGCCACGCGGCCACCACGCGGCGCAGCCACGTCTCGCCGGATTCGGTGTTCCAGTGCTCGCTGGCGCCGCCGGGGCTCGCGATCTCGTAAGGCGACATCGCCGCGTCGCCGACGCAGATCACCCGGTAGTCCGGGCCATAGGTGTGCAGCAGGTCGGCCGTCGCGGTCTGCTCGTCCCAGCGCCGGCGGTTGTCCTTCCACACGCCTTCGTACAGGCAGTTGTGGAAATAGAACGGCTCGAGGTGGCGGAACTCGGTGCGCGCGGCCGAGAACAGCTCCTCGACCAGCCGCACGTGCGGGTCCATCGAGCCGCCGACGTCGAGGAACAGCAGCACCTTGACCGCGTTGCGCCGCTCCGGCCGGGTCACGACGTCGAGCCAGCCCTGCTCGGCGGTCTTCCGGATCGTCGCGCCGAGGTCGAGTTCGTCGGCGGCGCCGTCGCGCGCCCAGCGGCGCAGGCGGCGCAGCGCCACCTTGATGTTGCGGGTGCCGAGCTCGACCTGATCGTCGAGGTTGCGGAACTCGCGGCGGTCCCAGACCTTGACCGCGCGCTGGTGGCGGCTCTCGTCCTGGCCGATACGCACGCCCTCGGGGTTGTAGCCGTAGGCGCCGAACGGCGACGTGCCCCCGGTCCCGATCCACTTCGAGCCGCCCTCATGCCGGCCCTGCTGCTCGCGCAGCCGCTCCGCGAGGGTCTCCATCAGCTTGTCGAAGCCGCCCAGCGCCTCGATTTCGGCGCGCTCCTCGGGCGTGAGGTGCTTTTCCGTCAGCTTGCGCAGCCACTCGGCCGGCAGCGGCGCGGCGGTGACGAGCGCCTCGACGGTGATCCACTCGAGCCCCTGGAACACCTGGCCGAACACCCGGTCGAAGCGGTCGATGTGGCGTTCGTCCTTCACCAGCGCGGTGCGGGCGAGGAAATAGAACGTCTCGGGCTCGTACTGCGCCATCCCGGCCTCGAGCCCGGCCAGAAGGTCGAGGTATTCGCGCAGGCTGACCGGCACCCCCGCCTCGCGCAGCGCGGCGAAGAAGCGCCCGAACATCAGAGGAGGCCGAAGGCGCCGCCCAGCACGCTGACCGTCAGGGCGACGAGCACGAAGAGGATGCCGTGCGCCGCGGCGTATTGCAGCTGGTCGAGGCGATCGCCGCCCCGGCGGGCCGCGCGGATCGCGCCGAAGGTGGCGCCGAGGAGGAAAAAGACGAGGAGGAGCACGGGTGGGCGGCTTCTATTTCTGTTCGAGGTGCTGGAGCGCGGCGAGCTGCGCCTGCTCGCGCGCAAGCGCGCCATCGGTGTCGCCGAAGCCATAGCGCGCCCATCGCAGACTGTCGAGGCGGGTCTCCCGCGCCGCGTCCGCCTGCCCGAGCGCCGACTGCGCCTCGGCCTTCACCGACAGCAGGCCGGCGATCAGGATGGCGTTCTGCGCCTTTTCCGCCACCGGGATGTGCCGGTTGGCCAACTGGATCGCCAGATCATACTGGCCGGTGCCGACGGCGAGCGCGGCGAGGTGAACCCCCGCCTGTGCCGTGCGCACGTCCTTCGGCCCGAGCTGGCGGGAGAAGAGGTCGTAGGCATCCGAGAAATCCTGCGCCGCAGCGGCCGGATCCTGCCGCAGGCTGAGCCGGCCGAGGGTGAGCAGCGCGACGCCGAGGCGGTGATCGACCGGGCGCATCTCGGCGGCGATCTGGGCCGCGAGCTGCGCCGCGCCGAGCCGGCGCTCGTGCGAGGCGCCGCGATCGAGCGCCGTTTCGAGCGCGGTGGCGAACGCCTTCGACTCCGGCGCGCGATCGGTGCGGGGCAGGCCGCGGCCCGCCGGGTTCACCCGGTCGAGCACCTTGCCGAGCCGGGCCGCCACCTCGGCGCGGGTCATGCCGGAATGAAACTCCGGCTGATAGAGCGTGCGCAGCATCAGCATGTCGAACGGCGTCGCCATGCCGTGGAAATTGTCGTCGTTCCAGATGGTATCGGGCAGCCGGTACAGGTCGTTCGCCGGCCCCAGCGCCTGGGTCACTTCCTCGTTCAGGCAGTCGCGCAGGTCCTGCGGCGTGGTGTCGGGCGGCAGGAAGATCGCGGCGCGCTGCAGCGTCGTCTGCTGCGACCAGCGCACCTGCTCGCTGTCGCGATCGCGCATGAAGTCGGCCCAGCTGGTTTCCCCGGGCACGATGAAGCAGGCTGCCGTGGGGAAGATCCGGGCGATCTCGGCCGCCGGCACCGCCTCGATGCGGATCTGCGCCGACGCCGGGTCGTCGGTGGTGGCGATGTCGACACCCGCCTCGACCCGGATGCGCTTGAGCAGGGCCGCGAGGTCGGGGGCGTAGGGCGCCAGCGCCGGCGAGCCCATGTAGACCCGCACGGGCGTCTCGTAGCGCAGGATCGTCTTCAGCGTCTCGCCGCTTTCGAGGGCAAAGGTGAGGTCGAGGAAATCCTGGCCGAGGTCGTGGTTGGAGCGGGCAACGCCTTGCGGCAGCGTCACGGCGCCGAAGCGCACGGAGCTCAGCCCTTCGGGCGGCGGATGCGCGACGCAGCCGGCCATGGCGACCACGCCGCAAAACGCCAGCGCCATTCGAACTCATGCCAAGGGGCGAGAGACGGCGCTCGCGGCAGCTTGCGGCGCGGCGGATGGCGGGCGGGGCCGCGCGGTGGGGCGGGGAGCGCCTCACCGCGGGCGCGCCGAGCGGGGCCGCTCGGTCAGCGGCGCAGGCGCCGGACGTTCGAGCGGGTCTTGGCGCTGTAGGGCCGAAGCGCGGCGGAGGCGATGCGCACCGGGTCCGCGCCCGTCGCCGCGGCGACCGCCGCGCGCTCGGTGGCGGTGGCAAAGGCCGTCGCCTTCTCGAGCACCATGCCCACGGCTTCGGGGCCGGTCATCGACCCCTGCGCCATCCGCATGCAGCGTCGGGCGATGATCTCCGCCGAAGCCACGCACATCTGGCCGTAGGCAAAGCTGAAATCCATCCAGGCGGTCGCTGCCTGGATCTGGCTGTAGGCTGGAAACATCGAACACTTCCCGGTTTTGCTGCACCGCACAATAGCAAGGTGACAAACGGTTGTCACGCGGCAACCCGCCCGATCGGCTCACGATCGCCGCCCCCGGGCCATGAATGCGAGGCGCTCGAAGAGATGCACATCCTGCTCGTTCTTCAACAGCGCGCCGTGCAGCCGCGGCAGCGCCGTGGACGGATCGGCGCGGAGATCCTCCGGCGCGAGGTCCTCGGCGAGAAGCAGCTTCAGCCAGTCGAGCACCTCCGAGGTTGACGGCTTCTTCCGCAGGCCGGGGGTGTCGCGAATCTCGAAGAACTGGGTGAGTGCCGCGTGGACCAGCCGCGGCTTCAGCCCGGGAAAGTGGACATCGACGATGCGCGCCAGCGTCTCGGCGTCCGGGAAGCGGATGTAGTGGAAGAAGCAGCGGCGCAGGAACGCATCGGGCAGCTCCTTCTCGTTGTTCGAGGTGACGATGACGACCGGACGCTGGCGGGCACGCACCGTCTCGCCGGTCTCGTAGACAAAGAACTCCATCCGATCGAGTTCCTGCAGGAGGTCGTTCGGGAACTCGATGTCGGCCTTGTCGATCTCGTCGATCAGCAGCACGACCCGGCCCTCGCTGGCGAATGCCTTCCACAACGGCCCCGGCCGGACGTAGTTGCGCACGTCGTGCACCCGCTCGTCGCCGAGCTGGCTGTCGCGCAGGCGGCTGACGGCATCGTACTCGTAGAGGCCCTGCGCCGCCTTGGTGGTGGATTTCACATGCCATTCGAGCAGGGGCATTCCGAGGGCCGCCGCAACCTGTCGCGCCAGCTCGGTCTTGCCGGTGCCGGGCTCGCCCTTGACGAGAAGCGGGCGCTCGAGGGTGATCGCGGCGTTCACGGCGACCGCGAGGTCCGGCGTCGCCACATAGTCCGCCGTCCCTTGGAATCTCATCGCAATTTCTGCCCGTTGCCGTGCACGTCCCGGCGAACGTAGCAGGGAGATGCGCGTTAGCAAGGCAGGATATCTTCACGTGACAAGGGTAGGGAAAGGCTATATCGGGTGCCCAGCGAAAACGTTCGGGGCCAAACGATGTCGGCGCGGACCATTCGGCGCCGACTTCGGGCCCCCGAGTAGATCGAGGTGCGAGAGTCCATGAACGCCGAGGCCAAGTTCGACATCGAGTACGTGCCCTCCGAAGACGAACCCTTCATGAACTCGCGACAGCTGGACTATTTTCGCCGCAAGCTGACCGCCTGGAAGGCGTCGATCCTTGCCGAGAGCAAGGGCACGATCGAGCACATGCAGGAAGGCTCGCGTAACATTCCCGACATCGCCGACCGCGCCTCCGAGGAGACCGACCGCGCGCTGGAGCTGCGCACCCGCGACCGGCAGCGCAAGGTGGTCTCGAAGATCGACGCGGCACTGCGTCGCATCGAGGAGGGCAGCTATGGCTACTGCGAGGAGACCGGCGAGCCGATCTCGCTGAAGCGCCTCGACGCCCGCCCGATCGCAACGCTGTCGCTGGAGGCGCAGGAGCGCCACGAGCGCAAGGAACGCGTCCACCGCGACGACTGACCCGCACGGCCGATCGCAGGCAGTCGGCTGGCGTGCCTCGCAGTCCGGCGCGGTCGAACCCCGCGCGTCGCCGGAACGTTCGTTCCGGGCGGCGGCTCAGCTCGTGACCGGGGGGCCGCAACTGACCGGGGCGTCGCTGACGCCGGTCATTTCCTGGCTCACTGCCGTCTCGACACCGTTCTCGGTCTCGATCACGCGGATCTCGCTGCCGACCCGGGTGTGGCGGAAGCAGGACGTGCCCTGCCCCTCCCAGTGGAAACAGTAGAGCGGTGCCTCGTAGTCCCAGGTGCCTCGCATGCAGGTGCCATCGTAGAGCTGCAGCGCCACGATGTTGCTGCCCGGGAAATAGTGCTCGAGCGCCCAGAGTTCGCCGTTGATCCGATAGGTGAGCGTCCGGCCCATCGCCATCGCGCGCCACTCCTCGACCGGAATGTCGACCGCCTGGGCCGGATCGGCCGGGCCGACCTGCGAGGCCGCCGGCAAGACCGCGGCGGCGGCGAGGATCAGGGCGAGATCAAGGCGGTGCATGGTGGTTCTTTCGGGCGGCATGCCTTGGGGGCGAGCATAGACCCCGCGTCCCGCCGACGCCAGAGCGGCCGGGCAGCTGGTGGGGGGGCCGGGCCCGGCCCGAGTTTTAACCGAGACCGACAAACGGAGCTTGCCGGTTTCTGGCGCGGGTTTATAGCCCGGTTTTCCAGTGCGTTCGATCCAGTCGAGGATCGTGCCGAGTTCACCTTGCAGGGTGACGGAGACGTTCCGGCGCGTCGGGCCGGGGGTGATAATGATACGGTCAATGATCTTGCGGATCGCCTCGGCCGCTTCTCCTGCGTCCTCTGGATGATCGAGCGCCTCGGTTAGCCGCTCGATCCGGCGCCGATAGGTCTCGGCAATGCCAGGATGAATATCGGGGCCGTCCTGGGGAATATCGGAGAGACGGGCGTTAAGAACGTCCTGTTTCGTCTCCAGTTCGGTCAACCGCTCGGACAAAGCACGATGCCAGCCGCCTTGCTCGATGACGCGGACGATCTCGGCAATGGCTTTTGTCGTCTCGGTCAATTCCCTGCGGCTGGCCTCGTTGGTCGCGCGGCGCTCGTGGTTGAGCCGGTTGGTTTCCTGCGCATAGGCGCGCATGGCTTCCGCCGCCATGTCCGGGGCCATCATGTGGTCGCGCAAGCCGGTGAGCACACGAGCCTCCAGCGCCTTGCGGCCGACGGTGCGGGCATTGTCACAGCCATTGCCCAGCACATGATTGGTACAGGCATATCGATCCTGTCCGCGCTTGGCATAGGAACCGCCACAGCAGCCGCAAACCATCAGACCGGAAAGAAGCGTGCGCGGCCTGTGGGTGGCGTTGAGATTGCCGTTTCGGGCAAGGCCGCGCTTCCTCCCTTCGCGCGATGCCTCGACCTGGTACAGTGCGCTTAACTTGCCCTGCCGGACCTTGGCGGCATCCCATAGCTCTTGTGGGATGATACGAAGCGCGGGCGCCTCGGCGCGTATCCATTCGCTTTCGGGATTCATCCGATAGGCGAAATGGCCGGTATCAGGGTTCTTGAGCTTCCTCTGCCGGTTCCAGCGGATGGTGCCGATATACAGCTCGCAATTGAGGATGCCGTAACTGATGGTGCGATTGCCCCTAATACCAACCCGCATTGATCAGAACCCTTGCGCCCAGTCCCGACGGCCGATGGATCGGATGCGCCAGGGTTGGTCGACGAGGTCGTTCCAAGCGGCGCAGCAGTGGGCGACGATGTCGTCGTAGCCCTTGAAGACCCGGTTCGAGAGCCAGTTGTCGCGCATGAACTGCCAGATGTTCTCGACCGGGTTCAGCTCGGGCGAGCGGGGCGGCAGCGGCAGGATGGTGATGTTCTTCGGCACGATGAGGGCGCGGGCGAGGTGCCAGCCGGCCTGGTCGAGGATGAGGATGGCGTGGGCACCCGGCGCCACCGCGGTGCTGATCTCCGCGAGGTGCGTCTGCATCGCCGGCGTGTCGCAGAACGGCATGACGATGCCGGCGCCCTTGCCCTCGGCCGGGCAGATCGCGCCGAAGATGTAGGCCCAGGCGGTGCGCTGGTCGTGCGGCGCCCGCGGTCGGGCGCCCCGCCGCGCCCATCTTCGGGTGAGCTTGTTCTTCTGCCCGATCCGCGCTTCGTCCTGGAACCAGAGTTCTATGCGCTTGCCGGGATGCGCGGCGCGGACCTCCGCCACGCGCTCCGGGAGACTTTTTTGAAAGCCGCCGCCGCCTCCGGATCCTGGGCGTAGTGCCGCGGCCGCGCCGAAAGCTTGCGGAAGCCGAGCGCCCGGAGTTCCCGTCCCACCGTCGCCTCGCTCACCGACACCCGGAACGCCTCCCAGAGCCACTGCACCAGGTCGATCCGCCGCCAGCGCACCACCCCGTCGCGCCAGGGCTCAGGTCCCGCCTCCACCACCTGCGCCAGCGCCGCCCGATGCTCTGCCGTCAGTGTCGGCGCCTTGCCGGGGGCATGCCGGTCGATCAGCCCCGACGGGCCTTCCGCGTTGAACCGCAGCACCCAGTCCCGCACGATCTGCAGCCCGACCCCGCCGACCCGCGCCGCCTCCGTCCGCGTGCCGCCCTCCGCGATCACCGCCAGCGCCAGCAGCCGACGCACCTGCTTCGCATCCCGGCTGTCCCGCGCCAGCCGGCGAAGATCGTCACCATCCAGATCACCCCGAAGCCCGATCGCTGCCGCCATGGAAAACCCCTTCGTTCTCCATGATGAATCACGACAACGCCCTCAGGGGAATCCCCCGCGTGAGTCAGGACCTATGCGCGCTGGTATTAATGCGTGTACCGACGTCCGTCCGCGCACGACCCTCTGCCAAATACATGAAGGCCGGCGCCAGTTTGTCAGGGTCGATCCAGTTCCGTCGAGCGGCTTCGTCATAATTGCGCTCGGACATGGGCGTCCGCATATACATGCCCGGAGTGACGACATGGCACCGGATATTGCGGTCTGCCCCTTCGAGGGTCAGCGATTTGGCGAGCCCCTCGAGCGCGTGTTTGGCGGCGCAATAGGCGGTTTCGTTGGCAAAGCCCTCGATGCCGGAGCGGGACGAGACGAAGATCAGGGTGCCCCCGGTTTCGCTCATGCCCGGCCAGGCGGCGCGGGCCAGCTGGAAGCCGGCCTGCAGGCCCACCTGTACGGTGCGACAGAAGGAGCCGAGCGTCTCGTCTTCGAACGGCCTGGGGTCAAGGATCGCCGCATTGTGGATGACCGTATCGACCCGGCCCAATTGGGCGAAGGCGGCCATGATCGCCTCTTCCGTCGCGGCGGCATCGGAAAGGTCGACCGTAATGCCCATTGCTTCGGCGCCGCAGTGAGCCACCGTTTCCTCGAGGGCAGCCCGATTATAGTCGAGCAGAGCGAGCCAGGCGCCGCGGGCCGCAAAGAGCCGGGCGATCGCCGCGCCGAGGCCCTGGGCGGCACCGGTGAGGATGACGCCCTGGCCGGCCAGCGGTCGGGTCACGGCAGGTCGACCCAGGACCGGCTTTGCGTCGAGCGCTTGACGGCATCGAGCACCTGCTGGTTCTTCAGCCCGTCTTCAAAGGTCGCGCCGCGCTCAAGGCCCCTGCCCCCGCGAATGGCCGAGGTCAGTTCCCGCAGGGCCGCAACCACCGAGACGTTCCAGACGCCCTTGTTGAGCCCCGGCAGCGCTGCATTGGGATCTTCGACGGTGATGTCGGAGAATCCTTCGCCGGCCTTGGCATACATCAGTCGCTCATTGTCATTGTCGAGCGTGATCGTGCCCTTCGACCCAAAAACCTGTGTCAGGTTGCCGATATTGTTGGCGGCGACCCCCGACATGAAGACCTGCGCCAGCGCTCCGCTCGCCATTTCCATGGTGAAATAGGCAAGATCGTCAGCCGTCGCTGTCCAGGCTTCGCCGGTTTTCTTGTCGAGGCGATCGGGCAAGACGGTCAGCGCCTGCCCCACCACCGAACGCACGGGGCCGAGCCACCAGCGCAGCATGTCGACCTGATGACTGCCATTGGCGCCCAGGCGCCCGCCGCCCTGTTCGGCCAGGCTCCACCAGTCGCCCTTGGGCCGGCTGGCCGGATTGGCCCAGGAGGCGCCTATATTGGCGATATTGACGTGGCGAATGTCACCGAGCTCGCCCGAGGCGATCATCTCGGCGACGCGCTGGCGATTGGGATTGAAGCGCAGCTCGTGGTCGATCATGCCGACGCGGCCGAGGGCATTGGCCTTGTCCAGCATGCCCTTGGCCTCGCCCGCATCCATGGCGGTCGGCTTTTCGCACAAAACATGCGCGCCACGCTCCAGCGCCGCGAGCGTGATCGGCGCATGCAGGTCCGTCGGCGTCGCGATCAGCACGAGGTCGAGCTGATGCTTGTCGAGCATGGCCTGCCAGTCGTCATAGGCGGCTGGAATGCCGAATTCTTCCGCGGCACTTCTGGCGCTCTCGATCCGGCTCGAAGCCAGGGCGACGACTTCGGCGCCCTCGACATGGCGCAGGGCCGGCAGATAGGCAGCGCGCGCAAAACTGGCGCCGACGATTCCGATTTTCATTCTGGTCTCACGAAGTTGGCTCAGCCCATGGTCTTGAGGCGCGGATCAAGGAAGTCGCGCAACCAATCGCCGAGGATATTGAAGGAGAGCACGGTCAAGACGATGGCCATGCCGGGGAAGATCGCCAGCCACCACTTGTTGGCCATGAGCTGGTCGCGACTATCGGCCAGCATGGCGCCCCAGGTCGGCACATCGGGCGGCACGCCGAGACCGAGGAAGGAGAGCGAGGCTTCCGAGAGGATGACCGAGGCGACGTTGAACGAGGCGATGACGGTCAGCGGCGCGATGATATTGGGCAGGATGGTGCGGAAGATGATGAGAAGCGTCGGATCGCCCAGCGCACGCGCCGCCTCCACATACTCTTTTTCACGCAAGGATAGCGTTTGGGCCCTGACGATACGGGCATAGGTGACCCATTGGCCAACCCCAAGCACGATGATGATGTTGACGACGCCCGGTCCCAGGATGACGAGGAACATGATAGCGAGGAGGATGAAGGGAAAGGCAAGCTGAATGTCGCCTAGCCGCATGATGATGTCGTCGATCCAGCCGCCAAAGTAGCCGGCGATCAGGCCGGCTATGACGCCGATCGTGCCGCCCACCAGAATGGCGCAGATGCCGACGAGCAGCGAAATGCGCGCGCCGTAAAGGAGGCGGGAACACACGTCGCGGCCGAGTCCATCGGTACCGAGCAGGAAAAACGCGTTGCGGCGCCCCTCGGTCAGGGGATCGGCAAGGCGCATCATGATGTCCTGCCGGTTGGGATCGAGCGGGGAAATCCACGGGCCGAAGATGGCCGCGAAGGTAACGCAGAGCAGGATCAGCGCCGCGACGAGCGGCCACTTGGCCTGCACCATGGAGCGCATGGCGCGGCGAAATTCGCGGCGGCGATGCGACATGGGCCGGGTCACGATCTGGGGCGCCTGGGTCGTTTCGATAGTCATGGCGACCTCCTAGAGTTTCACGCGAGGGTCGATCTTGGCATAGACAAGGTCGACGATGAGATTGAGCGCAATGAAGACCAGCGCCAGGGTCACGACGGCGGCCTGCACCACCGGGATGTCCCGCTGATTGATGGCGTTGAAGACGAGGCGTCCGATGCCGGGCCAGGAGAAGACCATCTCGACGACGACCACGCCGCCGATCAGGAAACCGAATTCGAGGCCGATCATGGTCACGACCGGCAGCCAGGCATTGCGCAGCGCGTGGCGCACGACGACGGCGCGTTCGCTGATGCCCTTCGAGCGTGCGGTGCGCACGAAGTCCTGGCCCAGCACTTCGAGCATGGACGAACGCACAAGACGCGCATTGCGTGAGATCGAATAGAAGGCCACGGCGAAGCCGGGCATGATAAGATAGTAGAGCGTCTGCGGCAGGTTGGTGAAGGCGCGGACGAAATCGCCCTGGATCAGCGGCATGATGAAGGGCACATGGCCCGAGATCGGCAGGATCCGCAGTTGCAGGCCGAAGAACATGATCATCATGATCCCGAGCCAGAAGCTGGGGATCGATTGTCCCAACATGCCCATGGTCATGATCGACCCATCGACCGCGCTGCCGCGATTGAGCGAAGCGAGAACCCCGAGCGGGATGGCGACGACGATGGCGAGGAACATGGCAAAGAGCGTCAGTTCGAGCGTCGCCGGCAGGGCCTCCATGACCGCCTCGATGGCCGGGCGCTTGTAGGAGAGCGAATTGCCGAAATCGCCCTGCATGAGATTGCCGAGGAAACTCAGATATTGCTCGGGCAAAGGCCGGTCGAAGCCGAGCGCTTCGCGAGTGCGCTGGATTTCGGCGTCGGTCGCGCGTTCGCTGACATAGAGGTAAGTCGGATCACCGCTCATCTGCAGAGCGGTGAAGGTAATCAGCGTTACCCCGATGATGACGATGACGCTCTGGATGAGGCGTCGGATGATAAATGTCCACATGCGCGGTCGACCGATTCTGGAGAACAAGGGGATGCGCCACCTGTGGCGGCGCATCCGGTTGGCGTCAGGCTATTGCTTCAGCGTCGCGGCAAAAAGCTCGATCTCTTCGTCGCGGCGCGGCGTCCAGTCGAGGCGATTGCTCACGCCATAGAAATCGGGCTGGAAGTAGAGCTGCAGCCACGGGCCTTCGTCATGGAAGAGTTTCAGCATGCGGTTGATGACCGGGCGGGCCTCTTCCACCGTATCGGCTTCAAGGGCCAGCTTCCAGTCGTCGAACCAGCGCGGATCCTTCCAGCTCTGGTAGTTGGTGGCCGCTTCCGGGGTCGAGAACAGGCTCATGTCGTAGAGCGGGTTCCAGGTGACGCCACCCTGGCCGAGGAAGAACAGCGGACCCATTTCCTTGGTGCGCAGCAGCGGGGAATAGACCGAGGCCCATTCAAGCAGCTCGACTTCAGTCTCGACGCCCACATCGGTCAGATACTGGCCGATGGCCTGCACCACATTGGCGTCATTGAGGTAACGGCCGCGCGGTCCCTGGAGGCGGATGGTTATCCGCACGCCATTTTCGCCGCGCGGATAACCCGCCTCGTCGAGCAGCTTTTCAGCCATGTCCGGATCGTAGGGCACGGGCTCAAGCTCGGGATTGTCATTGGGCGGATTGACGAGGCTCGTCATGCGCGTGCATTCGGTGCCCAGAAGCTGGGTACAGATGCTGGGAACGTCGACGGCAAACTGCAGCGCCCAGCGCACCTTGGGGTCCTGGATTTCAGCAGCACCCGGCATGCCGGCCACGCCTTCGCCGAGGTTGAAGCCGATCTGCATGCGGCGCGTGCCGCTGACCTTGGCCACGGTCGCCGAGCCCGATGCATCGATCGCCGGAACCTGGTCGGGCGCCACATTGGTGATGATATCGACATTGCCCGCGATCAGTTCGGCCGTGCGGGTCGACGCCTCGGGAATGATGCGCCAGATGATGGTGTCGAACGTGCCGGGGTCCTTGACCTTTTCAAGCACGATCTGCGAGCCGCGATCCCAGGAGGCCAGGCGATAGGAGCCCGAGCCGATCGGGTTGGCGGCCGCCTCTTCAAGGCTCATCTTCTCGTAGCTGTCTTTGCAGTGAATATAGACCTGCGCCATCATGCCGAGCGCCAGTGTGGTCTTGGCGCTGAGATTGATCTGGACATTGAGGTCATCAACGACCTCCGCCGACTTGAAGCCGAGCGTCGTATAGACAAAGCTGGGCGTATTGCCGGTAAAGGCATTGGCCGGGTCAGCCGCACGATTGAACGAATAGGCGACGTCTTCCGCCGTCAGCGCTTCGCCGTCGTCGCAGGTCAGGCCTTTCCTTGATGGTGAAGGTATAAGCAAGGCCATCGTCGCTGACCTTGGTGTCGTCAACGAGATAGGGCTCGACCTCGCCCTCGAAGTTGACCTTGAACAGCGTCGCGAAGATGTGCTTGGCGATGTTGGAATTGTCGCGGCTCGAAATCTGCGCCGGGTCGAAGGTCGAGGCATCGGCGCTGAGGCCAACGACAACGGTATTGTCGGGCGGAGCGGCCAGTGCGGTTGTCGATAAGGCGGCTCCCAAGGCCGCCGCAAGCGCGAAGCGTGGCAGTGTTTTCATGGTCATTCCCTCGTTGACCTCCCGGAAGCACTTGTATTTGCCGGCCTGTGACCCGCCGGCTTGATCCGGCACACGGGGTTTCTCCTGCCCCTGCGTGCCGGACGTGATCACTGTGCGAGAGCGGTGTCGAACAGGTAGACCTTCTCGTCGCGGCGCGGTTCGAAGGTGACGCGGTTGCTGACGCCGTAGAAGTCGGGCTGGAAGTAGAGCATCAGCCACGGTGGATCGTTGTAGAAGACCTCGAGCATGCGATCGATGACGACGCGACGTTCTTCTTCCGTCTTGGCTGCGGCAATCTCGGCCCAGCCGGAGAACCAGTCGGGGTTCTTCCACTCGGTATAGTTGGTGCCCGCATCGACGGCCGAGAGATCGGCCATGTCATAGAGCGCGCTCCAGGTGCTACCGCCCGAGCCGAGGAAGAACATCGGGCCCATGTCGTGCTTGGACAGCATCGGCACATAGACCGAAGCCCATTCCATCAGTTCGACATTGGTCTTGACGCCGATATCGTCGAGATACTGGCCAATGGCGAGAGCCACATTGGCGTCGTTGAGATAGCGGCCGCGCGGCGCCTGGAAAGTGATCTGTAACCCTCCGCCGAGGGCCGCCTGACCGCGTTCGGGTGATGGTGATAGGTGCGACCTTATGGTCGACCTTAAGTCCGGACTGGAGATCGAGGTTCTGTCGGCGGCAGATGCCGCGCGGCGCCGGCATTGGAGCGAAGCGGACAAGCTCCGCATCGTGGAGGCGAGCTTCCGGGGATCGCGGATGGCTTCGGCGACGGCGCGGGCTCACGGGATCTCGCGGTCGCTGCTGACGACGTGGCGACGGCAGTTTCGCGAGGGAACGCTCGGGGCGGACAGGCAGCCGAGCTTCGCTCCGGTCCTGATGTCGCCCGCGGTGGCGCCGGGAGCCGAGCCGGCGTCGGGCGGAGAGCGGATCGAGATCGTACTCGGGAACGGCCGGCGGCTGATCGTCGGTGCCGGGATCGAGGCGTCGGCGCTGGCTCGGATCGTCGCAGTGCTGGAACGGGCATGATAGCGTTCCCGCCGGGGGCGAAGGTCTGGCTCGCCGGCGGGGCGACGGACATGCGGAAGGGGATGAACGGGCTGGCGCTCCTGGTGCAGCAGGGGCTCGGGCGCGATCCGCATGGCGGGGAGCTGTTCTGCTTTCGGGGCCGGCGGGGGCAGCTGATGAAGGTGCTGTGGCACGACGGGGTTGGCATGTCGCTCTACGTGAAGCGGCTCGACCATGGCCGCTTCATCTGGCCGACGCCGGCGGACGGGGCGGTTTCGGTGTCGGCGGCGCAGCTTGGCTACCTGCTCGAGGGCATCGACTGGCGGAACCCGCGGCATACCTGGCGGCCGTCCGCCGCCGGGTGACGAAGATCGCTCCACGCGGTCGATTTCTCTCCAACGCATTGGCGAAGCGCGATAAACTCGGAACATGCTTCCCGAGCCGAGCGAGATCGAGGCCCTGCGCACCGCGCTTGCGGCGGCCGAGGCACGCGCCACGGCCGCCGAGGCGGAGGTCGCCGCGGCGGCGCGGGAGCGGGCGGTGCTGGCGAGCGCCGAGGCGACGATCGCGGCGCTCCGGCTCGAGATCGAGAAGCTTCGGCGGGCGCTCTACGGGACGCGGTCCGAGCGCAAGGCGCGGCTGCTCGACCAGCTGGAGCTCCAGCTCGAGGAGCTGGAAGCGACGGCGACCGAGGACGACCTCGCCGCCGAGGCGCTCGGCGCGGCGCCGGCCGCGGCACCCGCGCGGGACCGCCGGCGGACGGGGCGCAAGCCCTTCCCGGCGCACCTGCCGCGCGAGCGCGTCGTCGTTCCGGCGCCCGCGTGCTGCGAGGCCTGCGGCTCGGGACGGATCGTCAGGCTCGGGGAGGATGTCACCGAGACGCTGGAGGTGATCCCGCGCCGTTGGAAGGTTGTCCAGACCGTGCGGGAGAAGTTCACCTGCCGGGACTGCGAGCGGATCAGCCAGCCGCCGGCGCCGTTCCACCCGACACCGCGCGGCCGGGCCGGACCCAACCTCCTGGCGACGATCCTCTTCGAGAAGTTCGGCCAGCACCAGCCGCTGAACCGCCAGGCCGAGCGCTATGCCCGGGAAGGCGTCGCGCTCAGCCTCTCGACGCTCGCCGACCAGGTCGGCGCCTGCGCCGCGGCGCTCGCGCCGCTGCACGACCGGATCGCCGCCCATGTGCTCGCCGCCGAGCGGCTGCATGGCGACGACACCCCGGTGCCGGTGCTGGCGAAGGGCAAGACCGACACCGGCCGGCTCTGGGTCTACGTTCGCGACGACCGGCCCTTCGGTGGCGGCGCCCCGCCGGCCGCGCTCTATCGCTACTCCCGCGACCGGCGCGGCGAGCATCCCGCGGCGCATCTCGCCGGCTGGAGCGGTATCCTCCAGGCCGACGCCTATGCCGGCTTCGGGTCGCTCTACGCCCCGGACCGTTCTCCGGCCCCGGTGACCGAGGCGCTCTGCTGGGCGCACGCCCGGCGCAAGTTCTTCGAGCTCGCCGACATCGCCGCCTCCGCCCGCCGCGGCGCCCAGGCGCCGCCGATCTCGCCGCTCGCCCGCCAGGCCGTCACCCGCATCGACACCGTCTTCGACGCCGAGCGCGCGATCACCGGCCTCGACCCCGGCGCCCGCCTCGCCGCCCGGCAGGCCGAGGTCGCTCCGCTGGTCGCCGATCTCGAGGCCTGGATGCGTCGCGAGCGGGCCGGCCTCTCGCGCCACGCCCCCGTCGCCAAGGCGATGGACTACATGCTGAAGCGCTGGGACGGCTTCGCCGGCGTCCTCGCCGACGGCCGGGCCTGCCTCACCAACAACGCCGCCGAGCGCGCGCTGCGCGGCATCGCCCTCGGCCGGAAGGCCTGGCTCTTCGCCGGCTCCGATCGGGGCGGCGAAAGGGCCGCCCTCATGTACGGCCTCATCGCCACCGCCAAGCTCAACGACGTCGACCCGCAAGCCTGGCTCGCCGACGTCCTCGCCCGCATCGCTGGAACGCCGGCATCGCGGCTCGACGATCTCCTGCCCTGGAACTGGACCTCCGGCGCGGCCGCAAGCGCTGCCTGACGCGGCCCTCGGCGGAGGTTTACAGTGATCTCGAAGCGGGTGCCGTCTTCACCACGCGGATAACCGGCGGCATCGAGCAGTTCTTCGGCCTTGTCCGGATCGTAGGGATAGGGCTCGAGCGAGGGGTTGGCGTTCGGCGGATTGACGAGGCCGGTTGCGCGCGTGCAGTCAAAGTTCAGGAGTTGCGAGCAGATGGCTTCGACATCGACCGCATATTGAAGCGCGACGCGAACATCGGTCTTCTGGATGGCGGCGCCACCTTCCGAACCCGTCGCGAAATCCTCGCGCATGTTAAAGCCGACATAGATGCGGCGCGTGCCCTGCACGCTCTTGACCACGGCCGTGCCCGAATTGTTGATGGCATCGAGCTGGTCGGGAGCGACATTGGTGATGATGTCGACATTGCCCGCGATCAGTTCGGCCGAACGCGTCGAGGCTTCCGGAATGACGCGCCAGACGATGTTCTGGAAATTGCCGTGATCGCCGATCTTTTCCAGCACGACCTGCGAGCCACGATCCCAGGAGGCGAGGCGATAGGAGCCTGACGCAACCGGCTTGGCGGCGGCATCTTCAAGGCTCATCTTCTCGTAGCTGTCCTTGCAGTGGATGAACACTTCGGCGATGAGGCCGAACGACACCGGGTTCTTCTTGCTGAGGTTGATCTTGACCTCGTTTTCGCTGACTTCCTCGGCGCCGTTGAAGCCGATCGAGGAGTAAACGAAGCCGGGCGTGTTGCCGGTAAAGGCATTGGCCGGGTCGGCGGCGCGATTGAACGAATAGGCGACGTCTTCAGCCGTCAGCGCTTCGCCGTCTTCGCAGGTGAGGTTGGGTTTGAGCGTATAGGTATAGCTCAACCCGTCCTCGGCCTCGACATAGGACTCAGCCATCTGCGGCACGATCTCGCCTTCCGGCGTGATCTCATAGAGCGTGCCGAAAATGTGCTTGGCGATGTTGGAGTTGTCGCGGCTGCTGATGGCGGCCGGGTCGAAGGTCGAGGCATCGGCGGAAATGCCAACGACCAGGGTATCTGCAGGCGGGGCGGCATAGGCGGAAGCGAGCGGCAAGATAAGCGCCGCCGTGCCTGCCATGAGAAGATGTCTCACGGTCATCATTGGGACGTCCTTTGCTGGAGTGCAGAGTGGTGGGTTTGGCCGATCTCTCGCTTCGTATGCGTATCGAGATCAGCCGGATTAATCGCTTGGCCCTGTTGCGCGGAAAGAATGCAGGCTTGAACCATGCGAAGCGAATTGAGGTGGTCGCGCCCGGTGCACGGCAGGGGAGCCGTGCCGCGCATAGCGGCGACAAAAGCTGCGAGCAGCGCCTTGGCGTCATTGATCCACTGCTCGTAAGGCGGCAGCGACACCGGGGTCAGTTCGGGATCGGCGTGGAGCGCGTAATTGAGTTCGCCGAACTGGTCGTTCTGGACGACGACGCCCCGCGCGCACTCGCTGCGCCATTGGAAACCCGGTTTCTGCCAGTTGGACTGCCAGAGCCCCTGGTAGTTCACCTCTATTCCATTGGCGAAGCGGATCAGCGCCGAGACATTGGCGTCGTCGCGATACATCGACCAGCTGGGATTGAAGGTCGAACCGAAGACCAAAACCGGCTCCGAGCGATAGACGAAGCGCATCAGATCGAAGTGATGGATCGACTGTTCCCAGAGCATCGGCTGATCCATGGTCAGCGGATACTTGTTGAAATTGGGCTTCCAGCCATCGCGCCAGCGCTCATAGGTGAAGCGTCCAAATTCCGGAGCACCGATGGTCTCGTCGAAAAGGCGCAGGGTTTCCTGCGTCACCGGCAGGAAGCGGAAATTGAGGCCCACGGTCAGCGGCACGCCGGCGTCTTCCGCCATGGCGACATAGTGAGCGGCAAGCTCGACACTGTCGGCCAAGGGCTTTTCGGCAAGAATTGCAAGACCGGCGGAGCAGGCCGCTTCCATTTGCTTCTCACGACCGCCGGGCGGGGTGGCGAGGAGCACGAAATCGGCGTCGACCCGGCCAATCAGGTCGAGATCGCCCGAGCTGAACCCGGTCGAGAACATCTGGCAGTTCATGCGCGACAACTGGCTCTCGAACCGGGTCTTCAAGGGCTACGACGACATCGTCGCCCACTGCTGCGCCGCTTGGAACGACCTCGTCGACCAACCCTGGCGCATCCGATCCATCGGCCGTCGGGACTGGGCGCAAGGGTTCTGATCAATGCGGGTTGGTATTAGCGAAGCGCAGATCATTGGCGTGCTGCGCGAGCAGGAGGCGGGCGGGACGACCGACGAGGTCTGTCGTCGGCACGGGATCAGCCAGCAGACCTTCTACCGATGGAAGGCGAAGTATGGCGGCCTCGAGGTGTCGGATGCGCAGAAGCTGAAGGCGCTCGAGGACGAGAACCGGCGGCTGAAGAAGCTGCTGGCCGAGTCGATGCTGGATGTGGCGGCGCTGAAGGATCTGCTGGGAAAAAACTGACCGGGCTCGCAGCGCGCCGGGAGGCCGTGCTCCGCCTGATGGCCGAGCGCGGGCTTTCGCAAAGGCGCGCCTGCGAGCTGGTCCGGATCGATCCCAAGACCGTGCGCCGGGAGCCCGAGCCTGGCGACGGCGACGTGCGCGAGCGGCTGCGGAGCCTGGCGGCGGACCGGCGCCGCTTCGGCTACCGGCGGCTCGGCATCCTGCTCGAGCGAGAGGGCATCACCATGAACCGCAAGAAGCTCTACCGGCTCTATTCCGAGGAGGGGCTGGCGGTGCGCCGCCGGCGCGGCCGCAAGCGGGCGACCGGGACGCGGGCGCCGGTGACGCTGCCGGACGGGCCGAACCAGCGCTGGAGCCTCGACTTCGTCTCCGACGCCCTCGACTGGGGCCGTCGCTTCGCTCGCCATCGTCCTCGGACCGATGGCGGACAATGGCTCGCCCTCGCGGTCGTCGACGACTTCACCCGCGAGGCGCTGGCTCTCGTGGTCGACACCTCGATCGACGGCGGGCGTCTCGCGCGCGAGCGCGACGCGCTCGTCGCCCGCCGCGGCAAGCCAGCCGTCATCGTCAGCGATCGAGCCATGGGAACGCCACTGGTCCGAGAGACCATGGCGAGGGGCACCGAGATGACCAGCCGCGCCATCCTCGAATGGACCAACCGATCGGGCATTGCCTGGCACTGCATCGCGCCGGGAAAGCCGCAGCGGAACGGCTTCGTCGAGAGCTTCAACGGCCGGCTGCGTGACGAGTGCCTGAATGAGGAGGTGTTCGCCAACCTCGCCGAGGCCCGCACGACCATCGAGCGCTGGCGGCTCGACTACAACCTCGTCCGGCCCCACTCGGCGCACGGCGGCCTGACACCGGATGCGGTTCGCCAGGACCCCGCGGCCGGCCGGCTCCGCCACACCAACCGCTCCGCCGGCCGCCCGCTACCGTCGGCGACGGAGGTCCGCTATCAAAACCAAGGGCTCTCACAATGATCGAGGGACCGGAGGGGGGCACGTCACGAGCTCGGGCGCGTGGTGGCGGCGCTGGCGGAATCGCTGGCAGTAGCAGCTGAGCGTGCCCTTCAGATTGAGCAGATTGAGGATGAATATCTGACCACTGCACTGGCCGAACTTCAGGAAGCGCGCCGGATCATTGCAGAGGCGGGCCAGCGGCGTGTTGCGGATCAGGACCGTCTGGCACGAACCGAAATCCGGGCGCCGCAAGCCGGGGTCGTGCATGAATCGGTGCTTCACACCGTGGGAGGCGTCGCAAGTGCGGGCGAAACTCTAATGCTCATCGTGCCGACTGACGATCCCTTGCTGGTCAATGTGCGGATTGAGCCGATGGACATCGACAAGGTAGTCGTTGGGCAGGAGGCCGTTTTGCGTTTCTCTGGCCTCAACCCGCGAACTACGCCGGAGCTGTTCGCCGCAGTCTCAAGAATCGCGCCCGATGCCACCCAGGATCCGATGACGGGGCAGCAATACTATGCGGCCCGTATCGCAATTCCAGACGGGGAACTGGCCAGGATGCCTGGGAACACGGTTCTTGTTCCCGGCATGCCCGTGGAGGCTTTTTTTGCAGACGGGCGATAGAACCGCACTTTCATATATCATTCACCCTGTTGCCCAGCAGCTCAGCAGGGCGCTTCGCGAAGACTAGGCAGCGCTGGACATTTGGCCATTGGAAAAGTGAGGCCGCGTCAGTTAGCTCGGGAGTCTGTTTGCACTCTATTGGAACGCAGTTTTCAAGGTCTCCCTTGTGAGGGCGCCATTGACAATACACGGCAGCGTCAAACGAAACCCAGATCAGCTCAGTTTCTAGTACAAGCCTAGGCCAGGATAACGTATTCATCCTCTGGTCACTGCGAGAAGAATGGCCCTAGATGCTTATTTCCAGTAAGTGTCGGTCTCAGTTAAAACCCGCCCCGGCCCCGAGGCCCTTCCCCGGGTCGAGTTAACCCGATATTCGCATCCGCCGGCTCGAATGGCCGGGTGACGGAGGCGAAAGTGACGCGACCGCGATTTCCCGCACTGGCGGCGCTGCTGCTGCTGGCGTTGATCGGCCCGCGGGCGCTGCCAACACCGGCCGCCTCCCCTCCCCTTGCGTTCGCCGCGTCCCGCCCCGAGGGCCACAGCCTCCGGGGCGTGGCCGTCGTGACCGATGGCGACACGCTGCGCCTCGGCGGCACCAAGATCCGGCTCTTCGGCATCGACGCGCCGGAATCGCACCAGAGCTGCCCGGATCGCGCCGGCAACACCTGGCCCTGCGGCACGGTCGCCGCCGAGCGGCTGGAGGCGCTGGTGGCGAACCGGGTGGTGGATTGCGAGCTTCAGGACGCCGACCGCTACGGCCGGATGGTGGCGAGCTGTTCGGTCGACGGGCGCGACCTCGGCGCCACCATCGTCGCCGATGGGCTGGCACGGGCCTATGCCCGCTACAGCGACCGCTACCTGCCCGACGAGGCCGAGGCGCGCGCGGCGGGCCGCGGCCTCTGGCAGGCGGAGACGGAAGCCCCGTGGGACTGGCGGCGCGACCGCGGCAAGACCGAGGCCATCGCCTCGCGCGCGCCGGCACCCGTGGCCAAGCCGCAGGCCGAAGCGAGCACGACGTCGAAGACCGCGGCGGCCACGCCCGAACCCGGCTGCGAGATCAAGGGCAACATCGGCGGCAACGGGCGCAAGCTCTACCACACGCCGGAGATGGCCTCGTGGTCGCGCACGCGCATTGATCCGACCCGCGGCGAGCGGTTCTTCTGCGACGAGGCCGCGGCGCTGGCCGCCGGCTGGCTGCCGGCCTCCGGCGGCAGGACCAAGGCCGCGGAGCGCTGAAGCGCGGCTCAGGCCGGGTCGGCAGCGGCGGCGTGGGCGGCGCGCCAGCCGAAGACCATGGCCGGGCCGATCGTCGTGCCCGGGCCGGGATAGGTGCCGCGGAAGATCGAGCTCGCATCGTTGCCGCAGGCGTAGAGCCCGGGGATCCGCCGCCCGGCGGCGTCGAGCACGCCCGCATCCGCGTCGATCCGCAGGCCGCCGCTGCCGGCCAGGTCGATCGGCACGACGCGGAGCGCGTAGAACGGCCCGGCGCCGATCGGCCCGATGCAGGGGTTGGCCGTGCCGGCTTCCGGGTCGCCGTTGAAGCGGTTCATCACCGAGGTGCCGCGCCCGAAGGCGGTGTCGACGCCGGTCTCCGCACAGCGGTTGTTGGCCGCGACCTCCTCCTCCAGCGCCGCGGCGTCGACGCCGATCGCCGCCGCGAGCGCGGGCAGCATCGCGGCGCGGGTCAGGTAGCCCCGGCGCAGCAGCCGCCCGAGGCCGCGGCCGCCGGGCAGCACCATCCCGAGGCCGTAGCGGCGGACGAAGGCATCGTCGACCACCAGCCACGCCTCGGAGAGGCCGGCGCGGATCAAGCCGGTGCAGAAGTCGTGGTAGCTGTCGGACTCGTTGACGAAGCGCCGGCCGTTCCTGCCGACGGCGATGAGGCCGGGTTTCGCCCGGTCGAGCAGGATGTGCGGCCAGATCGACGGCACGTCGCCGCCATTCGGCAGCAGCGAGCACGGCATCCAGAGCGCCGGGCTGTCGCACCCGTCGTCCACCGCCGCGCCGAGCCGGTCGGCGGCGAGGCCGATGCCATCGCCGGTGGTGCTGACAGGCGACTGGGAGAGCGGCCCGATCTCGCGCGGGAAAAGCTGCGCGCGGAGCGCCGGGCTCCAGCCGATGCCGCCGGTGGCAAGCACCACGCCGCGGCGGGCGCGCACCCGGCGCGGGCCGGACGGCGTGGCGATCACCGCTCCCGTCACCCGGTCGCCCTCGCGCAGGAACCCGGCGATCGGGCTGTCGAACCAGACCGGCACCGCGCGCTGGCGCAGGCTCAGGTAGAGCCGGCCGACGAGCGCGTTGCCCATCAGCAGCCGGGTGCCGCGCCGGTGGCGCAGCCGCGCCCGGGCGTGGCCGAGCAACATGCGGAGCGTGGTCCCGAGGTTGCCGGCGCTGGCGAGCGGCCGCAGCAGCGCCGCAAGCTCGGCGCGGCCGACCATCATGCCGCCGAGCCCCATGAAGACGTCGCGCGGCGGCCGGACCCGGGCGAAGTCGGCGCCGAGCCGCCGGCCGTCGAACTCGACCGGGGCGAGCGCCCGGCCGCCGAACGCGGCGCCCGGGCCGTCGAGGTAGTCGGGATGCGCGGCCGAGGCGGTAAAGCGGACCTCGGAGTTCTTCTCGAGCTCGTCGATCGCGGCCGGGCCAGAGGCGAGGAAGGCGGCGCGCAGCGCGTCGCCACCGCGGTTGCCGACGACGTACTGCAGGAAACGGGCCGCGTCCTCGGCACTGTCCGGCACCCCCGCGGCGCGGGCGAGCGCGGTGCCGGGGATCCAGGCGGTGCCGCCCGAAGTGGCGGTGGTGCCGCCGACCATGCCGGTCTTCTCGCAGAGCAGCACGGACAGCCCGGCGATTGCCCCGGTCAGCGCCGCGGTCATGCCCCCGGCGCCCGCCCCGATCACCAGCAGGTCGACGGTCTCGTCGACAGGTTCCGGCAGCTCCGCCTGCATCGTTCCGCTCTCCCGGCGCTCGCTCCACCGCGGGGAATCGCCCGTCGGCCTCGGCTCGACCATGGCACAGGCGCCGGATTATTGGAATATCATTCCAATATAGAAATATATTTCACCTCGGCAGTCGCAGGGTGGCCCGAAGGCCGCCGAGTTCGGAGCTGTCGCCGAGTTCGAGCGTGCCACCGTGGCTGCGCGCCACGTCGAGGGCGATCGAGAGGCCGAGGCCGACATTGCCGCCCGACGGCGTGCGCGCCTCGTCGAGCCGGGCGAAGGGTTGCAGCGCCCGGCCGCGGTCGGCCTCGGCAATGCCCGGCCCGTCGTCCTCGACCACGAAGCTCAGCGTGCGCGGGGCCAGCCGGACGGTGACGAGCACCTCGCGGCCGTGGCGCGCGGCATTGCCGACGAGATTGGTCAGCGCCCGGTCGACCGCGCCGGCCCGCATCGGCACGAGCGTGCCGGCGGGGACCTCGGTCGCCTCGAGCCGGATGCGCGTGCCCGCCCGGCGCGCGGCGTCCGCCACCCGCGCGGCCAGCGCCGCGGGATCGGCCGGCGCCGTCGTCTCGAGCCCGTCGCCCCGGGCAAAGGCCAGGAACTCGGCCAGCATCCGCTCCATCTGGTCGACGTCTTCGCCGAGGTCGCGGGTCTCGTCGGTCTCGTCCATCAACGCGAGGGTGAGCTTCATCCGGGTGAGCGGCGTGCGCAGGTCGTGGCTGACCCCCGACAGCATCTGCGTGCGCTGCTCGATCTGGCGCTCCAGCCGGGCGCGCATGGAGAGGAACGCCGCCCCGGCACGGCGCACCTCCTCCGCCCCCGCCGGACGGAACGGCACCGAGCGGCCCTTGCCGAACTCGTCGGACGCCTCGGCCAGCGCCCGGATCGGCCGTACCTGGTTGCGCAGGAAGATCACCGCCACCACCGTGAGGATGATCGCGACGAGGATCATCAGCACGAGAAGCTGGTGCGGATTGGCCACCGACAGCCGCTCGCGCGGCACCTCGACGTGCAGCATCCCGAGCCGGGTGCCGACCTCGAGCACCGCCACGCGCGGATCGGAGAGATCGACGTTGACCGGCCCGTGCAGCGCATCCGTCAGGGTCTGGACGATGACCGGGCCGGTGAAGTCGAAGAAATCCCGCTGCACCCCCGGCGTCACCTCCACCCCCGGCTCGAAGCGCATGGCGAGATCCAGCGGCCGGGCGAGCGAGACGAGGCGCAGCTCGGCCTCGGCCGGGGTCGCCGACGAGTCGACCTGCGTCGTGGCGTAGGCGAGCGCATAGGCAACGCTGCGCGACATCTGCTCGCTGACGCGCAGATAGTGGCGCTGGAAGAACACCAGCCCGACCACGAGTTGCAGCACGACGATCGGCACCAGTAGGATGGTGAGGGCGCGTCCGAACAGGCTGCGCGGCAGCAGGCGCCGGGGAGACGAGGAAGCCATGGCCGGGACGGTAGCACGCGAGGCCGGCGGAGGCACGGGCGCAGTGGAGCCGGGACCGTTCGACCTGACGCACGCGCCCGCGATCGGGGTGGCCGAGCCGCTGGCACCGGGGCTCCGCGTGGTCACGGCGCCGAACGGCGGGCCGATGACCTTCACCGGCACGCGCAGCTATGTCCTCGGCACGGGCGAGGTAGCGGTGATCGACCCGGGGCCGGACGACCCCCGGCATCTCGCCGCACTTGCCGCCGCCGTCGCGGGGGAGCGGGTGGCGGCGGTGCTCGTCACCCACGCGCATCGCGACCACAGCGCCGGGGCGGCGGCGTTCGCCGCGCGGGTCGGCGCGCCGGTGCTGGCGCACGGCGATCCCGCGGGCGCCCGCTCGCCCGCCATGGCGGCGCTGGCGGCCACGCCGGGCATCGGCGGGGGCGAGGGCATCGACCCGGGCTTTCGCCCCGACGAGCGGATCGGCGAGGGCCGGGTGATCGCCGGCCCGGGCTGGACGCTGACCGCGCTGGCGACCCCGGGGCACACCGCCGACCACCTGAGCTTTGCCTGGGCCGAGGGCGATGCGCTCTTTTCCGGGGATCACCTGATGGGCTGGGCGACGACGCTGATCTCGCCGCCCGACGGCGATCTCGGCGCCTTCCGGGCCAGCGTCGCCCGGGTGATCGCGCGCGGCGACGCGGTGCTCTATCCCGGCCACGGCGCGCCGGTCGGCGATCCCGCCGGCCTCGCGCGGCGTGTCCTCGCCCATCGCGACCGGCGCGAGGCGCAGATCCGGGCGGCGCTGACGGCCGGGCCGTCGACGGTGCCGGCACTGGTCGCGGCGCTCTATGCCGACGTCGACCCGCGGCTGCACCCGGCGGCGGCGCGCAACGTGCTGGCGCACCTGATCGACCTGACGGAGCGCGGCGTCGTCGCGCCGGACGGGCCGGTGGGGCCGCTGTCGGTCTGGGCGCTGGCGTAGCGCCCCCGCGCGCTTCAGCCCGCGCGCTTCAGCCCGCGCGCACCAAGCGGGCGTCTCCCGCGACCAGCTCGCCCTCGGCCCGGTCGAAGCGCAGGTGGGCGAGGCCACGGCCGTCGGCAACGGAGAAGAGCGTGCCCGCGGGCTTGCCCCCGGCGAAGATTTCGGTGCCGGGCGGCGGCGCGGCGCCCTCGACACGCACGGCGACGAGGCCCTTGCGCAGCTCGGTCTTGTGCTTCATCCGCGCCGTGACCTCCTGCCCGACGTAGCAGCCCTTGCGGAAGTCGACGCCGTGCAGCCGCTCGAAGCCCATCTCGAGGATATAGCTGTCGTCGGGGCGCAGCTCGACCCCGGTCTCCGGCACGCCGAGCGCGACCCGCCGCGCCGCGTGCGCCGCCGGATCGAGCGGTGCCATCCCGGCCAGAAAGCCCGGCCCGTCTGCCGGATACGCGCGCCAGCCGAGACCGGGGTCGCGCGGGTCGGGCAGCGCGCCGGCCGGCGGCTCGCCTTCTCCGAGCACCACCGCCCGGCCGTCGGGCTCGATCGCGACCCTTGCCCGCAGGCGGTACACCGCGAGCCGCTGCGCCAGCGCCGCGGCACGATCGGCCTTCACGTCGAGCAGGACCCCCTCGCCGCCGCTGTTCCCATCCGTGTCCGACAACATCAGGAAGTCGAAGAGATACTTGCCCTGCGGCGAGAGCAGCGCGGCGTAGACCGGGCCGGCGTCGAGCCGGCGCACGTCGTTCGTCACCAGCCCCTGCAGGAACTCGCGGGCCTCCGGGCCGGAGACCCGCAACAGGGCGCGGTCGGTGGCGTGATAGCCGCTGGTCATCGTCGGTCTCCTCCGGCCTCGCGACATAGTTCGGGAACGCCGCGCCGGCCACAACGATTCATTGATGGACGCGCGCCGGCGCGCCGGTCACGATGACGCCGGCTCCCGCCGGAGGAGCGGGCAAAGAGGGGAGACGAAGCCATGGTGCGCACGCAGGTCCGGGCGACGGAGTCCGATCCCCGCATCATCGAGATCGACACGCCCCGCGTGCTCGGCCGCGACCAGCGCCACTTCGGGGTGATCGACATCGGCTCGAACTCCATGCGGCTCGTGGTCTACGACGACCTGTCGCGCGCGCCCTTTGCGCGGTTCAACGAAAAGTCGTTCGTGGCGCTGGGCCGGGGACTGGGCGAGGACGGCCGCTTCACCGGGGAGGCGATGGACCGGGCGCTGCGGGCGGTGCGGCGGTTCAACGCGATCGCCCGGGCGATGGGCGTCGAGCGGGTCGACGTCCTCGCCACCGAGGCGACGCGCAAGGCACTGAACGGCAGCGACCTCGTGGCGGCGATCGAGGCCGAGACCGGGCTGCGGCCGCGGGTTCTCTCCGGCGACGAGGAGGCGACCTATGCCGCCACCGGCGTCATCTCCGGCTTCTTCCAGCCGAAGGGCCTCGCCGGCGACATGGGCGGCGGCAGCCTCGAGGTCGCCGAGGTGCTGGGCGACCGGGTGGGCGAGCGCAAGGTCTCGATGCCGCTCGGCGCCCTGCCGGCGAAGGCGCTGATGGCCGAAGGCATCGACGCGGCGAAGGCGCGGATCGACGCGATCCTGCGGGACAGCCTGCCGCCGCTGCTGACCGAGCCGACGTTCTATGCGATCGGCGGCGGCTGGCGCGGGCTGGCGCGGGTCCACATCGCCGAGACCGCGGCGCCGATCGCGGTGGTGCACAACCACGAGATCGCCGCCGGCGAGGCGCGCGCGCTGGCCAAGCGCATCGCGCGGATGAGCCCGGAGGAGGTCTCGGCGCTGCCCGACGCGCCCAGCCGGCGCGGCAACACGCTGGCGGCCGCCGCCCTGGTGCTCTGGCGCGTGCTGAAGCACCTGCAGCCGGAGCGGGTGGTGTTCTCGGTCTTCGGCCTGCGCGAGGGCTGGCTCTATGCCCAGCTCGACGCGGCGGAGCGCTACCGCGACCCGCTGCTCGAAGGGGCGATGGCGATCGGCCTGCCGGCGGCGCGGGTGCCGGCATTCCCGGAGGCGCTCGGCCGCTTCACCAACTCGCTGTTCCCCGCCGAGCCGCAGACCGGGCGGCGGGTGCGCCTCGCGGTCTGCGCCCTGACCGATCTCGCGTGGCGCGACCACGAGAAGGTGCGGGCGCACGAGAGCTTCCGGCGGCTGCTGCAGTTTCCCTTCGTCGGCCTGTCGCACCCGGAGCGCGCCTTCGTCGCGGTGGCGATCATGGCGCGCTACGGCGGCGAGGTGGACGAGACGGTGCGCGCCGTGGTGCGCGACCTGCTGCCGGCGTCCGACCTGCGCCGGGCGGAGATCCTCGGCCGGGTGCTGCTGCTCGGCCACCGGGTATCCGCGAGCGTGCCCGAGATCCTCGACCAGCTCCGGGTGGTGATCGGCACCGATGCCGTGCGCCTGGAGGTCCGCCCGGGCGTGAGCGTGCCGGACAGCGACGCGGTGCAGGCCCGCCTGCGCCAGCTCGCGCGGGTGGCGGGCGTGCCGGGCGCGGAGATCGTGACAGTGGAGTGAGCGCGCGGCGCCGGGCCCCCGCCGACTGCACGCGCTCGCGCGGGTAGCCTTGAGATATCAGGACCTTGGCCCGATGCCCCGGCCCGGGCTCCCCGGCGCGGCGCGGCTTGCCGGCTTGCGCAAAACCCAATAGACCGCAGCCGACAGCGTGGGAGCCTTGACATGACGTCTCCGAAGAAGGTCGTGCTCGCCTATTCCGGCGGCCTCGACACCTCGATCATCCTGAAGTGGCTCGCGACCGAATACGGCTGCGAGGTCGTGACCTTCACCGCCGACCTCGGCCAGGGCGAGGAGCTGGAGCCGGCGCGCAAGAAGGCCGAGCTGCTCGGCATCAAGCCCGCGAACATCTACATCGAGGACCTGCGCGAGGAGTTCGTCCGAGACTTCGTGTTCCCGATGTTCCGCGCCAACGCCCAGTACGAAGGGCTCTACCTGCTCGGCACCTCCATCGCCCGGCCGCTGATCGCGAAGCGGCTGGTCGAGATCGCCGCGGCGACGGGCGCGGATGCGGTCGCGCACGGCGCGACCGGCAAGGGCAACGACCAGGTCCGCTTCGAGCTTCTCCGCCTACGCGCTCGACCCGTCGATCCGGGTCATCGCGCCGTGGCGCGAGTGGACCCTCACCTCGCGCACCAAGCTGCTGCAGTTCGCCGAGGAGAACCAGATCCCGATCGCCAAGGACAAGCGCGGCGAGGCGCCGTTCTCGGTCGACGCGAACCTGCTGCACACCTCCTCCGAGGGCAAGGTGCTGGAGAACCCCGCCGACGAGGCGCCGGCCTATGTCTACCAGCGCACCGTCGCGCCGGAGGACGCCCCCGGCACGCCGACCTACGTGGAAATCGGCTTCGAAAAGGGCGACGCGGTGTCGATCGACGGCGAGCGGCTGTCGCCCGCGGCGCTCCTCACCCGGCTGAACGAGCTGGGCGGCGCCAACGGCGTCGGACGGCTCGACCTGGTGGAGAACCGCTTCGTCGGCATGAAGTCCCGCGGGGTCTACGAGACGCCGGGCGGCACCGTTCTGCTCGCCGCGCACCGCGGCATCGAGCAGATCACGCTCGACCGCGGCGCGGGGCACCTGAAGGACGAGCTGATGCCCCGCTATGCCGAACTCATCTACAACGGCTTCTGGTTCTCGCCGGAGCGCGAGATGCTCCAGGCGCTGATCGACAAGAGCCAGGAGCACGTCGAGGGCACCGTCCGGGTAAAGCTCTACAAGGGCAGCGCCTCGGTCGTCGGCCGCTCGTCGCCCGCCTCGCTCTACTCCGAAAGCCACGTCACCTTCGAGGACGACGCCGGCGCCTACGACCAGAAGGACGCGGCCGGCTTCATCAAGATCAACGCCCTGCGCCTGAAGCTGCTCGCGGCGCGGAACCGGCGGATCTCCGGCTGAACCCTCGCGGGGCGGCGGGCAACGCACCCACCGCCCCGCCCTTGCGCACCGGCGTGCGAGCGTCTACCTAACGCGCGGCCCTGAACCAGACGGAACGCCGATGGGATCGCTCATTCTAGTCCTGCTCTTCATCATCAAGATCGTCTGGTGGATCGTGCTGGCGCACGTCATCATGAGCTGGCTCATCGGGTTCAACGTGCTGAACCGCAACCAGCCGATCGTCTGGAACATCTGGAGCGGGCTCAACCGCGTGCTCGAGCCGATCTATGGCCCGATCCGCCGGGTGCTGCCCGACATGGGCGGGCTCGACCTGTCGCCGCTGGTCCTGATCGTCATCCTCTACGCCCTGCAGACGATCCTGGTCCGAAACGCGGTGTTCTTCTACTGAGGCCGGGCCGCCGCCCCACAGTTCACGCGATGCGCCGCTGCGGCAGCGCGGCCAGCGCCTCGCGACGCTCGTCGGCGAGATCGTCCTCGAACATGCGGATGGCGATCAGATGCCCCGCAGCGACGCCATCGAGCGGCTTCGACAGGAAGCAGCCCTGCCCCACGTCGCAGCCGAGGTCGATGAGCCGCTTCAGCTGGCCCTCGGTCTCGATGCCTTCGCCGATCGTGAGGATGTCGAGGTCGCGGGCGAGGCTCGTCACCGCCCGGATCACCGCGCGCGAGCCGACGTCGTTGAGGTCGGTGTCGACGAAGCTGCGGTCGATCTTGATCCGGTCCAGCTCGAAATCCCGCAGGTGGGCCAGCGACGAGTAGCCGGTGCCGAAATCGTCCATGGCGATGCGGACTCCGAGGGCGCGGATCCGCTTCGGCGCGGCGAGCGCGGCGAGCAGGGCGTCGGCCAGAGCCCGCGCCTCCGCCTCGCTGCCGACGGTGGCGATCACCGCCATCTCGTCGCCTTCCAGCCGGAACAGGCGGTCGCCGGGGCGGCACACCGGAACGAGCCGGTCGGCCACCTGGGTGAGCGCGGCATCGCCGGCGAGCTGGCCCAGCGTCTCGTTGACGGTCTTGAAGTGATCGAGGTCGAGCATCACGATCGCGACGCCGCCGGACCACGAGGACAGGCGCTGGATCTCCTCGCGAAAGCTCCGCCGGTTCGGCAGCCCGGTCAGCGCATCGTGATAGGCCATGTGAACCATGGCGTCCTGCGCAGCCCGGTAGTCGGTCACATCGTCGTAGGACAGGATCGCCCCGCCCTCCGGCATCTTCTGGCAGCAGCTGGCCATGAGGGGCCCGCCGACGCCGAGCACGCTGATGCAGGCCGAGGCGAACGTGATGACAGGGGTCGTAAGCGACAATAGCGTCAGGCCGAAAGCCGAGTATCGCCACGAAGTGCGTCGTCCAGACGCCGATGCCGACGACGACAGCGAGAAGAAGCCCCCACAGCACCCGCTCGTTTCCCCGCGTCATGGTTGCCCGTCGCGCCAGGATGACAAGGGTCGCTGCCATCGAGGTGGCAACTACAAGGGCGGTAACGACAAAGCCTATCGCATTGTCCGTCAGAGTTTGCAGCACGGAAGAGGCGATCATACGTTCCACCGGGCCAGATTACAGCCGCGTGTTGCAAGCAAGAAGGTTGGCATGGTTCGAATAAATCAGATTGCAGTCTAGTCATGACCGGCGCAGACGGCGCGCATTACCGTGATGGTTAGCGATGAATTTTGATAGTGCACGACCGCACTTCTGAACGGAGCACTATCGCACCACCGTCAGCCTTCGAACAGGTCGTCCATCGTCCCCGCCTGCCGCGGCGCGGCCAGCCCGAGGTGAGTCCAGGCCCGGGGCGCGAGCACCCTGCCCCGCGGCGTGCGGGCGATGAGGCCCTGTTGCAGGAGGAAGGGCTCGACCACCTCCTCGATCGCGTCGCGGGATTCCGACAGCGCGGCGGCGATGGTCTCGATCCCGACGGGCCCGCCCCCGTAGTTCTCCGCGAGCAGCCCGAGATAGCGCCGATCGGCGGCGTCGAGGCCAAGCGCGTCGACCCCGAGCCGCGTCAGGGCGCGGTCGGCCAGCTCTTCGGTGACGCGGCCGTCGCCCTCGACCAGCGCGAAATCGGCAACCCGGCGCAGCAGCCTGCCGGCGATCCGCGGGGTGCCCCGGGCCCGGCACGCGATCTCGTGCGCGCCCCCGGGCGTCGCCTCCGCCTTCATCAGCCGCGCCGCCCGGGTGACGATCGCCACCAGCTCGTCGACCTCATAGAATTCCAGCCGGGTCGGGATGCCGAAGCGGTCGCGCAGCGGCGTCGTCAGCAGGCCGAGCCGCGTCGTCGCGCCGACCAGCGTGAACGGCTGCAGCTCGATCCTGACCGTGCGCGCCGCCGGCCCCTCGCCGATGACGAGATCGAGCTGAAAGTCTTCCAGCGCCGGATAGAGGATCTCCTCCACCACCGGCGAGAGACGGTGGATCTCGTCGATGAACAGCACGTCGCGGGCGTCGAGGTTGGTCAGGATCGCCGCGAGGTCGCCCGCCTTGGCCAGTACCGGCCCGCTGGTCATGCGGAAGTTCACCCCCAGCTCGCGCGCCATGATCTGCGCTAGCGTGGTCTTGCCGAGCCCGGGCGGGCCGTAGAACAGCGTGTGGTCCATCGCCTCGCCGCGGCGGCGGGCGCTCTCGATGAACACCTTTAGGTTTGCCCGCGCCGCGCGCTGTCCGATGAACTCGTCGAGCGAGCGGGGCCGGAGCGCGCGGTCGGCGTCGTCGGGCAGGCTCTCGGGGCGGACGGTCGGGTCGGGCTTTGGACTCTGCGTCGGATCTGGCGGCGCCATGGTCATCCTTTCGGGGCGAGGACGCGCAGCGCCGCGCGGATCAGCGCCGGCACGTCGCCTGCGCCATCGTCGACCTGCGCCACCGCCGCCGCCGCATCACCCTGACCGTACCCGAGGTTCAGCAGCGCCGACAGCGCATCCGCCCGCGCCTGCGCGCCGGCATGTGCCGCCGGTGCGGGGGCCGGGACGGCGGCGGGCGCCGGCTCGGCGGCGAGCGCCGGGGCCGTGCCCGTCATCGCCGGCGCCGCCCCGGCCGCACCCATCGCCATCACCGCCGGCGCCTTCGCCTGCAGCTCCAGCACCAGCCGCTGCGCGAGCTTGGGGCCCACACCGGGCGCCGCGCGGATCGCGCCCGCGTCGCCGAGCGACAGCGCGCGCGCAACCCCCGCCTCGCCCAGCGTCCCGAGGATCGCGAGCCCGGCCTTCACGCCCACCCCCTGCACCGACGTGAGCAGCCGGTGCCACTCCCGCTCGGCCAGGGTGCGAAAGCCGATAAGCTGCATCAGGTCCTCGCGCACCACCAGCTCGGTGAAGAGCGCCACCGCCTCGCCGACGCCCGGCAGCGCGGCGAGCGTGCGGTCCGAGCACATCACGAGATAGCCGACGCCGCCCGCCGTCTCGACCAGCACGTGCTCGCCGTCGACATAGCCGACCCGCCCCGTCACCTTGCCGATCACGCCCGGATCCCCGCGATCGCCGCGGCGAGCCGTCCCTGAAACCGGGCGTGGTGCGCATGGCAGAGCGCGATGGCGAGCGCGTCGGTCGCGTCCGGCCCGGCCAGCTTCACGCCGGGCAGTTGCAGCTTCACCATGTGCTCCACCTGCGCCTTCTCCGCATGGCCGACGCCGACCACCACCTTCTTCACCGCGTTCGGCGCGTATTCCGCTACCGGCAGGCCCGCCTGCGCCGGCACGATCAGCGCCACCGCCCGCGCCTGGCCGAGCTTCAGCGTGCCGGCGGCATCCTTGTTGACGAACGTCTGCTCCACGGCGGCCGCCTCTGGCCGCTGTGCCGCGACCACGGCGGTCAGTGCCACGAACAGGCTGAGCAGCCGGGTGGCGAGATCGTCGCCCTCCGACTGGCAGACGCCATTCGCGACGTGGCGCACCCGCGTGCCCTCCACGTCCACGACGCCCCAGCCGGTGCGCCGGAGCCCCGGGTCGATGCCGATGACGCGCATGTTCCTGCGCCTCTTGCCTGCCGCCTCGCCCTTCCTGCCTAGCACGAAGCGGGAACATTCGCCAAGCGCCGCGTGCATCTTCTCCCCTGACGCGCCGCGACCACCTTATGCCCGGATAATGAGCACGCGCTGCCTGCCTGCTCGGCATCGGGCAGTTTTTTCCCGATCCGGGCTCTTCCCGGTCCAAATCGAGTTGACCCCGGCCGCAGGACATGGGTTCTGGCTTCGAAGGCCCGCCGGCATCGTCGGGCGAGGTCTTAACGATGGGTTGACGCCCCTGCGCCGGACGCATGGCTGTATTGCAGCCTTAGCGTTTGTGGGTTTTTGCGCGTGCGCCTACATCTCTGCCAGCAACCGGGTGTTCCGGTCCCGCCAGAAATCGCAGAGACGACGATGACCATGTCCGCCACGTTCAACAGCAACCGCTCGGTCCCGCTCGGGTCCGTTTCGATCTTCCGCGCCACCACCGGCGTCGAGTTCGCCATGCGCGCCTTCGCCTCCTGGCGCCGCGCCCGGACCACCCGGCTCGCGCTTGCCAACCTGTCCGATGCGCAGCTCGCCGACATCGGCGTCACCCGCGGCGACATCGCCATGGTGTCGGACTCCCTCTCGCAGCGCTGAGCGACCGAAGCCGGCGGGGCCGACACCTACAGAGTACCGAGTTCTTGAGTGAAGGACGGTCCCGCAAGGGGCCGTCCTTCGACGTTTCAGCGCCCCGAGGCTCAGTGCCCCGGCGTCAGCGTCCGAGTTCGAGGACGAGCGTGGTCCATCCGTCGATCTGCACCCGGTCCCGCACCCGATACCCCCAGCCGCGATAGACCGCGGCAACCCCCGGCGCCTGCCGCGACAACAGGCCCGAGAGGATGGCGATCCCGCCCGACCGCTGCGCCGCCGCCATCTGCGGCGCGAGGCGCTTCAGCGGTGCGGCGAGGATGTTGGCGAAGACCAGATCGAACGGCGCCGCCGCGTGCACGCGCGGGTGGCGAAAGCCGGCCGCGGTCAGGCACGACACATGCGCGGCGAGGCCGTTCGCGGCCACGTTCTCCCGCGCCGTCACCGTCGCCACCGGGTCGATGTCGCCGGCGATCGCCGCCGCCGGCCAGATCGAGGTCGCCGCCATGGCGAGCACGCCGGTGCCGCCACCGATGTCCGCGACCCGCCGGGCGACGAGGCCCCGCCGCACCATCCGGTCCAGCGCCAGCAGGCAGCCGCGGGTGGTCGCATGGTGGCCGGTGCCGAACGCCTGCGCCGCCTCGATCTCGAGGCCGATGCGGTGCGGCCCGATCTTCGCCCGGTCGTGGCTGCCGTAGACGACGAAGCGCCCGGCCTCGACCGGGGTCAGCTCGGCACGCACCTGCGCCACCCAGTCGCGATCCTCGATCCGCTCGACGCGGAAGGCGGCGCCGCCGTATGCCTCGGCGAGGAGCGCGAGGCCAACCTCGTCGGGCGCCTCGCCGAAGATGCCACTCACGTCCCAGAGGCCCGAGCCGTCGTCGTGGTCGTTGATGTCGCTCGCGAGCGGCGCGGGGTCGAGCTCGTCGAGCGCGTCGCGCAGCGCCACCGCCGCCGGCAGCCCGGGGATGGCGGCCGTGGCCCGCCGGAGGACGGGGACGCCGGTCGTCACGCCGAGAGCCCGATCGGGCAGCTCACGCCGGTGCCGCCAAGCCCGCAGTAGCCACGCGGGTTCTTGGCGAGGTACTGCTGGTGATGGTCCTCGGCATGGTAGAACGTCGGGGCGTCGACGATCTCGGTCGTCACCGCGCCGTAGCCCGCCGCCTTCAGGCGCTGGCCGAACGCCGCCTTCGACGCCTCGGCCGCCGCGCGCTGTTCGGGCGTGGTGGGGTAGATGCCGGAGCGGTACTGCGTGCCGACGTCGTTGCCCTGCCGCATCCCCTGCGTCGGGTCGTGACCCTCCCAGAACGCCTTCAGCAGCGCGTCATACGAGATGACCGCAGGATCGTAGACCACGCGCACCACCTCGGCATGGCCGGTGCCGCCGGAGCAGATCTCCTCGTAGGTCGGATTGGGCGTCTCGCCGCCGGCATACCCGACGATCGTGGCGTAGACCCCCGGCAGCTTCCAGAACAGCCGCTCCACGCCCCAGAAGCAGCCCATGGCGAACATCGCCTCGGCCATGCCCTCCGGCACCGGCTCCTCGAGCGGACGTCCGGTGACGTAGTTCGTCGCGGCCGTCGGGATCGGTCCCGGCCGGCCGGGCAGCGCCTTGCCGCGCGCCGGCATCTCGGCCTTCTTCAGCAGTCCGAACATCTGATCCTCCGCACTGGCTCGCTCGCGGATCTAGGCGCGGCGCCACGGGTTTCCAAGGCCGGAGGTCAGGCCGCGACGTGGCCGGCGACGTCGAGCCATCCCTCGTAGATCATCGTGACCGCCACGTACAGGATGACGGCGAGGCCGATCCAGGCGATCCAGCGGTGCTTGTTGAGCAGCCGGGCGATGAAGGTGGCCGCGAGGCCCATCAGCGCGATCGAGAGGCCGAGACCGAACACCAGCACGACCGGATGGTCATGCGCCGCGCCGGCCACCGCGAGCACGTTGTCGAGCGACATGGAGACGTCGGCGATGACGATCTGCGTCACCGCCTGGCGCAGGGTCTTGCGCGGCGCGCCGCCGGCCGCCGGATCTGTGGCGGCGTCCGCGTCGTGCGCCCCATGTGCCCGGATTTCCTGGTACATCTTCCAGCAGACCCAGAGCAGCAGCAGGCCGCCCGCCAGCAGCAGGCCGGTGATCTGGAGGAGCTGCGTCGCGATCAGCGCGAAGCAGATGCGGAGCACCGTCGCCGCGACGATGCCGATCATGATCGCCTTGCTGCGCTGCTCCGGCGCGAGGCCCGCGGCGGCCATGCCGATCACCACCGCGTTGTCGCCCGCGAGGACCAGGTCGATCATGATGACCTGGAGGAAGGCGCTCAGCACCGATGAATTGATCATGCCTCGACGCGTCCCCTCTCTGCCGCCGGGGCCAGAAGCCAGTAACGGCCGCGTGTGTCAACCCGCCCGGGTCACGTCGCAGCCATAGAGCCAGTCGAAGCGGCCCGCGAGCAGGCCGGGCGCGAGGGCCGAAGCCGCCCGCAGCGCCGCGTGGACCGGCCCCCGCGCCGCCGTGCCGAGGTGATAGACCCGGGCGTTCTGCGCCGAGGCCCGCTGCACCCGCGTTGCCCGCACCTGCCGCAGCCGCTCGTAGGTGGCGAGGCCCGCGGCCGGGTCCGGCGCCGCGTCGAGCGCCGTCGCGAGCGTCCAGGCGTCCTCGAGCGCCATCGCCGCCCCCTGCGCCAGGAAGGGCAGCATCGGGTGGCAGGCGTCGCCGAGCAGGACGACGCGCCCCGCCTGCCAGCGCGGCAGCGGCGGATGGCCGAAAAGGCCCCAGAGGAAGCAATCCGACACCGCCGCGACCAGCGCCCCGGCGTCGCCGCCGAAATCGGCGAAGGCGCGCCGCAGCTCGGCCGGATCGCCCGGCTGGCGCCAGCCCTCGTCGGCCCACGCCGCGCGCTCCTCGACCGCGACGAAGTTGACGAGCCGCCCGTCGCGCAGCGGATAGCTCACGAGATGCCGCCCCGGCGCCATCCACACCCGCGCCGCCGGCCGCGCCAGCACCGGCGGCAGCCGGTCCGCCGGCACCAGCCCGCGCCACGCCACTTGTCCGGTGAACCGCGCCCCGCCGTCCGCACCCGTCGCTGCCCGCAGCCGCGAGCGCACACCGTCGGCGGCGACCACCACCTCCGCGCCCGCCAGTTCGATATCGTCCGCAGCCGCGATCTCGTGGCCCAGTCGCAGGCGCACCCCCGCTGCGACCGCGGCGTCAGCCAGCGCCGCCAGCAGGTCGGCGCGGTGCAGGTGCCAGTAGGGCCGGCCGTAGCGCGCCCGCGCCGCCGCGCCGAGCGGCACGCGCGCCACCAGCCGGCCGGAGCGATGCTCCCGCAGCTCGACCGCCTCCGGCAGGCTCGCCTGCGCGGCGAGGCGCCCGGCGACACCCAGCGCCTCGAGCACCGCGACGCCGTTCGGCCCGATCTGCAGGCCGGCGCCCACCTCGCCCAGCTCCGGCGCCCGCTCCCAAAGGGTGACGTCCGCCCCCCGACGCGCCAGCGCCAGCGCCGCTGCCAATCCGCCAACGCCGCCGCCGACGACGGCGATCGTCCGCCCCGCCAGTGCCATCCCCGCGCTCCCCGTCCCGGTCTTTCGCGGGGAGGTGTGGCACGTTACCGGCCGTCGCGGGAAGCCCCGAGCAGCCGCGCCACTTCCGCACGCACAGCTTCGGCCCGCAGCGCGTAGGCCTCGGTCTCGGGCGACCCGACACGCGCGCCGCCCGACGCCGGCGTGATCGCGCCGCTCGCGGTGCGCAGCGCCGTCACCATGCCGACGAGCCGCCCCTGCCGGTCGAAGAGCGGCCCGCCGGAGAACCCCGGCCGCCCGTCCGGCAGGCGGGCGATCAGGCCCGGCCCGAACGCCGCGATCTGGGCGGCGGCCTGCACGATCTCGCCCTCGGCCTCATAGCGCGGCCCGCCGGGACCATCGCTCGCGTCGACTCCGGCGGCGACCACCGCCGTTCCGGCCGACACCGACGCCGGCGCCTCCGGCACCACCGGCAGCACGCCGTCCGGCACGCCCAGCACCGCGAGATCCATCCGCGGGCTCACCGCCAGCAGCGTCGCGGCGGCGACGACGTGCCCCGGCCCGGACGCGAGCAACCGCACGCGGGCGCCGGGGGCGAGCCCCTGCACCACATGCCGGTTCGTCACCGCGATCCCGTCCGCGATCGCGAAGGTCGAACCCACGATCGGCCCGTTCAGCACGACCGCGTGCGTGTCGAGCGCCCGCAGCGACGCCGCCGCGCGCATCTCGGCCGTCGGCATCCCGAGCAGCACCAGAAGCAGCAGAAATCCCGCCCATTGCCCGAGCCGCGCGCCCCGCGCGCGGCCGGTCCCCCGTCCGTTCCCCATGCAGTCCCCCACCCGAAGGGCGCGCACGGTCCCCACCGCGCTCGCGACCCGACGCTAAACCGCCCGGCGTTGCGGAAACGCTAAGCGGCGGCGGCCGATACTTCAAATGCTTCGCATCTCGTCGCCCCCAACACCCCGATCAGGCCGGCGTTCCGCTTGCATTTGCAACGAATGCCCGAAATACAACCCTTAGTTGTTCATTTCAGGGTGCGACATGAGAATAGAGACAGTGACCGCGCGTCCGGCCCGTGCCTTGCAGCTGCTCGGCGTCTCGCTCCTCGCCCTTTCCCTCGCCGATGCAGCCCACGCGCAGGCCGTGCCGAAAGGCGGCGCCGTCGTCCGGGGCTCGGCGCGCATCATCGGCGGCGCCGATCGCACGGTGATCCGCCAGTCCACCCGCCGGGCCGTGATCGACTGGCGCCGCTTCGACGTCGGCCGCGACCACACGGTCGTCTTCGACCAGCCGGGCAAGACCTCGGCGACGCTCAACCGCGTCACCACCGCCCGCCCGAGCGTGATCGAGGGCGCGATCCGCGCCCCGGGCACCGTCGTCATCCAGAACGGCGCCGGCGTCCTGTTCAGCGAGGGCGCCACCGTCGACACCGGCGGCCTGGTCGCCACCAGCCGCACCGTCGACGCCGGGCGCTTCCAGAACACCGGCGCGCTCTCGCTCGGCGGCACCGGCGCCGGCGGCGCCGTCACCAACCGCGGCACCATCACCGTCAGCGACGCCGGCCTCGCGGCGCTGGTCGGCGACACCGTCGAGAACGCCGGCACGATCGTCGCGCGCCAGGGCGCGGTGGTGCTCGCCGGGGGCACGACCGGCACGCTCGACCTCGCGGGCGACGGCGTGCTGCAGATCGCCGGCACCGGCAGCGTCAGCAACAGCGGCGCCATCGACGCCGAGAACGTCGTGCTTAGCGTCGACGAGGCCAGCTCGGCCCTCGACGCCGCGATCAACGTCACCGGCACGGTGCGGGCGCGGGACGGCGCCGACGGCGGCAGCATCGAGGTGCACGCCGGCAGCGGCAAGGCGCGCATCGCCGGCACGCTCGATTCGAGCGGCCGCGCCAAGGGCGGCAAGGTCACCGTCACCGGCCGCCACATCGAGGCGACCGCCGACGCCCGGCTCGCGGCGCGCGGCGGCGACGCCGGCGGCATCGTGCGGGTCGGCGGCAATCGCGGCGGCAGCGGCACCCTGAACCGTGCGCGCGAGGTCACGGTCGCGGCCGGCGCCGAGATCAGCGCCGATGCCACCGACGGCACCGGCGGCGTCGTCATCGCGTGGTCGGACGGCAATGCGCAGATCGACGGCAGCATCTCCGCGACCGGCGGCAGCGATGGCGGCTTCGTCGAGACCTCGGCCCTCGCCGCCCTGCAGCTCGGCTCGAACGCTGCCGTCACCGCCGGCGACGGCGGGCGCTGGCTGCTCGACCCGCGCAACGTGGTGATCGGGGCGAGCGGGGCCACCGTGGGCGGCGGCACGGTCACGCCGCCCGTGGGCAGCGGCGCCTACACCGTCAGCCTCGCCACGCTGCAGGCGGCGCTGAATGCCGGCACCGATGTCACCGTGACGACGGTGCAGCCGGCCGCGAGCATGGCGGGCGACATCACGGTCAACGGCGCGCTGTCGTGGACCGGCAGCGGCGACCTCACCCTCGCGGCCGAGCGCGACATCCTGATCGCCGCCCCGGTCAGCACCGCCGCGGGCGACTTCACCGCCAGCGCCGCGCGCTCGGTCACGGTCGCGGCCAACATCACCGCCACCGGCGCGGCCGGCGTCAACCTGACCGCGGGCACCGGCGACATCCGGCTGGCGCGCGGCAGCACCGGCAACCTCGCCGTCACCACCGCGGCCGGCGACCTGACGCTCGCCGCCGGCAACCAGGTGACGCTGCGCAACTGGTACGGCGGCCTCGACGTCGCCACCGGCTCGGGCGATCTCGACATCACCGCCGGCTCGATGATCCTCGCCCGCGGCGGCGCGGGCTCGAGCCAGTGGGTCCGCGTCGGCAGTGCCGCCTCGAGCGGTGACGTCCACCTCGAGGCACCGCTCATCGACGTGGTGGGCGGCATCGGCTCCGGCAGCCCGGCCGAGGTGCTCGCGGGCAGCGGCGGCTCGCTCTCCATGTCGGCCGCCGAGCGCATCCTGATCCAGGACTGGACCGGCGGCTCGCGCGCCCGGGTGGCCAGCCTCGGCGGCGCCCCCCTCACCCTCGAGGCGGCGATGCAGTGCTGGTTCGGCACCGTGCAGTCCGGCACCGGCAGCGCCGACGGCGGCCCGGTCAGCCTGTCGGGCTCGATCGCCGCCACCGTCGAGCCGATCTTCAGCCTCGCCGCCGGCAACGACTTCACCCTCGCGCCGACGACGCCCGCGGGCGACGCCTCGTCCTACGAGGCAGAGCTGCCGCTCGCCGTCACCACCACCGGCGGCGGCACGATCTCGATCGACGCGCCGGTCACGGCCTCCAGCCTCACCCTCGTCTCGGCCGAGGGGATCACGCTCGGCGCGAACACCACGCTCACCACCACCGACCCGGGCGATTCGCTCGTCGTCTCGGCCGGCGGCAGCTTCTCCAACGCGTCCGGTGGCGACGTCTTCGCCTCCGGCGGCCGCTGGCTGCTCTACATGGACCGCTTCGACAGCCCCTCGGGCACGCTGCCCACGCCGGACGGCTTCGACCTCTACGGCCGGACGCTGGCGGGCGACCCGCCGGGCGCCCTCGGCTTTGCCGGCAGCCGCATCATCTACGCCGAGCAGCCGACCCTGACGCTCACCGCCGACTCCGCCAGCAAGACCTACGGCCAGGCGGGGCCCGTCATCGGCTACACCGCCGCTGGCCTGCGCAGCGGCGACAGCTTCGCGACCGCGCTCGACGGCACGCCCACCGTCACCGCCGGGGGCACCGCCGCCAACGCCGCGGCCGGCAGCTACGCGACCAGCGTCGCCGCAACCGCCTCGGCGCAGGGCTATCGCCTGGTCCTCGTCGACGGCAGCGTCGACGTGGCGAAGGCCGCGCTCACCGTCAGCGCCGACGACGCGACCCGGCTCTACGGCGCGGCGAACCCGGGGTTCACCGCGAGCTACGCGGGCTTCGTGCTGGGCGAGGATGCCTCCGTGCTCGGCGGCACGCTCGCGCTCGCCACCCCCGCCACGACCGGCACGAACGTCGGCAACTACGCGATCACCGCCGCCGGGCTAACCAGCGGCAACTACACGATCAGCTACGCGCCCGGCACGCTCACCGTCACCCAGGCGCCGCTCACCGTCACCGCCAAGGATGCGACCCGCCGCTACGGCAGCGCCGACCCGACGTTCACCGCCACCTACCGCGGCCTCGTCGCGGGCGACACCGCCGCCTCGCTCGGGCCCCTCGCGCTCGCCACGACCGCGACCGTCAACTCGAACGTCGGCAACTACGCGATCACCCCGTCGGGCCTCGCCAGCGGCAACTACGCCATCACCTATGCCGCCGGCACGCTCTCGGTGACCAAGGCGCCGCTCACCGTCACCGCCAGCGACGCGACCCGGCGCTACGGCGCCGCCAACCCGGCCTTCGGCGTCAGCTACGCCGGCTTCGTCGCCGGGGACGACGCGTCCGACCTCGCCGGCCGCCTCGGCTTCGCCACCGGCACGACCACCGCGACCGGCGTCGGCCACTACGCGATCACCGCGTCCGGCCTCAGCAGCGGCAACTACGCGATCAGCTGGCGGCCGGGCACGCTCACCATCAACCCCGCGCCGCTCACCGTCACCGCCACCGACTCGCGCCGGACCTACGGCAGCGCCGGCCAGGCCTTCGGCGCGACCTACGACGGCTTCGTCAACGGCGACGACACCGGCGACCTCGCCGGCACCCTGCGCTTCGAGACCGTCGCGACGCAGGCGAGCCCGGTCGGCACCTACGGCGTCACCCCGACGGGCTACACCAACGGCAACTACGCGATCTCCTACATCGCCGGCTACCTGACGGTGGATCCCGCGCCGCTCACCGTCACCGCCAACGATGCCTCGCGCATCGAGGGCGCCGCCGACCCGGACTTCACCGCCAGCTACGACGGCTTCGTCCTCGGCGAAGGCACGGGCGTCCTCGAGGGCGGCCTCACGATCGACGCCGACGCCGATGCCGACAGCCCGGCGGGCAGCTACGCGCTCACCCCCGGCGGGCTGGCCAGCGGCAACTACGCCATCACCTTCGTCGACGGCACGCTCACCGTCCTGCCCGCGCCGCTGCCGGGGGCCGAGCAGCTGACCGGCGGCGAGGACCGCATCGACGCGGTGCGCGGCGTGCCGCCCCTGACCCCGGGCGACGCCAGCTTCCGCACCACCACCGCCGAGGCGCCGCCGGCGCTCGACAACCCCTTCGCGCTCACCTACTCGCTCGGCGAGGTGGTGCAGCTCTCGTCCGGCGACGGCGCGACCCAGGCAGCCGCCACCGGCGCGGACACCCAGGGCTTCGTCCCGGCGTCGGGCGGCGGCACCGCCGCGGCGGGCCGGACCTCCGGCGGGGCCACCGACGCCGCCTGCAGCGGCAGCGTCGGGCTCGGCAGCGACACCACCTGCGGGCGCAGCACCACCCGCGAGAACTACTGGACCTCGAGGACCTCCCTGTGACACGCCCGCTCGCACTCGCCGTCTCCCTCGGCGCGGCCCTCGGCGCCGCCCTGCCCGCGGTCGCCCAGCCCGCCGCCGACTTCATCCCGCGCCCCGATCTCGACGCCCGCCCGCGCGCCGAGGCCCCGCCGCGGCAGCCGGCGCCCGCGCCGCTGGCCCCGGCCGCCCATGGCATCGTGCTGAAGCGCGTCATCCTCGACGGCGCGACGGCCGTTCCCGAGGCCGAGCTGGCGCCGATCTGGACGCCGCTCCTCGGCCAGACCGTCTCGGCCGACACCCTGAGCGCCCTCGCCGCGCAGGTCAGCGCCGCCTACCGCGCCCGCGGCTATGTCCTGTCGCAGGCGATCCTGCCGGAGCAGAGCCTCGCCGACGGCACGCTCCACATCGCCGTCATCGAGGGCTTCGTCGACCAGGTGGCGGTCGATGGCGGCACGCCCGCGCAGCAGACGACGCTGCACCGCCTGTTCGGCCCCGTCGCCACAGACCGGCCGCTGCACATCGAGACGCTGGAGCGCAGCGTGCTGCTCGCCCGCGACACCTACGGTGCCGGCATCGACACCGTCGTCGCGCCCTCGCCCACCACCTTCGGCGCCGCCGACATGACGGTGCTCGCCAGGCCCGACCGCTTCACCGGCTTCGCCTCGGCCGACAACCGCGGCTCGCGCCTCTACGGCGCGTTCGGCGTCACCGCGGGCGTCAGCGCCTACGACCTGCTCGGCCTCGCCGAACGCCTCGACGGACTCGTCGCCCTCGCCCCGCAGGACGGCGCGCTCAGCTACATCGAGGGCGTCGCCGACGTGCCGCTGCCGTGGTTCTCCGGCACCTGGCTCGACGGCGGCCGCTTCGAGTTTCACGCCGACACCTCGCACGGCAAGCCCGACCTCGGCCGCAGCGGCTCGCCCGACGGCCTCAGCCTCACGTCGGACGAGACCAACCTGCGCGCCGGCCTGATCGTGCCGTTCATCCGCACCCGCTCGATGAACCTGTTCGGCCGGGCCGGCCTCGACTGGCAGGAAGCGACCTCCGTCACCGGCTTTGCCGGCGGCTCGGCCGAGCAGACCGACCGCCTCACGGTCGCCCGCATGAGCCTGTCCTGGGACGTGGCCGACCGGCACGGCGGCGTGACGCTGCTCGAGGCCTCCGTCCGCCACGGCGTCGGCGCCTGGAGCGACATCGGCGGCACCGGCCCGGCCGCGGGCGATCCGGACTTCGTGCTCGCCACCCTCGGCCTCACCCGCCTGCAGCGCCTGGGCGCGAGCCCCTATTCGCTCTGGCTCGAGGCGACGGGCCAGATGGCGGCCGACGTGCTGCCGAACTCCGAGCGCTTCGCCCTCGGCGACAGCACGATCGGCCGCGGCTTCGCGCCGGGCAACACCACCGGCGACTCCGGCTGGGGCGGCCGCGTCGAGCTGCGCCGCCAGGTCGAGATGCCCGAGAAGATGGCGCAGGCGATGGAGCTCTACGCCTTCGCCGACTACGGCCGCGCCTACGACCGCAGCGCCGCCCGCGACGGCATCAAGACTGAGCGCCTTGGCTCGTTCGGGCTCGGCGCCCGGATCGACCTCACCAACTGGCTGACCCTGACGCCCGAGATCGCCCGGCAGTCGACCGGCACCGCCAGCGACACCACCGATCCCGACTACGAGACCCGGTTCTACGTGAGCCTCGTCGCCCGGTTCTGACGCGCCCGCGGCGCTCCGGGTGCCCTCGCCCGGGGGGGGGCGCTCACATGCTGATCGGCCGCCCCGACCGCTGCCGGCGGTCGACGAGGTAGGTCACCACCGCCACGACGATCCAGCCGCCGTGGAACAGCGCCCCGGCGGCCACGACCACCGATCCCGGGACCGGCCCGACCGCAGCGCGCTGGAAGAACGTCGACCACGTTCCGACTGGTGTCGGGTGGATCGCGAGCTTGCCGAAATAGGCGAGCGCCTGGATCCCGAGGATATAGGCGTAGTTGCTGCGCAGGCGCCGGCCGATGGCCCGCCAGTAGCTCATATGGAAGCTCGGGTGGTCATAGTCGTCGGCGAGCAGCGTGTTCCATTTGCCGTTGAGCGTGATCCCCTCGCCCCGCAGCATCGGCACGTAGAGATCGGTCTCCAACAGCCGGCATCGGGCGCGCCACACGCTGAAGTAGCGATAGCGCCGCGACTCGAGCAGCAGGAACACCACCACGAGCAGCCCGACGACGATCAGCGGCAGCGGCGAGGCATAGGGGCCGGCGAAGGTCAGCGACATGGCGAGGCCCGTCGTCACCACCGCCCAGTTCGTCGTCTGGTCGAGCCGCGTGCGCCAGACGGTGCTGCGGTAGACCTCGCCGCGGTAGAGATGCGCGACGGCACCGATCTCGGCGATGTCGAAGCGGGTCTTCACTGTCGGCGGCGCCGCGTCGCTCGGCTCGGTCATGCTCTTTCCCCCGGTTTTCAGCCACTATGCGACGGACACGGGCCCGGGCCAAGCCGTCCCCGCTATCCCCGTTGTCCACAGGCCGCAGGGGGCAGCGTCCGGCGCACCGGCCGGCTATAAGCAGGCTCCAGGGAGATTCTTGATGGCCGATGGAAACACCCAGGGGCTCGACGGCGAGACCCGCGAGCTGCCGCACAACATCGAGGCGGAACAGGCGCTGCTCGGCGCCCTCCTCGTCAACAACGAGGTCTACGACCGCGTTGCCTCGATCGTGCAGCCGGGCCACTTCTTCGATCCGGTCCACGCCCGCATCTTCGACGTGGCCGGAGAGCGCATCCGGCGCAACGCGCTCGCGACGCCGGTGACGCTGAAGGCGTTCTTCGAGGACGACGCGGGCCTCAAGGAGCTGGGCGGCGCGACCTACCTCGTGCGCCTCGCCGGGGCCGCGACCTCGCTCTTCATGGTGAAGGACTACGCCCAGCTCATCTACGACAACGCCATCCGCCGCGAGCTGATCCTCATCGGCCAGGGCATCGCCGACAAGGCCGGCCGCGCCACCGTCGACAGCGAGCCCAAGGACCAGATCACCGAGGCGGAGCAGGCGCTCTATCAGCTCGGCGAACAGGGCAAGGTCGATCGCGGCTTCCAGACCTTCCGGCGTGCGGTCATCGACGCGGTGAAGGTGGCGAATGCCGCCTACGAGCGCGACGGCGGCCTTGCCGGCATCTCGACCGGCCTCGCCGACCTCGACAAGCGGCTCGGCGGCCTGCACCCGTCCGACCTTCTGATCCTCGCCGGCCGCCCCTCGATGGGCAAGACCTCGCTCGCGACCAACATCGCCTTCAACATCGCCAAGGCGTACAAGAAGGGCATGCGCCACGACGGCACCGAGGGCGCGGTCGAGGGCGGCGTCGTCGGCTTCTACAGCCTCGAGATGTCGGCCGAGCAGCTCGCCGCCCGCGTGCTGTCCGAGACGAGCCGCGTCCCCTCGCACCAGATCCGCCACGGCGACATGACCGAGGAGGAGATGCGCCGCTTCATCGAGGCGGCGAAGACGCTGGAGAACTGCCCGCTCTTCATCGACGACACCCCGGCGCTGCCGATCTCGACGATCGCCGCCCGCGCCCGCCGGCTGAAGCGGCAGCACGGCCTCGACGTGCTGTTCATCGACTACCTGCAGCTCGCCAAGCCCGCCTCCTCGCGCTCCGAGGGCCGGGTGCAGGAGGTGTCCGAGATCACCCAGGGCCTGAAGGCCATCGCCAAGGAACTGAACATCCCGGTCGTTGCCCTCTCGCAGCTCTCCCGCGCCGTCGAGAGCCGCGAGGACAAGCGCCCGCAGCTCTCAGACCTGCGCGAGTCGGGCTCGATCGAGCAGGACGCCGACGTGGTGATGTTCGTGTTCCGCGAAGAATACTACAAGGAGCGCGAGAAGCCGGGCGACCACGACGTCGAGGCGATGGTGAAGTGGAAGGACGCGATGAGCGCGCTCCACGGCCGCGCCGAGGTCATCATCGGCAAGCAGCGCCACGGCCCGATCGGCACGGTGGACCTCGCCTTCGAGGGCGAGTTCACCCGCTTCTCCAACCTCGTGCAGGCATACCAGCAGGGTGCGGTGGCAGACCGGGGGGACTTCGGGTGACGTCCGTCCAGAAGCGCGCGTCAGCCGCGTGAAATCGAGCGAGCGAGGCGCTCCCGCGTGAGATCCTCGTCCCCCAAGGAACCCAACCCCCTCCCCCGGGTTTCCCCTCCGAACCACCGGAGGATCCCCATGTCCGACAAGACCCTTTCCCGCAAGGACGCCATCGACTCCGTCTGGAAGCTCGCGGATTCCATCGACTTCTGCTTTCTCATCACCTGGGATGGCGAGCGGCAGCGGGCCCGTCCGCTGTCGGCGCGGCCGGATCGCGACGAGAACCGCATCTACTTCCTGATCGGCGTGGAGGGGGAGAAGGACGACCAGATCGCGAAGTTTCCCACCGTCTCGCTCGCCTTCGCCGACGTGCGCAGCCACGACTATCTGGCGCTGACCGGACAGGCCGAGGTCACGAACGACCGCGAGAAGATCAGGGAGCTGTGGAGCGGCGCCGACAGGGCGTTCTGGGACGATGCCGACGACCCGTCGATCCGCCTGCTCAGCGTCACCCCGGAGGATGCCGAGCTGTGGCTCGGCCCGAACCGGCTGATCGCGGGGGCCAAGATGCTCGGCGCGGCGCTGACCGGCGCCAAGGCCGACTTCGGCGAGAACGTGAAGGTCGACCACCTCTGAGCCTTTGACCGGGCGCCCCCTGCCGGCTATCCCGCCGGCGGGGGGATTGTCATGCGCGCACTCATTCAGCGGACCACCGGAGCCGACGTTGCCATCGCCGGCGAGACGGTGGGCAGAATCGGCCCGGGTCTCGTCGTTCTGGCCTGCGCGATGCGCGACGATACCGAGGCCGAGTTCGACGTGGCTCGCCCGCAAACTGGTGAACTTGCGCATCTTTCGCGACGACAATGACCGGATGAACCGCTCGCTTCTCGACACCGGGGGCGAGGCGCTCATCGTCAGCCAGTTCACCCTCGCGGCCGAAACGAAGGGGAACCGCCCCGGATTCTCGACGGCAGCCGCACCCGACAGCGGCGAACGGCTCTACCAGCACTTTGCCGACGCGGTTCGCGGCCACGGCGTGCGCGTCGCCACCGGCGTCTTCGGCGCCGACATGGCCGTTTCGCTGGTGAATGACGGCCCGGTGACGATCTGGCTCGACACCGCCACCCGCTGACCCAAGATTATCCGGCCGGCCCCCTGGCTGCCAGTCGGCTCGCCATGGCGGCCACCAGATCGGTGCGCGTGGTGATCCCGACGATCTCGTTGCCGCGCAGCACCGGCACCGCGTCCACCTCACCCTCCGCCAGCAACGGCAGCAGCGCCGCGGCCGGCGTCCCGAGGCTCACCGCCGGCAGGTCCCGCGCCATCAGCGCCGCCGCCGTCGCCGCCCCGGCATCGCGGATCAGGTGGATCTGGAAGATCGCCCCCAGATAGTCGCCGTCCCCCGCCACCACCGGCAGCGACGTGAAGCCATGCGCCGAGAACAGCGCGGCGACCTCCGCCCGCATCGCCTCCGGCAATACCGTCACGAGGTCGCGCGACATGATGTCGGCGCAGCTGAGGCCGCCGAGCTGGTGCCCCGCGCGCCGCAGTTCCGCCCCGACGACAAGCCGCGCCAGATCCTCGACGCCGAGGTTCGTCGACTGGCGAAACTCGGTCAGCAGCCCGCGCAGCTCCGCCTCGCTCAACCCGACGCGCTCCATCGCCGGGCGATCCGCCGTCCCCTGCGGGCTCGACGCGTCGATCTGGCGGAACGGATACTTCCGTCCGGTGGCGCGGGTGTAGACGATGGACGCGATCACCAGCGCCGCGGTGCCGAGCGTGACCGGCGCGAGCGCAAAGCGGAACCCCACCTCGCCGATCACCGCCGGATTGAGCGCCACCGTCAACGCGACCGCACCGCCCGGCGGATGCAGCGACCGCGTGAGCCCCATGGCGAGGATTGCGAGCCCGGTCGCCAGCGGCGCCGCCACCGCCGCACCTGGCACCAGCTTCACCACCGCGATCGCCACGACCGCCGACACGCTGTTCCCGATGATCGCCGACCACGGCTGTGCCAGCGGGCTGTTCGGCACCGCGAAGACCAGCACCGCGGTGGCCCCGAACGGCGCAATCATCACCAGCGCCAGGTGCAGGTCGGCCCTGGGCACCAGCAGCAGCGCGGCGAGCCCCAGCCCTGCGACCGCACCAAGGGACGCCCGCAGGCCCTCCGGGCCGGCGACCTGCGCCATCGCCGGGCCAAGCGCGTGGAGCGCCCGGCGCAACCGTCCCGAAACCATGGGGGTGGTCTTACTCCGGCACCACCCGCACCGCGCCGCGCGCCGCACTGGTGGCGAAGGCGGCATAGGCCCGAAGCGCCGTCGTCACCCGCCGCTTCCGCGGCGCCGCCGGCTTCCAGCCCGCCTCGGCCTGCTGCGTGCGCCGATGCGCCAGCTCGGCATCGTCGACGGCGAGATGGATGCGCCGGTTCGGGATGTCGATTTCGATCGTATCCCCCTCGCGCACCAGCCCGATCGTGCCGCCCTCCGCCGCCTCGGGCGAGACGTGGCCGATCGAGAGACCCGAGGAGCCGCCGGAGAAGCGGCCGTCCGTGACCAGCGCGCAGGCTTTGCCGAGGCCCTTCGACTTCAGGTAGCTGGTCGGATAGAGCATCTCCTGCATCCCCGGCCCGCCGCGCGGCCCCTCGTAACGGATGAGCACGATGTCGCCCGGCACCACCTTGTTGCCGAGGATGCCCGACACCGCCGCGTCCTGGCTCTCGAACACGCGGGCGCGGCCGGTGAACTTCAGGATCGACTCGTCGACGCCGGCCGTCTTCACGATGCAGCCGTCCTCGGCGAGGTTGCCGTAGAGCACCGCAAGGCCGCCGTCCCGGGAGAACGGGTGCTCGGCGGAACGGATCACGCCCTTCTCGCGGTCGAGGTCGAGATCGTCCCACCGGCGGGACTGGCTGAAGGCGGTCTGCGTCGGCACGCCGCCCGGCGCGGCCATGTAGAAGTCCCGCACCGTCTCGGACGTGGTGCGGACGATATCCCATTGATTGAGCGCATGTCCGAGAGTCGGCGCGTGGACGGTCGGCAGGCTGGTGTCGAGCAGGCCGGCGCGGTCGAGCTCGCCGAGGATCGCCATGATGCCGCCGGCACGGTGGACGTCCTCCATGTGGACGTCCTGCTTGGCGGGCGCGACCTTGCAGAGCACGGGGACGCGGCGGCTGAGCCGGTCGATGTCGTCCATGGTGAAGTCGCACTCCGCCTCGTGGGCGGCGGCGAGGATGTGGAGGACGGTGTTGGTCGACCCGCCCATGGCGATGTCGAGGGTCATCGCGTTCTCGAAGGCGCCTTTCGAGGCCACCGAGCGCGGCAGGACGGAGGTGTCGTCCTGCTCGTAGTAGCGGCGGGCGATGTCGACAGAAAGGTGGCCCGCCTCGACGAAGAGGCGCTTGCGGTCGGCGTGGGTCGCGAGCGTCGAGCCATTGCCGGGCAGCGACAGGCCGAGGGCTTCCGTCAGGCAGTTCATGGAGTTGGCGGTGAACATGCCCGAGCACGATCCGCAGGTCGGGCAGGCGGAGCGCTCGATGGTCGCGACGTCGGCGTCGGAGATCTTGTCGTCGGCGGCGGCGACCATGGCGTCGACGAGATCGAGCGCGAGCTCCTTGCCGGCGAGCACGACCTTGCCGGCCTCCATCGGGCCGCCGGAGACGAAGACCGTGGGGATGTTGAGGCGGAGCGAGGCCATCAGCATGCCCGGGGTGATCTTGTCGCAGTTCGAGATGCAGACCATGGCGTCGGCGCAGTGGGCGTTCACCATGTACTCGACGGAATCCGCGATCACCTCGCGCGAGGGCAGGCTGTAGAGCATGCCGTCATGGCCCATCGCGATGCCATCATCGACGGCGATCGTATTGAATTCCTTGGCAACACCGCCCGCCGCCTCGATCTCGCGCGCGACGAGCTGGCCGAGGTCCTTGAGGTGGACGTGGCCGGGGACGAACTGGGTGAAGGAGTTGACGACGGCGATGATCGGCTTGCCGAAGTCGCCGTCCTTCATGCCGGTCGCGCGCCACAGGCCACGGGCGCCGGCCATGTTGCGGCCGTGGGTGCTGGTGCGTGAGCGATAGGCGGGCATGGCTGGCCTCCGTTGACCCCCTCGGGCGCGGGCACCCCTCGAGCGCGGGGCGCCTGCATCCATCGAAGAGCGGCCCATCGGCCCTTCGGCGCCGCGAGTCAACCCCCCGCGCGCCCTCGTTCGCCCGCGGGCGAGGACGGCGGCACGGCGTCGCAGCGCCGGCGATCCCGGGCTGCACGAGGCTGGCATAGTCGCGAAGGACGTACCAAGGTTCTTCCTTGGGGAACGGGGGGATTCGGGGGGATCGGACGTCTTCGCCGGGGATGGCGGACGTCCTTCTCGCGCTCCGCCAGGCCTCGGGTGTGACCATATCCGAAACAGAACGTGCTTGGAGCGTAGGATGGCAGCGGAAGTAAACGAGAGCTGGACCGGAACCGGCAGGAACGACAGCCGGTTGACGACGGCGGAGGCCTTGAGCACCAGCTCGCAGGACGAGGCGAGGGCGACGGTCGTCCAGAGGGCGCTCGGCGGCAACGACCGGATCGACGCGATCGCCAAGGCCACCGCCCAGTACGGAGCCTATGCGGTGACCGACCAGGACGGCGGCAACGGCAACGACGTGCTGACGGGCACGGCGACGGCCTCCTCGTCCAGCCCCGCTTCGGCGTTCGCCCGCCTGGTCGGCGGCAACGGCAACGACGTGCTGACCGGGACGGCCCAGACCACCGGCTTCGGCCTTCTCGAGAGCAAGACCCTCCTCGACGGCGGCTGCGGCAACGACACGATCGTTGCGAACAGCCTCGCGAACGGCGCGCGCGCGTCCAACACGCTCAACACCGTGTTCGGCGGAGCCGGCAACGACCGCATCACGGCGACCGCGATCTCCATCGGCTTCGTGCCCAGCGCGGAAAACGTCCTGAGCGGCGGCAGCGGCAACGACGTCATCGTCGTCAAGGCCGTCGGCGGCGTCAACGCAACGACCGGCGGCGACGCGTTGAACACCGTGGACGGCGGCGCGGGCAACGACCAGGTGACCGCCACGGCCGAGTCCAGTTCCATGACCGCCGCGGATACCGGCAACACGCTCCACGGCGGCGCCGGCAACGACGTGCTGACGGCCTCGGCGACGAGCGACGGCCTCGGCGGCGGATACGCCATCAACGAGCTGGACGGGGGAGCAGGGAACGACGTCCTCGTGGCGACGGCGATCGTGCCCAAGGGCGGCGGCTACCGCGTCTCGGCCAGCAACACCCTGACCGGCGGCGCCGGCAACGACCAGCTGACGGCGACGGCGAGCGGCGTCACCGCGGCAGTCGGCGTCATCGACAACACCCTCGACGGCGGCGCCGGCAACGACGTGCTGACGGCCACGATCCTGCGCGACGGCGCGAGCAGCCTCTCCGGCGGGGCGGGCAACGATGTCCTGACCGTCCAGGGCGGGTCCGGCAACGTGCTCGACGGCGGCGCCGGCAACGACTGGCTGTTCGCGGGCACCGGCATCGACCGGCTGGCCGGCGGCCGCGGCCGCGACACCTTCGTCTTCGCCGCCTCGGCCGGAGCCTCGGGCGCGGACGTCATCACCGACTTCGCGCACGGCACGGACATCGTGCGGCTCGAGGGCTATGCCGCGGGACCGACGATCGCGGGCAACGTCGCGACGCTGGACGACGGCACGACGATCACCTTCGAGGGCCTCGGCACGATCGGCGCCGACGACTTCCTGCTCGTCTAGCCGCGCCGGCAGAAAGGTCGCCGGTCCCGCGACCGGCGGCCCCGAGGCCACTGAAACGCCTTATTCCGCGGTCAGTTCTTCGCGTAGTACTCGACGACGAGGTTCGGCTCCATCATCACCGGGTAGGGGACGTCGGTGAGCGCCGGGGCGCGGACGAACTCGGCGGTGAGCTTCGAGTGGTCGACGTGGAGGTACTCCGGCACGTCGCGCTCCGGCGAGCCGACCGCCTCGAGGACGATGGCGAGCTGCTTCGAGCGGTCGCGGACGGAGACGACGTCGCCTTCCTTCACGCGGTAGGAGGCGATGTTGACCCGGCGGCCGTTGACCGCGACGTGGCCGTGGTTGACGAACTGGCGGGCGGCGAACACGGTCGGCACGAACTTCGCGCGGTAGACCACCGCGTCGAGGCGCCGCTCGAGGAGGCCGATCAGCAGCTCCGAGGTGTCGCCGCGCTGACGCTCGGCCTCGTCGTAGATCTTGCGGAACTGCTTCTCGGTCAGGTCGCCGTAGTAGCCCTTGAGCTTCTGCTTGGCGCGGAGCTGGGTGCCGAAGTCCGACATCTTGCCCTTGCGGCGCTGGCCGTGCTGGCCGGGGCCGTACTCGCGCTTGTTGACGGGCGACTTCGGGCGGCCCCAGATGTTTTCGCCCATGCGGCGGTCGATCTTGTACTTCGCACTCGTGCGCTTGGTCACGGGTTCGTCCTTCCATAAAACATGTGCGGCGTCTCCTTTGCCGGGCTTCCCCGGCCGACAGGGTTCCCCTTGCGGGGTCCACGAGCGCCAAGTTCACCGCCCCAACCGGACGGTCGGGCGCGCTTAGACGGAACGGGAGCGGGTGTCAACCTCGGTGGAGGCTACGTTGAAGGAAAGCCCTCGCCAGACACGGGTCGCAACGGTGACGAAAGACGGATTTGGCGAGTGACAAATCCGTCCGCGGCTGCCCCTCCGGGGGGCAGACGCGTACGCGCGTCCGCCGGGGCAGCCACGGCCGGATGGCGCGGTACGGGAAAATCTCGACCCCTCGCGGCTTTCGACCGGTCGAAAGCCGCCCGCCCCGGAAAACGCTCCACTGGAGCGTTTTCCGGGGCGGACCTCGCGGCGGGCCTGCGGCCCGCGCTTCGGTAGCTCGGTGCGCGGGGGCAGGTGACGGGCGTCAGGCGACTCCGCCGCTGCGCACCAGTGCAGGCCCTCAGGCCGCGCGGGTCACGCGCGGGCGGCGGGGGCGGCGACGTTCGGGGCCGGGCTTCGGGGCGTCGCCCGCGTGGGCGGGCTTGGCCTGCGGCTTCTGGCCCTGGGGCTTCTGGCCTTGCGGCTTCTGGCCCTGCGGCCTCGGCGCGTTGCCGCCCCTGCCCTGCCCGCGGCCCTGCGGCTTCTTCGGGGCGGGCTCGCCAGGGACGTCGGCGGAGAGCAGGCGGGTGCGGGTGATCTTTTCCACCGCGCGGAGCTTGTCCACCTCGTCGGGGGCGCAGAGCGTCACGGCGATGCCGGCCGCGCCGTTGCGGCCGGTGCGGCCGATGCGGTGGACGTAGGACTCCGCCTCGTCGGGCAGGTCGTAGTTGATGACGTGGGTGATGCCCGGCACGTCGATGCCGCGGGCAACGATGTCGGTCGCGACCAGCACCCGGACGCGGCCGGCGCGGAAGGCGTCGAGCGCGCGCTGGCGGGCATTCTGCGCCTTGTTGCCGTGGATCACCTCGGCATCGACGCCGTCCTTCTCGAGGTTCTCCGCCACGCGGTCGGCGCCGCGCTTGGTGCGGGCGAAGACGATGGCGCGGCCGACCTCCGGGTCGCCGACGAGGGCGAGCAGGCGGGCGCGCTTCTCGGCAGTCGGGATCAGCTCGACGGTCTGGTCGATCTTCGGAACGACGGTCGACTGCGGCGCCACCTCGACGCGGAGCGGGTCCTTGAGGAACTCGCGGGTCAGCTCCTCGATCTCCGGCGGCATGGTGGCCGAGAAGAGCAGCGACTGGCGGCGCGGGTGGAGCTTGGCCACCAGCGAGCGGACGGGCTTGATGAAGCCCATGTCGAGCATGCGGTCGGCCTCGTCGAGCACGACGAAGCGGGTCTCCTCGAGGCGCAGGTCGCCCTCGTCGACCAGATCGACGATGCGGCCGGGGGTGGCGATCACCACGTCGACGCCGCGGGCGATGCCGCGGACCTGGGCGCTGCGCGACATGCCGCCGAGCACGAGCTGGGTCGAGAGGCGGCCGGCGGCGTAGCTCTTGAGCGACGCCTCGATCTGCACGGCCAGCTCGCGGGTGGGGGCGAGGATCAGCGCGCGGCAGGTCTTCGGGCTGGGGCGGCCCTTGAGGGCCTGGATCGCCTGCACCATCGGCAGGCCGAAGGCGGCGGTCTTGCCGGTGCCGGTCTGGGCGACGCCGAGCACGTCGCGGCCCTCGAGCTGGGCGGGAATGGAGGCGGTCTGGATCGGGGTCGGGCGGGTGAGGCCGGCGCGGGCCAGCGCGTCGATGAGCGGCCGGGCGATCCCGAGATCCGCGAAGGTCTTGTCGGTCAAGTCAACTGTCCTTATCCCGCGGCACCCCTGCCGGGGGCGGCGGGCCATGGGCCCTCGTCAGGCGCATGTGACGAAAATCCGGTTTCCGGTGCGGCGGGACCCCATGGCCCTGCCCTGCGCCACCGTTCAGGTCCGGCGTGACACGCCGGCTCCCGGTCCCCTTAGCCGATTTGCCGCAGCGCGGCAAGACGGTCACGACTGCGCGCGTGAACGCCGGGGCGGGGAGCGCGCCGGGCCGTCGGCGCGTTTCGCCGGGTGGGCACCGCACGCCCATCCGAAGGAGACCCGAGATGTCTGCCGGCTTCACCTCCACCTGCCTCGCCGCCGCGCTGCTCGCGCTCGCGGCCTGCGGCTCGAGCCCCACCACCCGCGCGGCCACCGGCGGCATCGGCGGCGCGGCCGTCGGAACCCTCGTCGGCGGGCCGGTCATCGGCACCGCCGCCGGCGCCGTCACCGGCGCGACGCTGGGCGTGGCGACGGGCAACTGAGCTGCGCCGCTCGGGGGGCGGCTCCGGGGTCGGCAACTCTCGCCACCCCGCGCGCAGGCGGGTATACGCTCGTTCTTCCGGGGCCCCGACGCGGGCCCGAGACGAATCGAGGGACGACAGTGATTAACAAACTTGCTGCCGAGTTTTTCGGCACCTTCTGGCTGGTCTTCGGCGGCTGTGGCAGCGCCGTGCTGGCGGCAGCGTTCCCGGAGCTCGGCATCGGCTTTGCCGGTGTCGCGCTCGCCTTCGGCCTCACCGTGCTGACCATGGCCTACGCGGTCGGCCCGATCTCCGGCGGCCACTTCAATCCGGCGGTCTCGCTCGGCCTCGCGGTCGGCGGGCGGTTCTCGTGGGGCGAGCTCTGCCCTACTGGGTCGCGCAGGTGCTCGGCGGCTTCGCCGCCGCGGTCATCCTCTACGCCATCGCCTCGGGCAAGGCCGACTGGGTGCCGGGCGGCTTTGCCTCGAACGGCTACGGCGCGAACTCGCCGGGCGGCTACAACCTGTTCTCCTGCTTCCTGATCGAAGTGGTGCTGACCGCGGGCTTCCTGCTCGTGATCCTCGGCGCAACCAGCCCGAAGGCGCCGGCGGGCTTTGCCGGCATCGCGATCGGCCTCGCGCTCACGCTCATCCACCTCGTCTCGATCCCGGTGACGAACACCTCGGTCAACCCGGCCCGCTCCACCGCGGTCGCGTTCTTCGCGCAGACCGGCGCGGTCAGCCAGCTCTGGCTGTTCTGGGTGGCGCCGCTGATCGGCGCGCTGATCGGCGGGGTGATCTGGAAGGCGCTGTTCGCGCCGGTCACCGACATCCCGCAGGAAGGCAACTCTGCCGGCAAGCGGGCCTGACACCGCTTCTGCCCGCCGCGAGGCTGCTTCGCGGCGGGCACCCGAGCTTGTGATGCGCCGGGGATCGACGGGGGCACGGCACGATCCTACGTCTGGCGTCGGGCGCCTTGCCCGCTCCACAGGTTCCCGGATCATGCGCTCCCTCACCTCCGCCATCGCGCTCGCCGCCACCCTCGGCGCGGCGCTGCCGCTCGCCCCGCTTCCCGGTCCCGCCAGCGCGCAGGACGTGAGCCCCGCCCTCGCAGAGCGGCTGCACGACGCCGTCGGCGACGCCGAGCCCTCGGGCGGCACGAGCTTTTCCACCGCCGAACTCGACCATCTCGTCGCGCCGATCGCGCTCTATCCCGACGCGCTGCTCGCGCAGGTGCTGGTGGCTGCGACCTATCCCGATCAGGTGAGCGCCGCCGGCGCGGTGATCGACCGGGCAGCGGGGATGAGCGACGACGCCCTCTCCGACGCGATCGCGTCCGGGCACTGGGACGAGAGCATCCTCGTGCTGCTCTCCGGCTTTCCGAGCGTCCTCGACCGGATGGCCGCGCAGCCCGACTGGACGCGCGACCTCGGCGCGGCTGTCACGGCCGACCATCCGGGCATCATGGCCGCGGTCCAGACCATGCGCACGCAAGCCGCGGCGCAGGGCAACCTGACCAGCAACGCCGCACAGGTGGTGAGCCGCAGCAGTTCCGGGATCAGCATCCGGCCGGCCGACCCGAAGGTGGTCTACGTGCCGGAATACGATCCGGACACGGTCTACGTGACCCGCGACGTGACCTATGCCGGCCCGAAGCCGGCCGCCTCCGGGGTCAATCCGATCGTGGCCGGCGCGCTCGGCTTCGGCGCCGGCCTCGTCGTCGCGAACCTTTGGCACGACAGCCACCACCACGACAGCAATCCGGGCTGGTCGGACTACTGGCAGCGACAGAACGTCTTCGACTGGCAGGGCGGCAACTTCTACCCGCAGCCGGGGCCGCAGCCCGCGCCGTGGGCACCGCCTCCGGTCGCGCATCGGCCCGGCCCGCCGCCGGCGCCGCCAGTTCCAGCCGCACATCGGCCCGGCCCGCCGCCCGCTGGCCAGCCGGACGGCCAGTCCCCGGGCCATCGCCCCGCTGCCACCCCGGCTGCCAATCCCGGCGCCGACACCGACGCCGCGCCACCGCGGACCGCCGCACCTGACCACCGCCGTCCGCCCGAGCCGCAGCAGCCGCAGCAAGGCCAAGGTGTCCCGGCCCCGCAGCAGCAGGCGCGGCCACGCCCGCAAGCCCACCCGGACACCCAGGCGGGGAAACCGGCGAACCCCAACGCGCCGGGGCCACGCGCCGGTCAGGGCCCGGGCGCCGGGCAGCGGCCGCAGCAACAGCAGCAGGCAGGGCAGCGGCACCCGTTGCCCGCGGTGTGCAAGAAGCACCCGGACGACCCCGCCTGCCGGCCGTAGGCGTCGGCTCAGGCCGCGAGGCCGGTGACGAGCGCGCGCCAGTCGTCGCGCTCGACGCCCCCCGCGACGCGGTGGCCGAAGATCTGGCAGACGAGTTCGCCCGCGGCATCGCACAGCTCGAGCGAATGGATCTCGCCGTTGACCGAGGGTTTGCGCACCACCCACGCCGAGGCGACGAGATCGGTGCGCAGGTGCAGGTTGAAGCCCGGGTCGAGCACGTTGAGCCAAGCCCCCACCGGCTCGATGCGCACGACCGGCCCGGCGTGGATCTGCACGCAGCCGCGGTTCGAGACGAAGACCATGACCGGCATCCCGACGGTGGCGGCACCGTCGAGCAGCGCCCGCACCGCCGACACCGGCACCGCCCGCGCCCGCCCGTCCCCCGCGAGCCGCATCGCCTGCCCCCGGCTGATCCCGAAGCGGCCGAGCAGGAAGAAGAATTCGTGGGTCATCTGCAGCCCGTCCCACGCGGCGCGGAAGCCGGCAACGTCGACCTCGCCGTCCGGCCGCTCTGCCGGACGCGCCGCGGGCGCCGCGAAGGCCGCGGCCGGCGCGTCCGGGGCGGCGAACGCCGCCGCCAGCCGGTCGAAGGCGGCGCGGTCGGTGCCGGCGGTGGCGTAGACCTTGAGGATCGCGGTGCCGGCCGCATCGAAGAACTGCAGGCTGCGCCGCCATCCCGAGCGGGTCTCCTCGTCGAGGCAATAGCCGTAGCGCCAGTGCTGCAGGAACAGCCGCAGGTCGATCTGGCCGACGAACTGCCCGACCGGGCCGTCGATCGCCGGCTCCGACGGACGGCCGGTCAGCTCGTGGACGCAGACCTCGTTGCGCACCAGCGTCATCACCTCGCCGCAGCCGGGCAGGCCGGCGAGGATGGTGCCGAACCCCTCCGGCGCCTCGGGCCGGAGCAGCCGCACCGCCTGCCCCTCGTCGCGGCGCGCTTCGAGAAGCGCCGCCTCCGGCACGCCCAGCGTGGCGGCGAGATCGCGCATGCGCGGCGGCGTGGCGCCCGAGGCCCGGAGCGCGGCCTCGCGGGCGCGCAGATCGGCGGTGGCGGACATGACGAACCCCTCTCTCCCCGAAGCAACCGGCGCGAGGCTAGGGGTGGGGCGGGCCGGCGGCAAGGCCCGTACCCGACGCCGGCCTGCCAGCATGTTGCCATGCGCCTGCCCGTCATGTAACATTCTTGCAAAGGCCCGCGGAAAGGTCCGCCGGGCGACCGACATTCTGGTATCAACGCATGGCGCACGACTTGACGGAGTCTGCGCAGGAGTGTGTCGCATTCGCGCCGAGGCGCCGCGATGACGTGGCGGCGCCGGAGCCCGATCTCTATGCGGCCCTCGACCTGGGCACGAACAGCTGCCGGATGCTCATCGCAACCCCGGACGCCGGGCGGTTTCGCGTGGTCGACGCCTTTGCAAAGTCCGTGCGGCTCGGCTCCGGGCTGGAGCGCACCGGGCACCTGTCGCGGGGCGCGATCGGCCGGACGCTCGCGGCGCTCGAGGTCTGCGCGGCGAAGCTCGCGCGCTACCACGTCGGCAACGTCCGCCTGGTCGCGACCGAAGCCTGCCGCCGCGCCCGCAACGGCAACCACTTCCTGAGCCTTGCCGCGCGCGAGACCGGCCTCGTGCTCGAGGTGATCCGGCCGGAGGAAGAGGCGCGGCTCGCGGTCATCTCCTGCGCGCCGCTGGTCTCGCCCAACGCGGAGCAGGTGCTGGTCTTCGACATCGGCGGCGGGTCGACCGAACTGGTCTGGCTCGACCTCTCGGAGGTCGAGCCCAGCCGCCGGGCGCAGGCGATCGTCAGCCTCGAGATGTCGGGCGGCCGGCAGGGGCCGGACTCCGCGCGCATCGTCGACTTCATCTCGGTGCCGCTCGGCGTCGCGACGCTGCACGAACGCTATGCCGACGTCACCGACGACAGCGCCCGCTTCGCGCTGATGTCGTGGTACTTCGAGGAGCGCATCTCCGGCTTCAAGCCCTATCTCGAGAGCCTGACCGGCGACGATCCCGAGACGTTCCAGATGATCGGCACCTCGGGTACGGTGACGACGGTGGGCGCGGCGCACCTCGGGCTGCGCCGCTACGACCGGCGCAAGGTCGACGGCATGCGCCTGTCGGCGCGGGCGATCGACGAGGTGATCGGCCGCTTCCTGCGGCTCGGGCCGGAGGGGCGGCGGGCGGACATCGGCCTCGGCCGCGACCGCTCGGAAGCTCATCATGTCGGGGGCGGCGATCCTGCAGACGCTGCTGCGGATCTGGCCGACGGAATCGATGCGCGTGGCCGACCGTGGCCTGCGCGAGGGGATGCTGTTCGCGATGATGAACGCGCGCGGTGCGTTCGGCGATGGCATCTGGGCGGAATAGGCGCCCGGGAGAGGATTGGATCCAATGACCGAGAAGCCGGGACCGGGGAAACCTGGGGCGGGGAAACCCGGATCGGGGAGGGGCCACCGCGAGCTGCGCGTGCGGGTGAAGACCGCCAAGGGCCGCAAGCTCAGCTCGACCCTCTGGCTGGAGCGGCAGCTGAACGACCCCTACGTCGCGCGCGCCCGGGCCGAGGGCTATCGCAGCCGCGCGGCCTACAAGCTGATCGAGATCGACGACCGCTTCCGCCTGCTGCAGCCGGGGGGCCGCGTGGTCGATCTCGGCGCGGCGCCGGGCGGCTGGACGCAGGTGGCGGTGGCGCGCACCAACGCCCTCGGCGAGCGCCGGAGCAAGGCGCGCGGCCGGGTGCTCGGGCTCGACCTCACGCCGGTGGAGGCGATCCCGGGCGCCGACCTGATCGAGGCCGACTTCCTCGAGGAGGGCGCCGACGACGCGGTGCGCGCCTGGCTCGGCGGCCAGGCGGACGTGGTGCTGTCCGACATGGCCGCGCCCGCCTCCGGCCACCCGCAGACCGACCACCTGCGCATCACCGCACTGGTCGAAGCGGCGGCGGATCTGGCCATGGACGTGCTGGCCCCGGGCGGCGCCTTCGTCGCCAAGGTGCTGTCGGGCGGCGCGGACGCGAGCCTCGTCAAGTGGCTGAACCGCGGCTTTGCCAAGGTGCAGCACATGAAGCCGCCGGCAAGCCGCAAGGACTCGTCGGAAAAGTTCCTGATCGCCACCGGCTTCCGCGCCCGCCCGGACGCCTGAACCACGCCTCTTCAGGTCTTCATACGGCCTTGAAACCTGGAGAGCAGTCGGTTTTCCGGCCACAGCCGGAAAACAGGCAAGGAAAACCTGCGCGCACCGCGCGCGCCGTATCGCGGGCAATGCCCGCGTCCCCGGCCAACGGCCGCTCGCGCGCCGCCGCCCCGGGGCGCCCGCAGCGGATGCCGCGCCGGCGGAGGGGGGCTCGATGCCCCGCTCCGCCGGCACCCAGCTTCACTTGGGCCCGAGCATGTCCTTGGGCTGCACCACGCGGTCGAAGGTCTCCGCGTCGACGAGGCCGAGGGCGATCGCCTCGTGCTTCAGCGTCGTGCGGTTCTTGTGCGCGGTCTTCGCCACCTTGGTGGCGTTGTCATAGCCGATCGTCGGTGCCAGCGCCGTCACCAGCATCAGGCTCTCCCACATCAGCTTGGAGATCCGCTCCTCGTCCGCCTCGATGCCCACGACACAGTTGTCGGTGAAGGCGCCGGCCGCGTCGCCGAGGAGCTGCATCGCCTGCAGCACGTTGTAGGCGATCATCGGCTTGAAGACGTTGAGCTCGAAGTGGCCCTGGCTGCCGGCGAAGCCCACCGCCGCATCGTTGCCCATGACATGCGCGCAGACCATGGTCAGCGCCTCGGCCTGGGTCGGGTTAACCTTGCCCGGCATGATCGACGAGCCCGGCTCGTTCTCCGGCAGGATCAGCTCGCCGAGGCCGCAGCGCGGGCCGGAGCCGAGCAGGCGGATGTCGTTCGCGATCTTGAAGAGCGAGGCGGCGACCGTCTTCAGCGCGCCCGACATCTCGACCATGGCGTCGTTCGCCGCCAGCGCCTCGAACTTGTTCGGCGCGGTCACGAAGGGCAGGCCGGTGATCTCGGCGATCTTGGCCGCCACCGCCTCGGCGAAGCCCACCCGGGTGTTGAGCCCGGTGCCGACGGCCGTGCCACCCTGCGCCAGCGGATAGATGTTGTGGAGCGCGGCCGTGACGCGCTTGATGCCCTGCTCCACCTGGAAGGCATAGCCGCCGAATTCCTGGCCAAGCGTCAGCGGCGTCGCGTCCTGGGTATGGGTGCGACCGATCTTGATGATGTCCTTGAACGCCTCGGCCTTCTCGACCAGCGCGCCGTGCAGCTTGCGCAGGCCCGGCAGCGTCACGTCGCGGGCGGTGATCGCCACCGCGATGTGCATGGCGGTCGGGAAGGTGTCGTTCGAGGACTGCGCCATGTTGACGTGGTCGTTCGGATGCACCGGCGTCTTCGAGCCCATCACGCCGCCGAGCATCTCGATCGCCCGGTTCGAGATCACCTCGTTGGCGTTCATGTTCGACTGCGTGCCCGAGCCGGTCTGCCAGACGACCAGCGGGAAGTGGTCGTCAAGCTTGCCGGTGGCGACCTCTTCAGCCGCGGCGGCGATGGCGTTGCCGAGCTTTGCGTCGAGGACGCCGGCCGCCATGTTGGCCTGCGCCGCCGCCTGCTTGATGATGCCGAGCGCGCGGACGACGGCGACCGGCTGCTTCTCCCAGCCGATGGGGAAATTCAGGATCGAGCGCTGGGTCTGCGCGCCCCAGTAGCGGGTGCTCGGGACTTCGAGCGGGCCAAAGCTGTCGGTCTCGGTGCGCGTCGCCGTCATCGGAAGGGCTCTCCTCGAAACATGGTTGGCGCCGTCTTAGCGAGGCGCGGCCACGAGGTCCAACGCGGATTCGTGCCCGTAGCAGAGCGAACGCGACGCGTGTAAGCTCGCGGGGGACGGGAAGCGGCAAGGACAGGCCATGGACGAGCTCGACCTCAACCCGGAGATGCTTCAGGAGCTGATCTTCAAGCTCCGGGCGGTGATGGCGCAGGAGGCGCTGGTCTCGCCCGACTCCGGCTCGAACCCGACCGACGACGAGGGGCCGGCGACCCTGCAGGAAGACGCGGGCGACCTGACCCGGACCGAGCTCGAGACGCTGATCGACGATCTCGAGCCCGACCAGCAGGCGCAGCTGGTGGCGCTCATGTGGCTCGGGCGCGGCGACGTGGAGCCCGAGGAGTTTGCCGAGGCGCTGACGCTGGCGGCCGAGCGGCACGAGGGCGCGACCGCGGCGTACCTGCTCGCGCATCCGCATGTGGCGGACTATCTCGACGAGGGGGTCGAGCGGCTGCTGGACGGCACCGACCTGATGGAAAGCGGCGAGTACTGACGAAGGGAGCAGCCCATGGAGCGGGAGATCGACCTCTCCGCCCGGCACCTCATGGACTGGCTGAGGTCGGCGCCGCCGGGCATCGAGGCGCGCGCGACCCGGGAATTCCTGTGCGAGGGCGCGCCGGTCGCGACCGCCGGAGTGGACGCCGAGGACGAGCTTGAAGTGGCGACGACGGTCGGCCTCGTCGAGGTGCGGCCGCTGCGCGAGGCGGGCGAGGCGTGGGTGCTGCGGCTGCGGGTGGAGAACCCGCTCGCCTGCCACCTGCCGGACGACGGCTCGGTGCCGGACGATCCCGAGGAGATCGGCCTCGACGAGTTCGAGGCGTGCTTTCTCGAAGACGAGGCGGGCGATGCCGCGGTGACGGTGGAGGCCGACCGGGCCGCCTGCGCGCGGGCGTTCGACGAGGTTCTGGCAGGGATCCTGAGGGCGGGCCAGGGAGCGACCTGAACGGAGTGTGGCGAAGGCGTCAGCGCGGCTGGCAAGACAGCCGGAGCATGTAGTCCCGCATCAGCGCCACGCGCTGCGGGCGGAAGCTTTCGGTCGTCGCCTCCATCGTGGTGATCCGGTTGACGTGGAACAGGCGGTAGTCCATCCGCAGCCGGCAATGCGCCAGCAGGATCAGGGTGCGGTCGCTGTAGGACAGCCCCAGCGGCCAGATCAGCCGCTCCGAGCGATTGTCGTTCAGGTCGGTATAGCCGATCCACACCGCCATTTCGTCCCAGCAGGAGCGTCGGAGGGCGGCGAGGTCGATCACCGGCGGCGCCCGCTCCGGTCCCCTGGAAAAGCTGCGCATGACGGCGTGGAGGGCGTGGCGCGGCTGTTCGCCGGGCAGCGTCGCGACGATCCGCGACAGGGCGGCGCGCGCGGCCTCGGTCAGCTCGGGATCGCCGATGCGGTCGAGCGACTGCACCGCGAGCAGCAGCGCCTCGATCTCCAGCCGCGAAAAGCTCTGCGGCGGCAGGGCCGGATCCTCGGTCAGCACGTAGCCGACGCCCGCCTCCCCGTCGATCAGCGCGCCTCCGCCCCGCAGCGTCGCGATGTCGCGGTAGAGCTGGCGCCGCGACACGCCGGTCTCGGCCGCGAGGCGCTCGGCCGTCACCGGCGGGGGGAAGCGCCGCAGCACGTCCATCAGGCGCATCAGCCGGTCGGTGCGAGCCATCCTGTCATCTTCTGTCAGCAGCGCCGGCGTAGGGACGTGGCAGCAGACAGCGAGGGAGTCAAATCATGCTGACCTTCTACCATTCGCCCAGCAGCCGCTCGACCTCCGTGCGGGAGCTGATCATCGAGCTTGGCGTCGCCGACCAGAATCCGCACGGTCGAGGTGACGATCCCGCGCCAGGACGGCTCGGGCGCCCGTGATCCGGCGAACCCGCATCCCGAGGGCAAGGTGCCGTATCTGACCGATGGCGGGGACTCGGTGCGGGAGCGGGCGGCGATCATCCTCTACCTGACCGACCGCTTTCCTGATGCCGGTCTGGGGCGGCCCGTCGGGCACCCGGAGCGGGGGCGCTATCTCTCTTGGCTGGTGTGGTATCAGGGGGTGTTCGAGCCGGTGGCGATCCTCGGCTGGGCCGGGGTGAAGCATCCGGCGATCGAGGCGTCGCTGCGCGACTACGACACGGCGCTTACCCGGCTCGACGAGGTGCTGACGACGCAGCCCTATCTTCTGGGCGAGACCTACAGCGCCGCCGATCTGCTCTGCGCCGGGCCCTTCGCCTGGTTCGGGGACGCGCTGCCGGCGACGCCGGCGGTGAAGGCGTGGGTCGCCCGCTGCATGGACCGCCCGGCGGTGCGCGAGGTCGGCGGGCGCTAGGACTCCCAGCCGCGCACCACCACCCGGGCGCGCCGGCCGAGATGGGCGAGCAGGAACGCGAGGTCCGCGCGCCGCACGGCGATGCAGCCGGCGGTCGGATGGCGCGGCCGGCGCCAGACGTGCAGGAAGATGGCGCTGCCCCTGCCCGCCACCGGCGGGCAGCGGTTCCAGTCGAGCACGGCAACGATGTCGTACTGAGGATCCGCCCGGCGCAGCGCCTCGTGACCGAAGCCGTGCGGACGGAGGACGGGGCGGTTGTAGGCGGGATCGGCCGGGTCGTCGGACCAGCCGTCGCGCGGGCCGATGGCGCGGCCCGGCTGCGCCGCGGGACGGGCGACGCGATCCGGGCGATGGAGCACGGCCTCGATCCGGTGGCGGCCGACGGGCGTCACGCCGTCGCCCTCGCGCAGCTTCACACCGATGCCGCCGCGGCCGGTGGCGCAGGGAAAGCGGCGGTTGCCGAGCCGTGCGCCCCAGCGGGTCACGACGAGATCGCCGGGCCGGGCGGCATCAGGCATGAGACGGACGCCGGTATGCGGCGGGACGCTCGGGAGCGGCGGGTTGCGGAACCGTCCGGCGCTGCCCCGGATCGTCGCGGCGGTCGCTCCGCGTCACAGCAGGTGGCCGCTCTTGGCCGCCTTGGTGGCGAGATACCCCGCGTTGAAGCGGGTGCGGCCGACCTTGAGCGGCACGCGCTCGACGACGCGCAGGCCGCACCCCTCCATCATCGCCACCTTGCGCGGGTTGTTCGTCATCAGCCGCACCTCGCGGAAGCCCATGGTGCGCAGGATGTTGGCGCCGAGACGGAAATCCCGCTCGTCGTCCTCGAAGCCGAGGCGGTGGTTCGCCTCGACGGTGTCGAAGCCCTGGTCCTGCAGGGCATAGGCGCGCATCTTGTTGGCGAGGCCGATCCCCCTGCCCTCCTGGTTCAGGTAGAGCAGCACGCCCTCGCCGCCCGCGCCGATCTGCTCCAGCGCCGCATGCAGCTGCGGGCCGCAGTCGCACTTCAGGCTGCCACACAGGTCGCCGGTGAAACAGGCGGAGTGCAGCCTGCAGAGCACCGGCCGCGCCCGGTCGGCGGCGCCCACCTCCACCGCATAGTGCTCCTCGGTGCCGTCGCGCGGGCGAAACACCCGCACCCGGCCCGCCTCGCTGACCGCGAGCGGCACCCGTGCCGCGGCGATCTCCACCAGCACCGGCGCCACCGGCTCGGGCGGCACGTCGGCAAGCGCCACGCACGACAGGCCGTGCGCCGCCGCCAGCGCCGCCGCCTCCGCCACCGGCAGCACGACGACGAGCGCGGCGGGCAGCAGGTGCGCCCCCTTGAGCAGCGCGATCGCCGCCCGGTGCAGGCTGGCGTCGCCGCCGCGGCGGGTGAGATAGGGCCCCTTCATCGGCCAGTCGAGATCGGCCGCCGGGTTCGCCGTCGCGCGAACCCACTCGATGCCCGCGTCCGCCGGCAGCGCGACGCGGGCGAGGTCGCGGTCGTAGGCCCGCGCCTTCAGCGTCTCGGCCCGCCAGTCGGTGATGGCGAGATCGACCGGACCGAGCCCGCGCAGGTCGTCGAGCCGCGCCGCCGGCGCCGTCTCGGCCGCGAGGACCAGCCCGCCGCCGGCCTCGCCCGGCGCCGGCTCCGGCCCGAGGATGACGATCCCGGCGCCCATGCGCAGGTCGGAGCGCGCCCGCGCGAGGCGCTCCACCGCGTCCAGCCCGAGGCCCATGCCACCCTCCCCTGAAACATTCCCGTGTCCGGAGACACACTGCCGTGAGGCCAAGGAGGGAAATATTGCGGATGGACGGGAAAACCAACAGGTCGATCGGGCAAAAAGGAGGCGAGCCATGGGCGTCGTGAAGAAAATCCTGATGGTGGACGACGATCCGGACCTGCGCGAGGCGCTGGCGGATCAGCTCGTGGCGACCGAGGAGTTCGACGTGTTCGAGGCCGGCGACGGCGAGGGCGGCCTGTCCCGGGCCCGCGAACAGGTCTACGACCTCGTCATCCTCGACGTCGGCCTGCCGGACATGGACGGGCGCGAGCTGTGCCGGCTGATGCGCAAGCAGGGGGTGAAGTGCCCGATCCTGATGCTGACCGGGCATACCACCGACAGCGACCAGATCCACGGGCTCGAATCCGGCGCGAACGACTACATCTCGAAGCCGTTCAAGCTGCCGGTGCTGCTCGCGCGGATCCGGGCGCAGCTGCGCCAGCACGAGCAGTCGGAGGACGCGGTGTTCGGGGTCGGGCCGTACAGCTTCCGCCCGGCGGCGAAGCTGCTCGTCGACGAGCACGAGAAGAAGATCCGCCTGACCGAGAAGGAGACGAACATCCTGAAGTTCCTCTACCGCTCGGGGGCGAGCGTCGTGCCGCGCGACACGCTGCTGCACGAGGTCTGGGGCTACAACGCCGGCGTCACGACGCACACGCTGGAAACCCACATCTACCGCCTGCGCCAGAAGATCGAGCCCGATCCGGCAAACGCCCAGATCCTCGTGACCGAGCCCGGCGGCTATCGCCTCGTCCCCTGACGTGCCCCGCCCCCCGGGCCAGGGACTTTTTCTTGGCGACAAATACTCTCGGGGGTGAACTGGCCGAAGGCCAGGAGGGGGCGGAAAGCCCCCTCCGCGACGCCGGGCCCCCGCACCGCGGCGCCCCGCACGGACCCGGTGGAGCGCCGCTTGCCCCGCGGCCGGCGACGCGGTAGCTGCGAACGCATGACGGTGACGATCGCCAGCTGGAACATCAATTCGTTCCGCCTCCGCGAGGAGACGGTGCTGCGCCTCCTGCGCGAGGAGGGGCCGGACGTGCTCTGCCTGCAGGAGACGAAATCGCCGGTGGACAAGCTGCCGCTCGCGGCGGCCTGTGCGCTCGGCTATGCCCATGTCGTCGCGCGGGGACAGCCGGGGTACAACGGCGTCGCGATCCTGTCGCGGCTGCCCCTCGACGAAGCGCCGGCGCTCGACTTCGGCCTGCCGCAGGACGCCCGGCACGTGGCGGCGCGGCTTCCCTCCGGGGTGGTGGTGCACAACCTCTATATCCCGGCGGGCGGCGACCTGCCCGACCCGGTGCTGAACCCGAAGTTCCGCCGGAAGCTCGACTTTCTCGACGCGGTGCGCGCCGCCTTCGCAGAGGCGCCGCGCGACGGCGCGATCCTCGTCGGCGACTTCAACGTGGCGCCGCGCGAGGACGACGTCTGGGACCACCGGAAGCTCCTGCGCGTCGTCACCCACACCCCGGTCGAGGTCGCGGCGCTCGAAGCGATCCGCGGCGCGGGCGGCTTCGTCGACGTGACGCGGGCGCACCTGCCGACGGGGCGGCTCTACTCGTGGTGGTCGTACCGGGCGGCGGACTGGTCGGCGGCGGACAAGGGGCGCCGGCTGGATCACATCTGGGCGACACCGGATCTCGCCGCGCGTTCGGGCGGCAGCCGCATCGCCCGCGCGGTGCGGGGATGGGACCGGCCGAGCGACCATGCGCCGGTCTTCGCGGAGTTCGAGGCATGATCGAGGCGGAGCTGGACGGGCCGGACGGGAACGGCGCCGTGGGGCGCATCGTGCTGAGCCGGCCGGAGGCGCACAACGCGCTCGACCGGGCCGGGATCGCGGCGCTCGACGCGGTGCTCGCCGACTGGGAGGACCGGGAGGCCCTGCGCGTCGTGGTGCTGACCGGGCGCGGCCGGTCGTTCTGCGCCGGTGCGGCGCTCGGCGAGGTGGCGGGCGGCAGCTTTGGCGGCGCAAACCCGCTCGGCGCGCTCTGCGACCGGCTCGACGCCTTTCCCGTGCCGGTCGTCGCGGCGCTGAACGGCGGGGTCTACGGCGGCGGCGTCGACCTGGCGCTCGCCTGCGACTTCCGCGTGGGGGTCGAGGGGATGCGCGCCTTCGTGCCGCCGGCCCGGCTCGGCATCCACTACGAGCCGGCGGGCATCGCGCGGGCGGTCGACCGGCTGGGGTCGCAGGTGGCACGGCGGATGTTCCTGCGCGCCGAGAGCTTCGACGCGGCGGCCCTGCTCGCGGCAGGCTTCGTCGACGAACTGGTGGCGCCCGACCGGCTGTCCGCGCGGGCGGAGGAGATCGCGGCGGAGATCGCCGGTCTCGCACCGCTCGCCGTGCGCGGGATGAAGCGGACGCTGCGGGAAATCGTCGCGGGGACGCTGGACGCTGACGCGGCCCGGGCGCGGATCGCGGCGTGCTTCGCCTCCGAGGACCACGCCGAGGGGCTGGCGGCGCAGCGGGAGAAGCGGGCGCCGCGGTTTCTCGGGCGCTGACACCGGCCGAGCGTGGAGCGCGCTGCGCGTTCGGATGCCTCCGGCGGGAGTATTTTCCGCAGGAGGAAGGCCGGACGGCGTGGTCGGGCGGCGTGCGTCGGAGTCAGACCGAGCGGATCAGCGCGCGGTCCAGCACGCGCAGGACGTGGGCGAGGTCGTTGCCGCGGCGCAGGATGCGGCCGTCCATGGCGACGACCATGTACTGTCCCTGTCGGCCGGCAAGCCGGGGGTGCTTCTCGATCCGGTAGAGCGGCCGCTCGGCGCTGTGGCGGAAGATCGAGAAGATCGCCTGTTCCTTCAGCATCGAGATGCCGTAGTCGCGCCAGACGCCGGCGGCGACCGCCCGTCCGTAGAGGCCGAGAATGAGGGAAAGCTCGGTGCGATGAAAGGCGACCGCGTCGGGAGGGCTCGGGAACTGGGCGATCTCGGAGCTGCCGATCATGACGCGAGCATGACCGGGCGCCGGAGGTTTTGCAAGCGCGCGCCTGCGATTGCTTGACCGTCTTGAGGATGACGCCCCGCGGCGCTAGCATCAGGGCATCATGCAGGGCCTCGACACGCTTCCCACCCCGTGCCTGCTCCTCGACGAGGCGCGGATGCTCGCAAACATCGCCCGCATCCACGGCCGGCTGGCCGGGACCGGCGTCACCTATCGCGCGCACCTGAAGACCGCGAAGTCGGTGGAGGTGGCGCGGCGGCAGATGCTGTCGCCCGCGGGCCCGGCCATGGTCTCGACGCTGAAGGAGGCGGAGCGGTTTGCCGACGCCGGCGTCACCGACCTCCTCTACGGCGTCGGCATCGCGCCACAGAAGCTCGACGAGGTGCTGGCGCTGCGCGCGCGCGGGGTCGAGCTGGCGGTGATCCTCGACAGCGTGGCGCAGGCCGAGGCGGTGGCGCGGGCCTCCCGACCGGGCGACCGGCTGCCGGCGCTGATCGAGATCGACTGCGACGGGCACCGCTCCGGGGTCCGGCCCGGCGACGCCGGCCTGCTGCGGGCGATCGCGGCGGCGCTCGAGCCCGCGGCCGAGCTGCGCGGGGTGATGACCCACGCGGGCGAGAGCTATGGCGCACGCGGGCGCGCGGCGCTGGAGGCGGCGGCCGAGGCCGAGCGCGCGGCGGTGGTCGGGGCGGCGGCGACGCTGCGGGCGGCGGGACACCCCTGCCCCGTGGTCAGCGTCGGCTCGACGCCGACACTGATGAGCGCCACGGGCTTCGACGGGCTGACCGAGTTTCGCGCCGGGGTCTGCGTGTTCTTCGACCTGTTCCAGGCGGGGGTCGGGGTCTGTGGCACCGACGACATCGCGCTGAGCGTGCTCGCGACCGTGATCGGCCACCAGCCGGAAAAGGGCTGGATCATCACCGATGCCGGCTGGATGGCGATGTCGCGCGACCGCGGCACCGCGACCCAGGCGGTCGACCAGGGCTATGGCGTGGTCTGCCGGCTCGACGGCTCGCCTTACGACGACCTGATCGTGATCGGCGCGAACCAGGAGCACGGCATCGTCGCGCCCCGCCCGGGCAGCGGCGCCCCGACACCGGAGCTGGCCATCGGCGCGCGGCTCCGGGTGCTGCCGAACCACGCCTGCGCGACCGCGGCGCAATACGATCACTACGAGGTGCTGCGTGCCGGCGCGGTCGCGGAGAAATGGCCCCGGTTCAGCGGCTGGTGACGCCGTGAGCCTCCGGGCGCAGGTCTGGATCCACGCGCGGGATGCGTTTCGCGACCGTCGCACCCGGCCCTTGGGGCGTGTCAGCGCGATCGGGACCAGCGCCCGTGGCTCGGCGGGATGCCGTCCGCACTGCGGATCCTTTGGCCCGAAGTTGTCGTCAAAATCGCGGGAAACCGCCCTTGATCTCACCCCGGCGAGGCGGTATGCAGCCCGGGCACTGGGGAATAGGTTAACGGTAGACCCGCAGACTCTGACTCTGTTAGTCCTGGTTCGAATCCAGGTTCCCCAGCCATTTTTACCGAAAATTCAGCGATTTCTGCGAGTTATGTCCCCGACTCGAGGGGTGGCTCGCGAATCCGGCGCCGTGTGACAAAGGCTGCAGCACAGACTGTAGCACAAGCGGCGATGCGGCAGCCGCGGGACAGGTCGGACGGCGGGGCGACTCGTCGCGTGCCGCAGCGCCCGCCCAACAGAAAAAGCACATCTCCTCGATCCGGCATCTGATACCACCGGCCGCGCTTTCTGACTCTCTTGGGATTCCCAATTCGGCTGATCTCTGACTCACTGCGGTCGAGGCAGGAGGAGGCTGGGGATGTCAGCGGCGGTGCAGGTGACAAGAAGGGAGCTGACGGCGGCGGAGCTGAGGCGCGCGGCTGGCAGGAGCCGGGATGCGAAGGCGGCGCGGCGGATGCTGGCGATCGCGCTGGTACTGGAGGGGGTCGATCGGCAGACCGCGGCGGAGACCTGCGGGATGGACCGGCAGACGCTGCGGGACTGGGTGCACCGCTACAATGCCGAGGGGCTGGCGGGGCTCTCGAACCATCGGGGCGGGGCGCAGCCGCGACGGCTGTCGCCGGCGCAGATGGCCGAGTTCGCCTCCTGGGTGGAGGCGGGTCCCGACCCGGCGCCCGTTCCAGTGGGGGACGGGGTGGTGCGGTGGCGGCGGCAGGATCTCGGGCGACGGATCGCGGAGCGGTTCGGGGTGGAGGTGCACGAGCGGACGGTGGGCAAGTATCTGGCGGCGCTCGGCTACCGGCGCCTGTCGGTTCGTCCGCGGCATCCGAAGACCGATCCCGAAGCCCAGGAGGGGTTTAAAAAAGCTTCCCCGACGCGGTAGCCGCGGCGCTGCCCGAGGCGGCACGGGGCAAGCCGCTGGAGATCTGGTTCCAGGACGAGGCAAGGGTCGGCCAGCAGGGCACGCTCACCCGCATCTGGGCGAAGCGTGGCACCCGGCCAAGGGCGCCGCGCGACACCCGCTTCCAGTGGGCCTACATCTTCGGCGCGGTCTGCCCGGATCGCGGCGTGGCGGCGGGCCTCGTCATGCCCTTCGCCGACACCCCCGCGATGAACGCCCACCTCGCCGAGATCGCCGGCGCCGTCGCGCCCGGCACCCACGCCGTGCTCGTCCTCGACGGTGCCGGCTGGCACGGCGGAGGCGGCCTCGTCGTCCCCGACAACATCTCCCTCCTCGTGCTGCCGCCCTACAGTCCCGAACTGAACCCCGTCGAGAACGTCTGGCAATACCTCCGCGCCAACTGGCTCGCGATCAGCGTCTTCGACGACTACGACGCCATCGTCGATGCCTGCTGCGACGCATGGAACCGCTTCGCGACACAGCCAGCAGTCATCGCATCGATCGCATCAAGGGAGTGGGCGAAGGTCAATCCATAAGGCCGGTGGTATGACCCGCCGCGGCGCGGTCTGGTACTTCCGCAAGCGCGTCCCGGAGCGCTTCAGGATCCTCGGGGTCCGGGCCGTCTGCTGTCTGTCTTTGCGGACCACCTCGCTCGCCGAGGCGGCCGCGCGGAGCCTCCGGCTGCTGCCTGCCCTCGAGACGGCATGGAGGTGGGTCGACATGAACATGATGAGCGGAAGGCCCCTGCCGGCCAGCGCCATCGAGCAGATCGTCAACGAGGTGCTGATCCGGGAGCTTCTCCCGGATCATCCACGAGGCCGAGGGCAGCCTGGCCCGGACCAGGGAAGAGGCGCAGGCTGTCCTCGAGCGGATGGAGCAGGCAAAGTCCGGGCTGAAGGAGGACGCTGCGCGCCGGGACCACGCGCGTGCGAAGGCGCCGGCGGCCGAGGCGGCGTTGGCGCTCGGCTACCATCCATCCCCGGATGCGGACGTCCGGCAGCGGCTCTACGCCCGCTCCTTCGCAGCGGTCCGGCAGGTGAACGCCTTCGAGAAGCGCCTGGAGGAGGGCGACACCGTCGAGGAAAGCGCCGACCGCGCCGGCATCCCGCCGCAGATCGTCAGCGAGGCGCGGCAGCGGATGACCGGGCGCGGCGTCACGGTCGAGGCTGCCTTCGACGCCGCGATCGAGCGGAAGTACGCGGGGTCGCGGGACAACCAGAACCATGCGCGCGCCGCGAAGCGGATGGCGCTGGATTTCTGGGGCAACGTGTCGTTGTCGTCGCTGACCGAGGCAGATTTCGTCGACCTTCTCCTGTTCATGCGGCGGCTGCCGGTCAGGCACGGGCGAAACCACGTGACGTGCCCCCCTCCGGTCCCTCGATCATTGTGAGAGCCCTTGGTTTTGATAGCGGACCTCCGTCGCCGACGGTAGCGGGCGGCCGGCGGAGCGGTTGGTGTGGCGGAGCCGGCCGGCCGCGGGGTCCTGGCGAACCGCATCCGGTGTCAGGCCGCCGTGCGCCGAGTGGGGCCGGACGAGGTTGTAGTCGAGCCGCCAGCGCTCGATGGTCGTGCGGGCCTCGGCGAGGTTGGCGAACACCTCCTCATTCAGGCACTCGTCACGCAGCCGGCCGTTGAAGCTCTCGACGAAGCCGTTCCGCTGCGGCTTTCCCGGCGCGATGCAGTGCCAGGCAATGCCCGATCGGTTGGTCCATTCGAGGATGGCGCGGCTGGTCATCTCGGTGCCCCTCGCCATGGTCTCTCGGACCAGTGGCGTTCCCATGGCTCGATCGCTGACGATGACGGCTGGCTTGCCGCGGCGGGCGACGAGCGCGTCGCGCTCGCGCGCGAGACGCCCGCCGTCGATCGAGGTGTCGACCACGAGAGCCAGCGCCTCGCGGGTGAAGTCGTCGACGACCGCGAGGGCGAGCCATTGTCCGCCATCGGTCCGAGGACGATGGCGAGCGAAGCGACGGCCCCAGTCGAGGGCGTCGGAGACGAAGTCGAGGCTCCAGCGCTGGTTCGGCCCGTCCGGCAGCGTCACCGGCGCCCGCGTCCCGGTCGCCCGCTTGCGGCCGCGCCGGCGGCGCACCGCCAGCCCCTCCTCGGAATAGAGCCGGTAGAGCTTCTTGCGGTTCATGGTGATGCCCTCTCGCTCGAGCAGGATGCCGAGCCGCCGGTAGCCGAAGCGGCGCCGGTCCGCCGCCAGGCTCCGCAGCCGCTCGCGCACGTCGCCGTCGCCAGGCTCGGGCTCCCGGCGCACGGTCTTGGGATCGATCCGGACCAGCTCGCAGGCGCGCCTTTGCGAAAGCCCGCGCTCGGCCATCAGGCGGAGCACGGCCTCCCGGCGCGCTGCGAGCCCGGTCAGTTTTTTCCCAGCAGATCCTTCAGCGCCGCCACATCCAGCATCGACTCGGCCAGCAGCTTCTTCAGCCGCCGGTTCTCGTCCTCGAGCGCCTTCAGCTTCTGCGCATCCGACACCTCGAGGCCGCCATACTTCGCCTTCCATCGGTAGAAGGTCTGCTGGCTGATCCCGTGCCGACGACAGACCTCGTCGGTCGTCCCGCCCGCCTCCTGCTTGCGCAGCACGCCAATGATCTGCGCTTCGCTAAACCTGCTCTTCTTCTCGTCCGTCTCCTTCAGGTGGCGGACTCTCACTCAAATCGAGGGATCAGGAAGGGGGCAGGTCAAGCGCATGACGGAACGCAACCGCGGCAGGATCGGGCGTGACTGATGGCGGGCGTCGCGGAGATCCCGCATATCGCAGCGCCGACCACTCTATTCCTGCCTTGCGGTGGCAACCTCGGTGGATACCCATAATCTCAGCCGCATAAAAGCCTCGCCTGAGGGACGATTACATGGTGATCCGGCACAAACGTTGCTCTCCAGTTTGGCTAGGTCTTTTGAACTTGCCGCGCCCGGATACTTTCTTCCCCTATTCACAGGGCCTGTCTTTCCTGGCTTTCGCGCAGGACCATGTCCGCGCCCTTTTCCCCAATCATGATGCAGGGGGCGTTGGTGTTGCCGGTGGTGATCGTCGGCATGATCGAGCCATCCACCACCCGCAGTCGCCCGATTCCATGCACGCGCAGTTGGGCATCGACCACAGCCTCGGGGTCGCGGCCCATCTTGCAGGTGCCAACTTGGTGCCAGCCACAGGCGCCGTTATTGGCAGTATGCCCCAAAAGCTGCTCGTCGCTATTGACGTCCGATCCAGGAAGTATCTCACGTTCGACATGCGAGGCCAACGGATCGCAAGCCAGGATCTTTCGCATCTCTCGGATCCCCGCAATCGTGCGCATGCCATCGCGCGGTGCCGAGAGATAGTTGGGCTGCATCAGGGGCGGAACCAGCGGATCGGGGGATTTCAATTCGATCCAGCCGCGCGATTCCGGGTTCAGCAGCACAACCCCCGCACTGATGCCCGGATAAGGATCAATATGCATCTTGCTGGCATTCACATCGAAATGATACGAAATCGGCCGCATCGAGAATTGCAGATCCGGAATGACCTCCTGCTCGGAACTGCGCACAATGACCGAAACCTGCGCGGGCGAGATCCCCAACGCTCCCTTCCGGGTCAGCAGATAGCGTGCACCCTCGACATATTTCCGCCAGCCCGACAGGGTCGAATTCAGCGAGAAACCTGGTTTGACCCGCCAGACCATCGGCGCGAACCAGTGATCTTGCAGATTTCGGCCCACGCCCGGCAGATGCGCGACGCTTTCGATGCCGAAGCCGCGCAACTTTTCGGCGTCCCCGATCCCGGACAACAGCAGCAGTTGCGGCGTGTTCAGCGAGCCCGCCGCCAGCAGCACCTCGCGGCCGGCCGCGATGATCCGGCGGGCGCCGTCCTGCTGGATCTCGATCCCGGTCGCGGCCTTGTCCTTCAACATTACCCGCAGCACCTGCGCGTTCATCAGGATCGTCAGGTTCCTGCGATGCCGGATCGGTTCGATGAACGCCTTGTAGGTGCTGGCGCGGCGTCCACCCGCGATGGTGAACTGGTGGAACGAGACCCCTTCATAGGGCGGCGCGTTGATATCGTCGATCTTGTGGATTCCGGCTCTTTCGGCAGAATCGCAATACTCCTTCAGAACAGGCGCATGGATCACCGGATCGGAAACCGTCAGCGGACCCCTGTCGCCGTGATATTCATTCCTGATCCGGGTATTGCTCTCGGACTTCTTGAAGAATGGCAGTACATCGTCCCAACCCCAGCCTTCATTTCCCAGATCCCGCCATTCATCGAAATTCGCCGGGTTGCCGCGAATATAGACCATGCCGTTCAGCGAGCTGGTCCCGCCCATCATCCGCCCGCGCGGCCAGTAGATGCTGCGTCCGGCAGCATTCGGGATCGCCTCGGTGTGATATTTCCAGGTCAGCTTCTCATCGTCGAAGATCGCAGCGGTGCCGAGCGGCGTGTTCACCCAGAATTTTTCGGCAGAGCCGCCCGCCTCGATCAGCAGCACGCTGTTATCGGAATTTTCCGATAGCCGGTTGGCAAGTACGCACCCCGCCGATCCGGCCCCCACGACGATATAGTCATACTGTTCCATCTGGACCTCTTCCGGTTCCAATCGTGACATTCCCGGGCCATCCCTGGAAAATATTCCAAACCGATCACTCGATCCGCAGGCCGAAAAAGATACTGGAAAGGTGAGCGATCGGGGTTTCTTGAAGATCTGGATTAATCCCAATAGACCCCATCCTTGGAAAGCTCATCGAAATGAGCCATCTCATGCGCGAAATATACGGGTATGCCCGCGTTCTTCAACCGCTTGACGATCATATGCGATCTTTCGTTTGCCGTCAGGTCGTGATCGAAGGGCATCGGGGCGGCCAGGCTGAAAGCTTCGATGGTATGCGCAACATCCGCGCCAAGGCACACCCTCCCTCGGTTCTCGAAATCGAGCAGCAGCATCTGATGCCCGGGCGCATGACCTGGCGTCTTTATCAGCTTCATCGAACCATCTTCGAACAGGTCCACGTCGCCATCCACTTCCAGGATGTCCAGGTTTCGGGCGATTGATACATCGCCAGGGTAATAGGCAAACCGGGTCCATCTTTCAGGCCAGTGAGCGTAACGAATTTCATCGTGCTGGACGACGTGGCAAGCATCAGGGAAATACGTCATGCCGCCGGCATGATCGACATGAAGATGCGAGTATACCACATATTTCACATCGCTGCATTTATACCCGAATTTTTCCAGCTGGCGGTCGATCGCATCATCACGCGTTACCCGGCTTGCGCCAAATGCAGAGTGCAGGTCCAACCCATAGCGCTCGACCGACAGCTCGCTATCGGAAATCGCGTGATTAAGACCTGTGTCAAACAGGATCAGCCCATGCTTGTGGTGTTCGATTATATTGACGGGTGAGGGAATATCTATCATCCCCTCGGCCATTTCATACATATGGGCCTTGGGAACGCGACATCTGCCGGTATCCACTGTCAGCATTCGCAGTTTCGGCATCAAAATCTCCTTTCAGCTCCATCAACGGCAAACTCGTCGTTCCCGGATGAGGGTCGCGCCCTGACCATGTGGGAAAGAATTTGCACCAGTGTCGCGCAGATGCATCGGGGCCCATGCGCTCGTGTTTTGCGGCCGATGCGATACAGGATTGCCGGCGTAACCCATTTTGCACTGGATTACGCCATTTCCAGCCGATCAAAACTGCTTGGAAGCTGCGCGATAGGCTTCGAGCACCTCGGTGCCCGGCCGGCCGGTGCCGTTCAGAATCTCGGCCCATTCGTCCTGGACCGGAAGCCCGATCGCGTTCCAGCGTTCGACCTCCTCCGGCGGCATGATCGTGATTTCCATTTTCCCCGCGGCGACGAGTTCCTCGCGCACGGTTTTCTGCTTTTCGTCGAGGAAGGCGCAGAGATGTTTCTGCGCCGTCATGCCGGCATCGGACAGCGCCTTCTGGGATTCCGCATCCAGCTCCTGCCAGGTATCCTCGCTGATGACGAAGACGAGGCTGCCACCGCCCAGCATGGTCGGTTCGGCCGCAAAGCGCAGAAGCTCGGCCATGCCCTCCATGACGATGGTGCCGATGGGCTGGAAGGTGCCATCCACGGTGCCCTTCTGAAGGCTGTCGTAGATTTCACCCTGCGTCGTGGAAATCGGAACGGCGCCGAGCGCGGTCAGCGTTTTGGTCAGTGCCCCGCCCGAGGAACGGACCTTCAGTCCGCGCAAGTCTTCCAGCGAGGTGACCTTCTTGCGGCTGGTCATCACCTCATAGGGCGCCATCACGGCGACGGAGAGGGGGCGCAGGCCCTGCGGCTTGTATTCGCTCTCATAAAGGACGCCGCCCTCTTTCACCGCGTTCCAGAACCGCGCCGTTCCTTCGCATGAGGTGCTGTGAAAGCCCGGCAGTTCGACCACGGCGGTCAGCGGCATGGCTTCGACCTCATAAGAGGGCGGAATGATCCCCGCAGTGGCAAGCCCGGTGTCGATGACGGTGGTGGTCTGCTTGCCCAGTTGACCGGCCGGAAAAGTCGTGAACGTCAGCTCGCCGTTCGAGTTCTTGGTAGCCTCGTCCACCAGGACCTTGCCCCATTCCACCCAGTGCCACAGATCGGCGCCGAATATGTGGGTGACCTTGATCTCGGTCTGTGCGGTGGCGGTGCCGGACAGCATCGTCGTGACGGCCAGCGCGACCGCGATGCCTGACAGATGTTTCATCGGGTTCTCCTCCTGTTGACTTGATTTCTGCTACGCATGTCCCGCCTGCGCTCGTGAAGGAACATGGCGGTATCAGTTCAGACCGGGCCTGCGCGGTGCGGCGTCTTGCCGGATCATGTCCGCGCCCTTTTCGCCGATCATGATGCAGGGAGCGTTGGTATTGCCCGCGACCAGCAACGGCATGATGGAGGCGTCGGCGACCCGCAGGCGGCGGACGCCCCGGACGCGAAGCCGCGCGTCTACCACCGCCATCGGATCGTTGCCCATCTTGCAGGTGCCGACCGGATGCCAGGCACTGTTGCCCTTGGCCTTCAGGTAATCCAGCCATTGATCGTCGCTGGTCACATTCGCGCCGGGCGAAATCTCGCTGACGATGCGCGCGCTCAGCGGCGCGGTTTCAGTGATCTTGCGCAGCATCCGCAACCCGATCAGCGAACGTTCGATGTCGCGCGGATCGCTGAGGTAATTCGGGTGGAACAGCGGCGCCTGCAACGGATCGGCCGAGGCAAGCTCCATATGCCCGCGCGAATCCGGGGTCAGCAGCACCATCGAACCGTTGACTCCGGGCAACGGGTCGATGACCGGATTGCCCGAGGCGTCATAGACGTAGGTCATGGCGCTGAAGGCCAGCTGGATATCGGCCTCGGCGCGGTCATCGCCGCTGCGGATATAGGCGCTGACCGGCGAGGCGCCGATCGCCAGGCAACCGCTGCGGGTCAGCAGATAGCGGATGCCTTCCAGATATTTGCCGATGCCGCGCAGCCGGGCGTTGTAGGAACTCTCCTCGGTCGAGCGCCAGGAACAGACCGCATGCCAGTGATCCTGCAGGTTCTGCCCCACACCCGGCAGGTCCAGCCGCGCCTCGATGCCCTGGCGCGCAAGCATGGCGGGATCGCCGATACCGGACAGCATCAGGATCTGCGGCGACCCGAAGGCGCCGCCCGACAGGACGACCTCGCGCGCGGCCAGGATCTCGCGCCGGGCGCCGCCCTGCTGCACCTCGATGCCGGTCGCCTCGTCGCCCTCGAACAGGACTCGGCAGACATGGGCATCGGTCAGGATCTTCAGGTTGGCGCGCTGGCGCACCGGCTCAAGGAAGGCCTTGTAGGTGCTGTGCCGGCGGCCGTTCCTGATCGTATACTGGCGATAGGCGACACCGGGCAGCGGCGATGAGTTCAGATCGTCGACCCGGGGGATGCCCGCATTCACCGCGGCCGCGATGAAATCGTCCGAGGTCGGATGCCGGAATTCGGGGTCGGTGACGCTCAGCGGGCCGTTGCTGCCGTGAAAGGTGTTGGCACCTTGCTGGTTCGCCTCGGAGCGGATGAAATAGGGCAGGACATCGTCCCAGCCCCAGCCCTCGTTTCCGAGATCCCGCCAGCGGTCGAAGTCGCAGGGTTGGCCGCGCATGTAGATCATGCCGTTGATGCAACTGGTCCCGCCCAGGCCCTTGCCGCGCGGCCAGTAGATCTTGCGACCGCCGACACCGGGGTCCGGCTCGGTATGAAAATACCAGTTGAACTTGCGGCTCGCGAACAGCTTGCCGATCCCGGCCGGCATGTTGATCCAGAAATCGTCGGTCTCGCCCCCGGCCTCGACCAGCAGCACCTTTGTGGCGGGGTCTTCGGACAGGCGGCTTGCCACCACCGCGCCCGAGGATCCCGCGCCGACGACGATATAGTCGTAGGCCTCGGCCATTTCAGGCACCGCCTGCCAGTTCCGACCGCCCGGCCTGGGTGGAGAGGAATTCAAAGCCCGCATAGCCGTCGGCCTGGATCTCCTGCCATTTCTTGCGGTAGTCGCCGGCGCTGCCGATGAAGATCATGACCCGCGGCTTGTCCTTGCCCTCGACGTTGCTGTTGACCCCGGTGATCCAGGATTCGACCTTGGCCGACAGCAGCTTCTCGGCCATGCCGCGCACCAGGTCGGTCCATTCGCTCTCGGCCTCGGCGGTGGCCTCGACCCGGTCGCTGCCGGTATCACGCGCGTGGCACAACAACTCGGTGATCAGGTTCGAGCTGTATTCCAGCGCCGGCGGGAAGTTCCCGATCGAGGCCAGCGGCCCGCCGACCATGAACATGTTGGGAAAGCCGTGGACCTGAATGCCGATATAGGTGATGGGACCGTCATTCCACTTGTCCTTGAGGGCGCGGCCGCCCTCGCCCCGGATGTCGATCCGGTCGTAGCTGCCGGTGACGGCGTCGAAGCCGGTCGCATAGATGATGGCGTCGAATTCGTATTCCCGTTCGGTGGTGCGGATGCCCTTGGGGGTGACCCGCTCGATCGGCGTTTCCAGCAGCGAGACAAGCTTCACGTTGGGCTTGTTGAAGGTCTCGTAATATTTCGTCTCCAGGGGCACGCGGCGGGTGCCATAGCCGTAATCCTTGGGGATCAGCCGTTCCGCCGTCTCGGGATCCTCGACCCGTTCGCGGATACGGTCGGCGACGAAGTTCGAGATGATGGCATTCGCCTCGGGGTTGCTACCGATGTCGCGATAGGTGCCGTAGCGGAAGTTCATTCCGCGCCCGTGCCAATAGGCCTTGCCCAGGGTCTCGTTGCGGGTTTCCTCGTCGACGCCGATGATATCCACGGGCGGGGCGTCATGCAGGAACCAGCCCGAGGTCTGGCGGCAGCGGGCGATGATCTCGGGATAGTTTTTCCTGATCTCCTCCATGTCGCTTTCGGACAGCGGGCTGTTGTTCAGCGGAGAGCACCAGTGCGGCCGGCGCTGGAGGACCACCAGTTCCTTGGCGTATTTCGACACTTCCTGGATGACCTGCACGCCGGTCGCGCCGGTTCCCATGACGGCGACTCGCTTGCCCTCCAGATCGACCGGCGTCGTCGGCCAGCGCGAGGTGTGATAGGATTCGCCCTCGAAGCTTTCGCGGCCCGGGATGTTCGGGAAGACCGGCTCGGACAGCGGGCCGACCGCCAGGCACAGGAAGCGGGCATGGAATTCCCGGCCGTCGGTGGCCGTTACGGTCCAAGTCGTCGAAGCCTCGTTGAAGCGGGCGCTGGCGATGCGGGTGTTGAAGGAGATGTCCTTGCGCAGGTCCAGCCTGTCGGCAACGAAGTTGAAATACCGCTGCAATTCGGGCTGGGTCACGAAATGCTCGGACCAGCTCCATTCGTCCAGGAGGACCTTCGAGAACGCATAGCCGTAGGTATAGGCCTCGCTGTCCAGCCGCGCGCCCGGATAGCGGTTCCAATGCCAGACGCCGCCGACGGTCTCCGCCGCCTCGATCCCCAGCACGTCGAAACCCTGCTCCCGCAGCTTGTAGAGCTGGTAAAGCCCTCCGACGCCGGTGCCGACAACGATGGCGTCACGGATCTTCCGCGCGGGCGGGGCCGGCTGGTTCGTCTCGGACATGTCTTCCTCCCTCTGGATGTATCGCAGCGCCATGGGCTACCTGCGGCCAAGGCATGCCTCGGCGTGGCGCGCACGCCGGGTCATGGGATTCAATTCATCTGGTTCGGCAACCACAGGCTGATCGCCGGGAATGCCACCAGGATCGCGATGATGATCAGGTGCGCGATCACATGCGGGACCGACCCCCAGAACACATCCCCGACCTTCACCTTGGAATATTTCGCGACGACGAAGCAGTTCAGCCCCAATGGTGGTGTCACGAGGCCGATCTCGGCGGTCACGATCTTGATGACGCCGAACCAGATCAGGTCGAAGTTCAGCGAGCTGAGCAGCGGCGCCACGACCGGAACGGTCAGCACCAGGATCGCCATCTGGTCCATGAAGAAGCCCAGGATCAGGATCACGAAGATGATGATGATCGCGATGACCCAGCGGTTCACATCCAGCGAACCGACCCAGGCGACCATGTTCTGCGTGGTCTGGGTGAGGGCGAAAAAGGTGGTGAAGAGATGCGCCGCCATGATGATGAAGGCCAGCATGCAGGACGTGCGCGTCGCGCGTGCCAGCACGGCATAGACCTCGACCCAGGTCCGGCGTCCACGCAGGAAATACAGCACCGCGGCACAGAAGGCGCCGAGCGCCGAGGCTTCGGTGGGCGTGGCGGTGCCGGTGTAGATCGCGCCGCTGACCGCCGCCATCAGGATCACCATGGGGGCGATCCCGCGCAGGCTGACGATACGCTCGCGCCAGCTGACCGGCTCGCTCAGGGGGGCATGCTCGGGGTTGCGCACGGCCAGGACCCAGACGGTCAGGGCGATGGTGAACGTCACCAGGATGCCGGGGATGACCCCCGCGATCAGCATCCGGCCCACGCTGACATTGGCGAGGAGCGCATAGACGACCATGGCGATGCTGGGCGGGATCAGCATGGACAGCGTCCCCGAGATCGCCACCACGCCGGAGGCCATGCGCGTGTCGTAGCCATAGCGCAGCATCGAGGGCAGCGAGGTCGAGGACAGCGTGGCCGCCGAGGCCGTGGAGGAGCCGCAGATCGCGCCGAAGCCGGCCCCCGCCAGCGCCGTGGCGATGCCGAGCCCGCCGCGCACCCGCCCGAACCAGTTGGCGGCGGCCTGGAAAAGATCGTCCGCGACCCCGGACCGCAGCACGAATTCGGCCATCAGCAGGAACATCGGGATGGCCAGGAACTCATAGGCGCCGCCGCTTTCCTTGGGCACATGCGACAGGACCCCGACGACGGCGGTCAGGCCGCCGATCCAGAAGATCCCCGCCGCGCCCGCGACGATCATCGCGAAGGCGATCGGCATCCCCAGCGCCATCAGCAGGAACAGGAGCAGGACAAAGGTAAGGGCGGTCATTCCACGAATTCCCCGTGCTCTCCGCTGACATCTTCGTCCCGGCCATGGACCAGCATCCGTACGGCGTGCAGGATCATGCGCAGCGTCATCAGGCCGCAGCCGAGGGCGATCGGCAGATAGCTAATCCAAGCGGGCCAGACGATATCGCCGGGAAGGAACTGATTGCGCTGGATGGCCTTGCCCATCGACTTGTAGGCGCCATAGGCCATGACGGCGAAGGCCAGTGCCGCCAGAAGCGACCAGACCGCGTCCAGCCGGGCGCGCAGCGGCTTCGGGATCTTGTCCCGAAACAGTTCGATCTGGATGTGGTCGCCATGACGGAAGGTGGCCGACACCGCCAGGTAGACGGTGGCGATCAGGACGTAATACCTGACCACGTCAAACACCCACAGCTGCGGATGGTTGAAAAGATATCTTGATGCCGCGTCATAGCTGACCGCGAGCATGAGGAAAACGACGCAGACGACCGCGATCGCCAGCGCCGCATCCTCAAGCCGGTTGATGATTCGCCCCATGTTACGCCCTCGCTCCTCCCTGACCGACGGAGACGTATTCGCCCGCTCCCTGCCCTTGGAGACGGTCATGCGCTGGCCAGCGTCGCCTTCTCCAAAGCGGCGCTTCCGGCGCCTCCTAACCCAACAGCCGTTCGGTTGTTCATTTTTATGTATACAGGCAAGATCAGCGCGGGATCTCGGTTTCTGCAAAGGCCAGATTTGAGAACCCCATAGGACGATCCTATATTTGACATGGGCATCAATCGGCCCTCTAGCCGAGGGCCGCGGTCAGGCAGCGCTTGCGGCCGCGCCCGAGGTCCGGTTCCAAGGCAGGAGATCGCCGGTCCGACGCCGTGGAATTTCGCGACCGGCAGCGCCGCGACGAAGGCCGGCCCTCGGGCCGGGGTGATGATCGCCTGGCCGTTCGGCTTGTTGAGGTCGCTCGCCATCTTGGCTGGGAAACTTGTTGTAGGAGATGCCGGCGGAGGCGTTGAGGCCGGTGACCTCCTTGATGCTGGCGCGGACCATCTCGGCGATGCTGGTCGCGATCTCGATGCCCCGCTTGTTCTCGGTCACTGCGCGGCGCCGCCACGGCGGTCCCGCGCACCATCTTCTCGACCGGAAACTTGCACGACGACCTGGCGGTGGCTTCGTCCTCCCACTGTCCCGTTGAGCCGGCCGATCGACGGCGACCAAGGCCCCATGGAGCCGACGAGGCCGGCGGCTGCGAGGCGTTCACGACAGGCGAGAGCTGCATACTGGGACCCGCGATCCGAATGATGGATGCAGCCCGGCGGTGGATGCCGCGCGCCGATCGCGGCTCCGAGGGCAGCCAGCGCCAGGCGGGCGTCGATCCCGCGGCCGATGGCGTAGCCGACGATGCGGCGCGACCAGGCGTCCATGATCGGCGCAACGCAGACGAAGCCCGCGGTGACCGCGACATGGGTGAGGCCGGACACCCAGGGCCGGTTCGGACCGCAGGTCGGTGCGAGCCCGCGCGTCCGGTCGGGAAAGACCGGCTGGTCATGGTCGCTGCTGGTGGTGGCGACGAAGCGGCGCCGGCTCACCGGGTGCAGGCCGTGCTCGCGCATCGACCGCTTGGCCTTCTTATGGTTCACCACCCACCCGACCTGCCGCAACGCCGCCTGCATCCTCCGCCAGCCATCGGCCTCGAACTCGTCCCTGATGGCGTGCATCGCCTCGACCAGAGCCGTGTCGTCGGCGGCAGCGGCAGGATTTGCATAGAAGCCCGACCGCGCGATCCCCATCAGGCGGCATCCTTCGGCGACGGAGAGGCCGTCGGGCCGGCGATCACGCACATGACCTCGCTTCCCGGCAGGCGTCCTTGCCGCAGAGCCCCCTCGACGAACTCGAGCTCCAGCGCCTGCCGGCCGACCAGCCGCTCGAGCGCCTCGATCCGCGCCGCGATCCGCGCCTCGTACTCCTGGATCAGGTCGGCCGCCTGTGCGTCCTCGTCGAACGCGCCCGCCTCGTACTTCCCGATCCAGACCCGGATCAGGTTGCGCGAGAGGTCGTGGCGCTTCGCCAAGCCCGTGCAGCGTCTCGCCCGCCAGGAATTCCTGGGAGACCTGGCGCTTGAACTCGATGCTGTGAGATCGGTGCTTCACCATGGCTTCCATCCTTCGAAAGCCCGGCGTACCGGTCAATTCACTTCAGCCAATCTGTCCGCACGCCTCGGCATCCTGCTGCGGCGTGAGGGCATCACCATGAACACAAAGAAGCTCTACCGGCTCTATTCCGAGGAGGGACTGGCGGTACGGCGCCGCCGCGGCCGCAAGCGCGCGACCGGGACGCGAGCGCCGATCGCGCTTCCGGACGGGCCGAACCAGCGCTGGAGCCTCGACTTCGTCAGCGACGCCCTCGACTGGGGCCGGCGCTTCCGCATCCTGGCGATCGTCGACGACTTCACCCGCGAGGCGCTGGCCCTGGTCGTCGACACCTCGATCGGCGGCCGCCGCCTTGCGCGCGAGCTCGACGCGCTCATCGCCCGCCGCGGCAAGCCCGCTGTCATCGTCAGCGACAACGGCACCGAGATGACCAGCCGCGCCGTCCTCGAATGGACCAACCGGACCGGCGTCGCCTGGCACTACATCGCTCCTGGCAAGCCGCAGCAGAACGGCTTCGGCGAGAGCTTCAACGGTCGACTGCGCGATGAATGTCTCAACGAGGAGGTCTTCGCCAACTTGGCGGAGGCCCGTACCGTCGCCGTGCAAGACCGCCCGGCCATCGCCGCGACGGGCCGGGCGCCTGCGACGCCGGGGGCGGCGCGTGATCGTCGCCGGACAGGCGCGGTTCGGCGGCACAGCACGTCCCCCGCATAGACGAAGCCGTGGTTCTCGAGGTGGTCGTCGGTGTTGGTGACGAGGACGGTGGAGAGCATCCGCGCCCAGAGTTCGTGGAGCTCGGCGCGCACGTCCCTGCCGACGGCGCGGATCGCATCGGCGATCCCGGTGCAGGATCGCTGCCCGGCGCCGCGCCGCCCGGGCCCGGAGGGAGCGTTTCGCGGCCCGTCGTGTCGGGCCATTCGCCCCGCTCCGGGCTGGCTGCTCCTGTCCCCGGTCAGATCACGCCGGCCGCCTTGAGGCTGGCGATCTCGGCGTCGTCGAGGCCGAGCAGGTCGCCATAGATGCCGGCGTTGTCGGCGCCGAGCTTCGGGGCGGGACGGTCAAGGCCGACGGTCGAGCCGGACATGCGGATCGGGATGCCGCCGCCGACGGCGGCGATCTCGCCCGCGTCGGGGTGGACGAGCGGCTGGATCGCCCCGGTCGCGCGCAGGTGCGGGTCGGCGATCACCTCCGCCGCCGTGCGCACCGCAGCGGTCGGGACGCCGCGCTGCGTCGCCAGGGCGTCGATCACCTGCGCCGTGGTGAGGGTGCGGGTCCACGCCTCGATCATCGCGTTCACCGCGTCGGCGTTGACCGCGCGCGGGCCCCGCGTGGCGAAGCGGGGATCCTCGATCAGCTCGCGCCGGCCCATCGCCTCGAACACGCGCTCTGCCCAGGCGTCGGTGGCCGCGGCGATCGAGACGTGGCCGTCGGCGGTCGGGAAGACGCCGAACGGGGTGAGGCGGGTGTGGTGACTGCCGGTGCGCGGCGGAAAGCCATGGCTCTGGAAGACGTCGACGTGCTCGAACGGCAGCAGGGACGCGAGGGCGTCGAGCATCGAGATCTCGACGTGCTGCCCCACCCCGGTCGCCTCGCGCTGGCGCAGCGCCGCCTGGATGCCGATGATGCCGTAGAGCGGCGCCAGCAGGTCGGCGATCGGCAGGCCGAAGCGGAGGGGCGGCCCGTCCGGCTGGCCGGTCGTGTCCATGACGCCGGAGAGGGCCTGAATCGTGATGTCCATCGCCTTCACCCCGGGCATCGGGCTCGGGCGGCCCATGCCGGTGATCGAGCAGTAGACGATGCGCGGGTTCACCGCGGCCACGCGCGCGTAGTCGATCCCGAGGCGTTCCATCGTGCCGTCGCTCATGTTCTCGACGATGATGTCGGCGGTCTCGGCGAGGCGCAGGAACAGGTCGCGCCCGCGTTCTGCCTTGAGGTCGAGCGAGATGCTGCGCTTTGCGCGCGACCGGGCGAGGATGGTCAGCGAGATGTCGCCTTCCTGCATCTTGCCGACGTGGATGCCGTCGCGCCCATAGAACGGCGGGTTGAAGCGGGCCATGTCGCTGCCCTGCGGCGCTTCGATCTTGATGACCTCGGCGCCGAGACCCGCGAGGAGCAGCGTGCCGTAGGGACCGGCGAGCGCGACCGTCAGGTCGAGCACGCGCAGCCCGGCGAGCGGCCGGGGCGCCTCCGGGCTCATGCCGCAGCGGACCCGGCGGGCGCCTCGGCGGACGGCGCGGGGTCGTCGGGGATCGGCGTCCAGGAACCCGGCAGGAGCAGGAGCGGTTGGATCGGCTTCATGGCGGCTCTCCCCCAGGGCGTTTCGGCAGGGCTCCGGCAGCCCGAACGTGCCCCGTCCGGCCTATACTGCCCGGGACGGCCGCGGTCGCAATGGGTGAGGCGTCGGAAGAACGCTGGCGCCGGGGTCTGACGCTGGCCGGCGCGCGGTCGAGGCGCGCGCCGGAAGGGGCGGTCAGTTCGACAGGCTCGCGTCGGTGACGAGGACCGGATCCGCGCGGTAGAGGCCGGGGAACAGACGAGCGAGCGTGGCGATCTTCGGCAGGTCGTTCACCACGATGTAGGGCTGGGTCGGGTTCAGGGTCAGGTAGTTCTGATGATAGCCTTCCGCCGGGTAGAACGTCGCGCCCGGCTCAACGGTCGTCGCCACGTCGGCAGCAAACACGTGGGCCTTGTCGAGCTGATCGACGTAGGCGCGGGCGACCTGTTCCTGCGCCGCCGATTGCGGGAAGATCGCGGAGCGGTACTGCGTGCCGGTGTCCGGGCCCTGGCGGTTCCGCTCGGTCGGATCGTGCGCGGCGAAGAACACCTGCAGGATCTGGCCGTAGCTGACCTGCGCGGGGTCGAACGTCACCTCGACAAACTCCGCGTGCCCGGTGCGCCCGGAGCCGACCGCGTGGTAGTGCGCCGTATCGGCATCGCCACCCGCATAGCCGGAGACGGCGCTCTCCACCCCCTTCACGTGCTGGAACACGCCCTGGATGCCCCAGAAGCAGCCGCCGGCGACGACGGCGACCTCCTGCCCCTTGGCCGCGGGCTCGTCGAGCCGCGGCGCGGGGACGGCGACGCCCTCCTCCGCAAATCCCGGGACGGCCGCCCCGCCGAGCAGTGCCGCCGCCAGTCCGATCGTCCAGAGTCGCATCGCTCGCCTCCTCATGCGGTGGCCGGCCGGAAGCCGAGCGCCACGCCGTTCATGCAGTACCGCAGCCCGGTCGGTTTCGGGCCGTCGTCGAAGACGTGGCCGAGATGCCCGCCGCAGCGGCTGCAATGGACCTCGGTGCGCACCATGCCGAAGGTGCGGTCCTCGGTGGTGCCGACGGCGCCGTCGAGCGGCTGCCAGAAGCTGGGCCAGCCCGTGCCGCTCTCGAACTTCGTGTCCGAGGAGAAGAGGTCGAGCGCGCAGCCGGCGCAGGTGAAGACACCGGCCCGGTGCTCGTCGAGGAGCGGGCTGGTGAACGGCCGCTCGGTCCCCTCGTGACGCAGAACGTCGTAGGCGGCGGGCGAGAGCAGCGTGCGCCACTCGGCGTCCGTGTGCGTCACTGCGAAGCCGGTGGCGGCGCGGCCGGCGCGGGGCGCCACCGCGAGGAGCGCCGCGCCCGCCGCGGCGCATCTCAGAAGAAATCGTCTCGTCATCGCGCCTTCCGCATCAACCCGTCCTGCTCCAACGGTACGCGGAGGGGGCGGGATCGTTACGCCACGGCCGGCGCCGCTCACGGCTTCTTGAGAAGGCCGGGCGGCGCCGTGGCGTGCGCGAGGAGGCGGGATCAGCCGCGGCGGCGCTCGATCGCCTCCCAGATCTTCGCGGTGGCATTGATGCCGTCGAAGCGCTCCAGCTCCTGCAGGCCGGTGGGCGAGGTGACGTTGATCTCGGTCAGCCAGTCGCCGATCACGTCGATGCCGACGAAGATCTGGCCCTTGTCGCGCAGCAGCGGGCCGATGGCGGCGCAGATCTCGCGGTCGCGCGCGGTGAGGCCGACGGCCATCGGGGTGCCGCCGGCGTGCATGTTGGAGCGGGTCTCGCCCTCGAGCGGCACGCGGTTGATGGCGCCGACCGGCTCGCCGTCGACGAGGATGACCCGCTTGTCGCCCTTCTCGACCGCCGGCAGGAACTTCTGGGCGATGAGCGGCTCGCGGTTGATGCCGGTGAACAGCTCCCAGAGCGAGGTGAAGTTGCGGTCGTTAGGGTCGAGGCGGAACACCCCTGCCCCGCCGTTGCCGTAGAGCGGCTTGAGGATGATATCGCCATGCCGCGCCTTGAACGCCTTCAGGGTCGCGAGGTCGCGGGCGACCATCGTCGGCGGCGTCAGGTCGGGAAACGTGGTGACGAGCAGCTTTTCCGGGTAGTTGCGCACCCAGAACGGATCGTTCACCACCAGCGTCGCCGGCATGAGCTGCTCGAGCAGGTGGGTGGTGGTGATGTAGCCCATGTCGAAGGGCGGATCCTGGCGCAGCCACACCACGTCCTGTGTGGCGAGGTCGATGGTCGCCTCCGGCCCGAGGGTGAAATGGTTGCCCTTTTCCCGCCGCACCTCGATCGGCCAGCCGGTGGCGGTGACGCGGCCCTCGTCGAGCGCGAGGCGGTCGGGGGTGTAGTAGAACAGCCGGTGGCCGCGCGCCTGCGCCTCCTCCATGATGCGGAAGGTGGAGTCGGCGGCGATGTTGATCCGCTCGACCGGGTCCATCTGGACGGCGACGTTCAGGGGCATTCTGTTGGCTCCGCTCCGGGTTGGCGCGAACTCTTGGCCGAGGGCCGGGGTCGGCGCAAGCCCGGGGAGCGGGCGCGATCCGCGTGGGATCGGCGGATGTCGTGCGCGAAGTCGCCAGACTCTCGTTGAAGTCATGGACCACTCCTCCTCGCTGAGGGCACCTTTTCTTGCCACGCTGCCAACGCGGGGCGGGCTCGCGGCGGGGGAGCCTCCGGCGGGCGTATTTTCAGCAAGAGGAAGGCCGGGCGCGGCGGCGCGGCCCTACCCCTTTGCCGGGTGGAGCGTCACGTCGATGTCGGGATAGCTGCTGATCGGAAATCCCGGGCCGGACCAGCCCCAGGGGCCGGGGCCCCAGCCGGGAGGACCCCACGGCCCGCCCCACGGCCCGCCCCACGGCCCCATGAACGGATCGCCCCAGCCGCCCGGGGCCTGCTGCCAGCGGGTAACGATCCGGGCGGAGGCGGTGCCGCTGCGGTCGGGGGTGTGGCAGGTGACGGTTATTTCCGGCGACTGCGGCCCGAAGTTCGGCACCACGACCCGGGCGGGCGTCACCAGATCGGTGCGGTAGAGGCTCGTCACCAGCTCGCACTGCGCGCCGATCACCTCGCGCCGCTGGTCGCCTTCGGGCGGCAGGAAGCTGCGGACGACGAGGCGCGCCTCGCCCTGGACCGCCTCGAACTGGCCGCCGGGGACGACGACCTGGCGCGAGACCGGCACCCCGGCGGCGCAGGCGGCGAGGAGGAGTGGGAGCGGGAGGAGCGCGGTGCGGGTCATTCGGCAGCCCTCGGTTCGGTGCCCCCGGCCGGCGAGGGCGTGGCGGAGCCCGGTGCGTCGGATGCCGGCGGCCTCTGCCGCGCGCGCCCTGACCGGACCGAAGCCGCGGCACTCGACGCCCGGCCGCTCGCCATACCAGAGGCCGAACACCCTGTCGACGCGGCCCTCGCCGCGCAGGCCGACCTGCCGGCGCTTCGTCAGATCGAAAAGGTCGGCGAGCAAGACGTCGTGCAGCGACATGCGACCACCTCCCGGTATCCGGGCAATCGCCCGTCAGCCGGGGACATAGGGGCCGCGCGGGCTGAAACGAGTGAAACCTACCCCGGAAACCACAGCCGCGAAACGACCTGTCGCAGAACCGTCATCGCAGCGGAAAGAATGACATGCCTGCGCGCAAAGAACGGAAATGTATGGTAATGCGCGTGGAAACGCTTACATCGGCTCGGATGCCAATTCGAAGACGCGGGACGTTATGGACTGGGACAAGCTGCGAATCTTCCATGCCGTCGCCGATGCGGGCAGCCTCACCCATGCGGGTGAGACGCTGCACCTGAGCCAGTCGGCCGTCAGCCGACAGATCCGCGCGCTCGAGGAGAGCCTCAACACCACGCTGTTCCGCCGCCATGCGCGCGGCCTGCTGCTGACCGAGCAGGGGGAGCTGCTGTTCGACGCGACGCGGACGATGACCAAGCGGCTGGAGGCGACGGCGGCGCGGATCCGCGACTCCGAGGACGAGGTGCATGGGGAGCTGCGCGTCACCACCACCATGGGCTTCGGCACGCTGTGGCTGGCGCCGCGGCTGTTGCGGCTGTTCGAACGCTATCCGAACCTGAAGATCGAGCTGATGCTCGAGGAGCGCATCCTCGACCTGTCGATGCGCGAGGCCGACGTCGCGATCCGCCTGAAGGAGCCGAGCCAGGCCGAGCTGATCCGGCGGCGGCTGATGGATGTGCATATCCGGCTCTACGCGTCGAAGGACTACGTGGCGAAGCACGGGCTGCCGCGGACGGCGGCGGAACTGTCCGGGCACCGGATGATCACCCAGAGCCCGCACTCGCCGCAAGTGCGGGCCGGGGCGGACTTCGTGCAGCCGTTCCTTGCGATGGCGCCCATGTCGTCGCTGACCGTCAACAACTACTTCGGCATCCTGCAGGCGGTGCGCGAGGGGCTCGGCATCGGCTCGCTGCCCGACTATCTCACCGGCGACTTCCGTGATCTCGTGCATATCCTGCCGGAAGAGCACAGCGCCTCGATCCCGACCTACCTCGCCTATGTGGAAGAATTGAGGCACAGCAAGCGCGTGACGGCGTTTCGTGACTTCATCATCGAAGAGATCAGCACGTTCAAGCGCGAGATGGAAGCCGGCGAGCGCCGCGAGGCGAGCCATGCATCGGCGCCATGACAGCCATGCTCAACAATTGAGCATCGGGCCTTGCCGAACGAGGGGGTTGCAGCTATATTACAACTCGAAGTTGGGCAGGCGCCTCGCGCAGGCCGACTTCGACCTCCCTGTTGGACTTGGGCCGAGCTGACGCTCGGCCTTTTTTTTGGCGTCGGTTCTTGCGGGTGCCAGTCTTCGTCGGCATCAGGTGCCCGGTCTTTCCGGCGGGACCACGTGCGGTCCGGGCTTTCGCTCGCGCCGCGCCCGGCCTAAATGGGGCGCAGTCCCCTGCCCCGGAGCCGCTGCCGTCATGTCCGACACCGCCCTCGCCCGCGAGCCCGAGATCACCGACGCGCTGGTCGCCGCACACGGCCTGAAGCCGGACGAATACCAGCGCATCCTCGATCTGATCGGCCGGGTGCCGACGCTGACCGAACTCGGCATCTTCTCGGCCATGTGGAACGAGCATTGCTCCTACAAGTCGTCGAAGCGCTGGCTGCGCACGCTGCCGACGAGCGGCGCGCAGGTGATCTGCGGCCCCGGCGAGAACGCGGGCGTGGTCGACATCGGCGACGGCCCCGACGGCCGGAAGCAGGCGCTGGTCTTCAAAATGGAGAGCCACAACCACCCGTCCTACATCGAGCCCTATCAGGGCGCGGCGACCGGGGTCGGCGGCATCCTGCGCGACGTCTTCACCATGGGCGCACGGCCGATCGCGGCGATGAACGCCCTGTCGTTCGGCGAGCCGTCGCACCCGAAGACACGGGCGCTCATCAACGGCGTCGTCGCGGGCGTCGGCGGCTATGGCAACGCGTTCGGCGTGCCGACCGTCGGCGGCGAGCTGCGCTTTCATGCCGCGTACAACGGCAACTGCCTGGTGAACGCGTTTGCCGCCGGGCTCGCCGACGCCGACGCGATCTTCTACTCCGCGGCGTCGGGCGTGGGGATGCCGGTGGTCTACCTCGGGGCCAAGACCGGCCGCGACGGGGTGGGCGGCGCGACGATGGCCTCCGCCGAGTTCGACGACACGATCGAGGACAAGCGGCCGACGGTGCAGGTGGGCGATCCCTTCACCGAGAAGCGGCTGATGGAGGCGTGCCTCGAGCTGATGGCGTCCGGCGCGGTGATCTCGATCCAGGACATGGGCGCGGCCGGCCTCACCTGCTCGGCGGTGGAGATGGGCGACAAGGGTGATCTCGGCATCGAGCTGGACCTCGACCGGGTGCCGGTGCGCGAGACGCACATGACCGCCTACGAGATGATGCTGTCGGAAAGCCAGGAGCGGATGCTCATGGTGCTGCGGCCGGAGAAGGAGGCCGTGGCGAAGGCGATCTTCGACAAGTGGGACCTCGACTTCGCCATCGTCGGGCGAACGATCCCGGAGGATCGTTTCCGCGTCCGGCTCAACGGCGAGGTCAAGGCCGAGCTGCCGCTGAAGGCGCTGTCGGGGACCGCGCCGGAATATGATCGGCCGTGGGTGGAGACGCCGGCCGCCGCACCGCTCGGGCCGGTGCCGGAGGTGGTGCCGATCGAGGCGCTGGTGGCGCTGATGGAGCGGCCGAACCTCGCGAGCCGGGCCTGGGTCTGGACGCAGTACGACCAGATGGTGATGGGCGATACCGCGGTGGTGCCGGGGTCGGACGCGGGGGTGGTGCGGGTACACGGCACCAACAAGGCCATTGCGTTCACGTCGGACGTCAACCCGCGGTATTGCCGGGCAAATCCGGAGCGGGGCGGGATGCAGGCAGTGGCGGAGGCGTACCGCAACCTGACTGCCACGGGGGCACGGCCGCTCGCCGCGACGGACAACCTGAACTTCGGCAACCCGGAGAAGCCGGAAATCATGGGCCAGTTGGTCGGCTGCATCCGCGGCATCGGCGCGGCGTGCAAGGCGCTCGACATGCCGATCGTCTCGGGCAACGTCAGCCTCTACAACGAGACCGACGGGCGGGCGATCCTGCCGACGCCGACGATCGGCGGGGTCGGGCTGCTCGGCTCGCTCGACGAGCTGATCCGCATGGCACCGACCGCGGGCGACGTGTTGCTGCTCCTCGGCGAGACGACGGGCCATCTCGGGCAGTCGGCGCTGCTGGCCGAACTCCATGGCCGCGAGGAGGGTGACGCCCCCGAGGTCGACCTGGCGGCGGAACGGGCGGCGGGCGAATTCCTGCGGGCGGCGAAGGTCGAGGCGCTCGTGTCGGCGGCGCACGATCTGTCGGACGGCGGTCTGGCGGTCGCGGCGGCGGAGATGGCGCTCGCGGGCGGGGTCGGGGTCGACCTGCTGGCCGAGGACGGGATGGGCGCCGCGGAATGGTTCTTTGGCGAGGATCAGGGGCGCTATCTCGTCGCCTGCCCCGCCGTCGACGTGGACCGTCTGCTGGCGCGCGCGGTGGAGGCCGGCGTGCGGCTGCGGGTGGTCGGCTCGGCCGGCGGGTCGGAGGTTCGCCTCGGCGCGGGAGCGGTCGATCTCGGTCGGCTGCGGGCGAGCCGCGAAGCAACCCTGCCCCGGCTCTTCGACTGACACCGCTCGTGTTGCCCTTGCGGGCGGGGGGAGGCGCCTCTAGATTCCCCACCGGAGCGAAGTTCACTGGAGGCGGCGGCCGGATGGCGATGGAAGCTCAGGAGATCGAGCGGCTGATCCGGGAGGCGTTTCCCGGCGCGCACGTCGAGATCACCGACCTAGCGGGCGACGGCAACCACTATGCCGCCACCGTCGAGACGGAGGCGTTTCGCGGGATGAACCGCGTGAAGCAGCATCAGATGGTCTATGCTGCACTCAAGGGAAAGATGGAGGGGTCGCGGGGCGAGCTGCACGCGCTGGCGCTGACGACCCGGGCACCGGAGTAGAGCCATGAGCGAGACAGTAGCGGACCCGGCCCACGAGGCGATCCGCAAGGACATCAGCGAGAACGACGTGGTGCTGTTCATGAAGGGCACCGCGTCGATGCCGCAATGCGGCTTTTCCAGCCGGGTGGCTGGGGTGCTGAACTACATGGGCATCGCCTACAAGGACGTGAACGTGCTGGCCGACGAGGCGATCCGCAACGGCATCAAGTCGTTCTCGGACTGGCCGACGATCCCGCAGCTCTACGTCAAGGGCGAGTTCGTCGGCGGCTGCGACATCATCACCGAGATGACGCTGTCGGGCGAGCTGGACACTCTGCTCGAAGAAAACGGCATCGCGTTCGACAAGGACGCGGCGGCGAAGATCCGGGAAGCCAACGCCTGACGCACGAAAGGCAAGCCCATGTGGCTTGCCTTTCAAATTTCCGGAGCGCGGGATCGGTTCGTGCCGGCCCGACGGGAATGACGGCAGCCCTACTGTTCCAGCCCATCCGCCAAGGCGTTGATCTCGGAGATGACCTTGCCGAGCAGGGCGCCGGCAAATTCGTTCTCCTCGCGAAGCTCGGCGACCTCGGCGGGCGAGAGCTTGTGCGAAGCCTCGGTCTCGAGTTTCAGCGCATTGGCGGCGAGCATCGCGGACTTCGCCTCGGCAATGCGGGTGCGCTCTTCGGCGTGGCGGATGCGTTCCTCAGCGTGGCGAAGCTGCTCGTGCAGGCCGGTCATCGTATCGCCGAGCATCAGGCCCGCGAGCAGCAGCATGCGCTTTTCGGTGGAACGGCCGGCGTCGCCGATCCGGGTGGCCTCGGCGTCGAGCAGGCGCGCGGCGCGTTCGAGCGAGACTTCCTCGCCGGGCTGGCAAGCGACCTCGAAGACGCGGCCGCCGATTTCCAGGATGAGCTCGGGCATGATCAGACCTCCGCGATCAGCGGCTTCAACTGGGCGATGAGGTCGTCGAGGGCCGCCACATCCTTGTCGCGCTTGGCCTCGAGCCGCGCGAGTTCGTCGACCAGCTCGGCCTTCTCCGCCTCGAGCGCGTCGATGCGCTCGCGGAGCACCCGTTCGTCCGGCCGCTCCTCGGTCGCGGCGGCGCGGGCGGCGACGGCAGAACGGAGACGGTCGAGCGCCTGCGAGAACTGGGCTTCGAGTTCGGCGAATTGACTCATCCGTTGGCCTCTTCGATACGGATCTTCGTTTTACGGGTGAGTTTGGGGGATTGCAATCTGCCGATGCCGGCCAATACCTGATCGGCGCGCCCTGGCGGACCACGCTGCACAAAGGGGCCGGGATGCGCGTGTAGATGATCCTATATCATGTTGTATTTATTGAAATATACATCAACATCGCCGTTCGGCGCAGACTGCCTGCGAACGCGGCAGTCTCCGCGTTCCGGCCTTGACCCACGAACCGGGCCTGTTATCAGTGCGCGCGGCGCCTGATTGTCAGGCAAGCCCACGTGCCGAAGAGGACCTCCCGGTGAACATTCCCGAGCTCCGCGAGCGCCATCCCGATCATTGGAAGAAGGCCGCAGCGATCCGGATGCTTGCGATGGACGCGGTCCAGCAGGCGAATTCCGGGCATCCAGGCATGCCGATGGGCATGGCGGACGTGGCGACGGTCCTGTTCGAGAAGCACCTGAAATTCGACCCGACCGATGCGAAGTGGCCGGATCGCGACCGCTTCGTGCTGTCGGCCGGGCACGGCTCGATGCTGCTCTACGCGCTGCTCTTCCTGACCGGCTATCCCGACATGACGATCGAGGACATCCGGCGCTTTCGGCAGCTCGGCTCGCCGGCGGAGGGGCACCCCGAATTCGGCCACGCCGGCGGCATCGAGACGACCACCGGGCCACTCGGCCAGGGCATCGCCACCTCGGTCGGCATGGCGATCGCCGAGGAGAGCATGGCGGCGCGCTTCGGGCGCAAGGTGGTGGACCACCACACCTACGTCATCGCCGGCGACGGCTGCCTGATGGAGGGGATCAGTCAGGAGGCCATCGGGCTCGCCGGGCGACAGGAGCTGTCGCGGCTCATCGTTCTCTGGGACGACAACGGCATCTCGATCGACGGGAAGGTGAGCCTTTCCGACAAGACCGACCAGAAGGCACGGTTCGTCGCCTCGGGCTGGTCGGTCCATGAGTGCGACGGGCACGACCCTGACGACATCGATCGGGCGATCCGCGAGGCAAAGGCGACGGCGCAGCCCTCGCTCGTCGACTGCCGCACGCACATCGGCTACGGCGCCCCGACGAAGCAGGACACGAAAGCGGCGCACGGCTCGCCGCTCGGGGCCGAAGAAATCGCGAAAATCCGCGAAATCTACGGCTGGCCCTATCCGCCGTTCGAGATCCCGAACGACGTGCTTTCCGCCTGGCGCGGCATCGGCGAGCGCGGCAAGGCGGCGCGGGCGGACTGGGCGGCGCGCTTCGACAAGCTGGGGCCGGCCAAGCGAGCCGAGTTCGAGCGTGTGGTATCGGGTGCACTGCCGAAGAAGCTTGCGCCGGCGCTGATGGCGTTCCGAAAGGGGATTTCCGAGAGCGCGCCAAAGGTTGCGACGCGGAAGTCTTCCGAGATGGTGCTCGAGGTCATCAACGCGAATACGCCGGAGACGATCGGCGGATCGGCGGATCTCACCGGCTCGAACAACACGCTGACGAAGGACCTCGGCACCTTCGACGTCGGCACCCGGGGTGGCCGGTACGTTCACTACGGCATCCGCGAACACGGCATGGCGGCGGCCATGAACGGCCTCGCGCTGCACGGCGGCTGCATTCCCTACGGCGGCACGTTCCTGGTGTTTTCGGACTATGCCCGAGGCGCGATGCGGCTCTCCGCGATCATGGGCGCGCGGGTGGTCTATGTGCTGACGCACAACTCGATCGGGCTGGGGGAAGACGGACCGACGCACCAGCCCGTTGAGCATCTGGCCGCGCTGCGCGCCATGCCAAAGCTGAACGTGTTCCGGCCGGCGGATACCGTCGAGACGGCAGAGGCCTGGGAACTGGCGCTTTCGGCGGACGGGCCGAGCGTGCTGGCACTCACGCGGCAGAACCTGCCGACAGTGCGGACTCGACACACGCGGCAGAACCTCTCGGCCCGCGGCGCCTATGTGCTCGAGGAGGCCGTCGCCCGACGCAAGGCGATCCTGCTTGCCACCGGCTCGGAGGTGGAGATCGCCCTCGAAGCCCGGACGCTTCTGGAGCGCAAAGGCATCGGCACGCGGGTGGTTTCGATGCCCTGCTGGGAGCTTTTCGCGGCGCAGGACGAGAAGTACCGCAAGAGCGTGCTGCCGGCCGGGCCGGTGCGGGTCGGCGTCGAGGCGGCGCTGGAGTTCGGCTGGGAGCGCTGGCTCTGCGGCGAGCGCGGCGCGGAAAAGAAGGCCGGGTTCGTCGGGATGACGGGCTTTGGTGCATCGGGGACGATCGAGCAACTCTATCCGCACTTCGGCATCACCGCCGACGCGGTGGCAGCAAAGGTCGAAGCGCTGGTCTGAGGAGGCGACGATGGGGTGGAAGACGCTCGACGATATGGACCTTCAGGGCAAGGTCGTGCTGACCCGTGTCGACATCAACGTGCCGGTCGAAGGCGGCAAGGTGACGGACGCGACGCGGATCGAGCGGATCGTGCCGACGGTGAAGGACATCCTGGCGAAGGGCGGCAAGCCCGTGCTGCTCGCGCACTTCGATCGGCCGAAGGGCAAGGTCGTGCCGGAGATGAGCCTGAAGGTGGTGCTGCCGGCGCTGGAAGAGGCGCTCGGGGTCAGCGTCGCCTTTGCCGAAGACTGCATCGGATCGAAGGCGGCGGACGCGATCAAGCGGCTACCCGCGGGCGGGGTTCTGCTTCTGGAGAACACCCGGTTCCATAAGGGTGAAGAGAAGAACGATGCCGATTTCGTCGCCGAGTTGGCGGCGGAGGGCGACGTGTTCTGCAATGACGCTTTCTCCGCGGCTCACCGCGCGCACGCGTCGACCGAGGGGCTGGCGCATCATATGCCGGCGTGTGCCGGGCGGCTGATGCAGGCCGAACTCGGCGCGTTGGAGAAGGCTTTGGGGAAACCAGTGCGGCCGGTGGTTGCGGTGGTCGGCGGGGCGAAGGTCTCAACCAAGCTCGAGCTGCTCGGCAATCTGATCGCCCGGGTCGACACGCTGGTCATCGGCGGCGGCATGGCAAACACGTTTCTCGCCGCTCAGGGTATCGACGTGGGCAAGTCGCTCTGCGAGCATGACCTGACCGGCACGGCCAGGGAGATTGCGGAAAAGGCGGCAGCGGCGGGCTGTACCATCCTGCTGCCGTCCGATGTCGTGGTCGCTCGGGAGTTCAAGGCGAATGCGGCGAGCGAGGTGGTGTCCGCGGACGCCTGCCCGTCCGACGCGATGATCCTCGACGCAGGTCCGGAGGCCACACGTGCGGTGATCGCAGCGTTCGGAGCAGCGAAGACACTGGTCTGGAACGGCCCGCTTGGCGCCTTCGAGATTACGCCATTCAACATGGCGACCGACGCGGCCGCGCGGGCGGCGGCAGCCCTCACGCGCGAGGGCAAGCTTCTGTCTGTCGCCGGCGGCGGCGACACGGTCGCTGCGCTCAACGCCAGTGGAGCTGCCAGCGACTTCACCTATGTCTCCACGGCAGGCGGCGCCTTCCTGGAGTGGCTCGAAGGCAAGACGCTCCCCGGCGTCGCGGCGCTCGAGCAAGCCTGAGCTGTAACAAGAGGGAAACCGATGAAGGCGACGCGGACCGTCCAAAAGATCCTGAGCTACTATGAATCGGACAACCCTGGCGTGAAAGGCAATCTCTGCCGCATGCTGATGCAGGGTCGGCTCGGCGGTACGGGCAAGATGATCATCCTCCCGGTGGACCAAGGCTTTGAGCACGGGCCAGCTCGCAGCTTCGCGCCAAACCCGCCAGCGTATGACCCGCACTATCACTATCAGATCGCGCTCGATGCCGGGCTCAACGCCTACGCCGCGCCGCTCGGCATGATCGAGGCGGGCGCCGACACCTTCGCCGGACAGATTCCGACGATCCTGAAGATGAACTCTTCAAACTCGCTGGTTCCGAAGATTGCGGGCTTTGACCAGGCGATTACGGCTTCGGTGGATGACGCTTTGCGCCTGGGCTGTGCGGCGATCGGGTTCACGATCTACCCGGGCTCTGCGCATGGACTTGACATGTTCGAGGAGATCTCGTCGCTGCGCGAGGAGGCCGCTGCAAAAGGCCTGCCGACCGTGCTGTGGTCGTATCCGCGTGGCGAGGACATCAGCAAGGATGGCGAGACAGCAATTGACGTCGCGGCATATGCCGCTCAGATCGCGGCCCTTCTGGGTGCCCATATCATCAAGATCAAGCTGTCCACTGACTATCTGGAGCAGGCCGAAGCGAAGAAGGTCTACGAGAAGCAGAGTGTCAGCATAGCCTCTCAGGCGGAGCGCGTCCGGCACTGCATGCAGGCTTCCTTCGGTGGCCGGCGGATTGTGGTTTTCTCCGGCGGTGCCGCCAAGGGCGCAGACTCGGTCTACGACGACGCGCGGGCGATCCGCGACGGGGGCGGCAACGGATCGATCATCGGCCGGAACACCTTCCAACGCTCGCGCGAAGACGCATTGGCCATGCTCAACACGCTCGTTGATATCTACAAGGGCCGCGCCTGAGCACGTGAAGCCTGAATCCCTCGCGCGTTCGGCGCGCGGGGGATATCCAAAGTCGTCGACTTCTGGCAAGCTGCTGCAAAACGAGCAGAGAACAGGCGGATCGGACTTTGGCTTACCCGGAATACGAACCCCGGCGTCGGAGCTTCACTGGCGGTATTTTTGCGATCGTGGTCATTGCGCTCACAAGCTACCTGACTTTTGCCGCGCTGCAAGGCGAGCATGGGCTCTTCAGCCTGTTTCAGGTTCAGGCTGACGAGAGCACGCTCCGCGGTGAACTGGCCGACCTTAAGGCCGAACGCGCATCTATCCAGAACAAGACATTACGTCTGTCGTCGAAAACACTCGATCCTGACTTGCTCGACGAGCAGGCGCGCAAGGTTCTGGCTTTCGGGCGCCCAGACGAAATCATGATACGTTGACCTAGGCGCCCGGAGCGCCGCCTACCGATCATCCACGAGTCATACGACGACTAACGGAATTTCAGGAGTCCGACACCACGGCCTCGCCCAGCAGCTGGTCCATCGACTTCGACGGCTCCGCGCATCCCGCCTCCCCGACGATGCGCGCCGGTACTCCGGCCACCGTCTTGCAAGCAGGTACGTCTTGCAGCACCACGGAACCTGCAGCAACTCTACTGCACCCGCCCACACGAATGTTGCCGAGCACAGCAGCACCCGCACCGATCAACACGCCATCCCCGATCTTGGGATGCCGGTCGCCGTCCTCCTTGCCCGTTCCGCCAAGCGTCACGGAATGGAGCATCGAGACATTGTTTCCGACGGCCGCCGTCTCACCGATCACGATGGAATGCGCATGGTCGATCATGATCCCGTTGCCGACACGCGCCCCCGGATGGATGTCGACACCGAAGGCTTCAGACGTCCTCATCTGAATGAAATACGCCATGTCGCGCCGACGGTGCTCCCAGAGCCAATGGCCGATCCGATAGCACTGGATCGCCTGGAAGCCCTTGAAGAACAGCAACGGCTGCAAATAGCGATGGCAGGCCGGGTCGCGCTCGAACACCGCCAGAATGTCCGCCCGCGCTGCGAGGCCCAGCTTGGGATCCGCCTCGTAGGCTTCATCCATGATCTCCCGCAGGATGAGTTCGCTCATTTCCTGCGACGCGAGCTTCTGGGCAAGCCGAAAGCTGAGGGCGCTCTCCAGACTGCCATGATGCAGAATGCCGGCGTGGACAAGACTGGCCATGAGCGGCTCGTCCCGCACGACCTGCTCCGCTTCGTGGCGTATCGTCGTCCAGACAGGATCCACACTGGCGACGTTAGGCTGGGACCGCATTGCCATCTCCTCCGCGACCAGCGGTTGAGGTGGACCGATATGCGCCAAAAATCAAGGGCGAGCGTTTGCCAGCTCAAACGGCGCGCGGCGGAGAGATCTCGACAAGATGAACCGCGAGCCGAACCGTGCCAGACGAGAAGGTGCCTCCTTCGGCGGACAAGAGCAGAGGCGTTGCGGCGTAGTACGTGACGGGTGATCCGCTGAGCCCTGCGAGGTATGCGTTACGTGCCAGTCCAAGTCCCGACCCATATCGATTGTCCGATCCAGCAACGCCTATGCGCCACCCGGTGAGCGCCGTCCCGGTAAGCGCTGCCTCCACGCGGCTGGAAATCCCAAGGACCTGCGCACCCGCGGGAATGAGCACCGTTGTGAGGTTGGTTGCGCCCGCCGCGATCTGATGGTCGAACTCCAGCACGCGGGCGACAATACGAGCGCCGCCGGCCGAAACAGCCAGAGCATTCGGAACCCACGCCGTTCCATCGTAGAGCTGCCACCCCGACAAACCCACGTCCCATGCCCGCCATCCATGCCGCGGCTCCAGGAACGTCCACCCGCCGTTGCTCCAGACCGCGACGGAATCCGCTTGGTCTACCCAGGCACCCGTCGCACCCGCGGGGACAATGTAGGCGTCTCCACCCGTCGCCCCGTCCGGCGGCGTGCTCGTGTTAGAGCCGTTCACCCGAAGCTGCGTAACCGTGTCGAGGATTGCGAGGGCTTGATTGACCGTGACATGCTTCTGCGCCTGTGCCGGCATCACGAGCGGAAGCGAGAGCTGGGCGGTGCTAGGCATTCAGGAGCATCCTCTGGAATGGTCCCACCCCGAAGCGGGACGAAATCTGTGCGACGGAGAACGCTGTTGCTCTACGCCCGTCGCTTGCCTGGTCGGCCGACGAATAGATGAACTCGGGGGAGTCCACCGTCTCCTCTCGAAGGACCGTCTCGTCGTCGAGAAGTCGCACGAGGTACTGCTCCCGCTCCTCTCCGAGCGGCACGTCGAGCCCGAGCCAGCTATCGCCGTCGATCCGCGTCCGGCGCACCCAGCGAAGACGGAGCCCGACACCAGACAGTTGCAGCGTGCTCAGATGCGTCGGCGCATAGGGACGCAATCCGACGCCCGAGAAGGCCTCAACGAGATGAACATAGCTCGGATCGTCGTAGCTCCGCTTCGCGGGCCCGATGCGATAGTGGCGCTCCACGCCGCGCATCGACGATGGGACAACGAGCTGGCCAATCGCCTCGTCCAGCGCGACGAAGCTCGTCCCGGCGGGCCATGCCTCGGGGATCAGCCAGTCGGTTCCAGCCTGCCCGCGCAACAGCCCGCCGAGTTTGTAGACCTGCGGCGAAATCAACGTGGCCGTCCGGAACTGCAGGACCTCCCAGTCGCCCGACTCGCCGTTTCTCAGCGCCGCTGCATTCGCTCCTCCAAGCACGTCGGCCTCCTCTCGGCTCTGCAGGCTCCCGACAAGCAGACGGACGCGCACTTCGCACGGCATCCAGAGCCCCGGCTGCCCGGCGGAAAGAGGGTCGAGCAGCGTGCCGATGGTGGCCGGCCGCCGCACGTCCCGCTCAAACGCATAGCCCGCGTCGCTCTTCGCCGAGAAAACCGCGACGGGGCCGGCCCAGGGCGACCGGGAGACCGCAAGGTGGGGCGAGACCGGGTCCTCGTCTCCGCGCAGCAACGGCAGGTCAAGGAAGGTTGCCGTGACAGGCAGCGGCGGCGCCACGTAGACCTGACGCTCGATCCGCGTCGCACTGAGCGATCGAGCACCCGCGTCCTCGATCCTGTCAATACGAAAGCGGTGCTCCGCCTCCCCGCTCCGTACAGCGACCACATCGCCAAGGGTGAGGCCAAGTGCGGATGGAGGCAGCGCACAGCTCAGCCCATCTCGGGCAACCCGTCCTTCGCTCAGGATCCGTGCGGCCAGCGCCCCCGCCTCATCCTCCCGCATCACGAGGGAGATTGAGGTCTGCTCGGATCTCGGCTCACCGGCCTCCGGCGCAAGCGCCGAAGCGGCGCCTGTCTGGTACTCATTGTCAGCTCGAACGTAACCGACCGTCACTCGATCAGCAGTCTCGACCGTCGGAGCGCGACTGAACGATACCACCGGCTGGCCGTCAATCGCCACGCAGGTGTCGGCAGAGATGCTGCGCGCGACTTCGCGACCGCGGCTCGCAAAGGTCATCGACTCGCCAACCGCAAAGCTGTCGAACCCATGAGCGACGATGAGCGGCTGCAGGCTCTGGCGACCGCTTTCGACTGCCTCGATCAGATAGCCCGTCACCGCCCCGTAGAGACGCGACACATCGATCGCGTCGACGCCCGACCGGGCACAGATTTCGGCCACGACTTCTGGCAGACTGGACGCGCTCGCTCGACCATTGAGCCAATGCCCGCAGGTGTAGTTGTCGCCATCTACCCACGTCTCGAGCCGATCGGGAAAATCTGGCCAAGGGCGCGCATCCCAGGCCCAGACGTGCGCGCGCGACATGTCGACCATGCGGCCCGAGTAGACGCTCGAAACAGGATTGTGCGCAGCATCGGCCCAATGCCGAAACGTCGCCTGCAGATAGGCGCGCTGAACGAGGTCGTCCCGTGCTCCCGACGAGTAGTACGGGAAATAGCTTTCCGAGGACTTGGGGTCGTGGAAGACGTTGGGTTGGTTCGTACCCTTATCGACGGCAGGACACCCGAGTTCCGTGAACCAGATCGGCTTCGACTTCGGGACCCAGGTCGTTGCCGACGCAGACCGGACGCCGCCAACCCGATCATGATGCGGCAGGGACCACCAGCTCACCAGGTCCTTGTAGCGGAAAACCCAGTCTTCGCCGTAAGCGCCATCGACGATGGGCGTCCTCAGCTGATCGTCGCGGGCATCGGCGTCCGCATAGTACCAATCGAAGCCTTCGCCGCCCGCGACGTTCTCTCCAAGGTAGTCGAGATTGTAGATTGCGCCCGCGCTCGCATCTGCGTGGGTGTCACCGTCTCTCCAATCCGAGAGGGGCATGTAGTTGTCGATGCCGACGAAATCCACGTCATCGGACGACCACAGCAAATCCAGATTGAACAGCACATCACCGGATCCGTCGGCCGGCTGATGGCCGAAGTATTCCGACCAGTCGGCAGCATATCCGATTTTCGTCCCCGCGCCGAGGATCGTCCGGACGTCCGCAGCAAGGGTGCGAAGGGCCTCGACCGCCGGATACGCGTTCGCCGACCGCCGGATCTGCGTGAGCCCGCGCATCTCGCTGCCGATGCAGAATGCCTCCACGCCCCCTGCCACAGCGCACAGGTGCGCGTAGTGCAGGATGAATCGGCGATAGGACCATTCCTCCGGCCCGCTGTAGCGCACCGTGTCTTCCTGCTGGAGGAAATCACTGACCCGCGCCTTGCCGAAGAATGCCTCCACTTCAGCCGCCGCCGCGGACGTCTTGTCAGAGCTTCCAGCAGTCCCCGGAGCGCGAGCCAGAGTGATCCGGCCGCGCCACGGCACGGCGGCTTGGCTTTCCGCACCTGTCCAGGGATCTCGCAAACCGTTCCCTGCCTGGATATCCATCAGGATGAACGGGTAGAACATCACGCTCAGCCCCTGCTCGCGCAGATGAGCAATCGCCTGCAAAATCGATTGGTCGGATGGCGTTCCGCCGAAGATCGGCCGACCGTCGACGAGACTGACAGTTCGCGCTTCGTCACGAGTTTGCCCACCCACGACCCAGGGCATCGGATCGCCTTCTTCCCCACCCTGCTCGACAGCTGGTGCAAGCTGACAGCGATCACAGCGCAGGTCGGTGCCGAACCAGGTGGCAACCAGCGAGACCGACTCGACCGACGGAAGCTCGGCAGTCAACTGCGCCGTCGACGCCAGCAGGTCCGGCACACCCATGTCGTTGTGCACGTTGGCGACAGAGCTATCGGGCTTGCCGCGTCGCAGATACACCGGCTCGGTCGCGAGCGCATACTCGCCCGTGCCGGGCACGAGAGCGACGCCACGAATGTCCAGAGCCGGCGAGCGCACGCCGCCGTCGACCGCTTCCGGCGGCCGGCGGAAAACCTCGAAATTGAACTGCGGGATTCGACTGCCATAGGGAGTCAGGTCCAGGTTCTCGATGACCACATACGCGGTCCCCCGGTACGCGGGAGCAAGGCCCTGCCCTTCGATCGCTTCAATCAGCGGATCGGGCTGCTGATCCTCCGTGCCCGGGTGCAGCCGGATGGTCATTCCAGACTGGTCGACAGGCTGCCCGTCCGCCCAGATCCGCCCGATCCGCGACAGCACGCCTTCCGACAGAGCGATGCCAAGGCTGATCGAATAAGTGTACTGCCGGACGCTGGCGCCGCCGCCCTTGCCGCCGACGCTCTCCGTGCTCACGTGCTCGAGAAACCTGCTCGACCAGATGATCTGGCCGGCGATGCGATTGCGACCAAAGACCCGCGGCAGGGCAGTGCCCTCGCTGGACCCCATCACCCGGAACTGGTCGACGTGTCCGGTTTCCACCGGAGCGGACCCGCCGCCGAGGATTCGCTGATCTATTGCCGAGCCGAGCAGCGCCCCAGCCGCCTTCCCGACTGCCATCGCCCCGAGGCCGGCGACCGAGCCGCCGACGGCGCCGCCGCCGAGAGCGGAACCCGCCGCAGCGAGAACAAGCGTCGCCATCAGACACTCCTGTCAGGAAATCGGAATACGCCCGCGATCCGCCTCGACCAGGCCGGAGTCAGCGTCGACTCCACGACGCCGCAGCCGGAATACGCATGCACCATGGTCAGCGCTCCGGCGGCAGTCGAGGCGAGGATCCCGACGTGCTTTGCCACGCCAGTGTCGCGCATGCGCAGCACCAGGACATCGCCCGGTCGCATCTCCGCGCGCGCCACCTCGACGAGATTGCGCCGCGCGGCGTCGAGCAGATCCTCGCTTCGACCGGGCTCGGACCAGTCGGCGGTGTAGCTCGGAACGCGCTCGGGTTCCGGCCCGAGCGTCTCGCGCCACACGCCCCTCAGCAGGCCGAGACAGTCCGTTCCCGCACCGCGGCAACTGGCTTGATGCCGGTACGGCGTCCCGATCCACTGCCGAGCTTCGGCGACGATCGCATCAGCTTTGCTGGCTTGATCCGTCATTGATTGCTCCGTCGGTCGGATAGGCAGTGACCCAGTCATCGCCGGGAAGGTGCGGGAACCCTCGGAAATTCAGAAAGTTGCCGAACTTGCTCCGACACGTCGTCGCGGTTTTGTCGCAGCCTGCGACCACCCGGAAACGATCCCCGACGGCCACCGCACGTCCGGGCGCCTGCCACGGCCAGAGCTCGCGACCCGCCGCCACCGTCCGGTCAAGCTTGACCGCTTGCCGCTCGCCGGCATTCTCGCCCGTGATCCAGGTCAGGATGCCGTGCGTGAACCAGCCGTCCGCAAACGCCTCGAGCCCCGTGGCAAGCAGCGCTCCCCAGGTTCCGCCGCCAAGGACCACCCCTTCGCCCGTGAACCCCGGCGCGCTTGCATCGAACGCGCAGCGTGCATCGCCGAGCGAGCGATCGCACGTCCGCAGGATCGAACGACCGACCGGCGAATTCAGCGGCTCGGCCAAGCCACGCAATTCCACCTCGAAGGCATGATCCTGGCGTTTGATCTCGCCGAAGGTGCCCGCGAACATGAGCACCCGAAGGTCGGGCCGCTCCCAGTCTACCAGCCAGTGCCGAATGCGCGCGCCGTCATAACGCCCGGCAAGCACGTCGGCCTCGCCGATCGCGGCATCGCTCAGCGCACCCGTCGCCTGGGCGTTGTCGACGCTGAGCCCGGTCGCGGACTGCAACGCGCTGGCGTTCATCCCTGTGCCCGCGCGAAAGGTCAGCCCGTCAAAGGTGACGTCAGCATCATGGTCGGTGAAGCCGAGTGCCGTGCCGTCACGACGATCCACCCGCCAGCACCGGCAGATCCGCGTCGCCCCGCCATCCAGCCGTGCCTGAAGCTCGGAGTTGATCTCGCGCATCAGACCCGAAGCTCCACGACCGGGACAGAGGGGACGTCGCCCGCGGCAAAACCGGCCAGACTCGTCGTAATCCGGTCGGTGTCGAAGCGAACCGGGACGTCGAACTCGTAGCCCGCGGTCACGACAACCCCCGCCTTCGGCGCAACCGTGAGCGTCACCGCGCCCGAGGTCGCGTCGACGAGATACCCCTCGCCCTCGGCCAGCTCGACACCACCAATCGCGATCCGCACGCTGCCGGCGACCGGCTTGGCGATCGGGCGGACGTAGGACTGTTCGCCCGAGGCATAGGCCTTCCGCAACCCGAAGCTCCGCGCGGTGCCATCCCCGCTTCCGAGCACCTGGTCGAAAGCCCCGACGGGGGCCGAAGGAAGGCACGACTTGAAGTCCGTCCAGTCCTTCCAACGAAACCCGTGCAGCTGCCCGTGCCGCGCCTCGAAGAACGCAATCACCTCCGCCAGGTCGTCCAGAGAGCGCACTCCAAGACCGGCATCGTAGCGCCGACGCGAATGCGCCCAGGGCGAATTCCGTTCCTCGAACCCGTTGTTCAGGGCAACGATCTCCGTCCGCCGCTCCGGCCCACCGCTCGAACCGACCGACAGCGCCGCCGGAAACCGAACCTCATGAAAGCTCATGTCCGCCTCCGCTCAGAGGTTGCGCCGACCGCGCTGGATCGCGCGGCTCATCTCCGCCGCGATCTGCGTCTGCGACCGCTGAAAGCCCGCGGCGTCGGGCGTCGAGATGTTCATCGTGACGTGAACCGCGCCGCCGGAACCCCCGGCGCCGCGCACGCCCAGCTTCCCGTCCGCACCGCGTGCCAGCGGCATGATCGCTTCCGGCCCCGCCTCACCCATCAGCCCAAGTCCGCCGCGTGTCGGAAAGTGCGTCGGCCCGTCCACAACGCCGCCGCGGGCAAAAGCCGCCACGCGCCCGCCCGAAAACGCCGCGCCCTTGGCAAATGGAAGGAACCCGCTCAGGAGCGAAGAAATCCCGCCACCGACCGCCGAATTCATCGCGCTCTGTATCGGCTGGAGCGCCGAGGTCAGCACCGAGGACGACAGGCTCCTGCCCACACTTGCAAGCGCGTCCGACAGGCGTTCGCCATCGAACATTACGCCCTCAAAGGCCTTGCGGATCGAGGTCGTCACCGACGTCGACATCCCGGTCGCCTCGCGACCGGCCGACTTCATGCTGCCCTGCACGCCGTCAAGCTCGCGCTGGAAAGCGCCCGTTACGCCACCCAGCCCGGACAGCGCGCTCTGCAGCCCGAGAAACTGTCCCTCGATCTGCGTCAGGTCGTCGTCGAATTCCGCCATCGCGCGCTCCCTCCTTAGTTTCGTCCCTCGTCGGGGAACCGTGCCGCCAAGTCCGCGAACGTCGCACGCGTCATCGACCGCGGCCCCTCATCCTCGCCGGCAAGCAGCATCAGCTCCGCCGGCGTCAGGTCCCAGAACACCTCGGGCGTCAGCCCGAGGCGGAGGAGGCCGAAACGCATCAGCCCAGCCCAGGCGATCCGCCTCATGTCGCGTCGCCCGGCAGCGAGAAGGTCAGCTTCAGCAACCGAGCCGCAGCCTGCGCCGCAGCCAGCGGACCGCCCTCGATGTCGGCGCCGGCCAGGTCCCGCTCCGCGATCCGCCAACCGCCGCCGTTCAGCCCGGCGCAGAGCAGCGAGATCAGATCGCCCACCCGAAACGCGCCGGTCTCGAAGCGCTCGATCAACGCGACCAGCGACTCCGTCCCCAGCCGCGCCTCGAGCCCCGCAAGCGCCGCCAGCGTCAGGCGCATCACCCGCGCCTTGCCATCGACGACGATCACGACCTCTCCGCGCCAGGGATTGCCCATCAGATCGCCGAGAAGCTCAGCGCACCGGCCGACGACAAGGCAATCTCGTAGACCGCCTCCCCATCGTGCTGGCCGGAGTACTCGAGCGAGGTGATCTGGAACGGCCCCTCGACTACGCCGAAGTCCGGCACGATCACCTGTGCCCGCGGCGTCTCGCCGGCGAAGAACAGCGCCCGCGCCCGCTCGTCGGTCGCCCCGTCACGAAAGACGCCCGACCCGCTGATCGCTGCACTCCGCACGCCGGCGCCGGCAAGAAGCTCGCGCCACTGCCCCTCGCTTCCGAGGTTCGTAACATCCACGGTATCCGCGTTGAAGGTGAGCCGCGTGGCCCGAAGGCCCGCAACGGTCTCGAACGCTCCGCTCCCCATATCGAGCTTCAGGAGCAGATCCTTGCCTCTCTGGGCTGCCATCGTCTCGTCCTCTCCGAAATCAGTCCGCCGCATCCACGACGGCGCGGAAGCGCATCGAAATCTTTCTCTTCTCGGGCCCCGGGCCACGTTCCGCGCCCGCGCGCAGGAAGCGCAGGGCCACGAGCCGGCCGGCCTCGATCGTCAGCGGCGCGTCGACGAGAGCGGCGCAGACGGCCGCCGCAATCCGCTTTGCGGTGTCGAAGCCGTCCCGCGCCGAGTGCACCGTCACCGTGAAGTCGTGAATCGCGCCCACGCTGGTGTTGGTGTCATTCGCTCGGACGCTCTCCTCGCCGAGCGTCACGTAGTCCCGCGCCGCGCCCTCGGGGCCCGGCTTCAGAGGACCATCGTGGATTGCGCTCCCGACCAGACTCGACAACGCGGCATCCGCGGCCAGCCGCTCATAGACACGGGCCTGCAGGCCCGCCCCGAACAGGTAGCTCATTGCGCAAGCCCTTCCGCGGCCAGGATCTCCAGGAAGCGCTCGTCCCGATCCGCGACGGTCAGGATCTCGAAGGCCCGAAGACCCTCGCGAAACCGCTGGTCCGGCCGCGGCCGCGACGGCGCCCCGACCGGCGCCGAGCGCACGACGATCTGGTAGATCACCCGGGCGCGCGGCTGTTCGCCGACGAAGGTCTCGCTGGCCGAGCGCGGCCGCACGTCCGCCCAGATCGACCCGAGCGCCCGCCACTCGACGGCGTAGCCCCCGGCGCCGTCCGGCGCGGTGATGCGCTCCTCCAGCACCAGCTGCCGCGACAGCGCCACGACGCTCAAGATGCGCCCCCGATCCGCGTTGCGCGATAGGCCTCGATCAGCACCAGCACACCGAACGGCATCGACCCGCCCTGCGCGGTAGCCTCGGCCCGGTTCGCGTAGTAGTGCGCCGCCAGCAGGAAGGCGGCCTGCCTCAGGTCCGCGGGAACTTCGTCCCAGGTCGCGCCAAAGCCCGCGACCAGCCGCACCGTCGCGGTGCCACCGCGCGGGATGCGCGGCAGGCTGCGGCCGAACCGCCCGACCAGCCGGGGCCGCTGCGTGTCGCGCAACACCGACCACGCCACCGGATCGACAGCCGTCTCCGTGCCGTCGGCGTCGGTGAGCGCGACGCTCTCGATCGACCGGACGGGCGCCACCGGCAGCGCCTGGCTCGAGTCCTCGCGCCAGCGTTCCACCGTCCAGACGAAGCTGCGCGCCAGCAGGACGCGCGCCAGCCGCGCCTCGATCGCCGCAAGAGCCGCGCGAAGGTAGAGCTCGAGCACCGCATCCTGCGAGCCGTCGTCGGCAAAGCCGGTTCCGAGCCGCAAGTGCTCGGCAAACGCCCGCACCGGCAGCGTCGCCGCCGGCACGGCAGCGACTTCGGTCAAGATCATCGCTCACTCCTGCTGTTCGCCCTGCGGCGGAACCGGGGGTCGGACGCGCGGCTGCCTCGACGCCCGACGAAAACTCGAGAAACACACCCCCGCACCGCCCGAGCGGAGGGAGGAGCAGCAAACTGGAAAGGTACGGGGGTGTGCCCACCGGCCCCGGTCGCCCGGAGCCGGATCCCTGTCGCCGGCCTCAGGCCGTCGCGAACTTGAGGAGCTTGATCGCCGCGAAGTCGGACACGTCGCCGCCGATCCGCTTGGTCGCGTAGAACAGCACGTGCGGCTTCGCCGAGAACGGATCGCGCAGGATGCGCAGGTCCGGACGCTCCGCCACGGTGTAGCCGGCGCGGAAGTCGCCGAAGGCGATGGCAAAGGCGTCCGCCGCGATGTCCGGCATGTCCTCGGCGATCAGCACCGGATAGCCCATGAGCCGCGCCGGCTCGCCGGCGGCGAGGCCGTCGGACCACAGGAAGCGCCCGTCGGCATCCTTCATCTTCCGAACGGCGCCGGCGGTCTTCGAGTTCATCACGAAGCTCGCGTTCGCCCGATAGCGCGCACCCAGCGCATAGACCAGGTCGACGACCGCATCGGCCGGCTCGGTCGCGTTGAAATCGCCAGCCGCGCCGGTCGGCACGTAGCCGAGCGAGCCCCAGGCGAAGAGATCGTTGTCGATCTTGGGATAGTTCAGGAAGCCCGTCGGCTTGTCGACGCCGTCACCCTTGACGAAGGCCTCGGCCTCGGCGCGGCTGAACTTGTCGGCGATGCGCTGCGCCAGCCAGCCCTCGACGTCGAACGCCGAGTCGTCGAGCAGCCGCTGGCTGGCCTTCGGCAGCGCCGAGAGCTCGTGCAGCGGGATCGAGATGCGATCGACCTGCGGCGTGCCGGTCTCGGCGGCGGAGGTGGTCTCCGTCGCCCAGCCCGAACCGATGTCGGTGTGGTCGACCAGCACATCGAAGGCGCTGGCCTCGACCGTCACCACGTTCGCAATGGTGCGGATCGAGGCCGACGAGCGCAGCACGCCGACGATCTCGGCCGCCGTCTGCGGATCGACGAGATATCCGCCGTCCGCCGCGACGGCGGTCGACATCGCCTTCTCCTCGACGGTCAGGCCGCGCAGCGCACCTTCGTCACCGGAGCGGAGATAGGCAGCAAACGCCTTCTTGTGCGGCGCATCCTCGGAGGCGCGGGCGAGCGGCGGGCGGGACATGGCAATGGATTTGCGGTCGAGCATGGCCAGACGGGTTTCCTGTTCCTTGAACTTCGCTTTCATTTCGGACTGAAAGGCGTTGAAATCGCCAAGGAAACTGGCAATGGCCGCCTTGACCTCGAGGGCGCCGTGACCGGCGATGGCGTTCGCCTCCGGCTTCGCGTCAGCTTTCTGCATCGATGACTTTCCTTGAGCTTCTAGATGGCGTTTCACGCCAGCATCTGCCTCGCCTCGCGGAAGCTCTCCGCCAGGGTCCGCGCCAGGTCGGGATCGAGGTCGAATGGTTCGGCCCCTACCCGCGCCTCGGGGAGCATCGGGAAGGTGACGAGCGACACCTCCCAGAGCTCGATCTCGTGCAGCAGCCGCCGCCCCCCGGCCGCCTTTTCCGACCGCACCGTGCGGTAGCCGATCGACAACCCGTCGATCGCCCCCGCATCGAGCAGCACATGCGCCTCGCGCCCGGCCTGCACGTCGAGGAGCAGCCGCCCCTTCACGTACAGGCCGCGTCCGTCCTCGCGCACCTCGTCCCACACCCCGATCGGTTTCGTCGGGTCATGCTGCCAGAGCATCTTCACGCCCGACCGCGCCGTCGCGAGCCGCTTCAGCGACGCCGCATAGGCACCCGCCTGCACCACATCACCGCCTTGGTCAGCCGCGCCGAACAGGCTCGCATAACCGGCGATCTCCGCGCCCTCCGTCAGCGCCAGAGCGCCGTCGAAGCTGCAGAACTTCGTCTCGAGCGGGCATGGCCCGCCACTCCGATAGCTCATCCCTTGAAACCTTCCCTCAGGACGCGGACATCGACAGCAACCCGTAGGCGATGTCGGCGAGGATCAGCGACGCGGCGCCATAGACCGCGAGCCAGATCCGCTTCTCCAGCCGGTCGAGCGAAACCTCGATCTGCAGGAGCCGCCGCTCGAGTTGCCCCCAGCGCTCTTCCTGGATGCGCTCATGCACCTCGATGCGCGCCGAATTCACATCGAATGGCTCATAGAGGAAGCGCGAGCCGCCGCCGCGAACCGCTGCCACCCATCACTCCCCCTGAAATTTCGGCAACCCGAGCAACTGCCGCTTCTCGGCGTCGCTCAGGAAGTCCGCATCGCTGATCCGCCGCCACAACGCTTCGCGCTCTTCCGCGAGCGCCGGCACGTTGTCGAAGTCGACCTTCAGCTGGAATGCCGTGCCGTAGAAGGCGGGCAACCAGCAGGACAGCGCCGCCAGCGTCTTCGCAACCAGCGGCAGCACCGTCAGGCGATAGAACGCCCGGTGCGCCTCGGAGTAGTTTGCATAGGTGTTGTCACCCGGCAGCCCGAGCAGCATCGGCGGCACGCCGAAGGCCAGCGCCACGTCGCGCGCCGCCGCCTCCTTGGTCTTCTGGAACTCCATGTCGCTCGGGCTGAACCCCATCGGCTTCCAGTCGAGCCCGCCCTCGAGCAGCATCGGCCGCCCGGCGTTGCGCGCACCCTGATGGTGCGTCTCCAGTTCCTCGACCAGCCGCGCGTACTGGTCGCTCGCGAGCGACCCCTGCCCGTCCACGCCGCGGTAGACGATGGCGCCGGACGGCCGTGCCGCGTTGTCGAGAAGCGCCTTGGACCAGGCGCTCGCCGAGTTGTGGACGTCGATCGCCGAGCCGGCCGCGGCCATCGGCGTCAGCCCGTAGTGGTCATCCTGCGGATGGAACGACTTGACGTGCAGCACCGGCACCCGCTCGGCCCGCATGTCGAAGACGTGCCGACGCCCGCCGGCGCTGTACTCGTAGGCCACCGGCCAGCCGTCGGAGCCCGGCACCACCTTCATCCGGTCCGAGCGCAGCACGTAGAGCTCCCTCGGCCCGCCGGACTCGACGATCCCCGCTGCCTCGAGATAGCCGTCCCCCGAGAGCAGCAGGTTGCCGTAGAGGCCTTCCATCAGCGCCGCGCCGCCCTGCCCGGGGTTGGGCGCAGCGAGCAGGTCGATCACCGGATGGATGTCGAACCGCCGGTCGGCGTCCTGCACCACCACCGGCACCGCCGCGGCCGCCTCGGCGATCACCTTGACGCAACGAAACGCCACGGGATTGCCCAGAAAGCCGACCCGGGTCAGCGTTCCCACGTCGCGCGACGACCAGGTCGCCCGCCCGGCGCCCTGAAATGCCACGACCGGCGAAGTCACCGCGGCGGCGGCCGAAGCCTTCCGCTCCGGCGGCTCCGCCTGCGCGGACCGGAATAGTCGCAACACCATTGGCTTGGCTCCTGATACCTGTGAAGGGTCGCGCTCGGAGGCTGTTCAAGCTCGCGAGAGCGACGCGTCCGAGCGCGCAAGACAGTCTGTCAGAGCGCCCGGATCCCCGGCGCCGCGTTCGCCCGAGCCGGCTCGATGATGAGTTCGGTCAGCGCCCAGACCAGGGCGTCCACCCGATCCGGACTGCCCTTCCCGAGGAAGCCCTTCACCGTCATGGCCGTCATCTGGTCCTCGAGTTCGCGGAACACGTGCCGATGCCGGACCCGTCCCTGCTCATAGAGCAGCGCCACGGGCTCGGCCCGGACCGCCTTGCCGCGCGTCGCCCGCACCGGCGCGACCCGAACCGAAGGATCGGTTCCCCGCACCATCGTCGTCACCATCTCGCCGCCCTGGTTCACCTCGGCGACCATCCGGTCGGCGCCGTACTCGTGATAGACCGCGATGGCGCGATCCACCCAGTCCTGCGGCGACGCCGGCAGGCTGTGGTCGGCGATCACCTCCGCGGTCCAGTGGTGCGGCGTTCCCTGCCGGCGCACACCCACGACGACGATGCCGCAGGTGTCGCCGCCCTTCGTCACCGAAGGGTCGACGGCCACCACCACCTGATCGGGCTCGCCCTCGAACGGCGCGCGCGCCGCCTCGATGGTGGCCCAGGTCCACAGCGCCCCGTCGATGTCATGCACGAATTCGCCGTCGAGTTCCTGACGCGCGAGGCGGCTGCCGGCATACCGCCCGAGCACCGTCTCGAGAAACCCCTTGGCCAGGTGCATCCGGTTGGCCGAGGTCGAGGCCCGCGTCAGCACCGTGCCCCGCGCCGCGACCAGCGATTGCAGGAACGGCGTCGTCCGAGGCGTAGTGGTCACGAGGGCCTGCGGCCGCTCGCCGAGCCGCAGGCCGAGCTGCAGCATGTCCCAGGCATCATCCGGCTTCTTCCACTTGCCCACCTCGTCGCACCAGGCGCAGTCGAACTGCGGCCCGCGCAGGCTCTCGGGGTTCGACGCGGAAAACACCTGCGCCACTGCCCCGTTCGGCCAGACGAGCCGCTTGCGGCTCGCCTGCCATTCCGGCCGCCGGTCAGGCGGCAAGCACGCGAGGATGCCTGATGGCCCGAAGACCATCACCTCGCGTGCGTCGTCGATCGTGTCGCCAATAAGGGCGACCCGGGACATTCGCCCCGGGTCGCCCGGCTTGCCCCCTTCGACCATCGCGCGGATCCATTCCGAACCCGCGCGGGTCTTGCCTGCCCCCCGGCCGCCCAGGATGACCCAGGTCGTCCAGTCTCCCTCGGGAGGCAGTTGGTGCCCCTCGAGCGCCCAGTGCTCGAAGAGCCAGGGCAACGAGAGGAGGGCATTCGGACTCAAGCCGTCGAGAAACGCCTCCAGCTCACCTTTCGGCAAGCCAGACAGCAAGTCTCTCAGCGATCTCTGTGCGTGCGGCGCCGAGGTCGAGCTCGCTCGCCCCGTCGGCCCACGCCTGCTTTCGCTTTCCAAAACTCGCCTCGAGATCAAGAACCGTCTGAAGGGCTTTCCGGTGAGAGGCGAGAGCGGACTCCACCTCCTTGCCGGCTTCCTTCGCGTCGCCGGCGGTCATGCCGGCGTCCGCTTTCAGTCTGGTAATCAACCCGCGCAACGCCACGGACAGATCACGGTACAACTCGAGGGACGTCTCCAGCATGCTGGCAGACGGTCCCCGGTCTGAGGCTGCGGTCGTCATGTAGAGTGAGAGTGCCCTGGCTGCTCCGCCCGGGTAGGAAAAGGAAAAGGCAGGCCACGTTGCCGCGCCTGCCGACCCACTTCTTCCAGCTTGCCTGACGTATACTTTGAGGCGAGCGCTGTGTCAACAGCTAAATCAATGCGTGCATCAAGATTGCTCCGACGAGCCGCCAGCCCCGCCCGAGCCCTACGGATTCAAGGTATTCATACAGGCAGAAACCCTATCGGGCAGGACGCAAGGGGCCCCGCAAAAGCCGGGAGAACGAAGACTCGCCGCGCAACGGCGCGGCTCCCGAGTGACGGGCCGCAACAGCGGCCTGTCGCGTAGCGCCGGACGAGCGGGAGCCCGTTCACGGGCTCCTCGAGGCCGGCGCTCCCCCTTCGCCATTCCAGCGGCCAGACGAGTTCACGCGCGAAGTCCCCCGGTTCCGCGCCCGCACCGCACTTCGCGGAGCTTCTCCGGGCGACTCGCCCTCCTCACACGTTCAGCAGCAGGTGCGCCCGCTCCCAGGGCGAGATCACCCGCAGGAAGGTCTCGACCTCGTCGCGCTTGATCGCCTTGTAGAGGTTGCAGAATTCGACGCCGAGCACGTCGGCGATCTCCGGGTCGCCCTGGAAAAGGTCAAGCGCGGCCAGCAGGTCGCGGGGCAACGCACGGGGCCGGTGATAGGCTTCGCCCGCCACAGCCTCGCGCGGGCGCAGGCTCGCCTTCATCCCGAGATAGCCGCAGGCGAGCGAGGCCGCGAGCGCGAGGTAGGGGTTGCAGTCCATGCCGACCACCCGATTCTCGATTCGCCGGGCGTGCGGCTCGGCGATCGGCACGCGCAGGCCGGTGGTACGGTTGTCCGGCCCCCACTCGAGGTTGATCGGCGCGGCACCGCCCGGGACATAGCGGCGATAGCTGTTCACGTAGGGCGCCAGCATGCAGACCACGGTCGGGATGTGCGCCTGCTGCCCGGCGAGGAATCCATAGAACGCATCGGTCGGCGCACCGTTCTCGTCGGAGAAGATGTTGCGGCCCGTAGCGGCGTCGACGACCGACTGGTGGATGTGCATGGCCGAGCCGGGCTCGTCCTGCATCGGCTTGGCCATGAAGGTGGCAAAGCAGTTGTTCCGAAGCGCCGCCTCGCGGATCGTCCGCTTGAAGAAGAACACCTGGTCGGCCAGCTTCACCGGGTCGCCGTGCAGCAGGTTGATCTCCACCTGCCCGGCGCCGCCCTCCTGAATGATCGTGTCGATCTCGAAGCCCTGCGCCTCGGCAAAGTCATAGATATCGTCGATCACCTTGCCGTATTCGTCGACGGCGCTCATCGAGTACGCCTGCCGGCTCACCATCTGCCGTCCCGTCCGGCCGACTGGCGGCTCGATCGGCTCGTTGGGGTTGAGGTTCGGCTTGATGAGATAGAACTCCATCTCCGGGGCCACCACCGGCTGCCACCCTTCGGCCTCGTAGAGCCGGACCACGCGCTTCAGTACGTTCCGCGGCGCCACCTCGATCGGCCGGCCGGACAGGTCCTCCGGGCTGTGGATCACCTGCAGCGTCACGTCATCGGCCCACGGGCTCGCGGTCGCGGCCTCGTAGTCCGGCTTCAGCACCATGTCTGACTCGGTCCACTGGTTGGCGATGTCCATGTCAACGTAGTCGCCGGCGATGGTCTGGTGAAAGACGGAGGTCGGCAGGAACATCCGGTCTTCGCGCATGAACTTCGCGAACGGCATGGCCTTGCCGCGCGAGATGCCGGCGATGTCGGCGATCACGCACTCCACCTCCTCGATGCGGCGGCCCGCAAGCCACTCGCGGAAGGTATCGGGCAGGCGGTCGACGAACTCGGCAGGGGAAATCGTCACGGCAGGGTATCCTCGGGTTGGTCAGAGCCGGCCCACCGCCTGCCCCGCGGCGCCGGCAGCGGCGGCAAGGACACAGAGCCAGTCGTGGGCAAGGTGGGCGGCGGCAAGCGCGGTGATCTCGGCATGGTCGAACGGGGGCGAGACCTCGACCAGATCCATGCCGACGAGCGAGAGGCCGGCGAGGCCCCGGACAAGCTCCAGCGCCTGCCACGAAGCGAGCCCGCCCGGCACGGGCGTGCCGGTGCCGGGCGCAAACGCGGGGTCGAGGCCGTCGATGTCGAACGAGAGATAGACCGGGGCGGACCCGGCCCGGCTGCGCACCACTTCGATCGCGGCGGCGATGCCGTGGCGATGGATCCACGGCGCGGTGAGGATCTCGAGGCCCATGGCGTCGTCGTGGTAGGTGCGGATGCCGACCTGGGTGGAGCGGCTGGCATCGACGATGCCCTCGCGGATCGCCCGGCCCATCATCGTGCCGTGGTCGATCCGTCCAGGGTCATCCGGCCAGAGATCGCCATGGGCATCGACCTGGACGAGCGCAAGGGGGCCGTACTTCGCCGCATGGGCGCGCAGCAGCGGCCAGGCAATGAAGTGGTCGCCGCCGAGCGACAGCAGGCGCGCGCCCGACGCGATCACTTCGGCGGCCGCCGCCTCGATCGCCGGCGCAACCGTCTCCGGATGATGCGGGTCGAGCAGCGCGTCGCCGCGGTCGACGATGGCGAGGCTTTCCAGCAGGTCGAAACCCCAGGGGAACGCCTTCAGCTCGGCAAGCTGCACCGAGGCGGCGCGGATCGCACGGGGACCAAGGCGGCAGCCGGGACGATAGGTGACGGAGGCATCGTAGGGGAAGCCCATCACCGCGACATCGACGCCATCGAGATCGCGGGAATAGCGGCGGCGCAGGAACGACAGCGCCCCGCCATAGGTCATCTCGGTCCAGTGCTCGGCATTGCCGCGGGCACGGAAGGCGCCGTCGCCCTCTCTCAGCTCAGGCACGGGAGGGTTTCCTTCGCATGACGGCAGACGCGACGAACACGCCAAGCGCGACGATGGCGATGATGATGGTCGCGAGCGCGTTGATGTCGGGGCTGACGCCGAGGCGGACCTTGGAGAAGATCACCATCGGCAACGTCGAGGCGCCGGGGCCGGTGACGAAGCTCGCAACCACCAGGTCGTCGAGCGACAGGGTGAAGGCGAGCAGCCATCCGGCGACGAGGGCGGGCGCGATCACCGGGACGGTGACGTCGAAGAACACGCGCACCGGCCGGGCACCGAGGTCCATCGCCGCCTCCTCGAGGCTCTGGTCCATGTCGGAGAGCCGGCTCTGCACCACGACGGTGACATAGGCCATGCAGAAGGTGGTGTGGGCGATGATGATCGTCGTCATGCCACGGCTGGCCGGCCAGCCGAAGAGCTGCTGCATCGCGACGAAGAGCAGGAGCAGCGACAGGCCGGTGATGACGTCGGGCATGACGAGGGGCGCGGCCGACATGCCGGTGAGAAGCGAGCGGCTGCGGAAGCGGCCGAACCGGACGAGCACATAGGCCGCGAGGGTGCCGAGGATCGTCGCGAGGGTGGCGGAGACGACAGCGACCTTCAGGCTGATCCAGGCGGCCCCGAGGATCTGGGTGTTCTGGAACAGCGCAACGTACCACTGGGTCGAGAAGCCGCTCCAGACCGTGGCGAGCTTGTTCTCGTTGAAGCTGAAGACGATCAGCGAGATGATCGGGGCGTAGAGGAAGACGAAGCCGGCGATGCAGAAGGCGAGCAGCAGGGTGGAGGCGCGCATCAGGCGGCCCTCCCGGGGGAGCGCCGCCCTCGGAGGGGCGAGACGCCCCCCACTCGAACGGCGCTTGTCGGTCGGCCGCCTTTGCGGCCTCCCTTCAACGGCAGCGGGCTTGCGCCCGCCGGGTTGATTTCATCCCCGCCTTTGCGGGGCCCCTGCGACTGCCCGATAGGGTCTCTGCCAGTATGAAAACCATGGGTGCGCGCGGCGGACGCGGGCGGAGTGCGGTGCCGGCCGCGGGAGCCGCAGCGGGAGACGGGGCGCGCGAGCGGGCTGATGGCCGGGGCGGGTGTGGCGGTCGCGAGTGTGGCGGTCGCGGGCTGGGCGGTCATTGCGCTTCCTCCCTGGCCTGGGCGCGGCGGAAGATCATGATCGGCACAACGAGGATCACCAGCATGGCGATCGCGACGGCCGAGGCGACCGGCCAGTCGCGGTTGGAGAAGAACTCGTTCCAGAGCACCCGGCCGATCATCAGCGTGTCGGGACCGCCGAGCAGCTCGGGGATGACGAACTCGCCGATCGCCGGGACGAAAACCAGCATGAAGCCCGCGACGACGCCCGGCATCGAGAGCGGCAGCGTCACGTGGAAGAAGGTGGCGACCGGCTTCGCCCCGAGGTCGGCCGAGGCCTCGAGCAGGCTCTCGTCGAGTTTCACGAGATTGGCGTAGAGCGGCAGGATCATGAACGGCAGGTAGGTGTAGACGATGCCGAGGTAGACCGCGAAGTTGGTCTGCAGCATCACGAGCGGCGTGTCGATGATGCCAGTCCAGAGCAGGAAGTTGTTGATGACGCCATTCGAGCGCAGGAAGCCCTGCCAAGCGTAGACACGCAGCAGGAACGACGTCCAGAACGGCAGGATCACCAGCATCAGCAGCACATTGCGCCGGCCTTCCGGGCTGCGGGCGATGTAGTAGGCGATCGGATAACCGACGAGAAGCGCGATCGCTGCGGAGACGAATGCGATCCTGAGCGACGAGAGGTAGGCGTTCACGTAGAGCGGATCGTCGAGGAGGAAGGTGAAGTTGCCGAAGTTCAGCGTGATGGTCGCCATGCCGTCTTCCCACTCGACGAGCGGCAGATAGGGCGGCAGCGCGATCGCCGACTGGCTGACCGAGAGCTTGGCGACGACGAGGAACGGGATCAGGAAGAAGACAACCAGCCAGACCACCGGCACCGCGATGACGAGGCCCCGGCCCGACAGGCCGAGTCGCGCGAGCAGGCGTCCGGTGCGGCCCCGCGACAGGGCGGCGGCGGTCATTGCGTCAGCACCACGCCCGCGGTGTCGTCCCACGACACCCAGGCGTCTTCGCCCCAGCCGATGGTGTCCTCCTCCCAGCGGGCGAGGTTCGCCTTGCTGGCGAGCAGATAGCGACCCCCCGGCAGCTTCAGGCGATAGACCGACAGATTGCCCATGTAGGCCACATCCTCGACGTGGACCGGGTAGGCGTTCCGCGCGTCCGGCTGGGCACGGGTGAGGCGCATCTTCTCCGGGCGCACCGCATACCAGAGCGTCTGGTCGAGGGTGCAGGAGACACCGTGACCGACGAAGATCTCTCCGAGCCCGCCGGTCTCTGCCGCCCCCGATCCCTCCCCCGCGGGCAGGTCGGCGACCGCGAGGCGGATGAAGTCGGGCTCGTCGTCGACGACCCGGCCCTCGAACAGGTTCACCGTGCCGACGAAGTCGGCGACGAAGCGCGAGCTCGGGTATTCGTAGATCTGTGGCGGCTCCCCGACCTGGACGATTCGACCGGCGTTCATCACCCCGATGCGGGTGGAGAGCGTCATCGCCTCCTCCTGGTCGTGGGTGACGACGATGAAGGTGACGCCCACCGTCTCCTGGATCTTCACCAGCTCGAACTGGGTTTCCTCACGGAGCTTCTTGTCGAGGGCGCCGAGCGGCTCGTCGAGGAGCAGGAGCTTCGGCTGCTTCACGAGCGAGCGGGCAAGGGCGACGCGCTGGCGCTGGCCACCCGAGAGCTGGTGCGGCTTGCGCCCCGCGAGGCCGGAGAGCTGCACCATCTTCAGCATCGCCGCCACGCGATCGCGCACCTCGTCCCTCGGCACGCCGTCGCGCTGCAGGCCGTAGGCGACATTCTTCTCCACGGTCATGTGGGGGAACAGCGCGTAGGACTGGAACATCATGTTGGTCGGGCGATCGTAGGGCGGGATGCCGGCCATGTCCTGGCCGTCGATCTCGATCCGGCCGGAGGTTGGTGTCTCGAAGCCGGCAAGCATGCGCAGCAGCGTGGACTTGCCGCAGCCCGAGCCGCCGAGCAGGCAGAACAACTCGCCCTTGTAGATGTCGAGGCTCACCTGATCGACGGCAGTGAAGTCGCCGAACTTCTTGGTGATGCGGTCGATGCGGACGAAGGGCCGATCGGTGCCCGTAGTCCAGGGCTTTGTTGCGCAGGCCGATTGGGCGGCGGTGGCCGCGGTCAGGGTGTCGGTCATGCGTGCTCCGCGGCTGGTTCCCAGAACGGAGCCGAGCTTACGAGCCCGGCCGCGCGCCTGTCCAGCCGCCTCGCGTCGCGAGCGGACCCGCGGCCTGCGGCTGCCCACGGCGCAGGCAGTCCGTCCAGAGATCAGTCGGCCGCCACCGAGCAGAGCGCCAGGGCGGCGGAAGCGATGGCGGCGAGCGGCAGCTGGCGCTCGACGGCGCCCGCTTCAAAGGCTGCGCCCGGCATGCCGTAGACGAGACTGGTGGCGGCGTCCTGCCCAAGGGTGTGGCCCCCGGCGGCCCGCAGCAACGCGAGGCCCGCAGCGCCGTCGCGGCCCATGCCGGTCAGGATGACGCCGACCGCCCCCGCCCCGAGCCGGGCGAGAGAGCCGAACATCACGTCGCAGGACGGCCGATGGCCGGAGACCGCCGGCCCGTCGTTCAGCCGGCAGATCGGGTGGGTGCGGCCGGAAACCTCGAGATGGGCGTGGCCCGGCGCAAGGTAGATCCGCCCGGGGACCAGCGGCGCGCCGCCGCTCGCCTCGCACACCTCCGCCGCGCAGTGGCCGTCGAGGCGGCGGGCGAACCCGCGGGTGAAGCCGGGCGGCATGTGCTGGGTGATGAGAGTCGGTGGGCAGTTGGCCGGAAAGCCCGAAAGCAGCCGCAGGATCGCATCGACACCGCCGGTCGAGGCGCCAATCCCGAGCACACGTGCGCCGGGCGTGTAGGCGAGAGGCGCAGCGCGCGGGGTGCGCGCTGCCGGCGACCGGACCGCCAGCGCCACCGCCGGGGCCTGTGCCGCCGCGCGGACTCGCGCGGCGAGGTCGGGGAACGGATCGCTGCCGACCTCTGACGGCTTCACCACGCAGTCGACGGCGCCGATCTCAAGGGCAGCGAGCGCGGCGGCGGTGCCCGCCGCCACCCCGCTCGACACCATGATGACCGGGATCGGGCGCAGCCGCATCAGGCGCTCGAGAAAGGTGAGCCCGTCCATCTTCGGCAGGTTGACGTCGAGCAGGATGACGTCCGGCGTGGTGGCCTTGATCGCGTCGCGCGCCTCGAACGGATCTGCGGCCTCGGCAACCACGTAGATGCCGGCGTCGCGCTCGAGGCAGCTGCGGATGAGCGCGCGCATCGCCCGCGAGTCGTCGACCACGAGGACGCGAACCGGCCGGAGGCGGCCAGGTGGCAGGTAGAATGGGGGCATAAGGGCCTCGCCCCGTTCGCTGTCAGAACTCGATCCAGTCGTCGTCGGCCGGCGCGGCGGCGGCGGCGGCGCGGCGCGAGGCGGCGAGGCGCAGCGGCGCCGTGCGGCGTGCGGTGGCGACGGGCTCGTGCGGCGGCGCGCGGCGCGCCTGGAACTGGCCGACCAGCTGGGCGAGCGTCTCCGCCTCAGTGCGCATGGCATGGCTTGCCACGGTCGAGTCCTCGACCATCGCCGCGTTCTGCTGCGTCACCTGGTCGAGCTGGCCGACGGCAGAGTTGATCTCCGAGAGGCCGACCGACTGCTCGCGCGAAGAGTTGGCGATCTCGGCGACGAGGCCGGTGATGCCCGTGACGGCGTCGACGATCGTCTCGAGCGAGCGGCCGGTCTCGCGCACGAGGTCGACCCCGCGGCCGACGTGCTGCGAGCTGGTCGAGATCAGCGCCTTGATCTCCTTGGCGGCATCCGACGACCGCTGTGCCAGCGCGCGCACCTCGGAGGCGACGACAGCGAAGCCGCGGCCCGCCTCGCCGGCCCGGGCGGCCTCGACACCGGCATTGAGCGCGAGCAGGTTGGTCTGGAAGGCGATATCGTCGATGACGCCGATGATCTGGGCGATGTGGTCGGCGGACTTCTCGATCTCGCTCATGGCGCTGATCGCATCGCGCACCACGCGGCCGCTCGCCTCGGCGTTGCGCCGCGCCGCGTCGACGTCGACGTTTGCGCGCTCGGCGTTCTTCGCGGCCGCCTTGACGCTCGCGGTCAGCTGCTCGAGCGAGGCAGCGGTCTCCTCGAGCGCGGCGGCCTGGTTCTCGGTGCGCTGCGACAGCTCGTCGGCGCCGAGGCTCACCTGCACCGCACAGGTCTGGATGCCCTCCGCAGAGGCGGTGACGGCCGCGAGCGCAACCTCGAGCTTCTCGATCGCCACGTTGAAGTCGCCGCGCAGCGCGGCGTAGTCCTCGGGAAAGGCCGCATCGAGCCGGACCGACAGGTCGCCGCTGGCGAGAGACGCCAGTGCCCGGGTCAGCGCCTCGACCGCGCGCTGCTGCTCGTGCTCCAGCATCGAGCGGTGCTCGATCATGTCGCGCCGTTCCAGCTCGGAGGCCGTCACGTCGGAAGCGACGAGACCGATGCGCAGCACCGCGCCGGTCTCCGGGTCGCGAACCGGGCCGTAGGCGCCGAAGAGGTAGACCGCCCGGCCGCCGCGGGCCAGAAAGCGGAAGAGGCCGACCCGGCCTTCGCCCCCCCGCAGCTTGTCCCACATGCGCTGCGTGTCCGGCGATTCGGCGGTGGCCGGGTCGAGCAGCATGGTGTGCTGCCGGCCGATCAGCTCGGCGCGCTCCCAGCCGAGCACGCGCACGAAGTTGTTGTTCGCCCTGAGGATACGCCCCGTCGGATCGACCTCGAGCACCGCCTGCGCGGTGCCGATCGCCTCGAGCACCGCGCCGTGGTCGCGCGCGGTCGTCTGCGCGACGGAAAGCTCGGCCTGCAGGCGGGCCGCACCGCGGGCGACGCGGCCGATCTCGTCTGCGGGATCGGAGTCGGAGACCGTCACCGTTTCGTTGCGGCCAATCGTGTCGGCAAGCCGTCCGAGCGGCCGCACCGCCGAGCGGATGGCAATGAGGCCCGGCACCAGCGCGATCGCGGTGGCGAGAAGCTGCGGCAGCCAGGGCGACGGCAGCGGCATGACGAGCCGGCCCGGCAGCAGCGTGGCGGCTCCGGCAGCGATCAGGCCGGTGGCGAGCAGGATGACGGAAAGCTTTGCGGTCAGCGGAATTTGGGCGAGGCGGCGCATGGTCGACCCTTCGACAGCGGCGCGCGGGCTGCGCGGGGATTGGCCCTTCGGAACGTGCGTCATGTATTCGGCGAGAGAATGAAGGAGGTACTAACGCCGTGGCACGGGATCAGAAGTCCCACAGCTCGTCCGTGCCGGGAGGCGCCTCGCTGCCGGCCAGCCGGGCGGCGACATCTCCGCTTCGCACCGTGCCAAGGGCCCGGGCAAGGTCGCCGATGCCGGTGGCGCTGCCGGCCAGCGATCCGGCGTAGGCCGCGAGGTCGCCGAGCGTCTGGCGCAGCCGGTCGAGCCCCTGCAGGCCGAGCGCGGCCGTCTCCCCCGCCCCGCCGGCGACAAGCGCACCGGCGAGCTCATCCAGCTCGGCGACCGTTGCCTCGGCCCGGGCCAGCTCGGCTGCAAGCGCCACGAAGGCGTCGCTGACATCGCCGCCCGTGCCGGTGCGAATGAAGTCGTCCGGCATCATGCCACCCTCCGATAACTCGACACGCCGTCGCTCTCGAGTTCCGGCAAGGCGCCGGTGTCGATGCGCTCGGAGTGCCCGATGAACAACCAGCCCCCGGGCAGCAGCCGCTGCGAGAGGCCGCACCATACCTGCCGCTCGGTCGCCTCGTCGAAGTAGATGACGACGTTGCGGCAGAAGATCGCGTCGAAATGGCCGCGGACAGGCAGCGGCCGGGCGAGGTTGAGCTGGCGGAACGTGACCAGCGCGCGAAGCGCCGGCCCCGCGGCATAGCGTGTCCCGTCTTCGCTTGCGACCCGGCGGAAATGCCGCGCGAGGGATGCCGGCGGGATCGACTGCGCCGCCCGGGCCGCGTAGAGGCCGGCGGTGCCGGTGGCGAGCACCCGGCGATCGAGATCGGTCGCGAGAATGCGCACGTCGAGCGTCGCCGCCTCCGGCAACGCCTCGAGCACGGTCAGGGCCAGCGAATACGGCTCCTCGCCCGTGGAACAGCCGGCCGACCAGAGCCGCACCCTGCCTCCGGCCCGCGCCCGCGCCGCCAGCGCCGGCAGAAGCCGCTCGCGGAGCGTGTCGAAGTGGTGCGGTTCGCGAAAAAACCGGGTGACGTTGGTGGTCAGCGCCGAGAGCATCTCCTCGCGTTCCCGCGCCGCGGCGTCGCCGGCGCCCTCGACGACATCGGCATAGGCCGCGAACGATCGGAGGCCGAGCGCGCGAAGCCGGCGCACCAGGCGCGTCCGGACCAGCACCGCCTTCGCCTCGGGCAGGCTGATGCCGCCCTCGGCCTGTACCAGCCGGGCCAGCCGGACGAAGTCTTCAGGTTCGAGGCGGAACCGTCCCGCCCCTGGCATGCTGCTCACGCAAACCTGCCCTTCGCGGCCTGCGCCGGCTGCCCCTCGCCGCCGTCGGCCTGCGCGCTGCCCGTTTCGAGGCCAAGCACGCGCTCGAGGTCGAGCAGGCGGATCATCCGACCGCCGAACGCGGCGATCCCCTTGACGAGCCCGGCATCCGCGACGTCGCCGATCGCCGGCACCGGGCGCATCGCGTCCTCCGGCACGCTCAGGATATCGGAGACCGCGTCGACCATCAGACCGAACACCCGCTCGCCGAGCATCGCGACGATCACCACCTTGCGGTCCGGCCCCAGAGTGGAACCGGGCGCTGGTCCGGCCCCCGGCCCGGCGCCGCTCGCCGCGAGGCCGAGCCGGCGGGCAAGGTCGATGACCGGCAGCACGGCGCCGCGCAGGTTCACGAGCCCGACGATGTACGCCGGTGCGTGCGGCAGGGCGGTCGGCGACGACCAGCGCCGGAATCTCGCGGACGTTCATGATGTCGATGCAGAAGTCCTGATCGCCGAGCCGGAACGACACCATCTCCCGCGGCGGCACGTCGCCGGCCCGCCTGCGACGGCGCGGGGGCTCCTCGCGCGCTGGCTCCATCCTCGTCCTCCCTCAACCTGCCAGCGCCAGCGCTCCGGGCGCCGGGCCGGTCTGCGTTCCGTCCACCAGGGCGTCAGTGTCGAGCACCAGCGCCACCCGGCCGTTGCCGAGGATCGTCGCAGCCGCGACGCCCGCGACCGGGCCCCAGCCGGAGCCGAGGCTCTTCATCACCACCTGCCGCTGGTCTTCGATGGCATCGACCGCCAGCGCCCGCCGCTCGCCGTCGCTCGTTTCGATCACCAGCACGACTCCCGGGCCGGCGGTCGATGCGCCGCGGAAGCCCAGCCGCTCGGCCACGTCGATCACCGGCAGGAACTCGCCGCGCACCTGCACCACGCGGCCGTGCTCGCCGATCCGGTGAATCTGCTCCGGCGCGGGCTTCAGCATCTCGAGGATCACCGCGAGCGGCACCACCAGCGTCTCGCCGCCCGCACGCACCACCATTCCGTCCAGGATGGCGAGGGTGAGCGGCAGGCTGATCGAGAACGTCGTGCCGCGCCCAGACGTCGACGCGATGACGATCCGCCCGCCCAGCGCCGCGATCGAGGCCTTCACCACGTCCATCCCGACCCCGCGCCCGGAGAGATCGGAGACCTGCCGCGCGGTAGAAAAGCCCGGGAGGAACAGAAGCCCGTCGATCTCGGCCTCGCCAAGCACCGCGTCCGCCGGGACGAGGCCGCGCTCGACGGCAATTGCCCGCACCCGCGCCCGGTCGATGCCGGCGCCGTCGTCGGCAATCTCGATCAGCACCCGCCCCGAACGATGCTCGGCCGCGAGCCGCACCGTGCCGACCTCGGGCTTGCCGGCCGCACGCCGCGCTTCCGGCATCTCGAGCCCGTGGTCGACGGCGTTGCGCAGCATGTGGGTGAGAGGATCGGCCAGCCGCTCGATCACCGTCTTGTCCACCTCGGTCAGCTCGCCCGAGGTGACAAGCTCGACGGTCTTGCCTGTCAAGGTTGCCGCGTCCCGCACCACGCGCGCCATGCGCTGGAACAACGGCTTCAGCGGCTGTGCCCGGACGGCCAGCACGCTCTCCTGGATCTCGCGGGTCAGGTGGCGCAGCGCGTCGAGCCCCTCGGCCGCTGCACCGCCCGCCTCGGTCAGCGACTGCGACAGCACCGACTGGCTGATGACGAGCTCGCCCACCAGGTTGATGAGCCGGTCGACGCGGGCGAGGTCCACCCGCACCGTCGGCGACGGGGCGGCGACGGGCGTGGCCACCCCGGTGGCAGCGGGGACCGCCGGCGCCACCGGCACCGCGACGGCAGCGGGAGATGCGACGGGCGCCTCCACAACGGGCGCCTGTGCCGCAGGCGCGACCGCGGCAGGCACCGCGGCGTCGGCCTTCCCGGCGGGCCTGCCATCCGGCTCGGCGATCGGCTCCACCACCAGCTCGCAGTCGCCCTCGGCGAACTCGAAGATCTCGCGTACCGCGGCCTCGCCACCGGCGGCGGCGATCTCGACGGTCCATGCGAGATAGACACTCTCCGGGTCGAGGTCCTCGAGCCCCGGCACCAGCCGGAGGTTGCATGCCGTGCGCATCGGCCCGAGTCCGCCGAGCGCGCGCAGCAGCACGGCGGGCTCGTGGCCGCGCTCGTAGAGCGTCGGGTACGGGCGAAAGCGCACCCGCAGCCAGCCCGGCTGGTCGGACCCGGGCTCGGACCCGGGCTCGGGCTCGGACGCAGCGTCAGAGCGCGCAGCGGCAACCAGATCGGCCAGCCGGTCGGCCGAGGCGACCATCTCGACCAGCCCCGCTGGCGTCAGCGCGACCCGTCCACCGCGCAGGTCGTCGAGGTGGCTCTCGAAGCCATGGGCAAACTCGACCAGCTCGGCCAACCCGAAGGCCGCGGCACCGCCCTTGACCGAATGCACCGCCCGGAACACGGTCGCGATCACCTCGGCGTCGCCGGGGTTCAGCCGGAGCGCGGCAAACCCCTCGTGCAGCGCCTCGAGATGCTCCTCGCATTCGACGAGGAAGAGCGCGCGGATCTCGTCGAGCGCGTCCATGGCGTCAGCCCGCTACCCGCCGCACCGCCGCCACCAGCGCGGCGGCGTCGAACGGCTTCACGATCCAGCCGGTCGCCCCGGCCGCCCGGGCCCGCGCCTTCAGGTCCGGCGCGCTTTCGGTGGTCAGCACCAGCACCGGCGTCGCCCGGTGCGCGTCGGAGCGCCGCACCGCGGCGATCACGCCGAAGCCGTCGAGCCGCGGCATGTTGAGGTCGGTCAGGATCACATCGGGCGACAGCGACGTCAGCGCCGCCACCCCGTCCTCGCCGTCGCTGGCAAGGCGCACGTCATAGCCGGCGGATGCGAGGGTCGAGGCAATCAGCTCGCGCATCGTCCGGGAGTCGTCGATCGCCAGCACCGTCCGGCCCATGTCATGCCTCCGGAGACTGCAGCGCGGCGGGATCGACCGCGAGATGGTCGAGCACCGCCGCCATCTCGTCCGACGGTCCCACGAGCGCCAGCCCGAGCCCGTCCTCGCGCCAGCTTCGCGCCGCGGCCAGCAGCACCTGAACGCAGGGCGTCGAGAGCTGTGCCACGCCGCCGGCATCGAGCGTGACCGGACGCCCCCGCAGCCCGAGCAGGCTCGCCTGCAACGCGGCCGCATCCTGCGGCAGCAGCCGCGTTGGCAGGCGATGGCAAAGCGGCTCGGCCATGGCGGTCAGCTGAGCGCGCCGAGATGCGCCTCGAGGGCGTCGCGCAGTTCGGCCACGACGAACGGCTTGGCCACGAAGCGGTCGACCGCCGTGCCCGCCTGGTCGCGGTAGGCGTTCGATGTGGCGAGAAACACCGGCACGCTGCGCAACTCCGGGTGCGCCTTGATCCGCTCGGCCAGCTCGGCGCCGTTGGTGCCCGGCATGTTGAGATCGGAGATCACGACGTCGAAGCGCCGGCCCAGCATCTGCTCGAAGGCGGCATCGGCGCTTGCGGCCACCGCGACATCAATAACGCCGATTTCCTTCAGGACGAGGCGCGCCATTGCCCGCATTGAATGCTGGTCATCAACCACCAGGGCGGCGATGGTTCTGGCTGCGGGCATCTGGCTCGGTCTCCTCGCATCGGCGCCGCCACCATGGCGAGCGATCCTTAACAAGAGACGAACCCGCCACCGCGGCCCGGCCGACACGAAACCAGTCGGCGCCTAACCCCGCTGCCGCGCCCTTTCCCCCAGGGTTATCAAACGGCCTCGAACCTGGAGAGCGGTCGTCTTCCGGCAACGGCCGGAAGATCGGAAATGGAAACGATGCGCGCGATCCGCGCGCATCGTGTGGCCGTGAGCCGGCCAGCGGCCACCCCCTGCGGGAGGTGGGCGTCGGCCTTCAGGCCCGCAGCTCGTCCAGCCGCGGCGCGCGGTCGAGGATGTCCGGGCCGATCGTCCGGATGTCGCGCCGGCCGCAGAGCGCCATGGTGATGTCGAGTTCGCGGCGGATGATCTCCAGCACCCGCGCCACCCCCTCGCGCCCGCCGGCGCCGAGCCCATAGAGGAACGGCCGCCCGATGTAGGTGCCCGTCGCACCCAGCGCCACCGCCTTCAGCACGTCCTGCCCCGAGCGGATGCCGCCGTCGAGATGCACCTCGATCTGTCCGTCGACCGCCGCGACGATGCCCGGCAGCGCCGAGATCGACGAGCGCGCGCCGTCGAGCTGCCGCCCGCCGTGGTTCGACACGACGATCGCGTCCGCCCCGGTGCCGATCGCCATCTTCGCGTCCTCGGGATCGAGGATGCCCTTCAGGATCAGCTTGCCGCCCCAGAGGCTCTTGATCCACGCGACGTCTTCCCACGACAGGCGCGGGTCGAACTGCTCCGCCGTCCAGGACGACAGCGACGACAGGTCCCCGACATTCGAGGCATGACCGACGATGTTGCCAAAGGTCCGCCGCTTGGTCTGCAGCATCTCGAGGCACCAGAACGGCCGGGTCGCCATCTGCCAGACATGCTTCGGCGTGAACTTCGGCGGGGCGGAGAGGCCGTTCCTGAGGTCCTTGTGCCGCTGCCCGAGGATCTGCAGGTCGAGCGTCAGCACCAGCGCCGAGCAGCCGGCAGTCTTGGCCCGGCCGATCAGGCTCTCGATGAACGCCCGGTCCCTCATCACGTAGAGCTGGAACCAGAACGGCTTCGTGGTGTTCGCCGCGATGTCCTCGATCGAGCAGATCGACATGGTGGAGAGGGTGAAGGGCACGCCCGCCGCCTCGGCCGCCTGCGCCGCGAGGATCTCGCCGTCCGCGTGCTGCATGCCGGTGAGGCCGGTCGGCGCCAGCGCCACCGGCATCGACACCGGCTCCCCGACCATCTCGGAGGCAAGGCTGCGGTCGGTCATGTCGACCAGCACCCGCTGGCGCAGCAGGATGTCGGCGAAATCCGCCTCGTTCGAGCGATAGGTGCCCTCGGTCCAGGCGCCGGAGTCGGCGTAGTCGAAGAACATCTTCGGCACGCGCCGCCGCGCCATCTCCTTCAGGTCGGCGATCGTCAGGGCGTTCTGCAGCATGGTCCCCTCGTTCAGCGCCAGTGGGCGCACTTGGAAGTGTGGCCGATCCCCGGATTCAGGGCATTGGTCGGGTCGATGGAGCGATAGAAACCGGCGAGCGCGGGCTTGGCCGGGTAGAGATGCCCGACGTTGTGCTCCGCCGGGTATTCGGCGCCGCGCGCGTCGAGCAGATGCCACATGGCATGTTCGAGCGCGAGGGTGTCGACGCCCTTCCTGGCCACGTAGTCCTGATGGAACACGTGGCAGAAGAAGTGGCCGTAGTAGAGCTTGCGCTCGATCTGGCTCTCGATTTCCGGCGGCAGCCGCTCGAACCAGTCGGCATCGTTGCGCCGGAGCGCGATGTCGAGCGCCACGATGTCCTCCACCGTGTCGGGATGCACCTCGCGATACCTGATCGCCGCGCCCGCCACCGCAAAGCGGTGCAGGAACGCGGCCGTCCCCTCCTCTGGGGTGCACTCGAAGAAATCGCCGGCCGCGCTCGGAAAGATCGAGCCGAGATAGGCACGCGCCTCGTCGATGCCGTCCGCACCCATCCGGATCAGCAGGTGGTGCTCGTAGCGGTCGCGCCAGTCGTTCATCCGCTTCGGCAGGTGCTGCGGAAAGAACCGGCTCGCCGCCTGCGCGATCCGGTCGGCGAGGCCGGGCCGGAAGCCGACGCGCTCGGCCACGGCGTCGACGCGCGCCTTGGTCGCGAACACCTGCGGCATCCGGTCGGTGCCGAGCCGGCGGATCGTCAGGAACGTGTCCTTCCCGTAGACCGCGGCGATATCGTAGGCGTCGCGGTGGATGTACTCTCCGGCGATCGGCAGGCTCTGGAACGCGCTCAGCATGTGCCGGCGGATCGCCGTCAGCTCGGCGGTGTCGTTGGTACCGACGTAGAACACCCTGGTCGCGCTCTCCGCCTCGAAGGTGTCGAGGCGCACGGCAAAGACCGCGAGCTTGCCGGCGCAGCCGGACGCTTCCTTGAGCCGCCGCGGATCGGCGTTGAACCGCGCCGGCGTCGGCGCGTCGACCTCGCGGACATGGCGGCCATAGTCCGGGTCCGACGCCGCCCGTCCGGTGTCCCAGGCGACCGCGGAGTCGTCGAAGCTGCCCGCTTCGATCCTGCCGAGGATCTCCTCGGGGTCGTTGCCGAGGGCGATGCCGAGGTGGTTGACGAGCTCGACCTCGCCGCTTTCCGTCACCTGCGCGTAGAGCGCCATCTCGGTGAACGCCGGCCCGCGCCGGATCAGCGCGCCGCCGGAGTTGTTGCAGATGCCGCCCAGCACCGACGCGCCGATGCAGGACGAACCGATCACCGAATGCGGCTCGCGCCCCATCGGCCGCAGCGCCTTCTCCAGCAGGTCGAGCGTCGCGCCGGGCAGGCAGACCACCTGCCGGCCGCCGCCGATCAGGTGGATGCGCCGGAGCCGCCGCAGGCTCACCACCACCACCTCGCGGTCGTACTCGCCCCAGGGCGTCGAGCCGCCGGTGAGCCCGGTGTTCGCCGCCTGGAAGATGACGATCCTGCCCGCGGCGACGCAGGCGTTGAGCACGCGCCACTGCTCGACGAGGCTGCCGGGCCGGACGACGGCGAGCACGCGCCCCTCGCCATAGCGGAAGCCCTTGGCGTAGGGCCGGGTGTCGCGGTCGCCGGTCAGCACGTGACCCTTGCCGACGATGGCGGCGAGCTGGCCGAGGAGGTCAGCCATCAGACGACGCCCCCCAACCAACCGATGCCCGAAGCCTCGGCGCCAAAGGCATGGTGCGAATGACGAATTCGTCCACGCTCACCGGGCCGCCCCCGGACGGATCGGCGCCCGTCCGCAGAAATCTCTCCCTCCGACGGCTCACGCGCGTCCCCGCGCTCCCTGCCGTCGCCCCGGCGCACGCAGCGCGTCTGCTTGTCGGGGCAGGACTCGCGCGCAAGCGCGCTTCGGTCAACAGACTGTCGCATCATTTCCCCCCTCGAACGACGGGGGCCACGGACGGCCCCCGTCTCGCGCCTTACGGCGTCGTTGTGATGACTTCGGCCGGCACCATCCGCGTGAACGGATCGACGTAGGCCTGCGCCATCACCAGGACGCCGACGAGGCAGGCAAGCGCGATCGAGTGGAAGAACACATAGCGCAGGATCGCCTTCTCCTGCCCGTACCACTTGGTCGCGGTCGAGGCGACGACGATCGACTGCGCGTCGATCATCTTGCCCATCACGCCGCCCGACGAGTTCGACGCCGCCATCAGGATCGGGTTCAGCCCCAACTGCTGCGCCGTGATCTTCTGCAGGCCGCCGAACAGCACGTTCGACGCCGTGTCGGAGCCCGTCACCGCCACGCCCATCCAGCCGAGCAGCGTGCCGAAGAACGGATAGATCCAGCCGGTCTGCGCGAAGGCGAGGCCGAGCGTCGCATCCGTGCCCGAGTAGCGGGTGACGTAGCCGAGCGCCAGCATCGCGGCGATCGTGAGCAGCGAGAAGCGCACCACGTAGGCGGTCTGGAAGTACTCCCGCACCAGCTTCACCGGGCTGAACCCGAGGATGAGGCCCGAGATGATCGCCGAGAGCAGGATGCCCGTCCCGGTCATCGACAGGATGTTGAAGGAATAGACCGCGGCCTCGGCGTGCGGCGCGGCAACCACCGGCGGCACCTTCTGCACCAGCTGGTCGAGGCCGGGCACGCTGATCTTCCAGATGTAGATCGAGTCGAGCCACACCTTGATCTGCGGCGTCCCCCAGGCGAACACGAAGATCGACAGGATGATCCACGGCAGCCAGGCGCGGAAGACCGTGCCGCTCGAATGGCTGTGCTTGGCCTCGACCGGCGGCGCCTCGGCGTCGTCCAGGCCGGTCTTCGTCCAGATCCGCTTCGGCTTCCACACCCGCAGGAACGCGGCAAGGCAGCCCATCGAGACCAGCGCGGCCACCACGTCGACGAGCCACGGCCCGTGGAAGTTCGAGACGAGATACTGCGGCACCGCGAACGCCACACCCGCGACCAGCAGCGCCGGCCAGACTTCCATCATGCCGCGCCGTCCGGCAAACGCCCAGACCAGCCAGAACGGCACGATGAGCGAGAAGAACGGCAGCTGCCGCCCGATCATCCCCGAGAGCTGCAGCAGGTCGAGCCCCGTCACCGCCGAGAGTGCGATCACCGGCGCACCGAGCGCACCGAACGCCACCGGGGCGGTGTTGGCGATGAGCGACAGGCCGGCGGCCGCGAGCGGCGCGAAGCCGAGGCCGATCAGCATGGCCGCCGTCACCGCAACCGGCGTGCCGAAGCCGGCCGCACCCTCGAAGAACGCGCCGAAGCAGAAGGCGATGAACAGGAGCTGCAACCGCCGGTCGGGGGTCAGCCCCGCGATGGAGTCGCGCAGGATGTCGAACTGCCCCGTCTGCTCGGTCAGCCGGTAGAGAAAGATCACGTTCAGGATGATCCAGCCGATCGGCATCAGGCCGAACGCCGCACCGTAGGCCGCGGACGCGGCCGCCATCTTCGCCGGCATGCCGAAGCCGGCGACGGCGACGGCGATGGCGACGAGGAGCGCAAGGAGCGCGGCCTTGTGCGCCTTCATGCCGAGGATGCCGATGCCGCCGAGCAGCGCGACGATCGGCAGTGCCGCCAGTATCGTCGACAGCGCCATGCTGCCGAGCGGATTGTAGACTTGAGACCATATCATGTCGGGACTGTCCCCCAAAGATCGCGGAAAGCCGTCCCGGACCTTCTTGCGGGCCCGGAGCGTTCGATAGTCGACTTTCAGGAACCTCGCGCCCGAGTGGCCGGTTGCGCCGGCGACCCTCACGGCCGCGATCTCCCCCTCATCCCCGGTCAAGACTCAGCGCCGGAGTGAATCACATGGTAAAACATTTTTACCAAATTTACACAACAATAAATTCATCTTTCCGTCACGGTCCGATCTGGTAGCTTGCCTTTCCACTGATGAGGAAGGGAGCGGCGACGGTGACAGAGATCAAGGGCGGGAGCGCCGCGGAGCAGGTGGCTCGCCACATGGAAGATCTGATCCGCGAGGGCTCGCTCCGCCCGGGCGTGCAACTGCTGGCCGAGCGCGAGCTGGCCACCCGGCTCAGCGTATCGCGCCCCACGCTGCGCCAGGGCATCAAGCTGCTCGAGGAAAAGGGCCTGCTGGAAAGCCATGCAGGCGGCGCCACCGTGGTCGCGCCGCTCGGCACCTCGATCACCGACCCGCTGATCACGCTGATGAGCGAGCGGCCGATAGAGACGATCGACGACTACCTGGAGTTCCGCGCCACCGTCGAGCGCATGGCCGCCGCGCTGGCCGCCGAGCGTGGGAACGACGTGGACCGCGCCGCCCTGACCGCGTGCATGGAGCGCATCGACCGCGCCCACGCCCCGGCCGACGCGGCCCTCGAGGCCGAGGCCGACGTCGACCTGCACGTCACGGTCTACGAGTCGAGCCACAACATCGTGCTGCTGCAGATCATGCGCGCACTTGCCGGGATGCTGCGGACGGGCGTCTTCTACAACCGAGACCGGCTCTATTCCCGCCCCGAGGTGCGCGACGTGCTGCGCGACCAGCACCGCGACATCGTCGAGGCGATCCTCGCGCGCGATCCGGAGGCAGCCGGAGAAGCCGCCGCCGCGCACATGTTCTACACCCGCCACGCGCTCCGCGAGATCCACGCCGCCGAGGCCCGCCTCGAGATATCGCTCCGCCGCATCGACGGCGGCAACCTCAGCGCGCCGAGGCGGTGAGGGTGTGGGGGGCCATGCGTCGGCTGGCACCCCATCGTCAAGATTTCTACGGAATGTAGAAACTACCCTCGACGATAAAAATACCTGTCATCTGCGCGCTCTCAATCCATTTTCCAAAGATCTTTCCGCTCTCTCGGCTCTTCCAGCGTATGGTCAGAGTGTACGTCTAGGGCTACGGCTCGGCATCCTTTGAAGGGCGCAGAGCGGTCAAATGCGACGGACTGCAATCCGTCGGAGCAATCCTGACCTAGTGCTCCACTGCCCGGGCAGAAAATCTGATAGCCGCACCCGATCCAGACTAATTCCCCTCACGCCCCCGGCACCAGCCGCTCCAGCACCGCCGGCAGTTCATCGAAATGCCCGATGACCGCCTCGGCCTCCAGTGACGCCACCTCGCCCGGCCCGAACCCCACCAGCACGCAGGGCACAAAGGCGGCGCGCGCCGCCTCACGATCCGTCACGGTATCACCGACCAGCGCCGCCCGCGCGCGCGTCCCGCCGGAGCGCGTCACCGCCTCCAGCAGATGCCGCGGATCGGGCTTCTTCCACGCCAGCGTGTCCGCGCCGAGCAGGACCGGAAACCGCCCGAGCACGCCCAGCGCGTCGAGCAGCGACCGTGCCAGCCCTTCGGGCTTGTTGGTGCAGATCGCGAGCCGCCAGCCCTCCGCCTCCAGCCGGTCGAGCGCCGCCTCCGCCCCGTCGTAGAGCCGCGTCTCCACCGCGAGCGCCTGCGCGTAGGCGTCGAGCAGCACCGGATAGAGGCGCTCCACCTCGTCCTCCCGCCCCGGCCCGAGCCCGGCGCGCAGCATGGCCCTCCCGCCGGCAAAGGCCGTCGCCCGGTCGCGCAGCGGATCGAGCAGCGGCGCCCCCAGCGCCACATTCGCGGCCGCGATCAGGTCTGCCCCGGTGTCGGCGAGCGTCCCGTCGAGATCGAAAACCGCAACCCGTACCATTCCGCCCTCCTGCCGACGGTCCCCAGATGGCCGACCCGACGGCCGGAGGCAACGCCGAACGCCCCGCTGGCGCGCGCCGATCGTCGGATTTTCCGACGCAGCACTTCGCGAGGTCATGCTTGGCCCGATGCCGCCGGTGCAGCATCCTGCCTGCGCGGGCGCACGAAACCTCTCGACTCCCCTCGTCCGAGCACCGATCTTTCGTCGACGCCCCGTCGGGGCCAGAGGCAGCGGAGAGCCACCATGACCCGGATGGACCAGATCGACCCCATCGCCGCGTTGCAGGCGACGGCCGCGCGTCCGTTCGACCAGGCGACGGCGATGCCGCCCGCGATCTACACCTCCGAAGCCGTCACCCGCGCCGAGATCGACCGGATCTTCGCCCGCGACTGGCTCTGCGTCGGCCGGGCGGAATCGCTGAAGAAGACCGGCGACTACCTCACCTACGACCTCGCCGGACAGCCGGTGATCGTGCTGCGCGACAACGCCGGGCAAATCCGTGCCATGTCGAACGTCTGCCTGCACCGCATGTCGACGCTGCTGACCGGAACCGGCCGCCGCAAGGTCATCACCTGCCCCTATCACGCCTGGATGTACGATCTCGACGGCCGGCTGAAGAATGCGTCCTACATGGACAAGAACCAGTGCTTCCACGCGGAGGACATGCGCCTGCCGCAGATCCGCTCCGAGGTCTGGCTCGGCTGGATCTTCATCACGCTCAATCCCGACGCCCCGCCGGTCGCCGAAACGCTGGCCGGGCTCGCGGCCGAAATCGCACCGTTCGGGATGGAGACCTATACCGAGCTGTTCCGCGAGGAACACGTCTGGGACACCAACTGGAAGGTGCTCGCCGAGAACTTCATGGAGAGCTACCACCTGCCGGCGTGCCACGCGGCCACGATCGGCGGCGTCTCCTCGATCGCCGACGCCGAGATGCCGGAGGGGGCCCCGGCCTACAACATCCACTTCATCACCAAGGACCCGTCGTTCACCCTGTCGGTGGCGCATCGGACCAACACGACGCTTGAAGGCGAGTGGCGGCTCAAGACCGCGGTCTTCGCGGTCTACCCGTCGCTGATGATCACGCTGACCCCGGGGTACTTCTGGTATCTCTCGCTGCACCCGAGGGGCCCGGGCAAGGTCCACATCACCTTCGGCGGCGGCCTCTCGCCCGACTTCCTCGCCGACCCGGAGCACGAGGCGCACATGGCGGCGACGAAGCGCCTGCTCGACGAGGTGAACGAGGAGGACAAGGGCTGCACCGAGCGGGTGTTCCGCGGCGTCTCCTCGCCTCTGGCCGCCGCCGGCCCGATGAGCCATCTGGAGCGGCCGCTCTACGACTTCTCACGCTACCTCGCGGAACGGCTCGCCGGCTGATCTGCGCTGAACCAAGCCAGACATAATAACTTCCGCGATACTAATACCAACCCGCATTGATCAGAACCCTTGCGCCCAGTCCCGACGGCCGATGGATCGGATGCGCCAGGGTTGGTCGACGAGGTCGTTCCAAGCGGCGCAGCAGTGGGCGACGATGTCGTCGTAGCCCTTGAAGACCCGGTTCGAGAGCCAGTTGTCGCGCATGAACTGCCAGATGTTCTCGACCGGGTTCAGCTCGGGCGAGCGGGGCGGCAGCGGCAGGATGGTGATGTTCTTCGGCACGATGAGGGCGCGGGCGAGGTGCCAGCCGGCCTGGTCGAGGATGAGGATGGCGTGGGCGCCCGGCGCCACCGCGGTGCTGATCTCCGCGAGGTGCGTCTGCATCGCCGGCGTGTCGCAGAACGGCATGACGATGCCGGCGCCCTTGCCCTCGGCCGGGCAGATCGCGCCGAAGATGTAGGCCCAGGCGGTGCGCTGGTCGTGCGGCGCCCGCGGTCGGGCGCCCCGCCGCGCCCATCTTCGGGTGAGCTTGTTCTTCTGCCCGATCCGCGCTTCGTCCTGGAACCAGAGTTCTATGCGCTTGCCGGGATGCGCGGCGCGGACCTCCGCCACGCGCTCCGGGAGACTTTTTTGAAAGCCGCCGCCGCCTCCGGATCCTGGGCGTAGTGCCGCGGCCGCGCCGAAAGCTTGCGGAAGCCGAGCGCCCGGAGTTCCCGTCCCACCGTCGCCTCGCTCACCGACACCCGGAACGCCTCCCAGAGCCACTGCACCAGGTCGATCCGCCGCCAGCGCACCACCCCGTCGCGCCAGGGCTCAGGTCCCGCCTCCACCACCTGCGCCAGCGCCGCCCGATGCTCTGCCGTCAGTGTCGGCGCCTTGCCGGGGGCATGCCGGTCGATCAGCCCCGACGGGCCTTCCGCGTTGAACCGCAGCACCCAGTCCCGCACGATCTGCAGCCCGACCCCGCCGACCCGCGCCGCCTCCGTCCGCGTGCCGCCCTCCGCGATCACCGCCAGCGCCAGCAGCCGACGCACCTGCTTCGCATCCCGGCTGTCCCGCGCCAGCCGGCGAAGATCGTCACCATCCAGATCACCCCGAAGCCCGATCGCTGCCGCCATGGAAAACCCCTTCGTTCTCCATGATGAATCACGACAACGCCCTCAGGGGAATCCCCCGCGTGAGTCAGGACCTATGCGCGCTGGTATAATATCTTGCGGGTATGTCTTCGACTTCAACTCATACGAGAATACGTCGTTCTCACGGCAATGTCCGCCAAGAAAAAGCGGCCGACGCGATGGCGCCGGCCGCAAGTTCGAGGGACAGTGAGACCCGATAAACGCCGCGCATGACGGATCGTTCCGCCCCGTCTTCGCTTTTCGCGCGAAGCGGCCGCACTCATGCCACCGCAGCGAGAAAGCCGAGCAGACGGCGCTCGACGCTGCGCAGCCGGCCCGGACCGGCGGGGCGCACCCCGACGCGCCACTCGGCCCGCTTCTCGGGCGCGATCCCGGCCAGCGACAGCACCGCGGGGTGGATGCAGGACGACCGGCTGATCGCCGGCGTGTCCCGCAGCCGGGCCGCCGCCTCGACCAGCACCTTGATCCCGAGCCACCCGCGCGCGACCACTGCCGCCCAAAGTGCGGCAAGCGTGCCTGCCCCCCGGCAGCGGTCGAACGCGCGGACCCGGAGCCGTGTTCTCGCGCGCGGTCTCAGCCCTTGCCGGAGGCCATCCGGCCGAAAAACTGCTGCATCTGCTCGAGACCGGCCATGCCGTCAGGCAGCCAGGCCTTCATCATCTCGTCGGGCGACATGGAACGGACGGTGGCGAGCATCCGGTCCTGCAGCTCCTGCATCATCTGCTCCTGCATCGGCTTGACGTCGGGCAGCCCGAGAAAAGTCCGGGCCTCGTCCGGCGTGCAGTCGATGTCGATCGTGACCTTCATGGCGGACGCTTGTCCTCTGTCGGATTTCGCGGTCAGGATGGGTCGCCCACCGCGAGCTGGCAACCCGGAAACCGGCGAGGGGGAAAGATGGCGAAACTGCTGGGGATCTCGGGCAGCCTGCGCCGCGGCTCGTTCAACACCGCCCTGCTCCGCGCCGCGGCCGAGGTCGCGCCCGAAGGCACTACGCTGGTTGTGGAGACGCTGCACGGCATTCCGCTCTATGACGCCGATCTCGAAGCCGCCGACGGCATCCCGGAAGCGGTCACCCGGCTGAAGGCCGCGATCGTCGCGTCGGACGGCCTGCTGCTGGTGACGCCCGAGTACAACAACGGCATCCCCGGCGTGTTCAAGAACGAGGTCGACTGGCTGAGCCGGCCGTCCGACGACAGCGCCCGGGTGTTCGGCGCCCTGCCGGTGGCGGTGATCGGCGCCTCGCCCGGCGGCTTCGGCACGATCCTCGCGCAGGCCGCGTGGCTGCCGGTCCTGCGCACCCTCGGCACGAACCCGTGGTTCGGCGGCCGTCTGCAGGTCTCGGGCGCCGGCAAGATCTTCGCCGACGGCGCCCTGGCCGACGAGACGACCCGCAGTCGCCTCGCCGGTTTCATCGCAGGCTTCGCTGCGTTCGCCGAGCGGACATCGCGGCTCTGAGCGAGCCGCGTGCCGTCACGGGACGAAGTCGCCGGCGCCCAGGCTGTTGACCCCTGTCACGTCGATCGCGAAGTCGATCGTCCGGTCGCCATCCACGTCGGCGAGCACCGTGACGCCATGCGCGGTCACGTCGTAGCGAAGCGCGCCGGCCAGCCCGTCGAAGGCGCCGCGATCGCCGAGGAAATGGAACGCCTGGTCCTCCGTCGTGCCCGCATCGGTGTCGATCGCCGAAAGGTCGATCGTGTCGCCGCTCTGGAAATCGGCGATCGTGTCGCGCTGCGTCCACACGCGGCTGTCGGTCGCGTCGGCGTAGACGAACGTATCGTCGTCGGCACCACCGAACATCTTGTCGCCGCCCGCGCCGCCCGCCAGCGTGTCGGCTCCGTCCATCCCGCCTGATCAGATTGTTATTGGAGTCGCCGACAATGACATCGGCGCCTGACGGACCATAGATATTCTCAATATCCTTAATAATACTCAACAATACATTCCAGGATCTCGAAAAATTCCCCAATACATATGTACATTTATTTGATACGATCCGATCACATGAAGGCTATCTACACCAGCCCCGCCACAAAATGATCCGTTGGTAATATAAACGGAGAGAAACCCATTCCCGAGATACAAATCGTCCGCGCCAGCGTCAAGATTAACGGTGTCGAGCGTATAGGCACCGTTGCGGTGAGATCTGCGATATCCGCGTCGGTCGTTCCGGTTATCACGGCGCTTGAACCGTCGTAGTAGGCCATTCTTTTCTCGTCCGATCGCTGAGGGATGCGTCCGAGTTCAGACAGCAGTCCCTCGTAGCCGGCATGCCCCGGCTAAAGGCTCGACCGGAAAATCGCATCAGAGTTTCTTTTTCCAGCGGCGGTGAAACCAGTAGTATTGCCCCGGATGCTCTCGGATGCGTGCCGAGAGACTGTCCGCCGCCGCCTGCGTCATCGCCTCGGGCGTGCCGGGATCGAGCGGCACCTCGAAGTCGATGGCGATCGTCACGCCGTCCGGCTGGCGCGTGCCGTAGGCCGGGATCATCGGCACGTTGTAGCGCGCGGCCAACGCCGCCACCGCCGTGCCGGTCGGCGCGGGTTGGCCGACAAACTCCACCATGTCGCCGTCGAGGACGTACTGGTCGAGCAGCACCGCGACCACGCCGCCCCGCTTCAGGTGACGGATCAGGTCCTTCATCCCCTCGCGGCCGCGCGGCAGCATCGGCGAACCGTGGGTGCTCATGTTGCCCAGATAGACCTGCTGCACCCACGGGTTGTTGAGCGGGCGATAGAGCGCGCCGACCTCGATGCCGCGCGCCTTGAGCGCGCCGCGCACCGCTTCCCACTGGCCGAAGTGACCGCCGACGAGCAGCGCGCCCTTGCCCTCGGCCAGCGCCGCCTGCAGCGCCGGCCAGCCGGGCCCCGCGGGCTCGGTCCACGGGGCCCGCGCCTGGAAGGCCCGGGCGGTGAAGGTCTCGGTGAAGCTGCGCCCGAAGGTGTCGGCGGTCTGCCAGCGGATCGCGGTGCGCTCGGCCTCGGACTTCTCCGGGAAGATGAAAGCGAGGTTGCGGTCGACGCGGCGCCGGAGCCCGGCGGAGCAGGCGACGGCCGTCCGGAGCAGCGCCGAGCCGGTGGCAAGCCGCGCGCGGTACGGCAGTGCCCGCAGGAGCGTGAGCACGGCGCCCTGCGGCAGCCACGTCAGGAAATCGACGACCCGGTTGCGTTCGCTTGCCATGCGGTCAGACCCGGGTCAGCAGATGACGGAAGCGCAGGCCGAGCAGGCCGGCGGCGGCGATGCAGCCGGCGGCTGTGCCGATGAAAAGCCCGCTCTCCGCCAGCGGCGTCCAGAACGCGAGACCGAGCCCGAGCGGCACCATCACCCCCCAGAACGCGCCGACGTAGCAGAGCGTCGTGCCCCAGCCGTCGCCGAGCGCGCGCGTCGCCTGGCCGAACGCTACCTGCCCCGCATCGAAGGTCATCGACAGGGCGAGGATCGCCATGATCGGCGCGGCGCGGGCGATGAGCGTGGGGTCGGAGCTGTAGAATCCGACGACCGACGGCGCGGCGGCGAAGAGGACGATGCCAATCACCGCCGCAAGCGCGATCGCCGCCGACGCGCCGGCAAAGCCCGCGAAGCCCGCCGCCGGCCGATCGCCGGCCCCGGCCGCCTGCCCGATCCGCACCGCGGTGCCGACCGAGAGGCCGAGCGCTACCATGAAGACGGTCGTCTCGATGTTGTGCAGGATCGAATAGGCCGCGAGCGGCGTCTCGCCAAGCAGGCCCGCCGCCTGCGCCATGGTCGCAAAAGCCATGGTCTCGAGGAAATACGAGGCCCCGCCAGCGACGCCGATCCGCCGCATCTCCACGCCCGCCGCCCAGCCGCCCGGCCCCCACAGCCGGAACCGGCCACGGAACGGCGCGAACTCCGGCAGGCGCAGCAGCCAGCCGATGAAGCCCACGATCATCACCGCGCGCGCAAGGGTGGTGGCGAGGGCCGCACCGGCGGCGCCCATCTCGGGCGCCCCGAGCCGGCCACCGATCAGGATCCAGCTGAGCCCGAGGTTGACCACATTGGCCCCGGCCATGGCGACCAGCCCCGGCCGGGTGCGCCCGGTGCCTTCGAGCCAGAAGCTCGCGGCGACGAAGACGAGGTGCAGCAGCACGCCGGGCGCAAGGAACACCGCGACCCGCGCCCCGGCACTGACCAGCGCCGGCTCCTGCCCGATCAGTCCGAGGATCGGGCCGGCGAACAGCGCCGCCAGACTGCCGGCGACACCGACCGCGACCGACCAGTGCAGCCCGCGCAGCGCCACCTCCGCCGTTCCGGCACCGCCGCCGCCGTGCTCACGCGCGGTCACGGCGATCACGCCGACAAGGCAGCCGATGCCGGCGACGAGCAGCGGCATCACCACCGCGTTGCCGAGTGCAAACCCCGCGAGCGCCCCGGTGTCGTAGCGGCCGACCATGACGACGCTCACCACGCCCATCAGCACGAGCCCGGCACGGTTCAGCACCACCGGCCACGACAGCCGGAACAGGGCCAGCCAGAAGCGCAGCAGGCGCGCGCCGAGGGACTCGGCGGAGGGCGTGAGAATCGTCATGATACCGCGGATCCTCCCCGAGCCGCGTGTCAGCGCCGCCGCCCCGCCACTGCGGGCGCGGGCGGCATCATCCCCCCGGCGGCTGGGGTCAGTGCTTCACCGGGTTGATCATCATGACCATCTGCCGGCCCTCGAGTCGCGGGATCGCCTCGATCTTGCCAAGCTCGGTCACGTCCTCGGCCACCCGCTCCAGCAGCTTGCGGCCCAGCTCGGCATGCGCCATCTCGCGGCCCCGGAAACGCAGGGTGACCTTGACCTTGTCGCCGCCCTCCAGGAACTTCATCACCGAGCGCATCTTGACTTCGTAGTCGTGCGTGTCGGTGTTGGGGCGGAACTTGATCTCCTTGATCTCGATGACCTTCTGCTTCTTCCGCGCCTCGGATTCCTTCTTCTGGGTTTCGTACTTGTACTTTCCGAAATCCATGATCTTGGCCACCGGGGGCGTGGCGTTCGGCGAGATCTCCACGAGATCGAGGCCGGCCTCTTCGGCCAGCGTCATGGCCCGGTCGGGCGTGATGACGCCAATGTTCTCGCCGTCCGCGCCGATGAGACGGATCTCCGGCGCGCGGATGCGCTCGTTGACGCGGGGGCCGGTGTCGCGCGTCGGGGGCGCGTTGTGCGGTCTGCGGGCTATGGTCGTGCCGTCCTTCTGATCGTTGCAAAGGATGAGGAAGCCGGAGCAGCCGCCCCGGCCCGGGTGCGGGACAATAGGGCACTTCGCGGCACAAGTGAAGATCCGCGCCGGGATCTGCTGCGCAAAGTCCGGCCCGTCGCTGTCGTTTCCGGCTTGCCGAGGGGAGAACGACTGCACACTCTGCAACCCGCGACCCGGGTTGGCCGTTGCCCGGTGCGCGGGGGTACGTCGCCCCTCAACCTTCGGTGGAGGAAACCGCATGAAAACGTGGCACTGGGTCGTCGGCGTGATCGTCGTCGTCCTTGGGATCTATTTCTTCATGGGCTCGCGGCACGCGCCGCCCCCGCCGCCGCCAGCGACCGCGCCGGCTCCGGCTCCCGCCGCCCCGGCTCCCGCGCCCGCCCCGGCCCCGGCTCCCGCGCCGGCACCCGCTCCGGATCCGGCCCCCGCGACTCCGCCGGCGACGATGGCCCCGGCGCCCGCCGAGCCCGCGGCTCCGGCTCCCGGCGCCGCCCCCGAAGCGCCGAAGCAGCCCTGACGTCCGCCTCGGCCCCGGAGTTGGGACTTCCCCGACGTGGCCGGTTCGGCTAACGATTGGAGCGCGCATCCGCGAGGGTGCGCGCTCCTTTATTTGCCGAGTGAGGTGCGATGCCGACCGTTCTTGCAACCGGCGGTGCCGGGTATATCGGATCGCATGTGGTCGCCGAGCTGCTCGGCGCCGGCTGGCAGGTGGTCATCCTCGACGACTTTTCCAACGCGGACTCCGGTGTGCCGTCGAGGATCGCCACGCTCGGTCTGGGCGAGGCGGCGGTCGTGGCCGGCGACATCCGGGATGCCGCGCTGCTCGACGGGATCTTCCGCGATCACCGACCCGACGCGGTGGTCCATCTCGCCGGCCTCAAGGCGGTCGGCGAGTTGGTGGAGCTTCCGCTCGCCTACTATGACGTGAATTTCGGCGGCGCGACGGCGCTGCTCGCCGCCATGCAACGGCACAACGTGCAGCGGCTGGTGTTCTCCTCGTCCGCCACCGTCTACGGCACGCCCGAGCGCAATCCGATCCCCGAGGACGCACCGATCCGGGCGACCAGCCCCTATGGCCGGACGAAGCTGTTCACCGAGGCGCTGCTCGACGACCTCGCGGTGGCGTGGCCGGACTTCGCGTCGATGTCGCTGCGCTATTTCAACCCGGTCGGCGCCCATGCCTCGGGGCAGATCGGCGAGAACCCCCGGGGGGTGCCGAACAACCTCTTCCCGTTCATCGCCCAGACCGCGGCGGGCCGGCGCGCGCAGCTGCGCGTCTTCGGCAACGACTACCCGACGCCGGACGGGACCGGCGTGCGCGACTACATCCACGTCGTCGACCTGGCGCGCGGACATCTCGCGGCGCTCGAGTACCTGATGCAGGGCGAGGGTCGCGGCCGGAACCTGCCGCTCAACCTCGGCTGCGGCCGCGGCTACAGCGTGCTGGAGGCGGTCGCCGCCTTCGGCCGGGCCTCGGGGCGGGAGATCCCGTGCGAGATCGTCGGACGGCGGCCGGGAGACGTGGCGGAGTGCGTCGCCGATCCGCGGCGGGCCGAGGCCCTGCTCGGCTGGCGCGCGACCCTCGGCCTCGACGCCATGTGCGCCGACCACTGGGCGTTCCAGAGCCGGCTCATGCCCGCCGATTGACCGGCACCAGCACGGGCGCGGCCTGGGCACGGGCGGCGGCGAACGCCGCCTCGGCGCCGTGCGGCGCATTCAGCAGCACGAGGCCCGAGCCGGTCATGCCGCGCGCCGGTTCCGGGTCGAAGGCCACCTCGTCGACCTTTGGCACCAGCGGATGCAGGCCCGACAAAAGCTCTGCGTGGCGTCCGGCGGGCAGCAGCGGATACCAGACCAGCACCGCCACCTCCGGCCATTTCGCCAGCAGCCGGCGGACGAAGGCCGCAACGGCGGCATACTCCGACTTCACCTCATAGGACGGATCGACCAGCACCAGCCCGCGCCGCGGCGTCATCGGCGCCAGCGCAAGCCCGCCCTCGAGCCCGTCGCGGCGATGGATGGCAACGCCCGGCCCGGCAAGCGCCGCCCGCAGGCCCGCGTGCTCGCCCGGGTGCAGCTCCAGGAGCGTGATCCGGTCGTCGGGCCGCAGCAGCACGCGCGCGACGGCGGGCGACCCGGGATAGGCCGTCGGGCCCACTTCGTCGCGCACCTCGGCCATCACCCGCCCGAACGGTGTCGCCGGGTCGGGATCGAGCCGCGCAATCCCCTGCGCCGCCTCGCCGGTCTTCAGGCTTTCCGCCGCGCCGAGATCGTAGATTCCCCGCCCCGCGTGGGTTTCGAGGTACGAGATCGCCCGCGCCGTCGCCGTCAGCCGCGCCAGCAGCTCGGCCAGCACGATGTGCTTGTGCAGGTCGGCCGGGCCACCGGCGTGATAGGCGTGCTGGTAGGACAGCATCGGGCTCAGGCCACCCGGTCGCCGGCGACCCAGACGCCGCACGGCAGCGGCAGGCCACCCGCGAGCCGCACGCGCAGCAGATCGGCGCGCAGACCCGGCGCGATCCGGCCGCGATCCGCGAGACCGGCAGCCATGGCCGGCGCTGTGGTCACTGTGGCAAAGCCCGCCGCGAGATCGCCCTGCGCCTCGCCGAGCCGCACCGCCGCGAGCAGCAGGCTCGCCGGCGCGTAGTCCGACGACAGGATGTCGAGCAGCCCGGCCTCCGCGAGGTCCATCGCCGCGGCATTGCCGGAGTGCGAGCCGCCGCGCAGCAGGTTCGGCGCCCCCATCATCACCGCGATCCCCATGCGCCGGCAGGCAAGCGCCGCCTCGGTCGTGGTCGGAAACTCGGCAATGCGGCTGCCATGGCCGGCGGAGACCGCCACCTGCGCGGGCGTCGTGTCGTCATGGCTTGCCAGGGTCGCGCCAAGCCGTCGGGCCGCGGCGACCGCCGCCGCCTCGTGCGCTTCCCGGAAGCGCGCCGCAACCTCGAGCCGCTCGGCGACCAGCGCATCGAACTCCGCATCCGTGACGGTGCGGCGGCCCCGGGTGTAGACCCGCAGGGCGGCAAGATCGCGAAACTGCCGCTGTCCCGGGGTGTGGTCCATCAGGCTGAGGATCCCCACCTCGTCCTCCGGCCCGAACGCCGCCAGCTCTTCCGTCAGCGTCTCGGAGCAGGTCTCGGCCCGCAGGTGCAACCGATGCGACAGGCGCAGCGCCCCCGCCCGGCGCAAGGCGTCGATCTCGCTCGCCAGCGCACGGGCATAGGGCGCATAGCCGCGCTCGCGGCCCGAGACGAGCGAGCCGACGCGAAGGGCGTCGAACACCGTCGTGATGCCGCAGCCGGCCAGCTCGGCGTCATGCGCGGCGATCGCCGCGCCATGCGGCCAGGCGACGCCGGGCCGCGGCTCCAGATGGCGCTCGAGATTGTCGGTGTGCAGCTCGATCAGCCCCGGCACCAGCAGGTCGCCCTCGCAGTCGAGCGCGCCCCGCGGCACCGCGGCACCGGAGTTGACCGCCACGATTTGCCCGTCGCGCACCAGCACGCTGCCGGGCCGGGTCTCGCCCGCCAGCACGAGGCGGGCGTTGGCGAGCGCGATCTCGCCCGGTTGCGCGGTACGGCTGTCGTATGGCATGGCTTCGCTCGTCATCACCTTCGGGCGGCAGCATGGGCGAGTGGCGGCGGCATGCAATCTATTTCGCGCCGCCGCAAGGCAGCGCGCTCGCGCGTTTCGGCGCCGCATGGCTCGGCTGGGACCCTGAGGCCGGGGCTGAAGTCTCAAGACCGGCCGACGCGCCGCTTGCCGCCACCGCCGTGGCCGAGCCGGCCCGCTACGGCTTTCATGCAACGCTGAAGGCGCCGTTCCGCCTCGCCAACGCGGAGGCGCTGCCGGACCTCGACGCCGCCACCGCGCGCCTCGCGCTGGCGCTGCCGGGCTTTGCGCTGCGGCTCGATGTCGCGGTGATCGGGGCATTCGTGGCGCTGGTGCCGGCCGCCGCACCGACGGCGCTCGCGACGCTCGAGGCCGGACTGGTGAAAGGGCTCGACGGCTTCCGCGCCCAGCTCACCGACGCGGAGACGGCCCGCCGCCGACCCGAACGGCTCGACGCGACCGGGCGGGCGCATCTTGCGGCGTGGGGCTACCCTCACGTGCTCGATCGCTTCCGCTTTCACATGACCCTGACCGGACCGCTCGGCACCCCGGAGGCCGCCCGATCCGCCCTCGCCGACAGGCTCCAGCCGCTTCTGGCAGAGCCGATGCCCGTGCGAGAGATTTGCCGGTTCTCCGAAGCGCCAGATGGCCGCTTCCACCTTGTCCGGCGCTTTCCACTCGCACCCGCGTAGGCACCGCACCGCCGCAAGGAAAAAGGGCCGCCCCCACGGGACGGCCCTCGGATCGGGCGATGGTTCGCAATCAGACCTTGTCGACCATCCGCTTCACGGCATCCTTCGCCTCGCCTTCGGCTTTCTGCAGCTTGCCCTTGCCTTCCTGGGCGAGACCATCGGCCTGCATCTCGGGATCGTCGAGAGCCTTGCCGGCAGCCTGGCGCGCCTTGCCAGCCATCTCGTTGGCAGTGCCCTTCACCTTGTCCATCGTGCTGTTGCTCATTGTCTATCCTTTCGTTCTTCCCGAAGGGGTTACGTCAGTGACTTGCAGATCTGGAACGCCCGCGCCGGGGAATGGTTGCAATCCAGCAATGCGAGCGGCGCCCGGCACACCCGCCCGCCAATCCGGGCGGGTGTGCCGGGCTTGCATGGTCGGAGAAGATCGACTTACCTCGCAGTCCGGGGGCCCGGCTGCGCCCAAGGGCGAGGACCGATGTCCGGCGACGATCTCACCTTCCTGACCGGCGGTGGCGAGGCCGGACGGCTGATCGCCGCGTTCGACTGGGCCGCAACCGCGGTCGGGCCGATCGCCGACTGGCCGGACGCGCTCCGGGTCGCGGTGGCGACCGCCCTGCGCGCCCCGGTGCCAATGGCGCTGTTCCTCGGGCCGACCGGGGTGATGGTGTACAACGACCCGTACATCCCGATCGCCGGGCGCAAGCATCCCGGCTGCCTCGGGGCTTCCGTCCTGGCCGCGTGGCCCGAGGTGGCGGCGTTCAACGCGGAGGTGCTGCGCACCGTCTTCGCCGCCGGCACCCTCAGCTTCCGCGACCAGGAGCTGACCCTGATGCGCAACGGCAGCGAGGAGCAGATTCTGGCTGAACCTCGACTACTCGCCCATCGTCGATGGCCGCGGTCAGGTCCTCGGCGTCTGGGTGCTCATCACCGAAACCTCCGACAAGGTGCGCTTCGAGCGCGCGGTCGTCGACGACCGCACCCGGCTGCGCCAGATGTTCGAGCAGGCGCCGAGCTTCATGGCGCTGCTCCGCGGCCCGGATCATGTCTTCGAGCTGACAAATGCCGCCTATCGCCAGCTCATCGGACATCGCGACGTCCTCGGCCTCGGAGTCCGCGAGGGCCTGCCCGAGATCTCCGGACAAGGCTTCTACGAGCTGCTCGACCAGATCTATGCGTCCGGCGAGCCGGTCGTCGGCCGCGGCGTGCCGGTACTGCTCCGGTCCGCCCGCGGCGGCGCCGCCGAGGCGCGGACGCTCGACATCCTCTATCAACCGCTCCGCGACGCCACAGGCGCCGTGTCGGGCATTTTCGTCGAAGGCGTCGACATCACGGACCGGATCGCCGCGGAGCAGGCGCGCGCCGCAAGCGAGCTGCAGTTCCGCACCTTTTCCGACAAGATGCCGAACCATGTCTGGGTCGCCGGGCTCGACGGCGGGCAGATTCTGGGTGAACAGCCGGATCGACGACTACACCGGGATCGCCATCGACGTGCTGCACGGGTCCGGGTGGCGCGTGATCGTCCACCCGGATGACCAGCAGGAGACCGAGGCGCGCTGGCTGCGATCGGTTGAGACAGGCGAGCCCTACGAGCGCGAGCAGCGCCTGCGCCGGAAGGATGGCGCCTGGCGGTGGCACCTGTCCCGAGCCGTGCTGATCCACGGCCCGGACGGCGCACCCCATCGCTGGATCGGCACGAACACCGACATCGACGACCAGAAGCGGGTCGAGCAGGCGCTGCGCGACAGCGAACTCAGGCTGCGGCTGTCGCAGGAGGCGGCGGGCATCGCCTCGCTCGAGGTCGACATCACCGCCGGCGAGGTGTTCGGCTCGGACACGCTCTGGCAGCTCTGGGGACTTCCGCCGGCCCGGAGCGTACCGACCAGCGTGCTCGAGGCGATGGTGGTGCCGGAGGATCGCAGCCTGCGCTCGTGCGAGGCCAGCCGGCGGGACGGCTCGGCCGCGAGAAGCGTGGAATACCGCATTCGCCGCGCCGACACCGGCGAGGAGCGCTGGATGGCCCGTCACGTCGAGTTTGTCCGCGACGACGCCGGCCGGCCGGTGAAGATGTTCGGCGTGATGCGCGACGTGACCGAGGCCAAGCAGTCCGAGTTCCGCCAGCAGATCCTGACGCACGAACTGGCGCACCGCATCAAGAACATCCTTGCCACCGTCTCGGCGATCGCCGCGCAGACCCTGCGCGACACCGACCTCGCTTCGGCCCGCACGGCGTTCGACGCCCGCCTGCAGGCTCTCGGCCGCGGCCACGACATCCTCAACGCCGCACGCTGGACCGCCGCCTCGCTGGCCGGCGTGGTCGAGGCTGCGCTCGACCCGTTCCCGCGCGAGCGAATCACCGTCACCGGACCGGATGTCGCCCTCGGGCCGCGCCGCGCGCTCACGCTCGCGCTGGCCGTCAACGAACTTGGCACCAACGCGCTCAAGTACGGCGCACTCGCTGTCGACGGCGGGCGGGTGGCCGTCCACTGGCGGATCGAGACGACAGACGGCGCGCCGCGCCTCATCTGGAGCTGGACCGAGACCGGCGGCCCGGCCGTGGCGCCGCCGGAGCGCCGCGGCTTCGGGCGGTTCCTCATCGAACGGGTGCTCGCGGCGGATTTCGGCGGGTCGGTCGGGATCGAATTTCCTTCGGGAGGAGTTCGGTGCTTACTGACGGCGCCCTGGCCCGCGACGGCCAAGCCAGCGGAAGAGGCGGATTCGAAAGGAAAGATGGGTGGCTGAGCGTGAGACGGTGCTGGTGGTCGAGGACGAAGCCCTCATCCTCTTCACCATTGCCGACGAGTTGCGCCAGGCCGGGTATCGTGTGGTCGAGGCTCAGGATGCCGATCAGGCCGTTCGGCTGCTCGAGACCGATTCGCGGATTCGCCTCGTCTTCACCGACATCGACATGCCGGGCTCGATGGACGGCCTGCGCCTCGCTGCGCTGGTCCGCGACCGCTGGCCCCCCGTCCACATCATCGTAACTTCGGGCAAGCGCGTTCCCGACGCCGCCCTGCTGCCCTGCGGCAGCCGCTTTCTGGCAAAGCCCTACACCTCGACCAGCGTTCTCGACGCCGCCCACGGCCTGCTGCACTGAGCGGGCGCGGCGCACGGGCGAGAGCCGCACCGCCCGCCGTCGCGTCTTTTTCTTGGTGACAAGTACTCTCGGGGGTGAACTGGCCGAAGGCCAGGAGGGGGCGGAAGGCCCCCTTGCGACGCCACTGCCCGAAACAACGACCGGAAGCCGCGAGGGCCCCGCCGCCCGCGGCTTGCCCTGCGGCGGCGGGCGGCTATGGTGCGCCTCCCGATCAACGTGCCCGCGAGTCGCCATGGCCCTGCAAACCGAAGCCCACGTCGCCCGCGCCATCGCCGCCAGGATCGGGGCCGAGATCGGCGCGCGCCCCGAACAGGTGGCCGCCGCCGCCGGCCTGCTCGACGAGGGCGCCACCGTTCCCTTCGTCGCGCGCTATCGCAAGGAGGTGACGGGCGGCCTCGACGACACGCAGCTGCGCACCCTGGCCGACCGGCTCGTCTACCTGCGCGAGCTGGAGGCGCGGCGCGCGGCGATCCTCGGCTCGATCGGCGAGCAGGGGAGGCTCACCCCGGAGCTGGAGGCGCAGATCGCCGCCGCCGACACCAAGGCGACGCTCGAAGACCTCTACCTGCCCTACAAGCCCAAGCGCCGGACCAAGGCGATGATCGCCCGCGAGCGCGGACTCGGGCCCCTCGCCGAGGCGATCCTCGCCGACCGCGCCGCCGCACCCGAGACCCACGCCACCGGCTACCTGAGCGAAGAGGTGCCGGACGCGAAGGAGGCGCTCGCCGGCGCCCGTGACATCCTGACCGAGCAGCTTTCCGAGGATGCCGCGTTGCTCGGCCGGCTCCGCGCGTTCCTGCAGCGCGAGGCGATGCTCACCGCGCGGGTGGTCAAAGGTCAGGAAGAGAAGGGCGCGAAGTTCTCCGACTATTTCGAGCACACCGAGAAGTGGGCCGGCGTGCCGAGCCACCGGGCGCTCGCGATGATGCGCGGCGCGAACGAGGGCGTGCTCACCCTCGACATCGCCCCCGACGAGACCGCCCTGCCGCAGGTCGAAGCGATGGTCGCCGCGGTATTCTCCACCACAGGGGACGCCCCCGGCGACCGCTGGCTGCGCGATGTCGCCCGCTGGGGCTGGCGGGTGAAGCTCGGCCTCTCGATGATGCTCGACCTGATGGCCAGCCTGCGCGAGCGGGCGCAGGAAGAGGCGATCCGCGTCTTCGCCCGCAACCTGCGCGACCTGCTGCTCGCCGCCCCGGCCGGCGCGCGCCCCACCATGGGCCTCGATCCCGGCATCCGCACTGGTGTCAAGGTCGCGGTGGTCGACGCCACCGGCAAGCTCCTCGCCACCGAGACGGTCTATCCGTTCCAGCCGAAGAACGACGTGCGCGGCGCGCAGGCGGCGCTCGCCGCGCTCGTCGTGCGCCACAAGGTCGAGCTGATCGCCATCGGCAACGGCACGGCCAGCCGCGAGACCGAGCGACTGGTCGCCGACCTGCTCGGGCAGCTGCCGGGCGCGAAGCCGACCAAGGTCGTCGTCTCCGAGGCGGGCGCCTCGGTCTACTCGGCCTCCGAGCTGGCGGCGAAGGAGTTCCCCGGCCTCGACGTCTCGCTGCGTGGCGCCGTCTCCATCGCCCGCCGGCTGCAGGATCCGCTGGCCGAGCTGGTGAAGATCGAGCCGAAGGCCATCGGAGTCGGCCAGTACCAGCACGACGTCGACCAGCACCGCCTCGGCCGCTCGCTCGAGGCGGTGGTCGAGGACGCGGTGAACGCGGTCGGCGTCGATCTCAACACCGCCTCCGCGCCGCTGCTCGCGCACGTCTCGGGCCTCGGGCCGTCGCTTGCCGACGCAATCGTCGCCCACCGCAACGACAAGGGCGCCTTCGCCAGCCGAAGGGAACTGCTCGCCGTGCCGCGCCTCGGACCGCGCGCCTTCGAGCAGTGCGCCGGCTTCCTCCGCATCCGCGACGGTGCCGAGCCGCTCGACGCCTCGTCGGTCCACCCGGAGGCCTACGACGTGGCGCGTCGCATCGTCGCCGCCTGCGGCCGCGACCTGCGCGGCGTGATGGGCGACGAGGCGCGGTTGCGCGCGGTCGACCCGGAGGACTTCGTCGATGGCCGCTTCGGCCTGCCGACGGTGCGCGACATCCTCGCCGAACTGGCGAAGCCCGGCCGAGACCCGCGCCCGGCCTTCGTCACCGCAAGCTTCAAGGAGGGGGTCGAGGCGATCTCCGACCTGAAGCCGGGGATGCTGCTCGAGGGTACGGTGACGAACGTCGCGGCCTTCGGCGCCTTCGTCGACATCGGCGTCCACCAGGACGGCCTCGTCCACGTCAGCCAGCTCGCCGACCGCTTCGTGAAGGATCCGCACGAGGTGGTGAAGGCGGGCGACGTGGTGAAGGTGCGGGTGGTCGAGGTCGATGTCGCCCGCAAGCGCATCGGCCTCACCATGCGGAAAGAGGCCACGGTCGAGGCCCGGCCGCAGCCGGCGCGGGGCGACCGGCCGGCGGGAAAGCCTGGAGGCGGAAAGCCGGGGCCGGGCAAGCGCGAGCCGTCGCCGAAGTCCGAGCCGGCCGCGCAGACCGGCAGCTTCGGCGCCGCACTGCTCGATGCGATGAAGGGGCGCTGACCTCTCTCCCCCGGTGGCGGAAGGTCGCCGCCGACGAGGTACGACGCCGGAGAGGGACGGATTTTGACGACCGGCAGGATCCGTCCGCGTCGGGCTGGCGCCTTGCTGCGCGCCCGCCCCCTACCCCACCAGTTCGAACGCCACCGCCTCACCCGCCTCCGCGTCCGGCGCGAGCCAGAGGTCGAACATCCCCGGCTCCGCCCGGGGCGCGAGATCGGTCCCGACAAACGTCAGGTCCTCCCGCCGCACCGTGAAGCCCACCTCGACCTCGCCCCCCGCCGGCACCTCGACGCGGCGAAAGGCGCGCAGGCGGCGCACCGGCTGCACCACGCTCGCCGCCCGGTCGCGGACGTAGAGCTGCACCACCTCCTCGACCGGCCGCGCACCGGCGTTCGCGAGCCGCACCGAGGCGGTGATCTCGCCCTCCCACGGCAGGGTCGCCGACGACAGCCGCACCGCGCCATAACGCACCGCCCCGTAGGTCAGCCCATGCCCGAACGGATAAAGCGCCCGGTTCGGCGCCTCGCGATAGCGCGCCTTGTAGGCGCTCGACTCCGGCGTCTCCGGCCGGCCCGTCGCCGGATGCGCGTAGTGATAAGGCTCCTGCCCCGAGCGGAACGGAAAGCTGACCGGCAGACGCCCGGCCGGCGCCGCGTCGCCGAAGAGCAGGTCGGCGACGGCGTTGCCCTCCTCCGAGCCGAGGAACCACACCAGCAGGAGCGCCGGAGCCGCTCCCACCGCACCGGAAAGCTCGATGCCCCGCCCGGTCTTCAGCAGCACCACCACCGGCTTCTCCGTCGCGAGGAGCGCCGCGGCCAGGGCCTGCTGCGGCGCGGGCACGTCGATCGTCACCCGCGACTGTGCCTCGCCCGACATCAGTGCGTGCTCGCCCGCCACGAGGACCACGACGTCCGCCACCTCGGCCGCGGCCACCGCCTCGGCGATGCCGCCCGGCCGCTCCGCCTCCGCCTCGCACCCGCGCACGACGGTCAGCCGGTCGCCGAGCACGGCGCGCAGGCCCGCCTCGATCGTCACCGCGCGCGACTGGTCGGCAAAGATCGACCACGGGCCGACCGCGTTCACCGGCTCTCCCGCCAGCGGCCCGACGAGCGCGACCCGCGCGTCGCGCCGCAGCGGCAGCACGTCGCCCTCGTTCTTCAGCAGCACCGCCGAGCGGCGGCCGGCCTCGCGCGCCAGCGCCCGGATCGGGCCAGAGCCCACCGTCGCCCGCTCGACCTCCGGGTCGCTGCCGCGATAGGGGTCGTCGAACAGGCCGAGCGCCACCTTCGCACCCAGCACGCGCGCCACGGCGGCGTCGACGAATGCCTCCGGCACCGCCCCGTCGGCCACCAGCCCGGGCAGGTAGCGCACGTAGAGATCGCTCATCATCACCATGTCGACGCCGGCGAGCAGCGCCAGCCGCGCCGCGTCCCGGTCGTCCGCGGCGAACCCGTGCGCCACCAGTTCGCGGTCGGCGGTGTAGTCCGCCACCACGTAGCCGCCGAAACCCCACTCCTCGCGCAGGATGCCGGTCAGGAGCCGGCGGTTGCCGGTGGCCGGAACGCCGTCAATCGCGTTGAATGCCGACATGACCGACAGGGCGCCGGCATCGAGCGCGGCCCGGAACGGCGGCAGGTAGACCTCGCGCAGCAGCCGCTCCGAGATGTCGGCACCGGCATAGTCGAGCCCGGCCTCCGCCGCGCCATAGCCGGCGAAATGCTTCGGCGTCGCCAGCAGCGAGGCAGGGTCGGCGAGCGAGCTGCCCTGAAACCCGAGCGTCCGGGCGTGGGCGAAGATCTCGGCGAGCAGCACGTCCTCGCCCGAGCCCTCGACCACCCGCCCCCAGCGCTGGTCCCGCCCGACGTCGACCATCGGCGCGTAGGTCTGGTGGATGCCCGAGGCGCCCCCCTCCATCGCCGCGCCGCGCGCCGTGCGCCGGGCGAGATCGGCGTCCCAGCTCGCGGCCTCGGCCAGCGGCACCGGAAACGCCGTCCTCAGCCCGTGAACGATATCGGCGGCGAAGAGCAGCGGGATGCCGAGCCGGCTCTCCTCGACCGCCATCCGCTGCACCGTGCGCGCCCCCCGCGCGCCCACGCCGTTGAACAGCGCCCCGAGCCGCCCGGCGCGGATGTCGGCCGCCACCCGCGCCTCGTCGACGTTCATGTCGTCCGGGTTGACCCCGCCGGGGCGCCAGCGGAACGGGTCGGCCATCACGGTCAGCTGGCCCGCCTTCTCCTCCAGCGTCATCCGCGCCACGAGGCCCGCGATCCGCTCCGCCTCCGCCGCCGCCCGCGCCGGCGGCAGCGCCGCCGTGGCGGCGAGTGCCAGAAAGCCGCGCCGCGACACCGCGGGCAGGCGGAAGGGCCGGGGTTCGTCGTCGTCCATGGTGCCTCCCGGATTCGCCGGCCTGCCTCTCCCGACGGCCGGCCTTGTCCGCTGGCCAGAGCTTTGAGCCAGCCGGAGCGCCGGTTCAAGCCGCGTTTCCCGGCCCGCCCGGCCGGCGACCCGCTTGCATTCCCGGCCGCGCGCCTGTCATCTCGCGGTCGGGGAATGGCAGACGGGGTGGGTGATGAACGAGAGCACGACCGAAGCGGCGCCGGCATGGGACGCGGCAATGGAGGCGGAGCTGCTGCGCCGCATCGACGGCAAGACGAAGCCGGTGGGCGCGCTCGGCGGGCTCGAGATCCTCGCCGCCGCCGTCGCCCGCACGCAGCGGAGCCTGACGCCGCGGCTCGAGACCTGCTGCCTGACGATCTTCGCCGCCGACCACGGCATCGCGACCGAAGGCGTCTCGGCCTATCCGCAGGCGGTCACGCGGCAGATGGTGCTGAACTTCCTCGGCGGCGGCGCCGCGGCGAACGTGCTGGCGCGCTCGCTCGGCGTCGCGCTGCGCGTGGTCGACGCGGGCGTCGCCGGCGAGCCTGTCGTCCACCCCGCGCTCGTCTCCAGCCGCATCGCAGCCGGCACCCGCAGCTGCCTCGATGGCCCGGCGATGACCTCGACCGAACTCGACGCGGCGCTCGGCGTCGGCCGCGCCCTCGGCGCCGATGGCGACTGGCATGCCCGCTGTTTCGGCGAGATGGGCATCGGCAACACCTCGTCCGCCGCGCTCGTCGCGCACAAGCTGACCGGCCTGTCGCTCGACCCCCTGGTCGGCCGCGGCACCGGCCTTGCCGACCCGGGCCTCGCCCGCAAGCGCGAGATCCTCGGCCGGGCCGCCGCGCGCACCGTGCCGTGTCTCGGCCCGCACGACGCGATGGCCGAGTACGGCGGTTTCGAGATCGCGATGATGACCGGCGCGATGCTGGGCGCCGCCGCGGCGGGGCGGGTTGTGATCGTCGACGGCTTCATCGCCTCGGTCGCGGCCCTCGCTGCCGTCGGGATCGAGCCCGCGGCCCGTGGGGCGATGGTTTTCGCCCATCGCTCCGCCGAGCGCGGCCACGGGGCGGTCCTCGCGAGCCTCGCCGCCGAGCCGATCCTCGACCTCGGCCTGCGGCTCGGCGAGGGGACGGGGGCGCTGCTCGCCTGGCCGATCATCAAGGCCGCCGCCGCCATGCTGACCGAGATGTCGAGCTTCGAGAGCGCAGGCGTCAGCGGCCCGGCATGACCGGCCTGCGCCACAGGCTCGCGCACGAGGCGGCGGCGCTCGCCCTCGGCTGGCAGTTCCTGACCCGGGTGCCCCTGCCCGTCGCGGTCCGCTTCACGCCCGGGCGCATGGCCGCGTCACAGGCGTGGCTGCCCGCGATCGGGCTTGCCATCGGCGCGATCGGTGCCGCCGTCCTCGCGGCGGCGGCGGCGCTGCTGCCGATCGGGCCCGCGGTGCTGCTCTCCATGGCCGCCACCGTCGCGCTCACAGGTGCGTTTCACGAGGACGGGCTCGCCGACACCTGCGACGGCATCGGCGGCGGCCCCGACCGCGCGCACCGCCTCGCAATCATGCGCGACAGCCGCCTCGGCACCTATGGCGCGGTCGGCCTCGGGCTGGTGCTGGCGCTCAAGGCGACGACGCTCGCGGGCCTCGCCGGCCTCGCCCCCGCCGCGCTCGTCGCCGGCCATGGCGCCAGCCGCGCCTCGGCGATGCTCGTGGTGATGACCAGCGCCTACGTGCGCGAAACCGGCACCGGACGCTTCACCGCCCGTGGCCTCGGCCGGCGCGGCCCGCTGCTCGTCGGCGCCGCCACCCTTGCCGCGGCCATGATCCTGCTCGCCACCGCCGGCCCGGGCGGCGCCGCGGCGGGCCTCGCGGGCCTCGCGCTCGGGCATGTGCTCGCCCGCGGCCTGTTCGAGCGGCAGCTCGGCGGCTACACCGGCGACTGCCTCGGCGCAACGCAGCAGCTGAGCGAACTCGGCCTCTATCTCGGCCTCCTCGCGTGGACCTGATCCTCCTGCGGCACCTCGCGCCCACGGGCGGCGAGGGGCGCTGCTATGGCCGCACCGACCTCGCTCCCGGCCCCGGCCTCGATGCCGGCGCCGCGCGGCTCGCCCGCCGCCTGCCGCGGCCCGCGCGCATCGTCACGAGCCCGCTCCGCCGCTGCCGCACCCTCGCCCGCCGCCTCGGCGCCCGCTTCCGCGTGCCGGTGACGGTGGCGCCCGGATGGACCGAGATCGACTTCGGCGCCTGGGAGACGCTGCCGTGGGATCAGGTGCCGCGGGCGGAGCTGGACGCCTGGGCCGCCGACCTGCTCCACGCCCGGGCCCATGGCGGCGAGAGCGTCGCGATGCTGCTCGCCCGCACCCGCCGCGCGCTCGTCCGCACCCCGCGCGGCAGCCTCGTCGTCACCCACGCCGGCCCGATCCGCGCGGCCCTGGTCGCCACCGGCGCGGGCGCCTCCGGCTGGTCTCGCCGCATCGGCTTCGGCGAGGCCGTCGCGATCCTCCGGGGTTGACGCGGCCCCTCCCCCGGCACATCTCCGGCGCGGCAAATGGGAGACCGCGCATCATGGACGCCCTCGAGTTCCTGCTCACCCGACGCTCGCGCCCCGCGAAGCTCCTGACGGCACCGGCGCCGGGCCGCGACGAACTGCTGCGGCTGCTGACCGCCGCCGCGCACGTGCCCGACCACGGCAAGCTCGAGCCCTGGCGCTTCGTGGTGATCGAGGGCGCGGGGCGCGACCGTTTCGCCCGCGCCATCCGCGCCCGCGCCGCCGAGACCGGACAGGACGCGGACAAGGGCGCCCTCGCCTTCGAGCAGGCGCCGCTTGCGGTCGCCGTCGTCGGCGTGCCGAAGCCGAGCGACAAGGCCCCGCCGATCGAGCAGACGCTTTCCGTCGGCGCCGCCGCGCTGTCGCTCGTCAACGCGGCGCTCGCGGCCGGATGGGGCGCGAGCTGGCTCACCGGCTGGCCCGCCTACGACCGCGACCTGCTGGCGCGCGAGCTGGGGGTGGCGGGCGACGAGTGGCTCGCGGGCTTCGTCTACATCGGCACCTGCAACACGGCGCCACCGGAGCGGCCGCGGCCGGACGTGCCCTCGCTCGTCACCTGGCTCTGATCCGCATGGGCGTTCTCGTCGACTTCGGCCGGGCGCTCGGCCAGCTCGGCGACCCGCGGTTCCTGCGGATCCTCGGGTGGTCGCTTCTCGTCACCCTCGCCGGCCTCGCGGCGCTGTTCTGGGCGGTGATGACCGGCCTCGGCGCCGTCCTGCCCGAGACGGTGACGCTGCCCTGGCTCGGCTCCGTCACGTTCATCGACACTCTGGTCGACTGGGCCGCCGTCGCGCTCATGCTGGCGCTTTCGGTCGTGCTCATGGTGCCGGTCGCCGCCGGCGTCGTCGGCTTCTTCCTCGAAGGCGTGGCCGAGGCGGTGGAGGCGCGGCACTATCCGCACCTGCCACCCGCCCGCAGCCTCGGGCTGGCCGAGCAGGTTGGCGATGCCCTGCGCTTTTTCCTGATCGTCTGCGCCGCCAACCTCGTCGGGCTGGTGATCTACTTCTCCGTCGCGCCCCTCGCCCCGGTGATCTTCTGGGTGGTCAACGGCTTCCTGCTCGGGCGCGAGTATTTCCAGCTCGTCGCCACCCGCCGCCTCGGACGCGCCGCCGCGGCAGACCTCGGGCGCAGGCATTTCTGGCGGACCTGGGTTGTCGGCACCGCCATGGCAATCCCGCTCAGCGTGCCGATCCTCAACCTGATCGTGCCGATCCTCGGCGTCGCGGTCTTCACCCACCAGTATCACCGGCTGGCGGGCGACGCGGAAACGTAAGGCGCCCGCCGGACGATCCGGCGGGCGCTCGTTCAGGCTCCGCGGCTCAGGCCGGAATGCCCGGCGTCAGCTCACCAGCGTCGCGTCCATGGTGATTTCCGCGTTCAGCACCTTTGAGACGGGGCAGCCCGCCTTCGCGCCCTCGGCGGCCTTCTGGAAGTCCGCGTCGCTCGCGCCGGGGATCTTCGCCTTCACCGTCAGGTGAACCGCCGTGATCGCGAAGCCGCCGTCGGCCGGCACCACCGTCACCGCCGCCGAGGTCGAGATCTCGTCCGCCGTCATTCCCGCCTCGCCCAGCACCGCCGACAGCGCCATCGAGAAACAGCTGGCGTGCGCCGCGCCGATCAGCTCCTCCGGGTTGGTCCCCTTCTCGTCGCCGAAGCGCTTGCCGAAGCTGTAGGGCACGGACGAGAGCACGCCGCTCTCGGTCGATACGGTGCCCTTGCCGTCCTTCAGCCCGCCCTGCCAGACGGCGGATCCGGTTCTCTTCATTCTCTCAGTTCCCCTTGCAGATTTCAGGTCTCTCACGCGGTCGGCGCCTCCGACTCCCCCGCCGGCTCGTCGTGCGCCTCCACATCCTGCGACGGCGCCGGCCGGCGGCGCCGCGGTCCGGTGCCTGGCCGCTTCTCGGTCGAGGGCGGCAGCAGGATCACCGGCGAGCGGTTTTCATGCGCCTCCCGGACGATCGCCCGGACCAGCAACACCACCGTTCCCAGCGCGCCCCATCGGATCAGACTGCCCACCATTGCCCTATTGCCTCCGTACCCGGTTGTCGAATTGGTCAACGGTCGGAACCCGGCGTCGTTCCCCGCCGGTTGCCCCGCCCTTGCGTCCGACTCGTGCGCCCGCGCTCATCCTCCCGTGTGGCTCATGTGGCGGGGCACCTGCCCGCTCACCGCCTGCCGGGAATAGTCGAAGTCGTGGCCCTTCGGCTTGCGGGCGATCGCCCGTGCGATCGCCGCCTCGAGAGGCGCGTCGTCGCCGGGGTGCGCCCGCAGCACCGCCCGCAGGTCCGCGTCGTCGGTCTGCCCGAGGCACATGTAGAGCTGCCCGGTGCAGGTCAGCCGCACCCGGTTGCAGCTTTCGCAGAAGTTGTGCGTGAGCGGCGTGATGAAGCCGATCCGCCCGCCGGTCTCGCCGACCCTGACATAACGCGCCGGCCCGCCGGTCCGCTCCAGCGTATCGGTCAGCGTCCAGCGCGTCGCCAGCTCCGCCCGCAGGTCGCGGAGCGAAAGGTACTGCTCCAGCCGGTCCTCGTTGCCGAGGTCGCCCATCGGCATCACCTCGATGAACGTCAGGTCGAACCCGCGCGCCCCGCACCAGGCGACCAGGTCGTGAACCTCGTCATCGTTCACCCCCTTGAGCGCGACGGCGTTGATCTTGACGGCGAGGCCGGCATCTGCGGCGGCGTCGATGCCGTCCATCACCTGCCGCAGGCGCCCCCACCGGGTGATCCGTGCGAACTTGTCCGGGTCGAGCGTGTCGAGCGAGACGTTCACCCGCCGCACGCCACAGGCGGCCAGCTCCGCCGCGAACCGCCCGAGCTGGCTGCCGTTCGTGGTGAGCGTCAGTTCCTTCAACCGGCCGCTGTCGAGGTGGCGCGCCATGGCCCGGAAGAAGGTCATGATCCCCTTGCGGACGAGGGGCTCTCCGCCCGTCACCCGCAGCTTCTCGACCCCCAGGCCGATGAAGGTCGAGCACAGCCGATCCAGCTCCTCCAGGGTGAGCAGATCTGCCTTGGGCAGAAACTCCATGTGCTCGGACATGCAGTAAACACAGCGAAAGTCGCACCGATCCGTGACCGACACGCGCAGATACGTGATGGCCCGGCGGAACGGATCAATCAGTCGCGGTGTGGCTGCCAAGCGTTTCTCCCCGGATAAATCTTAGAAGGCCCCCCCCTTGCTTTCAAGGCCCGGGCAAAAACTCGGATGAAACATGCTGCCCCGAAGGCTTGACCCGCGATCCTGCGGGGGGTACGCGATCGTGATGCTCGCGTGACGGTTGCGAGGCCGCCCAATGGACCCCATCGCCTTCGCGTTCAAGATCGAGAGCCTGACACGGCTCGAGGATGTCTGGCGCGCGCTCGTCGCGTCGGTTCGCCCCGTCGGCATCAGCCGCATCGGCTACCACCACCTGCCGCCGCCGGGAGCGCCGGATGCCGGCCTGCTGCGCGTCGAGAATGCCGGGTTCGGAGAGGCGCTGCTCCAGCAGTACCTGAGCGCCCGGGCGCGTGGCATCGCGGCGCTGGCGGCGCTCCTGCAGAACACCGTGCGGCCGATCTATCTCGACGAAATGGGCTCGCTCGACGCCCTTACCCCGCGCGAGGCCGAGCACCTGTCGGAATACCGGCTGCACGGCGTCGAGAACGGCCTCGGGATCCAGGTCTTCGGCCCGAACGGGCGCAACGGCATCCTCGCCATCGACCTGCACCATTCGGTTCGCCTGCGGCCCGAGGTGCTCGAGACGCTGCGCTGGGTCTGCCAGGCGATGCACCTGCGCTATTGCGAGCTGCTGATCCCCGCACTCGGCAAGATGCCGAGCCTCTCCTCGCGCGAGGCCGAGATCCTCGGCTGGGTCGCGCGGGGCAAGAGCAACGTCTCGATCGCGGAGATCCTCGGGATCTCCGCGCACACGGTCGATGCCCACCTGCGGCGGATCTACCTCAAGCTCGGCGTCTACGACCGGATGTCGGCGGCGCTGCGCGGCCTCGGCTTCGGCCTCCTTCCCGCCGACGCGCTCAGCTGACGCGATTTTTTCGACGACGGGTCCGTCTCACCTATAAGATATTGATATGAATTGCTTAATCTGCGGAATTCCGCCGATTTTGCCCAGGCTCGCCCCGCCTCCCGGAGCCAGGTGTCACGTAAACACGTTACGGGAGGAGGTTGATTGTCGCAGTCAACGATCAGCCTTATCTGCCCCGGAGACCTGACGGGAGCGTGGCGTGTGCATTGACCCGAAATTGGACGTGCAGCTGGTTCGGGCCCTCAGGGAGGGCTCCGTGGCGCTGCCGGCGGACCTCGATCGGCTGCGCGGTTATCTCAGCCTGATCGAGGGCCTCCTCGAGGAAAAGGCGAACGAGCTGGAACCGAGCTGGGATGCGGCCTGCACCGCCGCCGCCGAGATCGAAACGCTGCAAAAGCTCGAGTCGACCGTGGTCGAGCGCGCGATCGGCACCAGCGCCGACACGCTGCTCGCCGTCCGCAACAAGCTCGCGATCTGGAAGGCGTTGTCGCACGGGTCCGAAGACGACCATGACGCGATCCGCTATCGGCTGATCCTCTCGGTCGAGGACGACCTGAACCGCCTGGCGGCGCAAGCCGCGCTCTGAGGCTATCAGATCCGGCGCAGCGCCTCGCGGCGGGCAAAAGACTTGAGGCCCGCGCCGGGGCCCTCGACAAAAGCGGTGACCCGGGCGGCATCGTGGCGCGAGAGGGTGCGCAGCCACCAGCCGATCGCCTTCTGGATGAACCAGTCGCGATCCCCGACCAGTGCCGCAGCCCAGCCAAGGATACGCTCGCGCTCCGATACCTCGGCAGCCGACGGATGGGTGAGCTTCGCCCATGGCAGCGTGGCGACCAGCGCCGCGCGCCGGACCCACATCGCCGGATCGGCCGCCCACCCCTCCACCTCGTCGAGGCGGGCGGGCTCGGCGGCCAGGCGGCGCTCGATCGCCTTGCAGGCGTGGTCGGCGATCGCCCAGGCGTCGAACTGCGGCACCCAGCGCCGGACCTCGGCCCAGACCAGCGCCTCGTCCTCGCGGATGCGCGCCTGGGTCAGCAGCTTTGCAGCGGCGATGCGCGCCTCATGGACGTCGCTGTCCCAGAGCCCGGCGGCAAGCGTGACGCGGCCGGCGACGTCCATCCCCGCGCGCCACTCGGCGACCAGCGGCTCGACGTCGGGCAGCGCGATCCCGAGGTAGACCCGCGGCGCCTTGTGATACGCCGCCATCTCGGCGGCCTTCGCCGGATCGGCGAGGGCCTGCAGGGCGGACAGGGCAGCGGTTGAGTCCATGGCTGAGTTCACGCGTGAGATGACCGGCAAGTGACTGATACCACGCGGATTAGCCGAGGTTAACCCCGGGCGCCCGCCTCGCCCGTCGGGTCGCCCTTACTCCACCGTGACGGACTTCGCGAGGTTGCGTGGCTGGTCCACGTCGGTGCCCTTCAGGATCGCGGTGTGGTAGGCGATGAGCTGCGCCGGCGCGGCATAGACGATCGGCGCGACGAACGGGTCGAGCGTCGGCAGCGCCAGACAGCGCCAGGCCCCCTCGCCCGCAGCGGCAATGCCCGCGGCGTCGGAGAGCAGCAGCACCTTGCCGTCGCGGGCCATCACCTCCTGCATGTTCGAGACGGTCTTGTCGAACAGCGGATCGGTCGGAGCGAGCACGATCACCGGCACCGTATCGTCGACCAGCGCGATCGGCCCGTGCTTCAGCTCGCCCGACGCATAACCTTCGGCGTGTATATAGCTGATTTCCTTAAGTTTCAGCGCACCTTCGAGCGCGAGAGGATACATGATCCCCCGCCCGAGGAACAGCACGTCCGACGCCCGCGACAGGTCGCGCGCCAGCTCTGCGATCTCCGGCTCCAGCGTCAGCGCGCGCGAGATGAGGCCGGGGGCGGCGGCCAGCGCCGCCGTCAGGCGCGCCTCCTCGCCCGCATCGAGCGTGCCGCGCTGCCGGCCGGCGGCGATCGCGAGGCTGGCGAGGACCGCGAGCTGGCAGGTGAACGCCTTGGTCGAAGCGACGCCGATCTCCGGCCCTGCGAGGATCGGCAGCGCCGTTGCGCTCTCGCGCGCGATCGTCGAGGTCTCGACGTTCACGACGGCGATCGTCCGCCCGCCCGCCGCCTTGACGTAGCGCAGCGCCGCGAGCGTGTCGGCGGTCTCGCCCGACTGGCTGACGAAGATCCCGAGCGTGCCCGCGTCGAGCGGCGGCTCGCGATAGCGGAATTCGGACGCCACCTCGATCTCGACCGGCAGGCGGGCCAGCCGCTCGAACCAGTACTTCGCCACGTGGCAGGCATAGTGCGCCGTGCCGCAGGCCACGAGCACCACCCGGTTCGCGTCGGTGAAATCGACCGGCACGGGCAGGCGCACGCCGGTCCGGTCCGGCGTCAGGTAGCGGGCGAGCGCATCGGCCAGCACGCCCGGCTGCTCGTGGATCTCCTTGGCCATGAAGTGCTTGTAGAGCCCCTTCTCGGCCTGGAAGTTCTCGAGCTGAACGGTGTGGAGCACCCGTTCGGCGGGGGTTCCGGCGGCATCGAAGATCTCGATCGCCGCGCGGGTCAGGACGGCGTGGTCGCCCTCCTCCAGATACGCGATGCGGTTGGTGAGCGGCGCCAGCGCCAGCGCGTCGGAACCGACGAAGCTCTCGCCGTCGCCATAGCCCACCGCCAGCGGCGAGCCGCGGCGGGCGGCCACCAGCAGGTCGTCCTCGCCCTCGAACAGGAAGCAGAGCGCAAAGGCGCCCTCGAGCCGGCGCAGCGTCGCCCGGGCCGCCTCGACGGGGGGCAGGCCGCGCGCCAGCTCGCGGGCGCAGAGCTGCGCCACCGCCTCGGTGTCGGTCTCGGTCTCGAAGACGCGACCGTCGGCCTCCAGCTCGGTGCGGAGCGCGCGGAAGTTCTCGATGATGCCGTTGTGGACCACCGCGACGCCGCCCGCGACGTGCGGGTGGGCGTTGCGTTCCGAGGGACCGCCGTGCGTCGCCCAGCGGGTATGACCGATGCCGGTGTGGCCGCGGATCGGCTCGTGCACCAGCAGGTCGGAAAGCGCGATGAGCTTGCCCACCGCGCGGCGCCGGCCGAGCCGGCCGTGGTCGACGGTGGCGATGCCGGCGCTGTCGTAGCCGCGGTATTCCAGCCGCTTCAGCGACTCGAGGATCAGCGGCGCCACCTCGTGCCGCCCGAGGATCGCGACGATGCCGCACATCAGTTGGTCGCCTTCTTCTTGAGGGCGCGCAGCCCGTCCATCAGCCGCCCGCCGAGCCCCGGCTTCACCTCCTGCTTGCCGCGGGCGACGGCCAGCGCGTCGGCCGGCACGTCCTGGGTGATGACCGACCCTGCGCCGATCAGCGCGCGCTCGCCGATCCGCACCGGCGCGACGAGCGCGCTGTTGGAGCCGATGAAGGCGTGGGCGCCGATCTCGGTTCGGTGCTTGAAAACGCCGTCGTAGTTGCAGGTGATGGTGCCCGCGCCGATGTTGGCGCCCGCGCCGATCCGCGCGTCGCCGATATAGGTGAGATGGTTCGCCTTGGCGCCCTCCTCGACGATGGCGTTCTTCACCTCGACGAAGTTGCCGATGTGCACGTCCTCGGCGATCTCGGCCCCCGGCCTCAGGCGGGCGAACGGCCCGACGCTGGCGCCACGGCTGATGTGGCAGCCCGCAAGGTGCGAGAAGCCGAGGATGGTGGCGCCCGACTCCACCGTCACCTCCGGCCCGAAGAAGACATTCGGCCCGATCGTCACGTCGCGGCCGACGTGGGTGTCGAGCGCGAACCAGACGGTCGCGGGATCAATCAGAGTCGTGCCGTTCGCCAGAGCGTCCACCCGCGCCCGCGCCTGGAACGCCGCCTCGGCCGCGGCGAGATCGGCCCGGCTGTTCACCCCCAGCGTTTCCGCCTCGTCGCAGGTGATCGCCCGTGCGTCGAGGCCGCGCGCCCGGGCCAGCGCCACCACGTCGGTCAGGTAGTATTCGCCCTTGGCATTGTCGTTCGTCACCTCGGCGAGCAGCGCGACCAGAGTCTGCGCATCCGCCGCCATCAGCCCGGAGTTGCAGAGCCGGATCGCCCGCTCGCCGGGCGTCGCGTCCTTCGCCTCGACGATCGCCTCCAGCGCCCCGTCGGCGACGACGAGCCGGCCATAGCCGCCGGGATCCGCCGCCTCGAAGCCGAGGACGACGACCGCAGCACCACCCGCGCGGGCCTCGAGCATCGCGGCCAGCGTTTCCGCGCGGACCAGCGGCGTGTCGGCGTAGAGCACGACCACATCGCCCTCGAAGCCCGCCAGCTCCGCCTCGGCCTGTCGCACGGCATGCCCGGTGCCGAGCTGCTCCTCCTGGTGGACGACGCGGATCTCGGGGTCGATCCCGCGGGCAACCTCGTCCACCGCCTCGCCGCCGTGCCCGGTGACGAGGATGGTCCGCTCGGGATCGAGCGCCCGCGCGGCCGCGAGCGCATGTGCAAGGAGCGGCGCGGAGGCGAGCGGGTGCAGCACCTTCGGCAGGTCTGAGTTCATTCGCGTGCCCTGGCCGGCGGCGAGAACGATGACGGCGACGGGCATGAAGCCTCCGGGCAGCACTCGGGTCGCCCGGGTTCTAGCAGCGGGCGAGTCCCGGCGGAAGGGCGCGGCGGATCAGTTTCGGTTTCGGCATCTTGCAACGGCGGGGAGCGAGCAGGGCGCACCTCGTCCCCAGCCTGCGCGGCGGAGCGCCCACCCGGCCGGATTGCAATTGCCCGTCGCCGCCGGCACTGAGGGGCATGGACGAGCGCCTGCCCTTCTCCGCGCCGAAACGCCTGCGCGCGCTGGTGCGCTCGCGGGAGTCGAGCATCATCGTGCTCGCCGCGGTGGTGGGCGCCGTGGGCGGGCTGGTCGTCGCCGGAATGGGGGCGCTCGTCGGGTTGATGCACGCCGGGCTCTTCGGCATCCCGTTCCGCCAGCGGCTCTCGGCGCTGCCCGAGATCTGGCCGTCGCAGGCGCTGATCCCGGCGGCCGGCGGCATCGTCCTCGGCCTTGCGTTCCTCGCGCTCGCCCGCTGGCGGCCCGAGCCGCCGGTCGACCCCATCGAGGCCAACGCCCTGCGCGGCGGCCGCATGTCGATCCGCGACAGCCTCGTCGTCGCCGGCCAGACCGTCTGGTCGAGCGGCGTCGGCGCCTCCGTCGGGCTCGAGGCCGGTTATACCCAGCTCGCGAGCGGCCTTGCCTCCTGGCTCGGGCGCCTGTTCCACGTCCGCCGAAACGACCTGCGCCTGCTCGTCGGCTGCGGCGCGGCGGGAGCGATCGCCGGCGCGTTCGGCGCACCGCTCGGCGGCGCGTTCTACGCCTTCGAGCTGGTCATCGGCGCCTATACCCCGCTCGGCCTCGCGCCGGTCGGCATCGCCGCGCTGAACGGCTGGCTCGTCGCCCGCGCCTTCGAGCCGCACGCGATCGAGCTCTTCACCCTCAGCGCCCACACCATCACCGGCCATGACCTCGTGACCGCCAGCCTGCTCGGCCTGACGGCGGCGTTCTTCGGCATCGGGCTCATGCGCGGCGTCGAGCTCTGGGAACGGCTGATGCGCGCGCTGCGCCTGCCGCCGCCGATCCGGCTCGGGATCGGGGGGGTGCTGGTCGGGGGCCTGGCGCTCGTCACGCCGCAGGTGCTCGCCTCGGGCCATGGCGCGCTGCACGTGAACGCGATGCTGGCGCTGCCGCTCGACCTCGTGGCGACGATCCTAATCTGCAAGGCGGCGGCCTCGATCGTCTCGCTCGGCTCGGGCTTTCGCGGCGGCCTGTTCTTCGCCTCGCTGCTGCTCGGCGCGCTCGGCGGGCGGCTGTTCGCCGCGGCGGGCAACTGGCTCTGGCCGGGCGCGGGCCTCGAATCCGACGTCTATGCCGTGCTCGGCCTCGGCGCGCTGTCGGCCTCGGTGATCGGCGGGCCGCTCACCATGACCTTCATCGTGCTCGAGACCACCGGCGACTTCTGGCTGGCCGCCGCGGTGCTGATCGGCGTCATCGTCGCCACGGTCGTCACCCGCGAGCTGTTCGGCTACACCTTCGCCACGTGGCGCTTCCACCTGCGGGGCGAGACGATCCGGAGCGCGGCCGATGTCGGCTGGATCCGCGACCTGACCGTCGGCCGGATGATGCGCCCCGACCTGAAGACGGTGCCGCGCAACACCGGCCTCGACGATTTTCGCAGGCTCTACCCGCTCGGCTCGGCGACCCGCGTCGTCGCCCTCGATCCCGAGGGACGCTATGCCGGCATGGTGATCGTCGCCGACGCGCACGGGATCACCGATCCCGGGATCCGCGACATCGCCCCCCTCCTGCGGCTGACCGCGACGATGCTGAAGCCGACGATGAACATCCGCGAGGCGGCGCTGCTCTTCGACCGCGCCGAGGCCGAGGCGCTCGCCGTCACCGACATGCAGAACCGCCCCGTGGGCCTGCTGACCGAGGCGTACGTCCTGCGCCGCTACGCCGACGAATCCGAGCGGCGCCGCCGCGAGATGCTGGGCGAGGGTTAGGGCCGCGGCGCCGGGCGGCGCGCGCCCCGGAGCTTCACGATCAGGATGTATCCCGCGAGGCAGAAGGTGACGCCGTTGCCGAACCAGATTGCCGGCGCCGCGCGCAGGATGCCGTAGACCATCCAGAGCCCCACCCCCGCCTCGAGCAGCAGCAAGGTCGCCAGGCTGAAATCCTGCGCGCTCTGCGTGCGCCAGGTCTTCGCCACCTGCGGCAGGAAGGCGACCGTCCCGAAGATGCTCGCGATGAAGCCGAGGTATTCGGTTGAGTCCATCCGGGGCCCCCTTCGCCCGTCAAGCCCGCGCGCAGGGCCGTCGACCCGGCTAGTCCTGGGTCAGCGGCACCACGCGCACGCTGTTGCCCTGCGCCGCGAGGGCGATCTCGCCCCGCTTCAGCCGCAGCGCATCGGCGCCGAACACCTCGAGCCGCCAGCCGTGCAGCGCCGGGATCTCGTCCTCCGGCGTGCCGTTGGCCAGCGCGTCGAGATCCGCGCTCGACGCAATCAGCCGCTGGGCGACACCGGCGCTTTCGGCGCGCGCCTTCAGCAGCACGCGCAGCAGGTCGGCGAGCGCCTCCGAACCGGGCTTGCGCGCCGGCGGCTCGGCGACGTGCGGCACTTCCGAGGCCGGCAGGGCCTCGGCCGTGGCGATGGCGGCGAGCAGGCCGTCGGCGACGTCGCCGCGCCGCCCCTCGCGCAGCAGCAGGCGCGACTTGCCGAGCTCCTCGACGGTCTTCGGCCGGTTCGCGGCCAGCTCGAGCAACGCGTCGTCCTTCAGGATCCGCGCGCGCGGCACGTTCTTCGACTGCGCCATGGTCTCGCGGAACCGCGCCAGCTCGCGCAGCGCGGCGAGAAACCGCGGCGCGGTCGAGCGCGTCTTGATCCGGGTCCACGCCTCGGCCGGGTCGGCGCGATAGGTCGCCGGGTCGGTGAGGACGGCCAGCTCCTCCTCCACCCACGCCGCGCGCCCGGTCTCCTCGAGCTGCCGGGACAGCACCTCGTAGATCCGGCGCAGGTGCGTCACGTCGGCGAGCGCATAGGTCATCTGCGCCGGGCTGAGCGGCCGCCGGCTCCAGTCGGTGAAGCGCGACGACTTGTCGATCGACGCCCGAGCCACCTGCCGCACGAGCGTCTCATAGCCCACCTGATCGCCATAGCCGCAGACCATGGCCGCGACCTGGGTATCGAAGAACGGGTCCGGCAGCGTGCCGGCCTCGACCTCGAAAATCTCCAGATCCTGCCGCGCGGCGTGAAAGACCTTCACCACGCCCCGGTTGCGGAACAGCTCGTAGAGCGGTTCGAGCGACAGGGTATCGGCCAGCGTGTCCACCAGCACCGCGCCCTCTTCCCCCTTGCCCGGGCGGGCAAGCTGCACGAGGCAGAGCTGGGCATAGTAGGTGCGCTCGCGGAGGAACTCGGTGTCGACAGTGATGTAGGGATACGCGGCGGCCTCGGCGCAGAAGCGGGCGAGCGCATCCGTGTCGGTGATCGGCGGCGTCACGCCGAGGCTCCGGCCGGCCGGGATGCAGCGATCCGAAGGGGTCCGTGCAACGGGAAATCAGGCACTCGCAAACGCCGGCTCCACAAAGGTTGGCGACGGGTGTGTCACACCCTCGCGGGCATGGCAAGCGCCGCTCCGGCGCTCGGGGCGCGCGGCACCCGGCCGCCGGCGGCTTGTCGCGCGCGCGCATCGCCGGCACGGTCTGGCCAGCCTCGCGGCGGGCCGAATCGCCCGCCGCCCTCGACAGGATCGCCCGTGCGCCGCGCCGCCCGCCTCGCCCTCTGCCTGCTCGTGCTGCCGGCCGCCGCCGCGGCCGGTGCGACGCGCGAGCAGGTGCGGGTGGTCGGCTCGTCGACGGCCTTTCCCTATTCCCAGGCGGTCGCGGAGGAGTTCGCCGGCGAGACGGGCCAGCCCTCGCCCGTGGTCGAGGCCACCGGCACCGGCGGCGGCCTGCGGATCTTCTGCGCCGGCGTCGGGCCGCGCACACCCGACGTCACCGTCGCCTCGCGCCGGATCCTGCCCTCCGAGCGGGCGCTCTGCCGCCGCAACGGCGTCGCCGACCTGACCGAGGTGCGCTTCGGCGAGGATGCCGTCGTCATCGCCCAGTCGCGCGACGCCGTGCCCACCGACTTCAGCCGCGCCGAGCTGTTCCAGGCGATCGGCGCATCGGTGGAGGTCGACGGCGCCATCGTGCCGAACCCCTATCGCCGGTGGCGCGACATCGACCCCCGCCTGCCCGATGCGCCGATCGAGGTCTTCGGGCCGCCGCTCACCTCGGGCACCCGCGACGCGCTGGTCGCGCTGATCCTTGACCAGGGCTGCCGGGCGTTTCCCGCCATCGCGGCGCTGCCCGAGCCCGAGCGTGCGGGCGTGTGCGGCCGGATCCGCCAGGACGGCCCGTTCATCGCGGCGGGCGAGAGCGATACCGTGACCGTCCGCCGCCTCGCCGCCGACCCGGGCGCCGTCGGCATCTTCGGCTATTCGCTGCTCTACGAGAATGCCGACCGGCTGCGCGGCGCCGCCCTCGACGGTGTCGAGCCGACGGGCGAGGCGATCGCGTCGGGCGCATACGGCGCGATCCGCCCGCTTTACCTCTATGTGAAGAACGCCCACCGCGGGGTGATCCCCGGGCTCGACGGCTTTCTCGCGGAATATGTCTCGGAAGCCGCGATCGGCCCGGACGGCTACCTCGCCGAGCGCGGCCTCGTCCCGCTCGCCGCCGCGGAGAGGGCGCACCAGCGGGCAGTGATGGCGGCCGGCACGCCGCTTTCGGACGACTGAGATGGCCGGCTCGCTCGTCCTCGCCACGCTGCTCTTCGCCGCCGCCGCGTTCTTCACCGGGCGCGCCGCCGCCCGGGAGTACGGCGTCGGCCCGCGGCGTACCCGTCCGGCCTACCACGGCGCGCTTCTCGCCCTCGCCGTGGCGCTGCCCGGGCTCGCTGCGATCACGGCCTGGTCGGTGCTCGAGCCCGTCGCGCTCGACCGGCTGCTGCTCGCCGGCCTGCCGCACGGGCTGGTGCAGACCGCGGACACTGGCGGGCGCGCGCTGATCCTGGCCGAGAGCCACGCCATCGCGGCGGGCCGCGCGCTGCCGCACGCCGATCCGGCCGTGGTCGAGGCCGGCCTGCGGCTCGCGCGCTGGCGCGGCATCGGCCAGCTCGGCTTCTTCGCCATCACCGCCGCCGCGATGCTCGCGGGCTTTCTCGCGGTGCGCGCCCGGCTCGGACCCCGGCTGCGGGCGCGCACCGCGGTCGAGCGGGTGCTGACCGCGGGGCTCGTCGCCTGCGCCTCGGTCGCGCTGCTCACCACGCTCGCGATCCTGCTGTCGCTGGCCGGCGAGGCGGTGGCGTTCTTCCGGCTGGTCCGCCCGGGTGCATTCTTCCTCGGCACCACCTGGGATCCGGACGTGGCGCTGCGCGCGGATCAGGTGGCGGGCGATGCCGCCTTCGGCGCGCTGCCGGTCTTTGCCGGCACGCTGCTCGTCGCCGGCATCGCCATGGCGGTCGCGGTGCCGCTCGGCCTGCTCGTGGCGATCCACCTCGTCGAATACGCCCGCGCCGACACCCGGGCCTGGGCACGGCCCGCGCTCGAAATCCTCGCGGGCGTCCCGACGGTGGTCTACGGCTTCACCGCGCTGCTCGCCGTCGCCCCGGCGGTGCAGCGGGCCGGGATGGCGCTCGGCCTCGAGGTCTCGCCGAACTCGGCGCTCGCGGTCGGGCTCGTCACCGGCGTGATGATCCTGCCGCTCGTCTCCTCGCTCGCCGACGACGCCCTCGGCGCGGTGCCGCGCGACCTGCGCGAGGCCTCGCTCGCGGTCGGCGCGACCCGGGCCGAGACGGTCCTGCACGTGCTGCTGCCCGCGGCGATGCCCGGGATCCTCGGCGGCATCCTGCTGGCGCTGTCCCGGATCGTGGGCGAGACGATGATCGTGCTCATGGCCGCGGGCCTCGTCGCCACCGCCTCGCTCGACCCGCTCGGCACCACCACCACCGTCACCGTGCAGATCGTCACCCTGCTGGCCAGCGACGCGCCGCTCGACGACCCGCGCACGCTGGCCGCCTTCGCACTCGGGCTCACGCTGTTCGCCGCGACCTTCTGCCTCAACCTGCTCGCGCTCCGCCTGATCCGGCGCGCCCACCGGGCAGAACCGCGGTGAGGTCCACGCGCCCCGAAGACCCGCGCCGCCGGCGGCGCGCCGCCACCGACCGCTGGCTCTACCGCCTGGGCGCCGGCGCCGTGGCCCTCGCGCTCGGGCTGCTCGGCCTGATGCTGGCGGCAATTCTCATCGCCAGCGTGCCCGCCTTCACCCAGACCACGGTGCGGGTCGAGTTCTACATCGACCCGGCGCTCGTCAGCGCCGCCGACCCGGCGGCGGGCGACTTTCGCGCCGTCGTGGCGCGCGGCGCCGCCGGGCTGCTGCCCGACGCACCGCCGCGCGAGGCCCGCGCCGCCGCGCGCGTGCCGACGCCCGCCGCGCCCCACCTCGTCCGCCGGGCCGTGCTGGCCGACCCGGGGATGATCGGCCGGCACGTCGTCCTCACGCTCCCTGCCGCCGACGCCTTCGACCAGCTCGCGCGGGGCCACGTCGACCGCGCGGCCCCTGAGGCGGCGCGCCGCCTCAACGACGCCGAGATCGCCGCCTTCGACCAGCTCGTCGCCGCCGGCAAGGTGGCGTGGGCACTGAACGTCGGGCTCCTCACCAACCACGACAGCCGCTTTCCCGAGATGGCCGGCCTCGCGGGCGCGCTCGCCGGCTCGGCGATGGCGCTCGCGATCTGCCTCGCGCTCAGCCTGCCGATCGGCATCGGCACGGCGATCCTGCTCGAAGAGCTGGCGCCGCGCACCCGGCTCACCGCGGTGATCGAGGCGAACATCAACAACCTCGCCGCGGTCCCGCCGATCGTCTTCGGCCTGCTCGGGCTCGCGATCTTCATCGCCGGCCTCGGCCTGCCGCGCTCGTCGCCGCTGGTCGCCGGGATGGTGCTCGCACTCATGACGCTGCCGACCGTGGTGATCGGCACCCGCCTCGCGCTGCGCCGGGTGCCGTCGGCGATCCGCGAGGCGGGCTTTGCGGTCGGCGCCTCGCGGCATCAGGTCGTGCTGCACCACGTCCTGCCGCTGGCGCTGCCCGGCATCCTCACCGGCGCCATCGCCGCGGTGGCGCAGGCGCTCGGCGAAGCCGCCCCGCTGCTCATCATCGGCATGAGCGCCTTCCTGACCAGCGGCCCGTACACGCCGACCGACGCCGCGACCACGCTGCCCACCCAGATCCTGCTCTGGGCCGACGGCCCGGAGGCAGGCTTCGTCGCCCGCGCCGCCGCAGCGATCCTCGTGCTGCTCCTCCTGCTCGTCGCGCTGAACGCCCTTGCGGTGCTGCTGCGCCTGCGCGCCGAACGCCGCCGGTAGACATCCGGGGCGGCGCACGGCACATGATGCCTCGATGGCGCACTCAGGCCTCCTCTCGTCGGTCCCCGCGGCCGAGCCCAGCCCGCCGGTGAAGATCTCCGCGACGGGCGTCTCGGCTTGGTACGGCCCCATTCGCGCGCTCGAGGATGTCAGCCTCGAGATCCCCGCCAACCGCGTGACCGCGCTGATCGGCCCCTCGGGCTGCGGCAAGACCACCTTCCTGCGCTGCCTCAACCGGATGAACGACATCATCCCCGGCACCCGCGTCACCGGCACCATCCGCCTCGACGGCGCCGACATCATGGCGCCCGAGGTCGACGTGGCCGAGCTGCGCACCCGCGTCGGCATGGTCTTCCAGAAGCCGAACCCGTTCCCGAAGTCGGTGTTCGAGAACGTCGCCTACGGCCCGCGCATCCACGGCCTCGCCCGCAGCCGCGCGGAACTGCGCGTCATCGTCGAGAGCGCGCTGCGCCACGCCGGCCTCTGGGACGAGGTGAAGGACCGCCTCTCCGGCCTCGGCACCGCGCTGTCCGGCGGGCAGCAGCAGCGGCTCTGCATCGCCCGTGCCATCGCCACCCAGCCCGAGGTGCTGCTGATGGACGAGCCGGCGGCCGCGCTCGATCCGATCGCCACATCGCTGATCGAGGCGCTGATCGACGCCCTGCGCGAGACCTACACCATCGTGGTCGTCACCCACTCGATGCAGCAGGCGGCGCGCATCAGCCAGCACACCGCCTTCCTCGACCACGGCCGCCTGGTCGAGACCGGCCGGACCACCGAGATCTTCTCGACCCCCCGCGAGAAGCAGACCGAAGACTACATCACCGGCAAGATCGGCTAGCGAGGAGCGACATGGCAGACAGCGGCAACCGCGGGATCGACCACCACACCCTCGCGGCCCTCGCCCGCGAGGTGGAGGACGCCGACCCGATCGCCTGGGGCGGCCTCGCCGTCGACCGCGAGACGGTCTATGACCTCATCGCCTCGCAGATCGCCGAGATGTTCCGCGGCTACGAGGCCGGCGGCGTCCCGCGCGACCGCCAGATGCTGATCGCCCTCGCCACGGTGGTGAAGCTCACGGTCGAGAACTTCGTCCTGCACCAGCGGGTCCTGCGCAACGAACGCGGCGAATAGGCCGCTGCCCCACCGGCCGCGGATGAACCCGATGTTCCTCCCGGCGCCAACTCGGAATTTGACGCTGCCATGCGCGGCGACGATAGTCGCGCCGGAAAAGCGAGACGTGCGCCGGGAGGGAGGCCGCCGAGCACCGCCAGCACCCGCCCGTGCGCGCCGCACCCGTTCCTGCCCTCTCCCAGCGAGACCCCGATGCCAAACCTCGTCTACGTCCTGAACGGCCCGAACCTGAACCTGCTCGGCAAGCGCCAGCCGCAGATCTACGGCCACGAAACCCTCGCCGACATCGAGCGCGACTGCACCGCGCTCGCCGCCGAGCTGGGCCTCGAGGTGCGATTCCTGCAATCGAACTGGGAGGGCCAGCTCATCGACTGGATCCACGAGGCCCGCGAGACCGCGGCCGGCATCGTGATGAATCCCGGCGCCTTCACCCACACGTCGGTGGCGATCCTTGACGCGCTCAACACCTTCGAGGGGGCTGTGATCGAGGTCCACATCTCGAATGTCCACAAGCGCGAGAGCTTCCGCCACCACTCCTACATCTCGCTGCGCGCCGATGGCATCATCGTCGGCTGCGGCACGCAGGGCTACCAGCTCGGCCTGCGACGGGTCGCGGCGCTCGTGACAGCCTGAGCCCCGGGGGAAGCACCGGCCTCGCCGAGGGGCGCCCCTCGCGCCGGCGCGTACCGGCTCACCATCGCATAGTCCTTCCGCGGCCCGCTGACCCGCCACTCGGCGAGCCAGCGCGGCCAGCCGCGAAAGTCGTAGCGCACCCGGTAGAGGTCCGGCGCGCAGGCATGCACCGCGCCGGACGTCGGCTCCTCCGCGTCGATCCGGTGAAAGAAACGGCCGTCCTCGAACAGCACCTCGATCGTCCCCGGGCCGCCGGCGCGCCAGAGATAGCGCCGGCTCGCCGCCATCGGCGCCGCGCCCTGAAGCGTGAGCGTGCCCGTCTCGACGTAGGCGAGCCCGTCGAGCACCGGCGCGAACACCGCCTCGCCGGCAAAGCGCCCGGTTCGCCCCGCCTTCACGTCCTCGATGTCGCGCTCGATCCGCCAGCGCCCCTCGAAGGCCCGCAGCTCCATCTCCGCCTCGCTTGTGCCGCCCCGCGGCCTTCAGTATCAGACCGCCGATCCGAACCGAAAGGCCACGCCGATGATCCCGCGCTACTCCCGCCCCGAGATGGTGAAGATCTGGGATCCCGCCACCCGGTTCCGCATCTGGTTCGAGATCGAGGCCCATGCGGCGGACGCCCAGGCGGAACTCGGCGTCATCCCGAAGGAGGCTGCCGCCGCAATCTGGACGGCGCGCGACGTGGAGTTCGACGTCGCCCGCATCGACGAGATCGAGGCGGTGACGAAGCATGACGTCATCGCCTTCCTCACCCACCTCGCCGAGCATGTCGGCGACGAGGCGCGCTTCGTCCATCAGGGCATGACCAGCTCGGACGTGCTCGACACCTGCCTGAACGTGCAGCTGGTGCGCGCCGCCGACATCCTGCTCGCCGATCTCGACGCCCTCCTCGCCGCCCTGAAGCGCCGCGCGTTCGAGCACAAGGACACCGTGACGATCGGCCGCAGCCACGGCATCCATGCCGAGCCGACGACCTTCGGGGTCAAGCTCGCGCAGGCCTATGCCGAATTCGCCCGCAACCGGGCCCGCCTCGTCGCCGCCCGGGCCGAGGTCGCGACCTGCGCGATCTCCGGCGCGGTCGGCACCTTCGCCAACATCGACCCGGCCGTCGAGGAGCACGTGGCAAAGGCCATGGGTCTGGCGCCGGAGCCGGTCTCGACCCAGGTCATCCCCCGCGACCGCCACGCGATGTTCTTCGCCACCCTCGGCGTCATCGCCTCGTCGATCGAGCGGCTGGCGACCGAGATCCGCCACCTGCAACGCACCGAAGTGCTCGAGGCCGAGGAATACTTCTCGCCCGGGCAGAAGGGCTCGTCCGCGATGCCCCACAAGCGCAACCCGGTGCTGACCGAGAACCTGACCGGCCTCGCCCGGCTCGTGCGTATGGCGGTCGTCCCGGCAATGGAGAACGTCGCCCTCTGGCACGAGCGCGACATCTCGCACTCCTCCGTCGAGCGCGCCATCGGCCCGGACGCGACGATCACCCTCGATTTCGCCCTCGCCCGGCTGACCGGAGTCGTGGAAAAGCTCCTCGTCTACCCGGACAACATGACCCGGAACATGAACAGGTTCCGCGGCCTCATCCACTCCCAGCGCGTGCTGCTCGCGCTGACCCAGAAGGGCGTCAGCCGCGAGGACAGCTATCGCCTCGTGCAGCGCAACGCGATGAAGGTCTGGGAGAAGGGGGCGGACTTCATGCAGGAACTCGAGGCCGACGCGGACGTGACCGCCGCCCTCTCGAAGCAGGAGATCGAGGCGCTGTTCGATCTCGGCTACCACACCAAGCACGTCGACACGATCTTCGCCCGCGTCTTCGGCGCAGCGCCCGCCGCCTGACCGGCGCGCCCGGAGGCGCGGGCGGGAGCCTCCGGCGGGAGTACTTTAACCAAGAAAAAGCCGGGTGCGTGCAAATCGACTTCGGATCGTGCCAGATACCCCGGCGGTACAGGCGGGAGCGCCGATGACCGCCCGAGGAAAAGGGGCAGGCGTCCCTGCCGCATGGCCGGACGCCTGCCCTGACCTGGGTCTTTTTCTCGGCGAAAGTACTCCCGCCGGAGGCCCCGGCTTCCCGGCCTCGGTCCGGCCGGGGGGGAGGCGCGACCCGTGACCGGGCGACACCGGCAGTTTCCCCCCGTCGTGGATGGCCGTACCCGCGTGCTGATCCTCGGCAGTCTGCCCGGCAGCGCCTCGCTCGCCGCGGGCGAATACTACGCCCACCCGCGGAACGCGTTCTGGCACCTGCTCGCCGGGATCGTCGGCACCGACCTGCCCGCGCTGCCCTACGCCGAGCGCCTCGCCGCCCTGCGCCGCGCCCGCATCGGCCTCTGGGACACGATCGCCACCGCCCGCCGGCAAGGTTCGCTCGACGCGGCGATCCGCGACCCGGAGGCGGCGGACCTTTTCGCCCTGCTGGAGCGCCTGCCCGACCTGCGGGCGATCGGCTTCAACGGGGCGACCGCCGCCCGTCACGGACGACGGTCGCTTGCCGGAGCGGGCCGGCTGCCGGAGCTGATCGACCTGCCGTCGTCCAGCCCGGCGCACGCCCGAATGACGCTCGCGGAGAAGCGCGCGCGCTGGGAGACGCTCGCCCGCCATCTCGGCGACTGAGCGCGACCCCGGGCGCGGCGGGCTATTCCTTCGGAAGCTCGGTCATCAGCTGGCTCTTCGCCAGCGCCAGCAGCTCGACCATCTTCGTGCGGATCTGCGTCTCGGTTGCCTTGTCGCCGAGATCGCCCGCGACCTTGCGATAGACATCGTGATCGCCGCTCTCGGCGAAATCCGACTTCACCACCTCATGGGCATAGGCGTCCGCCGCGTCGCCGGTCTTGCCGAGCAGCCCCGCTGCCCAGAGGCCGAGCAGGCGGTTGCGCCGGGCAACGGCCCTGAACTGCATCTCCTCGTCGTGGGCGAACTTGTTCTCGAAGCCCCGTTCCCGGTCGTCGAACGTCGTCATCGCGTGCTCCTCACGTGGCGCTTGAAAGCGGAGATAGACAATCGGCGGGCATCCCACAACCCGCTGGGCACAACCTAGCTGGCCACAACCCGCCGGCACAGGAGCAACGGCGCTTGCTCCCGTCGCCCCCGGGGTATAGTTACCCTGTAACCGGGAGGGACGGGCATTCCGCCCAGTCCTCCCTTGCGCGTTTCTGGAGACAGGTATGGCCCGACGCAGGCTGGTTTACGAGGGCAAGGCCAAGATTCTTTACGAAGGGCCCGAGCCGGACACCCTGATCCAGTACTTCAAGGACGAGGCGACCGCGTTCAACGCCCAGAAGAAAGCGGTGATCGAAGGCAAGGGCGTGCTCAACAACCGCCTCAGCGAGCACTTCATGACCGGGCTGAACGCCGTCGGCGTGCCGACCCACTTCATCCGCCGGCTGAACATGCGCGAGCAGCTGATCCGGCTCGTCGAGATGATCCCGCTCGAGGTCGTGGTGCGCAACTACGCCGCCGGCTCGCTCTCGAAGCGCCTCGGCATCCCCGAGGGCCAGCAGCTGCCGCGGCCGATCATCGAGTTCTACTACAAGGACGACGCGCTCGGCGATCCGCTGGTCTCCGAGGAGCACGTCATCGCCTTCAACTGGGCGAGCCAGCAGGACATCGACGACATGATCGCGCTCGCGCTCCGCGTGAACGACTTCCTGTCGGGCATGTTCCTCGGCGTCGGCATCCGGCTCATCGACTTCAAGATCGAGATCGGCCGGGTCTATGACGGCGACTTCCAGCGGCTGATCGTCGCCGACGAGATCTCGCCCGACAGCTGCCGGCTCTGGGACATCGAGACGGGGCGCAAGCTCGACAAGGACGTGTTCCGCCAGGATCTCGGCAACCTCTCCGATGCGTATACCGAGGTGGCAAAGCGCCTCGGCGTCATGCCCAAGACCAACGGCCGCGCCCATTCCGGCCCGAAACTCGTCAACTGAGCTGGTGAACCCATGAAGGCGCGCGTCCATGTCACGCTGAAGCCCGGCGTCCTCGATCCCCAGGGCGAGGCGGTGCGCCACGCGCTCGGCTCCCTCGGCTTCGACGGCGTGGGCGAGGTCCGCATCGGCAAGGTCATCGAGGTCGAGCTCGACGGAGCCGATGCCGGCAGTGCCGAGACGCGCGTCCGCGAGATGTGCGAGAAGCTGCTGGCGAACACGGTGATCGAGAATTACGCGGTGGAGATTTCATGAGCTTCAAGGCCGGCGTCGTCGTCTTCCCCGGATCGAACTGCGACCGCGACCTCGCCGTGGCCCTGCGCGGGGCGGGCGCCGACGTGGCGATGGTCTGGCACAAGGAGACGGCGCTCCCCGCCGGCCTCGACCTGGTGGCGGTGCCGGGCGGCTTCTCGTTCGGCGACTACCTGCGCTGCGGTGCGATCGCCGCGCGCTCGCCGGTCATGCGCGCGGTCAACGCGTTCGCGGGCGCGGGCGGCCATGTGCTCGGGGTCTGCAACGGGTTCCAGGTGCTGATCGAAGCCGGCCTGCTGCCGGGCGCGCTCATGCGCAACGCCGGCCTGCGCTTCGTCTGCGCCCCCGCGGCGCTCCAGGTGGCGACGACCAACAGTCCGTTCACCCACGGCTATGGCAAGGGCGAGATCGTCACCTTTCCGATCGCCCACCACGACGGCAGCTTTCTCGCCGACCCCGCCACCCTCGCCCGGCTCGAGGGCGACGACCGCATCGCCTTCCGCTACGCCGCGAACCCGAACGGCTCGGCGGACTCGATCGCCGGCATCCTCTCGGCGAACCGCCGCGTGCTCGGCCTGATGCCGCACCCGGAGCGCGCGGTCGATCCCGCCCACGGCGGTACGGACGGCCTGCGGCTGTTCGCCGGCCTCGGAGCCCTGGCCGCCCTGGCGGGCGCCTGAAGGCACGGCGATGGCCGCCGCCGAAACGACCGCCCCCCGCCACCGGCCCAGCCGGCTCTGGATGCGGTTCGGGCTGCTCGCCTCGGCGGTCGTCATGGCGCTCGTCATCTGGGCGAGCAACGCCTATCTCACCACCGCGTTCAGCGAGGACCAGAACGCCGACGCCACCGTCCGGGCCACGCTCTACGCCGGCTCGATCCAGTCGACGATGCAGCGGCATTCCGTGGTGCCGCTGCTGCTTGCCCGCGACCCGATCCTCATCACCGCGCTGCACACGGGGGAGTATCAGGGCGCCGAGGACCGCCTGCGCAACTTCAAGCAGGAGATCGGCGCCGGCTCGATCTTCCTGCTCGATGCCGACGGCCGCATCGTCGCGGCCTCCGACGCGCGGCCCCGGGAGCAGTACGACGGCGACAAGGCGTATTTCACCGCGGCCAAGGCCGACACCGGCACGGTCTTCTCGATCATCGAGAACGACGATGGCGCCTATTCCTTCCACTACGCCCGCCGCATCGTCGAGGACGAGAAGCTGCTCGGCGTCGTCGTCGTCACCGTCGACCTCGGCGCCCACGAGGAAGGCTGGCGCCGCGCCGGGGTGAAGGTCGTCGTCACCGACAGCGACGATCAGGTGCTGCTCGCCTCCGAGCCGAACTGGCGGCAGAAGACCCTCTCGAACCTGCTCGCCCCGGGCCCCGACCCCTCGCGCGTGCTGCGTGCGCTGCAGGAGGCGCGCAAGAGCTTCGGCTCGCCCGCCTATGTCTACATCGCCGGCACGCCGCACCTCGTCGCCGAGGTGCCCGTCGGCTTCCGCAACTGGCGGCTCACCTACTTCGCCACGCTCGAGGACGTGCGCGTCCGGGTGAACGCGGTGCTCTCGCTCATCATCATGGTGCTGGCGCTGCTGCTGGCGCTCGGCTTCTACCTGCTGTCGCGGCGCACCCGCGCCGAAAGCCGCCGCATCCAGCGCGAGTCCGAGGAGCTGCGCGTGCTGAACCGCCGGCTCTCGGCCGAGATCGGCGCGCGCAAGCGGGTGGAGAAGGACCTGAAGGAAGCCGAGCAGAGCCTCGAACAGGCGTCGAAGCTCGCCGCCCTCGGCCAGATGTCCGCTGCCGTCTCCCACGAGCTGAACCAGCCGCTCGCGGCGATGAAGACCTACCTCGCCGGCGCCCGCCTGCTGCTCACCCGCCGGCGGCCGGAGGAGGCGCTGACCAGCTTCCAGCGCATCGACGACCTGATCGACCGGATGGGCAGCATCACCCGGCAGCTCAAGTCCTACGCCCGCAAGGGCGACCTCGACGTCGAGGCCGTCGACCTGCGCGACAGCGTGCGCACCGCGCTCGCCATGATGGCGCCGCAGCTCGGCAAGATGGCGGTGTCGATCCAGACCACCCTGCCGTCCGAGGCGGCGGTGGTGATGGCCGACCCGCTCCGCATCGAGCAGATCATCGTCAACCTGCTGCGCAATGCCCTCGACGCGGTGCGGGTCCGCGACACCAAGGAGATCAAGATCCTGCTCGTCGCCACCGGCGAGACCATCCTGCTTTCGATCGAGGACAACGGGACCGGGCTGCGCGATCCCGACAAGCTCTTCGAACCCTTCTACACCACCAAGAAACCCGGGGAGGGCCTCGGGCTCGGCCTCGCGATCTCCGCGGGCTTCGCGGCGGAGCTCGGCGGCCGGCTCGTCGCCCGCAACGCACCCGACGCGGGCGCGGTGTTCGAGCTGGTCCTGCCGCGCGCCCGCGCCGCCCAGGCTGCCGAGTGATGGAACATGAGTGAAAAATCCAAGGTCGCGATCATCGACGACGAAGCCGACATGCGCGAGAGCGTGTCGCAATGGCTCGAGCTGTCCGGCTTCGAGACCGTCACCTTCGAGGCGGCCGAGCCGGCGCTGAAGGTGATCGGCCCGGACTTCCCCGGCGTCGTCATCACCGACATCCGGATGCCGGGCATGGACGGCATGGCGCTGCTCCGCCGGCTGCAATCCGTCGACCCCGGCCTGCCGGTGATCCTGATGACCGGCCACGGCGACGTGCCGATGGCGGTCGAGGCGATGCGCATCGGCTGCTACGACTTCATGGAGAAGCCGTTCGACCCCGACCGCCTCGCCGATCTCTGCCAGAAGGGCGGCGAGGCCCGCGCGCGCACGCTTGAGACCCGGGCGCTGCGCCGCGAACTCTCCGACGGCAACGTGGTGATGCGCCGCCTGATGGGCTCCTCGCCGCTGATCGAGCGGCTGCGCGAGACCATCCTCGACGTGGCGCAGGCCGACGGCCACGTGCTGATCCTCGGCGAGACCGGCACCGGCAAGAGCCTGATCGCCAAGGCGCTGCATGCCTCGGGCCCACGCGGCGGCAAGCCCTTCATCACGCTCAACTGCGCCTCGATCGCCCCCGACCTGATCGAGCCGATCCTCTTCGGCGGCCCCGACTGGCCCGAGAAGCCGTTCATCGACCAGGCCGAGGGCGGCACGCTCTGCCTCGAGGACATCGAGGCCCTGCCTGCCTCCGCGCAGGCCCGCCTGCTCGACGCGATCAACGCCAACGACACCGTGACCGGCGGCGCGCGGCACAACGTGCGCATCACCGCCGTCTCCAGCCGGCTCGCCAACGGCACGCCGCCGGCCGAGGTGCTGCGCGACGACCTCTATTTCCGCCTTGCCGGCCTCGTCATCGAGGCCCCGCCCCTGCGCTCCCGCGGCGAGGACATCCTGACGCTCTTCTCGCACTTCACCGTACAGTTCGCCGAGGAATACGGCTGCGAGCCGCCGACACTCGGCGCCGGCGACGCCGCGAACCTCGTGCAGGCGCCCTGGCCCGGCAACATCCGCCAGCTCATCAACCTCGCCGAGCGCGCGGTGCTGCAGGCGCGCCGGGGCGAGAGCAACATCTCGGCGCTCCTGATCGACGACGGCTTTCAGGCCCCGGCGATCGCGCTCGACGCGGAGAAGCCGCTGAAGGAGCACGTCGATGCCTTCGAGAAGATGCTGATCGACCACGCCCTGCGCCGCAACTCCGGCAACGTCTCGGCCGTCATGGCCGAGCTAGCGCTGCCGCGCCGCACGCTGAACGAGAAGATGGCGAAGTACGGCCTGAGCCGGCAGGACTATCTCTAAGCGACGGGCAGCGGAGGCGCCTGCTCAACGTCGCCATCGGATGCGCGCAGCCGCTGGATCCGCCCGGCGGCCCGCCTGTCAGTACGTCGCCCGGCCCCCGGACAGGTCGAAGACCGCGCCCGTGGTGAACGAGTTGTCCTCCGAGGCGAGCCACGCGATCATCGCCGCCGCCTCGTCCACCTCGAGGAACCGGCCGCGGGGGATGCGGGAGAGCATGTAGTCGATGTGCTCCTGCTTCATCTGCTCGAAGATCTTCGTCCGCGCCGCGGCGGGCGTCACGCAGTTGACGGCGATGTTCTTGCCCGCCGTCTCCTTGCCCAGCGATTTCGTCAGCGCGATCACCCCGGCCTTCGACGCGGAATAGGCGGCGGCGTTCGGGTTGCCCTCCTTGCCGGCGATCGAGGCGACGTTGACGATGCGGCCATAGCCCGCGGCGATCATGTGCGGCACCACCGCGCGGCAGACGTGGAAGACGCCGTTCAGGTTGATCGCGATCACCCGGTTCCACTCGGCCAGATCGTAGTCCCACAGCGTCGCGTTGGCGCCCGCGATGCCGGCGTTGGCCACCGCGATGTCGATGTGCCCGTCGGCCGCCACCACCTCGGCCGCCGCCGCCACCACCGCCGCGGCGTCGGTCTGGTCGACGACCAGCGCGCGCGCGCCGATCGCGGCGGCGGTCTCCTCGACCAGGCCCGCGTCGCGATCCCAGAGCCAGACCGTCGCGCCGCTGTCGATGAACCGTTCCGCCACCGCCCGGCCGATGCCCTGCGCCCCGCCGGTGACGACCGCCACCCGGCCCTCGAGGTCGATCCGGTTCATTTCCATCCCCTTTTGCCGTTGAGTGCAGAAAGCCCGGAGGACGGCACCCCCGGGCTTGCCAAGTCCTGCAGACGGACCACCGCGTGAAATCTAGCCGGGCACCATCAGGTGCCTGCCAACCGCTTCCCGCGGGAGTCCCCTATCTCACGCCACCAGCGTCGCTTCGGTCGAAGCCTTTACCTCGTCCTCGGTCACGCCGTCGGCGATCTCGACGATCTTCAGGCCGCCGTCCACCACGTCGAACACCCCGAGGTTGGTGATGATCCGGTCGACCACCGCCTTGCCGGTCAGCGGCAGCGTGCAGTCCTTCAGGAGCTTGCTCTCGCCGTGCTTCGAGGCGTGGTCCATCACCACCACCACCCGCTTCACCCCGGCCACGAGGTCCATGGCGCCGCCCATGCCCTTCACCAGCTTCTTCGGGATCATCCAGTTCGCCAGGTCGCCCGTCTCGGAGACCTCCATCGCGCCGAGGATCGCCATGTCGATCTTGCCGCCGCGGATCATCGCGAAGCTGTCGGCCGAGGAGAAGTAGGAGGTCCGGTCCAGCTCGGTGATCGTCTGCTTGCCGGCGTTGATGAGGTCGGCGTCGATGTTTTCCTCGGTCGGGAACGGTCCCATGCCGAGCATGCCGTTCTCCGACTGCAGCGTCACGTCGACGCCGGCGGGAATGTAGTTCGAGACCAGCGTCGGGATGCCGATCCCGAGGTTCACGTACATCCCGTCCTTGAGTTCCTGGGCCGCCCGGGCGGCCATCTGGTTGCGATCCCACGGCATCAGCGACGCTTCCCCTTCTTGTTGCGCGGCTCCAGCTCGATCTCTTCCTCGAAGGTTACGAGTTCTTCCTCGTACGCCCCGCCGTCGATCGAAGTCGCCGCCAGCATGAACGAATTGAGATTGCTGGCACAGGCGGCCATGTAGGCCGCCAGCATCTGCGGATTGGCGCGCGCATAGCCGGCGCCGAACAGCGCGTCGAGCTTCACGACGCCGGCGTCGATGAACTCGTTCGAGAACGCGATCGCCGTCTCGGCCGGGCCCTGCTCCTCCGTCTCCTCGGGAAACATCGCTCAGGCCGCCCGGATGGTGCGCTGCTCGATGCGCTTCTCGTGCGGGCCCTGGATGATCCGGTGCACGAAGATCCCGGGCGTGTGGATGTTGTCGGGGTCGAGGCTGCCCACCGGCACGATTTCCTCGACCTCGGCGACGCAGACCTTGCCGCAGGTGGCGGCGTTCGGATTGAAGTTCCGCGCCGTCTTGCGGTAGACGAGATTGCCCTGCGCGTCGCCCTTCCACGCCTTGACGATCGAGAGATCGGCGACGATGCCGCGCTCGAGGATGTAGGTCTGGCCGTCGAAGACCTTTTCCTCCTTGCCCTCGGCGATCACCGTGCCGACGCCGGTCTTGGTGTAGAAGCCCGGGATCCCGGCGCCGCCCGCCCGCATCCGCTCGGCCAGCGTGCCCTGCGGGTTGAATTCCAGCTCCAGCTCGCCGGACAGGTACTGCCGCATGAACTCGGCGTTCTCGCCGACGTAGGACGAGATCATCTTCCTCACCTGCCGCGTCTGCAGCAGCACGCCGAGGCCGAAGTCGTCGACGCCCGCGTTGTTCGAGGCGACGGTCAGCTCCTTCACACCCGAGTCGCGGATGGCCGCGATCAGCAGCTCCGGGATGCCGCAAAGGCCAAATCCGCCGGCGGCGATGGTCATTCCGTCCTTGAGCAGCCCGTCGAGCGCGTCAGCCGCCGTCTCATAGACCTTCCGCTTCATGCCAAGCATCTCCCCCGTGGTCGCGCGTCCGGATCTTCCTTCCGGAACTGCCGGGGGGTGTCAAGGGTAAGGGACAGCCCCGCGCCGGGCGGCGGAATCGCGTTCGAAACAGGAAAAGCGCGCCACTGGCGCAGCTTGGCCGAAGCGGCCTGCCGGCCGCGGCCGCCGTCTCGGGTGCGCGCGTCCGACCGATGACGCCACGGCAGTCGTCCGCCTTCGCACCCGCGCGCGCGGGGTCCAACGGGCCGCATTGATCGCCGTTGCGCTTTCCCGTAAACCGGCGCCGCAGCGCGAGAGGGGACCGCGAGCCATGACTGAGACCTGCAACGTCGCGATCCTCGGGGCGAGCGGCTACACCGGCGCCGAGCTGGTCCGCCTGATCGCCACGCACCCGCGGCTCCGCATCCGGGCGATGACCGCCGACCGCAAGGCCGGCCAGAGCTATGGCGACGTCTTCCCGCACCTGCGCCACCTCGACCTGCCGACGCTCATCCCCATCGACGCCGTTGATTTCTCCGGCATCGACCTCGCGTTCTGCGCCCTGCCGCATGCGACGAGCCAGGAGGTGATCGCCAAGCTGCCGCGCGACCTCAAGGTCGTCGACCTCTCCGCCGACTTCCGCCTCCGTGACCCGGCGGTCTACGAGACGTGGTATGGCCACCCCCACCTCGCGCTCGATCTGCAGGCCGAGGCGGTCTATGGCCTGACCGAGTTCTACCGCGACGAAATCCGCGCGACACGGCTCTGCGCCGGCACCGGCTGCAACGCCGCGACCGGGCTCTACGGCTTGCTGCCGCTGCTCAAGGCCGGCGTCATCGACCCGGACGACATCATCATCGACCTCGCCACCGGCGTCTCCGGCGCCGGCCGCTCGCCCAAGGAGGGCTCGCTGCACGCCGAGGTGTCGGAAGGCTTCCACGCCTACAACGTGGCCAAGCACCGCCACCTCGCCGAGTTCGACCAGGAATTCTCCAGGGCCGCCGGCCGCGAGGTCGAGGTGACGTTCGTCCCCCACCTGCTGCCGCAGAACCGCGGCATCCTCGCGACGATCTACGTCCGTGGCGAGGCGCAGGCGATCCACGCGGCGCTGGCCTCCGCCTACGCCGACGAGCCGTTCCTGGTCGTCCTGCCCTTCGGCGAGGCGCCGGCCACCCGGCACGTCCGCGGCTCGAACTTCGTCCACCTCGGTGTCATTCCCGATCGCCGGCCCGGCCGCGTGATGGTGTTCTCCACCCTCGACAACCTGACCAAGGGCTCGTCCGGGCAGGCGCTGCAGAACGCGAACCTCATGCTCGGCCTGCCCGAGACCATGGGCCTGATGGCGGCGCCGCTCTTCCCGTGAAGCGCGTCCTCGTCCAGCTCCGCCGCTGGTTCCGCGTCCTCTGGGTCGCGGCCGACCGGTTCAACCGGAACGACGGCTCGCCGATGGCGGGCTTCATCGCGTTTTCCTGCCTGCTGTCGCTGTTCCCGTTCCTGATCTTCGCCGCGACGCTGACCGGCATCCTGGTCGGCGCCGATCGGTCGGACTCGATCATCGAGGCGATCTTCGACATCGCGCCGGAGCACGTCGCCATGACGCTCGCGCCGGTGGCCGAGGAGGTGCTCTCGAAGCAGTCGAACGAGGTGCTGACCCTCTCGGCGCTCTTCGCGATCTGGGTCGCGTCCGGCGCGGTCGAGGCGTTCCGCATCGCCTTCGACCGCGCCTATGCAGTGCCGGACCCGCGCGGCTTCATCCAGAACCGGGCGCTCGCCATCGGCCTCGTCTTCATCGGTGCCATCGTCGCGGCCCTGCTCGGCGTCTCGATCCTGTTCAGCCCGCTGATCCTGCACTTTCTCGACAATGTCCTGATGATCCCGGTGCCGCCCGCGGCGGGGCTCATCACCTACATCTTCGGCGTGCTGGTCTTCATCGCCTTCCTGCTCATCATGCACAGGGTGCTGCCCGGGCGGCACATGAAGAATTCGCGCCTCTGGCCGGGGGTGCTCGTCTCGACCTTCCTCTGGCTTGCCATGGCGATCGGCTTCTCGATCTACCTCAGCTACACCCCGACCTATTCCGTCACCTACGGCGCGCTGGCCGGCGTGATGATAACGCTGATGTTCTTCTATATGACCGGCGCCACGATTATATACGGCGCCGAGGTCAACGCCGCGCTGAACCACTTCGGCGACCAGTGAGAGGCCAGATGGCTGTCGGACTGAAAAAGCGACGCCGCATCCAGCTCGTCATCGCCGCCGCGGTCCTGCTCGCGGTGGCGACCGGGCTCGTCGGCTATGCCATGCGCGATGGCATCGAGTTCTTCCGCTCCCCGAGCCAGGTCGCAGCCACCCCGGTGCCGGAGGGCGAACGCTTCCGCCTTGGCGGGCTGGTGGCCGAAGGGTCGGTCGTCCGTGACGGCGGCGAGGTCCGCTTCACCGTCACCGACGGCGGCGCCAGCCTGCCGGTGATCTTCAAGGGGATCCCGCCGGACCTGTTCCGCGAGGGCCAGGGCGTCGTCGCAACCGGCCGCATCGAGGGCGGCACCTTCGTCGCGAGCGAGATCCTCGCGAAGCACGACGAGAACTACATGCCCAAGGAAGTGGCCGACGCCCTCAAGGCACAGGGCCTGTTCCACCCCGACGACCCGGGCAGCAAGCCGGACAGCTGACCGAAGCCGCACCGCGCATCAGCCGCGTGCGCCTTGCCGCGGGTGGGACGAACTCGCAGGCGCGAGCGCGTGCTCCGGTCGTCTGGCGCCAGTCTGCGCTCGTCAGGACAGTGGTGCGCCTCGCGCGACGCCGCTCATCCCACCCGCGCCAGCCACGGAAACGTCTCGAGCAGCCAGAAGGACAGGCCGCTGAACCCGCCCGTCAGCATCAGCACGCCGACCAGCACCAGAAGCGCGCCCATCACCCGCTCGATCGTGCCCATGTGCCGCTTCATCCCGCGCATCAGCCGCATCGCCCGGCCGAGGAACACCGCGGTCAGCACGAAGGGGATGCCGAGGCCGAGCGCGTAGGCGCCCATCATGAGCAGGCCGCGGCCGGTCGAGCCCTGCTGCATCGCCACCGACAGGATGGTGCCGAGCACCGGCCCGATGCAGGGGGTCCAGCCGAAGGCGAAGGCGAGGCCGAAGACGTAGGCGCCGAGCGGCGTCCCGGGCTCGCCTCCCGCCTCCAGCCGCGCCTCGCGCGCAAGGATCGGCACGCGGATCACATGCAGGAAATGCAGGCCGAAGACGATGATGACCAGCCCCGCGGCGATGCCCAGCTCGCGCTGCCAGTCGAGCAGCGCCCGCCCCAGCGCCGAGGCGGCGAAGCCCATCATCAGGAACACGGTGGCGAGCCCGAGGACGAAGAAGATCGCCGCCATGACCACCCGCCCGTCGCGCCGCTCGGCCTCGTCGAGGCTCGATCCCGCCATGAACGCCAGATAGGGCGGCACGATCGGCAGGACGCAGGGCGAGAGAAAGCTCAGGAGCCCCGCGACGACCGCCACGAGCAGCGCAGGGGCGAGCGAGGCGTCCCAGAGGCTTATTCCGAACATGCGAGGCAATCCCGGCCGAGGTCGCCGGCACCCTAGCCGCTCGCCCCGCCGCCGTCATCCCGCACTCGCCGCAAATTGACCTCGGCGCCCGGCGGCGGTAGCCCGACGGCATGGACCCGGATGCCTCCTCCGACGCCGCAGTCGAGATCGACGCCCGCGGGCTGCTCTGCCCGCTGCCGGTGCTGCGCCTGCGCCGCCGGCTCGTGCCGCTTCGCCCCGGCGCGCTCGTCCGTCTGCTCGCCGATGACCCGGCGGCCATCCTCGACGTGCCGCACTTCTGCGCCCAGTCTGGGCACGACCTGCTCGACGAGACGCCGCTGCCCGATGGTGGCAACGCCTACCTCGTGCGTCGCGGCCCGGTCACAGGATGAAGCCCTGCATCCGATAGGCGACCCGCACCGGCGTGGTGTTCGAGGTGTAGAGGATCGTGTCGTTCAGGTCGCCGCCGTCGAAAGTGTCGTGCCCGGCGCCGCCATCCAGCGTGTCATCGCCATAGCCGCCGAAAATCGTGCCGGCTCCCGCCAGGCCGCGTATCAGGGTGTTGCCACTCCCGCCGACGATGACATTGTCCAGCCCGTTCCCGACCCCGGTTACGGAGGCTTGGATCGTCATGTTCTCGAAGTTGCCTCCCAGCGTGCAGTCGATCATCGCGGTGATCGTGTCGGTTCCGCCGTCTGCGCCTTCGACCAGCACGTCGGACTCGTCGCCAACCGTAGTCATATAGCCGTCGTCGCCGGCGCCGCCGATCAGGGCGTCAATGCCCGCCTGGCCTTGCAGCCGGTCGTCGCCGTCCCCGCCCACCAGCGAGTCCCTTCCCTCGCCGCCGCGCAGCCCGTCATTCCCGACATCGCCGAAAAGCCGGTCGTTGCCAGTCATGCCATACAGGGCGTCATTGCCCTCGCCGCCGAAGAGGCTGTCGTTGTTCCCGCCCGACAGAATATAGTCGCCGCCGCCGTTGCCATAGATCGTGTCGGCGCCGGGTCCCGGAAGCGCCCCCACGGGGTCGGCGACGACACCCGGGCTGTTGCCGCTGGACTGGATGTAGTCGGACTCGTTGGTCCCCGTGAACGTCGGCATCGGCTTCTCCCCCTAAAGTGCATCCGAAGAAAAGAGGGATATGGCGCTGAACACACCCGAATAGAGAGATATATCACAAATGAAATCGCTAACGGCCCCCCCCAAGACCGTTAGCCTAAGTTAGCACGACGTCGGCTCAAGGGCAATCCAACTGTCGGAATAAGGCCGATCCGGCAGGATTTTACATCGTCCTTTCCGGTGCAACGAACTTGATGTGCAGACGGGTCTCCTCCGGTTGCAGCGCCATCGGGCTGATGATGCCGGGCAGGGCCACCACGTCGTAGAGTTCCTGAACCGGCCCGCGGATCGCCAGGCGGTGCTCGATGTCGCCGGTCGTCAGGTTGACCACCGCGAGATGGCAGAGCGGCGGCACGCCTTCGCGCTCCAGCCGCTCCTTCAACGCCAGGCCGTCGAACGTGCGATCCTCGCGCGGGCACGATACCCCGATCACCGCGTGGTCGCCGACGAAGGCCATGCCGCGCGCGAAGCCCTGCAGGAAACAGACCGGCTCGAAGCGGCCGGTGTCGAGCGCCACGTGGCCGAGCTCGCCCGTCCCGGTCTGCAGCACCCAGAGCCGGCCGCGGTGGAGGCGCGGCGAATGCGGCATGGAAAGCCCCGTCGCCACCGCCTCGCCGCTCGCCACGTCGAGCACCACGCCGCCGTCGCCGCGCCGCTCGCGCCAAGCGTCGACGAGGTTGGTGCGCGCGACGCAGGTGACATAGGCCGGGCGGCCGTCCCGCATGGCGAGGCCGTTCAGGTGACAGCGATCCTCTGCCGCCAGCCGGTCGATGAACGGCGGCTGCCAGACCGGCGCGAAGCTCGCGCGCTCGGCGAACGTCGCGAGACAGTTGAACCGCGTGGCGACGAAGATCGGCCGCCCCGCGGCGTCGGGGTGGATGTCGTGAATGTCGATGTCGCCCGTCGAATAGCCCGCGACCGGCGACAGCACGGCGTCATGGCCGTTCCGCGTCTGGCCCGCTTCGAGAAAGTTCTCGAAGCGCCAGAGCTGGTAGAGCGAGGACATCCAGAGGGTGCCGCCCGGTCCCGTGCCGAGGCCCATGCAGCGCGGAAAGCTGCGGGTCTGGATCGTCAGGCGCCGATCCGGCCCGACCCCGATGAGAAAGAGCTTGCCGGCCCGATAGGTGGTGAACGCGAGGCTCGTCCGCGCCTCGGCGAGCCACGGCGCGAAGAGCCGCGACGCGACCAGCTCGGTTGCGGTGCCCTCGCCCACCGACGCGCCTCCCGCCGGATCTGCCGCCACTACAGCCCCTTCGAGCGATAGCTCGCCGCCACCCGCTCGATCGACACGAGATAGGCCGCGACCCGCAGGTCCTCCACGTCCTTGCGGGCGTGCCAGACCTCGCGCATCGACTGGTAGGCGGTGCGCATCGTGTCGTCGAGGCCCGAGCGGACCAGCTCCAGCTCGCCCGCCCCGTGCAGGTACTCCGACTTGAAGCGGTCGGTGAAGCCGAGCTTGTCACCCGTCGCCTCCTTCAGCAGGCGGTCGAGCTCGGAGACGAGCAGCGCGTGCTGTGCCTCCTCCTGCCGCCGCTGCATCCGGCCGAAGCGGATGTGGGAGAGGTTCTTCACCCACTCGAAATAGCTCACCGTCACGCCGCCGGCGTTGGCATAGAGGTCCGGGATGATGACCGTCCCCTTGGCCCGCAGGATGTCGTCGGCGCCGGCGGTGATCGGCCCGTTCGCCGCCTCGATGATCAGCGGCGCCTTGATCCGGTCGGCGTTGGCCAGGTTGATGACCGACTCCATCGCCGCCGGAATCAGGATGTCGCAGGGCTCTTCCAGCACCGCGGCGCCGTCGACGGCATAGGTGCCGGCGGGGAAGTCCTTCACGCCGCCGGTTGCGCCGACGTGGGTCTTCAGGAACTCGATCGGCAGCCCGTCGGGGTTCATCACCGCCCCGTCGCGCTCGACCACGGCGACGATCCTGGCGCCGTCCTCCTCCGAGAGGAACTTCGCCGCGTGATAGCCGACGTTGCCGAGGCCCTGCACGATCACCCGCTTGCCGTCGAGCCCGCCGGAGAGGCCGGCCCGCGCCACGTCCTCCGGGTGGCGGAAGAACTCGCGCAGCGCGTACTGGATGCCCCGCCCCGTGGCCTCGACCCGCCCGGCGATGCCGCCCGCGTTCAGCGGCTTGCCGGTCACGCAGGCGCCGGCGTTGATATCGGTGGTGTTCATCCGGCGGTACTGGTCGGCGATCCACGCCATCTCGCGCTCGCCCGTGCCCATGTCCGGGGCCGGCACGTTCTGGCTCGGGTTGATGAGATCGCGCTTGGCCAGCTCATAGGCGAAGCGCCGGGTGATCTGCTCCAGCTCGTGCTCGCTCCACTCCCGCGGGTCGATCCGGAGACCGCCCTTGGAGCCGCCGAACGGCACCTCGACCAGGCTGCACTTGTAGGTCATCAGCGCCGCCAGCGCCTCGACCTCATCCTGATGCACGGTCATGGCATAGCGGATCCCGCCCTTGACCGGCTCCATGTGCTCGGAATGCACGCTGCGATACCCGGTGAACGTGTGGAGCGCGCCGCGCAGCCGCACGCCGAACCGCACGGTGTAGGTCGAATTGCAGACCCGGATCTTCTCTTCGAGCCCGGGCGACAGATCCATGAGGCACACGGCCCGGTTGAACATGACATCGACGGATTCGCGGAAACTCGGTTCGCGAAGCGGGGCGTTCATTCTGGCGTCCTCCCCGGACACGCGGCCTTCTCCGGCCGCCGTCGGGAGCTTAAGCGGCGCAACGCAGTCCGGGCAAGCCGCGAAGGACCGCCCGGGGAATGCGGCGAAAAGTGCGGCGCAGCAAGTCGTATGCCTTTGTATTCTATACTAACAACTTCGCCTGACGCATGGTAGCCATGCGAAATGCTGCATTGCAATGCGACCGCCCGAGGATCATCCTCTCTCTGAAGGCGCGAACCGTCGCGCCAAGGGTTCAGGAGTTCCAGTCATGCTGAAGACCGCGCTCGCCGTTGCACTCGCGACAGCCGCCCTGCCCGCCTTCGCGGGCGACGTGCGGACCTCGACGCCGATCGAGGCAAAGACGCTCACGACCGACAACCTGCAGATGGTCGCCTACTTCGTGCCGAAGGCCGGGGACCTCTACGAGGTGACGGCGACCTGGGTCGATGCCGACGGCGACTCGCCGCACCGGCTGGTGATGGGCCTCGACGATGGCGAGCGGGTGAGCTTCTCGCTGCCCGGCCACAAGGAGACGCTGTTCACCTTCGCCCGCGAGATCGACGCCCTGACGATCTCGACGACGCCCACGGACGGCGAGATCCGCAACGCCAGCCTCTGACGTCAGGTCCCGCGCGGCTTTGCCCGCCGGGTCGCCACCGCCTCGGCCGGATTCTCCGGCCACGGGTGCCGCGGATAGCGGCCGCGCAGATCCCGGCGCACGTCGGCGTAGGACGTGCGCCAGAAGCCCGGCAGGTCGGCGGTGGTCTGCACCGGCCGCTGCGCCGGGGACAGCAGTTCGATGACGACCGGAATGCGCTCCGGCCCGAGCGTCGGATGCTCGGTCAGCCCGAACAGCTCCTGCAGCCGCACCGACACCCGCGGCGCCGCGCCCGAGTAATCCACGGCCAGCGTCGTGCCGGTCGGCGCGGTGAGGCTCGGCGGCGCCAGCCTGTCGAGCCGCTGCCGCCCGTCGCGCCCCAGCCGCGCATCGAGCGCCCCGGCGAGGTCGACGCGACCAAGGTCCGCCGCCCGGCCGATGCCGGCGAGCCAAGCTCCCAGCCAGTCGTCGAGATCGCCGAGCAGCCCCGCGTCGGAAAAGTCCGGCAGCTCCGGCGCGCCGTGCGCCCGCAGCCACTCCACCCGCCCCGCCAGCCGCCGCAGCGCCGGGGTCCAGGGCAGCGCCTCGAGCCCGAGGTCGCGGATCCCGGCCGCGAGGGCCCGCGCCACCGCCTCGGGCGGCGCCGCGCGCCACGGTCGGTCCTCGAGCACCAGCGCGCCGAGCCGCAGCCGCTCGCGCGCGACCACCGCCTTCTCCCGCCGCGACCACTCGCACACCGTTTCCGCAGTCAGCCGCCCGGCATGGAGCGCCCGCAGGTCGCTCTCCGCCAGCGGCAGCGCCAGCCGCACCACCGCCTCGCGCGGGTCGCCGTCGAGGTCGGCCGCGACGAGAAACGGCGCGAGCCCCAGCGCATCGTCTGGCGGCAGCACCGCGCCCTTGCCGTTCGCCAGCAGATAGCGCGGCGCCTCGCCCGGCCGCCGCTGGCCGATCCGGTCGGGAAAGGCCAGCGACAGCGCCGCTCCGGGCGACAGCGCCGCGCCGGCGGGCGACAGCGCCCGGAGCCGCTTCGCCTCGATCCGCACCGCGGCGACGGCTGCCGGATCGGCGGGGCGGCGCCCGGCCAGCGCATCGAGCCGGAGCGTGAGGTCGACCGGCGGCCGCCGCCCCTCGCCGCGCAGCGGGTCGCGCGCCTCGACGAGCGCCGCGAGGTCCGCCGCCGGCTTGCCCGCGACCAGCAGCATGTGCCCGACCCGCGGATGCGCCGGCAGCGCGGCGAGCGCCCGCCCGTGCGCCGTGATCCGCCCGTCGGCCCCGAGCGCGCCCAACGCCCCGAGCAGCGCCCGCGCTTCGGCAAAGGCCGGCGCGGGCGGCGGGGTCAGGAACGCGAGCCCGTCCGGGCTCGCCGCGCCCCACGCCGCCAGCTCCAGCGCCAGCGGCGCGAGATCCGCGCTCGCGATCTCGGGCGGGGCGTGCAGCGGCAGCGCGCCTTCCTCGCCCTTCGTCCACAGCCGATAGCAGCGCCCGGGCGCCACCCGCCCCGCGCGCCCGCGCCGCTGTTCCGCCTCGGCCCGGCTCACCCGCTCGGTGACGAGCCGCGCCATGCCCGAGCCGGGATCGTACCGCGATCGCCGCGCCCGGCCGGCGTCGACCACCACGCGCACGTCGGGGATGGTGAGCGAGGTCTCGGCGATCGCCGTCGACAGCACCAGCCGCCGCCCGCGCTCGAGCGGCGCCAGCACCGCGCGCTGCGCCGCGAACGGCAGCCCGCCGTGCAGCTGCTGCAACACCACCCCCGCCGGCAGCCGCCCGGCCAGCCTCGCCGCCACCCGTCCGATCTCGCCCTGCCCGGGCAGGAAGACCAGCACGCCGCCCTCGCTCTCTTTCAGCGCGTCGAGCGTCACCACCGCCACCGCGTCCTCCAGCCGGGCCGCATCGGCGCTCCACGGCCGGCCGAGCCAGACCGTCTCGACCGGAAACGCCCGGCCCTCCGCCGTCACCACCGGCGCCCCGATCATCCCGGCCACTGGGCCGGCATCGAGCGTCGCCGACATCACCAGCAGCTTCAGGTCGGGCCGCAGCGCGCCCTTCGCCTCCAGCGTCAGCGCGAGGCCCAGGTCGGCCTGCAGGCTGCGCTCGTGGAACTCGTCGAAGATCACGCAGCCGACGCCGGGCAGGTCGGGCGCCGACTGCAGCATCCGCGTGAGGATGCCCTCCGTCACCACCTCGATCCGGGCGCCCGCGACGGCTTCGCCGCGCATCCGGTAGCCGACCGATGCGCCCGGCCGTTCGCCCAGGCCCTCCGCCAGCCGCTCCGCGGCCGCCCGCGCCGCCACCCGCCGCGGCTCGAGCATCACCACCTTGCCCACGACGCCCGCTTCGATCAGCGCCAGCGGCACCCGCGTGGTCTTGCCTGCCCCCGGCGGGGCCTGCAGCACCGCCGCGCCGCCCGCAAGCGCCGCCACGAGCGCCGGCAGAACCGGCTCGATCGGCAGCGCCGGCTCGATCGGCAGCGCCACGGGCCTCAGCCCTTGCGGGCGACGACCGCCGTGCCGAAGTTCGTCGGCGCCTCGATCCGCTGCGCCCTCGCGATGCCGTCCGCGCCCACCGTGAAGGTGAGGGTGAAGGGAAAGCTCGTCTTGTCGAGCGTGCCGAGCGACTCGCCCTTCATCCGGGTGTACGTGCCCTTGCAGGTCAGCGTGGACCCTTTCGCCTGCGCCGGCCCCACCTTCAGCCGCGAGCGCCGCGATCCGTCGAACATGTCGACCGTGACGTTGCACGCCTGCGCCTTCGGCATGTCGCGCAGCAGCCGGAACGTCGCCGACACCGGATCGAGGGTGCCGCCCTGCTCCGCCGGGTCGGCGTTGTCGTCGCGCGGCGGCACGATCGTGACCTTGGTCGGCGTGCCGCCCTTCCAGTCGATCGTCGTCTCGCGCACCGCCCGCGACGACTTCGACTTGGCCTGGAACCACGCCGGGACCACCGTCCCGTCCGCCGCCACCGTGCCGTTCGCCTTGCCGTGGAAGAAGAAGCTGGTGAAGAACCCGACAAGACCCGTCGCGTCCACGTCCGCCGTCGCGCTGTAACTCGTCCCCGAGGTGGTCGAGCTCATCGCCATCGTGCCGACCGGCAGGCCCGCCACGCTGAAGCTGAAGCTCGCTGCCTCCGCCGGCACACCGCTTGCGCCGGCCAGGCACACGGCTAAGGCGACGAGGCCGCCACGGACACGATTGGACAACGGCATCGGGTTTTTTCCTCGCGTTCAACCGGGACAGCCGCAGCGAGGTATGCCAAAGAGGCCCCGCGAGGTGAAGGCCCGTAAGGCTTGGTTCGGCGGAGGTGACGCTTGCGTGAGGCGGAGGCGGAGGCACAGGCGCTCGGCGCCCGGGTGGCGGAGGGCGACCGCCGCGCGCTCGCCCGCGCGATCACGCTGGTTGAATCGACCCGTGCCGACCATCGCGACGCCGCGCGCGCCCTGCTCGCCGCCCTGCCCGCCCGCCCGGCGCTCCGCGTCGGGCTGACCGGCACGCCGGGCGTCGGCAAGTCGAGCTTCATCGAGGCGCTCGGGATGCAGCTCGCCGCCGCCGGGCACCGCCTCGCCGTGCTGGCGGTCGACCCCTCGTCGGGCCGCTCCGGCGGCTCGATCCTCGGCGACAAGACCCGCATGTCCGAGCTTGCCCGTCAGCCGAACGCCTACATCCGGCCGTCGCCGAGCCAGACCACCCTCGGCGGCGTCGCCCGCCGCACCCGCGAGGCGATCCGCGTGGTCGAGGCCTGGGGCGCCGACGTGGTGCTGGTCGAGACCGTCGGCGTCGGCCAGTCGGAGACCATGGTCGCCGAGATGACCGATGTCTTCGTCCTGCTCATCGCGCCCGCCGGCGGCGACGAGCTGCAGGGGGTGAAGCGCGGCATCATGGAGATGGCCGACCTCCTGCTCGTCAACAAGGCCGACGGTGCGCTCGAGCCGCAGGCGCGGCGCACCTGCGCCGACTATGCCGGCGCCCTGCGCCTGATCCGACCGCGACCGGGCGACCCGGCCGGCTGGCCGCGCGCGATGACCGTCTCCGCCGCCACCGGCACCAGCCTGCCGGAGGCGTGGGCGGCCATCGACGGGCTCGCCGCCGCCCGCCGCGCCGCCGGCACCTTCGACGCCCGCCGTCGCGCCCAGGCCGAGGCCTGGTTCGCCCACGCCCTCGAGACCGGCCTCCTCGCGCGCCTCGCCGCGCACCCCGGCATCGGCGATCTCCGCCGCCGGCTCGCCGCGCAGGTCGCCACCGGCGCCCTCGCCCCGGAGGCCGCCGCCGACGCGGTGCTCGACGCATGGGTGCGTGGCGGCTGATGTGGTCTTGACGCGCGGCACCCCAGCCTGTATGCGGCGCCCTCGACAATTGCCCCGGCTCGCGTCGTGGGCCACCCCGAGATCTGCAAGGACCGAACCCATGTCGCGCCGCTGCGAACTGACCGGCAAGAGCCCGATGGTTGGCCACAATGTGAGCCACGCCAACAACAAGACCAAGCGGCGCTTCCTGCCGAACCTCAACGACGTCACGCTGACCAGCGAGACCCTCGGCCAGGCCCACCGCTTCCGCATCTCCGCGTCGGCGCTGCGCACCGTCGACCACCGCGGCGGCCTCGACGCCTTCCTCGCGGCGGCGCCCGACGCCGAGCTGTCGACGAAGGCGCTGAAGCTGAAGCGCGAGATCGCCAAGGCGCAGACGGCCGCCTGATCGACGCACCCCGGTTTTTCCAGTGACGCCGCCGCGGCTCCCCGCGGCGGCGTCACTGATTCGCGCGCTCTGCCGGCTCCGTCAGATCCGCCGCGCCGGCCAAGATGAGCTCCCGCGATTATGGTTATGATTTAACAGAATTTTAATGAACTCGGCCCCCACCGGGCCAAGATACCGAAAAAATGTGCCGGCCGGTCCGTTTTACGCTTGATTGCGACGGACGCTGGCCTCATATGCGGCTCACGACGCCAACGCACGCGCCTCTGTAAGGTCCCCTCGCGGGAGAACTCACGTAGCGACGGTAACGTCTCTTTTGGGAACTCCGGGGTTCATACCCCCCGGGACTGATGGAGATGCGCATGCGACATGCTGCCGCTTTTGCGGGCAAGCCCGCTCGAACTCTTTTCCGACAACCACCCGTCCGTGTCCGCGGTCAGCGCGGCGCAGGATGCGTGCATCCGCGCGACCGACTTCGACCGCCCGACGGTCGTCTTCGATCTCGACATGCTGCGCGCCAAGTACCGCGCCCTCGACACCGGCCTCGCGACCGCGTCGATCCACTATGCGGTCAAGGCGAACCCGGCCCCCGAGGTGATCGCCGCCGTCGCCGCCGAGGGCGGCCGCTTCGACTGCGCCTCGCGCGGCGAGATCGACCTGTGCCTGTCGCTCGGCATCCCGGCCGACCGCATCGCCTTCGGCAACACCATCAAGCGGACCGGCGACATCGCCCATGCCTTTGCCGCCGGCGTGGAGCAGTTCGCCGCCGACGCCGAGGAAGAGATCTACAAGCTCGCCGAGCACGCGCCCGGCGCGCGCGTCATCATCCGCATGCTGGTGGAGGCGTCGGAGGCCGACTGGCCGCTCAGCCGCAAGTTCGGCTGCTCGCGCCGCGAGGCGCTGCGCCTGATGGATCTCGGCCGCTATCTCGGCCTCGACATCGCCGGCATCTCGTTCCACCCGGGCAGCCAGGTGCGCGAGCCGCGCATGTGGGCCTCGGCGCTCGACGCCGCGCATGCCCTGTGGACCGCGGCGGCGGACGTCGGCCATGAGCTGCGCATCCTCAACATCGGCGGCGGTTTCCCGGCGTTCTACGGCGAGCCGATGCTGCGCACCGAGGCGTATGCGGCCGAGGTGATGAGCATGGTGCGCCACCGCTTCGGCACCGACGTTCACGTCATGGCCGAGCCGGGCCGCGGCCTCGTCGCCGAGGCGGGCGTCATCGTCGCCGAGGTGCTGCTCGTCGCCCGCAAGGACGCCGACGACCTCGCGCGCTGGGTGTTCCTCGACATCGGCAAGTTCTCGGGCCTCGCCGAGACGATGGACGAGGCGATCCGCTACCAGTTCGAGACGCGCCACGACGATGCCGAGACCGGCTCGTGCATCCTCGCCGGCCCGTCCTGCGACTCCGCCGACGTGCTCTACGAGAAGCGCCCAGTGCAGCTGCCGCTCGACCTGGAGGCGGGGGACAAGATCCGCATCCTCTGCACCGGCGCCTATACCACGAGCTACTCGTCGGTCGGCTTCAACGGCTTCCCGCCGCTCGCCACTGTCTTCGTGAACTGACCATCCGCGCCGGCGGCCCGATCCGGGCCGCCGGGCCCTCCAGCCGCCGCCCGCCGGGGCCGCGGCCTGTGGTCAACGAAGATTGACCGCACCTTACCCGCCAGAACTATAGCCTTGCATTTCAGCGTGATACCAGCCGCATCACGCGTGAAGTCCACGCCTTGCGGCGGGTGCGCCCTCTGGACTCCTCCGCCTCGGCCGGCCCATTCTCCGCGCGCAACCCGGGAGACCTTCATGGCGACGGACGCCGCGCGCCCAACGCTCTTTGCCTCCTACAACATCCACAAATGCGTGGGGATCGACCGGCGCTTCGATCCCGGTCGCGTCATGGCGGTCATCGCGGAGATCGCGCCCGACGTGATCGCGCTGCAGGAGGCGGACAAGCGGTTCGGCGACCGGGCTGCGCTGCTCGACCTCGATCAGCTGCACCGCCAGACCGGCCTCGTCCCCGTGCCGGTCGAGAACGGCCACGCCGGCCATGGCTGGCACGGCAACCTCGTGCTGGTGCGCGAGGGGCTGGTCCGGGCGCTGCACCAGAATCCGCCTGCCCGGCCTCGAGCCGCGCGGCGCGCTGGTCGCCGACCTCGACCTTGCCGCCGGCCCCGTCCGCGTCGTTGCCGCCCACCTCGGGCTGCTGCGCCAGTCGCGGCTGCTCCAGATCGAGACCCTGCTGCACCATGCCCGCGCCGCGACCGACCGGCCGGTGGTGTTCATGGGCGACCTCAACGAATGGCGCCGGCAGGGTCGGTCGTCGCTGATGCACACCCAGACGGTCTTCGGCCCGCTCGGCCACGGCGTGCCGAGCTTCCCGGCCTACTACCCCGTGCTCGCGCTCGACCGGGTGTTCGTGCTGCCATCCGGGCGCGTCGAGAGCTTTGCCGCGCACGACTCTCCCCTCGCCCGCGTCGCCTCCGACCACCTGCCGGTCAAGGCGCGCGTCCGGCTCACAGCCGAACCGCTTGCCACCCCGCGGCCGACCGCCGCCCACCCGCTCCCCGCCCCGCGACCGCGCCTCTTCGCCCGCCGGCGCTCTCTGGAAGGTCCCCGACCGTGATGCTCTACACCCGCCTCGGCCTCACCGCCTCGCTCGTCGCTGCTGCCGCGGCGGCCGCCGTCCTCGTCACGCCCGGCCCGGCAATCGCCAAGGTCGCGTTCTCGCGCGCCGACCTGAACCGCGACGGGGTCGTCACCTTCGACGAGGCCGAGCGCGCCATGCCGCGCCTGAAGCATGTCCAGTACCTGAAGGCCGATGCCAACGGCGACGGAGTGATCGACAAGGGCGAGTACCCCCTGCTCGACACCTTCTATGGCTACGTCGTCGACAACTGAGCGGCCGTCCAAGCCCGTTTGCCGGACCGCCCCGCCGGCCGTTCCGAGCCGTCTCTGAACCCTTGCCGGCGGGGGGCGAAGCGGCCATAAGGCCCCGTCCGCTCTCCAACCGTCCGAGCCCTCCCCAATGGCCACCGCTTCCGCCAATATCAATATCATGATCAAGGCCGCCCGCCGCGCCGCCCGCGGCCTGCTGCGGGATTTCGGCGAGGTGGAGCAGCTGCAGGTCTCCTCCAAGGGCCCCGGCGATTTCGTCAGCCGCGCCGACCTCAAGGCCGAGCAGGTGCTGAAGGAGGATCTGCTCGAGGCGCGGCCGAACTACGGCTGGCTCGGTGAAGAAAGCGGCGCGGAGGTCAAGGGCGCCGATCCGACGCGCCGCTGGATCGTCGACCCGCTCGACGGCACCACGAACTTCCTGCACGGCCTGCCGCACTGGGCCGTGTCGATCGCGCTGGAGCACAAGGGCGAGATCGTCGCGGGCGTCGTCTACGACCCGGCCAAGGACGAGATGTTCGTGGCCGAGAAGGGCGCGGGCGCCTGGCTCAACGACCGGCGCATCCGGGTCTCCGGCCGGCGCGAGATGCTCGAGATGATCTTTGCGACCGGCGTGCCGTTCGGTGGCAACCCGGAACTGCCCCGCACCCTGCGCGGCATCGCGGCGCTGACCCCGCGCACCGCCGGCATCCGCCGCTGGGGCGCCGCGGCGCTCGATCTCGCCTATGTGGCGGCGGGACGGCTCGACGGCTACTGGGAACGGGGGCTGAACCCGTGGGACGTGGCCGCGGGCCTGCTGCTCGTCCGGGAGGCCGGCGGATTTGCCGGCGGCATCGGCGAGGACGAGCACATCTTCGACGACCGCTCGCTGGTTGCCGCCAATGCCAACGTCTACGAGTCGCTGCGCTCGATCCTGCGGGACGCCTGACCGGCCGTCACTCCGCCGCCCGCTGGCTCAGGTGCGCGAGGATGCGCACCCGGATTGCCGAGGCGAGGTTGCGCTCCGTGCCCCGCGCCGCGTCGATGTCGGCGGCGAGTTCGTTCAGGCCCCGCCCCTCCGCCGCGGCGAGGGCGCGGAACGCCTGCCAGAATTCGGGCTCGAGCGACACCGAGGTGCGATGGCCGCGCAGGGTCAGCGAGTGCTTTTCCGGCCGCAAGGGGATCACCCTTCGTCGTCAGGACTGCGACCGTCTGAAAGGCCGCCCTCGTCCCGGCGATGACCGTCGATCCGGCGCCGCTCCAGCGCCGCCTCGGCCCGGGCCCGCTCGGCCTCGTCGCCGGTCCTGACCGCCACGCGCCGCCGCGCCTCGGCCCGCTCGCGCTGCTTGCGGGCGGTGCGCAGGTTGACGACCTCCGCCACCTCAGAGGCTTTGCGCGCTGAAGGTGTCGCACTGGCCGGGATCGCCGCTGCGATACCCCTGATAGAACCAGCGCTGCCGCTGCTCGCTCGTGCCGTGGGTGAAGCTGTCGGGCACCACCACCCCCTGGCTCTTCTGCTGCAAGGCGTCGTCACCGATCCGCGCGGCGGTGTCGAGCGCGCTCTTGATGTCCGCGTCCGTCAGCTTCAGCCGGTCGCGCGCGGCGTTCGCCCAGACGCCGGCGTAACAGTCCGCCTGCAGCTCCACCTGCACCGAGATGGCGTTGGCCTTGGCCTCGCTCGACCGCGCGCGCACGGCCGTGGTCTGCTCCAGCACGCCAAGCTCGTCCTGCACGTGATGCCCGACCTCGTGGGCGATCACGTAGGCCCGGGCAAACTCGCCGCGCGAGCCGAGCTGCTGCTCCATCACCCGGAAGAAATCGGTGTCGAGATAGACGGTCTTGTCCACCGGGCAATAGAACGGCCCCATCGCCGACTGCGCCGCGCCGCAGCCCGAGCGCGTGGCCCCGCTGAACAGCACCAGCTTCGGCTGATGATAGGTCAGGCTCGACGCCTTGAAGATCGCGCCCCAGATGTCTTCCGTCTCGCCCAGCACCACCGCGACGAACCGCTCGCTGTCATCGTCGACGGTGTTCGGTCCCGACGGCGCCTGCGAATAGCTGTCACCGCCCGAGCCGTTCAGCATCGGCGTCAGGTCGACCCCGAAGAACATGCCGATCAGCACGACGGCCAGGACGCCGATGCCCCCGACCCCGCCGACCCGGACCATGCCGCCGCCCTGTCCGCGCCGATCCTCGATGTTGGAGCTTTCCCGCCGCCCTCGCCAATCCATCCGTGCGTTCCTTCCTCGCCCTGCCCCCAGCATAGCAGCCTGTCCCCCACCGGGAAATGCCTCGCTGCCGCGCAGGTTACGATGCGGCCCCCGCATCCGGGCGCCGTCGGTGAAAACGACCCCGGCGGGCAATGCGGCGCATACGGCGGGTCGCGAGGACGTGTCGTCTCCCGTCGTGCCGGACCGGCCGGCACCGGCGAGGCCCCTTCCCTTTCCCGCAACTGCGTGAAATACGACGGCCCTGTCCCCCAAGGATCGGAGTCTCGGCGATGAACCTTCGCGAAGCCCTCACGTTCGACGACGTGCTCCTCGTGCCCGGCGCCTCGGAAGTGCTGCCCGCGACCGCCGACACCCGCACCCGCCTCACCCGCGAGATCAGCCTGCAGATCCCGCTTCTCTCCGCCGCGATGGACACCGTGACCGAGGGCCGCATGGCGATCGCCATGGCCCAGGCCGGCGGCATCGGCGTGATCCACCGCAACCTGACGGTCGAGGAGCAGGCGGCCGAGGTGCAGCGGGTCAAGCGCTTCGTCTCGGGCGTGGTCTATGCGCCCGTCACGCTGCGCCCGGAGCAGACGCTGGCCGATGCGAAGGCGCTGATGGAGCGTTACCGCATCACCGGCTTTCCGGTGGTGGACTCCCAGGGCGTCGTCCTCGGCATCGTGACCAACCGCGACATGCGCTTCGCCGCCGACGACCGCACCCCGGTCTCCGCGATGATGACCAGCCAGAACCTCGCCATGCTGCGCGAGCCCGCCGACCTCGGCGAGGCCAAGGGCATGATGCAGGAGCGGCGCATCGAGAAGCTGCTCGTCGTCGACGACGGCGGCCGGCTGACCGGGCTCCTCACGCTGAAGGACACCGAACAGGCGGTACTGAACCCGCACGCCGCCAAGGACGACCTCGGCCGCCTGCGCGTCGCCGCCGCCTCGACGGTGGGCGACGCGGGCTTCGAGCGCTCCGTCGCGCTGGTCGAGGCCGGCGTCGACGTGGTGGTGATCGACACCGCGCACGGCCACTCCAAGGGCGTCGGCGAGGCGGTCGACCGGCTGAAGCGCTATTCCAACCGCGTCCAGATCATCGCCGGCAACGTCGCGACCGCCGGCGCCACCCGCGCGCTGATCGAGGCGGGCGCCGACGCGGTGAAGGTCGGCATCGGCCCGGGCTCGATCTGCACCACCCGCATCGTCGCCGGCGTCGGCGTGCCGCAGATGACGGCGGTGCTCGACTGCGCCGAGGAGGCGGAGCGCACCGGCCACACGGTCATCGCCGACGGCGGCATCAAGTTTTCCGGCGACTTTGCCAAGGCGATCGCCGCGGGCGCGAGCTGCGCCATGGTCGGCTCGATCCTTGCCGGCACCGACGAGGCGCCGGGCGAGGTGATCCTCTACCAGGGCCGCAGCTACAAGTCGTATCGCGGCATGGGATCGGTCGGCGCGATGGCGCGCGGCTCGGCCGACCGCTACTTCCAGAAGGAAGCGTCGGCGGAAAAGCTGGTTCCCGAGGGCATCGAGGGCCAGGTCCCCTACAAGGGTCCGGTCGCGGCCGTCCTGCACCAGATGGTCGGCGGCCTGCGCGCCGCCATGGGCTACACCGGCCACGCCACGATCGACGGGATGCGCGGCAACTGCGGCTTCGTCCGCATCACCGGCTCCGGCCTGCGCGAAAGCCACGTGCACGACGTGCAGATCACCCGGGAGAGCCCGAACTATCGTATTGGATAGGCGGGGTTTTCGGTTTTGGCGGAAGCGGGAACGGCGCGGAATACCTAGAGCCGTGCGAGAACGATCCGGATCGACCGAAGCAAAACAGAAGCAGGTTGGGCCTGCTTCTGTTTCTGACTGCCGTCGGAAATCCCTTGTCGGGATAGGCGCGATCGACAGAAGCTCGGGTTTGCTGGCGCGTCCTCTTTCCTGGCAAGGCGCTGGCCTGCGCCATTGAGTTGGCCGCGTCGCGCGATGCCCATCATTCCAGCGGATGGCCGATATCGTGCTGCGCGACGATGAGATCGGTCGAGGCCGTTGCGAAACGAGCGGTCAGCCGGACAAGGTGGAAGACAGCCATGCGGCCCGGGACGATGCCCGGCCGGAGCACGTCGGGGGGCCGGCGCGACAAGATGCGCAGGACAGACATCCTCCGCTTCATCATCGGCTGAACGGGCGTTCACGGCGGCGTCTGGCTGAGCCTGGAAGGATCTCTTTGCCCGTCATTCGCAGGCAGGCTCCCCGCCCCCGTGCTGGGCCGATTGGCCCTGCGCGCCCGCCGCCGGTCACGAAATCGAGCTAAGCCCCGCCTGACGATGGCCCGCCCCGCTCCTCGCCATCCCGCACAACGGCAATGCCTCGAACGGGCTGATGTTTCCCGAGGAGACGAGCTATGGCGGCTCGAAGCTGACGCGGGACTACGCGGAGACCCGGATGCGCAACGAGCCGCTCTACGAGATCACCAGATCAAGGGCACGTCCGAGGTCTGCCCTGCCCTCGCCCCGAACGACGAGTTCGCCAACTTCGAGATCTGGGACTATACTCTCGGCGTCGACGCGGTGCCGCCCGAGCACAAGATCGGCGGCTATATCCGCGAGGCGATGGGCCGTGGCCTGAAGCTGGAGGCCGAGGGCGTCGGCAATCCGTTCAAGTACGGCTTCATCGGCGACAGCGACACCCACAACTCCGCCTCGCCGATCGAGGAAGACAACTACACCGGCAAGTTCGGCGCGGAATCGACGCCCGCGCACCGGCTGATCGGCGTCGAAGGCGTCGACGAGAAGAACGCCAGGCAGGTGCGGGAGTTCTCCTCCGCCGGCGTCGCCGCGATCTGGGCCGACGCCAACACCCGGCCGGCGCTCTTCGCGGCGGTGGAGCGCAAGGAGACCTATGCGACCTCCGGCCCGCGCATGACCCTGCGCGTCTTCGGCGGCTACGACTTCGGCGCCGATCCCTTCGTCGCGGCCGACTGGGTGCATCGCGCCTATGCCGCCGGCGTGCCGATGGGGGGCGATCTCGCGGCGTCGGAGGCAAGGCGCCCACCTTCCTCGTCATGGCGATGAAGGAGGCGGACGGGACCAATCTCGACCGCATCCAGATGGTCAAGGGGTGGGTGACGCCCGGCGGCGCGCCGCAGGAAAAGATCTACGACATCGCGCTCTCCGGCGGTCGTGTCCCCGGTCCGGATGGCAAGGCGCCGCCGGTCGGCAACACGGTGGACGCGGCGAGCGCCAGCTATACCAACGCCATCGGCGCACCCGATCTCTCCGCCGTCTGGACCGACCCGGACTTCGACCCGGCCGCGCATGCCTTCTACTACGTGCGCCTGCTGCAGATCCCGATCCCGCGCTGGTCGACCTACGACGCGAAGACGCTCGGCATCCCGCCCCGCCCCGACCTGCCGGTGGCGATCCAGGAACGCGCCTGGTCCTCGCCGATCTGGTACAGGCCGAAGGCGTAAGGCCCGTGCCCGCCGATCCTCTCCCCGACAACAGGGCGCGCCCCGGCTGGCTCCGGCGCGCCCTGCGCGAGCCGCTGCTGCACTTCCTGCTGATCGGCCTCGTTATCTTCGCCGCCGACGTCGCCATCGGCGGCCGCGGCGTCGCGCGCCCCGACGTCATCACCATCACCCCCGCCGACGTCGAACGCGTCACGGCGCAGTTCGAGGCGGTCTGGCGCCGCCCGCCGACCGAGGCCGCCACAATGATCCGCCCGACGAGCAGCGCGATCATATGGCCGACGATCGGTCGTATGCCTTCATGCCGGGTGGATGCGGCTGATCGCGCAGGCTGCGTCGTAGCCGACGCCGAAGCGCGGCGCGAAGACGGCCGAGGCCCATCGGGCGAGCCGGCCGCGCGCGGCTCGGGACGTCCTCTCGCGGGAGGCCCGTCGTCGCACGGCGGCCGGGCCGGGCCGGTCCTCAGCCCTCGACGACGTACTCGACGAAGAGCGTCTGCTGCAGCGGGAAGAAGTTGTCGTCGGAGACGAGGGTCAGGCGGGTGCGGCCCTCGGGGTCGCGCCAGGCGGCGAGCCCCTCCATGTTGTCGAGATCGCCGAAGCGGGTCTGCAACAGCTCGGTCTCGTTGACGAGGCCCTCCGGGGTCACGTCGAAGCGGCGGATCCGGGTGGCAAAGCCGCCGAGCCACTTGAAATCCCGCTCGAGCAGGTAGAATCGGCCGTCCGGACCGAAGTCGGCGTCGACCGGCACGAAGGTGCCTTCCCGCGGGATGGTCCACGACTTGTCCCAGGCGTCGCCGATCAGGCGGTAGACCGGGAACGGCCGCCGCAGCCCCCCCGACCGCTCGGGAATGGCGTAGAGCGTGCCGGCCGCGTCCATGGCGAGAGTCTCGATGCCCGAGTTCTGCTGGAACCGGGCGAAGTCCGGGTGGCTCGGCACCGATGCCGCCGGGCCGCGCAGGTCGTCGTAGCGCCGGACCCGGTGGAAGTTCTCGAACGAGACGTAGGCGCGGCCGTCGCGGTCCAATGCCAGCCCCTCGGCGTCGACGTCCGGACCCTCGAGGCGCACGCCGTCGATGCCCCGGAGCCGGGCGTGGCGGCCCATCACCGCGGCGTCGATCTCGCCGTCGGTGCGCTCGAAGTGGCCGTCGGCGAAGGCGCCGCGGTCGGAGATCACCGTGAAGCGGCTGCCGTCCGGGCTGACCCAGAGCGCGGAGAAGCCGCCGAAATGCACCCAGCCGTCGCGCCAGGCCGTGCGGCTCATCTCGACGAGATGCGGGGCCCCGGCCGGGACCGCCGCCTCGGACGCGGGCAGGACGACCGGGGCGATGCCGGGCAACGCGAGCGCCACGAGCGCCACGCAAAGGCGGAACCGGCGTCTCATCGCGCGTTCAGCACCTGGGTGCACTGCGCCGGCAGGTCGGCGAGCATCAGGGGCGGCGTCGGCTTCGGCTTGGGCGCATTGGGGTCGGGCGGCTTCAGCGCGTCGGTCACCCACCAGACGGCATCCTTGCAGCCGTCGCCGGCCGGCACCGGCTCCTGCGGCACGCAGCCGGCGGCACCGCGCGGGCAGTTCAGCCGGACGTGGAAGTGATCGTCGTGCCCCCACCACGGGCGGATCTTGCCGAGCCAGGCCCGGTCGCGCGGGCCGGCGTCGGCGCACATCTGCAGCTTCACCGGCGCGGTGACGAAGATGCGGTTCACCCGCGGGTCGCGCGCGGCGGCTTCGAGGATCGCGGCGTTCTGCGGCGTCCAGTTGGCGTTGACGTGGCGGTCGTCGCTGGCCTTGACGGAGTTGGCCGAGATGCGCTCGCGGTCGCGCGCGCTCAGGTCGAGGCGGGTGGGCCGGAGATACCAGATATCGGCGTCGAGCCCGATCTGGTGGCTGGCGTGGCCATCGACCGGGCCGCCGCGGGGCTGGGCGATGTCACCGACGTAGAGGCCGGGCCAGCCCGGCTGCTGCGCGGCGATGCGGCTCAGGTCCTCGATGAAGGCGATCATCGCCGGGTGGCCCCACTCGTGGTTGCGGCTGAGCCGCATCGCCTGCCAGGTCGGGCCGCTCTCGGGCAACTGCACCGCGCCGGCAAGGCAGCCGTTGCCCGCCGTGCCGATGGCATAGGCCGGCGGGGCGGTGGGATCGTCGGGCCTGGCGAAGAGCTGCTTCGCGGTCTCGAGCGCGGCCGCGGGCGCCGCGAGGAGCGCGAGCGCCGCCAGGGCCGCGGCCAGTGCCTTTGGCCGGCGTGGGATCATGCCGTCGGGTCCATGGGCTGCTCATCCTCGGTTTTGACCCAATATAGCAGCCCGAGGCCGAGCAGGAAGAGCAGGATGACCGGGCTCACCCCCAGGCGCTGTGAACCTGACAGGGTTGTGACCGCGGCGATCGCCGCCGGGCCGAGAAATGCGGTCGCCCGGCCGGACAGCGCGAACAGGCCGAACGCCTGCGCCGGCGCCATCCGCCCGTGGGAGAGGTGGACGAGCAGCGTGCGCGACGCCGCCTGCACCGCGCCGCCCGCGGCGCCGAGCAGGCCGCCCGCGGCGAGGAACGCGAGGTCGGGCAGGCGCGAGCCCTCGGGCACCGGCACGCCGAGCACCGAGGTGCGGGTGGTGAGCAGCGCGAAGGCGCCGACGGCGATCAGCACCCAGATCGAGCCGACGATGACCGGGCGCGGGCCGAAGCGCTCGTCGGCGCGACCGGCGAGATAGGTGCCGATCGTGCCCACCGTCGCCGCGACGATGCCGAAGACCCCGAGCTGGAAGGCGCCCCAGCCGAGCACGCCGGCGGCATAGATGCCGCCGAAGGCATAAAGCGCCGCCAGCGCGTCGCGGTAGATCATCGACGCCACGAGGAAGGTGAAAAGGCTGCGATGCCGCCGCGCCGTGCGCGCGGTGCGGCCGAGGTCGGCGAGGCCGTCGCGCACGGCACGGCCCTCGCGGCGGCGCGGCACGTCGGGGGTGTAGAGGAAGAGCGGGACGGCAAAGACGACGTACCAGAGCGCGGAGAGCGGCCCGGTCGCGCGCTCCGGCTCGCCGAGGGCGGGGTCGAGGCCGAGGATCGGCGCGATGCCGAGCAGCGTCACCTCGCGGCCCGGCGCGGGGGCGAGGAAGAGCAGCACGAAGACGAGCGACACCAGCCCGCCGAAGTAGCCGAGCGCCCAGCCGGAGCCGGAGATCCGGCCGATCTTCTCGCGCGGGGCGAGGTCGGGCAGCATGGCGTTGGTGAAGACGACGCCGAGTTCCGAGCCGACGAAGCCGAGGCCGAAGGCGACGAGCACCACGGTCGGGTCGGCCATCGCCGGCGTGGCGAGCCAGAGCCCGAGGCAGCCGAGAACGTAGGGCACCGAGGCCGCGAGCACCCACGCCTTGCGCGCGCCCGTGCGGTCGGCCACCGCGCCGAGCACCGGGGCGAGGAGCGCCGCCACCGCGCCGGCGAGGGCGGAGGCCCAGCCCCAGAGCGCCTGTCCCGCCACCGGGTCGCCGATCGCCTGGGCGACGAACCACGGGCCGAAGACGAAGGTCACGACGAGGGTCTGGAACGGCTGGTTCGCCCAGTCGAACAGCATCCAGCCGAAGATGCCGCGGCGGGCGGCGGGTGTATCGGGAGCGGGTGTATCAGGCGCGGGGGTCTCGGGCGGGAGCGTATCGGGCGCGGGGGCGGTCATTGGGGAAACTCCGGCGGCCAGGGGCGCAGGGCGTCGGCCTCGGCCCAGGCGGCGGCCCAGGCGGGCAAGGCAGGCAGGTGGTCGCCGTGGCCCATCGCCGCGAGCACGCGGTCGGTCGGCACGATGCCCTGCGGCGCGGTGATGGCGCCGCGGATCAGGACGGAGGAGAGCGCCTCGGCGCCGGTGAACATCGCCTGATGCACATAGAGGAACCGCGCGTCGCGCCCGAGGAAGGCCGAGCGCAGGGTGATCGGCTGGAAGGCCCGGACCCGGCGGCGGTAGCGCACAGAGGCGCCGGCGACGGTGATGCCCCAGTGATTCGCCCGGAGCGTGTGCGCGAGCCCGGTACGGATCGCGAGCGGCATCCGCCCGAGGTCATAGAGCGTGAGGGTCCGGCCGTTGTTCAGCTCGCGCCACGGGTCGAGGTCCCACGGCCAGCAGCGATGGTGCGAGACGTGCGTGCCGTCGAGCGGCAGCGGCCCGGCCCGGCGGGCCAGCAGCGTCTCGAGGCCGAAGCGGAAGAACGGATACATCTGACCTCGACCGCGCAGTCACCCGTTCCCGTGTGCCCGGAACGGGTGCGGGGTGCAAGGCTCGGGGGGGCAGACACGGCGAGCGCGTCCCGCCGGGGCAGCCACGGACGGATTGGCGTTCTTCCGCAGAAATCTCCCCCCTGACGGCCTCCGCGCGGTCCCCGCGCTCCCCGCGTCGGCGCGACCGAGGCAATGCCTCGGCTTGTCGCGCCGGTGACTCTCATGCGCGAGCGCATGTGTCGGTCGCCGGGGTGTCTCTCGAGCGGCTATCGAGCGTGCCGCTGGCGTTGCGCCCGGCCCGGTCGCGGGGGATAACGGCCGTGGGTGCGGCCCGCGGCCGCTCAGCGAGCATCGAGACCCATGGCGTTCCAGGAATCCGAATACCACCCCTACGATTTCGCCAACCGCCGGCACATCGGACCGTCGCCCGCCGAGATCGCGGAGATGCTGGCCGCGACCGGCGCGCCGAGCCTCGATGCGCTGATCGACGAGACGGTGCCCGCGGGAATCCGGCAGGCGGCGCCGCTCGACTGGGGGCCGGCGCTCAGCGAGCAGGCGGCGCTGCACCGGCTGCGCCTGACGGCGGGCAGGAACAAGGTGCTGACCAGCCTGATCGGCCAGGGCTATCACGGCACGGTCACGCCGCCGGTGATCCAGCGGAACATCCTCGAAAACCCGGCGTGGTACACCGCCTATACGCCGTACCAGCCGGAAATCAGCCAGGGGCGGCTCGAGGCGCTGCTCAACTTCCAGACGATGGTGTGCGACCTGACCGGGCTCGACGTGGCGAACGCCTCGCTGCTCGACGAGGCGACGGCGGCCGCCGAGGCGATGGCGCTGTGCCAGCGGGCGGCGAAGTCGAAGGCGGCAGCGTTCTTCGTCGACCACCACTGCCACCCGCAGACGATTGCGGTGATCCGCACCCGCGCCGAGCCGCTGGGCTGGCCGGTGGTCGTCGGCGACCCCTTCGCCGAGCTCGACCCCGCGGCGGTGTTCGGGGCGATCTTCCAGTATCCCGGGACCTTCGGCCACTGCGCCGACTTCACCGCGCCGATCGCCGCGCTGCATGCCACGGGCGCGCTCGCCTGCGTCGCGGCCGACCCGCTGGCGCTGACGCTGCTGACGCCGCCGGGCGAGATGGGCGCGGACATCGCCGTGGGCTCGACGCAACGCTTCGGCGTGCCGCTGGGCTATGGCGGGCCGCATGCGGCCTACATGGCGGTGCGCGATCCGCTCAAGCGGTCGATGCCCGGGCGCATCGTCGGGGTGTCGATCGACGCCCGCGGCAACCGGGCGTACCGCCTGAGCCTGCAGACGCGGGAGCAGCACATCCGGCGCGAGAAGGCGACGTCGAACGTCTGCACCGCGCAGGCGCTGCTCGCCGTCATGGCGTCGATGTACGCGGTGTTCCACGGGCCGGAGGGCCTGAAGGCCATCGCGCAGCGGATCCACCGCAAGACGGTGCGGCTGGCCAAGGGATTGCAGGGCCTCGGGTTCACGGTCGAGCCGGCCGCGTTCTTCGACACGATCACGGTCGAGGTGGGCGCGTTGCAGGGCGTCATCCTCAAGGCGGCGGTGGCGGAGGGCCTCAACCTGCGCAAGGTCGGCGAGACGCGCATCGGCATCACGCTGGACGAGCGCACCCGGCGCGAGCACACGCAGGCGGTCTGGCGCGCGTTCGGCGGCGACATGCTGGACCGGGAAGCTCGACCACGACATCCGCCTGCCGGAGGGGCTGATCCGCACCAGCGCCTACCTCACCCACCCGATCTTTCACATGAACCGGGCCGAGGCGGAGATGACACGCTACATGCGCCGGCTCGCCGACCGGGATTCGGCGCTCGACCGGGCGATGATCCCGCTCGGCTCCTGCACCATGAAGCTGAACGCGACGGCGGAGATGATGGCGCTCTCCTGGCCGGAGTTTGCCGACATCCATCCGTTCGTGCCGTCGGACCAGACGGAAGGCTATCAGGAGGTGATCGGCGATCTCTGCGCCAAGCTCTGTGCCGTCACCGGCTATGACGCGGTGTCCATGCAGCCGAATTCCGGCGCGCAGGGCGAATACGCCGGGCTGCTCACCATCCGGGCGTATCACGCGAGCCGGGGCGAGGCGCATCGCGACGTCTGCCTGATCCCGACCTCGGCCCACGGCACCAACCCGGCGTCGGCGCAGATGGCCGGGCTCCGGGTGATGCCGGTGCGGGCGGCGGAGAACGGCGACATCGACCTCGACGACTTCCGCGCCAAGGCCGAGGCGGCGGGCGACCGGCTGTCCTGCTGCATGGTGACGTACCCCTCGACCCACGGCGTCTTCGAGGAGACGATCCGCGCCGTCTGCGAGATCACCCACGCGGCGGGCGGGCAGGTCTACATGGACGGGGCCAACATGAACGCGCTGGTCGGGCTGGTGCGGCCCGGCGAGATCGGCTCGGACGTGAGCCACCTGAACCTGCACAAGACCTTCTGCATCCCGCACGGCGGCGGCGGCCCCGGCATGGGGCCGATCGGGGTGAAGGCGCACCTCGCGCCGTTCCTGCCCGGGCGGCCGGAGGGCGCGGGGCGGGTCAGCGCGGCGGACTTCGGCTCGCCGTCGCTTCTGGTGATCTCGTGGGCGTACTGCCTGATGATGGGCGGCGCCGGGCTGACGCAGGCGACGCGGATCGCCATCCTGAACGCGAACTATCTCGCGGCGCGGCTGTCCGCAGCCTATCCGATCCTGTTCTCGCGGAACGGGCGGGTGGCGCACGAGTGCATCGTCGACACGCGCGTCTTCAAGGATGCGGGCGTGACGGTGGACGACGTGGCGAAGCGGCTGATCGACTGCGGCTTTCACGCGCCGACGATGAGCTGGCCGGTGGCGGGCACGCTGATGATCGAGCCGACCGAGAGCGAGCCGAAGGCGGAGCTCGACCGGTTCGTCACCGCGATGCTCGCCATTGCCGCCGAGGCCGAGTTGATCCGCTCGGGCGAGATGGATGCGGAGAACAACCCGCTGCGCAACGCGCCGCACACGGTCGAGGATCTGGTCGGCGCGTGGGACCGGCCGTATTCGCGCGAGGCGGCGTGCTATCCGCCGGGGGCGTTTCGGGTGGACAAGTACTGGTCGCCGGTCAACCGCGTGGACAACGTCTGGGGCGACCGCAACCTCGCCTGCTCCTGCCCGCCGGTGGAGAGCTATCAGGAGGCGGCGGAGTAGCCCTTGGATATGTGGTTGAAATAATATGATTCACACGCTATATTCCCGATGACGGTGCGGCGGCGGGTCGCGCCGGTGCCCGGCGTCGAGGAGGCGGTGTTGCAGGATTTCGTGGCGGCCCCGGTGGATTGCCTCGACGGCGCGCACCTGCTGCTCGAGGAGCTGGAGATGCAGGAGCCCGACCTCGACGAGCGCTGCGGGCTGCTCGACGGCGCCCATGAGGTCTATGCCCTGCGGGTGCCGCGTTGTGCCCGGCTGCGGCTGGCGATCTCCATCGACCGCCGCGCCGACGCCTTCGGCCCGGTCACGGTGCACGGGCTGGTGCCGAGCACCGCCCGGCCGTGCGACGCCAGCCGGCGCCTCGCCGAGGCGCACTTCCACCTGATCGCCCCGGTCTGGGAGGCCGCGAGATGACCGAAACGACGCCCCCCCCGACCTTTCGCGAGCGCATCGAGCAGGCCCGCCCCGACGTGGCCGGGCGCGCGACGGGCAATGAGGTGAAGCGCAAGCTCGCGCTGGCGCTTCGCGCGCTGCGCAAGGAGCGCGGCCTTACCCAGAAGGACATCGAGGCGCGCTCCGGCCTGTCGCAGTCGATGGTCTCGCGGCTGGAGGCACCGACCGGCGCGCTGCCCAACTGGGAGACCGTGACGCGCTATGTCGCCGCCTGCGACGGCCACATGCTGCTCGGCTTCTCGTTGCAGCGCATCGACGAGGCGGCCTTTCTCGGGCGCGCCGACGCGCCGAGGGCGGTCTCTGCCGTGGCGGTCTGATCCGCGTGCCCGCCGAGTGGTGGCTGAACCTCGCCGCCTTTCTCGGGGTCGCGGTTCTGGCCGTTCCGGTCTGGTCGCTCAACCTTCGCAAGAAGCGCCTGCAGCGGATCCGCGACGCCGACGCCGCCGGCGACACCGACGAGAGCTTTCGCCGGCGGGTCCGGGCGATCCTGCGGGACAGGCGCGAGCGCGACGTGGCCGAATGGCGGCGCGTCGACGAGATTCGTCTCGCCGGGGGCTATCTGCTGGTCTTCGGCAGCGCCGGCCTCCGCCTCGCGCTGCCGCTGGTGGGATAGGCGACGTCGCACCCCGCAAAGAAGCGCCTCGGCGGGTCGCCCCTCGAAACGACGGAGAAAGACGGATTTGGCGGGTGACAAATCCGTCCGCGATCGCCCCTGCGGGGGGCGAGCGCGCTTCCGCGCTCGCCGGGGCGATCCCGGCCGGATGGCGCCGGACGGAGAAATCTGCACCCCTCGCGGCTTTCGACTGGTCGAAAGCCGCCCGCCCCGGAAAACGCTCCACTGGAGCGTTTTCTTGTCGGGGTGCAACTCGCGGGCGGGCCCGCTTCGGTCAATCGGAGCCGGGCTTCGTTACACCCGACCAGACGGAAGCTTCTACCCCCGCACGTTCACCCCTGCCCCGTCACCGATCGAGCGCCTTCCGCTCCCGCCGCCGTGCGTGCAGGATCGGCTCGGTGTAGCCGCTCGGCTGCTCGGTGCCCTTGAACACGAGGTCGCGCGCGGCCTGAAACGCGATCGAGGCGTCGAAGTCGGCCGCCATCGGGCGATAGGCCGGGTCGTCGGCGTTCTGCCGGTCGACGACCACCGCCATCCGGCGCAGCGTCTCCTCCACCTGCTCGGGGGTGCAGATGCCGTGGCGCAGCCAGTTCGCCATGTGCTGCGCCGAGATCCGCAGTGTCGCCCGATCCTCCATCAGTGCCACGTCCTCGAGGTCGGGCACCTTGGAGCAGCCGACGCCCTGGTCGATCCAGCGCACCACATAGCCGAGCAGGCTCTGGGCGTTGTTGTCGAGCTCGCGGCTCACCACCTCCGCCGACCAGTTCGGGCGCACCACCACGGGCGGCGTCAGGATGTCGTCGAGGCGCGCGGGCGCCCGGCCGCGCAGACCCGCCTGCACCGCGGGCACGTTCACCCGGTGATAGTGCGTGGCGTGCAGGGTCGCCGCGGTCGGTGACGGCACCCAGGCGGTGTTCGCGCCGGCCGCCGGCTGCGCGCCCTTGGTCTCGAGCATTCCGGCCATCAGGTCGGGGGCCGCCCACATGCCCTTGCCGATCTGCGCGCGGCCGGGGAAGCCGGCGGCGAGGCCGACGTCGACGTTCTGGTCCTCGTATGCCTTGTACCAGGCGGCGCCCTTCATCTCGCCCTTCGGGATCGCCGGGCCCGCCTCCATCGACGTGTGGATTTCGTCGCCCGTGCGGTCGAGGAAACCAGTGTTGATGAAGACGATGCGCTCCTTCGCCTCGCGGATCGCGGCCTTGAGGTTCACCGTCGTGCGGCGCTCCTCGTCCATCACGCCCACCTTCAGCGTGTTGCGCGCGAGGCCGAGCGCGTCCTCGATGCGGCCGAACAGCTCGACCGCGAAGGCGACTTCCTCCGGCCCGTGCATCTTCGGCTTCACGATGTAGACCGAGCCCTCGGGCGAGTTCGCCCGCCGGCCCTGCGGACCGACGTCGTGCAGCGCGATCGCCGCCGTCACCATGCCGTCCATGATGCCCTCGGGGACCTCGCGGCCCTCCGGGTCGAGGATCGCCGGGTTGGTCATCAGGTGGCCGACGTTGCGCACGATCATCAGCACGCGGCGGCGCACCTCGACCGTCGAGCCGTCGGGCGCGCGATACGGCGTGTCGGCGGCGAGGCGGCGCACGAAGCTGCGGCCCGCCTTCTGCACTTCCTCCGAGAGGTCGCCCTTCATCAGGCCGAGCCAGTTGCGATAGACCACCGTCTTGTCGTCGGCGTCGACCGCGGCGACGGAGTCCTCGCAATCCATGATCGCGGTGATCGCCGCCTCGACGAAGACGTCCGATATGCCCGCCGCGTCGTCCCTGCCGGTGGGCGTCGAGGGGTCGACGACGATCTCGATGCCGAGGCCGTTGTTGCGCAGCAGGATGCGCTTCGGCGCCGCCGGATCGTCGAGGGAGCCCGCGAACTGCTCCGGCCGGCGCAGGCCGGTCGAGCCACCGGCACCGAGCGCGAGAACGAGGCGGCCATCCGCGACCGAAAGCCCCGTCACCGCCCGCCAGTCCGCATCCTCGAGCGGCGCGGCGGTGTCGAGGAACTCCCGCACCCAGTCGATGACCGCACGGCCGCGGGCGGGATTGTAACCCCTGCCCTTCTCGCGGCCCTCGGTCTCGGGGATCGCGTCGGTGCCGTAGAGCGCATCGTAGAGCGAGCCCCACCGGGCGTTCGCGGCGTTCAGCGCATATCGCGCGTTCATCACCGGCACGACGAGCTGCGGGCCGCAGATCGTGGCGATCTCCGGGTCGACGTTCGCCGTTTCGATCTCGAAATCAGGGCCGGGATCGACGAGATAGCCGATCTCGGTCAGGAAGGCCTTGTAGGCCGCCATGTCCGACGGCATGCCGTTCGACCGATGCCAGTCGTCGATCGCCGCCTGGAGGCGGTCGCGCGTCGCGAGCAGCGCGCGGTTCTTCGGCGAGAGGTCCCGCACGATCTCGGCGAACGCCTGCCAGAACCGATCCGCGTCCACCCCGGTGCCGGGCAGCGCCTCGGTCTCGACGAAATCCGCCAGCACCGACGCCACCGCGAGCCCCGCGCAACTCACCCTCTCCATGTCACGACCTTCCAAGATTGCCTCGGCGCCCTTAAGCCGCAAGCGTCCGGCGAGGTCAATTCGCGGTCGACCATGGTCGACCGCGAAGCACCTTCAGCCCTGCGCGCCAGCTCAGCTCTGCACGCCGGCGACGTACCAGTCGAGCGCCAGCAGCGTCGGATCGTCGAGCGTCGAGCCGGCCGGCAGCTTTTCCGTGCCCTTCTGGTCGACGATCGGGCCGGAGAAGATGTTGACCGATCCGTCGGCCTGGCCGTCGCGCATGGCCTCGGCCGCCTTCACCACCTCGGCGGGGATGCGCTCGTTCCACGGCGCCATGCGCACCATGCCGGCCTTCAGCCCGCCCCACACCGAGCCGGTCTGCCACGTGCCGTCGAGCACCGCCTGGATGCGGTCGATGTAATAGCCGCCCCAGTGGTCCTCGATCGCCGTCAGGTGCGCCTTCGGCGCGAAGGACGACATATCCCAGGCCTGCCCGAACGCCATCAGCCCGCGCTGCTCCGCGGCCTGCAGCGGCGCCGGCGAATCGGTGTGCTGCGACAGGATGTCGGCGCCCTGGTCGAACAGCGCCTTGGCCGCGTCGGCCTCCTTGGCCGGATCGTACCAGCTCGACACCCAGACGACCTTGGTCTGGAAGGCCGGATTGACCTTCTGCGCGGCGAGCGTGAAGGCGTTGATCCCCATCACCACTTCGGGGATCGGGAACGACGCGACATAGCCGCCGATGCCGGTCTTCGACATGTGCCCGGCGATCGTGCCGCAGACCGCGCGGCCCTCGTAGAAGCGGGCGTTGTAGATCGCGAGGTTGGGTGCGGTCTGGTAGCCGGTGCAGTGCTCGAACTTCACGTCCGGGTAGCGCTTGGCCACCTTCACCGTCGGGTTCATGAACCCGAACGACGTGGCGAAAATCAGCGTGTTGCCGTCGTCCGCAAGGTTCTTCAGCACCCGCTCGGCGTCCGGGCCCTCGTCAACGTTTTCGACGTACGTCGTCAGAACCTTGTCGCCGAAGTGCGCCTGCGCCTCCTTGCGGCCCTGCTCGTGGGCGAACGTGAAGCCGAAGTCTCCGACCGGCCCGACGTAGACGAAGGCGACCTTCAGCGGATCGGCCGCGAGGGCGCGCCCGGCGAACGGCAGCGTCGCTGCCGCTGCGCCACCGGCCTTGAGCAGGCCCCTCCGGGTGATGAGCGTCATGCTGTTTCTTGTCTCCCTGTTGTCGTTCATGCGCTCGGCCGGAACGGTTGGCCGAGGCAGGCCGGTGCCGCCGCTCCGATCGACCGGCGCGCCGAGATCAGGGCGAGCACGAGGATCGTCGCGAGGTAGGGCAGAGCCGCGAGGAACTCCGGTGAAACGATATTTATGCCCGCCGCCTTGGCGTGCAACTCGAAAGTCATCACAGCACCAAAGAGATAGGCCCCGGCCAGCAACCTCCACGGGCGCCACGCCGCGAATACCACCAGCGCGAGAGCAATCCACCCGCGACCGGCCGTCAACTGCTCGGCCCACATCGGCGTCTGCACCATCGAGTAGTAGCAACCCGCGAGCCCGGCCATCGCCCCGCCGAAGGCCACCGCCGCGTAGCGCGTGCCGATCACGGAATAGCCGATGGAATGGGCCGAATGGTCGTTCTCCCCCACCGCCCGGAGGATCAGGCCCGCACGCGAGCGGGAGAGGAACCACGCCACCGCCGCCGTCATCGCGAGCGAGGCATAGACCAGGATCGAGTGTCCGAATACCAGCCGCAGCAGCGGGTCGCCGGCCAGCATCGGCGGAAACACCGGGCCGAGCGGGGCGATGGTCTTTCCGACGAAGCTCTCGCCGATCATCGACGACAGGCCGATGCCGAAGATCGTCAGCGCGAGCCCGGTCGCCACCTGATTCGACGCGAGCGTGATCGTCAGCACCGCGAAGATCATCGACGCCGCCACCGCCGCCAGCATCGCCGCGACGAGCCCGAGCGCCGGCACCCCGGTCGCCGAGGTCACGGCAAAGCCGGTGACGGCGCCGACCAGCATCATCCCCTCGACCCCGAGGTTCAGCACGCCGCTCTTTTCCACCACCAGTTCGCCCAGCGCGGCGAGGAGCAGCGGCGTCGCCGCGCCGATGACCGTCATCAGGATCGAGACCGCCAGCGCCTCGGTCATGCGCCGGCCCTCCGTCCGAAGCGGAATCGCCAGCCGACGAGGATGTCGGCCGCGAGCAGGAAGAACAGCATCATCGCCTGAAAGACCCCCGTCGCGGCGGAGGGCAGCCCGAGCGAGGACTGCGCCGCCTCGCCGCCCACGTATGTCACCGCGAGGATGACGCCGGCCGCGAGGATGCCGAGCGGGTGCAGCCGGCCGAGGAAGGCGACGATGATCGCGGTGAAGCCATAGCCGGTGGGAAACGCCGGCACCATCTGGCCGAAGGGCCCCGCGGCCTCGAAGATGCCCGCAAGTCCGGCCAGCCCGCCGCCGGCAAGCAGCGCCAGCCAGATCGTGCCGTTCCGGCTGAACCCGCCGTAGCGCGCCGCCATCGGCGCCGCCCCCACCACGCGCACCTGATAGCCCACCACCGTCCGGGCCATGACGAACCACGCGACGAGCGAGACGACGAGCGCCAGCGGCACGTTGAGATAGCCGATCCCCGGCAGCAGCGGCAGCATCTGCGCGTCGGTGAACAGACGGGTCTGCGGGAAGTTGAAGCCGTCGGGGTCCTTCCACGGGCCGTTCACGAGATAGTAGAGCAGCTGCACCGCGACGTAGGTGAGCATCAGGCTCGACAGGATCTCGTTGACGTTGAGCCGCGTCCGCAGGAACGCCGGGATCGCCGCCCAGGCCATGCCGGCGAGGACCCCGGCGAGGCACATCGCGGGCAGGATCCACCAGCCCGTCATCTCCCACGTGGCGAGCGCGACGCCGGTGCCGGCGAGGCCGCCGACGATGTACTGGCCCTCGGCGCCGATGTTCCAGACGTTGGCCCGGAAGCCGATCGAGAGGCCGGTCGCGATCATCACCAGCGGCGCGGCCTTCAGGCCGAGGTCCTGCCACTTGCGCGGCGTGACCAGCGGATCGACGAAGATGGCGCGCACCGCCGCAAACCCGTCGTAGCCGAGGGCGGAGAACACCAGCCCGCCCACCACCATCGTCGCCAGCACCGCGAGGACCGGCGCGAGCCAGACCATCGTCCGGCTCGGCTCCTTGCGCCGTTCAAGCACGCTCTACCTCCCGGCCAGTCTCGTCTTCGCCTGCCCCGCCATGCACCCCGCCCATCAGCAGGCCGATCTCGTCGATGGAAATCTCGCCGACCGCGCGCTTCGGCGACAGCCGGCCCTCGTTGATGACGGCGAGCGAGTCGGAGATCGCCAGCAATTCGTCGAGGTCCTGGCTGATGACGACGATCGCCGAGCCGCGCGCCGCGAGATCGACGAGCGCCTGATGGATCGCGGCGGCCGCGCCGGCGTCGACGCCCCAGGTCGGTTGCGCCACCACCAGCACCTCCGGCACCTGCAGCACCTCGCGGCCCATGATGAACTTCTGCAGGTTGCCGCCCGAGAGCGAGCCCGCCGTCGCGCGCGGCCCCGTGGCCTTGACCGCGAAGGTGCGGATCACCTCGTCGGCGTAGTCCCGCGCAATGCCGCCGAGGATCACCCCCTGGCGCACCATGCCCTTGCGATAGCGCGCGGTCAGCACCGCGTTCTCGGCCAGCGTGAAGCCCGGCACGGCGGCGTGGCCGTTGCGCTCCTCCGGCACCGCCGCGAGGCCGAGACGGCGGCGCGCGGCGATCGGCAGGCTGCCGACCGGCCGGCCGTCGAGGCGGATCGCACCCGCATCCGCGACCGGCGTCTCGCCGGAGAGCGCGAGCAGCAGCTCGTTCTGGCCATTGCCGGCGACGCCGGCGATGCCGAGGATCTCGCCGGCGCGCACCGCGAACGACACCTGCTTCAGCGCCACATCGAAATCGCCGCCGCCCGCGAGGTGAAGGCGCTCGACCACCAGCTTTTCCGCCCCGAAGCCCGTGCCCGGCGCCTTTCGCACATCCTTCAGGCTGCCGCCGATCATCATCTCGGCCATCGAGCGCGGCGTCTCCTGCGCCGGCACACAGCTGCCGACCACCCGCCCACCGCGCAGGATCGTCGCCGCGTCGCAGAGCGCGCGGATCTCGTGCAGCTTGTGGCTGATGTAGAGCACCGCGCAGCCGCTGGCGGCGAGGCTGCGCAGCGTGCCGAACAGCTGCTCGACCTCCTGCGGGGTCAGGACGCTCGTCGGCTCGTCCATGATGAGCAGCTTCGGCTCGAGCAGCAGCGCGCGCACGATCTCGATGCGCTGCCGCTCGCCGACCGAGAGGGTCGAGACGGTGCGGTGCGGATCGAGCGCCAGGCCGTAGCGCGCCATCACCTCGCGGACCCGCGCCTCGAGCGCCGCGGCCGACAGCCGCTCGTCGAGGCCGAGAGCGATGTTCTCGAGCACGGTCATCGGCTCGAACAGCGAGAAGTGCTGGAACACCATGCCGATGCCCATCGCCCGCGCCGCGCGCGGGCTGGCGATGCGCACCGGCGTGCCGTCGAAGACGATCTCGCCGGCGTCCGGCTGCTGCACGCCGTAGATCATCTTCACGAGCGTCGACTTGCCCGCGCCGTTCTCTCCGAGCAGCGCGTGCAGTTCGCCCGGGCGAACCCGGAAGCTCACGTCGTCGTTCGCGAGCACACCGGGAAACGCCTTGGTCACACCGCGCAGCTCGAGGCGATTGGGGTCCGCCGTCATCCTCGAGCTCCCGCGTTTGCCCCTGCCGCTACTCCGCGAAGAAGGCGAAGCGGATCAGGAATAGCCCGGCCACGAGCCAGGTTGCCAGATGAACCTCGCGCGCCCGGCCCGTCGCCGCCTTGATGACGGCATAGCTGATGAAGCCGAAGGCAAGGCCGTTGGCGATCGAGTAGGTGAACGGCATCATCAGCGCGGTCAGCGCCGCGGGCGCCGCGTCGGTGATGTCGTCCCAGTTCACATCCACCAGCTCGCGCATCATCAGGCACGCGACGTAGAGCAGCGCCGGCGCCGTGGCGAAGGCCGGCACCGACCCTGCGAGCGGCGCGAAGAACAGCGCGAGCAGGAACATGGCCGCGACGGTGACGGCGGTGAGCCCGGTGCGCCCCCCCGCGAGCACGCCCGAGGCGCTCTCGACGTAGGCGGTGGTCGACGACGTGCCGAGCAGCGAGCCCGCGACGATCGCCGTCGAATCCGAGAGCAACGCCTTGCCGAGCTGCGGGTTGGCGTGGCCGGGGCCCTCGGTCAGCAGGCCGGCGCGCTTTGCCACGCCGATCAGCGTGCCGGTGGCGTCGAACACCTCGACCAGCACGAAGGTGAGCACGACGTGCAGGATGCCGGCCGAGAACGCGCCGACGATGTCGAGCTGGAGGAACGTCGGCGCGATCGACGGCGGCGGCGCCATGATGCCGCCGAACGGGCTGATCCCCGTCACCATGGCAACGACGGTGATGGCGAGGATGCCGATCAGGATCGCGCCCTTCACCTTCAGCGCATCGAGCGCCGCGATCAGGAAGAACCCGACCATGGCGAGCAGGGGTGCCGGCGCCGTCATGTGCCCGAGGGTGACGAACGTCGCCTCACTCGCCACGACGATGCCGGCGCTCTTCAGCGCGATGATGCCGAGGAACATGCCGATACCGGCCGCCACCGCGCTTCGCATCGAGTGCGGGATGCCCGCCACCAGCCAGCGCCGCACGCCCGTCACCGTCAGGATCAGGAAGATGCAGCCCGAGATGAACACCGCGCCCAGCGCCTGCTGCCAGGTGAAGCCCATCGCGCCGACGACGCCGAAGGCGAAGAACGCGTTCAGCCCCATGCCCGGCGCCATGGCGATCGGCCAGTTGGCATAGAACCCCATGATCGCCGAGCCCAGCGCCGCCGCGAGGCAGGTCGCCACGAAGACCGCCGAGTGGTCCATGCCGGTCGTCGACAGGATCTGCGGGTTGACGAAGATGATGTACGCCATCGTCAGGAAGGTGGTGATCCCCGCCACCACCTCCGTGCGCACGCTGGTGCCGTGCGCCTTCAGTCCGAAAAGACCTTCGAGCATTCTCAACCTCACTGTCGCTGTCTGTTGCCGCGCCGCCCTTGTCCCGAGGCGGTCGCGCTCTCGTCTCAGGCCGTTACCAGCGTGCGTGCCATCAGCGCGGCGAGGATTTCCGCCGCGACGAACGCGGCGATCACCTCCGGCCGCTTGTCGGGTCGCCCCGCGGCGCCGATCGGCGACACCAGCTCCGCGGGCGACGGCGCGTCCTCCGTCCTCGCCAGCCACCGCTCGAACGTCACGCGCTTGGTGCGCGAGCCGATCATGCCGACATAGCGCGCGTCCCGCCGCGCCAGCGCCTCGCGCGCGATCAGGAAATCGAGCGCATGGTCGTGGGTCAGGATCACGAACGCCGACCCCGGCGCCGCGCCCGCCACCTCCGCCTCGGGCAGCGCCGTCTGCACCGTCTCGACCCGGGGTGGTGCCAGCGCAAGCTCGCCCGCCCGCTGGTCGATCAGCACCGGCCGCACCGGCAGCAGCGCCAGGGCCGCGGCGAGCGCGCGGCCCACATGTCCCGCGCCGAAGATCAGCACCGCGGGCAGCGCGCGATACTCCCGCTCCGCCATCGCCGCGAGCCCGGCCCAGCCGGACGGGTCGAGCCGGCGGCAGCCGAGCACCGTGCGCCCGCCGCAGCACTGGCCGATCTCCGGCCCGAGCGGAATGTCGAGCGTCTCGGCGTCCGCGCCGCGCGCCAGCATCGCGCGCGCCGCGTCGATCGCCATGTATTCGAGCTGTCCGCCGCCGATCGTCCCGAGGGTCGTCTCCGGGGTGACGACCATCCAGGCGCCGCTCTCGCGCGGCGTCGATCCCCTTGCCTCGGCCACCTCGACGAGCGCCGCGGCCGTGCGCGCGCGAAAGCCCGAGACCTCGCCCGGACGGACGGTCACGCCTCCCTCCCCGCCAGCCGGTCCATCGCCCGGAGCACCCGCTCCGGCGTCGCCGGCGCATCGAGCCGCGGGCACTCGGCATAGCCGGCCAGGCTCGCCACTGCCATCGACAGCGCCTCGAGCACCGAGATCCCGAGCATGAACGGCGGCTCGCCCACCGCCTTGGACCGGCGGATGGTCGGCTCCTTGTTCACCGACCACTCGGCGAGGCGCACGTTGAAGATCGCCGGCCGGTCGCCCGCGAGCGGGATCTTGTAGGTCGACGGCGCGTGCGTCCTGAGCCGGCCCTTGTCGTCCCACCACAGCTCCTCGGTCGTGAGCCACCCCATACCCTGCACGAAGGCGCCCTCGACCTGCCCCTTGTCGACCGCCGGGTTCAGCGAGCGCCCGACGTCGTGCAGGATGTCCGTCCGGTCCACCACGTACTCGCCCGTCAGCGTATCGACCGAAACCTCCGAGACCGCCGCGCCATAGGCGAAGTAGTAGAACGGCCGCCCCTTGCCCGCCGCGCGGTCCCAGTGGATCTCCGGCGTCTTGTAGAAGCCCGCGGCCGAGAGATGGACCCGCGCCATGTAGGCTTCCTTGACGAAATCGTCGAACGCCACCCGCCGGTTGCCGACGAGCACGGCGTTCGGCTGGAACACCACCTGGTCGCGGTCGACGGAATACTTCTCGGCCGCGAAGTCGATGAGCCGGTCCTTGATCTGCTGCGCCGCGTTCTCGGCGGCCATGCCGTTCAGGTCCGACCCCGACGACGCCGCCGTGGCCGAGGTGTTCGGCACCTTCGCCGTCGTCGTCGCGGTGATCTTCACCCGGTCGAGGTCGATCTGGAACACGTCGGCCACCACCTGCGCAACCTTGGTGAAGAGGCCCTGCCCCATCTCCGTGCCGCCGTGGTTCAGGTGGACCGATCCGTCGTTGTAGACGTGCACCAGCGCGCCGGCCTGATTGTACCAGGTCGCGGTGAAGCTGATGCCGAACTTCACCGGCGTCAGCGCGATGCCCTTGCGGATCACCCCGCCCTTCGCGTTCCAGTCGATGACCGCCTGCCGCCGCGCGGCGTAGTCGGTGCTCTCCACCAGCTCGTCCACCACCCGGTCGATGATGTTGTCCGTCACCGTCTGGTGGTACGGCGTGACGTTGCGCTCGCCCTGCCCGTAGAAGTTGGCACGCCGCACCTCCAGCGGGTCCTTGCCCAGCGCGTAGGCGATTTCCTCCATGATCCGCTCGGCGATGATGAGCCCCTGCGGGCCGCCGAAGCCGCGGAAGGCGGTGTTGGAAACCGTGTTGGTCTTCATCGGCTTCGACCGCAGCCGCACCGCCGGATAGAAATAGGCATTGTCCGCATGGAACAGCGCCCGGTCCGTCACCGGCCCGGACAGGTCCGCCGAAAAGCCGCAGCGCGCCGCGAACGTGCCGTCGACCGCGAGGATGCGCCCGTCGTCGTCGAAGCCGACCTCGTACTCGTTCAGGAAGTCGTGGCGCTTGCCCGTCGCCACCATGTCGTCGTCGCGGTCGGGGCGCAGCTTCACCGCGCGCCGCCACTTCTTCGCCGCGATCGCCGCGACGGAGGCGAAGATGTTCGGCTGGGTCTCCTTGCCGCCGAAGCCGCCGCCCATGCGCCGGACGACGATCGTCACCGCGTTCGACGGCACGCCGAGCACGTGGGCGACCATGTGCTGCACCTCGGAGGGGTGCTGCGTCGAGGAATAGACCGTCACCTCGTCGTCCTCGCCGGGCACGGCAAAGGCGATCATCCCCTCGAGATAGAAGTGATCCTGCCCGCCCACGCGCATCGCGCCCTTGAGCCGGTGCGGCGCGGCCGCCATGGCCGGCTCCACCTCGCCGCGCTCGAGCTTCAGCGGCTCGGTCACGAAGGGATAGTTGGCCTTCATCGCCTCGGCGACGTCGGTCACGAACGGCAGGTCGCGATAGTCCACCTTGGCGAGCTTGGCCGCGCGCCGCGCCTGGTCCCGCGTCTCGGCGATCACCGCGAACATCTGCTGCCCGTGGAACTCGACCTTGCCGGTGGCGAACAGCGGGTCGTCGTGCTTGCCGACCGGGCTGATGTCGTTGTGGCCCGGCACGTCGGCCGCGGTCAGCACGCCGATGACCCCCGGCGCCGCGCGGACCGCCGCGAGGTCCATCGAGACGATCTCCGCGTGCGCCCGGTCGGAGAGCCCGAGATAGGCGTGCAGCGTCCCCGCCGGCTCGGGGATATCGTCGGTGTACTCCGCCAGCCCCGTCACGTGCTTGTGCGCCGAGTCATGCCGCTGCGACAGGTGAACCCCGCCGCGGATCGCCTCCGCGCCGATCTTTTCCGCGATCTTCTGCATCACGCCGTCTCCCGCACGAGCCGCACCGTCTCGCCCGTGCTCTCCAGATAGAACCGCCGCAGCAGGTTCGCCGCCACCCGCGCGCGATAGCCCGCGCTCGCCCGCCAGTCGCTCAGGGGCGCGAAGTCCTGCGCCATCGCCGCCTCGGCCGCCGCCACGGTTTCGAGCGTCCACGGCCGCCCGACCAGCGCCGCCTCCGCCGCCGCCGCCCGCTTCGGCGTCGCGGCCATCCCGCCATAGGCGAGCCGCGCCACCTTCACCAACGTGCCGTCGAGTTCGACATGAAAGCCGCAGGCGACCGCCGAGATGTCCTCCTCGCGCCGCTTCGACACCTTGTAGGCGGCATTGAGCGTGCCGGCCGGCGGCTTCGGCACGTGGAGGCTCTCGACGAACTCGCCCGGCTCGCGGTCCTGCTTGCCGTAGGCGATGAAGTACGCCTCGAGCGGCACCGTCCGCCGCGCCGCGCCCTTGCGCAGCGTCACGCTCGCGCCGAGCGCGATCAGTGCCGGCGGCGTATCGCCGATGGGCGAGCCGTTCGCCACGTTGCCGCCGACGGTCCCCATCACCCGGACCTGCCAGCCGCCGATGCGGCGCCAGTACTCCGAGAGATGCGGAAACTCGGCGTCGAGCACCGACTGGAACTCGTCGTAGCTCACGCCTGCGCCGATCGTGACGCCTGAGTCCGTCACCTCGACGCCCTTCAGGCCGGTCAGGTGGGCGATGAACACGGCCGGGCTGATGTTGCGCATGAACTTGGTGATCCAGAGGCCGACGTCGGTCGAGCCCGCGACCACAGTCGCCTTCGGCCGCGCGGCCAGCACGTCGGCGAGGTCGTCGACGCTCGCCGGCACGATCACCTCGTCGTCGCCGCTGCGGATCTCGACGCGCGCGCCGTCGTCCATCGTGGCAAGCCGCGCCAGCACGTCGGCGCGCTCGGCGGCGAGCTTGTCTTCGGCCGCCGATCCCTCGATCGACTGCGCCGCCTTGATGATCGGCAGATAGCCGGTGCAGCGGCAGAGGTTGCCCTGCAACGCCTCCTCGATCTCGGCGACACCCGGCCGCGCCTTGCGCATCCAGAGCGCGTAGAGCGACATGACGAACCCGGGCGTGCAGAAGCCGCACTGGCTGCCGTGGTAGTCGACCAGCGCCTGCTGCACCGGGTGCAGCTCACCGTTCGCTCCGGCCAGATGCTCGACCGTCACCACATGCGTCAGGTCGAGCGAGCCCATGAGCCGGATGCAGGCGTTCACCGGCTCGTAGACCAGCCCCTCGCCCACCCGCCGGCCGACCAGCACCGTGCAGGCGCCGCAATCGCCCTCGGCACAGCCCTCCTTGGTGCCGCGCAGGTGCCTCGCGAGGCGCAGGTGATCGAGCAGGCTGTCGGAGGACCTGACGGCGCTCAGCCGCTCCTCCCGGTCGTTGAGAAGAAATCGGATCTCGTTGCGTACCGCGGTCAAGCTTGGGCCTCCTTGCAGTCCAGCGGGCACCCTCCGGCGCGAGCGCGGGATCCGGTGCGGTCAGTCAACTGCGGAAATCCTGCACACCGCAACACCGAACCTCGCCCGGCGCCCGAAAAAGCGCCGTTGTGCCGCAGGTGCGCGCAGCGTGAGCAGACGCCAAAGGCGTGCTCCCAAATTTCCGCCATTTCCGACCTCCCGGGCGATCTGCCGTCGCCGTCAAACCGCTCAATTCTGCCACAGCGGGCGCAGAGCGATAGCCGGAAGAACCCGGGGAGTGTTTCAAACCCAGTTTGAAAATGAGGCCGTCACGCCCACGTGCGCGACGCCAATGTCGTCCAGAAAGAATGCTGCCGCCGGAAACTCTCCGGCGGCGACTTCACCTCGCGCTCGCCAGATCAGGCGGCGGGCCCGGACGCTCCCGCGCCCGGGCCTCTGCCCGTCAGTGGACGCTGACCGGCGAGAACTCGTTCTGCCGGGCGACGACGAACGCCTGCGCGCGGTCGGGGACCAGCGCCAGCACCTCGCCGGTTGCGGCATGGATCGCATAGAGGTGGTCGACGCCGACGGTCTGCGCCCGGATCTTCTCCGGCAGATCGGCGGTCTTCACCTCGCGGACGTAGACGATGCCCTTGCTCGCTTCGGCGGGAAGGCTCGGAAAATCGGTCATGGTGGCCTCCTTCAGGGTTTCTTGCCGTTGATCGCAATCGTGCGCACGACGGTTTCGGGCACGGACCGGGCCAGGTCGATGTGCAGAAGCCCGTTCTCCAGGGCCGCCCCCACCACCTCGACGCCGTCTGCCAGCACGAAGCTGCGCTGGAACTGGCGCGCCGCGATGCCGCGGTGCAGGAACGTCCGGCCTTCGCCGTCGTCGCCCTGTCTCCCCCGGATCACCAGCTGGTTGTTCTCGAGGGTGATTGCCAGATCATCCTCGCCGAACCCGGCCAGCGCCAGGGTGATGCGATAGGACGCGTTGCCGCGCTGCTCGATGTTGTACGGCGGGTAGCCGTCGCTCCCGGATTTCGCGGTCCTTTCCACCAGCCGGTCGAGGTTCTCGAACCCGAGCAGGTGGGGATGCGAAGCGAAAGTCACCTTGGTCATTCTCGATCGAGCCCTTGTTCTCAAGCGACTTGGTCAGCGGGGTCCCGGATCGGCGGCCCCGTCCTGCAAGACATGGGGGCCAGCGGGCAGCGAGACAAGGGCCTCGACGCACTAGCCGCGGCGCGGGTCGGTGCGGTATAGAAGGGCGAGCCAAGGGGAGACGCCGAGCCGATGAACCGCCCCCAGACCCCGCAGACCATGCCGCGCGACGAGGTTCTCCGGGTGAAGCTCGAGCTTCTGCAGCGCGAGCATCGCGACCTCGACGACGCGATCACGGCGCTGCACACCGAGGGCCGGGCCGACCAGCTCACGCTCCGGCGCCTGAAGAAGCGCAAGCTGGTGCTGAAGGACGAGATCCAGCGGCTGAGCGACGAGATCACGCCCGACATCATCGCCTGACGCGGCCGTTCGGACACCCGGCAGGCCGGACCGGCCGGCACTCGACACGACACGAAGTCCGACGCCCGGCGGGAGGCGTCAGGCGGCCGATGCCTGCGCTCGCACGTGCAAGGACCGGGCGCGACATGCCCCGGCGCGCGGAAGCGTGCTCACCCCCTGCCCGAGGCGACGATTTCCCCCGCCGCATCCGCGATCCGCGGCGCGTCGCCGACGCCGTGCGCCGGATCGAGCAGCGCCGGCCAGTCCCGGCCCGGCGCGGCAGCGGCGAGCGCGGCCGCCAAGGTGCCGTCGCGACCGGCGGCCTTCACGGCGGCCGTCACCAGCGCCTGCGCCTCCGGGCGCGGCATCTCCCCGGCCAGCGCGAACACCGCTGCCTCGGCCATCATCATGCCGCGGTCGCCGGCGAACGTGCGGGCGATGCGGTCGGGGTGGGGCTTCAGCGTCTCGGCCAGCGCGAGGCCATGGCGCAGGGCGGCGCCGGCGGCGACGGCCATCTGCGGCAGCGTGAACCATTCGAGGCCGAGCGCGGTGCCGTCGCGCTCCTCGGCGTGAACCATCGCCTGCGCCAGCGTGCCGAGATTGCCCGCGGTGACGCGGGCGAGCGCGACCAGCGCCTCCGGCACCACCGGGTTCGCCTTGTGCGGCATGGTGGACGAGCCGCCGCCGCTGCCGGCCGTGACCTCGCCGATCTCACTCTGCCCGAGCAGGATCAGGTCCATGCCGATCTTGCCGAGCGAGCCGGTGACGAGCGCGAACCAGCTGCCGAGTTCCAGCATCGTGTCGCGCGCGGCGTGCCACGGCACGGGCGACGCCCCGAGGTCCAGCGCGTCGGCAAGGCCGGCCACGACCGCCTCGCCCTTGCCCTGCAGCGCGGCGTTGGTGCCGGACGCGCCGGCCAGCGACACGCGGAGAAGCCGCGGGCGCAGCTCGGCCAGTCGCACGCGATGCCGCACCAGAGGCGCGGTCCAGACGGCGAGCTTGGCGCCGAGCGTGGTCGGGGTCGCGACCTGAAAGCGGGTACGCGCCGGCAGCACCGTATCGCGGTGCGAAGCCGCGGCACGCGCCAGCGCCCGGGTCAGCGCATCGAGGCGGGCGTCGAGCAGGTCGAGCAGCGGGCGCAGGCGCAGCACGAGGCCGGTGTCGACGACATCCTGGCTGGTCGCGCCCCAGTGCACCCACTGGCCCACCTCGGGGGCGAGCTGCGCGCGGAACTCCTTGACCAGCGCCGAGACGGGGACGCCGGCCGAGGCAAAGCCCGCCGCGAGGCTCGCGGGCGGGATGATGACGGTGCCGGCCGCCGCCGCGATGGCGCGGCCGGCCTCGTCGGGGATGATGCCCAGGGCCGCCTCGACGGACGCGAGCGCGCCCTCGACACGGAGCATGGCGCGGACCTCGGCCTCGCTGGCGAAGAGCGCCGCGACCTCGGCGTCGCCGTAGAGGCCGGCGGTGATCTCGCCGTCGAAGGGAGAGATCATGCCGCCGCCTTCACCTTGAGGCCGAGGATGTCGCGGGCCTGCTGCCAGGTCGCGACCGGGCGCTGGTGCTTCTCGCAGAGCTCGACGGTCTTCCTGACCAGCGCGGCGTTCGACGCGGCCAGCTCGGTCTTCGAGATCCGCAGGTTGTCCTCGAGCCCGGTGCGGCAGTGCCCGCCAGCGGCGATGCACCACTCGTTCAGCACGATCTGGTTCGGGCCGATGCCGGCCGCGCACCACTGCGCGCCGGGCGCGATGCGGTTCACCGTCTCGATGTAGAAATCGAAGGTCGGCCTGTCGACGGGCATGGCGTTCTTCACGCCCATGACGAACTGCACGTAGAGCGGCCCCTTGATCCGGCCGTCCCGCGCCATCGCCGCCGCCTGATGGATGTGGCTGAGGTCGAACGCCTCGATCTCCGGCTTCACGCCGTACGTCAGCATCTCGGACGCCAGCCAGTCCACGAGGTCCGGCGAGTTGTCATAGACGCGCGTCGGAAAGTTGTTCGACCCGACCGCGAGGCTCGCCATGTCGGGCGCGAGCGACAGCATCCCGCCGCGCTCGCGCTCGGCGCCCGAGCGCCCGCCGGTCGAGAGCTGGACGATGAGGCCCGGGCAGTGCTTGCGCAGCCCTTCGAGTAGGCGGCCGAACTTCTCGGGGGAGGAGGTCGGCGTCTCGTCGTCGTTGCGCACGTGGCAGTGGGCAATGGACGCCCCGGCCTCGAACGCCTCGTGCGTGCTCTCGATCTGCTCGGAGACGGTGATCGGCACGGCGGGGTTCATCGACTTCCTGGGGAGGCTGCCGGTGATCGCGACGCAGATGATGCAGGGGTCGGCCATGGCTCGCCTCTCAGATGTCCAGGAACACGGTTTCGTTCTCGCCCTGAAGGCGGATGTCGAAGCGATAGACCGGGCTGCCGTCGCGCAGCTCGCGCCTGGCGATCAGGGTGCCGCGGCGGTTCTTCTGCTCGATGAGGTTCAGCACCGGGTCCTTGTCGTTCGCTTCCGTCTCGTCGTCGAAGTACATCCGGGTGTTGAGCCCGATGTTGATGCCGCGCGCGACGATCCAGAGGTTCAGGTGCGGCGCCATCGGCCGGGCGTTGCGCCCCGAGACCACCCCGGGCTTCACCGTGTCGAAGGCGAACAGGCCGGTGTCGAAGTCGGAGATGATCCGGCCCCAGCCCCGGAAGCCATCCTCGACGCCCTCGGCGCGCAGGTCGGCCGGGCTCGCGTAGACGCCGGCGGCGTTGGCCTGCCACACCTCGATCAGCACGTCCTTCACCGGGGCGCCGGCCCCGTCGATGACCGTGCCCTCGACGCGGATGCGCTCGCCCGCGGCATTCGGTCCGGCGATGTCGGTGCCAAGCTCGGTCTCGAAGATCTTGAAGCCGGCGGCGCCGGGCGCGAGGCCGATGTGGACGTAGGGTCCGGCCGTCTGGGAGGCGGTTTCCTTGAAGTAGGTCAGCGGCTGCGGCATGGCTCAGTTCCCTTCCAGCCGGTTCTCGAAGAGCGTCGAGCGACGCCCGCGGAGCACGATGTCGAACTTGTAGGCGAGGCAGTCGAGCGGGACCGCGGCGTTGAGATCGAGCGGTGCGATCAGGCGCTCGATGGCGTCCGCGTCGGGGATCGACGCGACGATCGGGCAGTGCGGGATCAGCGGGTCGCCCTCGAAGTACATCTGGGTGATGAGCCGCTGGGCAAAGCCCGAGCCGAACACCGAAAAGTGGATGTGCGCCGGCCGCCAGTTGTTCACCCAGTTGCGCCACGGATAGGCGCCGGGCTTCACCGTGCGGAAGTAGTAATAGCCGCTCTCGTCGGTGAGCGTCCGGCCGCAGCCGCCGAAGTTCGGGTCGATCGGCGCGAGGTAGGTGTCCTTCTTGTGGCGATAGCGGCCGCCGGCGTTGGCCTGCCAGAACTCCACCAGCGTGTTCGGGATGCCCCGGCCGGACTCGTCGAGCACGCGGCCGTGGACGATGATCCGCTCGCCGACCGGCTCGCCGTCGTGGGCGTAGTTCAGGATCAGGTCGTTGTCCAAGGGGCCCAGGTCGGTGTGACCGAACGTCGGGCCGGTGACTTCGGAGAGCGAGTTCTGCAGGCTGAGCAGCGCGAACTTCGGCGACCGGCCGACGCTGGTCTTGTAGTTGGGGGTGAAGGCCGGCGGATGGATCGTCCGGTCCCGCTGGAAGAATTCTCCCGCGCCTTGCGGCGCGTTGGCTCGGAGAATTTCACCTTGCTTCATAACTCCACTCCCATCTCCCGGTAGGTTTGCTTGATCAGTTTCAGCGCATGGTTGGCGGCCGGGACGCCTGCATAGATTGCCACGTGCAGCATCGCCTCGCGCACCTCGTCCGGCGTGGCGCCGGTGTTCGCGGTGGCGCGGACGTGCATCGCCACCTCGTCCCACTGGCCGAGGGCGGCGAGCAGCGCGAGGGTGATGAGCGAGCGGTCGCGCCTGGTGATGTCGGGGCGCGACCAGACCGATCCCCAGGCCGCTTCCGTGATGAGCGTCTGGAACGGCTCGTCGAAGGCGGACTTCGCGGCCTCGGCCCGGTCGACGTGGGCGTCGCCGAGGACGCTCCTGCGGGTCGCCATGCCGGCGTCGTGGCGCGGCGTCGGCGCGAGGGACTCAGCCAAGGCCGTTCTCCTTCAGGAACCGGGTGAGCAGCGCCGCATAGGCGGCGGGCGCCTCGACGCAGGGGATGTGGCCGGCGCCGCGGATCAGCTCGAAGCGGGCGTTCGGGATCGACTCCGCCGTCTCGCGGACCAGATCGGGCGGCGTGGAGCCGTCCGCGTCGCCGCCGATCGCGAGCACGGGCTGGCGGATCGCCGGAGTCGACTCGCGCAGGTCGGTATGGGCGATGGCGGCGCAGCAGCCGAGGTAGCCCGCGAGCGGGGTGCGGGTCAGCATGTTGCGCCAGCCGGCCAGCTCGTCGGCCCGTTCGGCATGGAACGCGCGCGAGAACCAGAGCTTCATCACGGTGTCGGCGATCGAGCCGATGCCGTTGGCGCGCACCGCGGCAATCCGGTCGCTCCAGCTCGCTTCCGTGCCGATCTTGGCGGCGGTGTTCGACAGGACGGCGGCGCGCACCAGATCGGGGCGCTCCACGGCGAGGCCCTGGGCGACGACTCCCCCGATCGAGAGGCCGACGAAGACCGCATCCTTGAAGCCCGTCGCGTCCATCAGCCCGGCGACGTCGGCGACAAGCTCCGCCATCGGATATTCGCCGTCGGGCGCATCGGACAGCCCGTGGCCGCGCATGTCGTAGCGCAGGATCTTCAGTCCGGCAGGAAGACCGGCGATCACCTTGTCCCAGATACGGAAATCGGTGCCGAGAGAGTTGGCGAAGACGAGCGGCAGGCCGTCCGGGTCGCCGGTGACGACATGGTGCAGGCGCACCCCGTTGATCTCGCGCATGTGCATTGTTGTTGTCCTCCCCTTGCCCGATTGATCGCTCATTGCCGCGGTTATGTAAAATGATATGTTTCGCGAAATACATAACCTATAGGCTATGAATGGTCCCCGTCACCTATCGTCACGTGCGCTGCTTTCTGGAGGTCGCCCGGCTCTCGAGCGTGCAGCACGCGGCGGACACGCTGGCCATCTCGCAGCCGGCGGTGTCGAAGACGCTGCGGGAGCTGGAGGAGCGCGTCGGCGCGGAGCTGTTCGAGCGATCCGGCCGCCGCCTGCGGCTGACGCCGGCCGGGCGGGTGTTCCAGAAGCACGCCGGCCTGTCGCTGACCGAGCTCGACCGCGGCATCCGCGCGATCCGCGGGCCGGTGGCCGGCGGCACGGTCTCGGCGGGCGTGCTGCCGACGGTGGCAACGCGGGTGCTGCCGCGCGCCGCGCTGGCCTTTGCCCGGCTGATGCCGGAGGCGTGCCTGCGCGCCTCGACCGGGCCGAACCACTACCTGCTGTCGCAGCTGCGCGAGGGGCGGCTCGACCTCGTGGTCGGCCGTCTTGCCGCGCCGGCCGAGATGGCGGGGCTGGTGTTCGAGCAGCTCTATGCCGAGGAGGTGGTGGCGGTGGTGCGGGCCGGCCACCCGGTGCTCGCGACGCCCGGCGCCGACCTCGCCGGCTGGCCGCTGATCCTGCCGCCGCCCGGCGCGATCATCCGGCCGGTGGTGGAGCAGTACTTCCTGACCCACGGCCGCGAGCTGCCCCGCCCGCAGGTCGAGACCGTCTCGCTCGCCCTCGGCCGCGGCCTGGTACGGGGCTCGGATGCGGTCTGGTTCATCTCGCGCGGGGTGGTCGCGGAGGAGATGGCGAGCGGGTCGGTGGTCGCGCTCGACCTCGGCGGCCTGCCGCTCGCCGGGCCCGTGGGCCTGACGCTGCGCTCGGGGCAGACGGTGCCGGACGCGCTGACCGTGCTGATGCAGGCGCTGCGGGACGCGGCGCGGGCGGAGGCCGCGCCGGCCTGACCGCCCCCCTCAGACCGCGTGGAGGCGGGCCTCCCAGGGCCGCATCTGCCGGCCCTCTGGGCCATCCTGCGTGCCGATGAGCAGCGCGCCGGGCTCGATCCCGGCGGGCAGCGCCGCCGGGGCGCCGGACAGGTTCAAGAGCACGAGCACGCCCCGCCCGTCGATCAGGCGCGTGTAGCAATAGAGCTGCGGATGCTCGGGCGCGAGATCGCGGAAGTCGCCATAGACCAGCTCGGGGCGGGTTTTGCGAAGGGCGATGAAGCGGGCGTAGTAGTGGTAGATCGAGCCCGGGTCGCGCAGGGCTGCCGCCGCATTGATCCGGCGGGCATCGGGATGCGGCGCGAACCACGGATGGCCGGCGGTGAAGCCGCCGTTCGGGCCGTCGTCCCACGCCACGGGTGTCCGGGCATGGTCGCGGCTGGTGCGGTTCATGTGCCAGAGGAAATCCCCGGGCGACACCTGCCCCGTCGCAACCTCGCTCGCCCAGGCGTTGCGCGCCTCGATGTCGTCGAACTGCTCGATGCGCTCGAAGGGGAAGTTGGTCATGGCGATCTCGTCGCCCTGATAGACGAACGGCGTGCCCTTCAGGGTCAGGAGCAGGGTCGCGAGCGCCTTGGCGGACGGCTCGCGCCACGGCTCGGCGTCGTCGCCGAAGTGCGAGACGAGCCGCGGATTGTCGTGGTTGGAGAGCGCGATGGTGCGCCACGTCCCGGGCCCCATGGCCGCATCCTGACCGTCGAACACCGCCTTGAGTTGCGGCAGCGTCCACTCCTGCCAGCGCCATGCCACGCCGCGGTCGACGCGCACCGCATCGAAGTGGATCAGCATGTCGAGCTCGCCCCGCGCCTCGTCGGTGAGCAGGCACGCCTGCTCCATCGTCACGCCGAAGGCTTCGCCGATCGTTACCGCGCCGTAGGGATCGAGCACCTCGCGCCGCAGCTCCGCGAGATGCTCGTGCAGCCGCGGGGTGCCGGCGTGGTAGAATTCCGGCCGGCTCCGCAGCGCCTCGGGATAGTCGGGAAAGGCCGGATCCTTGGCGATGAACGGGATGACGTCCATGCGAAAGCCGTCGACGCCCTTGTCGAGCCAGAAGCGCATGAGGTCGTGGACCTCGCGGCGGACCTCCGGGTTCTCCCAGTTCAGGTCGGGCTGCTGCTCGGCGAAGAGGTGCATGTAGTAGTCGCCGGTCGCGTCGTCGCGCGTCCAAGCCGAGCCGGAGAAGAACGAGCGCCAGTCGTTGGGCGGCCCGCCGTCCCGGCCGGGGCGCCAGATGTAGAAGTCGCGCTTCGCGTTGTCCCTCGACGCGCGCGACTCGACGAACCAGGCGTGCTGGTCGCTGGTGTGGTTCACCACGAGGTCGAGGATGAGGCGCATCCCGCGGGCCTTGATCGCGGCGAGAAGCGCGTCGAAGTCGGCCATCGTGCCGAACTCGGCCATCACCTTGCGATAGTCGCGGATGTCGTAGCCGTTGTCGACGTTCGGCGAGTTGAAGTGCGGGCTCAGCCAGATCGCGTCGATGCCGAGGCCGGCGACGTGGTCGAGCCGGGCGATGATGCCCCGCAGGTCGCCGATGCCGTCGCCGTCGGAGTCCATGAAGGACCGCGGCCAGATTCTGGTAGATCACGGCCTCCTTCCACCAGCGCCGCGTCTGGCCGTTCACCCGCGCTTCCGCTTGCTCGCTCATCTGCCCCTCCCCCCGGTGTTGCCTCCCTCATGGGACACCGGCGCACCGGCTGACAAGGGAATGGGGCGTGCCGCCCCGGCGCAGGCAGCGGTGGTTGCCGCCGGGCGGTCGAACGCATACCTGTCGCGGACCGGCGGCAGGAGGCGGGCAGCGGCATGGATCTCGACCGATGGACTGGCGGGCTGGCCTCGACGCTCGGCAACATGGCCGAGGACATGGCGGGCGTGTTCCGCGAGCCGGTCGTGCGGCTCGGCGTCACCGGACTCAGCCGCGCCGGCAAGACCGTGTTCATCACCTCGCTGGTCGCGAACCTGCTGGAGCGGGGGCGGATGCCGCAGCTTCGCGCCGCGGCCGAGGGACGCATCCTCGCGTCGTTCCTGCAGCCGCAGCCCGACCCGACGATCCCGCGCTTCGCCTTCGAGGACCACCTCGACTCGCTCTCCGGCCCCACCCCGCGCTGGCCGGAGAGCACCCGCTCGATCTCCACCCTGCGCCTGTCGCTGCGGGTGGCGCCGACGGGGATGTTCTCCGGGCTTGCCGGGACCGGGGCGGTGCACGTCGACATCGTCGACTATCCCGGCGAATGGCTGCTCGACCTGCCGCTGATGAGCCAGAGCTTCGCCGGGTGGTCGGCCGGGGCGCTCGCGGCCGCGCGCTCGCCGGCCCGCGAGCACCATGCGGCGCCGTGGCTCGCGCAGGTCGACGCGACCGACGCCGGCCGGGCGCTGACCGAAACGGCGGCGCGCAAGCTCGCGGGCACCTTCACGGCCTACCTCTCGACGGCGCGGCTGGCCGGGCTCTCGAGCGTGGCACCCGGGCGGTTTCTCATGCCGGGCGATCTCGAGGGGTCGCCGGCGCTCACCTTCTCGCCGCTCCTGCCCCCCGAGCGCGCGGGGGCGGATTCGCTCTGGCGCGCGTTCGAGGCGCGCTTCGAGGCATACAAGCGGGTGGTGGTGGAGCCGTTCTTCCGCAACCACTTCGCCCGGCTCGACCGGCAGGTCGTGCTGGTCGACGCGCTCGGCGCCATCGCGGGCGGGCCTCGGGCGGTGGACGACCTGCGGGTCGCCATGGCCGAGATCCTCTCCTGCTATCGCCCCGGGGCGCGGTCCTGGCTCGCCCCGCTCCTCGGGCGCAAGATCGACAGGATCCTGTTCTGCGCCACCAAGGCCGACCATCTGCACCACAGCCAGCACCCGCGCCTTGCCGCCTTCACCGAGGCGCTGGTGCGCGAGGCGCGCGACCGGGCGCAGTTCTCCGGCGCGGCGACCGGCGCGCTCTCCATCGCCAGCGTGCGGGCGACGGTCGAGCAGACGGTCACGCGCGACGGAAAGAGCTTCGACGTCGTGCGCGGGCGCGCGCTCGACGGCGGCGAGGAGGTGGCGCTCTTTCCCGGCAACCTGCCGGGCGACCCGGCCGAGCTGCATCGCCGCGGCGCGGCAGGGGGCGGGCGAGTGGGTGGATGCGGCCTACGGCATCACCCGTTTCGCGCCGCCGCGGCTGACCGGCGGCGAGGGGCTGCCGCACATCCGCCTCGACCGGGCGGCCGAGTTCCTGATCGGAGACCGCCTGCGATGAGCCCGCCGGACAAGCCCTTCGTGATCCCCGCCGATGCGCTCGGCCCGGCGGCAGTGACGCCGGGCGAGGCACCGCCGCCGCCCGACGACGATCTCGCCCCGCAGGGCGACGCGATGCTCACCGTCACCCGGATCGCGGCGCGCAAGCGGCGCGGCGGGCTGATCTGGACGGTAGCGGGCAGCCTCGTGACGCTGATCGTCAGCGTCGCCGCGTATGACTACCTGACCGGGCTGATCGAGCGCTATCCCACAGTCGGCATGGTGGCGCTGGCGCTGACCGGCCTGCTCGGGCTGCTGGTGGTGGTGCAGCTTTTCCGCGAGGCCTGGGCCTTCCGGCGGCTGGCGCGGATCGACTCGTTCCGGGCGGACGCGGCGGCGGCGCTGGCCGACGCCGACCGGGACAAGGCGCTGGCGCTGTCGCGGCGGCTGGCCGGCTTCTATGGCAGCCGGACGGAATTGCGCTGGGCGCTGGCCCGGCTGGAGGAGACGCGCGCCGAGGTGCTCGACGCCGACGCGATCCTCGAGCTGACCGAGCGCACCCTGTTCGCGCCCCTCGACGAGGCCGCCCGGCGCGAGATCGAGGCGGCGGCGCGCACCGTTGCCGCAGCGACGGCGGTGATCCCGCTCGCCCTCGTCGACGTGCTGGCGGCGACCAGCCAGAACATGCGGATGATCCGGCACGTGGCGGAGGTCTACGGCGCGCACGCCGGCTTCTTCGGCTCGTGGCGCCTGCTGCGGACGGTGGCGACGCACCTGCTCGCGACCGGGCTGGTGTCGGCGGGCGACGACCTGATCGGCTCGGTCGCGGGCGGGCACGTGCTCGCGCGGGTGTCGCGGCGCTTCGGCGAGGGGATGGTGAACGGCGCGCTGACCGCGCGGGTCGGGATCGCGGCGATGGACGTCTGCCGGCCGATGCCGTTCGGGGCGCTGCCGAGGCCGAAGGTGTCGGCCGTCGTCGGGCGGGCGCTCACCGGGCTGTTCGGCAAGGCGGGCGCGTGACGCCAGGCTGCGGCGCGTCTCGTGCATAACACATTGATGCGGTGCCGGCGCGGCGCTATATCCCGCGGCCATGTCCTGGGGTTTCGGCATCCATCGAATTACCGTCCCGGCGCTCTGACCGTTCAGGGCGGCCGGGTTTCGCGCGTCTGGCGCCCCCTTCTCCCCGCAATCGCTTTCAGACGGATGTCGAGATGACGACCGAGTCCACCGATACGAGCGTCGACTACAAGGACACGCTGTTCCTGCCGAAGACCGACTTTCCGATGCGCGCCGGCCTGCCGCAGCGCGAGCCGGAGTGGCTGGCGCGCTGGGCCGAGATCGGGATCTACCAGCGGCTGCGCGCGGATGCGCATGGCCGGGTGCCCTTCGTGCTGCACGACGGGCCGCCCTATGCCAACGGCCACCTGCACATCGGACATGCGCTCAACAAGGTGCTGAAGGACTTCATCGTCCGCAGCCAGCAGATGCTGGGGCGGGACTTCGCGCTATGTTCCCGGCTGGGACTGCCACGGCCTGCCGATCGAGTGGAAGATCGAGGAGCAGTATCGGGCGAAGGGCAAGTCCAAGGACGAAGTGCCGGTGAACGAGCTGCGCGCCGAGTGCCGCCGGTTTGCCGAGCACTGGGTCGGCGTGCAGCGCGAGGAATTCAAGCGGCTGGGCGTCACCGGCGACTGGGCCAATCCCTATCTCACCATGGACTTCCACGCCGAGGCGGTGATCGCCGAGGAGTTCATGAAGTTCGTGATGAACGGCTCGCTCTATCTCGGGTCGAAGCCGGTGATGTGGTCGCCGGTGGAGAAGACCGCGCTGGCCGAGGCAGAGGTGGAGTATCACGACCACCAGAGCCCGACGATCTGGGTGAAGTTTCCGGTGGTCACGGGGCCGGAGGCGCTGCAGGGCGCGAGCGTCGTCATCTGGACGACGACGCCCTGGACCATCCCGTCAAACCGCGGCGTCGCGTTCTCGTCGCGTATCGCCTATGGGCGCTACCGCGTGACGGCGGCGGCTGCCGACAACTGGGCCGTGGCGGGAGACGTGCTGGTTCTCGCCGATCCGCTGGCGGCCGAGGTGATGAAGGCCGCGCGCGTCGATGGATACGAGCGGCTGGGAGACGCCGGGCCGCTCGACGGCGTGGTGCTGCGCCATCCGCTCACCCCTCTCGATGCGTTCTGGGACTACGATGTGCCGATGCTCGAAGGCGACTTCGTGACTGACGACGCCGGCACCGGGTTCGTGCACACCGCGCCGAGCCACGGCCTCGACGACTACGAGCTGTTCGTGAAGGCCGGGCTCGTGGAGCGGATGACTCACAACGTCACCGAGGACTCGTCCTTCGCCGCGCATGTGCCGTTCTTCGCCGGCCTTCAGGTGTTCGACCACAAGGGCAAGGAAGGCAAGGCGAACAAGGCGGTCATCGAGAAGCTCGTCGAGGCCGGCGCGCTGCTCGCGCGCGGGCGGATGACGCACAGCTATCCGCATTCCTGGCGGTCGAAGGCGCCGGTGATCTATCGCAACACGCCGCAGTGGTTCGTGGCGATCGACGCGGCCCTCGACGACGGGATGGGCACCTATGGCGACACCATCCGCCAGCGGGCGCTGACCTCGATCGACCGGCTGGTGAGCTGGACGCCGCAGACCGGGCGCAACCGGCTTTACTCGATGATCGAGGCACGGCCCGACTGGGTGCTGAGCCGGCAGCGCGCCTGGGGCGTGCCGCTCACCTGCTTCGTCAAGCGCGCGCCCGACGGCACCGTGGAGCTGCTGCGCGACCCGGCGGTGAACGCGCGGATCAAGGCGGCGTTCGAGGCCGAAGGTGCGGATGCCTGGTTCGAGGCGGGCGCGAAGGAACGCTTCCTCGGCAACGACCATCCGCACGACGCGTGGGAGCTCGTCACCGACATTCTCGACGTCTGGTTCGACTCCGGCTCGACGCATGCCTTCGCGCTGCGCGACCGGCCGGACGGCATCTGGCCCGCGTCGGTCTATCTCGAAGGCACCGACCAGCATCGCGGCTGGTTCCACTCCTCGATGCTGCAGGCCTGCGGCACGCGCGGGCGGGCGCCCTACGACGCGGTGGTGACGCACGGCTTCACGCTCGACGAGAACGGCATGAAGATGTCGAAGTCGCTCGGCAACACGGTCGCGCCCGCGGACGTGGTGAAGCAGTACGGCGCCGACATCCTGCGGCTCTGGGTGGCGCAGACCGACTTCACCGTCGACCAGCGGATCGGGCCGGAGATCCTAAAGGGCACGGCCGACAGCTACCGTCGGCTGCGCAACACGCTGCGCTATCTGCTCGGCGCGCTCGACGGGTTCACGCCGGAGGAGCGGGTGGAGCGGGCGGCGATGCCGGAGCTGGAGCGCTTCGTGCTGCACCGGCTGGCGGAGCTGGACGCGGCGGTGCGGAAAGGCTTCGCCGCCTTCGACTTCCAGGGGGTGTTCCAGGCGGTGTTCCAGTTCGCCACCGTCGACCTCTCGGCCTTCTGGTTCGATATCCGCAAGGACTCGCTCTATTGCGACGGGCTCGGCGATCCGCGCCGGCGGGCGGTGCGCACGGTGATGGATGCGGTCTTCGCCCGCCTCGTGACGTGGCTCGCACCGATCCTGCCGTTCACCATGGAAGAGGTCTGGCTGTCGCGCTTTCCCGGCGAAAGCTCGTCGGTGCACCTCGTCGACATTCCCGCGACGCCGGCCGAGTGGCTCGATGCGGGCCTCGCCGCGAAATGGGAGGCGGTGCGCCGGGCGCGGCGCGTGGTCACGGGCGCGCTGGAGCTGGAACGGCGCGAGAAGCGCATCGGCGCCAGCCTCGAGGCGGCGCCGGTCGTGCATGTCGTCGACCCCGGCCTGCGGGAAACGCTGTCGGGGATCGAGTTTCAGGACGTCTGCATCACCTCGGCGCTGGCGCTCTCGGCGGCGGCGGCCCCGGCCGGCGCGTTCGCGCTCGAGGACGTGGCCGGCGTGGCCGTGGTGCCGGCGCCGGCCGAGGGCGGGAAGTGCGCCCGCTGCTGGAAGATCCTGCCCGATGTCGGCCGGCACGCGCACCCGGGCGTCTGCGCCCGCTGCGACGCGGCGATCGCCTGAGGGCTCCGAAGGATGGCCTGCCCGCTCCGGTCAGCGGGCGGGCGGTCGTGCATGCGGAACGCTGGCCTGCGGCGCCGCTGATCTAGTGCAGCCGGCCGTCGAGATCGTACCGGCCGCCCTCGCGCAGGGCGCCGAACATCGCCGAGACCTCCGGGTGGTCCACCGGCTCGCCGCTGTCGTCCATCACCAGGTTCTGCTCCGAGACATAGGCGACGTAATACGACGTCTCGTTCTCGGCGAGCAGGTGATAGAACGGCTGGTCCTTGGACGGGCGGCTGTCCTCCGGGATCGACTCCCACCACTCGTTCGTGTTGTTGAACGTCGGGTCGACATCGAAGATCACGCCACGGAACGGATGGACACGGTGGCGCACCACCTGCCCAAGGGAAAACTTGGCTGCTGCCTGCAACATGGCCCGGATACCCACGAACTCCGCTCTCCCGGATGATAGGCCGAGGTTGACATCGTGTCCACGGCAGGGGCACTGCCCGATGGTGCCATGCGGTAAAACTGCAACGCCGGAGCCCGCCGATGCACCTTGTCCTCCAGGTCCTTGCGATCATTGCCCCCGTCGCGCTTCTCGCGACGATCGGCTTTGCCTGGGTGCGTCGCGGGCTGGCCTACGACGTGGCGTTCGTCTCGCGGCTGTCGATGACATTGTCGACACCCTGCCTGATCTTCATGGCGCTGGTGCGCTCCAAGGTCGACCCCGGCCTGCTGCGCGACACGGTGCTGGCGGCGATCGTCGCCTATGTGCTGGTCGGGGCGCTGGCCTGGGGACTGGTGCGGCTGCTCCGGCTGAACCTCGCGGCGTACTGGGCGCCGCTTGCCTTCGGCAACACCGGCAACATCGGCCTGCCGGTGGCGCTGTTCGCCTTCGGGCAGGCCGGGTTCGATCTCGCGGTGGTGGTGTTCGCGGTGATGGCGATCCTGTCGTTCACCTTCGGGGTCTGGGTGGTGGCGGGTGGCGGCAGCCCGGTGAGCGCGCTGCGCGAGCCGCTGGTCGGCGGCACGCTGCTCGGGTCGCTGTTCCTCGTGCTGGGCTGGAGCGTGCCGGCGTGGCTGGCCGCGAGCCTCGACCTGATCGGACAGATGGCGATCCCTCTCATGCTCATCACCCTCGGCGTCGCGATCGCCCGGTTGCAGCCGCGCGCGCTCGGGCCAGCGCTGGCACTCTGCCTCGCCAAGCTCGCCATCTGCACGGCCGTCCCGCTCGCCGTAGGGCTCGCCTTCGGGTTGCCGCGCATGACGCTCGGCGTGCTGGTGCTGCAGCTCGCCACGCCGGTCGCCGTGACCTCGTACATGCTGGCCGCGAGGTACGAGGCGAACCCGGACGAGGTGGCGGGCCTCGTCGTGGTGTCGACCCTGCTGTCGGTGCTGGCGATCCCGGCAATTCTTGCGTTTTTTATCTGAGGTTTCCCTTGGCTTGCTGACGCGATTGCGGCACACTCCGAGGTACGACGTGCGGCAAGACACGCGAGCAGTGAGATGAAGGCAGGCAAGGGACGGGGGCGCCCGCTCGCCCTTCTGGCGTTTTGTTCGATCCTGAGCGCGTGCGGCGGTGGCGATACACCTCCGACCACGGTGGCGGACGCATGTCAGATGCAGGAAGAGAAGCCGGGGTGGTTCGCCGCCATGCGCAAGACGGAAGACAAGTGGGGCGTGCCGGTGGCGGTGCAGCTGGCGACGATCGCGCGCGAATCGAGCTTCCGCGCCGAAGCCCGCCCGACCAAGCGCGTCGGCAGCGGCCTGTTCTCCCGCGACGTGCCGCTCTCCTCGGCCTACGGCTACGCCCAGGCGATAGACGGCACGTGGGAGGGCTACATGTCCGACACCGGCCGGTACAGCGCCGACCGCGACGACTTTTCCGACTCGTCCGACTTCATCGGCTGGTACATGAATTCCAACGCCCGGGTGAACGGCGTGGCGGTGACTGACGCCTACAACCAGTACCTCGCCTATCACGAGGGCAAGGCCGGCTTTGCCCGTGGCACCTACCGCGACAAATCGTGGCTGCCGGGCGTCGCGCGCGACGTCCAGAACTGGGCCGCGGTGTACCAGCGGCAGCTCACCGCCTGCCCCGGCTGACCGAAGGCCGGCCCGTCGGGCGCGGTGCGTTGACGATGCGCCGCATTGCTCCATATCGTTCGCAAAGCGGAAACGGCGGCAGGGGCCGATGGACCGTCTGACGGAAATGGAGGCGTTCGTCTCCGTCGTGGACCACGGCGGGTTCACCGATGCCGCGCGCAAGATGGGCCTGTCGAAGTCGGCAGTGTCGAAGCACGTCTCGGCGCTCGAGGCGCGTCTGGCGGTGCGGCTGCTCAACCGCACCACCCGCCGGGTCAGCCCGACCGAGGTGGGGCTTGCCTACTATGACCGCGCCCGTCTGGTTCTGACCGAGGCGGCCGAGGCGGACAGCATGGTGACGGCGATGCAGGCGACGCCCAAGGGCTCGCTGCGGATCTCGGCGCCCGTCACCTTCGGCGTGCGGCAGGTGGCGCCGGCTGTGGCGGCGTTCCTCGGCGCCTACTCCGAGGTCGACGTGAACATGGTGCTCGACGACCGGTTCGTGGAGCTGGTGGCCGAGGGGTTCGACCTCGCCATCCGCATCGGCACGCTGGCGGACAGCTCGCTCAAGGCCAAGAAGCTGGCCGAGACGCGCACGGCGATCGTGGCCGCGCCGGCCTATCTGGCGGACGCCGGCGCGCCGCGGACGATCGACGACCTGAACGACCACCGGCTGCTGCACTATTCCAACCTCTCCACCGGGAACTTCTGGCGGCTGCGGGCGCCCTCGGGCGAGGAGCGGCAGATCCGGGTCGGCGGCCGGCTGACCGTCAACAACGGCGAGGCGCTGATGAAGGCGGCGGAGGCCGGGCTCGGCATCGCGCAGATCCCGAGCTTCATGCTGGGCGACACGCTCGTCACCGGCCGGCTGGTCGAGTTGCTCGCCGACCGGCCGCGCGAGCTGCTCGGCGTCTACGCGGTGCAACCCCAGGGCCGCTTCCCGCAGCCGAAGCTTCGGGCGTTCATCGACTTCCTGAGCGAGCGCTTCAAGGGCATCGGGCCGGAGACCTGGCCCGCCTGAAGCTTCACGAAGCCGCGAGGCGGCGGCGTGTGGCGGGGCGCCGGATTTCGTCCGCAAGATGCGTCGCCGGCTGCGGTCGCTGGTCTTGCCGATGCTGATCCGGGGCACCGGCTTCGCGCTCCTCGGGTTCGCGGTGGCGCGGGGCGCGGGGCGCGGGAGACAAGGCCGGTTTCCTGCCGGCCTGAGCCGTCAGGCCGGCGCCCGGCGGTAGTGATAGGCCGTGGCCTCCTCGAACCCGAGGCCGCGGTAGAGCGCGAGCGCGCCGACGTTCGCCCGGGTGACGGCAAGGAGCACCTGCGTTGCGCCCTGCTCGGTCCCCCAGGCGGCCGCGGCGCGCAGCAGCGCCGATCCGATGCCGGTGCGCCGGGCGGCGGGCGCCACCTCGACCGCATGGACCACGACGGCCGCGCCGTCGAGCGCGGCGAAGCCCGCGCCCGCCACCCGGTCGCCCTGTCGGCCAAGCAGATAGATCTTGCGGCCGCGCACGCGCTCCATCACCGCCAGCCGCTCCGGGCCGATGCCACCGGCGGCCCAGACATCGGTGATCGCCCGGAGCGGCACGTCGCCGAACAGCGCGCGCTCGACGTCCGCGCCGGCCAGCGGTGCCGCCGCGGCGGCGAGGACCAGCGTGGCGTCGTATGCCTCATAGCCGCGGGCGGCCAGCTCGGCATCGAGCGCGGCCTCGCCCGGGCGGATCATGAACACCGGCCGCTGGCCCCACGCGCGCATCCCGGCCTCGGCCACGCCGATGTCGCCCGGGCCGTCGTCAAGCGTCGCGGCCGAGGTGCGGTTGCCGCCTCCGGCGCCGCGCCGCAGGGTGAAGCCGCCGGCCGAGACCCGCCCGGCCGGCGGCCAGGTGGCAAGGATCGCGGCAACGGCCGGATGGCAGTCGGGGTCAGACACGAGACAAACCTCGCCGGTAAGCCGCGGCGCCTCTGCGCCTTCGCGGCGGTGAGCGCCGGCCACAGCCGTCAGCGGCCGCGGCCGGCGTTCTCCACGGTGCGGATGAAGACGTCGTTGTCGGCGCAGAGCTGGAGGATCGACTTCGGCGGCTGGATGTCGGTGAAGAAGCCGTGCAGGTCGGCGAGGCTCGCGATGCGGACGGGCGCGGCCATCTTGAACTTGGTGTGGTCGGCGGCGAGGTAGCTCTTGCGCGCGTTCTTGATGATCGCCTGCGCCACCCGCACCTCGCGGAAGTCGTAGTCGAGGAGCGAGCCGTCCGGGTCCACCGCCGCCGAGCCGATGATGGCGTAGTCCACCTTGAACTGACCGATGAACTCCGCCGTCACGTCGCCGACCAGCGCCCCGTCCGAGCGGCGCAGGATGCCGCCCGCGACGATCACCTCGGAGTTCGGGCTGGTGGCGAGGATGTTCGCCACGTTGAGGTTGTTGGTGATGACCATCAGGTTGCGGTGCTTGAGCAGCGCCCGCGCCACTGCCTCGGTGGTGGTGCCGATGTTCATGAAGATCGAGACGCCGTCGGGGATCTGCTCGGCGACGAGCCGGGCGATCGCGTCCTTCTCCTGGCTCGCGAGGCTGCGGCGATCCTCGTAGCCGAGCGCGATCACCCCCGACGGGATCATCGCGCCGCCGTGGACCCGGGTCAGCTGCCCGACGTCGCAGAGTTCGTGCAGGTCGCGGCGGATCGTCTGCGCCGTGACGTTGAAATGCGACGCCAGCCCCTCGACCGTCACCTTCCCGGCCTCGCGCGCAAGCGTCAGGATCTCGGAATGACGGAAGTTCTGCGCCATGGCCTCGCTCAAGCTGGGATGCTCGCAGATTAGTGATCCGGGGCGACACGCGCAAGCCGGCTTGATTCTGCAAGCAAAAGGGCCGGCCCGGCGGCCGGCCCCACAGCTCCATGTTCTCGACGCGGAAGGCGGCGTTCAGAGGATGAAGTCCATGCCCGCGCAGTCGCTCGCCCGGACGCCCACCCCGTCGTTAATCGCAAGGTCGAACTCCGGCGCGGCGCCGCCGGAGACGTTGCCGCGGATGTGGGTCACGCCGCCGACGTCCTCCGCCCAGAGGCGGCCGAGGGCGTGCGACGTTCCGAAGACGAAATGCTGGCTTCCCGCGAGACTTTCGTTCGCATTGATCGCAGACACGTTGATCCGGTCTCCGCCCACGGCGCCGGCGCCCTGAAGGCGAGCGTGCCGCCCGACGCGACGATCGCGTCCCCGGCGGACTCGCGCGCCGTCAGGAACAGGAACAGGTCGTCCCCCTTGCCGCCGGCCAGCCGGTCGCTCCGGTCAGCCTGTCCGCGCCCGCGCCGCCGGTCAGAGTGTCGTTGCCGCTGCCGCCGGAAAGGGTGTCGGCGAAGCCTCCGCCGACCAGCCGGTCGTCGCCGGCCTGCCCCCAGACCGTACCCCTGACGACGCACCCCGCCTCGCCGTGATACACGTCATCGCCATCGCCGAGCGTCGCCATCCCGTTGAGGATGCCGTTGTTGGCGATCGTGTCGTTATAGTCGTAGAAGAGCTTGATCGACGCCCTCGCGCCGTGGATGGTGCCGTCATTGACGATGTGCGTGGTGCCGGCAGAGGAGCAAAGCGCCTCGCGATAGCTCTCCACCTCGCCGTGGTTGATGAACGTCGCGGTGCCCGACCCGTCGGGGCCGCTGAAGAACGCGCCTGAAAAGAACCCGGTGATCGAGCCCCAGTTCTCGATCGTCGAGTCGGTGACGTCGTCGACCCCGACGCCAGTCATCGACTGAATGATGCCGTGGTTGGCGATCGAACTGTCATAGGACGCGACCAGTGCGGCGTCGTCGGTGCCGATCAGCCGACCGGCGGCGCCCACCGTCAGGTCGATGGACGACCCCACGGCATAGACCGCCACTACCCCCTGAAGCGTGCCATTGATGGTCAGCTGCAGGTCGTCCAGCCCGGACGGGCGACGACGGTCCTGTCTTTGGCGGAAACCGTCACGCCGGCGTTGACGATGACGGCATCGCCGCTCTCCGCGTAGGTAAAGATCGGATCGGCATCGTCGGAGATGACGGATGTCGAGAAAACAGTGGTTGTCATGATTTCCCCCCAAGGCGCGCAGGCTGAATAGCCGAGTCGGAAAAGAGCGGGGGCTCCGACTGCCCAAATAACGTGCGCCTTCAGAGGCCGTTGGGGCAACGCGTTCCGAGGCCCGCGTAAACGAAAGGCCCCGCCGGCGAACCGGCGGGGCCTTCGATCCTTGCGAGCGACGTGCGGGCCTATTCGGCGGTGAGCAGCGGCGGCTTCTTCGCCGCGATCTGCGGCGTGCCCGCCGGTTCGATCTTCAGCGAAATCTCGTCGTTCTCCACCGTCACGCGCACCAGGCCACCCTTCGCCAGCTTGCCGAACAACAGCTCCTCGGCCAGCGGCTTCTTGATGTTCTCCTGGATCACACGGCCGAGCGGCCGCGCGCCCATCTTGTCGTCATAGCCCTTCTCCGCCAGCCACTCGGCGGCCTCCGGCGACAGCTCGATCTGCACGTTGCGGTCCAGCAGCTGCGCCTCGAGCTGGAGGACGAACTTCTCGACCACCTGCAGGATCACCTCGCGCGGCAGCGGCGCGAACGAGATCACCGCGTCGAGGCGATTGCGGAACTCCGGCGTGAACATCCGCTCGACGGCGGCCGTGTCCTCGCCCTCGCGCCGCGCCCGGCCGAAGCCCAGCGCCTCCTTGGCCTGCTCCTGCGCGCCGGCATTCGAAGTCATGATGAGCACGACGTTGCGGAAATCCACCGTCCGGCCGTTGTGGTCGGTCAGCTTGCCGTTGTCCATCACCTGCAGGAGGATGTTGTAGACGTCCGGATGCGCCTTCTCCATCTCGTCGAGCAGCAGCACGCAGTGCGGATGCTGGTCGACGCCATCGGTCAGGAGCCCGCCCTGGTCGAAGCCGACATAGCCCGGAGGCGCACCGATCAGGCGGGAAACCGTGTGCTTCTCCATGTACTCCGACATGTCGAAGCGCAGCAGCTCCACGCCGAGCTGCTCGGAAAGCCGCTTCGCCACCTCGGTCTTGCCGACGCCGGTGGGGCCGGTGAACAGGTAGTTGCCGATCGGCTTCTCCGGCTCGCGCAGACCGGCGCGGCTCAGCTTGATCGCCGAGGCGAGCGCCTCGATCGCGCGGTCCTGCCCGAACACCAGCCGCTTCAGCGACACGTCGAGGTCCTTCAGCACCGCGGCGTCGTCCTTCGACACGTTCTTCGGCGGGATGCGCGCGATCTTCGCCACCACCGCCTCGATCTCCCTCGAGGTAATCGTCTTGCGCCGGCGGCTCTCGGGCAGCAGGTGCTGCGCCGCGCCCGCCTCGTCGATCACGTCGATCGCCTTGTCCGGCAGCTTGCGGTCGTGGATGTAGCGCGCCGACAGGTCCACTGCCGACTTGATCGCATCGAGCGTATAGCGGATGTCGTGGTGATCCTCGAAGTACGGCTTCAGGCCCTTGAGGATCTTGAACGCATCCTCGACGCTCGGCTCGTTCACGTCGATCTTCTGGAACCGCCGCGCCAGCGCCCGGTCCTTCTCGAAGTGCTGGCGATACTCCTTGTACGTCGTCGACCCCATGCAGCGCAGGCTGCCCGACTGCAGCGCCGGCTTCAGCAGATTCGAGGCGTCCATCGCGCCGCCGCTCGTCGCCCCCGCGCCGATGACCGTGTGGATCTCGTCGATGAACAGGATGGCGTTCGGGTGCTGCTCCAGCTCCTTCATCACCGCTTTCAGCCGCTCCTCGAAGTCGCCGCGATACCGCGTGCCGGCGAGCAGGGCCCCCATGTCGAGCGAGAAGATCGTGGTGTCGGCGAGCACCGCGGGGGTCTCTCGATCGACGATCTTGCGCGCCAGCCCCTCGGCGATCGCCGTCTTGCCGACGCCCGGATCCCCGACGAGCAGCGGGTTGTTCTTGCGCCGACGGCAGAGCACCTGGATGCAGCGTTCGACCTCCAGGTCACGTCCAATCAGCGGATCCACGTCCCCCCGGCGTGCCTTGTCATTCAGGTCGACGCAGTACTTCTGCAATGCGGTCTCCTCGGCTTCCTTGTTACTCTGCGACTGGGCCTTTGTCTCGGGGGCAGCCTCGGCTCCTTTCACGGGGCGTGCTTCCCCGTAGGTCGGATCCTTGGCGACGCCGTGGCTGATGTAATTGACCGCGTCGTAACGGGTCATGTCCTGCTCCTGCAGGAAATACGCGGCATGGCTCTCGCGTTCCGCGAAGATCGCGACCAGCACGTTGGCGCCGGTCACTTCCGACCGGCCGGAACTCTGCACGTGGATCGCCGCGCGCTGGATGACCCGCTGGAAGCCGGTGGTCGGCGCCGCCTCGGACCCTTCGATGTCGGAGATAAGGGCGTCGAGTTCCTCGTCGAGGAAGGTCAAAATCGTCTTGCGCAGCTTCTCAAGATCGACGCCGCAGGCCTTCATCACGCGCGCCGCATCCGGTTCGTCCACCAGCGCCAGAAGAAGATGTTCGAGCGTGGCAAGTTCATGCTTGCGCTGATTTGCCTGCCCGAGGGCACTGTGGATTGCGGTCTCGAGGGTACTCGAAAAAGACGGCATAGTCCGCGTTCCTTCCGGTCTTGTCCCGCCGGCCTGGGGGTACCGGCGGTGGGCAGGTCCAAACCTAGCCCGTCACCTGTTAAACTTCGGTTTTATCCTCCACGCTTCAAGGCCGATTATGCCACGGCCCGACGAAAGCGCAAAAAAAATGCACTGACGTTCCCGCGAGGAGTCGTGCAGTTGCTGCACCTGCTCAGAAAGAATCCTTCCGGCGTCGGACCTCGGCGAAAACTTGGGCATCGGACGAACCCGAGAGCCCCAGTCCAGCCTTGAATCCCGGATCTACGACCCGCAGGAACGGGTTGGTCTGCCGCTCCAGCCCGAGAAGGGCCGGCACCGTCGGTGCGCCATTTTTTCGCAGCGCAGCAATTTCCGCCGCGCGCGCCTGCAGGGCGGGGTTCGCGGCGTCCACCGAGAGGGCAAATCGCAGGTTGCCCTCCGCGTATTCGTGGCCGGAGTAGACCATGGTCGTATCCGGCAGCGCGGCCATCTTCGCGAGGCTCTGCCACATCTGCGGCAGCGTTCCCTCGAACACCCGTCCACAGCCCATCACCATCAGGCTGTCGGCCGAGAACAGCGCCTCCGCGTCGGCGAAATGGTACGCGATGTGTCCGAGGGTATGCCCCGGCACGTCGAGCACCGTCGCGCGGCTCTCGCCGAGCGCCACGGTGTCGCCCTCCGCCACCGCCCGGTCGAGCGGCGGCATGCCCTTCTCGCCGGCCGGCCCCGTCACCTCCGCGCCGAAGCCCGCCACGAGCTCGGCGACGCCGGCGATATGGTCGTCGTGCCGGTGGGTGAGCAGGATCGTGTGCAGGCCCCAGCCGCGTGCCGCGAGGGCGGCGGCGATCGGTCCGGCCTCCGGCGCGTCCACCAGTCCGACCCGCCCGCTCGCGGTATCGCGGAGCAGGTACGCATAGTTGTCCGTACGGCACGGAACGACGACGACTTCGAGCGGCACGGACTTCCCCTTCGCATTGGCGCAGATGTTGGCGATCGGATAGGGTAGCACAACCTGCCCATCCTGCCAGGGAAGCCCGGGGCCCCGATGTATCTCGACGTCCTCGATCTGCGCGCCTTCTACTATCGCACCCGGCTCGGGCGCTCGGCGCAGCGCGTGCTGCAGGAGGCGCTGCGCGCGCTCTGGCCCGACACCCGCGGCCTCACGGTGGTCGGCTACGGATTCGCCGCGCCGATGCTCCGGCCGTTCCTCGCCGATGCCGGACGGGTGCTGTCGCTCATGCCGAGCGGCCAAGGGGTGATGGCGTGGCCGATCGGCGCGCCCAACCTCTCGGTGCTCGTCGAGGAAACCCGCTGGCCGATCGAGGCGGGCAGCGTCGACCGCCTGATCGTCATCCACGGGCTTGAGACCTCCGACCGGCCGGGCGCGCTGCTGCCCGAGATCTGGCGGGTTCTCGCCCCCGGCGGCCGGGTGGCGTTCATCGTGCCGAACCGCTCCGGCCTTTGGGCACGGCGCGACGTGACCCCGTTCGGCCACGGCCGCCCCTACAGCCTCGGCCAGCTCGAAGGGCTGATGCGCGCCCATCGCTTCGAGCCCGAGCGCCACGGCGCCGCGCTCTACGCGCCGCCGACGCACCGCCGCTTCTGGATCCAGACGTCCTACTTCCTCGAGCGCCTGGGCCGGCGCTTCGAGCCGCGCGTTATTGCCGGCGCGCTGATCGCCGAGGCGACGAAGCAGATCTATGCCCGCCCCCCCTCGACGGGCAAGCTCGCCGTCCCGGGGCCCCTCGACGTGCTCGAGGGCCTCACCCTGCCCTTCCCCGAGCCGGCCCGTGGCCATCGCGAGGCCAGCTGACCCCGCTGCCGGCCATCACCATCCCTACGCCGCGGCCGCCGCGCCGGACGACAGGCAGCGGCGACCGCCAGCATGGGAGCGGAAGAAAGCCGGCAGGGCCGCAGGACTCATCCCATCCCGGCAGGGAATCTCCGCACGCCCGACGCCCTCACCCCTCGCCCTCCGGTCTGCCGGCGCACCCCGGCGATCGTGCTGCTCCGCCGCAGGTGAGCCGCCCGGCGCGGCCGGCTTGCTGCGACGCGGCGTCGCAGGGCGCCGGGGTCGAATTCCTCCTCCGAAAGCCCTAACCCGCACGCGCGCCGATGTATTGCCACGCCTGAACCCCTCTGCTATCACCGCGCCGCGATCTCGCTCGGGCGATAGCCGGCCCTTGGCTGGGAATCGGAACTGTCCGCCCGCGGGGGGCCGTCAGAACAACGGAGATAGGGGGACGGGTGTCCAGCTCAGCGTCGATGACCTCTGGGGTGGCGGGCCGTTACGCGACCGCGCTCTTCGACCTCGCCAAGGAGGGCAACGATCTCGACAAGGTCGAGGCCGATGTCCTTGCGCTTGAGGATGCCCTCTCCGTCAGCCCGGAGTTTCGCGAGGTGCTCGCGTCCCCGGTGCATTCCCGCGATGAACATGCCCGCATGATCGCCGCCATCGCCGACAAGCTCGGCCACGGCGTCGTCGTGAAGAACACCCTCGGCCTGATCGCCCGGAACCGCCGCCTGTTCATCCTGCCCGAGCTCATCGAGCAGATGAAGGCGCTCATCGCCGACGAGCGCGGCGAGATCACCGCCGAAGTCACCACCGCCAAGCCGCTCACCGACGAGCAGGCCGGCGCGCTGAAGGAAACGCTCAAGGCGAGCGTGGGCAAGGACGTGAAGCTCGACGTCACCGTCGACGAGTTGCTGATCGGCGGCCTCGTCGTGCGCGTCGGCTCGCGGATGATCGACACGTCGATCCGCTCCAAGCTCGCCCAACTGCAGAATGTCATGAAAGAGGTCGGATGATGGCGATCCAAGCCGCTGAAATCTCTGCTATCCTCAAGGAGCAGATCAAGAACTTCGGCCAGGAGGCCGAGGTCGCGGAGGTGGGTCGCGTGCTCTCCGTCGGCGACGGCATCGCCCGTGTCCACGGGCTCGACAACGTCCAGGCCGGCGAGATGGTCGAGTTCCCGGGCGGCATCCGCGGCATGACGCTGAACCTCGAGGTCGACAACGTCGGCGTCGTGATCTTCGGCTCCGACCGCGACATCGGCGAGGGCGACACCGTCAAGCGCACAAAGTCGATCGTGGACGTGCCGGTCGGCAAGGGCCTGCTCGGCCGCGTGGTCGACGCCCTCGGCGACCCGATCGACGGCAAGGGCCCGATCGAGGCCGCCGAGCGCCGCATCGCCGACGTCAAGGCCCCGGGCATCATCCCGCGCAAGTCGGTGCACGAGCCGATGGCGACCGGCCTCAAGGCGATCGACGCGCTCATCCCGATCGGCCGCGGCCAGCGCGAGCTGATCATCGGCGACCGTCAGACCGGCAAGACCGCGGTGGCGCTCGACGCCATCCTGAACCAGAAGGTCTACAACGAGGCCGCGGGCAACGACGAGAGCAAGAAGCTCTATTGCATCTACGTCGCCGTGGGTCAGAAGCGCTCCACCGTCGCGCAGCTCGTCCGCAAGCTCGAAGAGACCGGCGCGATCGAGTACACCACCATCGTCGCGGCCACCGCTTCCGAGCCGGCGCCGATGCAGTACCTCGCGCCCTACGCGGCCTGCGCCATGGCCGAGTACTATCGCGACAACGGCATGCACGCGCTCATCATCTACGATGACCTGACGAAGCAGGCCGTGGCCTACCGCCAGATGTCGCTGCTCCTCCGCCGCCCGCCCGGCCGCGAGGCCTACCCGGGCGACGTGTTCTATCTGCACTCGCGCCTGCTCGAGCGCGCGGCGAAGCTCAACGGCGATTTCGGCAACGGCTCGCTGACCGCGCTTCCCGTGATCGAGACCCAGGCGGGTGACGTGTCGGCCTATATCCCGACCAACGTCATCTCGATCACCGACGGCCAGATCTTCCTCGAGTCCGAGCTGTTCTACCAGGGCATCCGTCCCGCGGTGAACGTCGGCCTCTCGGTGTCGCGCGTCGGCTCGTCCGCCCAGACCAAGGCGATGAAGTCCGTCGCCGGCTCGATCAAGCTCGAACTCGCGCAGTACCGCGAGATGGCTGCCTTTGCGCAGTTCGGCTCGGACCTCGACGCCGCGACCCAGCGCCTGCTGAACCGCGGCTCGCGCCTCGTCGAGCTTCTGAAGCAGCCGCAGTACTCGCCGCTCACCAACGCCGAGCAGGTTGTGGTGATCTACGCCGGCACGCAAGGCTATCTCGACAAGCTCCCGGTGCGCGACGTCACCCGCTACGAGCGCGCGCTGCTTGCGCACCTGCGCTCCGGCGAAGCCGGGCTTCTCGAGAAGATCACCACCCAGGACCAGAAGATCTCGGGCGACATCGAGAAGGAAATCAAGGCGGTCCTCGACCACTTCTCCAAGACCTTCGCCTGACGGGGTCGCGCGGGCCGCGGCCGGCCAAGCGCCGCCGCGGCCCGCATCATTCGACGCGCCTCTCCGCGGGCGCGTGACGAGGACTGAACGAGGGACCCGGGGACAATGCCCAGCCTGAAGGACTTGAAGATCCGGATCACCAGCGTGAAGTCCACGCGGAAGATCACCAAGGCCATGCAGATGGTCGCCGCCGCCAAGCTGCGCCGCGCGCAGGAGTCGGCCGAGGCCGCCCGCCCCTATGCCGAGCGCATGGAGTCGGTGCTCGGCAACCTCGCCTCCGGCGTGTCCGGCGCGGCGAACGCCCCGAAGCTCCTCGGCGGCACCGGCGCCGACAAGGTTCACCTGCTCGTCGTCGCCACGGCCGAACGCGGCCTCTGCGGCGGCTTCAACTCCTCGATCGTGCGCCTTGCACGCGCCCACGCCAACCGGCTGCTGGCCGAGGGCAAGACGGTGAAGATCCTCACCGTCGGCAAGAAGGGCCGCGAGCAGCTGCGCCGCGACATGAGCAGCCTTCTCGTCGGCCACGTCGACCTCTCGGAGGTGAAGAAGCTCGGCTACGCCGACGCCGCCCGCATCGCCGCCGACGTGATGCACCGCTACAACGCCGGCGAGTTCGACGTCTGCACCATCTTCTACAACCGCTTCCAGTCGGTCATCTCGCAGGTCCCGACCGCCCGCCAGCTGATCCCCGCGGTGTTCGAGGCCGCCGACGGCGCCTCCGGCGCGCAGTACGAGTACGAGCCCGACGAGGGCGCCATCCTCGCGGAGCTGCTGCCGCGCGGCGTCGCCACCCAGATCTTCACGGCGCTGCTCGAGAACGGCGCGTCGGAACAGGGGGCGCGCATGTCGGCCATGGACAACGCCACCCGCAACGCCGGCGAGATGATCGACCGGCTCACCATCCAGTTCAACCGCTCGCGCCAGGCGGCGATCACGAGCGAGCTCATCGAGATCATCTCGGGCGCGGAAGCGCTCTAAAGGGGACGGAGACAAAGGCACATGGCCGAAGCAAAACCCACCGGCAGGATCACGCAGGTCATCGGCGCGGTTGTCGACGTCCAGTTCGACGGCCACCTCCCCGAGATCCTCAACGCGCTCGAAACCGAGAACAACGGCGCCCGCCTCGTTCTCGAAGTGGCCCAGCACCTCGGCGAGTTCGACGATCCGCGCCATCGCGATGGACTCGACCGAGGGCCTCGTGCGCGGCGCGCGCGTGACCGACACCGGCAAGGCGATCCAGGTGCCCGTCGGTGACGGCACGCTCGGCCGCATCCTGAACGTCGTCGGCGACCCGGTGGACGAAAAGGGCCCGGTGCAGGCCACCGAGTACCGCCCGATCCACGCCCCGGCCCCGGACTTCGCCTCGCAGTCGACCGAGTCCGAAGTGCTCGTGACCGGCATCAAGGTCATCGACCTGCTCGCGCCCTACGCGAAGGGCGGCAAGATCGGCCTGTTCGGCGGCGCCGGCGTGGGCAAGACCGTGCTCATCCAGGAGCTCATCAACAACATCGCCAAGGTGCACTCCGGCTATTCGGTGTTCGCCGGCGTGGGCGAGCGCACCCGCGAGGGCAACGACCTCTACCACGAGTTCATCGAGTCGGGCGTCATCGACGCCAACGACCTGTCGAAGTCGAAGGTGGCGCTCGTATACGGCCAGATGAACGAGCCGCCGGGGGCCCGCGCCCGCGTCGCGCTGTCGGGCCTCACGCTCGCCGAGCAGTTCCGCGACCAGTCCGGCACCGACGTGCTGTTCTTCGTCGACAACATCTTCCGCTTCACCCAGGCGGGTTCCGAGGTGTCGGCGCTTCTCGGCCGCATCCCCTCCGCCGTGGGCTACCAGCCGACGCTCGCGACCGACATGGGCGCGCTGCAGGAGCGGATCACCTCGACGCGGAACGGCTCGATCACGTCCGTGCAGGCGATCTACGTGCCCGCCGACGACCTCACCGACCCGGCGCCCGCGACCTCGTTCGCCCACCTCGACGCCACGACGGTGCTGTCGCGCGCGATTTCCGAGCTTGGCATCTATCCGGCGGTCGACCCGCTCGACTCGACCTCGCGCCTGCTCGACCCGATGGTGATCGGCGACGAGCACTATCAGGTCGCCCGTGACGTGCAGGGCATCCTGCAGCGGTACAAGAGCCTGCAGGACATCATCGCCATCCTCGGCATGGACGAGCTGTCGGAAGACGACAAGCTCACCGTCGCCCGGGCGCGCAAGATCCAGCGCTTCCTGTCCCAGCCGTTCGACGTGGCGCAGGTCTTCACCGGCTCGCCGGGCGTTCAGGTGCCGCTGGCCGATACCATCGACAGCTTCAAGCGCGTCGTCGCCGGCGAGTTCGATCACCTGCCGGAGGCCGCGTTCTACATGGTCGGCGGCATCGACGAGGTCCTCAAGAAGGCGGAGAAGATGGCCGCCGAGGCGGCCTGATGGCCGACACCCTCACCTTCGATCTGGTCAGCCCCGAGCGCAAGCTCGCGTCGGTCCAGGCGACGGCGGTGCAGATCCCCGGCATGGCCGGGGATTTCACCGCGATGCCGAACCACGCGCCGTTCCTCACCACGCTGCGCCCCGGCGTCGTCCGCGTCACCGCGGCCGACGGCGTGACGGAATACGTGGTGACGGGCGGTTTTGCCGAGGTCTCGCCGACCGCCACGTCGATCCTTGCCGAGCAGGCGGTGCCGCGTGCCGAGGCGACCGCCGATCTCGTGACCGAGCTTCTGGCCACCGCCGAGAAGGATCTCGCCGACGCGCCGGACGAGGCGAAGATGGCCGCGGGCCAGCGCGTCCGCGACGTGATGGCCCTGCGCAGCCAGCTCGGCGCGTAACTCGATCAGGGTGGGTTCCGCGATCCACCCTGCCCTCACCGCTCGGCCGGTCCGGGACACCCTCATTCGCGGCTTTGCCGCGAAATCTGACCCACCAACTTCCTGATAAGATCAAATAGATACGCGTTACCTCGCGCGTGAAATCCCTTGGCCCGCGTTTCCGGCCCCTGCTAGCCGCCGATCCAGAGATCGAGCCGCCCGGGCTGCGGGTCGGTCAGAAGCTGGCCATAGTCTCGCACGCCGATGGTGCCGTGCTCGCCCACCGCCGGCGAGATCACCCGCGCCAGCGCCTGCGCCGCCGGCAGGTCCGCATCCCGAAAATAGCCGATCCGCGACGTGGCAATCCGAAACGGCAACGGCTCGACCACCACGTCGGGAACGCCGGCCTGCTTCAGCGCCGCCACCAGGCCGTCGCGCCGGTCATTCGAGACCTCCGGCCCGATCCGCAGGCGCACCGCCTGCACCCCGGCCAGCGCCGCGTCGGGCGCCCCGCCGGACACCGCCTGAGACGGCAGCGGGGCGGGCGTCGTTGCCACGCTCTCTTCGGCAGCCGGCGCCTCCGGCAAAGGACCGGGACGCAGCAACACCGCGGCGATCACGATCCCGACCGCCCCCATGGCGCCGAGACCGATCCAGAGCGCCATCCCCCGCCAGCGCGTCGCCCGGTACGCGGGCCGGCGACCGGCGGCGGCTTGCGGCTCCGGGCTGGTCGAAGCGGGGGCGGGCACCGGCCGAACCGGCTCGTTCTGGCTGGGCGGCCGAGGCTCCGGCGCAGCTGCGAGCGGAGCGGGCTGCCCCGCGGCCTGCGGGGCGCTGCGCCAGGGGCCGGACACCGCGCCTGCACGGATATTGTCCTTGCGGCTCCAGTTGTGAGCCGTCTTTCCCGGCGGGTGATCTCCCGTCCCGTCCACTGGCACCACCCGACACCACCGCCGACCAATGCCCGGCCGGCTTCGTGCGCGATGATAAGGAAAGGCCCGGGGCGTCGAAAGGCTTATTTCGAACGAGGTTAAGCGTCGCCGCCGATGGCCGCGCGATACCAGTCCACGATCTGCTTGCGCTCGGACGGCTCGATCTCGGAGACGTTGCCCGGCGGCATCGCGTGGCTGCGACCGGCCTGCAGATAGATCTCGCGGGCATGTACCGCGATCTCCTGATCGGTCTCGAACACCACGTCCTTCGGCGCGCGGTGGATGCCCGGCCAGAACGGCTCGGAGGTGTGGCACATACCGCAGCGGCCGCGGATCACGTCGGCGACCTGGGCGAACCCAGGTGCCTCCGCGAACTTCTGGTCCATCGGCGACATCGCCAGCTCCGGCCGCTGGCTCATCGGCGACGAGGACAGCCACATGATGACGATGAAGATGATCGCCGTCGCCGCCCACGTCCAGTTCGGCCCCTTGCCGGTGGCGTGCATGGTGTTGAAATAGTGCCGGATCGTCACGCCCATCAGGAACACGAGGCTCGCGATGAGCCAGTTCCACTCCGTCGCGAAGGCGAGCGGGTAGTGGTTCGACAACATCAGGAACAGCACCGGCAGCGTCAGGTAGTTGTTGTGCGTCGAGCGCAGCTTGGCGATGCGGCCGTACTTCGGGTCCGGCGTGCGCCCGGCCTTCAGGTCGGCGACGACGATCCGCTGGTTCGGCATGATGACGAAGAACACGTTCGCCGTCATGATCGTCGCGGTGAACGCCCCGAGGTGGAGCAGCGCCGCCCGACCGGAGAAGATGTGCGTGTAGCCATAGGCCATCACCACGAGGATGCAGAAGAGCAGCACCATGAGCAGCGTCGGGCGGCTCGCGAGACGCGACTTGCAGAGGTTGTCGTATGCAAGCCAGCCGACGGAAAGGGACAGCAGCGAGATCACGATCGCGCCCCAGACCGGCAGGTCGGCGACACCGCGGTCGACGAGGAAGATGTTCGCCCCGGCATAGTAGACGATGCAGAGCATCGCGAAGCCCGAGAGCCAGGTGACATAGCTCTCCCACTTGAACCACACGAGGTGGTCGGGCATCCGCTCCGGTGCCACCAGATACTTCTGGATGTGGTAGAAGCCACCGCCGTGGACCTGCCACTCCTCGCCGTAGGCGCCCGGCGGCAGGTCGGGGACCTTTTTCAGGCCGAGGTCGAGTGCGACGAAATAGAAGGATGACCCGATCCAGGCGATCCCGGTGATGACGTGCAGCCAGCGTACACCGAAGGCCAGCCAGTCCCAGATGACGGCGAATTCGTACATGCCCCGCTCCGTTTGGATGATGCGCCAGCGTGGCAGAATTCCAGCCTCCGGCAAATGGCACAAATCTCCGAGCAGTTTCGCCCCCAGCCTGAAAATGCTAGCGTGCCGCCCGGGGGTGACTGAATGTCCTACGTCGGCAACCTGAAGACCTTCATCCGGGTCTACGAACTCGGATCCATGTCGGCTGCCGGCCGCGACCAGCGCATCTCGGCAGCGGTGGCCTCGGCGCGGATCGCCGAGCTCGAGAAGCATCTCGGGGTACGGCTGTTCAACCGCACCACCCGAAGCCTGCATCCGACCGAGCAGGGCTCGATCTTCTATGCCGGGGCGCAGAAGATCCTCGAGGCGATCGACCAGGCCGAGGGGGCCGTGGCCGACATCTCGCGCAAGCCGCGGGGCTCGCTGCACGTCGGCGCCCCGCTCGGGATCGGCAAGCGGCTGATCGCGCCGCGAATCCCCGAGTTCAAGGATCTCTATCCGGAGATCGACGTGCGGCTGCGGCTGTCCGACCGGAAGATCGACATCACCGCCGAGGCGCTCGACATGGCCTTCGTGCTGGGGGTGCTCGAGGACTCGAACTTCCGGGTGCGGCAGATCGCCGATTGCCCCCGGGTGCTCTGCGCCTCGCCGGCGTATCTGGCCGGGCGGCCCCATCCGCGAACCGGGCGGGAGCTGCTGGCACAGGGACACGCCTGCCTGCTGCACCGCTTTCCGGGGGCACGGGATTTCGTCTGGACGCTGGCGACGGCGGAGGGGCCGCAGCGCTTCGAGGTCTCGGGGCCGCTCGAGTCGGACGACGGCGACGTGCTGACCGCGTGGGCGTTGTCCGGGCGGGGGATCATGCTGAAGCCGGCGTTCGAGGTCGCCGAATACCTGGCCTCGGGCGAGCTGTTGATGGTGTGCGAGGAAAACCCGCCCTTCCCGGTCAGCCTCGCCTGCATCTTTCCGCACAAGCGCCTGCAGGATCCGAAGAGCCGGCTGTTCATCGAATTCATGGTCGGGGTCATCAAGCAGGCGCTGGCTGGCCTGCCCTTCGGGGCGGCGCCGGAGGCTCAGGAAATCACTTAGTCCATCGTCTTTACCATATCTTGTTCGGGACGACCCGACCCTTGGGCCCGCGCGGTCGAGCGGTGCAGCCGGATCATCGGCCGAGCGGTCGACCGCAGCCGGCAAGGGCCATTCGCGTCACGCTTGACAGGCGGGGGGTGGCGGGCCTACGTCGCTGGCTCCTCTGAACCGGGCGCATCGTAGGCGCCGAACCGCATGGAGTACCGTGATGAGCGACCTCGAACCCCAGGTGCGGGAGGTGGCGGTCACGCTCCCCGACGGTGCCGTGCGGCGCGTGCCGGCCGGCACCACCGCCGCCGACGTCGCGGCGGGCATCTCGAAATCGCTCGGCAAGGCAGCCCTTGCCGCCGTGGTGGACGGGCGGCTCTCCGACCTGTCGCTGCCGATCGACAAGGACACCTCGCTCGCCATCGTGACGGCAAAGGACGACGCGGCGCTGGAGCTGATCCGGCACGACTGCGCGCACATCATGGCCCGCGCGGTGCAGGAGCTGTGGCCGGACGTGAAGGTGACGATCGGCCCGGTGGTCGAAAACGGCTGGTACTACGATTTCGACCGCAAGGAGCCGTTCACGCCCGAGGATCTCGGCGCGATCGAGGCGCGGATGCGCCAGATCATCGCCGCGCGCGATCCGGTGCGGACCGAAGTCTGGGCCCGCGACCGGGCGATCCGGCACTACGAGGCGTCGGGCGAGCCGTACAAGGTGGAGCTGGTCGAGGCGATCCCGGGGGCGGACCCGATCCGGATGTACTGGCACGGGCACTGGCAGGATCTCTGCCGTGGCCCGCATCTCGCCAACACCGGGCAGGTGCCGCCGGATGCCTTCAAGCTGATGTCGATCGCCGGCGCGTATTGGCGCGGGGACTCCTCGCGGCCGATGCTGCAGCGGATCTATGGCGTGGCGTTCCGCTCCAAGGCCGATCTCGACGCCTACCTCCACCAGCTCGAGGAGGCGGCGAAGCGCGACCATCGCAAGCTCGCGCGCGAGATGGACCTCTTCCATCTGCAGCAGGAGGCGCAGGGGTCGGTGTTCTGGCACCCGAACGGCTTCCGGCTGTGGCGGGTGCTGGAGGCGTACATCCGGCGGCAGCTCGACACCGACGGCTATGTCGAGGTGAAGACGCCGCAGCTGCTCGATTCGAAGCTGTGGCGGCAGTCGGGGCACTGGGGCAAGTTCCGCGAGAACATGTTCGTGGTGCCGGACGAAATCCCGGAAACGACCGACGAGGAGGCCGATCCGATCCTGTCGGGCAAGGCGCAGCTGATGGCGCTGAAGCCGATGAACTGCCCCGGGCACGTGCAGATCTTCAAGCAAGGAACGAAGAGCTATCGCGACCTGCCGCTCCGCATGGCGGAGTTCGGCTGCTGCCACCGCAACGAGGCGCACGGCGCGCTGCACGGGCTGATGCGGGTGCGGCAGATGACGCAGGACGATGCGCACATCTTCTGCCGCGAAGACCAGATCAAGGACGAGACCAGCCGGTTCCTGGCGCTGTTCAGCCGCGTCTACGCCCACATGGGAATGACCGACATCTCGTACAAGCTGGCGACCCGGCCGGACATGCGGGCGGGCGATGACGCGACGTGGGACCGGGCGGAGGCCGCGCTCAGCGACGCGCTGCGCGCCGCGGGGCTCGACTTCGAGATCGCCGTCGGCGAAGGCGCGTTCTATGGGCCGAAGCTCGAATTCCACCTGACCGACGCGATCGGACGGACGTGGCAGGCGGGCACGTTCCAGCTCGACTACGTGCTCCCCGAACGGCTGGATGCGTCCTACGTCGGCGAGGACGGCGGGCGGCACCGGCCGGTGATGCTGCACCGGGCCGTCTTCGGCACGTTCGAGCGGTTCATCGGCCTGCTGATCGAGCACTACGCCGGGCGCTTCCCGCTGTGGCTGGCGCCGCGGCAGGTGGTGGTGGCACCGATCGTGTCCGAGGCCGACGGCTATGCCGGCGAGGTGGTCGCGGCCCTGGCCGCGGCGGGGATCCGGGCCGAGGCCGACCTGCGCAACGAGAAGATCAACTACAAGGTGCGCGAGCATTCGCTGGCGAAGGTGCCGGTGATCCTCGCGGTCGGCGGGCGCGAGGTCGAGGAGCGGACGGTCTCGGTGCGCCGGCTCGGTGAGCAGGGCAGCCGGGTGGCGGCGCTCGACGCGATCGTGGCCGAACTCAAGGCCGAGGCGACGCCGCCGGACCTGCGCTGAAGGCTCCAACTCCCCGGTGAGCCGGGGCAACCGGCCTGTCCCCTGCATCCGCCGTCGCGAAACGGCGGCTCCAGTAGACAGGCCGGCGCGCTGCCGGCGGCCGGTCAGGCGGCCGGCGCGACCGAAAGCACGGTCAGCCGGCGCGCTTCGCCCTCGCGGGTTTCCCAGCCGATGCCCGCGCCCGAGCGGAGGCCGATCAAGGCGGCGCCGACCGGGGTCAGCACCGAGATGCGGCCGCGGTCGATGTCGACGTCGGGCGGCAGCACGAGCGTCACGGTGTGCTCGCGGCCGGTGGTCTCGTCGCGGTAGCGCACGGTCGAACCGATGTTGACGACGTCGGCGGGCATTTCGGCGGTCGGCAGCACGGTGGCACGCGCGACCTCGGCCATCAGCCGGTCGCCGACGGCGGCGAGGCCGCGACGGCTGGCCACGGCGGCGAGCTCCTCGAGCCGGTCGCTCCAGGCGGCATCGAGAACGATGGGCGGGTCCTGTACCGGGACAGTGGACATGACGGGTCCTCCTTCTGGGCGTATCCGCTGCGCCCTCTTGCCGGGGCGTGCAGGATGTCGGTGTTTCGGAAAGCGTGGACGATCTTGGCCCGGGCCTGCCGGGCCGGCAGGCTCAGCGCGCCTGCGGGTGCAGGCGCTGCAGCAGCCGGCCCCCGGCCGGCGAAAAGCGATAGAGCGTGTCCATGAACTCGCAAGTAGGAATTGCCGGCGTGACGGTCAAGGCGTCGCCACGGCGGGGCGCGACGCGCTTGACTTCGCGGAGGGCTTCGGGAACCCTCGGCGTCGGAGACGAAGGACGGCGAGAAGCGCCGCGACGGCTCCCCGGGGGGAAGTCCAGCATGGGCAACGGAAAGCATGGTTCCGCTCAACTGGCTAGCTTGTCGGTTTAACGTTTCATCAACCAGTTCGACAATCCGGGCGGTCGAAAAGGCCGTTCCCGATCGGGAGGAAAGACATGAAGCACCTGCTTGCGGGGACCGCGTTCGCCGTGGCACTCGGCATCGGCTCCGCCGCGATGGCAGCGCCGATCTCGGCCTGCCTCATCACCAAGACCGACTCCAACCCGTTCTTCGCGAAGATGCGTGAGGGGGCCGTCGCCAAGGCGAAGGAACTCGGCGTCGAGCTCAGCATCGCGGCCGGCAAGTTCGACGGCGACCATGAAAGCCAGGTCTCGGCGGTCGAAGCCTGCCTCGCCTCGGGTGCCAAAGGCATCCTCATGGTGGCGAACGATCCGGTGCAGATTGCACCGCTGATGCAGAAGGCCCGTGACGCGGGAGTTCTGGTGATCGCCCTCGATACGCCGCTGTCGCCGGCGGACGCTGCCGACATGACCTTTGCCACCGACAACTTCGGCGCGGGCGAGCTGATCGGCAAGTGGGCGGCGGCGAAGCTTGGCGACGGGGCGAAGGACGCGCATATCGCCATGCTGGACGCCCTGCCCTCTTTCCCCACCATCGACCAGTTGCGCGATCAGGGCTTCATGAAGGGCTTCGGCATCGACATCGGCGACCCGAAGGTCATCGGCGACGAGAAGGATCCGCGCATCGTCGGCCACGAGGTGACGCAAGGCTCCGAAGAGGGCGGCGTCACCGCGATGGAGAAGCTGATGGCGGCCGATCCGAACGTGAACCTCGTCTACACCATCAACGAGCCGTCCGCCGCCGGCGCCTATCAGGCGCTCGTCAGCATGGGCAAGGCCAAGGGCATCACCATCGTTTCGGTCGACGGCGGCTGTCCGGGCGTGAAGAACGTGGCAGCCGGCTCCATCGGCGCGACCGCGCAGCAGTATCCGCTGCAGATGGCGGCGCTCGGCGTCGAAGCGATCGCGAAGTTCGCCCAGACCGGACAGAAGCCGGAAGCGACCGAGGGCAAGACGTTCTTCGACACCGGCGTCGCACTCGTCACCGACCAGCCGATGCCCGGGATCGACTCGATCGACACGACCGAGGCCCTGAAGCTCTGCTGGGGCTGACACGCCCGCGCGCGCCGGCTCCCTTGGCGGAGCCGGCGCGATCCCTCAGGGGTCAGTCCTCGACCGAGGCGATCGCCGCCGCAAGCCTGGCGAGGCCCTGCGCCGGCAGGCCGGCGATGTTGATCCGGCTGTCGCCCACCGCGTAGATCCCGAAGTCCTCGCGCAGCTTCACGACCTGCGCGGGGCCGAGGCCGAGGCGGGAGAACATGCCGCGGTGGACGCCCACGAAGTCGAAGCGATCCGAGTTGGTCGCCCGGCGCAGCTCGTCCGCCAGCCCCTTGCGCAGCTCGAGCATGCCGCTGCGCATCGCCTCCAGCTCGGCCTGCCAGTCGGCCTTGAGGCCCGGGTCGCCGAGGATGATCGCCACCACCTTCGCGCCATGATCCGGCGGGAACGAGAAATTCAGCCGGCTGAGCGAGGCCATGTTCGCCTTGGTGATGGCCGCGCGCTCCGGCGTCTCGGACAGCGCGAAGGCCGCGCCCACCCGGTCGCGGTAGAGCCCGAAGTTCTTCGAGCAGCTGACCGCGAGCAGCATCTCGGGCACCGCCGCCGCCATGTGCCGCACACCGGCCGCATCGGCCTCCAGCCCGTCGCCGAAGCCCTGATAGGCGAGGTCGATGAACGGCACGACCCCGGCCTTCGCCACGAAGTCCGTCACCTCGCGCCATTGCTCCAGCGTGAGATTCGCCCCCGTCGGGTTGTGGCAGCAGCCGTGCAGCAGTAGCACGTCGCCGGGCTTCATGCCGACGAGATCGGCCATCATGCTGGCGAAGTCGACGCCGCCGGTGGTCGCGTCGAAGTAGCGATAGGTCCGCGACGGGATGCCGAGGTGCGCGAGCATCGCCGGATGGTTCGGCCAGGTCGGGTCGGAGTACCACACCGTCGCCGTCGGGCTCGACCGCTTGACGAGCTCGAGCAGCTGACGGATCGCGCCCGTGCCGCCCGGCGTCTGGGCGCCCGACAGCCGGTCCGCCGGCACGGCGCTGCCGAGGGCCAGTTCGCCCATCGCCCGGACGAAGTCCAGATCGCCGAGGATGCCGACGTAGGCCTTGCTGTCCTGCGCGTCGAGCAGCCGCTTCTCGGCGGCCTTGACCGCGCGCATCACCGGGGTCTTGCCGTTCGCGTCCTTGTAGACGCCGACGCCGAGATCGAGCTTGTCCGTGCGCGGATCGGCCCGGAACATCTCCAGCAGCTCGATGATCTTGTCGGGCGGTGACGGCTTCAGCGTCTCGAACATTGGGCCCTCCCGGGGCTCGTCAGGAATCGATGAGGGAACGGTCGCGGGTCAGCACCCGCTGGAAGCTCGCCCGGCGCACCGGCGCGAAGCCGGCCTTCTGGTAGAGCGGCAGCGCGCGCGGGTGGTCGAGCGAGTTGGTGTTTACCGTCACCGCCGCGCAGCCCGGCCGGTCCCAGGCGGCATGGACGGCGGTCTGGATCAGGAAGGTGCCAAGGCCCCGGCCGATCGCCTCGGGCACGAGACCGAAGTACGACAGATCGACCACGCCGGGCGCGCGGCCGTCGAGGACGAAAAAGCCGTGCGGCCAGCCGCCGCGCACCAGGGTGTAGAGCGTGACCGCCGGATCGTGCAGGAACGCCGACACGTCCTCGGCCGAGGCGTCGTGCTGATCGGTCCACTCGTAGTCCCGGCCGACCGCATCGTAGAGCGTCAGGAAGTACCAGAGCGGCGGCCGTTCCGCGGCGATCAGCGCCGTCACCGGCCCGACCGGCACGTGCGGCCGCGGATAGCCCGGGCGCGCCGTCATGCGCAGGTAGGTGACGGTCACGTCCACCTGTTCGCCGGCGCTGCGGATCATCCCAGCTCGACCTTCAGATCCGGGTAGGCGCCCCATTCCGCCCACGACCCATCATAGAGCGCATGCGCCCGGTTTCCGAGACGCTCCAGCGCCAGGCTGAGGATCGCCGCCGATATGCCCGAGCCGCAGGTCGTCACCACCGGCTTCGACACATCGACCCCGGCCGCCACGAAGGCGGCCCGGAGCCCGGCCGCATCTAGCAGGGTGCCATCGGCATTGAGCAGCGTCGTCCAGGGCACGTTGCGCGAGCCCGGGATATGGCCCGAGCGCAGGCCCGGCCGCGGCTCCGGCGCCTCGCCGCGGAACCGCACGGCGGCGCGGGCATCGACGATCTGCGCGTCGCCGAGCTTGGTCGTCGCCGCCACCTGGGTCACATCGCGCACCAGGCTCGCGTCACGCCGGGCGGTGAAGTGCCGGTCGCGCAGGATCGGCATCCCGTCCTCCAGCGCCCGCCCCTCCGCGCGCCACTTCGGCAGGCCGCCGTCGAGCACGGCGACGTCCTCCTTGCCGAACAGGCGGAACAGCCACCAGACCCGCGGCGCGCTGAAGACGCCGACGCTGTCGTAGATCACCACCCGGTGCCCGTCGCCGATGCCGAGTCCGCGCACCCGCGACACGAACTTCTCCACCGGCGGCGCCATGTGCGGCAGCTCCGACTGCTCGTCGGAAATCTCGTCGATGTCGAAGAACCGCGCGCCCGGGATGTGGCCGGCCTCGAACTCCACCTTCGGGTCCCGGCCGGAGCCCGGCATGTGCCAGCTCGCATCGAGAATGCGCAGGTCGGGCGCCCCGAGGTGCCTCTCGAGCCACTCGGTCGAGACCAGAAGCTTCGGATCACTCTCGGCCATCGGCGTGCATCCCGGGGGAGGTTCGTCGGAGCTACCCCGATAGCCTCGCGGCGCCCGGGGGGCAAGGCAAGATGAGCGGCCGGGCCCCGGCGATCCTCCCAAGGCTGCCGGGCGGCACGCCGGGGCGCGCGCTCTTCCGGCCAGAAACCTGGAGAGCAGTGCCGGGGGTGCGGGGGCGGCGAGCGCCCCGCCGGCGCCGGCCAACTGGCCGGTGCCCAGCAAAGGACTCCTGCGCGCGACCCGCGCGCTCCGCATGGCCGCAACGGCGGCCCGCGCGGCCAGTCACAGCACGAGCGTCGACATCACCACCCCGGGGTCGTCAGGGATCGGCGCAAAGGTAAAGCCCAAGTGGCCGACGAGGCCCTGCATCGCGCGGTTCTCGGCCAGCACCATGCCCTCGATCCGCTCCATGCCGTCGGCGCGGGCGTAGTCGATCAGCAGGCGCATCAGCGCCGCGCCGATTCCCCGTCCCTGCAGGTCCGAGCGCACGAGCAGCGAATACTCGCCCGAGAGGTGATCGGGCGCCGCGACCACGCGGCTCACCCCGGCCAGCTCGCCCGCCGGCGTGAGCGCGACGAAGGCCATCTCGCGGTCATAGTCGAGCTGCGTCCAGCGCAGGGCGAACTCCTCGGGAAAGTGCACGCGCACCGCGAGAAAGCGCAGGCGCATGTCCTCGCGGCTGACCCGCGCGAGGAAGTCGGGATAGAGCAGCGCGTCCGCCGGGCGGATCGGCCGCAGGTCATAGACCCCGTCGGGCCGCTCGATGCTGCGCCGCCATTCGGTCGGATAGGGCCGGATCGCGAGGTGCAGGTTCGGCGGCCGGCGGTCCAGTTCGGCCGGGTCGAACTCCACATTCATGTCGAGCGCGATGACCCCTGCGGCATCGGCCAGCAACGGGTTCACGTCGACGGCGCGCAGGCAGGGGAAGTCCTCTACGAGGTGCGACAGCGCGATGAGCGCGCCGTTCAGCGAGGCGAGGTCCGCCGGCGCCCGACCGCGGTAGCCGGCGAGCTGCGCGCTCACCCGGGTCCGGCCGACCAGTTCGGCCGCGAGGCCGGAATCGAGCGGCGGCAGGGCGACGGCGGTGTCGCGCAGGATTTCGACCGCGAGGCCGCCGGCGCCGAACAGGATCACCGGGCCGAAGATCGGGTCGGTCGCCACCCCGAGGATCAGCTCGACCGCCTCCGGGCGCGCCACCATCGGTTGCAGCTCGTAGCCTTCGATTCGCGCCCCGACCGCGTGGCGCGCCACCCGCGCGGCGATGCCGGCGACGGCGGCCGCCGCCTCGTCGCCGGTGGCGACGTCGAGGACGACGCCGCCCACGTCGGAGCGGTGCGGCAGGTCGGCCGAGAGCACCTTGACCGCCAGCCGGCCGCCCGCGCCCAGCATCTCCGTCGCGACCGCCCCGGCCGCCGCCGCGTCGCGGACGATGCGCGAGCCTGCGACCGGGATGCCGTAGGCCGCGAGCGCCGCGCCGGCCTCGGCCTGGGTCAGCCGCCGCCGCCCTTCGGCGGCAGCGGAAGCGAGCAGCGCCGCCACCTGCGCCCGGGCGTCCGGAGCCGCGGCGAGCACTTCCTCGGAGCGCCGGTCCGGCACCTGCAGCAGCGACGCCTGCGCCCGGCCCCAGTCGGTCAGGTGCCCGACCGCCGCCGCCGCCGCCGCGGGCGCCTCGTAGGTGGCGATGCCGCCGGCGCGGAGCGTGCCGCGAGCCTCCCGCGCCGTGGCGCCACCCATCCAGCACGCCAGCACCGGCTTGCCCCCGATCCGGCCGCGCTCCGTGCGCCCGACCAGCGCCTGGGCCACCGCGGCCGGCTGGCCGTGCCCGGTGGGGCAGCTCATCGCGAGCAGCACGTCGACGCCCGGGTCGGCGGCGAGCACGTCGAGCGCCGCGAGATACCGGCCGGGGTCCGCGTCGTCGCCGAGATCGACCGGATTGCGCGGGCTGCAGCCCCCCGGCAGCGCCGACGCGAGCCCGGCCAGCGTTGCCGGGCCCGGCTGGACCAGCGGACTGCCGGCCTCGACGAGGCGATCGACCGCCAGCACGCCGGCGCCGCCGCTGTTCGTCACGATCGCCACGCGGCCGCGCTGCATCGGGCGGAAGCGCGAGACGATCTCGGCCGCGTCGAACAGCTCCGCCAGCCCGTGCACCCGCAGGATCCCCGCCCGGCGCAGGGCTGCGGCGATGACCGCGTCCGCCCCGGACAACCGTCCCGTGTGGGTCTCGGCCGCGGCGGCCGCCTGCGGGGTCTGGCCGGCCTTGAGCGCAATCACCGGCTTCAGCCGCGCGGCGGCGCGCGCCGCGGACAGGAACCGCCGCGGATCGGTGATGCTCTCCACATAGACGAGGATCGCCCGGGTGTGCGGGTCTCCCGCGAGCAGGTCGAGACAGTCGCTCAGCCCGACATCCACCCGGCCGCCGAGGCTCAGCACCGCGCTGAAGCCGATGGCGTGGCTCGCGGCCCAGTCGAGCAGCGCGGTGGCGATGCTGCCCGATTCCGACACCAGCGCGATGCCGCCCTCGGTGGCGGCAATCGGCGACAGGCTGGCGTCGAGCCGCGCCCGCGGCGCGATGATCCCGAGCGAGCCGGGCCCAAGGATCCGCAGTGTGTACGGCCGCGCCGCATCGAGCATCGCCTGGCGCAGGCCCGGGTCCGGCCCCTCCTCCGGCGTGACGACCAGCGCCATGCGCCAGCCGGCGGCGCCAAGCTCGGCGATCCGCGCCGGCGCCTCGCCGAGCGGCCCGGCCAGCACCGCGAGGCCGGGCGCAATGCCGAGCTCGGCGACAGACGCGACCGCCGGTATCCCGTCCACGTCGCCCGCGCCCGGCTCGACCGCCACGACCGGCCGGGCATAGCCCCCGGCGCGGAGGTTGCGCAGGATGGCGAGCCCGCGCGGACTGGGGGCGCCCAGCACCGCGATGGACGGCGGGCGCAGCAGATCGTCGAGGTTGCGGATCGTCATGCCGGATCTCCGTTACCGGCGCGCATCATAGGGCACGGAGCGGGATTGCCCACCCGTCCGCGGCCTGCCCGGCGTGGCCGGTCGCCGAAGGTTGACCAAACCCCTTCCCGCGGCTTGCGCGCCGACGGGCCGGTGGCGCAGGATGCCCGGCTCTGGTGCCGACCCCGAGGGATGCCATGCTCGAACTTCTCACTACCGCCCAGATGGCCGAAGCCGACCGCCTCGCGATCGCGGGCGGCGTGCCCGGGATCGAGCTGATGGAGCGCGCCGGCGCCGCGGTCGCCGAGGTCGCGGCGGCGCGGGTGCCGAACGGCCGGCTGCTGGTGCTCTGCGGTCCGGGCAACAATGGCGGCGACGGCTTCGTCGCGGCCCGGCGCCTGCGGGCCGCGGGCCGCGACGTCGCGCTGCACCTGCTCGGCGATCCCGCCCGGATCACCGGGGACGCGCGCGCCGCCTTCGATCGCTGGGGCGGCCCCACCCACCCGGCGGACGTGGCCCTGCCCGAGGCCGCCGGCGTCATCGACGCGCTGTTCGGCGCCGGCCTCGACCGGCCGATCGACGGACGCGCCGCGCGCATCGTCACCGAGATCAACGGGCGCGGCGTGCCGGTGATCGCGGTCGATGTGCCGAGCGGGGTTTCCGGCGACACCGGCGAGGTGATGGGCACCGCGATCGAGGCGGCCGCCACCGTCACGTTCTTCCGGCTGAAGCCGGGGCACCTGCTCTACCCCGGACGCGACCTGTGCGGCGACGTGACGCTCGCCGACATCGGCATCCCCGCGGCGGTGCTCGACACGCTGGCCCCGCGGGTCTGGCGCAACGGCCGCGTGCTCTGGGCGAAGGACATGCGCGCGCCCACGGCAGACGGGCACAAGTACCACCGCGGCCACGCGGTCGTCGTGTCGGGCGGCATGGCGCGCACCGGCGCCGCGCGGCTCGCGGCCGGGGCGGCGCTGCGCGCCGGGGCCGGGCTCGTGACGCTGGCGAGCCCGCCGGAGGCGCTGGCGGTCAACGCCGCGCACCTGACCGCGGTCATGCTGCGCCGGATGGATGGCGCCGAGGGCCTCGCAGCGCTGCTCGCCGATCCCCGGATCAGCGTGGCGGCGCTCGGACCGGGCCTCGGCACCGGAGCGGCGGAACAGGCGCTCGTCACGGCCGCGCTGGCCGCGCCCGCTGCACTGGTGCTCGACGCCGACGCGCTGACCCTCTGGCAGGACGCGCCCGACGCGCTCTTCGCCGCCATCGCCGGCCGGGCGGCGCCCGTCGTCCTGACGCCGCACGAAGGCGAGTTCGCCCGGCTGTTTCCCGACCTCGCCGGCCCGAAGCCCGCGCGCGCCCGCGCCGCCGCCGCCCGCTCCGGCGCGACCGTGGTGCTGAAGGGGCCCGACACCGTGATCGCCGCACCCGACGGGCGGCTCGCGATCAACGGCAACGCCCCGGCGTGGCTCGCGACCGCAGGCTCCGGCGACGTGCTCGCCGGGATCGCCACCGGCCTGCTTGCCCAGGGCGTGCCCGGGTTCGAAGCCGCCGGCGCCGCGGTCTGGTTCCATGGCGCCGCGGGCACGGAAGCAGGCCCGGGTCTGACCGCCGAGGATTCGGAGCCCGCGCTGCGCGGGGTGCTGCGCCGGCTCTGGGCCCCGACCGGCTTCACCCTGCCCTGATCGCTACGACGCGAGCAGGGCCTGCAGGCGCGGCAGGTCGGTCTTGCCCGAGGCCATCACCGGGATCTCCTCGAGGACCCGCACCTCGGACGGCACGAGGATCTCGGCGATGCCGGCGGCGCGGGCGCGCTCGCGCAGCGAGTTCGAGCGAGGCGGCGGGGTGGGCGATCGCCACCACCACCCGCTCGCCCTTGCGCTCGCACGGCAGCGCCACGGCGCCGAGCGGCTCGCCCGGCCAGACGTCCGCGGCCAGCGCCTCGACCAGCGCCAGCGACACCATCTCGCCGCCGATCTTGGCGAAGCGCTTGGCCCGGCCGACGATGGTGACGTGGCCCTCCGGCCCGACCTGCACGATGTCGCCGGTGTCGTACCAGCCCTCCGGCGGCGCCGCGATGCCGTCGGCCGATCCCGACAGCAGGTAGCCCGCCATCACGTTCGGCCCGCGCACCGACAGCCGGCTGCCCTCGACCCCGGGCATCGGCGCGAATCGCGGCTCGATGCCGGGCAGCAGGCGCCCGACCGTGCCCGGGCGGGGGTCGTCGAGATCGTTGAGCGCCATGACCGGCCCGGTCTCGGTGGCGCCGTACCCCTCGAGGATCACCGCGCCGAAACGGTCGGACCAGATCGCCCGCGTGGTCGCCTTGACCGGCTCCGCCCCCGCGACCACCGCGCGCAGATGGACGAAGTGCTCGCGGGTGGCCCGGCGGCCCCAGCCGGCGAGGAAGGTGTCGGTGCCGAACAGGATCGTCGCATCCAGCCGCTTGGCCAGCTCGGGGATCACCCGGTAGTGCAGCGGCGAGGGGTGCAGGCCGGTACGGATGCCGGTGGCCAGCGTCAGGACGATGCCGGCGGTCAGCCCGAAGCTGTGGAACAGCGGCAGCGCCGAGACCGCCCGGTCGTCCGGCCCGATCGGCGCGCGCGCCTGCAGCTGCGCCACGTTGGCGAGCAGGTTGCCGTGGGTGAGCACGACGCCCTTCGGCGCCCCCTCGGTCCCTGAGGTGAAAAGCACCGCCGCCTCGGCATCGCGGCGCAGTCCGCCCGGCGCGCGGTGCCGGGTGACGAGGCCGACGAGCTTGTCGAGCAGGCCCGCCGCCTCGCGCAGGTCCTCGGTCCAGACCACGTCGAAGCCGTCCGTCCGGATCGTCTCGATCAGATCGCCGAAGCCGCCCTGCTCGATGAAGGCGCGGCTGGTCAGGACGCTGCGGCAACCGGCGGTGCGCAGCGCCGAGACAAGTGGCCCGGTGCCGACGGTCGGGTTGAGCATTGCCGGCACCCGGCCCGCGCGCCAGAACGCGAGCAGGACCACCACGGCACCCGGCGCCGCGGGCAGCAGCACGCCGACCCGCTCGCCCGTCGCGAACCGGGCGCGCAGGCCGCGCTCCAGCACCGCGGCGCCGAGCGCGATCTGGCCGTAGGTGAGCGACTTGCCCTCGATGTCCTCGAAGGCGACGCGGTCGCTGCCAAAGGAACGCCGCGCGGCGAGGATCGCCTCGGGCAGCGACGCGAAGCGGTCCAGCGCCTCGAAACGTCTCGTCTCGTCCGTCCGGTCCACCATCGCCCCCCGTTCCGGCTTCTCTCGGCCGGCGCCAGGCCGACCCGTTGCGTCAGGCGCCGAGCGCCTTGTCGAGTTCGGCCTTGAACTGATCGTAGGGCATGTAGCCGCTGCCGACCTTCTTGCCACCCATGATGAAGGTGGGCGTCGAGTTGATGCCGTCGGCGGCGGCATTCTTCTGATAGGCGGCGACGAGCGATTCCGCAAAGGCGCGGTCGTTCATGCACTTGTCCATTTCCGCGTCGGACAGGCCCGCCTGCCGGCCGATGCGGTAGAGCGCCTGCATCATCGAGGCGTCGTCGCGCACCGAGCCGTCCGGGTTCACCATCCAGGCGTTCTGCGTCGAGAACACCAGGTCGGCGATGCCGAAATAGCGATCGGCCGGCGCACACCGGGCAATCATCGCCGCCCAGAGCCCGGGCTTGTTGAAATAGACCTCGCGGAAGATCCAGCGGATCTTGCCGGTGTCGATGTAGTCCTTCTTCACCTGCGGAAAGGTGTCGCGGTTGAAGTCGGCACAGTGCGGGCAGCTGTACATGGCATATTCGATCACCGTCAGCGGCGCGTTCGGATCGCCGAGCGCCATGTCGGCCACCGGCGCAGGCGAAGGGACCGGCGCGGGGGCGGGCGCCGGCGTCTCCTGCGCCCAGCCGATCCGCGGCAGGCCGAAGGCCACGATCGGCGCGAGCACGAGGGCGGCAGCGAGGATCTGGCGGCGGGTGAGGGTCGATTGCATCGGCTATCCAGTCAGTTCTTCGGGGTCCGCGCCCGGATTACCACATTCCGCGCCAGTGTCTCCAACGCGGATTCGAGCTCGCCATCACCAATGGTTGAAAGACTCTCGGCGGCCGCGCCGATGTCGGGCGGCGGCCCCTCCAGCGGGGCGCGGGCCGGGGCGGGCGGCGCGACGAAGCCGGCGGGAGCGTGGGCGAGCTGGATGCGGCCGACCGTGCCGGGCCCGAGCGCGGCGTTCACCCGGTCGCGCAGCATCGGGATGAGCATCTGCAGCCGCGGCGCGTGCGCCCCGGCGACCGCGAGGGTGAGCAGGCAGCCGGCCGGGCCGCGGGCGGCGGTGAGCTTCAGCGGCGCGCAGACCGACGCCAGCTCGGCGCCGGCGATCTCGGGCCAGAGCGCGCGCAGGCGCGCCTGGGCGAAGCCACGCCTCGACGCGGCCTTCGCCATGTGCGAACTCGATGAGGCCGCCGGCGCGGACGAAGCCGCGGGCGCGCCGGCCCCTGCCGCCGGGACCGTTGCCGCTGGGGAGACTGTCGTTCATGGGCGCCAAGGTTAACGGCTGGCGCGACGCTTGTCAGGGAGAACGGATGCAGGTCGTGGCGCCACGGCTCGGCCCGGAGATGGCCGGAGAGCTGCTCGACTGGTACGACCGCTTCGCCCGGGTGCTGCCATGGCGCGCGCCACCGGGGGCGCCGCCGCCCCCCGCCTATGCCGTGTGGCTCTCCGAGGTGATGCTGCAACAGACGACGGTCGCGGCGGCCGGCGGCTACTTCACGCGGTTCCTCGCGCGCTGGCCGACGGTCGGCGACCTCGCCGCGGCCGAGGACGCCGAGGTGATGGCCGCCTGGGCCGGGCTCGGGTACTACGCCCGCGCCCGCAACCTGCTCGCCTGCGCCCGGGTGGTGGCGCACGAGCGGGGCGGCCGGTTCCCCGACGACGAGGCCGGCCTCATCGCGCTGCCCGGGGTCGGGCCCTACACCGCGGCAGCGATCGCGGCGATCGCCTTCGGGCGCCGCGCCGTGGTGGTCGACGGCAACGTCGAGCGGGTGATGGCCCGGCTCGGACGGATCGAGACGCCGCTGCCGGCGGCAAAGCCGCTGATCCGCGCCCTCGCCGACCGGCTGACCCCGGACGCGCGGCCGGGCGACTACGCGCAGGCGGTGATGGACCTCGGCGCGACGATCTGCACGCCGCGGGCGCCCGCCTGTGGCATCTGCCCGTGGCGCGATCCCTGCGCGGCCCGGGCGGCGGGCGACGCGGAGCGCCTGCCGGCCCGGGCGGAGAAGCCGGCGAAGCCGGTGCGCCACGGCATCGCCTGGCTGGCGCTGCGCGACGACGGCGCGGTGCTGGCGGAGACCCGACCGGCACGCGGGCTGCTCGGCGGGATGCTGGCCCTGCCCTCGACCGAGTGGACCGAGGCAGGACCGGCGGGGGCCCCGCCTTTCCCCGCCGCCTGGCGCGACCTCGGCGTCGAGGCGCGCCACACCTTCACCCATTTTCACCTGATCCTGCGGGTGCACGGCGTGCGCGCGCCGGCCGGCAGCCCGGGCGACTTCCGCCCGGCGGCGGGGCTCGACGCCGCCCTGCCGACGGTGATGCGCAAGGCGCTGCGCCTCGGCCTGCCGGCGCTTCAGTCGGCGGGCGCATAGAATCCGCAGACGGTGGCCGTCCGGGTCGGTGGCGACGAAGCTGCGGCCGAAGTCGAGGTCGGTCGGCGGCATCAGGATCGCCACGCCGCGCGCCGACCAGTCGGCATGCGTCGCATCGACCGCAGCATAGTCGTCGACCCGGATGCCGATCTCGGCCGCGCCCGGCGCGCCGGCAGTTGCGGGCACTACGGTGTCGCGCGACCAGAGGCCGAGCATCAGTCCGAAGTCGAGCGCGAACATCGCGAAGGTCTCCGAGGCTTCGACCGGCGCGCGGTCAAAGAGCCCGGCGTAGAAGCGGCCGCTGGCCTGCGGGCTCGCCACGTGGAGGAGGATGAGGGGATTGCTTGCCATCTCGCGGTCCTTTCTTGCGATGGACCCTGCCCTAGCCGGTGCCGCTGTCAGATTCCGGCAGCAGCGATGCCGAGCGCCGCCTTCCAGGCGCGAACGAGCGCAAGCCGGCGCTTCGGATAGCGCGCGTCCAGCGGCGTGATCGACGCGATGCGATCGGCACGGAAATGGCGAAAGTCCCCGCGCAGTTCGCACCACGCGACCACGACGCGGGCGCGGTCGAAATGCGTGAGCGCGATCGGCCAGATGGTGCGGCGCGACGGCGCGTCGCCCCGGTCGCGGTAGCCGATCTCCACCTTGCGCTCGAGCCGGATCGCCCGGCGGACCAGCGTCATGTCGGCGCCGTCCTCGCCGCCCGGGCCGACGAGGAGGCCGCTCGAGTCCAGTTCGTCCCGGCGCGCCGGCGGCAGCACCGCCTCGATCTTGGCCAGCACGTCGGCCGCGGCGGCGGCAAGCGGCGGATCGCCGCGCCGCGCCACCCAGCGGGCGCCGAGCACCAGCGCCTCCACCTCGTCCTCGGAGAACATCAGCGGCGGCAGCAGAAAGCCCGGACGCAGCACGTAGCCGAGGCCCGCCTCGCCGACGATGTCCGCCCCCTGCCCCTGCAGCGTGGCGATATCGCGGTAGAGCGTGCGCAGGCTGACACCGAGCGCGTCGGCCAGCACCTGCCCGGTCGCCGGCGCGCGGTGTCGGCGCAGGATCTGCAGGAGGTCGAGCAGGCGTTCGGAACGTGACATGGGGCGGCATCCTGCCACCGGGCCGCGGGCGATGCACCCCCGTCGCAAGGGGTTGCCAAGCGCCGGCCGTTCGCGTCGACTCCGGCGCGAGAGTCTGTGGAGAACGAGTTGCATGGCCGAGGATCGCTCGAAATGGACGGCCGACGCGCTGCGCCGCGAAATGGTCGAGCGCGAGATGAAGGCGGCCGAGGCGGAGGCGAAGCTGCACGAGGCCGAGCACGCGCGCCTCGTCGCCTTCACCCAGGATTTCCTGATGCACCACATCGGCCCGGATGAGCTGAAGGAGGTGCGAAGGCGCGTCGAGGCGGCGGCGAAGCGCGGCGCGTTCGAGGCGCTGATCTACACGTTTCCGTCGTCGCTCTGCACCGACGACGGCCGGGCGATCAACAGCGGCAATCCGGAGTGGCCCGCGACGCTGCAGGGCAAGGCGAAGGAGCTGTTCGACATCTGGGACCGGCACGCCCGGGCGATGGGATACCGGCTGAAGGCCGAGATCGTGACCTTTCCCGGCGGCATCCCCGGCGACGTGGGGCTGCTCTTGAACTGGGCGCCGCTCGCCGGCTGAGCCGCCCGGGCGGCGCGCGAGTCTAGAGACCGATCCGCGCGCGCATCTCCGGCTGGCGCAGCGAGATCTCCTGCCCGGCGAACTCGGCGGCGTCCTCGGTGAGCAGCCAGACCAGCGCGCGGGCGGGGTCCGTCACCGGCGCGTGCTGGGAAAAGTCCATCTGGCTGACGGCGTTGATGCCGCTCGCCTTGATCCGGCGCTGCATGTCGGTCGCCACCGTGCCCGGCGACAGCGAGTAGACCCGGATGCCGCGGCCGCGGTTCTCCAGATGGGCGCAGCGCGTCAGCATCGAGGTCGCGGCCTTGGCGGCGCAGTAGTGGCTCCAGCCCTCCAGCGGATTGTGCGCGGCGCCCGATCCGACATTGACGATGACCCCGGCGCCCTGCGCCCGCATCTCCGGCAGCACCGCGCGCATGCCGTTGAAGACGCCCTTGAAGTTGACGTCGGTCGCGTGCGCCCAGGCGCGGGGATCGGCGCTTGCGAGCGGCCCGATCGGCTCGATGACGCCCGCGTTGTTGACGATCGCGTCAACCCGGCCAAAGGCCTCGTGCGCCCGGCCGATGGCCGCCTGCACCTGGGTGAACTCGGCCACGTCGCAGGTCATCGCCTCGGCGACATGGCCCGCCTTGCGCAGGCGCGAGGCGAGCGCGGTGATGCCCTCCGCGCTGCGGGCGAGCAGCAGCACCGACGCCCCCTCCCCCGCCATCTCCTCCGCAGCGGCGGCGCCGATGCCGCGGCTCGCGCCGGTGACGACCACGGTCTTTCCCGAGAGCTTTCCCATCGCCGCCGTTCCCCCCAGAAGGCAATTTTCCGTCATGAAAGGCGCTCGCGGGGCGAAAGGCAAGCGTGACGTGCGGCGCAAGCGGCAAGCCTTTGATTTTACGCCGCCGTTCGCCGCAGCGCACCAACGCCCGCAGCGCCGGTTGTAAGGGCGCGAGAAACCGCCTAGGTAGCGGCGCGGACCATCGGGAGGCATGGCATGGCGGACGATCTGGCAGGCCTGACGGAACGGCTGCTCGCCGCGGCGAAGGCGGCCGGCGCCGAGGCGGCGGACGCCCTTGCGGTGGCGGGCGAGAGCCTCGGGATCGAGGTCAGGAACGGCGCCCTCGAGCACGCCGAGCGGGCAGAAGGCATCGACGTCGGCCTGCGCGTGCTGCTCGGCCGGCGGCAGGCCTGCGTCTCGTCGAGCGACACCCGGCCCGAGACCCTGGCGGCCATGGCCGAGCGCGCCGTCGCCATGGCCCGCGAGGCGCCGGAGGACCCCTGGTGCGGTCTCGCCGCGCCGGAGGATCTGGCGACCGGGTGGGATGTGGCCGCGCTCGACCTCGAGGACACGTCGCCGCTGCCCGCGCCAGCCGAGCTCGAGGCGGCGGCCCGCGCGGCCGAGGCTGCGGCAGCGGCGGTGCCGGGGATCACCCTGATGGAGGCCGCCGGCGCCAGCTGGTCGCGGAGCCGGGTGCATCTGGCCGCGAGCAACGGCTTTTCCGGCGGCTATCGCCGGACCTCGCACGCGCTGCAGGCGGTGGCGATCACCGGCGAGGGCACCGGGATGGAGCGCGACTATGCCTTCGAGAGCCGCACCCACCGCGCCGACCTGCCGGAGCCCGAGGCGATCGGCCGGCTCGCCGGCGAGCGCACCGCCGCCCGGGCCGGCGCGGGCAAGCCGCCGACCGGCGCATTCCCCGTGCTCTACGATGAGCGCGTCGCCTCCGCGCTGATCGGCCATCTGGTCTCGGCGATCAACGGCACCGCGATCGCACGCGGGGCGAGCTGGCTGAAGAGCGCGATGGACGAGGCGGTGCTGCCCGCCGGGCTCGATCTGGTCGAGGATCCGCTGCGGCCGCGCGTCGGCGGCTCGCGGCCGTTCGACGGCGAGGGGCTGCCGGTGGCGCGCCGCGTGCTGGTCGCCGACGGGGTGCTGCGGTCCTGGACGCTCGATCTCGCCACCGGCCGCCAGCTCGGGCTGCCGAGCACGGCCAACGCGGTGCGCGGGCCGTCGTCGCCGCCCTCGCCGGCGGCGGGCAACCTCGCGCTGACCCAAGGCGCGCTGGACCGGGACGCGCTCATGGCCGAGGCCGGGACCGGGCTGCTCGTCACCGCGATGCTCGGCGCCTCGATCAACCCGACGACCGGCGACTATTCGCGCGGGGCGAGCGGCTTCTGGTTCGAGAACGGCCAGATCGTGCGGCCGGTGAACGAATGCACCATCGCCGGCAACCTGGGCGAGATGCTGATGACGATCCGCCCGGCGAACGACGCGCGGCCGTGGCTCGGCCGGGTGGTGCCGAGCCTGCTGGTCGAAGGGCTGGTCATCGCCGGTGATTGACGCCGAACTCCTTGCCAGCGCGGTGCGCGAGGCGGGCGCGCTCGCACTCGCCCGCGTCGGCGCCCCCGGCACGGTGGTGGAAAAGCCCGACGGCGGCGGGCCGGTCAGCGAGGCTGACCTCGCGGTCGACCGGCTGTTGCGCGACCGACTGCTGTCGGCCCGGCCGGACTATGGCTGGCTGTCGGAGGAGACCGAGGACAGCACGGCGCGGCTGGCCGCAACACGGGCGTTCGTGATCGACCCGATCGACGGCACCCGCGCCTATCTCGCCGGCCAGCCGACCTGGGCGATCTCGGCGGCGATCGTCGAGGCGGGCGAGCCGATTGCCGGGGTCGTCCACATGCCCGCGCTCGGCAAGACCTATGCCGCGCGGCGCGGTGCCGGCGCCACGCGCAACGGCCGGCCGATCGCGCCGAGCGCCCGGAGCGAGCTGGACGGCGCCGAGGTGCTCGCGAACGCCAACCAGCTTGCCCCGGGGTTCTGGCCCGGCGGCATCCCGTCGGTGGCGCGACAGTTCCGCCCGTCGATCGCCTACCGGCTGTGCCTGGTGGCGGAAGGCCGCTTCGACGCCACGCTGACGTTCCGGCCGAGCTGGGAGTGGGACGTGGCGGCGGGCGACCTGATCGCCCGCGAGGCGGGCGCCCTCGTCACCGACGGGCGCGGCCAGCGGCTTGCCTTCAACCGGCCCGATCCGCGGGTGGCCGGGATCATCGTCGCCCCCGCCCCGCTGCACGCGGCGCTGCTGGCGCGACGGCTCGGGTAGCGGCAGGGCCCTGACAGCCGGCGCCTGAGCTGTTCCAGCCGCGCCTCGCGCTCAGTCCCGCGGCGCGTCCAGCACCGCGTCCAGCCCCGCGATCGCCTGCCCGACCTCCGCCGCACTCGTGTAGTGCACGAAGCTCAGCCGCAGCACCCCGTGGTCCGGCTCGATCCCCAGCGCCTGCAGCAGGCGCACCGCGTAGAAATCACCGCCGCCCGCCATCACCCCATGCGGCGCCAGCGCCGCCGCAACGGCCGCCCCCGGCTGCGCGCAGACCATCGACACCGTCGGCACCCGCCGGCCCGCATCCGCCGGCCCGACCAGCCGCACGTCGTTCCGCGCTGCCGCCCAGTCGAGCAGCGGCTGCAGCAGCCGCGTCTCGTGCGCCCGCATCAGCCCGCGCACCCGGGCGCTCGCCTGCCGCAATCCCGCCGGCTCGCCCGGGAAATGCCGCCGGTCGAGCGCCTCGACATAGTCCGCCACCCCGGCGAGCGCCGCCACCTGCGCATGATCCGGCCCCGCCGGCGTCAGCCGCTTCGCGGCGATCCCCGCATTGAACCAGTGTCCCTGATTCGGCAGTGCCTCGGCCAGCGACCGCCGCACCACCATCACCCCCTGGTGCGGCCCATAGGTCTTGTAGGAGGAGAACAGGTAGACGTCGGCCCCGAGCGCGCCGACGTCCGGCAGACCGTGCGGCGCGTGGCTCACCCCGTCGACACAGGCGACCGCCCCGGCGTCGTGCACCATCGCGACGAGTGCGGCCACGTCGTTCGTCTCGCCGACGATGTTCGAGCAGTGCGGGAACGCCACCAGCCGCACCCGCCCGTCGAGCAGCGCCGCGAGCCCGGCTGGGTCGAGGTGCCCGCTCGCCGGATCGACCCGCCACTCCCGCACCTCGACGCCGCCTTCCGCCAGCCGCCGCCAGACGCCGGAGTTCGCCTCGTGGTCCTGATCCGTCACCACCAGCGCGTCGCCGGGCGCCAGCATCTGCCGGAACGCCTGCGCCAGCACATAGGTGTTCTGGCTCGTCGACGGCCCGACCAGCAGCTCGTCGCCCTCGACCCCCAGCAGCTCCGCCAGCCGCGCGCGGCCCTCGTCCATCTCCGCGCCGCCCAGCCGGCTCGCCGCGTAGGGCGCATACGGCTGCACCTTGCGCTGCCGGTAGAACCGCGTCAGCCGGTCGATCACCTGCCCGCAGGCATACGAGCCGCCCGCATTCTCGAAGAACGCCTGCCCGGCCAGCGACGGCTCCGAGAACGCCGGAAACTGCGCACGCACGAACTCCAGATCCAGCTCAGGCATTCTTTCCCTCCTCGCGCCCCGCGGAACTCGGGGCTTCCCCTTCCGCGGCCCATCCCGTATGTCCGCGGCCTATCGCAAGACCCCGGGGCACGCCACCGATGAAGTTCACCCTCGCCTGGCTCAAGGAGCACCTCGACACCTCCGCCGCGCTCGAGGACATCACCTTCGCCCTCACCGACCTCGGGCTCGAGGTCGAGGGCGTGGCGAACCCGGCCGCCCGCCTCGAGGCGTTCACCGTGGGCGAGATCCTCGAAGCGACCCCGCACCCCGACGCCGACAAGCTCCGCGTCTGCCGCGTGCTGACGGCCGGCGGCGAGACGCAGATCGTCTGCGGCGCCCCCAATGCGCGCGCCGGCATCAAGGTCGTGGTGTCGAAGCCCGGCGACTACATCCCCGGCATCGACACCACCATCAAGGTCGGCAGGATCCGCGGCGTCGAGAGCCACGGCATGATGCTGTCCGAGCGCGAGATGGAGCTCTCCGACGCCCACACCGGCATCGTCGAGCTTGACCCCGCCGCCCCGGTCGGCGCCCGCTTCATCGACGTGCGCAGCTTCGATCCGGTGATCGAGATCACCGTCACGCCCAACCGCCCCGATGCGCTTGGCGTCGCAGGCATCGCCCGCGACCTCGCCGCCCGCGGCCTCGGGCGGCTCATCACCCCCGCCATCGCGCCGGTGCCGGGCAGCTTCCCCTGCCCGGTCGCGGTCTACCTCGCGCCCGACGTCGCCACCGAGGCCTGCCCGCTCTTCGCCGGCCGGCTGATCCGCGGCGTCACCAACGGTCCCTCGCCGCAGTGGCTGCAGGACCGCCTGCGCGCCATCGGCCTGCGGCCGATCTCGGCGCTCGTCGACATCACCAACTTCCTCACCTTCGACCGCAACCGGCCGCTGCACGTCTTCGACGCCGACAAGCTCGACGGGCCGCTCACCGTCCGCCTCGCCCGGCCGGGCGAGACCATCCGCACGCTCGACGGCAAGGACTACACCTTCGACGGCAGCGAGACGGTGATCGCCGACGGCACGGGCGTCGACAGCATCGGCGGCATCAAGGGCGGCCTGCGCACCAGCGCCACCGAGGCGACGACCAACGTCTTCGTCGAGGCGGCCTATTTCGATCCCGTCCGCACCGCGCGCGCCGGCCGCCGGCTCAACGCCGCTTCCGACGCGCGCTATCGCTTCGAGCGCGGCGTCGACCCGGCCTTCACCCCCGTCGGCCTCGAGCTTGCCACCCGGCTCATCCTCGAGCTCTGCGGCGGCGAAGCCTCGGACGTCGGGATCGCCGGAAGCGTGCCGGCCGTCACCCGGCGCTATCGGTTCGATCCCGCCCGCGTGGTCAGCCTCGTCGGCATGGACATCGCCGAGCCGGAGCAGCTCCGCATCCTCGACAGCCTCGGCTTCACCGTCGACGGTCGGGAGGTCACGCCGCCGAGCTGGCGCCCCGACATCCTCGGCGATGCCGACATCGTGGAAGAGATCGCCCGCGTCGCCTCGATGAGCCGCCTCGAAGGCAAGCCGCTCTCCCGTCCGGCCGGCGTCGCCCGCCCGATCGTCTCGCCGATGCAGCGCCGCGAGCGCGACGTCCGCCGCCGCATCGCCGCCCTCGGCTTCAACGAGTGCGTCACCTACAGTTTCATCGACCGCACGGCCGCCGAGCTGTTCGGCGGCGGCGCCGACACGGTGCGCCTCGAAAACCCGATCAGCTCGGAGATGAGCCACCTGCGGCCCAACCTGCTGCCCGGCCTGCTGCGCGCCGCGGCACGCAACCAGGCCCGCGGGTTTGCCGACCTCGCGCTCTTCGAGATCGGCCCGGGCTTTCCCGGCGGCGAGCCGGGCGAGCAGATGCTGCTCGCCTGCGGCCTGCGCGTCGGTGCGACCGCTCCACGCGACCCGATGGGCACGCGCCGCCCGGTCGACCTCTGGGATGCCAAGCGCGACGCCGAGGCGGCCCTCGCGGCGATCGGCGCGCCCGCGAGCCTGATGGTCCGCCGCGACGTGCCGGGCTGGTTCCACCCCGGCCGCTCCGCCCTGCTGTCGCTCGGGCCGAAGACCGAGCTCGCGGTCTTCGGCGAGCTTCACCCGAAGGTTCTCGCCGCCCTCGACGTCAAGGGCCCGGCGGTCGCCTTCGCGATCCGTCTCGAAGCGGTCCCCTTCCCCAAGGCGCGCGCCACCACCCGGCCGCCGCTCGTCGCCTCCGACTTCCAGCCGGTCGAACGCGACTTCGCCTTCGTGCTCGATGCCCGCGTCGAGGCCGAGGCCGTGCTGAAGGCCGCCCGCGCCGCCGACAAGGCGCTGATCGAGGCGGTCAGCGTGTTCGACGTCTTCGACGGACCGAAGGCCGAGGCGCAGATGGGGCCGGGCAAGAAATCGCTGGCGATCAGCGTTCGCCTCGCGCCGACCGACCGCACCCTCACCGACGCCGAGATCGACGCGGTGGCGGGCAAGGTCGTCGCCAGCGTGGCAAAGGCGACCGGCGGCAGCCTGCGGACCTGACCCGCGCGGGTTGCCACCCCTCCCGACGGCGCTACCTCAGTTCACGGAACGGAACACGGGAGAAGCCAGTGATAAAGGAATTCCGCGACTTCATCGCGCACGGCAACGTGATGGATTTCGCCGTCGGCATCATCATCGGTGCCGCCTTCACGGCGATCGTCACCAGCCTCGTGAACGACCTCATCAACCCGCTGATCGGTTTCGTCATCGGCGGCATCGACTTTTCGAGCTACCAGATCTCGCTCGGCGAGGGCGAACACGCGGCCACCTTCCGCTACGGCGCCTTCCTGACCGCGGTCATCAACTTCCTCATCATCGCCTGGGTGGTGTTCCTGCTCGTCAAGGCGGTCAACAAGGCCCGCAACATGGTGCCGGCAGAAAAGGCGCCGGACGAGCCCAAGGGCCCGACCCAGGAAGAAGTGCTGATCGAGATCCGCGACCTGCTGCGCGACCGAGCGGTCCCGCTGCCGCCCAGCGCCTGACGCGCAGACGTCGGCCACACCGACTCCAGCCGGAACCGCGTCCGAGGTCCCGCACGTCCGCGATTGTCACAGACGTGCGGGATGCCTCGATCCAGGCCGAACGCGCAGCAATCGCCGGTTCTGGATATGGATCGGTCTTGATACCGGCACCCGAAACTTGCCGCAGCAAGTGACGTGGGCCGTCTTCCTCCCTGAATTGCCCCTGGTTCGAGGCTTGGTCCGGCTACCCCGGTGCCAAAACGTTACCCGGCGACCCTATGCGCCGCAAATGCAATCGCGGGCCTTTGACATGCCGGATTCGACATGCCGGCCGGACGGTCCCGACTGCCCCGCTCACAGGCCGGGATCGACCAGCACCTTCACGTCCCCCGGCAGCGCCGGACCGGAGATGGCACCCGCCGCCTCGTCCAGCGACACCGTGCGCGAGATGAGCGGCGCCACGTCCACCGCCCCCGAGGCGATCAGCGCGATCGCCCGCGTCGTGGTGAACGGGTTGATGAAGGCGAAGTCGAGCCGGATCTCGCGGAAGAGAAGGTCAAAGGGCTGGATCGGCACCGTCGCCCCGGCGGCGAGCACGCCGAGCACCACCACCCGGCCGCCGGCGCGCGCCAGCCACGGCGCGGCGGCCACCGTCGCCGGCACCCCGGCGCATTCCACCACCAGATCGGCGCCCTCGGGCCAGAGCTCCCGCGCCGCCTCCGGTGTCGGCGCCGTGGCGACCGCCCCGAGCTGCCGGCCCAGCGCCTGCTTGCCCTCGCTGCGGGTCAGCAGCATCGTCTCGGCCCCTGCGAGCCGCGCCAACTGAACCGCGAGCTGGCCGATCACACCGCCCCCGAGCACCAGCACCCGCTCGCCCGGCCGCGGCGCGCCGACGTCGAGCCCGTGCAGCGTGCAGGCCAGCGGCTCGGCGAACGCGCCCTGCGCCAGCCCGAGCCCGGCGGGCAGCGGCAGTGCCTTCCACGCCGGGATCACCGCGTACTCCGCGAAGCCGCCGTCGCGATGGATCCCCGTCGCCACGTTGCGGGGGCAGAGGTTGACCCGCCCCCGGTTGCACGCGTCGCACGTCCCGCACCAGGTGTTCGGATCGCACGCGACCGGCGTCCCCAGCGCCATCGAGACCCCCGCCCCGACCGCCGCCACCGTGCCGGAAAACTCATGGCCGAGCGTCACGGGCGGCTCGCTCGGGAACTCCCCGAGATAGAGATGCCGATCCGTGCCGCAGATGCCGGCAGCCGCGATCTTCACCAGCACCTCGCCCGGCCCCGGATCGGGCACCGGCACCTCGACGCAGCGCAGGTCGCCGGTCGCGATCAGTCTTAGAGCACGCATCTCAAGCCTCCGGTACATTGCGCGCCAGCTCGTCGAGCCAGGGCTGTTCAGACGAATCCGACGGGGCCCTCCAGTCGCCGCGCGGCGACAGCGCGCCGGCCGACGACACCTTCGGGCCGTTCGGGATCGCCGAGCGCTTGAACTGGCTGAACGCGAAGAACCGCCGCAGGAAAACCTCGAGCCACCCGCGTATCGTCGCGAGGTCGTAGGCGCGCCGCGCGTCCGGCGGAAAATCCGCCGGCCAGAGCCCGGCCTCGGCATCGCGCCAGGCGTGCCAAGCGAGAAACGCCACCTTCGACGGGGCATGTCCCCAGCGCATGACCTGATGCAGGAAGAAGTCGTGCAGCTCGTAGGGACCGATCTTCGACTCGGTGCTCTGGATCGCGCCGCTCGCATCGGCGGGCACCAGCTCGGGCGAGATCTCGGTGCCGAGGATCGCCGCCAGCACGTCCGCTGTCGCCGCATCGACCTGGGTCCGCGCCGTCCAGCGGATCAGGTACTGGATCAGCGTCTTCGGCACGCCGCAGTTGACGGCGTAGTGGCTCATCTGGTCGCCGACCCCGTAGGTGCACCAGCCGAGCGCCAGCTCCGACAGGTCACCCGTTCCCACCACCAGCCCGCCGCGCTGGTTCGCCAGCCGGAACAGGTAGTCGGTCCGAAGCCCCGCCTGCACGTTCTCGAACGTCACGTCATAGACCGGCTCGCCACCCGCGAACGGATGCCCCATGTCGGCCAGCATCTGCCGCGCCGCCGGCCGGATGTCGATCTCGTCGGCGGTGACGCCGGTCGCCCGCATCAGCTTCCAGGCGTTCGACTTCGTGCCCTCGCTCGTCGCGAAACCGGGCATGGTGAAGCCGAGAATGGCACTGCGCGGCAGCCCGAGCCGGTCGCAGACCTTGGCGGCCACGATGAGCGCGTGGGTCGAGTTCGAGCCCGCCAGAGACCCCGATGACCAGCGTCCGGCTCCCCGTCGCCTGAAACCGGCGGGCGAGCCCCTCGACCTGGATGCTGAATGCCTCGAAACAGTCATCTTCCAGCTTCTCCGGCCGGTTCGGCACGAACGGAAACCGCCGGATCCGCCGCACCAGCCCGATGTCGCGAAATCCCGGACGGTGCTCGAAGCCGATGCGCCGGAACGGCCGCGCCAGCCCTTCGGCCGCATCGGCGAATGTGCCCATCCGCGTCCGCTCGGCGAGGATGCGGCCGGTGTCGACGTCGGCGGTGCAGAGCCCGGGCACCAGCGGAAAGCGCTCGGACTCCGCCAGCAGGTCGCCCAGCTCGTAGATCACCGCCTGTCCGTCCCACGCGAGATCCGTCGTGCTCTCGCCCGGCCCGGCGGCCGCGTAGAGATAGGCCGCCACCGCCCGGGCCGACTGCGAGCGGCAGAGCATGTGCCGCTCGTCGGACTTGCCGATGGTGCTGTTCGACGCCGACAGGTTGGCAAGGATCGTCGCCCCGGCCAGCGCCCCGTCCGACGACGGCGGATGCGCCGCCCAGAAGTCTTCGCAGATCTCCGCATGCACGAGAAACCCCGGCAGGTCGCTCGCCTCGAACAGCAGGTCGACCCCGAAGGGCGCCTCGATCCCGCCCACCCGGATCGTCTCGCCGACGACGCCCCGGCCATGGGCGAACCACCGCTTCTCGTAGAACTCGCGATAGTTCGGCAGGTACGATTTCGGCACCACCCCGAGCAGCCGCCCGCGCGAGATCGCCAGCGCGCAGTTGTAGAGCCGCCCGCGATGCCGCAGCGGCGCGCCGACGAGCAGCAGCGGCGTCAGGTTGGCGCTCGCCTCGACCAGCGCCGCGACCGCCGCCTCCACCGCGTCGAGCAGCGCGGTCTGCATCAGCAGGTCGTCGATCGCGTAGGACGACAGCGACAGCTCTGGAAACACCACCAGATCCACTTCCGCCGCCGACGCCCGCCGCGCCTCGGCGAGCAGGGCGTCGCGGTTGAAGGCGACATCCGCCGGCCGCACCCGCGGCGTGCTCGCCGCGACCCGGACGAAGCCGTGCCGGTGCATGGCATAGAACTGCGTCGGCTCCGTCCCTTCGATCATGCGCTCCCCCGGCCCGCTGGTTACAGGACTAGCTACCGCCTCGCGCATGCGCGGTCGAGCGGCAGATTGCGCGCCGAAATTTCGGTGCGAGGAACGAGGCTTGTCGCTCCGGGCGCTTTCGCGGTAAACGGGGCCGGATTTCACGGGGAGGGGTGCCGATGCGGCGAGTGGTCATTACCGGAATGGGCATGGTCTCGCCGCTCGCATGCGGCGTCGAGGAGACCTGGAAGCGGCTCGTTGCCGGCAAGTCCGGCGCCGGCCGCATCACCCGCTTCGACCCGAGCCACCTCGCCACGCACATCGCCTGCGAGGTGCCGCTGGGCGACGGCTCGGACGGCACGTTCAACGCCGACGACTGGATGGCGCCGAAGGACCAGCGCAAGGTCGACACCTTCATCCTCTTCGCCGTCGCCGCCGCCGAGATGGCGCTGACCGATGCCGGCTGGAAGCCCGAGGACGAGGCCGAGCGCGAGCGCGCCGGCGTCATCATCGGCTCGGGGATCGGCGGCCTCTCCACCATCGCCGACACCTCGATCATCCTTCGCGACAAGGGACCGCGCCGCGTGTCGCCGTTCTTCATCCCGGGCAGCCTCATCAACCTCGGCTCCGGCCAGGTCTCGATCCGCTACGGCTTCAAGGGGCCGAACCACTCGGTCGTGACCGCCTGCTCCACCGGCGCGCACGCGATCGGCGACGGGGCGCGGCTGATCCAGTACGGCGACGCCGACGTGATGGTCGCGGGCGGCGCCGAGGCGGCGATCTGCGAGCTCGGCATCGCCGGGTTCAACGCCTGCAAGGCGCTCTCGACCGCCTACAACGACACGCCCGAGCGCGCGAGCCGCCCCTACGACAAGGACCGCGACGGCTTCGTCATGGGCGAGGGCGCGGGCGTCGTGGTGCTGGAGGAGTACGAGCACGCGAAGGCGCGCGGGGCCAAGATCTATGCCGAGGTGGTGGGCTACGGCCTGTCGGGCGACGCCTACCACATCACCGCGCCCGCCGAAGACGGCGACGGGGCGTTCCGCTCGATGTCGGCGGCGCTGAAGCGGGCGGGGATCGCGCCGGGAGACGTCGACTACATCAATGCGCACGGCACCTCGACGATGGCCGACGTGATCGAGCTCGCGGCGGTCGAGCGGTTGCTCGGGAGTGCCGCCGGCAAGGTGACGATGTCCTCGACCAAATCGTCGACCGGCCACCTGCTCGGCGCCGCCGGCGCGATCGAGGCGATCTTCTCGGTCCTCGCCATCCGCGACAACCTGGCGCCGCCGACGATCAACCTCGACAATCCCTCGACCGACACCGCGCTCGACCTCGCCCCGTGGAAGCCGGTGTCGAAGCCGATCGACGTCGCGCTCTCCAACTCGTTCGGCTTCGGCGGCACCAACGCCTCGCTGGTGCTCCGGCGGGTGGAGTGAGCGCCGCGCGATGATGCGCCATGTCGCGGCCAACGCGCTCACCCTTCTCATCGTCGGGCTGGTGGTGCTCTTCGGCCTCATCACGTGGGGCCAGTCGCAGTTCCGCGCGCCCGGCCCGCTCGCCGCGCCCGCCGACTTCGTCGTCGACAAGGGCGAGACCTTTGCCAGCGTCTCCGACAAGCTGCTGGCGCAGGGTGTCATCTCGAACGCCACGATCCTCAGGATCGGCGCCCGCTACGCCCACCTCGACGGCAGCCTGAAGTTCGGCGAGTACCAGATCCCCGCCGGCGCCTCGATGGAAGACGTGCTGAAGCTGCTGAACGCCGGCGGCAACATCGTGCGCCAGATCGTCGTGCCGGAGGGCCTGACCAGCGCCCAGGTGGTCGCTATGGTCGAGGCGCGCGACGATCTCGTCGGCACGGTGACGGCCACGCCGCCCGAGGGCATGCTCGCCCCCGCCGGCTATGACGTGCAGCGCGGCGACGACCGCACCGCGCTTCTCGCCCGGATGCAGGCGGAGCAGGAGCGCATCCTCGCCGCCGCCTGGGCGGGGCGCGCCCCCGATCTGCCGCTGAAGTCGCCGGACGAGCTTCTGACGCTCGCCTCCATCGTCGAGAAGGAAACCGGCGTCGCAACGGAACGCGCCCGTGTCGCCTCGGTCTTCGTCAACCGCCTGAAGCGCGGCATGCGGCTGCAGACCGACCCGACGGTGATCTACGGCATCACCAACGGCGCCGCGCCGCTCGGGCGCGGCCTGCGCGCCAGCGAGCTGGCCGCGCCCACGCCGTTCAACACCTACATCGTCGCCGGGCTGCCGCCGACGCCGATCGCCAACCCCGGTGCCGACGCGATCGAGGCCGCGGCGCACCCGGAGAAGACGGATTTCCTCTACTTCGTCGCCGACGGCACCGGAGGCCATGTGTTCGCGAGCACCCTCGACGCGCACAACCGCAACGTCGCCGCCTGGCGCAAGATCGAGGCCCAGCGCATCGCCGAGGAACGTGCGGCCGCCGCGGCGCAACCCGCCCCGGCCGACGCCGCCAGCCCCGACTCCGCGACCCCGGACGCCGCAACTCCCGACGCCGCGCCCGACTCGCCGGATGGCTCCGGCACCCCGGCCGAGGGCACCCCGGGGCAGGTGGACGGCCCGAAGCCGCGCCAGCCCTGAGCGACGGGCGGGACCAGCGGCCCCGCCCCCGCCTCACCTGTCGCCGAGAAACTCCGGGTCGAACGGCACGGTCTCGCGCCGACCGCTCACGTCGGTCAGCACCAGCTTGCCGCCGCCCACGGTGATGTCCATCACCTCGCTCCAGCCGTCGGGCACCGGGATCGCCCCGAGAGCATAGCGCACGTCGACGCGGCCGCCGAGCGTCACCGCGGTGCGATACCCCTGCCGCGAGAGGTCGTTGTCACCCCCGGACACCGCCGGCCCGTCGCCGAAATGCGCGCAGGTCTCCTCGATGCCCAGCACGGCCAGGTGCCGCGACGACCACGGCGCATAGCTCCGCCCGCCGTTGCTCATCCAGAGCGAGGTCTGGGTGAGCACGCTCGCATCCTTCACCGCGAAGAACACGAAGCCGTCCACCTTCGCCACCGCCGCCGACCAGCCGACGCGCGCGGCCTGCGGATCGAACAGCGTCAGGAAATCTTCCTGCGTCTCCGCCCACGGATACCGGCTGAGATCGAGCCGCCGCCCGTCGACCAGCCCGACGTCGGCCAGCGAGTCGAACCGTTGCGGATAGGCGAGGAGCGAGCGCCCGCGCGCCGGATCGCTCTCCTGCGGCGTGGTCGGCGTCGCACCGAAGTCCTTCGGCGAGAACGACACCCGGGCACCGCCCGGCACCCGGATCATCGCATGGTGCGCGATCGGGACGCGCCCCGAGCCGCCGCGCAGGACATGCCGCTGATAGACCACCGGGTGCCCGGGCCGCAGCGTCATCTCCTTGCTCACCACCGCGCCGTTCACCCGCTCGGGCAGCTCGAACCGCCCGGTCTTCGAGCCATCCGCGCCGACGTCGATGCCCTCGAGCTGCCAGCGGCCATTCGCCGGCCAGCCGTGCGCCGGGATCGCGGGATCATCGGTCCTGCCGAACGGCGCGCAGAAGAAGTCACCCTCGAGCACGGCGAGATGCGGCGCCGCGTCCGCCGGCATCGCGTCCAGCTCCTGCACCCATGGCGCGCGGTGCAGCGGCGCGAGCCGATGGCCGTTGCGCTCGATCACCAGATCGGCCAGCATGCCACCACGCGGCTCCACGGCAAGCGAGATGCCCTCCACGACCAGTCGACACATCGGCGGCCCCCTGTTCCCGTGTATGTTTCGTGACGGGCAAAGGCCACGAAAGCTTGCGCCATGTCAACGCGCTGCTCCCGCCACCTCGTGCAAGCTGCGATGCTGGCGCCCGCGGATCGACCGCGGGCCGGATCGGCCGGTCCTGCAGGGTCGACGGCCTGCCCCGGAGAGGAGACGCCCATGAACCCGACTGCCGCCCCGCTCGCCCCCCAGTGGCCGACGGTTCGCCGCATCAGCGCGGACGACGCCTATGCCGCGCTCGCTGCCGGCTGGGCGGACTTCCGGGCGGCGCCGCGCTACGGCCTGTTCTTCGGCGGCGTCTATGCCGTCGTCGGGATCGCGATCTTCCTGCAGCTCTGGGTGCTGCACCAGTCGCTCTGGATCGTGCCCTTCGCGTTCGCCTTCCCGCTCGTCGGCCCGTTCGCGGCCATCGGTCTCTACGAGGTGAGCCGCCGCCGCGAGGCCGGAGAGCCGCTCGACGCCCGGGCGATCCTCGGCGTCGTCTGGCAGGCGCGCACGCGGCAGATCCCGATGATGGCCTTCGTGGTGCTCGCGGGCTTCCTGATCTGGATGTGGGCCGCCGGAATGCTCACCCTGCTCTTCCTCGGTCACTCGACGGCCGGTCCCGCCGATCTCGACAGCCTGCTCGCCTCCGGCGGCGGTCACGCGCTGCTGGTCGTCGGCGGTCTCGTGGGGGCCGCCATCGCCGCCACGCTGTTCGCGCTCACCGTCGTGTCGCTGCCCCTGCTCCTCGACCGGGATCTCGATGTCGTCACCGCCATGGCCACCAGCGTTCAGGCGGTGATGACGAACCCGCAGGCGATGCTGCACTGGGCGTGGATCGTCGTGGGCGTGCTCGCGGTCGCCATGGTGCCGCTCTTTCTCGGCGTCGTCGTCGGCCTGCCGGTGCTCGGCCACGCCACGTGGCATCTCTACCGCCGGGTCATCGCGCCGGCCTGAGCGCAAGCCGGCGCCGCTTGCATCCTCCGCCGCCCCATGCTGACAGTCCCGGGGCGCATGAGGGGGAGCGTGGCATGGCGGCGTGGGACTTCTGGATCGACCGCGGCGGCACCTTCACCGACATCGTCGCCCGTGATCCGGGCGGCCGTCTGCACCGTGCCAAGCTCCTGTCCGAGAACCCCGGGCAATATCGCGACGCCGCGGTCCATGGCATCCGCCGCTTCCTCGGCCTCGGCCCCGACGCAGCCATCCCAGCGGCCCGCGTCGCAAGCGTGCGCATGGGCACGACCGTCGCCACCAACGCGCTGCTCGAGCGCCGCGGCGAGCCCGTCGTGCTCGTCACCACCCAGGGGCTCGGCGACCAGCTCCGCCTCGCCTACCAGAACCGTCCGCGCCTGTTCGACCGGCACATCGTCCTGCCCGAGATGCTGCACAGCCGCACCATCGAGGCCCGCGAGCGCGTCCGCGCCGACGGCACCGTCGAGACCCCGCTCGACGAGGCCCACCTCGCCGCGGAACTCGCCGCCGCGCGCGCGGCCGGGTTCACCGCCTGCGCCATCGTCTTCGTGCACGGCTATCGCCACACCGCCCACGAGGCCCGCGCCGCCGCCCTTGCCCGCGCCGCCGGCTTCGGCCAGGTCTCTGCCAGCCACGCCGTCAGCCCGCTGATGAAGATGGTCAGCCGGGGCGACACCACCGTCGTCGACGCCTACCTCACGCCGATCCTGCGCCGCTACATCGACCGCGTCGCCGCCGCCTTCGACGGCGACATGACCGGCAAGCTGATGTTCATGCAGTCGTCCGGCGGCCTCACCGCCGCCGACCGCTTCCAGGGCAAGGACGCCATCCTCTCCGGCCCGGCCGGCGGCGTCGTCGGTGCCGTCCGCACCAGCGCCATCGCCGGCGAGGACCGGATCATCGGCTTCGACATGGGCGGCACCTCCACCGACGTCTGCCACTACGCGGGCGAACTGGAGCGCGTGCTGAAGACCGAGGTCGCGGGCGTCCGCGTCACCGCGCCGATGATGATGATCCACACCGTCGCCGCGGGCGGCGGCTCGATCCTCGGCTTCGACGGCAGCCGGATGCGTGTCGGCCCGGAAAGCGCCGGCGCCGACCCCGGGCCCGCCTGCTACGGCCGCGGCGGCCCGCTCGCCGTCACCGACGCCAATGTCCTGACCGGCCGCCTGCGCCCGGAGTTCTTCCCGGCGATCTTCGGCCCCGCCGCCGACCAGCCGCTCGACACGTCCGCGACACGGGCGAAGTTCGAGGCCCTCGCTGCCGAGATCGGCCGCGCGCCGGAGGCCGTTGCCGAAGGCTTCCTCCGCATCGCCGTCGAGAACATGGCGAACGCCATCAAGAAGATCTCCGTGCAGCGCGGCCACGACGTCTCGGGCTACTGCCTCACCGTCTTCGGCGGGGCGGGCGCGCAGCACGCCTGCGCGATCGCCGACACCCTCGGCATCGAGACCTGCCTCATTCACCCGATGGCCTCGCTCCTCTCTGCCTACGGCATGGGCCTCGCCGACATCCGCGCCGTCCGCGCGCAGGCGGTCGAGGCCGCGCTCGACGCCGACGGCCGCCTCGCCGCGGCGGCGGTCCTCGACCAGCTCGGCTCCGACGCCGAGATGGAGGTGGCGGGCCAGGGCGTTCCCGCCGCCGCCATCCGCCTGCGCCAGATCCTGCACCTGAAGGTCAAGGGCACCGACACCGCCCTGCCCGTCGCCTTCGGCCCGCTTGCCGACCTGCGCACCCGCTTCGCACAGGCCCACCGCGCCCGCTTCGGCTTCGACCCCGGCGATACCGCCCTCGTCATCGAGACCGCCGAGGCCGAGGCGATCGGCGCGGCGAACAGCCTCGACGAGCCGGCGCTCGCCACCACCCACCGCGCCGAATCCGCCACCGAGACGGCGCTGACCGCGCCTGTCTGGCTGGCCGGCGACTGGACCCCGGCCCGCTTCGTCCGTCGCGCGTCCCTCCGCCCCGGCGACACGCTGACCGGACCCGCCGTCTTGGTCGAGCCGCACACGTCGATCCTGATCGAACCCGGCTGGCAGGCCGCGATCACCGCCCACGACCACGTTCGCCTCACCCGCATCACCGCGCGCCCCACCGCCCACGCGGTCGGCACCGAGGCCGACCCGGTGATGCTCGAGGTGTTCAACAACCTCTACATGTCGATCGCCGAGCAGATGGGCGCGGTCCTCGAAAACACCGCCGCCTCCGTCACGATCAAGGAACGACTCGACTTTTCCTGCGCCGTCTTCGACGCGACGGGTGATCTCATCGCCAACGCGCCGCACATGCCGGTCCACCTCGGCTCGATGGGCGCCTCGGTGAAGGCGGTCATTGCCCAGAACCCCGGCATGGCGCCGGGCGACGTCTTCATGCTCAACGCCCCGTACAACGGCGGCACCCACCTGCCCGACATCACCGTCGTCCGTCCGGTCTGGAGCGACGACGGCGCGCGCGTGCTGTTCTTCACCGCCGCCCGCGGCCACCACACCGACGTCGGCGGCCTCACGCCCGGCTCGATGCCGCCCGACAGCCGCACCATCGAGGACGAGGGCGTCTATATCGACAACTTCACCCTCGTCTCCCGCGGCCGCTTTCGCGAGGCCGAGACGCGGCACCTGCTCACCGCCGCCCGCTATCCGGTGCGCGCCCCCGACACCAACCTCGCCGACCTGCGCGCCCAGCTCGCCGCCTGCGAAAAGGGCGCGCAGGAGCTCGGGCGCATGGTCGGGAGCTTCGGCCTCGCCACCGTCGAGGCGTACATGGCCCACGTCCAGGCCAACGCCGAGGAGTGCGTCCGCCGCGCCATCGCGGCGCTGTCGGACGCCGAGATGACCTATCCGATGGACCCCGACTTCGACGGTACGCCCCGCGAGATCCGCGTGAAGATCACCGTCGACCGGGCCGCCCGCGCGGCCACCATCGACTTCACCGGCAGCACGCCCGAACTCGCCACCAACTACAACGCCCCCGAGCCGGTGACGCGGGCCGCCGTGCTCTACGTCTTCCGCTGCCTCGTCGACGACGACATCCCGATGAACGAAGGGGTGATGAAGCCGCTCCGCGTCATCCTGCCGCCCGGCACGATGCTCTCGCCGCGCTACCCCGCCGCGGTGATCGCCGGCAACGTCGAGACGAGCCAGGCCGTCACCTCCGCCCTGTTCCTCGCCCTCGGCGTCCAGGCGGCGGCGCAGTCCACCATGAACAACACCACATGGGGCGACGACCGCCTGCAGTACTACGAGACCGTCTGCGGCGGCACCGGCGCCGGGCGCCTCTCGGACGGCTCCGGCCACCCGGGCACCTCCGGCGTCCATTCGCACATGACGAACTCGCGCCTGACCGACCCGGAGGTACTGGAATGGCGCTACCCGGTGGTGCTCGACACCTTCGCGCTGCGCCCCGGATCCGGCGGGTTGGGACGGTTTCCGGGCGGCGACGGCGTGCTCCGGCGCATCCGCTTCCTTGCGCCGATGACCGTCGCGATCCTCGCCGGGCACCGCGTCGTGCCGCCGCCCGGGCTCGGGGCCGGCGGCCCCGGCGCGCCGGGCCGCACGGCCATCGAACGCGCCGACGGCCGCGTCGATGCGCTGCGCTCGGCGGATCGCACCGAGGTCGCCCCCGGCGATGTCTTCCGGCTCGAAACGCCGGGCGGCGGCGGCTACACCTGACGGCGCGCACGGGCGGACGATTGTCCCCGCCGCCGACACACTCTCTTTCCGCATCGGGCCGTTTCCTTTCATGCTGCGCGCGCTTACTTGTGCTGCATCAGCGAACCCGCTTGCGAAAGATTTCCGCCATGAACCAGATCGCCCGCATCACCGCCCGCAGCCCCGAACATCCCGTCGACGCGCTCTTTACCGACCGCTGGTCGCCGCGTTCGTTCGACGGCACGCCGCTCTCCGAGGCGCAGATCCTCACCATCCTCGAGGCCGCCAGCTGGGCGCCCTCCGCCTACAACGCCCAGCCGTGGCGCTTCATCTATGCGCTGAAGGGCACGCCGGAGTTCGACCGCCTGCTCGGCCTGCTGGTCGAGTTCAACCAGTCGTGGGCCAAAGAGGCCGGCGCGCTGGTCTTCATCGTGTCGCGCACCCACCTTGACGCCAAGGACGGCGCCGAGGCGCAGCCGATCTACAGCCATTCCTTCGACGCCGGCGCCGCCTGGGCGCAGCTCGCGCTGCAGGCGCACCTGCTCGGCCTGCACGCCCACGGCATGACCGGCCTCGACTTCGCCCGCAGCCCCGCCGCGCTCGGCCTGCCCGAGGGCTACCGCGTCGAGGCCGCCGTGGCGATCGGCACCCGCGCCGATGCCGGCCGCCTGCCCGAGCCGTTGCGCGCCCGCGAGACCCCGAGCCCGCGCAAGCCGCTGGCCGAGATCGCGTTCCGCGGCAGCTTCTCCGCCTGAGGCCCGCCACGGGTCGCCCGCGCCCGGTCCCGGGCGACCCTGACGACACGCGGCAGGCCCTTCGTCTCGTCGAAGCATATGCCAGCGCCCGCCTTGCGGCGCCCACCCGCGGGTGCCAAGGTCGACCGCATGACCGAGCCCTCCGCCGCGCGCCCGACCGTCACCATCACCTACTGCACGCAGTGCAACTGGCTGCTCCGCGCCGCATGGATGGCGCAGGAGCTGTTGCAGACCTTCCCGGAGGCAGCTCGGCGCCGTCAGCCTGCGGCCCGGCACCGGCGGCATCTTCCAGATCCACGTCGACGACACGCCGATCTGGGACCGCCGCACCAATGGCGGCTTCCCGGACGTGCGCGCGCTCAAGGGCCGGGTGCGCGACCGCATCGCACCCGACCGCGCGCTCGGCCACCTGGACCGCCCGAAGGCCGACTGATGCCCGTCCCCGACAGCTGGGCCGCCGCGCTCGCGCCCGTTGCCGCGCGCATCGCCGAGGTCGAGGGCCGCGTCACCGCCGCCCGCGCCGCCGGGCGGCCGATCGCGCCGGGCGACGCCGACGTCTGGCGCGCCCTCGCCCTCACCCCGCCCGAGGCGGTGCGCGTGGTGATCCTCGGGCAAGACCCGTACCCGACCCCCGGCCACGCCGACGGGCTTGCCTTCTCTGTCCGCGACGGCATCGCGCCGCCCCGGTCGCTGCGCAACATCTTCCGCGAGCTGACCGACGACCTCGGCCTCGCCGAACCCGCTTCCGGCAGCCTCGCCCCGTGGGCACGGCAGGGGGTGCTGCTGCTCAACACCGCCCTCACCGTCGAGGAGGGCGCCGCCAACGCCCATGCCCGTCTCGGCTGGGGGCCCGTCACCGACGCGATCATCGACGCCGCCAGCGCCGGCGCCCCGTCCGTCTTCGTGCTCTGGGGCCGCCAGGCGCAGGCCAAGGCGCCACGCATCGCGCCGCGCCACACCGTCCTCGCCTCGGCCCACCCCTCGCCGCTCTCGGCCCGCACCGGGTTCTTCGGCTCGCGCCCGTTCTCGCGCGCCAACGCCGCCCTCGCCGCCGCCGGCCGGGGGGAGATCGACTGGCGGCTGCGAGCGTCCGCCGAAGCGGAGAATCCCTGACATCCCTCTGAACACACCCGGGATCGTCTTTCCCGGCTTCGGGCAACCATGCCCCGGCCGCTCCAGGCCGGGCGCCGCCTCGTCCCGAGGTTTCCCGCTTTGTCTCCCTCGGGGAACATGCTACCCCGGCCGGCACCCGAAGGCGCCCTGAGCGAGACCCGATGACACAGCCAAACACCACGAGCCCCCCTTCGCCATGGTGGCGGCTCTGGCGCGACTGGCTTCGGCCGCACTGGGCGCTGCTGACGATCTCGCTGGCGATGACCGGCATCGTAGCGCTGGCCTCCGCCGGCTACTCCAAGCTCATCCAGCTGGTGATGACCGCGTTCCAGTCCGATACCTCGGGCGTGGTCTGGTGGGGCCCGGCCGGCGTCATCGCGCTTTCCGCCGCCAACGGCATCGGCCAGTACTTTCGCGAGACCACCAGCACGCACGTCACCACCCGCATGGAGACCGAGCTGCGCAAGACGATGTTCGAGCGCCTCGTCGGCACCGACCTCGCCAAGCTCCAGACCGAGGCGCCGGCCGGCCTCGCCGCGCGCTTCTCCTCCGATATCACGCTGATCGGCACGGCCGTGCGGTCGCTGCTCGGCGGCATCACCGGCACGCTCACCATCATCGCGACCTTCGTGGTGCTGCTGACGATCGACTGGCAGCTCACCATCGCGATCTGCCTGATCTTCGGCATCGCCCTCATCCCGGTGAACCGCATCGGCCGCCGCCTGCGCCGGCTCGCCGGGCACACGCAGGAGGAGGTCGCCACCATGACCTCCGAAGTCACCGAGGGGCTTGCCGGCATCCGCATGGCCCGCACCTACCGCCTCGAGGAGCCGCTGACCGCCCACGCCGACGACCTCTTCGAGCGGCTGTTCGGCCTGCGCATCAAGCAGAACCAGTGGCAGGCCCGCATCGGCCCGATCATGGAGATCCTGATCGGCCTCGCCGTCGCCGTGCTGCTCTACGCCGTCGCGATCCGCATCCGCTCCGGCACCATCACCATCGCCGACTTCACCGCTCTGCTGACCGGCCTCGGCGTCATCGCGAGCCCCGCCCGCCGGCTCGGCGGCAACTTCGCCACCGTCCAGCAGGGCGCCGCCGCGCTCGACCGAGTGTTCCTGCTGTTCGATGCGGAGAACACCATTCTCGACGGCCCCGACACGCTCACCCACGCGGTCGGGCAGCTCCGCTTCGAGAACGTGAGCTTCGCCTATCCGAACGGCCACACGGCGCTGGAAGACGTCAGCTTCAGCGTCGAGCCCGGACAGCGCGTGGCCTTCGTCGGCCGCTCCGGCGCCGGCAAATCCACGGTCTTCAACCTGATCCCGCGGCTCTACGACGCCACCGGCGGCCGCATCCTGCTCGACGGGCACGACGTGCGCGATCTTACCCTCGCCTCGCTGCGCGAACAGATCGCGGTCGTCAGCCAGGAGTCGGTGCTGCTGACCGCCACCGTCGCCGAGAACATCGGCTTCGGCCGCCGCACCGCCGCGCGCGACGAGATCGAAGCCGCCGCGCGCGACGCCGCCGCCGACGGCTTCATCCGGGCGCTGCCCCTCGGCTACGACACGCCGGTGGCGCCCTCGGCCGGCCAGTTCTCCGGCGGCGAGCGCCAGCGGTTGTCGATCGCGCGCGCCATGCTGCGCGATGCGCCGGTGCTGCTGCTCGACGAGCCGACCTCGGCGCTCGACGCGGAGAGCGAGGCGCTGATCCGCGGCGCCCTCGACCGCCTCGCCCGCGGCCGCACCACGCTCGTCATCGCCCACCGCCTCGCGACCGTGCTCGACAGCGACGTCATCATCGTCATGGATCGCGGCCGGATCGTCGAGCAGGGCACCCATGCCGAGCTGCTGGCGCGGGACGGGCTCTACGCCGACCTCTACCAGCTCCAGTTCGCCGGGGCGTGACGCGGGGACCGGCCGCTCCCCTTTCCTGCGGCGGGAGGGGGGAGGACGGCCGGCCTGCCCTCAGTAGCTGATCGTCGCCACCGCGCGCAGCTCGTCGGCCGTGGTGCTGCCGAACCCGAAGAACTCGAGGTACGCCGGGATCTGCTCGAACAGCATGTCCGTCCCGACCTGATAGGCACACCCGCGGGCCCGCGCCGCGGCGAGAAACGGCGTGATCTCCGTCTTCATCACCACCTCGCCGACGAACGTCTCCGGCGCGATCCGCTCCACGTCCATCGGCAGCGGGTCGCCCTCCTTCATCCCGAGCGGCGTCGCGTTCACCACCACGTCGTAGCCGGCCGGATCCCTGGCCCCCGCCGCGACGTCGAGCGTCGGATACGCGGCGCGGAGCCGTCCGGCCAGACCGTCCATCATCGGCGCATACGCGTCGAAGACCCCGAGCCTCGCCACGCCGGCCTTTGCGAGCGATGCGGCGATCGCCGAGCCGACGCCGCCCGAGCCCACCACCAGCGCCTTCGCGCCCCGAAGCTCGCGCCCCTTGCGCAGAACGCCGCGCACGAAGCCCTCGCCGTCGAACATGTCTCCGACCAGCCGGCCGGACGCATCCCGCTTCACCGCGTTGCACGCACCGGCGACGGTCGCCGTCGTCGACGCCTCGTCGAGCAGCTCCATCGTCGTCACCTTGTGCGGCATGGTGACGAGCGCGCCGACGACGTTCGAGAGCCGGAACACGAGCGGCAGGAACGCCCGGTAGTCTTCGGACTTCACCCCCATCGGCACGACGACGGCATCGACGCCGCGCTTCTCGAACCAGGGGTTGTAGATCATCGGCGCCTTGAACGACTCGGTCGGGTAGCCGAGATGCGCGACGACCTTGGTCTTGCCGCTGATCATGCGGATCATCCTTCGGGTGTGTCGTGACGGAAGGGACGGCACGCGCCGCCCCCTCCCCTTTCGGATCAGGCCGCCATCGTCTTGGCCCGCAGCCGCTCGTACTCCTCGACCGGCATCGGCTTGGCGTTCGGCTTGCCGAGGTCCTTCATCGGGATCCGGTAGGTTTCCCGGGCCGACCAGGCCGCGATCGCGGCGATGCAGGTGATGCCGAACGCGAGGCTGCCGATCACCACCGGCACGTTCTGCGAGCCCGGAGGGGCAACGGTGGCGAAGAGGGCCGGCAGCAGCGCGGTGATCGTGGTGCCGATGTTCTGGCTGATCGCCATCGCCGAGACGCGGTTCCGGGTCGGGAACAGCTCCGGGTAGAAGCTCGGGAAGGTGGCGTTGTAGCCCTGGTAGACGATGCCCCACATCAGGATCGAGAACGTGATGGCAAGCGGCACCGAGTGGATCGAGATCGCCCACAGGTAGGCGAAGGACAGCAGTCCGGCGCCGAGCGAACCGAAGATGATCGGCGGACGCCGCCCGATCTTGTCGGACAGGTTGCCGACGAACGGGATCACGAAGCAGGCGACGATGTTGCCGAGCACCGGGATCCACAGGTAGACGTCCTTGTGGAAGCCGATGCCATAGGCCGCCTGCACCGCATAGGCCGCGCCGAACACCGTCGTCACCACCGGGATGGTGTTCATCAGCGCCATGCAGACCACGCGGATCATGTCGCGCCAGCTGGTGCGGAACGCCTCGGCGATCGGCGAGCGCGGCACGGCGTCGCCTTCGGCTTCCTCCTCGAAGGCCGGCGTCTCCTCGACCTCGCGGCGGATGATCCAGCCGGCGACGATGACGAAGAACGACAGCAGGAACGGGATCCGCCAGCCCCAGGAGGCGAACGCCGTGTCGGGCATGTAGTGCGCCAGCGGCAGGAAGATCGCCGCCGCGAGGATCTGGCCCGCCTGCACGCCCTGCAGCGTGAACGAGGCGAAGAAGCCGCGGCGCCCGAACGGCGCGTGCTCGACGATCATCGACGAGGCGCCGGAGATCTCGCCCGCCACCGCGAAGCCCTGGATCAGGCGCAGCACGACGAGCAGGAACGGCGCCCAGAGGCCGACCGAGGCATAGGTCGGCAGCAGACCGACCGCCATCGTCGAGAAGCCCATGAGGAACATGCAGAGGATCAGCACCTGCTTGCGCCCGTGGGTGTCGCCCCAGTGGCCGAGCACGAAGGCGCCGATCGGCCGCGCGACATAGCCGACACCGTAGGTGGCGAGCGACGCGATGATCGCGACCTTCGGATTTTCCGACGGGAAGAACATCTGCGGAAAGATCAGCGACGCGGCGGTCGCGTAAATGAAGAAATCATAGTATTCCAGCGCAGAACCGATCCAGCCGCTCGCCGCGGCCTTCTTCGGCTGATGCACTCCCTGCGGTTCGTGATCCGCGATCGCGGTCATGGACTCTCTCCCTAAGAGTTGCATTTGAATTTTTGCAACCGGCTCCGGACACCCCCGGAGGCAGTCGATCGGGCGGCGCTCGCGGACGCCGCACGCGGTTCTTCGGGCGACGCGCGATCGGTGCGCCGCGGGGTCGTGAAATGGACAAAGAGGCTGCATGGCAGCGACCTTCCTCCCCTCACGGGCGCCTTGCTCGGCGCCTCCTTGATATGGACGCAGCATCGCGCTCAAGGAGGCTAACGTCAAATACCCAAACGTCGCCCATCGTAACTTGAAGTTAATCCAAACTTGCCGCCGCCGCGCAATCCGGCGGCCACGCGGATTTCTTCGCGCAGCCGCGCGATGGCGTGCTCGGCAAAGCTCGAGAGCACCCGCCCGGCCTTGTGGATGGCGTAGATCGTCATCGGCACCTGCTCGACCAGCGGCACCCGGACGATACCGCTCAGGCTTTCGCTCGCCACGGAAAATTCGTCGATCATGGCCGCACCGACGCCGTTCTGGACCAGCCCGACGGTGGTCTGGGCAAACCGCACCCGGATCGACAGGCGCCGCGGCAGGCCGGCGATCTCGAACGGACGGGCCGTCAGCTCGCCGTAGGGATCGGTCGGGTCGACGCCGATCAGCGGCACCCCGGACAGATCCCGCACCGACAGCCGCTCGGAGGCGGCGAGCGGATGGCCCTCCGGCACGATGGCGATCACCTCGCCGACGCCGAGCGGGGTGAACTCCAGCGACGGATGCTCGAAGCGATAGGAAAACGCGACGAACTCGCCCCGCTCCAGCAGGAGATAGTCGACGATCTCCTCGTAGCGCACGAGATTGAGGTCGATGTAGAGTTCCGGATGCCGGCGCCGGATCGCCGACACGGCCCGCGGCACCACGAACTGCGCAATCGACGGCGCTGCCGCGAACGCAAGCTCCAGCTCCGTCCCCGCCTTCAGCCGGCCGATGGCATACGACAATCCGGCCATCTTCTCGTAGATCTGATGGATCTGCTCGAACACCGGGGCTGCCTCCGGCGCCGGCTGGAACAACCCGGCCTTGCGCTCGAACAGCCGCACGCCAAGGCTCTCTTCCGTGTGCCGCACCAGACGGCTGATCCCCGGGGCGGACACGTTCAGCAGGTCGGCCGCACCCGAGATGGTGCCCGCCATCATGACGGCCCGGATCACTTCAACCTGGCGTAGCGTCAGATCCCGCATGATCCACCGACACTAGCGCCGGTCCCGCCATGTTGCCAAGCGAGACCCGGCGCCTTGATGCCGGATCCCGCAGAAATCTCAGGCCGTTTGTCCCGGCCAGCCCAGCCGCGTCAGTCGGAATGATCGAGGGTCGCCCGGCCCACCCCATCGGGATCGTCTGCCGCCTCGTCCCGCTCGATCGCGTCTTCGATCCCGGTCTCGGCCGATCGCCCACCTTCGGACTCCGGGGATGCTGCATCCGGGGCGGTGGCCGCCGCCTCGTCCACCGTTTCCCCGGCCTCCCCCGCCGTCTCGCGTTCCGCCTGAAGCCAGTGTTCGAGGTCGCGACCCTCGGGCCGCCCCTCGTCTTCCCAGATCGAATAGGCGCGCCCCTGCACGCTTTCCCTCGGTCCCGCCATACATCTCTCCTCGGCTTGCGCGGCCTCGAGCCGCTCGCGGGAGGAAAACCGGACCAGCGCATGATTGTTCCGCCACGCCCGGGGCGGCACCGGCGTGCCGGGGCTGGTCCGGCGCGGCGATTCCGGCCACGGTGGAACCGACCAGACAGCTGCCGAGGCCCGAAATGCCGGATCGCGATCCGCACGCCGAATCGGTCGACATCCCAGCCACGGCGCGGCGGCTGGCGGTCCTGCTCGCCGCCATCGCGCGCGAGCCCGCGCCCGGGCGCCTGCTCGATCTCGCGCAGGAGTTGCAGGCCCTCCTCCGCGCGCAAGACCCGGACTCCGACTGAGCCGTCAGCGCAACCGCTCGAGAAACTGCGCCTTTGCCGCGAAGATCCGTGGCTCCGCCAGATCCGCCTCGATCCGCGCCCGCGCCCGCCGCCGCCGCCGCTCGACGCCCGGCCCGCCGGCCAGGGTTTCGAGGATCGCCTCGGGCAGCCGCGCCGGCTCGCGAAAGTCGACCAGTGCCGCCTCGCCCTGGTCGGCGAACTCCCGCACCGGGGCCGTATCCGACGCCACCAGCGGCGCTCCGACCGCCATCGCCTCGAGCAGCGACCAGGACAGCACGAACGGGACGGTCAGGTAGACATGCGCGTCGGAGCGTTGCAGCAGGGCGCGGTATCCGGCGAACGGCAACGTCCCGACGAAATGCACCCGCGCCGGGTCGAGGCCATGCACCGCCAGCGCCCGCGCCTTCCAGTCGATCCGCCGGATCGCGTCGCCGCCATAAGCGACCCGGTTCTCCCCGGCGATGACGGCGACCACGGCCGGATCGGCGGCCAGCACCGCCGGCAGCGCGGCCATGAACTGCGGAAAGCCGCGGTGCGGCTCCATCCCGCGCGTCGCATAGGTGACGACCCGCGCCTCCGGCGCCACCAGCCCCCCGAGCGTGCCACGGCGCGCCGCGGGATCGGGGCGGAACCGCTCCGTGTCGATGCCGTCGTGCAGCACGGTCAGCCGCGCGACCAAAGCCTCGGGGAACTGCGCCGCCTGGAACACGGTCGGCACGAGCCCCGCGTCGGCGGCGGACAATTCGAGCGCGATCGGCGCGTTGCGCGCCCGCTCGTGGATCGCCGCCTCCGGTCCGGCCGGGCCGGCGGCGGGCTCGATCGGCGCGAGGAACTCGACGTCCGCGCCGGGAAAGCGATACCACCACTCGCAGTACGGCACGACGCGCGCCCGCGGAAACACGTCCTTGGCGAACATCCCCGCCCCGGGGCCGGCATGGGACATCACGAAGTCCGGCCGCAGCCCCGCCCCGCGCGCCGCCAGCGCCGTGCGGGCAAAGGCCTGGGCGTTCAGCGCCGCCCGATCCATCGGCTGCGCATAGGGATGCGTCTCGGGCGACGGCCGCCGGTGCGGCGCATACTGCAGCACGCGGATGCCCTCCGCCTCCGCGCCCGCCCGCGCGGTCGCAAAGGCCACATCCCAGCCGCGCGCTGCCAGCCAGCCGGCGAACCCGCCGAACTGGCCGGGAAAATCGTCGTGGACAAACAGGATCGAGGGCGGCCGGGCCATCGCCCGTCAGGGCCAGACCAGCGACAGAATGCCGAGCGCGATCGACACGCCGGCGGTGGCGAGCGCCAGCCCAAGGATCAGGTTCGGGCCGGAGGGCGCGGCGCCCGGCGGCTCGACGCGCGCCAGCGTCGCCTCGATGCGGGCCTGCACCAGCTCCAGCCGCTCGGCGAGCCCCATCAGAGCGTCGCTCGGCGCGGCCTGCGCCATGCGCAGCGCCGTCACCTCCTCATAGAGCCGCTCCACCAGCCGCCGCTCCGGCGCGCGATCGCGCGCGCCGGAGCGGCGCAGGTCGAGGCGCGCGCCGTCCGCCGCCCGGGCCACCGCGACGACGGTGAACTCGAACCCCGGCTCCAGCGGCGGATCGAGGTCGGCCGCGAAGCCGTATCGGCCGCTGCCGACCCCGGTCTTCACCAGAATCCGGCCGGGGCCGGTCGGCCCGCACGGTGGCGACAAGGCGGCCGTCCCGGCGGATCTCCACGTCGAGCGAAACGCCCGCATCGGTGCGGTCGATGGCCCAGCCGGCGATCCGGTCGGCGCGCAGAACGTCGACCACCCCATAGAGCCGCGGGCCGGCATCGGCCGGCGCCTGCGTCGAATCAGTGGCCTCGGTGGGGACATTCATGGCAGTTCCTTCCGGGGGTCCTGCTTACGGGCTCCGAAAAACTCCGGTAACGCTTGGTCATTAACGAACTGCCAATGCATCGCCTGCCCCTCATCGCCCTGCTTGCAGCCGCTCCCGCCGCTCCGGCGGCGGCCGCGCCCCGGATTGCCGGTGCCGCGGAGACGACGTTCTCGTGGGCGAACGACCGCTGCGCCACGTGGGATATCCCCGACACGCCCGCCCGCGCCTGGCGCGACGCATCGGGCGCGACCCACCTCGTCGCGGGCTCCGAGGCGAGCCGCGCCTCCGTCGGGCCGGACCTCGACCACCTCAGCCGCGACTGCAGCGTGCTCTACCAGGCCGCCGGCAATCCCGACCCGGCGGCGGTGGACGAGCGCGGCTGGATCCATTCGATCTTCACCGCGGACGGCGTCCACGTCATCGCCCTCGTCCACGAGGAATTCCACGGCCGGATCGGCGTGACGTGCGAAAGCGACTCGTCGGGCGACTGCTGGCGCAACTCGATCGTCGAAATCTCGTCCGACGACGGCGGGCGCACCTTCCGCCGCCAGGGCCTCGCGCTGGTCGCCGGCCCCCCCTATCGCTACAACGACGACGCGGACGGGCGCACGGGCTACTTCAACCCCAGCAACATCCTCGAACGCGAGGGCTTCCTCTACGTCTTCGTCTGGGCGACCGGGGACCACGCCCAGCGCACCGGCGCCTGCCTGCTGCGCCGCCCGGTCAACGGTGATGCGGCCGACTGGCGCGGCTGGGACGGCAGCGGCTTCACCGTGCGCTTCGTCGATCCCTACCGCGAGGATGTCCCCGACCCGGCCGAGCACGTGTGCGCCCCTCTCGATGGCGTCACCAGCGTGATCTCGAGCGTGGTCGCGTCGCCGGATGGCGGCTTCGTCGCGGTCAGCCCGACGACACGCGCGGAAGAGGCCGGACGGGTGTCGGGCATCCACTGGATGCAGTCGCCCGACCTGCTGAAGTGGAGCTCGCCCGAGCTGCTGCTGCCCGTGCCGCTGCTCTGGCGGCATGGCTGCGACGAGTCGCAGGTCTATGCGTATCCGGCGCTGCTCGATCCCGACAGCCCGAGCCCGGTCTATGCCACCGTCAGCCGGCACCTCTGGCTCTATCTCGCGGAAATCAGGCTCGTCGACTGCCGGGCCGGGCCCGAGCGCAATCTCGTGCGGTTCCCGATCAACTTGCCTGCGCCATGACGGCCGGCGCCAGCCGGGCCGCAAGCCCCATGGCATCGGCCAGATCCGCCGCCTGCGCCTCCGGCCCGGCATAGGGCCGCACCGCACCGTCGGCGACCAGCTGCTCGATGCGATCGAGCGCCGCTTCCACGTCGTCCATCGGCGCCGCGAACAGGTCGTAGATCGAGTAGTTCCACCACGCGACGGCGAGCAGCCGCTCGACCGTCGTCTCCGGGAAGCGCAGGCGCAGCACCTTGCCCGGCGTGCCGACGACGATGGCATAGGGCGGCACGTCGCGCAGCACCGTCGCCCGCGCCCCGATGATCGCCCCGGCGCCGATCGTCACCCCCGCCTTCACGAAGGCGCCCTGCCCGAGCCACACGTCCGGGCCGATCTCGGTGATCGGGCAGCTCGCGGCGAACGGCCGCTTGTGGCTGCGGATGAACGGCCGCTTCTCCTCGGCGAGCAGCGCATCCCAGCCGTTCACCTCCGGGTAGTAGGCGGTGCGCGAGGTGGTGAGCCAGTCGGTCGGATGCTCGTGCGGCCCGATGACCACGCCGCTCGCCATCGAGCAGTAGCGGCCGAACCGGGCGTTGTTCACCGTGCCGCCGGACAGGTTGCAGAAGGCGCCGACGTCGATGAACGCCCCGTTCGGCACGCTGGCGATGATCGAGGTCGGCCCCTCGATCCGCGACCCTTCGGCCAGCCGCCCGGTGTGGCGCAGGCCCGGCAGGCGCAGCCCCACCTTGTCGAGCGCGTCGAGCGCCGGTCCCGGCAGGGTGAAGGATGTCGTCGCCATCGGGCTCTCCACGCGTGTTCCAGCCCCCGATCTAAGGCGCCGTTCCTTCACGATCCGTGAACGGCCCCCGCCCCGGCGGCTTTCGCGTACGAGGTCCGGCGCCCGACCGCCGGCTCGCACGCGGCAATCGGCCTTTCGCGACCGACGCTGGCGCTCACCGTCGCTCGGTTCGCGTCTGCGCCGCGTGGGTGAGCGGCCCCGACAAATTCACCTCCACGTGGCGCGCATCAGGGCGGCGTGCGGCTCACGCCAACGCGCTTCCACCCTGATCGGCGCCACATGGGTGACAGCGCCTATCCTGCCATTTCCTTCGTCCGCTCCTGGACCACCTTGTCGGCCGCCTTGCCGTGCAGCTCCTCGTAGTGGTCGAAGTCTGCCGCATACCACCCGACCCCTTGCGTCGCCGCCCGGACGTCGTTCGCCAGGGCCGGCAGCGCCGCGCCCGGGACCAGCGCCTCGAACACTTCCCAGCCCTTCGCCTCGGGGTCGGCGTCGAAGCCCAGCACCTGCCCGGAATGCGACGAGACCAGTGGCCCGAGGCTGCCGGTGAAGGCGGCGGGGGCATGGATCGCCACGCGGAAGACCGGTTGCAGCAGCACCGGGGCGGCCGCCTTCAGCGCCTCGCGCACCCCCTGCCGGCCGGCGATGCGGAACGCCATCTCCGAGCTGTCGACCGCATGGGCCATCCCGTCGGTCAGGGTCACGGCGACGTCGACCACCGGAAAGCCGAGCGGCCCCTTCTCGGTGGCGTCGCGCGCGCCCTGCTCCACCGCGGGGATGTAGTTCCGCGGCACCGCGCCGCCCTTCACCACCTCGGAAAACGTGAACCCCGCCCCGCGCCCGGCCGGCCCGACGGTCAGCTTCACGTCCGCGAACTGCCCGGCGCCGCCGGTCTGCTTCTTGTGGCGATAGGCGGTCTCCTGCGGCTTCGAGATCGTCTCGCGGTACGCCGCCGCCGTCGGCTGCTCGTCGACGTCCATGCCGAACACGTCGCGGAGCCGCTGCCGCAGCAGGCGCAGGTGCAGCGGCCCCTGCAGGCCGGCGAGAGCGTTGCCGGTCTCCGGGTCCTGCGTCACGCTCAGTCCGCCGTCGCCCTCCGCGGCGCTCGCCAGCGCGCCGGAGAGCTTCACGGTGTCCCGCTCCGACGTGGCGAGCAGCAGCCGGCGCAGCATCGGCGGATGCGGCGCGTGCCACGCCGGGGCGTCGAGCAGGCCGGTCGCCGTCGCGATCCGGCCGGCGGCGAGGTGGTCGGACTTGACCGCGGTCACGATCGCGCCCTCCGCCACCGAGTTCGAGATGGTGGCCGTCGCGCGGATCGGCCGGGGTGAGCTGCCCGGCCGCCCGGCCGCCGAGCGGCTGCCCCGGGCCGATCGGCGCCAGCGCCCGCAGGAGCAGGGTCTTGCCCAGATGCTTGCGGGTGGCGCTGGCGAAGACCGCGGCCAGCGGCGGCTCGTTCGCCCCGGTCCCCTCGGCGAGCCGCGCCCGCAGCGTCGCGGGCGCCGGCGTCTCGTGGCGCAGCGCCTTCATCATCCGCACGATGCCGTTGCCGTGCCCGGCCGAGCCGATCAGCGCCGGCAGGATGCGGTTCTCGCCGAGCGCCCGGGCGCAGAGGGCGAAGACCGCGTCGTTCGGCGGCTGGCGGTCCTCGACCAGCTCCTCGAGCAGCCAGTCGTCGAATTCGGACAGGTGCTCCAGCATCTCGCCCCGCGCCTCGTGCTCGCGGGTGCTGACGGTGGCGGGGATTTCGATCAGCTGCGACGGCTCGCCCTCGCGGTAGTGCCAGGCCCGCTCCGAGACGAGATCGACCGATCCGGTCACGTGCCCGTCCTCGACGATGGGGATCTGCCGCAGGATGATCGGGTGGCGGGCATAGTCCTGCAGGGCCGCCACGATGTCGCGCACCCGGCCCTGCGCCTCGTCGATGCGGTTGATGAAGAGGATCGCCGGCGTGCCGGCCGCCTTGACCAGATGCAGCCAGGGCGAGGCGAGGATCGCGGCCGCCGGCTCGGGCCCGACGCAGACGACGGCGATGTCGGCGGCGAGCAGCGCGTCGGCCGCGACGTGCAGCAGCTCGATCGAGCCCGGGCAGTCGATCGCCTGCCAGTCGTCGCCGAGGTGGGTGAAGCTCGCGACCCGCAGCTCGCCCGGCTGGGCGGCGGGCTGCGGCTGGCCCTCGAGGGCGCACATCCGGTCGACCAGAGTCGACTTGCCGGTGTTCGATGCCCCGAGGACGGCGAAGGTGCGCGCCATCTTTGTCTCCCCCCATTGTGGTTCTTCTCTTTGGCGGATCATGGGACGAGCCGGCCGCGATTTCCAGCGTGTCGGCTTCCAGCGTGTGGGCCAGCGCCTCGGCAGCCCGGTTTCTCGGGGCGCGCGCGAAGCTGCTTCGGGAAATCCAAGGTTGTCCGGCCGGCGCCGCCGGGGTTCACTGCGCGGGTTTGAACGCGCGAGGGGAGGGCAGCATGGCGGCGAGAGGGCTGAGGGGCGAGGTGGTGAGCCTGCGGGCGGATCCGTTCCTGGAGGCGCCGGAGACCTGCCTCGAGCATATCCCCGACGCGCTCGTGGTGGTCGAGGACGGCCTGATCGCCTCGGTCGGCCCGTGGGACGACGCCCGCGCCGCGGGGCTCGACGTGACGCACTATCCGACCGGGATCATCGCCCCAGGCTTCATCGACGCCCATGTCCACTATCCGCAGACCCAGATGATCGGCGCCTTCGGCGAGGGGCTGCTCGAATGGCTGGAGAAGTACACCTTCGTCGCCGAGCAGGACTTCGCCAACCGGGTGCACGCCGAGGAGGTGGCGGCCGTCTTCCTGCGCGAACTGCTCCGGGGCGGCACGACGACGGCGGCGGTCTACTGCACGGTGCATCCGCAGTCGGTCGAGGCGTTCTTCGCCGAGTCGGAGCGCTTCGACACCCGGATGATCGCCGGCAAGGTGCTGATGGACCGCAACGCGCCCGAGGCGCTGCTCGACACGCCCGAGACGGCCTATGCCGACTCGAAGGCGCTGATCGAGCGATGGCACGGCCGGGGGCGGCAGCTCTACTGCATCACCCCGCGGTTCGCGCCGTCCTGCTCGCCGGCGGAACTGGCGGCGGCAGCGCGGCTCTGGGCCGAGCATCCGGGCACCTACGTGCAGACGCACCTCTGCGAGACGACGGCGGAAATCGACTGGGTGATGGACCTCTTTCCCGGTCACTCCAGCTATCTCGACGTCTACGACAAGGCCGGGCTCGTCGGGCCGCGGGCGATCTTCGGACACGCGGTCCACATGGACGAGGCGGACTTCTGCCGCTGCCACGAGAGCGGCGCGGCGCTGGCGCATTGCCCGACCTCGAACCTGTTCCTCGGCTCGGGGCTCTTCCGGGTGTTCGAGGCGCGCCGCGCCGACCGGCCGGTGCACGTGGCCCTCGGCACCGACCTCGGGGCCGGGACGGCGTTCTCGCAGCTCAGAAGCCTCGACGAGGCGTACAAGGTGGCGAAGCTCGGCGGCGAGAAGCTGACGGCCGCGCACGGGCTGTGGCTCGCGACGCGGGGGGCGGCGGACGCGCTGCAGCTCGGCGACCGGCTCGGGCGCGTGGCGCCGGGGATGGAGGCGGACCTGGTGGTGCTCGATCCGGGCGCGACGCCGATCCTCGGGTTCAGGAGCCGCTTCGCGCGGGACCTGATGGAGCGGCTGTTCGTCCTGATGATCCTCGGGGACGACCGGGCGGTACGCGCGACCTGGGTCGCCGGGCGGCCGGTCTACGACCGGGACCGGGCACCGTCGTTCCTCCACGCCGCCGAGGACGCGTTTCCCGGGTGAAGCCGGGCGGCCGGCCGAAGGGGGCATCGAGCCCCCCTCGGCCGGCGCGGCCTTCGCCGCGGAGCCCCGGGGAGCGGTTCCGAGAGCGGCCGTAGAGTGGGGACGCCGCCTTGGCGGCGATTGAGGGCGCGCGGGTCGCGCGCATTGCTTTCTTTGCTTGTTTTCCGGCTGTTGCCGGAAAACCGACTGCTCTCCAGGTTTCAAGGCCGTATGAAGACCAAGAAGGAGGAGCACAGGCGGGGCCGCGGGTCTCGGGTGGATGTCGCCTCTTCCGGCGCGCTTGACAGTGCGTCGCAGGCATCGGCTAGTGAACGAAGCGGCCGGCAGAGCCGCACGGGACCGGACGGCCCCAGGGGAGGACGGCGCAGATGGCCGGTGGCGGAAGCCTGGCGTTTCGCGATATCGTCAAGACGTTCGGGGGCACCCGGGCGCTGAAGGGCGTCAGCTTCGAGGTCGCGCCCGGCGAGATCGTGGCCCTGCTCGGCGAGAACGGCGCCGGCAAGTCGACGCTCATCAAGATCCTCGGCGGCATCCATCGCGCCGATGGCGGCGAGATCACCCTCGGCGACCTGCCCTACGTGGCCGAGGGCACCAGGGGCGCGCGGGCCATTTCGTTCATCCATCAGGACCTCGGGCTGGTCGAATGGATGACCGTCGCGGAGAACGTCGCGCTGGCGCAAGGCTATGGCGGCGGGCCGTTCCGGCGGATCGACTGGCGCGGGACGGAGCGGGCGGCGCGGGCGGCACTCGGGATGGTCGACTGCGACATCGACCCGGAGACGCGGGTGAGTGCGCTGTCGCGCACCGAGAAGTCGCTGGTGGCGATCGCCCGGGCGCTGGCCACCGACTGCGACTTCCTGGTGCTCGACGAGCCGACCGCGAGCCTGCCGGCGAACGAGGTGGAGCGGCTGTTCACCGTCATGCGCTCGCTGAAGGCGCGCGGCGTCGGGATGATCTATGTCTCGCACCGGCTCGACGAGGTGTTCCGGGTCGCCGACCGGGTGGTGGTGCTGCGCGACGGGACGAAGGTCGGCGACGGGCCGGTGGCGGAGACCTCTCCCGAGGCGCTGGTGCGCCAGATCGTCGGCCGCTCGACCTTCGACGCCTTCGCCAAGGTCGAGCGGCCGTCGGCGGCGGTGCGGCTGCGGGTCTCGGGGCTGGCGACGGCGTCCGCGGGGCCGGTCGACTTCGAGCTGCGCGGCAACGAGCTGCTCGGCCTCGTCGGTCTGCGCGGCGCCGGGCAGGAGGAGGTCGGGCGCGCGCTCTTCGGGGTGCTGCCGCATGTCGGCCGCGTGGTGCTCGACGGGCGCGATCTCGCGCTCGGCTCGGCCTTCGCCGCACTCGGCCAGGGGGTCGGGCTGATGGCGCGCGACCGGGCCGAGGAGGCGGTGGCCGGGCGGCTGAGCGTGCGGGAGAATACCTTCCTGAACCCGGCCGCGGCCGGACGCGGCGCGCTTTCGGTGCTCTCGCCCGGCGCCGAGGCCCGGGCGGCGGCGGCGCTGGGCGCGCGGGTGAACCTGAAGCCGAATGCGCCGGAGCTTGCCATCGAGTCGCTGTCAGGCGGCAACCAGCAGAAGGTGGTGGTGGCGCGCTGGCTCGCCACGGGGCGCAGGCTGCTGATCTGCGAGGATCCGACCGCGGGCGTCGACGTGGGCGCAAAGGCCGAGATCTACGGGCTGATGGCGCGGGCGCTCGACGAGGGTCTGGGCGTCATCGTCGTCTCGACCGATTTCGAGGAGGTGGCGCAGATCTGCCACCGGGCGCTGGTGTTCAGCCGCGGGCGCATCGTCGCCGAGCTGACCGGGCCGGCGCTGACCACGGAGGCGGTCATCACCGCGGCCTCCACCACAGCGGCGGCGTGAGGGGGACCCGGGCATGTCGGTCAATTCGGTCAAGTCCGAGGCGCTGGAGCCGACGCGGGCGGAGCTTGCGGGCCTTTCCGGCGGTGCCCGGATCGCGCGGCTGCTGCCGGTCTACGGGCTGGTGATCCTGACGGTCCTGCTTGCGCTGTTCTTCTCGCTGCTGCTGCCGCAGACCTTTCCGACGCTGCTGAACCTGCGCTCGATCGTGGCGGACAAGGCGATCATCGCCATCCTGTCGCTCGCGGTGATGATCCCGATGGTGACGGGCAAGATCGACCTGACGGTGGGCTATGGCATCGTGCTCTGGCATATCCTCGCGATCAGCCTGCAGGTCTGGTACGGCGTGCCCTGGCCCGTGGCGGCGCTGATCGTGCTCGGTCTCGGGGCGCTGGTCGGGTTCCTGAACGGGCTGCTGGTCGAGGTGGCGCAGATCGACAGCTTCATCGCCACGCTCGGCATGGGCACGGTGCTCTACGCACTGGCGATGTGGCATTCCGACGGGCGGCAGATCATCGGCACGCTGCCGGACGGGTTCTTCAAGCTCAACACGCTGCGCGTCGCCGGCGTGCCGGTGACGGGGTTCTACGTGCTCGCCCTCGCCGTCGTCATGTGGTTCGTGCTCGAGTACCTGCCGGTGGGGCGATACCTCTATGCCATCGGCGCCAATCCCAAGGCGGCGGCGCTGAACGGCATCCCGGTCCGGCGCTACACCATCGCCGCGTTCGTCGCCTCCGGCACGCTGACCGCGGCGGCGGGGGTGATCCTGGCGGCGAAGCTCCGGATCGGGCAGGCGAGCGTCGGGCTCGAGTTCCTGCTGCCGGCGCTGGTGGGCGCGTTTCTCGGGTCGACGACGATCAAGCCCGGCCGGGTAAACGTCTGGGGCACGATCGTCGGGGTCATCATCCTCGCGATCGGCATCTCCGGGATCCAGCAGATGGGCGGGTCGTTCTGGGTGGAGCCGATGTTCAACGGGCTGACGCTGCTCGTGGCGATCGGCATCGCGGGATATGCGCAGCGCAAGCGCATGGCGGCGACGCGGGTGCCGGAGGCCCGCTCGCCGGACAAGACACCGGCACAGGGAGGACTGCAATGAAACTGACGGGACTGGCGGCGCTGCTCGCCACGGTGGCGGTGGTGAGTGCGGGCACGGCCTGGGCGGAGGACGATCCGCTGGCGGCGGCGAAGGCGCGCATCGAGACGGCGACGGCGCGGGCCGGGCAGTGGGACGGCCCGACGACGGGGCCGAAGGCGGCCAAGGGCAAGACGATCATCTACGTCGCGGGCGACCTGCGCAACGGCGGCACCGAGGGCGTGTCGCGCGGCGTCGCCGAGGCGGCCAAGGCGATCGGCTGGGAACTGCGCGTGCTCGACGGGCACGGCGACATCTCGGCGCGCACGGCGGCGATGAGCCAGGCGGTGGCGCTGCACCCGGACGGGATCGTCGTCGGCGGGTTCGATGCGGTCGAGCAGAACGCCGCGCTGGAGCAGGTGAAGGAGGCGGGGATCCCGTTCGTCGGCTGGCACGCGACGATCGAGCCGGGGCCGGACCCGAAGACCGGCATGTTCGCCAACGTCAACACCCGGATCTCCGACGTGGCGCAGACGGCGGCGGACCTCGCCATCGTCGATTCCGGCGGCAAGGCGGGCGTGGTGATCTTCGGCGACTCGAACTACGAGATGGCCATCGGCAAGGCGCGGATGATGGAGAAGGCGGTCAAGGACGGCTGCCCCGGCTGCGAGGTGCTGGTGCTCGAGGACTCGCCGATGACCGAGGCGTCGAGCCGGATGCCGCAGCTCACCACCTCGCTCTTGCAGCGGTTCGGGGCGAAGTGGACGTATTCGCTGGCGGTGAACGATCTCTACTACGACTTCATGGGACCGTCGCTGGCGAGCGCGGGGATCGACGGAGGGGATCCGCCGCACAATATCTCGGCGGGCGACGGGTCGGAGTCGGCGTTCCAGCGGATCCGCTCGGGGCAGTACCAGATGGCCACCGTGCCGGAGCCGCTGCAGGAGCAGGGCTGGCAGCTGGTCGACGAGCTGAACCGGGCCTTCGCCGGCGAGCCCTGGTCGGGGTATGTCTCGGGCATCCATCTGGTGACGGCGGAAAACATTGCCTTCGACGGCGGGCCGCAGAACGTGTTCGACCCGGACAACGGCTACCGCGAGGTCTATCGCAAGATCTGGGGCGTCGAGTAGACGCGCGGACGGGGGCCGGCGCGGCAATCGCGCTGGCCCTTGATCGGCGGCGAAAAACGGGCTTAGGTCGGGCGTCGCGCCGGGGAGGAGCGCATTACGAGACCATGCGGATCGAGGGCGCCGGAGAGCGCTTCGGTCCATGAAGACCCCCGATCTCGCCCCGTATCAGGCCAGGGACCCCAGATGACCCCCCCCCTTCAGGCGTTGCCCGCCCCCCGCCCCGAGTTTGAAGACCCGAACACCCTCGCGAAGGAGGTCGTCGACCGGCTGACCTACCGGGTCGGAAAGGATCCGAAGGTCGCCAAGCCGCACGACTGGCTGCAGGCGGCCGTGCTCGTCACCCGCGACCGGGCGATCGAGTACTGGATGAACGCCACGCGCCAGACCTACCTCGAGGGCGACAAGCGGGTCTATTACCTCAGCCTCGAGTTCCTGATCGGGCGGCTGATGCGCGACGCGCTCGCCAACCTCGGGCTGCTCGATACCATGCGCGATGCGCTGAAGCTGCTCGACGTCGACTTCGACGAGATCGCGGCGCTCGAAGCCGACGCGGCGCTCGGCAACGGCGGCCTCGGGCGGCTGGCGGCGTGTTTCATGGAGAGCATGGCGACGGTGGGCGTGCCGGCCTATGGTTATGGCATCCGCTATCGCCACGGGCTGTTCCGGCAGGAGATCCTCGACGGCTGGCAGGCGGAGATGCCGGAGATCTGGCTCGAGCACGGCAACCCGTGGGAGTTCGACCGGCGCGAGGCGGCCTATGCCATCGGCTTCGGCGGGCGGGTCGAGTACCGCGAGGCGAACGGCAAGTCCGAGCGCTACACCTGGCATCCGCAGGAGCGCGTCACGGCGACGGCCTACGACACGCCGGTGGTCGGCTGGCGCGGGGCGCGGGTCAACACGCTCCGCCTGTGGAAGGCCGATCCGATCGACCCGATCCGGCTCGACGCGTTCAACGCCGGCGACCACATCGGCTCGCTCACCGAAAGCAACCGGGCGGACGCGCTGACGCGGGTGCTCTATCCCGCCGACGCCTCGCCGGCCGGGCAGGAGCTGCGGCTCCGGCAGGAATACTTCTTCTCGTCCGCGTCGCTGCAGGACATCCTGCGCCGGCACATGCAGCAGTACGGCCGGTTCGACAACCTGCCGGACAAGGTGGCGGTGCAGCTCAACGACACGCACCCGGCGGTCTGCGTGGCGGAGCTGATGCGGCTCCTGATGGATGTCCACGAGATCGAATTCGACGACGCCTGGCAGCTGACGGTCGGGACGATCGGCTATACCAACCACACGCTGCTGCCCGAGGCGCTGGAGAGCTGGCCGGTGCCGCTGTTCGAGCGGCTGCTGCCGCGGCACATGCAGATCATCTACGAGATCAACGCCCGCCTGCTCAAGGCGGCGCGCAACGATCACACGATGACCGACGACGAGATCCGCTCGATCAGCCTGATCGACGAGTCGGGCGAGCGGCGGGTGCGCATGGGCAACCTCGCGTTCGTCGGCGCGCACGCCGTCAACGGCGTGGCGGCGATGCACTCCGAGCTGCTGAAGGTCACGGTGTTCAAGGATCTGCACCGGATGTTCCCGGAGCGGATCAACAACAAGACCAACGGCATCACGCAGCGGCGCTGGCTGTTCCAGTGCAATCCCGGGCTGACCGGGCTCATCACCGACACCATCGGGCCGGCCTTCCTCGACGACATCGAGCGGCTGCGCGACCTCGAGCCCTACGCCAAGGACCCGAGCTTCCAGGACGCCTTCGCGCGGGTGAAGCGGCAGAACAAGGACGCGCTCGCCGACATGGTGCGCGACCGGATGGGCATCCGCATCGACCCGAACGCGCTCTTCGACATCCAGGTCAAGCGCATTCACGAATACAAGCGCCAGTTGCTCAACATCATCGAGGCAGTGGCGCTCTACGACCAGATCCGCACGCACCCGGAACTGAACTGGGTGCCGCGCGTCAAGATCTTTGCCGGAAAGGCGGCGCCCACCTACCACAACGCCAAGCTGGTCATCAAACTGGCGAACGACGTGGCGCGGGTCATCAACTCGAACCCCATCGTGCGGAGCGTGCTGAAGGTCGTGTTCCTGCCCAACTACAACGTCAGCATGGCCGAGATGCTGGTGCCGGCGGCCGACCTGTCGGAACAGATCTCGACGGCCGGCATGGAGGCGTCGGGCACCGGCAACATGAAGTTCGCCCTGAACGGCGCGCTTACCATCGGTACGCTCGACGGCGCCAACGTGGAGATCCGCGAGGCGGTGGGGCCGGAGAACATCGTGATCTTCGGCCTGACCGACACCGAGGTCGAGGAGCGCCGCAACAACGGCCATGATCCGCGCAAGGTGATCGAAGCGTCGCCCGAGCTGAGCCAGGCCCTGCAGGCGATCGCCGGGGGCGTGTTCTCGCCGGACGATCCGAACCGCTACGCCGGGCTGATCGGCGGGCTCTACGAACACGACTGGTTCATGGTGGCGTCGGACTTCGACTCCTACACCGCGGCCCAGCGCCAGGTGGACACGCTCTGGTCCGATCCGTCGCTGTGGTGGGAGAAGGCGATCCTGAACACGGCGCGGATGGGCTGGTTCTCGTCCGACCGCACGATACGACAATACGCGACGGAGATCTGGGGCATCACGCCCGGGGTCGACTGACGCGAGGACCATACCTTGGGGAGGGGATGGCATTGGTGAGGGAAGTTGCGGAGCCAGGCCGGCGCAAGGCCGGCGGCGTCGACATGGCTGCGATCGACGCGATTGTCGCCGGCCGGCATGCCGACCCCTTTGCCGTGCTCGGCCTGCACGCGGTCGGCCGCAAGCTGGTAGCCCGCGCGTTCGTCGAGGGCGCGGAGGAACTGACCGCGTTCAGCCTGTCCGGCGACGAGCTGGGCACGCTCGAGCGCCGGCATGACGCCGGCTTCTTCGAGGGGCCGCTGGCGCTGAAGCAACGGGCGCCGCTGCGCTATCGGGCGACGAACGCCGGGGGCACCTGGTGGGTGACGGACCCCTACTCCTTCGGCCCGGTGCTCGGGCCGATGGACGACTACTATATCCGCGAAGGCAGCCACCTGCGGCTGTTCGACCGGATGGGCGCGCACCCGCTGACCCACGAGGGCGCGGAGGGCGTGCATTTCGCCGTCTGGGCGCCCAACGCGCAGCGGGTGAGCGTCATCGGCGACTTCAACGCGTGGGACGGCCGGCGGCACGTCATGCGGCTGCGTCGGGACACCGGGATCTGGGAGATCTTCCTGCCGGACGCGGGCGTGGGCGCGCACTACAAGTTCGAGCTGGTGGGGCCGGACGGCAACCTGCTGCCGCTGAAGGCCGACCCCTTCGCCCGCGCCTCGGAATTGCGGCCCGCCACCGCCTCCGTGGTGGCGGCGGAGTTGCAGCACGACTGGCAGGACGCGGCGCACCGCGCGTTCTGGGCCGAGGCCGACGTGCGGCGGATGCCGATCTCGATCTACGAGGTGCACGCGGGCTCGTGGCGGCGGCCCGACGGCGAGGGGTTCCTGTCGTGGGACGAGCTGGCCGACCAGCTCATCCCCTATGTCGTCGAGATGGGCTTCACCCACATCGAGTTCCTGCCGATCAGCGAGCACCCCTATGATCCGTCGTGGGGCTACCAGACCACGGGCCTCTACGCGCCGTCCGCGCGCTTCGGCCCGCCGGAGGGATTTGCCCGCTTCGTCGACGGAGCGCACAAGGCCGGGATCGGAGTCCTGCTCGACTGGGTGCCCGCGCACTTCCCGACCGACGCGCACGGACTGGCGCAGTTCGACGGCACCGCGCTCTACGAGCACGCCGACCCCCGGCAGGGATTCCATCCCGACTGGAACACCGCGATCTACAACTTCGGCCGGCAGGAGGTGTTCTCGTATCTGTTGAATAACGCCCTCTACTGGTCTGAAAAGTATCACATCGACGGGCTGCGCGTCGACGCGGTGGCCTCGATGCTGTACCTCGACTACTCGCGCAAGGAAGGCGAGTGGGTGCCGAACCAGTACGGCGGCCGCGAGAATCTCGAGGCGGTGGAGTTCCTGCGTGCGACCAACCGCGCGGTCTACGGCAAGCATCCGGGCCGGATGACGATCGCCGAGGAGTCGACCTCGTGGCCCAAGGTCTCGGCGCCGGTCTACGACGGCGGCCTCGGCTTCGGCTTCAAGTGGAACATGGGCTGGATGCACGACACGCTGCAGTACATGGCGCGCGAGCCGGTGTACCGGCAGTTTCACCACAACGAGCTGACCTTCGGCCTGCTCTACGCCTACAGCGAGAATTTCGTGCTGCCGCTCAGCCACGACGAGGTGGTGCACGGCAAGGGCAGCCTGATCGCCAAGATGACTGGCGACGGCTGGCAGAAGTTCGCGAACCTGCGGGCGTACTATGCCTTCATGTGGGGATATCCGGGCAAGAAGCTCCTGTTCATGGGTCAGGAGTTCGCGCAGGGCGCCGAATGGACCGAGGCGCGCGGCCTCGACTGGTGGCAGCTCGACCTCGAGCCGCACCGCGGGGTGCAGAGCCTGGTGCGCGACCTCAATCATCTCTACCGCGACACGCCGGCGCTGCATCAGCGCGACTGCGAGGGCGACGGCTTCGAGTGGCTGATCGCGGACGATGCGCAGAATTCGGTCTATGCGTGGCTGCGCAAGGCGCCGGGGCAACCGCCGGTCGCGGTGATCTCCAATTTCACGCCGGTGCCGCGCACCGGGTACGCGGTGCCGCTGCCGGTCGCCGGGCGCTGGACCGAGCTCATGAACACCGACGCCGGCCACTACGGCGGCTCGAGCGTCGGCAACATGGGGGGGGTCGACGCGCAGGACGCGGACGGCCGGGTGCAGGCCATCGTGACCCTGCCGCCCCTCGCAACGATCTGGCTGAAGCTTGACACGGGCGCTTGAGGCGACCGAAGAAACGAAGGGGGAGTATCTTGGCTGACAGACGTTCAGGGCCGCTCGCACGCGACGCCATGGCCTATGTGCTGGCCGGCGGACGCGGCAGCCGGCTGAAGGAGCTGACGGACCGGCGCGCCAAGCCCGCCGTCTACTTCGGCGGCAAGACGCGGATCATCGACTTCGCGCTGTCGAACGCGCTCAATTCCGGCATCCGGCGGATCGGCGTCGCGACGCAGTACAAGGCGCACAGCCTGATCCGCCACCTGCAGCGCGGCTGGGACTTCTTCCGGCCGGAGCGCAACGAGAGCTTCGACATCCTGCCCGCCAGCCAGCGCGTGAGCGAGACGCAGTGGTACGAGGGCACGGCCGATGCGGTCTATCAGAACCTCGACATCATAACGGATTACGAGCCGGAGTTCATGGTGATCCTCGCCGGGGATCATATCTACAAGATGGACTACGAGCTGATGCTGCAGCAGCACGTGGAACAGGGCGCCGACGTGACCATCGGCTGCCTCGAGGTGCCGCGGATGGACGCGGTGGCGTTCGGCGTGATGCATGTCGACGAGAAGGACGTCATCACCTCGTTCCTCGAGAAGCCCGCCGATCCCCCGGGGATCCCCGGCCAGCCGGATCTCGCGCTGGCCTCGATGGGCATCTACGTGTTCCGCACGAAGTTCCTCGCCGACCTGCTGCGGCGCGACGCAGAGCTGCCCGGATCGAGCCGGGATTTCGGGCATGATCTCATCCCCTACGTCGTCAAGCACGGCAAGGCGGTGGCGCACCGCTTCTCGACCTCGTGCGTGCGGTCGAGCCGGGAGGGCGTGGCGTACTGGCGCGACGTCGGCACGGTGGATGCGTACTGGGAAGCGAACCTCGACCTGACCGACGTCATCCCCGAGCCTCGACCTCTACGAAACGAGCTGGCCGATCTGGACCTATGCCGAGATCAAGCCGCCGGCGAAGTTCGTCCACGACAGCGCGGGGCGGCGCGGCGAGGCGATCTCGAGCCTCGTCTCGGGCGACTGCATCATCTCGGGGGCGGCGCTCAAGCGAAGCTTGCTCTTTACCGGCGTCCGGGTGCACTCCTATGCCAAGCTTGAGGAGGCGGTGGTCTTGCCCGAATGCGATATCGGCCGGAATGCCCGGCTCTCGAAGGTGGTTCTGGACCGCGGCGTGCGGATCCCCAGGGGCTTGGTGGTGGGCGAAGACCCGGAGCTGGACGGCAGGCGGTTCCGCCGCACCGAGTCCGGGGTGTGCCTCATCACCCAGCCGATGATCGACGCGCTCGACGCGTGATGCGGATCCTCTCCGTCACGTCGGAAGCCTACCCGCTGGTCAAGACCGGCGGGCTCGCCGATGTCGCCGGCGCCCTGCCCCCCGCGCTGGGGCGGCAGGGCATCGACGTGCGCACGTTCCTGCCCGGCTATCCGGGCGTGCTGGCCAAGCTCGGCGGCGCCTGGCAGTCCGTCTCCGAGTTCCCCTCGCTGCTCGGGACGCGGGCCCGCATCCTGTCGGCCGAGGCCGCGGGCCTCGACCTGCTCGTCCTCGACGCGCCGGAACTCTACGACCGGGCGGCGGGGCCGTATGGCGGGCCGGATGGCGACTACGTCGACAACTGGCGCCGCTTCGCCGCGTTTGCCAAGGCGGCCGCGGAAGTGGCGGCGGGCAGCCTGCCGACGTTCAAGCCCGACCTCGTGCATGCGCACGACTGGCAGGCGGGGCTGGTGCCGGCCTACCTGCGGTTCTACGGCATCCCGGTCCCGTCGATCCTGACCGTCCACAACCTCGCGTTCCAGGGGTACTTCCCCGCCCATGTGTTCAGCTGGCTCGACCTGCCGCCGCAGGCGTTCGCGCTCGACGGGGTGGAGTACTACGGCGGGGTCGGCTTCCTGAAGGCCGGGCTCGCCAACGCCACCGCGCTCACCACGGTCAGCCCGACCTACGCCGAGGAGATCGCCACGCCGGGCGGCGGCATGGGCCTCGACGGGTTGATCGGCGCCCGCGCCGGCGCGCTGACCGGCATCGTCAACGGCATCGACGCCCGCGCCTGGAACCCGGCGACCGACCCGCTGCTCGCCGCCCGGTTCAGTGCGGACGACACCGAGGGGCGCAAGGTCAATCGCAAGGCGGTGGAGCAGTCGTTCCACCTCGACGCGGACGGCACGCCGCTTTTCGTCGTCATCAGCCGGCTGACCGGGCAGAAGGGCATCGACCTGCTGGTCGAGGCGTCCGACGAGCTGCTGATGCAGGGCGGCCGGCTGGCGGTGCTCGGCACCGGCGATCCCGCGCTCGAAGCGGCGTTCCTCACCCTTGCCGCGGCGCATCCGGGCCGAAATCGGCGTGCGTATCGGCTATGACGAGGCACTGGCCCACGTGATGCAGGGCGGCGCCGACGCCATTCTCATCCCCTCGCGCTTCGAGCCCTGCGGCCTGACCCAGCTCTGCGGCCTGCGCTACGGCTGCATCCCGGTGGTGTCGCGCGTCGGCGGCCTCGCCGATACCGTGATCGACGCCAACATCGCCGCGATCAACGCCGGCGTCGCCACCGGCGTGCAGTTCCAGCCGGTCGACGCGGGCGGTCTGCGCCACGGCATCCGCCGGACCTTCGCGCTGATGCGCCAGCCCGAGACCTGGGCGATGATCCAGCGTCAGGCGATGGCGGCGGATGTGTCGTGGGACCGCAGCGCCCGGCTCTATGCCGACCTCTACGCCTCTCTCCTGCCCGAAGGACCCGCCGCATGACGCCGCCAATCAAGATCGTCGCGACGAAACCCTACACCGACCAGAAGCCCGGCACCTCGGGCCTGCGCAAGAAGGTGCCGCACTTCCAGCAGCCGAACTACGTGCAGAACTTCCTCCAGTCGATCTTCGACAGCCTCGAGGGTTTCGGGGGCAAGACGCTGGTGATCGGCGGCGACGGACGCTTCTTCAATCGCGAGGTGATCCAGATCGCGCTGAAGATGGCGGCGGCGAACGGGTTCGGGCGGGTGCTGGTCGGCCGCGGCGGGCTGCTCTCGACGCCGGCGGCCTCCAACGTCATCCGGCAGCATCGCGCCTTCGGCGGCATCATCCTGTCGGCGAGCCACAACCCGGGCGGGCCGACCGAAGACTTCGGCATCAAGTACAACACCGGCAACGGCGGCCCCGCACCGGAGCGGATCACCGAGGCGATCTTCGAGCGCACGAAGGAGATCGAGGACTATCGCATCCTCGACGTGCCCGACCTCGACCTCGACAGGCCCGGGGTGCAGCCGCTTGGCGCGATGACCGTCGAGGTGATCGACCCGGTGGCGGACTATGCCGCGCTGATGGAGACGCTGTTCGACTTTCCGGCGATCAAGGCGATGTTCGCCGGCGGCTTCCGCATGGCCTTCGACGCGATGTCGGCGATCACCGGGCCCTATGCCACGGAAATCCTCGAGGGCCGGCTCGGCGCCGCCAGGGGCACGGTGCGCAACGGCACCCCCCTGCCCGACTTCGGCGGCCACCACCCCGACCCGAACCTCGTGCACGCCAAGGCGCTCTACGACGACATGATGGCGCCGGACGCGCCGGACTTCGGCGCCGCCTCGGACGGGGACGGCGACCGCAACCTCATCATCGGCCGCGGCATCTTCATCACTCCGTCGGACAGCCTCGCGATGCTGGCCGCGAACGCGCACCTCGCCCCGGGCTATGCCGCCGGGCTCGCGGGCATCGCCCGCTCGATGCCGACCAGCGCCGCCGCCGACCGGGTGGCGGAGAAGCTCGGGATCGGCATCTACGAGACTCCGACGGGCTGGAAGTTCTTCGGCAACCTGCTCGACGCCGGCATGGCGACGATCTGCGGCGAGGAGAGCGCCGGCACCGGCTCGAACCACGTCCGCGAGAAGGATGGCCTCTGGGCGGTGCTGCTCTGGCTCAACATCCTCGCGGCCCGCAAGGAGCCGGCGAAGGCGATCGCCGAAGCGCACTGGCGCGAGTACGGGCGCAACTACTACGCCCGCCACGACTACGAGGGGATCGACTCCGACGCGGCCAACGGGCTCGTCGACGCGCTGCGGGCCAGGCTCGCCAGCCTGCCGGGGACGAAGGTCGGGCCGCTCACCGTCGCGGCGGCGGACGATTTCGCCTACCACGATCCGGTCGACGGCTCGACCTCCGCGAAGCAGGGCATCCGCGTCCTGTTCGAGGGCGGCAGCCGCGTCGTCTTCCGCCTGTCCGGCACCGGCACCTCCGGGGCGACGCTGCGCGTCTACATCGAGGCCTACGAGCCGCCGACCGGGGCGCTCGACCTCGCGGTTTCGGACGCGCTGGCCGATCTCATCGCCGCGGCCGAGACGCTGGCGCAGATCAAGGAGAGGACCGGCCGTTCCGAGCCGGACGTCGTCACCTGAGCCCGTCTCCGTTCCCGAAGCCGTTCGGCGCCACGCCCGGACCGGACGGCACGCGGTTCGCCACGTGGTCGGCGAACGCCGAGCGGGTGTGGCTCTGCCTGTTCGAAGGCGGCAGCGAGCGGCGCATCGCGATGCGCCGCGGCGCCTTCGGGCTGTTCTCGACCACGGTCAAGGACGCGGGCCCCGGCACGCGCTACGGGCTGCGCGCCGACGGGCCGTTCGACCCGGAGCGGGGCCTGCGCTTCGATCCGGCCAAGCTGCTGGTCGATCCCTATGCCGTCGCCCTCGACGGGCCGTTCCACTACGACGCGCGGCTGGCCGCGCCGCGGCGCGACGGGATCGACACCGCCGCGCTGATGCCGAAGGCGGTGGTGACCGCCCTGCCCGACCTCGCGCCGGCCCCGCCGCCGGTGTTCCGGCCCGGCGGGCTGATCTACGAGGTGCCGGTGCGGCCGTTCACCAAGCTGCACCCCGAGGTGCCCGAGGCGCTGCGCGGCACGGTGGGGGCGCTGGCGCATCCGGCGGTGCTCGACCACCTGACGCGGCTTGGCGTCGACGCGGTGGAGCTGATGCCGATCACCGCGTGGATCGACGAGCGCCACCTCGGGCCGCTCGGGCTGACGAACGGCTGGGGCTACAATCCCGTCGCGTTCATGGCGCTCGACCCGCGGCTCTGCCCCGGCGGCATCGGCGAGCTGGCGGCGACGGTCGCCACGTTGCGCGCGGCCGGGATCGGCACGATCCTCGACGTGGTGTTCAACCACACCGGCGAGAGCGACCAGTTCGGACCGACCCTCAGCCTGCGCGGCCTCGACAGCGCCACCTACTTCCGCCACCTGACCGACGGGACGCTGGTGAACGACGCCGGCACCGGCAACACGCTCGCCTGCGAGCATCCGATGACGAGCCGGCTGATCCTCGACACGCTCCGGCATTTCGTCGGACAGGCCGGGGTCGACGGCTTCCGCTTCGACCTTGCTCCGATCCTCGGACGCGACGCGGGCGGCTTCCGGCGCGACGCGGCGCTGTTCGACGAGATGGCGGCCGATCCGCTGCTCGCCGACCGGGTGATGATCGCCGAGCCGTGGGACATCGGCCCCGGCGGCTATCAGCTCGGCAACTTTCCCGACGGCTGGCTGGAGTGGAATGACCGCTACCGCGACCGGGTGCGGCGGTTCTGGCGCGGCGACACGCACATGCTGGGCGAGATGGCGACGGCGGTGGCCGGATCGTCCGACGTCTTCGCCCCGCCGTCGAGCCGCAGCGTCAACTTCATCGCCGCGCACGACGGCTTCAGCCTGGCCGACCTCGTTGCCTACGCCCACAAGCACAACGAGGCGAACGGCGAGGAGAACCGCGACGGCCACGGCGAGAACCTGTCGTGGAACCACGGACCGGAAGGGCCGACCGACGACGCCCGCGTCCTCGCCGCCCGCCGCCGCGATGTCGAGGCGCTGCTCGCGACGCTGCTCGCCTCGCGCGGCACGGTCATGCTCACCGCCGGCGACGAGTTCGGGCGCAGCCAGGGCGGCAACAACAACGCGTACGCCCAGGACAACCCGATCACCTGGCTGGACTGGCAGGGGCGCGACCAGGCGCTCGAGGCCTTCGCCGGCCGGCTTGCGGCGGCGCGGCGGGCAACTCCGGCGATTGCCGGGCCCGAGCTGCTGACCGGCGCCGGCGAGCCGCCGGATGTCGTGTGGCTCACGCCCGCGGGAACGCCGATGGCGCCAGCCGACTGGGAGGCGCAGCACGGCGGAACGCTCGCCATGCTGCTCGCCCGCGACGGGGCGCGGGTGGCGCTCCTGTTCAACCGGACGGCGGACACGATCGACTTTCGCCTGCCCACACGGCCGGAGCATCGGTGGGAGGGCGCGACAGACGGGTGCGTCTGCGTTGGCGGGCGTGCAGTCGCGTTCGTGACCGAAGCCCCCCTTGAGGCGGGGCGCCCGGCGACGTAAGGAGAGGCTTCCCCAGCAACCCCCTCGGACGCAAGGACGAAACATGGATCGCCGCACCCTGCTCGAAGCCTTCGTTCTCGGCCTCGCGGGCACGCGGCTTCCTCTCTTCGCAACCGCAGCGGAAGCGCAGGACGCGCCGAAGCCCTTCAGCTTCGACAGTGTCATCGCCCTCGCGCGCGAAGCGGCGGGCAAGCCCTACACGCGCCCGATGATGAAGCTGAGCGAGCCGTTCGCCGACCTGAAATATGACCAGTATCGGGCGATCCGGTTCCGCGACGACAAGCGGCTGTTTCAGGGCGGCGGTTTCCAGGCCGAGCTGCTGCCGCCGGGCTTCTCGTACCAGGACAAGATCGAGATCAACGTCGTCACCGACGGACAGGTGCAGCCGGTGGCGTTCTCCACCGACTTCTTCGCGTTTCACCCGAGCTATTTCCCCTACCCGGACGGCCGGGCGCCCGCGGGGCTCGGCGCCGACATGGGCTTTTCCGGCGTGCGCTTCCGGCATCCGGTGAACCGCCCCGGCGTCTGGGACGAGTTCGCGGTGTTCCAGGGCGCGAGCTATTTCCGGGCCGTGGCGCGCGATACCGTCTATGGCCTGTCGGCGCGCGGGCTTGCCATCGGCACCGGCGGACCGGACCCGGAGGAGTTCCCGATCTTCACCCGCTTCTGGATCGAACAGCCCGGCCCGGACGACCGGGTGCTGCGCCTCTCGGCACTGCTCGACAGCGACAGCGTGGCGGGGGCCTACGACTTCTCGATCGAGCCCGGCCGCGAGACGGTGATGCAGCTGCGCGTGGCGCTGTTCCCGCGGCGCGACATCGGCTCGCTCGGCATCGCGCCGCTGACCTCGATGTACTTCTTCGGACCGGAGGGGCGCACCGGGATCGACGACTTCCGCAACGCCGTGCACGACAGCGACGGCCTGCGCATGGTGAACGGCTCCGGCGAGCGGCTGTGGCGGCCGCTGCGCAACCCGCCGGCCATCGAGACCTCGGCGTTCTCCGACGAGAACCCGCGCTCGTTCGGCCTGATCCAGCGGGCGCGCAACTTCTCGGACTACGAGGATGCGGAAACCCACTACGAGAAGCGGCCGAGCGCCTGGGTGGAGCCGGGCGAAGGCTGGGGCAAGGGCTTCGTCATGCTGGTGGAGATCCCCTCCGGCGACGAGTTCGCCGACAACATCGTCGCCTTCTGGCGGCCGGAGACGCCGCTGAAGGAGGGGAGCGAGCTCGATCTCTCCTATCGCCTGACCTGGGGATACGTGCAGGAAGAGGAGCTGCCGCTCGCCACCGTGATCGCCACCCGGAGCGGCATCTCGATCCTCGACACCCGCGAGCGGGTGTTCGTCGTCGACTTCGACCTCGGCGACATCGCGCTCACCGACCTGACGCCGCGGATCGAGGTGACGTCGGGCGAGATCAAGGGCCTCAGCGTCATTCCGCTGCCCGATACGGACACGGCGCGGGTCGGCTTCCACTTCGTTCCCGGCGAGGCGAAATCGGCGGAATTCCGGCTCTGGCTGGAAAGCGAGGGCGTGAAGGCGTCGGAGATTCTGGCTCTACCGCTGGAGCATGTGACGGCGTTCCCGCGGACGCCCCTACCCGCCGATCTCCACCACCACCTTGCCCGTCGCCTCCCGCCGGCGCAGCAGGTCGAGGCCCGCCTCGGCCCCGGACAACGGCAGCCTGTGGCTGACATGCGGCGCGAGCCGGCCGAGGCGCCACCAGGCGAACAGCGTCTCGAAGCTCGCCGCCACCGCGCCGGGCGAATGCTCCGCCCACGCGCCGAAATGCACGCCGAAGACGCTCAGATCCTTCACCAGCAACAGGTTCGCCGGGTACTGCGGCACGCCGCCGCTGGCAAAGCCGATCGGCAGGATGCGCGCCCGCGCCCGCGTGGCGCGCAGCGCGGCCTCCGCCAGCGTTCCGCCGACCGGATCGTAGACCACATCCGCCCCGCCCAGCGCCTTCACCTCGGCGCGGATGTCAGCATCGGCGTCGAGCAGCACCGCGGCGCCGGCCCGGCCGGCGATCCGAAGCCGTTCAGGCCCGCGCGCCACTGCGACCACCCGCGCGCCCATCCGCGCGCCAAGCTCGACCGCCGTCAGCCCGACGCCGCCGGACGCGCCGAGCACCAGCAGCGTCTCGCCCGGCCGGAGCTTCGCCGCCCAGGCGAGGGCGATGTGGCTGGTGCCATAGGCGACGAGGAAGCCCGCGGCGACGCTGTCGGGCATCCCGTCCGGGATCACCGCGCAGCGCGCTTCCGGCACCGCCACATACTCCGCGAGCCCGCCGTGGCCGACGTAGGCCGCGACCCGCGTGCCGGCCGCCAGCCGCGCCCCGCCCGGCGCCTCGACCACGCCCGCCACCTCGACTCCGGGCGAGAACGGCAGCGGCGGCCGCACCTGATACGTGCCCGCCACCATCAGCGTGTCGGCGAAGTTGAGGCCGCAGGCCCGCACCCGGACCAGCACCTCGCCGGCCCCGGGCACGGGCACCGGCGCCACGCGCTGCACCAGCGGCGTCCCGAGCGCCGTCACCTGCATCGCCCGCATCGTCGTCACCGCTCGGGCACCTCGGCATCGGGATCGTGCAGGCCGAGCACGTCGATCATGCTGTACTGGCCCGGTGCCCGGTCCTGGCCCCAGAGGGCGGCCCGCACCGCGCCGCGGGCAAAGAGCATCCGGTCGGTGGCGATGTGACCGATCACCACGCGTTCGCCCGGGCCGGCGAAGACCACCTCGTGCTCGCCCACCACGTCGCCGCCGCGCAGGCTGGCGAAGCCGATCGCGCCGTCGGCCCGCGGGCCGGTGATGCCGTCACGGCCGGATTCGGTCACGTCGGCAAGGTTGACGCCGCGCCCCGCCGCCGCCGCCTCGCCGAGCATCAGCGCCGTCCCCGATGGCGCGTCCACCTTGCGGCGGTGGTGCATCTCGACGATCTCGATGTCGTAGTCGGGCCCGAGCACCGCCGCGACCCGCCGCGTCATGACCGCCAGCAGGTTCACGCCCACGCTCATGTTGCCCGAGCGCACGATCACCGCGTGCCGCCCGGCCGCCGCCAGCTTCTCCAGATCGCTGCGCTCCAGCCCGGTGGTGCCGATGACGTGGACCAGCCGCGCCTGCGCCGCCAGCACGGAATGCGCCACGGTCGCGGCCGGGGTGGTGAAGTCGAGCGCCGCCTGGCTGCGGGCGAAGATCTCGAGCGGGTCGTCCGCGACGACGACGCCGAGCGGCGGGCCGCCCATCGCGACGCCGAGGTCCTGGCCGACCCACGGGTGGCCCGGCCGGACGGTCGCGCCGGACAGGTGCGCCCCCGGCGCCTCGATCACCGCGCGCGCGAGCATCTGGCCCATGCGCCCGGCAACGCCCAGGACCGCGATCCCGATGCCGCCCGCGTCCGTCCCTGTCATGCCGCGCCTCCCCTTGGCTCCACGCGGCCTTGACTCCACGCGGCGCCGATAGGATGTGACCGGAATGGCAAAGACAAGACCCATCGCCTCCGGCGGCGCGCCGAGCCAGCGCCAGCTTCGCGTCGGCGAGGTGATCCGGCGTGCCCTGTCGGAGATCCTCCAGCGCGGCGAGCTGCACGATCCGGATCTCGCACACGTCTCCGTCACCGTGTCGGAGGTGAAGGTCGCACCCGACCTGCGCCACGCGACCGCGTTCGTCCTGCCGCTCGGCGGGGTCAACACGGCAGAGGTGGTGCGCGCGCTCGGCCGCAACCGCATCGAGCTGCGCCGGCTCGTCACCGACCGCATCGACCTGCGCTTCTCGCCGGAGCTGGCCTTCCAGGCCGACACTCGCTTCGACCAGATGGACCGCACCCGCGAGGTGCTGCGCTCGCCGGACGTGCGCCGCGACCTCGAGGATTGATCCCATGGCCAGGAAGCGCCGCGGTCGGCCGGTCCATGGCTGGCTGATCCTCGACAAGCCGGCGGGCGTCACCTCGGCGCATGCGGTCGCCCGCGCCAAGCGCACGCTCGATGCCGAGAAGGCCGGTCATGCCGGCACCCTCGACCCGGCCGCGACCGGGCTGCTCGCGCTCGCCTTCGGCGAGGCGACCAAGACGGTGCCGTTCATCGCGGACGCCTCCAAGGCCTACCGCTTCACCGTGCGCTGGGGGGCGGCCACCACGACCGACGACGCCGAAGGCGAGGCGATCGCCACCTCGCCGCTGCGCCCCGAGCGCGCGGCGATCGAGGCCGCACTTCCCGCGTTCACCGGCGACATCCTGCAGATCCCGCCGCAGGTCTCGGCGGTAAAGGTCGACGGCGAGCGCGCCTATGCGCTTGCCCGCGCCGGTGAGACGCTGGACCTGGCCGCCCGCCCGCTGCGCGTCGCCCGCCTCGACCTCGTCGCGATGGACGCCGACACGGCGACCTTCGAGATGGATTGCGGCAAGGGCGGCTACGTGCGCAGCATCGCCCGCGACCTCGGGGCGCGCCTCGGCTGCTTCGGACACGTCGCGGCGCTCCGCCGCCTCGCCACCGGCCCCTTCGACCTCGACGGCGCCGCGAACTGGGACGATCTCGCGGAGCCGGGCCTTGGCCAGCGTCTCCTGCCGCTCGAGGCCGCGCTCGCCGGCGTGCCCGAGCTCGCCTGTCCGGCGCCACTGGCGACGCGGATCCTGAACGGCAACCCGATGCCGCTGGTCGGCGCCGGGCTCGCAGACGGCGCGACCGCGTGGGCGAGCCGCGACGGCGTTCCGCTCGCGGTCGGCACGTGGCGCGGCGGCGCGCTGCATCCGTCGCGGGTCTTCGTGCTGGACGACAGCCGGTGAGACCGGCGCGCTGGGCACTCGGCGGCTGGCGCTGGCTGCTCGACCGGGTGGAACTGCGCACCCTCGTCGCGCTCGGCGCGGCGACCGGCTGCCTCTGGATCTTCATCGCCATCGCCGACGAAGTGACCGAGGGGGGCACGCACGCGTTCGACGAGGCGCTGCTGCTCGCGCTCCGCAACCCCGCCGATCCGGCGGATCCGCTCGGCCCCCCCTGGCTCGAGGAGCTGACCCGCGACGTGACCGCGCTCGGCAGCTTCGGCATCCTTGCCGCGATCACGCTGGCGGTCGCGGGCTTTCTCTGGCTGCAGGGCGACCGGCGCTCCATGTGGGTGGTGCTCGCCTCGGTCGGCAGCGGACAGGCGCTGTCCTCGCTCGCCAAGCACGGCTTCGACCGGCCGCGCCCCGACCTCGTGCCGCATGGCATGGTGACCTACACCACGAGCTTTCCCTCCGGCCACTCGATGATGGCCGCCGTCACCTACCTGACCCTCGCCGCCCTCGTCGCCCGGGTGCAGCCGACCCGGGCGCTCCGGGCCTACGTGCTCGGCCTCGCCATCGCGCTGGTGCTCGCGATCGGGGTGAGCCGGGTCTATCTCGGGGTGCACTGGCCGACCGACGTTCTCGCCGGCTGGACCGCGGGCGCCGGATGGGCACTCGCCTGCTGGCTCGCGGCGACATGGGCAGAGCGGCATGCCGCGACGGCCAGGTCGGCTCCACCGCACCGCCCGGCCCCGTGAGCCGGCCGCGTCCGCGGGGATCAGTCCAGCGGCCGCGCCTCGTTCACCAGCATGACCGGCACACCGTTGCGGATCGGAAAGGCGAGCGCGGCGTTGCGCGACACCAGTTCCTGCCGACCGGCATCGTAGACCAGCGCGCCGCGGGTCACGGGGCAGACCAGCGCCTCGAGCATCCGCCTGTCCGCCGCGGTCAGCGGCACCGATGCCTCCTCGCTCACTGCAGGACTCCGTCATCGCCGCCGGAGCGCAGCGCGAATTCCATCAGCGTCACCAGGGTCTCGCGCCGGGTGGCGAGCGTCGGGGCCTCGAGCAGCGCCTGCCGCTCCTCGGGATCGAACGGACAGAGGATCGACAGCGAATTGACCAGAAGCTCGGCATCCGCCTCCTTCAGGCTCTCCCAGTCGGAGGAGAGCTGCGCCGCCTCGAAGAACCGCGACAACACGTCGAGAAACCCCCCACGGTCGAACCCGGGATCGACCTCCGCCCGCCCGAGGTCGCGCTCGAAGTCTGCCCAGTCGGCCCGCGCCCGCAGATACGGCGCAAACCCCTCCTCGACCGGGCCGAGGCGAAAGCGCGCCACCCCGGACAGGGTGACGAGATAGCGGCCGTCATCGGTCTCCTGGAACGCCGTGACCCGCCCGGCACAACCGATCCGGTGCAGCCGCGCGGTCTCCACCCGCTCCCGCTCCGGCCCCGGCCCGCGACCCTCGGGCAGGAGCATCGGCTGGATCATCCCGATCAGCCGGTGCGGGGTCTTCAGCGTGTCCTCGAGCATCGCGAGATAGCGCGGCTCGAAGATATTGAGCGGCAACCGGGCCCGCGGCAGCAGCAGCGCGCCGGGCAACGGAAACACCGGGAGCGTCTCGGGAAGGTCGGCAAGACTGTACTTGCGCACCGCTGGCCTCCCGCGCCGTCAGGCGAAGATCATCGAGCTCAGCCGACGCCGCCCCTTCTGTACCGCCTCGCTCTTCGGCCCGAGGCTGTCGAAGAGCTTGAACAGCTGCGCCTTCGCCGCGCCCTCGTTCCACTCCCGGTCCCGGCGGAACAGCTCGAGCAGATCGTCGATCGCGCCAACGGAATCCCCCGCCCCGATGCGCGCCAAAGCGAGGTCATAGCGTGCCTGAAGGTCCGACGGATCCGCCGCCAGCCGGGCCTCCAGCTCCGCCGTCTCGCCGGTCGCCCCGGCCGTCGCCTCGGCAAGCTCGATCTGCGCCCGCGCCGCGGCGATCGCCGGATCGCTCTCCTTGCCCTTCGGCGTCAGTTCGAGCACGCCCTTTGCCTGCTCGATCTCGCCCAGCGCGAGATGCGACCGCGCCAGCCCGCCGATCGCCGCGAGGTTCGTCTCGTCCTCCTGCAGCACCGCGGCGAAGGTCTGCGCCGCATCGGTCGCCGCCCCTTCGGCCAGCATCTCCTCGGCGGCGGCGATCGCCTCCTCGAGGCCGGCGTTGCCGCCCGACATCTCGATCAGCCGGTCGACGAACGCCTTGATCTGCGCCGGCGACTGCGCCCCCATGAACCCGTCGACCGGCTGGCCGCCGACGAAGGCGAACACCGCCGGGATCGACTGCACCCGCATCTGGGCCGCGAGCCGCTGGTTCTGGTCGACATCGACCTTGACCAGCCGCACCTTGCCCTTGGCCTCGGTGACCGCCTTCTCCAGCGCCGGCGTCAGCGTCTTGCACGGCCCGCACCACGGCGCCCAGAAGTCGACGATAACCGGCACCTCGACGGAAGCCTCGACGACGTCGGCCATGAAGGTCGCCTCGGTCGCGTCCCTGATCGGGCTCGCGGCGGGCATCGGGGCTTTCAGGTCCATGCGATCAGATCTCCTGCTCGGGCCGGCGGGCGCGGCCGAGGATTTGGCCCGTTAGGTGGTGTAGCGCCGCCTGCCCGTCAAGCGCTATCACCGCCGGTCGGCATGGCCGCTCAGCATGCGGCCATCAGCTCGGCGTGCCGCGCGAGGAAGGCCGCCTTCACCGCCATGGGCGGCCTCGGCGCAAGCCGCAGGCTGCCCACCTCGTCGAGGCGCGGCGTTCCGAAGAAACGGTTCGCCTCCGGGGCGGAGAATCCGGCGATCTGCGTCGCCTCGAGCCAGGCCGACACCTTGTCCGCCCGCTTGATCTGCACCTTCACCGCCTTCGGCAGATCGGCCGGCAGCCCGAAGCGGATGTGCACCGCCCGGGCCAGCCGCGCGTCGAGCAGCGCATACCCCGGCCCGACCGCGGCCTTCACCGGCGAGATCATGTCGCCGATCACGTATTCCGGCGCATCGTGCAGCAGCGCCGCCAGCCGCCACTTCGGCTCCGGCTTCGGCACGATCCGCGCATAGAGATCCTCGACCAGCAGCGAGTGCTCGGCCACCGAATAGGGATGCTCGCCATGCGTCTGGCCGTTCCAGCGCGCCACGAACGCGAGGCCGTGGGCGATGTCCTCGATCTCCACGTCGAAGGGCGACGGATCGAGCAGGTCGAGCCGCCGCCCCGAGAGCATCCTCTGCCACGCCCGCGCCGTCACGCCGCTCCCTCCGCCCGCCATGGGTCTTCGTACGGCCGCGTGCCGCGCCGGCGGACCGATGCGCCGCCGGTCACACGAGCACCGTCATGTCGTCCGGGAATCGGTCGAGATAATCCGCGAGCTTGCCCTGCGAGAGCAGGTGCTTCACCAGCATCCGCCGGACGAATCCACGGTTCGCCAGCGGCCGCACTCCGTCCGGCCCGACCGGCGCCTCGGGAAAGTGCTCGGCGAAGAACGCGCGATAGGCCCGCCGGAAGCGCAGCGGCAGCTCGCCGCCGTCGTGGCTCCACGGCTTTCGCGGCCCGATGAAATGCACCACGTGCGCGTCGTCGAGCGCCTCGAACAGCCGCGAGGCCCAAGTGTATTGCCAGTTCCAGACCGGCGACAGCTCGGCGAAGGCGCCGCGTACCACCGCGTTCACCAGATCCTGATCGAGGCCGATCCGCGCCGGATCATGGGCGGCGCCGAAGGCGAGCATCCGCCCGAGCACCTCCCGCTCGCGCCAGGCGGCCACGTCGATCAGCAGCATGCCGCTGTTGAACACCGACGCCCACGGCAGGCCCAGCCGGGCGAACGACGGCGTCCGCCGCCGCGGCGTGCGCCACTGCATGTTGTCGCGGACCGCGCCCAGAGGATGCGGCCCGAGGTCCACCTCCAGCAGCGCGCCGAAATCCCCGCCCTGGATGAAGACGTCGGCGTCGAGGTAGAGCAGCCGGCGATACGCGCCCGCGAACGCATCCGGCAGCGCATAGCGCAGGTAGGACGCGGCGCTCCGCCTCGGGTCGAGGCCGAGGCCATCGAACATCCCCGCGGTCCCGACCCGGCAGCGCCGGAGCCCGAGCGGGGCGAGGCCCGCGACCGCCGGCGGCATCTCCGGCCCGCAGAGGCAGATGTCGAACGTCCGGCCGGGCGACAGGGCCGCAAGCTGCGCCGCCGCGAAGGCGGCATGGCGCAGGTAGGCCCCATCGGCCGCGAAGACCACCGCCCGGTCGAAGCCCGCCGGCCGGTCGGCATCGAGCGTCACCACGCCCTCCGTCGCCGCCATCCGGCGCCCTCCCGATGTTCCGACAGCGGTCTTGCCGCACCTGCGGTTGTGGAGCAACCGGGATCTTGCTAAGCCGCGCCCCAACAGACCCCATTCGGAGACCTCCGGGACATGAGCGAAGATCAGGCCGTACTGAGCCGGGACTATGTCGTCAGGGACATCAACCTCGCGGACTTCGGCCGCAAGGAACTCGACATCGCCGAGACCGAGATGCCGGGGCTCATGGCGATCCGCGCCGAATACGGCCCCGCGCAGCCGCTGAAGGGCGCGCGCATCGCCGGCTCGCTGCACATGACGATCCAGACCGCCGTGCTGATCGAGACGCTGACCGCGCTCGGCGCCGAGGTCCGCTGGGCGTCGTGCAACATCTACTCGACCCAGGACCATGCCGCCGCGGCGATCGCGAAGTCGGGCGTGCCGGTGTTCGCGATCAAGGGCGAGACGCTCGAGGACTACTGGACCTACACCGACCGCATCTTCGACTTCGAGGGCGGCGCGAACATGATCCTCGACGACGGCGGCGACGCCACGATGTACATCCTGACCGGCGCCCGGGTCGAGGAGGGCGAGACCAGCCTGATCGAGAACCCGGACTCCGAGGAAGCGGAATACTTCTTCGCGCAGATCAAGAAGCGGATGAAGGCGTCGCCCGGCTGGTTCGTGAAGCAGCGCCACGCGATCAAGGGTGTCTCCGAGGAGACGACGACCGGCGTGCATCGGCTCTATCACCTGATGGAGAAGGGCCGCCTGCCGTTCCCGGCGATCAACGTGAACGACAGCGTCACGAAGTCGAAGTTCGACAACAAGTACGGCTGCAAGGAAAGCCTCGTCGACGGCATCCGTCGCGGCACCGACGTGATGATGGCGGGCAAGACCGCCGTCGTGCTCGGCTACGGCGACGTGGGCAAGGGCTCCGCCGCCTCGCTGCGCGGCGCCGGCGCGCGCGTCATGGTGACGGAAGTCGACCCGATCTGCGCGCTTCAGGCGGCGATGGACGGCTTCGAGGTCGTCACCATGGACGACGCGGCCTCGCGGGCGGACATCTTCATCACCGCGACCGGCAACAAGGACGTCATCACCATCGACCACATGCGGGCGATGAAGGACATGGCGATCGTCGGCAACATCGGCCACTTCGACAACGAGATCCAGGTCGCGCAGCTGAAGAACCTGACGTGGACCAACATCAAGGACCAGGTCGACATGATCTCCTTCCCCGACGGGAAGCGGATGATCCTGCTCAGCCAGGGCCGGCTGCTCAACCTCGGCAACGCCACCGGGCATCCGTCGTTCGTGATGTCGGCGTCGTTCTCGAACCAGACGCTGGCGCAGATCGAGCTGTGGACCCGCGGTTCGCAGTACGAGAACAAGGTCTACACCCTGCCCAAGCATCTCGACGAGAAGGTGGCGCGGCTGCATCTGGCGAAGATCGGCGTGAAGCTGACCGAGCTGTCGGCCGAGCAGGCGGCCTATATAGGCGTGGCGCCGACGGGGCCGTTCAAGGCCGAGCACTACCGCTACTGACGCCGCTAACCGTCTCGTTACCTTGAAGTCTAGGGGCTTCCCGTTTGACGGGAGGCCCCTTTTCCTGCAATGTCGGTCTTGTCGATGGCCGCGGCAGAAACGCCCTCCTGAACCATCGTACTCCACGAAAATCGCACCGGTTGCACCCGATGGGTCACAGAGGCCCTGGAGGGGTCGTGCGGGTCAGCGTGGGTCTGGCATGACGCGGATGTTCTCGGGTCCCACGGCGATGGTGGGTCCGCCCCCGGACCCGTCCCGCGTCGCCGGATCCCGCGGATGGGGGTCCGTTGTACCCGCACGCTGCGGATCGGGGGGGCCTTTGAGGGGAGGCCCCCCCGATCTCGCCTTTTCATGCCCGCCGTGACGTCGCCCGGTGCCCCCTCTCCGAACGGTCAGCCGGCACGCAGCGCGGGACGCGGCCTTTGCCGCGACAGGGAGCGCGCGGGGCGCGCGCATGGTTTTTTGCCTGTTTTCCGGCTGTTGCCGGAAAACCGACTGCTCTCCAGGTTTCAAGGCCGTATGAAGACCATCGGCGTCGCGCGAGCTGCCGGCCGGGGAGCGACGGCGGCGCGCGGTCGCCGGGACTTCAGCGGGTCGCGAGCCGGGGGGCGGGGCCGATCGGGATCGGGCCGAGGCGGGTCTGGCCGTCGGCGAAGGCGAGCGGGATCTCGATCGACTCGCGATTGCCTGCCATCTGCGCGAGGAGGCCGAGGCCGACCCGCAGCGTCCCGGCCATGTTCGCGCCGATCATGCCCCCCTGCTCCGCCACGTCGATCATGTCGCGCCAGTTCGTCGCCGCGATGTCGAGCCGGCCGGCGGCAAAGCCCTGCGCGTCGACATCGAGGGTGCCGTGGGCGCGCAGGTCGAGCCGGCCCCACGCGAGGTGAAGGTCGCGCACGGACACCTGCTTCAGCGCCGGCAGGCCGGCCTCGACGGCCGCGCGGTCCCACGGGCGGTCGAAGATCAGCATCGAATTCGAGCGACAGCGTGCCGATCTCGGCCGGCAGAACCTTGCCGGCGCGCAGCGCGCGCATCAGTTCCGGCGGCAGCGCGAGGCCGGAGACGTCGAGCGAGAGGTCATGGGCAAAGGGCGGCGCGGCGTCGCCGGTCGACTGCCGCGTCGCGAGGATCGCCTTGCCGACCTGCGCCGACCAGCCGGCATCGCCGGTGATCTGCATGTCGCCGATCTCGAACGTCATGTGGTCGAGTTCGAGACGCGGCGTCGGGCGGAACAGCACCGAGCCCCGGAACGTGTCGCCGTGCAGCCGGAGGGTGTCGTAGGGCGTCGAGAAGACCTGATTGCCGGGAAGTGCGGCGATGATGTGGTGCGGCTTGTAGGCGAGCGACAGGATCTGCAGCTCGTCCGCCTTCCACGCCCAGCCGGCACTGGGGTCGGCGAGGTTGAGTCCGGTCACGAAGGAATCGACCCGGCTCGGATAGCCCGTGACCTGCACGTCGCCGGCCTCGGCGACCCAGCCGGCCGCGCGCCGCTCTGCCAGCCAGCCCTCGAGCGCCCGCTCTCGAAGCGACACCTGCCAGAACCAGAAGCCGCTCCACGCCAGTGCCGCGACCACGACGACGGCGGTGATTGCCAAGACTGCACGCATGTCCTACCCCCTTGCCCCGCCAGTTAACCGAGCCGAACCAGGGACGCGAGGGGGAAACGGCGAGGTTGACACCAAGGGCGGCGGACGCGAGGGCAGCGATGGCGACGGGTGATCTCTGGGTCTTCGGCTATGGCTCGCTGATCTGGCGCCCCGGCTTCGACTTCGAGGAGCGGCAGGTGGCGCGCCTCGCGGGATGGCGCCGCGGGTTCTGCATGACCTCGATCCACTACCGCGGCACGCCGGAGGCGCCGGGGCTGGTTCTCGCGCTCGACGAGGCGCCGGAGGCGGCGTGCGAGGGCCTCGCCTTCCGGGTGGCGGCCACGCAGGCCGGGGCGGTGCTCGCCTACCTGCGCGAGCGTGAACTGGTGTCCTCGGCCTACGACGAGCGGCGGCTGCCCGTGCGGCTCGCGGATGGTCGCGAGGTCGAGGCGGTCGCCTATGTCGTGGACCGCGCCCATGCGCAGTACGTCGGCGGCCTCACGCTGGAGCAGCAGGCCGAGGTGATCGGCCGCGCCGAGGGGTCAAGCGGGCCGAACCTCGACTATCTCCTCTACACGGTCGAGGGCCTGACGGCGCTCGGCGTGCACGACGAGGAGCTGGTGCGCCTCGCCTCGATGGTGCGGCAGGCGCGCGCCAGCTGACCGGAGGGCGGATCGGAGGCCGGCGGCTCCGGGCGATCACCGTTTCGTGCGTCGATTCGCCGTAACCGATCGCGGCCGGACGCCGTATCAGGGGATGTGGCCGCACCGAGAGGCGGCACGCCTGATCGAGAGGGAAACCATGACCCGCCTTCACATCGCCTTCACCCTGGCCGCCTGCCTCGTGCCCGGCCTCGCGCTCGCCGACATGTCCTGCGCCGAGTTCAACGGCATGGACATGGACTCGCAGATGCAGATCGTCGGCTCCATGGCCGAGGCCGGCGAGGGCGGCATGAGCGCCTCCGGCACGATGACGGTCGATCAGGGCGACGATGCCGAGGTGATGGCGAACGACGATCTGGTGATGGCGGTGCAGGCCGCCTGCAAGCAGAGCCCCGAGCGCACGCTGGGCGCCGCGGTCAGCGACGCCAGCGACAACGAGTAGCACGGTCGATGGAGCGCGCGCCCGCGCCCGGCGGGGGAGAGGTCGTCCGCCGGCATCGCCTGTCGACCCGGCTCTGGCACTGGGTGAACGCCGGCGCGCTCGTCGTCCTGCTGATGAGCGGGCTGATGATCTTCAACGCCCACCCCCGGCTCTACTGGGGCGCCTATGGCGCAAATGCGGATCCGGCGTGGCTCGAGATCGGCGCGGCGGCGGGGCGCGGGTATCTGCGCATCGGCGGGACCGAGGTGGACACCACCGGCGTCCTCGGCGTCAGCGCCCGGGACGGGCGGCTCTGGGCGGTGGCGTTTCCCGGCTGGGCGACGATCCCCTCCGGCTACGACCTGGCGCTCGCGCGGCGCTGGCACCTGAGCTTTGCCTGGGTGCTGGCGGCCGGCCTCGCGGCCTATGCGGCGGCGAGCCTCGTCAATGGCCACCTGTGGCGCGACCTGGCGCCGCGCCGCGCCGAACTCGCGCCCCGGCATCTCTGGGCAGAGGTGAAGGCACACGCGCGCCTGGACTTTCCGGCGGGAGAGGCGGCGCGCCACTACAACACGCTGCAGAAGCTTGCCTATCTCGCGGTGCTCGTCGGGCTCTTGCCGGCGATGGTCCTGTCGGGGCTCGCCATGTCGCCGGCGATGGACGCGGCCGCGCCCTGGCTGCTCGACCTGTTCGGCGGACGACAGGGCGCGCGCTCGGTGCATTTCATCGTCGCGTGGCTGCTGGTCGGCTTCGTCGTGGTGCATCTTGCCATGGTGCTGCTCGCCGGGCCATTCAACGAGGTGCGCTCGATGGTAACGGGCCGCTACCGCCTGCCGGAGGCGCGGCGATGAGCGGGGTGAGCCGGCGGGCATTGCTGCGCGGGGCGGGGCTGGCGGCGCCGGGCCTGCTGCTCGGCGGCTGCGACGCGCTGGGGGCGAGCCCGAGCTTTCGCGACATCGTGCTCGGCACCGGCGAGTGGCTCTCCTACCGGGTGCATCGCCTGATCGGGTCGGAGGCGCTGGCGCGGGAGTTCGCCCCCGCCGAGATGTCGCCGAGCTTTCGCACCAACGGCAACACCGAACCGCGCTCGGCGGCGTGGCGCGCCCACGCCGACACGGGCTTCGCCGACTGGCGCCTCGACGTCGGCGGGCTGGTCGACGCGCCGCTGTCGCTGTCGCTGGCCGAGCTGAAGGCGATGCCGGCGCGGACGCAGATCACCCGCCACGACTGCGTCGAGGGGTGGAGCGCGATCGGCCAGTGGACCGGCGTGCCGCTCGGCGCGGTGCTGGCGCAGGCGCGGTTGCAGCCGGCGGCGCGGTATGTCGTGCTGCATTGCGCCGACGATTTCGACGGCACGGCGTACTACGAGAGCATCGACCTGGTGGATGCCTTCCACCCGCAGACGATCCTTGCCTATGGGATGAACGGCGGCGACCTGCCGGTCGGACATGGTGCGCCGCTGCGGCTGCGGGTGGAGCGTCAGCTCGGGTACAAGCAGGCGAAGTTCATCATGCGGATCGAGGCGGTGGCGCTGCTCGGCGCCGTCGGGCGTGGCAAGGGCGGGTTCTGGGAGGACACGGTCGGATACGACTGGTACGCTGGGATCTGAGCGACTGTTTGACCGCCTCGATGGGAACGCTCGTCCGGATCCGGTGTTTCGGAGAGGGCGTGCCGGCGGTGGCCGCGCGGCCAGCCGCCGGGGCGGGCGGCGCAGGGGGAACGAGCGATGCAGCGAGCGGACGTGACGGCCAGGGTCTGGGCGGCGGCGCTGGCGCTGCGCGAGGGGTCGGCGCCCGGGCCGGCGCCGGACTGGACGGCGGAGGAGCAGGCGGCATGGGCGCTCTATGCGCCGATCGCGGCCCGACCCGAGGGCACCGGACTTTTCGCGCAGGTGGGGCAGTCTCTCGACGGGCGGATCGCCACTCCGTCGGGCGACGCGACCGAGGTGTCGGGGGCCGGGGGATTGCGCCACCTGCACCGCTGCCGCGCGCTGGCGGATGCGGTGGTGGTCGGCGTCAGGACCGCGCTGCAGGATGACCCGCGCCTGACCGTGCGGCTGGTGCCGGGGCCGAGCCCGGCGCGGGTGGTGATCGACCCGCGCGGCCGTCTGCCCGACGGCGCCAAGGCGCTTCTGGATGCCAGCGTCCGGCGGGTGGTGATCCAGGCGTGCGAGCGGCGGCGGGCGCCCGGCGTCGAGGTGGTGCGGCTGCCGGCGCCTGATGGCTGGATCGCGCCCCATGACATCGCGGTGGCGTTGGGCGACCTCGGCTTCGGGCGGGTGCTGGTCGAGGGCGGCTGCGTGACGATCCAGCGATTCCTCGATGCCGGTCTCTTGAGCCGGCTGCACGTCGCGGTGGCGCCGCTCATCATCGGCGACGGGCCGTCGGGCCTGCGGATGGCCCCGGTGGCGCGCCTGCGCGACGCGCTGCGGCCCGAGACGCATGTCTACGGGCTCGACACCGACGTGGTTTTCGACTGCGCGCTGGCGGCCGGGGGCGTGGCGAAGAGATCGACTTGGCCGACCGAGGCGAACACGGTCGCCGCGCGCGCCTGACGCCAGGCTCGGGTCTCGACCCCAGTTTCGGCGGCAGCGGCGGCGATGCCGTCGGTGAGCGCGTCGAGCAGCGCGCCCGGATGGAGGCGCCAGGGGCTTGCGGCGACGCTGACGCGGAAGCCCAGCCGTGTCAGGGCAGCCGCGAGGCAGGGTGCCGCGTCCGGCCCGAGGGCCGGCCCGCCGAGCCCCTTCTCGCCGCGCTGATGCCGGTTGAAGCCTGCGGCGACGGCAGCGTCGTCGGGGTGTGCGGGGGTCCATTCGAGTGACCCGTCGTAGGTGAGTGCCGCGTAGACCGCGAGGTTTGCCTGGGCGAGCCGCCTGGCGAGCGTGTCGAGCCACTGCGCCGACGCGAGATCGAGCAGCGCCGAGGCGGTGACGAGCCGCACGCCCGCAAGCGGCAGGGCGTCGAGGCGGGACAGATCCATGACGACGGTTTCCGCGGCCGGCGTCCGCTGCGCGGCGTGGGCGAGCAGGTCGGGATCCGCGTCGAGCAGGCGCCAGCGAACGCCGGGCGTGGCGAACGCACGCGCGGTGGCCCCGGTGCCCGCGCCGAGGTCGAGCGCAAGGGCGCCGGGCGTGGCCGTCAGGTACGTACGCGCGCGGGCGAGGAGGTCGGGGGCGCGCGCCGCGGCGTCGGCCGGCGCGCGCAGGTCGAGCCAGCCGGCGTCGAAGCTCACGGCGTGCACCCGCCGGCGGCAACGCCGTCGAGGCAGGCCGCGACGGCCCGGGCGGTGTCGTCCCACGTCGGCAGCCGCCGGCCTGCATCGAACGCGGCATCCGCCGCCGCCCGCCGGCGGGCGGGATCGTCGAGCAGCAGGGCCAGCGCCGCCGCAAACGCGGCGGCGTCGCCCGGCTCCGCGAGGCCGCCGGCGGCGGCGGGCACCAGCTCGGCAATGGCCCCGGCGCGACAGGCAACGACCGGCACGCCCTGCGCCAGCGCCTCGGCGAAGGCCATCCCGTAGCCCTCGTACTCGCTGGCAAGGGCGAAGATCTCCGCCTCCGCCAGCTCTGCCCGGGTATCGACGACCGAGCCGCAGAGCACGATCCGCCCGGCAAGCCCGGCGGCATTGATCCGCTGCCGCAGCGCCGCGGCACAGGCCGGATCGAGCGCGGCCGACCCGGCGATGCGCGCGGTCCACGGACGGTCGGCGAGCCGCGCGAGGGCGTCGATGAGGACATCGTGGCGCTTGCGCGGGATCAGCGAGCCGACGGAGAGCACCCGGGGCGGCTGCCCGGTGCCGGCGGCGCGCGGCGCCCGGTCGGTGCCCGGGCACGCCACCGTCAGCCGCACCGGCGCGACGCCGAAGGCGTCCGTGAGCCGGCGCGCCGTCGCAGGGCTGGTGCAGACGACCGCGCGCGCCGCGTCGAGGGCCGCGCGCTCCGTGGCGAGGAGCGTCGCCCGAGCCGCCGGGTCGAGGCCGGCCTCGTCGCCAAGCGGATGGTGGACCAGCGCCACGAAGCGCAGGCGGGCCGCCTCGGCGCCGGCCTCTGCCGCCATCGCGCCATAGGCGAGCCCGTCGGCCAGCACCACGGCGCCGTCGGGCAGCGCCGCGAGCAGCGCCCGGGTGGCCGCGCGCGCCGAGGGATCGGGAAACGGCCAGTCGCCCGGCGGGTGCAGGACACGCACCGTCCAGCCCGCCTGGCGCAGCCCCGCGATCAGCCGCCGGTCATAGCCGTAGCCGCCGGTCGGTGCATCGAGGTCGCCCGGAACCAGAAAGCAGGCGGCGCCTGGCCTCACAAATCCGCCTCGTACCAGCCGCGCGCCGCGTGGCTCTCGTGCAGCGTGATGCGCAGCCGCCGCAGGCCGCCGGCATTGCCGAGCGCGCCGGCGCGGGCGGGACCGGCCAGCGCGTCGAAGACGTGGCGGGCAAGCACCTCGGTCGTCGTCGCGCGGCCGGCAAACTCCGGCAGGTCGTCGAGGTTGCGATAGCGCAGCGGCTCCAGCGCGCGGCCGAGCGCGTCGGTGGCGCGGCCGATGTCGACGACGATGCCGTTCGCGTCGAGTTCCCCGGCGAAGAACGCCGCGTCGACGACGAAGGTGGCGCCGTGCAGGCGCTGCGCCGGCCCGAAGACCTCGCCCGGCAGGCTGTGGGCGATCATCACGTGGTCGCGGACCTCGACGGCATACATGGGCACCGGCCTTTCCTGTGGTTCAGTCGTAACGCACGAGATGGCAGAGGGTGTCGGGATCGGCGAGAATCTCGCCGTAGCGCCGTGGCAGGTCGGCAAAGGCGGTCTCGCCGCTCAGCAGCGTGTCGGCGGCAGGATCGGCGAGCAGCGCGAGCGCGGCTTCGAGCCGGCGGCGGTGGGTCCAGCGCGGCCGGCGCAGCGGCGGCAGCTCGCCCACCTGGCTCGCGATCAGCCGGAGGCGGCGGCTGTGGAACGCCGCGCCGAGGCCGAGCGTGACCGGGCGGTCGCCGTACCAGCTCGCCTCGACCACCGTCGCCTCGGTCCCCGCGAGCCGGAGCGCCGTCCCGAGCCCCTCGGCGCTGGCGCTGGCGTGGATCACCGCATCGCACGCGCCCGGCGCCTCGCCCGGCACGGCGAAGCCGCAGCCGAGCGCCGCGGCGAGCGCGGCCCGGGCCGGGTTCACGTCGACGAACGTCACCTCGGTGCCGGGGATGCGGCCGGCGATCCAGCCGGCCAGCGCGCCCACGACGCCGGCACCAACCACCGCCACCCGATCACCCGGCCCGATCGCCGCATCCCAGACCACGTTCAGCGCCGTCTCGGCATTGGCCGCCAGCGCCGCGCGGCGCGGCGGCACGCCGGGCGGCACCGGCACGGCCATCGCCGCCGGCGCGGCGAAACGATCCTGATGGGGGTGCAGGACGAACACCATGCGCCCGATGAGCGCCGGCGGCCCGACCGTCACCTCGCCGACCGCGGCGTATCCGTATTTCACCGGGAACGGAAAGTCGCCGTCCTGCAGCGGCGCGCGCATCCGTGCCCATTCGGACGCCGGCACCCCGCCGCGGAACACCAGCGCCTCGGTGCCACGGCTGATGGCGGAAACCTGCGTGGCGATCGCCACATCGCCCGGTCCCGGCGCAACCGCCGCAGGGCGCAGCGCCCCCTGACCTGCCGCCTCGATCCAGAACGCCCGCGCGTCAGTCGCCAACGGCGGCCTCGGCGCGGAAGCGGCTCGGCGACTGGCCGGTCCAGCGCCGGAACGCGTTCGAGAACGCGCTCTGGTCGGCGTATCCCAGCAGATAGGCAATCTGCGACAGCAGGATCGTCGGATCCTCGAGATAGCCGAGCGCCATGTCGCGGCGGATCTCGTCCAGCACCTGACCGAAGCTCGTCCCCTCCGACACGAGCCGCCGGGCGAGCGTCCGCTCGCTGATCCCGAGCGCCTCGGCAACCTGCCGCGCGGTCGGGGCGCCCCTCGACAGCGCATCGAGCAGCAGGCGCTCGACACGGGTGCGGGTGGCATCGCGCGCCGGGCTGCGCTTCGCGAGGCAGGACGCGGCCACCCGTTCGAGAAGATCGAGCAGGTAGGGGTCGGAGGTGTGCGGCGCCAGCTCCAGCTGCTCGTGGACAAACGCAAGGCCGCTTGCCTCGGCGCCATAGGTGACGGGGCAGCCGAACCGCCGTGCCGCATCGCGGGCGTTGACGCGCGCGACCGAGAAACGCGCTTCGCGCGGCCGCAGCGCAGGGCCGACGAACGTCAGGCAGGCCCTGAAAATGAGCGCGACCTTGAACTCCGTCGCCTGGCGGCTCAGGCGGATCGGCGGCGAGCGGGTCTCGATGCGAAAGAACGCCTCGTCCGGCGTCTCGGCGAGTGCGTAGTCTGCCGAGGTGTCGCTGATCGCGCCGTAGCGGCAGGCGTTGCGCAGGCTTTCGCGCGCGGTGCTGCAGGCGAGGCTGACGTAGGCGGCGAGGCCAGAGGCGCGCACGTCATAGCCGAGCCCGAGATCGAGGCCATAGAACTCCTCGCCGGCCACGCGGGCCGCCTCCTCGATGAACTGAACGAAGCTGCTGGCAGCGATCTGGTCCGCGTCGCCGTCAAGGAAGCCGGGGGAAAGGTTCGCCGCGGCGAGTCCGGCCCGAATGTCGGGCGCATCGGCGCCACGCACGGCGACGGCATGCGTCAGCCATGCCACGGGAACCACGTACATACCGCCCTCCCCATCCGCGAATCACCCGGGCACATCACAAAAAGCACGATGTCCGCCGTTCGCAAGTTAATGGCAAACTGCCGCAAGACTAGCGGCGGATTTCCGCCGATATATACTACCGCTGTGGGGGCCGCCTGATTCGACCGTCGCGCGGACCGCTCCGCGCCTCGACGGTAACGGGGCTCCCGCGCGTAACGATGCAACGACCGGCCCGCCCACACGGGACGGCCCTTGGTGGAGTGATCCGTGAGTGACCTGAAGACCTGCAGCCGGTGCCGGGCGCGTCCGGCCTCGACCACGCACGCCGCGTACTGCAAGTCCTGCCGTGCCGAATACCAGCGCGAGTGGCGCCGGCGCCGGCTGCAGAAATCCGACATGGCCTGCGAGACGGCGACCCCGCCGGCCCTTGAGGCGCCGCGGCTGCGCCTGCGCGGGACCCCGACCTGGGCGGAGATGGTGCGCTACCGCCTGACCTGACCCGCCCGCGCCGCCGCGGATCCCTCTCCGCGGCCCGCCTTGGGCGGATGGAGGCCGGCGGTGCCGGTCCCGGCTGGCTTCTTCGCGCACGACGAGCTTCCGGGCCGGGGTCTCGCAGAGGCCCGGCCCGCTGAGCGGGCACGTCCCACAGCCGCAACGCCACTGACCGACCTGCCCCAATCTCAAGAAGCGCCCGATGCGATAGACGCGGGGCATCTTCGGCGCGGGGCCTGTGCATCTCCTCTTGCGCCGCCCGCGCCGCTTGCATATGGCTACGCGCCAGTGGAGAGATGCCGGAGCGGTCGAACGGGGCGGTCTCGAAAACCGTTGAGCGCGCAAGCGTTCCCAGGGTTCGAATCCCTGTCTCTCCGCCATTCCCATAAGCTGCTGAAACAGAACGGGTTTCTCGACGGTGGTGCGCAGGAAAGAGGTTCACAGTGTACCTCTCCCGGTCGGTGACGAGGCCGTGCCGCCCATGTCCGACCATTATCTCGCCCAGCCCAAGGGACCGGGAACCGCCTTCCAACTCCGTATGCGCACCCCAACCGCCCTTCTCGGCACCCTCGATCCCCTCTCAGGGCGCCCTTTCGGTTCCACCATACGGCGCGGCTTAGGTTCCACTCGCGATCTCCGGGAGGCCCGCGTCCGCGCCGCCATCCTCCGAGGCCAATATCTCGCCCTGGCCTCCAACCCCCGTGGTCTCACCGATGAACGTGCGCTCGTGTGGGCGGAGCTGATCGCCAAGCAACGCGCCACCGGTGACGATGGCCCCGACGATCCCTTTCCCGATCTCGCGTCACTGGTCGAGGCGGAGGCGGAGGCCGACGAACAAGCCGCCATCCACGTCAAGCTCCCTCCCGCCGAACGTACCGCCCGCGCCGCCCAACGTGACCGCTTCCTCGGGATCGCCTCAGGTGCCCGTGGTCTACCCCTCGACAGGCTCCTTGACGACTACCTCACGGCGCGCTCTCCGGGGAACCGTAGCGGTCTCGCTCCGCTGGCCCTGACGACACGGAACGATGTCCGCTCGGCCTTCCGTCATCTCGGCCTCTTCCTTAGCGGCGAAGCCGGTCATGGCAAGGACCTAGGCTCGTGCTTCCTCGGCGACATGACCGCCGATGCTGTCCATCGCTTCCGCACACGATACCTTCGTGAGCGCATGGCCCCGAAGACCGCCTCCAAGTATGAGACCTTGCTTGTCGGAGCATGGCGCTGGGCTCGCGAAGAGCGCCTCCCCGGTGCCCCTGAAGCTGACATTTGGGCCTCCCTGAAGCTCGTTCGTCGCGCCCTCCAATCCCCCGACACAACCTCTCGCGAAGCCTTCACGGCCCCGGAAGTCGCCGCGCTACTGGACCATGAGGCTGGCCTTAGAGAGCCTCTAGCGGGGCTCTTCCGGCTGTTGCTGGTCACTGGATGCCGGGTTGACGAGGTGGCCCGGCTCACGCTGGAGGATGTCGCGGCGCCAGCGAAGGAGGGCGCCAGCCCGAGCAACTCCCTCGGCTTCACCATCCGCTCCGGCAAGACCGCCAACGCTGCCCGTTACGTGCCCGTTCCGGCTGTCGCTCAGGGCCTCTTCGGTGCGCTGATCGAGCAAGCGCGGAAGGCTCGTGCTCAGAATACGAGCCTTGATGAGGGCACCAACCATTTCTTGGTTGGGGGAGGATCACGCCTCTTCCCCTCCATCCCGATCCGCCCCGCCTCGGGCAAGGCCGCTGCTGCATCTCAAACCTTCACCCGCGAACGCAGGCGCATCCTTCTCGCAGCTCTAGGCGATGCCGGCGACGGTCGCCTCGCGCTCCACTCCACGCGGCACACATGGCGGACCTTGGCGAGGCGCGCACGGGTGCCTGAGGATGCGGTGAACGAGCTTGGAGGGTGGGCCGGGCCGAGGCGCTCGTCTTCGGTCTATGACCATGGGATGCTGCGTGAACAGCTCGCGGAGGCTCCGGAGAAGGTGGCGCTTAGGCTGGCCGAAGAAGGCTTCCTGAGCGGTTGGTGATTTGCGCAGGTCAGAACTGCGGTATTCATCGCCTCCGCCCGCCTCCCCGCGACCTAACCGAATTTGTTTCGGCTTGGTCGTGCGCGTCACCGCCCCGTCGCCTCCGCCCCGTTAGGGTGGTGCCCGACACCACCACAAGTCTGAATTGGGGTGGTCTTGTCGCTCCGGCCTCTGCCCTGTTTACGGTTCATTCTGTGAACCTGAGCCGCCGTGGTCGAGGTGGAGTTTGATGGATACCTTCCATCAAAGTCTGCCGAAAGTTTCGGTAGACTTCCCGGCGCTGGAGAGCCTGAGAGACCTACATCCGTTCGGCGGACGTTGGGCAGCTTTACCCTTGTGCTGGACACAGGGGAAATTCATCGCCCCCGCCCGCCCGCCCGCCGGCCTCGGCCCGGTGCGCCGCGTTGGTGGCCTCCTGCACCGCCGCCGGGGCCTTCTCCAGAGCCGCCTTGCGGCGATCTTGCCCGAGCGTGTAGCCGCCGTGCTTGCGGATGTTGGGGAGGATGACGTGGCTCACGTAGTGCTTGAAGGCCCGAGCGGTAGGCTTCTCGCTGCGCTGGATCAGGTCGTAGAGGCCCGGCTCGGAGATGAGTGAGACGCTCGGGCGGCCGGTTCTCGGGAACAGGGAGTTTATTGCTTCTGAAGCAATTAAGTCCGCTGCCGCCTTCTTCGCCAGCACCATCACGTCGCCACGCTGAAGATGCCGCGTGTGGAGGCCAGCCACGCCAGTTAGCCCGAGGGCGCGGCACACGTCGATAGCGACGAACCACGGTTCGGGGCCGTTCTCAAAGATACCGCTGGTGCTGTCTCCAGGCAGCATCACCACGCGGATGGAATGCCCGTCGAAGTCGAAGGAACGCACACCTTCGGAACCAGCGTCACCGCCGGGGATAAGGTCGAATGCCATGTCAGGATTTCCTTTGGCGCGGCTCATCAGCCGCAGGTGCGCCCCGCCGAGGTCGAGCCGTGAAGCGGTTGCTTCAGGAGCCACCGCTTCCGCCTCCACATACCCCCGGAAAGTCCGGGGGTAACGCGAAAAAGCGCCTGTTTCCCGCCGCTTACACGGCCTCCGACCCTACCAAACCGCCGCCAGAACCTCCCCAGCCGTCGTTCCGTCCACCTTCACCCGCCTAAACCGCCCGCTCAGAGCCCCATACGCGACCACCGGAAGAACCGCGCTGGTCCCCCCGGCCGTCACCACGGCAATGAAGGCGTCCGCCCCGGTGTTGTTCACGAGCCCAATCGTACCTGGCGGAAGGTTGTCCTCCGCGTCGCTCGGAACCACAGGCACGAAGTCTCTGGGAACGATCTCCCCGAACGCTGCCGCCATCCGTTTCATCCCTTCTGGAGAAGCCCGAGGGACAGGGCGCTCGCCACCGTCATCTCCATCCCCGTTGCAGGGTCTCGATAGCGGTCGTTCATCGCGATCTCACGGCCGACGATCGCGCCCCCCGAGCTGGACGTGAAGCCCGCCCCCGAGAACTTCGACAAGTCGGCGCTGGTCACGCGCGCATCCACGTCGCCGATGTGCTTCACGGGGTTGTTGCGCTCCCGCTCCACCATGGCGCGGAGCTGGACTTCATCGGCGGAGAGGCCGGCATCGGGGGTGTCGTTCATGGAGTAGGAAGAGAAGTGTCCCATGTCAGGGAGCCTTTCGTGTTGATGTGTGGAAGAGGGTGCCCGTGGGGGCATGGACGCCCGTAGCGCCTCGCTGTGAGGGCTAGACGGCAGGTAGAGGATTTCAGGTAGGTTAGTGAGGGTGAGATGGAGCGGGGCTGTAGAGGGCGCTGTGAGGGGCTGTGAGAGGTATATGAATTTCATATACCCCTCCCTCCCGATCGTCACCGAAGCCTGCCCTTCAGCACGTCGAACGCAAGGCTCCGCGCCTCCCGTTCCTCGGCCGCGATGAGGCCCTGATGCTGATGTGCGACCGCCGCGAGCCGATCCTTCCCGGCTTCGCTCAGGTCCTCCTGACCGACCGTGTAGCTGCCCCGCGTGTCGATCTCGCTGAAGGCGCCATAGACCATCCAGCGACGGAACCGCTTGGCCTGTGGCTTGCGGCTGTCGAGGGCGAGGTCAGCGGCTCCTTCACGGGTGACGAGGGTGATGGCGTTGGTTCGGCCGGGGAAGAGGGAAGATGTCTCACTGTAATCCACCTCTTCCTTCAGCTCCGCCTTGCGCATCGTCCTCTTATGTTCGGCCGGGATGCGCCGGGCATGGTTGGCGATCTTGCCGCCGAGGCCGAGGGCCTTGCACACATCGGCGAGGGCGATCCACGCCTTCCCGTCGATTGTGACGTGACGAACGGTCACGCCTTCGAAGGCCGGAGCGAGTGCGGAGGGCTGGCCCGGAAGGGCTGGAAGGTTGGCGCTCATTCTGTGGTCTCCTTCGCGATGATCTCCGCCGCCGCTGCCGAGCACCATGGAGCCAACTTCGCCTGTCCCTGCGGAGAGAGCGTCTCCTGTCCGACTACGTAACCGCCCGTGGTCTCGATGCTGTCCGCCACAGAGAGCATCCACTCCTGAAACGGCCGCGCCTCCGGCTTCCAACTGTAGAGGATCGCCATATAGAGCCCGGCCTCATCCATGATGATGATGCTCGCCTCGCGGAGACGCGCACGGGAGAGCGCGCGGCGGTTCTCGACGGTCATCTCCGCCTTGGACAGGACGCGGTGGCTCTTCGGTTCAAGCCTGTCCTCTAGGAACCATGCGGCTCCCTTCCCGATCCCCAAGTCTCGGAGAACGTCCTTCACCGGGAACCACGGCTCGCCGTCGATCCACAGGGGTTGGTCGTGACGCCGAAGAAGCTGTCGCCGCTCATTCCGCGCTCTCCGCCTCAGAGCCAGCCTCAACCGAAGCCTTAAGCTGCACCGCATACCGCCCTTCGAAGTACCTCAGCCGCTCTTCCTGACGATCCACAGGTTTTCAGACCTCAGAGCAAAGAAGCCCAGGTCTATCGCGGTGCGGAGCTGCTCGCGGGTGCGCGCCGCCGGGCCGAAGGAATGGCGCCGACGGCAAAGTGCCCGTGCCGCCCGGATCGAGGACGCGCCAACACCGGCGAGGTTCGACGCTTTGGAGCTCGCCATCTCCACGGTCGCGCCGGTCACGCCGGCACTGGTCCTCTCATGTATGCATTTGCGGTCTGTCGAGCGGGGCGACGACACGGGAGGCAATCCACATGACGCGGGCGATCTCGTCGGTCATGTTGACGAGGGCGTGGCCCATCGTGCTGTCGAAGTAGCAGCCGTCGCCCACGTCGAGGACGGTCGGCGCATAGAATTCGGTGTGGAGCTCGACGCGGCCGGCAAGGACATAGATGAATTCCTCGCCGGCATGGGTAATGAGCTGGGGGAACTCGTGGGTGGAGCGCGCCTTGATCTCGGCAAGAAGCGGGACAAACTGGCGGTCGGCGATTTCGCTGCACAGCATCTCGTAGTCGTATTGCGCCGTGCGCACGACGATCCCCTGCCCTGCCCGCGTCACCGTCTTGCGGCCGTTGACGGAGAGACCGCGACCGCCGGAGACGAGATCGGCGAGATCCATGGCGAGCCCGTCGGCAAGACTGACCATGGTATCGTAGGTGGGCGACATCTGCCCGTTCTCGATCTTGGAAAGGGTGGAGATGGCGAGGCCGCAGCGGTGCGCGAGCTCGGTCAGGGAGAGCCCGGCGGCGGTGCGCGCCGCCCGCAGGGTGGCGGCTATCGACTGCCCGTTCCGCCGGCGCGGCACGAGGCGTGCGGGCTTCGCTGCGGGGGGCCCCGGCTCGACCATCGGCGCACGCTCCTTCATTCGGCCATCTGCAGGGATTTCAGCCGATCCGCCTCGGCCTCCGCAAGGTGAATACCGTTCCGCAGGGATTCGGCGCGGCGGGCGTGGCGCCGGCCGCCGGGCAGACGGCTGAGACCTGCCGCCCGCATCGAGGCGACAAGATCGGCGGCACGCAGCGCGAAGGCCGGGGTGCCGCCAAAGGCCGGATCAATCAGCAGGACGAACTGTCCGGTATGCGGGGTCTGCGCGCCGGGATGGGTGGACCAGTCGAACTCCGTCGAGAAATGGCCGCCAGTGAGCCCGGCGCAAAGCAACTCCACCATCATGGAGACGAGCGAGCCCTTGTGCCCGCCAAAAGGCACGAGGGACCCTCCGTCGAGAATCGCGGCCGGATCGGTGGTCGACGCCCCGTCACGATCGACGCCCATGCCGGGGGGCAGCGCCTGCCTCTCGCGCGCGGCAATCGACACGTCGCCATGCGCCATCGACGAGGTGGCCATATCGAAGACCAGCGGCTCCGCGCCCGCGACCGGAGCGGCGAAAGCGATCGGGTTCGTCCCGAAGATCGGACGCCGCCCCCCGTGCGGCACCGAGATCGCGAAGCTGTTGACGACCGAGAGCGCCACCAGCCCCTCTTCGGCGAAGGGTTCGACGTCAGGCCAGAGCGCGCTGAAGTGGTGCGATCCGCGGATCGCCAGCACGGCCGCGCCGGCCGCACGGGCCTTTGCGACGGTCAGTGCCCGCCCCGCTGCCAGCGCGGGCTGGGCGAAGCCGTTACGGGCATCAACCCGCACGAAGGCGGCACCCGCATCCTCGACCACCGGCTCGGCGCGCCCATCGACCCAGCCCGCACGGAGCGAGGCGACATAGCCCGCCATACGGAACACGCCGTGGCTCTCCGACCCGTCGCGCTCGCAGCCCGCGCAGTTTTCCGCCAGGAGCCGCGCAACCGCGGGGCTGGTGCCGTTTGCCAGGAAGATCGCCTCCAGCAGCGCGACCAGCGCGGGGTAGGAGTAAGCCTCGGGCACGAATTGCAACTCCTTCACGGTTCGGGCGCGCTAACCGCGCCCGAGCAATTTCCTATAGGAAATTGCACATCCCGCTCAACCTGCAACATTCAATCATTCCCGTACCGGCGGCATCTCCCACGCCGCAAGCGCCAAAATCTCGCACCGACGACGGCTGGATTGCCCGGATTCCCGCATTGCAATCGCCGAACATGTCGCCGCGGTGCCGGCAAGCATTGACAGCGACCGGCCGCCTTGCACTATCGGAAAATACTTTCCGACCATACCGGCACACGGCCGACTGCGGTTCCCGCAAGCCCGGCCCGATGGGCCATCCCCACCGCTCGCTCGAGAAGGAGTTGTCATGCGACACATGCCGTGGTTTCCCGGCTCCCGGCTGAGCGTCATTGCGCTTGCCTCCGGTCTCGGCCTCGCGGGCCAGGTGATGGCCTCCGATCTCACGGTCAACGCCAGCGTCGCGCCCTCGACGCTCGATCCCGCCTGGGCGTGCGGCCTGCCGGAGATCAGCTTCCTCTCCAATTTCTACGTCCGCCTTGTCGACCACGGCGTCAAGCCGGGGCCCGAGGGCACGTTGGAACGCGACTACTCGGTGGCGCCCCCGCACTCGCCGAAAGCTGGGAAATGAGCGCCGACGGCCTCACCGACACCTTCCACCTCAAGGACGGCTACAAGTTCGAGAGCGGCGCGCCGATCGACGCCGAGGCCGTGCGCTATTCGCTGCAGCGGGTGGTGGACATGGCCGGTTGCGGCCGCTTCTTCCTCACCGACGGCCATCTCGGCCCGGTCATCATCAAGGCGATCGAGGCCCCGATGCAAAAACCGTGGTCATAAGGCTCAACGCCCCGAACGCCAACATGCTCGGCGACCTCGCCACGCACGCCGGCTCGATCGTCGATCCGGCGATCGTCGAGGCCGACGGCGGGGTCACCGCCGGGGCTCCGAACCCCTTCATGGCGTCGCACGTCACCGCCTCCGGCCCGTTCCTGCTGAAATCCTACACCCCGAACCAGGGCGCGGTCCTGACCAAGAACCCGGCCTTCGGCGGCGAGGCGGCGAAGGCCGACACGATCGCCGTCAACTGGATCACCGCCGCCCCCACCCTGCTCCTGCAGGCGCGCACCGGCCAGGCCGACGTGACCCTCGATCTCTCGAAGCAGGCGGCGGCAAGCCTTGCGTAGAACCCCGGCACGCGCGTCATCGCCTATTCCGTGCCCTTCGCGCAGCAATTCATGATGCGCAACAACGTCGCCCCCCTAGGACAACCCCAAGGTGCGCGAGGCGGCGGCGCTCGCTGTCCCGTACGAGGACATCATCAAGAAGCTCGCCTACGGCTACGGCACCGCCTACTACGGCCCGATCCCGCCGAGCCTGCCCGGCTTCAACGCCGAGCTGTCCAAGCCCCTGCCCTACGACCTCCAGAAGGCCAAGGCGCTGATCGCGGAGAGCGGCCTGCCGACCCCGATCAAGCCCGAGGTGATGATCCAGGAGGGCGATCCGACCCAGGCGCAGCTCGCGACGGTCGTCCAGAACACCTGGAAGCAGATCGGCATCGACCTGTCAGGCAAGGTCGCGCCGGCGGCGGAGTTCCAGGAGCTTTCCCAGGGCCACAAGGTGCAGTCGCTGATGCGCCTCGACGGGCCGGGCGTCTTCGAGACCGGCCATTGCTGGGGCTACGATCTCATCTGCGGCATCTCCTTCAACCTCTCGGACATCTGCCTGAAGGACACCGCCCCCCTGATCACCGAGATGCGTGCCTCGTCCGATCCCGCGCGCCGCGGCCAGCGCATCGCCCTCGAAGGGGACGTCCCGAGCCCGATCGACCCGCCGTCGGGTTGCGTGTTTCGCACCCGCTGCCGCCATGCCCTGGCCGCATGTGCCACCGCGGTTCCCCCGCTCGTCGAGGTGGGCCCCGGCCATGCCAAGGCCTGTATCCGCGAGGACATACCTTGAGCCACGCGCCATCGCCTCACTGACGCGCCCGTCGTCCTGCCCGACGCGCGACATTCCCAAATCACGTGCGATCCTGAGAAGCGGATAGGCGCGACGCCGTGCGAAAACAGGTTGGGCCGGGCATGGAGTCCGGGGGAGCCCCGGGGACGGGCGCTCGAAGCCGGACCTTCCGGCGCCCCATGCGGCGGGGCCCCTTGTCCTTCCTCACCCCGGACTGAGCCGATGCAACTGCCGCCAGCGCGCCGCAGGGCTACCGGCTGACGACGCGCTGCGTCGCCGGCGATCGGTCCGGCGAGCCTCGGCGGCTCAATCTCGAACTCGGTCGCGGCAGGTTTGGCTGGACGCTCTGCCCCGGGCTCGGCCGAGCGGCTGGTCGCGGCCATCCGCCCCGACGCCGGGGTGACGCGTTCGCAATTGCGAAGACTGCCGCAGAAATCCAAAGATCATGTCCGAGAATCAAAAGTCATCGGCATGGAAGGCTTTCATAGTTCCGTCACGGGCAGTGGCCCGCGGCGGGATCGGGGGCAGCGACAATGGATGAGGCGGGAGAGACGGCAGGACGCGCCGCACCGCCCGTGGAGCCGGTATTCGACGGGCACAACGACGTGCTGCTGCGGCTCTGGCTCGGGGAAAAGCGCGGGATCGACCCGGTGGCGGCCTTCGTGGACGGCGAGAGCGTCGGCCACATCGACCTGCCGCGGGCGCGGGCGGGCGGCCTTGCCGGTGGCCTCTGCGCAGTCTTCGTGCCCTCGGCCGGCCGCTTCGCGCTGGCGGCGCCGGCGGCGGACGGCGCCTACAGCACCCCGATGGCGCCGCCGGTGGACCTCGCGACGGCCGCGGCGGCGAGCGACGAGATCATCGACATCGCGCTCCGGCTCGACCGCGCCGGCGGCTGGACGCTCTGCCGCTCGACGGGCGAAATCCGCGCGGCGATGGCGGCGGGCCGCTTTGCCGCCGTGCTGCATGTCGAGGGCGCCGAGGCGATCGGCCCGGACCTCGGCGCGCTGGAGCGCCTGCACGGCCTCGGCCTGCGCTCGCTCGGGCCGGTGTGGAGCCGGCCGAACGCCTTCGGCTTCGGCGTGCCCTTCGCCTGGCCCGCGTCGCCGGACTGCGGGCCGGGGCTGACCGGACTCGGGCGGGACCTGGTGCGCGAATGCAACCGCCTCGGGATCGCGCTCGACCTCGCGCATATCACCGAAGCCGGGTTCCGGGACGCCGCGGCGATCAGTGACGCGCCGCTGATCGTCAGCCACTCGAACGCCCACGCCCTGACGCAGGTCGCGCGCAACCTGACCGACCGGCAGATGGACGCGGTGCGCGACTCGGGGGGCATCGTCGGGCTGAACTTCGCCTGCACCATGCTCCGCCCCGACGGGCAGGAGAGCGCGGCGACTCCGCTCGCGGACGCGGTGCGCCACATCGACCACATGGTCGCACGGATGGGGATCGCTCACGTGGCGCTCGGCTCGGACTTCGACGGCGCCGTGATCCCCGAGGCGATCGGCGACGCGGCCGGCACGCAGGCGCTGGTCGCGGCGCTCCGCGGCGCCGGCTACGGCGCGGACGACCTGCGGCTCCTCTGCCGCGACAACTGGCTGCGCGTCCTGGGCACCTCCTGGCGCGAGAACGACGACCAAGCCCACCTCAACATCCTCAGCGTGGAACCGACATGACGCACCTGACCAGACGTTCGCTCCTGAAGCTCACCGCCGGAACCTGCGCCGCCGCCCTGATCGCGGGGGCCCCCGCCCTCGCCGCGACGCCGCCCGACACGCTGGTCGCCGCCTTCGCCATCGACGACATCATCAGCCTCGATCCGGGCGAGGCCTTCGAGCTGACCACCGCGGAGATCACCTCCAACACCTACAGCCTGCTGGTGCGCCTCGACCTCGCCGACACCTCGAAGGTCTCGCCCGACCTCGCCGAGAGCTGGACGGTCTCGGAGGACGGCAAGACCTTCACCTTCAAGCTGAAGCCGGACGTCGTCTTTGCCTCCGGCAACCCGCTCACGGCCAGCGACGTCGCGTGGTCCTTCGAGCGGGCGGTCAAGCTCGACAAGAGCCCGGCCTTCCTTCTGACCCAGCTCGGCCTTTCGGGCGACAACGTGACGGAGACGGCCAAGGCCGCGGACGCGCTCACCTTCGTCCTGACGGTGGACCAGCCCTATGCGCCGAGCTTCGTGCTGAACGTCCTCTCCTCCACCGTCGGCTCGGTGGTCGACAGCGTGCTCGTCAAGGAGAAGGCGAAGGCGGTGACGCCGAGCGCCGACTACAAATACGACACCGACTTCGGCAACGGCTTCCTGAAGACTGCCTGCGCCGGCTCCGGCGCCTTCATCGCCAAGGTGTGGAAGGCGAACGAGGCCGTGGTGCTGGAGCGCAACGACAAGTATTTCGGCGAGAAGGCCAAGCTCGCGCGGGTGATCTACCGCCACCTCAAGGAGAGCGCCGGCCAGCGGCTCGCGCTCGAGGCGGGCGACATCGACGTGGCGCGCAACCTCGATCCGGGCGATCTCGAGGCGGTCGCGAAGAACCCCGCGCTCAAGACCGACAGCGCCGGCAAGGGCACCGTCTACTATATCAGCCTCAACCAGAAGAACCCGAACCTCGCCAAGCCCGAGGTGCGCGAGGCGCTGAAATACCTCGTCGACTACGACGCCATCGGCAAGACGCTGATCAAGGGCATCGGCGAGATCCACCAGACGTTCCTGCCCAAGGGCCAGCTCGGCGCGCTCGACGAAAAGCCCTACACGCTCGACGTCGCCAAGGCGAAGGAGCTGCTCGCCAAGGCGGGGTTGCCCGACGGCTTCACCGTCACCATGGACGTGCGCAACAACCAGCCGGTGACCGGCATCGCCGAGAGCTTCCAGCAGACCGCGGGACAGGCCGGCATCAAGGTCGAGATCATCCCCGGCGACGGCAAGCAGACGCTGACCAAGTACCGCGCCCGCAACCACGACATCTACATCGGCCAGTGGGGATCGGACTACTGGGATCCGAACTCGAACGCGCAGACCTTCGCCTCGAACCCGGACAATGCCGACGACGCGGCGTCCAAGACGCTAGCCTGGCGGAACGCCTGGGAGGTGCCGGAACTGAACGCGCAGACCGCGGCGGCGCTGCTCGAGAAGGACCCGGCGAAGCGGGCCGCGATCTACGCGGGCCTCCAGAAAGAGGTGCTGGAAAACGGCCCCTTCATCATCGTCTTCCAGCAGGTCGAGGTCGCGGGCCTCTCCGGCAAGGTCGAGGGCTTCAAGCTCGGCCCGACCTTCGACACGAACTTCCTCGCCCCCGTCTCCAAGTCCTGAGGCGGGACGATGGCGGTCAGCGCAACCATGGACGGACCCGGCCGCCTCGGCCGCCGGATCCGGGGCGGCTTGTACGGCATCCTCGGCTTTCTCCTGGTCGTCGTCACCACCTGCCTCGGGCTTCTGGCCGTCACCTTCTTCATCGGCCGGATCGTCCCCATCGACCCGGTCCTCGCCGTCCTCGGCGACCGGGCGCCGGCCTCGGCCGTCGCTCGGGTCCGGGCCGAGATGGGCCTCGACCTGCCGCTCTGGCAGCAGTTCGCGATCTATGTCCGGCAGGTCCTGTCGGGCGACCTCGGGACCTCCGTCCTCACCACCAACCCCGTCCTCGACGACATCCGGCACGTCTTTCCGGCGACGCTCGAGCTCGCGACCTTCGGCACGATCATCGGAACCAGCCTCGGCATCCCGCTCGGGGTGCTCGCGGCGGTGAAGCGCAACTCGGCGACCGATCAGGTGGTGCGGCTCATCGGCCTCGCCGGCTATTCGATCCCGATCTTCTGGCTGGCGCTGCTCGGGCTCCTGCTCTTCTACGCCCGGCTCGGCTGGATCGCCTATCCCGGCCGCATCGACGTGGTCTATGAATATACCTTCACGCCGATCACCGGGCTCTTGCTCGTCGACGCGATCATTCAGCGGCAGTGGGACGTGGCGCTCGACGTCTTCCGCCACATCGTCCTGCCCGGTACGCTGCTCGGCTACTTCTCGCTCGCCTACATCAGCCGGATGACCCGGTCCTTCATGCTGAACGAACTCGGGCAGGAGTATATCGTCGCAGCGCGCGCCAAGGGTCTCAGCGAGCGGCGGATCATCTGGGGCCATGCGCTCCGGAACGCCGCGGTGCCGCTCGTCACCGTCGTGGTGCTGTCCTATGCCGCGCTGCTCGAAGGCTCGGTGCTGACCGAGACCGTCTTCGCCTGGCCGGGCCTCGGCTCCTACATCACCAACTCGCTGCAGAACGCCGACATGAACGCGGTGCTCGGCGGCACGCTGGTGATCGGCGCCGTCTTCATCGCGCTGAACCTCGTCTCCGACCTGCTCTATCGCACCCTTGACCCGAGGACCCGCACCCGATGACCGCGATCGACGCTCCCGCCGGGCGCCGTGCCTGGCTCCTGACCGACCGGCCCGCCTCGCGCCGGCAGGCGCGGCTCGGCAACGCCTACGCCACGTGGCTGCGCTTTCAGGACAACCGGCTCGCCGTTCTCGGCCTCGCGATCATCCTGGCCCTGATCGTGGTCGCGCTCTTCGCCCCCGTCCTCGCGCCGCATTCGCCGGTCGAGGGCGACCTCGCCAACGCCCGGCTGCTGCCGCCGGGCACCCCCGGCCACCTCCTCGGCACCGACGATCTCGGCCGCGACATCCTCTCCCGCCTGATCTTCGGCTCGCGGATCACCCTCGCCGTGGTGCTCCTCGTCGCGGTCATCGCGGCACCCGTCGGGCTCCTCGTCGGGACGGTCGCGGGCTATGCCGGCGGCTGGGTCGACGCGGTGCTGATGCGGGTCACCGACATCTTCCTCGCCCTGCCGAAGCTCGTGCTGGCACTCGCCTTCGTCGCGGCGCTCGGCCCCGGCATCGAGAATGCGATCATCGCCATCGCCGTCACCTCCTGGCCGCCCTATGCCCGCATCGCCCGTGCCGAGACGCTCGGCGTGCGCAACTCGGACTATATCGCCGCGGTGCGGCTGATGGGGGCCTCGCCGGGGCGGATCGTGCTGCGCCACGTTGTGCCGATGTGCCTGTCGTCGCTGATCGTGCGGGTGACGCTCGACATGGCCGGCATCATCCTGACCGCGGCCGGCCTCGGCTTCCTCGGGCTCGGCGCGCAGCCGCCGCTGCCGGAATGGGGGGCGATGATCGCCTCGGGGCGACGCTTCATCCTCGACCAGTGGTGGGTCGCGACCATGCCCGGCATCGCGATCTTCGTCGTCAGCCTCGGCTTCAACCTGCTCGGCGACGGCCTGCGCGACGCGCTCGACCCGCGGGAGGCCGGGCGATGACCGCGCCCCTCCTCGCGGTGCAAAACCTCCGTGTCACCTATCCTGGCCGCGAGCGTCCGGTGCAGGCGGTGCGGGGCGTGAGCTTCACCCTCGGGCGCGAGCGGCTCGGGATCGTCGGCGAGAGCGGTTCGGGCAAGTCGCAGACCGGCCGCGCGATCATGGGCCTGACCCCGCCCCAGGCCGAGGTGACCGCCGACGCGCTCGACTTCGCCGGGATCGACCTCCTGACCGCACCACCCCGCACCCGGCGCGCGCTGCGCGGCGGGCGGATCGCGATGGTTCTGCAGGATCCGAAATACTCGCTCAACCCGGTGATGAGCATCGGCCGGCAGATCGTCGAGACCCTGACGACCCACCGCCCGATGCCGCGCAAGGCCGCGCGGCAGGCGGCGCTCGACATGCTGGCGGCCGTGCAGATCCGCGATCCCGAGCGGGTGTTCGCCCTCTATCCTCACGAGGTCTCGGGCGGCATGGGCCAGCGGGCGATGATCGCGATGATGCTTGTCGCCGGGCCGGAACTGCTGATCGCCGACGAGCCGACCTCGGCGCTCGACGTGACCATGCAGCTCGACGTGCTCGGCATTCTCGATCGCCTGGTGCGCGAGCGCGGGATGGGGCTGATCTTCGTCAGCCACGACCTGCGCCTCGTCTCGTCCTTCTGCGACCGGGTGCTCGTCATGTATGCGGGCCGGGTGGTGGAGGAACTCGCCTCCGGCGACCTCGCCCACGCGCGGCATCCCTACACCCGCGGGCTGCTGAACTGCATGCCGAAGATCGGCGAGGACCGGCACCCGCTGCCGGTGCTCGACCGCAAGCCGGAGTGGGCGCAATGACCGATCTCGTGAACGTCGCGAACCTCGAGGTCCGCTTCGATCTCCACCGCGCCCTCGACGACGTCTCGATCACCGTGGGCCGCGGCCGGTCCTTCGGCCTCGTCGGCGAGAGCGGCTCGGGCAAGTCGACGCTGCTCCGGGCGATAATGGGCCTCGCCCCCGTCTCGGCGGGGACGATCGTGATCGACGGCGAGCCCGTCACAGGCGCGCGGCGCCGGCCCGACTTCTTCCGCAAGGTGCAGATGGTCTTCCAGGACCCGTATGGCTCGCTGCACCCGCGCCAGACGGTCGACCGCCAGCTCCTGGAGCCGCTGGCGATCCATGGGGTCGAGGACAGCGAGCGGCGCATCCGCCATGCGCTCGAAGAGGTGGGGCTCGGGGCCGCCTTCCGCTTCCGCTATCCGCACCAGATGTCGGGCGGCCAGCGCCAGCGCATCGCCATCGCCCGCGCGCTGATCCTCGAGCCCGCGGCGCTGCTCCTCGACGAGCCGACCTCGGCGCTCGACGCGAGCGTGCAGGCGGAGGTTCTGAACCTGCTCGAACAGGTCCGGCGCGACCGCGGCCTCACCTACCTGATGGTCAGCCACGACCTCGGCGTCGTCACCCACATGTGCGACCGGCTCGCGGTGATGCGGGGCGGCAAGGTGGTCGAGGAACTGACCGCCGACCAGCTGGCGCGGCGCGAGGTGACGCAGGATTATACCCGGACGCTACTCGCCGCGAGCGAGGGCTTCGTCCGCGCCGCCTGAGACCCCGGCCCCGCCGGAGCGCCGGAGGCTCGACGGCGGGGCACCGTAGCGCGCCTTGAACGAGGTCGCGAAATGGGCGCAGTCGGCGAAGCCGGTCTGGTAGGCGATCTCGGTCATCGACAGGCTGCTGTGCAAGACCAGCCAGTGGGCGCAGCGCAGCCGCGTCTCGATGATGAACCGCTTCGGCGTCACGCCGAGGTTGTCGCGGAACAGCCGCGTCAGTTGCCGCCCTCCGAGGCCGACGTGGCGCGCCACCGTGTCGAGGGTGACGTCCTGGCCCATCCGGCTCTCGATCAGCACCACCGCCCGCTGGATCCGCGCGTCCTCGATGCGGCGGAAGCCGGAGGCGCGGGCCTTCTCGAACACCCCGACCTCCGGCCGCTGCACGACGCTGAGCTGGTGGACCGCCTTCGCCGCCCGGTCGGCCCCGCAGTGCCGGCCGATCGAGCTCGGTCATCAGGCTGAGGATCGAGACGCCGCCCGGTACGGTGATCCGGGACCCGTCGATCAGGAAATCCTCGCGCACCACCGCGCGCAGCCCCGGAAACGCCTTGCGAAAGTCGTCGCGGTGAAAGGGGTGGACCGCGACGCGGGCGTCGGAGAGCAGCCCCTCCTCCGCCAGCACGAACGCTCCGGTGCAGGCGCCGATCAGCGGCACGCCCGCCGCCGCCGCCGCGCGCAGGTAGTCGCGGTGGCGCGACGGCGCCCGGTGAAGCTGCGGCAGCAGCCCGCCGATGACGGCGACATAGTCGAAGTCCGTGGGGTTGAGATAAGGCCGGTCCGCCGGCACCGCGAGCCCGCAGCTCGCGACAGCGACATGGCCGGCATCGCCCATCACCGGCCAGCGGCAGTGGATCGGACGCGAGTGGTCGGCGAAATCCGCGGCATGGCGCAGCGGCTCGACGATGCCGGCCAGCGACATCATCGGAAAGCCGGGCCAGAGCAGGATGCCGACCGAGAAGCTCCGGCCGCGCCTCGTGACCGCCCGTCAGGCGGCGGGACCGGATCTCGTCGAGCCAGCCGATATGGCCCTCGCCTTCGCCGAACTCACCGCCGACCGCCCCCGCGGCGCGACCACCGATCGTCTCCACCCCGATCCCGCCGTCACGTTCCAGCATCGCCTCATGGTCGCACGGCCCCCGGAGAGATGACAAGGGAGCCCCCTGACGAGGACCAGGCCCTGCGCCGCCTCGGCGTGGAAAAGCCCTCCTTCCGCAGCGTGGCGCTTCGAGTTGAGACTTCCTTGCACAGCCGCAGAATCCCGCCGCCACAGGACTGAAGGCGATGGTCGCTCTCGACCGGCCGCACACCCTCGATCGGGCTCGGCCCGAGCCGCGTTCTCGCAATTGCGGGGTCGCACAGGTCTTCCGTATGGTCGCACGGAGGGCGAAGCGTCGAGAGGACGTCATGCACTTTTCCATGTGGAGCTATCCCTGGGACGTTCAGGATCAAGGAGTCTCGGCCTTTGCCGACGAGCTGAGAGATCGGGCCGGCATGAACGCCGTCAGCCTGGCCACGTCCTATCATGCGGGGCGCTTCCTGCAGCCGCGGAGCCCTGGGCAGAAGGCGTACTTTCCTGAGGACGGCACGGTCTATTTCCGCCCGGACGCGGCGCTTTGGGCGGGGAAGGCGATCCGGCCGCTGATGGCGCGGAATGTCGCGGAGCGTGGCGACTTGCTGGAGAGCCTGACCCGGCTGCGCGGCGAGACCGGGCTCGGGGTGTCGTGCTGGACGGTGTGCCTGCACAACAGCCGGCTCGGCGGGCTGCATCCCGGGCACGTGACGCGGAACGCCTTCGGGAACGCGAACTATTACAACCTCTGCCCGTCGAGCCCGGCGGCCCGGGACTACGTCGTGACGCTGGTCAGGGACATCACCACGAACTATCGGCCGGACATGCTCGAGCTCGAGAGCCCGAACTTCATGGGCTTCGCGCATGAGTACCACCACGAGAAGGATGGTGTCGGGCTGAACGCGGAGGACGATTTCCTGCTGTCGCTGTGCTTCTGCGAGCACTGTGCGGCGCGCGCGCGCGAGGCCGGGGTTCCGGTCGAGGCGGCTCGCCGGACCGTGGCGCGGCTCATCGCCGCGCTTTGCGAGCGGGCCGTTCCGGAAGTGCAGTTTCCCGAGTTCCCGGCGGCCGGGATCGACGCCTTCCGCGGGCATCCGGAGCTTCACGCGTTTCTGGCGTGGCGGACGGAGCCGGTGACGACCCTGATCGGGGAGATCAAGGCGGCGGCCGACCCCGCGACGCGGATCGTGCTCATCGACCTGAAGGATGGCTGGCTCGGCGGGGTCGATCTGGCGGCGGTGGGGCGGCTCTGCGACGGCGCGATCCTGTGCTGCTACGACGCGACGCCGGAAGCGGTGGCGGAGGTCATCGCGTCGGGGCGGGCGGCGCTCGGGCCGGGCAAGTTCCTCGGCGTGGGGCTGCGGGTCTTCTATCCCGAGGTCGACGGGCCGGACATCCTCGTCGCCCGGGTGCGGGCCGCGATCGCGGCCGGTGCGGAGGGCGTCAACTTCTACAACTATGGACTGATCCCGGCGCCGCGGCTCGACTGGGTGAGGGCGGCCGCGGATGCCGCGACGGAGACGTAGGCGCCCGTTCAGGCGCTGATCGGATCCGCCACCTGGATCAGGCAGTCGCCGGCCTGGCTGTCGCAGTGCAGCCGGTGCGAGATGACGATGCCGCCTTCGGCGAAGCGCAGCGGCTCCTCGGGCCGGTCGAGGCTTTCGAGATCGTGGTACCAGCCGGCGAGGTCCCCGGCCGCGACCGTCGCGCCGAGCGGCACGACGGGCTCGAACCATCCGCGCCGCTCGCCGTAGATACCCTGGCTGTGGCGCGACAGGGACAGGAGTTGCAGCGGGCCCGGGGCGGGGAGCGGACCGCGGGAGAGGACGGGGGCGTCGATGAGGCCGAGGGCGAGGAGGAGGCGGTCGATGGTGGCCGCCGTGAAGGCCATGGTCTGCGGCGTGACCGTGCCGCCGCCGCCGAACTCGCCGGATAGGCCAATCGCGCCGGCGCGGCCGGCGGCGCCCATCGACGTCGGCGCCGCCGGGCCGTTGTCGGCCACGAAGGCGTGCGATGCCCCCATGGCGCGCATCAGGTCGAGGGCGCGCTGGAAGCGGGCGGCGCCGGCCTGACGCTCGATGAGCGTGCAGGGCAGGTGCGCCATCGAGCTCCCGCCCGAGTGGAGGTCGAGGACGACGTCGTGGGCCCGGAAAAGCTCCGCTTCGAGGAAGTGGGCGAGGCGTGCCGTCGGCGTGCCGGCCGGGTCGCCGGGGAAGGCGCGGTTGAGGTTACCGCCGTCGAAGGGGGAGCAGCGCCTGGCCGCCATCACCGCCGGCAGGTTCGCCAGCGGCAGGATGGTGACGGCGCCACGAAGCTTCGACGCGTCGAGGGCGCGCATGAGCCGGCCGAGGAGGAGTTCACCCTCGTACTCGTCGCCGTGGTTCCCCGCCATCAGCAGGAGCCCCGGCCCATCCCCGTTCTTCAGGCGGAGGACGGGGATGCGGATCTGATAGTAGGGCGATCGGTCGACCGAATAGGGGATCGTGATGTGGCCGCCCTGCCGGCCCTCCCGCGTGAAGTCGATCGGATTGGTGATGCCGCTGTGCATGGTGCCTCCGGGCCGGCCGCCCTCAGAGGGCCGCGATAGCCGTCATCTCGACGCGAAGGTCCGGATCGGCGAGGCGCGCCTCGACGCAGGCGCGCGCCGGCGGATTGTCGCGGTCGACCCACGTATCATAGACGCTGTTCATTGCGTCGAAATCGACGATCGCCGGCAGGAAGACGTTGACGGCGAGGAGCCTCGAGCGGTCGGTGCCGGCCTCCTTCAGCAGCGTGTCGATCCTGGCGAGGACGTCGGCGGTCTGGGCCTCGATGCCGGCCTTGCGGTCGTCCGCAACCTGGCCGGCGATGTAGACGAGGCCGCCGCAGGCGACGGCCTGGCTCATGCGCGAGCCCTTCTGGAAGCGCTGGATCAACATGGTCCCGGGTCCTTTCAGGCGGGGTCAGCCGAAGCTGGTGAGGTAGGCCGTCGTCACCCGGTGGTTCGGGGCGAGACCGTAGAGGATGGCGTGCCGGTCGAGGCAGGTGCAGGGATGCGAGATGCCGAACTCGATCACGTCGCCGACGCGGACGTCGCTTCCGGCCGGGAGCTGGACGAAGGCGTGCTGGTCGTTCAGCCGCAGTGTCTCGGCGGCGGCAAGGCCGGCGGTCGGCACCCCGTCGCGGTAGAGCGCCAGCGGGATCGGCAGTCCCTGGTCGTTGGCGACGTCGCGCAACCCCATGCCGCAGATCGCGAGGCCGGTCTCCGGGCGGGACAGGACCTCGGACCAGAGCCTGAGGGCGGGGACGAACGCCCTTGACGCGGAGCGCGCCGTGCCGCCGACCACGAAGCCGCCGCGGGCGTCGAGGCCGGCGAGGCCGCGCTCGTAGATGCCGTGATCGTGGAAGAAGATCGCGCCGCTGCGCAGGACGAGGCGGCAGTCGGGGTCGGCGGCGACCGCCCTGCCCAGCCCGTCCAGCACCATGTCGAAGAAGACCGACCCGCCGGCGGTGACGATCAGCGGGCGCTCGGCACCGACGCGCGCGCGGACCTGCGGGAGGAAATCGGCTGCGAGGGCCATCAGTCCCGTGATGCAGCTCGCGGTCTCGGCGGAGTCGGCCGTTGCCGCGGCACCCTCGTAGGCGGCGATCCCCGTCAGGCGGAACGTCGGTGTCTCGCTGGCAAGGATGGCGTCGAGAATGGCGGTCGCCGTGGCCGTGTCGCGCGCGCCGGCGCGGCCGGCGCCGAACTCCACCAGGAGGCCGAGCGGGGGCAGGTCGCCGCGCTCACCCCAGGCCGTGCGGAGCGCGGCTGCGACGTCGAGCGAGTCGACGAAGACGTGCAGCTCCGCGTCCGGGAAGCCGGCGGCCACGGCGGCGAGGCGGCGGGCGGCGGCCCGTCCGCCGATCTCGTTGGCGAGGATGAGCCGACGCAGGCCGGACCGGAGCAGCACGCCGGTCTGGCGGATGTCCGCGGCGGTCGCGCCCCACGCGCCCGCCGCGACGAGCCGCCGGGCGATCGCCGGGGCCATCGGAGTCTTGGCGTGCGGGGCGATCGCGAGGCCGTGGTCGCGCACGTAGTCCATCATCGCCGTCACGTTGCCGGCGAAGGCCGCCTCGTCGAGCGAGATCAGCGGCAGGGCCATCCTGCCGTCGTAGGGCTTCCAGCCCTGCGCGCCGATGGCATCGAGCGGGAGCGGCGGGTGCCCAGGCGGGAAGCCGCGGACGCGGTCGTCGATCAGCGGGTCGGGTGCGCTCTGAATCACGTCAGACATTCGTTTCTCCCCTGCTGGTGAGCCCGAGCCGGTAGGTGTCGTTCGCCGTGGTGAAGAACAGGGCGCGCTGCTCGTCTTCGGACAGCGGCTCGGCCACCCTGCGGAAGACCCCGTAGACCTCGTCGAACGTCGCGTGAAGACCGGCGACGGGGAAATCGCTGGCGAACATGCAGCGCGACGGGCCGAAGCTCGCGAGGCAGTGCTCGACCACCGGGTGGAGGCTGTCGAAGGTCCAGTCGTTGTCATAGGCGACAAGGTCGGAGATCTTCAGTCGGACGTTCGGCTCGGCCCCGAGGAGCGCGAGGCCGCGGCGCCAGAGGGCCATGCCCTCCGCCGTGCGGTCGGCCGGGCTGCCGCCGTGGTTCAGGACGAAGAGCGTGTCCGGGAAGGCCCGCATCAGGTCGCCGGCCTCGTCCATCTGCCAGGGATAGAGCATCAGGTCGAAGGTGAGGCCGAGCGGCGCGAGGCGGGCGAACCCCGCCCGCCATGCAGGGTCTGTCATGCGGGCCGGGTTGGGCGCAAAGCTCTTGCCGGGCTCGGGATGCCAGCTGACGATGTCGCGGATGCCGACGACGCGCGGGTTTGCGGCCTCCCGCTCCAGAAGCGCCGGGGCCTCGGTCGCGTGGAGCGGGACGCGGGCGACGTAGCGGCACGCGATGCCGTCCGCGTGGTCGAGGTCGTCGAGCCAGCGGGTTTCCTCGAGGGGGTGGTCGTCGGACCAGCCGGCCTCGACGTGGACGGTCGCGACCACGTTCTGGCGGGCGGCGTCGGCGCGGTAGTCCGCGACGCCGTAGGTGCACAGGATCGGGGCGAGGCTGCCGAAGACCATCTCCTCGCCCTCGTCGCGGGCCTGTTCCAGCCACGGGTGGCGCTTCAGGGAGAGATCCCAGAGGTGATGGTGCGGGTCGATCACCGGACCGGAATAGCGCGTCATCGACGCGCCTCGCGCCCGGAAATCAGCAGCAGCGCGAGGATGAGCGTGCCGAACATGATCGACCGCCAGCCCGGCGAGGCGTTGACCACGGTGATGAGCGCCGTTGCCGTCACCAGCAGGATCGCGCCCGGGATGGTGCCGGCGTAGGTGCCGCGCCCGCCGAGGATCGAGGTCCCGCCGAGGACGACGGCGGCGATCGAGGTGAGAAGGTACGGGTCGCCGATGCCGACGTAGCCCTGGCGGTTCATCCCGAGCAGCAGCACGCCGGCGAGCCCGGCGAAGAAGCCGGAGAGTGCATAGAGGACGAGGGTGTTGCGGATGAGGCTGACGCCGGACAGCCGCGAGGCGAGCGGGTTTGCTCCGATCGCGAGGAAGCGCGCGCCGATCGGCATGCGGTGGATGAGGAGCAGCACGACGGACGAGACCACGACCCAGAGCAGGACGCCGGCCGGAACGCCGAACGGCCGCGCCTGACCGAGCAGGATGACGGCCGGGTTCTGCACGGTCACGGCGCTGCCGCCGGCGACGATGACGAGGAGCCCTTGCAGGAAGGTCGCCATGGCGAGCGTCATGATGATCGGCGGCACGCGGAGGTAGGTCGCGCCGGCGCTGTTCAGAAGGCCGATGCCGACCGCGATGGCGAGCGCCGCACCGACGCCGACGAGCCCGGTCGGATCCCAGGCGGGCGAGATCAGCGGCACGAGGATCGCCGTGACGGTGATCACCGCGCCGACCGACAGGTCGATGCCGCCCATGAGGATGACGAGGGTCTGCCCGGCGGCGGCGATGCCGATCACCGCGGCGAGTTCGAGCAGGTAGCGGAGATGCCCGTAGGCGCCGAAGCCGCGCAGGGTGAGGCTCGCGACGATCCAGACCAGCGCCACGAGGATGAAGGTGAGGAGCGGCGGGTTGCGAAGCGCGGCCTTGACGATGCTCACCGGCCCGCCCTCCCCTGTGCGACCAGTTCCGGTATGGCGACGGCGCCGACGATGATGAGGCCCTGCGCGACGTACTGCGCGACGGGCGGGAAGCCGAGGAAGAACATGACGTTGATCATGACCGAGAGGAGCAGGCTGCCGCAGATCGCGCCGCGCATCGTGCCCTTCCCGCCGAGGAAGCCCACCCCGCCGAGCACCGCGGCCGCGATCGAGTTCAGCGTGAACGGCGTCCCGATGACCGGATCGCCCGAGCCGGTCTGCGCGGCGACGAAGAGGCCGGCAAGCGCGGCGAGCAGGCCCGAGAGCGCGAAGGACACGATCTTCACCCGCTCGATCGGCGCGCCGGAGCGGAACGCCCCGAGGGGGTTGTCGCCGGCCGCGTAGATGCCGAGTCCAAGGGGGGTCGCGAGGAAGACCTTCCAGAGCACGACGATGGCGACGAGGAGCAGGAAGGCGACCGGCGTGTGCCCGGCGAGCGCATTCGACAGCCACTCGGGTACGGAGCCGCCCGGGCGCGGCAGGAGGATGAGCGCGATGCCCGCGATGATGAACGAGCCGGCCAGCGTGACGATGATCGCCGGAAGCCGGAGGTGGGCGACGATGACGCCCGTGACTGCACCGATCGCGAGCCCGGCGGCAGCGACGGCAACGAGCCCGCCGGGAACGCCGGACGCGCCACCCATCGTGGTCGCGGCGATCACGGCGCCGAGGCTGACCAGCGGGCCGATGGCCAGCGTGATGCCGCCGTTCAGCATCAGGATCGCCTGTGCCATGGTGACGAGCGCCAGCGGGAACCAGTTCTGGGTGAACTTGGAGAAGCCGCCGATGGTCAGGATGCCCGGGAAGAGCACCGCGTAGAGCACGAGGAACGCGGCGACGACCAGGTAGAGCCCGCCGAGACCGCGGTTGCGCCGGCGCTGGATCGCGCCGTAGAGCCAGCCCGGAGCGGCGGCGCTCACAGCGCGCCCTCCCGGACGCCCATGGCCGCGCCGACGATCGCTTCCTCGGTGATCTCGCCGCCGGTCAGCTCCGCGGCGATCCGGCCCTCGCGCAGCACCACGACGCGATCGCAGAGGTTGACGAGTTCCGGTGTGTCGGAGCTCGCGAGGACGACGAGCCGTCCCTCGGCCGCGAAGCTTCGCAGCATCAGGTAGATCTCGCGCTTTGTCTCGATGTCGACGCCGCGGGTGGGGTCGTTGAGCAGGAACACGCCCGGGTCAAGCGGCAGCCATTTGGCGAGCGCGACCTTCTGCTGGTTTCCGCCGGACAACGCCTGGACCGGACGCGCGACGTCGCCCTTGATCGACAGTCGCCGCGCCAGCTCGGCGACGAGCCCGCCCTCGGCCCGCCGCTCGCGAAAGCCGCCGCGCGCCAGCCGCCCGAGCGACGGCAGGACGATGTTCGAGGCAATGGAGTGGGGCAGCACCAGCCCCTCGCGCTTGCGGTCGGCGGGGACGTAGACGATGCCCGCCGCATTCGCGGCGGCGACCGTGCCCGGCAGGCCGGGTCTCCCGTCGAACTCCGCGCGGCCCGCCCGCGCCGCAGCGGCACCGTAGAGCCCGAGGAGCAGGTCCTCCTGCCCCTGGCCGACCAGCCCGCCGATCCCGACGATCTCTCCGGCGCGCGCGCTGAAGGTCGCCTCCCGCACGAGGCCGACCGAAAGATCCTCGACGCTGATCCGCACCGGGCCGGGCGCAGCGGGCAACCGCGGGGGAAACAGCTCGCCGGTCTCGCGACCGACCATCAGCTTCACGAGGCCTCGGCCGTCGATGCCGGCGAGCGACTGGTCCGCGGTCACCACGCCGTCCTTCAGCACGGTGACGTGGGAGCAGAGAGCCCGCACCTCGTTCAGGCGGTGGGAGATGTAGAGGAGCGCGACCCCGCGATCGCGGAGCGTCGCGATCACGCGGGCGAGAATCCCCGCCTCGTGCGCCGAGAGCGACGAGGTCGGCTCGTCGAGGATGAGGACGCGCGGGTTGCGATAGAGCGCCTTGGCGATCTCGACCATCTGGCGCCGGCCGAGGGCGAGGTCGGCGACCGGCGTGTCAGGCGCCTCGGTGAGCCCGACCATCGCGCAGACCCGGGCCACGCCCGCGTGCAGCGCCGCATAGTCGATGAGGCCGAAGCGCCGCGGATAGGCGCCGAGGCCGATGTTCTCCGCGATCGACAGGTCGCCGGCGAGGCTCAGTTCCTGCTGGACGACGGCAATCCCCGCCGCCCGCGCGGCGGCTGGCGTGAGGTGCGCGACCGGCGCCCCGTCGATGGCGATCGTGCCCGCGTCCGGTTCCAGCGCGCCGGAGAGGAGATTGATCAGCGTGGACTTTCCGGCCCCGTTCTCCCCGAGCAGGGCGTGTACCCTGCCGGGGAAAAGGGCGATGTCGACGCCCTCGAGAACCGGATTGCCGAAGAAGCTCCTGAATACCTGCCGGGCTTCCAGCAGGGGCGTGGCGCCCTCCATGGCAGTGTCCTTCGACGGGCTTACTGGGCGAGCAGCTTGTCGAACAGCGCCCGATCATACTCGGAGTAGATGTAGCCGTCGGCCGGGAACTGGTCGGCACGGGCGAGGTAGCTGTCGATGGTGCTGTCGTCGATGATGGGCAGCGGCACCTTGACGAAGGCCGGCACGTCCTTGCCCTCGAGCGCCTGGACCGCGGTGTAGACGGAGAGCGCGCCGAGCCAGTTCGGCTGCATCGTCGCCCAGCCCTTCAGGCCCTTCTCCTTCCACAGCTCGAGGAACTGGCGCGCGTTCTCGCCGGTGATCGGCACCTGCTCGCGGCCCTGGCGGTCGAAGGCGAGAACCGAGCCGGCCGAGAGGGCGCCGCCGAGCGACAGGATGCCGTCGATCTCCGGGTTGGCGAAGAGCAGGCTTGTCATCGCCTCCTGCGCGGGGGCGACGTTGTACTCGGTGTTGGTCTCGGTGATGACCTCGATATCCTTGTTGGCGTCGAGCACCGGCTGGGCGCCCTTGCGGCGATCGTCGCTGACCGAGATGCCAGCCGGGCCGTTCATGACGATGATCTTGCCCTTGCCGCCGAGCTGGTCGACCAGCCACTGCGCGGCCGTTCCACCCCATTCATTGGAGTTGGTGTTGATCTTCGCCGTGACCTTGTCGGTATCGACGAGGCTGTCGAAGTTCACCACCGCGATGCCCTTGTCGCAGGCATCGGAGATGACGCGATCGAGCGCGGTGGACGAGCCGGCGATGACGACGATGGCGTCGACGTCCGCGTCGATCATCGACTGGATCTGCTGGATCTGCGTCTGAGCGTTGCCCTGGGCGTCGGTGATGACGAGGTCGTCGACGAGGCCGGCCTTCTTCAGCTCATCGACCTCGGCGGCGATCGTGCCTTCGGTCTGCTTCATCCAGGTGGGCACCGAGTAGATGTTGGCCCACCCGACCGTGTAGGGCGCCTTGCGGTCGCCCTTGATGCAATTCGCGGCGGCGGACGCGACCCCGGCCGACAGGACGAGCGCGACGCCCGCCGTCGCTACGACCCCGAAGGCATTATTAAGCGATTCAAGCGGCTTAAGTTTGCTTTTCATCATGCCGGCACCCCCTTGTTGTCCACCAACATCTGCACCGAAGCGGCATCCGCGACCTCGGGCAGACCTGCATGATAACGTTATCTTCGCGCATTCATTTCTGTCAATGACAGCGTTATCATAATGACTTATAGTGCGTTCGCGGCGGCGCATGTCTGCGCCGTATCGAGGGAGAGCGATGGGGAGCGATACCGAACCGGGCGATGCGGGCTTCGTCTATGACGACGTCGTGCGCATACCCGACGCGCGAGCGCCCGGGGGGCTCGACGCCGCGGAAGGCGCCGACGGCCCGGCGCGGCGGGCGAGCCTTGCCGACGTCGCGCGGCTGGCCGACGTGTCGCCCATTACCGTCTCGCGGGCGCTTCGCCAGCCCGGGAGGGTGAGCGCGGACAAGCGCCAGCGCGTGCAGCGCGCCGTCGAGCAGACGGGATACCGCATCAATCCCTACGCCAGCATCCTGAAGAGTGGCCGGTCGAACATCGTGCTCGCCTTCGCCTCCAACCTGATGAGCGAGCAGTTCTCGCTCGCCCTGCAGGCCTGCGCCGAGGTCTTCGAGACGGCCGGATATCTCTTTCTCATGGGACAGACCTCCTACTCCTACGAGCGCGAGACCGCCGCCATCCAGGCGCTGCACGCGATGAAGCCCGCCGCGGTCATGTTCACCGGCGTCATCGAGCTCGAAGCCAACCGCGAGGTTCTGCGCGCGCTCGACATCCCGATCATGGAGACCTGGGCGCTCCCGAGGGACCCGATCGACATGCTCGTCGGCTTCTCCAACACCGAGGCCGGACAACTCGCCGCCGAGGTCCTGTTCGCAAAGGGCCACCGCAGGGTCGCCTACATCGGCCGCCGGGGCGGGCGGGGGGCGTTGCGGCTGCAGGGGTTTCGCCGGAGATGCGGCGAACTCGGCATGGAGATCGTCCGCGAGCTTCTCGTCGACGAAGTGACCGGGCTGTCGCAGGGCCGGGCCTGCCTGTCCGCCACGGTCGCCGCGGGCGCCGAGATCGACGCGGTTTTCTGCAGCAACGACGTGCTCGCTCTCGGATGCCTCATGGAGGCGCGCCGCCTCGGCATCTCGATCCCCGGCAGCCTCGGGATACTCGGTTTCGGCGAGAGCGACATCGCGGCGGAGATCCCGCCCGGGCTCACGACGATCGGGATCGACAGCGCCGGCCTCGGACGGGAAGCCGGAGAGATGCTCCTCGCGCGCCTATCGGGCGAGGCCGTCGAGGTGAAGGTGAGGCGCATGGACCTTCTCGTCCGCGACCGGGGGAGCGTGTGAGATCCGTTCCGGCTGCGCGCGCAGTGGACCAACGCATTGTGTTAATTTAGGAACTCTGGTTCTTCCAGCCATCTGGCAAGGTGGATCCACGGCGGCTCGGAAGGGCCACAATGTGCACGGATCGAGATGGACGGTCGGTGGCGAGGCTCGGTCGTCCGCTGACATCGGCGCCCGGACGATGCCCGCGCGCGTGCGGCCGCGCTTCCCGGAGGGCGTGGACCGCTCACACGAAGCGTGTCGCGAAGAAGGGCCTCGGGTTCACCACCGGAGCCTCTCCCGTGATCATCTCGGCGAGGAGGCGCCCGGTCACCGGCCCGAGCGTCAGGCCCTGGTGGCCGTGGCCGAAGGCGAACCACAGGCCCCGGTGCCGCGGCGCCGGTCCGATGACCGGCAGCATGTCGGCGGTGCAGGGACGCGAGCCCATCCACGGGGCCGGGTCGAGCCGGGCGCCGAGCGGGAACATCCGCCGCGCCACCGCCTCGTCGAGCGCCAGTTGCCGCGGCGTCGCCGGGGCGTCCTGCAGCGCCAGCTCCGCGCCCGTAGTCAGCCGGATCCCCTTGCGCATCGGGGCGAGGAGGTAGCCGGTCTCGAGATCGGCGAGCCAGTTCCCGAGCGGCCTGCCCGGCTCGCCGGCGTAGTGCATGTGGTAGCCGCGCTTCACGAAGAGCGGCAGGCGGTAGCCGAGTGCCCGGGTCATGCCCGCCGCCCACGGTCCGGTCGCGATCACCACCTCCGCCGCCTCGATCGGGCGGGCGCCGGCCATGACGCGCCAGCCCGCGCCGGCCGCCCGCGGCACCGCGGCCTCGCCCTGCACGAGCGTGCCGCCCGCCGCGACGAAGGCGTCGGCGTAGGCCGCGACCAGTGCGGCCGGCTCGCGCACCGTCCACGTGTCGGACCAGTGGACGGCGCCGGCCATCCGCTCCGTCAGGTGCGGTTCCAGCCGGGCCACCCCGTCGCCGTCGAGCACATCGAACCGGACGCCGAAGTCTCGCCCGCGCGCTTCGGCATCCGCCACCGCCGCGGCGAGCGCCGGCCCGGTGCGGAAGGCGTCGTACCAGCCATCCTTGCGGATCAGCGCCTCGGCGCCGGCGAGCGCCACCAGCGCTGCGTGCTCGTCGAGGCTGCGCTCGATCAGCGTCGCGTAGGAGCGCGCGATCGGGGCATGCGCGACGGCGCCGAGTTCCACCAGTACCGCGCGAGACACCCGGCGGTCGCGGGCAGTGCCCGCCAGTGGTAACTGATGTCCGCGCCCCGCCGCGCCAGCACCGCCGCGAGCTTGCTCGCGCGCCGCGGGAAGCCGTAGGGCACGACCGCCTCGTGCTGGATGACGCCGGCATTGCCGAAGGAGGTGCCGTGCCCCGGCAACCCCTTGTCGACCAGCACGACCGAGCGGCCGCGCCGTTGCAGGTGCAGCGCGACCGAGACGCCGACGAAGCCGGCGCCGATGACGACGACATCGCTCACGCCGCGACGGATCGCCGGCCGGCGGCGATCTCGGCGAGGTTGTCGCGCAGGTGCTCGGCGGCGCGGAGCGCGAGGGCCGAGATCGTCGGCGTCGGGTTCACGACGCCGCCGGTGGCGAGCACGCTGCCGTCGAAGATCAGCAGGTTCGGCACGTCCCAGCACTGGTGGTGCTTGTCGACGACCGAGGTTTCGGGATCGTCGCCCATGCGACAGCTGCCGATCATGTGCCAGGCGGGCGTGCGGTAGACGCCGTTCTCGTCGCGGTAGTCCTGGAAGGCGACGTCGAAGGCGCCGGCGGCGCTCGCCACGTCGGCCAGACGGTCGAGCATGTAGTTCATCATCCGGCGGTCGTTCTCGCCCGGCGCGTAGTGCATCCGGGTGACGGGCACGCCGTCCGCGTCGCGGCGGGTGTCGTCGAGGTAGACGCGGTTCTCGGGGTTCGGCAGGTCGTCGCCGATGGCGAAGAGGCCGATCGAGTGGCCGAAGCGGCGGTCCATCCAGTCGTGGTGGCCTGCCCCCCACGGCGCGCGGGTGCCCGAAAGCCAGCCGGTCGCCATCTCGCCGGCCGAGGGGCTGGAGGTCAGGCAGTTGAAGTTGAAGCCGTTGACGAAGCCGCGGGAGATGTCGGTCTCGGCGAACTCGCGGCTGAAGAGCGAGGCGACATAGCCCGTCTGGCCGTCCACCTGCTCGTCCACCCAGAACTGCGCCGCGACGAGGGTGTGGTGGAGGAGGTTGCGCCCGACCATGCCGGACTGGTTCGCGAGGTCGTCCGAGGCGAGGAGGAGCCGCGGGGTGCCGACGCCGTTCGCGGCGAGGACGATGGCGCCCGCCGGCTGGAACCAGGTGTCGCCGGTCAGGCGGTCCTTGACGAGGACGCCGGTGGCGCGGCCGTCACGGCCGGTCTCGATGCGGAGCACGCGGGCGTGGGTGCGGAGCTTCGCGCCTGCGGCGAGCGCGCGGGGCCAGACGGACTGCGAGTAGAGGCTCATCGAGCCGCGCGGGCAACCGTTGCAGAGGCCGCAGTTGTTGCAGGCCGGGCGGCCGGCGTAGTCCTCGGAGATGACGCCGGCCTCCGCCGGCCACCAGTGCCAGCCGAGCGCGTCGAACGCGTCGGCGAGGCGGCGCGCGGGCTTGGTGAACGGCAAGGGGCCGGTCGGGCAGGCACCGCGCGGCGGCATCGCCGGGTCGCCGCTGAGGCCGCTGACGCCGAGGAGGGCGTCCACGCGCTCGTAGTACGGCGCGATGTCCTCGTAGGTGATCGGCCAGTTCGGCTGCAGGCCGTGCTCGTCCCCCTTGCGGAAGTCCGAGGGGCGGTAGCGCGGCCAGATCGCGCCGTAGGCGTTGGTCGAGCCGCCGACGCCGTTCCACATCAGCGGATGGCTCGAATCGCTGTCCACCGGATAGTCGTCCGGGTGGGTGCGGGCCATCACGTCGGGGTTCCAGCGGCTGGCGCGCTGCCACGCCCAATCGACGTGGGCATGGGCGAAGTCGCCGGGCTCGACCCAGCCGCCCTGCTCGAGGCAGAGCACGTCGTGGCCGCCCTCGGCGAGGGTGAGGCAGGCGAGCGCCCCGGTGGCGCCGGAGCCGATGACGAGGACATCGACGGGGTCTGTGCGGGTCATCGGTTCACGCCCCAGGCGGTGGTGATGCGGGTGTCGAGCTCGAGCGGGGCCGGGTCGACCGGGCGGATGGCGTCGGTCGGGACGTAGTGGCCGCGGTTGTGGCGCGGGTAGTCGCGCGCGCGGTCGAACGCCGGCAGGTCGTAGCCCGAGAGATGCGGGCGCAGGCGGTAGGGCCGGCCACTGGCGTCGATCAGCGCCACGACGAGCGGGTGCTCGTAATAGGCGAGGTAGAGGATGTCGCGGATCTGGCCGAAGAAGGCCGGCTCCGCCGCCTCGAAGGTCGCGACGACGAGGGCGCGGGCGTCGGGAGCGAGCCCGTCGAAGGGCGCGCCGGCAGCGACGAGCGCCTCGACGAGGCGCGGGAGCGCCCCGTCGCCGTAGCGCTCGGCGAGGCGCCCGGCCAGCGGGTGCTGGACGCCGAGCGTGCCGCCGGAGGGCCAGTCGCCGTCTCCGGGGAGCATGACGTCGGCGAAGTCGCGCAGCAGCGCGGGCGTCCGCGCGAGGGGGAGGGGTCGGGAGTCCTTGCTCATGGCTGGGGTCGTCCGCTTCTCACGCTGGCAGGGGGATGGAGATCAGGCGCAGGTCGGTCATCGCTTCGAGCGTGTGGCGCCCGCCGATGCGGCCGAGGCCGCTGACGGTGCCGGCGCCGCCACCGAAGGGGAGGTGGATCTCCCAGTAGGTGCTCGACCCGTTGACGTTGACGATGCCGGCGGAGAGCGCGCCGGCCATGGCGATCGCCTTCGGCACGTCGGCGGAGAAGATGCCCGTGCTGAGGCCGTAGCTGGTATCGGTCGCGACCCGCATGAGCGCCTCGTCGTCGGCACAGGCGACGATCGGCACGACGGGCCCGAAGGTTTCCTCGCGGGCGAGGGCCATGTCGGGGGTGACGTCGCGGATCACCGTCGGCTCGTAGAAGAGCGGCCCGAGGTCGGGGCGGGTGCGGCCGCCGGTCAGCACCTTCGCGCCCGCGGCGACGGCGGCGTCGACGTGGGCGACGATCTTGTCCAGCACCTTCGGGTTGTTGAGCGGGCCCATGGTAGTGCCCTGGTGGAAGGGGTCGCCGAGCACCTGCGCCTCGGCGACGGCGACCATGCGCGCGGCGAGGTCGTCGACGACGCTCGCGTGGGCGAGGACGCGCCCCGTCGCGGCGCAGACCTGGCCGGAGTTGAAGAAGGCACCGCCGGCCGCTTCGGCCGCGGCCTTGGTGAGGTCCGCGTCGGCGCGCACGATCACCGGGCCGTTGCCCCCGAGTTCGAGCAGCATCGGCTTGCCGGCGCCGCGCTCGGCGATGCGGCGGCCGGTGGCGGTGGAGCCGGTGAAGCCGATGCCGTGGGTGCCGGGATGGGCGACGATCTCGTCGCCGACCGTCGCCCCCTCCCCCACCACGAGGTTGAGGAGCCCGGCCGGCAGGCCAGCGGCTGCGAGGACGCGGGTGAACTCGACGGCGACGAGCGCGGTCGTGGGCGCCGGCGCCCAGACCACGGCATTGCCGGTGGCGAGCGCCGGGGCGATGTACTCGACGGGGATGTTGACCGGAAAGTTCCACGGCGTGATGACGGCGTAGACGCCGCGCGGGGCGCGGCGGGTCATCACCAGCATCCCCGGCGTCTCGACCGGCAGGGTCTCGCCGCCGAGGTATTTCACCTGCTCGGCGGCCATGCGGAAGCCGTCTGCGGCCTTGCGCACCTCGCCGAGCCCCTGCGCGAGCGGCTTGCCCTGTTCCAGCGAGAGGATGCGGCCGAGGCGTTCCGCCGCGCCGTCGATGGCGCCGGCGAGGGCGACGCAGAGCGCGGCGCGCTCCCACGCCGTCTTCGCTCCCCACGCGGGTTGCGCGGCGTTGGCGGCGGCGACGGCGCGGCCGGCGGTGGCGCGGCTGCTCCGCGGCAAAATCGCGATGGTCTCGCCGGTGGCGGGGTTCAGGGCCGGCATCGTCTCCGGCTCGGTTTCCCAAGCGCCACCGATGTAGTTGGCGGGCGTCTCGGTGATGAGGTCGCTCATGCGGGGATAGCCTCTGCCTTCTGGAACCAGGAGCCGCCGATGACGCAGCCTTCGGCGAAGATGCGCTCGGGCACGGTGACGATCTCGCCGCAGACGTCGGCGAGATCGAAGCTGCCGCGCCGCAGCGACAGGATGCTGGCGTCGCCCGGGCTGCCCGGCTTCAGCGTGCCGAGCTCGGTCCGGCGCAGCGCCTTGGCCGGCGCCTCGGTCGAGGCGCGGACGATCTCGGAGAGCGACATGCCGAGCGGCAGGAACTTCGAGAGCGTCGTCACCTGATCGAAGGCCGGCCCGTCGATGCAGAGCGCGTGAACGTCCGACGAGATCACGTCGGGCGGAAAGCCCGCGGCCATCATCGCCCGCGCCGTCCCCCAGCCGAACGAGCCCATGCCGTGGCCGATGTCAAAGATCACGCCGCGCTCGCGCGCCGCGAGCACCGCGTCCTTGACCCGGCCGTCGCCGTGGACGGGAGCGTTCGGGAAGGGGCGGAAGCAGTGGGTGAGCACGTCGCCGGGGCGGAGCATGTCGACGACCGCCTCGTAGGAGGGCGGCGGCTCGTCGATGTGGCACATGAGCGGCAGGCCGGTCTCGTCGGCGACCTGAAGCGCGCTGACGAGGGGGGCGATCCGGGTCGGGCCGCTGGCGTGGCGGCCGATGCGGATCTTGATGCCGATGATCGTCTCGGGATCGGACAGCGCCACCGCCACCGCGTCGCGCTCGGCCATCAGCCGGGGGTCGTGACCCTCCCCGACCATGATATTGCGCGAAAAGCCGTAGATGCCGGCGAAGGAGACATGCAGGTAGACGAGGATGCGTGCCCTCGCCGGCCCGATGACATGGGCGCGGAAGCCCGGGTAGTTGCCCGGCCCGGCGCTGCCGGTATCGACGCAGGTGGTGACGGCGCTGGCGCGGGCGTAGGCGTCGGGGTCGATTCCGAGGGAGGTGCCGCCCCAGTAGACGTGGGTGTGCAGGTCGATGAGGCCGGGCGTGACGACAAGCCCGGTCAGGTCGCTGGTCTCGGTCCCGTCGGGGAGGCCCTTGCCGATCGCGGCGACCTTGCCCGCCGCGAACGCGACATCCATCACGCCGTCGAGGTCCTGCGACGGGTCGATCACGCGGGCGTTCTTCAGGACGAGGTCGAAACTCATGGGACCGGCACTCTCTGTCAGAGGTTGGGAAGTGCTGCGCCGCTGGCGGCGTCGAAGCGATAGACACGCTGCGCCGGCGCGCGCAGCGTCAGGGTCTCGCCGAGGGCGAGGCCATCGGGCTCGGCGACCGTGGCCTTGACGATCTGGCCGCCCACCTCGACGTCGAGAAAATGGACCGGCCCCGCCGGCTCGATCAGCACGAGCCGCCCGTCGAGGCGGAAGCGGCCGTCGTCGGCGGTGTCGCCGGGGCCGAGGTCGTGGGGCCGGACGCCGACCGTCACCGCCGCCGACCCGCCGAGGCCGTCACCGGGAAGAAAGTTCATCCGCGGCGAGCCGATGAAGCCGGCGACGAAGCGGTTCGCGGGCGCGCGGTAGACCGTCATCGGGTCGGCGAACTGCTGGAGACGGCCGCCGTCCATGACCGCGATGCGGTCGGACATCACCATCGCCTCCTCCTGATCGTGGGTGACGAAGATCACCGTGACGCCGAGCTCGCGCTGGAGGCGACGGATCTCGGTGCGCATGTGGACGCGGAGGCTGGCGTCGAGGTTCGAGAGCGGCTCGTCCATGAGGAGCGCAGCCGGGTTGCGGACCACGGCCCGCCCCACCGCAACCCGCTGGCGCTGGCCGCCCGAGAGGTCGGCCGGGGCGCGGTCGAGAAGCGCGGTGACGCCGAGCATGTCGCCGGCCCACTTCACCTGCGCCGCGATCGTCGCCTCGTCGACGCCCTGCTGGCGCAGCGGGAAGGCGATGTTGTCGCGCACGCTCATGTGTGGATAGAGCGCATAGTCCTGGAAGACGAGCGCGACGTTGCGGTCGCGCGGAGCCCGGGCGCTGAAGTCCTGGCGGTCGAAGCAGATCCGCCCGCCCGAGATCGCCTCGAGCCCGGCGATGCAGTAGAGCAGCGTCGACTTTCCGCAGCCCGAGGGGCCGAGAAAGGAGACGAACTCGCCGTCGCCGATCTCGAGGTCGAGCCCATGCAGCACCGGCGTGTCGTTGTAGGTCTTGACGACGCTTTCGATCTGGATCGAGGCCATGGGCTATCCCTTGACGGCGCCGGACAGCGCCCCTTGGACGAGGTATCGCTGGAAGACGAAAGCGATGACGACGGGTGGCAGCACCGAGAGCACCGAGGCCGCGAACATCGGGCCGTATTCGTAGAAGCGCGCCTGTTGCAGGAACCCCGAGAGCACGACCGGGATCGTCTGCGCGTCTGGCGTCGAGGTCAGGATCATCGCGAAGAGGAACTCGTTCCACGACACGAGGAAGCCGAAGATCCCGGCGGCGACAAGCCCGGGCCGGATGACCGGCAGCAGCACCTTGCGCATCATCGCGAAGCGCGAGCAGCCGTCGATCATCGCGGCACGATCGAGGCTGACCGGCACCGCCTCGAAGGTGCTCTTCATCATCCAGGCGGTCAGCGGCAGCAGAATCGAGAGCTGGGCGATGACGAGGCCGGTGCGGGTGTCGATGAGGCCCGCGGCCTTGAACAGCACGAAGAACGGCAGGACGAGGGTCAGCGCCGGCACCATCCGCGTGAGGAGCAGGCCCCAGAGACCGATGCGGAACGCCGTGGCGCGCGGGTAGCGGGCGAAGGCGTAGCCCGCGAAGGGCGCGACGAGGAGCGTGACGGCGACAGCCGCCACGCCGACGATCAGCGAGTTGAGGAGCGAGAGCGGAACGCGGCGGGCCTGTACCGAGGTCGTCTCGCCGCCGCCGGTGTCGGGCAGGAGCACGGCGCGGAAGTTGTCGAGGGTGATCGCCGAGGGGATGACCGAGGGCGGCGTGCGGATCAGGTCGCCCGGCGGCGTCAGGCTCATGGTGAGGAGGAGGAGCACCGGCAGCGCCGACCAGAGCAGGATGGTGACGGCCCCTGCCCCGAGCCCGACGCGCCCGAGGACCGCCCGCGTCCCCGGCGACAGGCGCTCGCGGAAGACCGGGCGCGGAACCGCGACCATGATGGCGCGGGCGCGGCGGGTGGCGGTGGCGAAGTCGTCGTCCGGCGGGACGGCGACCGACTTCGCCTTGCGCGCCCGCGGCCCGAGGACCAGCACGTAGACGATGGCGAGCCCGAAGCTCAGCGCCGTCAGCAGGTAGAGGATCGCCGCCCCCTCGCCGAAGCGCAGGAACTGGAACGAGGTGACGTAGCCGATCCAGGCGAGGACGGTGGTCGCCGCACCCGGGCCGCCGCGGGTCATGATCCAGATGATGTCGAAGGCCATCAGCGCGTTGATCGTGGCGATGATCGTAGCGAAGAGGAGCGAGGGCTTCAGCCAGGGCAGCGTGATGCTGCGGAAGCGGGCCCAGGCGGTGGCCCCGTCGAGCATCGCCGCCTTGTGCAGGCTCGCGGGCATCGACTGGAGGCCGGCGAGGAGAATGAGCGCGGTCAGCGGCGCCTGGTTCCAGACATGGGTGAGCGCGACGAGGTTCAGCGCGCGCGTCCCATCGCCGAGCCAGGCCGTGGCGAAGGCGCCGAGGCCGAGGTCGTGGAGGAGGCCGTTCAGCGAGCCGATGTCGCCGGCGTAGACGAAGGACCAGAGCACGCCGATCGACACCGGCGCCATCGCCCAGGGCACCAGCATGATCGAGCGCAGGAGGCCGCGGCCAGGAAAGGCGCGGTCAAGGACCAGCGCCATGCCGAGGCCGACGAGCGTGGTGCCGACCACCGCGAAGGCGGCGAAGTAACAGGTCCGCCCAAGGGCGCCCCAGACCGCCGGGTCGGAGAGCACCTTGGTGAAGTTGTCGAAGCCGACGAAAGTGGTCTTGCGGGTGATCGGGTTGGAGCGATGCACCGCGAGCCAGACGGAGTGCCCGAGCGGCAGGCCGACGACGACGAGCACGAGAAGCAGCGTCGGCGCCGCGGCGGCCCAGGCGAAGGCCGGCGGCCTCGGCCCGCAGTCGCGGGCGGGACGCGGTGCCGCGGGGGCGGAGTCGATGGACATGGCGGTCATGGCGCGCTCCATCGGATGGAAGGGACGCGCCGGCGCGGGGGAACGCCGGCGCGGCGGGGGCTCACTGATACTGGGCCTTGAGTTCGGCGGCCTTGGCGGAGAGGAGGCCGACGAGCGCATCGGTTTCGCCGGTGCCGCGGATGTAGTCCTGAGTCTGCTGCATCATGTAGAGATCCCATTCCGGGAACCAGATCGTCTTGGCGATCTTGCGGGCCGTCGCCTTCTCGAGCTGGGCGCTGGAGACGTCGAGGTTGCGCCACTGCTCGAAGCTCGCCACCACCTCCGGGTCGGTCATGATCTCGCGGTAGGCCGAGCCGAGGCCGAACTCGAGCGCCCAGCGCTTGATGACGTGGTACTGGCCGTCGCTCGACTTGCCGCCGAAGAAGCGGAGCATGTTCCACACCCGGCCCGCGTCGACATTGGCGCCCATGAGATAGACCGCCGTCCACGCGAAGGTCGACTGGGTGGCGCCGGGCATGAGGGCGTTCGACACCTTGCCGGCGATCTTCGACAGCGCCGGGTCGTTCGCGACCTTCTGGTTGTAGTCGTGCATGAACTGGAAGGTATGGCGGCCGCTGCAGAAGGCGGGGACACCCTCGTTCGGCTGGGTCATGATGTCGGGGGCGACGAGCCCCTCGGCATAGAGCGTGCGGAAGGTCTCGAGCACGGTGCGCAGCGCCGGCTCGTCGACGAAGGTGCCCTCGGCGTCGAAGACCCTGGCGCCCTCGGAGTACCAGGCGCCGAACAAAGTCCACGACAGCTCCGGCCACTTCTGGCCCCAGGCGCCGTTGAACGGCGCGTCGGAGACGCCGTCCTTCTTGAGCTTGCGGCAGGCGTCGAGCAGCGCGGCGAAGCTCGTCGGCACGTCGATCTTCTGGGTCGCGAGCGTCTCCTCGTTGAAGACGAAGGCGAGGTGGCCGGCGTAGTAGGGCATTGCGGCGAAGCGGCCGTCAGGCAGCGACAGGGAGTCGAGGCAGACGGGGAAGATGCCTTCCTTGATCGTCGCGACGTCGGGCAGGCCCTCGAGGTCGCGCGTCCAGCCGGCGGCGTGCCAGCGGGCGACGCGATCCTCCTCGGCGTACATCATGTCGATCTTCTGGCCGCCGATGAGCTTGGTCTCGACGATCGGGTGATAGTCGCCGCTCACGAGCTCGTAGGAGACGTTCTCGTCGTAGAGCTTCGAGAAGATGGCGACGTTCTCCTCGACGATCTGCGGCTGGAACTGCCAGCCGATGAAGGAGATGGGCGTCGCCGGCTTGGCGACGGCGCGCCCGCCGGCGGCGGCGAGTGCCGACAGCGCGAGTCCGCCCCGCAGCACCGCGCGGCGCGATGCCATGAACTGTTCGACCGATCAATTCATGCTTGACCCCCGTTGATCCAAGGCGCCGACGGCGCACGCGCTGGCGAAATGCTACGGACGTCCCGGATGACCTGCCAAGAAAAATTTATATTTCTGGATCACTTTTGATGTCGATCGCCGCACTGCCTGGGCGAAAGGCGCTTTCATGATCGAAAATTGAACTTTTCAGTCCGCCAGCGGGCGATCGAGCTCGCCGTCGATCTCGGAGACGAACTGCTGCTTGAGTCGGCGAAGCGTCTCCATCGCCCGCGGCCGGATGCGGATCGCCGCGGCGAAGGCCAGCACGTCGATGACGAAGAGGAAGCCGTAGCGGCTGGAGGTGGGGCCAAGCACGTCGCCGTTGTCCGGCACGCGGCAGGGGAGCAGGATGTCGACCCCCTCGGCCAGCGACGAGCCGGGCGCGGTGATCGCGATCGTCGTCGCACCGTATTCCCGTCCGACGCGGGCGGCGGTCAGGAGCGGGCCGTTCTCGCCGCCGAGGGAGACGCAAAGCACCACGTCGCCGCGGCCGAGCGTGGCGGCGAACATCGTCGCCATCGTCCCGTCTCGGCAGGGCACGACCCGAAGACCGATGCGAAACAACCTGTTCTGGATCTCGTCGACGAGCCAGCTCGACACGCCGCCGCTGCCGAAGGCATAGATCACGCCGCCGGAAAGCAGCGCGTCGAGCGCGCGCTCGACGGCCTCCGGCGGCAGCTGGTGGTCGGCGGCGATCAGTGCGGATTGCGCCCGGGCGAGCAACTCCGCGCGCACGCCCTCCGCCGTCCGCGGCGGATCGGTCGGCGCGAGATAGCGCGACCCGACGCGCATGCTGCCCATGATCCTGAGCTTGAGTTCGCGGAGGCCGTTGCAGTGCACGAGGCGGCAGAAGCGGGTGATCGTCGGAGCGGAAACCCCGATCCACGGCGCGAGATCCTCGATCGGCTTTTCCGCGAACGTGTGGGGCGCGCGCAGGATGGCCTGGGCGATCTTGCGTTGTGACCGCGACATCTCGGGCTCGGCGTCGCGGATACGCGCGAGAATGTCCCCCGACGCGCCGTCCGAATGAGTGCCCGAGTTCACCATGCTGTCCCGTCCGTGCGCGCAAAGGTTCGATATTCTGATCAAGAATGAAGCGGCAGCACAAGTTACGCGAAGGCTCCGTCAATCTCGACGCGAGCGACGGGGCGCGAGCGCAGAGACACCCGGGGTTCCAGCGTCTCGTCAGTCCTCGAGGCCGAGTTCCTCGCCGATCTGGTCGACGAGGGCGTCGCGCTGCAGGGCCGCGTCGCCGAGGCGGGCGAGGAGGGCGACGGCGAGGAGGCGGATCACGCTGAGTGCCGCGGTATGGCTCGGGACGCGGGCATAGGTTGCGGCGTGGGTGCCGATCGCGAGCGTCGACCAGCGGCGAGCGCCGGCAAGGTGCTGCGCGTCGGTGATGGTGACGACGGCCGTCCGCGCGGTGCGGGCATGGCCGGCAAGCGCGCGCACCGCACGGCGCCCCGGGTCGGTCGCGAGGAGGAGGAGAACGTCGCGCGGGCCGGTCATCGCCGAATCCTCGGCCCAGCCGCCCGGGCCGCCGATCAGGTGGACGTCGGGCCGGAGCCGCGCGAAGGCGGCGCGCGCGACCCGGGCGAGGCCCTCCTCGGCACCGATCCCGAGACACCAGAGCCGCGGCGCCTGCGCGATCAGGCGCGCGGCCTCGCTCAGCGTGTCCGAGCGCATCTCCTCGAAGGTCCGGGTGAGGTTGGCGAGCTCGAGTTGCAGGTGGTCGGCGAGCGCACGCCCGGGTGTCACCGTCTCCGGCCCCGGCGAATAGGCGTAGGGCTCGGTGCGGTTGCGCTCCTCCCGCGCCTGGGTCTTGGCCTCGTCGAAGTCGGTATAGCCGAGATTGCGGAAGAAGCGGGCGGCGGTGGCCTTGGAAACGCCCGAGAGACTCGCAATCTCCGTGGCGCTGTGGGTTTCGATCAATGTCTGATTCTCGAGCAGCACGGCGGCGATTTTCTGCTCAGTCGGCGTCAGGCGCGGCCTTTTCTCCTGAATTCTGAGGGTTAGCCGGGTCGCCATCGCGTCGATCTGCCTCCGGGGTCGCGCACCGCGCCGCTTGCGGGACTGAAACAATCGTTTCATAATTGTTGAAACGACCTGAAACACCAAGGGCGATCATGTCGAAGCCAAGCCTCATCCGCCAGCAGATTTGGGGGCGCCTGCACGACGTGGCGCGGCCCGACACCCGCTTCCACCTGAACTTCGCCGAGGTGATCCCCGACTTCGAGGGGTCGGAGGCGGCGACTGACCGCGTCGCCGCGCTGCCCGCGTACCGCGACAGCCGCTTCGCCTTCGTCACCCCCGACAACTGCCTCGTCGACCTGCGCCGGCGGATGATCGCCGCGGGCAAGCCGTTCGTGATGTCGACCTACGGCATCTACCGCGGCTTCCTTCTCGTCGAGCCCGGCATGGTGCCGGAGGGGGCGGAACTCTACGCCGCCTGGCTCGACGGGATGGAGCATTTCGCCCGGCCGGTGAGCCTCGCCGAGATCGCGGCGCGCGGGCGCTTCGACTTCATGGTGACGGGCGCCTCCGCGGTCTCGATCGACGGCGTCCGCTTCGGCAAGGGGCACGGCTTCTTCGACCTCGAGTGGGGGATGTTCACCGACCTCGGCCTCGCCGACGAGACGACGCCGGTGGTCGCGGTCGTCCACGACTGCCAGGTGGTCGGGGAGCCGCTGACCCCGTCCGCCACCGACATCCTCGTCGACCTGATCGCGACGCCGACCCGGCTCATCGAGGTCGGCCGCCGCGCCCATCGGCCCCGCGGGATCCGCTGGGACCTGCTCGACCCCGAGCAGCTCGCCGCCACCCCGCCGCTCCGCGAGCTGCAGCGCATGCAGGGCCTCGCCTGAAACCTCCGACCTCCGAACAGGGACCGCGCCGATGATGAACCGCCGAGCCTTCCTCGCCGCCAGCGCCGCCGCTGCGGCGCTTCCCGCCCTGCCCCGCACCGCCCGCGCGGCAACGCCGCTCGTCTTCCAGGCGTCCTGGGTCAACGACGCCGAATTCTCCGGCTACTTCCTCGGCATCGACGAGGGGTATTTCGCCGCCGAGGGGCTGGATCTCACCTACCTCTCGGGCGGCCCGGACGTGATCCCGGAATCGACGCTCGTCGCCGGCCGCGCCGACCTGACGCTGACCACGCCCGACACCACGATCAAGGCGATCTCCGAGCAGGGCGCGCCGTTCAGGATCATCGGCGCCCAGTACCAGAAGAACCCGCTCGGCATCGTGTCGCTGGCGAAGGCGCCGATCACCACCGCGCAGGACCTCGTCGGCAAGACGATCGCAGTGCCGCCGGTCAACACCATCTCGGTGCAGGCGATGCTGGCGATCAACGGCATCGACCCGGCGTCGGTCAACATCGTGCCCTACGCTTACGATCCGACGCCGCTCATCAAGGGCGAGATCGACGCGTCGCTCGACTTCACCACGAACGTGCCCTTCACAATCGAGAGCATGGGCGAGAAGGCTGTGAGCGTGCTGCTCTACGACCTCGGCTTCACCATCTACAACGACACCGTCGTCGTCACCGAGGAGACGCTGAAGACCCGGCGGCCGGAACTCGTCGCGTGGCTGAAGGCCGCGCGCAAGGGCTGGGAAGCGAACCTCGCCGACCCCGCCGTCTGGCCGCCGAAGTGGATGGATACCTGGTTCAAGGGCACCGGGCGCTCGATCGAGAACGAGATCTACTTCAACACCGCGCAGAAGCCGCTGATCGGGGCGCCGGGCGGGATCTTCTCGATGACGGAGGAGGACATCGCGAAGAACATCGCCGCCCTCGACCGGGTCGGGATCAAGGGCAGGCGCGAGATGTTCGACACCACGCTGCTCGAAGAGATCGGATGACCGCGCCGGCCGGCCTGACGCTGACCGGCCTGTCGCGGACCTTCCGGGGGCGCGGCAAGGTGGTCGAGGCGCTGCGCGACGTGTCGCTCGACTGCCCGGCCGGCTCCTTCACCGCGCTGATCGGGCCATCGGGCTGCGGCAAGTCGACGATGCTGCGGGTCGCGCTCGGGCTCGAGACGCCCGACGCCGGCCGGGTGACCATCGGCGGCCAGCCGCCCGGGTCCGCGCGGGCCGCCGGCGTCACCGGCGTCGCCTTCCAGGACGCGGCCCTGCTGCCGTGGCGGACGGTCGAGCAGAACGTCGCCCTGCCGCTCGAGGTGCTCGGCCGCGACCTCGGGCCCGCCGCAGCGCGGATCCGTGACCTCCTCGCCCTCGTCGGCCTTGCCGGCCACGAGCGGGCGCTGCCGGGCGAGCTTTCGGGCGGCATGCGCCAGCGCGTTGCCATCGCCCGCGCGCTCGTCACCGAGCCACGGATGCTCTTCCTCGACGAGCCCTTCGGCGCCCTCGATCAGATCCTGCGGCGGCAGATGAACATCGAGCTGCAGCGGATCTGGGGCGAGACTGGCGCGACCGCGCTCCTCGTCACCCACGGCATCGACGAGGCGATCTTCCTCGCCGACCGGGTCGCGGTGATGCAGGGCGGCCCCGGCCGCATCGTCGAGCTGGTCGAGGTCCCCTTCCCGCGACCGCGCACGCCCGGGCTCTTCGCCGAGGACGCCTTCCACCGCCTCGAGGACCGGCTCGCCGGCCTGCTGCACGACGACTCCGCCCATGCCGCCTGAGCGCCGGGTCCCGGGCTGGCTGATCGCCGTCATCCTTCTCGCCGCCTGGGAGACGGTCGGCCGCCTCGGCCTCGTCGCCTCCGGCGCGCTGCCGGCGCCGAGTGCGATCCTCGCCCGGCTGTGGGCCGACCGCGCCGACTATCCCGGCCACGTCTGGGCGACGCTGCAGGCCTCGACCTTCGGCTTTCTCGTCGGCAACACCATTGCAATCGCCGCGGGCACGGCCTTCGTTCTCTGGCCCCGGCTCTCCCGCCTCGCCCGCGGCCTCAACATCGCGATCTTCGCCCTGCCGCCGATCGCCATCGCCCCGATCCTCGCGCTCACCCTCGAGGGCATCGCCCCGCGTGTCGTCCTCGCCGCCCTCAGCGTCTACTTCGTGACGATGAGCGCCACCGTCGTCGGACTGACCCAGTACGACGCCCGCGCCGCCGACCTCGTGCGCGCCTACGGCGGCGGTCGCGGCGCCGTCCTGCGCTTCGTGCAGGCGCGCGGCGCGGTCCCCGCGGTCCTCGCCGGCTTCCGGGTCGCCGCGCCGAACGCCGTGCTCGGCGCCATCCTCGCCGAGTTCGGCGGCGGCGGCCGCTGGGGCCTCGGCGCCTACCTGCTCGGCTCGCTCGGCCGCGCCGATCCGGCCCGGCTCTGGGGCATCGGCCTCGTCGCGACGCTGATCGCCGGGCTCTCCTACGCGCTCTTCGCCGCGATCTCCGCCCGCACCCTCGGCGCCAGCCGCGCCGTCACGCTGAACCCCTCGGCACCGCCGGACACCGAGACCAGGGCCGATCCCCTGCCCCTTCGCCTCGCGCTCGCCGCCGGTAGCGTCGCGCTGCCCTTCCTCGTCTGGTGGGGCTTCCTGCGTCTCCTCGCCGTGCCGCCGATGCTCGGCAAGTCGCCGCTCGACGTTGCGGCCTATGTCCTGACCGGCGCGCAGGCCGCGACGGTCCAGGCGAAGCTCCTCGCCGCTCTCGGCCAGACGCTGCCGATCACCGTCGCCGGCCTCGCCCTCGGCATGGCCTTCGCCTTCGCCCTCGCCGTCACCTCGCGGCTCACCCCCGGCCTCACCCGCGCCTTCATGCCGGTGGCGCTCGTCACCCAGACCATGCCGCTGGTGGCACTTACGCCACTCCTCGTCCTCGTCCTCGGGCGCGGCACGGCGGTGACGCTCTGGATCACCGTCTCGGTCACTTTCTTCCCGGCCTACGTGCTGATGGCCCAGGGCCTCGCCCTCGTGCCGCGCACCGCCCTCGACCTCCCCCGCGCCTACGGCGCCGGCGCCTGGACCGAGCTCCGCCTCGTCGCGATCCCCGCCTCGACCCCCTGGATCTTCGCCGCCCTGCGCCTGACCGCGCCGCGCGCGCTCCTCGGGGTGATGATCGCCGAATGGCTCGCCACCGGCCGCGGCCTCGGCAACCTCCTCAACCAGTCGCGCGGCTACCTCGACTTCGGCATGATCTGGACCGTCGCCACCGTCTCGGTGCTGGTCTCGGTCGACTTCTACCAGCTCGTCGTCGCCGTGGAGCGCCGCCTGCTCGCCCGCATGGCGATGGCCCCGGCAGGCTGACGTGCCTTTCGTTCAAGGCCGTGCCGGTCCGTTGCGGAACACGGCCACCTTGACGGCGAGAGACGGCACAGCAGACACCCGGCTTGCTCACCGAGGCAGGCCCGGATCTACCTGTGCGCGTGACATCCCACCGTCTTACTTCTGCCGTGACCTTGTGAGGGTCGGCACCAGCGACAGAGGCAGAGGCATCTTGCACGCGCACGAACGACATTTTCAGGCGCACACCGCCTTTCCTTCACGTCTCAGGGGCTCTTCGCCCAGCTGCGTATCTGCCGCGAGCAGGCGACCTCGCAGCGAGACCCGCCGCGGCCGGTCGAAGACGGTAAATCCGGCGGCGCTACGGCTACAAGGTGGTGAAGCAGAGCGACGCCCGCGGCGAACCGATGATTGGCGACCGCAAGATTGAGCCGGCCGAAGCTGATTTCGTCCGCCGGGGTGTTCCGCGACTTCGCGGCCGGCGTCGGTCCGCGGACCGACGCGCGCACGCTGCGGACGTTCCCCGCCCTGACGGCAAGCCCCTGGGGTGGAGGCTAATTCAGATCCGCCCTAGCCGAACGATTGCGCGGGAGATAGAGTGTGGTGGAGGCGCCAGACCCCGAGATTGGAGTGCGCTTCGGGTTCGACGAGACGCTCGGGCCACTGAGAGAGCAGGACGCTGTGCGAGGGGCGTATCCCGCCGACCAGCAAACGCCCGGGACGAGCCTCGAACCCATCGACGTCAGGCCGTGAGGGCACACCGCTGTCGCAGGATATAGTCATCCAGGACGAGCCGGAGGGGGCGGGATGGCGGGCGGCAGCGACAAGGGCATGTTCTTCGCACATTCGGTTTCCTCGAAAGACGAGGACGACTGGCAGGCGCTTCGCGTCCACCTGATCGAAGTCTCGCGCCTCGCCGCCGAACGTGGCGGATGCCTCGGTCTTTCCGTCGCGGCCGGGGTGGCGGGTCTCGCCCATGATCTCGGGAAGTATGACCATCGCTTTCAGGCGTATATCCGAGGGCGAGGGAACTCGATCGATCACTCCACCGCCGGGGGGGCGACCCTGCTCGCCATGGCAGGCACCGCGCCGGAACGGATCGCGGCCGAGGCGCTGGCCTATTGCATTCTCGGCCATCATGCCGGGCTTCCGGACCGGCGCAAAGGCGGCGGCGGCCTCGACGCGCGCTGCGCGCAGTTCACCGACAAACTCGATCCGGTCTGGCGCGACGAGATCTCGCTCGACCTGACGGGCGTCGCCGAGGAATTGCGCGGCCGTGTCTCGCCCGACCCGGGGAGGCAGGCCTTCGACCTCTCGGTCGCGGTGCGGATGCTGTTCTCCTGTCTGGTGGAAGCGGACTTCCTCGATACCGAGGCCTTCTATGCCCCCTTCGAAGGACGGCGCCCCGACCGGGACTGGCCCGCGATGAAGGACGTTTCGCCGGTGTTCCGGGAGCGGTTCGACGCGCATATGGCGCGACTCGACGGCGAGGGTCCGCTGAACATCCTGCGCCGGGACATCCTCGGCCACGTCCGGGCGGGTGCCGCGCTGCCCCCCGGCCTCTTCACGCTGACCGTGCCGACCGGCGGCGGCAAGACCCTGGCCTCGCTCGGCTTCGCGCTCGACCACGCCGCCGCGCACGGGCATCGGCGGATCATCTATGCGATCCCCTTCACCTCGATCATCGACCAGACGGCGACGATCTTTCGCGACGTGCTCGGCGAAGGGGCGGTGCTGGAGCATCATTCGGCGATCGACGAGGAGGCCGACACGCGCCCCGAAGGCCGGAACAAGCTGCGGCTGGCGATGGAGAACTGGGCGGCGCCGGTGGTCGTCACCACCAATGTGCAGCTCTTCGAGAGCCTCTTTGCCGCCCGCCCGTCGCGGGCGCGCAAGCTCCACAACATCGCAGGCAGCGTGATCGTGCTCGACGAGGCGCAGACCCTGCCGCGGGCGCTGCTGCGCCCCTGCCTCCGGATGCTCGACTGCCTCGCGCGGCACTGGGGGTGCTCGATCGTCTTCTGCACGGCGACGCAGCCGTCGGTCGGTGAGGCCGTGAAGGGAGAACTGACGCTCGACCTGCGCGAACTGGCGCCGGACCCGGTTGGCCTCGCGGAGCGGCTGAGGCGGGCGCGGATCGTCGATGGCGGCGAGATCGACAACGCGGGCCTGATCGCGGCGCTGGCGGGAGTGGCGCAGGGCTTCGTGATCGTCAACAGCCGCCGGCACGCGCTCGAGCTGTACCGCGAGGCGAAGGCGGCCGGGCTCGAAGGGCTCGTGCATCTCACCACGCGGCAGATGGCGGCGGACCGGGCGCGGGTGCTGGCCGATGTACGGGAGCGCCTGAAGGACGGCACGCCCTGCCGGCTGATCGCGACGAGCCTGATCGAGGCCGGGGTCGATCTCGATTTCCCGGCCGGGTGGCGGGCGAAGGCGGGGTTGGACCGAGATCCTTCAAGCCGCGGGAAGGGTTAACAGGGAAGGGCGGCGGCCGGAGGGCGTGCTGACCTTCTTCACCGGCGCGGACTATCCGGTGCCGCCGGAGGTGAAGGCGTTGATCGGAGACATGGAGCGGTCGATCCGGGAGGAGGACTTCCAGTCGCTGGCGGCGATCGAGCGGTATTTCGGCGAGATCTACTGGCGGATGCGCCGGGGCGACCAGCTCGATGCGAAGCGGATCGTCGACGCCTTCCTCGTCAGCGGGCAGGGCACGGATTTCCCCTTCCGCACGGTGGCGGAGACGTTCCGCATGATCGAGACGACGATGTTGCCGGTGGTGATCCCGCGCGGGGTGGAGGAGGTGGTCGCGCGGCTGGCGATAGAGGCGATCCCCTCGGGCGCGCTGGCGCGCGATCTGCAACGGCATGTGGTGCTGGTGCCGGAGAAGGCACGGACGCGGCTGATCGCCTGCGGCAAGGCGGCATTCGCGGCGCCGGAGGCGCGGGGGGATCAGTTCTGCGTGCTGTCCGCCGGGGAGCTGTACCATGAGGACAGCGGGTTATGGTGGGAGGACGCGGAGTATCTGGGGGTGGAGCAGACGGTGATTTAAGATCGGGGCCGGGAGAGTTCCCGGCCCGTCTCTTTTGGAAACATCACACTGTTTCGATCCACGCCCCAAGAAAGGCGACTAACTTATTGATTAAGCAGAAAATCAGTTTTAATTAGGGCTTCTGTCTCATGACGATGGAGACACGACAGTGAGGTTTTATCCACAGTCGTTTGGAAGGACACAACCATCCAAGGACTGTCATGCACCGCGAATAGTCGGCCATCAGGTCCCTTCGGAAAATCGGTTCGTGATGCCATATACGATTGCGGAAATCGGCGATCTCCCGTAAATCATGGTGCAGTCGATTGAGGCTGATCGTCGTAGGAAGGTGGGGAAACGCGGTCCGGAGATTGCCGCTCCATATGCTTGGATTGAATCTGCGATGCAGCATGGCGACCCAAAACCCAAACGAGAGGCCCGCGATAATCTGGCCCGTCGCTACCTGTTTTCCCTTGCGGACAAGACGCGCCTTCACCACGTCAATGTCGGCCACACGCTTAGGACCAGCCAAGGTGAGGAAGGCGGGTGAGCTCCACCAGTCAGGTCCGAAGGCGGAAGCTAACCCATCCGAGACCCGGTTCCGCAGCCCGACTTCAACAGCTTGGATTGGTATATGAAAGGCCTCGCCGACCTTCGCGTTCCACAGATAAATTTCTAGCGCGCGATGAGCGTCGTGGCCAGCTGCGTTAAGGTATGTGCCTAGTCTTAAAGGGGAAATTATCTCAGACAGAGCTTCGGCCGACGCCCGCACGTTAATCGGTTGTTGACCTGAGCCGGGCATGCCTCTATCTACTCACTGGTGCGCCGAGGGAACGTCACTGCTTGCAAACGACCCCGGACAGTTAGAGCCCCGCGACAGCCTTCGGGTCCTCGCGGGGCTTCGCTTTTTGAAGCATGGTTATTGTAGCGGCCCTGCTTACGCATTCCCCTCTCCCCGAGGTCCAAGCGCGCACCTGTTGACGATCCTAGTATGACACGCTACGCTGTGTGTCAACATAACACTGAAGTTTGTGCGGGAGGTGCGATGCGTGGTGTTCGGCTTCGCGTAGGTGGCCCGTATGCCCTGTTCGCCAGGCAGGATCTCAAAGTTGAGCGTGAGACTTATCCTGTCATGACGCCCTCGGCGGCGCGCGGCGTAATGGAATCCATCCATTGGAAGCCGGCCATCGTTTGGGTCGTCGACCGGATCCGCGTCCTGACCCCTATCAGGACGACCACCATCCGCCGCAACGAGGTCGGGCGCAAGGCACCGGCCGGGACGGTGCGGGCGGCGATGAACCGCGGCGACATCGGCGACCTGCACCTCCTCGTCGAGGACGAGCGGCAGCAGCGGGCGGCAACGGTGCTGGTGAACCCGGACTATCTCATCGAGGCGCATTTCGTGCTGACCGACCGCGCCGGTCCCGACGATACCGAGGGCAAGCATCTCGACATCTTCAATCGCCGGGCGACCCGCGGGCAGTGCTGGCAGCAGCCCTGCCTCGGGACGCGGGAGTTCCCGGCGGAGTTCGCGCCGGTCCCCCACGGCGAGCCGCTGCCGATGGCGGCGCCGAAGCACCGGACGGCGGATCTCGGGTTCGGAACGCCGCGCGACCTGGGGCTGATGCTGTGGGACATCGACCACGGGGCGCCGGGGCGGCCGTCTCTCCTGTTCCGGGCGCGGCTGGTGGACGGGGTCATGGCGGTGCCGCAGCCCGGATCGCCGGAGATCCTCCGGTGAGCGTGCTGGCGGCGCTGGCGCGGGCCTATGAGCGATTGCCGGACGCGCCGCCCTTCGGCTTCGCCGTGGAAAAGATCGGCTTTGTGGTGTCGCTGAACGAGGATGGGACGGTGGCGCATGTCATCGACCTGCGCAGTCCCGGAAAGAAGCCGCAGCCCGCGCCGATCCTCGCCCCGCAGGCGGCGAAACGGACGGTGGGTATCGCGCCGAACTTCCTGTGGGACAAGACCGCCTACGCGCTCGGCGTCACCGCCGGTGAGGGCAAACGGACGGCGCAGGAGCATGAGGCGTTCAAGGCAAAGCATCGGGAGTGGCTGGCCGGGACCGGGGATGCGGGGCTCGTCGCCTTCCTGCGCTTCCTCGACGGCTGGACCCCGGAGCAATTCCAGCCGCCGCTCTGGCCGGAGGAGATGCGGGACCAGAATGTCGTCTTCGCGCTGGAGAGCGAGCGGCTGGCGGACGTGTTCCTGCACGACCGGCCGGCGGCGCGGGCGGCCTGGGCGCGGGTGAAGGGGGCGGCGGCGGCCGATGCGCGGGTGTGCCTCGTGTCCGGTGAGGCCGGCCCGGTGGCGCGGCTGCATCCGGCGATCAAGGGCGTCTGGGGGGCGCAGACGGCGGGGGCGAGCCTCGTCTCCTACAATCTCGACGCCTTCACCTCCTATGGCCACGAGCAGGGTGACAATGCGCAGGTGTCGGAGGCGGCGGCCTTCGCCTACACCACGGCGCTCAACCATTTCCTTGGACGGGACAGCGGGCACCGGCTTCAGATCGGCGATGCCTCGACGGTGTTCTGGGCGGACTGCTCCGATCCCGAGGTTGCGGCGGAGGTCGACATCTGGGGCGCCACGATCCTCGGCACGCGGAGCGTGTCCGGCAAGGAGGAGGAGGGGGCGGAGCGGGTCATCGAGGGCAAGCTCCTGGAACTCCGGGCCGGGCGGCCGCTGGCGCAGATCGAGCCGCGGTTTCGGGGCAACGTACGCTTCTGCGTGCTCGGCCTCGCGCCGAACGCCGCGCGGCTGGCGGTCCGGCTGTTCTGGGAGGGCGATTTCGGCGCCCTCGCCGAGCGCTACGCCGCCTACCTGCGCGACATCGCGCTGGAGCCGGCGCCGGAGCGACCGCTGTTCTCGATCTATGCGGCGAGCCTGCGCACGGCCCCGGCGCGCCGGGACGCGAACGGACGGATCACCTTCGACAGGGAGGCCGTCTCGTCGCTCGTCTCCGGCGAACTGCTGCGCGCCGTGCTGACCGGCGGGCGGTTCCCGCGGGGGCTGCTGCCGCTCCTCGTGATGCGGGTCCGAAGCGACCATGTGCTCGACCGCATCCGCATGGCGCTCATCAAGGGGCTGATCGTGCGGGACATGCGCCTGGAAGGCCGCCTGCCGATGGGGCCGAACGGCAAGCCGATGGAGGACTACCTGATGCGCTCCGACCCTGACGATCCGAACCCGGCGCGGCGGCTCGGGCGACTCTTCGCGCTGATCGAGCGGGCGCAGCTCGCCGCGCTCGGCGACGAGATCAACGCGACGGTGAAGGACAAGTTTCTCGGTGCGGCCGCGGCGACTCCGGGACGGGTCTTCCCCATGCTGATCGGCAACGCCGAGACCCACCACCTGAAGCGGTTGCGCAACGGCCATTCCGATGCCCGATGGATCAAGGACGCAGCCCACGCGCGGGCTGTCGGCGCCGGCATCGCGCGCGACATCGGCCTGCTCTGGGGTGAGACCGGCATCGGCGCCCCCGCCCAGCACGACAGCGAGGAACAGGGTCTGTTCTTCGTCGGCTACTATCAGGAACGCTACGGCAAGCGCCGCTCCGCAGACGCAGACGGCCCCGACGATGATGCCGCCCCCGAGACAGGTGACGAGGAGTAGGACGATGGCCCCGATCCAGAACCGCTATGATTTCGTCTATCTCTTCGACATCAGGAACGGCAACCCGAACGGTGATCCCGACAACGGCAACATGCCGCGGATCGACAACGACACCCAGAAGGGTCTCGTCACCGACGTCGCGCTGAAGCGCAAGATCAGGAACTATGTCGACCTGACCCGTGGCGGCGAGCCGCCCCACGCCATCTACATGCGCGAGAAGGCGGTGCTGAACCAGACCCACGGCGAGGCCTACAAGGCGCTGGGGCTGAAGCCCGAGGCGAAGAAGCTGCCGAAGGGCGCGGACAAGGCCCGCGAGCTCACCCGCTGGATGTGCGCGAACTTCTACGACGTGCGCACCTTCGGTGCCGTGATGACGACCGAGGTGAACGCGGGCCAGGTGCGCGGCCCGGTGCAGCTCTCCTTCGCGGAGTCGATCGACCCGATCCTGCCGCAGGAGATCACCATCACCCGCTCCTCCGTCACCAACGAGCGGGACGCGGACAAGGAGCGCACGATGGGGCGCAAGTATATCGTGCCCTACGGCCTCTACCGCTGCCACGGCTTCGTCTCGCCGAGCCTCGCCGGCGACGAAACCAAGGGCACCGGCTTCGACCAGGGCGACCTCGACCTGCTGTTCGAGGCGCTCGGGCGCATGTTCGAGCACGACCGCTCGGCGGCGCGGATGGAGATGAACCCGCAGGATCTCATCGTCTTCCGCCACGAGAACCCGCTCGGCAACGCGCTGGCGCAGAAGCTCTTCCGGCGGGTGGAGGTGAAGCGGAAGGAGGACGTGAAGGTCCCCCGCAGCTTCGACGACTACGCCGTCACGGTTGACGAGGCCGACCTGCCCGCCGGCGTCTCGATCCTGCGCCCCTGCGCCTGACGGGCGCGGCCGTGGAGCCGATCCCGCTCTCGGCGCTCCAGCACGCGGTCTACTGCCTGCGGCAGGCGGCGCTGATCCATCTCGAGCGGCTCTGGGCGGAGAATGTCTTCACCGCCGAGGGCACCGTTCTCCATGCCGTCGCCGACAAGGGCGGCGGGCGCCATGCCCGTGGCGTGCGGCGGGTCATGAGCCTGCCGCTCGCCTGCCGCCGGCTGAATCTCGCGGGCGTGGCCGACGTGGTGGAGTTCCCGATGGCGGAGGGTCAGGAGGTGCCCTTCCCGATCGAGTACAAGCGCGGCAAGCCGAAGCTGCACCGCGCCGACGAGGTGCAGCTCTGCGCGCAGGGCCTCTGCCTCGAGGAGATGACCGGCGCGGCCGTGCCGCAGGGGGCGCTCTTCTACGCCGGGACGAAGCGGCGCGTCGTCGTGCCCTTCGACGCCGAGCTGCGCGCCGTGACCGAGACCGCCGCCGCCGATCTCGCCCGCGTTCTCGCCTCCGGCGAGACGCCGCCGCCCACGTCGCTGAAGGCCCGCTGCCGCGCCTGCTCGCTGCACGACCTCTGCCGGCCGGAGGCCTGCGCCCGGCCGGCGCGCGCCTGGCGCGACCGGATGGTGGTGGCGGAGGTCGGACCGCGGTGAAGAAGCTCCTCAACACCGTCTACGTCACCACCGAGGGTGCGGCGCTGCGCAAGGACGGGGAGAACCTCGTCGCCGAGGTCGAGGGCGAGACGAAGGCGCGCGTGCCGCTCCACATGCTCGCCTCTGTCGTGGCCTTCGGCCCGATCCTCGTCTCGCCCGCGCTGATCGGCGCCTGCGCGAGCGCCGGGATCACCCTCGTCCTCCTCGACCGCGTCGGCCGCTTCCAGGCGCGGATCGAGGGCCCGGTCACCGGGAACGTCCTTCTCCGCCGCGCCCAGTATCGCGCCAGCGATGCGCCGGAGGAGATCGTCCGCTCGCTTCTCGTCGGAAAGATCGCCAACCAGCGCGCCGTGCTGATGCGGGCCTCGCGCGACTACGGGCCGGAGATGGCGCCCGAGGCCCGCGATGCGCTCGAGGCCGCCACCGAGCGGATGGCACACGTCCTGCGCCGCGTCACCTTCACCGACGCCACCCTCGACGCCCTGCGCGGCTCGGAGGGCGAGGCGGCCAACCTCTACTTCTCGGTCTTCGACCATCTCGTCCGCTCGCCCGACCCCGAGATCCGCTGGCGCGGCCGCTCGCGCCGCCCGCCGCTCGACCCGCTGAACGCGCTGCTCTCCTTCCTCTACACGCTGCTGACCCACGACTGCCGCAGCGCCTGCGAGAGCGTCGGCCTCGACCCGGCGGTCGGCTTCCTCCACCGCGACCGCCCCGGCCGCCCGAGCCTCGCCCTCGACCTGATGGAGGAGCTGCGCGCGCCGCTCGCCGACCGGCTGGCGCTGTCGCTCGTCAACCGCCGCCAGCTTCGCGCCGGCGACTTCCGCGCCATGGACGGGGGCGCGGTGCTGCTCTCCGACGAAGCCCGCAAGCTGGTGCTGACCGCCTGGCAGGAGCGCAAGAAGGAGGAGCGCCAGCACGCCTTCCTCGGCGAGAAGGCGCCCTTCGGCCTCGTGCCCTGGCTGCAGGCGCAGATGCTGGCCCGCCATCTGCGCGGCGATCTCGACGCCTATCCGCCGTGGTTCTGGAAATGATGGTGCTCGTCACCTACGATGTGAACACGACGACGCCCGAAGGCCGGCGCCGGCTGCGCCGCGTGGCCCGCGCCTGTCAGGATTTCGGCCAGAGGGTGCAGTTCTCGGTCTTCGAGATCGAGGTCGACCCCGCGCAATGGGTGGCGCTGAAGGCCCGGCTGGAGGGGGTGATCGACCCTTCGACGGACAGCCTGCGCTACTATCATCTCGGGGCGAACTGGACGCGACGCGTCGAGCATGTGGGGGCGAAGCCCGCGGCGGATCTGGGTGGCCCGCTGATCGTGTGACCCGCCGCGCGAACCCCAAGCGTGCCCACGGCCCCCGGCAGGTTCGCGCGCGGCCCATCTCTTTGAAATCGTTATCATATCTCCCTTTGCGACTATGGATTCGCCGCTGCTCCGAGTGCACGCCTGTAGGATTGCGCCATGGATCGGATTTTGACTTGCGGACCAAGGTGATAATACTTGGCAGGTCGCCCCCGCGCGGGGGCGTGGATCGAAACGTTTGCACCAGTCCCGGCTCGTATCAGGAGCACGTGGTCGCCCCCGCGCGGGGGCGTGGATCGAAACCGTCTGGTGTGGGATCAGTGGGTTGATTTCATCGCGGTCGCCCCCGCGCGGGGGCGTGGATCGAAACATCGGTCAAATCTCCCCTAAGGGTGAGAGTGCACAGGGTCGCCCCCGCGCGGGGGCGTGGATCGAAACATCTTCAGTACCTCCGGCCGCCAAAGCGAACGCGGTCGCCCCCGCGCGGGGGCGTGGATCGAAACAAGCTCAATCCTGAGGGACTTAAGCCACGCGCGGAGAGGTCGCCCCCGCGCGGGGGCGTGGATCGAAACAACATCGACGGCTGCCGTGTGCCGGCCGCGGGGCGCGGTCGCCCCCGCGCGGGGGCGTGGATCGAAACTTCCACGTGTGAGACGCAGGAGCATCCGCAACTGGTCGCCCCCGCGCGGGGGCGTGGATCGAAACGTCGCGACGATGGTCGTGGCGGAGCGGGCAAAGCGGGGTCGCCCCCGCGCGGGGGCGTGGATCGAAACGAGGGCACCCCCAAGCCCAAGCCCAAGCCCAAGCCGGTCGCCCCCGCGCGGGGGCGTGGATCGAAACATCACCAAAATACTGATTGTAGATCAACTTGTACGCGGTCGCCCCCGCGCGGGGGCGTGGATCGAAACCTTTGAGCACGGCCTTGCCGAGCTTGGAGCCGGCGGTCGCCCCCGCGCGGGGGCGTGGATCGAAACAACGCCACTGTCCAGACCATCCGCGCTCGCCGGGAGGGTCGCCCCCGCGCGGGGGCGTGGATCGAAACAGCGCGTAGCTAACCAGCAAGATGCGCAAACTGCTGGTCGCCCCCGCGCGGGGGCGTGGATCGAAACACTGAGGTATCCCGCAATCCTCATCGCCAAGCTCGGTCGCCCCCGCGCGGGGGCGTGGATCGAAACAGAAAGAGCGAGGGATGCAGGATCAGCTAGCCTCGGTCGCCCCCGCGCGGGGGCGTGGATCGAAACAGGCGCTCATCTGGGCGAAAGAGTGCGGGGCTGCGGGTCGCCCCCGCGCGGGGGCGTGGATCGAAACATCCTCCGGGGTTACATTCTCTGCATACACTCGGTCGCCCCCGCGCGGGGGCGTGGATCGAAACCAGCACCACATCGGGAGCTGGGTGCGAAACCAGCAGGTCGCCCCCGCGCGGGGGCGTGGATCGAAACTCGACGGCCGCGCGCTGCACCATGACCGCTTCGGGGTCGCCCCCGCGCGGGGGCGTGGATCGAAACGGTCGGAGGTGTGCTCGCCGAGCGCGGCGCGGCGGTCGCCCCCGCGCGGGGGCGTGGATCGAAACATCAGTCGAATCCCCCCTAAGGGTGAGAGTGCACAGGTCGCCCCCGCGCGGGGGCGTGGATCGAAACTTTGAGTATCTCCCACACATCAACGATTTCCGTAGGTCGCCCCCGCGCGGGGGCGTGGATCGAAACTGTCGCCCGTGACCACTCCCAGTGATGGTCTGCGGTCGCCCCCGCGCGGGGGCGTGGATCGAAACGGCTTAGGCTTAGGCTTGGGCGTGGGCTCAAAAGGGTCGCCCCCGCGCGGGGGCGTGGATCGAAACGCTCTACCTGCGCGGCCGCAACATGGTCGGCAACAGGTCGCCCCCGCGCGGGGGCGTGGATCGAAACCTCTCTTGGGTCGGCGGGGGCCTCGGCCCGCCGCGGTCGCCCCCGCGCGGGGGCGTGGATCGAAACGACGGAACCTCCGGCTCCGGCAACGCCGGAACCGTGGTCGCCCCCGCGCGGGGGCGTGGATCGAAACACGCCCCTCCTGTGGGCGAAGTGTCGCGCGGCAAGGTCGCCCCCGCGCGGGGGCGTGGATCGAAACCGTGCTATTGCTGTCGATTATGCGCCAGACCGACTAGGTCGCCCCCGCGCGGGGGCGTGGATCGAAACCCGGAATGCTGAAAAAACTCCGAACGGTATGCCTGATGGTCGCCCCCGCGCGGGGGCGTGGATCGAAACCAGACAGTATTCCCACGAACCGTGACGAAGTCGGAGGTCGCCCCCGCGCGGGGGCGTGGATCGAAACTCGTCGGCCGGGCTGACCGCGATCATGTAGGGGCTCGGTCGCCCCCGCGCGGGGGCGTGGATCGAAACCCACATATATATCTAGTAGGCAACTGCGTTGCCGGTCGCCCCCGCGCGGGGGCGTGGATCGAAACAAACGACGGCCAAGTCGGAAGCTGCGGAACCTCAAGGTCGCCCCCGCGCGGGGGCGTGGATCGAAACGTTGTGCGGTCGCGCGCGAGCGCGCTCTCGTCGAGCGGTCGCCCCCGCGCGGGGGCGTGGATCGAAACTACCAGGCGCGGAACATCACGGGCGACACTACCAGGTCGCCCCCGCGCGGGGGCGTGGATCGAAACACCTGCGCTGGAACTGTGTGGATCAATAATCTCACGGTCGCCCCCGCGCGGGGGCGTGGATCGAAACGCCTTCAATCGGCTGCACGGCAGCGGCCGGAGTCGGTCGCCCCCGCGCGGGGGCGTGGATCGAAACGCGGCATCCGGCACCCTCGACTTCACCGTACTCGAGTCGCCCCCGCGCGGGGGCGTGGATCGAAACCAAGAGCAGCCGGCGTGCCGGTGCGGGAGGCGGGGTCGCCCCCGCGCGGGGGCGTGGATCGAAACGCTGTCGTTGCGAATGCCGGCGCAAGGTACGTCAAGGTCGCCCCCGCGCGGGGGCGTGGATCGAAACCGCTCGTCGCTGTCCCCGGTACTGTTCAGGCCGCGGTCGCCCCCGCGCGGGGGCGTGGATCGAAACTTGAACATTGCCAAGGGCATCAGCAGGATTGGCGCGGTCGCCCCCGCGCGGGGGCGTGGATCGAAACCTGAATTGCTGGATCGCGGCCGCAAATGCCTCCGGGTCGCCCCCGCGCGGGGGCGTGGATCGAAACTTCAACTACACCGGGGGCACGGCGGGCGGGATCGGTCGCCCCCGCGCGGGGGCGTGGATCGAAACTTCTTCAGAAATCCGAACATTCGGGGTCCTTTCGGTCGCCCCCGCGCGGGGGCGTGGATCGAAACCGTCGCTTCCGCAAGTCGGGCAGCGCGCAACGTCGGTCGCCCCCGCGCGGGGGCGTGGATCGAAACCCGACTCTCCACTGCCTCGAAAAGGTAGGTGAGGTCGCCCCCGCGCGGGGGCGTGGATCGAAACTCCCTGATGGTGAGATTGCCGATTGTCGCACTGCGGTCGCCCCCGCGCGGGGGCGTGGATCGAAACTCGCGAAGCGCGGCGCCTACGATCTCGTAGACACCGGTCGCCCCCGCGCGGGGGCGTGGATCGAAACATCGGCATCGGCTGCACACACTCCGAACTCAAGATGGTCGCCCCCGCGCGGGGGCGTGGATCGAAACTAATGGAAGTCGGAGAGGACACTTCGGCGGAATTGGTCGCCCCCGCGCGGGGGCGTGGATCGAAACTCTCCTGACGGAAGGTAAGTGTGCAAAGCCAAACGCGGTCGCCCCCGCGCGGGGGCGTGGATCGAAACCCGAAGCGCACGAGAGAGATCATCAAGATTGATGGGGTCGCCCCCGCGCGGGGGCGTGGATCGAAACACCGAGAGGCGATCCTTGCCTATCGAGCCCTCTAGGTCGCCCCCGCGCGGGGGCGTGGATCGAAACCACCGTCTGTACGAAGAGGTCCAGAAGGAAGCCCTGGTCGCCCCCGCGCGGGGGCGTGGATCGAAACACTTCCGGCAATGCCGAGGCTTCGGGCGTGGTGGTCGGTCGCCCCCGCGCGGGGGCGTGGATCGAAACGGGTTCTTGGCGTAGAGGCTCGCGACGGTCTGGCGGGTCGCCCCCGCGCGGGGGCGTGGATCGAAACAGTCGGATTGAGGCGGAACGTCCTAACGGCTGGCCTGGTCGCCCCCGCGCGGGGGCGTGGATCGAAACCCGATCCGTTGCCATTGCGTTTCCGCAGCCGCGTCACGGTCGCCCCCGCGCGGGGGCGTGGATCGAAACGACCAGCGGCCGGCGGTATTGAGACATCGCCTTGGGGGTCGCCCCCGCGCGGGGGCGTGGATCGAAACTCGCTCCACGCCGATGTGCCGCCTGTCACCGTCGGTCGCCCCCGCGCGGGGGCGTGGATCGAAACCCGAGGGGAGTGTCGGCCACCTGATCGAGATGTAGGTCGCCCCCGCGCGGGGGCGTGGATCGAAACCTGGCGGAATGAGAGCAGACCGTCGGGGGCGCCGTGGTCGCCCCCGCGCGGGGGCGTGGATCGAAACGACGCACCCGTCGGGGAGATTGCCGCCATCGTCCGAGGTCGCCCCCGCGCGGGGGCGTGGATCGAAACCTTGGTGCTGTGCTCGCTCATGCCCGTGCCCTCCGGGTCGCCCCCGCGCGGGGGCGTGGATCGAAACCGCTCGTCGCTGTCCCCGGTACTGTTCAGGCCGCGGTCGCCCCCGCGCGGGGGCGTGGATCGAAACCGGGTCGCTCACCCGGCCTCTGAAGCGCTTGATGCGGTCGCCCCCGCGCGGGGGCGTGGATCGAAACAGCATCAGCTCCGTCAGCGCCCAGACCAGCGCGTCGGTCGCCCCCGCGCGGGGGCGTGGATCGAAACAAGCAGTGGGGTGCTTGGGAACCGCGCGGGCTGCAGGTCGCCCCCGCGCGGGGGCGTGGATCGAAACTCGCCCGAGCCGGTCGATCGCCGATACGGCGGCGGTCGCCCCCGCGCGGGGGCGTGGATCGAAACCTCCTGGTGCCAGTCGGCAGCCTCGTCGGCGGCGGGTCGCCCCCGCGCGGGGGCGTGGATCGAAACGTCGAGGCCCGCCACATCCACCGCATCCCCCGCGGTCGCCCCCGCGCGGGGGCGTGGATCGAAACCAGGGCGTCCCGGGCGCGGTCGCGGAGTTTGCCATGGTCGCCCCCGCGCGGGGGCGTGGATCGAAACTGCCGCCGACATCCGTGATGCCGCCAGGGCCCAGGGTCGCCCCCGCGCGGGGGCGTGGATCGAAACGAGCACATCGCTGGCGATGACTATCGCGCGATCCTGGTCGCCCCCGCGCGGGGGCGTGGATCGAAACCGGCATTGCGCGCTGATCGGCATGGCCGCCGCCCTGGTCGCCCCCGCGCGGGGGCGTGGATCGAAACATCAGTACCTCCGGCCGCCGAAGCGAACACGACGGTCGCCCCCGCGCGGGGGCGTGGATCGAAACCACCAAGGCCCGGCGCTGCTGTTCCGAGGCGCCGAGGTCGCCCCCGCGCGGGGGCGTGGATCGAAACCTGAGGCCTCCCACGGCCTCTGAGCGGCATCCCACGTCGGTCGCCCCCGCGCGGGGGCGTGGATCGAAACAGCCACGCGCGGAGAGTGCGGCAACCATCGCACTGGTCGCCCCCGCGCGGGGGCGTGGATCGAAACGTGCCAATCGTGACCGTGGAGCCGCGAACCGACGGTCGCCCCCGCGCGGGGGCGTGGATCGAAACCGGACGAAGACGCTGGTCAGGCACACGCCGACCAGGTCGCCCCCGCGCGGGGGCGTGGATCGAAACACCGGGCGGAAGGTCTTGATACCGCCATGCTTATTGGTCGCCCCCGCGCGGGGGCGTGGATCGAAACTGCAAGGGGAACATCCACAAGTACCTCGCCCGGGCGGGTCGCCCCCGCGCGGGGGCGTGGATCGAAACCCGATCCGTTGCCATTGCGTTTCCGCAGCCGCGTCAGGTCGCCCCCGCGCGGGGGCGTGGATCGAAACCTTGTCGACGCCCCTCACGGGGCTCATCCTTTCGGTCGCCCCCGCGCGGGGGCGTGGATCGAAACAGCAGCGGCGAGGAGGAGCCGCATATCGCCTACGGTCGCCCCCGCGCGGGGGCGTGGATCGAAACGCCGGCATCCCGGTGCTGGGCGGCTGGGGCGACATGGTCGCCCCCGCGCGGGGGCGTGGATCGAAACGCGCTTGACGCGCACGATGTCACCCGGGGCACGCGGTCGCCCCCGCGCGGGGGCGTGGATCGAAACCCGATCTCTCCAACGCCCTCGGAGGTGCCGAATGAGGTCGCCCCCGCGCGGGGGCGTGGATCGAAACGATTTCCGCTGCGGGTGGCGTCGGCTGCGGCGAGAGGGTCGCCCCCGCGCGGGGGCGTGGATCGAAACACCCCGGCGCTCGACACCGGCGACGGTGGTGCAGTGGGTCGCCCCCGCGCGGGGGCGTGGATCGAAACCCGAGCCGACGGCATGGCTATAGCCGTCATATGCCGGTCGCCCCCGCGCGGGGGCGTGGATCGAAACTTGGTGGCGGTGATCTCGCTGTCCTCGATCTCGCGGTCGCCCCCGCGCGGGGGCGTGGATCGAAACATCTCGGTCCTCTCCGGGTTCGGTTCGCCCCGGGGTCGCCCCCGCGCGGGGGCGTGGATCGAAACATCAGGAAGAGGAGGAGCGCGCCCGCCAGATTCGGGGGGTCGCCCCCGCGCGGGGGCGTGGATCGAAACGGCTTTGGTTTTGTGCGCCCGACCGCGCGCGTCGGTCGCCCCCGCGCGGGGGCGTGGATCGAAACGCCATTGGGACAAAGCCCGCGACCACTTCCGGTCGCGGTCGCCCCCGCGCGGGGGCGTGGATCGAAACTATGGCCTTGGGTCATAATCGCGGGGCGGCGCGCCGGTCGCCCCCGCGCGGGGGCGTGGATCGAAACAGCGACGAGGGCTATGACCTGCCGCCGCTCGACAGGTCGCCCCCGCGCGGGGGCGTGGATCGAAACCCAGCCTGCGGATGACCGCGAGAATGAAGGTCGGTCGCCCCCGCACGGGGGCGTGGATCGAAACACTGATGCCGTTGGGAGGGTCATCGCACGGATGCCGGTCGCCCCCGCGCGGGGGCGTGGATCGAAACGGGAGGGGCCGGTGATGCGCGTCCACGACGCCGCCATCGTCGGTCGCCCCCGCGCGGGGGCGTGGATCGAAACGGCCGCGCGTACAACTCGGCTAAGGCGATCTTTGCTGGTCGCCCCCGCGCGGGGGCGTGGATCGAAACTGGGAAATGGAGGGGAGCCCGAAGGCTCCCCGTCAGCTGGTCGCCCCCGCGCGGGGGCGTGGATCGAAACATCACGCAACCACGCCAGAGCAGGCGGTAACTCCCGGTCGCCCCCGCGCGGGGGCGTGGATCGAAACCTTTTCCGCTTCGCGCTGGCCGCTCCTGTCGTCCAGGTCGCCCCCGCGCGGGGGCGTGGATCGAAACATCGGGCCGCGCGTGCCGACCGAGCAGGCGAAGGGTCGCCCCCGCGCGGGGGCGTGGATCGAAACAGGCAGCAACGGCACCGCGTTGATCGAGACCACGTGGTCGCCCCCGCGCGGGGGCGTGGATCGAAACTTCTTTCAGGAGGCAAGCGAAATCACGTCTAGGCTGGTCGCCCCCGCGCGGGGGCGTGGATCGAAACAACGCCGCCGGGGGCCTCTACGCGTCGTCGGACGGGGTCGCCCCCGCGCGGGGGCGTGGATCGAAACATTTGCACCCATCAAGGTCAAATCCTTAAATCTAGGTCGCCCCCGCGCGGGGGCGTGGATCGAAACGCTGAAGCCGGGCTGGTGACAGAAGGTGACGGCGGGTCGCCCCCGCGCGGGGGCGTGGATCGAAACTACCTTGTCGAAGCTGTCGTCCGCGCCTGCGGCAGGTCGCCCCCGCGCGGGGGCGTGGATCGAAACGCGAAGGTCGGCGCGCCGGACACGAACGGCTGTATGGTCGCCCCCGCGCGGGGGCGTGGATCGAAACCGGTTCGGGGCTGGGGGGATCACGGTCTTCACGGGTCGCCCCCGCGCGGGGGCGTGGATCGAAACCGACGCTCGGCACGGTTCTCGGCGGCCCGCTCGGGTCGCCCCCGCGCGGGGGCGTGGATCGAAACGCCGCCCCGATGACATCGCCGGTGCCGCCGGTGAGGGTCGCCCCCGCGCGGGGGCGTGGATCGAAACGCGACGACAGCGAAGCCCCGATAGACCGAGCTGGTCGCTGTCGTGGGTCGCCCCCGCGCGGGGGCGTGGATCACCGACCAAGGCCGTGCCGAAGTAAAGCGTGCCGCCCTGCCACTTGATGTCGCCGTTGCGGCGCACGCTGCGGGCGATGCGGCCGGCGGCCGGCTCGGGCGAGCGCAACACCCCGTCCCGTCGCCGCGGCGCGGGCGTAGCGCTCGGCCGGCGTGGCGTTGTCGAGGGCGGCGTCTGGCCGCTCGTCGTTCGCTCCCTGCAGACCGCCGCGAAGCGCCGCTGCTGGGCACGGAGGCTCGCTGCGGGCGACGCGGCGGCGTCGACGAGCCTCCGTGCGGCGCATTGCTCGTGGCGGTTGTTCTCCTGCGGCTTGCCAGGGCGGATGCGCTCCGGCAGCACCCCGGCGCGGATCACGTTCGCCACCCCCCGCAAGAGCCCGCCGGCGCCGGTGGCTAATGTCATGGGCTGGCAGATCGAGGAGCCGGATCGTCTCGACGGCCGGCTCGCAGTAGTCGGCGCTGGCAGCATTGGGGCCATGGTGGCGACGGGTCGGGAGCGACTTGCATATGGAGATTCCGGCTGCCGGCGCTGCGGCCGAACCGGCGAGTCATGAAATGCAAGCGGCCGCCCTCGCTGTGGTTACGACCGTCGCTCATGTCGAGGTCGGCGGCGATCGAGCCGAACTCGAGCCTTCAACGTCGCCGCCGTCGGGCGCCCCATCGGAAGAACTATCGGGAGCCGCCCCCCAACCGGGCGGCTCCCGTCCTGCTCCCGCGGCACCCCGCAACGCGCCGCTTCGGCGAAACAGATTTGTGAATGCGGGAATGCTCTCGCAGGCGCGGCGGGAACCGGGTATGGAACCGGGCGTTGGTCGGGGGCTGGCACGCCCCTCCGGACCGTGCCGAACCGGGTCGAACAATCGTGGAAGGGCTTCTGACATGAGCACGCGCAAGGACCTCGAGGATGCAGCCGCCCAGATGGCGGAGCCACTCGCGGCGCAGGTGGCGGCGCTGCGCGCCGACCTCGCCGAGCTGGGTGGCCATGTGGCCAAGATCGGCAAGGATCGCGCGCGCGGGCTGAAGGCAGCGGCCGGCAACACCGCGAGCGAAGGCTATGCCAAGGGTGAGGCGGCGATCGACGTGCTGCTCGCCGAGTTGCAGAATCTCGAGGACGAGGTGGCCGAGGCGACGCGCCGCCGGCCGTTCGCGTCGCTTGGCATGGCGGCGCTGTTCGGCCTTCTCCTCGGCGCCCTGTTCCGGCGCTGATCGCGATGCCGCGCCTGCTCTCTACCGCCTCGCAGGTCGTGCAGACGCGGCTGAAACAGATGTCTCGTCGCGCGGCGCTGCGCGGCGAGCTGATGTTCGGCGCGGCCGTCGCCGGCATCGTCGCCCTGGTCTATGCCCTGATCGCCGCCACCGTGGCGCTGTCGCGGGAATATGGCTCGCTCACCGCGATGGGCATCATCGGCGGCGTCGCCTTCGTCGTCATGCTCGGCTTCCTGCTGGCGCTCTGGATCGAGGCGCGCCGGCACCGGCGTCTGTCGGCCCGGCGCGCGGCGCTCGACGCGCAGATCTACCGCGCCGCGGCGCTCTCGCTGGTGCCCGATCGGGCACCGTCCCGGCCGGTCGTCGGCTTCGGGCTCGTCGCGATCGGGGCCGCGCTGGTGCTGCTGCGCCGGAAGGACTGAACGCCCCATGCTCCGGATCGTCGATGACCGCGCGCGGCATTGCCTGATCCTCGAGCCGACCGGCGCGCTCACCCGGGCCGATCTCGACCGGCTCGGCGAGGCCTTCGACCGTGCGGTTGCGGAGACGGGCCGGGCGCCGAACCTGCTGATCCATGCGGCGGGCTTTCCGAGCTGGGCCGACCTCGGCGCGCTCGGGCGGCACCTGCGCTTCATCCGGGCGCACCACCGTCTGGTCTCGCGGCTCGCCTTCGTCTCCGACGCGCGGGCGCTCGGGCGCTTGGCGGCGATCGCGCGGCGGCTGGTGCCGGTCGAGATTCGCAGCTTCGCCGACAAGGATTTGGAGTTGGCGAAGGCGTGGCTCGCCGCCGAGCCGCCGGCGATGTAGCCCTAGCCCCGCTCGCGCATCAGCCGGGCCTTCTGCCGCTGCCAGTCGCGCTTGGCCTCGGTCGCCCGCTTGTCGGCGAGCTTCTTGCCCTTGGCGATGCCGAGCTGCAGCTTCGCGCGGCCCTTCTCGTTGAAGTAGAGCTTCAGCGGCACCAGCGTCATGCCCTCGCGCGCCGTGCCCTGCCAGAGCTTGGCCAGCTCGCGCTTGGAGACGAGCAGCTTGCGCCGCCGCCGCTCCTCGTGGCCAAAGCTCTTCGCCTGGGAGTAGGCGGGGATGTAGCCGTTGATGAGCCAGAGCTCGCCCTGCTCCACCGCGGCATAGCTCTCGGCGATGTTGGCCTTGCCGTTGCGCAGGCTCTTCACCTCCGAGCCCTCGAGCATGATGCCGGCCTCGAGGTCGTCCTCGATGAAATAGTCATGCCGGGCCCGGCGGTTCTCCGCCACGAGCTTCTGGGGCTTCTCGTCCTTGCTGGCCATGATCGCGCCCGCCTAGCGGAGTCGCGGCCGACTGTCCAGTCCGGGCGACGGCGGGCGCGCCGATGGGACAAGCGGCGTGGGCGCCTTTACGTCCGGGAGGTGGTTTTCGCGGCCGGGATGGTCTCTTGTGGGTGTGAACGGCTGCGGCCCGGCGGAGGATGCCCGGCGGGCGCGACGGCCGGCCTGGGGAGACATGCGATGGCGATACCGAGCCAGTTGACCGGACTGAAGCTGCCCGCGATCGCCGCGCCGATGTTCCTGGCCTCCGGGCCGGATTCTGGTGGCCGGCGCCTGCAACGCCGGGATCGTCGGCACCTTTCCCGCGCTGAACCAGCGTGAGGCGGCGGGGTTCGAGGCGTGGATCGAGGAGGTCGAGGCCCGCCGCGCCCCGGGTGCCGCGCCCTACGGCGTGAACCTGATCGTCCACCGCTCCAACGCCCGGCTCGACGCCGATCTGGACCTGGTGGTGAAGCACCGGGTGCCGCTCGTCATCACCTCGCTCGGCGCGATGGCGGATGTGGTGGGCGTGGTGCATTCCTACGGCGGCCTCGTGTTCCACGACGTCGTCAACCGCCGCCACGCCGAGAAGGCCGCGGAGGTCGGGGTGGACGGGATCATCGCCGTCGCCGCGGGCGCGGGCGGCCATGCGGGCACGCTCAGCCCCTTCGCGCTGCTGGCGGAGATCGCGCAGGTGTTCGACGGGACGCTGGTCCTGTCCGGGGCGATGAACACCGGCGCACAGATCGCGGCGGCGCGGCTGATGGGCGCCGACATGGCCTATCTCGGCACGCGCTTTCTCGCGACGCGGGAGGCGATGGTGCCGGAGGACTACAAGCGGATGGTCCTTGCGGCCCACGCGGGGGATATCGTCTACACGCCGAACATCTCCGGCGTGCCTGCGAGCTTCCTGCGCGCCTCGATCGTCGCCGCCGGGCTCGACCCGGAGAACCTGCCGCCGCACGCGGAGCTGAAGGCACGGCCCGGGTTCCGGGCCTGGAGCGGCGTCTGGTCGGCGGGTCAGGGCGTCGGCGGGGTCGCCGACCTGCCGCCGGTCGCCGAGCTGTGCGACCGGCTGGTCGCCGAATATGGCGCCGCAATGCGCCGGGCGGCGACGGACCGCTTCGCCACCCCGGCGTGAGCCGTTGCGGGCGCGATCGTCACACGATGGCGCGGGTGGCCTCGCGTGCCGCCGGCGCCAGCAGGGACTGCGCCTCGTCCTCGCCGAGAAGCGGCGGGCGGGCGGTGCCGCCCGGAACCGGAACGGCGGCGCGGGTGTCGGCTGCGGTCATGATCGCCTCCATCACCTCGAGGACGTGGAGCGCGAGGTCGCCGGAGGCCCGGGGCGCCCTGCCCTCCTGCAGCGCGCGGACCAGATCGGAAACGCCGAGCATGCGGTAGTTCGCACGGTCGGGCGCGTCGAACGGCCAGTTCTGCGCGCCGTAGAGCTGGCCCTCGCTGGCGTGGTCGACCCACGGCTCGCCGCGTGCCGAGAGCGAAACCGTGCCGCCGAAGGTATCCGGGTCGGGCAGGCGCAGCGAGCCTTCGGTGCCGTGCAGCTCGATCGGCGGCGGCGTGTGGCGGAAGACGTCCCACGACGTGCCGAAGCTGACCATGGCACCGCTGGCAAACTCGAGCAGCGACAGGATCGTGGTCGGCGTGCCGACGGAGAAGGTGGTGTCCTTGAACGGGCCGTCCGCGGTGATGAGGCGTTCGTCCTGGCCCTTGCCGGCCAGCGCCTGCACGCGGGCGACCGGGCCGAGCAGGTTCACCAGCATGGTGAGGTAGTACGGCCCCATGTCGAAGAGCGGGCCACCGCCCGGCTGGTAGTAGAACTGCGGGTTCGGGTGCCAGTGCTCCATGCCGCGGCCGAACATGAAGGCGGTGCCGGCCACCGGCTTGCCGATGGCGCCCTCGTCGATCAGCCGGCGGGCGCGGCGGCCGGCCGCGCCGAGGAACGTGTCGGGCGCCGAGCCGAGCAGCCGGCCGCGCGCCCTGGCCTCGGCCACGAGGCGGCGGCCGTCGGCGGCGGTGGTGGCGAGCGGCTTTTCGGTGAAGACGTGCTTGCCGGCCGAGAGCGCGGCGAGCGTCACATCGACGTGCGCGGCGGGCACGGTGAGGTTGAGGACGAGATCGACCTCCGGGTCGGCGAGCAGCGCGTCGACGGTGAGGGCGCGGACGCCGTATTCCGCGGCACGGCGGGTCGCCGTGTCCGCCGACATGTCGGCACACGCGACAAGCCGCACGTTTCCGAACAGCGCGGCGTTGCGCATATAGGTCATCGAGATGTTGCCGGCGCCGATGACGCCGACGCCGACGCCGACGCCGAGGGTCTCAGTGGGCACGGGAGGGCTCCGTCTGGCACGCGGCGGGGCGAAGCGCCTTGCCATCGGCATTGAAGAGGTGACAGGCGGCCGGATCGAAGGCGAGGCCGACGGCAGCATGGATCGCGACCGGGCTGCCGCCCTCGGCCTGCACCACGAGGACGACGCCGGGGGCGATCTCGACGTGCAGGATGGTGAGGCTGCCGAGCTGCTCGACGATCCGGACCTCGCCGCGCAGCGGCCCGTCGGCGAGGCGCAGCGCCTCGGGGCGGATGCCGAGCGTAACGCGCTCGCCCGGCGCGAGCGCGTTGCCGACGGCGGGCACGCGCACCGACTGCCCGCCGGCGAAGCGGACGTCGACGCCCGTGGCATCGCACGCCTCGACGGTGGCATCGAGGAAGTTCATCCGCGGCGAGCCGATGAAGCCGGCGACGAAGAGGTTTGCCGGGCGGTTGTAGAGCGCGAGCGGCGAGCCGATCTGTTCCACCCGGCCGGCGTTCAGCACGACGATCTTGTCGGCCATGGTCATCGCCTCGGTCTGGTCGTGGGTGACGTAGATCATCGTCGCCCTGAGGCTCTCGTGCAGCCGCATCAGTTCCAGCCGCATGTTGACGCGGAGTGCGGCGTCGAGGTTGGAGAGCGGCTCGTCGAACAGGAACGCCTTGGGGCTGCGCACAATGGCGCGGCCGATGGCGACGCGCTGCCGCTGGCCGCCGGACAGCTCCTTCGGGCGGCGCTCGAGCAGGGGCCCGAGTTGCAGGATGCGGGCGGCCTCCTGCACCTTGGCGGCGCGGTCGGCGGCGGAGGCGCCGTTGATCTTGAGCGAGAACGCCATGTTCTCGGCGACGGTCATGTGCGGATAGAGCGCATAGGACTGGAACACCATCGCGAGGCCGCGGCGCGAGGCGTCGACATCGTTGGCGCGCTGTCCGTCGATCAGCAGGTCGCCGGAGGTGATACGCTCCAGCCCGGCGACCATGCGCAGCAGCGTGGACTTGCCGCAGCCGGAAGGACCGACGAAGACCACGAACTCGCGGTCGTCGACGTCGAGGTCGATGCCCTTGATGACCTCGACCGCGCCATAGGCCTTGCAGATGTTGCGGAGCGTGAGGGTCGCCATGTCAGTAACCGAGCCGTCGCATGGTCTCGCGGTTGACCTTGACCGCCGCGGCCGGATCGCGGCCGGCGGTGTCGGACTCTTCCTCGACGACGAGCCAGCCGTTGAAGCGCGGCGCGGCAGCAACCACGTCGATGACGGCGGGGATGTCGCACGCCCCCTCGCCGAGCATCGCCCAGGTGCCGGCGGCGTCGACGTCCTTCAGGTGGAGATAGCGGATGCGGCCCTGCTGCGCCTTCAGCGTGTCGAGGATGTCCGGGTGGCCGCGCAGGATGTGCCCGGTGTCGGGCACCCAGCCGACCAGATCCGGGTCGAGGCGGGCGAAGATCGCGTCATAGTCGGGGCGATCGAACAGCAGCGTGTTGTGGTGCGAGCTGGGATGGAGCGCGACATCGACGCCCGCCGCCCGGCCGATCGCGCCGGCGCGGTTGTAGATGTCGGCGGCGATGTCGAACTTTTCGGCCCGCGGCCCCTCGTCGACGACGGTGGCGGACCCCATGGAGACGAGCGCGCCGGGGAAGTGGGCGGCGAAGTCGCTCCAGCGCCGGACGGCCTCGAGGTCGGCCGCGGCGCCGGCCTCCGGCACGGTGAAGCCGGTGTCCGAGCCCATGGCGAAGGCGACGAGGGTGAGGCCGTGCGCGGCAAGCGCGCTGGCGAAGGCGGCGGGCGTGTCGGCGTAACCCCCGATCATCACGTTGGTGATCTCGAGGCCGGTGTAGCCGCCGGCGGCGATCGCGGCGAGCAGGTCGTCCGGGCCGCCGGTGAAGCGGGGCCCGAGCATTTCCCAGGTGAAGGTCTGGCAGCCGATCTTGAGCATGGTCATTCCTTGACAGCCCCTTGCGTCAGCCCGTCGATGATCCGCCGCTGGAAGACGAGGACCATGATGACGAGCGGGATCGTCACGACGATGGAGGCCGCGGCGATGTCACCCCAGGGGATGTAATAGAGGTTGGTGAAGTTGGCGATGCCGACCGGCACGGTCTGGTGGTCGATCGTCGAGGTGAAGGCGAGGGCGAACATGAACTCGTTCCACGCCGCGATGAAGGCGAGCAGCCCGGTCGTCACCAGCGACGGCACGGAGATCGGCAGGATGATGCGCCAGAGCACGCCGAACGGGGTGCAGCCGTCCATTCGCGCCGCCTCGTCGAGCTCCATCGGCAGGGTGTCGAAGTAGCCGAACATCACCCACGTCACCAGCGGCACGCCGAGCGCGACATAGGTGATGACGAGGCCCATGTAGGTGTCGAGGAGGGCGAGGTTCGAGGCGAGCAGGTAGAGCGGGCCGACGATGGCGATCTGCGGGAACATCGACACGGAGAGGATCGCCGCGAGAATGCCGAAGCGGCCGCGGATCTGCAGGCGCGACAACGCGAAGCCGGCGAGCGAGCCGATGGCGAGGCAGAACAGCGTGGTGAGACCCGCGACGATGGCGGAGTTGCGCAGGTAGATGTGGAATTGCTTGTCGACGAAGATGTTGGTGTAGTGAACCCACGTCCACGGGTTCGGCAGGAACGACGGGGTCTCGGAGGTGAGCGCCACGTCTTCCTGGAACGAGGTCGAGAGCTGCCAGAAGAACGGCGCGGCGGACCAGAACAGGATGACGAATCCGCCGAGCCCGATCAGTGCCTTCTGCGTGCCGGTGCGTTCGTCGAGCATCACGACCTCAGCTTGCGAAGGATGAAGACGCCGAAGCCGAGCGCGATCAGGGCCTCGGTCAGGAACATGGCGGTCGCCATGGCCGAGCCGTACCCGAACTGCAGGGCGGAGAAGAGCGTCTTGTAGGAGAGGGTCGAGAGCGTCTCGGTCGCGTCGGCCGGGCCGCCGCCGGTCAGCACGTAGACCAGATCGAAGACGCGGAAGGCGTCGAGTGCACGGAACAGGCCGGCGATGAGCAACGTCGAGGCGAGCAGCGGCAGGCGGACGTGCCAGAGCGTGCGCCAGTAGCGGGCGCCGTCCATGCGCGCGGCCTCGGTCAGCGACGAGGGAATGGTCTGCAGGCCGGCGAGCAGGAGGAGCGCCATGAACGGCGTGGTCTTCCAGACGTCGGCGATGATGATCGTGGTCATCGCGTGCTCGACCGAGCCGGTCCAGTTGACGTTCTCGGAGATCAGGCCGAGCGAGCGCAGGGCCCAGTTGATGACGCCGTACTGGCCATCGAACAGCCAGCCGAACATCTTGGAGGTGACGACGGTGGGCATCGCCCATGGCACGAGCATGGCCGCGCGCACGAGGGAGCGGCCCGGAAATCGCTCGACGAGCAGCAGCGCCATGGCGAGGCCGAGGATGGTCTCGGCGAGCGTCGAGACGAAGGTGAACCAGACCGTATGGCGCCAGGCGTTCCAGAACTGCGGATCTCGCGCGAGATCGACGTAGTTCTGCAGGCCGACGAAGTCGTTTTCCTGGGTGATGAGCGAGGTGTTGGTGAGCGACAGCCAGACGCCGTTCAGGATCGGGTAGAGCGAGACCGCGCCGAGCGACACCGCGATCGGCAGCAGCATGACCCAGGCGGAGAGGCTCGGCGTCAGCCAGTGGACCCCCGGAAGGGGACCCACTGTTGCGACGGAACCGCCGGTCGTGCCGTCAGGCGACGACCGCATTGATCTTCTCACTCGCGGCCGTCAGCTCCTCCTTCACCTTGCCGGTGACGAGGGCGCGGGAGATGCCGGACTGGAGGGCGAGCGAGACCTGCGGGTACTTCGGCGTGATCGGGCGCGGGGTGGCGCCGGTGAAGACATCCTTCAGCGTCGCCATGAACGGCTGCGCCGCGGTGAGCTTCGGGGCGGCGAACACCGCGGGCCGGGTCGGCGCCAGCCCCATGTTGAGGGCGTACCAGAGCTGGGTCTCGGGCGAGGACATCCAGGTCAGGAACTCGACGGCCGCCTCGCGGTTCTTCGAGTTGGCGTTGACGCCGTACTGATAGCCGCCGAGGCAGGCCGAGCTCTTGCCGCCGGCAAAGTGCGGCAGCGGCGCGACGCCAACCTTGTCGACGACCTTCGAGGCCTTCGCGTCCTGCGCCAGGGAATAGACGTAGGACCAGTTGCGCAGGAACGCCGCCTCGCCGCCGGTGAACGGCATGCGCGAGGGTTCCTCGTCCCAGCTCAGCACGTTCGACGGGCTGATCTTCGTGGTGTTGATCGTGTCGTAGAGGAACTGGATCGCGCCCACCGCCGCGTCGTCCGCCAGCATCGAGGACTTGCCGTCGGCCGAGAGGATCGAGCCGCCGTTGGAGCCGATGATCGAGACCGCGTTGCAGACCAGCACCTCGGCCTGCTTGCCCTGCCAGAGGTAGCCGAACTTCGCCTTGCCGGCCTTCTGGATCTCGGAGGCGGTGGCGACCAGCTCGTCCCACGTCTCGGGAACCTTGGCGCCGGCCTCATCAAGGAGGTCCTTGCGGTAGAACAGCATGCCGGAGTCGATCGCCCACGGCAGCGCGGTCAGCTTGCCGTTGAACGTGCAGGCGTCGATCGTGCCGGAGAAGTAGTCGCCGGTCTCCTTGCCGAAATACTCGTCGAGCGGCAGGGCCCAGCCGGCGGAGGCGAACTCGGCGATCCAGATCACGTCCTGGGTGAACACGTCCGGGCTGCCGGTCTTGCGCGCGAGCTGCTGCACCAGTGCCTGGTGGACTTCCGTCGAGGACGACGGCGGCGGCAGCTCGATGAACTTGACGTGGATCTTGTCCTGCGACTGGTTGAACAGCTCGACAACGTCGCCGATGCCCTTCACCCCGGTGAACTTGGCGCTGGCGAAGGTGATCTCGGTGCGCCCGGCGGCGCGCGCCCGGCGCGGCAACCCGAGCGCCGCCGCACTGGCGGCAATGCCAGCGCCCACGACGAACTCCCGCCGGCTGAAGCCGGCGCCCTTCACGTCATCAGACATTTTTGGCTCCCTACGTGTCCCGGCGTGTACCTGCCGGATTCTTTTGTTGGTATCGAGAATGCCGGTTTAACTCACCACGTCAAGCATACCTTGGCAAACTGCGGCATTGAACTGCGCATTAAAATGCGCCGAGGCCGCCGTTCATTTCGATGATCTCGCCCGTGACGAACGCCGCCAGTGGCGAGGCGAGGTAGAGCACCGCACCCGCTACGTCCGCCGGGGTGCCCTCGCGCCGGACCGGCGTCCGGGCGACGGTGGCACTGCGGCCCTCGGCGGTGGAGAAGCGGTCGTGGAACTGCGTGCCGATCAGTCCCGGCGCCACGCCGTTCACCCGGATCCCGTCCGGCCCCACCTCCTTCGCCAGCGCCCGGACGAACGTCGAAACGCCGCCCTTGGACGCGGCGTAGTGCGACGCGCCAAAGCCGCCGCCGTCGTGCGCCGCGAGCGAGGTCATCAGCACGATCGACCCCTTCCCCGCCGCCGTCATCTGCGGCAGCACCGCCCGCGACAGCAGGAACGCGCTGGTGAGGTTGATCGCCAGCGCGTCGTTCCAGAGCGAGAGCGGGCAGTCCGCCACCTTGCTGCGCTGGAGCAGGCCGCCGGCATTGGCGACAGCGACGTCGATGGTGCCGAACGCCGCGTTCACCCGGGCAACGGTGTCGGCGACCGCCGCCTCGTCGCCGGCGTCCGCCTTCAGGGAGAGAACCCGGTCGCCGTGCGCCGCGGCGATCTCCGCCGCCGCCGTGCCGCTGGTCGCGTAGGTGAAGGCGACGCGGGCGCCTTCGGCAAGGAACGCCTCGACGATGCCGCGCCCGATGCCCGACGCGCCTCCGGTGACGAGGACGGTGCGGCCGGCCAGATCGAAGCCCATCCTCACCGCTCCTGCCAACGGGTGTACCAGCCATCCGGGAAGTCGGTCATCAGCTGGTCGCCGGTGATCGCCGGCACATAGGGACGACCGACGGCGCGGGCGATCTCGGTCAGCTCGGCGAGACGCGCCGCCGCCACCCGGACGCCCTCCGCCCGGCCGGCCGGATCGCGCGTCGCCACGGCCTCCTGCCAGATCGAGCGGCCGGCGAGGAAGCCGGAGGCGCCCGCCTTGCAGGAAATTTCCACCTGCGTGCGGAAATCCTCGAAGCCGACACCGGCGGAGAGGATCACCCACGGCTGCACCATGCCGTCGTTCAGCCGCTTGCAGGCATCGGCCGAGGCGGCGCGACCCCCGGGGGTGGAGACGTCGCCCGGGAACTCGACCTTCAGCATGTCGGCCCCGCACTCGGCGGAGAAGAACGCCGACTCGAGGATGCCCTCGACCCGCCGGGCCTGCCAGGCGGCGCTCTTCTGATCCTCGCCGGGCAGCGCGTACCAGATCGGCTCGACCACCAGCGGCGTCGACCACTCGGCGCAGGCCTCGACCAGATCGCGCACCACCTGCCGCTGCCGCTCGGCGGTCTTTGCCTCGGGGCGGTAGTACCAGAGCAGCTTCACCATGTCGGCGCCGAGCAGCTTGATCTTGCGCACGGTCCAGCCGTCGCGGAACCGCGTGCAGCGCTCGCCGTCCACCACATCGAAGCCCTCGCCCTCGATCGACGAGACGAGGCCGACATCGGCGGGCAGCGCGCGGGAGGCGACGACCTGGGCGAGGCTGTACTGCGCCTCCAGCAGGAAGGCGCTGGCAACCGGCGCGATCGCCTCGACCAGCTCGAGCTTGGCCTCGACGGCCTGGCGATAGGACACCTTGGAGCGGTCGTCGGCCAGCAGGTCCTTGAACGCGAGCAGGTGGTCGAGGGCCAGCATGGTGAAGAAGCCGTCCGGCGTCGCCACCCGCTGCAGGCCGCGGATCTTGCCGGGGTCGAGCGACGGGATCGCCCCCTGGGTGGCGAACGGATGGTGCAGGGTCAAGCTCGGTCTCCTTGATCGAACGGCGCGAAAGGGGTGCCGGCCGGCTGTCCGAGGACGAGCAGCGTGCCGGCGAGGAAGGTGTCGCCAAGGCCGATGGTGCTGGCCGGGCGGGTGAGGTAGGGCGCGGGGCAGCCGACCGCCGACCAGCCGCCGCCGAGCGGCGCGGCCTCCGGCGCCGGCCCGAGGAGGGCGCCGGACGGCAGGGCGTCGGGGACGACGGGGCGGCCCGCGGCGGCGCGGGCGCTGGCGAGCAGGCTGCCGGTCAGGAGAGCCGCCATCTCGCGCGCCGGGTCGCCGCGCGTGACCGACAGCGCCCAGTCGTCGGCGTGGACGCAGACCCGCTCGAGGGCGAGGGACTCGGCCAGGTCGCGCAGCGCCGCGGCGGTCGGCTCGCCCCCGACGATCGCCGCCCACTCGGACCGGCTCATGCCGACCGATGTCACCGCGCAGCGCAGCGCCCCGAGGATCACCAGCGGCATTGCCGGGCGGTCGCCATAGTCTGCCAGCTCGAGGTGCACGGTCCCGAGCCCCGCGTCACGCCAGCCGCGGACGAGGTTCCCGATGCGGTCAAGGGTGCCCGCAAGCCACGCCTCGGGTGTCGAGACGAGGCTGGAGATCGCCGCCGCGCCGCACTCGGCCGCAAGCGGAACGCTCAGTGCGGCGAAATCCGGGTCGTCCTCCGGGGCGTCGTCGCGCAGCCGGACGATGACGCGCGTGGAGCGGCGGACGGACACGCCGGCGACCTGCGTGCCCTCGGTCGCCTCGAAGATCCAGTGCCGCGGCTTGGCGCCGCTCTCATCCGCCACGACGGTGCCGAGAGGCACCACCCGCCCGCCCGACGCCAGACTACCCGACGCCAGCCCGATGCCGTCGTGCAGCACCGCGAGCTGCCCCGCGCTCCGGTCGGCCAGGGCAAGGAGCGTCGGCGCCCCGGTCAGGGCGAGCGCCTTGGCGATCTGGGCCGAGGTGCCGCCCGCGCCGAGGTGGTGCGGCACGCTGCCCGCGAGCCAGCGGTCGCCGTCGGGCCAGTCGAGCCCGATCTCGCCGCCGATCCCCTGCCGCACCCGGCCGAGCAGGTCGGCAGCCAGCGCGCGGGCAGCGGGCGGCGCGTCGGCAGCGAAGATCTGCGCGCAGTCGTCGAGGCGGGCGCAGGCATCGACGAAGGCTGAAAACCCGAGGAGCGTTCGCCGCGCCGACCGCGCAAGCCCCGGCAGGGCGGCGGCGGTGGCGGCATAGCGGCCTTCCCAACCGCCCGCCGAAGGGGCCGCGCGATCGGAGGAGACGACGACGGAGCGACTCGGTTGCATGTTATTGCTGTTTTGTGCTGTTTATTGCGAGATACCCGCAGTCTTGTCCCTTGTCAAGCGTGCGGAATGGGCTTATGCGACGTTGAAATGGCAAGAAAGAAGGCAACAGGCCCCCTGCCCCTGAGCAGGCAGACCGAGATGATCCGGATCGTTGCCGAACACGGCAGCGTGTCTGTTCCCATGCTTGCCGACATGTTCGGGATTTCGCCGGATACCGTCCGCCGCGACCTCGACCGCCTCGCCGAAGCCGGCGCGCTCACCCGCACCCACGGCGGCGCGGTGCGCACGCGCGAGCCGAGCGTCGCCTCGGTGGCCGACCGGGTGGCGACACAGGTGGATGCAAAGCGACGCATCGCCGTCACGGCGGCGCGCCTGATCACTCCCGGCGAGACGATCCTGGTGAACGGCGGGTCAACGACGCTTGCGCTCGCCATGGCGCTGCCGGCGCATCGCTCGATCGCGCTCATCACCAACAGCATCCCGATCCTGGATCAGGTCGACCGGGCCGCATTCTCGCACGTCTACGGCATCGGCGGCGAGTTCCTGGACGTGTCCAAGGTTCTGGTCGGGCCGGTCACTTTCCCGCACGCCGACCGCATCGAGGTCGACACCGCGGTTCTGGGCGTGCGGGCGCTGAGCGCCACGCGGGGGATCTCCACCGCCACGGTCGCCGAGGCGGCGATGATTTCCGACATGATCCGGCTCGCCCGGCGCACCATCGTGCTCGCCGACGCGACGAAGTTCACCCGCAGCGCATTTGCCGCCATCGCGCCCCTGGACCAGATCGACATGCTCGTGACCGACGCCGAGCCGCCGGAGGAGCTGCGCGCGGTGCTCGCGGCGGCCGGGGTCGAGACCATCATCGCCACCGCCTGACAGGAGCCGACCCGGCCATGGCCGATATCGCCGTCTATCCGAGCCTTCGCGGCCGCACCGTGCTCGTCACCGGCGGCGGCTCCGGCATCGGCGCCGCCATCGTCCGGCGCTTTGCCGAACAGGGCGCCAGGGTCGGGTTCCTGGACGTCAACGAGCCCGCCTCCATCGCCCTGGCCGCCGAGCTCGGGCCCTCCGTCCGCTTCGAGCTCTGCGACCTGCGCGACATCCCCGCCCTGCGCGCCGCCGTGACGCGGATCGCGGACGCGCTCGGGCCGGTGACGATCCTCGTCAACAATGCCGCCCACGACGAGCGCCACCGGATCGAGGACGTGACGCCGGAGTACTGGGACGACCGCTATGCCGTGAACCTGCGCCACCAGTTCTTCGCGGCGCAGGCGGTCGCGCCGGGCATGAAGGCGGCGGGCGGGGGCACCATCATCAACCTCGGGTCGAACTCGTGGATGCAGGGGCGCGGCGGAATGCCGGCCTATACCTCGGCCAAGTCCGCCGTCGCCGGCCTGACCCGCGCCCTGGCCCGCGACCTCGGCGAGGCGAACATCCGCGTCTGCGCGGTGGTGCCCGGCTGGATCATGACCGAGCGGCAGATCACCCACCACCTGACCCCGGAGGGCGAGGCCGACCTGATGTCCGGGCAATGCCTGAAGCGCAAGCTCGTCCCCGACGACATCGCCCGCCCGATCCTGTTCTTCGCCTCCGACGAGGCCGCCGCCTGCACCAGCCAGTCCTACGTCATCGACGGCGGCTGGGTGTAGCCCGCGCCGGCCGGCCGTGCGAGCGACCGGGGCGACCGGGCAGAGGCGGCCGTCACCGCCAGAAGCTGGCGACCACGAACACCAGCCCGATACCGCCCACGAGCGTCAGCGCCGCGGCGATCATCAGGACCCGAGGCCGGCAACCTCGACGGCGACACCGCGCTGGGCGTGTTGATCGCGTTCCGGTCGCGAACCGGAACCCGTGCCGACTCCCCTTCCCCCTCGGGCGGTGTCTGGGCGATACGTGGCCCGGATGATTCACCCCCGCCTCACCGAGGAACCAGAGCAATGTCCAAGATCAAACGCTTCGAGACCGGCGCGCGCATGAGCCAGGCGGTTCGCCACGGCGATACCATCTATCTCGCCGGTCAGGTCGGCAGCGGCGCTACCGTGACCGAGCAGGCGAAGACCGCCCTCGCCGAGGTCGACCGCCTGCTCGACCTCACCGGCGGCTCGAAGTCCTCGATCCTGTCGGTCACCGTCTGGCTGGCCGACATGAAGGACTTCGCCGAGATGAATGCCGTCTACGACGCCTGGGTCGACCCGGAGAACAAGCCGACCCGCGCCGCCGGCGAGGCGAAGCTCGCGACCCCCGACTATCTGGTCGAGTTCATCGTCGTCGCCGCGCGCGTCTGACCCCTCGGGGCCCCCGCCGCGCGATCATGCCGGGGCCGGAGACGGCGCGACCATTGTCGCCGAGGCCGGCATCCGGCCTCGGCGACCGGCTCCCGGCAGCGGGGCGATCGGTGCCCCGTCAGGCGTCGAGGCGCTCGGCGAGCCGGCGCAGCATCGCGCAGCACGCCTCGAGTTCCGACGCCATCACGAACTCGTCCGCCTTGTGTGCCCGCGCGATCGAGCCCGGCCCGCAGACGATCGACGGCACGCCCGCCGCCGCGAACAGGCCCGCCTCCGTGCCGTAGCTGACCGACTGGAGCGGCGCGTGGCCGCTGGCCGCCGCCACGCGCGCGGCCAGGGCTCCGTCCTCCGCCGGCGGCAGCGCCGGATAGCTCGACAGCTCCCGGTGCGTGGCCCGCAGCGCCCGCCCCTCCGCCACGATGGCCTCGAGATCGGCCAGCACCCCGGCCATCACCGCCTGCGGCGCCTGCGCGGGAATCGCCCGTGCCTCGACCTCCACCTCCACCCGGTCGGGGATGATGTTCACCGCAGCCCCGCCGCGGATCACCCCGGCCTGCAGCGTCGAATGCGGCGGGTCGAACCGCGGATCGAACGGACCCTCCGCGGCCAGCCGCGCCGCCCGGTCGCGGATCGCCAGCAGCAGCGCGGCGGCGGGGTAGAGCGCATTCTCGCCCGCCGCCGGGTTCGAGGAATGCCCCGCCTGTCCCTCGATGGTGAGCGCCAGCGCCTGCTTGCCCTTGTGCGACAGCACCGGGCGCAGGTCGGTCGGCTCGCCCACCACGCATCCCATCGGCGCCGGGCACAGGTCCGGCAACCGCGCGATCAGATGCGGCACGCCGCGACAGCCGATTTCCTCGTCATACGAGAACGCCAGGTGCACCGGGCGGGCCAGCGGCATCGCCTGAAACGCCGGCACCATCGCCAGCATACAGGCGAGAAAGCCCTTCATGTCGCTGGTGCCCCGCGCGGTCAGCCGATCGCCCGCGGCGGTCAGGCGAAAGGGGTCGGAGGTCCACGCCTGCCCTTCCACCGGCACCACGTCCATGTGGCCGGAGAGGACGAGCCCCCCCGGCACCCGCGGGCCGATCGTCGCGAACAGGTTCACCCGGTCGCCCTCCGGCCCCGGCACCACCGCCACCTCCACCCCGTGACGCGCCAGCGCATCCTGCACATAACCCGCAATCGCCCCGTTCGGCAGGCCGGGCAGCGACGGGAAGGCGACGAGATCGGCGAGAATGGCCTTGAAGGGCATGGGCGCAGCTCCTGAAGCGGTGCCCGCATCATCGCACGGCCCCGCGTGGGCAGGCGATGCCGAACCCGCCCGCACAACGCAATCCCCCCCGCGGCGCCGGTGTGCCCGCCCGTCGGGCGAAGGCCGGGCGCGGGTCGCGCTCCGGTCACGAGGTGACGGGCCGGAACGCCTCGTGTCGCACTCAGTTCGCCAGCGCGAGCCGGTGTTCCCGTTCGGTCTCGCCCCGATCGAACGACGCGAGCGGCGCGCCGAGCCGGCCTTCGTCCGGCACCACCCCGAGGCCCGGCCCCTCTGGCACCGCGATGTGGCCACCCTCGATGCGCACGCCGTTCCTCGGGTCGAAATGCTCCGCGATGCAGGGCGCGGCGATCCAGGCGCCCTCTTGCCGGGCAGGCTCGACCGTCGCGGCGATGTGGACGCAGGCGGCGGCGATGATGTCCCCGCCCCAGGCGTCGTCGCAGGTGTGTGGCAGGTTTCGCGCGGCGCAGATGTCGCGGAAGGCGCGCATCGGGTGCAGGCCGCCGATCCGCGTCACCTTCATGCCGAAGCCGTCGACGAGGCCGGTGCCGATGGCATTCACCGCCGTCGCGAGGTCGATGCCGTTCTCGTCCATGTAGATCCCGTGCATGATCTGCGGCCGGATCTGGCGCAGCTCCTCGATCGAGTTGCACGGCTGCTCGAAGACGAACGGGATATCCATGCACGCGCGGCTGATCCGCAGCACGTCGCGGGTGCTGATACCAACCCGCATTGATCAGAACCCTTGCGCCCAGTCCCGACGGCCGATGGATCGGATGCGCCAGGGTTGGTCGACGAGGTCGTTCCAAGCGGCGCAGCAGTGGGCGACGATGTCGTCGTAGCCCTTGAAGACCCGGTTCGAGAGCCAGTTGTCGCGCATGAACTGCCAGATGTTCTCGACCGGGTTCAGCTCGGGCGAGCGGGGCGGCAGCGGCAGGATGGTGATGTTCTTCGGCACGATGAGGGCGCGGGCGAGGTGCCAGCCGGCCTGGTCGAGGATGAGGATGGCGTGGGCGCCCGGCGCCACCGCGGTGCTGATCTCCGCGAGGTGCGTCTGCATCGCCGGCGTGTCGCAGAACGGCATGACGATGCCGGCGCCCTTGCCCTCGGCCGGGCAGATCGCGCCGAAGATGTAGGCCCAGGCGGTGCGCTGGTCGTGCGGCGCCCGCGGTCGGGCGCCCCGCCGCGCCCATCTTCGGGTGAGCTTGTTCTTCTGCCCGATCCGCGCTTCGTCCTGGAACCAGAGTTCTATGCGCTTGCCGGGATGCGCGGCGCGGACCTCCGCCACGCGCTCCGGGAGACTTTTTTGAAAGCCGCCGCCGCCTCCGGATCCTGGGCGTAGTGCCGCGGCCGCGCCGAAAGCTTGCGGAAGCCGAGCGCCCGGAGTTCCCGTCCCACCGTCGCCTCGCTCACCGACACCCGGAACGCCTCCCAGAGCCACTGCACCAGGTCGATCCGCCGCCAGCGCACCACCCCGTCGCGCCAGGGCTCAGGTCCCGCCTCCACCACCTGCGCCAGCGCCGCCCGATGCTCTGCCGTCAGTGTCGGCGCCTTGCCGGGGGCATGCCGGTCGATCAGCCCCGACGGGCCTTCCGCGTTGAACCGCAGCACCCAGTCCCGCACGATCTGCAGCCCGACCCCGCCGACCCGCGCCGCCTCCGTCCGCGTGCCGCCCTCCGCGATCACCGCCAGCGCCAGCAGCCGACGCACCTGCTTCGCATCCCGGCTGTCCCGCGCCAGCCGGCGAAGATCGTCACCATCCAGATCACCCCGAAGCCCGATCGCTGCCGCCATGGAAAACCCCTTCGTTCTCCATGATGAATCACGACAACGCCCTCAGGGGAATCCCCCGCGTGAGTCAGGACCTATGCGCGCTGGTATAAGGCTGCGGTTGCCGTCCATCGCGAGGCGCACGCCGCTGCCGCGCAGCACCTCCCAGACCTTGCGGATCGTCTCGATGTCGAGCTCCACCGGCCGGTTGCCGACCTTGATCTGGATCCGCGGATAGCCCTCGTCGCGCCGCGATGCGCGCCACCTCGGCCTTACTGCGAGAGCCACGCCTGGAACTTGGCGTCCAGCTCGTCGCGGTGATCCGCCCACCAGGTGCAGTTGAACAGGAACCCGGTCGTGGCGTTCTCCGGCGACGTCGGCATGTGCGGCGCCATGTCGATGCCGAGGTCGATGTGCTTGCCGACGAGCGGCTGCGACGAGGCGCGCGCCGGACCATAGGAGATGTACTTGGTCTGGTCGGCGAGGACCTGGGTGCTGGTCACGAAGCGCAGGAAGTGCTTCACCCGGTTCAGCCGGTCCTCGGGCAGGCCGGCCGGCACCACGAACCCGTCGATGTCGAGCACCTCGCAGTCCCAGAGCATCGCCACCGGCTGGTGCTGCTCGGCGATCAGCGAGAACAGCCGGCCGTTGTAGGTCGAGCCCATCACGACTTCCCTGTCGGCGAGGAGCTGGGGCGTCTCCGTGCCGGCCGACCACCAGACGGTCTGGCCCTTGATCGTGGCAAGCTTGGCGAGCGCCTTCTCGACGCCCTCCGGGGTCGCCAGCGTGTCGTAGATCTGATCGGGGGCAACGCCCGAGCAGATCAGCGCCCATTCGAGGTTGTTGATCGGCCGCTTCTCCAGCGCGCGCTTGCCGGGGAACGTCTCGAGGTCGAAGACATCGCAGATCGAACTCGGGACGGCACCGTTCCAGTCGGCGACATCGGTGCGATAGCCGAAGGTGGTGGAGTAGAGGTTGTCGGGAATGTGGCACTCGGACACGATGTTCTTGCCAAAGTCCTTGCTGGCTGCCGTGCCATCCGGTGCCGGCGCCAGCCAGTCGTCGACGGGCACCTGCTCGACCAGCCCCTCGTCGCACAGGCGGATGCCGTCGGCGGCGAGGATGTCGACGACGTACCAGCTGACGTTGCCGGCCTCATTCTGCGCGCGGAGCTTCGCGACCGCCTCGTTCGAGCTTTCGTCCCAGATGATCTTGACGCCGGTCGCCTTCTGATACGGCTCGGCCCAGGCCTTTTGCTGCATCGCCTGATAGGCGCCGCCCCAGGACGAGATCGTCAGGGTGCCGGCACAGTTCTCGCAGGGCGGCATGTCCTGCGCCAGCGCGGCAAGCGGCAGGATCGCCAGCGCCGAGGAAGCAGGTCCGTTTCATGGGTCCCACCCGTCTTTTGTTGCCCGATGGTACAGGGTCGGCCGGGTTTGGGCATAGCCCGGCTCTCAGTGCCGCAGGCGCCGTCAGCGTGCGCCCCAGGTGTCCGAGACCCGATAGCCCTCGGGCCACGGGTCGGTCGGATCGAGCATGTGCTGGTGGATCCCGGTGATCCACCCCCGCCCTGAGATCTCCGGGCGGATCGCCGGCCGGCCGCCGACGGTCGTCGTCCCGAGGATGCGGCCGGTGAAGGTCGAGCCGATCAGCGACACCGCGGTCAGCCGCTCGCCCGTCGCCATCTCGCCGCGGGCGTGCAGCACCGCCATCCGGGCGGAGAGCGCGGTGCCGGTCGGCGAGCGATCGACCTTGCCGGGCCGGATCGCCACCGCCGCCTTCGCCCGGAGGCCGTCGGTGGCGCGCTCGAGTGCGCCGGCAAAGAGGCAGAACGAGATATGCCGCCAGTCCGGGTTCTCGGGGTGCTCGAAGCCGAGCGCCTCGGTCGCGGCGTCGCTGATCCGCACGCCGAGGCGGGCGATGTCGTGCGCCTCGTCGGGGGTCAGGGCAAGGCCGAGCGCGGCCGGGTCGACGAAGACGAAGCTGTCGCCGCCATAGGCGGTGTCGACGGTGAGCGTCCCCAGCCCCCCGACCTCGAGCGGCACGCCGAGCCGGGCGGCAAAGCTCGGGAGGTTCTCGACGAAGATGCGCTCCGCCTTGCCGTCGCGGCACTCGGCGCGGACCCGGACGAGGCCGCCCGGCGCTTCGAGGAGGAGCTCGGTCACCGGCTCGTGCATCGGCACGAGGCCGCCGTCGAGGAGTACTGTCGCGACGCAGATCGAGTTCGAGCCCGACATCGGCGGCGTGTCCTCGGGCTCCATGATGATGAAGGCCGCGTCCGCTCGCGGGTCCTTCGGCGGCACGAGAAGGTTGACGTGCCGGAACACCCCGCCGCGGGGCTCGTTGAGGACGAAGCCGCGCAGAGACCCGTCCCGGGCGATCCACCGGCTCTGCTCCCAGATCGTCGCGCCGGGCGGCGGCAGCACGCCGCCGACGATGACATCACCGACCTCGCCCTCGGCATGGGCGGAGATGACGTGAATGGTCCGGGACGAGCGCATCAGAGCGACCGCCCCGACAGCGGCGCGGCGACGACCCCGCCACCGCAGGGAAACGTGCGGCAGTCCCCGACCTTGGCCGGGCGGCGGCTGCGGCGGAAGCGATTCACCGCACGGTCGTGCTCGTGGCGCTCGCGCATCGGCTCCTCCCCTCCCGACGATCCCGCCCTTCCGCGCGGGAGGGTTGGCGAAAACCGGCGTCCCGTCGCGTGCCACCGACACCGCGCCCACCGCCGTGGCCGCTCCAACGCCACCCGTGGCCGCCGCGGGGACTGCCCGCGTCGTCGTCACGGGCCGGCGCCTCGCCGATCCGGGCGCGGCGATCCGGGCGGTTGGGAGAATATGGCTGCAGGAGCGGGTCGCGGGACATGAGGCTCTCCGGTGGCTTGCCGCCTCTTCCCAGAAATGTTCATACATGTCAAGTTAAAGGTCACATGCGTGCATTTCTCTTGCCGCTCCCGGGAGCGCCAGCTAGGCTGCGGCGCATGAACACTCAGCGCGACACACGACGTGGGGCCGTTGACCCGGGCGGCGCTCGGCCGTCCGCCCCCCGGCCTGCCGCAGAGCGTGAGCGAGACGTGCGCGCGAGACACGCCCCTCGCCGGGCTTCTCCGACCGGCCGGCGGCGCTGAGCGCACATGGTCCCGAAGCTCATCACCTACGACGACGCCATCGGCCGGTTCTCCTGGCCCGAGATGGTCGAAGCCCTTCGCGCCGGCCACCGAGGGCCGCGCGCCGAGGTGGCCGACATGTTCCTCGGCCCGGCCGACGCCACGCTGCTCAGCCGCGCCGCCTTCATCGCGGGCGTCGGCTATGGCGTGAAGTCGTTCACCGTGCTCGACCGCAACGCCGCGCACGGCATCCCGACCGTGCAGGGCGCCATGCTGGTCTTCGAGCCGGAGCACGGGCGGCTCGAGGCCATCGTCGAGAGCCGGCTGGTGACGGAGCTGAAGACCGCGGCGGACTCCGTGCTCGGCGCGCTCTGCCTCGCGCGGCCGGACAGCTCGGAACTGCTGGTCGTCGGCGCCGGAACCGTCGCGCGCAGCCTCGTCACGGCATACCTTGCGGTCTTTCCCCGCCTCGAGCGCGTCTCGATCTGGGCCCGCCGCACGGAACAGGCCACGGCCCTCTGCCGCGAGCTGGACGGCGGCCCGGTGCCGGTCGTCGCCGTCGCCGATCTCGCAGAGGCCGTGGCCCGCGCGCACATCGTGTCCAGCGCGACCATGGCGCGCGCCCCGATCCTGCACGGCGCGTGGGTGGCCCCGGGGACGCACGTCGACCTCATCGGCGCCTACAAGGCCGACATGCGCGAGGCCGACGACGCGCTGATCGCGGCCGGCGCGCTGTTCGTCGACTGCCGCGAGACCGCGATCGACCACATCGGCGAGCTTCGCATCCCGATCGCGGCCGGCGTCATCTCCGCCGACGCCGTGCGCGGCGACCTCTACGACCTCGTGCAGGGCAAGGCCGGGCGGGCCTCCGGAGGCGAGATCACCGTCTACAAGAACGGCGGCGGCGCGCACCTCGACCTGATGATCGCCCGGCAGCTCGCACGCGGCGGCTGACGTCTTTCGGACGTCGCGGTCGGCCCGAGGCTCCCGCGGGGCGTCGTGCTCAGAGCCCCGTGCGCGCGCCGAACTGGCCGATCGCCGAGGCGAGCGCCGCGTGACGCTCCGCGTGGACGGCGAGCGGGATGCCGGACGCGACCGCCTCGCTCGCCTGCCGCAGGCTCGCGACGCCGCCGGCGATGCCCCCCGGGTGCCCCATGATCCCGCCGCCCGAGCAGAAGATGAAATCGCCGCTGCCCGCCGCATCGTAGGACGCCGGCACCTGCAGCGCGGTCTGCCCGGAGGAGAACACCGGCATCGCGGCAAGGTCGGGGCGCCCGGGGCCGAACAGCGGCTCGCCGAGGGCGCGGGCCGAGTTCGATGACCGAGGCATCGGGCTCGGAGAACTTGTTGGCGATGCCGTTGACATGGAGATGGTCGGCGCCCGCGAGCCGCCAGAACTTCTGCCACGCGCGAAACGCGATGCCGATGTCGGGCGAGCGCGAGAACAGGCCCCAGCCGTTGCGGTGCGCGTGCAGCGGCAGCTCGGCGTGGCGGCGGAGCGCGCCGAAGCCGGCGAGGCCGACGGAGTGGATGCTCACCATCAGGCAGGTGCCGCCGGCGTCGCGCACGAGGTCGGCGTTGCGTCTCATCGCGTCGACCTCGTCGGTGACGTTGAAGGCGTACATCACCTTCCGGCCGGTGCGGTCGGCATGGTCGTTCAGCACGCGCATCACCGCGGCCACCCGGTCGGCCAGCGGGTTGTGCGGCCCGTTCGCCTGCAATTCGTCGTCCTTGATGAAGTCGATGCCGCCGGCGGCAAGCTCGCCCGCCATCGCCGCCGTCTCCCCGGGCGAGAGGCCGACGCTCGGCTTGATGATGGTGCCGATCAGGGGACCGGCGGCGAGCCCGGTGAGCGCGCGGGTGCCGGCGACGCCGAACGCGGGGCCCGGGCAGGCGGCGGCGAAGGCGTCGGGAAAGCGGATGTCGAGCAGGCGGAGCGCCGAGACCTCGGCCAGCTCGAAGAGATTGCCGGCGACGGTGGCGAGCACGTTGGTCAGCGACGCGCCCATGTTGTCGAGCGGCCACGACAGCAGGATCTCGCCACGGGTGTAGCGGCCGCTCGCGATGCGGCAGGGGAGCGACGGCCGGTCCGACGACGACCGCTCGACGATCTCCTCCACCACCGCGCCGGAGCGCGCCCTGAGCGCGTCGGTCTCGCCGGGCAGGCGCATGAAGGTGCCGGAGGACTGCTCCCCGGCGATCACCGCCGCGGCGCGTTCCAGCGAAACCGGGCTTTCGATTTCGTACCGCGCAAAAAGACGCTCCACGATCGTCCCCCTCATTCCCGGATCGCCCGGACATAAGTGCTCATCATACCAGTTGACAAGGTAAATCGTCGCCAGCATGGTCCCGCCGGAGCAGAGGGGGGAGCGGGCCTGATGAAGATCGCGCTGATCGGTGCGGGCGGAAAGATGGGGACGCGCCTTGCGGCGAACCTCGTCGGCTCGGACTATGAGGTCGCCTATGTCGAGGTGAGCGACGCCGGCCGCGCGCGGCTGAAAGAGCTTGTCGGCATGGACTGCGTGCCGCTCGACGACGCGCTCGCGGGGGCCGGCGCCGTCGTGCTCGCCGTCCCCGACACCGCGATCGGCAAGGTCGCTGCCGTCCTCGTGCCGAAAGTCGCGCCCGGGACGATCGTCATCGCCCTCGATGCCGCGGCGCCCTATGCCGGACACCTCCCCGAGCGCGCGGACATCAGCTATTTCGTCACCCACCCCTGCCATCCGCCGATCTTCAATGACGAAACCACGCCCGAGGGCCGCAACGACCACTTCGGCGGCGTCGCCGCCCGGCAGGCGATCGTCAGCGCGCTGATGCAGGGGCCCGAGGCGCACTTCGCGATCGGCGAGGGCATTGCCAGGACGATCTGGGCGCCGATCCTGCGATCGCACCGCGTCACCGTCGACCAGATGGCGATGCTCGAGCCCGGCCTCTCCGAGACGGTCTGCGCCACGCTGATGGTGGCGATGAAGTCCGCGCTCGACGAGGTGGTCCGTCGCGGTGTCGACCGTGCCGCGGCCCGCGACTTCCTGCTCGGCCACATGAACATCCTCGGCGCCGTCGTCATGGACGAGGTGCCGGGCATCTTTTCCGACGCCTGCAACAAGGCGATCATGAACGGCACGCCGCGCATCCTCCGCGACGACTGGCTCGGAGTCTTCGAGCCGGCCGAGATCGCCGAGAGCATCCGCCGGATCACCTGAGACACGCCCGCCGATGGGCGGACGAGGAGAGACACGATGCTCCGAGGGGGCCTGATCGGCTGCGGCTTCTTCGCCGCCAACCACCTGCACGCCTGGGCCGACGTGCCCGGCGCCGAGATCGTCGCGCTCGCCGACCGCAACCCGGCGCGCCTCGCCGAGGCGCAGGCGCGCTTCGGCATCGGGCGCACCTACACCGATGCCGCCGGGATGCTGCGCGCCGAGCGCCTGGATTTCGTCGACATCGCGACGACGGTGGCGAGCCACCGGCCGCTGGTCGAACTCGCGGCCGGGGCCGGCGTGCATGTGATCTGCCAGAAGCCGTTCGCCCCGTCGCTCGCCGACGCGCGGTCGATGGTCGCCGCCGCCGACGCCGCCGGCCGCGTGCTGATGGTCCACGAGAACTTTCGCTGGCAATCGGCCATCCGGGCAGCGGCGGCGAAGCTCGCCGCCGGCGCGATCGGTGCGCCGTTCTGGGGGCGCGTCAGCTTCCGGTCGGGGTTCGACGTCTATTCCGGCCAGCCGTACCTCGCGACCGACCCGCGCTTCATCGTTCAGGATCTCGGCATCCACATCCTCGACGTCGCGCGCTTTCTCTTCGGCGACGTCGTGCGCCTGTCGGCGACGACGCGCCGGGTGAACCCGCGCATCCGCGGTGAAGACGTGGCGACCGGGCTCCTCGTCCACGACAGCGGAGTGACGAGCGTGGTGGATTGCAGCTATGCCACGCGCCGCGCCCGGGAGGCCTTTCCCGAGACGCTGCTCGAGATCGACGGGGCCGACGGCACGCTTCGGCTGGACGCCGGCTACCGCCTGACGATCGAGAACTCCAGCCGGAGCCCGCGTGCGCGACGTGTCTCCGCCGCTGCTGCCCTGGGCCGAGCGGCCGTGGCACAACATCCAAGGGAGCGTGCTCGCGATCCAGCGCCACTTCGTCGACTGCCTCGGCAGCGGCCGCACGCCGGAAACGTCCGGCGCCGACAACCTCGAGACCCTCGCCCTCGTCGAAGCCGTCTATGCCTCGGCCGATGCCGGCGGCGAGAGCGTCGACCCGCGCGGGCTCGCCTGATATCGACGCGCCCCGCCCTCTGCCGCCCAGCCGGGGGCGACCGCCCGCGAAGCAGCGGCCGGTGGCACGGCCGGGCGTTGATGAGCCGGGGCGGCGACAGCTAGACGGGACGAGGTGACGCGTTCAATTGGAGGCCGTGCGGGAGATGGACAGTGCGCCCTGGGGGACTGGCAGGCCGGCCGGCGACAAGATCGTGCGGCGAAAGCTTTCCGACCAGGTTCTCGAACGGATGCAGGACCTGATCCTGTCCGGCGACCTCGGGCCCGGCGCGCCGATGCCATCCGAGCACCAGCTGATGGAGCGTTTCGGCGTCGGCCGGCCGGCGGTGCGCGAGGCGCTGCAATCGCTGCACACCATGGGGCTCATCACCATCTCGCACGGCGAGCGCAGCCGGGTGAACGCGCTGTCCGCCGAGGCGGTGCTGCGCCAGGGGGACGCGATCGCCCGGACGCTGCTCTCGACCGGGCCGCAGAACCTGGAGCACCTGAAGGAGGCGCGCCGGCTCTTCGAGATCGGCATGGTGCGCGCCGGCACCCCGCGGGCGACCACCGGCGACATCGCCGAGCTTCGGGCGCTGATCGACCTGCAGCGCGGCAAGCTCGGTGATGCGGAGGCGTTCGTCGGCGCCGACATCGACTTTCATCGCAGGATCGCGGCGCTTGCCGGAAATCCGATCTGTTCGGCCGTCGCAGAGGCGATGCTCGGCTGGCTTTTCCGCTTCCATTCCGACCTGCTGCTCTGGTCGGGCCACGAGGAGGTCACCCTCGCCGAACACTCGGCGATCGTCGATGCGATCGCGGCGGGCGACACCGACCGGGCCGCGACCGCGATGACAGCGCACCTCGACCGCTCGACCGCGCTCTACCAGCATCCGGGCTAGCCGAATGACCGTCTCCCTGCCCGAGGGACCGCTCATCGCCTGGTACGGCGACGACTTCACCGGCTCGGCCGCCGTGATGGAGGTCCTGACCTTCGCCGGCCTGCCGTCGGTCCTGTTCCTCGACGTTCCCACCCCGGCGCAGCTCGCCCGGTTCCGCGGTGCGCGCGGCATCGGCGTCGCCAGCACGGCGCGTGCCCGCGGGCCGGCGTGGATGGACGCGCACCTGCCCGAGGCATTCGCCTTCCTGCGCGGTGTCGGCGCGCCGGTCAGCCACTACAAGGCGTGCTCGACACTCAACTCCTCGCCCGACACCGGCTCGATCGGCCGCGCCATCGACCTCGCGGCAGCGGCGTTCGGCTGGCGATGGGTGCCGGTTCTGATCGCCGCCCCGCCGATGCGGCGCTATCAGGTCTTCGGCACCCTGTTCGCCGGTGGCCCGGAGGGCGTGTCGCGCCTCGACCGGCACCCGGTCATGGCCCGCCACCCGGTCACGCCGATGGACGAGGCGGATGTCGCGCGCCACCTCGCTCGCCAGACCGCACGCCGGTTCGGCACGGTCAGCCTCGAGGCGCTCGCGAGCGAGGGCCTCGCCCGCGCGGAGGTGGAGCGACACCTGTCGATCGGGGCCGAGATCCTGACGCTCGACTGTCTCGACGACGCCACCCTCGCCGCTTGCGGGCGGCTGATCTGGGAGGATCGCGCGGCCAATCCGTTCGTGGTGGGCTCGCAGGGCGTCGAATACGCGCTGACGCAGCTCTGGCGCGAGGAAGGCGCGATTCCGGCGGCCCCCGCGCCGGGCGGCATCGGCTCCGCCGGCCGGATGGCCGCGGTCTCGGGGTCCGTCTCTCCGGTCACGGCCGCGCAGATCGACTGGTCGCTCGCCAACGGCTTCGCCGGGATCGCCTTCGACGCCGCCTCGGTCGTCGGCGACGCGGACCTGCGCGGGCGGGCCGAGGCGGCCGCGGTCGCCGCCGCGCTGGCGGCGATCGGCCGGGGCGAGGATCCTGTCGTCTTCACGGCCCGCGGTCCCGACGACCCGGCCGTGCCGGCCCTGCGCGAGGCCGTGCGGCGCAGCGGCGTCCCGGCCGAGGACGCCAACGAGCGGATCGGCGACGCGCTCGGACGGATCCTCGTCGCGATCATCGCGGCGGCGGGCGTGCGCCGCGCGGTCATCTCCGGCGGCGACACCTCGGGTCACGCCAGCCGCCGGCTCGGCATCCACGCGCTGACCGCGCTCGCCCCGACGATCCCGGGCGCCGCGATTTTCGAGGCCCATGCCGACGGCCCGCACGACGGCCTGCAGCTGGCGCTCAAGGGGGGCCAGATGGGCAGCCCCGACTATTTCGGATGGGTCCGCGACGGTGGCGGACCGAGGAGGCGGGAATGCTGATCGGCATCGACTGGGGCGGGACAAAGATCGAGGGCGTCGCGATGGAGCCCGACGGCCGCGAGCGCCTGCGGCTGCGCCGCGACACCCCGCGCGAGGACTATCCCGCGTGCGTCGCCAGCATCGCCGAGATGGTCCGCGAGCTGGAGGCGACGACCGGCGAGACCGGGACGGTGGGGATCGGGATGCCGGGCTCGCTCGAGCCGGTGAGCCGGCTCGGCAAGGGGTGCAGCTCCACCTGGGTGCTCGGCAAGCCGGTGGAGCGCGACCTCCGCGCCGCGCTTGGCCGCGAGGTCCGCGTCGAGAACGACGCCGACTGCTTCGCCGTCTCGGAGGCGGTCGACGGCGCCGGTGCCGGCAAGACCGTGGTCTTCGCCGTGATCCTCGGCTCGGGCGCGGGCGCCGGGATCGCGGTCGGCGGCCGGGCCCACCACGGGCCGAACAACAGTGCCGGCGAGTGGGGCCACAACCCCCTGCCCTTCCCGGATATCACCGAGATCCCCGGCCGGCCCTGCTACTGCGGGCGCCACGGCTGCCTCGAAAGCTGGGTGTCCGGCCGGGCGTTCGAGGCCGAATACGAGCGCCACACCGGCGAGCGGCCGCGGGCGATGACGATCATCGAGCGGATGCGCGCGGGCGATCGCCTCTCCGCTCTCCTCTGGGAGCGCTACGTCGACCGTCTCGCGCGCGGCCTTGCCACCGTCGTCAACACGCTCGACCCCGACGTGCTGGTGATGGGCGGGGGCATGTCGAACGTCGACGAACTCTACCGCGACCTGCCGCCGCGCCTCGCGTCGCGGCTCTTCTCCACCGTCTTCCACACCCCGATCCTGAAGGCTGCGCACGGCGACGCAAGCGGCGTCCGTGGCGCAGCCCGCCTCTGGCCCTGAGAAAGCACCCACAATGACCGACATCGACATCCGCAGCCGCTACGACTTCGCCGTCGCCCTCGTCCGCGAGGCGGGCGAGCACGCGAAGGATTTTCTCCGCGACCGCGCCGCGCTCGAGGTGAAGTCCAAGGGTCCGCAGGACCTCGCCAGCGCCGCCGATCTCAGCACGGAGCTTCTCATCCGCAGCCGGCTCGGCGAGCGGTTCCCGGAGGACGGCTTTCTCGGCGAGGAGACCGGCGCGACCGACTTCGCGCCGGGCCAGGGCATCTGGGTCGTCGACCCGATCGACGGCACCCAGCCGTTCGTCTCGGGCCTGCCGAGCTGGTGCGTGTCGATCGGTTTCGTGCAGGACGGCGAGATCCTGTTCGGCGCCGTCTACGCCCCCGCCCTCGGCGAGCTCTTCGCCGGTGGCGTCGGCATTCCCGCGACGCTGAACGGCGCGCCGGTGGAGCGGCATCCCGGCCAGTCGATCCGGGAGGGCATCACCGGCTTCGGCTATTCCCCGCGCATCTCCGCCGACCAGTTCCTGCCGATGTTCTCGCGCTTCATCGAGCGGGGCGGCATGTATTTCCGCGACGGCTCGGGGGCGCTGATGCTCTGCAACGTCGCCGCCGGCCGCCTGCTCGGCTACGTCGAGGCGCACATCAACAGCTGGGACTGTGTTGCGGCGCTGGCGATCATCCGCGCCGCCGGGCTCGAGACCAACGACTTCCTCGCGAACGACGGCTTGCGCAAGGGCAACTGGATCGTCGTCGGCAGCCCCAAGGTCCGGGCGGAGCTGGAAGCGGTCCGAACGGGGAGCTGACAGCCGGGGGGCCGCGTCTTCGGGGCCTGCAAATGCCGGCTGGTGCGGTGCCACATCGCGCGCGGCACCGAAGCTGAGCATCGCGATCGTCGAGCGGGATCATGAGCGGGCCCCCGTGGCCGTGGCGCAGAGCGCCGGGATCGGCCCCGGCGACGCGGCGCCCGACGCGCTGATGCTGCTTTCGGTCAACGGAAACGTCGTCGGCACCGGCCCGGTGCTCGCCGAGGCGATTGCGGCAGCGGGCGGCGCCTTCCTCGATGCAGAGGCGACGCGGCGGGCGCTGCTGGCGGCAACCGGCGGCGAGCGGCTGCGCTTCGGCGTGCCCTTCCCGCTCTCGACCCACGCCGCGCCGCTCGACGCCTGGCTCGGCGACCGGCTGCACCTCGTCACCGTGCCGCCGGCGCGGATGGCGGCGGCGATGGCGGCCGGCGAGATCGACGCCTTCTGCGTGGGCGAGCCGTGGGGCAGCGTCGCCGTCGAGTTCGGGGGCGGCGAGTCCGATCCTGCCGGGCGCGGCGATCTGGCAGTTCGCGCCGGAGAAGGTCCTCGCCATGCCGCGCGCGGCCGTCGAGGCCGAGCCGGAACGCACCGCCGCACTGATGCGCGCGGTCTGGCGGGCCGCGCGCTGGCTGTTCGAGGCCGATCCCGACCGCTACGCCGTGACGCTCTTCAACGCCGAGCCGCGCGGCAACTACAACCGCCTGATGCTCTCGCCCGTGCTGTCGGGCGAGAAGACCTATGACGAGATCGTCACCCACGACGACGACTGGTACGCGGCGAACGCCGTCGAGACCCGCTTCGGCGAGCGACGTGTGGATCGTGTCCGAGGCGAGCACGCCGCGGTCGCGCACCTGGACGACCCTCGCCGCCCTCGCCGATACCGTGGCCGGGGAGGCTGTGCCGCACCCCGCGATCCTGATGGTCCGGCTTCCGAAGCTGGCGAACCTGAAGCGATCCGCCGCCTGAACGCACCCGCCTTCCGTCCGGCTGGCCCTTCGGCGTGGCACGGATCGTCGCGCCACCGCCCCGAGGCCGTGTCCGGCGCCTACTCGCCGAGAAGGCGGTCGAGAATGCGGGCCTCAAGGCGGGCGATCTCGGCCGAGCCGCGGCGCCGCGGCCGCGCGAGCGGGACGGGGACGTCGAGCACGATCCTGCCGGCATCGAGGACAACGACGCGATCGGCGAGGACGACGGCCTCGGCGACGTCGTGGGTGACGAGGACAGCGGTGAAGCCCTGACGGAGCCAGACCCGTTCGAGCAGCGCCTGCATCTCGATGCGGGTCAGCGCGTCGAGGGCGCCGAGCGGTTCGTCGAGGGCGAGGATGCGCGGCTCGCCGACGAGCGCGCGGGCGAGCGCGACGCGCTGGCGCTGGCCGCCCGAGAGGACCGACGGCCAGTCGCCGGCGCGATCGCTCAGGCCGACCTCGGCAAGGCGCTCTGCGGCGCGGGACGACACGCGCGCGCCGCGCTCGATCCCGGTCAGCCCGACCAGAACGTTGTCGAGGATCCGCGCCCACGGCAGCAGCCGGGGCTCCTGGAACATGATCCGGACATCGCGGCTGCCGCCGCCGCCCCGGACGATCGTGCCCGCCGTCGGCTGGTCGAGGCCGGCGAGGAGACGGAGCAGCGTCGACTTGCCGCAACCGCTCTTGCCGATGACGGCGACGAACTGCCCCTGCGGCACGACGAGATCGACGCCATCGAGCACGGTCTTGCCGTTGAAGTGCTTGACGAGGCCGCGGATCTCGAAGCCGGGCGGCCGGGCGGCCAACGGCGGCGCTTCCGGCACGGGGGCCAGGGGACGGGCGGCGGCAAAGGCGGTCGGTCGGTCGAGCATGAGCATCCTCAGGACTGGAAGGCCGGGTGCCAGGCGAGCGTACGGCGCTCGGCGTAGCGGGCAACGCTGTCGGCGAGCTTGCCGAGGAGCGCGTAGATGAGGATCGAGAGCACGACCACGTCGATCATCAGGAACTCGCGCGCCTGCATCGCCATGTAGCCGAGGCCGGCAGAAGCGGAGATCGTCTCGGCGACGATGAGCGTGAGCCACATGATCCCGAGGGCGTAGCGCAACCCGGCAAAGATCGCCGGCAGCGCGCCGGGCAGGATGACGCGGCGGAAGAGGACAAAGGGCTTCATGCCGTAGATGCGGCCCATCTCGACGAGCTGCGGGTCGACCGACTGGATGCCGAGCAGCGTGTTGACGTAGATCGGAAAGAACACGCCGAGCGCGACGAGGAAGAGCTTCGCCTCCTCGCCGATCCCGAACCAGAGGATGACGAGCGGGATGAGCGCGAGGTGCGGGATGTTGCGCACCATCTGGAGCGTGGTGTCGGTCATGTCGCGCGAGAGGCGCGACAGGCCGTTGGCGAGGCCGAGGGCGAAGCCGATCGAGCCGCCGAGGATGAAGCCCGCGAAGGCGCGGCCGCTCGACACCCAGACGTTGCGGAGAAGCTCGCCCGAGAGGAGGAGCTTCCAGAACGCGAGGGCGACGGCGGACGGAGCGGGGAGAACCGTCGAGGAGATCGCGCCCGCCCGGGAAAGCGCTTCCCAGGCGAGGATGAGGACCAGCGGCAGCAGCCAGCCGATCGACGCTCGGGCGATCCCCGTCATGACGCCGCCCGGAGGTTGCCGCCATGACTACCGCCGGCGAAGACGCGCTTCTGGCCGAACTCGTTGAGGAAGCCGCGTGCGTCCTCCTGCCGGTCGATGCCGAGGGCCGGGAACAGGAGCTCGGCGACGCGGTAGCTCTCCTCGAGGTGCGGGTAGCCGGAACCGATCACCGTGTCGATGCCGATCTCCTGGTACTCGCGCAGGCGCTCGGCCACCGTCTCGGGCGAGCCGACGAGGGCGGTGCCGGCACCGGCACGCACGAGGCCGATGCCGGCCCAGAGGTTCGGGCTGACCTCGAGCTTGTCGCGACGGCCCTGGTGCAGGGCGAACATCCGCTGCTGGCCGACGCTGTCGCTCTCCTTGTTGAAGCGCTTCGCGGCTTCGGCGATCGTCGCGTCGTCGAGCTTCGAGATCAGGCGGTCGGCGGCCTCCCAGGCTTCTTCGTCGGTCTCGCGGACGATGAAGTGGAGGCGGATGCCGAAAGTCACCTCCCGCCCGGCCTTCTCGGCGGCGGCGCGGACGCGGCCGACCTTCTCGGCGACCTGCGCCGGGGGCTCGCCCCAGGTCAGGTACTTGTCGACGCGGCCGGCGGCGAAGTCGATGCCGGCGTCCGAGGAGCCGCCGAAGAACAGCGGCGGGCGCGGCGACTGCACCGGCGGATAGCCGAGCGTCGCGCCGATCGCCTTGATGTGCTCGCCGTCGAGGGTGGCCGTGCCTTTCGCGAGCAGATCCTCGAAGACGGTGAAGAACTCCTCGGCGTGGTCGTAGCGAAGGTCGTGCGGCAGGAAGAGGCCGTCGCCCGCCAGCTCCTTCGGATTGCCGCCGACGACGATGTTGAGGAGGAGCCGGCCGTTCGACACCCGGTCGAGGGTCGAGGAGAGCCGCGCGTAGTAGGCGGGCGAGGCGACGCCGGGGCGGATCGCGACGAGGAATTTCAGCCGCCGGGTGACGGGGGCGAGCGCCGCCGCCATGACGAAGGACTCCTCGCAGGCGGCGCCGGTCGGGAGGAGGACGCCGGAGAAGCCGAGGCGGTCGACGGCCACGGCGACCTGCGAGAGGTAGTCGTAGGACGGCGCGCGGTTCAGCTCGGACGAGCCGAGATAGGCGCCGTCGCCCGAGGTCGGGATGAACCAGAAGAAGTCGATGGGGTTGGTCATGTTCGTGCCTCTTTCGGATCAGCTGGCCTTGGGCTGCCAGACGATCTCCTGAATGTTGAGCTTCTTCGGCAGGATGCCGAGGTCGTGGAACTCGTCGGCGAGAGCCTGCTGGTAGACCTGGGCTTCGATCGAGACCGGGCCGTCGACACGGCCGAGGTCGGCTCCCTTGCGGGTCAGCGTGACCCGGGTGATGGCTTCGGGGACGCCGGTGATCTTGCTGAGCGCCGGGACGGTCGCGTCGAGGTCGCCCTGTGCAGCCCGGCCGACCGCCGCAAGCTCGTCCAGAGTGTCGACGACAAGGTCGGGGTTCGCGGCAGTGAAGGAGCCGTTCGCCAGGAAGTAGCTCCAGGCCGGAACGATGCCCTCGGCGGTGGTGAGCACCCGGGCCGCGGGATCGGCTTCCGCCACCGCGAAGTAGGGATCCCAGATCGTCCAGGCGTCGACGCTGCCCGAGCGGAACGCGGCGAGCGCGTCCGGCGGCGCGAGATCGGCCGGCTCGATGTCGGCCGTCGTAAGACCGGCGGTGCGCAGGGCCTTCACGGTGAAGTTGTGGGCGCTGGAGCCGCGCTTGAAGGCGAGCCTGCGCCCCTTCAGGTCGGCGATCGTCCGGATGTCGGAATCCTTGTGGACCAGAATCCCGGAGCCCGCGGGGCTGCCCGCGTAGGTGCCGACATAGAGCAGATCGCCACCGGCGGCCTGGGCAAAGAGCGGGGGCACGTCGCCGGTCGGGCCGAAGTCGAGCGCGCCGGCCCCGAGTGCCTCGAGCAGCGGCGGGCCGGAGCTGAACTCGGCCCAGGTGATCTCTATGCCCTTGTCGGCAAAGCGCTTCTCGAGGGCCCCCTGGCTCTTGGCAAGGGCGAGGACGCCGTTCTTCTGCCAGCCGATACGGAGCGTGCGGGCATCGGCCGCCCGGCCGGAGCCGGCGAGCAGCGCCGGGGCGGCGAGGCCCGCGACGAGGGCGGCGGCAGCCCGCCCGGTAAATTGTCGTCTCGCGATCATGAATGCGAATCCCTGCTTCGGTCGACCGCCGGCCAGCTCCGTCAGGCGCAGACGACCGCGGCGAATGTGCGTTCTCAGCCGGTGGTGTTGAGCGGACTGAGCAGTGGTCCCGCGATATCCCGGATCCGCGCGCTCAAGATTCCGGCGACATGTTCGGCATGACGGGTTGCCTCGGGCACGCCCATGAGTTCGCCGACGTGGCCCCGCGCCAGCGGGCCGGCGACAAGGAGCGTGTCGGAGAGCCCGCCGCCTGCATCGACGCTTCGACAGTGATCCTCGACCAGCAGGCCGAGCCCGTTCGGATCGGCGCACAGCAGTCCGTCCGCCGCGAGGGTGCGGAAGACCGGGTTCGACTGCAGGATGGTGCCGTGGTCCGGTCCGGTGGTGACGACGACCGCGCCGAACGTGGCGGTAACCACCGTCGCGCTGCCGCGCGGGCGCCAGGCGACCTCGATGCCATCCGGCGTCTCGCGGGCGGTGACGAGGCGGGCGGCGACAACGTCGAGCCGCCCGCGGCGCATCTCGCGCTCGACCACATCCTCGACCTGCGGCGCGACCCGGAACCGATGGACATCCCACGCGGTGCGGAGGTGGCGGACGAGCCGCCGCCGCTCGCCGGCCGGAAGCGCGGCCCAGATCGCCGGCCCCTGTTCGCGGACGCGATCGAGCGTCGCGTGCCAGCTCTGTCCGAGCGCCGCGTCGGCTGCCACGGCGGCGCGGATACGGCGAAGCAGGGAGACGGCGGTTTGCGCCGGATCCGTGGCGAAGTCGGCCTCGCTCGGGTGCTCGACGACGCCGTGGCCGCGGGAGCGCAGGCCATGGCGCGACAGCGCGGTGATGCGGCCACGATGGCCGAGGCGGTCGAGGCTCGCCACCACATCGGCGGAGGTGAGCCCGGTGCCGACGATCAGGATCCGCTCGGTCCCGGCGAGCGCAGCGATGCGCGCGTTGTCATAGGGATCCGCGACGAGGGCGGGCGATCCGGCGAGATCCCGCAGCACGCCGGGCACCGCCGGCGCCGGGTGGCTCATCGCAAGGACGACGAAATCCGCCACCAGGCTGGTGCCGTCCGCGAGGTCGATCAGCCAGCGCCCCTCGGCGCGGCGGGCGGCAACGGCCGAGGTGCAGCAGTGGCGGACGATGCCGCGCGCGACGAGCGGCGCGAGCTGGGCCGCAATGTATCGACCGAAGATCCGCCGCTCGGGAAAGAAGTCGCCGCGCAGCGTGAGCGTCGATGGCGACATGGTGATCCGCTCGGCGGCGAGCCAGTCCATGAAGTGGTTGGGCTGGTCGCTGACGATGGTCATCTTCGCGGCCGGCACGTTGATGCGATGCGCCGCGTCGCCGGTCGAATAGGCGAGCCCGCCGCCCAGCATCTCCCGAGGCTCGACGACGACGATCTCCGCCGCATCGGGCCCGAGCGTCTGCCCGAGGTTGAGGGCGGTGACGGCGCCTGAAAGGCCGCCGCCGAGAATGGCGACGACCGGGCGGCTGCGGCGCGGCTTGTCCATCATCATGACTGTTTACTCACGGGCTCGTTGCAACGGAAGCGGGCGGGCGGAGGCGTCAGTTCGAAGCGTGGAAGGAGGTGTCACGCGGTCCAGATCTCACACGGCCCAGGCCGCGATTGTCCCGGACCGCACATTTCTGCCGCACGGGCTCGTGGCGTGCGGCAGCGTGAGCATCACTCTGCGGCGACCGGAGTGCGGCTGCGTTCGGCTTCGAGTGCGCGGACGAGCGGGATCACCCGGCGTCCGAAGAACTCCACCTCTTCCTGGAAGTGCAGGAAGCCGAGGAGCACGAGGTCGGCGCCCGCGTCCTTGAGCGCGAGGATCCGCTCGGCGATCTGCTCGGGCGTGCCGATCAGGTTCGAGCGGAAGCCGTCGTTGTACTGGACGAGATCGTCGAAGCTCGACTTCGCCCAGTTGCCCTCGCCCTCGGGCGAGGCCTTGCCGGCGTTCTTCACCTCGTGGGCGAAGCCGTGCACGGCGTCGGGGTTCGCCTTGTCGATGATCTCGGCCAGCACCGCCTTGCTCTGCGCCTCGGTCTCGCGGGCGATGGCGAAGGCGTTGACGCCGATCTTGACGCTGCGCCCCTCCGCCGCCGCCTTGGCGCGGATGTCGTCGACCTGGGCCGCGAGGCCGTCCGGCGTGTTGCCGTTGGTGAAGTACCAGTCCGACACCCGCGCCGCCATGTCGCGGGCCGCGCGGCTGGAGCCGCCCTGGAAGATCTCGGGCTGCGGGTCGATCGGCTTCGGCTTCATCGTGTAGTTGCGGAAGCGGTAGAAGTCGCCGGCGAAGGTGAAATCGTCCTGGCCCCAGATGCCGCGGAGCGCGCGGATGAATTCCTCGGAGCGGCGGTAGCGCTCGTCATGGTCGAGCCACGGCTCGCCGATCGACGAGAACTCGCCGCGGAACCAGCCGGAGACGATGTTGACCGCGATCCGGCCGTTGGTGAGGTTGCTGATCGTCGCGATCTGCTTGGCCGCCAGCGCCGGGTTCCACGGCCCCGGCAGGATCGCCGCGATGATCTTCAGCCGCTCGGTCGCCGCGGCCAGCGCGTGGCTGAAGGACACCGACTCGTGCTGGTTGTCGGCGCCATAGCCGGCGGTGAAGCGGATCTGGCTCAGCGCATAGTCGAAGCCGACCGCCTCGGCGATCTGCGCCAGCTTGCGGTTGTAGTCGATGCCCCAGTCGGTGCGCTGCTCGATGGTGCTGATGACGAGGCCGCCGGAGACGTTCGGCACCCAGTAGGCGAATTTGATCGGCGCTGCGGTGGTCATGATCGTCGGACTCCTGTCGGTCACACGGCCAGCGCGTGCGTGCCGTTGCTGTAGCGGGCCGCGCGGGGCACGACCGGATCGAGGAAGGGGGCGAACTGGTCGACCGCGCGGTCGAGCCGTTCGAGAAGGGCCTCGGAGACCAGCGCGCCGTCGCGGAAATCCGCGTCCGAGGCATAGACCCCGGTGGCGAGCGTCTGGGCCTCGAAGAAGCCGAGAAGCGGGCGGAGCTGGTGCTCGATGACGAGGGCGTGGCGCGCCCCGCCGCCGGTCGCGCCGAGCAGCACCGGCTTGCCGACCAGCGCCAGCGGGTCGAGCAGGTCGAGCAGGTGCTTGAAGAGGCCGCCATAGCTGCCCTTGTAGACCGGGCTCGCAAGGACGAGGGCGTCGGCGTCGAGCAGCTCCGCGACCGCGGCCTGCGCCGTTGCGTCGAGGTCCGAGACCCGCGCGGCACTGCCGAGCGAGCCGGCGATGGCGGAAAGCTCGATCACCAGAGGCTCGCGCGAATAGCGTTCCGCCGCGCGCTGCACGGCTGCCTCCACGAGGACGCGCGTGCGCGACGGCCGGCTGAGACTTCCCGATAACCCGACGATCTTCCCGCCCATTCGCCATATCCAGAATCACTATAGACTTTATCGAGATAATCGTATTCAAGTCCGACCACAAGCCCCCCCTTCCCTCCCCCGGGCCCCGGGGCTGGAAATCGCCGCCGGCCCCGGGCCGGACGCTGACAGGAGAAGCCCCATGCAGTTGACCAGACGCGCCCTCGGCCTTGCCACCGCCGCAACCCTTGTCCTCACCGCCCTGCCGGGCGTCGCGGCCGACAAGGAAATCCGCGTCGGATTCCAGAAATACGGCGTTCTCGTGCTGCTGAAGGGCAAGGGACTGCTGGAGGAAAAGCTCGCGCCGCTCGGCTACAAGGTGACCTGGGCGGAGTTCGCCGCCGGGCCGCAGATGCTCGAGGCGCTGAACGCCGGCGCCATCGACATCGCCCAGACCGGCGAGGCGCCGCCGATCTTCGCCCAGGCGGCGAGCCCGCGGCTCACCTACATCGGCTTCGAGCCCCCGGCGCCCCGCGGCGAGGCCATCCTCGTGCCGAAGGACAGCCCCATCCGGTCGCTCGCCGACCTCGAGGGCAAGAAGATCGCCCTCAACAAGGGCTCGAACGTCCACTACCTGCTGGTCCGCGCGCTCGAATCCGCCGGCATCGGCTACGACAAGATCACGCCGACCTTCCTGACCCCCGCCGACGCCCGCGCCGCCTTCGCCTCGGGCGCGGTCGACGCCTGGGCCGTCTGGGACCCGTTCCAGGCCTCGGCCGAACAGACGCTCGGAGCCCGGCAGCTCGTGAACGCCGAGGGCCTCGCCCCGAACTACCAGTTCTACTTCGGCGATCGCGACTTCGTGGCCGCGAACCCGGAGGCAATCGCCGCCCTCATCGCCGCCATCGGCGAGACCGACACCTGGATCGCCGGCAACCCGGCTGCGGCCGCCGCCGAGCTTGCCCCGTCGACGGGCATCCCCGCCGACGCGCTCGAACTCGCCCTCTCGCGCCAGAGCTTCGGCGTCAGGTCCCTCACCCCGGACGTCGTCGCCGACCAGCAGAAGGTCGCCGACACCTTCGCCGCCCTCGGCCTCCTCCCCAGGCCCGTCAACATCAAGGAAGCCGTCGACGCAGGCCTCTGAAAGACCCCCCGAGACGCCCGGACGGGCGGCCCGAGACCCCATGGCCGCGATCCGATGGCCGCAACCACGCGCCGCCATCGGACGTCCGGGCCGACGTCGTTGCCGGCCTCCGCCGTGCGTGAAGCCGGTCTGCTGTCCCGCCCGCCGGGCGGGGCATTTCAGGTCGGACTGCTCCCATCACAATCCGTCATGGACCGGCGGGACTCCGGGCTTGCTTCGTCATCCGGCGACGCCCAGCATCGGCTTGTTCAGCACCACGCAGGGAGCCTCCGATGCCCACGTTCGCGCGCCTCCTCCAGGGGGCGGCCTGTCTCGCCTTGCTCGTTTCCGCGGCGACGGCCCACGCCGACACCTTGCGCCTCGCCCATGCCTCAAGCTCCGGCAGCCTGATCCAGCAGGCGGTCACCCGCTTCGCCGACAGCGTCTCGACCGGGACCGGCGGGGCGCTGACGGTGCAGATCTTTCCAGACGGGCAGCTCGGCGACGAGGGACCGATCGCCGACGGCGTTGGCGCCGGCTCGATCGACATCGGCCTCGGCGGCGTGGCCGATGCCATCGACCCGAAGCTCAACGTCGTGACGCTGCCCTTCCTCTTCGCCGACGCGGCGGCGGCCCATGCCTTCCTCGACGGCCCGGTCGGCCAAAAGGCCTTCGACACCGGCGCGGCAAACGGCTTCGTCATGCTCGGCGCGCTCGACTCGGGCTTCCGGCAGTTCGCGACCGTTGCGACCCCGGTGGCCACGCCGGCGGACATCAAGGGCCAGAAGATCCGCACACCGCCGAACCCGGTGATTCTCGCGACGATGGAGGCGCTCGGCGCGCTGCCGCAGTCGATCCCGTTCGGCGAGGTCTATACCGCGTTGCAGTCGCACGTCGTCGACGGGGTGGAGCCCGAGATCCGCGACTACTCGGACCAGAAGTGGTACGAGAGCGCCAAGAATTCTGGCGATCTCCAACTACATCTGGACGCCGAACTTCTGGTTCATGAACAAGGACCGCTTCGACGCCCTGTCCCCGGACGAGCAGGCGGCGCTGAAGCAGGCCGTGGTGGAGACGACGGCCTGGTATCGCGACCAGCTCGACAGCGTCTATGCGCAGGTCACCGCGGAGCTGAAGGGCAAGGGCGTGACCGTCACCACCGTCGATCCGGCGCCGTTCCGGGCGATGGTCGATCCGGTCTATGCGAAGTTCGGCGCGGAATGGGGCGAGGACTACGTCGCCGAGGTCCGCAAGGCGGCGGCCGGCGAATAGCGGCGCGCGCGCGATGACCCGTCTGGGGCAAGGCCTGACCGCCGCGCTGACGATCCTCGGCGTCGCCGCCTGCGTGGCGCTGATCGGGGCGACCGGCCTCGGCGCGGTCGGCCGCTACCTGCGGCTCACAGGCGTCACCTGGAGCTTCGAGGTCGTGGGCATCCTCTTCGTCTGGGTGATCGCCATCGGCACGGTGCTGTCGGAGATCGCCGGCGAGAACGTCTCGATCGACGGCAACACCCACGAGAGCGGCCGCGGCCCGTGGATGCGGCTCTACCACGCCGCGGTGCTGCTCACGGTTTCCGGCGCGCTGCTCTGGTCGGGGCGGGCGCTGCTCGCCCGGACGGCATTCAACCCGACGCCCGTGCTGCGCGCGCCGACATGGATCGTCCACAGCACCACCGTCTTCATGGGCGCGGCGCTCGCGGTCATCGCGCTCGTCCGCATCCTGCGCCTCGTCGGGGAGCTGCGCCGATGACGCTTCTTGTCCTCTTCACCGTCTTCGCGGTCACGCTCTACACCGGGGTGCCGGTCGCGTGGTCGCTGGCGCTCTCGACACTCGTCGTGATCTGGTCGGGGATGGTGCCGCTGCCGCCGTCGTGGTTCGCGCAGCAGGTCTTCGTCGGCGCCGACTCGATCTCGCTCGCCGCGATCCCGCTGTTCCTCGTCGCCGGCGGCATCATGAACGAGGGCGGGCTGACGCGGCGGATCATCGACCTTGCCAACGACATCTTCGGGCGGATGCGCGGCGGGCTCGGCATCGTCAACGTCGCGACCTGCATGATCTACGGCGGCATCACCGGCTCGGCCACCGCCGACACCGGCGCCGTCGGCGCGATCATGATCCCGGCGATGACCGAGCGCGGCTATCCGCGCGACTTCTCGGCCGCCGTCACCGCCGCCGCCGGCACGCTCGGCATCGTGCTGCCGCCGAGCGTCGTCATGATCATGTACGGCGTGCTGACCGACACCTCGATCGGCGGGCTCTTCGCCGCCGGGATCATTCCGGGGCTGATGCTCGCCGTCACCTTCATGCTGACGGCGTGGTGGATCGCGGTGCGCGAGGGCTTCCCGAAGTCCGATCATCCGTTCCGGCTCGCGGCCTTCGGACGACACCTGCTCCGCGCCCTGCCGGCACTGCTGATGCCGGTCGGCGTGCTCGGGACGATGCTGACCGGGCTCGCGACGACGACCGAAGCGGCCTGCGTCGCGGTCTTCTGGGCGCTGTTCGTCGGCGGGGCGATCTATCGCGAGATCACCTGGGCCGGGCTCTGGCGCGTCGGCGTCGAGACGGTGCGGATGACCGGCGCGATCATGATCATCATGGCGGTCTCCGTGCCCTTCTCCTGGGTGCTGACCGTGGAGCAGGTGCCGCAGACCGCCGCCGCCGCGCTCCAGCACGTGGGCGCCGGGCCGACGGTCACCATCCTGCTCCTGCTCGCGCTCCTCACCTTCGTCGGCACCTGGGCCGATCTCGGGCCGTCGCTCGTCATCCTCGCGCCGATCCTGCACCCGATCGGCCTCGAGGTGGGGCTCGCGCCCTACCAGCTCGGGATGATCTTCGTCATCGCGCTCGGGATCGGGCTCTTCACGCCGCCGGTCGGCACCAACATCTTCGTCGTCTGCAACGTGGCGAAGGTGGGCGTGAATGCCGTCACCCGGCGGCTGATCCCGTTCTTCATCACGAGCAACATCTGCCTGCTGCTCGTCTCCTTCATCCCGGCGACCACCGAGTGGCTGCCGCGCCTGCTCGGGTTCTGACCGCCATGGGCCTCCATCTCGTCGGCGGGATCTCGTCGGCCGGGCGCGCCGTGCCGCCGCTCGACGGCCGGCCGCTGCTCATCGACCGCGCCGAGGGGCCGTGGCTCTGGGACCGGGACGGCCGCCGCTACGTCGACACGGCGCTCGGCTTTGGCGCGACGATCCTCGGCCACGGCCCGGAGCCGGTGATCGACGCCACCACGGCGGCGATCCGGTCGGGGTCGATGCCCGCCTTCGCCCATGCCGGCGAGGAGGCGGCGGCGTCGGCGCTCGCGGCGCTGACGGCGCCGCTCACCTCCGTGGTCTTCACCAGCACCGGCAGCGAGGCGGTGCATCTCGCCGCCCGGATCGCGCGGGTTGCCACCGGGCGCGGCCTCGTCGCCAAGATGGCGGCGGGCTATGATGGCTGGTACGATGACGTGACCCTCGGCCAGGCCGGGAGCGCCGAGGCGCTGATGCGCGCGAACAGCCGGCCGCGGCGGGGCGGGACGCTGCTCCTGCGCTACAACGACTTCGAGGATGTCGAGCGGCTGTTCGCCGAGAGCGACGACATCGCGGCGGTGCTGATCGAGCCGATGCTGGCGAACGCCGGCTGCGTGCCGGCGGCGCCGGGCTATCTCGCGCACGTGGCCGCGGTGGCGCGGCGGCACGGGGCGCTGGTGATCTCGGACGAGGTGCTGATGGGCTTCCGCCTGCGCGCCGGCCTCACCGCGCCGGCCGAAGGCGTGGAGCCCGACCTCGCGACCGTGGGCAAGGCGATCGGCTCCGGCTTCGCCGTGGCGGCGGTGGTGGGCCGGCCCGACGTCATGCGAGCGGCCGAGGGCGCGGGGGTTCGGGCCGGGACCTACAGCGGCAACCCGGTCGCGACGGCGGCGGTGCTCGCGACGCTGGCGGAACTTAAGGCGGCCGACTATCCGGCCCTCCTCGCCCGCGGCGACCGGCTGCGCGCCGCGATCGTCGCGGCCTTCGCGGCGATCGGGCGGAGCGTCTCGACGTCCGGCTTCGGCACCGTCTTCACCCTTTGGTTCGCCGACCGCGCGCCCACGACCTACGCCGAGGCGGCGGCGATCGCCGACGCGGAGCTGACCCGGCGCTGGCATCTCGCGCTGCGCCGCCGTGGCGCGCTCGTCATGCCGTTCCCGTTCGGCCGGCTCTACCTGTCCTTCTCCCACGACGAGCCGGTCTGCGCCGAACTCGCGTCCGTCGTCGCCGCGTCGGCGGGAGATCTGGACGGCGCCTGAAACCGCTCGCGCAGGAAGGTGGCGAGCTTGCGCACGGCGACGCGCGCGCCGTCCGGCACGAGCAGCGCGAGGTCCAGCGGCTCGAGCAGCGGCAGGCCGTCGGCGGGCCCCATCCGTCGATGGCGCGGCGCGATCACCGAGGCCGGCAGCGCGGTGATCGCCGTCCCGGCATCGAGCGCGGCCTGGATCGACGGCAGGTGCGACGAAGTCCAGTTGACCCGCCACGCCCGCCCCCCGGCCGCAAGCGCCGCGAGGATCAGCGGCCGCGCCCGGCAGTCGCGCTCGGGGAAGAGCGCGAGCGGCAGCGGATCGCTGCGTTCGGGGTGGGCGTCCTCCGGCCCGCACCAGACCAGCGGTTCGCGGCGCAAGAGCTCGCCGGTCTCGGTGCCGGTGGCGCGGGTGATGATCGCCATGTCGATCTCACCCGAGCGCACCAGCGCCTCGAGCCCGCGGGAGAAGTCGCAGCGGATCTCGATCTCGAGCCGAGCACCTGCGGCGGAGAAGTGCTCGACGAGCGGCCGGCCGAAGACGTCGATGTAGTCGTCGGGCATCCCGAGCGTCACGCGGCCCTCAAGGCGCCGCGGGTCGATAGCCGCGAGCGCCTCGTCCTCGAGCGCGATCAGCCGGCGCGCGTAGCTGACCAGCGCCTGCCCGGTCTCGGTCAGCTCCAGCCCCCGGCGCGAGCGGTCGAACAGGCGTCGCCCGAGCTGAGCCTCGAAGCGGGCGATGGTGACGCTGACCCCGGCCTGCGACTTGCCGATCCGGCGCGCGGCGGCGGTGAAGCCCCCGGCATCGACGACGGCGACGAAGGTGGCGATGGCTTCCGGGTCGAGATGGCGCATGTCCAATCCATGCAGAACCGCGCACGCGAGGCAATCTCCTCGACGAGGCGGCGCCCAGCACGCGGGTCCGCGGTCAGGGCGGGAGGATCAGGACCCCGGGCAGCCGCCCGCCCCCGGCATACCGAGGTCATGGCGCGCCCCTATTCCAGTCCGCCCTACGCCAGCGCGCCGCCGAACAGCGCCAGCATCCGCGCCCACGCCCGCTCCGCCTGCACCTCGTCGTGGCGCGCCCCGTCCGGCGGCACCCAGCCGTGATCCGCGGGATAGACCTCGACCTCGGCCCGGTTCCCGAACGCCTCCGCCAGCCGGGTCTTCGCCTGCGGATCCTTCGCGTCGTCGTTCTGGGCGATGGCGAAGAGAAAGCGCGCCTGCGTCTCCGGCGCCAGCAGGTGCGGGCTGTCCGGCGCATCGGTCGCGAGGCCGCCGCCGTGGAACGACGCGCCGGCCCCGACCCGCTCGGGCAACGCGGCGGCGGCGCGGATGGTGTAGGATCCGCTCATGCAGAAACCGACGGCGCCGATCCGGCGCCCGGTATCGACCGCCGGCTGGTCGTCGAGCCATGCCGTGAAGGCGATCGCGTCCGACGTGACGGCCGCGGGCGTGAGATGGCTGGCGTAGGGACGAAGCCGGTCGATCGCCGCGGACATCTCCTCCCCGTCGCGGACCACCATGCCCTTCGCGTCACGGTAGAACGGATTTACCACCAGCACGGCATAGCCCGCGCCGGCCAGCCGGTCGGCCATCGCGCGGAACGCCGGGCGCAAGCCGAAGATGTCGGGCCACATGACGACTCCCGGCGCATTGCCGCCCGGATGCACGAAGTATGCGTCGGCCGTGCCGTCCGGCGTGACGATCTCGACATCGGAGCCGGTCACGTCCTGCGCGCGCACCGCCGAGCCTTGCCAGAGCATCGCGACCCCCGCGGCCCCGGCCATCGTGCCGAAGCCGCGACGCGACAGACGGACGCGCTCATCTCGATGAAATTCGTCGCGTTCGCACATCTGTCCTGACCTCCCGTTGCACCGAGGGAGCCGCAACTCCCGCCGACAACCTAGGACCGTTCGGCCGACCGCCCAGCCAAATCGAGCGAAGGGGGTGACCGAGCCCGCTCCGCTCCGGCACGGAGAACCGCCGAACGCTGGCGTCGCGCCCGCAAGCTGCGGGAATTCGGGGACGCGGATCGGCGGGGTCGCGGCCGCCCCGGCTCGGCGTCGGCCGCGCTGACGTGCCTCGGCGACCAATGGCGACTTGGCCGGCGACGCCGACCCGGCTGAGGTGCAAGAAAGGGGGCAGCTCGATTCGGAGATCACGCCATGCCCGGAAACACGGGAACCGCCTACCGCGCCATCCACCCCGCCCCCGGTGCCCTCCCGCTCGCCCCGCGCCTCGCAAGCATCACGTCGCCCGGCATCGGGACTGGCTGGCCATGACCGCCTTCACCCCCATTGCCTCGCTCGCCGGCGGCGCGCTGATCGGCCTCGCCGCCGTGCTGCTCATGGCCCTCCACGGGCGCATTCTCGGCGTGACCGGCATCCTCACCGGCGCGCTGCTCCCGGCCGGGCCGGGCGATCGCGGCTGGCGCGTCGCGCTCCTCGCCGGGGTGGTCAGCGCCCCGCTCGCCTGGCGCCTCGCCACCGGCGGCTGGCCCGTCATAGACGTCCCGGTGCCGGGCGCCGCCTTGGCTTTCGGCGGCCTGCTCGTGGGCGTCGGCGTCACCCTGGGTGGCGGCTGCACGTCGGGCCATGGCATCTGCGGCAACGCCCGCCTCTCGCCGCGCTCGCTCGTCGCAACCCTGACGTTCATGGCGAGCTGCTTTGTCACCGTCTTCGTCGTCCGCCACCTGCTCGGAGCCTGAGCGATGCCGCGCGTCACCGCCTACCTGATCGGCCTGCTCTTCGGCACCGGCATCGCCCTGTCCGGCATGATCGACCCTGCCAAGGTACTGAACTTCTTCGACCTCGCGGGGCACTGGGATCCGAGCCTCGCCTTCGTGATGGCCGGCGCCCTTGCCGTCACCGCCGCCGGATACCGTCTGGTGCTGCGCCCGCCGGCACCGATCCTCGCCGACCGCTTCCACCTGCCCGAGGCCACCGCGATCGACGCCCGGCTCATTGGCGGCGCCGCGATCTTCGGCGTCGGCTGGGGCATCGCCGGCTTCTGCCCGGGTGGCGCCCTGCCCGCGCTCGGCACCGGCCGCGCCGACGTCGCCCTCTTCGTCGGCGCGCTCATCGCCGGCATCCTCGCCACCCGCGCCGTGCTCGCCCGCCGACGCCCGGGCAAAGGCTGAAAGGCACCTCAGAGGAGGCGCCTGAGCCCGTACACGTCGTCCTGCGGCCCCTCAGGCGCCGGCGACCCGCGCCCGGCGGCTACTCCGCCGTGCAGATCGTCGCACCGTCCTTGATCGCCATCGGGTCGACCGTCAGCGGGTTGTCCGACAGCACCACCAGATCGGCGCGCTTGCCGGGCTCCAGCGAGCCCTTGCCCGTCTCCTCGCGGTACTGATACGCCGCGTTGATGGTGATCGCCTTCAGCGCCTCCAGCGGCGTGATCCGTTCGCCCTCGCCCAGCACCACGCCGGCGCGGGTGATGCGGTTCATCGCCGTCCAGACCGTCATCATCTGGTCGATCGGCACCACGAAAGCGACAGCACCTGAAGCCCGAGGTCGTAGCATTTCTTGGTGCCGGCCAGCATCAGGTCGATCGGCAGGCCGGGCTCGCCCTTCCAGTCCTTCTCCCCCGCCGGGCCGCCGGTCAGGCAGGGGGTGGTGAACCACGCGGTCTTGCCCTGCGGCGAGCCGTCGGGCGTCAGCTTGCAGCCGCCGAGTTTCAGGTGGTTGGCGTAAGACCCGAAGGTCGAGGGCGGGTTGGTCTCCAGCACCGTGTCGAGGTCGAGCATGAATGGATAGGACACCACGTCGATGAAGAGCCCGTCCTTGACCGCGAGCGCCTCGGCCTCGGGCATCGCGTCGTTCATGGTCAGGATCGGTCCGCCGAAGAAGATGGCGTCGGCGTTCTCGGCGAAGGCGGGAGCGGCGGCGAGAACCAGAGCGGCGGTGGCAGGCAGCTTGAAGCGCATCGACGACCTCGATTTCGGCATCGACCTTAGGGGGTCTACGGCCGACCAGGTGCCACGACACCAACCCTTTCCGGCCGGACAGCGACAGCGCCAAAGTTGCAGCCCGGCGCATTTCGAGACGACGCACGCCGCCGGGATGGCCTCGCGTCCGCAAAGGCTCCGGGGTCCGCCAAGCGATTTGTCGCGCGATCCTGGAAAACCGGGCGGGGCACGCCGCTCGCGCCCGCTTGACAGCTCGAACGCGCGAGCGTAGTCGTGAGTAAACGTTAACCCATGGGCATACCCGCGGGATTTTGGGGAGAAGGCGTCTCGTGAGAGACAGCGGCGTCAGCATGCGCGACATCGCCGAGAAGCTCGGCGTCTCGATAAAGACCGTTTCAGGCGCGCTGAACGGCAGCGCCGTCCGCATGTCTGCCGAGACGCGCAGTCGCATCCTCACGCTCGCCGACGAACTGGGCTACAAGCCGAACATCGTCGCGCGCGGCATGCGCCAGGGCGTGCTGCCGGTCGTCGGCCTGGTGGCCGAGGGCTTGATCACCCTGCCGTTCGCCACCGAGATCGTGCGCAGCCTCGACAATGCCTGCCGCATGCACGGGCTGCTGGTCGTCGCCACCAACGTCGGCGCGACGCGCAGCGCCGCGGACGGGGTTGCCGACGCGCAACGCTTCCTCCCCACCGCGATCGTCTATGCGACGTCGTACCATCGTGTCGTCACGCTCGACGAAACGGTACGGCAATCCGTCAGGCTGTTCCTCAATTGCAGCGAGACCTCCGGCAAGGTTCCCGCGATCGTTCCCGACGAGCAGCAAGCGGGCGCGGAGATCGTTGCCCATTGCTTCGCGCGGGGGCGGCGGCGGATCGCCTTTCTCAATCTGCCCGGCCTCGTTGCGGGCACCCTGCGCGAGGCCGGCTTTCGCAATGCCCACGCGGCCCACGGCGTTGCCGTCACCGAGGACTGGCTGCTGCCCGCGACCCGGGGCGCCCGCTACACGGAATACGCCGTCAGCCTCGTGCGCCAGCACGTCGACGCGCTGGTCTCGGCGCTGCCGCGCCCGGACACCATCCTCTGCGGCAACGACCGCGTGGCGCTCGAGGTCTACGGCGCGTTGCGCGCCAACGGCGTGCGCATCCCCGACGACATCGCCGTCGTCAGCTTCGACAACCAGACCGACATCGCCCGGCGCCTCGACCCGCCGCTGACCACCATGGCGCTGCCCCACCGCGAGATCGGGCGTCGCGCCGCCGAGGTCATCACCGGCACCGGGCCGGCACTGCAACCACTGCAACGAATTCCGTTCCGGCTGATCGAGCGCGACTCGGTGTGAGACGCGCCCGGAAGGGTAAAAGGGAGGAAAGAACGATGCCTGCACCCCAACTCCGCGCCAGGCGCCTCGGCGCGGGAGCCCTCGCCGCCGCCGTCGCCGCGCTGGCCTTTGCCGCCCCGGCCGACGCCGCCGCGCTCAGGATGATGTTCCAGGGCGATCCTTACGAGATCGACGCGATCAGCGCCGTGGCCAAGGCCTACGAGGCCGCCAATCCCGGCACGACGATCGAGCTCATCCACACGCCGCACGACTCCTACAACGAGAAGATCGGCGCCGCGGTCTCGGCCGGCAACCTGCCCGACATCCTCGAACTCGATGCGCCCTTCCTGTCGAACTACGTCTGGTCGGGCTTCCTCCAGCCGATCGACGGCCTGATCGACCCGAAGCTCCGCGCCGACATGACGCCCTCGAACGTCAGCCAGGGCACCTACCCGCCCGACGGCAAGCTCTACGCGACTGCGCTGATCGACTCGACGGTCGTGCTCTATGCCAGCAAGAAGCAGCTCGAGTCGCTCAACATCCGCATTCCGACCAGCGTCGATGACGCATGGACCGGCGAGGAGTTCGAGAAGGTCCTCGAGACGCTGTCGACGGCGCCGGGCGTGAAATGGCCGATCGACCTCTTCCGCGGCTACGGCACCAAGACCGAGTGGATCCCCTACGCCTACGAGCCGCTGCTCGTCTCCGCCGGCTGCGACCTCATCGACCGCACCACATGGAAGGCCGGGGGCACGCTCGACAGCGACGCCTGCGTCAAGACCGCGTCGATGATGGCCGACTGGGTGAAGAAGGGCTGGGTCGTGCCGCAATCGGCCGGCACCAACCAGTTCTATGCCGAGGGGCGCCCGGCCGCGCTCGCGCTCGGCGGCCACTGGGTCTATGCCGAGGCGGTCAAGGCCATGGGCGACGACCTCATCGCCCTGCCGCTGCCGAAGCTCGGCGACAAAGGCGCGAGCCCGAACGGCACCTGGATCTTCGCGATCAGCAAGGACGCGTCCGACCCGGAGGAGGCCGGCAAGTTCCTAAGCTTCATGATCGAGAACCCGGAGTTCCGCGCCGCCTATCGCGAGCATTCGGCCTTCCCCGGCCTCAACTCCTTCGCCGCGGAATCGCCGCTCTACGCCGCCGGCGGCCCGCTCGCCGTCGCCTTCGAGCAGGCGGCCAAGACCGCCGTCCCGCGTCCGCCGCACCCGGCCTACCCGGCGATCACCCTCGCGGCGCAGACCGCCTTCACCGACATCTTCGACGGGGCCGACCCGAAGGAGGAGCTGACGAAGGCCGCCCAGGAAATCGACGCCGACATCGACGACAACGACGGCTATCCGCCCTTCGGCGGCAACTGACGCCGCCACCCGGACCCCACCCCACGGGGAGCCCCACCGGCTCCCCGCCCCCCTTCCCCCCCGCTGACGAGGGAGCAGACGCATGACCGCGACGGTGTCGAGGATGACACGTCCCGCCGAGACGGCACGGCCGAAACGGCTGATCGGGGCGAGACTGCAGGAATTCCTGATGCTGCTGCCGGCCAGCGTGATCGTGGCCGTCTTCCTGCTGCTGCCCTTCCTCATGTCCTTCCCGATGTCCCTGACCAACCGGCGGCTCATCCCCCGGCCGGTCAAGTTCGTCGGCTTCGACAACTACGTGAACGTGCTGACCGACCCGATCTTCTGGCGCGCGCTTCTCAACGTCAGCTACTTCGCCCTGCTGGTCGTGCCGCTCCAGTGCGGCTTCGCCCTCGCGATGGCGCTCCTCATCAACCAGAAGCTGCCCGGCCGGAACTTCTTCCGCGGCGCGCTGTTCCTGCCCGCCATCACCTCGATGGCCGTGGTCTGCGTGATCTGGGGCACGCTCTTCCAGTATCCGACCGGCCCGCTCAACCAGATCGTCAGCATCCTCACCTTCGGCCTCGCCGGCCCGATCGACTGGCTCGGCAACCCCGCCTCGGCGATGCCCGCGATCGTGCTCCTCTCCGCGTGGCAGGCCTACGGCTTCCAGATGGTCGTCTACCTCGCCGGCCTCCAGAGCATCCCCGGCGATCTCTACGAGGCCGCCCGCCTCGACGGCGCCTCGACCTGGCAGCGCTTCCGCTTCGTCACCTGGCCGGGCCTGCGCCAGACCAACATCTTCGTGCTCATCATCACCACGATCCAGGCGTTCAAGCTCTTCACCCAGGTCAACATCCTGACCCAGGGCGGGCCGCGGAACGCCACCGAGACCGTGGTGCAGTACATGTACCAGGTCGGCTTCGTCGGCCAGAAGCTCGGCCTCGCCTCGGCCGTCGCCATCATCCTCTTCTTCATCGTGCTCGCGATCTCGCTCGTCCAGCGCGTCGTCCTGAGGGATCCGAAATGAGCGCCACCGCAGACCCGGCCGACGCCCCGCTGCCCGGCACCTCCGACCGCTTTCCGATCATCAAGATCGTCTCGATCGCGATCATCACCTTCGTCGTCGTCTCGCCGCTCTTCCTGCTCGTCGTCGCGAGCCTCAAGCCCGACCGCTTCCAGATCCTCGCCGAGATGGGCAGCTTCAAGGCCTTCTGGGTGACGAACCCGACGCTGCAGAACTACCGCGACATCCTCACCTTCTCGGGCAACCAGCCCTTCGCGCGCTACCTGACGAACTCGGTCGTCATCCTCGTGCTCACGCTCGCCGGCGGCATGTTCTTCAACTCGATGGCCGCCTTCGTCCTCGCCTGGGGCCGCCTCCCCGGCCGGGCGCTGATCCTCACGGCGATGATCGGCCTCTACATCGTGCCGCAGGAATCCATCGTCCTGCCGCTCCTCAACATCATGAACCAGGCCGGGCTCGCCGACAGCTTCTCCGCCCAGATCCTGCCCTTCTGGGCCAGCCCGCTCTACGTCTTCCTGCTCTACCAGTTCTTCTCCCAGATCCCGCGCGACCTCTATGACGCGGCGATCGTCGACGGCGCCTCGCCGTTCCAGATCTACTGGAAGGTGTTCCTGCCGATCAGCCTGCCGGCGCTCGCGACCGTCGCCATCCTCCTCGGCATCGAGACCTGGAACCAGTATCTCTGGCCGCTGCTCATCACCCAGTCGAACTACGCCCGCCCGATCGCGGTCGGCATCGCCGGCTTCTTCGGCTCGGACAGCATCTACTGGAACCTCGCGATGGCCGCCTCGGTGGTGATGATGATCCCGGTGCTGATCCTCTACCTCCTCTTCCAGAAGTGGTTCGTGAGCTCGGTCATCAGCTCCGGCGTGAAGGGATAATAACCGCATGACTGTCGAAGCAACATCCCGGCACGCCCCCGCCACCGCCACCGCGGCCGGCTTCACCGCGCGCGTCGCGGCCGGCGAGGTCCTGCACCTCTGGCAGCGGCCGGTCCCGGCCGGCGCCGCGTCCGCCGTCTCCCTGCGCGAGGCGGACGGCAGCGCCCGCACGCTCGCCGGCCCGGCGTCGGACGATTTCCAGATGACGACGCACCCCGTCGCGGCCACCGGCGACATCGCCGTCGCCTGGGACACGACCGGAACCCAGGTCTCGGTCTGCTACGCCTTCGCCCCCGGCACGGTCGCCGAGGCGGGCATCCGCGTCCTCTGGACCGCCCCGCAGGCCGCGGCGGAGACCACCCGCTACCGGCTGCACCTCGCGCCCCCCTTCGGCTGGATGAACGACCCGAACGGCCTCATCACCCGCGACGGCCGGACGCAGGCCTTCTACCAGCATTATCCCAGCGCGCTGCACTGGGACACGATGCACTGGGGCCATGCGGTCTCCGACAACCTCGTCGACTGGACGCACCTGCCGGTCTTCCTGCACCCGCGCGCCGTGCTGCTCGCCGACCCGTCGCATCAGGGCGGCGCCTTCTCCGGCTCGGCGATTCCGGGGCCGGACGGCGGCTTGCGCGTCTTCTACACCGACCGCGAGGACGGCCGCGTGCCGCCGGAGTGGCAGATGACCGCCACCTCCGCCGATCTGCTGACCGCCGGCCCCTCGGCGGTGCTGATCGACGACCACCCGCCCCTCCCCGGCTTCGGCAACGACCTCCGCGACCCTTACGTCTTCCGCGGGCCGGATGGCCTCTGGAAGATGGTCCTCGCCGGCAACGACGAGACCGCCGCCCTCGTCCTCCTCTACGAGACGGACGATCCCGAGGCCGCCACCGGCTGGCGCTTCGTCGGCGTCCTGCACCGCGAGACCCTGCCGCGCAGCGTGCCGGCCGAATGCCCCTGCGTCCTGCCGCTCGATGGCGAGGGCGCCGGGCTCCACGTCCTGATCTTCGGCCTGATCGGGCACCACGGCCCCGTCCTCGGCCGCCGCAACCCGAGCCTCGCCCTCGTCGGGCGCTTCGACGGCCGGACCTTCGAGAAAATCGCCCGGCGCGAGCTCGATTTCGTCGGCGACTGCTATGCCTTCCAGGGCTTCCTCCACGAGGGCCGGCCGGTCGGCATGGCGTGGGGCGCGAACTGGGCCGACGTGCGCAAGACCGAGGACTTCACCAGCGCCATGACCTTCGTCCGCCGCCTCGTCTGGCAGGACGGCGCGCTCCTCATGCCCCCGGCCGAGGCCGTCGAGACCCTGCGCATCGCACCGCTCCCCGCCACGCTGGCCGAGGGCGTCGCCCTGCCGGACGGCCTCGCCGAGATCGCCTTCGAGACGGGCGGCGCGCCCTTCCGGCTCGACTTCACCCATGCGGAGAACAAGCTCGCGCTCGTCCATGACGGCACGACGCTCGAACTCGTCGACGACTGGCCGGTGCGCGGGCGGCCGGTGCGCAATCCGTCCGAGACCGGCCCGCTCTCGGACATCCGCGTCTTCGTCGATGTGGGCCTCGTCGAGATCTACGCCGATGGCGGCCGCTGGTGCGGCACCCGGCGCCTCGACAGCGACAGCCCCGTCACCGCGGTCCGGCTCGACGCCGGCGCCGCGCCGATCACCAACGCACGGGTCTGGCAGCTTCGCCCCCAGCACGGGGCACCCCGCCCCGCGGGCGAACCGCGGCCGGCCGAAGGGAGGAACTGAGCATGGCCATCGTCGAACTGAAGAAGGCGCGGAAATCCTATGGCCCGATCGACATCATCCATGATGTCGATCTCCGCATCGAGGACGGCGAATTTGCCGTCTTCGTCGGTCCCTCGGGCTGCGGCAAGTCCACGCTGCTGCGCATGATCGCCGGGCTCGAAAGCGTCACCGGCGGCGAGATCGCCATCGACGGGGAACGCGTGAACAACCTCGACCCGGCCGAGCGCGGCGTCGCCATGGTGTTCCAGAGCTACGCGCTCTATCCGCACATGACGGTCAAGGAAAACATGAGCTTCGGCCTGCGCATCGGCAAGCGCCCCAAAGCCGAGATCGACGAGCGCGTCGGCATCGCCAGCAAGATCCTCCAGCTCGACGCCCTGCAGGACCGCCGCCCGAGCCAGCTTTCCGGCGGCCAGCGCCAGCGCGTGGCGATCGGCCGCGCGATCGTGCGCAACCCGAAGGTCTTCCTCTTCGACGAACCGCTGTCGAACCTCGACGCCGAGCTGCGCGTCGCCACCCGAGTGGAGATCGCCAAGCTCCACGAGAGCCTGGGCAACACGATGATCTACGTCACCCACGACCAGACCGAGGCGATGACTCTGGCCGACAAGATCGTGGTGCTCCGCAAGGGCCGCGTCGAGCAGGTCGGCCCGCCGCTCCATCTCTACGACGATCCGGCGAACCTCTTCGTCGCCGGCTTCATCGGCTCGCCGAAGATGAACTTCTTCGCCGGGACGATGGGACCGGAGGGCAATGTCCACTTCGCCGGCACCGCGGCGAAGGCCCCCTTCGCCGCCGGCGCCGTCGCCCCCGGCGCCCCTGTGACCATCGGCATCCGGCCCGAGCATTTCGACCGCGACGCCAACCCCGACGGACTGGTCGAGATCGCCGTCGATTTCGTCGAACATCTCGGCGGCACATCCTTCGTCCACGGCGACCTGCCGGGCGGCGAGCGGATCATCATCGAACGCCGCGACGCCGGCGACCTCCACTCCGGCATGTCGATCAGGGCCGGCTTCCGCCTCGCCGACATGCGCGCCTTCGACGCCGAGGAGCGCCGCCTGCGGTAAGCTCGAGGCACGGAAGCGGGCGGCATCCGGCGGTCGCAGGGCGGCGAGATGGCGGCGGCCCTTGGCCCCCGGTGCCGAAAGGCCGAAGCCGCGCTGCGCGGCCCGGCCTCAGGTCGGCTGCGTCAGAACGGGATTTCGTCGTCGATGGCGCCGGAGGGGCCGCCGCGGCTCTCGCCCCCGCCGAAGCTGCCGCCGCGGTCGTCGTAGTCCGATCCGCCGCCACTGCCGCCACCGAATCCGCCGCCGCCGGACCCGCCGTCCCGGCCGTCGAGCAGGGTCAGCTCACTGCGGAACGGCCGCAGCACCACCTCGGTGGAATAGCGGTCCTGCCCCGACTGGTCCTGCCACTTGCGGGTCTCGAGCTGGCCCTCGAGATACACCTTCGAGCCCTTGCGCAGGTACTGCTCGGCCACGCGGGCGAGCGGCTCGCTGAAGATCGCCACGGAGTGCCACTCGGTGCGCTCCTTGTTCTCGCCGGTGTTGCGGTCGCGCCAGCGCTCGGATGTGGCAATCCGCAGGTTCACCACCTTGCCGCCGTTCGGAAAGCTCCGCACCTCCGGGTCGCGACCGAGGTTGCCGATCAGGATCACCTTGTTGACGCTGCCAGCCATCCCGTCCTCCATCCGCCGGTCCACATCAGGCTCACTAGCCCGTCGCATCCCGGAAGGGAAGAGCCGTGGCCGGCGCGCCCCGGCGCATCTGCTGACAAAGCATGAACGCCAGATCCGGGCTGACAGGGCGTTTCTTTTCGGCCATAGTCCCGCGCAATCCCGGGCCAAAACCCGGGCGGCGGAGGGCAGCCCGCCGAAACAGGGTAACACGAGGGACCATGCAGCGGATCACGATCGCGCTTGTCGCCAACAGGGCGACCGTCGCGCTTGTCGCCATCCTGGCGGCGACCTGCGCGGCAGACGCCGACACCAAGCTCAGCGCGCTCCTGCGGGGCCAGTCGAGCCTGTCGACGGACTATCGCGAACTCATCCGGCCGCCGGTGCCGGGCTCGCTCGCCGGCCAGCCCCGCCGGGTGTCGCGGCTCGAGACCAACGACGACGGCATCTTCGGCCTGCCGGTCTACGGCGGGTCGCCGGGGCTCTATCAGGACATGGCCCGCGCCGCCGCCCGCCGGCACAACGTGCCCGAGGACCTGTTCCTGCGGCTCGTGCGCACCGAATCGAACTTCCGTCCGGGGGCGAAGTCCGACAAGGGGGCGATCGGCCTCGCCCAGCTCATGCCGTACACCGCGACCCACCTCGGGGTGAATCCGCACGATCCGAAGGAAAACCTCGAGGGCGGCGCCCGATACCTGAGCCAGCAATACCAGCGCTTCGGCGACTGGCGCCTGGCGCTCGCGGCCTACAATGCCGGACCGGAGGCGGTGGCCCGCTACGGCGGCGTTCCGCCCTACGACGAGACCCAGCGCTACGTGAAGGCGATCCTCGGCCGGTGACCCCGGCCGGATCCGGGTCAGCCAAGCCCGGCGCCCTCCCGGGCCTTGGTATTCATACTGGCAGAAACCCTATCGGGCAGTCGCAGGGCCCCGCCAACAGGCGGGGAGAAGAAGACTCGCCGCGCAACGGCGCGGCTCCTGAGGGACGGGCCGCAACGGCGGCCTGTCACGTAGCGCCGGACGAGCGGGAGCCCCAAGGGCTCCCCGAGGCCGGCGCTCCCCCTCCGTGCACTTCACACCCGACGCCCGGCAGCTTCACAGATGCCCCTCGGCCTTCGCCCAGTCGAGCGTCGCGTCGAGCGACGGCCCGACCGCGGCAAAGATCTCGTCGAGTTCCGCCTCGGTGATGGTCATCGCCGGGCAGAACACGATGGAATCGACCACCGCCCGCGCGATGATCCCGCGCTCCCGCAGCTCGGACAGCATCTTCGCCCCGACCTCGCCCGGCGCCGCGAAGCCCGTGCGCCGGCCTTCGGGCGCCAGCTCGAGCGCCCCCATCAGGCCGAGCGAGCGCCCCTCGCCGACCAGCGGATGCCCCTCGAAGCTCTTCAGGTGCCCGGCGAAGCGCGGGCTCCGCGCCTGCACCACCCGCGGCATGTCGAGCCGCTCGTAGATCTCCAGCGCCTTCAGCGCCACCGCGCAGCCGACCGGGTGCCCGCCATAGGTGAAGCCGTGGCCGAACATGCCGATCCGGCCCGAGTTCGCCTCGATCGCCTCGGCCATCTCGCCGTTGATCGCAACCGCCGAGAGCGGCACGAATCCCGCAGTCAGCTGCTTCGCCATCGACAGCGACGTCGGCCGATACCCGACGGTCTCGGCGCCGAACCACTCGCCCGTCCGCCCGAATCCGCAGATCACCTCGTCGGAGATCGTCAGGATATCGTGCTTCTCCGCGATCGCCGACATCGCCGGGAAATAGCCCATCGGCGGCACGATCGCGCCGCCCGCCCCCATCACCGGCTCGGCAATGAAGGCCGCGATCGTCTCCGCGCCCTCGGCCTCGATCAGCGCCTCGAACTCGGCGGCGAGCCGGGCGACGAAGGCGTCCTCGCTCTCGCCCGCCTCCGCCTCCTTCCAGTAGTGCGGCGTCGAGAGATGCCGGATCCCCGGCATCGGCAGGTCGAAATCCGTGTGATTTCCCGTCAGCCCGGTCAGCGACGCGGTGGCAAGCGTCGTGCCGTGATACGCCTTCTTCCGGCTGATGAAGGTCTTCTTCCGCGGCCGCCCGAGCGCGTTGTTCATGTACCAGGCGAGCTTGATCTGCGTGTCGTTCGCTTCCGACCCGCTCGACTGGAAGAACACCCGCGCCATCTGGCCGGGCACCATCGCCTTGAGCTTCTCGCCGAGCTCGATCGCCGTCTCGTGGCTCTTCGCGGAAAACAGATGATAGTACGGCAGCTTCTCGAGCTGCGCCCGCGCCGCCTCGACCAGTTCGGCGTTGCCGAAGCCAAGCCCGGCGCACCAGAGGCCGGACATCGCCTCGATATAGCTTCGGCCCGACTGGTCGAAGACCCGCACGCCCTCGCCCCGTTCGATGATCTGCGCGCCGTGCGCGCGAAGCGCCACCGCATCGGTATAGGGATGCAGCAATGCTTCGGCGTCGCGCACCTGGAAGTTGCTGAGCGGCTGGCTCATCCATTCCTCCTCGGGCCCTGGGAAGCCCGAGGAGTCGCACATGTTCGGCAGAGCGTCAATCTTGCCCGCGCGGCCGCCGGCCTGAAACAAACGGTCTTCCAGCGCCACGGAATGCGGCTAAAGTGGCAGTCACAAAATCTTGGGGAGGCCATTTGATGCTAGCAACCCGATCGCTCGCAGCGATCCTCGCCGGGGCGTCCATCGTCAGCATGGTGGCGACAGTCGCAGGCGCGGTGAATATCAATCTCGTCTCGGGCGCCGTGGGCGCCGACATCGCGGTCTACCAGGAGCTGGTAAAGCCCTGGGAGGAGAAGACCGGCAACAAGGTGACGTTCGTCCCGATGCCGTCGTCCACCACCGACCAGTTCGCCCAGTACAAGCTCTGGCTTGCGGCCGGCAACAAGGACATCGACGTCTATCTCGTCGATGTGATCTGGGCCCCGCAGCTGTCGGAGCAGTTCCTCGACCTCACCCAGGCGTTCGCGCCGGTGGCGAACGATCATTTCCCGTCGATCGTCGCGTCGCAGACCGTCAATGGCAAGCTCATCGCCGCGCCGTTCTTCACCGACGCGCCGGCGCTCTATTACCGCAAGGACCTGCTCGACAAGTACGGCGAGAAGGTGCCGGAAACCTGGGACGAGCTGTCCGCCACGGCCAAGAAGATCCAGGACGGCGAGCGCGCCGCCGGCTCCAAGGACATCTGGGGCTATGTCTGGCAGGGCGCGGCCTACGAGGGCCTCACCTGCAATGGCCTCGAATGGATCGCCTCGAACGGCGGCGGCCACATCGTCGAGGCCGATGGCGAGATCTCGGTCAACAACGAGAACGCGGCCAAGGCGCTCGAGATGGCGGCGGGCTGGGTGAACACGATCTCCCCCGGGGGCGTGCTCAGCTACACCGAGGAGGAGAGCCGCGGCGTCTGGCAGACCGGCAATGCCGTCTTCATGCGCAACTGGCCCTATGCCTACGCGCTCGGCAACGGCGGTGACAGCCCGATCAAGGGCAAGTTCGACGTGGCGCCCCTGCCCTCCGGCGGCGGCGACAACAAGTCGGCCGCGACGCTCGGCGGCTGGAACCTCGCGGTGTCGAAGTACTCGCCGAACGCCGAGGTGGCGACCGACCTCGTGCTCTACATGACCGGCGCCGAGTTCCAGAAAGGCAACGCCATCAAGGCGAGCCACCTGCCGACCATCCAGTCGCTCTACGACGACAAGGACATCGCCGCGGCCCAGCCGCTCATCCCGCACTGGAAGGGTATCTTCCTCAATGCCGTGCCGCGGCCGTCGGCGGCGACCAAGGTCAAGTACAACGAGGTCTCGAACAAGTTCTGGACCGCGACGCATGAGGTGCTCGCAGGCACGAGCACCGCGCAGGACAGCCTCGAGGTGCTCGAGGCCGACCTGCAGGACCTGAAGGGCGACGGCTGGTAAGCACCTCTCACGGGCGGCGCGGGGACGCCGCCCGGAACTCGATCGCCAACGGCCCCGGTCGCGGAGCGCCGCCGGGGCCTGTTTGACATAACCGAAAACGGGGGGAGAGCGGCCATGGCGACGACGACGGCCGATCGGCCGGATCTGCAGGCGGCGAAGCCCGCCCGGCGATCCGAGCTGCAGGCGGAACGGGTGCGCGCGGCGCGGCTGTTCCTCCTGCCAATGCTGGTGGCGCTGGCGCTGGTGGCGGCATGGCCGCTGTTGCGCACCATCTATTTCAGCTTCACCGACACATCGCTCTCCAACCTCGCCGAAGGCAAGTGGGTGGGCTTCGGCAACTACCTGTCGATCCGCACGCTGAGCTCCGGCAAGACGATCTACCGCGGCGTGCTGGTCGATCCGGCCTGGTGGAACGCGGTGTGGAACACCTTCCGCTTCGCCTTCATCTCGGTGTCGATCGAGACGGTGCTCGGCCTGCTGGTGGCGCTGGTGCTCAACGCCGAGTTCCACGGCCGCGCCCTCGTCCGGGCCGCGATCCTGATCCCGTGGGCGATCCCGACCATCGTGTCGGCCAAGCTCTGGGCGTGGCTCTTCAACGACCAGTTCGGCATGGTGAACGACATGCTGATGAGCCTCGGGCTCATCGACCACAAGATCGCCTGGACGGCCGACGTCTCCACCGCGATGTACGCGGTGCTGATCGTCGACATCTGGAAGACGACGCCGTTCATGGCGCTGCTCTGCCTCGCCGGCCTGCAGATGATCCCGCGCGACATGTACGAAGCCGCGAAGATCGACGGCATCCACCCGATCAAGGTGTTCTTCCGCGTGACGCTGCCGCTGGTGAAGCCGGCGCTGATGGTCGCGGTGATCTTCCGCCTGCTCGACGCGCTCCGGATCTTCGATCTCATCTACGTGCTGACGCCGAACTCGTCGGCGACGAAGACGATGTCGGTGATCAGCCGCGAGAACCTGATCGACTTCGACAAGTTCGCCTACGGCTCGGCGCAATCGACGCTGCTGTTCCTCATCATCGCCGTCTCGGTCGTCCTCTACATCTGGCTCGGCCGCGTGGATCTGGGAGGGCAGAAGCAATGAATGCCGTCAAGACCGGCGCGTTCTATCTCGCCGTCGTCGTGATCGTCGTCGTAGCGGTCTTTCCGTTCTATTACGCGATCATCACCAGCTTCAAGACCGGCACCGCGCTCTTTGAAGTCAACTACTGGCCGCGTGAGTTCAACTTCCAGAACTACGTCAGCGTGATGCAGCAGGGCGACTTCCCGCGCAACATCCTGAACTCGGTGCTGGTCGCGACGCTCACCGTCGCGTTCGCGCTGTTCCTCGGCGTGACGGCCTCCTACGCCCTCGCCCGCGTCCAGTTCCGCGGGCGGACGCTGCTGCTGCTGACCATCCTCGGGGTGTCGATGTTCCCGCAGATCGCGGTGCTCGCCGGCCTTTTCGAGCTCATCCGCTTCCTCGGCATCTTCAACACGCCCTGGGCGCTGGTCCTCAGCTACACGATCTTCACCCTGCCGTTCACCGTCTGGGTGCTGACCACCTTCATGCGCGACTTGCCCGTGGAGATCGAGGAGGCGGCGATCGTCGACGGGGCGACCCCGTGGCAGATCATCTCCAAGGTCTTCCTGCCGCTGATGTGGCCGGCGCTGGTCACGACCGGCCTGCTGGCCTTCATCGGCGCGTGGAACGAGTTCCTGTTCGCGCTGACCTTCACGTCGTCGAACACCACTCGAACGGTGCCGGTGGCGATCGCGCTGCTGTCCGGCGCGACGCAGTATGAGACGCCGTGGGGCATCATCATGGCGGCGTCGGTCATCGTGACCGTGCCGCTCATCGTGCTGGTCCTGATCTTCCAGCGCAAGATTGTCGCGGGCCTGACGGCCGGCGGTGTCAAAGGCTAATTCCCGGGGGAATCGCGAATGGCGCAACTTCAGCTCAAGGACGTCCGCAAGTCCTACGGGTCGGTCCACGTCATCAAGGGGGTGGACCTCGAGATCCGAGACGGCGAGTTCATGGTGTTCGTCGGGCCCTCGGGCTGCGGCAAATCCACGCTGCTGCGGCTGATCGCCGGGCTCGAGGACATCACCTCCGGCGACATGCTCTTCGACGGCAAGCGGGTCAACGACCTCGCGCCGTCGAAGCGCGGCATCGCCATGGTGTTCCAGAGCTACGCGCTCTACCCGCACATGAAGGTCTACGACAACATGGCCTTCGGCCTGAAGCTCGCCAAGTCGGGTCCGGACGAGATCCGCCGGCGGGTCGAGAAGGCGGCGAAGATGCTGCACATCGACCACCTGCTCGACCGCCTGCCGAAGCAGCTTTCGGGCGGCCAGCGGCAGCGTGTGGCGATCGGCCGGGCCATCGTGCGCGACCCGAAAGTGTTCCTGTTCGACGAGCCGCTGTCGAACCTCGACGCGGCGCTGCGCGTGGCGACCCGGCTCGAGATCGCCAAGCTGCATCACGAGATGCAGAACGTGACGATGATCTACGTCACCCACGATCAGGTGGAGGCGATGACGCTCGCCGACCGGATCTGCGTGCTGCGCGACGGGCTGGTGATGCAGGTCGGCACCCCGACCGAACTCTACGAGCGGCCGAATTCGGTGTTCGTCGCCGGCTTCATCGGCAGCCCGAAGATGAACTTCGTCAACGGCCAGATCGCCCAGGGCTTCGACGCCCACACCATCGGCATCCGCTCCGAGCACATGGTGGTCGACAACGTCAGCCCGATCTGGCGCGGCGAGGTCGTCCACGCGGAAAACCTCGGCTCGGACAACTATCTCTTCGTCGACATCGGCTCCGAGGAGCCGATCCTGGTCCGGCAGGAAGGCAAGACCGCGATCCCGTGGGGCGCGAACATCGGCGTCCGGCCGCTGGTCGAGAACCTGCACCGCTTCGACGAGAAGGGCACCCCGATCCGCTGAGGGCCGGTCGCGCCGTTGGCCTCGATGCCCGCGGCGCGACGTACCCCCCGGGGGCCGCCAGTGAGCGCGCTCGGGGCGCCGCCGGGCGGCATGAAAGGGCCCCCCTCGCCCTCCGAGTGACCCCGCACCTCTTCGATCCCCAGCCGCACTCTCCCCCCAGCCGCACTCTCCCCCCGGTCGCACCGTCGGACTGACGGCGAGCGACAGGGCGGACGCAGCGCCAGCAATCCGGGCGCATGGCTTTCGATCCAACGCGCGAGCAGCTACGGTCCGGGCCATGGTCGGACGCATCATCGAGACGGACGACGACGTGGCCGAGGGGGCGGCGCATCTGGCCGCTGCCGAGCCGCGCTTTGCCCGGGCGCTGGCGCTGACCGGGCCGTTGCCGCTGCGCCGGCGCGAAGACGGCTTTGCCACGCTGTTTTCGGCGATCGTCAGCCAGCAGGTCTCGACGGCGGCGGCGGGCGCGATCTGGGACAGGCTGATCGCGATGGAGGCGCACACGCCCGAGGGGATTTCCGCCGCCACCGACGAGGCGTTGCGGGCCGCCGGGCTGTCGCGCCAGAAGATCGCCTATGGCCGGGCGATCGCGGCCGCGGGTCTCGACTTCCCCGCGCTGCGCGATCTGCCGGATGCCGAGGTCGTCGCAGAGCTGGTGCGGATCAAGGGCATCGGCGTGTGGACAGCGGAAATCTACGTGATGTTCTCGCTCGGTCGGGCCGACGTCTTCGCGCCCGGGGACCTCGCCTTGCAGGAGGCGGCGGCGCGGCTGTTCGAGCTGCCGGCCCGTCCGCGCGAGGGCGAACTGCGCGCGATGGCCGAGGCCTGGTCGCCGTGGCGCTCGGTCGCCGCGCGGCTGCTCTGGGCCTACTACCGGGTCAGCGCGGGGCGTGAAGGCATCCGCTGAGCCGGAGCGCCAGCAGGCCGAGCACCAGCAGGGGCACCAGCACCGCCGCAGCGAGACTGAGGTGATGCCAGATCCACGGCACGAAGGCGTGGGCGTCGCGGCCGAGGCGCCACGCGAGGGTACACCAGAGCCCGACCCAGAGCGCCGCGCCGAGCGCGTTTGCCGCGAGGAAGCGCGGCCAGGCCATGCCGGTGGTGCCGGCAACGATGCCGTTGAGCTGCCGCAGCAGCACGACGAAGCGGGCGGCCACCACCATGAGCGGCCCCCAGCGTCGCGCGACGGCCTCGACCCGATCGAAGGCGGCGTCGGTCACGCCGAACCGGCTGCCATAGCGCACCACGGTGCGGCGGCCGAGCTTGCGGCCGATCAGGAAGCCGATGTTGTCGCCGAGCACAGCGCCGGCGAAGGCCGCGACCGCGACTGCGCGGATGTCGAGTTCGCCCCGGCTGGCCGCAGCGGAGGCGGCGATCACCGCGCTCTCGCCCGGCACCGGCGCGCCCAGGCTCTCGAGGGTCAGCGTGACGAAGAGCGCCGGCGCGCCCAGCTGCGAGACGAGATGTTCGACGGTCGCGACGATGCTCATCGGCGGCTCCGGTGGCTCGAGGGCGGGCCAGCATAGCGCGGCAGGGGCCCGGCCGGGAGGCCGGTTGCGGCGCGGGGGGTTTCCGCCTACCACCGCCGGTGACGCATTGCGGGAGCCGACCGATGACCACCCCCCTGACCGGGCCGGAGCGCCCTGCCCTCTCTGGCACCGCCGACAGCCTCGTCGTGTTCCTTCACGGCTATGGCGCGGACGGGGCGGACCTGATCGGCCTCGCCGATCCGCTGGCGCCGCATCTGCCGGCGACGGCCTTCCGCGCGCCGAACGCGCCCGAGCCGTCGAGCGCGAACCCGATGGGCTATCAGTGGTTCCCGATCCCCTGGCTCGACGGCACGCCGGAGGACGTGGCCCGGGCCGCGGCGGCGCGCTCGTATCGCCTGCTCGACGACTGGCTCGACGCGCTGCCGGCGGCGACCGGGATCGGGCCGGAGCGCACGGTGCTGGTCGGCTTCAGCCAGGGCACGATGATGGCGCTGCACGTCGGGCTGCGCCGCAGCGCGCCGCTCGCGGGGATCGTCGGCTTTTCCGGCCGGCTGCTCGATCCCGAGGCGCTGCCGGGCGAGATCGCCTCGCGGCCGCCGGTGCTGCTGATCCACGGCGACGCGGATCCGGTCGTGCCGTTCGAGAGCCTGGGCCACGCCGAGGCCGCGCTCACCGCGGCGGGTGTCGAGACGCTCACCCACGTCTCTCGCGGCGCGGGGCACGGGATCGCGCCGGACGGGCTGACGCTGGCGCTGCGCTTCATCCGGGCGAGATTCGGCCTCGACTGAGGCCGGTTGTCGGCACGGAGCCGATGGCCGGCGGGAGGCCGGCCATCGGCGCCGGTTCAGTGGCGCTGGACGTCCGCCGGGACCAGTTCGGCGGCAGCCTCGGGCGCGGGGATCTGCGCGACCTCGGGCTCGACAGCTGCCGGCTCGGTGACTTCAGGCTCGGAGACGGCGGACGCGGCGACCGCGGGCTCGGCCACGGGCAGCGGCGGGATCGCCTCGGCCATCGGGCTCGGCGTGACCTCGGCCACGGCGGCGACGGCGGCCTGGGCGACCTCGGCGCTGTCCTGCACGGTCTCGATCACCCGCTGATTGCAGATACCGGCGAGCGTACCGAAGTTGTCGGAGTACTGCTTTACGGTGCGCTCGAAGTGGCGCCCCCAGATCGCCACGCGATCCTGCAGGTTCGGAGTCTGCACCAGATCGCGCAGGGTGCTGCGGTTCTCTTCCATCCGGGTCGTGGCAAAGCGGAATCCCTCCACGCACAGCCGCTCGAGCCGCTCGAAGGCCTGGCGCTGCGCCGCCGCGGCCATCCGCAGGCCATCGCGGGTTTCCGCGGCCTCGGCAACGGCAGTCGTGGACGTGGCGCCAGCAGACACGGCAGCGGCCGGGCTCTGCTTACGGGCGGCGGCGGGCTTTCGGCGGGATGTCTGGGCGGTCATGTCGCTCTCCTTTTGCGGCAGAGAGGCCGGGGCGCCTCCCCGCGCCCGCCGGCCCTCTGGGGGATTCGGCAGCGCCCGCGGTATGGCGGGCACAGCTACCTACGGCAAGGCGGTGCACTGCCGCAAGGCACAGCCGCAGGTAGAGTCTCCGCCAGCCGCTCGCCTCAGGCAGGACCCGCCGCGGCATAGATCATGTCGATCAGCCGCTGGTTGCCGCGCGACATTTCCAGCGGGCAGGCGTAGGGCACGCCGTCGAGCAGGCTGGCGTTGAACGCGTCGATCTGCGCCCGATACTGGTCGGATCGCGGGAAGCGCTCGAACACGGTGCGCGCGTCGGCGGACCGCAGTTCGATCACCGGATCGCCGTAGGCGCCGGCGTTGAACGGCGCATGAACCGAGAGCCATCCCTCGTCCCCGTGGAACGTCATGATCTGCCGCGGCGCGAGGCGCATGGAGACATAGAAGTCCAGGGTGAACCCGGGGAAGTCGACCACCGCCCGCGCGGTGGCGTCGATGCCGCCGTCCCAGTCGATGCGGGCGTAGGGCACGGCGGTGGGCTCCGCGCCGCTGACGAAGCGGGTGGAGATCGCGGGATAGACTCCGATGTCCCGCAGCGCGCCGCCGCCAAGCTCCGGCATGTTGCGGATGTTCGCCGGATCGGGATTGTAGAAGCTGAAGGCGCCCTGCACGGCGGTCAGCCGCCCGATGGCGCCTTCCGCCACCAGCTCCCGGGCCCGGATCCACTGCGGATGGTGCGTGACCATGAACGCCTCGGCCGCGAGGAGGCCGGTCTCGTCGCGCAGCGCGATCAGGCCGTCGATTTCCTCGGCCCGGAGCGCGATCGGCTTCTCGCAGAGCACGGGCTTGCCCGCCTCGAGGCACTTGCGGGTCCAGGCGACATGCGCGTCGTTCGGCAGCGGGATGTAGATCGCATCCACCTCCGGGTCGGCGAGCAGCGCGTCGTAGTCGTCGTGGAGGCGCACCCCGGCGCCATAGGGCGCCGCAAGGGCGGCGGCCTTGCCCGGGGTGCGGCTCGCCACGGCCGCCAGTTCGCCCCGGTCGCTCATGTGGATGCCGGGCACCACCCATTCGCGCGCGATCTTGCCGGCGCCGAGGATTCCCCAGCGCACGCGGTTCCCGTTCCCATGGACGTTGGTCATGCGAGCCTCCCCCTCGATCTGTTTGGGCCGCACCCTAGGATCTGTCCCGGGCCGAGGCAACGCCGGCGACCGTGCGTTGAAACGGCTTGACCTCGGGTGCGGGAAAACCTAAGGCAACCCTCGCTGAAGGGGTGTAGCTCAGTCGGTAGAGCATCGGTCTCCAAAACCGAGGGTCGTAGGTTCGAAGTCCTATCGCCCCTGCCAGCGGAAGCGGCGGCGCACTCAGGCCCGCCGCGTCGCCCCCTCCTTCGCCCGCCGCGACAACCGGAGCCCGCTCAGCAGCGCGGCCGCGAGTCCGAGGCCCGTGGCGATCGCGAGCCCGACAGGCTCGGCCCGGGCCGGCGCCAGATGGAAGACCAGCGCCACGATCGAGGCCCCCACCGTCATCCCGAGCAGCCGCGCCGTAGCGAGCATGCCGCTCGCGGCGCCCGCACGGGTCCGCGGCGCGGCGGCGAGCATCGTGCGGTTGTTGGGCGCCTGGAAGAACCCGAAGCCGAAGCCGCAGAGCGCCATCCGCCAGGCGATGCCGGCCGCGCCCATCTCCGGCCCCGCCAGCGTCAGGAGCGCGAGCCCGGCCGCGAGCAGCAGCATCCCGAAGGCCCCGAGCACCCCGGCAGATGCCCTGTCCGACAGCCGGCCGGCGATCGGCGCGGCGAGGCCGAGCGCCACCGGCCAGGGCGTCATCAGCAGGCCGGTCGACACCTGGTCGAGGCCGAGCACCTGCTGGAAGTAGAAGGGCAGCGCCACGAAGGCGATGGTGAAGGCCGCGAAGGCACAGACCGACGCGCTGACCGAGAGCGCGAAGACTCCGTTGCGGAACAGGTCGACCGGGATGAGCGGCGCGGGGTCGCGGCGGCTGCGCCGGACGAGGAACACTCCGGCGGCGATCGCCACGGCGATGCCGATCGCCGCCGGCAGCGCCCCGCCACCGCGGGTGAAGGTGTCGGCGCCGATGAAGAACAGCCCGAGCATCATCGCGCTCAGCACCGCGCTTGCCCAGTCGAACGGCCGCGCCAGCTGTTCCGAGCGCGGCAGGTAGCGGAGCGCCAGCCACAGGTTCAGCGCGCCGAACGGCACGTTGACCGCGAAGAGCCACGGCCAGTTGCCGACCGCGAGGATGCCCGCGGCGAGCGACGGCGCGACCGCCGCCGACAGCGAGACGACGAGGCCGTTGAAGCCGACGCCGCGGCCGAGCTGCGAGTCCGGATAGATGTGGCGGACCAGCGCGCCGTTGACGCTCATGATCGCGGCGCCCCCCATCCCCTGCACCACCCGCGCGGCGACGAGGAGCGGCAGGCTGTGGGACAGCGCGCAGGCGAGCGAGCCGAGGGTGAAGAGCGCGATGCCCCAGCGATAGACCCGCCGGTAGCCGACCCGCTCCCCTAACGAGGCGAGCGGCATCAGCAGCGCGACGATGACGAGCTGATAGGCGTTGATGACCCAGACCCCGGCCGAGGGGGTGGTGCCAAGCTCGGCGACGATGCTCGGCAGCGCCACGTTCACCACCGTGCCGTCGAGCACCGCCATGGCGATGCCGATGGCGATGGCGCCGACCGCGAAATGCCGCTGGGGCAGCGGCAGGCCGTCGGGGTGGATTTCGTCCGGCACGGCGATGGGCGCCCTCTCGCTGCGTCTCTGGCCTATAGACTGGATGAACAGCGGGCGGTGGCAAGGGCCGGCCTGAAGGCTCTCCCCGGCCCCCGCGCTTGGCACTTGCAAAGCCGCAGCCACTGGCCTAGGTGCAGGCACCGCCGAGGATAGAGAGACCCATGGCCCGCACCAACCCCCTGCAGTTCATCCAGCAGGTCCGCGCCGAGACGGCGAAGATCGTCTGGCCGACGCGGCGCGAGACCATGCTGACCACGGTCATGGTGATGGTCATGGCGTCGATCTTCGCCATCTTCTTCTTCACCGTCGACGTGCTGATCCGGTTCGGCCTCGAGGCTGTGCTCCGCATGGCGAGCTGACGGCCCGCCGGACAGCAAATCCGTCCTTTCAAATCCGCGTTGGCGCACTGACCGCACTGGCGTGAGCCTTTGGTGGCGGTCGAATGCCTCCATCGGAAGTTCTGCACCAGGCGCGCAGGTGGACGGCACCGGGGACGCGACGCGGACATCGCGACGGATCGGCGGCGGCAAGGTCCGCTCCGGCCGGCCCGGACGAGATCGCCCCTTGAACCCCCGGTCGGGCCGGCGTATGTGCGCGCTTCCCGACAAGACCGCGGCGGGCGACGATTCGGTCGCGCGTCGCTTTTTGATTGCGCCGCAGGCGCGCGCCAGAGACTGAGCCGGCGGACACCGCCGCGGAGAACTGAGGTAACGGACGACATGGCGATGCGCTGGTATTCGGTAAGCGTGCTGTCGAACTTCGAGGAGAAGGTCGCCGAGGCCATCCGCGAGGCGGCAGCGCAGCACCATCTGGACGACGAGATCGTCGAGGTCATCGTCCCGACCGAGGACGTCATCGAAATCCGCCGCGGCAAGAAGGTGCAGACCAAGAAGCGGTTCATGCCCGGCTACGTGCTGGTCAAGATGGAGATGTCCGACCGGACCTATCACACGGTCACCTCGATCAACCGCGTGACGGGATTCCTCGGCCCGCAGGGCAAGCCGACGCCCATGAAGGACGACGAGGTCGCCCGCATCCAGAACCAGGTGGTCGAGGGCAAGGAGCGTCCGCGCTCGATCATCACCTTCCAGACCGGCGAGCAGGTCAACGTGACCGACGGTCCGTTCGAGGGCTTCTCCGGCATGGTCGAGGAAGTCGACCAGGGCAACAGCCGGCTCAAGGTGTCGGTGTCGATCTTCGGCCGGGCGACCCCGGTCGAGCTGGAATTCACCCAGGTCGCCAAGGCGAGCTGAGTGCGCACGGTGGGAGGCGAGGCCGGCGCGCCGGTCGAACCGCACCACCCCATGTAGCGCCCCGAGGTCGCGACCGACGGGCATGGAAGCAAGGAGGCCATCATGGCCAAGAAGGTAGCGGGGCAGCTCAAGCTGCAGGTTGCCGCCGGCAAGGCGAACCCCTCTCCGCCCGTCGGGCCGGCGCTGGGTCAGCGCGGCATCAACATCATGGAATTCTGCAAGGCGTTCAACGCGCGCACGCAGGAGATGGAGGTCGGCCAGCCGACCCCGGTCATCATCACCTACTACACCGACAAGTCCTTCACGATGGAGATCAAGACGCCGCCGGCGTCGTTCTACCTGAAGAAGGCGGCGGGCCTGAAGTCGGCGTCGAAGACGCCGGGCAAGGGCGCGAGCGCGGGGTCGGTGACGCTGGCGCAGCTGCGCGAGATCGCCGAAGCCAAGATGAAGGACCTGAACGCCAACGACGTCGACGCCGCGATGCAGATCATCGCCGGCTCCGCGCGCTCGATGGGCATCGAGGTGAAGGGGTAAGGCGATGGCGAAGATCGGAAAGCGCACCACCGCCGCCCGCAAGGCGTTCGACGGCAAGGCCGACCTCACCGTCCCGCAGGCGGTCGAGCTCATCAAGGCGAATGCCTCGGCCAAGTTCGACGAGACCCTCGAGATCGCGATGAACCTCGGCGTCGACCCGCGCCATGCCGACCAGATGGTCCGCGGCGTGGTCAATCTGCCGAACGGCACGGGCAAGGTCGTCCGCGTCGCCGTTTTCGCGCGCGGCGCGAAGGCGGACGAGGCGCAGGCCGCCGGTGCCGACATCGTCGGCGCGGAAGACCTGATGGAGACGATCCAGGGCGGCAAGATCGAATTCGATCGCTGCATCGCCACGCCGGACATGATGCCGATCGTCGGGCGCCTCGGCAAGATCCTCGGGCCGCGCAACCTGATGCCGAACCCCAAGGTCGGCACGGTGACGATGGACGTGGCCAACGCCGTGAAGAACGCCAAGGGCGGCGAGGTCCAGTTCAAGGTCGAGAAGGCCGGCGTGATCCACGGCGGCGTCGGCAAGGCGAGCTTCGCCCCCGAGGCGCTGGTCGAGAACGTGAAGGCCTTCGTGCAGGCGGTGAACCGGGCGAAGCCGAGCGGCGCCAAGGGCACGTACCTGAAGAAGATCTCGCTCAGCTCCACCATGGGCCCGGGCGTGACCGTCGACGTGTCGAACGCGGTCGGCGAGTAAGAGATTCCCCCCGGGCGACCGGGGGGATGTTCCGGGAGGGCAACCTTCCGAACTGTCCGAGACGGTGGGTGGGGGGAAACCTCGGAAATCCTGCCTGAGACGGGGAACGATCAGGATCCATCGGAGGCAACCCCTCCGGGCGATGTTGGCGGGACCCGGGTTAAGGACCCCGACGCCGGGAAAACCCGGCGAAACCTGAGCCGGTGCCGGAGGGGGCAGCCCCGATGGCGCCAAACTTGGAGCAATACCGTGGATAGAGGCCAGAAAGAGGTCGTGGTCGCCGAGCTCGGCCAGATCTTTGCTGACTCTGGTGTCGTCGTGGTCGCGCACTACGAGGGCATGTCGGTTGCAGAGATGACGGATTTCCGTCTCCGGCTGAAGCAGGCCGGGGGTGGCGTCCGCGTCGCCAAGAACAAGCTCGCCAAGATCGCCCTGATGGGAACTCCCGCTGAAAAGATGGGAGACCTCCTCAAGGGCATGACGGTGATCGCCTATTCCGAAGACCCCGTCGCCGCGGCCAAGGCCGTCGACGAATTCTCCAAGACCAGCAAGAAGCTTGTTGTGCTTGGCGGGGCCATGGGGGCGACGCCGCTCGACGAGGCCGGTGTGAAGGCCGTGGCACAGATGCCGTCGCGCGAGGAGCTTATCGCTTCCGTCGTGGCCTGCATCGGCGCCCCGGCCGGCAACCTGGTCGCGGCGATCGGCGCTCCGGCATCGAACATCGCGGCGATCCTCACCACCCTCGAGGAGCGTGAGGCGGCTTGACGCAACCCGACAGACCCGCGTGGGGCAAGGCCCTTGTCACACCGGACCTGACACCTTATGTGATGGAACCTGAAAATGGCTGACCTGAAGAAGCTGGCGGAAGAGATCGTGGGGCTCACCCTCCTCGAGGCCGCCGAACTGAAGAAGATCCTGAAGGACGAGTACGGCATCGAGCCCGCTGCGGGCGGTGCCGTGATGATGGCTGCCGGTCCGGCGGCTGGCGCTCCGGCCGAAGCGGCCGAGGAGCAGACCGAGTTCGACGTCATCCTGAAGTCGGCCGGCGCCCAGAAGATCAACGTCATCAAGGAAGTCCGCGCCATCACCGGCCTGGGCCTCAAGGAGGCGAAGGACCTGGTCGAGGCTGGCGGCAAGGCCGTCAAGGAAGGCGTGTCCAAGGCCGAGGCCGAGGACATCCAGAAGAAGCTCGTCGCCGCTGGCGCGGAAGTCGAGCTGAAGTGATCTCGGCAGGCGCCTTCGGGCGTCCCTGACCAGAAAACGGGCTGGAGCCGCGGCGACGCGGGTCCAGCCATCATGCGTCTCTGGGGGCACCTGCGTGCGGGTGTCGGCAAAGACGCAGGGTGGTCCGGGTGTGCGATGTGGGAAGTCGCACAAGCATAGGGCCGTCGCGTCCGGCACAGCCGAGGCATCCGTCCCCACCGGATGGCTCGCATGCAACGAGGTTCGAGCATGGCTCAGCGGTATTCAGGTCACAAGCGCATTCGGCGATTCTACGGCAAGATCCGCGAGGTCGCGGAAATGCCGAACCTCATCGAGGTTCAGAAGTCGAGCTATGACCTGTTTCTCGCGTCCGGCGACGGCCCGGAGCCCCGCGACGGCGAGGGGCTGAAGGGGACGTTCCAGTCGGTCTTTCCGATCAAGGACTTCAACGAGACCGCCGTTCTCGAATTCGTGAAGTACGAGCTCGAATACCCGAAGTACGACGTGCAGGAATGCATGCAGCGCGACATGACCTATGCCGCGCCGCTCAAGGTCACGCTGCGCCTGATCGTCTTCGAGGTCGACGAGGAGACCGGCTCCCGCTCCGTCAAGGACATCAAGGAGCAGGACGTCTACATGGGCGACATGCCCCTGATGACGCCGCACGGCACCTTTGTCGTCAACGGCACCGAGCGGGTCATCGTCAGCCAGATGCACCGCTCTCCGGGCGTGTTCTTCGACCACGACAAGGGCAAGACCCATTCCTCGGGCAAGCTGCTCTTCACCTCGCGCGTGATCCCCTACCGCGGGTCCTGGCTCGACTTCGAGTTCGACGCCAAGGACATCGTCTATGCCCGCATCGACCGGCGCCGCAAGCTGCCGGTGACGACGCTGCTCTATGCCCTCGGCATGGATCAGGACGCCATCATGGCGGCCTACTACGACACCGTGACCTACCGTCGCGAGGGCAACGGCTGGGCCACCCGCTTCTTCCCGGAGCGGATGCGCGGCTCGAAGCCGAGCTATGACCTGATCGACGCCGCTTCGGGCGAGGTGATCGCGCCGGCCGGCAAGAAGGTCACGCCGCGCATGGTCAAGGAGTGGCAGGAGAAGGGCGACATCGCCGAGGTGCTGGTGCCCTTCGACGCCATCGTCGGCCGCTTCGCCGCGCGCGACATCATCAACGAGGATACCGGCCTGATCTGGGCCGAGGCGGGCGACGAGCTGACCTGGGACATCGACACCAAGAGCGGCGACGTCACCGGCGGCGTGCTGAAGGTGCTGCTCGACAACGGCGTCACCGAGATCCCGACCCTCGACGTCGACAACATCACCGTGGGTGCGTACATCCGCAACACGATGCAGGTCGACAAGAACATGAACCGCGACCAGGCGCTCATGGACATCTACCGCGTCATGCGCCCGGGCGAGCCGCCGACGGTCGAGGCCGCCGACGTCATGTTCCAGAGCCTGTTCTTCGATCCCGAGCGCTACGACCTCTCGGCCGTCGGCCGCGTGAAGATGAACATGCGCCTCGACCTCGACGCCGAGGACACCGTCCGCACGCTCCGCAACGCCGACATCATCGCCTGCATCAAGGCGCTGGTCGACCTGCGCGACGGCCGCGGCGAGATCGACGACATCGACCATCTCGGCAACCGGCGCGTGCGTTCGGTGGGCGAGCTGATGGAGAACCAGTATCGCGTCGGCCTGCTCCGCATGGAGCGCGCGATCCGCGAGCGCATGTCCTCCGTCGAGATCGACACGGTGATGCCGCAGGATCTCATCAACGCCAAGCCCGCGGCGGCGGCGGTGCGCGAGTTCTTCGGCTCGTCGCAGCTCAGCCAGTTCATGGACCAGACCAACCCGCTCTCCGAGGTGACGCACAAGCGCCGCCTGTCGGCGCTCGGGCCGGGCGGTCTGACCCGTGAGCGTGCGGGCTTCGAGGTCCGCGACGTTCACCCGACCCACTACGGCCGCATGTGCCCGATCGAGACGCCGGAAGGCCCGAACATCGGTCTCATCAACTCGCTCGCCAGCTTCGCGCGGGTGAACAAGTACGGCTTCATCGAAACCCCGTATCGCCGGGTGAAGGACAGCACCGTCACCGACGAAGTCGTCTACATGTCGGCGACCGAGGAGATGCGGCACACCGTCGCGCAGGCGAACGCCGATCTCGACGAGACCGGGCGCTTCACCAACGACCTCGTGTCGACCCGCAAGGCCGGCGACTTCATGCTGAACCCGCCGCAGAACGTCGACCTGATCGACGTCTCGCCGAAGCAGCTCGTTTCCGTCGCCGCCTCGCTGATCCCGTTCCTCGAGAACGACGACGCGAACCGCGCGCTGATGGGCTCGAACATGCAGCGGCAGGCGGTGCCCCTGCTCCGGGCCGAGGCGCCGTTCGTCGGCACCGGCATCGAGGAGATCGTGGCCCGCGATTCCGGCGCCGCGCACACCGCCAAGCGCGCGGGCGTGGTCGACCAGGTCGACGCGATGCGCATCGTCATCCGGGCCACCGAGGACGTGGCGCCGGGCGATCCGGGCGTCGACATCTACCGCCTGCGCAAGTTCCAGCGCTCGAACCAGAACACCTGCATCAACCAGCGCCCGCTGGTGAAGGTGGGCGACACCGTGGGCAAGGGCGAGTTCATCGCCGACGGCCCGTCGACGGATCTGGGCGAGCTGGCGCTCGGCAAGAACGTGCTGGTCGCGTTCATGCCGTGGAACGGCTACAACTACGAGGACTCGATCCTCATCTCCGAGCGCGTGGCCAAGGACGACGTCTTCACCTCGATCCACATCGAGGAGTTCGAGGTCGCCGCCCGCGACACCAAGCTCGGGCCGGAGGAGATCACGCGCGACATCCCGAACGTTGGCGAGGAGGCCCTGCGCAACCTCGACGAGGCGGGCATCGTCTATATCGGTGCCGAGGTCGGGCCGGCGGACATTCTCGTGGGCAAGATCACGCCCAAGGGCGAAAGCCCGATGACGCCGGAGGAGAAGCTGCTCCGCGCCATCTTCGGCGAAAAGGCGTCCGACGTGCGCGACACCTCGCTGCGGCTGCCGCCGGGCGACTATGGCACGGTCGTCGAGGTGCGGGTGTTCAACCGGCACGGCGTCGACAAGGACGAGCGCGCGCTGCAGATCGAGCGCGAGGAAGTCGAGCGTCACAGCCGCGACCGCGACGACGAGCTCGCCATCCTCGAGCGCAACATCTACGCCCGCCTGAAGAGCCTGATCCTCGGCAAGACCGCGGTGAAGGGCCCGAAGGGCATCAAGGCCGGCTCCGAGATCAGCGAGGAGCTGCTCGGCACGCTCAGCCGCGGCCAGTGGTGGCAGCTCGCGCTCGGCGACGATGCCGACGCGCAGGCGCAGGAGGCGCTGCACGGCCAGTTCGAGATCCAGAAGAAGGCTCTCGAGCGGCGGTTCGAGGACAAGGTGGAGAAGGTGCGCCGCGGCGACGACCTGCCGCCGGGCGTGATGAAGATGGTCAAGGTCTTCATCGCGGTGAAGCGCAAGCTGCAGCCCGGCGACAAGATGGCCGGCCGTCACGGCAACAAGGGCGTCGTCTCCCGCGTGGTGCCGGAGGAAGACATGCCGTTCCTCGCCGACGGCACGCCGGTCGATCTCGTGCTGAACCCGCTGGGCGTGCCGAGCCGCATGAACGTCGGGCAGATCCTCGAGACGCACATGGGCTGGGCCGCGCGCGGCCTCGGCAAGGCCGTGGACGCCGGCATCCAGGAGTACAAGCACAAGGGTGACATGACGCCGCTCAAGGAGGCGATGAAGATCGCCTACGGCGAGGACGTCTACAACGAGGCCATCGCCGACCTGCCGGAGGAGCAGTTCCTCGAGGCGGCGGGCAACGTCACCCGCGGCGTGCCGATCGCGACCCCGGTCTTCGACGGCGCCAAGGAAGCGGACGTGAACGACGCGCTGGAGCGCGCGGGCTTCGACACCTCGGGCCAGTCCGTGGTGTTCGACGGCCGCACCGGCGAGCAGTTCGCCCGTCCCGTGACCGTCGGCGTGAAGTACCTCCTGAAGCTGCACCACCTCGTGGACGACAAGATCCACGCGCGGAGCACGGGGCCGTACTCCCTCGTCACCCAGCAGCCGCTGGGCGGCAAGGCGCAGTTCGGCGGCCAGCGGTTCGGCGAGATGGAGGTGTGGGCGCTCGAAGCCTACGGCGCCGCCTACACGCTGCAGGAGATGCTGACGGTGAAGTCGGACGACGTGGCCGGCCGGACCAAGGTCTACGAGTCGATCGTCAAGGGCGAGGACAACTTCGAGGCCGGCGTGCCGGAATCGTTCAACGTTCTCGTCAAGGAGATCCGCTCGCTCGGGCTGAATATCGAGCTTCTGGACTCGGAAGCGGAGTGAGGGCGGCCGCCGCCCCCACTTTCCCGCAACACGGATAAGGATTCGAGATGAATCAGGAACTTACCAACCCGTTCCAGCCAGTCGCCCCCGTCCGCACGTTCGACGAGATCAAGATCTCGCTGGCGTCGCCCGAGCGTATCCTCAGCTGGTCCTACGGCGAGATCAAGAAGCCGGAAACCATCAACTACCGCACGTTCAAGCCGGAGCGTGACGGCCTGTTCTGCGCGCGCATCTTCGGGCCGATCAAGGACTACGAGTGCCTGTGCGGCAAGTACAAGCGCATGAAGTATCGCGGCGTCGTCTGCGAGAAGTGCGGCGTCGAGGTGACGCTCCAGAAGGTCCGGCGCGAGCGCATGGGCCACATCGAGCTGGCCTCGCCGGTGGCCCACATCTGGTTCCTGAAGAGCCTGCCGAGCCGCATCGGCCTGATGCTCGACATGACGCTGCGCGACCTCGAGCGCATCCTCTACTTCGAGCAGTACGTCGTCATCGAGCCGGGTCTGACCGACCTGAAGCAGAACCAGATGATGACCGAGGAAGAGTACCTCGACGCGCAGGACCGCTTCGGCGAGGACGCCTTCCGTGCCGGCATCGGTGCGGAAGCGATCCGCGAGATGCTGGCGGCGATCGACCTCGACCAGGAAGCCGAGCAGCTGCGCGCCGACCTCGCCGAGGCGACCGGCGAGCTGAAGCCGAAGAAGATCATCAAGCGGCTGAAGCTGGTGGAATCCTTCCGCGAGTCCGGCAACCGTCCCGAGTGGATGGTGCTGACGGTGATCCCGGTCATCCCGCCCGAGCTGCGCCCGCTGGTGCCGCTGGACGGCGGCCGCTTCGCGACCTCGGACCTGAACGACCTCTACCGCCGCGTCATCAACCGCAACAACCGCCTGAAGCGGCTGATCGAGCTGCGCGCGCCCGACATCATCATCCGCAACGAGAAGCGGATGTTGCAGGAATCGGTCGATGCGCTCTTCGACAACGGCCGTCGCGGCCGGGTCATCACCGGCACCAACAAGCGGCCGCTGAAGTCGCTCTCGGACATGCTGAAGGGCAAGCAGGGCCGGTTCCGCCAGAACCTGCTTGGCAAGCGCGTGGACTTCTCCGGCCGCTCGGTCATCGTGACCGGCCCGGAGCTGAAGCTGCACCAGTGCGGCCTGCCGAAGAAGATGGCGCTCGAACTGTTCAAGCCGTTCATCTATTCGCGTCTCGACGCCAAGGGGCTTTCCAGCACCGTCAAGCAGGCGAAGAAGCTCGTCGAGAAGGAGCGCCCGGAGGTCTGGGACATCCTCGACGAGGTGATCCGCGAGCATCCGGTGCTGCTGAACCGCGCGCCGACGCTGCACCGCCTCGGCATTCAGGCGTTCGAGCCCGTGCTGATCGAGGGCAAGGCGATCCAGCTGCACCCGCTGGTCTGCTCGGCCTTCAACGCCGACTTCGATGGCGACCAGATGGCCGTGCACGTTCCCCTCTCGCTGGAAGCCCAGCTCGAGGCGCGCGTCCTGATGATGTCGACGAACAACGTTCTGTCGCCCGCGAACGGCAAGCCGATCATCGTGCCGTCGCAGGACATGATCCTCGGGCTCTACTACCTGTCGATCCAGCGCGACGGGCAGCCGGGCGAGGGCATGGTCTTCGGCTCGATCGAGGAAGTCGACCACGCGCTGCACGCCGGCGTCGTCAACCTGCACACGAAGATCACCGCCCGGATCGAGCAGATCGACGAGAACGGCGAGTCGATCACCAAGCGGTTCGAGACGACCCCCGGCCGCCTGCGGCTCGGACAGCTCCTGCCGAAGAACTTCAAGACGCCGTTCGACATCGTGAACCGCCTGCTTCGCAAGAAGGAGGTCGGCGAGGTCATCGACACCGTCTACCGCTACTGCGGCCAGAAGGAGTCGGTGATCTTCTGCGACCAGATCATGGGTCTCGGCTTCACCGAGGCGTTCAAGGCCGGCATCTCGTTCGGCAAGGACGACATGGTGATCCCGGAAGAGAAGTGGCCCATCGTCGAGGAAACCCGGAGCCTCGTGAAGGACTTCGAGCAGCAGTACATGGACGGCCTCATCACCTCCGGTGAGAAGTACAACAAGGTCGTCGATGCCTGGTCGAAGTGCAACGACCGGGTGACGGACGCGATGATGAAGGCCATCTCCGCCACCCGGCGGGACGAGGCCGGCGCCGAGCAGGAGCCGAACTCGGTCTACATGATGGCCCATTCCGGCGCCCGCGGCTCGGTCACGCAGATGAAGCAGCTCGGCGGCATGCGCGGCCTGATGGCCAAGCCCTCGGGCGAGATCATCGAGACGCCGATCGTGTCGAACTTCAAGGAAGGCCTGACCGTGCTCGAGTACTTCAACTCGACCCACGGTGCGCGGAAGGGCCTGTCGGACACGGCCCTGAAGACGGCGAACTCGGGTTACCTGACCCGTCGTCTGGTGGACGTGGCGCAGGACTGCATCGTCAAGATCGACGACTGCGGCACGGAAAAGTCGATCACGGCGCGGGCGGCGATCGCCGACGGCGAGGTCGTGTCCTCGCTCGCCGAGCGCATCCTCGGCCGCGTCGCGGCGGAGGACGTGCTCGACCCGAAGACCGGCGAAGTGATCTTCCGGGCGAACGACCTGATCGACGAGCGCGACGCCGACCGTATCGAGGCGTCGGGCGTGCTGGAGATGCAGATCCGCTCGCCGCTCACCTGCGAGGCCGACGACGGCATCTGCGCCCAGTGCTACGGGCGCGATCTGGCGCGCGGCACCAAGGTGAACCCGGGCGAGGCGGTCGGCATCATCGCGGCCCAGTCGATCGGCGAGCCGGGCACCCAGCTCACCATGCGCACCTTCCACATCGGCGGGATCGCGCAGGGCGGCAGCCAGAGCTTCCTCGAGTCGAGCCAGGCCGGCAAGGTCGAGTTCCGCAGCGCCAGCCTGCTCACCAACCTCGAGGGCGAGCAGATCGCGATGGCGCGCAACATGGAGATCGCCATCGTCGACGAGAACGGCGTGGAGCGGATGGTCTCCAAGCTCGGCTACGGCACCAAGCTGCTGGTGAAGGAGGGCGCGGAGGTGAAGCGCGGCGACAAGCTTGCCGAGTGGGACCCCTACACCCTGCCGATCATCGCCGAGAAGGCGGGCGTCGCGAAGTTCGTCGATCTCATCCCGGGCCTGTCGGTCCGCGAGGAGATGGACGATGCCACCGGCATCAGCCAGAAGATCGTCTCCGACTGGCGCGCCGCGCCGCGCAGCAACGACCTCAAGCCCGAGGTCATCGTCATGGATCCCGAGACCGGCGAGCCGGTTCGCCTCGCGAACGGCAACCCGGAGGTCCATGCCATGTCGGTCGACGCGATCCTCTCGGTCGAGGACGGCCAGCACGTCAGCCCCGGCGACGTCATCGCGCGTATCCCGCGTGAAGGCGCGAAGACCAAGGACATCACCGGCGGTCTGCCGCGGGTGGCCGAACTCTTCGAGGCGCGGCGACCCAAGGACCACGCGATCATCGCCGAGATCTCCGGCCGGGTGAAGTTCGGCAAGGACTTCAAGAACAAGCGCCGGATCATCATCGAGCCCAACGAAGAGGGCTTCGAGGCGGTCGAGTACATGGTGCCGAAGGGCAAGCACATCCCCGTGCAGGAAGGCGACCTCATCCAGAAGGGCGAGTACATCATGGACGGCAACCCTGCCCCCCATGACATCCTTGCCATCATGGGCGTCGAGGCGCTGGCCGACTACCTGATCGAGGAGGTGCAGGAGGTCTATCGCCTGCAGGGCGTGAAGATCAACGACAAGCACATCGAGGTGATCGTCCGCCAGATGCTGCAGAAGTGGGAGATCGCGGAGTCCGGCGGCACCACGCTGCTGAAGGGCGAGCAGGTCGACAAGCAGGAGTTCGACGAGGAGAACGAGAAGGCGATCGCCGCCGGCCGCGAACCGGCCAAGGGCGCCCCGATCCTGCTCGGCATCACCAAGGCGAGCCTGCAGACCCGCTCGTTCATCTCCGCCGCCTCCTTCCAGGAGACGACGCGGGTGCTGACCGAGGCGGCGACGCAGGGCAAGCGCGACAAGCTCGTCGGGCTGAAGGAGAACGTCATCGTCGGCCGGCTCATCCCCGCCGGTACGGGCGGCGCGACCCACACGATCAAGAAGATCGCGACCGACCGCGACGCGGCGATCATCGCCGACCGCCGCGAGGAAGCGATGGACGCGCTGGCAATCGACGAAATCGCCGAGCCCATGGGCTTCGACGTCGAGTAATCGCGATCCGGAATACCGAGGGCCCGCCGATTCCGATCGGCGGGCCCTCGGCTTTTCACGGTCACATTCTGCGATGCTGCACCGGCCGGCCGGAGCCGCGTTCGCGCGGGCGGCGCAGCGTAATACCAGCGCGCATAGGTCCTGACTCACGCGGGGGATTCCCCTGAGGGCGTTGTCGTGATTCATCATGGAGAACGAAGGGGTTTTCCATGGCGGCAGCGATCGGGCTTCGGGGTGATCTGGATGGTGACGATCTTCGCCGGCTGGCGCGGGACAGCCGGGATGCGAAGCAGGTGCGTCGGCTGCTGGCGCTGGCGGTGATCGCGGAGGGCGGCACGCGGACGGAGGCGGCGCGGGTCGGCGGGGTCGGGCTGCAGATCGTGCGGGACTGGGTGCTGCGGTTCAACGCGGAAGGCCCGTCGGGGCTGATCGACCGGCATGCCCCCGGCAAGGCGCCGACACTGACGGCAGAGCATCGGGCGGCGCTGGCGCAGGTGGTGGAGGCGGGACCTGAGCCCTGGCGCGACGGGGTGGTGCGCTGGCGGCGGATCGACCTGGTGCAGTGGCTCTGGGAGGCGTTCCGGGTGTCGGTGAGCGAGGCGACGGTGGGACGGGAACTCCGGGCGCTCGGCTTCCGCAAGCTTTCGGCGCGGCCGCGGCACTACGCCCAGGATCCGGAGGCGGCGGCGGCTTTCAAAAAAGTCTCCCGGAGCGCGTGGCGGAGGTCCGCGCCGCGCATCCCGGCAAGCGCATAGAACTCTGGTTCCAGGACGAAGCGCGGATCGGGCAGAAGAACAAGCTCACCCGAAGATGGGCGCGGCGGGGCGCCCGACCGCGGGCGCCGCACGACCAGCGCACCGCCTGGGCCTACATCTTCGGCGCGATCTGCCCGGCCGAGGGCAAGGGCGCCGGCATCGTCATGCCGTTCTGCGACACGCCGGCGATGCAGACGCACCTCGCGGAGATCAGCACCGCGGTGGCGCCGGGCGCCCACGCCATCCTCATCCTCGACCAGGCCGGCTGGCACCTCGCCCGCGCCCTCATCGTGCCGAAGAACATCACCATCCTGCCACTGCCGCCCCGCTCGCCCGAGCTGAACCCGGTCGAGAACATCTGGCAGTTCATGCGCGACAACTGGCTCTCGAACCGGGTCTTCAAGGGCTACGACGACATCGTCGCCCACTGCTGCGCCGCTTGGAACGACCTCGTCGACCAACCCTGGCGCATCCGATCCATCGGCCGTCGGGACTGGGCGCAAGGGTTCTGATCAATGCGGGTTGGTATAAACCATAGTTTCCCATTTACGCCCGGGAGGCCTCGGTTTGACCGGCCTCGCCTTGCGAACTGCCATTAGTTGTGTTGACCATGCCTCCGCGCCCGAGCACGGGTCCAAGCGACAGGTCGAGTTGAGGGCTGCACACCCTCGCTCAACCAACAGGAGGAAATTCATGCCACGCTATCTCGGAACCGCCGGCGCCGACAATCTCGCGGGCGGCCCGCTCAACGACTACATCAACGGTCTCGGCGGCGACGACACGATTTCGGGCCGCTTCGGCAACGACCGCCTGGTCGGGGGCGTCGGCAACGACTCGATCCATGGCGATCAGGGCAACGACCTCCTGAACGGCGGCACCGGCGACGACGTGCTGTTCGCCGACAACGGCGCGGATACGGTCTATGGCTGGACCGGCAACGACCTGCTGCGCGGCGGCAACGCGGCCGACATCCTGGACGGCGGCGACGGCAACGACACCATCAACGGTGACGAAGGCAACGACACGATCTTCGGCGGTGCCCATCACGACCGGCTGAGCGGCGGCTGGGGCAACGATTCGATCGACGCCGGCGACGGCAACGACACGGTCTACGGCAACCTCCACGACGATCGGCTGTTCGGCGGCACGGGCTCGGACAGCCTGGACGGCGGATCGGGCCGCGACCTCCTCTCCGGCGGCGCCGGACGCGACGTGCTCGCCGGCGGCACCGACAACGACCGCCTCGTGGGCGGCCAGCTCGCCGATACGTTCGTCTTCGAGGAGAGCAGCGGCACCGACACGGTGGTGGACTTCGGCCGCGGCAACGACAGGATCGACGTCGAGGACTTCGACTTCGCCAGCGCCGACGACGTGATCGCCACCGCCTATCAGAACGGGTCCGACGTGGTGTTCAACCTCGGCTCCGGCACGCGCATGGTCCTCGCCAATCACGTCGTGGCCGACTTCGACGCCACCGACTTCATCCTGTAAATATCGAGAGGGAGCAGACACATGCCCGTACAGGTTGGCACCACCGGCGCCGATATCCTGATCGGCGGCCCGCGCCAGGACATCCTCTTCGGTCTCGAGGGGAACGATACCCTCTACGGCCGCTTCGCGAACGACAAGCTCGTCGGCTATTTCGGCGCCGACGTGCTCTATGGCGACCAGGGGTCCGACACCCTGATGGGCGGCGCCGGAGACGACTCGCTCTACGGCGCGAATGGCCAGGACTCGCTCGATGGCGGCGCCGGCAATGACTACCTCTCCGGCGGCAACTCCGAGGACATCCTGTTCGGCGGCACCGACAACGACACGCTGCAGGGCGACGGCTGGAACGATACGCTCTACGGCAATGCCGGCAACGACTGGGTGAACGGCGGCACCGGCGACGACTTCGTGTCCGGTGACGAGGGCAACGACGACCTGCGCGGCGGGGCGGGGCTCGACCGGCTGGCCGGCGGCCTCGGCCAGGACACCCTGCAGGGCGGCGGCGACAACGACGCGCTGGTGGGCGGCGGCGGGCGCGACCTGCTCTCCGGCGGCACCGGCAACGACCGGCTGCAGGGCGGCCAGCTCGCCGACACCTTCGTCTTCTCGCTGCGCCAGGGCACGGACGTCATCCGCGACTTCGGCACCGGCAACGACAAGATCGACGTGACCGACTACGACTTCGCCAACGCCCAGACGGTGCTCGACACCGGCTATCAGAACGGCGACGACGTGGTGTTCAACATCGGCCTCGGCACCCGGATCGTCATCGAGAACCACGTGCTCGCCGACTTCGACGGCAGCGAGTTCATTCTCGCCTGACGCTTCCCGAGGTCTGGCGGCGTTCGTCAGAACTCGGAAAAGACCCGGAGCCCCCGCGTGGTCTGCTCGACCGCAAGGGGGCTCCCATAGACTTCGCTCAGACGGTCCGCCCGAAGCACCTCGACGGGCGGCCCGGCGGCCACGATGCGGCCTGCCTGCATGAGCGCCGCCCGATCGGCGAACCCGGCCGCGAGGTTCAAGTCGTGCAGCACGCAGAGCACGCCCGCTCCCGCGCGCACCTCGGCCCGCGCCGCGCGCATCACCACGAGCTGATGGGCGATGTCGAGGCTCGCCGTCGGCTCGTCGAGCAACAGATAGCGCCCGCCTCCGGCCGCCCGTCCGGCCCAGAGCTGCGCCAGCACCCGGGCCAGATGCGCCCGCGCCCGCTCGCCGCCGGACAACCGATCGGCGCCTCGCCCCGCCAGATCCGCGACCCCCGCCGCCGCAAGGGCCCGGGACCGGATGGCGGCCTCGTCGACGTCGGCCCGCGCCACCAGCGACATGCCGAGCCCGACCAGCTCCGACACGGTGAACGGCGCGGCCAGCGTCGGCGCCTGCTCGAGGATCGCCCGTTCCCGGGCGAGCGCACCGGGGCCGAGCGTCGCCAGCGGCCGGCCGTCGAGGCGCGCTTCCCCCGCCCCGGGGCGCAGCTCGCCCGCGAGCACCGCGAGCAGGCTCGATTTCCCGGCCCCGTTCGGCCCGCAGAGCGCCACGAGTTCCCCCGGCGCGACTGCCAGCGACACCGAGTTCGAGGACCGGCCGCCCGCCGCGCGCGAGCGAAACCCCGCGCGCCTCAAGCATTCCGCCGCATCCGCGCGAGCAGCAGCCACAGGAAGAACGGCCCGCCGATCAGGCTGGTGGCAAGACCGACCGGCGGCTCGGCGGGCGGCACCACCAGACGCACCGCAAGATCGGCGCCGAGCAGCAGCCCCGCGCCCACCAGCGCCGCGGCCGGCGCCACCAGCCGGTGCGACGGCCCGACGCACAGCCGGGCGATGTGCGGCGCGACCAGCCCGACGAAGCCGATCGGCCCGGCGACCGCCGTCCCCGCCCCGACCGCGAGCGCCGAGAACAGCCCGGCCCGCCGCTTCAGCCGCTCGACCTCCAGCCCGGCGTGCCACGCCGCCCGCTCGCCGAGCTGCAGCAGGTCGAGCCCCGCCGCGAGCCGCCAGAGCCCGGCGCCAGCAACGAGCGCGCAGGCCGCGGCCAGCCCGGCCGCGCGCCAGCTGGCGCCGCCGAGCCCGCCCATGCTCCAGAACGTCAGGTCGCGCAGCTGGCGGTCGTCGCTCAGGTAGGTCATCAGTCCAACCCCCGCGCCGGCAATGGCGTTGATCGCGACGCCGGCGAGGATCAGTGTCGCCGCGTCGGTCGTCCCGCCGCGCCGCGCGATGGCGAAGACGAGGGCCGTGGACGCCAGCGCGCCCGCGAACGCCGCCCCGGGCAGCAGCCACGGCCGGACCTCCGCCGGCACCGCCCCGACGAGCGCCTCGGCGAAGACGATCGAGGCGATGGCGCCGAGCGCCGCCCCGGCGGTGACACCGATCAGCCCGGGGTCGGCCAGCGGATTGCGCAGCACCCCTTGCAGCGTCGTGCCCGACAGCGCGAGCCCGGCGCCGACCGCCGCGCCCAGCGCCACGCGGGGTGCGCGGATTTCGATGACGATCGCCCGCGCGCTGTCGCTGCCCTGCCCCGAGAGCGCGGCCAGCACCTCGCCGAGGCCGAGCGGCACCGGCCCGAGCGCGATCCCGGCGACCGCCAGCGCCAGCACCGCCAGGGCGAAGCCGGCGAGAACGACCGCCGGTCGCGGAGACGGCCGCCTGCGAAGCGACCGCATCAGAAGCTCGAGGGTCGCGCCGGGATGCAGGGCGCGGGCCAGCTCTGCCACCGCCTCGGGCGTGCGCGGGCCGAAGCCGAGCAGCTTCAGCCCGTCCATCACCACGATGCGGCCCGTCCGCCCGGCCGGCGTCTGCCCGAGCCCGGCGGCGGCCACCGCCTGCTCTGCCCCGCCTGCCGGCCCGACCGCATGGTCGGGCAGCAGGACGACCTCGGGCGCGAAGCCGACCGCGGCCTCCGCGGACAGCGGCTTGTAGCCGTCGAAGCCCTTGACGGCATTGCGCGCGTGGGCGAGGCGGATCATGGCATCGGCGGCGGTGTCGCGCCCGGCGGCCATCGGCGCACCGCGGCCGACCGAGATCAGGAACAGGACCGACGGCGTGTCAGGCAGGGGGGCGAGCGCCGCCTCGACGCGCGCGAGATCGGCCGCGACCGTCGCGGAGAGCCGCGCCGCCGCATCGGAAAGCCCCAGGCTTGCACCGACGAAGCCGATCTTGGCCGCCACCGCCGCCATGTCGTGGCCCGGCGGCCCCACCTCGACCCGGAGGCCGGCCGCGCGCAGCTGGTCGAACACGGCGGGCGGCCCGGCATCCGCGCTGGCGAGCACGAGGTCGGGCGCGAGCGCGAGGATGCCCTCGGCCGCCAGCCGGCGCATGTAGCCGACCTTGGGCAGCGCCGCCGCCTCCGGTGGCCAGGTCGCGGTGTCGTCGGTGGCGAGCACCCGGCCGCCGGCACCGAGGGCAAAGGCGATCTCGGCGAGGTCGCCGCCCGCGATCACGATGCGCCCGGCCTCGGCCGCCCGCACCCGCGGCGCGAGGAGCGCCGCCCCGCCGGCGATGAGCGCCGCGCGACGGGTCAGCCCGCCGCGGTCAGACCCCCTCGACACTGGTGAAGCCCTCGAACTCGGGATGCCCGAGGTAGAGCGGCTTGTTGGCGCCCGCCCCCTTGTGCGCCTCGCGGAACTGCTCCGACTTCGTCCACGCCTCGAAGGCGTCGCGATCGCGCCAGATCGTGTGCGAGGCATAGAGCGTATGGTCGTCGCGCCCCGGCCCGCGCAGCAGGTGGAAGTCGACGAACCCGTCCATCTCGTCGAGCCGGCTCTTGCGGCTGCGCCAGACATCCTCGAAGGCGTCCTCCGACCCATGCTGCACCCGGAACCGATTCATCGCCACGAACATCTCGCTGGTCCTTCCCTTGCCGACGGCGCGGATGCCGCGGATTTCCAGGCGGTTTGCCCGTCCAGAGCGATTCAGTCAAGAATACGAAAGCGACGCCGCCGCATTGTTGACTGCGTAAGTCAGGAATGCTAGCGCGTTGGCGGAATAGGGGAGCCCGCCGCGGTCACTGCACCGCTCCCGAGGATCCGGCCCCGGGGTGGGGCCGCCCTCGCCGCCAGTCACGTCCTATTTGCGCCGGTCCCGTCGCCTCGACGCCCGGACGCATGCAGCAACGCCGACGAGCGGGGGACAGGACATGACCACAGCGGTGCTTTCCATCGACGCGACCGCCCTCAAGGGCTTCGATTTCGCCACCTACATCTCGACGCTGTTCGCCGACTCCGGCGCGAGCGACTACACGTTCTACGGCGGCACGGCCGACGGCGCCTTCGGGGCCACGTACTACCTGAACGGCAGCCAGATCGTCACCAGCTACGCGGACACCGCCACGGTCGCGATGATGGACGGCGACAATCTCGCCTACGACTTCATCCACTACGGGCCGGCCTACGGCCACGGCATCTCGGGCACGCTCGACTCCCTCGTCTTCGGCGACTGGGTCGACGGCGTGACCACCGGCACCGAGGGGACCGGGGCGGCCGGCCGCGTCACCGGGCTGGCCGAGGGGCTCGTCATCGACGGCTTCGGCCTGACGGCGGCAAAGGGCGCGGGCTTCGATCCGGCGACGAACAAGGTCTATGCCATGTATGCGGCGCTGACCGGCAAGGACGCGGCCGCTGTCTACGGCCTCCTCTCCGGCTACGCGCTCGACGTCACCGGCTCGGCGAAGCAGGACCGGCTCGCCGGCTATGACCACGACGACACGCTGAGCGGCGGCACCGGCAACGACCACCTCGCCGGCAAGGGCGGCGCCGATGTGCTGAACGGCAACGGCGGGTCGGACGTGCTGCTCGGCGGCACCGGCAAGGACCAGCTCTTCGGCGGCAGCGGCACGGACGCGCTCTATGGCGACGGCGGCGCCGACCGGCTGAGCGGCGGGCTCGGGGCCGACAAGCTGTCGGGCGGGCTCGGCGCCGACACCTTCGTGTTCGCGGCCGGAGACGGCGCCGACCGCATCCTCGACTTCAACCTCGCGCAGGACAGGATCGACCTGACGGCGTTCCACCTCGATGGCTTCGGCGATATCGACGTCGAGGATCGCGGCTATGGCGCCCACGTCACCGTGGCCGACGTGAGCATCGACCTGCGCGGGATCGAGGCGGGCGACCTCGGCGCCGACCACTTCCTGCTCTGAGGCGCGACGGCATGGCCCGCCGCGGGCGCCTCCTGCCCCTGCCGGTCGCCGCCGCGGCGCTCTGGGCGACGGCCGCCGTTGCCCAGGACGCGCCCGAGGCGGAGACCGTGCTCGACACCCTCGTCGTCACGGCGTCGCCGGGCGGCGAGGGGGCGGACGCGCGCGGCTTGGTCGATGCCGACGCCCTTGCCGGCGCCTACCAGGGCGCCGGACTTGCGACCGTGCTCGACGGCATCGCCGGCGTCACCACCGCGACGAGCGCGGGCGACCCGGCGATCGCCGTCAACATCCGCGGCCTGAGTGGCCAGGGGCGCACCGTCGTCACCATCGACGGCGCCCGCCAGAACTTCGCCCGCAGCGACCACGGCGTCAGCGGCAGCTTCTACCTCGACCCGGAGATGCTGCGCTCGGTCGCGGTGGTGCGTGGCACCACCGGCACCGATGCCGCGCCGGGCGCGATCGGCGGCACCGTCGCGCTGCGCACCCTCGAGGCGGGCGACCTCCTCGCCCCCGGCGCGACGCAAGGCGGCGAGGCCCGCGTGCGCACCGGCACGCTGACCGCCGAGCCGACGCTGCACGCCGCCTATGCCCGCACGCTGGGCGAGCGCGCGACCGGCCTCGTCGCCGTCACCCGCGCCGAGGCGTCGGACTACGACGCCGGCGACGGCGCGCGCGTCGAGGCCGCCGAAAGCCTGCGCTCCGGCCTCGCCAAGTTCGGCTTCACCTTCGACGGCGGCCAGGCCCTCACCCTGGGCTATTCGGCGCTCTCGTCCGACTTCCGCACGGGCACCACCTCCGGCTATCCGCGCCGCAACGCGGCCGAGGTCTCGAACGCCACCCTTGCCTATCAGGCGGGCCCGGCCGAGCTGACGCTCTACCGCAGCGAGACCGATCTCGCGCAGCAGAGCCTCGACGCCGCGCTGGCGCCTACCGGCCCGTGGCGCTCCTACGACACCACGACCGACGGCCTGCGTGCAGCGAGCAGCATCGACGTCGCCCTCGGGCCGACCGACCACACCCTCGGCCTCGTGGCCGAGGCGTTCCGCGACACGGTGACGACCGACGATCCCGCGGCCGCCCTGACCGGGGGCAGCCTCACGCCCTCGGGCAAGCGCCGCATCGCCTCGCTCCTCGCCGAGGACAGCGTGCAGCTCGGGCTCGACACCCGCGTCGCCCTGTCGCTGCGCTATCTCGACTACGCGCTCGACAGCCCGGACGGCGCCGTCTCCGACACCTCGCTCTCGCCCGCGGTCACGCTGGAGCGCCGGGTGCTCGGCGGCCTCGTGCTCTACGGCACGCTGGCACGGGCCAGCCGGCCGCCCACCCTGTCGGAGTCGCTGGTGAACGGCAGCCATCCGCCGCCCGCGACCTTCGACATCCGGCCAAACCCCACCCTCTCGCCCGAGCGCGCGCTCACCACCGAGATCGGCGCGACGCTGGCGCTCGCCGACCTGATCGTCCCGGGCGACAGCCTCGACGCCCGCCTTGCCGTCTATCGCAACGACGTCGACGACTTCATCGGGCTGGTGCAGAGGGGCACGCTGTTCGACGCGTGGTTCCAGTACGAGAACATCGACAAGGTGCGCATCGAGGGCGTGGAGCTCGACCTCGCCTATGACGCCGACCGGGTCTTCGGCAGCCTTTCGGGGCAGATCATGGCCGGCGAGAACCGCACCACCGGCGGCGCGGTCTCCGGCGTGCCGCCGAGCCGCCTCGTCCTGACCGGGGGCCTGCGCGACCGCGACCGGACGCTGGAGGCCGGCGCCCGGCTCTCCGTCACCACCGCCCGCGCGGACGGCACCCTGTCGAGCGCGGCCTGGACCACGCTCGACCTGTTCCTGACCCGCGACCTCGGCCCGAACGCGCGCCTCGGCCTCGCGCTCAACAACATCACCGGCGAGACCTACACCCCCTACCTCACCACCGAGCCCGCGCCCGGCTTCAACGCGCTGGCCTCGATGTCCATCACCTTCTGACCCCCGCCAGCAACCCCGAGAGGACGCGCCCCATGACCCTGACGATCACGCTCACCGCCCAGAACGGCCAGGGGGTGAACTTCAACACCGGCTACGACGCCTTCTTCAACGACTTCACGCCCTACGGCTTCCCGCTGATGAACGGGCCGACCTCGACCCGGATCACCCAGTTCGTCCACCTCGACACCCCGGTCACGGGCCAGGAGGCACAAACCAAGGCGATCCTCGTGAACGGCGACAATTTCCAGTACACCTTCGCCAATCACACCGTCAGCGGCGAGGTCGACGAGGTGCGCCTCGTGCGTCTCGGCGCCGCGTACAATGCCGGCACCGGCGATCTGAACCTCACGAACGGCACGGTGCAGACCGCCGCGGACTACATCACCATCGCCGGCCTCGACCTGCAGAACGCGCCGGGGGTGAAGGGCGACGTCCACGAGCTGATCGCGGGCTTCATGGGCGGCGGCCCGTCGGGCACCGAGGCCGACCCGACCGCGCTTTCCGACCACCTCTGGTCCGAGGGCCACAACGTCATCGGCTCGACGGGCAGCGACTCCTACGTCGGGTCCCGCTTCGCCGACATCGCCCGCGGCTACGGCGGCAACGACACGCTGTCGGGCCAGCAGGGCAACGACCGGCTGGAGGGCGGGGTCGGCAAGGACGTCCTCCTCGGCGGCATCGGCAACGACACGCTGGTCGGCGGCGGCGGCGCCGACCGGATGACCGGCGGCACCGGCGCCGACACCTTCGTCTTCAACGCCGTCACCGAACCGGCGACCGATCTCGTCACCGACTTCAGCCGCACGCAGAAGGACAAAATCCAGCTCAGCGCCATCGACGCCGATACCTCCACCGCCGGCAACCAGGCGTTCCACTGGATCGCGAAGGCGGCGTTCTCCGGCGACGCGGGCGAGCTGCGTTACGTCACGTCGGGCGGCAAGACGATCGTCTACGGCGACGACGACGGCAACAAGGTGGCCGACTTCCACATCGACCTCACCGGCACCATCGCCCTCGCCGCGAGCGACTTCATCCTGTGATCCGCCGCGGGCGCTGCCGGTGCGCCGGCGGCGCCTACCCCTCGAAGCGCCGCGGCTTGTGCTTGTCGAGCGACGTGACGTTCGCCTTGCGCCGGTTGGCATACGGATTGTCGCCCGAGCGCAGGTACAGCCGGATCGGCGTCCCCGGCATGTCGAAGTCCCGGCGCAGGCCGTTCACCAGGAAGCGCTTGTAGTCCTCCGGCACCGCATCCGGGATCGAGGCGAACAGCACGAACGTCGGCGGCCGGGTCTTCACCTGCGTCATGTAGCGCAGGCGGATCCGCCGCCCGGCGGGCGCGGGTGGCGGATGGTCGCCGACCTGCGCCGCCAGCCAGCGGTTCAGCCGCGCCGTCGAGATCCGGGTATTCCAGACCGCATAGGCCTTGACGATCGCCGCGTGCAGCCGGTCGAGCCCCTTGCCGGTCAGCGCCGAGACCATGACCATCGGCGCGCCGCGCAGCTGGGGCAGCAGCCGGCCGAACGCCTCGCGCAGCTCGTTCAGCTTCTGCGGCTTCTCTTCCTCGAGATCCCACTTGTTGACGGCCACCACCACCGCGCGGCCCTCGCGCTCGGCCAGATCGGCGATGCGCAGGTCCTGGCTCTCGAACGGGATCTGCACGTCGAGCAGCACCACGACGACCTCGGCGAACTTCACCGCGCGCAGGCCGTCCGACACCGAGAGCTTCTCGAGCTTCTCCTGGACCTTCGCTTTCTTGCGCATGCCCGCGGTGTCGAAGATGCGGAACGGCGTCCCCATCCAGTCGGCCTGCACCGCGATGGCGTCACGGGTGATCCCGGCTTCCGGCCCGGTCAGCAGGCGGTCCTCGCCGAGGATGGCGTTCACCAGCGTCGACTTGCCGGCGTTCGGCCGCCCGACGACGGCGATCTGGATCGGTCGCCCGACGGGCAGCGCCGCCCCCTCGCCTTCCTCGTCGACATTGTCGTCGATCTCGTCGCCGCCGTCCACGTCGACCACCTCGGCGGCATCGGGGAACTCCTCCGCCACCGTCTCCAGCGCCCGGAGCAGATCCTCCATGCCGATGCCATGCTCGGCCGAGAGCGCCACCGGCTCGCCGAGGCCGAGCTTCCCACGCCTCGATCAGCCCCGCCTCCGCCGCCCGCCCCTCGGCCTTGTTGGCGCCGAGGATCACCCGCGGCGCGCGCTTGCGCAGCAGCTCGGCCAGCGTGCGGTCGACCGGCGTCACGCCGACCCGCGCGTCGATGAGGAACAGGCAGACGTCGGCGGCGTCCACCGCCCGCTCCGTCAGCGCCCGCATCCGGCCGGGGAGGCTCGCGTCCGTCACCTCCTCGAGCCCGGCGGTGTCGATGACGGTGAAGCGCAGCGGCCCGATCCGGCCCGCGCCCTCGCGCAGGTCGCGCGTCACCCCCGGCTGGTCATCGACCAGCGCGAGCTTCTTGCCGACGAGGCGGTTGAAGAGCGTCGACTTGCCCACGTTCGGGCGCCCGACGATGGCGAGGGTAAAGGACATTTCGAGCGGCTTTCCCGGGCGGGCAGCGCCCGAGGCGCCGCGCCGGCCGATCCTTAACCGCGCGACGGGTCATTGGAAAGCGAGAAGCTGCCCCTCGGTGGTGACGATGTACATGACGCCGCCCGCGACCGCCGGCTGAGCCGCGGCGCCGCCCGGGATGGCGATCTCCGCCAGCCGCGAGCCGTCGACCGGCGAGAACGCCCGCAGAAAGCCGTCACCGCTCGCCACCCAGATCCGCCCGCCCGCGAGGATCGGGCCGTAGTAGGGCACCGCCCGGCTCGGCTTGCCGCGGCCGAACAGGCCGCCGTAGGGGAACCACTGCGGCAGGCTCACCTGCCAGATGTAGGCGCCGGTCGCCGCGTCGGCCCGCACCAGCGCGCCCTCGTCGGAGAGCAGGAAGATCGAGCCCCCGACCGGCCACGCCGGGCCATAGGAGCCCTCGTCCATCGTCCACACCCGCTCGCCGGTCGTGGCGTCGATCCGGGTGGTGCGGCCGGCCTGGTTCGAGGCGTAGACCACATCGCCGTCCACCACCGGCGCGCCGCTGATGTCGACGATGGCGCTGCGCACGTTTTCCGGGCGGCCGCCGGTGATCGCGGTGCCCCAGATCGTCAGGCCGTTGCGCGCCAGCACGCCCAGCATCTCGCCGGAGGCGAAGGGGACAACCGCGAGCTGGCCGTTCACCGCCGGGCTCGAGCCGCCGAGCACGCCCGGGCCGCCGGTGCCCTGCACCTGCCACAGGATCTCGCCGGTGCGCGCGTCGAGGGCAAAGCCGTTGTCGTCGCGCTGCACCACGATCACCCGGCCGTCGGCAACGGCAGGCGCCGCCTGAATTGGCGCGGAGAGCTTGCGCTGCCAGATCGTCGCGCCGGTCGCCGGCTGCAGGGCGTAGACCTCGCCGAAGCCGGTGGTGACGTAGAGCACGCCGTCCGCCGCGGCAAAGCCGCCGCCCGGGCCGTTGTCGTTCATCTGTCCCGGCGGGACGAGGCTCTTGGTCCAGGCGACCTGGCCGTTGCGCGTGACGGCGGTCAGCTGGCCGCCGGCGTCGATGGTGAAGACCAGCCCCTGCGTGACGATGGGTCCGGTCAGGAGCCGCCGCCGCCGGGCGTCGCCTTCGCCGATCGACACCGACCAGGCGAGCTGCGGCACCGGCCGGAACGCCGGGTTGACGAGCCGCCCGGCCGAAGCGCCGTTGCGGTGGGTCCAGTCGGCATTCGCCACCGGCGCCGGGATCGCGATCGGCTTCGCCTGACCCGGCCCGGCGGCCGGCGGCACGGTCTCCTCGCGGACGGGAATGCGCACGCCGGGCAGCGGCGCGTCCTTCTGGCTGCAGGCGGCGAGCGCGAGGAGGATCGCGACGGCGGCAGGCAGGGCGTTGGCGGGCAGCACGCGCGGACCCATCGACGTGCCGCCGTCAGCCGTTGGCCAGGGGCAGCGTCGCGCTGCCGCCTGCGGCGATGACGAGCTGGCGCGCCCGCGCCCGCAGCGCCTCGGTCGAGGCCGGATCGGCGATCACGGCGTTCAGGTCCTCGATCGCGGCCGGCTTGTCGCCCTGGTCGAGGTGCATCAGCGCCCGCTGCTCCAGCGCCAGCGGCCGGTACGGCGCATCCGGCGCCGCCAGCGTCTCGAGCGTCGCCGCGCGTTCCGAAGGGTCCATGGTCTTGCCGAGCAGCATCACCCGCTCAAGCGCGGCGAGCTGGCGGTAGACCGGCAGCGCCGTGCTGTCGTCGGCCAGCGCGAGCAGCACCGCGGCGGCCTTGTCCTGCTGCCCCGCGGCCACCAGCGCCCCGGCCTCGCCGAGCCGGGCGACAATGGCGTGCGGCGCGTCCTTCGCCACGTCGCCGAACAGGCCGGCGCGGGTCGCCGCGTCGGTCTCGGCAAACGCGGTGCGCAGCGCCTCGCCCGCGCCTTCCGCCTGGCTGGCCCGTCGCGATTTCAGCACCTCGTTCGCCGCCGCGCCGCCGACGATCACCGCGACGAGGGTGACGAGGATCCAGCCGTACCGGCGCAGCGTGGCATAGAGGCGATCGCGGCGGACCTCCTCGCTCACCTCGTGGATGAAGGAATCGCTGTTGTGCAAGGCCCGAGGTCTCCGATCCGGTCGCCGCCCCTCTTACCCGCCGGCCCGCTTGGTGCCAAGGGCTTCGGGTAACACGCTCCCCGGCCGCCTCACTCCGCCGGCGCGGCGGCTTCGTCCGGCACGCGGAAGATCTGGCCGGGATAGATCAGGTTCGGGTCGCGGATCAGGTCGCGGTTGGCGGTGTAGATCTTGGTGTACTCCACGCCCGAGCCGTAGCGCGCCCGCGCCAGCATCCAGAGGTTGTTGCCCGGCTGCACGGTCAGTTCCGGCCCCGTCGCGGCGATGGCGCCGGGGGTCGAGCCGTCCGGCCGCGGGCGCGGCGGCGGCGGCAGGTCGCGCTGGAACGGCGTCTCGATCCGGCTCGCCACCACGCCCGTCGGCCCGAGCTGGTCGACGCGCAGGCGATAGAGGCCCTGCGCCACGTCGCCGAGCGCTGTCTGCCACCGGCCGTCCCCCGCCACCCGCACCTCGCCGGCAAAGCGGTCGTCGACGTAGACGCGCACGACCGCGCCGGCGGTGCCGACGCCCGCGAGGCGCACCTCGCCGCTGGCGGCGTAGGAAATCGAGCCCAGCGTCACGCGCCGCGGCGCCGCCGGATCGCCCGGCGGCGGCAGCACGTCCACGCCGCCCTCCCGCACGATCGCCGTTGCCGCCACGGCCGGCGCCGCTGCCGTCTGGTCCGCCACGGGCGCGGGGGCGTCCGCGGAAGCCGAGGGGGTGGGCGGGGTCGCTGCCGCGTCGGCCACCGACTCCGTCTCCGGGGCCTGCGGCAGCAGCATCACCACGTCGGAGGAGTTCTCCGTTCCCGCCGGGGTGGCCGCCCCGAGGGTCAGCGCCCGCGGCGCGGCGCTCGGCTCGACGGAAAACAGCGCGACGAAGTTGCCCTGCCCGTCCGCTTCCGCCTCGGCGACGGGCGCGCCGTCGGCGAAGACCGTCACCTTTGCGTTCGGCGCCGCCGTGCCGACCACGGCGGCCTGGCCGTCGGGTTCCACCCGCACCACGTCGAACCCGGGCGCAGGCTGCGCCGACCCGGGCGCGGCCGGCGTCGCAGCGGTGCTGGCCTCGGCAGGTGCTGTCTCGGCAGGTGCTGTCTCGGCGGGAGTCGCGGCCGGCGCCGCGTCGGGCGCCGGCGCGGCGGCAGTGGCCGTTTGATCGGCCGGACCGCTCACCGGCGCCGGCTCCGGGCGGCCCGTGAGCCACGCCGCGGTGCTGCCCGCGACGATCAGGAGCGCCGTCGCGGCGAGAACCAGCGCAGAGCGCGACGATCGGTCGCCCATGTAAGCCTTCCTTCCGGGCCGCGCCGCCCCTCGCCTCGGCCGCAGCAGTTTGCTAGCTGACAGGTTGTCACAGTTTGTCCACGGCGCAAAGTCCGAGAAAGATCAGGAGCCTGCTCATGCCAGTTCCAACGGCCCGATCCGTCTGCGTGTTCTGCGGCTCGCGCGCCGGCCGCAAACCTGTCCACGCCGATGCGGCGCGCAGCCTCGGCCGCGCGCTCGCGGAGGGCGGCTTTCGCCTCGTCTATGGTGCGGGCGACGTCGGATTGATGGGGGAGGTCGCCCGCGCCGCGCTCGGCGCCGGCGGCGAGACCTTCGGCGTCGTGCCGCAACACCTGATCGACCGGGAAAGGGGCAAGCGCGACCTCGGCCGGCTCATCGTCACCGAGACGATGCACGAGCGTAAGAAGGTGATGTTCATGAACGCCGACGCCGTCGTCGCCCTGCCCGGCGGCCCGGGCACGCTCGACGAGCTGTTCGAGGTGCTGACCTGGCGCCAGCTCGGCCTGCATGCCAAGCCGGCGTTCGTGCTCAACACCGGCGGCTACTGGGATCCGCTGCTCGCGCTGCTCGAACACATCGTCCACGAGGGCTTTGCCGAGCGCAGCTTTCTCGGCTTCCTCGAGCCGGTCGCCAGCGTTCCCGAGCTGATGGAGCGCCTCAGGGCCCGGGTCGGCTGACCGCGAGGCGCTCCTGACGCAGGCTCTCGCTCGAGTAGAGCGCGAGCCCGGTCCAGATCAGCGCAAAGGTGACGCCGTGCCAGACGGTGAACCGCTCGCCGAAGACGAGGACGGCGACGAGAAACTGCAGCGTCGGGTTCAGATACTGCACCAGTCCGAGCGTGGCATAGGGAATCCGCCGCGCGGCGTAGGAGAACAGGATCAGCGGCCCGCCGGTCAGGATGCCGGAGAAGACCAGCATCGCACTGGTCCAGAAGTCCCGCCCGAACGCGCCACCCGTGCGGCCGCCGATGTCGGACCAGGCGCCGGTGTGCATCCCCCAGAGCCAGACCAGCGCCAGCGGCGTCAGGATCAGCGTCTCGAGGAACACGCTGATGACCGGCCCGAGCGGCAGGCGATTCTTCACCAGCCCGTAGACGCCGAACGTCCCGGCGATGGCGAGCGCCGTCCACGGCGCCGCCCCGAGGCCGTAGGTAAGCAGGCAGACGCCGGCCACCGCGAGCCCGATCGAAACCGACTGCAGCCGGGTAAACCGTTCGCCCAGCACCAGATAGCCGAGCGCCACCGCGAGCAGCGGGAAGATGTAGTAGCCGAGGCTCGATTGCAGCGCGTGGCCGGTCTGCACCGCATTGATGAAGAGAAACCAGTTGCCGGCGATCATCGCCGAGCTGATCGCCAGCAACGCGAGGATCCGACGGTCGGCCAGCGCCGCACGCACGTCGGCCCCGCGCCGCTGGATCAGGATGACGACGCCGAAGAACACCGCGCTCCAGAGCGTCCGGTGGCTCAGCACCTCAAGGGGCGGGACGGCGGCGAGCGCCTTGTAGTAGATCGACGACAGGCCCCAGATCGTCGCCGTCGCGACCATCGCCAGCACGCCCTTCCGCCCCTCGGTCAAGCCCACGTCCGCGCCTCGGCCACGGGCGCCCCTCCCCTTGTCAGGGGCGCGACGATGGCCGAGACGGCCGGCGGCGGCAAGAGGAACCCCCAAGGCCGCCGCCCAGCCTCCCGGCCGGGCTGCCGTCAGCCGATGTCGCGCGAAATGTCGTGCGTCAGGCCGCTGACCTCGCCCTGGAGGCGATAATAGCTCGGGTCGGGCAGCCAGCCGTGGATGTCGGCGGCGCGGATCGCCTGCGACCGGATGCCGGCATCCTCGGCCATCAGCGTGTTGTAGCTCGCCCCGGACAGCCGGCCCGCGGCGCGGTCGGCCCGAACCTGCGACGCCTGGCTGCCCAGCTCGTCGAGCAGGAAGTCGAGACGCGGGCGGCTGTGCACGGCCGGTTCGACGACATAGGCCGGCCCGGGCACATAGACCGGCTCGGGCACCACGACGGGCGCCGGACGCCATCCCCAGTAAGGCCCCCAGTACGGGTGGTGCCAGCCCCACGAGTCTCCGACCGTCACCCACGTACCGGCAGAAGCCGTCCCGGCAATGCTCAGGCTGGCGGCGAGGACAGCACCGGCAATGCCGGCGGATTTCAGAAGATTGCGCATCGTCTCGCGCTCCAGAACGCCGGCGCCGCTCACGGGCCGCCGGATCCCTCCCGAGCCTTCCGGGACATGTCGCGTCGCCCGGGGCACCGTGTCGCCGCCGAGCCGGCATGTCCGGGCTCGTGGCAAGGATCTAGGCCGATCCCCCGCTGTGCCGCAAGGCGGGCACACGCGAACGGGAAGGATGGTCCCGGGCCGGTGAACGACGGGGCAGCGTTCGGTCGCGGCGGCGATGAGCGATGCTTCAAGCAGCCGGTCGGGAGAAGCTGGTCCAGCCGAGGCTCAAGCGACCTTGCGCGGTTCGGAACAGCTGCGAGCTTCAGATTGGCGAAGATAGAAATTGGCGGACGCGAAACTACGCGAGTTCAGAGAATTGCAGGACATTGCCGCGTGTGGCGCCAAGGGCGGGCGGTTCGCCGCCCTTGGACCGGCGGGGTGGCTCAGAGCGCGCCCGCGACCTTTTCCCAGTTCACGAGCTTGTCGAGGAAGTTCGTGAGATAGGCCGGGCGCTTGTTGCGGAAGTCGATGTAGTAGGAATGCTCCCACACGTCGACGCCGAGCAGCGCCTGCTGGTTGAAGCAGAGCGGGTTCACGCCGTTCTCGGTCTTCGTCACCTTCAGCGCGCCGCTCTCGTCCTTGACGAGCCAGGCCCAGCCCGAGCCGAACTGGCCGGCGCCGGCGGCGGAGAAGTCTTCCTTGAACTTGTCGACCGAGCCGAACGCTTCGGTCAGCGCCTTTTCAAGGTTGCCCGGGATCTTCACCGGGGTGGGCGACATCCACTCCCAGAACTTGCAGTGGTTCCAATGCTGCGAGGCATTGTTGAACAGGCCGTTCTGCGCGACGGCCCCCTCCTGGTAGGTCCCCTTGACGATCTCCTCGACCGACTTGTTCTCCCACTGCGTGCCCGCGATCAGCTTGTTGCCGTTGTCGACATAGGCCTTGTGGTGGATGTCGTGGTGGAACTCGAGCGTCTCCTTCGACATGCCGGACGCGGCGAGCGCGTCGTGGGCATAGGGAAGCTCCGGAAGTTCGAAAGCCATCTCGTTTTCCTCGCTGGTTGGTCGTCTTGGGCAGGGAACCCCGCCGTTGTTATAGTCCGCGGTTCCGCCCGCGAAAGGCCCGAACGCCTCAGATCGGCATCAACGCGGCCGCCACCCGCCGCCCTTCGCCGAGCAGCACGTTGTAGGTCCGGCAGGCCGATGGCGTCGCCATGACCTCCACCCCCGGCCCCCGCGCCTCGAGCGCCGACCGCGCGGCGGCAACGCGTTCGGGCAGCGGGCCGACGCTCGGCCCGACACCCAACAGGAGAACGTCGAAGCTCTCGGCGCGTTCCAGGAACGGCGCAAGGTCGGGCAGCCCGTCCCATGCAACGATCCCGTCGGGCAGCAGGGCGAGCGGCCCCACGTGGACCGCCCCCCGCACCCGGAAGCCGCCCGCGCCGTAGCCGTCGACCGGAATCCGGCCGTCGAAGCTCACCTCGAAGGTGCGCATCAGGCCTTGGCGCCCTTGAGCGCGGTCCCCGCCTTCTTGTCGGTCGAGCCCCAGTCGCGCTTGACGCCGAAGTAGATCACCACCGCGCTGGCGACGTAGATCGAGGAGTACGTGCCGACCAGCACGCCGAAGATCACCGCGAACGCAAAGCCCGACAGCACCTCGCCCCCGAAGAAGTAGATAGCGAAGAGCGCGATCAGCGTGGTGGTGGAAGTCATCACCGTGCGGCTCAGCGTCTCGTTGAGGGCGATGTTCATCACCTCGGGCAGCGGCAGCTTCTTGTACTTGCGCAGCACCTCGCGCACCCGGTCGAACACCACCACCGTGTCGTTGATCGAGTAGCCGAGCACCGTCAGGATCGCCGCGATGATCGTCAGGTCGAACTCGATCTGCAGCAGGCAGAAGATGCCGACGGTGACGATCGCGTCATGGATCAGCGAGGCGACGGCGCCGAGCGCGAACTGCCATTCGTAGCGCATCCAGACGTAGATGCCGATGCCGACGAAGGACAGCACAACGGCGAGCACGCCGTTGCGCACCAGCTCGGACGAGACCTTGGCGCCGACGCTGTCGATCTGCAGGAACTGGATGCCGGGGAAGCTCTGGCCGAGGCCCTCCTTCACCTTCGCCACCAGCGCCTGCTGGCTGTCGGGATCGTCGCCCGAGATGCCGAGCCGCATGAGCAGCAGGTGCCGGCCCTGGCCGCTGTCGTCCGAGATGTTCGTGACCGCGACGTCGCCGACGTCGAGCTTGCTCAGCGCCTCGCGGAACTGGCCGACGGGAACCTCGTCCTGCGTCTGCACCGTCGCGATGGTGCCGCCGCGGAAGTCGACGCCGTAGTTGAGGCCGTGGGTAAAGAACAGGACGATCGACGCGATCATGCCGATCGCGGAAACCCCGAGCCAGACGCGCATCGCTGTCCGGCTGAAGAAGTTGATCTTGGTCTCGTCGGGGACCAGTCGCAGGCGCCAAGCCATTCTCGTCTCCTCAGACCGTGATCGTCTTGGGCCGGCGCCGGTTGAACCAGAAGCCGACGGTGATCTGCGTCACGTAGACGGCGGTGAACACCGTCGAAATGATGCCGAGCGCCAGCGTCACCGCGAAGCCCCGGATCGGCCCCGTGCCGAGGTAGTAGAGGATCACCGCGACGATGAGCGTCGTCACGTTGGCGTCGATGATCGAGGACATCGCCCGCTCGAAACCCGCGTCGATCGCCCGCGCCGGCCCGCGGCCCGCGCGCAGCTCTTCTCGGATGCGCTCGTAGATCAGCACGTTCGAGTCGACCGCGACACCGATCGTCAGCACGATGCCGGCGATGCCGGGCAGCGTCAGCGTCGCGCCGATCAGCGTCATCATCGCCATGATGAGCGTGACGTTGATGACCAGCGCGAAGATCGCCATCCAGCCGAACCAGCCATAGCTCGCCACCATGAAGGCCGTGACCGCGACGAACGCGACGAGGGCGGAGAGGCCGCCGGCGTTGATCGAATCCTGCCCGAGCTCCGGCCCGATGGTCCGCTGCTCGAGCACCTTGATCTCGGCGGGCAGCGCGCCGGCGCGCAGCAGGATCGCGAGCTGGGTCGACTGGTCGACGGTGAAGTTGCCGGTGATGATGCCCGAGCCGCCGGCAATGTGCGACTGGATGACCGGGGCCGAGATCACCTGGTTGTCGAGCACGATGGCGAACGGGCTGCCGATGTGCTCGGCGGTGTACTGGCCGAAGGCGGCGCCGCCCGAGGGGTTGAAGCGGAAGGTCACGGAGGGGCGGTTGTTCTGGTCGAAGGACGGCTGGCTGTCGACCAGCTGCTCGCCCGTCACCACCGGGCGCTTGTCGACCACGTAGAAGATGCCCGGCTCGTCCATCGACGGCAGCACCTCCTGCTCGAGGCCGGGGCGGACGTTGGGGTCGCTGGTGCGGTTCGCCACCGGATGGAACGACAGGCGGGCGGTCTTGCCGATGATCTGCAGCAGTTCCTCGGCCGAGCCGATGCCGGGCACCTGCACGAGGATGCGGTCGGTGCCCTGCCGCTGGATCGACGGCTCGCGCGTGCCGCTCTCGTCGACGCGGCGGCGGATGATCTCGAGGCTCTGCTGCATCGTGCGCTGGTCGAGCGCGGCCTTCTGCGCGTCGGTGAGCGTCACGACCAGCTGGTCGCCGTCGGCCCACGCCTGGAATTCGCGCCCCGACGATCCGGTGAGCGAGAAGACGGGCTTCGCCACCTCGTCCACCGCCTTCAGCGCCGCGTCCATGCCGGCGGGCGTGCCGATGCGGATGCGCAGCTCCTCCGGCGTGCCGTCGAGCCGCCGCACGCTGCCGACCTGATCGCGCAGGTCGCGCAGCTTGTCGCGCAGGTCGGGCCAGAGCCCTTCCAGCTGCTCGGCGTGGACGTCCTCGGTCTGGACCTGCACCAGCACGTGCGCGCCGCCGCGCAGGTCGAGGCCGAGGTTCACCAGCGCGTGCGGCAGCCAGACCGGCCAGCGGCCTTCCGCAGCGGCCATCTCGTCGGTGAGCGTCTGGCCGCGCTCCACCTCCTTGCGGGCGTCATTCGCCCCCTCGACGCGCGGATAGAACAGATTCGGCAGCACGATGATGAAGCCGATCACGCACACGGCGAGGATCAGGAGCTTCTTCCAGGTGGGGGTATGCAGCATGGAACGGGGCGTCTCCAGGCGGCGGCCGCCGGGCCGCCGCGGGCGGGATCAGGCGTCGTTGGCGGCCGGCTCGGTCTTGCTCAGCACCTGGGTGAGGGTCGACTTCACCACGCGGACCTTGACGTTCGGGGCCAGCTCGACCTCGACCTCGCCGTCGGCGACCTTCGTCACCTTGCCGAGCAGGCCGCCGCCGGTGACGACCTGGTCGCCACGGCGCACCGCCTCGATCATCGCGCGGTGCTCCTTCACCTTCTTCTGCTGCGGCCGGATCATCAGCACGTACATGATGACGAAGATCAGGACGATCGGCACGAAGCTGATGAGGCTGCTCGCAGCGCCGCCGGGCGCCGCAGCGGCCTGCGCGAAAGCAGGCGATGCGAACATGTCGTTTCCTTCCCTGGCCGAGCGGGCGGCCAGTCCACCCCGCCCCCCTGAAAAACCGCGCGGACCCTAGCCGCGCGCCCCGGGATTGGCAAGGCGAGTTGGGCCGGCCCCTACCGCGCGACCGCGAGATGGCGCAGGTAGCGGCCTTCCAGCCGGCGGAAGATCAGGACGAGCCCGAAGGTGATCGCCATGTAGAGCAGCGCGGCGGTCACGAATCCCTCGTAGGCGAGGTAGAACTTGGCGTTGAGCGTGCGCCCCGCCCCGAGGATGTCCTGAATGGTGATGACGCTCGCCACCGCCGAGCCGTGCAGCATGAAGACCACCTCGTTGCCGTACTGCGGCAGCGCCCGGCGCAGCGACGAGGGGACCTGGACGAGCCACGTCACCATCGACGGCCGGAGGCCCAGCGCCCTGGCCGCCTCGATCTCGCCCTTCGGCGTGGCCTCGATGGCGCCGCGCAGGATTTCCGTCGCATAGGCGCCGGAGTTCAGCGAGAAGGCGATGACGGCGCACCACCATGGATTGCGCAGGAATTCCCAGGCCCAGCTCGCGCGGATCCAGCCGAACTGCGCCAGCCCGTAGTAGATGAGGAAGGTCTGCACCAGGAGCGGCGTGCCGCGGAACAGGTAGACGTAGGCGCCGAGCGCCGGCGTCACCCAACGCACCCGGCGGGCGCGGGCCAGCCCCGCCGGCAGGCCGATCAGGAAGCCGACCGCCACCGCGATCGCGGTCAGCTCCAGCGTGATCCAGACGCCGCGGGCGAACAGCGGCCAGTTGGCGAGAACGAGGTCAACGCGCATCGGCGATCCCCCGCGTCGCCCGCCGCTCCAGCCGTTCCAGCGCCAGCGACGAGACCCAGGTGATGAGCAGGTAGACCGCGAGCACCACGATCAGGAACAGGAAGGGCTCGCGCAGGGTCTTGCCGACGTCGTTGGCCCGGCCGACGAGATCCTCGAGGCCGATCACCGAGACCACGGCGGTGGATTTCACCAGCACCTGCCAGACGTTGGCATAGCCGGGCAGCGCGAAGCGCACCACTTGCGGCAGCATCACCGTCCGGAACACCGCGAGGCGGTGCAGCCCCAGCGCCTTGCCCGCGTCCGCCTGCCCGCGCGGCACGGTGAGATAGGCCCCGCGGAACGTCTCGGAGAGGTATGCCCCGTAGAGAAAGCCGATGGCCAGCACGCCCGCGAGGAACGGCGGGAGGTCGACCGCCGGCAGGCCGATCGCGTCGAGGGCCGTGTTGAGCAGCCGCTGCCCGCCGAAATAGACGAGCAGCAGCATCACGATGTCGGGCACGCCGCGCACCAGCGTGGTGTAGGCGAGCGCCGCGCCGTGCGCGACCGGCGAGGCCGAGAGCTTGCCCGCCGCGCCGAGCGCGCCAAGAACGGTGGCGAGCAGCAGCGCCGAGAGCGCCAGCGCCACGGTGACGAGCGCCCCGGTCAGGAGGATCGGCGCGTAGCGGAGAAGATCCCCCATCGGCGCGGCGGCTCAGTCGTCGCCGTAGATGTCTTGGGAGAAATACTTCTTCTCGATCGCCTGATACGTGCCGTCGGCGCGGATCGCGGCGATGGCGGCGCTGAACCTGTCGCGCAGCGCCGTGTCCTCCTTGCGGACGCCGATCGACGCGCCGGTGCCGTGCACCGCCGGATCGTAGTGGTCGCCGCCGAGGAACGCGAAGCCCTGGCCGGCCGGCGTCTGCAGGAATCCGGCGTCGAGGGCGATGCCGCTCGCCATCACCGCGTCGAGCCGGCCGGCGCCGAGGTCGAGCACCATCTCGTCCTGCGTGCCGTAAAGCTGGAGCTGGGTGTCGGGATAGTGCGCCTCCATGAACGCCTGATGGATCGTGCCGCGCTGCACCCCCACCGTCTTGCCGGCCAGCCCCTCGGGCGTGTCGGTCAGGCCCGAGTTGGCGGCAGCCACGAAACGGTTCGGCTCGCGGTAGTACTTGGCGGAGAAGTCGATCACCTGCTTGCGCTCGTCGGTGGCCGACATGGACGCCATGATCGCGTCGCACTTCTTCTCGAGCAGCGCCGGGATGATGCCGTCCCAGTCGACCTTGCGCAGGTCGCAGGTCTCGCCCATCTGCTTGCAGAGCGCCATGCCGATGTCGATGTCGAAGCCGACGACCGAGCCGTCGGCCGCGGTCTCGGAAAACGGCGGATAGGCGCCCTCCACGCAATAGGTGAGGGCGAGCGCCGGGGACGCGGCGGCAAGGCCCGCTGAAAGCGCCACGGCGCGGATCATGCGCTGCATGAGGTTCGGCTCCCTGTCGGTTCTGTGACGCCCGAGCGTAGCCGCAGCATCCCGCGCGTCAAGCCGCGGCGCAGCGGGGTTCACCCTACGTCAGGCGCCGGATCGACGCGGATTGACAGGAGCCCCGCGCTTGGTCGCAATCTCGCCCGAAAGACGCGAGAGGGAGAGAGCCGTGCTGCCAGGCGGACCCGCGGCAACCCCGGGCCAGCGCATCGGCCTGCTGGGAGGATCGTTCGACCCGCCGCACGCCGGCCACGTCCACATCACCCGCCGGGCGCTCACCGCCTTTGGCCTGGACGCGGTGTGGTGGCTGGTGACGCCGGGCAACCCGCTGAAGCCCGACGCCCCGGCCGACCTCGAGCGGCGCATGGCCGCGGCGCGCGCGCTCATGCGCCATCCGCGGGTGCGCATCACCGACCTCGAGCGCCGGCTCGGCACGCGCTACACCGCCGCGACCCTTGCGGCGCTGCGCCTGCGCTATCCCGGGGTGCGTTTCGTCTGGCTGATGGGATCGGACAACCTTGCGTCGTTTCACCGCTGGGACCGCTGGGAGGAGATCTTCGCGACGGTGCCGGTCGGCGTGCTGGCGCGCCCGGGCCAGCAGCTGCACGCCGGGCTCTCGCCCGCGGCGCGGCGCTTTGCCCGGTGGCGCGTGCCGCAGGCCGGGGCACGCAGCCTGGCGCTCCAGCAGCCGCCGGCCTGGTGCCTCTTGAGCGGGCGGATGCTCGACCTGTCGTCGAGCGGCCTGCGGGCGCTCGGGATCTGGCGGCGGTGAGGACCACGCGGCGGAGCCTGCTGATCGCCGGGGCGGCCAGCCTCGTTGCCGCCCGCGCACGCGCCGCCGACGAGGACCTCCGGCCGCGGCCGCGCGCGCCGGGTGGAACCGGCGGCTCCGGTGGCGGCCCGGGCGCGGCGCCCCCCGACTCGCTCGACGCGATCTTCGCCCGCTCCGGCCTGCGCCCGTCGACGGGCTTCGTCGTCGTCGATCTCGAGACCGGCGCGACGCTGGAGGCCGAGGCGCCCGACGTGCCCCGGCCGCCGGCCTCGGTTCAGAAGATCGTGACCGCGCTCTACGCCCACGAGACGCTCGGGCAGGACTATCGCTTCGCCACCCGGCTGCTCGCCACCGGGCCGATCGGCGGCGGCCGCCTCGACGGCGACCTCGTGCTCGCCGGCGACGGCGACCCCACGCTCGACACCGACGCGCTCGGCGCGCTCGTGGCCGGCCTTCGAGCCGGCGGGGTGGCGGCGGTCGCCGGGCGCCTGCGGGTCGCCGAGGGCGCGCTGCCGGTCAGCGAGGCGGTCGACGACGCGCAGCCGGCCGATGCGGCCTACAATCCCGGCGTCTCCGGCCTCAACCTGAACTTCAACCGCGTCTTCGCCGGCTGGAAGGCGGGGGGCGACGGCCTCGCCTTCAGCGCCCCCGGCGAACGCTTCGAGGTGGCCGTCGACGGCATCCGCGGCGAGGCGGCCGACGTCGCGTTGCCCGCCCGCCGGCTGACCGACGACGCGGAGATCTGGACGCTGCCGCGCGCGGGAATGCGCCGTTCGGGCAGCCTCTGGCTGCCGGTGGCGCACGCCGGCCGCTACGCGGGCGAGGTCTTCCGCGGGCTGGCAGGCCAGCGCGGCCTGATCCTGCCGCAGGCCGAGCGGGTGTCCGCGCCGCCGGCGGGCGCGCTGGTCGGCCTCGGGCTCAGCCCGCCGCTCGACACGATCCTGCGCGACATGCTGCGCTTCTCGACGAACCTCACGGCCGAGGTCGTCGGCCTGCGCGCCAGTCAGGCGCGGGGCCTTGCCCCGGCGGGCTTCGCGCCCTCCGCCGCGGCGATGGCGGGTTGGGCCGGGGGCCGCGGGCTCGACCCCGCGCATCTCGTCAACCATTCCGGCCTGAGCGGCGCGGCGCGGGTCACGCCCGCGGCGCTCGCGCGGTTCCTGCAAAGCGCCGCGCCGACGGCCCTGCCGGAGCTGATGCCGTCCCGTCCGATCCTCGACGACGCGGGCAAGCCGGCGGAGATCGACGTGACGGCGCGGGTGAAGACCGGAACGCTCGACTTCGCCAGCGGCCTTGCGGGCTATCTCACCGGGCGGCGGCGGCTCGGCTTCGCGATCCTCGTCGCCGATCTCGACCGCCGTGCCGCCCTCGGCCCGGCCGAGCGGGCGGACCCGCCGGGCGGCGACGCCTGGACGGCGCGCGCCCGGCGGCAGGAGCAGGCGCTGCTGAGGCGCTGGGCCCGGGTCTATGTGGGGTAAGAGCGTCTGCGAAGACGTGGCAAGGCCGGCGCGGCCACACGCGAAGCATCCGGCAGTGCTTTGAATCCCGAGGGATTCGCCTTCAGATACGTCGCGGCCGCCTCACTCGACCGGCAGGCGGCGGTGGCGGGCGGCGCTGCCGCGCTCGATCGCCGCCGCGTGCAGACGGTCGATGTCGAGTTCCTCGCGCAGCTCGAGCAGATAGCGCAGCTCGGCCTGGAAGGCGTGGCCATCGGCTGCGGCAACGTCGCAGCAGAGGGCATAGGCGGTCTCGCGCATCGCCGCGGGCAGCGCGTCCCGCATCAGGCCGAACAGCGCGTCGAGGCCGTCCTCCTCGGTCAGCAGGTCGAACACCGTCTCGCCGATCACCCGCACCCGGTCGGTGTCGTAGCCCTCGAAGATCGGCAACGTCTCGATCATCCGGCTGATCGACAGGATCTCGCGGGTGGTCGGGTTTGCGTCCGACGCGGAAACGCCCACCATCGCCGCGACGAGCGCGTCCTGCGGGCTGAACGAGGGGAAGTCTTCCGTTTCGGTCATTTCGGTTGCCCCGGGGCTGGCGAGAGCCTCGTATAGGGGCGCCGGAGGCACCCGGCAAGCGCCGCCTCGGGCACCGATGCCCCCCCGTGGCGGGGCCGCGCGGCCGGGGCAGGTGGCTCGCTTGTGGCGCCCGCGCGCTTCGCCTAGTCTGGCTCCGATTTTTATCGCGGCGCACCGGCGCCGCACACCGATCGGGGACGGGGGATCAATGGCTAGACGGAAATCCGACGGGGCCGGGAGCCGCGCAGACGAGCCGACGCAGGACGCGCCGCCGCAGGACGCGCCGCCGCCCGACGTTGCGTCGGACGACGTCGGCCCGCTGCCGACGGCCGGCGCCGAGTCGGCGCCGGTGCCGGAGGAAACCGGCTTCGAGGGCGGCCCCGTGGCAGAGACCGAGGCCCTCGCGGCCGAGGCCTTCTCGACCGAGGCACCCGCGACCGAGGCACCCGCGACTGAGACCGTCGACACCGCAGCCGCCGGGATCGGCGACGTGACGCCGGACGCCGGGCTCGTGCCGCCCAACCTCTCGGAGCCGGCCGAGCCCGCCTCGCCGGAGGCCGAGGCGCCGCTCCACGCTCCCGAGGACACGGCGAGCGTCGAGCCCGAGGCCGACCGCTGGTCTGTTTCCGGGCCCGTAGCCGAACCCGAGCTTGCGGCAGAGCCCGAGCCTGCGGCGGAGCCGGTGGCCGCGCCGGTACACCATGACGGCCACGACGACGAGGAAGAGAGCGGCACGTCGGTCGCCGCCTGGGCGCTCGGCATCCTGCTGCTCCTGCTCGCCGGTGCCGCGTTCGGCACCTGGGCCGCGCCGAAGATCGCGCCCGCCCTGCCCGCCGGGATGAAGCCGGTGGCCGACTGGCTCGAGCCGGGCAAGGCCGACGCGGAGGCCGAGATCGCCGCGCTCCGGGACGAGCTGGCGGGGGTCGAGGCCAAGCTCGGCGCGGTGCCCTCGTCGGGCGATCTCGACGCCCGCATCGGCGCGGCGGTCGCGCCAGTGGCCGACAAGCTCGGCGCCGACCTCGCGACCCTGCGCCAGTCGATCGACGCGAGCGGCGGCACCGAGGCGCGCCAGCAGTTCGACTCGCTCACGGCCGACCTGAAGAACCAGGCCGCCCAGCTCGAGACGCTGAAGTCCGACTTCAGCGGCGCCGCCGGGCAGGTCAGCGGCGACGTGAACGTGTTCAAGGCCGATATCGACGGGATGCGCGCCGAGATCGAGAGCCTGCGCGCGCAGGTGAGCGGTCAGGCGTCGCGGCTCGACGAGGTGGCCAGGAGCGCCGAGGCGCGTGTCGCCTCCGCCGAACAGCAGGTGGCCGAGACCGAGCAGAAGGCCACCACCGCACTCGACGCCGCCCAGGCAGGCGCCCAGGCGGCGCTGATCCGCGCCGCCGTCGCGAGCGGGGCGCCGTATGGCGAGCCGGTCGCGGCGCTCGAAAGCCGCGGCGTGACGGTGCCGCCGGCGCTCGCGGCCGGAGCGCAGGCCGGCATCCCGACGCTCGCGTCGCTGCGCGACGGCTTCCCCGCAGCGGCCCACACGGCGATCCAGGCGAGCATCCTCGCCGCCGCCGGCGACGGCGTACTCGCCCGCGCCAACGCCTTCCTCAAGGCGCAGGTCGCCAGCCGCTCGCTGAGCCCGAAGCAGGGGCCGGGCACCGACGCGGTGCTGTCGCGGATGGAGGACAAGCTCCGCCACGACGATCTCGCCGGCGCGCTGGCCGAATCGCAGGGGCTGCCCTCGGAGGCCGCCGCCGCCATGAGCGGCTGGCTCGACAGCGCGAAGCTGCGCCTCGGCGCGACCGACGGACTGGCGGCGCTCGCCTCGTCCCTTCCCGCCACCAACTGAAGGCCAACGCGATGCTCTGGTCCATCTTGAAGATCCTCGCGTTCCTCGCCATCGCGGTCGCCCTCGCCTTCGGCGCGAGCTGGATCCTCGCGACCCCCGGTCAGGTGACGATCGCCTTCGACGGGCGCGAGTTCACCCTCACCCCGATCGGCGCGCTCGTCGGCCTCGTGGTGCTGCTGGCCGCCGTGTTCGTGCTCCTGAAGCTGCTCGGGCTGCTGCTCGCGGTGATGCGCTTCCTGCTCGGCGACGAGACCGCGATCAGCCGCTATTTCTCGCGCAACCGCGAGCGCAAGGGCTTCTCGGCCTATTCCGACGGGATGCTCGCGCTCGCCTCGGGCGACAGCAAGGGCGCGCTCCGCAAGGCGCAGCGTGCCGACCGGCTGCTCGACCGGCCCGAGCTGACCAAGCTCCTCGCGGCGCAGGCGGCCGAGATGGGCGGCGATCGCGACAAGGCGTTCGATGCCTACAAGCAGCTCCTGCCCGACGACCGCACCCGGGCCGCCGGCATCGAGGGTCTGGCCCGGCTGAAGCGCGACGAGGGCGACCTGCCCACCGCCATGGCGCTCGCCAAGAAGGCCGTGGCGCTGCGGCCCGACAACGAGCGCATGCTGCGCATGCTCTTCGACCTGCAGACGCGCCAGCATGACTGGGCCGGCGCGCGCGAGACGCTGACCTCGGCCATGCACGCGCGCCAGCTGCCGCGCGACGTGGGGACCCGGCGCGATGCGGTGCTCTCGCTCGCCGACGCGCAGGCCGCGGCCGCCGCGGGCAACCAGGCGGGTGCCGACGAGGCGGCCATCCAGGCGAACCGGCTCGCGCCGACGCTGATCCCGGCCGCGGTCCTCGCCGCGCAGGCGCAGGCCCGCACCGGCAACAAGCGCAAGGCCACGCGCATCCTCACCACCGCCTGGGCCGGCACGCCGCACCCGGACATCGCCGAGGCGTTCGCCGGGCTCGAGCCGGACGAGACCCCGGCGCAGCGGCGCAAGCGCTTCGCGACGCTGGTCTCCGCCGCGCCCGGCCGGCCGGAGAGCCGCATGGTCGAGACGGCGCTCGCCATCAAGGCCGAAGACTTCCCCGCCGCCCGGCGCGCGCTCGGCAGCCTCGCCGAGGACGAGCCGACGGCGCGCAATCTGACGCTGCTCGCGGCGATCGAGCGCGGTCAGGGCGCGCCCGACGCGGTGGTCTCGGGCTGGCTCGCCAAGGCGATCACCGCCTCGCGCGGACCGCGCTGGGTCTGCACCAACTGCACCGGGATCCAGGCCGCGTGGACGCCGGTCTGCGAGCATTGCGGCGCGTTCGACACCCTCGACTGGCGCACGCCGCCGCACGCCGAGGATCAGGACCTCGCGGAAGCGGCAATGCTGCCCCTCGTCACCGGCACCCTCGACGAGCCGCCGGCGGCGGCGCCCGAGGCCCCGGCCCCGAAGGCCGACGTCCGGCCGGACGGCCGCTCTCCCGAGGTGGAGGACGCGGTTCTCGCCAGCGTCGCCGACAACGCCCGAGTGGCCGGCGCCAACTGAAGACGCCTGACGACCCCGGCGGGCAGGATGCCCGCCGGCCGGCCCGGCCCTGCCCGAGCCACGCGCGCCAAAGAAATCGCGCCGGCCCCGAAGAGGCCACGGCGCCGCCCGGCGCAGTCCCACGAACTCCAGAGGCTGTTTTTCGCGATCCCGGGGCGTGACGAGCCCCGAAGGACGACCCGGCAAATATCTCGGCGAAGTCCCTCAGACGCCGTATGCGAAACAGAGGGTTCCCGCCCGCTGCCCTGTCCAGCACCTCCCGAGGGTTGTCCCGGCGCGCCAAAACGCTAGTTTGCGCTGCAACAAAGGGAGACGCTCGATGCAGACCAGAGCCCTTGGCAGCACCGGATTCGACATCGCCCCGCTGGTTTTTGGCGGCAATGTCTTCGGCTGGACAGCAAACGAGGCCGAAAGCTTTCGGCTTCTGGACGCGTTCGTCGACGCCGGGCTGAATGCGATCGACACCGCCGACGTCTATTCGTCGTGGGCGCCCGGCAACGCGGGCGGCGAATCCGAGACCATCATCGGCAACTGGCTGGCCCGCGACCCGGGCAAGCGCGAGCGCGTCGTGCTCATCACCAAGGTCGGCTCGGACATGGGCCAGGGCCACGTCGACCTGTCGGAGGCGTGGATCCTCGAAGCGGTGGAGCAGTCGCTCCGCCGGCTGCGGATCGAGGCGATCGACGTCTATCTCTCGCACTGGCCCGACGCGCGCACCCCCCACGCCGAGACGCTCGGCGCCTACCAGAAGCTGCTCGAGCAGGGCAAGATCCGCTCGATCGGCGCCTCGAACCTCGACGCCGCCGGGCTTGCGGAGGCGCTGAAGGTCGCCGACGAGACCGGCCTGCCCCGCTACCGCGTGCTGCAACCCGGCTACAACCTGCTGGACCGCAAGACGCTCGAAGGCCCGCTCCTCGACCTCTGCCGGGCCGAGAACCTCGGCGTCATCACCTACTTCTCGCTGGCGAAGGGCTTTCTCTCCGGCAAGTACCGCAGCGAGGCCGACCTCGGCAAAAGCCCGCGCGGCGGCGGCGTGAAGGACTATCTCACCCCGCGCGGCTTCGCGATCCTCGGCGCCCTCGATCAGGTCGCGGCCCGGACGGGCGCCGCGCCTGCCGAGATCGCGCTGGCCTGGATCGCCGCGCAGCCCGGTGTCACCGCGCCGATCGCGAGCGCGACCAGCCTCGACCAGCTCGCGAGCCTCGTGCGGGCGGCCGAGCTGACCCTCTCGACCGAAGACATCGCGATCCTCACCCAGGCGAGTGCCTGACAAAAAACGCCCATGCACACCGCAAAGGGCTAGCCAAAGGACAGTGACATGCGACAGCTTCAGGCTTACGCCCCGATCGTGCTCGGGATCCTCCGCATCGTGACCGCGCTGCTCTTCATCGAGCACGGCACCGCCAAGCTGCTGAACTTCCCCGCCAGCGAGATGCACCCGCCGCTGTTCTCGCTCTTCGGCCTCGCGGGCGTGCTCGAGATCGCCGGCGGCGTGCTGGTGCTGATCGGCCTCTGGACCCGGCTCGCGGCCTTCCTGCTCTCCGGCCAGATGGCGATCGCCTACTGGATGGTTCACGCGCCGCAGAGCTTCTTCCCGGTCAACAACGGCGGCGACGCGGCGATCCTGTTCTGCTTCGTCTTCCTCTACTTCGTCTTTGCGGGCCCCGGCGCGTTTGCACTGGACAACAAGCGCGCGTGATCCGCACCGACCTCGACAGCCCGCGGCGAAGACCTTAAGTCTCGCCGCGAGCTTCGAGGAGGACCCGACGGATGCACCCGACCCTGACCCGCGACGCCCGCGACCCCGCCGGCGGCGACGACCTCGGCACCCTGCCCGTCTGGGATCTCTCCGACCTCTACGCCGCGCCCGACGCTCCCGAGATCGCCCGCGATCTCGACTGGCTGGCGGCCGAGGCGCGCAGCTTCGCCGCCGACTACGAGGGCAAGCTCGCGACGCTCGACGCGGCCGGCCTGCTGGCGGCGATCCGGCGCAACGAACGCATCGACCAGGTGGCGGGCCGGCTCGGCAGCTATGCCGGGCTGCGCTACTACCAGCTCACCACCGACGCGGATCGCGCCAAGGCGTTCGGCGACATCCAGGGGCGCCTCACCGACGCCTCCGCGCCGCTGGTGTTCTTCTCGCTCGAACTGAACCGCATCGACGACGCCCGCCTCGACGCACTGCTCGCCGAGAACGCCGATCTCGCCCGCTATCGGCCGATCCTGGCGCGCATCCGCAAGATGAAGCCGCACCAGCTCTCCGACGAACTGGAGCGCTTCCTCCACGATCAGTCCGTCGTCGGCGCCACCGCGTGGAACCGGCTGTTCGACGAGGCGATGGCGGGCCTCACCTTCGAGATCGACGGCGAGGAACTTGCGATCGAGGCGACCCTCGACCGGCTGAGCGATCCCGACCGCGCCAAGCGGCAGGTGGCGGCCGAGGCGCTGGCCGGCGTCTTCACCGAGAAGCTGCCGTTCTTCGCCCGCGTCACCAACACGCTGGCCAAGGAAAAGGAGATCGAGGACCGCTGGCGCAAGTTCCCGAACCCGCAGGCCTCGCGGCACCTCGCGAACGACGTCGAGCCCGAGGTGGTGCAGGCGCTGCGCGATGCAGTGGTGGCCGCCTACCCGAAGCTCTCGCACCGCTACTACGCGCTGAAGGCGCGCTGGCTCGGCCTCGACAAGCTCGCGGTCTGGGACCGCAACGCGCCCCTGCCCAGGGACGACGACCGCAAGATCGCGTGGCCGGAAGCGCGCGAGACCGTGCTCGCCGCATACGGCGCGTTCGATCCGCGCATGGCCGAGCTGGCGCAGCCGTTCTTCGACAAGGGCTGGATCGACGCGCCGGCGACCCCGGGCAAGGCGCCCGGCGCCTTCGCGCATCCGACCGTGACGGACGCGCACCCCTACGTGCTGCTCAACTACCTCGGCAAGACCCGCGACGTGATGACGCTCGCCCACGAGCTCGGCCACGGCGTGCATCAGCGCCTCGCGGCCGGGCAGGGCGAGTTCCTGTCCTCCACGCCCCTCACGCTGGCCGAGACCGCCAGCGTCTTCGGCGAGATGCTGACCTTCCGCCGGCTGCTCGCGGGCGCGCCGGACGCCAGGGCGCGCAAGATCCTCCTCGCCTCCAAGGTCGAGGACATGATCAACACCGTGGTGCGCCAGATCGCGTTCTACGACTTCGAATGCCGCGTCCACGCCGCCCGCCGCGAGGGCGAGCTGACGCCGGACGATCTCAACGCCATCTGGATGGGCGTGCAGACCGAGAGCCTCGGGCCGGCGTTCGACTTCATGCCGGGCTACGAGACCTTCTGGACCTACATCCCGCATTTCATCCACTCGCCGTTCTACGTCTATGCGTATGCGTTCGGCGATGGCCTGGTGAATGCGCTCTACGCGGTCTACGAGGAGGGCGACCCGGGCTTTCGGGACAAGTATTTCGCGCTGCTCGAAGCCGGCGGCTCGCAGCACCACCGCGAACTGCTCGCGCCCTTCGGCCTCGACGCCAGCGACCCGACGTTCTGGGACAAGGGCCTGTCGCTCATCTCCGGCATGATCGACGAGCTGGAGGCGATGGAGTAGGCCGCTCCCTTTCGCCCACGACGCGCGCGTCCGGCAACAGCCGGAAAAGAGGACTCTGCGCGCACCCGCGCGCGCCTTGTGGCGGCAAAGGCTGCCTCCCCGGCCGGGCGCGGACGACAGCTCGGGCCAGGGGCTGCCAGCGTCACGAAACTGTCCCATATCTGTGGCAAGGCAGGCGCGCCCGACTCGGTGGACGCGCCCGACTCGGCCGACGGACACGACTCGCGGCCCGCTTGAGGAGCTGACCAACCGCCATGGTGCACATCGTCTCGGCCTTCGATGAGGAGCTCGTCCAGCTCCAGGCCCGGATCTCCGAGATGGGCGGGCTCGGCGAGGAGCTGCTCTCCCGCGCGCTCGAGTCGATGCAGGGGCGCGATGCCGGGCTCGCGCGCACTGTCATCGAGCGCGACAAGGTGCTCGACGCCATGGAGATCGCCGTCGAGGAAAGCGTGGTGAAGCTCATCGCCCAGCGCCAGCCGGTCGCCTCCGACCTGCGCGTGCTGATCGCCGCGATGAAGATCGCCTCGACGCTGGAACGGATCGGCGATCTGGCGAAGAATGTCGCGAAGCGGGCAATCCCGCTGTCGTCCGCCCGGCCGATCAAACCCACCGCGTCGATCGTCCGCATGGGCCGCCAGACCCTCAGCCAGCTCTCGGACGTGCTGAACGCCCACGCGGCGCGCGACGTGGATCTGGCGGTGCAGGTCTGGAATCAGGACGTCGAGCTCGACGAGATGTACAACGCCATCTTTCGCGAGGTGGTGACGTACATGGTGGAGGACAGCCGGCTGATCGGCGCCGGGGCCCAGTTGATGTTCATCGCCAAGAACCTCGAGCGGATCGGCGACCACAGCACCCATATCGCCGAGATGGTCTACTACATCGCCACCGGCAAGTCGCTCGGCGACGACCGCCCCAAGGGCGAGCCGGCCGGCATCGAGTTCGTGCGCGAGTAAGGAGGTCAGGATGGCAGCCAAGGTTCTGGTGGTCGAGGACGAGGAGGCCATCTCCCACCTCCTCGCGTACAACCTCGAGAAGGAGGGGTTCAGCGTGCGCGTGGCGGGCGACGGCGACGAGGCGCTCGTCGCCTTCGACGAGGAGCGTCCCGACATCGTGCTGCTCGACTGGATGCTGCCGAACGTCTCGGGCATCGAAATCTGCCGGCAGCTCCGCGCCCGCCCGGCGACGCGCGACCTGCCCGTCATCATGCTGACCGCCCGCGGCGAGGAGGAGGACCGGGTGCGCGGCCTCGACGTCGGCGCCGACGACTACGTGACGAAGCCGTTCTCGATGTCCGAGCTGGTGGCACGGATGCGCGCGGTGCTGCGCCGCTCCGCCCCGACGCTGGCCGGGGACGTGGCGACCTTTGCCGACATCGTGCTGGACCGGCAGCAGTGCCGCGTCCGCCGCGGCAAGCGCGACATCCACCTCGGCCCCACCGAGTTCCGCCTGCTTGACACGCTGATGCAGCGGCCGGGGCGGGTCTACTCGCGCGAGCAGCTGCTGGATCGGGTCTGGGGACAGGACGTCTACGTCGAGATCCGCACGGTCGACGTCCACATCGGCCGGCTGCGCAAGGCGCTCAACCGCAGCGGCGAGCGCGATCCGATCCGCACGGTGCGGTCGTCGGGGTATGCGCTCGACGAGACCTACGGGGCCTAGCGCCGCGCGGGTTGCGGCGTCGCGACGCCTCCGGCGGGAATATTTTCAGCAAGAGGAAGGCCAGGCGCCGGCGCCCGCCGCGGCGGCGCCAACCACGCGGCAGCGCGCCCCCTTCCGGTGACAGGAGGCACGCGCGTCGGCTCGCGATCAGGGACGCTGCGGCGTTAACCGCGATCTCGCCTCAGCGTCAGGCGAGATCGCCCGTCGGCGTAAGCTGGCTGCGGCCACCGAGGTAGGGCCGGAGCGCCTCGGGAAGCGTGACGGACCCGTCCGCCTGCTGCCCGTTTTCCAATATGGCGATCAGCGTCCGGCCGACCGCGAGACCCGAGCCGTTCAGCGTGTGGACGAATTCCGGCCGGGCGCCCTCCTCGCGACGGAAGCGGGCATTCATCCGCCGCGCCTGAAAGTCGCCGCAGTCCGACACGGACGAGATCTCGCGATAGGTGCCCTGCCCCGGCAGCCAGACCTCGAGGTCGTAGGTGCGCCGCGAGCCGAAGCCCATGTCGCCGGTGCAGAGCACGATGACGCGATAGGGCAGCCCCAGCGCCTGCAGGATCGCCTCGGCGCAGCCGACCATGCGCTCCTGCTCGTCGCGGCTTTCCTCCGGGCGGGTGATCGACACCATCTCGACCTTCTCGAACTGGTGCTGGCGCAGCATTCCGGCGGTGTCCTTGCCGGCCGAGCCTGCCTCGGAGCGGAAGCACTGGGTGTGCGCCGTCATCCGGAGCGGCAGGCGCGCGTCCTCGACGATCTGGCCGGCGACGAGGTTGGTCAGCGTCACCTCCGACGTCGGGATCAGCCACCAGCCATTCGTCGTCTGATAGCTGTCCTCGGCGAATTTCGGCAGCTGGCCGGTGCCGAGCATCGCCTCGTCGCGCACCAGCACCGGCGTCCACATCTCGGTCAGGCCGTGCTTTTCGACGTGGGTGTCGAGCATCAGCTGGGCCAGCGCCCGATGCACCCGCACCAGCCCGCCGCGAAGCACGACGAAGCGCGCCCCCGAGAGACGCCCCGCCGCCTCGAAGTCGAAGCCGGCCTTCGCCGCGGGGATCTCGTAGTGCTCGAGCGGCTTGCCCTCGAACGCCCGCGGGGTGCCCCAGCGGCGCACCTCGACGTTGCCGGCCTCGTCGGCGCCGTCGGGCACGTCGTCGTAGGCAAGGTTCGGGATGCCCATCAGCAGGTCGCGCAGGGCGGTGTCGGCAGCGCCTGCCTCGGCTTCGAGCCGGCCGATCTCGTCCTTCTTGTCGGCGACGAGCGCGCGCAGCCGCTGGAATTCGGCCTCGTCCCCCTTGGCCTTCGCGGCGCCGACCTCGCGGCTCGCGGCGTTGCGCTCGGCAAGGGCCGTCTCGGCGGCGGCGATGCGCGCCCGGCGGCCCTCGTCGATCGCGAGGATGTCCGACGACACCGGCGCCAGCCCGCGCCGCGCGAGCGCGGCGTCGAAGGCATCGGGGGCTTCGCGGATCAGGCGGATGTCGTGCATGGGCTCGGGCCTTCGGCGGTTGCGGCCGGGGTTATCGCCGACAACCGCCGGGATGGGAAGCGCCTTGCCGCGCCCCGCGGTGCGGGCTCATTCCGCTGCGCTCGTCACAGGCTCGCCCGCGACCTCGGGCGAGAGGTCGAGGAAGCCGCCCGACTGCCGCGACCAGAGCCGGGCATAGAGGCCGCCCGCGGCGAGCAGCTGCTCGTGCGGGCCCTCCTCGACGATCCGGCCGCGGTCGAGCACGACGATGCGGTCCATCCGGGCGATGGTCGAGAGCCGGTGCGCGATCGCGATCACCGTCTTGCCCTGCATCACGCCGTAGAGCGTTTCCTGGATCGCGGACTCGACCTCGGAGTCGAGCGCGCTCGTCGCCTCGTCGAGCACGAGGATCGGCGCGTCCTTCAGGATGACGCGGGCGAGCGCGATCCTCTGCCGCTGGCCCCCCGACAGCTTCACGCCGCGCTCTCCCACATGCGCGTCGTAGCCGGCGCGCCCGCCGCCGTCCTCGAGGCCGAGGATGAAGTCGTGCGCCTCGGCCCGCTCGGCGGCGGCCACCATCTCGGCCTCCGAGGCATCGGGCCGGCCATAAAGGATATTCGCCCGCACCGAGCGGTGCAGCAGCGAAGGATCCTGCGTCACCATGCCGATCCGGCTGCGCAGCGAATCCTGCGTGACGGCGCGGAGATCCTGGCCGTCGATGCGGATCGCGCCGCCCTCGGCGTCGAAGAAGCGGAGCAGCAGGTTGACGAGCGTCGACTTGCCCGCGCCCGAGCGCCCGACCAGCCCGACCTTCTCGCCCGGCCGGATCGTCAGCGCCACGTCGGCGAGCCCGCCGGAGCCGCGGCCGTAGTGGTGGCGCACGTGATCGAAAACGATCTCGCCCGCCGTCACCCGCAGTTCGGTCGCGTCGGGCGCATCGGTCAGGTCGACCGGCTGGCCGATGGTCTCGAGCCCCTCGCGGATCACGCCCACGTTCTGGAACAGCGACGAGAGCGACCACATGATCCAGCCGGTCATCGCGTTCAGCCGGAGCGTCAGGGCCGACGCGGCCGCAACCGTGCCGATCGACGCGTTCCCGCCCTGCCAGAGCACCAGGGCGAGGCCAATCACCGCGACGATGAGCAGACCGTTCAGCACGGTCAGCCCGAGGTCCATCAGCGTGATGACGCGCATCTGGTCCATGAAGGTGCGACGCGCGTGCTCGATCGCCTCGTCGGCGTAGGCTTCTTCCGTGCGGGTGTGGGCGAACAGCTTCACCGACTGGATGTTGGTGTAGCTGTCGACGATGCGGCCGGTGATCGCCGAGCGCGCGTCCGAGAACGCCTTCGACGCCCGCCCCACGCGCGGGATCGTCCAGGCGACCAGCCAGACGTAGAGCCCGAGCCAGACGACGAGCGGCAGCGCGAGGCGCAGGTCGGTGCCCGACAAGAGCCAGAGCGCGCCGGCGAGGTAGACGATCGCATAGACGATGGCGTCGAAGGTCTGGAACGTCGCCTCGCCCACCGCCGGCGCGGTCTGCATCATCCGGTTGGCGATGCGCCCGGCAAAGTCGTTCTGGAACCAGCCGACCGACTGGCGCAGCACGTGCCGGTGCGCCCGCCAGCGCACGATGGTGCCGACGTTCGGCATCAGCGACTGGTTGAGCAGGGCCGCCGAGACGGTCTGGATCAGCGGCCGGGCGACGAGGATGAAGGCCGCGACGATCAGGAACTCGACGCCATGGCGCGTCCAGACCTCGGCAGGCGCGGTGTCGCCGAGCACGTCGACGATGCGGCCGGCGTACCAGATGAGCCAGATCTCGACCAGCGCCACGGCAAAGACCGAGACGATGGTGAAGGCCATCACCTTGCGGGCGGGCTTCAGGTAGGCGTTCAGGAACGGCCAGAGCCGGGAGGGCGGCGTTTCGCGCTCGGCGTAGGGCGCGTAGGGGTCGACGAGCGCCTCGAAGAAACGGAACATGCGGGGAGACCCTGAGACGGAGAGCGAGGCAGTGCAGGAAGCGCGGGCCATCCGGCCCACTGGTCCAGGCCGGTCAGATCAGCGCGGAGGACCAGGTTGGCTTCATGCGAGGTGCCTTCTCAGGGGGTTTCGGTGGCGTCTTGGTACAGGAAAGTGCCGTCCGAGTCACCCCCTTCACGCCTCCTCCTCGATCGCCGCCTGTGCGATGGCGCTGGCCCCGCCGTTCAGGCGCGCGCCGAGGGCATGGCCGAGGGCGACGAAGGCGATGCAGGTGACGACCGAGACGGCGATGTTCATCCCCGCCCGCGCGGGATGCCCGGCCCGCAGCAGGTCGAGCGTCTGCAGGCTGAACGAGGAGAAGGTGGTGTAGCCGCCGCAGATGCCGATCATCACGAACAGCCGCAGGTTCTCGGACACCGGGTAGCGTCCCGAGGCCAGCGTCAGCGTGCCGAACAGGCCGATGAGGAACGAGCCGCTGACGTTGATGAGGATCGTGCCCCACGGCAGGTTGCGGCTGATCGGCGCCGCGAGCACGGACACGACGTAGCGTCCGAGGGTGCCGAGGGCACCGCCCAGCATGACGATGAGGCAGGAGGTGAACGACATGCGCGCTTCCCCGAGGATCAGGCGGCGGGCATGGCGGACGCCCGCCCCGGACATCGCGGACAGGAGTCGTCAGCCCCGAGGGGCGGTTACGAGGGGAACCCTATCTCCCCGTCCCCGGAGGGTAGGTCGCGGTTTGGCGCGGCGCAAGGAGGCTTGCGCCGCGCCGCCCGATCCGGGAGAGCTTGCGCAAACGGCCCGGGAGGGGCCGGAGGGGGCAGACGGATGACGCAGACGGTCGATCTCGCGGGGCTCGCCGCCCTGCTCGCCGCGGAACAGGGCGCGGCCCGGCGCCTCGTCGCCGTGGCGGGCCCGCCGGGCTCGGGCAAGAGCACGTTCACCGAGCAGCTCCATGCGGCGCTGGCCGGGCGGGTTGCGGTCGAGGTGCTGCCGATGGACGGCTATCACTACGACGACATCGTGCTGAACGCCCGCGGCCACCGGGCGCGCAAGGGCGCGCCGCATACCTTCGACGTCGACGGCTTTGCCGCGATGCTGGCGCGGCTGCGCGCCGACGACGGGCGCGACGTGGCCGTGCCGGTCTTCGACCGTTCGATCGAGATCGCGCGCGCCGGCGCACGCATCATCCCGGCGGCCGTGCGGCTGGTGCTGGTCGAGGGCAACTATCTGCTGCTCGACGATCCCGCCTGGTCGCAGCTCGGGCCGCTGTTCGACCGCACGGTCTTCCTGCGCGTGCCGGAGGACGAACTGGCCCGCCGGCTCACCGCGCGCTGGCAGGGCTACGGGATGGACGAGGAGACGGTGCGGGCAAAGGCCGAGGGCAATGACCTGCCGAACGCCCGGCAGGTCAACGCGCAGTCGGTGCCGGCGGACTACGAGGTGGCGAACGTCGCCGCCCCTACCACTTGAAGATCAGCGCCGCGCCGCAGGCGATGAGGGCAAAGCCGGCCGCGTGGTTCCAGGTCAGCGGCTCCTTCAGGTAGAGCACCGAGAAGGCGGCGAAGACGGTGAGGGTGATGACCTCCTGCATCGTCTTCAGCTGCGCCGCGGAATAGACCGTGTGGCCGATCCGGTTCGCGGGGACCGCGAGCCAGTACTCGAAGAACGCGATGCCCCACGAGGCGATCACCGCCATCCAGAGCGGCGACGTGGAGAAGCGCAGGTGGCCGTACCAGGCGAACGTCATGAAGACGTTCGAGGCGATCAGCATCAGGATCGGCAGGACGTAGGGAGAGAGCAGCGTCGACATGAGCTTGGGGTCTCGCGGCGAGGGGTGGGAGCGGCGCGGGCGCTGCTGAAGTGTACGACCGGCACCCCCCGCCGAGACGGGCGAGCGCCGCTTCGGGGCGGGACGCTAGCCGAAGGCGGCGGATGGCGCGAGGGCGCCCGAGGCCCGCAGGCGCATTTTCGCCCGAGCCCTGGCGGCTGCCCGCGTCGCAGGGGCCTTGCGCCGGGCGGGTGCCAGATCGCGGACCCGCAACGCCTCGCTGGACAACGCGCGCCCCATGCGACTTAAGCGAGGCGGAGAGATGGAGTCGGCTTTGGACACGGTGGGCGGCATGGTAGCGATCGGCGAAGCCGAGAAGGCGCGGGCGGCGCTCTGGTTCGAGGAGCTGCGCGACCGGATTTGCGCGGCGTTCGAGGCGCTGGAGGATGCCCAGGGCGACGGGCCGTTCGCCGGCCTGCCGGCCGGGCGGTTCGAGCGCAAGCCGACGCTGCGCGAGGGCGGTGAAGGCGGCGGCGGCGTCATGTCGGTGATGCGCGGCGGCCGGGTCTTCGAGAAGGTGGGGGTAAACATCTCCACCGTCCACGGCCAGCTCGCCGCGCCGGCCCAGCACAGCCTGACCGCGCGCCGGGAAATCCCCGGGCTGGCCGAGGACCCGCGGTTCTGGGCCTCGGGGATCAGCCTCGTCGCGCACATGCGCTCGCCCCGGACGCCGGCGGTCCACATGAACACCCGGATGTTCTGGACCCCGGGGGCCTGGTGGTTCGGCGGCGGCGCCGATCTCAACCCGATGATCGAGGTCGCCGAGGACACGGCCGACTTCCACGCCGCGATGCGGGCCGCCTGCGACCGGCACGATGCGGAGTACTACCCCCGCTTCAAGGCCTGGGCGGACGACTACTTCCTCATCCGCCACCGAGGCGTGGCGCGGGGCGTCGGCGGCATCTTCTACGACGACCTGTCGAGTGGCGACTGGGAGGCCGACTTCGCGTTCACGAGGGACGTCGGCCGGGCCTTCCTCCAGATCTTCCCGGCGCTGACCGAGCGGCGGATGGCCGAGGCATGGACCGACGCCGAGCGCGAGATCCAGCTGGTGAAGCGCGGCCACTATGCCGAGTTCAATCTGGTCTATGACCGGGGGACGAAGTTCGGGCTGGAAACCGGGCACAACGTCGAGGCCGTGCTGATGTCGCTGCCGCCCGAGGCCAAATGGCCCTGAACGCGGCTGAGGGCGCGCCGCGCTGGCCCCGGACCGGAGGGCAGGCCGCACCCCGGAGGGCGGGCCCGCAGCAGCCGAACGCAGCGGGATGAACCCGCCGAAACAAACTCGGGATACCTGGCTACTTTTCCGGCCCTGCTTCGGGCCAACGCGACGCCGGACCAAGGTGAAGCGCAAAGCTTAAGGGGGGGTTAGCGGCCGACTCTGCCGCACCGCCCCTGTGTCGCCGGAACACCCCGGTTTCCTCCGCAAACAGCCGTTCATTGGCGCCGGGGAGCGATACCGCTCGTTGCGCCGCAGGGCGTGAAACGTCAGCCTTGCGCTGCTTCTCGGACCCGGCATCGTCCGGTCTGTCGCAGGAACGGCAACAGACCGTTGGCCTCCGGCGGTTTGTCTCCCGGGTGAAATGGCCCTACCTTCGGGACCACCACGCGAGGAGACGGGAGCCATGCCGATCGACACCGCCGATGCCGCCGAGAGCTACGTCCATCATGCCGAGGGCATCGGCGCAGGGCGGCCGATCGTCTTTGCCTTCCACGGCACCGGCGGCACCGAGACGCAGTTCGTGCCGCTGATCCGCGAGCTGCGGCCGGGAAGCGCCATCGTCGCGGCACGCGGCGACGTGAGCGAGCACGGCGCGCTCCGCTTCTTCCGGCGTCTCGGCGAAGGGCGGTACGACATGGACGACCTCGCCCGGCGCACCGCGGCGATGACCGCCTTCGTCGAGGCGCAGGTGGCCCGCGCCCGCCCCTCCGAGGTGATCGGCCTCGGCTACTCCAACGGCGCCAACATCCTCGCCAGCGTGCTCTTCAGCCGGCCGCACCTGTTCCACCGCGCCGTGCTGATGCACCCGCTCATTCCGTGGACGCCGCCGCCCGCCGCGATCTCGACCAAGGTGCTCATCACCGCGGGCGAGCGTGACCCGATCTGCCCGCCGCAGGCGACGCGCGCGCTGGAGGCGTGGCTCCGTGCCCAGGGCACCACGGTCCGCACCGCTTGGCAGCCGGGCGGGCACGAGATCGGCCGGGGAGAGATCCCGGCCATCGCGCAGTTCCTGCAGTGACGGAAAGGGAGTGAAGCCATGGCGATCGACCCGAGCGAAATCACCTTCGAGGACGGCGGCTCCAAGGGCCGCTACGTCTACCGCGCCGACGGGGCGGAGGCGGACATGACCTTCACCCGCGCCGGAGAGGGGCTCGTCATCATCGACCACACGGGCGTGCCCGACGCCTTTCGCGGCCAGGGCGTCGGCGCGGCGCTGGTGGCGAGGGCGGTCGCGGACTTCCGCGCCGCCGGCAAGAAGGTGCTGCCGCTCTGCACCTTCGCCGCGGCGCAGTTCCGCCGCCACCCGGAGTGGTCCGACCTGCTGCAGGACGGCAGGCCGTGAGCTGGAACCCGACGCTCGACCCCGCCTGCCCCGGCGCGGACTCGGTCGAACTCGATCGAGACGCTGATCGTGCCGCGCGCCCGCGACCTCGGCGGCTTCGAGGTGCGCCGCGCCCTGCCGGCGCCGAAGCGGCAGATGGTCGGCCCGTTCATCTTCTTCGACCAGATGGGCCCGGCAGAGTTCCTGACCGGGCAGGGCATCGACGTGCGCCCGCATCCGCACATCGGGCTTGCGACCGTCACCTACCTGTTCCGCGGCGAGTTCCAGCACCGCGACAGCCTCGGCTCGAACCAGATGATCCACCCGGGCGCAGTCAACTGGATGATCGCGGGCCAGGGCGTCACGCATTCCGAGCGGACCAGCGCCGAGACGCGCCGCAACCCGAGCAGCCTGTTCGGCATCCAGACCTGGGTCGCGCTGCCGGAGCGCGCCGAGGACGATCCCGCGGGGTTCGAGCATGTGGGCAAGGATGCCCTGCCCTACTTCGACGACGCCGGCGTGAAGGCCCGGCTGATCCTCGGCACCGCCTGGGGTGAGCGGGCGCCGGTGAAGACCTTCACCGAGATGTTCTATGTCGACGTCGAGCTGGCCCCGGGCGCCCGGCTGCCGCTGCCCGACGGGCACGAGGACCGCGGCCTCTACGTGGTGTCGGGCAGCATCGTCGTCGCCGGCCAGCCGTTCGCGGCGATGCAGATGATGACCTTTCGCCCCGGCGACCGCCTGTCGGTGACGGCGGGGCCGGAGGGTGCCCGGCTGATGCTGCTCGGCGGCGAGACCCTCGGTGGCCCGCGCTACATCTGGTGGAACTTCGTCGCCTCGTCGAAGGAGCGCATCGAGGCGGCGAAGGAGGCGTGGCGGCAAGGCGACTGGGCGCACGGCCGCTTCCAGCTGCCGCCGGGGGACGAGGCCGAATTCATCCCGCTGCCGGCGCGCTGAGGCTCACGCAAGGGGAACGACCTCGGCCCGCGCGTCGGGCGGGAGCGCCGCGACCAGCTCGCGTACCGTGCGGCCGAGCAGCGGGTGGCGCCACTCGGGCGCGACCTCCGCGAGCGGCACCAGGACGAAGGCGCGCTCGTGCATCCGGGGATGCGGCAGGAGCAGCCCCGGGGGAACCTCGCGCTGCGCCGCGCCAGAGCGCTCCATCCATCCGCGCACCGTCGCGGCATCCGGGCTCACCACCGCACCACTCGCGACAAGATCAATGTCGCAGGCGCGCGGGCCCCACCGCTCCGCCCGCGTCCGACCCAGCCGCGCCTCGATCCGGTGCAGGGCCGCGAGCACGTCCTGCGGCGAGGCATCCGCCTCTATCTCCGCGGCACCATTGATGAACTCCGGCCCCGACCCGGGCGGCCACGCCGGGGTCCGATACCACCGGCTGCGGCGCACCACCGTCATGCCGTCGGCGATCCCGTCGAGCACCAGTTCCAGCGTCTCGCGCGGCGTCCGCCCCTGCATCGGCAGATTTGCGCCGATTGCGATAAGGTGGCTGTGTGTCAACATATCCTCCAAGGGCTTTCGCGCAGCATCGGCCCGCCGTATAAGCCAGACAAGACCTCAAGGACGCCGATTGGCTCCGGTCGCCCCCACGCTCGTCCTCTGGAGGATTTGAAAGCAATGTTTTACCGTGACGAACGGCTCGCCCTGTTCATTGATGGGGCCAATCTCTATGCCGCGGCACGGGCGCTCGGGTTCGATATCGACTACAAGCTGCTGCGCACCGAATTCATGCGCCGGGGCAAGCTGCTTCGCGCGTTCTACTACACGGCTCTCCTCGAGACCGAAGAATATTCGCCGATCCGTCCGCTCGTCGACTGGTTGAATTACAACGGCTTTGCCATGGTGACGAAGCCGGCGAAGGAATTCACCGACTCGACCGGACGGCGCAAGGTCAAGGGCAACATGGACATCGAGCTCGCGGTCGACGCGATGGAGATGGCGCCCCACGTCGACCACATCGTGCTGTTCTCCGGGGACGGCGACTTTCGCCCCCTGGTGGAGTCGCTGCAGCGCCAGGGCGTGCGCGTCTCGGTGGTCTCGACCATCCGCTCCTCGCCGCCGATGATCGCCGACGAGCTGCGCCGTCAGTGCGACAACTTCATCGAGCTCGACGAGCTGCGCGAGGTGATCGGCCGGCCGCCCCGGGGCGAGCAGGTGCAGAACGTCGTCACCGCCGACGAGGACGACTGACAGCTCGGATTGACTTCGCCGCGGCGAGTGCCGAGATAAAGCCCATGGCTATCTCGACCCGTCGTCACCTGCTGCGCAGCCGGACCTCCAGTGCCCACGCGGCGCTCGACGAGACCGTCGGCACGCTCGACACCCTGGAGCAGTATCGCCGCTACCTGCGCGGGCTGCTCGCGTTCCGTGAGCCGGCGGAGCGGCTGATCGCCGACGAGGCACCGTTCGGCCTGCGGCCGACGCGGATCGCGGCGCTCCTGCACGCCGACATGACCGACCTCGGCGTGATGCCGGCCGAGCCGGTGGCGCTCGCGGCACCCGTCGGCACGTCCGGCCTGATCGGCCTCGTCTATGTCCTGGAAGGCTCCGCGCTCGGCGCCCGCCTGCTCCGGCGGCAGGCGGCGGCCATCGGCCTCGACGCCCGGCATGGCGCGCGGCACCTCGCGGCACAGGCGGAGAGCCTCGACGCCTGGACCGGCTTCCTCGCGGTCCTCGACGGCTTCGACGCCTTCGACGAGGCCGAGGCGGTCGCGGCCGCCGAAGCGGCCTTCGCCGCTGCCCGGGCGGCGTTCACCCGGCTCGATGCCCCGGAAAATCTCGCGATCCGTGACTGACCCTGTTGATCTCTCGAACTGCGACCGCGAGCCGATCCACATCCCCGGCGCGATCCAGCCGCACGGCTGCCTGCTCGCCTGCGACGCATCGGCGGGCCGGATCGAGCGCATTTCGACCAATGCGGCGACCATGCTCGGCGCCTCGGGCCCGATCCTCGGCCAGCGGCTCGAGGAGGTCGTCGGCAATCAGGCGGCCCACGACCTGCGCAACGCCCTGACCGGCGTCACCGAGGACGGCCGGCCCGCGCTGATGCTCGGCCTCGAGACCCGTGGCGGCGTGTTCGACGTGGCCGCCCACCGCCTGCGGGGGCACTCGATCATCGAGTTCGAGCCGCCGGGCGACCTGCCCCACCCGCTGCATCGCGCCCGCGAGCTGATCGGCCGGATCAGCGGCCTGCGCGACGTCGACGCCCTGATCGCCCGCGCGGCGCGCCTCGCCCACGCCGTGCTCGGCTACGACCGGGTGATGGTCTACCGCTTCGAGGCCGACGGCTCGGGCAAGGTCGTGGGCGAAACCCGCCGGCCGGGGCTCGAGAGCTTCCTCGGCCAGTACTTCCCGGCAAGCGACATCCCGCAGCAGGCGCGCGAGCTTTACCTGCGCAACACCCTGCGCATCATCTCCGACGCCGCCAACCCGCGCGTGCCGATCGTGCCCGAGATCGACGCCGCCGGCGATCCGCTCGACCTCTCGCACGCCCACCTGCGCAGCGTGTCGCCGATCCATTGCGAGTATCTGCGCAACATGGGTGTCGCGGCGTCCATGTCGGTCTCGGTGCTCATCGAGGGACGCCTCTGGGGGCTCATCGCCTGCCATCACTACGCCCCCCGCGTGCTGCCGATGGCCGACCGGGTGGCGGCCGAGCTGTTCGGCCAGTACTTCTCGCTGCAGCTCCACACGCTGAAGCAGAAGCGCAACCTCGACTCCGCCGCCGAGGCCCGCCGCACCCTCGACCGCTTCCTGCGCCGCGCCTCGCAGCAGCCGGAAATCGACGCGCTGCTCCGCGAAAACCTCGACGAGCTGCGCCGGCTCATGCCCTGCGACGGGGTCGGCCTGTGGATGAACGGGCGCTGGAGCGCCGCGGGCTCGACCCCGCCCCCCGCGGCGATCCCCGAGCTGGCGCGCTTCGTCGAGACGGTGGCGGAAGGCCGGGTCTGGTCGACCCATCGCCTGCCGCAGGCCCACCCCGCGGCCGAGGCGTACCATGCCGCCGCCTCGGGCGTGCTGGCGATCCCGCTGTCGCAGCTGCCGCGCGACCATTTCTTCTTCTTCCGCAAGGAGCTGGTCGAAACGCTCGAATGGGCCGGCGATCCGCGGAAATCCTATCGCACCGGGCCGCTCGGCGACCGGCTGACCCCGCGGACCAGCTTCGCGGTCTGGAAGCAGACGGTGGACCGGCAGGCGCAGCCCTGGACCGAAGCCGACCGCGAGATCGCCGAGGCAACCCGCGCGGCCGCCGTCGAGATCGTCCTGCGCCACAACGAGGTGATGGCCGAGGAGCGCGGCAAGGCCGAGTTCCGCCAGCGGATGCTGAACGAGGAGCTGAACCACCGGGTCAAGAACATCCTCGCGGTCATCAAGTCGCTGGTGGCGGGTCCCGCGGCGCCGGGGCGCTCGATCGAGGACTACGTTGCCTCGCTCTCGGGCCGCATCCAGGCGCTCGCCTATGCCCACGACCAGGTGGTGCGCGGCGACGGCGGCGGCACGCTCGCCGACCTGCTGGCCGCCGAGCTCGGCCCCTATCGCGGCCAGGGCGCGGTGGTGACGATCGACGGCCCGCCCGTCTGGCTCGACGCGCGCGCCTTCTCGGTCATGGCGCTGATGCTGCACGAGCTGGCGACTAACGCGGCAAAGTACGGCGCCCTCTCGGTGCCCGGCGGCGGGGTCGAGATCGGCTGGACAATGACGGACACGGGGGCCGTTGAAATCAACTGGCGCGAGCGGGGCGGTCCGCCCGTCCGGGCGCCGAGCCGCGCCGGTTTCGGCAGCGCGCTGATCCGGCGCAGCATCCCGTTCGACCTCGGCGGCGAGAGCGACGTTGACTATCGCCCGGAAGGGCTGGCGGCGCGCTTCGTGCTGCCGGCGCGGCACGTCTCGGCGGCCAGCTCGGCGCGTCTCGACTGGCCGAAGAGCGCCGCGGCCGCGCCCGATGCGCCCGCGGCCCTGCCACCCGGCCTCGACGTGCTTCTGCTCGAGGACCAGATGCTCATTGCGGTCAACGTCGAGGACATGCTCGCACGGCTCGGCGTCGCGGCGGTGCGCACAGCCTCGACGGTCGCCGATGCGCGCCGCCGCCTCGCGGACGCCCGTCCCGACGTGGCGGTTCTCGACGTCAACCTCGGCCAGGATACCTCGATGCCGTTCGCCGAGGAGCTGGCCGCCGCCGGCATCCCCTTCATCTTCGCGACCGGCTACGGCGACGAGGCGTTGATCGCCGGCGGCTTCACCGCGGCGCCGGTGGTGCGCAAGCCCTATGACTCCGCCGTTCTCGCGCGCGCGATCACCGCCGCGCTCGAGATGTCATGACCTGAAGCCACCGGGGAGATCATCCGCATGGGCAAGACCCGCGACGTCATGGCCCGCTTCCGCGGCGGCATCCTCGCCGTGGTCGGCCTCATCCTGGTGATCGGGATCGCGGTCCTCATCGCCTGAGCGCGCGCTCACGGCAGCGGCCCGGTGCGGTGCAGCCCGACCCGCAGCCCGCCGTGCGGCACCGGCGGCAGCGGCGGCAGGAACGGCAGGCCGGTGGCGCGCGCGAGCGCCGGCTCGCTCGTGACGATGCCGACGCGCCAGCCGGAAAACCCGGCGCGCAGTACCTTGCCGAGCGTGCCGTAGAGCCCGCGCAGCAGCTCGCGCTCGCCGATCCGCCCGCCATAGGGCGGATTGACCATGACGAGGCCCTTCGGCCCGTCGGGCGCCACCAGATCCGAGATCGCCTGCCGCTGGAACGCGATGGCGTCCGCGACGTCCGCCCGCCCGGCGTTCGCCTCGGCCATGCGGATCGCACCCGCATCCCGATCCGCCCCCAGGCACCGCCACGCGGGCACCGGCCGCGCCGGGCGGTCCCTCAGGCGCGCCCAGGCGGCCGGCTCGAAGGTCGCCAGATGCTCGAACGCGAAACGCCGCGACCGCCCGGGCAGCAGGCCGCGGGCGATCTCCGCCGCCTCGATCACGAACGTGCCGGAGCCGCACATCGGATCGACCACCGGCTCGGTCCCGGCATAGCCGCACTGCCGCAGGAACAGCGCCGCCAGCGTCTCGCGCATCGGCGCCTTGCCGACCGCGACCTTGTGGCCGCGCTTGTGCAGCGACTCCCCCGAGCTGTCGACGCCGAGCGTGCAGAGATCGTCGTCGAGCCGCACCCGCACCACCACCGGCGCGTCGTCCGCCACCGGCGCGCCCAGCTCTTCGCGGATCGCCCGCGCCACCCGCTCGGCCGCGGCCCCGGCGTGGTAGATCTTCGAGCGCGTCGAGCTGGCCTCCACCCGCACCGGCACGTCCGGCCGCAGCACCTCGCCCCACGGGAACCGGCGCGCGCGCTTGTCGAGCTGCGCGAGGTGCAGCGCCCGGAACGCCCCGATCGTCACCAGCACCCGCGTCGCCCCGCGCAGCTCGAGATTGGCCCGCCAGACCTCGGGCCAGCCACCGGCGATGCGCACCCCGCCCGGCACCGCCTCCGCCGGCGCGAACCCCGCTGCCCGGGCCTCCTCGGCCAGCACCGGCTCGAGGCCGGGCGGGGCGACGAGGAAGATCTCGAGCGGCGCGCTCACCTCACGCCTCGGCCCGGCTCGGCCGCAGCGAGATCGCCTCCCACGCAGCGACCACCACCATCACCACCGCCGCGAGCAGCCCCTGCCCGAGCAGCGTCAGCGCCGTCGACATGACCGCGAGCGCCGCGAGCAGCCCGAGCCCCACCAGATGCGACAGCGGCGTCCAGCGGCCCGTCACCGTCTTGAACCAGGCGTTCCCCGCGAGAAACAGCGCCGGCCCGCCGATGATCGCCGCTGCCTGCCCGGCGGTCACATGGTGCGCGGGCTCGGCGATGATGAGTTCCGAGGCGACGGCCGACAGGACGATGCCGGCGATGATCGGAATATGCGCATACGTGAACGCCAGCCGCGCCACCCGGCCCGGATCATCGTGATGCTCGATCAGATGCGCCGCCCGCTCGTGGCCGACGTTGAAATAGACCCACCACATCGCCACGGACGACACGAAGTCGGCGAGGAAGGCCGCGAGGCCCGTCCCCGTCCATTCCGCCTCGGCGAAGGTCGCGCCGCTCACCAGCAGGGTCTCGCCGAGGCAGATGATGACGAACAGACCGCAGCGCTCGGCAATATGGCCGCCGAGCACCCGCCACTCGTCCGTCGTCGACCGTCCGAGGCCCGGGGTCCAGAACGCGAAGACCGGCCCGAGATACTCGATCGCCAGCGCAATCAGCCAGATCGGCAGGCGCACCTCCGGCGCCGCCAGCCCGCCGATGATCCAGACCACGCCGGACACCGCGAGCCAGATGCTGATCCGCTGGAAGTTGCGGGCATTTTCCGGCGCTGCCCGGCGCAGAATGACCATGGTGAACAGGCTGCGCCCCACCTGCATCCCCGCGAAGGCAAGCGCAAAGACCAGCCCGCGCTCGCCGAACGCCTCGGGGATCGCCATCGACATGAACAGCCCGAGCAGCATCGAGGCATAGAGCATGACCCGCACCGGGATCGCCTCGGGATCGAGCCAGTTCAGCGCCCACGTCGTGAAGATCCACACCCACCAGACCGCCAGCAGCAGGACCGCCGTCTCGACCGCCCCAAGCAGCGTGTAGTGGTGCAGCAGCAGATGCGAGAGCTGGGTGATCGCAAACACGAACACCAGATCATAGAACAGCTCGACGAAGGCCACCCGCCCCGCTCCGGCTGCGCCTCGGTCGCGGACCAGCGCCGCTTGCCTGCCTGTCATCGTCAACTCTCCAGCGATTTCGTCAGTCCATCGTCTGCGCGCGGCCGGTTGCCCTGCCATCCGGGCAGGTTGCCGCGAATCAGGTCGCGCGCCGCGCGGATGCCGCCGACCAGCTGCCGCTCGAAACGCTCCGCGTCGCGCTCGCGCACGTCGCGCATGATCTCGGGCACCAGCTCCGGGTCGGCGCCGAGCTGGCGGATCGCCTGCTCGCCCAGCGCCAGCGCGGCCTCGAAGGTGTCGCGCACCTGGAAATCCACGCCCGCCCCCGCCAGCGCCAGCGCGGCCTGCCGGTCGAACGCCCGCGACAGCACCGGCACCAGCGGGAACTCGGACTTCACCAGCTCGACGATGCGCAGTTGCGTGGCGGGATCGTCGACGCAGACCACGATCACCCCGGCCTCGGCGGCGCCGGCGGCATGCAGGATGTCGAGGCGCGTGCCGTCGCCGTAGTGAACCTTGAAACCGAACTCCGCCGCCGCTGCGATCATCTCCGGGTCGGTCTCGATCATGCTGATCGAGCAGCCCTTGCCCAGCAGCGGCTGGCTGACGATCTGGCCCACGCGGCCGAAGCCGATGATGAGCGCGCTGCCCCGGAGCCCGTCCGGCGCCTCGAGCCCGTCGCGTGCCACCGACCGCCGCGCCGCCAGGCGGTCGTGCAGGAGCACGAGCAGGGGCGTCGCCGCCATCGAGAGGATGATGATGGCGGCGAGATTGGCGCTCTCCTCCCGCGACAGCAGCCCGACGCCCACCGCCGAGGCATAGAGCACGAAGGCAAACTCGCCGCCCTGGATCATCAGCACCGCCCGCTCCAGCGCCTCGGCATGGGACGCGCGCGCCAGCCTCGCCACCGCGTAGATGCCGAGCGCCTTCAGCCCCATGTAGCTCACGACCCCGAGCAGGATCAGCCACAGGTTGCGCGCCACCACCGCGAGGTCGAGCGACATGCCGACGCTGAGAAAGAACAGCCCGAGCAGGATGCCGCGGAATGGCTCGACGTCCGCCTCGAGCTGGTGGCGATAGGTCGACTCCGACAGCATGACCCCGGCGAGGAACGCCCCCATCGCCATCGAGAGCCCGGCGCGCTGCATCACGAGCGCGGCCCCGAGCACGACCAGCAGCGCCGCCGCCGTCATCACCTCGCGCGCCCGCGCATTCGCCAGCACCCGGAACAGCGGGTCGAGCAGCCAGCGCCCCGCCGCGATCAGCGCCGCGATGGCGGCGAGGCCGACCGCGACCCCTTGCAACCGCTCAGCTGGCGTCGCCGCCCCGCCCCCGGGCGCGAGAAAGGCGACGAGCGCGAGCAGGGGCACGATCGCCAGATCCTCGAGCAGGAGGATCGCGACGATCCGCCGCCCCGCCGGCGCGTTCAGGCCGCCGCGCTCCTCCAGCATCTGCATGACGATGACGGTCGACGTCAGCACGAAGCCGGTGCCGGAGATCAGGGCGACGGCCACCGGATAGCCGAGCGCCAGCCCGACCGTCCAGAGCAGCAGCATGCACACCCCGACCTGCGCCACCCCGAGCCCGAAGATCTCGCCGCGCATCGACCAGAGCCGCGACGGCTGCATCTCGAGCCCGATGACGAAGAGAAACAGCACCACGCCGAGTTCGGCGACCTGCAGGATGGTCTGCGGATCCGAAAAGAGCCCGAGCCCGAACGGCCCGATCACCAGCCCCGCCGCCAGATAGCCGAGCACCGATCCGAGGCCCAGCCGCCTGAACAGCGGCACGCCGATCACCCCCGCGGCGAGCAGCACGACGATGCTCACCAGGTCGGGACCATGCGCGGCCACCTCCGCGGCGTGGGACACATCGGCCATATGGGCCTCTTCCAGACAGGGACAGCCTTCAGTGATAGGCACGGCAGCGGTCGCCGGCAACGCCCCTTCTGCCGCCCATGCCCAGTGCTTTTTCTCGGCGAAAAGTACTCTCGGGGGTGAACTGGCCGCAGGCCAGGAGGGGGCGGAAAGCCCCCTCCGCAACGCCGCCCCCGCGCGCCACGCCCGCCCGCCCGCGACATTGCACGCGGGATCCATGGCCTGCCCGCGGGGCTCTTCCGTCCGCGGGCCACCGGGAGTATGCCGCTGCCCATGCAGCAGGCAAATCTCCTCAAGGCCGGCCTCTGGATGCTCGGCGCCATCGTCTCGTTCGTGGCGATGGCGGTCGCGGGCCGCACGATCCAGGTCGAGATGAACACCTTCGAGCTGATGCTCTACCGCTCGGGCATCGGCTTCGCCATCGTCCTCGTCGCACTCGCCGCCAGCCCCGCCGGGCTCGGCCAGATCCGCACCCGGCACGTCGGGCTGCACCTGAAACGCAACCTCTTCCACTATGCCGGCCAGAACCTCTGGTTCTTCGCGCTGACCCTCGTCCCGCTCAGCCAGCTGGTGGCGCTGGAGTTCACCAATCCGATCTGGGTCGCGCTGCTCGCGCCGATCCTGCTCGGCGAGCGGCTGACACGGACGCGCCTCCTTGGCGCGCTCCTCGGCTTCATCGGCGTGCTCGTCGTCGCCCAGCCCGGCAGCTCGACGCTCGGCCCCGGCCACGCCGCAGCCCTCGTCGCCGCCGTCTGCTTCGCGCTCAACACCATCTTCACCAAGCGGATCATGGCCCACGACAGCGTGCTTTGCGTCATGTTCTGGATGACGCTGATCCAGGGCCTGCTCAGCCTCGCCCTCTCGGCCCCGGGCGGCATCCCGCTTCCCTCCGCGCACCTGCTGCCGTGGATCGCCGTCGTCGGCGTGACCGGCCTCTCCGCCCACTACTCCCTTACCTCCGCCCTCGGCCACGCGCCGGCGACGATCGTCGCACCGATGGAATTCCTGCGCCTGCCGCTCATCACGGTGGTCGGATCGGTGGTCTACGGCGAGGACCTGCGCCTCTCGGTCTTCGTCGGCGCCGCGATCATCATCGTCGGCAACCTCGTCAACATGCGCGCCGAGACCCGCCGCACGCTGGCCTGAGCGGATGTGCGGACACGCCGCAGGCCGGGCCCATCCGGTCCCTTCGCGCCCGGTGCGTCGGTCTCCCGGGTGCACGACGGTCCCGCGCCGGACCTCCGCCATCGAATTTCGGACGGTGCCTGAGGACACATGCCACTCGCACGGCGCCGGCCCCGGCGCCCTCCCTTGACATTCCGCCGCCGAGCCGCAGCATCGCGGCCAGCCGGACGCGGAACCAATCCGCGCGATCAAGGGGGGACGTCCATGCGCCAGACCGACTGCGGGCCCGCCCGGGCGAGGCCCTGACCCGTGGCCCGCATCACCTACCTCACGGCCATCGACTTCGGCCCGGGCGAGATCGCCTCGCTCGCCCCGGCCTGCGCCGAGCTGGGCATCACCCGGCCGCTGCTCGTCTCCGACCGCGGCCTCGCCGCCACTGGCCTTCTGGACCGGGTGCAGCCGCTGATGCCGGCCGGCGCGCGCTTTCTCGACACGCCGCCAAACCCGACCGAGGCGGCGGTCCACGCCGCGCTGGCGCTCTACCGGGGCGACGGCTGCGACGGCATCGTGGCACTCGGCGGCGGCTCGCCCATCGACCTCGCCAAGGGCGTGGCGCTGCTCGCCACCCACGACGGCCCGCTCGAGGGCTACGCCGCGATCCTCGGCGGCATCGCGCGGATCGGGCCGGTGGCGCCGGTCATCGCCATTCCGACCACCGCGGGCACCGGCGCCGAGGTCGGGCGCGCCGCGCTGCTCAGCCTCGACGACGGCCGCAAGCTCGGCTTCATCAGCCCGCACCTGATCCCCCGGCGCGCGATCTGCGACCCCGAGCTGACCCTCGGCCTGCCCGCCGGGCTCACGGCCGCGACCGGGCTCGACGCGCTGTCGCACTGCATCGAGACCTACCTCTCGCCCCGGCTCAATCCGCCCGCCGAGGCGATCGGCCTCGATGGCGCCGGTCGGATCTGGGCCAGCCTCGAGACCGCCGTAGCAAGCCCGCGCGATCTTCCCGCCCGCACCGAGCTGATGATGGGTGCCCTCGAGGGCGGCCTCGCGTTCCAGAAGGGCCTCGGCGCCATCCACTCGCTCAGCCATGCCCTCGGCAGCCTCGGCGACCTGAAGCTGCACCATGGCACACTCAACGCCCTGCTCCTGCCGCCGGTGCTGCGCTTCAACGCCCCGGCGGCCGGGGAGAAGCTCGGCCGGCTGGCCGCGGCGATGGGGCTCGCCGCGGCAACCGACCTCGCCGAGGCCATCGCCGGGCTCAACCGACGCCTCGGCCTGCCCGCCGGTCTTGCCGCGCTCGGTGTCACTCCCGATCGGCTCGACCTGGTGATCGAGCGCGCCCTTGCCGACCACAGCCACGCCACCAACCCCCGCGAGGCCAGCGCGTCCGACTATCGCCGCCTGCTCGCCGAAGCCATGTAATCCAAGGACAGAGACTCCGAATGCCCGCGATCTACCCCGACCTGCGCGACAAGACCGTCATCGTCACCGGCGGCGCCTCCGGCATCGGCGCCGCGATCGTCGAAGCCTTTGCCGCGCAGGGCGCGCGGGTCGGCGTTCTCGACCTCGACGCGGAGGCCGGCACGGCACTCGTCGACCGGCTGGCCGGCGACGGCGCCACCGCACAGTTCGAGCCGGTCGACCTGCGCGACATCCCGGCGCTGCGCGCGGCCATCGTGGCGGTGCGCGCGGCGCTCGGCCCGATCGGCGTGCTGATCAACAACGCCGCCCGCGACGACCGCCACCCGACCGAGGAGGTCGAGCCCGACTATTTCGACGAGCGGATGGCCACGAACTTCCGCCACCAGTTCTTCGCCTCGCAGGCGGTGCTGCCCGACATGGTGGCGCTCGGCGGCGGCGCCGTCGTCTCGCTGTCCTCGATCGTGCCGATGGTCGGCATGGGCGGCATGCCGGTCTACTCGGCGGCGAAGTCGGCGGTGGTCGGCCTCGCCCGGTCGCTGGCGCGCGACTACGGCCGGCACAACGTGCGGGTGAACGTCATCGCTCCGGGCTGGATCATGACCGAGCGGCAGAAGACGCTCTGGCTCACCCCCGAGGCCGACGCGATGCGGGCCGAGCGCCAGTGCCTGCCCCGCCGTCTGGTGCCCGAGGACATCGCCCGGGTGGCGGTCTTTCTCGCGTCGGAGGACGCCTCGGGGATCACCGGCCAGACGCAGGTGGTGGACGGCGGCTGGCTCTAGCCGACCAAGAAGCCTCTGCGCCGGGCGGCGCGGCCCGGCCGCTCGCGCGACCCGACGGGTCTTCATACGGCCTTGAAACCTGGAGAGCAGACGTTTTCCGGCAACAGCCGGAGAACCGGAAAAGAAGACTCTGCGCGCACCGGCGCGCCCCTTCTCGCGGCAAAGGCCGCGTCCCGCGGCCTCCGCCCCGCGACCGTCGGAGGGACTCCCGCGACGGGCAAAGCTCTGGTACTCTTGCCCCCGCGCGCTATTGGTCGCGCCGTTTCGAGCCAAAGTCTTTAGTCCCGCGCCGGATCGGTCGCATCACCTTGGGGGAAGTCCGCAGAATGGCACGCAAGAGGCGCCCTGCCCCGGTCCCGCCGTCTCCGCGCCTGCCGCGACTGGTGTTCGCCCAGGCCTCGCCGCACTCGATCGGCGGGCGGTCGCTGTTCGACGCGGACAGCGGGCCCGACGCTACGACGGTCGACGACTTCCGCTCCGAGGCCCGGATCTACGACCGCGCCGTCGACGAGCTGAGGCGCGCCGGCTTCACCGTGCTGCGCGCTGACCCGGAGCGGCTGTCGGTGAATTTCGCCGGCCCGCCGAGCCTCTTCGCCGCCGCCTTCGGTGCGCCGCTCTTCGCGGAGGAACGCGAGGTCATCAAGCCCGGGCAGGTGCATACCACCGCGACCTTCCTCGACTGCCGCAACGCCCGGCGCCGCGGCCTCGTCGCCACCGCGCGCAGCCGCTTCGGCCAGGCGATCGAGGGTGTCGCGATCGAGGCGCCGCGCTTCCTGATGGGCCGGCCCAGCGCCGTGGCGCCGACGGTCGACTACTGGCATCTCGACGTGCCGGACGGCGTGGCGCTGGCCAGCCGCGCCACCCTCGCCCACCGCGCCGGGATCACCGGCCGCGGCATCCGCGTCGCCATGGTCGACACCGGCCATCAGGCGCATCCGTTCTTCGAGCGGCACGGCTACCGCGTGGCGCCCGTCGTCCTCGGCCCCGGCGCCACCGACCCGGCGCGCGACACTGACGGCCACGGCACCGCCGAGAGCGCGAACATCTTCGCCGTCGCCCCGGATGTCGAGCTGCTGCCGGTCAAGATGTCGACGGTGAACACCGCCGCCGCCTTCAACGTGGCGGTCAGCCTGCGGCCGCATGTCATCTCGCTGAGCTGGGGCGGCAACCTCAAGCCGCCCGCTACCCTCGAGGCGCCGGACCTGACCCTCGCCGCCGCCATCGCGGCCGCCGTGCGCGCCGGGATCGTCGTCGTGGTCTCCTCCGGCAACGGCGAGTTCGGCTTCCCCGGAATGCACCCGGACGTGATTTCGGCCGGCGGGGTCTTCATGAACCGCGACGGCCGGCTGCGGGCGTCGGACTATTCCAGCGGCTTCGACGCCGGCTATGTCTATCCGCACCGGCACGTCCCCGATCTCTGCGGCCTCGTCGGCCAGCTGCCCAAGGCCGCGTACATCCTGCTGCCGATGCCGAAGGGCTGCCGCATCGACGACATCCGCGGCGGCGGCCGGCATCCCTATGCCGACCAGACCGGCAGCCACGACGGCTGGGCGGCGATGAGCGGCACCTCGGCCGCGGCGCCGCAGCTCGCCGGTGCGGCCGCCCTGCTGCTGCAGGCCTGCCCGAGCCTGACGCCGCACGACGTGCGGGCGATCCTCGTCGGCACTGCCCGCGATGTGCACCGGGGCCGCTGCCATCCCAATCAGGACAACAAGGCCCGCCGCGGCCGCGATCTCGCCACGGGCGCGGGCCTCGTGGACGCCGGCCGGGCCGTGATGGTGGCGAAATTCCGCGGCCTCGGCTCCCCGGGATCGCCGCCGCTGACGCCCGGCGAGGCGGCCCGCCTCGCCGACATGCTGAGCGGACCGGGCAGCTAGGGGACGCGCATGAGAGGGACACTCCCCAAGGTGATCTCGGCGCAGGTGCTCGTCGCCGGCAACGGCGACGGCACCCGGCCCGAGCGCCTGCGCACCGCCTGGCGCGAGGCGGGCTTCGAGGCCGGGCCGGTGGTCGGGGGCACCTTCTCGGTGGCCGCGACGCCGGCGCGGTTCATGGAGGTGTTCGGCGGGAAGCTGACCGCCGACGCGGAGGGCGGGGTTCTCGCCGGGAGCGAGCGGGCCCTGCCGCTCGACCAGTTGCCCCGGGCGCTGCGCGAGGGGGTGAGCCTCGTCGCTTTCGGCCGGCCCCCGAGCTTCGGCCCGCGGCGGCGCTGACCCCGCCGGCACCGCCAGATCGGCCGCCCCGTGCGGGCTACCGTGCGCGGCGATCAGCAGCTATCGTCAGGGTGCAGGAGGAGCCATGCCGCGCCATACCCAGACGCTCGACGCCCGGATGCCCGTTGCCCGGATGACCGTTGCCCGGATGACCGTTGCCCGGATGCCCGAGACCGGCGTCAGTGCCGCGCTCCGCCCCGCAGCCCGCCGTCGCCAGCAACTCGGCCGGCTCGCGCTCGTCGCGCTCGCCATCCTGCCGGCCGGATGCTCGTGGGTCGGGCTGCCCAGCCCGGCGCTGCCCGGCTCCGGCAACAAGGGGATGGAGGAGCTGCTGCGCGATCGCGTCTGGCTCAACCAGTCGCCCGACGTGCCGCCCGGCACGCTGCGCGCCTTTCTCTCCGACGGGACCCTGGTGATGACCAGTTGCGTCGAGACCTATCGCCTCGCGCCCTGGCGCTGGGTGTCCGGGGCGCGCATCGTCTGGGAGGAGGACGGCACGAACGTCGGGGCGGAGGTCGTGGTCGTCAGCAAGGACACCCTCGGGCTCGCCATCGACCTCGCCGACGGCACCACCGAGACCCACACCTTCAAGGCCGCCCAGTCGCCCGTCGTCTGTCCCGACCTGCCGCGCTGAGCCGAGCAGGCCGGCGGGCGCATCGGCCCGCCCCTCCAGCGCGACGAGCCGCGCGGTGCGGCGGGCGAGTTGCGCCTGATACGCCTCGAAGCGCGGCCGCTGCAGCCGGAACGCGATGACCCAGACCGCCACTTCGGCGACCATCACCTGCCAGACGGCGGGATCGGCCGGCACCGCCGGCAGGAACAGCGCGAGCATGGGCAGCGACGCAAGCAGGACAGCGAGCATCGAGATCGTTTCCGGCGCCACAGCGCGCCAGCCGAACTCCGCCGCGGTCTCGGCCTGAAGCCGGTCGAGCTTCTTCCGGTAGCCGGCGATGCAGGCCGCCGCCGTCGCGTCGCTCGCAGTTTGCAGTCGGGGCATCGGGGGGCTCCCGGTCAGGCTTCAGCTGCCCGGATCCAACCCCCGCATGCTTAAGAACCGGTTTCAACTCCCGGTAAAATAGTTCTCATCAACCTTAGGTTGTGTGTCTTGGCGGCAACCGTCGCCACTCGCGCCAGATCAGCGCGACGAGAATCGAATCAAAGATGCTGAGCGCCAGCAGGCCGAGCCCGAAGGTCAGGCTGAAACGCCACATCTGATAGGCGACGAACATCGACATCACGACGATCGACGTCGGATAGGCCCAGCGCTTGCGGCGGAACAGGCCGAGGACCAGCGACAGCTTCACCATGCCGTGCGCGAACAGGTAGACGGCGAAAAACTTCTCCGCCTGTACCGAGAAGCTCTGCGCCGCGTGCAGCAGAGTCGTCGCCAGCCAGTCGGTGTGGTCGCCCGGACGCACCGCGTTGATCCGGGCGATCAGCCGCAGGATCGGCGTCGGCCCGATCAGCCAGAGCAGCAGGCCGGCACTCGCCTCGAGCAGGGCGAACGCGCCCTTGAGCAGGATCGCCCCTTCGAAGGTCTCGTGCGCCAGCCGCTCGAACCGCTCGTGGGCCTCCTGGTCCAACGGCGTCGCGCTACTCGCCACGGAACGGCCGCACGTACTGGAGCGCCATGTCCCATGGGAAGAAGATCCAGGTGTCCTGGCTCACCTCGGTGATGTAGGTGTCGACCATCTCCCGGCCGTGCGGCTTGGCATAGACCGTGGCGAAGTGCGCCTTCGGATACATCCGGCGCACCAGCTCCAGCGTCTTGCCGCTGTCGACCAGATCGTCGATCACGAGGATGCCGGTGCCATCGCCCATCAGCCCCTCGTCAGGCGCCTTCAGCACGGTCATCTCGCCGGTCTGCTTCTGCCAGTCGTAGGACTTGACGCTGATCGTGTCGATGGTGCGCACGTCGAGCTCGCGGGCAATGATCATCGCCGGCGCCATGCCGCCGCGCGTGATGGCGACGATCGCCTTCCACTCGCCCCCCTCGCCCGGCCCCTGCTTGTCGAGGCGCCAGGCCAGCGCCCGGCTGTCCCGGTGGATCTGGTCCCAGGAGACGTGAAAGCCCTTCTCGTGCGGCAGCCGGTCGTTCATCCCACCCTCAGGTCATGGCGATCTTGAGCCCGAGGAGCGCGAGCAGCCCCCCGAAGGCCCGGTCTATCCCGCTCTTCATCCGCAGATACCCCGCCCGGGTCCGCTCGAGCGAGAAGATGCGGGCGACGAAGGTGTTCCACAGCGTCTCGTTCAGGAACACCACCAGGAGCAGCGCGCCGATCACCCATCCGGGCGTGCCCGGCGGCACGGTGCCGACGAAGATCGCCGAGAACATCACCGCGGGCTTCGGGTTGGCGAGCTGGGTCAGGAGGCCGAGGCGGAACGCCGAGAGCGCGCTGCGCGGCAGCCGGGCGCCAGTGTCGGCGATCGGCGCGTCGGCGTTCTTCCAGAGATGCCACGCGGTCCAGAGGAGATAGGCCGCGCCGGCGATCTTCAGGGCGACGAACAGCGTCGGCGCCAGCTTGAAGACGATGGCGAGGCCGAAGAGCGCGGCCGAGGCCCAGACCACCGCGCCCGCGCCGATGCCGATCGCGAGGAAGGCGCCGGTGCGCATCCCCTCGGTCACGCCGGTGCGCGCGGCCATCAGCACGGCCGGGCCGGGGCTGACCGCGGCCATGAGGCTCAGGAGCGCGATGGCGAGAAAGGCCGCGGGGCTCACGATGCGTCCTTGCGGCCGGACACGACGTCGATGTCGGGCGCGTCCTCGGCCTTCATGCCGACGATGTGATAGCCTGCATCGACGTGGTGCGTCTCGCCGGTGACGCCGGAGGAGAGGTCGGACAGCAGGTAGAGCGCGGACTTGCCCACGTCGGCCTGGGTCACGTTGCGCCGCAGCGGCGAGTTCAGCTCGTTCCACTTCATGATGTAGCGGAAATCGCCGATGCCGGACGCCGCGAGCGTCTTGATCGGGCCGGCGGACAGCGAGTTCACCCGGATGCCCCGGGGACCGAGGTCCATCGCCATGTACTTGACCGACGCCTCGAGCGCGGCCTTGGCCACGCCCATGACGTTGTAGTGCGGCATGACCTTCTCGGCGCCGTAGTAGGTGAGCGTGAGGAGCGAGCCGCCCTCGGGCATGAGCTTCGCCGCCCGCTGCGCCGCGGCGGTGAAGCTGTATACCGAGATCAGCATGGTCTGCTGGAAGTTCGCGGCCGTCGTCATGTCGGTGTACGACCCGCGCAGCTCGTTCTTGTCCGAGAAGCCGATGGCGTGGACGAGGAAGTCGAGCTTGCCCCAGGTCTCCGCCACCGTGGCGAAGGCCGCGTCCATCGAGGCCTCGTCGCTGACGTCGCAGGGAATCACGATGTCCGAGCCGACGCTGGCGGCCAGCGGCTGCACGCGCTTGCCCAGAGCCTCGCCCTGATAGGTGAAGCCGAGCTCGGCGCCGGCATCGTGGCAGGCCTTTGCGATGCCCCAGGCGATGGACTTGTCGTTGGCAACCCCCATGACAAGGCCGCGCTTGCCGCTCATCAGTCCGCTTGCCATGCTCTAACCCCCCGGGCGTTTGGCCCTTTTCTCTAAGGGAAAGCCCCCGGCGCTTCAAGCGCGCGGGGACTCGCATTCAGACCCGCGTGCCGCCCCGCCACACCCCCGTGAGGCCGAGCCCGGCGTCGAGATGCACGAGATCGGCCGGGCTGCCCGGACCGAGCCGGCCGAGGTCGGGCCGCCCGAGCGCGAGGGCGGGGGCGACGGTCGCCATGCGCAGCGCCTGACCCAGCGTCAGGCCGACCGCGCCGGTCAGCACGCGCAGCGCGCCCGCCATGTCGACATCGGCGCCCGCGAGCGTCCCGTCGGCGAGGGTCAGGCGGCCGTCGCGGCGGTGGATGGTCCGGCCGTTCAGCGTGAAGCACGTGGCATCCGTGCCGGCGACCGCCATCGCGTCCGTGACGACGAAGACCGTGTCCGCGCCCGGCTTCGCCGCCAGCGCGACGCGGATCGTCAGGGGATCGACGTGGATGCCGTCGGCGATGAGCCCGGCGCGCACCTCGCCCGAGTCGAGCGCGGCGCCGGCGAGGCCCGGCGCGCGGGATCCGAACTGGCTCATGGCGTTGAAGATGTGGGTGACGAGCCGGGCGCCGGCGCCGAAGCTCGCCTGCGCGCCGGCCGCCGGCGTGTCGCTGTGGCCGAGGCTGACGATCGCGCCGGCCGCGGCCAGCGCGGCGACCTGCTGCGGGTCGACCGCCTCCGGCGCCACGGTGACGAGCAGGGCCGGCAGCCGGGCGGCGGCGGCGCGCAGCGTGTCGAGATCGTCCGCGGTCATCGGCCGGATCAGGCGGCCATCGTGCGCGCCCTTGCGCCGTGGGTCGAGGTGCGGGCCTTCGAGGTGCAGGCCGAGAAAGCCCGGGACCTCCGCCTCCGCCGCGGCGATCCCCGCCGCAATCGCCGCGCGGGTGGTCTCGGGCGTGTCGGTGATGAGCGTCGGCAGGAGCCCCAGCGTGCCGAGACGGGCATGTGTCGCGCAGATCGCGCGGATGCCGTCGAGCGTGGGCGCGTCGTTCAGCAGCAGGCCGCCGCCACCGTTCACCTGCAGGTCGATGAAGCCCGGCGCCAGGGTGCCGCCGGCGAGCAGCACCCGCTCGCCACGCGGCGCCTCGTCGGGCGGCACGATGGCCGCCACCCGGCCGTCCTCGACCACCAGCGCGGCCGTGGCGTGCAGCCGGTCGCCGTCGAAGATCGCGGCGCCCTCGAAGACGGTCACGCCGCTCCCGGCCTGCATCGCGGCGCTCATCGCGTCTCCGTCACCTTGCGCAGGTACGGCGGCGTGTCGGGGTTGAAGCCGCGCCGCCGGGCCAGCGCCTCGATGAAGCGATAGAACGACACGGCGGCCACGAGCGGCGCGGTCAGCGGGTGGACGTCCGCGACCGAGGGCAGCGGCACCACCGGCGGGGCGGCGCCCGGCGCGGTCAGGAACACGTCCGCCCCCTGCCCCGCCAGCCGCTCGGCGGTGGCGACGACCTGCGGCAGCGCCGCGTCGGCGACGCCGAGCGCGAGGACGGGAAAGCCCGCCTGCACCAGCGCGGCGGGGCCGTGCAGCACCTCGGCGGCGGAATACGCCTCGGCGTGGATGGCACAGGTCTCCTTGAACTTCAGCGCCATCTCGGCCGCGATGGCAAATCCCGGGCCACGGCCCAGGACGAACGCCTGCGACGCGCGCACCAGCCGGTCGGCGAGCGGCGTCCAGTCGCAGGCCAGCGCCCGGTCGAACTGCAGCGGCAGCGCGGCGATGGCGGCGCGCAGGCCGTCGTCCTGCCGCCACTCGGCGACGAGGGCGAGTGCCGCGACCACCGAGACGACGAAGGTCTTGGTGGCGGCGACGGACAGCTCGGGCCCGGCATGGAGCGCGAGCGTATGGTCGCAGGCCATGGCCATCGGGCCATCGGCGGTGTTGGTGACGGCAACCGTGAGGGCACCGCCGTCCCGCGCGCTCTCCATCATCATCACGATGTCCGGGCTGCGGCCCGACTGCGAGATGCCGAGGCAGACCGCGCCGTCGAGACGCAGCCGGCGGCCGTAGACCGAGGCGACCGACGGCCCGACCGAGGCGACGGGGATGCCGGCCGTCATCTCCACCGCGTACTTCAGGTAGGTCGCCGCGTGGTCGGACGAGCCGCGGGCGACGGTGACGACGAGCCGCGGATCGGACGCGCGCATCGCGGCCCCGGCGGCGGCGGTTGCGTCGGCAGCCTCGGTCAGGAAGCACGCGGCCGCCGCGGGGATCTCGGCGACCTCGGCCGACATGTGGGTGGGGCGCGTCATGCGGCTGGATCCTGTACGAGATCCCGCGCCATCGCGAGCGCCCCGTCGAGGGCGCTGCCCTTGGCCGGGCGCACCAGCGTGGGATAGCGGTGGCCGAGGCGGGCGGCGAAGGTCGCGCCGAGACCGCCGGAAAAGATGATCGGGATGGCGCCGTCCGCCTCGAGATGGTCGAGCGCCCGGGCGATCGCCGCATCCGCGTCGGCGAGAATGCGGTCGGCAGCCGGGTCGCCGGCGGCGGCGAGCACCCGCGGCGCCGCCCGGGCGAAGTCGGCCGGGCCGGCGCGGCGGGCAAAGGCGACGATGGCGTCGGGCGAGCGCATCTCGCGCAGGATGCCGGCAAGCAGCGGGGTCTGCGCGATGAAGCCGTCGTGGGCGAGCAGCGCCGCCTCGTAGAGGTCGCGGCCCATGCGGGCGCCCGAGCCATGGTCGCCGAGGATGAGGCCCCATCCGCCCGCGAGCCGCACCCGGCCGCCCCGCTGCGTGCCGTAGATCGCGCCGGTGCCGATGGCCGCGACGATGCCGTCCTCGACGCCGAGCGCGCCCTTCACCGCGACGGTCACGTCGTTCTCGACCCGGGCGCTCGCAAATGGCAGGCGGGCGCGAAACGCCACCGCCGCCTCCGCGACGTTCGCGCCGGCAAGCCCGAGCACGGCGACCAGCCGGCCGAGGTCATCGCCTTCTCCCGCCGCGGCCATCGCGCCCCAGGCGGCGGCGAGCACGCTCGCGAACGCCGTGTCGGGGTCGCTCACCACATTCGCCGGCCCACCCTTGCCCTCGCCGAGAATCCGTCCCGCGGCATCGGCGACCGCCGCCCGGCAGCCGGAGCCGCCACCATCGATTCCAAGGAAGAGCGCATCACGGGTCATTCCGCGACAAGACACCGATCCGGGGCCGGATGGAAAGAGGCGCATGCTCTCGACTGCGCGATGAGCCGGCGCTACGCTCCCGCGAAGCAGGGAGAAAAAACACATGCGCATCGCACTGAAGGGCTTCCTCCTCGGGACCACGCTGCTCGCGGGCGGCGCGGCCTTCGCGCAGGACACGACGCTGACGATCGAGAGCTGGCGCAACGATGATCTGGCGATCTGGCAGGACAAGATCATCCCGGCCTTCGAGGCGTCGCATCCGGGCATCAAGGTGACGTTCTCGCCGTCGGCGCCGACCGAATACAACGCCGCGTTGAACTCGAAGCTCGACGCAGGGTCCGCCGGCGATCTCATCACCTGCCGGCCGTTCGACGCCAGCCTCGAGCTCTTCAGCAAGGGCAAGCTCACGGACCTGACCGGGCTGAAGGCGATGGCGAACTTCTCCGACATCGCCAAGGCCGCGTGGTCGACCGACGACGGCAAGCAGACGTTCTGCGTGCCGATGGCGAGCGTGATCCACGGCTTCATCTACAACAAGGCCGCCTTCGCCGAGGTGGGGGTGGAGCCGCCGAAGACCGAGGCCGAGTTCTTCGCGGTGCTGCAGAAGATCAAGGACAACGGCACGTACATCCCGATGGCGATGGGCACCAACGACCAGTGGGAAGCCGCGACGATGGGCTACCAGAACATCGGGCCGAACTACTGGAAGGGCGAGGAGGGGCGGCTCGCGCTGCTCAAGGGCACCCAGAAGCTGACGGATGACGACTGGGTGCAGCCGTTCCGCGAGATCGCGAAGTGGAAGGACTACCTCGGCGACGGCTTCGAGGCGCAGACCTATCCCGACAGCCAGAACCTGTTCACGCTCGGGCGTGCCGCGATCTACCCGGCGGGCAGCTGGGAGATTTCGCCGTTCCGGGCGCAGATCGGCAACGGCTTCGAGATGGGCGCCTTCCCGCCGCCGGTGCCGACGGAGGGCGACCAGTGCTATATCTCCGATCATCCCGACATCGCGCTCGGGCTCAACGCAGCGTCGAAGAATGCCGACGCGGCGAAGCAGTTCCTCGAATGGGTGGGCAGCCCGGAGTTCGCCACGCTCTACGGCAACGCGCTGCCGGGGTTCTTCCCGCTGCAGAAGGACGCGGTGACGATCGAGGATCCGCTGGCGCAGGAGTTCCTGAGCTGGCGCAAGACCTGCGAGTCGACGATCCGCTCGACCTACCAGATCCTGTCGCGCGGCACGCCGAACCTCGAGAACGAGACCTGGAACGCCGCCGCCAACGTGATCCGCGGCACCGAGACGCCGGAGGCCGCGGCGAAGCGGCTGCAGGAGGGGCTCGACAGCTGGTTCAAGCCGGCGGAGTGAGGGCGTGAACGCTTGCTGGCCGGCCTCGCCCGATGGTTCGGGCGGGGCTTTACTTGAGTAAGGAATATCCTTACATTCAAGCCTGAGCAGGAGCGGGCCATGATCCAGAGCCGTATCACCAGTAAGGCACAGACGACGATCCCTGCTCCGGTGCGCAAGGCGCTGGGACTTCGCGAGGGCGACCTCGTGACCTACCGGATCGAGGAGGGGCAGGTCGTCATATCGCGCGCCGAGCCGATCGACGACCCGTTCGTGACGTTTACCGAGTGGGACAGCCCGGAAGACACCGAGGGCTATGCCAACCTTTGACTCGCCTCCGGGCACGGTGATCAGCGTACCATTCCCGCACACCAATGCCGAGACGCGGCAGCGCCGGCCCGCCCTCGTCATTGCCGAGACCGGCCCGGAGCAGGCGCCCTTCCTGCTCTGGGCGCTGATGATTACATCCGCGACGCACCGGCGATGGAAAGGCGACGTGGAGATACCCGATCCTGCCGCCGTGGGCCTGATGATCCCGTCGGTGATCCGCACAGCGAAAGTCGCAACGGTTGAGATCGCCCGCGCCGACCGGCTTGGCAGCGTCGGCCCGGAAACGCTTGCCGCAGTGCGTGACGAAATCGGCCGATGGCTTATCGCCGGCCACACGGCATGACGGAGGCCGGGACCGCGCGATGAGCGACCGCCGCCCCGTCCGCTGGCATATCCCGGTGTTCCTCGCGCCCGCCGTGCTCGTCTACACCGCGATCATGATCGTGCCCCTGTTCGGCACCCTGCAGCTCGCGCTCTACCGGACGGCCGAGGGCGTGACGAGCTTCGTCGGGATCGACAACTTCCGCACCCTGTTCGGCGATCCACGCTGGTCGGCGAGCTTCTGGAATGCGCTCGGCAACAACTTCTGGTTCTTCCTGATCCACATGGCCGTGCAGAATCCCATAGGGATCCTGCTCGCCGCCCTGCTCTCCTCGCCGCGGCTGCGCTTCGCGGCGGTCTATCGCTCGGCGATCTTCGTGCCGACCGTGCTCTCGTTCGTGATCGTCGGCTTCGTCTGGAAGCTGATCCTGTCGCCGGTCTGGGGCATCGCGCCGTCGATGCTCGACGCGGTGGGGCTGAAGGCCCTGTTCCAGCCCTGGCTCGGCAAGGAGGCGACGGCGCTGACCACGCTGGCGCTCATCTCGGTCTGGCAGTTCGTCGGCATCCCGATGATGCTGATCTACGCCGCGCTGATCTCGATCCCGGAGGAGGTGCTCGAGGCGGCGGAGATGGACGGCATCACCGGCTGGGCGCAGTTCTGGAAGATCAAGCTGCCGCTGATCCTGCCGTCGATCGGCATCATCTCGATCCTGACCTTCGTCGGAAACTTCAACGCCTTCGACCTGATCTACGTGAGCCAGGGCGCGCTCGCCGGGCCGAACTTCGCCACCGACATCCTGGGGACGTTCCTCTACCGGACGTTCTTCGGCTTCCAGCTGCAGCTCGGCGACCCGCACATGGGGGCGGCGATCGCCACTGCGATGTTCGGGATCATCCTCGCCGGCGTGTCGGCTTACCTCTTCGGCGTGCAGCGGCGGCTCCGGCGGTATTCGTAGGGCGACTCTCCCGCGGAGCCGCGCCCGCTACGGCCGCCAGGCGAGGAAGTTCGCGATGAGGCGCAGGCCGGTCGCCTGGCTCTTCTCCGGGTGAAACTGCGTGCCGATCAGGTTGTCGCGCGCCACCACCGCCGTCACCGGGCCGCCGTGGTCGACCGTGGCGAGCCGGTGCGCCGGGTCCTGCGGGATCAGGTGATAGGAGTGAACGAAATAGGCGTGATCGCCCGAGGCGATGCCCGCGAGGACCGGGTGCGTGCCGGTGATCTCGAGCGCGTTCCAGCCCATGTGCGGCACCTTGAGGCCCGGGTCGGCGGGAGCGAGGCGCACGACCTCGCCGGGGATCCAGCCAAAGCCCGCGTGGTCGCCGAACTCGCGGCCGACCGACCCCATCATCTGCTGGCCGACGCAGATGCCGATGAACGGGGCTCCCTGCCCGATCGCCCGCGTCTCGATCGCCTCGAAAAGTCCCGGGATCGCCGCGAGGCCGGCCCGGCAGTCGCCGAAGGCGCCGACGCCGGGCAGCACGATCCGCTCGGCGCGCAGCACGACGTCCGGGTCGGCGGAGACGACGACGGGGCCGCCCCGGCCGGTTTCGTCGGCCATGCGCTGGAAGCTCTTGGCCGCCGAGTGCAGGTTGCCGCTCTCATAGTCGACGATGACGGTGGTCATTCCGAGAGCGTGCCCTTGGTCGAGGGGATGCCGGTCGAGCGCGGGTCGGGCTCGACCGCCGCGCGGAGCGCCTGGGCGACGGCCTTGAACGCGGCCTCGGCGATGTGGTGGCTGTTCTCGCCGTCGAGCTTCGCGACGTTCAGGGTCATGCGGGCGTTCGTCGCGAAGGCGGTGAAGAACTCGCGCACGAGCTGGGTGTCGAAGCTGCCGATCTTCTCGGTGGGGAAGTCGACCTTCCAGACCAGAAACGCGCGGCCCGAGAGGTCGAGCGCGGCGCGGACCAGCGCCTCGTCCATGGCGAGGTGGCACGAACCGTAGCGGCGGATGCCGCGCTTGTCGCCGAGCGCCTCGGCCAACGCCCGGCCGAGGGCGATGCCCACGTCCTCGACGGTGTGGTGGTCGTCGACGTGCAGGTCGCCGGCCGCGCGGATCTCGAGGTCGATCAGCGCGTGGCGGGCGAGTTGGTCGAGCATGTGGTCGAAGAAGCCGACGCCGGTCTGGTTCGAGTGCCGGCCGGTGCCGTCGAGGTTCAGCCTGACGCTGAGATTGGTCTCGGCGGTGCCGCGGCTGACTTCGGCTTCGCGCATGGCTCGGGTCTCCCGGGGATGGACGGCCCGGGGTATAGCCGACGCGGTGCCGGGGTCCAAGCGCCGATCCGGCGGTGGCGACGGCGTCGGTTCCCGCGGTCCGCTGTAGTATCGGGATACTACCCGGCCCGGTTTGCGCCGGCCTAGGCTTGCCCAAACGGGCCCCGAGACCCGCCAAGGAGGAACCATGGCCAAAGCCGTTCACAGCATGATCCGCGTGCTCGACGAGGCACGCTCGATCGCCTTCTATCGCGACGCCTTCGGGCTCGAGATCGCCGACCGTCTGGATTTCGACGGCTTCACCCTCGTCTACCTCCGCAACGCCGAGGCCGACTTCGAGGTGGAGCTGACCATCAACAAGGACCGGACCGAGCCCTACGCGCTCGGTGACGGCTACGGGCACATCGCCTTCGTCGTCGACGACGTGGCGGCCGAGCACGCCCGCTTCACGGCGGCCGGCTTCGCGCCGCGCAAGCTCGTCGACTTCAAGCACGACGGCGAGCTGCTCGCGCAGTTCTTCTTCGTCGCCGATCCGGACGGATACCAGATCGAGGTGATCGAGCGGCGCGGGCGCTACCGCTGACCGCTGCGCTTTCCTTGCCAGCCAAGAAAAAAGAGCCAGTCGGGAGGATACCAATGACACAGCTACGATCGCGCGGCCTGACCCGCCGCGCGCTGCTCGCGCATGCGGTGGTGGCGGGGGCGGCATTCTCGATCGGCTCGGGCTTCGTCGCCGCGCGCGATGCCGCCTGGGCGCTCGAGGTGACGAACCTGAAGCCGGAGACGATGGCGACGCTGATCCAGATGGCGCGCGACATCTATCCGCACGACCGGGTGGCAGACAGCTTCTATGCCGTCGCCGTCAAGGGCTACGACACCGCCGAGGATGCGGCGGCCGTCGAGGCGGGCATCGCCGCGCTCGACGCCGCGGCGCAGGGCGCGGGCCATGCCAGCTATCTCGCGATCGGCTGGGAGAGCGAGCGCGTCGCGCTGCTCAAGGGCATGGAGCTGAGCCCGTTCTTCCAGAAGATCCGCGGCGGGCTCGTCACCGGCCTCTACAACCAGAAGGAGGTCTGGCCGATCTTCGGCTATCAGGGCGAAAGCTACAGCCAGGGCGGCTACATCCACCGCGGCTTTGACGACATCAGCTGGCTCTGAGGGGGGAACGAGAGATGGTCGCGAAGTTCGATCTCGACGACGACAGCGTGGTGGTGATCGTGGGCTCCGGCGCCGGTGGCGGCGTGCTCGCGAACGAGCTGGCGCAGAAGGGCGTCAAGGTGGTCTCGATCGAGGCCGGCGGGCGCTACCTGCCCGACGACTACCTCAACGACGAATGGGCGAGCTTCCAGCAGCTCGCCTGGACCGACATGCGCACCACCTCGGGCGACTGGCGGGTGGCGAAGAACTTCCCCAACCTGCCGACGTGGATCGTCAAGGCGGTGGGCGGCACCTCGATCCACTGGGCAGGCGCCAGCCTGCGCTTCCAGGATCACGAGTGGAAGGCGAAGACCACCTACGGCGACATCGCCGACGCCAACCTGCTCGACTGGCCGATCGACTCCGCCGAGATGGACCCGTGGTACGCCAAGGCCGAGCACAAGCTCGGCGTGACGCGGACGGAGGACCGTCCGGGCCTGCCGGGGAACAACAACTTCAAGGTGTTCGAGGCGGGCGCCAAGGCCATCGGCTACAAGGACGTGCACACCGGGCGGATGGCGATCAACTCGATCGACTACGACGACCGGATGTCCTGCCAGCAGACCGGCTTCTGCTTCCAGGGCTGCAAGTGGGGCGCGAAGTGGTCGGCCGCCTACACCGACATCCCACGCGGCGAGGCGACCGGCAACCTCGAGGTGCGCGACCGCTGCTTCGCGATCCATGTCGAGCACGACGACAAGGGCCGTGCCACCGGCGTCGTCTACGTCGATGCCGACGGCAAGACCCAGCGGCAGAAGGCGCGGCTGGTCTCGGTCGCCTGCAACACCATCGAGAGCCCGCGGCTGCTGCTCAATTCCGCCTCGTCGATGTTCCCGGACGGGATGGGGAACTCCTCGGGCCAGGTCGGGCGCAACTACATGCGGCACACGACGGGCTCGGTCTACGCGGTGTTCGACAAGCCGGTCAGGATGTGGCGCGGCACGGTGATGGCCGGCTACGTCGGCGACGAGCGGAAGAACGACCCGTCCCGCGGCTTCGTCGGCGGCTTCGAGCTGGAAACGCTGTCGCTCGGCCTGCCGTTCATGGCGGCGTTCCTCGACCCCGGCGCCTGGGGACGGGAGTTCACCACCGCGCTCGACGGCTACGAGAACATGGCCGGGCTCTGGATCGTCGGTGAGGACATGCCGCGCGAGACCAACCGCGTGACGCTCAACACCGACGTCAAGGACGCGAACGGCATGCCGGTGCCGAACGTGCACTTCGACGACCACCCGAACGACGAGGCGATGCGCAACTATGCCTACGCCAAGGGCGAGGAGATGTATCGGGCGGTCGGGGCGACGCGGGTGTTCCCGACGCCGCCCTACCCCTCGACCCACAACCTCGGCACCAACCGGATGAGCGAGAAGCCGCGGGACGGCGTCGTGAACAAGTGGGGGCAGAGCCACGACATCCCCAACCTGTTCGTGTCGGACGGCAGCCAGTTCACCACCGGCGCGGCGGAAAACCCGACGCTGACCATCGTCGCGCTGGCCATCCGGCAGGCGGACCACATCGCGAGCGAACTCGGCAAGGGCAACATCTGAGCAGACGCCCCGGGCGGCGGTCGCCCGGGGCGCGCCGCACCTGTCGATGGTGGCTCGGCACGGTCGCGAGGGGGCCTTCCGCCCCCTCCTGGCCTGCGGCCAGTTCACCCCCGAGAGTACTTCTGCCAAGAAAAAGCCGAAAAGCCGGGGCGCTTCGCGCGGTTGCCCCGGGCGTTTCGAACTCGACCCGGGTTGAATTTCCGACCGATTCGCTCGAAAGAGGGAGGAGCCAAGCGCGCGCCGGCGCGCCCAGCCACGTCTCTGATACTGGTGGGGAGTGGCGCGTGGCGGGATTCTGTCGAGGCGAGCCGGGGTGGCCGGCGCGGCGCGGTCTGGCGGGAGGTTGCCGGCTGGATCGAGGCGCGGCCCGTTCTGGTGCGGTGGCTCCTGGCGGGGCCGGGGGCGATCCTTGCCGGGCTCGCGACCATGGCCGCCATGCCGCTCTGGGTGCCGGCGGGCAGCGCCGGGGTGAACGATGTGGCGCTGCCGATCATTCTGACACCATTGCTCTGGGCCGCGCCGTTCTTCTACGCGGTGCTGGCGCGCGACCTCGTGCGCGCCGTGGTCGTCCTCTCGGCGGCGATCGTCGTGCAGGCCACCGCCGTGCTCATTTCACTGGCCTGAGGGAGGACGGACGCCATGGTCCTCGGACAGATCGAGCTGAAGCGCCTGACCGCCATCCATGGCTGGTCGGCGGTGATCCTGGGACTGCTGCTCTACGTCGTGGTCGCGACCGGCGCGGTCGCCGTCTTCGCCGAGGAGATCGGCCGCTGGTCGGCGGGAGACGTGCGCGCCGCCGCGCCGATGGAGCAGCCGGTCGACGCCACGCTGCGCCGCCTCGCCCGGCAGGTGGACCCGGAGAATCGCGAGGACGTCGGCATCTGGGGCGGCGAGGGCCGCGACCTGTTCCTGTTCTTCCATACCCACAAGACCCACCCCGAGAGCGGCGAGCTCGAGGAGTTCGGCACGATCTTCCGCGCCGACAGCATCACCGGCCAGGCGATCGACCGGCACGACGGGTTCGTCTGGCGCGACGCGCCCGCCTGGGAGGACAGCGCCCTGCGCCGCTTCCTCGTCGACCTGCATGTGCAGCTCTACCTGCCGTCGCCCTGGGGCCTCTATCTCACCGGCGTGCTGGGGCTGATGATGATGGCGGCGGTTGTTTCGGGCGTGCTGATGCACCGCCACGTCATCCGCGACCTCTTCGTCGCCGAGCGGAGCGGCGGGCGGCTGGTGGGCGCGCGCGACCGCCATGCGCTGTCCTCGAGCTGGAGCATCCCGTTCGCGTTCCTGCTGGCCTTCACCGGCTCGTTCTTCAGCTTTGCGGGCACCGTCGGGTTTCCGATCGTGGCGACCGTCGCCTTCGGCGGCGATCAGGAGGCGCTGAGTGCCACGCTGTTCGAGCCGCCGGTGCCGGAGGACGCGACGCCTTCGACACTGGCCAACCTGAACGCGATGATCTCGGATTCCCGCGCGCGGAGTGGCGGCGCACCGACCTTCGTCGACGTGTCGCACTTCGGCCGCGCCGACGCCCGCGTGACCGTCTGGCACGATCCCTCGGACGGCGGGATGATCTATCCGGTCAACCACTACGACGGCACGACCGGCGTCTGGCTCGGCGCGAAGTCGACCCTCGGCAACGGTCCGTCGCTCGGCAGCACGCTCTACGGGCTGATGTACCCGCTGCATTTCGGCCACTTCGCCGGCCTGTTCTCCAAGGTGGTCTGGGGTGCGCTCGGCGTCACGATGTGCGTCGTGATCCTGTCGGGCTTCCGGCTCTGGGTGCGCCGGCGCGAGGGCGATCCGGCCTGGCGCCGGTTCGGGCAGGCGGTGCAGATCGTCGGCTACGGCCTGCCGGTCGGGATGCTGGTGGCGGGCTTCGCGTTCTTCCTGACCCGTCCGGCGCTCGACCCGTTCTTCTGGACGCCGCTCGGCTTCGTGCTCGGGGTTGCGGTCGCCGTGGCGCTGGGGGTGCGGGTGCCGGACGAACGGCGCTATGGCACGCTGGCGCAGCGGCTGCTCGGCACGCTCTGCCTGATCCTGCCGGTGCTGCGGCTGGCGACGGGCGGGATGGACTGGGCGACGGCGCTCCTGCACGGCCAGACCGATGTCGTCACCGTCGACCTGCTGCTGCTCGTCGCGGGCGCGAGCCTCTGGTGGTTCGCCCGGCCGACGCGGACGGTCGCGCGGCTTCTCATCGAACCCGCGGAGTGAGCATGGCCGCCACCGTCGTCGCCATCGTGGCCAGCCTCGCCGGGCTCGCCTATCTGACCGGCACCGATCCGAAGCGTCGGCGGGCGTTCCGCCTGCCGCCGGCCGCGTCGTCGCATCCCCGCCTCGGCTGGGCCGCCGTGCTGGGGCCGGGGATCGTGCTGCCGGTCTTCGCCGGGGGCGGCGGCTTCACCATCTGGATCGGCGCGGTGTCGGTCATCGGCTGGGCCATGGCCGCGCTGCCGCCGGAGCGGACGGCGCTGGTCGGGCGGCGCTGCGCCGCCTTGGTCGACCGGATCGCCGCCTTCCGCCCGGCGCGGCCCGCGTGGCCCATGCGGCCGGCGACCGACGACCGGGTGGCGGCCCTCGAGGCGCGGGTCCGCGCGCTCGAGGCGCAGCTCGCGGCCGGCGACGCCCCGGCCGAGTCCGACCCCGCGCCCCGCCCGCGCAGCCGCAAGACAGAGGCGGTGCGGCCGAACTGACGAGTTGGGCGGCTTCGGGCGGTTCGCCCTTGATCCGGGCCGGGGGTTCCGCGACAAGCGCGGGCATGACCGACGCCACCGTGCCCAGCTGGCGCCTGCTGCCCGCCGCCGCCTCGGGGCTGGGCTTCGCGGCGTTCGCCGCGCTGGTGCCCGAGGTGGCGGCCGGCGCGGCGCCGGAGCTGTCGTTGCCGTGGGTGCCGGCGCTCGGGGTCTCGGCGGCGTTCCGGGTCGACGGGCTCGGGCTCGCGTTCGCGCTGCTCGTCACCGGAATTGGCGCGCTGGTGTTGCTCTATACCGCCACCTACTTCCGCGGCGACCGGCGCCTCCGCTCGCTGCTCGCGACTCTCGTGGCGTTCGAGCTCGCCATGCTCGGCGTGGTGACGGCGGACGATCTGGTGACGCTGTTCGTGTTCTGGGAGGCGACGACGGTGACGTCGTGGCTGCTCGTCGGCTTCGACCACGAGCGGGCGGCGGCGCGGGCGGCGGCATTGCAGGCGCTCGTCGTCACCGCCGCGGGCGGGCTCGCCCTGCTCGCCGCCCTGATGCTGATGGGCGCGGCGGCGGGCACCGCGCGGCTCTCCGGTCTCGGGGCGCTGCAGGCGGACCCGGCCTGTCCGGTGATCCTCGGGCTGGTCGTGGTGGCGGCCTTCGCCAAGTCGGCGCAGTGGCCGCTGCACTTCTGGCTGCCCAACGCCATGGCGGCGCCGACGCCGGTGTCGGCCTACCTGCATTCGGCGACGATGGTGAAGGCCGGGGTCTACCTGCTGGCGCGGCTGTCGCCGGCGCTGGGCGGCACCGCGCTGTGGCAGGGGCTGCTGGTGCCGGCGGGGGCGGCGACGATGCTGATCGGCGCGGTCTGGGCGCTCCGGCAGGCTGACCTGAAGCTGATGCTGGCATGGACGACGCTGATGGCGCTCGGGCTGACGACGCTGCTGCTCGGGGTGGGCGGCGCCGAGGCAGTGACGGCGGCCATGGCGTTCCTGCTGGTGCACGCGCTCTACAAGGCGGCGCTGTTTCTCGGTGTCGGCATGATCGAGACGGGCGCCGGATCGCGCCAGTATCCCGACCTCGGCGGGCTTCGACGCGCGATGCCGGCGACGGCGGCGGTGGTGGCGCCGGCGGCGGCGGCGATGGCCGGCGTCCCGCCCTTCCTCGGGTTCGTGGCGAAGGAGCTGGTCTATGGCGCAACCGTGCCGGGCGTCGGGCTGACGCTGGCGGTGCTGCTCGCGAGCGCGGCGATGGTCGCCTGTGCCGGCGCGGTGGCGCTGCGCCCGTTCGCCGGGCCGGCGCGGCACCCGGCGGCCCTGCCGAAGGATCCGCGGTGGGGGCTGCGGCTCGGGCCCCTGGTGCTGGCGGTGCTGGGGCTCGGCTTCGGGCTGGCCCCGGCGCTGGCGGAAGCGTGGCTCGTCGGGCCGATGGCGCGCGCCGCCGGCAGCACGCCGGCGCATCTCGCGCTCTGGCACGGGGTCGGGGCGCCGCTGGCGCTCAGTCTCGCCACCTGGGCGCTCGGCGCGGCGCTCTATCTCCGGCTCGACCGGCTGCGCGCGCGGCTGTCGGCGGCCGAGCCGCGGCTGCCGCGGGCGGAGGCGGCCTATGCGGCGGCCTTCGCCGGGCTCCTCGCCGCGGCGCGGACGGTCACGGCCGCGACGCAGACAGGGCGCGCGACAAGCTACCTGCGGGCGAGCTTCGCGACCCTCGCCGTCCTGATCTGGGGGGCGCTCGCCGCGGGCGGCATCGCGTGGCCGCCCGTCGCGGCGCTCGCCTCCGCCAGCTTCGTCGACTGGGCGGTGGCGGCGATGGTGCTCGGCTCGGTCGGCGTGGTGCTGGCGACGCGCTCGCGGCTGACCGCGATCGCGGCGCTCGGTGGCGTCGGGTCGGGCATCGCGTTCGTCTACGTGCTCTACGGCGCGACCGACGTGGCCATGACCCAGCTCTTCGTCGAGATCCTCGTCGTCGTCTTCCTCGCGCTCGCCATGGTCCACCTGCCGGCGGCGGGCCGCCTGCCGTTCCGGCCGCGCGACGCCGGCCTCGCCGCCGTGCTTGGCACCGGCGCCACCGTCGCCGTGCTCGCGGTGCTCGGCACGCCGCTCGACACCGGCCTGTCGCGGTTCTTCGAGGCGGAAAGCTATCCGACCGCGCACGGGCGCAACGTCGTCAACGTGATCCTGGTCGACTTCCGCGGCTTCGACACGCTGGGCGAAATTTCGGTCATCGTCATCGCCGCGGTCGCGACCATCGCCGTCCTGGCGCGGAGGGTGCGGTGAACTCGCTGATCCTGACGACCGCGGCGCGCTTCCTCGTGCCGGCGATCCTCGCGTTCTCGGTCGTCGTGCTCCTGCGCGGCCACAACGCGCCCGGGGGCGGGTTCATCGGCGGGCTGCTCGCGGCCAGCGCGTTCGCGCTGATCGCCAAGGCGCGCGGCACCGCGGCGGCGCGCCGGGCGCTTCGGGCCCGGCCGCTGTCGATCGCCGCGGTCGGGCTCGGCGCCGCGCTCGCGTCCGGCCTGTGGGGCGGCCTCGCGCGCGGCACCTTCCTGCGCGGCATGTGGCCGCTCTACGACGCGACCGGCTCGCATCTGCCGCTCGGGTCGGTGCCGCTGTTCGACCTCGGGGTCTACCTCGTCGTGCTCGGGGCCGTGAGCGGCATCCTCTTCGCGCTCGACGAGGCGCTGGCCGACGATGCGCGCGGCGCCGGGCACGGGGAGGGCGGCTGATGGAAATCGTCCTCGCCGGGCTGGTCGGCGTGCTGGTTGCGGCCGGCGCCTACCTGATGACAGCCGGGCGGACCCTGCCCTACCTGTTCGGGCTGACCCTGCTGTCGAATGCGGCGAACCTCGCGATCTTCGCCACCGGGCGGCTGACCTTCGGCAGGCCGCCGCTGGTGCCGGAGGGGGCGGAGACCGTCGCCGGCGCGGCCAACCCCTTGCCACAGGCGCTGATCCTCACCGCCATCGTCATCGGCTTCGGGCTCGTCGTCTTCACCCTGGCGCTGGCGCTGCGCAGCTATCGCACCCTCGGCATCGACGACATGGACGCCGCCGCAGAGGATGCCGCCGAAGTCGCCGCCGGGGGCCGCGGCTGATGCTCCTGTTCCTGCCGCTGGCGCTGCCGTTTGCCACCGTCGTGCTCACCCTGCTCGCCTGGCGCCGGCCGGCGCTGCGCCGCGGCCTGTCGCTCGCCGGCGCGCTGACGCTGCTCGGGGCGGGCGGGGCGATCCTCGCGCGGGTGCTCGCCACCGGGCCGTTCGCGCAGCAGGCCGGCGGCTGGCCCGCGCCCTATGGCATCACCCTCGTTGCCGACGGGCTGTCGGCCAGCCTCGTCGCGCTCACCGGCGTCACCGCCACGCTGGCGCTGGTGTTCGCGCGCGCCGACGTGACGGCGGGCGAGGAGCACGCGGGCTTTCACCCGCTGGTCCACGCCATGCTCGCGGGTGTGGCCGGCGCGTTCCTGACCGGCGATCTCTTCAACATGTACGTCTGGTTCGAGGTGATGCTGATCTCGACCTTCGGCCTGCTCGTCATCGGCTCGGGCTCGCTCGACGGCGCGATGAAGTACGTCGGGCTGAACCTGATCGGCACCGTCGCCTTCATCACCGGGGTCGGCCTGCTCTACGGCACCACCGGCGCGCTCAACATGGCCGACCTGCACGCCCGCCTGCTCGGCCGCGGCGACGCCCCGGTGCTGGCGGCGGCGGCGCTGCTGGTCTTTGCCTTCGCCGCCAAGGCCGCGCTCGCGCCGCTGCACTTCTGGCTGCCCGCGAGCTATCACACGCCCGCCTTCACCACCTCGGCGCTGTTCGCCGCACTGCTCACCAAGGTGGGCGTCTACGCGCTGGTGCGGGTGTTCTCGCTGGTGTTCGACACGACCGGCACGCCGATCCACGGCCTCCTGCTCGCGCTCGCCCTCGTCTCCATGGCGCTCGGCTGCCTCGGCGCGCTGGTGATGCCCTCGGTCCGGCGGGTGCTCGGCTTCTCGATCACCGCCTCGATCGGCGCCATGGTGCTCGGCCTCGCCGTCGGCACGCCGGCCGCGCTGGCGGCGACCATCCTCTACCTCGGGCAGGACGTGCTGGTGAAGGCCGCCCTCTTCCTCGGCGCCGGGGCCATCGCACACGCCACCGGCTCGGAGACCCTCGCCCGCTCCGGCGGCCTCTGGCGCAGCCAGCCCGCCACCGCGCTGCTCTTCCTCGTCCCGGCGCTGGCGCTGGCCGGGATGCCGCCGTTCTCCGGCTTCTGGCCAAAGCTGATGCTGGTCCGCGCCACGCTCGAGGCGGGCTCCGGCTGGCTCGCCGCCGCGGTTCTCGCCATGGGCCTTCTCACCCTCGTCGCGATGGCCCGGGTCTGGGCGGAAGCGGTCTGGGCGCCGGCCGCGTCCGGGGCGCCCGCCGCCCCGCTGCCGCCGGCGATGCTCTGGCCGCTCGCGATCCTCGCCGCGCTCATCATCGTCGCGGGCGTCTGGGCCGGGCCGCTCGTCGGCCTTGCCGACCAGATCGCCGGCCAGATCCTCGATCCCGCGGCCTACATCGCCGCCTTATCGGGGCACGGCCGATGAGCCCGCTCGGCACCGCCACGCTCGGCCTCGCCTTCCTGCGCGACCTCGCGCTGTCGAGCCTCGCCGTCGCCCGAACGGTGCTCGACCCGCGCCGCGCCGCGCCGGGCTTCGTCACCGTGCCGCTGACGCGGGCGCGCACCGACCTCGAGATCACCCTCGTCGCCAACTACATCACACTGACCCCCGGCACGCTGACCGTCGACGTGAGCCCGGATCGGCGCACGCTGCTCGTCCATGCGCTCGATGCCGACGCCGCGAGCGTGCGCGCCGACGTGGCCGCGATCGAGGCGCGCGTCGCGGCGGCGGTCTCGGCGGCGGTCCCGGCGGCGGTCCCGGGGGGGCGCCGATGACCCTGCCCCCCGGCCCGCTGGGCGCGGCTGCCCTCCTCGGCCTCGCGTGCCTCGTCGCGGCGGTCGCCTGCGCCGCCTGGCGGCTGCTCGCCGGGCCGACGCTGGCCGACCGGGTGGTCGCGCTCGACCTGCTCTCGGGGTTGCTCGTGGTGTTCCTGCTGGTCTTCCGCATCCTCACCGGCGAGGCGGCCTATGTCTTCGTCGCGCTCGGGCTGGCGCTGATCGCCTTCCTCGCCACCGTCGCCTTCGCCGGCCTGCTGGGGCGCCGCGACGATGATTGACTGGTTCGCCGCACTCCTGATCGTCGCGGGCGCGGGCTTCTGCCTCGTGGCGGGCATCGGCGTGGTGCGGTTTCGCGACGTCTACACCCGGATGCACGCGGCGACGAAGGCGGGCAGCTTCGGCCTCGCGCTGGTCGCGGCCGGAACCGCGCTCGCCGCCGACGGCTGGGCCGAGGCGTTGCAGGCGGCGGCGGTGTTCCTGTTCCTGATCGCCACGGCGCCGATCGGCGCGCATCTCGTCGGCCGCGCCGCCTTCCGCGCCCGCGCGCCGGAAGCGCCGGGGACCCGCGCGACCGAGGGCGTCGAGGCGTTTCGCAGCGGGGACTGAGCCGCCGCGGGCAGCGGCGCCGGGCCGGCGACGCCCCCGACCGATCGCACCGGCGGGAAAGTCCCCTCCGGCGCGCCGCCGTCAGCCCGCCTCCTCCGCCCCGTGCCCGAGCTTGCGGCGGATCCGGCGCACCATGAACCAGACCAGCGCGACCACCGGCAACGTCAGGAGCGCGAGCAGCAGGGCCTCCGAGACATGGACCGCCTCGGCGAGCGGCGCGAACAGATGGCCCGCGAGGCTGAGCGCGTAGTAGCTGATCGCGACCACCGACAGTCCCTCGACCGTCTCCTGCAGGCGCAGCTGCATCGCCGCGCGCCGGTTCATCGCGTGCAGCACCTCGACGTTCTGCGCCTGGTTCGCCACGTCGACCCGGGTCCGGAGCAGGTTCGCCGCCCGCTCCGCCCGGCCCGACAGGTCGGCGAGCCGCTGCTCCGCCGAGCGGCAGGTGCGCATCGCCGGCTCGAAGCGGCGCATCATGAACTCCGAGAACAACTGCCGCCCGCCGATGCGCTCCTCGCGCAGCACCTGGATGCGCTGGTTGACCAGCGCCTCGTAGGCGCCGGCCGCGCCGAAGCGAAACGCGCTGGTCGCGACCAGATGCTCCACCTCGGCCGACAGCTTCAGCAGGCGCTGCAGCGTGTCGGGCTCGTGGCCGGTCTCGGCCGCCATGCTGGCCACCACCTCGGCGAGCTCGCGGTCGAGGCGCGCCACCGTCACCGCGACGTGCCGCGCCACCGGCAGGGTGAGCAGCGCCATGGCCTTGTAGGTCTCGATCTCCAGCACCCGCTGCACGATCCGGCCCAGCCGCCGCTGACCCACCGCGGGCGAGGCCAGCACGACGAAACGCTCGTGGCCGTGCTCGTCGATGCGGAAGTCGCCGGCGATCACCGCCTCGGAGTCGACGACCTGCGCCACGGCGAGGCTTTCGAGCACGAACCACTGCGGGAAGTCGTCGTCGAGCGCCACCGCCACCCGCTCCGGCGTGGCGGAATCGACTCGGACCAGCGTGGACGTGACGATCTTGCCCGGCGTCTCGGTCAGCCAGTCGGACGGAAAGATCGTCGACATCTCGCCGGAAAACGGCACCCGCGACACGCCGTCGAGAAACAGCGTGTAGGTGACGAACTCGGTGTGCATCTCCCATTTGAGAAAGCCGCGCCCGAGCGGCCCGGAGTAGTGGTTGGCGCCGGGCGGCAGATGCGGCGCACCGTAGCGGTCGAGCAATGCGGCGAGGTGCGCGCGGTCGCGCGCGCGGTCGCGCCCGGCGGCGTCGCCCTCCGGCTTGATCGCGAGATGCAGCGCCCGGCAGGGCGCGGACAGCTCCGGGAACGGCCGCGCGTGCAGCTCGTTTGTCAGCGCGTAGCGGCCGGGGTAGTCGTCGAGGGCAAGGATCGCCATGGCGGTATCCCAAGGAGCTGCGGGTGGCGGCACGCTACATGGCCCGCCGCGCTTGCGGCACCCCTATGCGCACCGGCCGGCAACCGCAGACCGATCCGGCAGGCGGCTGTTGCAGCGGTGGCACGGCGGCGGACGCGAACACTTAGCCGACCAGCAAAGTTACCGCTTGCCCGCGCCGCGCACAGGCGTATGGTTAGCCACATGTCTAAGCATGATCCGGACCTCTCGCTGCTGTTTCACGCCCTGTCGGACCCGACCCGGCGGGCGATCCTGCGGCGTCTGGCCGCCGGGCCGGCGCCGGTGTCCGAGCTGGCCGGGCCGACGGGGCTCCGGCTGCCGACGGTGATGCGCCACCTTTCGGTGCTGGAAGAGGCGGGGCTCATCCTCACGGCCAAGGACGGGCGCGTGCGCACCTGCGGGCTGGTGCCCGAGGCGCTGGCGCCGGTCCGCAGCTGGCTCGACGAGCAGCGCGACCTCTGGGAGGCCCGCCTCGACCGGCTCGACGACTACGTCACCCGCCTGATGGAGGAGCGTGCGAAATGACCCTGGCACTCGACGATGCGGCCGACATCGCGGCCGGCGACCGCTTCCCGACGCTGCGCTTCACGCGGGAGATCGCGGCGCCGGCCTCGGTGCTCTGGCAGGCGTGGACCGCACCCGCCGCGCGGGCGGTCTGGGCCGCGCCCTCGCCCGAGGTGCGCGTGACGTTTCTCGAGGCCGATCCGCGGGCCGGCGGCCGCGAGGTGTCGCTCTGCCCGGTGGCAGGCCAGCCCGACATCCGCTGCGAGGTGGGCTGGCTGGCGCTGGAACCGGGCCGGCGCAGCGTCAACTCCGAGCTGCTCCTCTGCGAAGGCGTGCCGCAGTCGGCGGCGCTGGTCACGGCGGAGATCGCCGATCTCGGCGGCACGCGCAGCCGCCTCGCGGTGACGGTGCAGCTCGCCGCGCTCGCCACCGACATGGCGGCCGGCTACCGGCGGGGCTTCGCCGCCGGGCTCGACACCCTCGCGCGCGTCGCCGAGCGCACCATGGTGATGCAACGGGTGATCCGCGCGCCCCGGGCGCTGGTCTGGGCGGCGTGGACCGACCCGGCGACGCTGCCGCAGTGGTGGGGGCCGGACGGCTTCTCCTGCCGGACGAAGCGGATCGACCTGCGCGCGGGCGGCGAATGGGTCTTCGACATGATCGCGCCCGACGGCACGGTCTTCCCGAACCACCATCGCTACGGCGAGATGCGCCGCGAGGAGCGCCTCGGCTACACGCTGCTCTGGGGCGAGGATGGCCCGAAGCACGCCGACGCCTGGGCGACGTTCGACGAAGCCGGCGGCGTCACCACGGTGACGCTCGGCATGGTGTTCAGCACCGCCGCCGAGTTCCAGGCGGCCGCAGGCTTCGGCGCGGTGGAGCTGGGACTGCAGACGCTCGGCAAGCTCGCGCGGTTCATCGGCGCGACGTAGCGCCGGCCGGCGCCGGGCAGGCGCCACGCCGAACCGGCGGTCGCCACCCGGCTTCTTTCACCGACGGGGAACAATACCGGCTGGCGCCGCGCCGGATACGGGCGGAAGATGCGAATAATTTGTGCGTGAGTCTCGTTGCCGGCCCGCGATGAATTGCCGTCTCCCGTGTTTCTCTCCCCCCGCCTTCTTCGCTGCAAGGACACATCCCATGACCACCACCGTCTTCTCGTCGTCCGTCTCCTCCGCCGGAATTGGTCCGGTCTTCATCTACAAGGCGAGCGGCGACGGCCTTGTCGTCAATGCCGGCGTAACGCTGTCGAGCGGGTTCACGGCGGCGGTCGCGCGCGAGGGCCTGACCGGCCTTCAGGCCACCATCAACGGCACCCTTGCGGCAACCGTCGGCATCGACGCGTATGGCGCGTCGCTCGACCTGACGGTCGGCAGCGAGGGCAGCACCGGGGGGATCAACGCAAGCGCGGACAGCTCCGTCTGGAACCACGGCTCGATCCGCGGGCTGCACCTGTTCGACGTCACCGAGTTCGACCGTGGAGAACTGGGGCACCCTGGGCGGCAACGGGGTCCTCTTCTACAACTACGACTCCGCCCCCGGCGATGTGACAGTCATCAACCACGGGACGGTGGATTCCTGGTCCCACGGAATAAGCGTCCAGGGCAATGACCTGAGCCTCGTCAACGAAGGCAGCATCGTCTCCGACTGGTCGGTGATCGGCTTCGGCAAGTTCGAGCCCGGCCTCTCCGCCACCATCGAGAACACCGGAGTCATCGCCACCCGGTACGGCGGTTACGCCATCGCCGCGAGTTCTCAGGTTCATCTGACGAACGATGGCACGATGTCCGGGAAATTCGGATCGCTCCACTTCGTCTCGGACGGCGAAGACATCGTCACCAACAACGGCATCCTCGACGGCATGGCCAAGCTGGGCGGTGGCAATGACATCTACCACGGCGAAAGCGGCAGCATCACCGGCACCGTCTTCGGCCAGGCCGGCGATGACCTGATCGCGGGCGGCGCTGGCGCGGAGAACCTCAGCGGCGGCAGCGGCGACGATACCATTACCGGCGGCGCGGGCGCGGACAGGCTGACCGGCGCGACCGGGGCCGACCACCTGTCCGGCGGCGTCGGCGACGACGTGTTCCGTTTCGTCACGGCACGCGAGTCGCAGGGCGACACGATCGTGGCCTCGGGCGGCGCGGCGGCGTTCGAGGGCGCCGGCACCGCGGGCGGCGACCGGATCGACGTCTCCACGGTCGACGCCGACGAACACGTCGCCGGCTCCCAGCACTTCGTGTTCGGCACCTCGCACGACGCCGGCCATCTCTGGGCGGTGGACGTCGGCGGCGTGACCCACATCCTCGGCAGCGTCAGCGGCGACTCGACCCCGGAGTTCGACCTCGCGATCAACGACGGCGCCGGCGTCGCCGCCAGCGACTATTCCGCCGCCGACTTCATCCTCTGAGGCCCTGACACGCCCACGCCCGGAGAAGGGCTTCGGCCGACCATTCGTCGCGACCTCAACGCCGGACGGATTTGTCCGTCGACAAATCCGTCCGCGGTCGCCGGGGCGACCGAAGCCGCCGTGGCAACGGGCCGGCCCGGAGGCAGGCCCGTCGCCGGTCGCGTCACGCGCTCGCCGCCTCCGGCTCGTCGACCAGCGGATGCGCCAGACGGTTCAGCATCTCCTTCGGCACGATCTGCCGGAACTTCGGCAGCGCCTCGTCCCAGTGCCGCAGGATCTCGGTGCCGAGCGGGCTCGCGGTCTCGGCGACATGGCGCTCGATCAGCCCGCGCAGCTCGCTCTCCCAGGCGTGGGAGCGCACCGGCACGTCGATGACCGTCTCCGGATTCAGCCGCAGCTCGAGGTCGCCATCGGGATCATAGAGGAACGCCACGCCCCCGGTCATGCCGGCGCCGAAGTTGTCGCCGAAGCGCCCGAGGATCACCGCCGTGCCGCCGGTCATGTACTCGCAGCCGTTCGAGCCGCAGCCCTCGACCACCACCGTCGCGCCCGAGTTCCGCACGCAGAACCGCTCGCCCGCCCGGCCGCTGGCAAAGAGCGCCCCCGCGGTCGCGCCATAGAGCACGGTGTTGCCGATGATCGCGTTGTCTTCCGGCTTCAGCGGCGAGCCGAGCGGCGGCCGCACCACGATGGTGGCGCCCGAAAGCCCCTTGCCAACGTAGTCGTTCGCCTCGCCCATCACCTCGATCTTCAGGCCCGATGCCGCGAACGCGCCGAGCGACTGCCCGGCCGGCCCGGCGAGCTTGATGGTCAGGTGGTCGGACTGAAGATTGTTCTTCATGCCGAACCGCTGGACGATATGGCTCGACACCCGCGTACCGATGGAGCGCAGGGTGTTCTGCACCGCATAGCTGAGCTGCATCTTCTCGCCGTCCTTGAAGAACGGTTCGGCGTCGGTGACGATCTGCGCGTCCAGCGTGTCCGGCACCGCGTTGCGCGGCTTCTTCCGGTCATAGCTGACCGCATCGCCCTGATCGACGTTGATGAGCAGCGGGTTGAGGTCGAGGTCGTCGAGATGCTCGGCGCCGCGGCTCACCTGCGTCAGCAGGTCTGCCCGCCCGATCACCTCGTCGATCGACCGCGCTCCGACGCTCGCCAGCACCTCGCGCACTTCCTGCGCATAGAAGCTGATGAGGTTCACCACCTTGTCGGCCGTGCCGGTGAACTTCTTGCGCAGCTCCGGGTTCTGGGTGCAGACCCCGACCGGACAGGTGTTCGACTGGCACTGCCGCACCATGATGCAGCCCATGGCGATCAGCGCCGCGGTCCCGATCCCGAACTCCTGCGCGCCCAGCATCGCCGCGATCACGATGTCCCGCCCGGTGCGCAAGCCGCCGTCGGTCCGCAGGATCACCCGATCCCGCAGGTTGTTCACCGTCAGCACCTGATGCGCCTCGGACAGCCCCATCTCCCAGGGCAGCCCGGCGAACTTGATCGACGTCACCGGCGACGCGCCGGTCCCGCCGTTGTGCCCCGAGATCAGGATCACGTCCGCCTTGGCCTTCGCCACGCCCGCCGCGATCGTGCCCACGCCCGACTGGCTGACCAGCTTCACGCAGACCTTCGCCCGCGGGTTGATCTGCTTCAGGTCGTAGATGAGCTGCGCCAGATCCTCGATCGAGTAGATGTCGTGATGCGGCGGCGGCGAGATCAGCGTCACGCCCTGCGTCGAGTGCCGCAGGCGCGCGATCAGCTCCGTCACCTTGATCCCGGGCAGCTGGCCGCCCTCGCCCGGCTTCGCGCCCTGGGCGATCTTGATCTCCAGCTCCTCGCAGTGGTTGAGGTAGTCGGCCGTCACGCCGAACCGCCCCGACGCCACCTGCTTGATCTTCGCCGACGGGTTGTCGCCGTTCGGCTCCGGCGTGTAGTGCGCCGGATCCTCGCCGCCCTCGCCCGAGTCGCTCTTCGCCCCGATGCGGTTCATCGCGATGTTGAGCGTCTTGTGCGCCTCCGGCCCGAGCGCGCCGAGGCTCATGCCCGGCGTGACGAACCGCTTGCGGATCGCGGTGATCGACTCCACCTGGTCGAGCGGCACGGGCGCGTGCTTCGGCTGGAAGTCGAGCAGGTCGCGCAGGTGGATCGGCGGACGCGCCTGCATCGCCTTGGAATACTGCTTCCAAACGTCGAAGGAGCCGCGATCGCAGGCCGACTGCAGGATGTGCATCGCGCGGGCTTCCCAGGCGTGGCTCTCGCCCGAGCGCCGCGACTTGTAGAACCCGCCGATCGGCAGCACCGCGTCGACGCCGCGCCACGCCTGCGCGTGGATCGCCTCCACCTGCCGCTGCAGGCCGGTGATGCCGATGCCCGAGATCCGGCTGAGCATTCCGGGGAAATACTCGGCCACCATCGCGCGGCTGAGGCCGACGGCCTCGAAGTTCAGGCCGCCGCGATAGCTGGAGATCACGCTGATGCCCATCTTGGACATGATCTTCAGCAACCCCTGGTCGACCGCCATGCGGAAGGCGTTCACCGCCTCGGTCAGCGACCCGGCGAGCAGCCCCCGCGCCACCCGGTCGGCAATCGAATCCTGCGCCAGATAGGCGTTCACCGTCGTCGCGCCCGACCCGATCAGCACCGCGAAATAGTGCGGGTCGATGCACTCGCCCGACCGCACGTTGAGCGAGGTGAAGGTGCGCAGGCCCTTGCGCGTCAGCCACGAATGCACCGCGCTGGTCGCGAGGATCATCGGCATCGGCGCACGGTCGGCGCTCTGCTCCATGTCCGACAGCACGATGTGGTTGGCACCGGCGCGAACCGCCTCCTCCGCCTCGGCGCGGATACGCGCGAGCGCCACCTGCAGGCCGTCGGAATGACCGCACTCGAAGGTCGCGTCGATCTTGACCGCCGACGCGCCGAAGTGGCGCACCATCGCCTCGAAGCGGGCGTTCGACACGAACGGGCTTTCGAGCTGCAGGATCTCGGTCTGGCTGTTGTCCTGGTCGAGCACGTTCTTGAGGTTGCCGAAGCGCGTCTTCAGGCTCATCACCCGATGCTCGCGCAAGGAGTCGATCGGCGGGTTCGTCACCTGGCTGAAGTTCTGCCGGAAGTAGTGGCTGAGCGGCCGGTAGCGCGTGCTGAGCACCGCGGGCGGCGTGTCGTCGCCCATCGAGCCGATCGCCTCCTTGCCGTCCTCCGCCATGGCGTGCAGGACGACCTCCAGCTCCTCCACCGAGTAGCCGGCCGCGATCTGCCGCCGGCGCAGCTCCGCCGGCTCGAACAGCGGCTTTTCCTCGGCGTCCTGCGTCGCCTTCTCCAGGTCGGTGATCGAGCCCACCCAGTCGCCGAACGGCTGGCTTGCCGCCATGAAGTCCTTGATCTCGGCGTCGTGGTAGAGCTTGCCCTCGCCCATGTCGACGGCAAGCAGCTGCCCCGGCCCGAGCGCGCCCTTCTCCACCGCCGTCAGCGGATCGGTCGGGACCATGCCGGCCTCCGACCCCGCGATGACCAGCCCGTCGCCGGTCACGACATAGCGCATCGGCCGCAGCCCGTTGCGGTCGAGCCCGCCGCAGACCCAGCGGCCATCGGTCATGGCAAGCGCCGCCGGCCCGTCCCACGGCTCCATCACCGCGTTGGAATAGGCGTACATGTCCTGCCAGTTCTGCGGCATCTTGGTCGCGAGCTTGGACCAGGCCTCCGGCACCAGCATCGACTTCGCCATCGGCGCGATCCGGCCCGCGCGCACCAGCACCTCGAACACGTTGTCGAGCGCGGCCGAGTCCGAGCTCCCCGGCAGGACGATCGGCTTGATGTCCTCGGCGAGGTCGCCGAAATAATCCGACGACATGCGGATCTCATGGCTCTTCAGCCAGTTCAGGTTGCCCTTCAGCGTGTTGATCTCGCCGTTGTGGGCGAGCATGCGGAACGGCTGCGCCAGCCACCAGCGCGGGAAGGTGTTGGTGGAGTAGCGCTGGTGATAGATCGCGAAGGCGCTGACGAAGCGCGGATCCTGCAGGTCGGGATAGAACACCGACACATGCTCGGCCAGCATCATGCCCTTGTAGATCACCGACCGGCAGCTCATCGAGCAGATGTAGAAGTCGCGGATCCCCGCGCCCGCCTTCTCGATGCGGCGGCGGATGACGTAGAGTTCGCGCTCGAAGGTCTCCTCGTCGACGCCCTTGGAGTTGGAGATGAGGATCTGCTCGATTTCCGGCCGCGTGGCATTGGCCTTCTGCCCGAGGCAGGAGATGTCCACCGGCACATGCCGCCAGCCATAGATGTAGTACCCCATGCGGAGCACTTCGGTCTCGACGATGGTCCGCGCCGTCTCCTGCGCGCCGAAATCGCTCCTCGGCAGGAAGATCTGGCCCACCGCCAGCCGCTCGCCGCGCGGCTGGTGGCCGGTGCGGCGCACCTGGTCCTCGAAGAACGCCGTCGGGATCTGCACGTGGATGCCCGCGCCGTCGCCGGTCTTGCCGTCGGCATCGACCGCGCCCCGGTGCCAGATCGAGCTGAGCGCCTTGATGCCGCTCTCCACCACCTGCCGCCGCGGCTTGCCGTCGATCGCGACCACCAGCCCGACGCCACAGGCGTCCCGCTCCTGTTCGGGATGATAGAGCCCCTCGTCGGCCAGCCGCTTCAGCTCGGCTTCCGTGCGGGCGACCCAAGCCTCATCATAGTTCGTCATGGCGTCACTCCTGGCAGGGGCGGCAAGGCCGCAGGCTTGAAGGAAGAGAGTTTTTATGCATATATTTACTCGGCGCTAACCGGCGCCGGCGCTGATCGGGCGCATGAGCGAAGTCAGCTACGAGTGGGATCCGGCAAAGAGGCTCGAGAACCTTGCAAAGCATGGCGTGGATTTCACGGCCGCCCACGTTTTCGACTGGGATACCGCGGTAGTGTTCGAGGACGGCCGCAAGGACTATGGGGAAGCCCGCTTCCTCGCGTACGGCTACGTATCCACCCGACTGCATGCCGTCGTTTTCACCGACCGGGCGGGCATCTACCGGATAATCAGCTTCAGGAAGGCAAACCGACGTGAACAAGCCGCATATGCCCCAGAACCGCGTCGCTGAAGATGACGACGACGTGGACTTATCGGACCTCGGCCCCGACGACGCACCGGAACTCACACCGGAAATGATGCGGAACGCCCGGACGATCTTCGAGATCCCCGAACTCGCCGACCTAGCGGAGCTTGTCCGCAAGGGCGGCCGGCCCGCGCTGCCCGAAAGGGACCGCAAGCGCCGCGTCACCATCATGCTCGACCCCGACGTGATCGAGCACTTCAAGGCCGAGGGAAAGGGCTGGCAGACCCGCATCAACGCCGCCCTCCGCAAGGCCGCGGGCTTCGATCCAAGCTGACGCCCGGCAAACGCCACAGGGGAAATTCGGGTCAGCCCCACTGACCCGAATTTTTCCCACGCGCCCGGGCCGCTGCAAATCGTATGCATGATCCGTGCATGCCCTGTGCATGCGTTGTGCATGCCACGATCACTCCGCCGCAACGGCCGCCGAACGGGTGTCGAGCCAGGCGAGGATGCTCTCCGCCGCCTCCCGCCCGTCGCGGATCGCCCAGACCACGAGGCTCGCGCCCCGCACGATGTCCCCGGCCGCATAGACCCCCTCGAGGCTGGTCTGCTTGGTCAGGAAGTCGGCCTTGATGGTGCCCCAGCGCGTGACTTCCAGCCCCTCGACGTCCCAGAGCTTCGGCAGCTCCTCCGGCTCGAAGCCCAGCGCCTTGATGACCAGCTCCGCCGGCTCGGTATAGTCCGCATCCGGGATCACCTCCGGCGTCTGCCGACCCGTGGCGTCCGGCGCGCCGAGCCGCATCCGGCTCACCCGCACGCCCGTCACCGCCTCGTCGCCGGTGAAGCCCTTGGGCGCGGTCAGCCAGCCGAACTCGACGCCCTCCTCCTCGGCGTTCGCGACCTCGCGCTGCGAGCCCGGCATGTTCGCCCGGTCGCGGCGGTAGAGGCACGTCACCTTCGCCGCGCCCTGGCGGATCGCGGTGCGCACGCAGTCCATCGCCGTGTCGCCGCCGCCGATCACCACCACGCGCTTGCCCTCGGCGTTCAGCTCGCCCGAGTCGTACGCCGGCACCGCGTCGCCAAAGCTCAGGTGGTTCGAGGCCGTAAGATAGTCGATCGCCTTGACGATCCCGGGCAGCCCGGCACCCGGTCCGCCGAGGTCGCGCGACTTGTAGACGCCGGTCGCGATCAGGATCGCGTCGTGGCGGGACCGCAGTTGCTCGAAGCTGATCGTCTCGCCGATGTTGCAGTTCAGCTCGAACGTCACGCCGCCGTCGGCCAGCTGGCCATTGCGGCGCATCACCACGTCCTTCTCGAGCTTGAAGCCCGGGATGCCGTAGGTGAGCAGGCCGCCGGCCCGGTCGTGCCGGTCGTAGACCGTCACCTGGATGCCCTGCCGCCGCAGCATGTCCGCCGCCGCGAGCCCGCCCGGGCCGCCGCCGATGATGCCGACGCTCTCCGGCCGTTCCGCCGCGGGCTTCGCCGGGATCACCCAGCCCTCTTCCCAGGCGGTATCGGTGATGTACTTCTCCACGGCGCCGATGGTGACGGTGCCATGCCCCGACTGCTCGATGACGCAGTTGCCCTCGCAGAGACGGTCCTGCGGGCAGATCCGGCCGCAGATCTCGGGGAAGGTGTTGGTGCTCTGGCTGATCTCGTACGCCTCGCGCAGCCGCCCCTCGGCGGTCAGCTTCAGCCAGTCGGGGATGTTGTTGTGCAGCGGGCAATGGCTCTGGCAGTAGGGCACGCCGCACTGCGAGCACCGGCTCGCCTGCTCGGCGGCCTTGGCCGCGGCGAACTCGCGATAGATCTCGTTGAAATCCTCGCGCCGCTCCGTCGCCTTGCGCTTCGCCGGCATATCGCGGGAGACGCTGACGAACTTGAGCATTTTCTGTTCGGCCATCCGACCCTCCCACGCCAATCGGGCGGGCTCCAGCCAACGCCCACCATTGCGCCAGCTTCTAAATCATTTGGCAACGATTTAAAAGTCAGTACGACTGACCCAATTTGAACTTATCTCGCCCAAGGCGTGTGCAGCGTGCCGAAGTTTTCGGCAAAATAGGTCGCAATCCCGACCTATACCGTGCCGGACTGCAGCCAGAGGCCGATCAGGGCCGCGACACCGACGATGATTCGCCACCAGCCGAACAGTCCGTAGCCCCGCCGGGACACGAAATCGAGCAACCGGCTGACCACCAGAACCGCCGCGATGAAGGCACAGACGAAGCCGACGGCGATCACCGCGAAGTCGCTGGAATTCAACGCATCTCGGTTCTTGAACAGGTCGAAGGCAAAGGCGCCCGCCATGGTCGGCATCGACAGGAAGAACGAGAACTCTGCCGCTGATCGCTTGTCGGCACCGAGCAGCAGCGCGCCCACGATGGTCGAGCCCGACCGCGACACCCCGGGGATCATCGCAAGGCACTGGAACAGGCCGATCTTGATCGCCATCGGCAGCGAGAACTGCATCGCGTCGGTATAGACCGGCCGCTCCTCGCGCCGATCCACCCAGAGCAGAACGAACCCGCCGAGGATCAGCATGATCGCGATCAGCATCGGCGTCTCGAACAGCACGTTCTTGATGAAGTCGTGCGCCAGCACGCCGATCACCACGGCGGGCAGGAAGGCGAGGAACACCGCGAGGATGAAGCGCCGGGCCTGCGGATCGCGCGGCGCGGCCAGGAACAGCGACAGGAGGCGGTGGAAGTAGACCGTCAGGATCGCGAGGATCGCCCCGAGCTGGATCAGCACCTCGAAAGCCTTCCCGGTCGAGTGGAAGCCGAGGAAGTGCCCTGCGAGCAGGATATGGCCGGTGGAGGAAACAGGGATGAACTCGGTCAGCCCCTCGAGCACGCCGAGGATGGCCGCTACCAGAAACGCGTTTTCGTGCAAGGTCAGGTCCTGGGACGGAGGTTGCGGGCAGACGCCGTGATCTCGTCATACTGGCCGTGCGGACGGTAGACGTAGAGATAGTCCTCGAGCACCGCCTCCATCGCCGTCGGAGCGATGCCGATCTCGGCGAAGCCCGGCAACGTGCCCGAGACGACATTGTCCTTGGCGAGCAGCGTGATCTGGTCGTCCGTGACGAGCGTGTTGGCGACAAGTCCGCCCGTCATGCGTTGCACGCGGTCAAGCAGCCGCGCCGGCACGCGCGCGACGCCCGCGGGGACTGCGAAGGCGAGCCGCCGGCGCTGGGTGATCTCGAGGATCCGCGCCATGACCGCGCGAAAGCTCACCACCTCCGGCCCGCCCAGCTCGTAGGTGCCGGGCGCGACGCCGCCGGCGGCCGCGCGGGCCGTCGCTTCCGCCACGTCGCCGACGAAGACCGGCTGGAACCGCGTCTCCGGCCCGACCACCGGCACGATGGGCGACATGCGCGCCATCGACGCGAACTTGTTGAAAAAGCCGTCGCCCACGCCGAAGATCACCGAGGGGCGCAGGATCACCGCATCCGGGAAGGCGGCCAGCACGGCGGCCTCGCCACGGCCCTTGCCGGCGGCATAGGCGCTCGGGCTGGCCGGGTCGGCGCCGATCGCCGAGAGATGCACCAGGCGCGTCACCCCCGCTTCGGCCGCGAGCCGGGCGATGCGCGCCGGCCCCTCGTCGAGGATGGCGCCGAAGGTCTGCTTTCCCGACTCCGACAGGAGGCCGGTGCAGTTCACCACCGCGGTCGCCCCGATGATCGCCGCCCGGGTCGACGCCTCGTCGCGGATGTTCGCCTGGATCGGCTCGACCTGGCCGACGAAGCCATAGGGGCGCACGAAGCCCGCCTCGTCGGGGCGCCGGACTGCGACGCGCACCCGCCAGCCAGCACGGGCCATGCGTTGCGCGACCTGCCTGCCGACGAACCCGGAACCGCCAAAGATCGTGACGATGGGGACGGACATGGGTGGGGCCTCCGCTGTTCGCTTCTGCAATACGGCGATCCGACGCGGCCGGCAAGCGCCCGCTTCGGTGGGAAAGACGCCACTGCATCTCCCGGGCCGGAAGAAGCGGCTCGACCCGCCGGCCGAAGGTCGCCACCGGCGGGGAAGACGGAACGGATGAGTACCGAATCCGGCCGCGGCAGTCCCTGCGGGAGGCTGGCGCGAATTCGCGCCAGCGGGGGCAGCCACGGCGGGAGGGCGCCTCCCGCAACGTCTGCATCCCTCGTGGCTTTCGACCGATCGAAAGCCCGCTTCGGTCGGTCGCCGGCACTCAACTGCCCCACGGCAGTCCGATCGACAGCGCAGCCCCCTACTCCCGCCACGCCTCCGCCACCCAGGGCGCGGGCCGCAGGTAGTGCCGGAGGTAGCGCAGCGGCGGGTCCGGGCGGTCGCCGAACAGGCCGCGGAGGTGCTCGCCCGGGCTCGCGGCGCGGTAGTTCGGCCCCCAGTGGCCTTCGATCGCATGCGGCGGCAGCAGGCCGCCGGGAAAGATCACCACCTTCGCCTCCGCCGGCAGCTTCGGCGGCAGGAAGAAGTTGAGCGGCAGCGTGCGGGCGCAGTGATAGCGGAAATGCCGCACCCACGGTGCGGGCCAGAGCTTCACGCCGCCCGGCGCCTCGCGGGTGACATAGCGCTGCTCGAACCTGTAGGTATCTGCCACGCCCTGCGGGTCGGCGCGGAAGCGCTCCTGCAACGGCACGAGCTTGCCGACCGGAAAGCGGAAGAGCGAGGTCTGGCCGAGCCGCTCCAGCGGCGTGTTCGGATTGCGGGCGAGGATCACCTCGTCCGGGGCGCCGAAGCTGAAGAAGTCGTCGAGCGAGCCCACGACCACCAGGTCGAGGTCCATGAACAGCACCGGCCCGGTCAGCTTGCCCAGCGTCGGGCTCCAGAGCCGGGCCTTGGGCCAGATGCCCTTGGTGCCCGTCGGCATCGGCACGTCGAGCGGCGGCAGCGGCTCGGCCTCGATCTCGGGGCGCAGGCCGGCGGGATCGTCGGTGAAGCAGGTGAAGCTGAACGGCGGCGTGATGTTGCGGGCCACCATGCCGTAGAGCCGGTTGACGTAGGGCGGCCCGTACTTGGTGCCCCAGCTGATGCAGATCACCTGCTTGACGGGCGAAGTCGCGGGAGAGGTCTCGGGCGGGGCGGAGGCGCGGTCCATGGGCACGGTCAGAAGTCGACCGCCAGGCCCTTCTTCTCCCAGTCGCCGTAGCGCACCGGCTCCGGCCCGTCGCGGCCGCCGATCTCGGCCGGCAGCGCGGGAGCCGGCCGCGCCGCACGGCGCGCCTCGGCCTCGGCGAGCGCGCGTGCCGCCGCGGCCGCCTGCCGCGCCTGTCGCTCGGCCGCCTGCGACGCCGGCTGCCCGTCGGCCTGCAGCACCTCTTTCTCCGCCGGCTGCGCGCACATATATCTTCTCCCGCGATGCTCCCCGGCCGATCATAAGCCGACGGCGCGGCGTCGCAAGGCGGGAGGGGGAGGATGAACTACGTCCGGACGATGATGCTGCTCGCGGCGATGACCGCGCTCTTCATGGGCGTCGGCTACCTGCTCGGCGGCACCGGCGGCATGATGATCGCGCTCCTCTTCGCCATCGGCACCAACGCGTTCGCCTACTGGAACTCGGACAAGATGGTGCTCCGGATGCACAACGCCGAGCCGGTGACGCGGGCGAGCGCACCCGAACTCTACGAGATGGTCGGCCGCCTCGCCGGCCGGGCCGGCCTGCCGATGCCCAAGGTCTACCTGATCCGCGAGGACCAGCCGAACGCCTTCGCGACGGGGCGCAATCCCGACAATGCCGCCGTCGCCGCGACGACCGGCATCCTGCGCCTGCTCGACCGCGACGAGCTGGAGGGCGTCATCGCCCACGAGCTTGCCCACGTGAAGAACCGCGACATCCTGACGATGACCGTCGCCGCCACCGTGGCCGGTGCCATCTCGATGCTCGCCCAGTTCGGCTTCCTGTTCGGCGGCCACCGCGACCGCGACAACCCGCTCGGCCCGCTCGGGGTGCTGCTCGCGGTGATCTTCGCGCCGATGGCGGCGATGCTGATCCAGATGACGATCAGCCGCACCCGGGAATATTCCGCCGACAAGCTCGGCGCCGAGATCAGCGGCAACCCGCTCGGCCTCGCCGCGGCGCTGCGCAAGATCTCCGGCGCCGCCAGCCGCATTCCGATGCCGACGGCGGAGCGCAATCCGACCTCGGCCCCGCTCTTCATCATCAACCCGTTGTCGGGGCAGCGCATGGACAACCTGTTCTCCACCCACCCGAACGTCGAGAACCGCATCGCCGCGCTCGAGGCGCAGGCCCGCGCCATGCCGGTGCGCTCCAACCTGCGGGACAGTCCGATCCCCGTCGTGCGGCGGACCCGGCCCTGAGCCGCGCCCCCGCCCCCCGTCGCGGCGCCCCGGCGCGCGGCGACCGCGCCCGCCCGCAGCCGGTCGCCGTCCCGGGCCTTGCCGCGCGCGAGGCGGCCGCGCGGCTCCTCTCCGGCGTGCTGCGCGAAGGCCGGCCGCTCGGCGAGCAGACCGGCGGCCTCGACGCGCTGCCCCCGCCCGACCGGGCGCGGGCGCAGGCGCTGGCCGCGACGACGCTGCGCCACCTCGGCCGCATCGACGACCTGCTGCAGGAGTTCGTTCCCCGCCGGCCGCCCGCCCCCGCCCTCGACGCGCTGCGCCTCGCCACCGCCGAGCTGCGCATCGACCTGATCCCGCCGCACGCCGCGGTCGACGCCGCCGTCCGCCTCGTCTCCACCGGCAAGGGCCGCACGCTCGCGGGCCTCGTCAACGCCGTCGCGCGCAAGATCGCCACGGCCGCCGACCTCTGGGACGCGACGCCGGAGGCGCCGCTGCCCGACTGGCTCGCCCGGCCGCTCGCCGACGCCTGGGGCCCGGAGGCGGCCGGGCGCATCGCGCGCGCCTGCCGCCAGCCGCCGCCCCTCGACGTCACGCCCCGCGATCCGGGCGACGCCGACGCGCTGGCCGGCGCGCTCGGCGCCACGCGGCTGCCGACCGGCAGCCTGCGCCTCGCCGCGCCCGGGCAGGTGTCGGCGCTGCCGGGCTACGACGCCGGCACGTGGTGGGTGCAGGATGCCGCGGCGGCCCTGCCCGCGCGGCTGCTGCCGCCGGTCGCGGGCCGGCGCGTCCTCGACCTCTGCGCCGCGCCCGGCGGCAAGACGCTGCAGCTCGCCGCGGCCGGTGCCTGCGTCACCGCGCTCGACATCTCCGAGGCACGCCTCGCCCGGCTGCACGCCAATCTCGCGCGCACCGGCCTCGCCGCCGAGACGGTCACGGCCGACGCGCTCGAATGGGCGCCCGAGGCACCGTTCGACGCCATCCTGCTCGACGCCCCCTGCAGCGCCAGCGGCACCCTGCGGCGGCACCCGGACCTCGCCCACCTGCCCCGCGACCTCGGCCCTCTCACCCGGCTGCAGGCGGCGCTGCTCGAACGGGCGTGGCGCTGGCTCGCACCCGGCGGCACCCTGGTCTTCTGCACCTGCTCGCTGTTCCCCGCCGAAGGCGAGGAGCAGATCGCCCGCTTCCTCGCCGCACACCCGGAGGCGCGCGTGCTGCCGGCAGACCCCACGCGCCTCGGCGTGCCGGCCGACTGGATCGACGCCCGCGGCGCGCTCCGCACACGTCCGGATTTCTGGCCCGGGTCGGACGACACCGGGTCGGACGATGGCGGGTCGGACGCTGCCGGGCCGAACGCGCTCGCGGCGGGTGGGCTCGACGGCTTCTATGCCGCCTGCCTCGCCGGCCCGCCGTGAGCGCGCGCAGGGAGCCGCCCCAAATGAGCCCGCCCCCAATGAACCCACCGCGGTGAGCCCGGCGCGTTTACCCATCCGTCACCGTCGCCGGCCTAGGAACCCGGTGGAATGGCACAGAATCCAGCCGTCGGCCCCGACACGCGCAACCTCCCCGGGACCGGCCCGGGGAACGGACGCGTGACAGGACCCCCCGCGAGTGGCTATCTGCAGTCCCAACCCTCAGCCCGCGGTCCGCTCGACATGCCTTCGCCCTCTCTGACCCTCAAGGCCCTGGGTGGGCAAATGGGCCGGCGGCCGCGCGCCTGGCAGAATCGCCTGTGGGCGCGTCAGGCGTGGTCGAACCGCCACCCGGCGCTGGCCGAGACCCTGCCCGAGCCGGTGCTGCTCGGCGACGCCGGCCGTGGCCAGCGCCTGCTTGCGGGCACCTGGGACGCGCTCGCGACGGCGCAGCCGATCGGCGAGGCGACAATCTGGCAGGCACCCGTTGCCGACGGCAACGACGCGACCCTCGACCCGCGCCTCGAGCCGCTGCGCCAGACGTTCCGCTGGCTCGACGACCTGGCCGCCCTCGGCAACCGCAGCGCCCGGCTGCAAGCGCAGGCGTGGCTCGGCGACTGGATCCGCCGCTACGGCCGCGGGTCCGGCCCGGGCTGGCAGCCGGCACTGGCGGGCGAGCGGGCGATGCGCTGGACGGCCCACGCCCGGCTGCTGACCCAGGATCTCGACGCCGGCGCGGCCGCCAGCTTCTGGCGCGCGCTGCACGCGCATCAGCGCTATCTCTCCCGCGCATGGCCACACGCCGCGCCCGGCCTGCCCCAGCTGCAGGCGCTCGGCGGGCTGGTCTGGACCGGCCTCGTCCTGCCGCATCCCGGCCACGCCGGCGCGGTGGCCGAGCTGGCGGCGCTGGCCGAGTCGCTGGTGCAGCCGGACGGCGGCACCGCCGCGCGCGCGCCGGAAGAGCTGGCCGAGGCGCTGATCCTGCTGATCTGGACCGCCCGCCTGCTCGAGGACGCGGGTCAGCGCACCATGGCGCCGCACCTTCAGGCGATCCTGCGCGCCGTGCCGGTGATCCGACCGCTGCGCATGGGCGACGGCGGCACGGCGCGCTTCCACGGCGGCGGCCGCGGCGAGCCCGAACGCCTCGACCAGGCGCTGGCCGAGCTGAAGCTCGCCGCCCAGCCGAAGCCGGCCCTGCCCATGGGCTTCGCGCGGCTGGCGGGCGGGCGCGCCGTGCTCGTAATGGACGCGGCCGCCCCGCCGCCGACCGGCGCCGCCGGCACGCTCGCCTTCGAGCTCGGCGTCGCGCGCCAGCCGTTCGTGGTGAACGCCGGCCCCGGCCACGTCTTCGGCCCGGTCGAGGGGCTGCGCGCCCGCGCCACCGCGGCCCACTCCACCGTCGAGGTCGGCGACCTCTCGTCCGCGCTGATCGCCACCGACGATCTCGCCGCCCGCACGTTCGGGCCGCGGCTCGAGGCGGGCCCGGCGCTCGTCGCGGTGCGGCAGGCGCAGGACGCGTCGGGCCAGTGGCTCGTCGCCACCCACGACGGCTATGCCGGCCGGCTCGGCCTGCTGCACGAGCGGCGGCTGTTCATCGAGGCCAAGGGGGCCGAGCTGCGCGGCGAGGACATCCTGAGCGTGCCGGACGCCGGCGCCCGCGACCGCTACGAGCGGGCGGTGCCGGCACTCGGGGGAACGGCCGGCCGCGCCCGCTTTGCCGTGCGCTTCCACCTGCACCCGGCGATCGAGGTCGATCACGACGACATCCGCCAGCTCGTCATCCTCACCCTCCCCTCCGAGGAGGTCTGGATGTTCCGCGCCGCCGGGGGCGGCATCTCGATCGAACCGTCCGTCTACTACGACGCGATGGCCCAGGCGCCACAACCGGCCGCACAGGTGGTTGTCCGCGCCGAGGTGGTCGGCTATCTCGGCCAGGTCACCTGGTCCTTCACCCGCCTCGCCGAGCCCGCCGCGCGCTGACCCGGGGGGTCTGTGGCGGACTTTCCGAAGCGGAGCCATCGCGAACCCATGCCCACCGAACTGGTCCCCATCCGGCGCGCCCTCCTGTCCGTCTCCGACAAGGCCGGCCTCCTCGACCTCGCCCGCGCGCTCGACGCCCGCGGCGTCGAGATGCTCTCGACCGGCGGCACCGCGCAGGCGCTGCGCGACGCGGGCCTGCCCGTCAGCGACGTGGCCGAGGTCACGGCGTTCCCCGAGATGCTCGACGGCCGGGTCAAGACGCTGCACCCGGTTGTCCACGGGGGCCTGCTCGCCCGGCGCGACCTTCCCGAGCATCGCGCCGCCCTCGACGCCCACGGCATCGGCACGATCGACCTGCTTGTGGTGAACCTCTATCCGTTCGAGGCGACGGTCGCGAAGGGCGCCGACTTCGACACCTGCATCGAGAACATCGACATCGGCGGCCCGGCGATGCTGCGCTCCGCCTCGAAGAACCACGCCTTCGTCACCGTCCTGACCGACGTGGCCGACTATGCGCCGCTCCTCGCCGAGCTGGAGGCGAACGACGGCGCGACCACCGCCGCGTTCCGCCGCGCCTGCGCGCTCACCGCGTTCAGCCGGACGGCCGCCTATGACGCCGCCGTCTCGGCATGGATGGCCAGCGCCACCGGCGACGCGATGCCCCGGCGCCGCGCCTTCGCCGGGACGCTGGCCCAGCCGATGCGCTACGGCGAGAACCCGCACCAGGGGGCCGCGTTCTACCGGGACGGCTCGGCCCGGCCGGGCGTCGCCTCGGCGCGGCAGCTGCAGGGCAAGGAACTCTCCTACAACAACATCAACGACACCGACGCCGCCTTCGAGCTGGTGGCGGAGTTCGCCCCCGGCGACGGCCCGGCCTGCGCGATCATCAAGCACGCGAATCCCTGCGGCGTCGCCCGCGGCGCCTCGCTGGCGGACGCCTACCGCGCCGCCTACGACTGCGACCGCACCTCGGCCTTCGGCGGCATCGTCGCGCTGAACCGGACCCTCGACGCCGAGACCGCCGCCGCCATCGCCGAAATCTTCACCGAGGTGGTGATCGCCCCCGACGTGACCGACGAGGCGGCGGCCGTCTTTGCCGCCAAGAAGAACCTGCGCCTGCTCGTCACCGGCGGCCTGCCCGACCCGACGGCCCCCGGCCTCGCCTGGCGGCAGGTGGCGGGCGGCTTTCTCGTGCAGGCGCGCGACAACGGCCGCCTCGATCCCGCCGCCCTCAAGGTGGTGACGAGGCGGGCGCCGACCGACGTCGAACTCGCCGACCTCGCCTTCGCCTGGACCGTGGCGAAGCACGTCAAGTCCAACGCGATCGTCTACACCCGCGGCGGCGCCACCGTCGGCATCGGCGCCGGCCAGATGAGCCGCGTCGATTCGACCCGCATCGCCGCCCGCAAGGCCGAAGACATGGCCGCGGCCCTTGGCCTGACCACGTCGCCCACCGTCGGCTCGTGCGTCGCCTCGGACGCGTTCTTTCCGTTCCCCGACGGCCTTCTCGCCGCCGCCGCCGCCGGCGCCACGGCGGTGATCCAGCCCGGCGGCTCGATGCGCGACGCCGAGGTGATCGCCGCCGCCGACGAGGCCGGCCTCGCCATGGTGTTCACCGGCATGCGCCACTTCCGTCACTGAGGCTCAGGCAGCAAAGCGACACGGGGTCCCCAGCCATGCCGAACCTCGCCCGAACCCTCCTCGTCGCGCTCGTCGCGTTCCTGATCGACCGGGCGACGAAAATCTGGGTCGTCGTCCACCTCGACCTCGCCAACCGGATGCACATCCCGGTCGCGGACCCGTGGCTGAACTTTGCCATGGCGTGGAACGAGGGCATCAACTTCGGCCTGTTCAACTTCGGCGCCGCCGGCCGCTGGATCCTGACCGCGCTGGCACTCGCCATCTGCGCGGGCCTGCTCGCCTGGGTCCGCCGCGGCGGCTGGCCGCAGGCGGTGGGCGCCGGCCTGATCGTCGGCGGCGCGCTCGGCAACGTCTGGGACCGCGTGCGCTGGGGCGCGGTCGCCGACTTCATCAACATGAGCTGCTGCGGCATCGCCAACCCGTTCGCGTTCAACGTCGCCGACGCGGCGATCTTCGCCGGCGCCGCCCTGCTGCTCCTGTGGAGCCGGCCATCCGGCGACGCCCCGGACGACGACGGTGCCCCGCGCAAGGGGTGGTGACGCCGCTGCCCGAGTAGGCTAGAGGTGCGCAAGACGGCTTCGAGGAGGATCATGCGCTCACGGCGGACACTGGCGGCGGCGACGCTGCTCCTGGCGGTGACGGCAGTGGCCGGCTGCCAAGGCCGCGGCGCGGCCGGCGCGTTGCGCTCGGCCGGCGTCGGCAGCACGCCCGACGAGTTCATGGTCCTGCCGACGAAGCCGCTCGATATGCCGAAGGACCTCGCCGCCCTGCCGCCGCCGACGCCGGGCGCGGTCAACCGCGTCGACTACCAGCCGCTCCAGCAGGCCGTCGCCGGCCTGACCGGCCGCCCGACGCTGGCCACGACGAACGGCACCGTGCTCGTGGCCCGTGCCGGCCCGGTGGACCCGAACGTCCGCACCGAGCTCGCCTCCGAGGACGCCGAGTGGCGCGCCACCCACCACGGCCTGTTCTTCGAGCGGATGTTCACCCGCGACAAGGCGTCGCTGGTCTACAAGCCCATGGTCCTCGACGCCCCGGCCGAGCTGGAGCGCCTGCGGCGGATGGGCATCGAGGTGCCCCCGCCGCCGCCCGCAGTGATGGACCAGAACTGAGTCCCTCCGGGCGGCGCCTTCCGCGCGACAATCTCCCCATCCCGGCCGGTGCAATGGTTCCGGCGGTGAAAGGATTGCGCGAACGCTGACTCCGGTGCGCGGGAAGACGTCCCCCATTAACCATTCTTCAGTGGCGCCGCCGCCGCGCCAATGCTACCACTAGCGTCATGAACGCGCCCACCCCCAACATAGGCCGTCGCTCCATCCGCCAGCTCGACGCAGCGGCGGCCAATCGCATTGCCGCCGGCGAAGTGGTGGAGCGCCCGGCCTCGGCCGTGAAGGAGCTGGTCGAGAACGCCATCGACGCCGGCGCCCGCCGGATCGACGTGTCCTATGCCGACGGCGGCAAGCGGCTCCTCCGCGTCGAGGACGACGGCCACGGCATCCCGGCCGACGAGCTGCCCCTGGCGCTGCAGCGGCACGCCACATCCAAGATCGACGGCAGCGATCTCGTCAACATCCTGACCTTCGGCTTTCGCGGCGAGGCCCTGCCCTCGCTCGGCGCCGTGGGCCGGCTCACCGTCACCTCCCGCGCCTCCGGCGCGCCGGAGGCCGCGAGCCTGACCGTGCGCGGCGGCGACACCCATCCCCTGCGGCCCGCGGCGCTCGCCCGCGGCACCGTCGTGGAGCTGGAGGGACTGTTCACCGCCACCCCCGCCCGCCTCAAGTTCCTCCGCTCCGACCGTGCCGAGGCGCAGGCGATCGGCGAGACGCTGCGCCGCCTCGCCATGGCCGCGCCCGGCGTCGCCTTCTCGCTCACCGACCGCTCCGACCCCGACTCACCCCGCGAGATCCTGCGCCTCGAGGCCGAGACCGGCGACCTGTTCGACGCCCTCGGCAGCCGCCTGCGCGCGATCCTCGGGCCGGACTTCCTCGGCAACGCGCTCAGGATCGACGCCGAGCGCGACGGCGTGGCGCTGACCGGCTATGCCGCGCTGCCCACCTATTCCCGCGGCTCGGCCGTCACCCAGCACATCTTCGTCAACGGCCGCCCGGTACGCGACAAGCTGCTGCTCGGCGCGCTGCGCGCCGCCTATTCCGACCTGCTCTCGCGCGACCGCCACCCGGCCGCCGCGCTCTTCGTCGAGGTCGACCCCGATCAGGTCGACGTCAACGTCCACCCGGCCAAGGCCGAGGTGCGGTTCCGCGATCCCGGCGTGGTGCGCGGCCTCGTCATCGGCGCCCTGCGCCAGACGCTTGCCGGCGCCGGCCACCGCGCCAGCACCACCGTCGGGGGCGCCATGCTCGGCAGCTTCCGCTCCGAGCCGGGCTTGAGCGGGGAGCCCCGCCCGGCCTACGCCGCCGCCCGCGCGGGTCTGCAACCGGCGCCATGGACCCCACGCCCCGCCGACGGCTTCGCCGAGCCGCAGGCCGCGGGCTGGTCCGCCCGCATCGACCCGCCCGCCGCGGAGCCGGAGGCGGCCAACCTGCCGCTCGGCATTGCACGCGCCCACATCCACGAGACCTACATCGTCGCCCAGACCGCCGACGGCATGGTGCTCGTCGACGCCCACGCCGCCCACGAACGCCTGACCTATGAAAAGCTGAAGGCCGCCCGCGCCGGCAGCGGCGTTCCGGGCCAGATGCTGCTGATCCCCGAGATCGTCGAGCTCGACGCCGCCTCCCGCGGCCGCCTGATCGAGGCCGAGACCGAGCTTGCCCGCCTCGGCCTCGGGTTCGAGCCGTTCGGCGGCAACGCCCTCTGCGTCCGCGAGACGCCGGCGATCCTCGGCGAGGTCGACTGCCGCCGCCTGCTCCCCGACCTCGCCGACGCGCTGGCCGAGGACGAGGGCCGCGGGCTGGAGGCGAGGATCGACGCGGTTCTCTCCCGCATGGCCTGCCACGGCTCGATCCGCTCGGGGCGCGCGCTCCGCGCCGAGGAGATGAACGCGCTGCTGCGCGCCATGGAGGCAACGCCCCTGTCCGGCCAGTGCAACCACGGCCGCCCGACCTACGTCGAGCTGAAGCTGCACGACATCGAACGGCTGTTCGGGCGGCGATGATGCAGAGCCGTCTTCTTCTCACCGCCCGAACCATGGCACCGTCGCGCCTGCCCGGGCGGGCGCGACGCGCCAACGGGGGGGCAGGCAGGCGCTGCCGGTGCCGGCGCACCGGCAGGGGCACCGGCGCCCGCCCCGCCGGAGATACGGCATGATCCAGCTCGGCTCCCTCACCCTCTCGCTCGCCGACCCGCGCCTCTGGGCCGCGGCCGCCGTCCTCGTGCTCGCGCTGCTGCTGCTCCGCGCGACCTCCCGTGCCGCGCGCGCGGTCGAGCCGGTCGCCCGCCACCTCGCCGACCTCGACGGCGCCGTCCGTGCCCTGAACGACGGCCAGCAACAGCTGCACGGCGGCCTCACCCACGTCTCGGAGGCGCAGATCGCCGCCCAGACCCGCCTCGCGCAGTCGCTCGACGCCCGCCTCGCCGACGTCACCCGCGCGATGGGCGACTCGCTCAACGCCAGCGCGCTCCGCACCGCCCGTTCCCTCGGCGAGTTGCAGCAACGCCTCGAGACCATCGACAAGGCCCAGTCCAACATCGAGAAGCTGTCCGGCAACGTGCTCGGCCTGCAGGACATCCTGTCGAACAAGCAGACCCGCGGCGCCTTTGGCGAGATCCAGTTGCGCGAGATCGTCACCCGCGCGCTGCCGCCCGATGTCGTCAGCTTCCAGGCGACACTCTCCAACGGCACGCGCGCCGACTGCCTGATCCAGCTGCCGAACCCGCCCGGCCCCATCGTCATCGACGCGAAGTTCCCGCTCGAGCCCTACGAGGCGATCCGCGCGGCCAGGACCCCCGCCGACCTGCAGGCCGCCCAGCGCCAGATGCGCGCCGCCGTGCGCGCCCACATGAAGGCGATCGCCGAGAAATACGTGATCGAGGGCGAGACCGCCGAGGGCGCGCTGATGTTCCTGCCCTCCGAGGCGGTCTATGCCGAGCTGCACGCCAATTTCGGCGAGCTGGTGCGCGAGGGTTTCGCCCTGCGGGTCTGGACCGTCTCGCCCACCACCTGCATGGCGACGCTGCACACGCTGCGCGCCATCCTCAAGGACGCCCGCCTGCGCGCCGAGGCCCACACCATCCGCCGCGAACTTGGCCTGCTCCACAAGGATGCCGAGCGGCTGGCGACCCGCGTCGCCAGCCTCGACCGCCACTTCGGCCAGGCCCAGAAGGACATCGAGGAGATCAAGATCTCCGCCGATCGCACCCAGACCCGTGCCCGCCGGCTGGAGGCGATCGACTTCGCCGACCTCACCCCCGCCGAGCGCCCGGACGCCAACGCCGCAATCGTCGAGCTGACCCGCAGCCGCGAGGGCTGACGCCGGGCGCCGGCCTGACGGTCCGGCATGGCCCCGGCAGGCCCGGCGTCGGGCCCGTTGCAAGAACCGACTTTCGTCCTCCCACAAGCCCGTTGTCGGACGCCGCCCGACTGGCTAGCGTAGGCGACGCTGCAGCCGTCAGAGCGAACCATGCAGCACCATATCCCAGGGAGGGACCACGATGAATCGACGCAGCTTCCTCAAGTCGTCCGCCGCCGCCGGCGCGCTCGCCGCGGTCAGTGGCGTGGCTGGCGGCGCCGCCTTCGCCGCCGACGAGATCACCATCCTCGGGTCGGTGCCGAGCCTCAGCTTCCCGTTCTTCGTCCACATGCTGAACCAGATCAAGGTCGAGGCCCAGGCGCAGGGCGTCAAGCTGATCGAAAGCGACGGCCAGAACTCCGCGCCGAAGCAGACCGGCGACATCGAGGCGGCGCTGGTGCAGGGCGTGAAGGGCATCGTCATCTCGCCCCTCGACGTCAACGCGCTCTCTCCCGCCGTCGAGCAGGCGGTGCAGGCGGGCGTCCCCGTCGTCACCATCGACCGCCGGGTGGATGGCGTCGAGGGCATCCTCGCCCACGTCGGCGCCGACAACGTCAAGGGCGGTGAGGCGCAGGCCAACGCCATCCTCGCGGCCTTCCCGAACGGCGCGAAGATCTTCCACCTCCAGGGCCAGCCCGGCGCCGGCCCGGCGATCGACCGCAACAAGGGCGTCCACAACATCCTCGACGGCGTGAAGGACAAGTACCAGATCGTCTTCGAGCAGACCGCGAACTTCGCCCGCGCCGAGGCGCTCACCGTCACCGAGGCGGGCCTCACCGCCAACGGCAAGCCCGACGTCATCGTCTGCGCCAACGACGACATGGCGCTCGGTGCCGCCGAGGCGGTCGCCTCCGCCGGCATGAAGGACGTGGCGATCTACGGCTTCGACGCGCTGCCCGAGGCGCTGGTCGCCGTGCGCGACGGCAAGCTCGCCGGCACCGTCGAGCAGTTCCCGGGCGAGCAGTCGCGCACCGCGGTCAAGATCGTCGTCGCCAAGGCCCGCGACGGCAAGGATCCGGAGCAGAAGCTCGTGCTGCTGACCCCGATCGTCATCGGCAAGGACAACCTCGACAAGGCCGAGCGCATCGGCGAGACCAGCTGACGCGCCCGCGGCCCGGGCGTACCCCGGGCCGCCGTCCTCCCCTCAGGAGATACCGCCCGTGGCCAGTCCCGCCGCAACCCCGGCGCGCCCGTGGAGTCGTCGACCATGGAGCCGTTGACCGTGGCGCCTTCGACCGTGGCCCCGTCGGCAGCGGCGCCGCTCCTCGTCGTCGACGCCCTCGGCAAGCGCTTCACCGGCGTCACCGCGCTTCACGGCGTCTCGCTCGACGTCCGCGCCGGCGAGGTCCTCGGCCTGCTCGGCGAGAACGGCGCCGGCAAGTCGACGCTGCTCAAGATCCTCTCCGGCGCCCAGCCGCCCAGCTCCGGCAGCATGAGCTTCGCCGGCGCGCCCTACGCCCCCGCCGACCCGGTGGAGGCCAAGGCGCGCGGCATCGTCACCATCTACCAGGAGCTTTCGCTGATCCCGACGCTCACCGTCGCGGAAAACATCTTCATCGGCCGCGCGCCCCTCACCCGGCTGCGCCTCGTCGACTGGCGCCGGATGCGCCGCGAGACGCGCGCGATCATCGCCCGCGTCGGCCTCGCCATCGACCCCGAGACGCCGGTCTCCGCCCTCTCCGTCGCCGAGCAGCAGCTCGTCGAGATCGCCCGCGCCCTCTCGCTCTCCTCCCGCCTCATCATCATGGACGAACCGACCTCGGCCCTGACCGAGGCCGAGGTCGCGCGCCTGCTCGGCATCATGGACCGCCTGCGCAGCGAAGGCGTCGCCATCATGTTCGTCACCCACCGCCTCGAGGAGGCCTCCTCGATCTGCGACCGCGTCACCGTGCTGCGCGACGGCCGCCTCGCGGGCCACCTCGCCCGCGCCCCCGGCCCGATCCCGATCCCCGCGATCATCGAGCGCATGGTCGGCCGGGCCGCCGCCGACCTCTACGCCCGCCCGCAGGAGCGCCACGCGGCCGGGGCCACCCGCCTCGCCGTCCGCGGCCTCGTCACCCCGAAGAACCCCGAGGCGCCGAACGCCATCACGCTGGCCGGCGTCGACCTCGACCTCCGCGCCGGGGAAATCCTCGGCCTCGCCGGCCTCGTCGGCTCCGGCCGCACCGAACTCGCCCGCGCGATCTTCGGCGCCGACCCGATCGCAGCCGGCACGCTGACCCTCGACGGCGCGCCGTTCGCCCCCACCTCGCCGCACGACGCCATCGCCCGCGGCATCGGCCTCGTGCCGGAGGACCGCAAGCACCAGGCGATCTTCGCGGCCCTGGGCATCCTGCCCAACTTCTCCGTCGCCGCGCTCTCCCGCTTCACCGGGCCGCTCGGCATCATGCGCGAGCGGGCCGAGCGCGCGGCGCTCGCCGACTACCGCCGGGCGCTCTCGATCCGCATGGCCTCGCCGGAGCAGCGCATCGACGGCCTCTCCGGCGGCAACCAGCAGAAGGTCATCCTCGCCCGCTGGCTCGCCCGCGATCCGAAGGTGCTGATCGTCGACGAACCCACCCGCGGCGTCGACGTCGGCGCCAAGGCCGAGGTCCACCAGATCCTCGTCGAACTCGCCGCCCGCGGCATCGCCATCCTCGTCATCTCCTCCGAGCTGCCGGAAATCCTCGCCGTGTCCGACCGCATCGTCACCATGCGCCAGGGCCGTATCACCGGCGAGATGCCCGCGCTCGAGGCGACCGAGCACAAGCTCATGGCGCTGATGGCGCTCGAGACGCGGGAGAACCCGGCGGCATGACCGGCACCCGGGCCTCTCGCGTCACCTCGCCCATATCCCCGCCGGTGCGCCAGCACCGGCAGCGCCTGTCTGCCCGTCACGCCGAAGGCGTGCCTCCGGCACGACGGCAGGCGCTTCGCACCCGCCCAGGCGGACGCGCCGGTGCCCCTTTGCGCCGTCGCCCCAGCCGTTGTGCCCGAGCAGAGAAGCCATGACCCAGCCCACCACCCCGGCCGACGACGCCGCCCGCGCCTTCAACCCGTTCGCGCTCCTCAAGCGCTTCGGGCCGCTGCTGTTCCTGCTGGTGCTCATGGTCGGCTTCACGATCATGAACCCGAACTTCCTGAACCCGGTGAACCTCTTCAACGTGCTGCGCCAGATCTCGATCACCGGCCTCATCGCCCTCGGCATGACCTTCGTGATCCTGACGGCGGGCATCGACCTCTCCGTCGGCTCGCTGCTCGCGCTCTGCGGCATGATCGCGGCCGTCGTGGCAAAGGGCGGCACGGCGAACACCCTCTCGCTCGAAGGCGGCGCCGCCACCGGCTACGGCTGGGCAGCCGCCCTCCTCGCCGCGATCCTGACCGGCGCGCTCTGCGGCCTGATCCAGGGCCTCGCCATCACCCGGCTGAAGGTCCCGCCCTTCGTCGTCACCCTGGGCGGCCTCACGATCTTCCGCGGCCTGACGCTCACCATCTCCAACGGCGGCCCGATATCGGGCTTCACGCCCGAGATGCGCTGGTGGGGCACCGGCCTCATCGGCCCGGTCCCGGTGCCGGTCATCATCTTCCTCGGCGCGGCGCTCCTCTGCCACCTCACCTTGCGCTACACCCGCTACGGCCGCTCGGTCTACGCGGTCGGAGGCAACGCCGAGGCCGCCCGCCTCTCGGGCCTCCGCGTCGACCGCATCCTCGTCTCGGTCTACGTGATCGTCGGCTTCTTCTGCGGCCTCGCCGCCTTCGTCCTTGCCGCCCGCCTGAACTCGGCCGAAGCCGTCGCCGGCATCGGCTACGAGCTCACCGTGATCTCCGCCGTGGTGATCGGCGGCACCTCCCTCTTCGGCGGCGTCGGCAGCGTCGGCGGCACGGTGATCGGCGCGGCGCTGATCGGGGTGCTGGTGAACGGCTTGGTGCTGAACAACGTCTCGTCCTACACCCAGCAGATCGTCATCGGCCTGATCCTGATCCTCGCGGTGGCTTTTGATCGGTGGTTGAAGACGCGGACGCGTGGGTAGATAAGTGGCGGACTGCCTAGCTAGGCGCTCCTTAGCTACCCGTGTGGATCGCCGCTGCGTTACCCTCCGCCCTCAACGGCGTCAGCGAACCTCCCCTATCTGTTGCGCCCGCGCATACTTGTGCCCCCCGCACACCCCCCAACCCCCTTGGTTACCCCCCCTCCCCCGTTGACCATTCCTTTACCGTCCCCGGCGCAACGTCCCCTCACGCGTCTCTGACGCGGTTGACGCGAGAAGCGCGGGAGACGATGCGATGGACCTGGCCGGCTATGTCGCCCTTACCCGGCAGTCGGGGCTGGCGAAGGAGATGCAGTCCGTCGCCAACAACATCGCCAACCTCTCCACCACCGGCTTCCGCCGCGAAGGCGTGATCTTTGCCGAGGAAGTCGAGGCCCTCCCGGCCGAGGGCGGCAGCGTGGCGATGACCGAGGCCCGCGCCCGCTATACCGACAGCCTGCAGGGCTCGCTGGAGGAGACCGGCGGCACGCTCGACCTCGCCATCGAGGGCGACGGCTACTTCACGGTGATGACGCCGCAGGGCGAACGGCTGACGCGGGCCGGCGCCTTCACCCGCAGCGCCGACGGCACCGTCGTCAACATGGACGGCCACCCCCTGCTCGACGAGGGCGGCGGCGAGATCGTCATCCCGGTGGAATCAAAGGCGATCAACGTCGCCGCCGACGGCACGCTCTCGATCGACGGCGCGCCGGCGGCCAAGGTCGGGCTGGTGAAGCCGACCGACCCGACCAAGGTCTCGCGCGAGGCCGGCACCCTCTTCAAGGCCAGCGCGACCGAGCCGATGGAAGACGGCCGCGTGGTGCAGGGCTTTCTCGAACAGTCGAACGTCAATCCGATCTCCGAAATGGCCCGGATGGTCGAGGTGCAGCGGGCCTACGAGTACGGCCAGAAGCTGATGGATCAGGAGGACGAGCGGATCCGCCTTGTGGTGAAGACGCTCGGCCAGTTGGGGTAAGGAGTAACCAGTCATGCGTGCTTTGAACATCGCCGCGACCGGAATGGCGGCCCAGAACATGCGGGTCGAGGTCATCTCGCACAACCTCGCCAACATGAGCACGACTGCCTACAACGCCCGGCGGGCCGAGTTTTCCGACCTGCATTACCAGCAGGCGGAACGGCCGGGCACGATCACGTCGTCCGACGGCACCGTGCTGCCGGCCGGCGTGCAGCTCGGCCTCGGCGTGCGGACGGCCGCGGTGTCGGTGCAGGTGGCCGAGGGCTCGCTGACCGAGACCGGCGGCTCGCTCGACGTGGCGATCGACGGCAAGGGCTATCTCGAGGTGACGCTGCCGAACGGCGACGCCGCCTATACCCGCGACGGCGCGCTGAAGCGCAACGGCGACGGGGCGATCGTGACCTCCGACGGCCTCGCGGTGGCGCCGGGGATCACCATCCCCGAGGACGCGAAGGACATCGAGATCAACGCCGACGGCGAGGTCTACGCCTACTTCGACGGCCAGGTGAAGGCGCAGCTGCTCGGGCAGATGACGCTCGCCACCTTCTCGAACGACAAGGGCCTCGAGGCGCTCGGCTCGAATCTCTACAAGGAAACCGAGGCTTCCGGCGCGCCGAGCCCGGGCGCGCCCGGCGAGGACGGCCGCGGCACCTTCCGCCAGGGCTATCTCGAGGCGTCGAGCGTCGACGCGGTGCACGAGATCACCGGGCTGATCGAGGCGCAGCGGGGCTACGAGATGAACGCGAAGGTCATCACCGCGGCCGACCAGATGCTGGCCGCGACGGTGCAGATCCGCTGAGGTGAATGGCTGACATGGCCCGCGCCACCGCGCTCTTCCTGCTCTTCGTCGCCCTGCTCTCGGCCGGCGCCGTCTTCGCCGAGACACTGGAGGAGATCACCCGCCGCGCCGCCGTGGCGGACGCGGCGGACGCGCCGCCGCCCGCGCCGGTGCCGGCACCGCCACCCGCGCCGGCGCTCGCCGATCTCGAACCGGAGGGGCAGTCGGTGACGGTGGTCCGCGCGCTGCGCAGCCAGAGCGTCATCGAGGCCGACGATCTCGCCGTGACCCCCGGCGGCACCCCCGGCGGCATCGATTCGGTCGAGGCCGCCGTCGGCATGGAAGCCAAGGTGGCGCTCTACCCGGGCCGCCCGATCCTCGCCAGCCAGATCGGCACGCCCGCGCTGGTCGAGCGCAACGCGCTGGTCAAGATCAGCTACATGAAGGGCCCGCTCTCGATCATCACCGAGGGCCGTGCGCTCGACCGCGCCGCCGTGGGCGAGGCGGTTCGCGTGATGAACCTCCAGTCGAAACAGACAGTGACCGGGACCGTCACCCCGGACGGCAGCGTCGAGGTCGGACAATGAAGAAAGAGATCGCCCTCGGGCTGTTGATGGGCCTCGCCGCCTGCGACATCGGCACGGTCGGCAAGGAGCCGGCGATGACCTCGATCGGCCAGGCGCGCAACGACGCGCAGCCGATCCTGACCCCCGACCGCGCCGCGCTGGCCGTGCCGCCGCCGCAGCCGGCGCGCTATGCCTACCAGCAGGGCTCGCTCTGGAACACCGGCCCGACCGGCCTGCTCGGCGACAAGCGCGCGCGCAACGTCGGCGACCTGCTGACCGTCGTGATCGAGATCGACGACAAGGCCGAGATGAAGAACTCTACCGACCGCGAGCGCTCGGGCAGCGAGGACGCGGGCGTCGACGCCTTCTTCGGGGCCGGCAACATCCTGCCGCCCGGCGCGATGAAGCTCAATCCGAACGTCGGGATGAACTCCGACTCGCAGTTCAACGGCTCGGGCTCGATCAAGCGCAACGAGAAGCTGACGCTGCGGGTCGCGGCGACCGTGGTGGAGGTGCTGCCGAACGGCCAGCTGGTCATCCAGGGCGATCAGGAGGTCCGGGTGAACTACGAGCTGCGCGACCTGCAGGTGACGGGCATCGTGCGCACCGAGGACATCTCCCGCCACAACGAAGTCGACTACGACCGCATCGCCGGCGCCCGCATCATCTACGGCGGCCGCGGCCAGCTCTCCAGCGCGCAGCAACCGCGCTACGGGCAGCAGGTGGTCGACCGCTACATGCCCTACTGAGGAGACCGGCGCCTTGAAGAAGCTGATCCCGCTCCTGATCGCGCTGCTCGGCCTCGGCACGGGCGTCGGCGCCGGCATGGCGCTGAAGCCCGCGCCGGAGCCGGTGGCCGACGCCTGCGCCGCCGTCTCTGCCGCCGCAGCGCCGGCGGCCCACGGCACGCCTGCCTCCGCGCACGGAGCCGAAGGCACGGCCGGGGCCGAGGGCGGCAAGGCGGCCGAGGGCGGTGCGGCGGCCGAGGCACCCTGCCCGCCGGCGGACCCCTTCGCGCCGGAGACTGTCGCGGGCGAGGGCGAGGGTGGCGAGCACGGCGGCGAGAAGGCCGAGATCGCCTATGTGCCGATCGAGAAGCCCTTCGTGGTGCCGATCTTCGCCGGCGACAAGACGGTCGCGATGGTGGTGATGTCGCTGTCGATCGCGACCGAGGGCGAGAAGGCGGCGAGCGAGCTCGAGGCGGTTCAGCCCCGGCTGCGCGACAGCTTTCTCAAGGTGATGTTCCGCCACGCCAATTCCGGCGGCTTCGATGGCAGCTACACCACCGGGCGCAAGATCGAGGACCTGAAGTCGGCGCTGCTCGGCGCCGCGCGCGAGGTGGTCCACGACGCACCCGTCGACGAGGTGCTCATCACCGAGATCGCCCGTCAGGACAGCTGACGGCCTGACGCAGGTTCAGACGGCGGGCGTGAGCTTCGGGCGGCGGCCGTAGACCGGAGCGGTCAACACCGTCTGCGGCTTGCGCCCGCCCAGCTCCAGCGTCCGGGAGCGCAGCACGTCCGTCGCCTCCGCCGAGCTTACCGGCAGCGAATCGGGCTCGATGACGCGGCCGATGTTCAGGCGATACCGCTGGCGCGGCTTGTTCAGCACCTCGTGGAACAGCGTGATGTCCCGCAGGGTCGGATGGATCCGGTCGAACAGGTAGAACAGGGCCGAGTTGCGCGCGGTGATGTGCAGCGGCACGACCGGCAGGTTGAACTTGCGCACCATCATCGCGCCAGAGGCCATCCACGGCCGCTCATGCAGCGACAGCCACCGCCGCTTGGCAAGCCGGCCCGACGGAAACAGTACCGCGAGGCGCCCGTCGTCGAAGGCGCGCCGGGTGTAGTCCATGGTCTCGCGGTTCTGCCTGTGCGTCCGCTTCTCCGGCCGCCACTCCACCGGAGCGATCACCTCGCCCAGCGCCGGCAGCACGCGCACCGCATCGGCGTTGGCGAAGATGAACAGGTCGGGCCGGATCGCCGAGAGCACGCCGTAGAGCACGATGCCGTCGGCGATCCCGGTCGGATGGTTGCAGACCACCATGGCGGGACCGCTGCGCGGCACGTTCTCGAGGCCGCTGACCTCGACGTGGTGCGCGATCATCTCGAAGAGCGACTGCAACGCGACGCCGCCGGGAAAGGATTCGAGCGCCTCGCCGATCTTCACCGTCCGCTCGTACTGGAGCAGGACGTGCAGCACGCGGCGGGCCAGGGCGACTCCGGGGCCCTGGCGCCGCAGCCACGGCGCCCGCTCCTCGATCAGCTGGTCGACGACCTCGCGCATGGCGCCCGACTCCTACCTCCGCGCCCCGGTCCTTGGCAAGCGGGCCGGATCAGCCGCCCGCCGCATCGCGCAACAACCTGCCGACGATCTCGGAGGTGTCCCGCGACAATCCCGCCAGCGCACCGAGTCGGCCGAGTTCTGCCCGCATCAGGGCCTGCCGCGCCGGATCGAACATCCGCCACGTCCCGAGCAGGCTGGCGAGGCGCGCCGTCGTCTGAGGGTTGACCGGATCGAGGCGGACGAGCCAGTCCACCACCAGCCGATACCCTGCCCCGTCCGCCCGGTGGAAGCCCGCCGGATTTGCCGAGGCAAAGGCACCGATCAACGAACGGAAGCGGTTCGGGTTCCGCCACTCGAAGTCCTCATGGCGGGTCAGCGCCTCGACGGTCTCCACCGCGGTCTCGGGCGGGGTCAGCGCGGCCTGCACGGTGAACCACTTGTCGACGACCAGCCGATCGTGCGCCCAGTCCGCATGGAACGCCGCCAGCTCGGCCTCGCCCAGCCCGCGGGAAACGAGCAGCGACAGCGCCGACATGCGTTCGGTCATGTTGTCCGCCGCGGCGAACTGCGCGCGCGCCAGCGTGGCGTCCGGGTCGAGCGCGGTCAGCGCCGCGAGCGCACGCCCCCGCAGCGCCCGGCGCCCGGCCGAGTCGGCGTCGGGCGCGTAGGGCCCGGACACCGCGTTCGCCTCGTAGAGCCGCCGCGCCCGGGTGCCGAGCGCCCGGGCGACGGCGGCGTCCAGCCCGCGCCGACGGCGCCAGACCGCCAGCGGATCGGGCACGCCACCCGCCCCGGCGATGTGCGCCATCACCTCGTCCTCGGACGGCAGCGACAGGAGCAGCGCCCGGAACGCCGGATCGAGGCCGGGGTCGTCCGCCACCGCGACGAGCGCGGCGAGATACGCGGGGTCGGGCTCGGCGTCGAACTTCGTCAGCTCGGCCAGCGCAAAGCTGCGGCCCGCCTCCCAGCGGGTGAAGGGGTCGGTGTCGTGCGCCAGCAGGAACGCCCGCTCCGCCGGCGGCACCTCGCGCTCGACGATCACCGGCGCCGAAAAGCCGCGGAGGAGCGAGAGAACCGGCCGTTCCGGCAGGTCCCAGCCGACGCTCGTCTCGGCCCCGGTCATCTCGACCACCCCCTCGGCCAGCGTGCCGCCGTCCCGTCCGAGCAGGCCATAGGCGACCGGCAGGACCAGCGGGCGCTTGTCCGGCTGGCCCGGGGTCGGCGGCGTCGCCTGCGACAGCCGCAGGGTGAAGCGGCCATCGGACCATTCCGTCTCGGCCCTCAGCCGCGGCGTTCCGGCCTGCGCATACCAGAGCGCGAACTGGCCGAGGTCGCGGCCGGAGGCGTCCTCGAACACCTTGAGCCAGTCCTCGATGGTGCAGGCCTGCCCGTCGTGGCGCTCGAAATAGAGGTCGAGCGCCTTGCGATACGTCTCCGCCCCGACCAGGCGGCGCAACATGCCGATCACCTCGGCGCCCTTCTCGTAGACGGTCGCCGTATAGAAGTTGTTGATCTCGATGTATTCGCTCGGCCGCACGGGGTGCGCCAGCGGCCCCGCGTCCTCGCGGAACTGCGTCGCGCGCAGGCGCAGCACGTCCTCGATCCGCTTCACCCCGGCGCTGCGCTGGTCGGCGGCGAACTGCTGGTCGCGATAGACCGTCAGCCCCTCCTTCAGGCAGAGCTGGAACCAGTCGCGGCAGGTGATGCGATTGCCCGTCCAGTTATGGAAGTACTCGTGCGCGATGATCCGCTCGATCGAGGCATAGTCCGCATCCGTCGCCGTGTCGGGGCTCGCCAGCACGAAGCGGGAGTTGAAGACGTTGAGCCCCTTGTTCTCCATCGCGCCCATGTTGAAGTCGTCGACCGCGACGATCATGAAACGATCGAGGTCGTATTCGCGCCCATAGACCTCCTCGTCCCAGCGCATCGACCGCTTGAGCGAGTCCATGGCATAGGCGCAGCGCGGCTCGTCACCCGGCCGCACCCGAGATCTGCAGCAGCACGTCGCGGCCGGAGGCGGTGGTGAAGCGGTCCTCGACGGCGCGGAGATCGCCCGCGACCAGCGCGAACAGGTAGGAGGGCTTGCGCCACGGATCCTCCCACTCCGCCCAGCCGGGACCGGACGCGACGAGGTTGCCGTTCGAGAGCAGCACCGGGGCGCTGCCGTCCCCGGGGCCCTCGATGCGCACCCGATAGGTCGTCATCACGTCCGGCCGGTCGGGCCAGTAGGTGATCTTGCGAAAGCCCTGCGCCTCGCACTGGGTACAGTACATGCCCCTCGACATGTAGAGCCCTTCCAGCGCCGTGTTGGTCTCGGGCGAGATCTCGACCTCGGCCTCCCACACGAAGGCCGCGGGCACGTGCGCCGCGGCCACGGTCAGGCCCTCGTCGTCCTGCGTCAGCGCGTTCTGCGGCACCGGGGTGCCATTGATCGCCGCCGACACGAGCCGCAGCGCCCGCCCGTCGAGCCGCAGGTCTGCGGGCCCCTCGACGGCAGGGTTGCGGCGGAAGGCCACACGGGACAGCACCCGCGTCGCCGTCGGATGCAGCCGCACCGTCAGCTCCACCGAGTTCGACGAGGTGGTCGGGCAGGCGATAGTCCGCGAGGCGGATGGTCGGGGCTTGGGCGTCGGTACGCATCGGCGGGCTCCTCTTCGGGATCGCGGCGGCCGGACCATGCAACCGGCGCGGGAGGGGCGCAAGGGCCGGACGCCGCCGGCCCGGACGCCCGCCCTGGGCATCGCCGGTTGAAATGCCGGGGAGAAAAGCCGATTAAGACACTATCGAGCAAGCCCGAGGCCGTCGAAACATGCGTCGTCTCTATCATCAGCCGCTGTCGCCGTTCTGCCGCAAGGTCCGCCTGGTGCTGGCCGAGAAGAAGATCGAGGTCGAGCTGGTGGAGGAAAAGCCGTGGGAGCGGCGCATGGACTTCCTCCGGATGAACCCCGCCGGGCAGGTGCCGGTGCTGAAGACCGACGGGCTGACGCTCGCCGACAGCCAGGCGATCTTCGAGTACATCGAGGAGACGACGCCCGATCCGCCGCTGCTGCCGCGCAACCCGGCGCTGCGCGCCGAGGCGCGCCGGCTGACCGCGTGGTTCGACGACAAGTTCCACAACGAGGTGACGGCGAACCTGCTGTACGAGCGGGTGAACAAGAAGCTCGCCAAGACCGGCTATCCGGAGAGCGAAAAGATCAAGGCCGGCCTGCGCAACATCAAGTATCATCTCGACTACATCGGCTGGCTGATGGATCACCGGCGTTGGCTGGCCGGTGACACGATGACCATCGCCGACTTCGCCGCCGCGGCGCATCTGTCGTGCCTCGACTACATCGGCGACGTGGACTGGACCCGGAACGCCGGGCTGCACGAGTGGTACGCCAAGATCAAGTCGCGGCCGGCGTTCCGCTCGATCCTCGCCGATCTGGTGCCGGGCTTCACCCCGCCACAGCACTATGCGGATCTCGATTTCTGAGGCGTCCCGCAGGCTGCGTCGACAGGACGCGGCCTTTGCCGCGAAGTCGTGCGCGCAGGTGCGCGCAGAGTCCTGTTGCCTGTTTTCCGGCTGCTGCCGGAAAACCGTCTGCTCTCCAGGTTTCAAGGCCGTATGAAGACCCCGGGGACAACGGCCGCCGCCGCGCCCGAGGCCCTGGCGCGGGCGCTGAAGGCGCGGGCGGAGGCAGAGGGCTTCTCCGCCTGCGGGATCTGCGCGCCGGACGCGGTGCCGGAGGCGGCGGACCGGCTGTCGGCGTTTCTTGCGGCAGGGCTCCACGGACAGATGGCGTGGATGGCCGAACGCAGCCACTGGCGCGGGTCGGCGGCCGCGCTCTGGCCCGCCGCGCGGTCGGTGGTCATGCTGGCGGAGACCTACACGCCCGAGGTCGACCCGCTGGAGGCCACCCGACGCCCGGATCGCGGGGCGATCAGCGTCTATGCGCGCGGGCGGGACTACCACGACGTGGTGAAGGCGCGGCTGAAGCGGCTCGGCCGCTGGCTGGTCGGCGAAACGGGCGCCGAGATCAAGGTCTTCGTCGACACCGCGCCGGTGATGGAGAAACCGCTGGCGCAGGCGGCGGGGCTCGGCTGGCAGGGGAAGCACACCAACCTGCTCGGGCGCGGCCTCGGCAACTGGTTCTTCCTCGGAGCGATCTTCACCACCCTCGACCTGCCACGCGACGCCGCGGAGGCGAGCCGCTGCGGCAGCTGTCGCGCCTGCCTCGATGCCTGCCCGACGGCGGCATTCCCGGCGCCCTACCGGCTCGATGCCCGGCGCTGCATCAGCTACCTGACGATCGAGCACGACGGGCCGGTGGACCCGGACCTGCGCGCGCGGCTCGGCAACCGCATTTACGGCTGCGACGACTGTCTCGCGGTCTGCCCGTGGAACAAGTTCGCCGCGGAGGCGCGTGAGGTGAAGCTGGCCGCGCGGCCGGAGCTCGACGCGCCGCGGCTCGCGGAACTGGCGGCGCTCGACGACGCGGGGTTTCGCGCGCTGTTTTCCGGCTCGGCGGTAAAGCGGATCGGCCGCAACCGCTTCGTGCGCAACGTCGCGTATGCCATCGGCAACTCGCGGGATCCCGCGCTGCTGCCCGTGGCCGAGCGGCTGGCGCGGGACCCGGATGCGACGGTGGCCGAGGCGGGCGCCTGGGCCACGGCCCGGCTCAGGGCAGCCGCTGCAGATTGAGCCGCGCGAGCCCGGCGAGGCTCGAGTCCGGGTGTTGCTCGATCAGCGCGAGCCAGGCGGCGGACGCGCCCTTAGCGTCCCCCGTTTCGGCACGCGCGGCCCCCTGCTCGAACATCGCCTCCGGCAGATCCGGGGCCAGCGCCACGGCGCGGTCGGCCTCAGGCAGGGCCGCCGCGGCATCGCCGCCGTTGCGCAGGGCGGCCGCGAGCAGCGCGTGGGCCAGCGCATCGTCGGGCGTGGTGGTGAGCGCCGCCCGCAGCGCGGTCGCGGCGGCGGGCCAATCCTCCTCGGCGGCGGCGGCCCGCGCGGCAAGGACGAGGCGTCCGGCATCGGGCGGCGTCACGGTGTCGGCCCGGTCGATCAGCGCGCGCGCGAGGTCGGGCTTTCCGGCGGCGAGCCACTGGTCGGCCGCGTCGACGAGGGTCTGGACGCGCAGGCCGGTCGACATGGCGCGGTTGGGATTCTCGGCCAGCGCCGTCAGCATCTGCGCCGCGGTGGCGTGCGCGCCGGTCGCCGCGAGCGCCGCCGCGGAGCAGAGCCGGGCCGGCACGCCGCCGCCGCTCCGCTCCCAGACCGCCGCATCCTCGCGCGCCTTGGCCGGGTCAGCGGCCAGCGCGGCCTTGCATTCGTCCGTGTTGGTGATCTCCGCCACCGCAGGCCATGCCAGCATCGCGACAAGCGGCACGGCGGCAAGCGGCACGGCGGCAAGCAGCACGGCGGCGCAAGAGGTGGAAATCAGCCGTCGCAAGCCGCCGCGCCTTCGGTTAGGCAGGAGGGCATGACCCAACCCCTTGTCCTGATGCTCGGCCATGGCTACTCGGCGGCGGCGCTGGCCGCAAGGCTCGGTGGCACGCGCGTGCTCGGCACCACCCGCTCGGCCGAGCGGGCGGCGGCGATGCGCGCGGCCGGTGTCGAGCCGGTCGACTGGGCCGACGCAGGCGCTGTCGACCGGGCGATCGCCGCGGCATCGGCGATCCTCGTCTCGGTGCCGCCGGATGCGGAGGGCGACCCGGTGCTCCGGCGCCATGGCGCGGCGCTGGTCGCGGCGCGGCCGGGCTGGGTCGGCTATCTTTCGACGACCGGGGTCTACGGCGACCGCAGCGGCGGCTGGGTGGACGAGACCGACGCGCTGACACCGGCCGGCGAGCGCGCCCGGCGCCGGGTGGCGGCCGAAGCGGCGTGGAGCGCCACCGGCCTGCCGGTACAGGCATTCCGGCTCGCCGGGATCTACGGCCCGGGCCGCAGCGTGCTCGACAAGCTGCGGGACGGCACCGCACAGCGGGTGGTGCGGGCCGGCCAGGTGTTCAGCCGCATCCATGTCGATGACGTGGCGGCCACCCTCGCCGCCTCGATGACCCGTCCCGCGCCCGGGCAGGCCTACAACGTCGCCGACGACGAACCCGCGCCGCCGGCCGACGTCGTGGCCTTCGGCGCGCGCCTGCTCGGCCTGCCGGTGCCCCCGGAGGTGCCGTTCGAGGCCGCCGACCTCTCGCCGATGGCGCGAAGCTTCTGGGCGGAGTCGAAGCGGGTGTCGAACCGCCGGATCCGCGAGGATCTTGGGGTGGCGCTCGCCTTCCCGGACTACCGCGCCGGCCTGCGCGCCATCGCGGCCGCAGGCGGCTGAGTCGGGACTTCGCGCAACAGCAATCGCCAAAACGGACAGGGCCCGGTTTTCCGGGCTGGCGTTCCGGGCATGCATCGGCCAAGACTCGCCTCAAAGTCGCCACAAGGCGAAGCGGGGGCCGTTGAGGTTAGGTGGTATGAGCGAGAGACGCCTGCGCGCGGGAGCGGCCGTGCTGGCTCTGGCCGCGGCCGCGGCGATAGCCCCGGGAGCGTCGGCGCCGGCGCAGGATGTGCCCTCCCGCGATGCCGAGGGGCGCGAAGTGGCAGCGCACCGTCCGTCGATGAACCTTTACGGGTCGACCGGCATCATCGACTTGCCGAGCGCCGAGATGCAGCCCGATGGCCAGGTGACGGCGAGCTACAGCCAGTTCGGTGGTTTCGTGCGGCGGAACTTCGATTTCCAGGCGCTGCCACGCCTCGAGATGTCGCTGCGCTACTCGACGATCCACGACTGGGGCCGGCCGCAGAATCCCGACTATGACCTGTTCGACCGCAGCCTCGACATGCGGCTGCAGCTCCTGCGCGAGGGCGACTATCTTCCCTCGCTCACCATCGGCTTCCGCGACCTGCTCGGGACCGGGGTGTACTCGTCGGAGTATGTGGCCGCGACGAAGAACTTCTTCGACAACTCCCTCAAGGTGACGGGCGGCGTCGGCTGGGGCCGGCTCGCCAGCGTCGGCGGCATCGAGAACCCGTTCTGCACCATCTCGAGCAGCTTCTGCACGCGCGAGATCGAGTACGGCAAGGGCGGCAAGCCCACGTTCAAGTCGATGTTCCACGGCGAGGACATGGGCTTCTTCGGCGGCGTCGAATGGCAGACCCCGATCGACAAGCTGACGCTGAAGGCCGAGGTATCGTCGGACGCCTACACCCGCGAGCAGGAGAGCCCGGACGCGACGTTCGACCGCAGGTCGCCCTTCAACTTCGGCGCTGAATACCGGGTCATGAACGGGATCACCCTCGGCGGCTACTGGATGTACGGCGACGCCATCGGGTTCAACATCGTCGTGTCGGGCAACCCCTACGAGCCGATCACGCCGCAGGACCTCGGCTCCGGTCCGATGCCGGTCAATCCGCGACCGGCGAACGCGAACATGAGCACTGCCTGGGTCAAAGACCCTGCCGCGCGCGACAAGCTGACCTCCGCGCTGAGCGATGCGCTCAGGGCCGACGGCATCACGATCGACTCGATGAAGTTCGAGGGCGACGCGGTCGACGTCTACATCATCAACCGCCGCATGAACCGGACGCCGAAAGCGATCGGGCGCACGGCGCGGGTGCTGGCGGTCGGCATGCCGTATTCGGTCGAGACCTTCCGCATCACGCCCGTCGAGAACGGCGTTCCCACCACCACCGTCACGGTGAACCGCCGCGACCTCGAGGGGCAGGTCGCGCGGCCGGATGCCGGCATGCTCAGCTGGAACACCGTGCAGATGGATAGCGCCGTACCGGCGCTGACCGGGCAGGTCTGGCACCGTGACGTCTATCCGATCTACGACTGGGCGCTGTTCCCGGTGCCGACGATCCAGCTCTTCGGCGGCAACGACGGCTTCAAGCCGCAGTTGACGGCGCAGCTGCGCGGCTCGGTGCGGGTGACCCCGGGCCTGTCGTTCTCGACGCTGGTCCGCCAGCCGGTGCTCGGGGTTTTCGACGATCCGGGCTCCAGTTCGTCGAGCGGCCTGCCGCCGGTGCAGAGCGACTCGCAGCGCTACTATGCCGGGTGGTCGCCGAAGCTGGTGCGCCTGACCGGCGATTATCTGTTCAAGCTCAACCCGGACACCTATGGCCGGGTGTCGGCCGGCCTGCTGGAACGGCAGTTCGGCGGCATCTCCGGCGAGGTGCTCTGGAAGCCGGTGAATCAGAACTGGGGCCTCGGCGCTGAGCTGAACTACGTGAAGCAGCGCGACTTCGACAGCCCGTTCGGCTTCGGCCACTACGACTACGATGTGGTGATGGGGGGCGCGTCCCTTTACTGGAACACTGGTTTCGAGGGGATCGAGACGCAGCTCTATGCCGGGCGCTACCTCGCCGGCGACTGGGGCGCGACGCTCTCCGTGGCGCGGCGCTTCGCCAACGGCTGGTCGGTCGGCGCGTTCGTGACCAAGACCGACGTGACGGAGGACGAGTTCGGCGAGGGCAGCTTCGACAAGGGGCTGACCATCTCGATCCCGCTGCGCTGGTCGACGCCGTTCGAGACGCGCCAGAGCATCGACGGCGACCTGCGCTCGCTCGCCAGCAACGGCGGCGCGACGCTCGACATCGAGAACCGGCTCTATCCGATCGTGCGGGACATGGACCGGGATCACCTGGAACAGAACTGGGGCTCGTTCTGGCAATGATTCGTCGTTCGCTTGCCCTCGCCGCGCTCGCCCTTCTCGCCGGATGCGGCAGTCAGAAGGATCCGGTGCTGTCGGAGGCCATGGGCGCGCTGGAGGGCATGTGGCGCACCCAGCCGGCAGCCACGCCGCAGCGTCAGGTGACGCGCGCCGACATCGAGCGATCGAACGTGGCGGCGATCCTGGCCCGGCTCGAGACCGACCAGCGCGGCACGGTGCTCTATGCCAGCGCCGACAACGGCGGATACGTCACCTACGTGTCCCCGCTGCTGCAGCAGGTCACGCTGAAGGGCGCGGAGATCACGGCGACGCGCGGGCTCGGCACGGACCTTCTGTCGGGGTGGAGCAGCAGCAACGACCCGCTGGTGCGCCAGACGCCGCCGGCGGCCTGGCCGGCACGGGTGGATCGCACCTACGAGCTGCCCAGCGAAGGGCCGCGTGGCCGCGTCGAGCGCTACACCTGCACGTTCCAGCCCGGCGCGGTGACCGACATGGTCATCCTGCAGGTGCGCTATTCCGGCCTGGAGATGAGCGAGACCTGCACCGGCGCGGACGGCAGCTTCGAGAACCTGCACTTCGTCGACCCGACGACAGGCGCCGTGCGCCGGTCGCTGCAATGGGTCGGTCCGAGGGTCGGGCATATCGACATGCAGGTACTCGAGCCCTACACCCCCTGATCCCGACCCTCGCGGACCGACGTCCCAATCGTCCCGACTTCGATCGGGACGTGGCGATTTCGTGCGCCACTGAAGAGGCCTTGGCCGCCCGGCGACTTCCGGGAATACGCGCATTCCGAGCGATCCAGCCTCGGGCGGATGCGCCGATCCGCGGGCACGGAGCGATGTCCCTGCGCCGAAAAGCAAATGGGCACCGCCTGACGGCGATGCCCAGAAGTCACGCGCCGCAGATCACCCGCGGCTCCGGGAGGTAGAGATCAATCGGTGGTGTCGTCGTCGTTGTTGTCGTTCGCGATGGCGTAGGCAATCGCGGCGAGACCAATGACCGGGATGATCCAGGCGGCGTTGGAACCACCCATCGGGGCCGGCTCAGCAACCACGACGGGCTCCTGGGGGGCCTCGAAAACGAGGTTGCCGGCAAACGCCTGACCGGCCAGCAGGAGAGCCACCGCAGTGCTAACGATAAGTTTCATTGTTGTCCTCCTCAGAGTGCGGGTCTGCGATACTGCTAACTCGTCCGGACCTGCGAGCGGACAAGCTAATGCCTGAACACTAGCCAACTTTCCGGCGCGTTTTCAATCGGCGAAAGCGGGCCTCCCGAGTTAAGCACAGGTGTTGTCATTCTGGCAACACCGGCCTGCAACCTGCCCGGAAGGCGCGCTGATTTGCCACTCTCGTCCCTGCCGGACCCGCTCGGATCGCAGGGAAGGCCTCCACTCCTTGTGCGGCACACTCCCCGCACCGCAATATGGCGCGGGTGTCCCGGAGGCGCAGCCACACGAGCCGCCGCGAGAGCGGACGGTGCGGAATTCATTCTGAGGGAGAAAAGCCCGCCTCTGCGGGACCGAGGAATCGGTCCCGCAGAGGTCAGGAACAGGCGTCAGACTAGCAGGACGGGCGTGCCGACCTTCGCGCGGTCGTAGACCTCGATGATGTGCTCGTTGAACAGGCCGACGCAGCCCGACGAGGACTGCCGACCGATCTTGCGGATGTCGTTCGTGCCGTGGATGCGGTACGCCGGCCACCCCAGATTGAGCGCGCGAACGCCCAGCGGGTTGTCCGGGCCGGGCGGCACGTAGCTCGGCAGGTCGGGGCGCCGCTGCAGCATCGCCTCCGTCGGGCGCCAGTCCGGGTCCGGCCGCTTCAGCGTGATGGAAGTGCGGCCGCGCCGGGTCATCTCGTCGGTCAGGGGAACCGACGTCGGGTAGATCCGATAGAACCCGTCCGCCCCCCAGTAGTGCAGCACCCGGTCGTCGATGTTGACATAGATCGCGTCGTTCTCGATCGAGTCGAAGTGGTCCTGCCAACGGGCGGTGTGCAGCCCCGAGATGCGGCGCAGGATCGTCTGCTTGTCCTGGCTGTCGGGCACATAGTCGTGCAGCGGCTCGTCGGACTCCGCAGCGAAGGCGGCGCCGCCAAAGGCAAGGGCGGCCACGCCGGCCAGACCGCCGGCCGCGAGGCGCGTGAAGCCGCGCCGATCGAGGCGGGCGGGGCCGTCTCCGTGGTCTCGTTTCATGGGGTCGTCTCTCCGCGACTGCAATCTTGGTGGCGATTATGCCGCACCCGGCGGCGTTTCTGCAACTCACAGTTGGGAGTGTTCACACGACGGGCAATAGGATTTGAACGCTGTCGTGAAAGCCGCTACCACCCGTCAGACGCCCTAACCGACGGATCCCGCGATGCTTCGCCCGCTCAGTGCTGCCCTCGCCCTCCTTCTGCTCACGGCCTGCGCGGACACGAGTGGTGTCACCCGCCTCGGAGATCCCGACGAGATCCGCCTGCGGCACCTCGACGCGGTCAACGCGGTGCGCCAGAGCGACGGCCTCACCGAGCTGCAGCTCTCGGGAGAGCTGGACGCGGCTGCCGAGACCCACGCCCGCGACATGTACGTGCAGCAGCGCGCGTGGCATTTCGGCTCCGACCTCACCAGCCCGCGGGAGCGCGCGTTCCGCGCCGGCTACCAGGGCGAGATCGTCGGCGAGAACCTGTCCGAGGGGACGGACTCCGACATGTCCGTGCTCGAAAGCTGGCTGAAGTTCCGCGATACCCGCGCGGTCATCATGGACCCGGCGGCGCGCGGCCTCGGCCTCGGCTGGTATCAGGAGCCGAACAGCAACAAGACGTGGTGGGTGCAGGTCATCGGGCAGTAGCGCCCGGTCAGGGGCGGCGCGACCGCGCCGCCCGTCGAGCCGGCCTCAGGCGAAGATCACCACCGGCGTCCCGGTCGGGACCATGGACCAGATCTCCTCGATCTCCTGATCGGTGACGGCGATGCAGCCGGCCGTCCAGTCGGTCTTGCTCCGGTCCGAGGACCGGCGCGGGCCGCCGTGGATCATGATGTCGCCGCCCGGCCGCACCCCGAGCGCCTGCGCCCGGGCCACGTCCACGGCATTCGGATAGCTGATGCCGAGGCTCAGGTAGAAGTCGCTGCGCGGATTGCGGCGGTCGATGAAATACTGGCCCTCCGGCGTGCGGCCGTCGCCGGACATCACCTTCTGCCCCACCGGCTGGAAGCCCAGATGGACACTGTAGCGCTTCAGGAGCTGGTCGCCGGCCCGCAGCTCCAGCACCCGGTTCCGCTTCGAGACCACGACCACGCTGGCGCGCGGCGCCGTCACCGGCACATAGGAGGCCCGCGCCGGCATCGCGCCCGCCGCGAGAAAGCCCGCGGTCAGCGCCAGCGCGTTGCGCCGCGTCCAGAGTCGCATCTCGTCCGCGTCGCTCCGACGCCCGTCATCCGGAAGGATGTCTTCGCTCTCCGACAGCAATGTCCGCTCGCCCATGTCTTTGCCTGCTCGTTTGTTTTTTGTGTGCGCGTCCTTTAGGACGTCGCGATTTCTTCCTGATAAGGTTGAGATAACGCTAATTCGGAAGATTCGGGAAGAGCTTTCCCGTGGCCGATCCTCAGGACGCGCGGGCGGCGCGGCGGACGCGTTCTGTCGCGCTCTTGAGCTGGCCGCAGGCGGCCATGATGTCCTCGCCCCGCGGCGTGCGGACGGGCGAGGCATAGCCCGCCCGGTTGACGATATGACCGAACGCCTCGATCCGCTCCGCATCCGACCGCTCGTAGGGCGAGCCCGGCCAGGGATTGAACGGGATGAGGTTAATCTTCGCCGGGATGCCGGCGATCAGCTTCACCAGCCGCCGCGCGTCGGCGTCGGAGTCGTTGACCCCCTTCAGCATCACGTACTCGAACGTGATCCGCTCGGCATTGGACAGCCGCGGATAGGCGCGGCAGGCGTCGAGCAGCTCGGCGATGTTCCACTTGCGATTGATCGGCACGAGCTGGTCCCGCACGGGATCGGTGGTGGCGTGGAACGAGATGGCAAGCAGGCAGCCGATCTCCTGCCCGACGCGGGCGATCTCGGGCGCCACGCCCGAGGTGGAGAGCGTGATCCGCCGGCGGCTGAGCGCGATCCCCTCGCTGTCCATCGCGATCTTCATCGCGTCGCGCACCGCATCGAAGTTGTAGAGCGGCTCGCCCATGCCCATGAGCACCAGGTTCGACACCAGGCGCTTCTCGTCGGGCTTGCGGCCCCAGTCGCCGATGTCGTCGCGCGCCACCATGATCTGGCCGACGATCTCGGCCGCCGTCAGGTTCCGCACCAGCCGCTGCGTGCCGGTGTGGCAGAACGAACAGGTGAGCGTGCAGCCGACCTGCGACGAGACGCAGAGGGTGCCGCGGTCGGTCTCGGGGATATAGACGGTCTCGATCTCATGCCCGCCCGCGATGCGCAGCAGGTACTTTCGCGTGCCGTCCGCCGAGATCTGGCGGGTGACGATCTCCGGCCGCTCGATGGTGAAATGCGCGGCCAGCAGCTCGCGATAGGGCCGGGCGAGGTTCGTCATGCCATCGAAGTCGCAGGCGCCGCGGTGATAGATCCACTGCCAGATCTGGCCGACGCGCATCGTCGCCTGCGGCTCCGGCGTGCCGGCGTCGATCAGCGCCGCCCGCATCGCCTCGCGCGACAGGCCGACGAGGCTCGCGCAGCCGCCCTCCGCCGCCTTGCGCGGCAGGGTCAGGAACTCGGGCGTGATCGGCGGCGGGACGTTCATCGGGGCGCATGACAAAAGGCGCGCCGGGGCGGCACGCCATGCGCCGATATAGCGCCGCACGGTCGGAATTGCCAGCCCCGGCGCCGCGACAACCGCGTCATCTTGTCGCGACCCGGTGCGACACGGCTGTTACAACTCGGCGCTACCTCCGTCGGCGCAATTCGCTTCTCCCATTTCATCAGCAGGAGGATGGGCCATGTCAGTCATCGACGGCACCGCGGGCAACGACAGGATCACTCCGGATCTCATCACCAAGGGCGTCATGGGAACGCCAAGCGCATTCCCGGACGACGGCGACGACGAACTGCACGGCCACGCCGGCAACGATACGCTGGTCGGCGGCGGCGGCAGCGACTTCCTGTTCGGCGACGACCTGCAGAGCGAGAAGGGCAACGACTTCCTCGACGGTGGCACCGGCGCCGACTACCTCTACGGCGCCAACGGCAATGACACCTACGTGGTCGACAACGACGGAGACGAGATCTTCGAATCCGTCGACGGCAAGGCCGGGGGCGTCGACAAGGTGCAGTCCTCGGTCATCAGCATCGACCTCGGCCACTACTACGACGACGGCTTCGGCATCGAGAACGCCACCGTGCTCGGCTCCAAGGGGCTGGGCATCAACGGCAATTACCTGGACAACGTTCTGACCGGCAACGGCGCGGCCAACACCCTCCTCGGCGAGGGCGGCAACGACACGCTGATCGGCAACGGCGGCAACGACTACCTCGACGCCCAGAACGGCACCGACCGGGTGCAGGGCGGCGCCGGCAACGACACGCTGCTCGGCGGGCCCGGCGCGGACGTGGTGATCGGCGGCGCCGGCAACGACGTGTTCAAGTTCGGCGCGCTGATCGGCTCGGTGCCGGGCGCGGTCGACCAGCTCACGGCGGGCGACGGCGGCGCGGCCTTCGACGGCGCCGGCGCGGCGGCGGGCGACAAGTTCGACATGTCGATCATCGACGCCGACACGACCACGATGGGCAACCAGACGTTCGTCTTCGGCGGCACCGGCAAGGGCCACGTCTCGCTCGTCGAACTCGGGGACCGACACCATCGTGCGCGCCAACATGGACAACGACGCGGCCTTCGAGTTCCAGCTCGTCATCCACGACGGCGGCGTGCACGCCAGCGCCTACACCGCGGCGGACTTCATCCTCTGAGGCGTCCGACCCCGCCTCCGGCGTCCGGTCGACGTCGAGGTGGGGAGCCTCCGGCGGGAGTATTTTCAGGCAAGAGGAAGGCCGGGGCCGCGGGAATCGCGGCGCCGGCCCGCGATCAGTTCAGCAGGCCCGCGTGCCGCATCGCCGCGCGCACCCGCTCCTTGGTCGGCTCCTCGAGCGTCACCATGGGCGAGCGCACCTCGTCCGAGCACATGCCGAGCAGCGACAGCGCAAATTTCGTCGGCGACGGGTTCGGCTCGGCAAAGCAGGCGCGGTGCAGCGGCATCAGCCGGTCCTGATAGGTGAGCGCCCGGGCGAAGTCGCCGGCGAGCATCGCCTCCTGGAATTCCGACGAGAGCCGCGGCGCGACGTTCGCCACCACGCTGATGCAGCCGTGGCCGCCGTGCGCCATGAAGCCGAGCGCGCTGTCGTCGTTGCCCGAGAACTGCAGGAAGTCGCTGCCGCAGGCGAGGCGCTGGTCGGAGACGCGGCCGACATCGCCGGTCGCGTCCTTCGCCCCGATGATCCGCGGCAGCCTGCTGAGCTCGCCCATCGTCGCCGGCGTCATGTCGATCACCGACCGGCCGGGGATGTTGTAGATGATGATCGGCAAGTCCACGGCGTCGTGCAGCGCCTTGTAGTGGTGGTAGAGCCCGCGCTGGCTCGGCTTGTTGTAGTAGGGCGTGACGACCAGCGCCGCGTCGGCACCGACCGACTTCGCGAAGCGCATCAGCCGCACCGATTCCTCGGTATTGTTCGAGCCGGCGCCGGCGATGATCGGGATACGCCGCGCGGCGGTCTCGACCACAACCTCGACGACGTGTTCGTGCTCCTCGTGCGTCAGGGTCGGCGTCTCGCCGGTGGTGCCGACCGCGACGATGCCGTGGCTGCCCTCCTCGACATGCCAGTTCACCAGGTCGACCAGCGCTTTCTCGTCGACCTTGCCGTCCTTGAACGGAGTGACGAGCGCGGGGATGGAGCCTCTGAACATGGCGGGAGTCCTTGCCGGGAAACGGGGCCGGGAAACGGCGGCGCGACCCTAGTCGGGAACGGCGGAAGCCGCAAGCCGGCGACCGGCCGGTTGGGGGCGGGTGGAGCTTACGGAAGTGTTAACCTCTCGCTTGCAGACGGGACCCCGCAGCCTGTGGCATAGTGGCGTCCAGGCAGGAAAACCCGGGAGGTCGTCCCGACCCGATGCGTGCAGTCACGCCCCTTTCGCTCGCGCTCGCCCTGTGGCTCGCGGGCAGCACCACGGTGCCGGCCGAGCCGGCGCCGTCGGGGCCGATCGTCGCCGAGGCGCTCGACGCGGCGGCCCGCGGCGAGTGGACGGATGCGACCGTGCTCGCCGGCTCGACGGGCGCCCCCGTGGCGCTCGACATCGTGCTCTGGATGCGGCTGGCAAGCGGCGCCGGGGAGTTCGACGAGTACCGCCGGTTCCTCTCGCGCAACGCCGACTGGCCGGCCATGGACGCGCTGCGCCGCGGCGCGGAGCGGGCGATGCCCGAGGGGCTGCCGCCGGCGACCGTGACGGACTTCTTCGCCGACCGCGCGCCCCTCACCGGCACCGGCTCGCTGCGCCTCGCCGACGCGCTCGCCGCCACGGGTCGCGAGGCCGACGCCGAGGCCGAGATCACCCGCGCCTGGACCAGCTTCTCGCTGACGCCCGGCGAGCGGTCGGCGGCGCTCGACCGCTGGAAGGCGGTGCTCGCGCCGGCGCACGTCGCACGTCTCGACATGCTGCTCTGGCGCGGGCTGACCGCGGAAGCGCAGGCGATGCTGCCGCTCGTGCCCGAGGACTGGCAGAAGCTGGCGCAGGCCCGCATCGCCACCCGCAAGGACACCGAGGGGCTGCAGTACGCGATCAACACCGTGCCGCCCTCGCTGCGCGACGATCCCGGCCTCGCCTTCGAGCGCTACCTCTACCGCGTGACCAAGGGCCGGTGGCAGGAGGCGGAGGACTTCCTGCTCGCGCGGTCCACCTCGAAGACGGCGCTGGGACGGCCGGAGTTCTGGATGGATCGCCGGGCCAACCTCGCGCGTCAGGCGCTGGAGGACGGCGACGCGCGGGCGGCCTACCGCATCGCCGCGCAGAGCTTTGGCAGCGAAGGGCCGGAGTACGCGGATGCGGAATGGGTGGCGGGCTTCATCGCGCTGACCCGGCTCGACGACCCGAAGCGCGCGGTGGGGCATTTCACCCGCTTCCAGTCGGCGGTGGCGACGCCGATCAGCCTCGGGCGCGCCGGCTACTGGCTCGGCCTCGCCTATCGCCGGCTCGGCGACCATGCGGCGGCAGAGCACGCCTTCCGCGCCGCCGCGGCGTGGTCGACCAGCTTCTACGGCCAGCTCGCCGCCAAGGAGCTGGCCGCCGACACCACGCCCGATACGGCCGCCGGCACCCCCACCGACGCCCCCGCCGACGCCCCCGGCCCCGACCCCGACCAGGCCGCGCTTGCCGTGCCCGACTGGCACGATGCCCGGCTGACCGGCCTGCCCGTGGTACAGGCAGGTCTCCTGCTGCTGCGCGCGGGCGACGAACGGCGGGGCTCGACGTTCCTGCGCGCCGCGGCGGCCGGCCGGCCGGCGGCAGAGCGGGCGGCGCTCGCCCAGATGAGCATCGACCGCGGCCACCCGGAGATCGGCATCCGCATCGCCAAGGACGCGGCCAACGACGGCATCGTCCTGCCGGCGCAGTACTACCCCCTGCACCAGATCGCCGGCGAGACCTGGCCGGTCGCCGCCGCCTATGCGCTGGCCATCGCGCGGCAGGAGTTGGAGTTCGACGCCGGCGTCGCCAGCTCGGCAGGGGCGCGCGGCCTGATGCAGCTGATGCCGGCGACGGCGAAGCATGTCGCCGAGACGTCCGGCGTGCCCTACGACCTCGCCCGGCTGAGCGCCGATCCGCTCTACAACGCCCGGCTCGGGACGTCCTACCTCGCCGGCCTGCTCGACCGCTACGATGGCTCGTACCTGCTCGCGACCGCCGCCTACAACGCCGGCCCCGGCCGGGTCGACCAGTGGCTGCACGATCTCGGCGACCCGCGCACCCCCGACGCCGACCCGGTCGGCTGGATCGAGTCGATCCCCTACACCGAGACGCGCAACTACGTGATGCGGGTGCTCGAAGGGCTCGAGGTCTACCGCGGCCGCCTCGGCGACGGCGCCCCGCCCGCCCCCGTCGAGGAGGCGCAGCCGGCCGATGCCGTTCAGCCCTCCCCCGACAGCTCCACCGGCTGACGCAGCAACCGGATCGTCGGATCCGCGGCCAGCAGCGCAAGGTCGCGGGCATAGGCCGCGCGCATCCCGGCGACCGTACCGGCGTCGAACGGCTCGAACGGCGCGCGGCGGCATCGCCCGCTGCGGCCAGCCCGAGGCGAACGCCGTCCGCCGACGGCGATGCGCAGCGCGCACAGCTCCCACGCCGGCACGAAGTCGATGCCCTCGGCCCGGAGCGCCCCGGCATGGCGCGCCAGCGTGCGCTGGAGGTGGGTGCTGGCGGTCTTGTGCGCACCGAGGTGCAGGCGGACGGCGCGCGGGCCGTTCACTCGATCTCGCCGTTGAGCTGGCGCCAGAGATAGCCCGCGCCGTCCGGATAGAGTGCGATCATCGTGTCGAAGCCCGCCGGCTCGTCGTGGGCGATGCGGTACGCCGTCGCCCGGCCGGCGGCGAGGTCGTCCGTCAGCCGGGCGGCGTCGAAGCAGCGGAACCAGAACGGCGCCACCAGCGGCGTCGCGTCCGCCACAGGCGCGAGGCCCGCGACCGCCGCCGGGTCGATGCGGAAGCAGCCGCGCAGCTTCAGCGGCGAGGTCGTTGCGTCAATGCCGTCATAGTCGGCGATCGGCACCGGCGCGCCCGCGATCTGCAGCGCCCCGACCCCGGACTGCCGCTCGTAGAACGCGAAGAACTGGAACCAGACCAGCGCCGCGGCGAAGAGCGCGACGAAGGCGGCGAAGCCGAGGATCAGCCGGCGACCGCTCAAGCCGCGGCGCCCTCGCCGGCCTTCACGAAGGCGTCGGCGCACATCTTCGCCAGCGCCCGCACCCGGCCGATGTAGGCCTGCCGCTCGGTGACGGAGATCACGCCGCGGGCGTCGAGCAGGTTGAAGAGGTGGCTCGCCTTGATGCACTGGTCATAGGCGGGCAGCGCCATGACGATGCGCCGGCCGGTCCTCGGGTCCACGTCCGGCTGGGCGAGGATGCGCGCGCACTCCGCTTCCGCGTCCTCGAAGTGGCGGAGCAGCATGGCGGTGTCGGCCACGTCGAAGTTCCAGCGGGCATATTCCGCCTCCGCCTCGCGGAACACGTCGCCGTAGGTGAGCGGGATCGGCGCGTCGGGTGCATTGAACGGCATCAGGTTGCCGTCGTCGTAGCCGAGCACGTACATCGCGAGACGCTCCAGCCCATAGGTCAGCTCGCCCGCCACGGGGCGGCAGTCGTGGCCGCCGACCTGCTGGAAATAGGTGTACTGCGACACCTCCATCCCGTCGCACCACACCTCCCAGCCCAGACCCCAGGCGCCCAGCGTCGGGCTTTCCCAGTCGTCTTCCACGAAACGGATGTCGTGCAGGTCGGTGTCGATGCCGATGGCCTTCAGGCTGCCGAGATAGAGCTCCTGCAGGTCCGGCGGCGACGGCTTGATGATGACCTGGTACTGATAATAGTGCTGCCAGCGGTTCGGGCTGTCGCCGTAGCGGCCGTCCGTGGGGCGGCGCGAGGGCTGGACATAGGCCGCAGACCACGGCTTCGGCCCGAGCGAGCGCAGCGTCGTCGCCGGGTGGAAGGTGCCGGCGCCGACCTCCATGTCGTAGGGCTGCAGGATGGCGCAGCCCTTCGCCGCCCAATAGGCTTGCAGCCGCAGGATGATCTCCTGAAAGCTCCTCGGCGCGTCGATCGTGGCCATGTCGCGGACTCCTGCCTCCCGGCTCGGCCCGGGCTTTAGCCCGGCGGTCGCGCGCGGGTCAATCGCGGGCGAACGGCCTCACCGCCCCGGGGTGCGCTCGTCACCCCCGCCAGAAGCCGGGGGTGAGGATGATGTAGGCGGTGAGCAGCTCCAGCCGCCCGACCAGCATCAGGAACGAGCAGATCCACTTCGCCGTGTCGGGCAGCGGCGCGAACGTGCCGGCGGGACCGATCACCGGCCCGAGGCCCGGGCCGATGTTCGAGAGGCACGCGACCGCCCCGGAGATCGCCGTCACGGGATCGAGCCCGGCCAGCGACAGCAGGACCGCGCCGACGCCGAAGCTGAGCAGGAACATCATGAAATAGGCGATGACCGAGTTCGAGCAGCTCGTCGGAGATCGCCACGCCCTGATAGCGCGGCGTCGTCACCAGGTTCGGGCTGTGCAGCCGCCCCACCTCGGCGGCCGTCGCCGAGAACAGCAGCTGGTAGCGAAAGACCTTCGGCCCGCCCGACGTCGAGCCGGAGCAGCCGCAGACCATCATCGCGCAGAAGAACACCACCTCGGCCATCGGCCCCCACTGCGAATAGTCGGTGGACGCGAACCCGGTGGTCGACAGGACCGAGGCGAGGTTGAAGGCGATCTCGCGCAGGCTGGTGCCGTCGATCGCCGTACCCTGCAGCCGCCGGGCCACCACCAGCGCGGCGCAGAGGCCGAGGTAGATCCCGAGGAAGGTGCGGATTCTGGCTGTCCTGAAACAGCGGCCGCGGCTCGCCCCGGACGAGCTGGACGTAGCGCACGAACGACAGCGAGCCGATCAGCATGAACCCCGTGCCGATCCATTGCGCCGCCGGCGAGAAATCGGCGAACGAATTGTCGCGGTTCGCCATGCCCCCGGTCGCCACGGTGGACATGGCGTGGACGAAGCCGTCGAACCCGTCCATCCCCGCCCAGACGTAGCCGAGCCCGCAGGCGAGCGTCAGCCCGGCGTAGACCGAGCCGATCGAGGTGGCGATCGCCTTGGCCCGGGGCATGATCTTGCCGAGCGTGTTGAAATCGGAGTTCCGCAGCAGCTGCATCCCGCCGACGTTCAGCACCGGCAGCAGGATCATCGCCAGCAGCACCACGCCGATGCCGCCGACCCAGGTGACGATGCCGCGCCAGAGCAGCACGCTGCGCGGCAGCGCGTCGAGGTCGGTGATGACCGTGCCCCCTGAGGTGGTGAGCGCCGAGGTGAACTCGAAATAGGCATCGGTGAAGCTCAGGTGCGGCACGCCCAGCATCAGCGGCAGGCCGGCAACCGCCGGAAACACCACCCAGGACCCGGTGGTGAGCAGGAACCCCTGCCGCAGGGTCAGCGGCCGCGGCCGCTGCTCGGCGCAGGCCACGGCGAGACCGGCGCCTCCCACCAGCGCAAGCAGCGCCGCCACCGCGAAGGCGACGGCGTTGCGATGCCCGTCGAAGGCGTCGATGAGCATCGGCATCAGCATGGCGAGCCCGAGCCCCGCCACGAGCCAGCCGATGATGGCGCCGACCGGCCGGATGTCGATCGTCAACCGCCCCCTCCGCGTTTGCCGGGCGAGGCTTGGGCGCGCAGACCCCGGCTGTCAAGCCGACCACCGCGCCCCGACTCTCGCGTTCCGGCTCTCGCGGCCCGCCCCGCCGTCCGCCTTTCTCTTGCTTCAAGTCCTCTCGGGGGTGAACTGGCCGGAGGCTGGGAAGGGGCAGAAAGCCCCTTGCAACGTCTCGGCTCAGGACAGAAGCGCACGCTCGCCCCGCGCCGGAGCGGTCCCCCGCTACCGCCAGCGCCTCTCGTGATAGATCGCCGCCGCCGTCGGATGCAGCGGCGCCACGGCCGCCGCCGCCAGCATCTCCCGCCGGTCGAGCCCGGCCAGCACCGGCTCCAGCCCGCGCAGCATGTCGAGATCGTCCACGACCGAGCGGACCAGCACGGCCACCGTTGCGTCGGGGACGCTGGCCGTCGTCACCAGCGTGGCGCTGACGCCGAAGGTGTCGACCGGCCCGGCGGTGCCGCGGTAGAGCCCGCCCGGGATCGTGGCCGCCACGTAGATCGGTTCGCGCTTCACCATCGCGTCCACGGCGGCGCCCTCGACCGGCACCAACCGGGCGTCGCAGCTCGTGGTCGCCTCCTGAACCACCCGCGCCGGATGACCGATGGCGACGAAGAAGGCGTCGATCTGCTTGTCGCAGAGCGCCTGCCCCAGCCGCTCCGGCGCGATGTCCGGCGTCGCGCCGAAGCTCGCCGCCGTCCAGCCGAGGGCGCCCATCAGCGCGTCGGCCAGCGACCGCGTGCCCGAGCCCTCGGCGCCGAGCGCCACGCGCTTGCCGGCGAGGTCCTCGACCCGCGCAACGCCGGCGTCGGCCCGGGCCACCAGCGTCAGCGCCTCGGGGTAGAGCCCCATCACCGCGCGCAGCCCCGTGTCCGGCCCGGCGGCGGCAAAGGCGCCGCTGCCCGCCACCGCCTGCGCCAGCGCGTCGGACTGGACGATGGCGAACGAGAGGCTGCCGTCCGCGAGCCCGGCGACATTCGCCACCGAGCCGGCCGTCTGGGTCGCGGCGCAGCGCAGCCCGGTCTCGGCCCGATGCTGATTCGCCAGCCGGCAGAGCGCGACGCCCACGGGGAAATACACCCCCGCGATGCTCCCCGTCCCCATCCGCGCCAGGACGGCCGGCACGACCACCCCGTCGTCCGCCGCGCCATCATCCGGCGCGCCGCTGCCCGCCGGGGCGAGGGCCTCGGGCGCCGTCGCCTGCTCGGCCGTCGCTTCCGCCGCTGCGCCAGCGGCGTGCCCGGGCGTCGCCGACGCGAGCGTCGCCGCGAACGCCAGTGCCCGAAACGCAACCTGCCATGCCGCCATGTCCTGCCTCCCGCGCGCCGTCGAAAGCAAGGCTAGTGCGCCCCCCCAACCGTGGCAAATCCGTGATGCACTTTTGGAATTCGGTGCGGCCCTCTTGCCGCGACCGGGCGCGCGGCGCTACTCATGGCAGCATTACCCCCCTGCCTCGCACATCGCCAGGACGTCATGGATCGCATGTACCAGGAACGCGCGCCGTTCCTGCCCAAACTCGTTACCACCCTTGCGGAAGGGTACGGTCCGGCGCAGCTCAAGGCGGACCTGCCGGCCGGCCTGACGGTCGCCATCGTCGCGCTGCCGCTCTCCATGGCGATCGCCATCGCCTCCGGCGTCGCGCCCGAGCGCGGGCTCTACACGGCGATCGTCGGCGGCTTCCTCGTCTCGGCCCTCGGCGGCAGCCGCTTCCAGATCGGCGGCCCGGCCGGGGCCTTCATCGTCCTCGTCGCCGCGACGGTCACGGCCCACGGCCTCGACGGGCTGGTGCTCGCCACCATGCTCTCCGGCGTGATGCTCGCCGCCGCCGGCCTGCTGCGGCTCGGCACCTTCGTGAAGTTCATCCCCTACCCCGTCACGGTCGGCTTCACCTCCGGCATCGCGGCGCTGATCTTCGCCAGCCAGATCGTGCCGCTCCTCGGGCTCACCCTCGCCGGCAAGGAGCCGGGGCCGCTCGTCGACAAGCTTCCCGCGCTCTGGGCGGCCGGGCCCACCGCAAACCTTGCCACCGTCGCGGTCTCGCTCACCTGCATCGCCGCCCTGCTCGGCCTGAAGCTCGCCCGCCCGCACTGGCCGCGCATGCTGATCGTCGTCGCCGCCGCCTCCCTCGCCTGCTGGGCGCTCGGCCTGCATGTGGCGACGATCGGCACGGCCTTCGGCGGCATCCCCCGCGGACTGCCCAGCCCCGCGCTGCCGGACGTGAGCCTGGCGAAGGTCGTCGCCGTCCTGCCCGCGGCGTTCAGCTTCGCCCTGCTCGGCTCGATCGAATCGCTGCTGTCCGCGGTGGTCGCCGACGGCATGACCGGGCGGCGCCACCGCTCCAACACCGAGCTCGTCGCGCAGGGCATCGCCAACGTCGGCTCGGCGCTCTTCGGCGGCATCTGCGTCACCGGCACCATCGCCCGCACCGCGACCAACGTCCGCGCCGGCGCCTACGGGCCGATCGCCGGCATGTCGCACGCGCTGTTCCTGCTGGTCTTCATCCTGGTCGCGGCGCCGCTCGCGTCCTACGTGCCGCTCGCCGCGCTCGCCGCCGTGCTGGCGCTCGTCTGCTACGACATGGTGGAAAAGCCGGCGTTCGCTGCGCTCATCCGCTCGTCCTGGGGCGATGCGACGGTGCTGCTCGTCACGCTCGGGCTGACGCTGTTCCGCGATCTCTCCGAGGCGATCGTCGTCGGCTTCTCGCTCGGCGCCGTGCTGTTCATCCACCGCATGTCGAAATCGGTCGAGGTTCGGGAGCATGGGCGCGACCCCTACCGCCAGGCCGAGGGTGCCGATCCCGAGGCGGTGATCTTCCGCGTCACCGGCGCGATGTTCTTCGGGGCCGTGTCGGCGGTCGGCGCGGCGCTCGACCGCATCGGCGACGAGCATCGCGTCCTCGTCGTCGACCTCGGCGGCGTGACGCTGGTCGACTCGTCCGCCGCGAACATGCTGGAGGGTCTGGCCCACAAGGCGCAGCGCCGCGGCGTGGCGGTCTATCTCACCGGCGCGTCGCCGGAGCTGCGCCGCGAACTGCTCTCGCACGGCCTGCGCCGGCCGCTGGTGCGCTACGCCGCAAACATCGAGGCCGGGCTCGCCGCCGCCCGCAGGCGGGGAGAACTCGGCCCCGAGAAAATCACGGGTGCAGTGGCTGGCTGACGGGCTGGCTGCTGCACCTGGATCCCGGGGGCAGTGGCTGGCTTGTGGACTGGCGCCCGCCCCGGAACGGCGGCACCCGGAATTTTCAAGGGTCCCGGGTACCCTCGTCTCACTCCACGCCGTCCGTGGACTTCGCGTTGAGCTGGGCCCAGTTCTGCTCCCCGATCCGGTCGACCAGGTCGATCTGGGTCTCGAGGAAGTCGATGTGGCCTTCCTCGTCGCCCATCAGCTCCTCGAACAGGTTCTTCGACACGTAGTCGCCGACCTTCTCGCAGTAGTCGCGAGCCTCCTTGTAGAGGTTGCGCGCGTCGTATTCGCCCGCGAGGTCGCACTTCAGCGTCTCGACCGGGTTCTCGCCGATGCGCAGCGGGTCGAGGGTCTGCAGGTTCGGATGGCCTTCGAGAAAGATGATGCGGTCCATCAGCTTGTCCGCATGGCCCATCTCCTCGATGCTCTCCTTGCGCGACTTGTCGGCCAGCTTGCCGACGCCCCAGTCGGCCTGGAGCCGATAGTGCAGCCAGTACTGGCTGATCGCGGTCAGCTCACTCCTGAGCGCCTTGTTGAGATATTCGATGACGCCAGAATCGCCCTTCATCGCTCCGCCTTTCCCCGTATGATGCGGGAAAATCCCGCTCGCACAGGTAAGCTAGGCGGTCCCGGGCCGGGCCGCAATATGGAATCGTTCTAAAAAGTGCGGCGGCTCAAATTTCCTCCAGCCGCACCCTCCGCTCCTTCCGGCGCAACCCGCGCAGCTCCACCGGAACCGCGAGATTGTCGTCCGCCCGCATCTTCTCGACGAACAGCTTGATGCAGCCGCCACAGTCGGCGGACTTGCCGAGCGCGCGGTAGATCTTGCCGGGGGTGATGAGCGTGTACGGATCCGACGCCCGCATCCAGGCGATGGTATCGCGGATGTCCGTATCCGTCACTCGGCAGCAGGAGCAGACGATCATCGGGGCACGCGGATCTCGTGATTCAGGCTGGCCCCTAACCTGACCGCTTCGCTCGGGAATTGCAATGACTAATCTGGTCAACTATGCGACCAGCCGCGAGCGGCGGCATTGTCGCAGCGGCACGGGCACCCGGGTCAGTTGTTCAAATGGAACTTTGCGGACCAGCCCAATTCAACGCTGTGCCCGCCGTCCGTCACACGTCGCGCGTCAGGCGACCGCCCGCGACAGCGCGCAGTGGCTCCAGAGATCGGTCAGCGCCCGCATCAGGTGATCGAGGTCGCCGTCCGTGTGCAGCGGCGACGGTGTGAACCGCAGGCGCTCGGTCCCCTTCGGCACCGTGGGATAGTTGATCGGCTGGACATAGATCCCGTAGTCGTCGAGCAGGATGTCCGAGATCATCTTGCACTTCACCGGGTCCTTCACCATCACCGGCACGATGTGGCTCGGGTTCGGCAGGTGCGGGATGCCGAGGTGGTCGAGCCGGGCGCGCAGCTTGCGCACCATCTCGCGCTGGCGCGCCCGCTCCATCTGGCTGACCTTCAGGTGCGCGATGCTGGCCCGCGCCCCGGCGGCGATCGCCGGCGGCAGCGACGTGGTGAAGATGAAGCCCGACGCGAAGCTGCGGATGAAGTCGACCAGGGCGGCCGATCCGGCGACATAGCCGCCCATCACCCCGAACGCCTTGCCGAGCGTGCCCTCGATCAGCGTCACCCGGTGCGCGAGCCCGCGCTCCTCCGCGACCCCGCCGCCGCGCGACCCGTAGAGGCCGACGGCGTGAACCTCGTCGAGGTAGGTCATCGCGCCGTGGCGCTCGGCCACGTCGAGGATCTCGGCCATCGGCGAGATGTCCCCGTCCATGGAATAGACGCTCTCGAACGCCACCACCTTCGGCCGGCTCGGGTCGATGTCGGCGAGCTGACGCTCGAGATCGCGCGGATCGTTGTGCTTCCACACCCGCTTCTCGCAGCGGGCGTGCCGGATGCCCTCGATCATCGACGCGTGGTTCAGCGCGTCCGACAGGATCACCGCGTTGGGCAGCCGCGCCCCCAGCGTCCCGAGGGACGCCCAGTTCGAGACATAGCCCGAGGTGAACAGCAGCGCCGACTCCTTGCCGTGCAGGTCGGCCAGCTCGCGCTCGAGCAGGATATGATCGTGGGTGTTGCCCGAGATGTTGCGCGTGCCCCCGGCGCCCGCGCCGGTACGGTCGATCGCCTCGTGCATCGCGGCCAGCACCTTCGGGTGCTGCCCCATCCCGAGATAGTCGTTCGAGCACCAGACCGTGATGTCGCTGGCCCGGCCGTCGCGATAGCGCCGCGCCCGCGGAAACGCCCCGGTCGTCCGCTCCAGCTCGGCGAAGACCCGATAGTTTCCGTCCTTGCGCAGCGCATCGAGCTGGCCGCGGAACAGGGCGTCGTAGTCCATTCGCAATTCCCTCAGGTCCACCGGCCGCCGCAGGCGCCCCACCCGGTTGTCTGGTTCCTGCAGCCTGACGCAAAAGTCAACCGCCGGGCACCCGGCAGGCCGCGATGGCGTCAAACTAGCACAGCCCCCGACCCCGGTCGATCCGCGCGCGGCCCGACTTTCGTCTTGAACTGTTTCAGCGGGATCGCGAAGACGCGCCATGTCCCAGATCAAAGACGACCTGATTCCGGCCTGGACTCTCAGCGGTCTCGCGCCGGTGCCAAAGCTCGAGGTCCATCGCCGCGGCCTGCTTCACCCGGCCGTGTCGGTCTTCCTCGTCACCGGCACCGGGACCGAGGCGCGCACGCTCATCCAGCGCCGGGCGGCGGGCAAATACCACTCCGGCCTGCTCTGGGCCAACGCCTGCTGCACGCATCCGCGCTGGGGCGAAGCGCCGCTTGACTGCGCCCACCGCCGCCTGCGCGAGGAGCTCGGCGTCTCGGGCCTCGCGCTCGACTGGCGCGAGCGGCTCACCTACCGCGCCGAGGTCGGCGAGAGCCTGGTCGAGCACGAGGAGGTCGACGTCTTCGTCGCCCACTGCCCGGCGGAGCCCGCGCTCGCGCCCGACCCCGCCGAGGTCGCGGACGTCCGCTGGATCGGGCTCGCGGCGCTGGCGGGCGAGATCGCCGCCGCGCCGACCGACTTCGCCCCGTGGCTGCGGATCTATCTCGACGGGCACGCCGGGCAGATCTTCGGCACGGTCAGCGCAGGTCCGCGCCCTTGAGCAATGCCAGCGTGCGCGGGTCCGGCACCCCATCGGAGAACGCCGCGAGCGCCGCGCCGAACAGCGGCTCGGCGGGGTCCGCCGCCTGGAACAGCGTCATCGACGAGCGGAGCTTCAGCGCGTCGACATGCCCGAGGATCAGGCTCGCCTCACGCCCCGCATGACAGAGGATCAGCCCCGTCGCTTGCCGGAGACGGGGGGCGAGAACGGGATGCGCGAGATAGCTGCGCGCCTCGGCCAGCGATCCGATGGCAAATCGCACGGCCGTCTCGCTGCCGCCGAGCCCGGCGATCTGCGGGAAGACGAACCACATCCAGTGGCTGCGCTTGCGCCCGGCGGCAAGCTCGGCCGTGACGGCCGGCCAGACCGCATCCTGGGCCGAAACGAAGATGTCGAACCGGGTCACGCCTGCGATCCTCTCCCACGCCGGGAAGAACGCCCGCCGGTCTTCGCCGTTCCCGCCGCGTCACTCCGCCGCGGATGCCGCCGGCGCAACCGGCGCGACGACGATGAGCCGCACCCCCGCCGCCTCGACCATCGCCGCCGCCCGATCGTCCAGCCGGTCGTCGGTGATGATCGTGGCGATCCGCTCGAGCCCGCACAGGATCAGGCTCGAGCGCCGGGCGAACTTGCTCGAGTCGACCAGCACCACCAGCTCGTCGGCCTGGTTGACCAGCTTCTGCTCGGCCTGGATCAGCAGCGGGTCGGCCTCCATCAGCCCCAGCGCGCCGACGCCCTGTGCCCCCATGAACATGTGCCGGGCGTAGAAGTTTCGGGTGACGTCGTTCTCGAACGGCGAAAGCACGATCATCTGCTCGCGATAGATCGTGCCGCCGGGCAGCAGCACCGCGTTGCGCGACTGGCGCAGCAGGTGCTCGGCGATCGGGAACGAGTTGGTCATCACCTGCAGCCGCCGGGTGGCGAGCGGATAGACCATCTGGAACGTGGTCGTCCCGCCGTTGATGATGATCGACTCGCCGTCCTCGCACATCTCGACCGCCGCGCGCGCGATCGCCCGCTTCTCGGCGACATGCGACGTCTCGTTCAGGCTCCACGGCCGCCCCGCGAGCCCGGCGAAGGCCGGCGGCGTGATCGCCTCGGCGCCGCCACGCACCCGGCGCAGCTTTTTCTGCATGTGCAGCGCCGCGATGTCGCGGCGGACCGTCGCCTCCGACGATTCGGTCAGCTCGACCATCTCCTGCACCGTCACCAGCGGCTTGCCCTGGACGGCGGCGAGGATCACGCGATGCCGCTCCCTCTCGTGCACGGCGCTCCTCCCCGGGTTCTGCCGCCGGCAGGCTCGCACCCGGATGGCGCCGCGTCAATCATCTCCGATCAACTCCCGCCATCAGGCGCCGCGCACGTCGCCTCCGACGCCGCTCTCGCCAGACGCGACCCGGTCCGCATTGCCGCCCCGACGCCCGCGCCCTACGTTGGTGTGCCCGCGACCCGAAAGGACGACGCGCCGTGCTCCGCACGCTCCACCTTCATGCCGGCGTCCTGCTCAGCCGGCTGACCGAGATGTTCCGCCCGCGGCTCAGCCTCGGCGTGCGGCTCGTTGCGCTCGACGACGCGGGCGGCGTCTTTCTCGTGCGCCACTCCTACCTTCCCGGCCTGCACCTGCCCGGCGGCGCGGTCGACCCCGACGAGACCTGCCGGGCGGCGGCGGTCCGAGAGGCGGCGGAGGAGGGCGGGCTGGTCCTGGCCGGCCCGCCGGAGCTGTTCGGCGTCTATCGCAGCGGCTTCGGCGGGCGCCGCGACCATGTCGTCCTCTACGTCAGCCGCGGCGCGCGGCAGCCGCATCCGAAGCGCGCCTCGCTCGAAATCCTGTCCGCGGCCTTCTATCCGCTCGCCGACCTGCCGGGCGACGCCAACCGCCCGACCCGCGAGCGTCTCGCCGAGGTGATCGACGGGGCGCCGCAGAGCGAGACCTGGTGAGGCTCGGCGGCCGTCTGGAAATCCGGCACCGGGCCGACCCGTCCGAGTTTTCAAGCCGGCTCTCAGGCCACCTCGAGCACGATCTTGCCCGTGACCTCGCCCGACTCGAGCCGGGCGTGCGCCTCCGCCGCCTGGTCGAGCGGAAAGGTCTCGGCGATGACCGGGGCGATCCGCGCCGCGTCGAGCAGCGGCCAGACCTCGCGGCGCAGCGCCTCGGCGATCCGCGCCTTGGCCTCCACCGACTGCGGCCGCAGGGTGGAGCCGGTGATGGTCAACCGCTTCACCATGACGATGGCGAAGTTCAACGCCGCCTCCGCGCCCTTCTGGTGCGCGATCATCACCAGCCGCCCGTCCGGCGCCAGCGCCCGCACGTCGCGGGCAAGATAGTCGCCGCCCACCATGTCGAGGATCACGTCGACGCCACGGCCGCCGGTCGCGTCCTTCACCGCCGCGACGAAATCCGCCTCGCGGTGGTTCACCGCCATCTCGGCCCCGAGGTCGAGGCAGGCCTGGCACTTCGCCTCGCTGCCGGCGGTCACGAACACCCGCGCGCCGCGCGCCCGCGCGATCTGGATCGCCGTGGTGCCGATCCCCGACGAGCCGCCGTGCACCAGCAGGCTCTCGCCCGCCAGCAGCCGGCCGCGCTCGAAGACATTGCTCCAAACCGTGAAAAAGGTCTCGCAGAGGCCGGCGGCCTCCACCATGCCGAGCGGCTTCGGCACCGGCAGGGCGTGGTCGGCCGGCGTGACGACATATTCCGCGTAGCCGCCGCCGGGCAGCAGCGCGCAGACCGGGTCGCCCACATGCCAGCGCGAGACGCCCGCGCCCACCGCCGCCACCTCGCCCGCCGCCTCGAGCCCCGGCAGGTCCGACGCCCCCGGTGGCGGCGCATAGGAGCCGGCGCGCTGCAGCAGGTCGGGCCGGTTGACCCCGGCCGCGCGCACCCGGATCAGGATCTCGCCGGCCGCCGGCTGCGGCACCTTGCGCACGCCGGGCACCAGCACCTCCGGACCGCCCGGCCCGCTGATCTCGACGACGCGCATCTCTCCCGGCAGGCCCATGGCCGCATCCCTCCCTCGTTCGCCCCTCCTCTCTCCCCCGCGGCCCGCCGTGGGGTCAAGGGCCGGGGGACGGCCTCAGGAGTCGAGTGCGCCCGGCAGGCCCGGGGACGGCCGCGGCGCCTGGATCCGGTCGAGAAGCGCGGCCGGCCCCTTGAGCAGCGCGGCCGCGATCGGATTCGCCCGGACCTTGGCCTTCGCCCCCTCGATTCGCATCACGTCGTCGATCCGGCGCGCGACGAACTCCCGCGTGGCGGAAAAGCCCGGCGTCTCGTCCCCGAGCCAGTAGAGCAGCGCCGAGGAATAGACCGCCGCCAGCGTGGCCCGCTTCGAGTACCAGGAAAAGTCCCGCGCCGTGTCGCCGAGGCCGGACCAGATCGTATCGGCTGTCTGCCAGATCGCCCGCGCGCCGTCGGCGGCGTGGGTCGGCAGCGCGAACAGCGTCGCCCCCCGCCGCACCGCCTCGCGGTCGGCCCCGACCAGCTCGAGCCGGCGCATCACCGCCCAGGCCACCTTGTCGCGGAACCGCAGCCCCAGCAGGTCGGTCGAGGCCAGTTCCGCCGCCAGCTCCGCATCCCGCGCGGCATGGAACGCGAGCGCGAGATCAAGGCCGCCGCGCGGGAACGCCAGCCGCGCGAGCGCCGGGTCCACACCCGCGTCCGTCACCGCGCCGGCCAGCGTGCGGTCGCTCCAGCCGTCGAAGGCCACGTGCGGCAGTGCCGCCGCCAGCACCGCGGCCCGCGTCGCAGCCAGATGGTCGTCCTCGGCCATGCGTTCGTCGGCCATGCGTTCGTCGGTCGGGCTTTCGTCGGTCATCGTGTCGATCCCCCAATTCTCCGGAGCCGGCTCTCGACAGCCGGCGCTTCCAGAGCTATATAGCGCCCCTCGGCCGGTTTTCGAACCGGCCTTCGTCATTCGCTCATGCACGCAAAACGGGAAGGTGGTGAAAGCACAGTGCAGGTAATGGTTCGTGACAACAACGTCGATCAGGCGTTGCGCGCGCTCAAGAAGAAGCTGCAGCGCGAGGGCGTCTTCCGCGAAATGAAGCTCCGGCAGCATTTCGAGAAGCCGTCCGTCAAGAAGGCCCGTGAGCGGGCCGAGGCCATCCGTCGCGCGCGCAAGCTGGCGCGCAAGAAGATGCAGCGCGAGGGCCTCCTCTGACCCCCTGACCGACAGGTCACGACGCTTTTCACCGGGCCGCGCTCTTGGGCGCGGCCTTTCGCATTTCAGGCGTGCCGATGGCGGGGGGCGCCGCCGCCCCCTGCCGTCTCACCAGGTCTTCGTCAGCGTCAGCTCCACAGTCCGCGGCTCGCCGTAGAAGCACATGTAGGTGCAGGCCGCCACGAACGTCCTGTCCGTCAGGTTGGTGCCGTTCATCGCCACCCGCCAGCCGTTCGCGAAGTCGTAGCGCACCATCGCGTCGACCAGCGTCACCCCCGGGATCGTCACGTCCGGCATCCAGTAGCCCGTCGTGTCGCCGACGTAGCGCACGCCCGCGCCAGCCCGGAGACCCGGCAGCCCGAACGCGCTGAAGCTGTAGTCGGCCCAGAGCGACGCCTGATTGTACGGCACCCCGCCGGTGCGCCGGCCGACGTTCTCCGGTGTCAGCGGGCTGCTCTTCGTCGTGCGCGCGTCGGTGTAGGCATAGGCCGCGATCACGTCGAGATTGTCGGTGAGGCTCGCCCGCGCCTCCAGCTCCAGCCCGCGCGAGCGCACCTCGCCCTCCTGGATCGAGAAGTTCGGGTCGACCGGGTCCGTCACCAGCACGTTCTGCTGCTTGATCTGGTAGACCGATGCGGTCAGCAGCATGTCGGCGCCCGGCGGCTGGTAGCGCACGCCTGCCTCGATCTGCTGGCCGGTGGTCGGCTCGAATCGCTGCAGGTTGCGGTCGACGCCGCCCGTGGGCTCGAACGACGTGCTGTAGCTGACGTAGGGCGCGATGCCGTTCGGCGCGAGATAGATGATCCCCGCCCGCCCGGTGAAGGCGCTCGTGTCCTCTTCGCTCCGGAACGAAGTACCGGCGTAAACACCGCGGTCGAGGTAGTCGACCCAGTCGTGCCGGCCGCCGAGCGACACCACCCAGCGGTCGCCGACGTGGACCTGGTCCTGCAGGTAGAGGCCGTAGCGCTTGTACTCTTCGCGCTCGACATACGTGGCGCTCACGTCGCCGAGCGCGCCGCCATAGACCGGATCGAACAGGTCGAGCGGGTCTGCCGAGCGGTTGGCGCGGTCGGTCTCGTGCCGCGACTTCGTGGCCTCGAAGCCGAGCAGCGTCTTGTGCGTGGTGCCGCCGAGGCTCCAGTCGTACTGCAGCGAAGTGTCCGACACCGCCGCGTCCGACCAGTCCGCACGGTCTTGCGCGTTGCGGGTGATCGTCCGCATGTCGTCCTGCAGCGTGTCGAGCCAGATCGACGGCATGTCCACGTCGGCCCGGTCGTACCGCACGCCGCTGCGGAAGGTGAGCGGCACCGTCTCGAACGCGTGCTCGAACAGCACCGCCGCCGACTTCCGCGTCGTCTCGTAGCGATCATACCCCGGCTCGCCGACGAAGCGCTGCAGCGGGATCTGCCCGTTCGGGTTCGGCAGCACCGTTCCCTCCGCCGGCAGGCCGTAGATGTACTTGCTCTTGTCGCGCTGGTAGAGCCCGAGCAGCGTCACCGACGTCCGCTCGTCCGGACGCCAGGTCAGCGCCGGCGCGAGGAACTGCCGGTCGTTCGGCACGTAGTCGACCGCCGTATCGGCATTGCGCCACAGCCCCGTCAGCCGGTAGGACAGCGCCCCGTCCGCGTCGAGCGGACCGCCGAAGTCGCCCGAAACCTGGGTGGTGTCGAAGCTGCCGAGCGTGAAGTTCAGCTCGCGCAGGGGCGTGTCGGTCGGCCGCTTGCTGACGCTGTTCACCACGCCCCCGGGCGCGGCCATGCCGTAGAGCACCGACGACGGCCCGCGCAGCATCTCGATCCGCTCGAGGCCGTAGAGCTCCTGCGATCCGTCGAACACGTTCACCGTGTAGCGCAGGCCGTCGCGGAAGAAGCTGCCGTAGTACGGGTCCACCCGGAAGCCCCGCGCCATCAGCGAATCGCCGGCGTAGTCGAGCCCGCCGAACGTCGTGATCCCGGCGCTGTAGCCGAACGCCTGCCCCACGGTCTGCGCACCGATCGCCTGCATCTCGTCGGTGCCGACCACCGTCACCGACTGCGGCGCCTCCAGGATCGGCACGTCGAGCTTCGTCGCGGTCGCGGTGTCGGCCGGCACGATGCCGTCGACCGGTCCGCTGCCGTCGAGCGTCCGCCCGGTGATGACCAGGGTCTCGAGCACCATGCCCGCCCCCGTCTCCTGCGTCTCCTGTGTCTGCTGCGCGTCGGCAGGCAGGGCGCCCGCCAACGCGCCCAACGTGGCGAGGACCGCTGCGCGGCCCGCCGTCAATTCTGTCATCTCGCTCTTCCCCGGATCGGGGGCTTGCGCCCCTGCGTTCGCTCCGGCCGGACGTGGCGATATGGCTAAAGCCGACCCCGGGGCCGGGACTAGAAAGCCTGACGCTTTCCGTCAAGAAGTCGTGATCCGAATTCCGAGGGCCGTGTCCCGTCCGCGCGCGTCTGGCGGATCGCCGGCGTCAGAGCCCGAAGCCCTGCTCCACCAGGTGCGCCCCGCCTTCCGCCAGTCCCCAGGCAAAGCCCGACGCCACGACGACGCCCGCGGCGGCGACCCCGCCACCGGCCGCGACCATCAGCCCGTCGCGCGCCAGCAGGCCGAGCGCCATCAGCACCAGCGCCAGCCCGGGCAGCGAGTTGCCGAACGGGATCGGCAGGAAGATGATCGTCGCGAGCAGCAGCCCGATCGCGCCCACCACGCGCCGCCCGACCCGGCCGGTCAGCACCGCGTGCCGCGGCCGCATCCGGGCCTCCAGCCGCTCGAGCCGCGGGACGACGCGCTCGACCAGCCGCGCCAGATCCACGCGCCGCACCGACCGGCGCCGGATGATCCCGGGCAGCCACGGCCGGCGGCGGCCGAGCATCATCTGCGCGGTGACGAGGATCAGCGGCGCGCCGAGGACCGCCGAGATGCCGGGCAGCGCCACGGGCAGAATGTTCGGCGCCGCGAACAGCACGATCAGCGGCCCGTAGGCGCCGATCTCGAACGCCTCGACCAGATCGCCGAACGACACGCGCTCGCCCGTGCCGCTGCGCGCCAGCCGGCGCAGGACGCCCGAGATGCCTGCACCGGCGGGCGCCGCCACGGCCGGAACTGCGGGCTCCGCGCCATCCGGGAAGTGCGGTTGTGCCGCGCCGGTCACGATCGCGGCTGGTCGCTGTGCTCCCAGACCTTGTTCTGACCGATGTCGTTCTCGTAGACGAAGGTGGTGCCGACCCCGGGCATCCTCTCGAAATCCTTGCGGAGCGCCTCCGGGAAGACGCTCTTGGTCACGCCCTCGAACGGGGCGACCGGGCGCAGCACGTCGGCGGTGGCGAGCGAGCACATCATCTTCATCTGCTGCCCCTCCGCCTGGGCATTGGCGATCAGCTGGTCCGCCTGCGCCCGGGTGATCGGCACCTTGTCGGCCTCGACGAAGTAGCCGAAGCGGGCATGATACCGCTCGTAATAATCCACGTAGCGCGGCGTCATCCCGTAGTGGATATCCCCCGCCCGCGGCAGATCCGGGTGGGTGAAGGTGCCGGCGGGGTCGAAGAGCACCTGCTGCGAGCCGTTGATGAGCAGACCCGCGTGCTCCGACCGCCCGGAGGATTCGTTCACCATCGACATCAGCGTCACGGAGGGCGGCTCGGGGCTGACATAGCGCGCCGCCTCGATCGCCTCGGGCGTGGCGGGCTTGTAGACCTCGCAGCCGGCCAGCGCCGACACCGCGGCCAGGGCGATGATCGCGCGGCGCAAGGCGGTCCCCTTCCCGATCGGTTCCCGGATCAGGCGTTGACCAGCGCGATGAAGATCAGCAGCAGCGCGGCAAAGCCGAAGACATAGACCCAGAAGCGGATGAACGACTCGAACGTGCGCTGATGCTCGGCCGCGTCGTTGATCGCCGGCACGTGCGCCGCTGCGTGGCCGACATGCCCGTGGGATTCGCTCGCCATCACCCGTCTCCTCAACGCTCGCCCGGGCACGCGCCACGGTCCGGTTCGGTCGAGGTTCTACCGTGAAGCGCGCGGCGTGTCAGTCGCTTTTTCGTCGCAGGCGACCGCCTGCCAGCGCCACGCGCCGTCCTCGCCACGCCTGCGCAGCGCCCGTCCGGTGCGCACCAGCCGGTTCAGGTGGCCGACCGCCTCGCCGAGCGCCAGCAGGTACTCGCCCGATCCGATCGCCCGACCGTACAGCACGCCGAAGCAGTCGGTCGCCCGCTGCGGCTCCACGAGGTGCGCCGCCAGCCGGTCGAGCCCCGCCTCGCCATGCTCCGCCAGCTCGGCCAGCCGCGCGCCCAGCCCGAGGAACGGCCGCCGGTGCCCCGGCAGCGCCAGTTGCCCCGGCGCGGCCAGCGCCCCGAGCCGGCGGCAGGAGACGAGCCACTCGCCCACCGGATCGGCCTCCGGCTCGGTCGCATAGACCCCGAGGTTCGGCGTGATCCCCGGCAGCACTTGGTCGCCGACGACGACCAGCTCGTGCCCGATGCCCCAGAGCGTCGCCTGCTCCGGCGCATGGCCATGGCCGATCTCGACCCGCCAGCGCCGCCCGCCCGCGACGATCTCGTCGTCCTGCGCGATCGCGCGAAACCCGAGCGGCAGCGGCGCCACGCAGTCGGCGTAGTTGAACGGCCGGCGCCCCGCCCGCTCGGCCAGCACATCCTCCGGCATGCCGCCCGCGCGCCAGTAGGCGAGCGTCTCGGCCCGCGGGCGCTCCTGCTCGTCGAGCGTCAGCATCCGCGTCGCCAGCCACGCCGTCCGCGTCGCCCACAGCTCCGCGCCGCGCGCCTGCAGCCAGCCCGCGAGCCCCACGTGATCGGGATGATGATGCGTCAGCAGCACCCGCCGCACCGGCCGCCCCGCCAGCGGCCCGGCCAGCAGCGCCTCCCAGACCTGCCGCGTGCGCGGCGTGTCGAGCCCGGTGTCCACCACGCTCCACCCGTCGCCGTCGTCGAGCGCATAGGCGTTCACGTGGTCCGGCCGGAAGCTCTCCAGCGGGATGCGCAGCCACAGCACCCCCTCGGCCACCTCCACCGCCTCGCCCGGCGCCGGCGGGGCGAACGGAAAGACGATCTCCGCCGCGTCCTTCACGCGCCGGCCACGCCGTCGAGCGCCCCCGCCCCCTGGCACGCCGCCTCGCAGAGCGCCGCGACCTCGGGCAGGATCTGACGGATGTGGAACCGCGCGAGCGGCATCCGCCCCGCCTCCGCCAGTGCCGCCTTGAGCAGGTAGTGCCCGCCCAGCACCAGCGCGAATGCCCGAAGATAGCGCGTCGCGCCGGCAAAGCGATCGTTCGGCTCGGCCGCCAGCATCCATGCCGTCGCCGACGCCACGTCGAGCGCCGCGTCCGCCAGCCGCTCGCCGAGATCGCCGCCCGCCGCTGCCGCGGTCTCCGCCACCTCGCCCAGCAGCGCGCGGGCCGCGACGCCACCGTCGCCGAGCTTGCGCCCGACCAGATCCATCGCCTGCACGCCGTTCGTGCCCTCGTAGATCGCCGTCACCCGCACGTCGCGATAGAACTGCGCGACCCCGGTCTCCTCGACATAGCCCATGCCGCCGAAGACCTGCACCGCCAGCTCGGCCACCGCGCAGCCCGCGTCCGTGCCATGGGCTTTGGCGATCGGCGTCAGGAACGCCGCCCGCGCCGCCCACTCCGGCGCGGCCGTAGCCGTGCCCATGTCGATCGACACCGCGCAGTCGAGGCAGATCCCCCGCGCCGTCGCCACGGCAGAGGCCATCGTCGCCAGCATCCGCCGCACGTCGGGGAAGCCGGCGATCGTCTCGCCGCTCGGGGGCCGCCCCTGCCGCCGCTCGGCCGCAAAGGCGCACGCGGCCTGATACGCCGCCTCCGCCTGCGACAGCCCCTGCACGCCCACGCCGAGACGGGCGTTGTTCATCATCGTGAACATCGCCGCCATCCCCTGATGCGGGCCCCCGACCAGCCAGCCGGTCGCGCCGTCGAACTCCATCACGCAGGTCGGGCTGCCATGCAGGCCGAGCTTGTGCTCGAGCGAGATCGGGCGCACCGCGTTCGCCACGCCCGGCTCGCCCGCGGCGTCGGGAATCCGCTTCGGCACCAGGAACAGCGACAGCCCCCGCGTCCCCGGCGCCCCGTCCGGCAGCCGTGCCAGCACGAGGTGGCAGACGTTCTCCGCCACGTCGTGATCGCCCCACGAGATGAAGATCTTCTGCCCGGTGACACGGTACGTGCCATCGCCCGCCGCCTCGGCCCGGGTCGTGACCGCCCCGACGTCGGTCCCCGCCTGCGGCTCGGTCAGGTTCATCGTTCCGGTCCAGGTGCCCGCGACCAGCTTCGGCAGGTAGAGCGCCTTCAGCTCGTCGCCCGCATGATGCTCCAGCGCCTCGATCTGCCCCTGGCTCAGCAGCGGGCAGAGCGACAGCGCGAGGTTTGCCCCGGAGCACACCTCGTTCAGGCATTCGAGCAGGGTCACGGGCAGGCCCATCCCGCCCCACGCCGGATCCGCCGCGAGCCCGACCCAGCCGCCTTCCGCCAGCGTGCGGTAGGCCGCCCCGAACCCCGGCGTCGTGCGCACCACGCCGTTCTCCAGCCGCGCCGGCTCGAGATCGCCGGCGCGGCGCAGCGGCGCCAGCACGTCCTCGGCCAGCCGTGCCGCTTCGCCGAGGATCGCCTCCACCGCTTCGGGCGTCGCCTCGGCAAAGCGCTCCGTCGCCGCCACCCGGTCGAACCCGAGCACCCGGTCGAGCAGGAAGCGCATCTCGGCAACGGGGGCGCGGTAAGTCATGCAACAGGTTCCTTCGGGAGCGGCCCGCACGGTGGACGGATGGTGGCCGCTCGGGCTATGGCAGGGGCGCGGGCGGCGGAGGATAGGCGCCACCCGCGCCCCTGCCAAGCCGAACCACCCGGCCGGAATGCTGCATCACATGCCCGATCCCGACGCCGCCGCGCTCAACACCGTCGTCCTGTCGCCCACGCCGCGCGGCCTGCGCGCCGCCGCCGGCCTGCTGCGGTCAGGCGCGCTGGTCGCCTTCCCGACCGAGACGGTCTATGGCCTCGGCGCCGACGCCCGGTCGGATCGGGCCGTCGCCGCGATCTACGCCGCCAAGGGCCGCCCGAGCTTCAACCCGCTCATCGTCCACGTCGCCGGCACCGATGACGCCGACGCGGTGGCGCGGCTCGATGGGGCCGCCCGCGCGCTCGCGGAGGCGTTCTGGCCCGGCCCGCTCACCCTCGTGCTGCCGCGCCGCCCGGGCAGCGGCCTCGCCGACCGGGTGACGGCCGGCCTTGCCACCGTCGCCGTCCGCGTCCCGGCGCACCCGCTCGCCCGCGACCTGCTCGACGCCTTCGGCGGCCCGCTTGCCGCCCCGTCCGCCAACCCGTCGGGGCGGGTGAGCGCCACGACCGCAGCCCACGTGCTCGACGGCCTGCGCGGCCGGCTCGCCGCGGTGATCGACGGCGGCGCCTGCCCGGTCGGGGTCGAATCGACCATCGTCGGCTTCGACGGCAGCGGACCGGATGGCATCGAATCGGGCGGCTTTGAATCGGGCGGCTTTGAATCGGGCGGCGGCGCCCCCGTCCTGCTCCGCCCCGGCGGCCTCGCGGCCGAGGCGATCGAGACGGTGCTCGGCCGGCCGCTCCGGGCGCGCGCGGGCAGCGCCGTCACCGCCCCGGGCCAGCTCGCCTCGCACTACGCCCCCGCCGTGCCCGTGCGTCTCGACGCCAGCGGGCCGGCGGCGGCCGAGCTCTGGCTCGGCTTCGGCCCCGGCCCGGAGGCCCCCGGCCTCAATCTCTCGCCTGGCGCCGACCTCGCCGAGGCGGCGACGAACCTCTTTGCCCACCTGCGTGCCCTCGACGCCCGCGCCGCCGTGGAGGGCGCCTCCGGCATCGCCGTGGCGCCGATCCCCCGCGACGGGCTCGGCGCGGCACTGAACGACCGCCTGACCCGCGCCGCCGCGCCGCGCGACTGAGGAGGCCCGACGATGCGCTTCACTGCCAGCCTCGAGGTCTTTTCCGACGCAAGCTGCCTCGGCTGGGTGCACGAGCTGCCCGGCTGCGCCGCGCGCGTGCGCCACCGCACCGAGATCGAGCGCGCGCTCGCCACCGAGATCCGCCGCTTCCTCGCCGAAGCGGACGAACCCCTGCCGAGGACGATCGAAATCGCCATCGCCATCGAGGCGGAGTCGTCCGGCAGCGGCCCCGAGGCGACCGCCGCGCTGATCGCTCCTGACCGCGAGGCCCTCGACCCGCTTGCCTGGGCCCGCATCGCCCACCGCCTCGCCGGCTCGCGCGAGCGCCTGCTCGACCGGCTCGACGCCGCCGGCGGGGCGGACCCCGCGCTCCTTGACGAAGCACGCCACGTCGGCCTGCTCGAACTGCTTCTCGCCGGCCAGACCTTCGACACCACCACCACCGACGGCGCGCGCAGCTATCTCGCGTGGACCCGCAGCGTGACCATGGCCCGCCTCTCCACCGCCGCCGCGAGGGACACCGGGCAGGTCAGCGGCGGCGGCGACACCGAGGCGTGGAGCGCCGCCAAGGTCGCCCGCCGGCTGGTCTGGCACGAACGGCTGCACGGCGGCGAGTGACCGGCCGCCCCCGGCCTTGCGGCCTCACTCCCCCGGCCCTCCCGCCGCCAGATCGGCCGCCGCCAGCTCCGCTTCCAGCCGCTCGGTCTCGGCCACCCGCGGCTTCGACAGCCCGGCGAGCGCCAGATAGACCACCGGCGTCAGGAACAGCGTCAGGATCGTCGCGAGGCCGAGGCCACCGACCATCACCCAGCCGAGCGCATGCCGCGCCTCCGCGCCCGCCCCGCCGGAGAACACCAGCGGCACCGCCCCGAGGATCGTCGCGGCCATGGTCATCATCACCGGCCGGAGCCGGATCCGGCACGATTCCTCGATCGCCTCCCGCACCCCCGCCCCGTGGTCGCGCAACTGGTTGGCAAACTCCACCACCAGGATGCCGTTCTTGGCGATGATCCCCACCAGCAGCACCAGCCCGATCTGGCTGTAGACGTTGAGGCTGACCCCGGTCAGCACCATCGCGACGATGGCGCAGCCGAGGCCGAGCGGCACCGTCGCCATGACGATGAGCGCCGAGACGAAGCTCTCGAACTGCGCCGCCAGCACCAGGAACACCACGAGGATCGCAAAGCCGAACGTCACGAGCAGCCCGTGGGTCGTGTCCCCGAGCGTCGCGGTGTCGGCGAGCGGGATCAGCCGCGTCCCCGGCGGCAGCGGCGCCGCAAGCTCCTGCGCCAGCGGCCACGCCGCCCCGAGGGGCAGCGCCTCGCCGAGGCCGGCGGTGACGGCGACCGCCCGCATCTGGTGCTCCCGGTCCAGCTCCGGCGCCACCGCCCGCTCGTCGAGCGTCACCACCGTCGACATCGGCACCATGTCGCCCGAGCGGGTCTGCAGGAACAGGTTCTCGAGGTCGGCGGGATCGCGCACCGGCGTCGTCGTCGAGGTGAGCTTGATGTCGTAGCTCCGGTCGCCGACGAAGACCGACCCCACCGGCGCGCCGTCCAGCACCGCCTGCATCGTCGCCCCGAGCCCGTCGATGTCGATCCCGAGATCCGACGCCCGCTCGCGGTCGACGTGGACGTAGAGCTGCGGCTGCGTCGACTCGTAGGAGGAGCGCACCTGTCCGAAGCGCGGGTCCTTTTCCAGCGCGTCGACGATCCGGTCGGCCGCCGCGCTCAGCTTGGCAAAGTCGCCGCCGACCACCGCGAACTGCAGCCCCTGCCCCGCGCCGCGGATGCCGAGCGAGTTCGGCTGGATCGCGAAGGCGCGCAGGCCCACCACCTCGCGCGCGGCCCGGCCGATGTCGGCGACGATGTCCTGCTGGCTGCGCGCGCGCTCGCCCCACGGCGCCAGCGTGAAGATCATGAAGCCGGTGTTGTCGTTGCCGTTCTGCCCGGCGATCGAGAACAGGCCGATCACCTCTCCCGCCTGCCGCAGCGGCGCGGTGCGTTCCTCGATCTCGCGCATCTTGGCCGCGGTATAGTCGAGGCTCACCCCCTGCGGCGCCTTGACGCGCAGCATCGCCTGCGCCCGGTCCTCGACCGGCGTCAGCTCCTGCGTGACGCTCTCGAACATCAGGAGCGAGGTCACGCCGAACACCGCGGCCAGCATCAGCACCACCGCCGGCGCCGCCAGCGCCGCGTGCAGGACCCGCTGGTAGAGCCCGGCCAGCGCCCCGCCGAGCCGTCCGACGATCCCGGGCGGTCCGGCGTCCGGCAGGGCGTGCGCCGTCAGCATCCGCGACGCCATCATCGGGCAGAGCGACAGCGCGACGAACGCCGAGATCGACACCGCGAGCGCCAGCGTGATGCCGAATTCGAGAAACAGCGCCCCGGTCTGCCCCGGCAGGAACGACAGCGGCACGAACACCGCCGCCAGCGTCGCGGTGGTGGCGATGACCGCGAAGAACACCTGCTCCGTCCCGAGCACCGCAGCCGCCCGCGGCCCCAGCCCCTGCGCCCGGCGCCGCACGATGTTCTCGAGCACGACGATCGCGTCGTCGACCACGAGCCCCGTGGCGAGCACCAGGGCGAGCAGCGTCAGGATGTTGATCGAGAACCCGGCCACCCAGAGCGCGGCCAGCGTGCCGATGAGCGCGACCGGGATCGACACCGCCGGGATCAGCGTCGCCCGCCAGTCGCGGATGAACAGGTAGATGATCCCGATGACGATCGCGACGGAGAGCGCCAGCGTCAGCATCACTTCGTGGATCGAGCCGTTGATGAACAGCGCGTCGTCGCCGGTGACGAAGATCTTCACCCCCGCCGGCAGGCTCGCCTGCAGGTCGGCAACCGCCCGGTGGATGCCCTGCGAGATCGTCAGCGTGTTGCTCTGCGCCTGCTTGATGACGCCGAGCCCGAGGCCGCTCTCGCCGTTCGAGCGCAGCACCGAGTTGCCGATGTCGGGGCCGAGCGTCACCGTCGCCACGTCGCCGAGACGGGTCAGCGGGTCGAGCATCAGCGCCTCGAACCCCTCCGGCGTCTCCACCGTGGCGGTGGTGCGCACCACGAGGCTCTGGTTCGACGCGGTGAGCGAGCCCGCCGGCTGGTCGAAGGCGACCGTCGCCAGCGCCTTGCGCACGTCGGCCAGCGTCAGCGCGCGGCTCGACAGGGCGAGCTGGTCGACGTCGACCCGGAAGATCCGGTCGCGCCCGCCGTAGACCGCCACGTCGGCAACCCCCTCGACCGAGATCAGCCGGTCGGTAATCTCGTTGTCGACGAGGTCGGTCAGGTCCTCGACCGGCATGGTCGAGGAGGTGACGCCGATCCGCATCACCGGGTCGGAATTCGCGTCCGCCTTGACCACGCGCGGCTCGTCCACGTCGTCCGGCAGCTGGTTGCGCACCCGGTTCACCGCGTCGCGCGCATCCGAGGCGGCGGCGTCGAGGTTCACGGAGTCGTTGAACTCGACGACCACCCGGCTGCGGCCGAAGCTGGAGGTGGACGAGATGTCGGCCACCCCGGCGATCCGGCCCATCGCCCCTTCGATGATGCCTGTCACCTCGCGGTCCACCGTCTCGGGTGCCGCGCCGGGAAAGGACGTCGTCACGGTGATGACCGGCCGGTCGACGTCCGGCAGCTCGCGGACTTCGATCGCCAGCCCGGCGGCGAGCCCGGCGATGACGATCAGGCTGTTCAGCACGATGGCGAGGATCGGCCGCCGCACGAAGAGCGCGGTGAAGCCCTTGCCGGACCCTGAGACGTCGGCCCGCGACCGCCCGCCCGCCATCAGCCGCCCGACCGGGCAGGCGGCGCGGCCGTCGTCCCCGCGGGCGCATCGCCCTCGAACCGGAACGGCGCGCCTTCGCGCAGCAGCTGCACGCCTTCGGTCACGACGCGGGTTCCGGGGGCGAGGTCGGCGTCGACCAGCACCGCATCGTCCTCGCGCTGCAAGATCCGCACCGGCACCTGCGCCGCCTTGCCGTCCCGCGCCACCCAGACGTACGGCCCCTCGGCGCTCCACTGCACCGCCAGCGGATCGACCGCCGGGTAGCTCTCGCCCGGAAACCGCAGCCCGATCGAGAACGCCATGCCGGCGCGCAGCCGGTCGTCGGCGTTGTCGAGGCTCGCCCGCACCCGCAGCGTGCGCGTCGCCGGATCGACCCGGGTGTCGAGCGTCGCGATCTCGCCGTCGAGCGAGACCCCGCCGTGCGCCAGCGGCCGCGCGCTCACCGGCAGGCCGGGGCGCACCTGCGCGACGAAGCGCTCCGGGATGCGGAAATCGACGAGGATGTGCGAGCGATCGTCGAGCGTGCCCAGCCCGGTCTGCGCCTCCACGTGGTCGCCCACGTCGACCGAGATGATCCCGACCCAGCCGTCGAACGGCGCGCGGATGACCCGGTGGTCAAGGGCGACCTCGGCGTCGCGCACCTCGAGCTCGCCCTCGCTGACCGCGAGCTCCGACTGGTGCAACTGCGCCTCCGTCACCCCGCGCGAGCCGACGAGCTGGTTGCGCTTCAGCGTCGTCCGCGCGTCCTCGAGCGCGAGCCGCGCCCGGTCGAGCGCGATCTCCTCCGCCTCCTGGTCGAGCCGGACGATGGGGGTGCCCGCCGTCACGAAGGCGCCGGACGCCACCTCCACCGCCGCGACCCGGCCGGGATCGTAGGGCGAGATCGTGACCGAGCGGATGGCGCGGCCGTCACCGATCGCCGAGACCCGGTCGTTGATCGTCGCCTCGCCGACCGGCTGGCCGATCACCACCGGCGGGCCGCCGCGCCCAGCCCCCTCCGCGGCCGGCGCCTCGACCGACGCGGTGGCGACGGGAAACCCCAGCCGCTCGACGAACGCCCCGGCCTGCGGGAAGTGCCGCACCCAGAGTGCGCCCGCCACCGCAAGCACGGCGAGCGACAGGAGCGCCTGCCTTCCCCATTTCATCGCAAGAGCTTCTCGGCCGACATGGGCCGAGGATACCGCAGACCGGGCCGCTGCGGCAGCCCCTGCCGGCCCGGTTCACCAACTTGTCGCCCGCGCTCAGGCGCCGAGCCGCGCCGCCACCGCGTCGAGCCCCGGCAGGTCGGGGCCGACCGGCACGATCCCGGTCGGGTTCAGCGACTTGACCGAGTAGTAGCCGCGCTTGATGTGGTCGATGTTCACCGTCTCGCGCACCCCCGGCAGGTCGAGCACCCGGGCGAGATAGGTCGAGAGCGCGGGATAGTCGGCGATCCGCCGCAGGTTGCACTTGAAGAGCCCGTGATAGGCCGCGTCGAAGCGCACCAGCGTGACGAAGAGCCGGATGTCGGATTCGGTGAACCGCTTGCCGAACAGGAACGGCCCCCCGGCGTCGAGCCGCGCCTCGAGCGCGTCGAGTTCGGCGAAGACGTCGGCGAACGCTTCGTCATAGGCCACCTGCGTGGTGGCGAAGCCGGCGCGATAGACGCCGTTGTTGAGCCGCGGATAGATCTCGGCATTGAGCGCGTCGATCTCGCCGAGCAGGTCGGGGGGACAGAGGTCGATGGCGCCGCGCGCCAGCCCGCCAAAGCCTGCGTTCAGCATCCGCACGATGTCGGCCGACTCGTTGTTGACGATCGTCCGCCGCACCTTGTCCCACAGCACCGGCACGGTCGCGCGTCCGGTATAGTGCGGGTCCACGCGGGTGTAGATCTCATGCAGGTAGCTGGCGCCGTTCAGTGCATCGGGGTCGGAGCCGGGATAGTCGCCGAAGCGCCACCCCTGCGCCGACAGCGCCGGCTCCACCACCGAGACGGACACCACCTCCTCGAGGCCCTTCAGCCGCCGCGCGATCAGCGTGCGCGACGCCCACGGACAGATCAGCGCGACGTAGAGGTGATAACGCCCGGCCTCGGCGGGAAAGCCGGCCGCGCCGGTCGGGCCGGCGCTGCCGTCGGGCGTCACCCAGCTGCGAAAGCCCGAGACCTGCCGGACGAAGCCGCCCTTGGCGTCGGTCGCCTGCACCGGCTGCCAGTCTTCCGTCCACTTGCCATCAACCAGCATCGCGCCTCTCCGTCCGTGACTGGCCGGGGAGATACCGCACGTCCGCCGCGAGGATTAGCCCCCGCGCCGGACGATCACTGCGCACGGATCGGCACCAATCGGCCGCCGGTCTCTCAAGCGGCGACCACCTCGTATCCGGCCGCGTCCATCACCCGCAGCAGCTCCTTGTGGCCGACCTTGGCCATCTCGAGCGGCGGCGAGACCTTCGGATCCTGCTCCGCCTCGACGACGAACCAGCCTTCGTAGCCGTAGCCTGCGAGCTTCTTCACGATCGCCTCGAAGTCGAGGCTGCCGTCGCCCGGCACGGTGAAGGCGCCCTTCACCACCGCGTCGAGAAAGCTCTCGCGGCTGCGGTCGAGGCCGTCGATCACCGCCTTGCGCACGTCCTTGGTGTGGACGTGGCTGATCCGGGCGTGGTGGTTGTCGATCACCCGCAGCACGTCGCCGCCGGCAAACGCCATGTGCCCGGCATCGTAGAGCAGCGGGATGCCCGCGCCCGAGTGCTTCATGAACAGGTCGAGCTCCGCCTCGGTCTCGATCGCCGCCGCCATGTGGTGGTGATAGCTGAGCGGCATCCCCTGCTCGGCGCACCACTCGCCGAAGGCGGTCATCTTGCGGGCGTAGACCTTGATCTCGTCCTCGGACAGCTTCGGCTTGGTCGCGAGCGGCTTCGAGCGGTCGCCCTGGATCGAGCGCGCGGTCTCGCCATAGACGATGCAGGGCGCGTTCATCGCCTTGAAGAGCGCCATCTGGCCGGCGATCCGCTCCTTCTCCACCTCGATGTCGCCGTCGAGCAGCAGGCCGGAGAACCAGCCGCCGCACACCGAAATCCCGTACGTCCCGAGGATCGGCCCCAGCTCCCTCGGGTCGAGCGGAAAGCGCCGGCCGGTCTCCATGCCGGTGAAGCCCGCGACGCTCGCCTGCCGCAGGCATTCCTCAAGGCTCACGTCGTCGGAGAGCTCCGCCAGATCGTCGTTCCACCACGCGATCGGCGCGATGCCGAGCTTCGCCTTCATCCCTCTTCCCTCCGGTTCCGCGGGCGATTCCGCTGCCCGCTGTTTAAGCAATCCCGATTGACAGCACAACAATTCTGAATGATACGCATCATGGAATATTTATTCCTTTCGGGAGGGGAAGGCGCGATGGGCAAGCCCGTGCTGAACGTAGGACTGATCGGAACCGGGTTCATGGGCAAGACCCACACCTTCGGGTTTGCCGCCGCGAGCCGGGTGTTCGACCTCCCCTTCGAGGTGGTGCTCCACACCGTCGCCGACCGCACCGAGGACCTCGGCCGGGCGGCGGCGCAGAGCCTCGGCTTCCGCCACGGCACCGGCGACTGGCGGCGCCTCGTCGCCGATCCCGAAATCCACCTCGTCGACGTGACGACGCCGAACGCCTTCCACAAGGAGATGTCGCTCGCGGGCCTCGCCGCCGGCAAGCATGTCTACTGCGAGAAGCCGTTGGCGCCGCTCGCTTCCGAGGCGCGCGAGATGGCCGACGCCGCCGACCTGTCGGGCACGAAGACCCAGGTCGGCTTCAACTATCTCTGCAACCCGATGATCGGCCTCGCCCGCGAGATGATCGAGGCCGGAGAGCTGGGCGAGATCCGCACCTTCCGCGGCATCCACGCCGAGGACTACATGACCGACGCGGGCCACCCCTACAGCTTCCGCAACGATCCGGTCGGCGGCGGCGTGGCGGCCGACCTCGGCAGCCATATCCTCGCCACCGCCGAGCACCTGATGGGCCCGATCGCGCAGGTGCTGGGCGACGCGGTGACGGCGATCGCCACCCGACCCGACGGCAAGGGCGGCAGCCTGCCGGTCGCGACCGACGACGTGACCCGCGCCTTCCTGCGCTTCGAGAACGGCGCCACCGGCTCGATCGAGGCGAGCTGGATCGCCAACGGCCGCAAAATGCAGCACGACTTCGAGATCTACGGCTCCAAGGGCGGGCTGATCTTCAGCCAGGAACGCTTCAACGAACTGCACTTCTACCGCAGCGAGGACCCCGCCGGCCGCCAGGGTTTCCGCCGGATCGAGGCCGGGCCGGCGCATCCGCCCTACGGGCTCTTCTGCGTGGCGCCGGGCCACCAGCTCGGCTTCAACGACCTGAAGGCGATCGAGGTCGCGCGCTATCTCGACGCCATCGCCGGCACGGCGCCGGAACCGTTCAACTTCCGCAAGGGCCTGCATATCCAGGAGCTGGTCGAGACGATCCTGCGCTCGAGCCGCGAGGCCCGCTGGCTGTCGCCGGCGGCCTGACGCCCGGGGCGCCTACCCCCGCCGAACCCCGGGGCCCGGACGGAAAAAGGGCGCGAGACCTGCACGCCCCGCGCCCCGAATACCGTCCACAACTCACCCTCGCCAACACTTCGCGGCAGCCACCAAGGCCGCCCGGCCATCCCTCCCCGCACATCCGTCACCGGCAGCGGGGCAAAGCCGCCATTCTCTTCCGGGCACACCCGACAACCTGCCAGGTCTCGCACTGTCGAACCACAATCCGACACTGGCCGTATGCGAGCATTCTTTCGCAACTGCACACAAAATTCAAGCGCGATTCTGTTGGTTGGGGCGCAAAAGCGAAAAAAGACGAATGCGTGACGATATAGGCACCAGATCGCCGGAAACTGGCGGGGAATCACGCACGATCCCCGACCGTAGCGCCCCGCCGTCACATGCCGAGCGCCTGCTTGTAGAGTTCGAGGATGGCCTCTTCCTCACTGACGTCGGAGCTGTCCCGCTTGCGCAGTGCGATCAGCTTCTTCAGCACCTTGACGTCATAGCCCCGCGCACGCGCCTCGGCCATGACCTCCTTCATCTGGTCGGCGATGTCCTTCCGCTCGGACTCCAGCCGCTCGTAGCGTTCGACGAACTGCCGCAGCTCTCCCGCCGTCACCTTGTAGCGATCGCTCGCCTCGTCCTCGACGATCTCGTCCATCTTCGCTCTCGTTCCTGCCTCTGCGCGAGCCGCGGACCCTATCCCCGGCCCCGGCCGGCATCAAGCCGACGCCTTGCGCCAGCGGGTGCCCGCAGGCTAGAGGAAGCGTCATGCACCTCCTCGCCCCTCTCGGCCTCGTTCTGACCCTCGCCGGCCTCTTCGGCCTCGGCGCCTGCATCTGGCGCGGCGTGCGGATCCGCCGCTCGGCGCTGCCGCCGGCCGAGGTCCACGCCGCGCTCCACCGGCTCATCGCGCTCAACCTCGCCTCGGTCGGCGCCGCGGCCATCGGCCTCGGCCTGCTGGTCGTCGGACTGGTGCTCTGAGCTTCACCGCTCCGTAACGCCCGCCGGCCTGCCGGCGCGGTACAGGCGGGAGCGCCGATGACCGCGCAAGGGGAAGGCGCCCTGCCGCGCGGCGGGGCGTCTTTTCCCTCTCCCCCGAGCGCTTCGCGGTTCCACAGGTCGGCTGCCTCCGGCGGAAGGCTTCTGCCCTCTCGATCCGCGCGCCGGCCGGCATCTTCCCCCCGCGCCGGCGCGGGGCTATATCGCGGCCCATGCTCGACCGCACCGCCAACACGCCCCCGCTCCCGCCGGAAGTCGCCCGCAGGCGCACCTTCGCCATCATCTCGCACCCGGACGCCGGCAAGACGACGCTGACGGAAAAGTTCCTGCTCTACGGCGGCGCCATCCAGATGGCCGGCCAGGTCCGCGCCAAGGGCGAGGCGCGGCGCACCCGGTCGGACTTCATGAAGCTGGAGCAGGAGCGCGGCATCTCCGTCTCCGCCTCGGCCATGTCGTTCCCGTTCCGGGACTGGTGGTTCAACCTCGTCGACACGCCGGGCCACTCGGACTTCTCCGAAGACACCTATCGCACGCTCACCGCCGTCGATGCCGCGGTGATGGTGATCGACGGCGCGAAGGGCGTCGAGAGCCAGACCCGCAAGCTCTTCGAGGTCTGCCGGATGCGGGATCTGCCGATCCTGACCTTCTGCAACAAGATGGACCGCGAGGCCCGCGACACCTTCGAGATCATCGACGAGATCCAGCAGGAGCTTCAGCTCGACGTCTGCCCGGCATCGTGGCCCATCGGCCAGGGGCGGGAGTTCCTCGGCTGCTACGACATGCTGAACGACCGGCTCGAACTCATGGACCGCGCCGACCGCAACAAGCGGGCCGAGAGCGTCAAGATGCAGGGCCTCGACGACCCGGCGATGGCCGAGCACATCCCGGCCGACCTCCTCGCCACCCTGCGCGAGGAGGTGGCGATGGCCCGCGAGCTGCTGCCCGCCTTCGACCACCAGGCGATGCTCGACGGCAACCTCTCGCCGATCTGGTTCGGCTCGGCGATCAACTCCTTCGGCGTGCAGGAGCTGATGGCCGGCATCGGCGCCTTCGGGCCCGCCCCGGGCGTCGCCCCGGCCGAGCCCCGCACGGTCGGCGCGTGGGAGACGCCCGTCACCGGCTTCGTCTTCAAGGTTCAGGCCAACATGGACCCGAAGCACCGCGACCGCGTCGCCTTCGTCCGCCTCTGCTCCGGTCACTTCCAGCGCGGCATGAAGCTGCAGCACGTGCGCACGGCCAAGCCCATGGCGATCTCGAACCCGGTGCTCTTCCTCGCCGCCGACCGCGAGATCGCCGAGGATGCCGTCGCCGGCGACATCATCGGCATCCCGAACCACGGCCAGCTCCGCATCGGCGACGCGCTGACCGAGGGCGAGGCGCTGCGCTTCACCGGCATCCCGTCGTTCGCGCCCGAGCTGCTGCAGGCGGTGCGCGCCGCCGACCCGATGAAGGCGAAGCACCTCGAGAAGGCACTGACCCAGTTCGCCGAGGAGGGCGCCTCGAAGCTCTTCAAGCCCGCCTTCGGCTCCGGCTGGATCGTCGGCGTCGTCGGACCGCTGCAGTTCGACGTGCTCGCCTCCCGCATCGAGCAGGAATACGGCCTGCCCGTCCGATTCGAGCCGACGCAGTTCACCTCGGCCCGCTGGCTGTCCGGCCCGCGCGAGAAGATCGACGAGTTCACCAAGGCGAACCGCGGCCACATGGCCGAGGACCACGACGGCGACCCGGTCTACATGACCCGCCTGCAATGGGACATCGACCGGGTGGGCCGCGACTGGCCGGACCTGCGGCTGACGGCGACGAAGGAGACGATGGCTTAACGCGCGCAGCCCGAGCCGCTAGGCTCGGACGAAAACAGGGGGACGCGCCGGATGAAGTCGATCCTGATCGCCAACCGCAAGGGCGGCTGCGGCAAGACCATGGTGGCGATCACGCTGGCCGCCGCCCTCGCCCGGCGGGGCGGCGCGGTCGGCCTCGCCGACGCCGATCCGCAGAAGTCCTCGCTGCGCTGGCTGAAGCACCGCCCCGACACCGCCGCGCCGATCCGCGCCATCGACTGGACCGACCCGGCGGATTTCGGCGAGGCGCCGAAGAAGCTCGACTGGCTGGTGATCGACGCTCCCGGCGCGCTGACCGGCGAGCGGGCCGAGGCGCTGGTCGCGGAGGCCGAGGCGGTGGTGACGCCAGTGCTGCCCTCGGTGTTCGACGTCGAACTCGACGCGGAAGTTCCTCAAGGAGATCGAGCACGTCAAGCGCGTGCGAAAGGGCAAGGTCGGCGTCAGCCTGATCGCCAACCGCACCCGCGCAGGCAAGGGCAGCGATCGGCTCGGCGCCTTCTTCGAAAAGCTCGGGCAGGAGCCGCTCACCTGGATCACCGAGCGCACCGCCTATCCCGAACTCGCGGCGCTGGGCCTCGCGATCTACGACAAGCCGCAGAAGCTCTACGAGCCGCTGAAGGCGCAGTGGGCCCCGGTGCTCGCCGCGATCGACTGAAGGAGACGAACCATGGACCTCGGAATCCGCGGCAAGCGTGCCATCGTCTGCGCCGCCTCGAAGGGCCTCGGCCGCGGCTGCGCCGAGGCGCTGGCGGGCGAAGGCGTCGATCTCGTCCTCAACGCCCGCGGCGCCGACGCGCTCGAGACGACGGCCGCGGCGATCCGCGCGGCGCACGGCGTCGAGGTGACGACCGTCGCCGGCGACATCACCACCGAGCCGGTGCGCGCCGCCGTCCTCGCCGCCGCGGGCGCGGCCGACATCCTCGTGACCAACGCGGGCGGCCCGCCCCCCGGCCTCTGGTCGGGCTGGGGCCGCGACGACTTCCTCCGCGCGATCGACGCCAACATGCTGACGCCGATCGCGCTGATGCAGGGCGTGCTGCCCGGCATGATCGCGCGGCGCTGGGGGCGGATCGTCAACATCACCTCCGCCGCCGTCCGTTCGCCGGTGCCGGTGCTCGGCCTCTCCAACACCGCCCGCACCGGCCTCACCGGCTTCGTCGCCGGCACCAGCCGGCAGGTCGCGCCGGACGGCGTCGTCATCAACAACCTGCTGCCCGGCATCCACGACACCGACCGCGCCACCGCGCTCGACACCGGCGTCTCCCGAACCGAGGGCATCGGCATCGACGCGGCCCGTCGAAACCGCGAGGCGACGATCCCGGCCCGCCGCTACGGCACGCCGGCCGAGTTCGGCGCCGCCTGCGCCTTCCTCTGCTCGCAGCATGCGGGCTTCATCATCGGCCAGAACCTGCTGCTCGACGGCGGCGCCTTCAACGCGACGATGTGAGCCCGATGCTCTACGTCGACGCCGATGCCTGTCCGGTCCGCGACGAGGCGCTGAAGGTCGCCGAACGCTACGGCATCGCGGTGGTCTACGTGACGAACGGCGGCCTGCGGCCCTCGCGCCACCCGCTCGCGCGGATCCAGATGGTGCCGGAGGGCGCCGACGCCGCCGACAAGTGGATCGCCGAGCGCGTGGGCCCCGGCGACGTCTGCGTCACCTCCGACGTGCCGCTCGCCGCGCGCGTGGTCGAGGCGGGCGCAACCGCGCTCGCCCCCGACGGCCAGCCGTTCACCGCCGCGAACGTCGGCGCCCGGCTCGCGCTCCGCGACCTGATGGCCGACCTCCGCGCCGCCGACCCGTTCCGCCAGGGCGGCGGCAAGCCCTTTAGCCCCGCCGACCGCTCGCGCTTCCTCGACGCGCTCGACCGCCTGCTGCGCCCCGGAAGAGCCTGACCCCGGTCCGCGCGCGCGGCACAGGTATTCATACTGGCAGAAACCCTATCGGGCAGTCGCAGGGGCCCCGCCCACAGGCGGGGAGAAAGAAAGACTCGCCGCGCAACGGCGCGGCCTCCTGAGGGACGGACCGCAACGGCGGCCTGTCACGTAGCGCCGGCCGAGCGGGAGCCCCCAAAGGGCTCCCCGAGGGCGGCGCTCCCCCCCCCGCCGGGCTCAGAGCCGTTCGAGCAAGGCCATCGCCGCGGCCGGATTGCGGACTTTCCCGCCCGAGATCACATAGAGGAACACGTCGCGCGCGCCGGCCTCGACCGGGGCCAGCAGCGGCAGGCCCTCCGGCGCCCGGCCCGCCGCCAGCGCGGTCGCCCGACCCGCCCAGGCGTCGAGGGAAGCCGCGGGATAGCCCTGCGGCTCAGCCTCGTCGGTCCCCATGATCCGGGCGTAGACAAAGGGCGCGGTCGCGTCCCAGATGGCCGGATACACGCTGTCCCCGGCCGCCACGATCGCGACGCCATGCGCCCGTGCGAGCGCCAGCACCTCCGGCACGGCAAAGCTCGGATGCCGCACCTCGACCGCGTGCCGGACCGCCCGCCCCTCCACCTCCCGCGGCAGCAGCGCGAGAAAGGCGGCGAAGTCCTCAGGGTCGAACTTCTTCGTCGCCGCGAACTGCCAGTTGATCGGCCCGAGCTTTTCCTTCAGCTCCAGCACCCCGGTGCCGAAGAACCGCTCGACCGACTCGCCCGCCTCGGCCAGCACCCGGCGGTTGGTGGCGAACCGCGGCCCCTTCAGCGCGAAGACGAAGTCCTCCGGCGTCTCGTCGTACCACTTCCGGAAGCTCGCCGGCTTCTGCGAGCCGTAGAACGTGCCGTTCACCTCGATCGTCGTCAGCTTGCGGCTGGCGTACTCGAGTTCGCGCTTCTGGGTCAGACCGTCGGGATAGAACGTGCCGCGCCATGGCTCGAACACCCAGCCGCCGATGCCGACCCGCACCCGGCCGCTCATGCGAGCAGACCGCGCCGGGCGAGGTTGCGCATCAGCGCGGCCGCGCCGAAGGTCCATTCCGGCGCCTCGGTCGACAGCGCCACGGTGTTCACCAGCGCCCCGAGCCCAGGGGCGGCGATCGTCACCACGTCGCCGACGTGGTGGGTGAATCCCTGCCCCGGCGCGTCGCGGTCCTCGATCGGCGCAAACATCGTGCCGAGGAACAGCATGAATCCGTCGGGGTACTGGTGGTGCCGCCCGATCGTCTGCGCCACCAGATCGGCCGGATCGCGGCTGATCTCGCGCATCGACGAACGCCCGCCCAGGGTGAAGCCGTCCGCCCCCTGCACCGTCATTGTCAGCTCGGCCCGCCGGACGTCGTCGAGCGAGAAGCTGGCGTCGAACAGCCGGATCATCGGTCCGACGGCACAGGCGGCGTTGTTGTCCTTGGCCTTGCCGAGCAGCAGCGCCGAGCGGCCCTCGACATCGCGCAGGTTCACATCGTTGCCGAGAGTCGCGCCGAGGATGCGGCCCCGGCTCGACACCGCCAGCACCACCTCCGGCTCGGGGTTGTTCCAGCGGGATATCGGATGCAGGCCCACCTGGGCGCCGAAGCCGACCGACGACAGCGGCTGCGCCTTGGTGAAGACCTCCGCGTCCGGGCCGATGCCGACCTCCAGGTACTGGCTCCACAGCCCCTCGCCGATCAGCGCCGCCTTCGCCGCCGCCGCCTCGTCGCTGCCCGGCCGGATGTCGCGCAGAGACGCGCCGATCAGCGTGGAAAGCCGGCCGCGCAGCGACTCCGCCCGGGCCGGATCGCCGGCCGCCCGTTCCTCGATCACCCGTTCCAGCAAGGACCGCGCAAAGGTCACGCCGCAGGCCTTCACCGCCTGCAGGTCGCACGGTGCGAGCAGCCGCCCGGCGGCCGCAACCTCGTCGAGCGCCCCGACCGGCCGCCCCGGCGCGGCGGCGAGCCACGCGGCCGGATCGTCGCGCTCGAGCAGGTCGCGCACGGTCGGCACCTCCGGGCAGGTCACATCGACCAGTCCTCCGGCGCGCAGCGTCACCACCGCGGGGCCTTCGGCCTTCTCGTCCCACATCCGCCCGACCCAGAGGCCGTCCTGGCCCTCTCCGTGCGGCAACGGCCCGGTCATCGTGTCACTCCTCCCTGATGCCGCCTGGTCCGCCGGCGGCTTGCGTTGCACGATACCCTCGGGCACCGCCGCATCAAGCCATCAATCGCGACGCGGCGACTGGCCCTCGCCCCCGCCGCATGCAAAGGTCCGCGGCAACGCCGGCCGCGATCGACGGCCGGCACGACCGGGGAGGAACGAATGAGCGCGAGCGGGCAGACCCGTATCCTCGTGCTCGGAGGCGGTTTCGCGGGCATGTTCGCGGCCCGCGAGCTGCGGCGCCAGCTCGGCGCGCACGCGGAGATCGAGCTCATCAACGACGTCAACTACTTCGTCTTCCAGCCGCTCCTGCCCGAGGTCGCCGCCGGCAGCATCTCGATCCGCGACGCGGTCTCGCCGCTCCGCCGGCTGCTCCCCGGCGTGCGGGTGCGCCAGGCGCAGATCTACGACATCGACCTCGCCCGCAAGGTGGTGGTGATCTTCCAGGGCGTGCAGAGGCGCTATGTGGAGGTCGGCTATGACCACCTCGTGCTCGCGCTGGGGCAGGAGATCGACCTCAGCCGCATTCCCGGGCTCGCCGCGCACGCGCTGACCATGAAGGCCCTGGGCGACGCCATGGCGCTGCGCAACCACGTCATCGACAAGCTCGAGCACGCCGACATCACCACCCTGCCCGAGGTCAAGCGCGAGTGCCTGACCTTCACCGTCATCGGCGGCGGCTTTTCCGGCGTCGAGACGGTGGGCGAGATGCGCGACCTGATCTTCGGCTCGCTGCACTTCTATCCGAACATCCGCAAGGACGAGATCCGCGTGCTGCTGATCGAGTTCGCCGACCGGCTGCTCGGCGAGCTGCCCGCCTCTCTCGGCGCCTACGCCCAGTCGTTCTTCGCGAAGCAGGGCATCGAGGTGCTGCTGAAGACCGGCGTGTCGGAGGCGACGGGCACGGCGATCGTCACCACCTCGGGCGAGGTGATCGGCACCCGCACCGTGGTGGCGACGATCGGCAACGCCCCGTCGAAGATGGCAGAAAAGCTGGGCCTGCCGAACGAGCGCGGCCGGATCCGCACCGAGCGGTCGCTGCGCGTCGAGGGGCACCCGGAGATCTGGGCGCTCGGCGACGCGGCGCTGATCCCGCTGGTCGACACCCCCTCGGCCCGGCACGACTATGCCCCGCCCACGGCGCAGTTTGCCGTGCGCGAGGCGCGCCATCTGGCGCGGAACCTGCGTGCGGCCCTCGACGCCCGGGCGCCGGAGCCGTTCCGGTACAAGTCGAAGGGCTCTCTCGCCTCGCTCGGCGCCGGCCGCGGCGTGGCCGAGGTCTTCGGCTGGCGGCTCACCGGGTTTCCCGCATGGGTGCTCTGGCGCACGTACTACCTGAGCTTCGTGCCCGGCTTCGCCACCAAGGCGCGCATCGCCTCGCAGTGGATGCTCGACCTCGTGCTCGGCCGCAGCACGGTCCAGACCGGGAACAAGCCGCCGGAAGGGACGAAGTACCTGCGCTACCGCGCCGGCGACCGGGTGTTCGAGGAAGGCAACCGCGCCGACGGCTTCTACGTCGTGAAGAGCGGCCGATTCGAGCTGACCTGGCGCGATGCCGAGGGCAAGGCCAACCGGCTGGAGATCGGGCCGGACGGACATTTCGGCGAGCGCGCGCTGCTGGTCGAGGGGCTGCGCACCGGCACGGTTCGGGCGATCGAGGATTCCGAGGTGCTGTTCGTCACGGCCCGCGACTTCCAGCGGCTCGCAAGCACCCTGCCGCCGCTGCGCGACTACTTCGGCGGCTATCTCGAGCAGGCGTTCAACCTGCCCGCCACCGCCGCCGGCCAGCCACCCCGCGCCGATGCGGGATGAGGGCGGGTGGTGCCGGCTGTCAGGATTGAACTGACGACCTACCGCTTACAAGGCGGTTGCTCTACCGCTGAGCTAAGCCGGCGCGCAGGCATCTCTAGCGGCAGGACCCTCCGCGATCAACGGCGCGATCTCCCGTGCCCCGCCGCGACGTCGACACCCGCTTGCGGATCGGGGGCCGCCGCGGCTATGGTCCGCGCCGCGCGGGTGTGGCGGAATGGTAGACGCGAGGGTCTCAAACACCCTTTCCGAAAGGAGTGTCGGTTCGAGTCCGACCACCCGCACCATGTCCCGCCTCGGGCGCTTCGGGGCGCCTGACGTCGCCGGAACTCACACCAGGCCATTGCCACGCAGCGAGGATTGCAGCGTCTGCTTCGAGCTGGACAGGTGCCGCAGCGCCGCCGCTTCCGCCGCCGACCCATCGCGGGCGAGCAGGCCGTCGATGATCGCCACGTGCTCGCCGATCGCGACGCCGTTGCGCTGCCGCTCCTCGGTCTTGTCCCACATGTAGTGGTAGTGGAAGATCAGCGCCACAATCTTCTGGAACTCCCGCACGAAACGGTTGCGCACGACGCTGTTCACCGTGGTATGGAAGCGCTCGTCGAGCCGCGAGAAGTCGTGGAAGTCCGTGTCCAGCCGCTCCAGCAGATCGAGGTGATCGCGCCGCAGCGCCTCGAGCCGCTGCCAGACCGGATGCCCCTCGGGCAGCGCGAGCAGGTGCCGGATGGCGTTGAGCTCCAGCACGCCGCGGAACTCCGACAGCTCCAGCGCATAGTCGGCGGTGAACCCGAGCAGGCGCCAGCCGCCCCGCGCCCGCCGCTCGACCAGCCCGGAACGGCTGAGACCGGCGAGGAATTCCTGCAAGGTGTGCGGCGGCACCGCGAATTGCCGCGACAACTGCGCCACGTTGAGCGACGTCCCGGCCGGAACGTCGAAGCGCAGCACCCAGTCGAGGAACCGCGACTCGAGTTCGTCGGCATCCGGCGCCTGCGGCTGCACCGGCAGGCGGTCGGACTCTTCCGGCCGGCGCAGCAGCGTCTTCTCGCGCCCGCGCCAGCGCACGATCCCGGCATCGCTCAGGCGTTGCAGCGCGCCGCGCACGACCGTGCGGCTCACCCCCGCCCGTTCGGCGAGCGCGTTCTCGGCGGGCAGGGCCTGACCCGGCCCCAGCTCCGCGCAGAGGGTCAGCAGCGCGTTGTAGGTCTCGCGAAACCGCCCATCGGTACGCGCCATGCCGTCCCCTTCCCGCCGGCCCCTCCGGGCCGATCGCCGTTCTCCAGAATATCGGCGGCCTGTCCGACGTTTGGAGTCTGAAATCGCAAAAATCAATCGCCGCGACGCCTCCCGCCGCGACGAACGACGGGGAAAGGCGGCGTTACGCCGAGCGGAGGGTGCGGGTGAGGCCGAAGAGCAGGTCGCCGAGATCCATCAGCCGGGCGACATAGAGGTCGTAGGCGACGAAGCCCTTGTGGTCATCGGCGCGAAATCCCGCCTCCAGGCTGTCGACAAGGGCGGCAAGCCGCCGGTGGTGCAGGCCCGCGGCCCGCTGCACCGGGTCGGAGATCATCCCGGCGAAGGCGGTCGCGACCGCGGCCACCCCCATCACCCCCGCGGTGGCCGCGGTGACGAGGCCCGCCGACGCCTGCGCCGGGAACGCGCCGTACCAGAGGCCGCCGGCCGCCGAGCCCAGCGGAAAGCCGGCGATCGCCGAGGACTGCGCCAGCGTGCCGGCCAGCACCGGCCCGAGCGCAAGGGCGCCGGGCGTCGCCTTCTGGAACGCCACGGCGCCGGTGCCGAGGGCGACGAGGCCGGTGGTGATCTCCGCGGCCGCCGCGCGCGTCCCGGTATATCCCGCGAGCGACGCTTCGAGCCGGGCACGAAACGCCGGATCGTCGCCGCGGGCCGCGGCGGCCCGCCCTGCCGCGGCGAGCAGCGCCTGCACCTGCGGATGCGCGAGGATCGCCTCGGCCAGCCCGTCGTCGGCCGAAACCCGCTCCGCGTCGACGAAGGGCAGGCGCAGCAGGTCCGTCATCAGCCGCCAGCGCAGTTCGCCCGCCACGGCGGTCGCAAGGAAAATGTCGCGGTCGAGCCGCCGCGCCAGCCCGGGGCTGCCCAGCCGCCCCGCCGCACCGGACCCGAGCCGCAGCAGGATCTGCGGGACTGACAGCGCGACGTTGGCCGGCGCCTTCAGCAGGTCCCAGCCCACCGCCCGGCGATGCAGCCGCGCGGACCCGGCGATCGAGAAGTTCGCCCGGACGAACGGATCAATCCGCTCGCGGCAACCGGCAAAGTACACGCGGGCTGCGTCGGCCACGATGGCGTCGGCCTCCGCAGGGCCAATGGCCGACCCCACCCCTTCGGCGTCGGTCAGATCGGTTTCCTCATCGCTCACGCCGGACCTCCTTGCGCCCCACGGGAGATGGGGCCGTCCGCCCCCGGCACAAGGGCTCGCCTCTCGACAGCCGGCCGGCGATGCGGCAGGAACGGCACGAGAGGTGGTGCCGATGTCCGAGAAGACCCCGATCCTGTTCCTGCACGGCGCGTTCTCCGGCCCCGAGGTCTGGACCCGCTTCGTCGCGCCGTGGTTCGCCGCCCGCGGCCACCCGGTCGCCGCACCGCGCCTGTCGGATCCGCTCTCGACCCGCCCGGCGCGGCTGCGCGACTACGTGCGCCGGGCGCAGACGGCGTCCGACGCGCTCGGGGCGCCGCCGGTGGTGATCGGCCACTCGCTCGGCGGACTGGTGGGCCAGCACCTCGCCGCGCGCCGGCGCGTCGCGGGCCTCGCGCTGGTCGCTTCGCCCGGGCCGGCGGGGCTCGGGCCGTCGCTCTGGCAGCTCTCGGCCGGCGCGCCCGAGGTGATCGGCGCGCTCATGGTCGCCCAGGCGGGCGGCGGCGCCTTCCTCGGCGTCGAGGCGGTGCGCCGGGCGCTCTTCACCGACGAGACCCCGGACGACTGGATCCGCGACGTGATGCAGCCGCTGACCCAGGAGAGCCCGCTCGTCCTGCTCGACGGCCTGACCTGGGATCTGCCACCCTGGTTCCTGATGCGGCGGATCCCGGTGCTCGGCCTGCTCGGCGACCGCGACGCCTTCGTCCCGGTGACCGATCTCTGGTCCACGGCGCTGGCCTACCGCGCGGAGACCGAGGTGCTGCGCGGCTTCGGCCACGGCCTGCCACTCGATCCGCACTGGAAGTCGCTCGCGTGGCGGTTGAACGCCTGGATCGATGAACGCCGGATCGGCGTCACCGACCGGCAACACTCTGCCGTGCGTTGATGAGCACCCTCGCCTTGGGCGTTGTTTTCGGCTAGAGAACGCTCGTTAACAAGTATAACCCCTTTCGGGCCACGATTTGACGAGATGACTGGGACACACCCCGTCCTGCACATTGCCGAGCTCATTGTCCCCGCCGCGATCGCTGCGGGGCTGACGCTGGCGCTTTGTCTCGTCCTGGTCTGGACACGCGGCTGGCACGGCCACGTCACCAACGACGGCACCCGCGGCGTCCAGAAGTTCCACCTCGTTCCCACGCCGCGGATCGGCGGGCTGGCGCTGGCGCTCGGCTACTGGCTGGCGGTGCCGGCTCTGCCGCACGGCATGCGCGACCCTTGGGTGCTCATCGGCCTCTGCGGTTTGCCCGCGCTCGCCGCCGGCCTCGGCGAGGACCTGACGCGCAAGGTCGGGGTGAAGGCCCGGCTGCTTGCCACCATGGGCGCGGGCGTGCTCTTCGCGCTCGCCACCGGCTACACCATGCATCAGGTCGACCTGCCCGGGGTCGACTGGATCCTGTCGTTCTCGCTGGCGGCGGTGCTCTTCACCGGCTTCGCCATGGGCGGGGTGGCGAACGCCGTCAACATCATCGACGGCTTCAACGGCCTCGCCTCCGGCTCGCTGATGATCATGTTCGCCACCTTCGCCTACGTCGCGCACCGCGTGGGCGACGATCTCGTGTTCTCGCTCGCGCTGGTCTGGGGCGCGCTGGTTCTCGGGTTCTTCCTGGTGAACTTCCCCTTCGGCAAGATTTTCCTCGGCGACGGCGGCGCCTACTTCGCAGGCTTCCTGCTCGCGGCGCTCGGCGTGCTGCTGCCGATGCGCAACCCCGAAGTCTCGTCCTGGAACGCCATCCTGATCTGCGCCTATCCGGTCATCGAGACGCTCGCCTCCATGCGACGCAAGTCGCGCCGCGTCGGCCACAGCGTGGGCCAGCCGGATCGGGTGCATTTCCACATGCTCGCCCACCGCCGCTATGCCCGCCGGCTGGTGCGGGCGCAGCACGCGGCGCACCTGCGCAACCCCGCCACCAGCGTCGTCACCTGGTTCCTGCCGGTGCTGAGCGCCCTCTTCGCCATCCTGTCCTGGGACAGCGCCATCGGCAGCGCGTTCCTGTTCTTCGTCACGGTGTTCGTCTACGGCCAGATCTACCGCGTGATGTCGCTCAACGCCCCGAACCTGCCCCTCGGCCTCGCCCGCCTGCTCTGATCGGGCCCCCTGCCCGGTCGCCGACTCCGGGCTTTTTCTTGGCGAAAATACTCCCGCCGGAGGCTCCCGAAGCCGCCAACTCCCCCGACGGCTCGTCTCGCCCGCAGCGTCAGTCCGGCGTTCCGCGCACCGTGCCCGCCGGCCGGGCGAACAGCGTCACGCCCGGGTCCGGCCGCACCGTCATGTGCATGATCGGCCGCGGCGCGGAACCGGCCGGAACGAAGCGGAACCGGCCGAGCAGCGTGGCCAGGATGATCCCCGCCTGCATCATGGCGAAATTCGCGCCGACGCAGATCCGCGGGCCGGCGCCGAACGGCAGGTACTGATACCGATCGCGGGCGGCGACCGCCTCCGGGGCGAAATGCTCGGGGTCGAAGGCGTCGGGCTCCTGCCAGTACAGCCGGTGCCGGTGCAGCGCCTGGATGTTCAGGAACACCGTCTCGCCCGGGCGGATGTCGCGGTCCTCGATCCGGTCGGGGGCGAGCACGTTGCGCGCCAGGAACGCGACCGGCGGATAGAGCCGCATCGCCTCGTCGATCACCTGCCCCACATAGGGCATCCGCTCGAGATCGTCCGCCGTGGCGGCGCGGCCCCCGAGCGTGCCCTCCGCCTCGGCACGGGCACGGTCCTGCGCCTCCGGGTCGTTCGCCAGCAGGAACAGCGACCACGAGAGCGCGAGCGCGGTGGTCTCATGACCTGCGACGATGAAGAACTGCATGTTGTGCAGCAGGTCCTCGTCGGTCATCCGCCGGCCGGTCTCCGGGTCCTCGGCGCGGATCATGTAGTCGAGCAGGTCGTCGGGCACGTGCGGCCCGGCGCGGCGGCGCGCCTCGATGGCGCGCGCCACCATGCCGTGCATCGTGCGCACCGAACCGAGCGCCAGGATGTTGCCGGGCCGCGGGATCCACTGCGGCACCTCGAGGAAATCCAGCAGCGAGGCGCGGCCGGCCGTCAGGAAATAGCGGGTGATCGCCGCTGCGTAGACCTCCGGGTCGATGTGCTCGCGGCCGGAGAGCGCCACCTCGCAGATCACGTCGAAGGTCGCGGACAGCATCTCGCGCACCATCTCCACCGGCCCGGGGCCGGCGGCGGCCACCCGCTCGGCCGCGCGCGCTGCGGTGCGGGTCATCATCGGCGCCAGCGCGGCGACGTTGCGCGCGGCAAAGACCGGCGCGATCGCCCGGCGCTGCCAGCGCCAGCGCGTCCCCTCGGCGGTGAACAGGCTCGCCCCCACCGCCGGGCGCAGCATGCGGATCATCACCTCGGACTTCGGATAGTTCCCGACGTTGTCGAGGAAGATCCGGCGCATCCCCTCCGGCCCCTGCACCATGTGCCAGCGGGCGGGGCCGGTGGTGCCGGTGACGATCGGCTGGGTGTAGGAGATCGCCGGGATGATGTTGAGCACGTTCCGCCGCACCGCCCGGACGCTGGCGAGGACGCCGAGGGGGCGGCCGGGCGGAGTGACGGTCGGCGGGACGAAGAGGCGGCGCGACGGCATGGCCCGATCCTAGCCGCTCCCGCCCCCGCCGTCACGCCGCCACCGTCACCCCGCTACCGTCACGCCGCACCTTCATGGCACCCCGCGATGGCGTGCGGCGGCCCTCGACACGCGGCACCGGCCGCGGTTTCTCGCAGCGGATTGTCTCTCGCCCGGAGCGGCTCGTCGCCGAGCCACCCTCGCCCGCAGCCTGCCCTCGGGCCCGATCCCTCCGGAGCTGTCGATGGACCATCCCGTCCTCAATCCCGCCGCGCCGCACCACCTGCCATCCTTCGTCACCGCACCCGGCCAGTCCGACTGGCTGATGACGATGATGGCGGTGTTCCTGTTCGTCGCCGTGATCTCCGTCGGCCTCGTCTATCTCAAGCTGCACGCGCTGCCGGAGCACATGGCGCATCGCACCAACAAGGTGCAGCTGCAGTTCGTCGCCGTGCTCGGGCTGCTGCCGCAGGGCTCGTCCTGCGTCGCCACCGCCTGCACCTCGAACCACGACGCCCTGCAGGATCCGGCGATCGGCGGCTTCCACGCCTTCGTGCTGCACGCGATCGACGCCGGCCTCGTCCACGCCGCACTGCTCCGACTGCAGGCCCTGATCCTGCCGGTCAGAACGCTGGTGCTGTCGGGCCACTGAGGACGGTCCGGCGCGCCCAAGCGCCCGGTGGCTGCCTTGCCGCCCTGAACGGGAGGCTCTGGCCGGCCTTCGCCCTCCGCGGGGCGCGGCCTTAGGCTCCCGTTCGCATCGGGCGGACGGCAGGAGCCAACCCCCAGGGGGCGGACATCCTGCAACGCTCGCCTGCCCCTCCAGTCCCTCAGGGAGCCGCCCGGACGGCCACGGCCTCGTTCTCGCCGCCGCCTGCCACCATCGTCATGTGATGGGCGATACGCGCCGACACGCGTCCCGGCGGTCGCATTGCCTGCCCGCCGCCGGGGGCGGCGAGGTCGTCGGCAGCGAGATTGCCCCGGCTCTCACACGGCGGATGCCGTCGGGCTCGATGCGATCGTTCCGTCCTTCGACAATAGGATGGCGACGGCGCGCGTGGATTCGAACTCGTTGAAGACGATGACGAGGATCGCCATGATCGGCACCGACAGGATGGCGCCCGCAATGCCCCAGATCGACGCCCAGGCGACGAGGCTGACCAGGATGATGAACGGGCTGAGGTTGAGCGAATTGCCCATCAGCCACGGCTCGATGAAGTTGCCGAGCGCCACCTGCGGGATGCACATCACCAGCACGAACATCACCACGGGCCAGATCTCGCCGAACTGAACCAGCGCAAGCATCGTCGGCAACGCCACGCCGAGAATGCCGCCGAGATAGGGGATGTAGTTGAAGAGCCCGATCAGCAGCGCCCAGAACCCGGCCAGCTCGATGCCGTAGAGCCTGAGGATCACGTAGCTCGCGATGCCGAGGGTCAGGTTGATGAGCGTCTTCATCACCAGATAGGTGCCGATCCGGCTGTTCACGTCGCGGATCACCTGCTGGATCTGGCTGGTCTTCGCCGGCTCGTCCGAGAGCCGGGCGATCTTGTTGGCGAAGGCCTTCTGCTCCGACAGGATGAAGCCGGCATAGACCAGAATCACGGCAAAGGTGCCGACGATCGACGCCACCGACACCACCGAGGTCAGGATCACCCGGTGGAGGTTCAGCTGACCCACGATGTCGCGGCGCAGGCTCTGCCAGCTTGGCTCGTTGTCGAGTCCGGCCGCGACCGCCCCCCGCTGGATCAGCGCGAGGAACTGGTCCTGGTAGCGCGGCACCAGCGCCGACACCTGGCTGATGTTCTGCACGATCAGCCACACGATGAAGCCCATCGCCCCGAGGCTGAGGGCCACGGCCAGGGCATAGCGCAGCGCGGCCGGCACCATGCCGAACCCGGGCGCGCGGCCGATCAGCTCGGCAAGCCCGAGCACGACGTAGGCGACGACGACGCTCGCCACGACCGGCAGGATGATCGGCCGGCCGATCAGGAGGACCCATCCGACCATCAGTGTCAGTCCGAGCCCGTAGAAGAGCCGAGGCAGTCCGTCGCGCATCGTGGATCCTGTATGTCTGTTGCGACGCATGGAACCCGATCGCACCGGGAGCGTCCATCGCAATCGCTCTTCGCCCGCGCGTGTCTCCCGCCTGCGTGTCCTTCCCCGCATCAGTCCAGAGGGGTGGACCGGAGCAGGTCGGCGGAAAACGAGAACGGGGGGCGCGAGGCCCCCCGTTCCGCAATCGACCCTGACGGGTCAGATCACATCATGCCGTCCATGCCGCCCATGCCGCCCGGCATGCCGCCGGCGGCCTGGCCCTTCGGCTCCGGCTTGTCGGCGATCATCGCCTCGGTGGTGATGAGCAGGCCGGCGACCGAGGCCGCGTCCTGCAGCGCGGTGCGAACGACCTTGGCCGGGTCGATCACGCCGAACTTGTACATGTCGCCGTACTCTTCGGTCTGGGCGTTGAAGCCGAAGGCCGAGTCGTTCGAACTCGATGATCTTGCCGGCAACGACGGCGCCGTCGACGCCCGCGTTCTCGGCGATCTGCCGCAGCGGCGCCTGAAGCGCGCGACGGATGATCGCGATGCCCGCCGACTGGTCGGAGTTGTCGCCGCTCACACCGTCGAGCTTCTTCGAGGCGCGCACCAGCGCCACGCCGCCGCCGACGACCACGCCTTCCTGAACCGCGGCGCGGGTCGCGTTGAGCGCGTCATCGACGCGATCCTTGCGCTCCTTCACCTCGACCTCGGAGGCACCGCCGACGCGGATGACGGCAACGCCGCCCGCCAGCTTCGCCAGACGCTCCTGGAGCTTCTCCTTGTCGTAGTCCGAGGTGGTCTCCTCGATCTGCGCGCGGATCTGGGCGACGCGGGCCTCGATCTCGGCCTTCTCGCCGGCACCGTCGACGATGGTGGTCTCGTCCTTGGTGATGGAGATCTTGCGCGAGCGGCCGAGCATGTCGAGGCCGACATTCTCGAGCTTCATGCCGAGGTCTTCCGAGATCACCTGGCCGCCGGTCAGGATCGCGATGTCCTGCAGCATGGCCTTGCGGCGATCACCGAAGCCCGGCGCCTTGACGGCCGCGATCTTCAGGCCGCCACGGAGCTTGTTGACCACGAGGGTCGCGAGCGCCTCGCCGTCCACATCCTCGGCGATGATGAGCAGCGGCTTGGAGTTCTGGATCACCGCCTCGAGCAGCGGAACCATCGGCTGCAGCGACGACAGCTTCTTCTCGTGGAGCAGGATGTAGGCATCCTCGAGCTCCGCGATCATCTTGTCGGCGTTGGTGATGAAGTACGGCGAGAGATAGCCGCGGTCGAACTGCATGCCCTCGACGACCTCGGTCTCGGTCTCGAAGCCCTTGTTCTCCTCGACGGTGATGACACCCTCGTTGCCGACCTTCTGCATCGCGTCGGCGATCTGCCGGCCGATCTCGGTCTCGCCGTTGGCGGAGATGGTGCCGACCTGGGCGACTTCCTCGGAACCGGAGACGGTGCGGGCCTGCGCCTTGATGTCGGCGACGACGATCTCGACGGCCTTCTCGATGCCGCGCTTCAGATCCATCGGGTTCATGCCGGCGGCAACCGACTTCATGCCCTCGCGGACGATCGCCTGAGCGAGAACCGTCGCGGTGGTGGTGCCGTCGCCGGCCTCGTCGTTGGTGCGCGAAGCGACTTCGCGGACCATCTGCGCGCCCATGTTCTCGAACTTGTCCTCAAGCTCGATTTCCTTGGCGACGGTGACGCCGTCCTTGGTGATGCGCGGGGCACCGAACGACTTGTCGATGACGACGTTGCGGCCCTTCGGGCCGAGGGTCACCTTCACCGCGTCGGCGAGCAGGTCCACACCACGAAGCAGGCGGTTGCGGGCATCGGTATCAAACTTGAGCTGCTTAGCGCCCATGTTCAGATCTCCTAAAAATGGCTTGGAAGGGTTCAGGCGGCCTTGGCGGCCGCGTTGCCCGTGGTGATGATGCCGAGGATGTCGCTCTCCTTCATGATCAGGGAGATCCTCGCCGTCGATCTTCACCTCGGTGCCCGACCACTTGCCGAACAGGATGCGGTCGCCGGCCTTGACGGTCATCGCGATGAGCTCGCCCGAGTCCTTGCGGGCGCCCTCACCGACGGCGACGACCTGACCCTCGGAGGGCTTTTCCTTGGCGGTATCGGGGATGATGAGCCCGCCCTTGGTCTTCTCTTCGCCCTCGATGCGACGGACGACAACGCGGTCGTGCAGCGGCGTGAATTGCATGTGGATCGCTCCCTTGGTACGCGTTCCTGCGCGGGCGGCCGTTCTCGGAGACTTAGCACTCGCCGCCCCTGAGTGCTAACACGCCGTACGAGGTATGAAAGCGGCTCTGGCGAGTCAAGGGGCTCGTCCGGGCGACGGCGGCGAAAAATCGGCTCGCACGCCATCGTCAACCGGGTGCTCCGCGCGCCGCGCGAGGCACCCGCTGCATGGACCCCTGCGTCCCGGATGGGGGTCCGTTTCAGATTTTCTGCGCGTTGTCGGTGACTTCCGGCGCCCGGCTGCCCTAGCCCGTGAACGGGCGCAGCCGCGGGTGGCGGTTCACGTCCTTGTAGAGCAGATACCGGAACCGCCCCGGCCCGCCGGCATAACATCCCTGCGGGCAGAAGGCGCGCAGCCACATGAAATCGCCGGCCTCGACCTCCACCCAGTCGCGGTTCAGCTTGTAGACGCCCTTGCCCTCCAGCACGTAGAGGCCGTGCTCCATGACGTGGGTCTCGGTGAACGGAATCTCCGCCCCGGGCATCAGGTTCACGATGGTGACGTGCATGTCCATGCGCATGTCGTCGTGGTCGAAGAAGCGCGTGGTGGTCCAGCGGCCGTCGGTGTCGGGCATCGGCGCGTTCTTCACGTTCCGCTCGTTGCCGACGATCGGGTCCGGCAGGCCCAGGCCCTCGACCGGCTCGTATGCCTTGCGGATCCACTGGAAGCGCGCCGGCTCGGTGCTGCGCGCCCACGCGCTCCAGACGGTGCCGGGCGGGACAAAGGCGTAGCCGCCGGGCGCCAGCACGTGCTCCGTTCCGGCGATCGTCAACGTCAGCTCACCCTGCAGCAGGAAGAGGCAGCCCTCCGCCCCCGGGTCCGGCTCCGGACGGTCGCTGCCGCCGCCGGGCTGCACCTCCATGATGTATTGCGAGAACGTCTCGGCAAAGCCCGAGAGCGGCCGGGCGATGATCCAGGCGCGGGTCTTCTCCCAGAACGGCAGGGCGCTGGTCACGATGTCGGTCATCACCCCGCGCGGGATGAAGGCGTAGGACTCGGTGAAGACCGCGCGGCCGGAGAGAAGCTCGTGCTGACCGGGCAGGCCGCCATAGGGCGCCCAGTAGCGCGGCAGGGCCTTGGTGGGGGAGTCGTCCTTCATGGCAGCATCTCCTTCAGCCGGAGGGTGGCGATCCGCTCCACCTGGGCACAGGCGGCTGCAAACTCCGTGGGGCGGTCGTTGGCGATCCGCGCCTCGAAGGCGGCAAGGATCGCCGCCTTGTCGAGGCCGCGGACGGCGATGATGAACGGGAAGCCGAACTTGGCGGTGTATGCGTCGTTCAGCTCGGTGAAGCGTGCCTTTTCGGCGTCGGTCAGGGAGTCGAGGCCCGCGCCCGCCTGCTCGGCGGTCGATTCCGCCGTCAGCCGCTTTGCCGCCGCGAGCTTGCCCGCGAGGTCCGGGTGCGCGGTCAGCACGCCGAGACGCTCGTCCTCGGAGGACGAGCGGAAGACGCGGGCGAGCGCATTCGCGAGCCCGACCGCGGTGTCGTGCGCCGGGCCGAGTTCGAGGGCGTGGGCCCGTTCGGCGATCCAGGGGGAATGCTCGTAGACCCCGCCGAACCGCGAGACGAAGGCGCCGCGGTCCAGGGTGGTGGGGCGCGGCGCAATCGCCGGGGCGGGGAAGCGGCTGCTCCAGTGCCGGGCGATCTCGCCCCGGGTGGCGATCCAGACGCCATCGCGGGCGCCGATGTAGTCGAGGAAGTCGATCAGGCCCTTGATCCGGCCGGGGCGTCCGACGAGGCGGCAGTGCAGGCCGACGGTCATCATCTTCGGGCTGCCCGCCTCGCCCTCGGCGTGGAGCGCGTCGAAGGTGTCGCGGAGGTAGGTGAAGAAGTCCTCGGAGGTGGTGAGCGTACCCGCCGAGAACCGCATGTCGTTGGTCTCGAGGGTGTAGGGGAGGATGAGCTGCTGCCGGCCCTCGCACTCCAGCCAGTACGGCAAGTCGTCGTCGTAGGTGTCGGCCACCCAGTCGAAGCCCTGCTCGCAGGCGAGCGGCACGGTGTGGATCGAGGTGCGGCCGGTGTACCAGCCCCGCGGCGCCTCGCCCGTCACCTCGGTGTGGAGGCGGATCGCCTCGATCATGTCGGCCTTCTCGGCCTCGCGCGTGTGGTTGCGGTAGTCGATCCAGCGCAGGCCGTGGGAGGCGATCTCCCAGCCGGCGGCCTGCATCGCGGCGACCTGGGCGGGGGAGCGGGCGAGCGCCGAGGCGACGCCGTAGACGGTGATCGGCAGGTCACGCTTCACGAACAGGTCGTGGAGCCGCCAGAAGCCGGCGCGGGCGCCGTATTCGTAGATCGACTCCATGTTCCAGTGCCGCATGCCCTGCCACGGCTGGGCACCCGGCACCTCCGAGAGGAACGCCTCCGAGGCCGCGTCACCGTGCAGGATGTTGTTCTCGCCGCCTTCCTCGTAGTTCAGGACCAGGCTGACCGCGACCTTCGCGCCGCCCGGCCAGTCGGCGGCGGGCGGGTGTCCGCCGTAGCCCTGCATGTTCCGCGGATAGCGCATTCCTTCCCCTCCTGGCGGCACGTCTCCCGAGGGATATAGTCGAGGCGGGCCCGGCGGGCTTTCAAATTCGCAAGGAAGGTGCTTTCGGGCCTGCGGGCTGGATCCGGGCGGCCGGCGCGGGGATAGTTCCGGGCGAAGCAGGCGCCCCGCGGAGGATCCAGGATGGCCGATGGATATGTGACGACCCACGTGCTCGACGCCGGCCGCGGCTGTCCGGCGGCCGGGATGCGGATCGACCTCTACCGGATCGACGGCGAGGCGCGGAGCCTCCTCCGCTCGGTGACGACGAACGCGGACGGCCGGACGGATTCGCCGGTGATCCCCAAGGGCGAGGTCGGAGTCGGGGTGTTCGAGCTGGTGTTCCACGCCGGGGACTATCTCGACGCGGCCGGGGCGCCGGGGGAGAGCCCGCGGTTCCTCGACCTGATCCCGATCCGCTTCGGCGTCGCGGACGTGGCGGCACACTATCACGTGCCGCTGCTGCTGGCGGGGTACAGCTATTCGACGTACCGGGGCAGCTGAGGCCCGGGCCGCGCGGAGGGAGCGCCGGCCTCGGGGGGCATGAAGCCCCCGCTCGGCCGGCGCTTGTCGGTCGGCCGCCGTTGCGGCCTCCCCTCAACTCCACGAGGCGCTTTCGCGCCTCGTGGAGTTGAGGGGTCTCCCCGCTGTTGCGGGGCCCCTTGCGTCCTGCCCGATAGGGTTTCTGCCTGTATGAACACCAGGGGGCGCACCGGCGGAAAGGACGGCGCGACCTTCAGAGCAGGGTGGCGGCGCCGCGGTCGAGGTAGGTCTCGAGGAAGCGGTCGATCCGCGGGTTGCGCGGTTTGCCGAAGACCTCGCCCGGCTTGCCCTCGACGAGAATCCGGCCGTGGTCGAGGAAGACGATCTTCGAGGCGACCGACGCGGCAAAGCCGATCTCGTGGGTGACGACCAGCATGGTGATGCCGGTGCCCGCGAGGTCGCGCATCACGTTCAGCACCTCGCCGGTCAGCTCCGGGTCGAGCGAGGCGGTCGGCTCGTCGAAGAGCAGGATGCGCGGCTCGAGCGCCAGGGCGCGCGCGATCGCCACCCGCTGCTGCTGGCCACCGGAAAGCTGGCTCGGGTAGTGCTGCGCCCTGTGGGCGAGGCCGACGCGCTCGAGCTGGGCCATGGCCTTCGCCTCGGCCTCGCGGCGCGGCAGGCGCTGGACGTGGGTCAGCGCCTCGGAGACGTTGCCGAGCGCCGTCATGTGCGGCCAGAGGTTGAACTGCTGGAAGACCATGCCGATCTTCCGGCGCACCGCGCGGATCTGCGCGGCGGGCAGGCGCACGCGGCCCGAGGGGCCGGGGCCGAAGCCGAGCGGCTCGCCGTCGATCTCGATCAGCCCGTCGGTCGCCTCCTCGAGGAAGGCGGTGCAGCGCAGCACGGTGCTCTTGCCGGAGCCGGAAGGTCCGATCAGGCAGGTGACTTCGCCCCGCGCTGCCTCGAAGGACAGGCCGTCGAGGACGCGCGTCTCGCCGAAGTCCTTGACGAGGCCCTTGATCGCGACGGCGGGGGTGATGGACGCGGCTGGAAGAGACGACATCAGGCGAACCGATATTTCGCCAGCCGCCGCTCGGCCAGCCGGCCAAGGGCGCCGCAGGTCTCGACCAGCGCCCAGTAGATCAGCGCCAGCACGGTGAAGCTCTCGACGAAGGCATAGTTCTGCGTGCCGAGCGCGCTCACCGTCAGCGTCAGCTCCGGCACCGAGATGATCGACAGGATGGCGGTCTCCTTCAGCATGAGGATCGTCATGTTGACCATCGCCGGCAGCACCAGCGTGGTCATCTCCGGCAGGATGATGCGGGTCATCGTCTGCACCGACGACATCCCGACGCAATCGGCGGCCTCGAGGTGGCCCTTCGGGATCGCCGCGAAGCCGCCGCGCCACAGCTCGGAATAGTAGGCGGCGGCGTAGATCGACAGGGCGAGCACGCCGGCCGGCAGGTTGTCGAGGCTGAGGCCGATGAACGGCCCGCCGTAGTAGAGCAGGAACACCTGCACGAGGAACGGCGTGCCGCGGATCACCTCGACCGGCACGAACAGCACCGCATTCACCAGCCGGCCGCCATAGGCCCGCGCCACGGCGATCCCGAAGCCGAGCGCAAGGCCAAGCGCGGCGCAGACCACCCAGACCAGCAGCGTGACGCCGACGCCGCGCAGGATGTCGGGCGCCGAGGCGGCGATGAGGCCGAAGTCGAAGCTCACGTCCGCCCCCAGGAGAATCGCGCCTCGAGCCCGCGGCCGGCCAGTGCCACCACGACGTTGATGCAGAGATAGATGACGCCCGCCGCGGCGTAGAGCTGGAGCGGGCGATAGGTCGAGGCGGCGAGATCCTGCGCCATGCGGGTCAGCTCGACGACCCCGACCACCGAGACGAGGGACGACGACTTCAGCATCATGATCCACTCGTTGATGAGCCCGGGCAGCGTCAGCTTGAAGGCGATCGGCAGCCGGATGCGCCGGAACGTCGCCGCCCGCGACATGCCGACCATGTCGGCCGCCTCGACGAGGCCCTGCGGCACCGCCGCGAAGCCGCCGCGCATGATCTCGGCCTGATAGGCGGCGGTGCAGAGCGACATGCCGGCGATCGCCGCCACCTCCGACGGCACGTCGAGGCCGATGGAGGGCAGGAGGTAGTAGATGAGCAGCAACTGCACGAGCAGCGGCGTGCCGCGGAAGAAGCTGACGAACAGCCGTCCCGCGCCGCGGACGGCGCGGTTCTGGCTCATGTTCGCGGCACAGACGCCGGTGGCGAGCAGAAAGCCGAAGATGCCGATCGAGACGACGCTGAGGATGACCGTCAGCCGCGCCGCCTCGAGCAGCAGCAGGAACAGCTTCCAGCTCATGGCTGCCGACCCGCCAGCCGGGTCAGAATGCCGCGTCGGTCAGCGGCGCGTCCGGCGTGTCGAAGGTGACGCCGAACCATTTCTTCTGGAACTCCGCCAGCTTGCCGTCCTTCTTCATGTCGAGGATCGCCGCGTCGATGGCGTCCATCAGGCTCGCGTACTCGGGGTCCTTGCGGCCCGGGAAGCCGAAGTAGGTCTTGGCGCCGAACGGCGGCTCGACGATGGCGAAGGTGTCCGGGCGCTGCTGCGCCACGTAGGCGATGTTCGGGAACGAGTTCGCCACCGCGACGATCCGGCCCGCCGCGAGATCGGCATACGCCTCGTTGAAGCTGACGTATTCCTTGGCGTCCACCGGCTCGGGCAGGGTCTTGGCGAACTCCTGCAGCTGGGCGAGCTGGGCGGTCGCCTTGCCGGAGCCCACGGCCTTGCCGGCGATGTCGGCCGGCTTCGTGATCGTGTCGTCGCCCGCCTTCTTCAGCAGCGCGACCGTCGCCTCGGCGACCGGCACCGACCAGCGATAGCGTTCCATGCGCGCCTTGGTGATGGTGGCCGGGCCGGCGACCACGTCGAACTTGCCGCTTTCGAGCCCCGGCAGCACGCCGTCCCACGGCAGCGTCACCCATTCGATCTTGACGCCCAGCGCCGCGCCGATCGCGTCGAACACGTCGATGTTCATGCCGACGTGCTCGCCCGCGTCGATGAAGTCGAACGGCGCAAACGCCGTCTCGGTGCCGACCTTCAGCACGCCGGCCGCCTTGACGCGCTCCAGCGCGTCCTCGGCGTGCGCCACCGCGCCGAGCGCGAGCGCGAGAACGCCCGCCGCGATTGCCTTCAGAAACATGCCGCCACCCCCTGCTGCTGCAAGTCATCGCCGCTTCGGGCGATCCCGCCGGGCATATGACACGAAAACCGGCAGGAAAGGCCAGCTTTGTGAGCGCACCGCTGCGCGCGGCGCGAATTGCCCAGCAATCCGGCAGAAGCAGCGGCGACGGCCTGCGCCGGAGGCAGGTCAGGCGCGCGACGGCAGGGGCCGGTGTCCCGAGACCGCCGCCCCCGCGTCGGCCGGGAGCCGCAGGAAGACCACCGCCGCGAGCGAGGTGATGACGCCGACGACGAGGAAGGCCGCGTGGAAATCCTCGAGCCGCAGCGGCCCGCCGTGCAGCCGTGCGGCAAAGTCGAGCACGCCGCCGGCGAGTGCCACGCCCGTGGCGAGGGAGATCTGCTGGAACACCGCGTTGATCGCCGTCGCCTGGCCGCTGTCGCGTTCGTCGATCTCGGCGAAGACCAGGGCGTTGACGCCGGTGAACGAGATGGAGCGCAGGATGCCGCCGGCGAGAAGACACGCCATGATGAGGCTCTTCGGCGTGTCGGGGAAGAACAGCGCGTTGACCGCGATCAGCGCGGCCGAGCCGACGGCACAGAGCGCGAAGACGTTGCGGAAGCCGAACGCGCGATAGATGCGCTGGACGCCGAACTTCGACGACAGCGCGCCCACCGCCGCGATGAAGGTGATGAGGCCGGACTGGAACGGCGTCAGCCCGAAGCCGAGCTGCAGCATCAGCGGCAGCAGGAAGGGAATCGCGCCGATGCCGATGCGGAACAGCGAGCCGCCGACGATCGCGGTGCGGAACAGGCGATGGCGCATCATCCTCGGGTCGAGCAGCGGATGCGCGGTGCGGCGGGCATGCCGGAGATAGGCACAGCCGGCGAGGATGCCGAAGGCGACGGCGGCGTACCCCCAGGCGATTGGCAGCGCCGGCAGGCTCATCACCGACATGCCGAAGACGAAACCGCTGAACGCCACCGCCGAGAGCAGGAAGCCCACGAGGTCGATCGGCCGCGGCGCGTAGGTTTCGCCGGCCGGCAGGTACTTGGTGACGAGCGCGATGCCGAGAAGGCCGATCGGCACGTTGATGAGGAAGATCCAGTGCCACGTCGCGTAGGTGGTGATGAAGCCGCCGAGTGGCGGCCCGAGGATCGGCCCGATCAGCGCCGGGATGGTGAGCCAGGCCATCGCGCCGACCAGCTCGCTGCGCGGCGTGCCGCGCACCAGCAGCAGGCGGCTGACCGGCGTCATCATCGAGCCGCCGACGCCTTGCAGGAAGCGCGCCAGCACGAAAGCGTGCACCGACCCGGCGAAGGCGCAGGCGATCGAGCCGGCGATGAAGACGGCGATCGCGACGCGGAAGACGTTCTTCGCGCCGAAGCGGTCGGACATCCATCCGGAGATCGGGATGAAGATCGCGAGCGCCACGAGGTAGGAGGTGACGGCGAGCTTCAGCGCCACCGGCGTGGTGCCGAGGTCCGCCGCGATCGCCGGCAGCGAGGTGGCGATGACCGTCGAATCCATCTGCTCCATGAAAAGCGCGACGGCAAGGATGACAGGGACGAGCGGCATGGGAGTGGGCTTAGCGCCCGGGCCGCCGGTGGCAACACACGGGCACGACACAATTCCGAGCCGGCCGGCACCGGGCGACCGACGCGCGCGCCCGAGGGATCGCAGCCGCGGCAAGGCCGGGCACTTCCCCGGCCGCGCCGACGTGGGGACCCTCGCGGCCGTCGCGTCAGCCGAGGATCGCGCCCAGCCGCTCGAAGCTCGCCGCCACGCCGTCCGGCGCGGTCTCGGTGAAGAAGGCGTCGAGCTTCGGCCAGATGCGGATCGCCTCGTCGATGGCCGGATCGCTGCCCGGGGCATAGAGGCCGGTCTGGATCATCAGGGCGGCGTTCTCGTAGGCGGTCAGCACGCGGCGGGTGCGCGCAATGAGCGCGTTCTCCGCCTCGCTGGCGATGCCGGGCAGGCTGCGCGAGACCGAGCGGCGCACGTCGACGGCCGGGAAGCGGCCGCGCTCGGCGATGGCGCGGTCGAGCACGATATGGCCGTCGAGTACGCCGCGGGTGATGTCGGCGATCGGCTCGTCCATGTCGGAGGCGGCGACGAGCACCGAGAAGATCGCGGTGATGTCGCCCTTGCTGAAGGCACCGGGCCCTGCCCGCTCGCAGAGGGCGGCGATCAGGTTCACCACCGACGGCGGGAAGCCGCGCAGCGTCGCCGCCTCGCCGGCGGTGAGCGCGATCTCGCGGTGCGCCTCGGCAAAGCGGGTGAGCGAATCGATCAGCAGCAGCACGTGGCGCCCCTGGTCGCGGAACACCTCGGCCGTCGCCATCGCCATCCACGCGGCGCGGCGCTTGATGAGCGGCGCCTGGTCCGAGGTGGCGGCGACGACGACGGCGCGCGCCATTCCGGCGGGGCCGAGCACGTTGTCGACGAAATCGCGCAGCTCGCGGCCCCGCTCGCCGATCAGCGCGAAGACCACGATGTCGGCCTCGATGCCACGGGCGAGGTCGCCGAGCAGCGTCGACTTGCCGACGCCCGACCCGGCGAAGACACCGATTCGCTGGCCGCGCGCGAGCGGCAGCACGGTGTCGAAGACGGTAAGTCCGGTAGCGAGCCGGGCGCCGAGGCCCTTGCGGGTGGCGGGCGCCGGCGGGCTGCGCCGCAGGGTCGCACTGGCGGCGCCGGGGTTGATCGGGCGGCCGTCGAGCGGCTGGCCGAAGGCGTCGACGATGCGCCCGACCCAGGTCTCGGCCGGGTGGACGCCGGCGGCGCCGAGCAGCGTCGCGGCGTTGCCGACCGCGGCACCGTCGAGCGGGCCGTAGGTCATCGCGCGCACGATCTGCTCCGAGACGCCGACCACCTCGCCACCGATCTCGCCGGGCGCGGCGCCGCTGCCGACGCCGATCGCCACCTGGTCGCCGATGCGGGCGTGGTTCGAGAGGCCGGCGATCTCGAGCGCCGCGGTGCCGACGGCCGTGACCCGGCCGACGCGTCGCTGGTTCGGGATGCGCGCAAGCTCGGCGGTGAGCGCGGAGAAGTCGGTCAGCACCGGCGAGGCCCTCGAAGCTGGTAAACGATTACACTTTCTCAACCATCGACCGTTAAGCCCGCGTTGACGCTGATCCCTTGGAACCCGCCCCCATGGACCTCAACATCCTGAGCCTCGCGAGTGCGCTCGCCCGACACGCCTCGGCCCGCCAGCAGGTGATTTCCGAGAACGTGGCCAACGCCGACACCCCCGGCTACCGCGCGCGCGACATCAGGTCCTTCGGCGAGCTCGTCGACCCCGTCGTGTCCGGCTCCCCTGCCTTCGAGGCGAAGCGCACGCGCCCCGAGCATGTGGCCTTCGGCTCGTCCATCGACGGCTTCGAGCCGGAGATGTCCGCCGCCTTCGGTGCCGAGACGCCGAACGGCAATTCGGTGTCGCTCGAAGATCAGATGATGCGCGGCGCCGAGGTGCAGCAGGAGCACGGGCTCGCCATCGGCGTGTACCAGAAATCGCTGACGATCCTGCGCTCCGTCGTCGCCAGCCGCTGAGGGAGACCGCGATGAACGAGATGATGAAGACGATGGCCGCCTCGGCGAGCGGCATGGCGGCCCAGGCCGCGCGGATCCGCCTCGGGTCGGAGAACATCGCCAACGTCGATACGCCGGGCTACCACCGCAAGACCGTGAGCTTCGAGGAAGCGTTCGGCGAGGGGTTCGGCCACGGGATCGGCGACGCGTTCGGTGACGATCCGCGCGCGGTGACGACCGGCCCGGTGCAGCTCGACCGCAACGAGCTGGACCGCACGTACGACCCGACCAGCCCGCTGGCTGGCAAGGACGGCTATGTCGAGGGGTCGAACGTCGACCTGCTCGTCGAGATCGCCGACGCCCGCGAGGCGAACCGCTCCTATGAGGCGAACCTGAAGATGTTCGACCAGGCGCGGCAGATGGCCAGCTCGCTTCTCGATCTCATCCGGCGCTGAGGAGACAGCCCATGGACGTCAAGGCAACCCTGGCCTCCCAGGTCTATTCCCAGACCCAGGCGGTGGCGAAGCCCGTGCCGCAGGACGCGGGCGGCAGGACCGTCGGCGAGGCCTTCGAGGCCGGGGCGAGCGACTTTCTCGCGACGCTGCGCGAGGGCGAGGAGACGGTGAAGTCCGGCCTCGCCGGCCGGGCCGATCCGCAGGCGGTCGTCGAGGCGCTGGCCGCGACGGAGCTGGCGGTGCAGACCGCCGTCGCGGTGCGCGACAAGGTGGTCGAGGCGTACCAGGAAATCCTGCGCATGCCGGTCTGAGGGCGGAGGCGTCGACATGGACGAGGCCGCGGTCCTCGACATCCTGCGCGCGGCGCTCTGGACCGCGCTCACCGTCTCGACGCCGATCCTCGCCGTCGCGCTGGTGGTTGGCCTCGGCATCGGCCTGCTGCAGGCGCTGACCTCGGTGCAGGAAACGACGCTGACCTTCGTGCCGAAGCTCGCGGCCATCCTGGCGGTGTTCTGGCTGACGATGGGCTTTTCCGGGCACACGCTGGTGCGGTTCTATCAGGACCAGATCATCCCGAAGATCGTCGTCGACTGACCGGACGCGGCCTGCCGCTCCGGTCGCACGTCATATCCTGAACAGCGGCTGGAGCAGGCGCGGGACCAGCGCGCGGAGGCGCAGTGGCGCGTCGGTGGCCGCGACGCAGAGGCAGGGCCCGTCGTCCGTTGCGCGCGGAACGTGCCCGAGGCTTTCGTCGGCGACCTCGAGATCGCCCGCCCGGAACAGCCCCGTCTCGTCGGAAAAGGCACCGCCCAGCACCAGCGTCAGTTCGAGCCCGCGGTGGCCGTGCTCCACCGTGGTGCTGCGCTATCGCCTGCGCCTGCCGGAGACGTCGCATGAGGTCGACGTGACCGGCTGGCTCTATCTCGGGCCGGACGGCGTCATCGCGAACCGCGCCCAGTTCCGCCGCTTCGGCATCCGGCTGGGGGAGATCGTCGGGACAATTCGCCCGATTGACGAATGATGCGACGGGCGCCGAGACTGCCGGGCGATGACATGGCCAACCCCTCCCGCCGCAGCTTTCCCGCCACTGGCCTCGCGACCGGCCTCGCTGTCGGCGCGGCCTCCGGGCTCGCTGCATGCCAGCCGGTGCAGACCGTGAAGGCGGCGTCCGACGCCGGCGGGACGACGGTCGAGGTCGAGGGGGTGCCGATCCACCTCGCCCGCTCCGGGCAGGGCCGCCCGCTCGTGCTGATCCACGGCGCCAGCGGCAACCTGAACGACATGACCTTCCGCCTCGGCCCTGCACTCGCCGACCGCTTCGAGGTGATCGCCGTCGACCGGCCGGGCCACGGCCGCAGCGGCATCCCCGCCGGCGGCGACGTCCCGATCACCACGCAGGCGCGGCTGATCCGCGGCGCGCTGGCCCGCATCGGCATCGACCGCGCGCTGGTCGTCGGGCACAGCTACGGCGGATCGGTCGCCCTCGCGTGGGCCGTCGACGCGCCCGGCAGCGTGTCGGCACTGGTGCTGCTCGGCGCGCCGTCGCAGGTCTGGGAGGGCGGCCTCGGCCTGACCAACGACCTGCTGGCCAGCGCGGTCATCGGTCCTGCCCTTGCCAGCGCGCTGCCGCATCTCGTGACCGAGGGCTTTGCGACACGGACGCTCGCGACCGTCTTCGCGCCGCAGCCCGCGCCGCCGGGCTATCTGGCGCATCTCGACCTCGGCCTCGTGCTCCAGCCCGCCAGCCTGCGCGAGAACGCCCGGCAGCTCGTCGGGCTGAAGGAGGAGATCCGCCCGCTGGTGCCGGCCTATCCGCGGCTCGCGATGCCGATCGAGCTGGTGCATGGCGACGCGGACCGGACGGTCGGGCTCGACATCCACTCGCGGCCGTTCGCCCGGCAGGTGCCGCAGGCCGAACTCGTGGTGCTTCCGGGTGTCGGCCACATGCTGCATCAGGTCGCCACCGCCGAGGTCGCCGCGCGCATCCGCGCCACCGCCCGCCGGACGGCGGGCTGACGACGCCACGCCCGCCGCTCGGCGGGGCAGGGCCGCGCGGGTGGGCCGACGGCCCTGCCCCGCGCGGCCGGCCGTCACTTGGTCTCGCCGACGGCCTGTTCCGCGGCATGGATCAGGCTCTGCCGCTTGGTGATGATGTCGCCGATCGGCGGGCCCTGGAAGCGGTGCTTCTCGAAGGCGAACCACACGATCGCCGTCAGGATGAAGAAGCCGACGGTGATGTAGAGCGCCCACTGGTTCGGCGGCTGGATGCCGATCACGAAGATCAGCACCATCGACAGGATCGACAGCACCGCGAACAGCGTGAACACCCCGCGCCCGAGGTCCCACGGCCCCATCTTCTCCCACTTCGGCGTGCCCCAGGCCAGAAGGCCGAGGGTGATCGGCAGGGTGAAGGAGATGAAGAGGAAGATGACCGTGCACGACACGACGATCGTGTACGCCGACGTGCCCGCGACCGACACCAGCGACGAGCCCCAGACGAACAGCACCGACAGGACCGCGGCGGTCCAGATTGCCGCGACGGGCGTGCGATAGGTCGGGCTGACGCGGGACAGGGACTTCGACCCGGGCAGGCCGCCGTCGCGGGCGAAGGCAAAGATCATCCGGCTGGCCGAGGTGACGGTCGCGAGACCGCAGAGCAGCTGCGCCAGGAACACGACGAGGTAGACGAACCACTTGACCGCGCCGTTCACCCGGGCGTCGAAGGCCCAGAAGAACACGTTCCAGCCCTGCGCCGCGGCCTGGTCCATGTCGGGGATCATCAGCACGAACGAGGCGAGGAACAGGTAGCCGAAGAGCGCCGACCAGATCACCGACATCACCATGGCGCGCGGCACCGAACGGGCGGCGTTGAGCGTCTCCTCCGACGTGTGGGCCGAGGCGTCATAGCCGGTGATGGTGTAGATCGGCAGCAGCAGGCCGAGGGCGAAGACCCAGCCGTTCGAGACCGCCGGCCAGACGTTGCCGCCCGCGTCGCCGGAGTAGTTCTTGAAGGTGACGAGCCGGCTGAAATCCCAGCTGTCGGCGGCGGCCAGGCAGACGATGGCGATCAGGATCGAGCCGGCAAAGATCAGCCAGCCGGAGAAATCGGTCAGCCGGGCGGTCAGCTTGATGCCCATGTGGTTGATGAGCGCCTGCCCCCCGGTGATGACGGCGAGGAAGATCATCTGCGTGGTCATCGTGTTCTCGATGCCCAGCGCCGCGCCGAAGGTGCCCATGAAGAAGGTCCAGGTGCCGACGTTGATCGCGCCGAGCACGGTGACGAGGCCGAGGAGGTTCAGCCAGGCCGTGACCCAGCCGGTGCCGCGGTTGCCGAGGATCGAGCCCCAGTGATAGAGGCCGCCCGCCGTCGGGTAGGCCGAGCTGATCTGGCTCATGGCGACGGCGAAGACCAGGCTGACGAAGCAGCCGACCAGCCAGCCGATGCCGATGCCGACGCCCCCTGCCCCGGACGTCGCCTGCGCCAGCGAGTTGATGCCGCCGGACAGGATGCAGATGATGGAGAAGGAGATGGCGAAGTTCGAGAAGCGGCTGAGGTTGCGCTGCAGCTCCTGGGCATAGCCCATGCCGTGCAGAACCTTCATGTCCTCGTTGCGGTCGTGGTCTGAGTACCTGTCGCTCATCTTGCCCCTCTGTCCCGCTTCAGGCAGCGTTTTCCGACCCATCCTCGACTCGACGGTGGATCGGTCGTGAATGGCAGTTGAAACGCGCCTCGCAATTCGGTCAATCCTGCATGTATCGTTTGGGGCACTGGCCCGGTTCTGCGCACTCGTCTGGCACTGGCGCGATCAATTTCCGCTCATCAGTGTCGTGCTGCGCGATCTGGGCCGAAACGCGGGGGAATCATCCATGTCGAGACGTCTCGAGGGCAAGGTCGCGCTCGTCACCGGCGCGGCCAACGGCTGCGGCTTTGCCGCGGCCCGGCTGTTCGCGCGCGAGGGCGCGCGGGTCGGGCTCGTCGACCTGCCGGGATCGCGTGGCGAGGCCGCGGCCGCCGAAATCGCCGCCGAGGGCCACGACGCGGTGTTCGCCGCCGCCGACGTCTCGGATGCCGCGCAGGTCGCGGCGGCGGTGGCGGCGATCTCCGAACGCCTCGGACCGATCACCGTGCTGATGAACCATGCCGGCGTGCTGGCGGCCGGGCCGTTCCTCGAGGTCGAGGAGACCGAGTGGGATCGGGTGATGGCGATCAACGTCAAGGGCATGTTCCTCGTGACGCGCGCCGTGCTGCCGCAGATGCTGGCCGCCGGCGGCGGCAGCATCGTCTGCACCTCGTCGATCTCCGGCGTGGTCGCGACGCCGATGGAAGTGCTCTACTGCACCAGCAAAGGCGCGTGCCACATGTTCGCCCGGGCGCTGGCCGTCGAGTTCCGCGACCGCGGCATCCGCAGCAACGCGGTCTGCCCCGGGTTCATCGCCACCGCCCACGGCAAGCGCGAGATCGAGGTGCTGTCCCGCTACGGCGTCGACGTCAGCGACGGGGCGATCGCCGCGGCCCAGGGCCGGCTCTGCCGCCCCGAGGAAGTGGCCGCCGCCGCGCTGTTCCTTGCCAGCGACGAGGCGAGCTTCGTCAACGGCGCGCACCTGTTCGCCGACAACGGCTTTACCGCGATCTGAACCGCGACCGCACCGGAGAACCACGATGGCGACCGCTTCGCACAACATGCAGGTCAACGACTTCGGCATCGACAGCCCGCACTGGCGGAACTGGGTCGGGAACCAGTCGTGCATCCGCGCCGCCCGGGGCGCGCCCGCGGGCGAGGACGAGCTGTGCGCCATGGTGCGCGACGCCGCGGCGCGCGGGCTGAAGGTCCGGGTCGCCGGCTCGGGACACTCGTTCACCCCCGTCGCGCTGACGAACGGCCTGCACCTCACGCTCTCCGGCATGACGGGCGTGCGCCATGTCGACCGCGAGCGGCGCCGGGTCACCGCCTCGGCCGGGACGACGATCAACGAGCTGGTGCGCGTCCTGAAGCAGGAGGGCCTGTCGATGGTCAACCAGGGCGACATCGACAGCCAGGCGATCGCCGGCGCGCTCACCACCGGCACCCACGGCACCGGCGCCCGCCTCGGCGCGCTGGCCTCGTCGATCGTCGGCCTGCGTCTGGTGCAGCCAGACGGCACGGTGCTTGTCGCCGACGAGACCACGCCCGACCTGCTGCTCGCCGCCCGGGTCTCGCTCGGCACGCTCGGCGTCATCTCCGAGATGACCCTGCAGGTCGCCGACGGCTATCGCCTGCGCGAGCGGATCTGGCGCGAGGACTTCGAGACCGCGATGGAGAGGCACGACGAACTGGCCGCGACGCATCGCCATTTCAGCTTCTTCTGGTGCATGACCGAGGCGAGCCGGCACTGCTACTGCCTGCCCGACACCGCCGCCACGTCGCGCTCGGGCCGCACGACCGACGTGTGCGAGATGAAGGTGATGGACATCACCGACGACGAGCCGTTCGCGAGCGAATTCGTGAAGGTCGCCTACAGCTCCGACGTCTATCCGATTGAATACATTCCGAACTTCCATGAACTCGAGTACGCGGTGCCTGTCGAGCACGGCAAGGCGGCGGTACGCGCCGTGCGCCAGCTGATGCTCGACGAGTTCCCGGAGGCGATCTATCCGATCGAGTACCGCTTCACCGCCGGGGACGACGCGTGGATGAGCCCGTTCCATCGCCAGGACAGCGTGACCGTCTCGGTCTCCGGCGAGCCCGGCACTGACTACTGGCCGTACCTCCGCGCGGTGGACCGCATCCTGCGCGGCTATGGCGCGCGGCCGCACTGGGGCAAGCTGCATTTCCTGACCGGCGAGGACGTGACCGCACTCTACCCCAAGGCGGGCGAGTTCCGCACGTTGCGCCGCAGGCTCGACCCGGAGGGCACCTATCTGAACGACCACCTCGCCGGCCTGTTCCTCTGAGGGACGAGGGAGCCTCGCCACACAGCAAAATCCCGACGCCGCTCTACGGGCGCCAAGCGACCGAAGTGCGCGAGCGCCGGCGCGACAAGCGAAAGCACTGCTTTCGCCGCGCCAGCGGCGGGGAGCGCGGAGGCCGTCAGGGGCGGAGATTTCTGCGGCAGGGCGCCAATCCGTCCGTGGCTGCCCCGGCTGGCACGGCAACGCGCCTGCCCCCGCAGAGGCAGACGCGGACGGATTTGTCGACGGACAAGTCCGTCCTTCTCCACCTCGCGACCAGAAACCAGACCGCGCCTCTTCCCCACCGTCGCATCGCAGGCCGGCGTTTCAGACAGCCTCTCAGGTCTTCTCCACCGGCTTGGAGCGCATCCGGGCCACCGTTTCGCGCTCGGCCCGCTTCAGCCGGGCGGGTGGCAGGCCGCGGTCCATCAGGGCCATGTCGTCAAGCACCATGTCGCCCATCCGCGTGAGCGCCGAGGTCAGCGCGCCGGCCCGGTGGGCCGACCGCAGGAACCCGGGCAGCGCGCGGACGGGATGCCCGGGGGGCAGCGGCTCCTCGGGGTAGACGTCGCTCGCGGCGACGATGTGGCCGGAGGCGACCGCCGCCATCAGCGCGTCGAAGTCGACGACGCCGGCGCGGCTCAGCAGGATGAACGCCGCCCCCGCGCGCATCCGGGCGAAGGCGTCGGCGCCTAGGAAGCCCTGGTTCTCCGAGGTGACGGAGGCGACGACGAAGATGAAGTCGCTCGCCGCCAGCACGGTGTCGAGGTCGGCGGGCTCGGCGCCGGCCTCCGCGATCACCGCGTCGGGCAGCCACGGGTCGAAGACCCGGAGGCGGGCGCGGAACGGCACGAGCAGGCGGTGCAGCGCGCGGCCGAGGTCGCCGTAGCCGACGAGGCCGATGTCCGAGCCCGTGAGCAGGCGCGAGCGACGCGCGCCGTCGAGGCCCCAGGCCTCGCGGCCTTCGCGGAAGTCGAGGTCGGCGTCGACGATCTGGCGGGCGAGCGCGAGGGCAAAGCCGAGGCCGATCTCGGCGACCGGCTGGGCGAAGACCTGGCCCGTCGTGAGCACATGGATGCCGCGCTCGAAGAGCGGCGCATACGGCATGTTCTGAAGCAGGTTCGACTCGACGTTCAGGATCGCGCGCAGGCTCGTCATCGCGGCGAGGGCGCTCTCGTCCAGCGGCGGCTGGCCGAGGATATAGCGCGCCTCGGCCAGGGTCTCGGACGGCAGCGCGGCGACGGAGGCCGCGTCGGTCTCGTGCAGGCGGTAGCGGTCGCGCAGGGTGGAGAGCGCCTGCGGCGTGAAGATCTGGTCGAGGGCACGCGGCTCCGGGGCGCAGAGGACGAGGGGTCTTGTCACGCGATGGGTCTCCCGTCGGCGGTCATGCCGGTGATGATCTGCTCGACGGCCTCCACGGTGGTCTCCCTCGGGTCGATGTCGTCGGCCACCTTTCGGCCGCGGCGCATGACGACGATGCGGTCGACGACCTGGAAGACGTGGTGGATGTTGTGAGCGATGAAGATGCAGGAGTGCCCCGACGCCCGGGCGCTGCGCACGAAGTTCAGCACGCCCTGCGTCTCGGCGACGCCGAGGTTGTTGGTCGGCTCGTCGAGGATGATGAGGTCGTTGGCGAAGTGCATCGCGCGCGCGATGGCCACCGCCTGCCGCTCGCCGCCGGAGAGCGAGGAGATCGGCGTCGCGGGCGGGATGTCCTTCTCGATGCCGACCCGGCGCAGCAGGCCGTTCGCCGCGGCGTTCATCGCCTCGAAGTCAAGGGTGCCGAACGGGCCCTTCGTGGGCTCGCGGCCGAGGAACAGGTTTCGCGCGATCGAGAGTTGCGGCACGAGCGAGCTGTCCTGATAGATCGTCTCGATGCCGCAGGCGATGGCGTCGGTGGTGGAGCGGATCTCGACCGGCCTGCCGCGCAGCCGGATCGTGCCGCTGGTGATCGGCACGGCGCCGGAGAGCACCTTGATGAGCGTCGACTTGCCCGCGCCGTTGTCGCCGAGCAGGCCGACGATCTCGCGCTCGCCGACGTGGAAGTCGACGCCATCGAGCGCGACGACGTTGCCGTACTGCTTGCGGATGCGCTCCATCTGGATGAGGGCGGTCATGGGCGGGGCTCCGGCCGCGCGGATTTCCTCGCCGGTGCGCAGGCGAAGGTGCGCAGGTGCCTTGCTTCGGGCGCTCTCAGGCAGCTGCTGCCGCTGGAAAGAAACGTCATGCCTTACACCCCCGCGTTGTGGCGGCGCTCGAGCCACGAATGCAGCGCCATCATGCCGAGGATGATCGCGCCGACGAAGATGTTGTAGGCGAGCCCGGGCACGCCGATCAGCACGATGCCGTTGCGCATCACCCGCAGGATCAGCGTGCCGATCACCGTGCCGAGGATGGTGCCCCGGCCGCCGGTCAGCACGGTGCCGCCGATCACCACCATGGCGATGACCTCGAGCTCGTAGCCGGTGCCGCTGTTCGGGTTGGCGGCGGAGGTACGGATCGAGGAGATCATGCCGGCGAAGGCCGCGCAGGACGCCGTGAGCATGAAGAGCGCGATCTTGACCCGCTCGACCTTCACGCCGCGGGCGCGGGCGGCGAGCGGGTTGCCGCCCGCAGCCTGGATCCAGTTGCCCGCCTTTGTCCGGTTCAGCAGATAGCCGAAGGCGACGGCGAGGCCGATGAACCAGAAGAGCGAGGCATAGATGCGGAACGGGCCGACGTAGAAGTCGCCGACGAGGAGGGTGGCAAGCCACGTGCCGCCCGCGCTCCACGTCCGCTGCGGGAAGCCGTCGGTGATGTAGAGCGCTGTGCCGCGCACGACGAGCAGCATGCCGAGGGTGACGAGGAACGACGGGATCTTCAGCCGGGTCACGAAAAGCCCGTTCACCAGCCCGACGGCGACCGCGACCAGCATGGCCGCAAGAAACGCCGCGCCGAACGGCAGGATGCCGGCATTGAAGAGCGTCCACATGAGCACCGGCGCGAAGCCGAACATCGACCCGACCGAGAGGTCGAACTCGCCCGCCGTCATCAGGAGCGTCATGGCGAGCGCGATGATGCCGAGTTCCACCGTGAAGGTGAGCGTGTTCGCGATGTTGAGCGGCGACAGGAACGTCGGGTTGATCGCGGTGAAGAGCGCGATCTCGGCCACGAGCAGGACCAGCGGGCCGAACTCGGGCATGGCGACGAAGCGCTGCAGGGGCGAGGGAGATGTCATGCGGGGTCCTGGCCGAGGGTGAGTCCGTGCCGGGCGCGCCACCCGTCGAGGGCGGCGACGCTGGCGTCCGGCGCCGCCACGGCGACGTAGGTGTCCGGGCGGATCAGGTAGGCGGCCTCCCGGGCGAGCCCGGCCCGGGAGGCCGCGTCGTCGAAGCCGAAGCGGTGCAGCGCGATGCCCTGCGCGCGGCACCACGCCACGAGATCGGGGCGGGCGGTGCCGTAGACGTGGACCTGCCACGCCATCGCCGAGAGCGGGGCGTGGTTGTCCACCGTTTCGATCCACGGCAGGCGGTCGCCGCCGCGGACATCGCCGGCGCGGCCGGCGCTGATCGGGCCGTCGTGGTAGCTGAGCTGGGTCTGGGACACGATGCGGAACATCGCCGCGCGCACCATCTCGAAGCTGTAGGCGGCGGGAGCGAGCACCGGCGCGAGGTGCAGGCGGACGAAATCTGCGAGGCCGCCATCGGCGGTGACGAAGCTGAACACCCGGTCGGTGGTGGCGACCAGCCTCTCGGCGAACGGCCGGCGCTCGCCCTCATAGCTGTCGAGGAGCGCGTCGGGCGCCCTGCCCCGCTGCACCGCGGCGAGCTTCCACGCGAGATTGATCGCGTCGCCGATGCCGGTGTTCATCCCCTGCCCGCCCGCCGGGCTGTGGATGTGCGCGGCGTCGCCGAGCAGGAACGCGCGGCCCTGCCGGTAGCGATCGGTCACGCGGTGGTGCACGCGGTAGGTCGAGAACCAGTTCACCCGTCCGACCTCGAGGCCGATGTCGGTCATCGCCCGCCGGCCGACATCCTCGAAGCGCCGGGCGGTCTCGGCCCCGCCGTCTTCATCGTCGGGATCGTCGACGACCCCGATCAGCCGGCCGCGACCGGCGTCGTCGTAGCCGATCCACGCCACGAAGTCGGCCTGGTCGAGCGCGATGTTGACCTCGCCGTTCGCGGCCGCGCCGCGCGCCTCGACATCGGCCACGTAGAAGACCTTGGAGTATGTGCCGCCGGGGAAGCCGGCACCGATCCGGTGCCGCACGACCGAGCGGGCGCCGTCGCAGCCGGCGAGCCACGCGGCCTCGACGGTGCGCTCCGCGCCGTCCGGGCCGCGCAGGCGGGCGGCGACGTGGTCGCCCCGGTCGTCGAAGTCGAGGAGTTCCGTCCGGCGCTCCACCTCGACGCCGAGCGCCGCCAGCCGCTCGACCAGCAGGCGCTCGTGGCGATCCTGCGGATAGACCAGCAGGAAGGGATAGGGCGTCACGCCCGCGCCCGCGCCCGCCTCGCCGAAGGCGACGCGCGCCCGGTGCCGCCCGCCGGTCCAGAGGTTGAAGGCCGGGTTGCGGAAACCCGCGGCGACCACTGCCTCGGCGAGGTCGAGCTGCCGGTAAAGCTCGAGCGTGCGTGCCTGCACCACCATGGCGCGCGACGCGGTGCCGGGGCCGGCGGCGGCGTCGACGACGCGCACGCGCATCCCCTGCCGCACCAGCCAGAGCGCCAGCACCAGCCCGGTCGGGCCGGCGCCGACGATCAGCACGTCATCGCGTGCGCTCGATGCCCTGGCGTCCTGCACGTTGCCTCCGCGGGCCCGCCGGTGACGGGCCCGCCCCCTGCCGTTACTTGCCCGAGAGGATGTCGTCGTAGATCTGCGCCGCGTCCTTGTCGTAGAGCGCGCCGGTGATGACGTTGAAGCCGGCCGGGATGCCGCCCGCCTCCATCGCCGCGAGCGACAGCGCCACGTAGGACGTCGCCTGCGGATCCTGCCACTGCGCGGCGTTGACGTAGCCGTTCAGCACCTCCTGCGTGGTATCGAGCGAGTTGCCCCAGCCGAGCACCGGGATCTCGCCGGGCTTCACGCCGACCTGGTCGAAGACCCGCTTGATCGAGCCGGTAACGAGATCGCCGAGGCCGATGATCGCCTTCACCTTGTCGCGGTTGGCGGTGAGGTAGTCGCTCATCCGGGTGATGACCTCCGCCTGGTCGAGGGTGGCGTCGGTCACTTCCCACGTGATGCCGAGCGGCTCGAACACCGACTTGATGCCCTCTTCCTCCTGCACGCCATAGGTGGCGCCGGGCACCTCCACCGGCAGCCAGACGAAATCGCCCTGCTTCACCAGCCCGTTGTCGACGAGGTACTGCGCCCACGAGGCGCCGAAGACCACGTTGTCGCCGCCGACGTAGGCGTCGAAGCTGGCGCTGGGGTCCGGCGTGTTGAAGTTGATGATCGGGATGTCGGCCTCGTTCGCCTCGGTGGCGACGCCGACGAGGCTGCCCGGGTCGGGGCTGGTGGTCACGATGCCGTCGGCGTGGGCGGCGATGGCGGCCCGCACCGCCTCCTGGTGCGCGGCGACGTCGCCGTTGTGGAACGAGGTGTTCACCGTGTTGCCGGTGTCCTTCGCCCACTGCTCGGCGCCCTGCAGGAAGTAGGTCCAGACCGGATCGGCGGGCGAGCCGTGAGAGATCCAGTAGAAGGTCTTTGCCTCGGCCGCCGTGGCGGCGAGGCCGAGCGCCATGGCGCCGGCGAGAAGCGCCCGCGTGATCCGTCTCATCGGTTGTCTCCCTGGGTTCGGACGGCGCGCGGCAGCGGTTCGCCTGCCGCGATGGCGGCTGGCGGCGGCACGGGGAGCGCGCGGTCGGTCAACGTCTCTTCCTCCCTGCCGGGCGTTGCCGGCACGCCCCCGTCTCTCGCGGGCGGCGCTGGTCGGAGGAGTGAACGCCGCCGCGGCGCGACCTGTCAAGGCGCGGTCCGCGGTGCGGCGCACGAGGCTGGCAGGCACCGCTGCGGCCGTCGCTCCCGCGGGCCGCGTCGAAAGGGGGCTTTCCGCCCCCTCCTGGCCGTTGGCCAGTTCACCCCCGAGAGTACTTTCGCCGAGAAAAAGGCTCGGGGCGGGGCGCCTCAGGACGGCTCGAGGCCGGTCAGGGCGCGGGCGAATTCCTCCGGGTCGAAGGGCTGGAGGTCGTCGATGGCCTCGCCGACGCCGATGGCGTGGATCGGCAGGCCGAAGCGGTCGGCGAGCGCGACGAGGACGCCGCCCTTGGCGGTGCCGTCGAGCTTGGTCATCACGAGGCCGGTCACGTCGGCGATGCGGCGGAAAATCTCGACCTGCGACAAGGCGTTCTGGCCTGTCGTCGCATCGAGCACGAGCAGGGTGTTATGCGGCGCCTCCGGGTCGCGCTTGCGGATCACCCGGACGATCTTCGCGAGCTCGGCCATCAGGTCCTCGCGGTTCTGCAGCCGGCCGGCGGTGTCGACGAGCAGAAGGTCGGCGCCTTCGGCCTCGGCGCGGGCCATGGCGTCGAAGGCGAGGCTCGCGGGGTCGGAGCCCTGCGCGGCAGTCATCACCGGCACGCCGGCGCGGCTGCCCCAGATCTGCAGCTGCTCGACGGCCGCCGCGCGGAAGGTGTCGCCGGCGGCGATCACCACCGACTTGCCGGCGGCCTTGAACTGGCTCGCGAGCTTGCCGATCGTCGTGGTCTTGCCGGAGCCGTTCACGCCGACGACCAGCACCACCTGCGGCCGCTTGGGATAGATCGGCATCGGCCGGGCGACCGGCTCCAGCACGCGGGCGATCTCGGCGGCGAGCAGCTCGCGGATCTCGGTCGCCCCCACCCGCCGGCCGAAGCGGCCCTCGGCAATGCGGGCCGTGACCTTCAGCGCGGTATCGACGCCCATGTCGGCCTGGATCAGCAGTTCCTCGAGGCTTTCCAGCATGTCGTCGTCGAGCACGCGGCCCCGCTCGCCGCCGAGCAGGCGACCGACGAGGCCCGCGCGCTCCGGCTCCGCGGCGCGCGGCGCGGGCGAGGATGGCGCGACGGTCGGCTGCGGCGCGGGTGCGGGCGCCTCGTCGATGATCGCGTCGAGGCCCTCCCCGAGCTTCGAGGAGGACTTGAACAGCCGATCCTTGAGCTTCTGGAAGAATGCCATGTCGATCTCCGTGTCGGGCTCCGCGCCGGAGCCGCCCTCCCCTAGCGGGCGGGGCCGGCGGATGCAAACCTAGCGCGGGCGCAACCGGCGCCGGGCGGCTCGCGGCTCGCCCACCGGGACAGGCTTCTCGTCGCGGAAGATCGTCCAGGCGGCCATGAACAGCGCGGCGATCAGCGGACCGATGACGAAGCCGTTGATGCCGAAGATCGAGATGCCGCCGAGCGTCGAGACGAGGATCACGTAGTCCGGCATCTTGGTGTCGGCCCCGACGAGCTTCGGGCGCAGCAGGTTGTCGACGAGGCCGATGACGCCGACGCCGACCGCGACGAGGATCAGTCCCTTGCTGACCGCGCCGGTGGCGATCAGGTAGACCGCCGCCGGCAGCCAGATCAGCGCCGAGCCGACCGCCGGCAGCAGCGACAGGAAGATCATCAGCGCGCCCCAGAGCAGCGCCCCCTGGATGCCGAGCAGCCAGAACGCGACGCCGCCGATCACGCCCTGGATTACCGCGATGGCGATGTTGCCTTTCACCGTCGCCCGGACCACGGCGGCGAACTTGTGTATCAGCGCGCGGTTCTTCGCGTCGCTCATCGGCATGCAGGCGAGCACGTTGCGGCCGATGGCGCGGCCGTCGCGGAACAGGAAGAACAGCACGTAGAGCATGACGCCGACGCTGGCGATGAAGCGCAGCGTGTTGGAGCCGAAGGTGAAGGCGCGGGTGGCGAGGAACTGGCTCACCTGCTGGAAGATGCTGACCAGCCGGTCGCGCAGCGCGTCGAAGTCGCCCATGCCGAGGCGGTCGAAGGTGGTGTCGAGCCACGGCGGCATGGCGGCGTGCAGGTCCTGGATCGCCTTGCCCGGGTCGTACTGGTTTTCCTGCACGCGCGCGACCAGCGCCGCGCCCTCGCTGACCAGCGCGCCGAGGATGACACTCATCGGGATGATGGCGATCACCACGCAGACCAGCACGCTCAGCAGGGCCGCGACGGTGCTGCGGACCCCGAACCGCCGCTCCAGCCGGCGCTGCAGCGGATTGAACACGATGGCGAGGATCACCGCCCAGAACACCGCCCCGTAGAACGGCAGGAGCAGCCAGAAGAACGCCACCGAGACGACTGCCAGCAGGAGCAGGAACGCCTTGTGCTGCAGCTCGGTTTCCAAAGGGCGCCCCCGCGGGCGCAGGATGCGCCGGCGGCGAGGCTATCCGCGCCGTGCGGGCGAAGGCAACCCGTGGCGGCAACCCGTGGCGGCAACCCGTGGCGGAGCGGCGCGGAGGCGCGGGTCAGGCGGCGCTGCTGTCCTTGTCGAGCAGGCGGACGGTACCGGCCTTGACCTGGGCCTGGATCGCCTTGGTGATCTCGATCTGGGCCAGCTCGCCCTCCTTGCGCGGCACGTCGCCGAGCGCGCCGAGTTCCTCGACGTAGCGCTCCGACAGGCGGCGCGGCAGGTTCTCGAGGATGAAGCCGACCGAGGCGCTGCCGAGCACCTGGCCGTGGCGCATCGCCTTGAGTAGCGTCTCCTCCGGCACGTCGCGGATCACGCTGGCGATGTCGCGGCCGGCGACGCGGAGTGCGATGTCGTCGAAGGTGAACATGATGCGCTGCACGTCCTGAGCGAGGACCGCATCCTGGGCCTCGAGGAAGTTCAGGAAGCCTTCGCGCACGTCGGTCGAGATGTTGTTCATCAGGCTCGCGATCATGTCGGCCGGCCGGCGCTTCGACAGGTTGCGCTGCAGGACCGAGAGGAAGTCGCGCTCGATCGCGCCCTGGATCGCGTCCGCCACCGCCGGATCGAGGGTCGGCACGCGCGAGAGGCGCAGGACGACTGCCTGGGCAAAGCCGCGGTCGAGGCGCTCGAGCACGCTTGCCGCGATCTCGGGGCGCAGCTCGGAGATGACGACCGCAGCGGTCTGCGGATGCTCCGCGGCGAGGAAGGTCGCGGTGGAGGGCGCCGGGGTCTGGTTCAATTGCTCCCAGACCGGGCGGTTGTCGGCCTTGCGCCGCCCGTCGAGCAGGCGCTGCACCTCGTCGTCGTCGCCGACGACGGCCGAGAGCAGGCGCCGGGCGGCCTGCGCGCCGCCGGACAGCTCCGGCCCGGTGGTGAGCAGTTCGAGGAACTCGACGATGATCGCGTCGAGCACGTCCTGGGGGATGCGGCCGAGGCCGCCGATCGCCCGGGCGAAGCGCGCCATCTCGGGCTCGGACAGCTCGCGCAGGATGCCGCTCGCCAGCTCGGGCCCAACTGCCGTCAGGATCACCGCGGCCTTCTCGATCGGCGAGGGCATGGCCTCGGGCCGGATCCCGCCCGCCCCGAGCTTCAGCTTGTCGACGGCCTTCGGCCGGGCGGGAACGAGGGAGGTCTCACTCATTGGCTGTAGCTCCGGACAAGCGCCCCGGCGAGCAGGCTCCAGCCGTCGGCGATCACGAAGAAGGCGAGCTTGAAGGGCAGCGACACGAGCGACGGCGGCACCATCATCATGCCCATGGACATGAGCACGGCAGCGACAACGAGGTCGATGACGAGGAACGGCAGGAAGATCAGGAAACCAACCTCGAAGCCGCGACGGATCTCGGAAAGCAGGAAGGCGGGCACGAGGACGGAGAGCGGCGCATCGCCGTCGGCGGCCGGCCGGGTCGGCGCGGCGTCCTCGAGCAGGCGCACGGTCTCGGGGTCGACGCGGCCCGCCATGAAGCCGCGAAACGGCGCCATGACCGGGGCGAAGGCCGCCTCGGGCGTGATCTCGCCCGCAACCATCGGCTGAATGCCGTCGGTCCAGGCCTGATCGAACACCGGCTCCATGACGAACCAGGTGAGAAACAGCGCGAGGCTGACGATCATCATGTTGGGCGGCGCCTGCTGCACGCCGATCGCCTGCCGCAGGATCGAGAGGACCGTCACCATGAACGGGAAGCAGGTGACCATGATCGCGAGGCCGGGGGCGAGCGAGAGCAGGGTCAGGAGCAGGAAGAGCTGGATGGTACGCAGGCTGAACGACTGGCCGTTGCCCATGTCGATCTGAATCTGCTGCGCCGCGGCGGGGAGCGCGACGAGCAGCAGGACGGCGGCGAGGGCGAGGAGGCCGGGCCGCGCCCGGCGCGCCGCGCGGACGAGCCGGCCGAGCCGGCGCCGGGGTGCCGGCGGCCGACCTATGCCGCCGTCGCGCGCGGCGGACGTGGGGTATGCGTCACAGCTCATTCGAGAAATCGGCCACCTCGGTCAGCCGCACGCCGAGCCGGCCGGAGTCGTCGCCAAGCTCCTGCAGCTCGCCGCGCGCGATCAGCCGGTCGCCGATGTAGAGCTCGACCGGGTCGTCGACGCTCGAATCGAGGGTGAGCACCGAGTCGCGGCGCAGCTCGACCAGCTCGCTCACCAGCGGGCGCGCCTTGCCGACGGAGATCGTCACCTCGATCGGCACGCCAAGGAAGGCGCCGCTCCGGGCCTTCGGGCCAGCCTCGGGGCGCGGTGCCGCCGCGGCGGCCTCGGTCGGGCCGGCATCATCCATGCTGTCGCTCATCTTCATCCCCGTTGGTTGTCTCGGATCGCAGGTGGTCGAGGACGCAGGCGCGCACCTGCGCGGCGCAGGCGTCGAGGTCGATGTGGTCGAAGCCGTGCTCCCAGAAGACCTGCGCCTCGCGGGGCAGCAGCTCGGGGGCCGCCTCGATCACCGCGGCCACGCCGCGGGCCTCGAGCCGGTCGCCGAGCGGGTCGACCATCTCGGGTGCGCAGCGCACGCGCGGCCGGGCCTTTGGCGCCGCGGCGATCGCGCGTTCCACCGCCCGGGCCACCTCGACCGCGAGCCCCGCCTCGGCCAGCGTCGGCGTCAGGGCCGCGACGATCGCCTCGAGCATCGGCGCGAGGCTCGCCGCCACGTGGCGCCGCGCGGCCTCGTTGGTCATGCGCGCGTCCTGCAGCGCCTCGACGAGATCGCTGGTCAGCCGGTCGTCCTCGGCCAGCATCGCCTCGGTCGCGGCCGCCTGCCCGGCGATGTAGCCGTCGGCAAAGCCCGCCTCGCGCGCGGCCGCGAGCCGGCGCTCGGTCGCGTCGATGCGTGGCGTCAGCGCCGCGACGATGCCGGGCGAAAAGGTCTCGAGGCGGTAGGCGCTCATGACTGCACCGGCTCACGGCGATCGCCGCGGCTGTCCGGCGCGTCGATCCAGGCGCGGATCACCGCGGCACTGTCCTCCGAGCGGTTGGAGATCACCTCGCGCAGGCGGTCGATCTTGGTGACGGGATGAGCGGCGAGGTCGAGGATATCGTCCTGCGGCCGCGGCAGCTCGGGCATGCGGCCCGAGAGCTGGGCGATTTCCATCACCGGCTGCCGGCTCAGCATCGGGCGGAACACGAAGAACACCAGCGCCAGCACGATGGCGGCGAGCACGCCGAACTGCGCGAGCCGGCCGCCCCACATCTCGAGGAAGCTCATCCGCTCGGCGAGCGAGCCCTGTTCGGGCACCGCCATGAACTGCAGCGACGAGATCGTCACCGTGTCGCCCCGGCCCTCGTCGTAGCCGACGGCGGACTGGACGAGCTGCTTCAGGGTGTCGAGTTCCTCCTGCGGCCGCGGCGTCCAGGCGTCCTTGCCGTCGGCGCCGGGCGCCGTCAGGCCGTCGACCATCACCGCGACCGAGATGCGCTTCACGGCGCCGGGCTGGATCACCCGCTCCCGCTTGGTCTCGGAGACGTCGTAGTTCTGCCGCTCGCGGCTGGTCGCGGCGTTGTGCTTGTTCTCGCTCGGGTCGCCCTTCACGTTGCCGTCGGGCAAGTTGCTCGCGACGGTCACGGAGGGCGAGCTTCCCGACGAGCTGTCGGTCGTCGACTCGGTCTCGGAGCTGATCGGCACGCGGCTGTCCGGGTCGATGGTGCGCTCGCTGATCGTCTGGGCCTCGGTGTCGGCGTCGACGTTCACCTCGACGATGGCGTGGCCCTGCCCGACCCGCGCCTCGAGCAGCCGCTGGATATTGGTCCTCAGCTTCTCGGCCCGGTCGTTCGGCCCGCCCGGGCCGTTGCCGAGCGGGTCTTCCTTGCCGGCGAGCACGACGCCCTTGGCCGAATCGATCACGGCGACCGCCTCGGGCGCGACGCCGGCCACGGCCGAGGAGACGAGGTAGCGGATCGCCTCGGCCTGGCCGCGGTCCAGTTCACCGCGGGACATCGTGACGGTGACAGAAGCCGAGCCCGCGGGCGTGCGCGAGAACGGCTGGCTGACCGGGTTCGCCAGATGGACCCGCGCGGAGCGGACGTTGGGTGAGCCGGTGATGGTGCGGGCGAGCTCGCCTTCCTTGGCGCGCCAATAGGCGGCGTCGAACATCTGGCTGGTGGTGCCGAATCCCGAGAGGCTGTCGAGGATCTCGTAGCCGGCCGGGCCGCCCGCAGGCAGGCCCTTGGCGGCGAGCGCCATGCGGATGCGGTCGCGCGACGGGGTGTCGACGAGAATCGAGGTGCCGTCGACCTGATAGGCGATGCCCTCGGCCTCGAGTTCGGAGACGACCTCGCCGGCCGCAGCCGCATCGAGGCCGGAATAGAGCATCGAATAGCTCGGCTCGGTAGCGACGCGGGTGATGCCGAAGATCGCCGCCGCGACGGCAAGCGCCGCGAGCCCCGCGATGAGCCGCCGCCGGGTGTCGAGCCCGTCCCAGAACGCCCGGATCTGATTCAAGGTCTCCGACCTCCTCGCCCGGCCCCGTCCTGGCGCCGGCTTCAATTCACGCGGAGTGTCGATTCACGAGGTTTAAGATTTGGTTTCCGCGGCCCAAGGTCAGGCGACCTGCCGCCCTGCCGCCACGCTTTGAGGACGGCGCCGGCCGCCACCCGGAGACGGGCCCGCTCCCTGCCCCGGAGGCATGAGAGCCGTGCGCGCGCGGCCGCATCGGGCGACGCGCGATCCGTCAGGGACCCGCGCGTCGGACCAGAGGTCAAGCATTCCCTTCGATCCGGGTTAATTCCAAGGTTCCGCTTAAGGATTGATTAGGCTTGGGCGGTTTACCTCTGCCCCGAGATTGCATGTTAACCACCCGGGGTTTCCTCATGTCCGAGGCCGTTGTCACCGACGCCGAGCCGGCGGGAAAGCCGAAGGGCAAGCTTGGCCTCATCCTTGGCCTCGTCGGAGCGATCGCGCTCGGCGGCGGCGGATTCTATGCCACCAAGACCGGCCTGATCGACCCCGGCGCGCTGTTCGGCGGCGGGTCGGGCGGCCACGGCGAGTCCGGCGGCGGCGGGCATGGCGAGGCGGCGGCGGGGCCCGCGGCGAACTTCGTGGCGATCGAGCCGATTCTCGTCTCGCTCGGCCCGGACGCCCGGGCGAAGCACCTGCGCTTCAGCGGCCAGCTCGACGTGGTGCCGGAGCACGCGGCGGAGGTCGCGAGCGAGATGCCGCGAGTCGTCGACGCGCTCAACACATACCTGCGCGCCGTCGAGGTGCGCGACCTCGAGGATCCGGCCGCGCTCACCCGGTTGCGGGCGCAGATGCTGCGCCGGGTCCAGACCGTGACGGGCGAGGGCCAGGTGCGCGACCTGCTCGTCACCGAATTCGTGCTGAACTGAGGAGCCGACCATGGATCTGCTGATGAACGGCCTGCTCCTCGCGGCCACCTGCTTCGCCGGAACTTACTGCTGGGTGCTAGCCCGGCGCGTGCGCGACCTGAAGTCGCTCGACAAGGGGCTGGGCGGCGCCATCGTGACGCTGACGCGGCAGGTCGAGCTGGCCCGCACCACCCTCGAGGAGGCCAGGACCTCGTCGCGCGACACCCGGACCGAGCTGTCAAAGATGGTTCAGCAGGCGGATACCGCCGCGAACCAGCTGCGCCTGCTGATCGCGGCCGCCCCGCACGCGGCGCCCGTCCGGCCCGCACCGGCCCCTGCGCCGGCCCCCGCTCCGATGCCCGCCGAGATGTCCGCCCCGGTGCAGGCCCCGATTCAGGCCGCGGCGCCCGCGCCGGCCCCGACGCCCGAGGCGACGCCCGACATGGAGGCCGGCGAGATCTGGAACCGGCGCGAGCCGCTCCTCACCGCGCCGGCGCCGAGTCCGGCCTTCCAGCCGGCAGCGCCCGAACTCGTCGTGCCGCAGCTGCGTCTGGCGCCGCGCCCGAAGGCGGTGGTGCCGCCGTCGATCGTGCCGGATCTGCCGGAGGCCGAGCCCGAGGAAGCGCCGCTGGCGATCCCGACGCTCGACCGGATGGTGGCGGGCCCGCTCGCCCGGCCGCGCACGCCCGAGGTCGAAGCCGTGCGGACGGCCACGCCGCACCTCGCCGAGGTGCCGAAGCCCCGCGCCCTGACGCCGATCGAAAACCCGCTGCGCCGGCTGCGCGCCGCCGCGGCAAGAGCCGCCGCCGCCGATGCGCCCAAGGCCGCCACGCCGACCGGCAACCCCACCGGCAACAGCGAGGACGCGCTGCTCGAGGCGCTGAGCGCGCTGGCCGGAGGCCGCTGACACCATGGCGGGAGGACCGGGACCGGCGCTCGGCGGCATCGGGCTGGTGGTGCTCTGCTTCGGCGCCTCGGCGCTGCTCAGGGTATCGGATGCCGGCTGGGCCTGGGCGCAGGAGGCGGCGCACACGGTGGGCGACACGCCCGCCCCGCCGCCCGACAAGGATACGCTGCTCGCGACGATCCGCGACCGGGAGTCGCAGCTCGACGCCGAGGAAAAGCGCCTCGCCGACCGCAAGCAGACCCTCGGCGTCGCCGAGGCCAAGCTCGCGGAACAGCTCGCGGCCTTCCAGAAGGCGCAGGAGAACCTGACGAAGACCCTCGCACTGGCGGATGGCGCCGCGGAGAAGGATCTCGCGCGGATGACCACCGTCTACGAGAACATGAAGCCGGCCGAGGCCGCGAAGATCTTCGAGAAGATGGACGTGAACTTCGCCGCCGGGCTGCTCGCGCGGATGCGACCGGACACCGCGGCGCAGGTGCTGACGGGCATGAGCCCGGAGGCGGCCTATGCCGTCACGGTCACGATCGCCAGCCGCAACTCGCGCGTGCCCACACAATAGGCACACCGCCCCGCCGCAACCGGCGGACGGGGCGGTTGAAGCCATTTCTTAATCCTCTCCCCGCTAAGACCGAACGCCAGAAGTTGGCTTCGCGCAACGCCCCCGAGACGCAGGTGCAAGCATGTTCGGAATCGTCGGCATCGTCGTGGTCTTTGCCATGGTCTTCGGCGGCTACGTGTTCGCCGGCGGCAAGCTCGAGATCATCATGCACTCGGCGCCGCACGAGATGATCATCATCTTCGGCGCGGCGATCGGCGCGTTCGTCATCGGCAACGACAAGCACGGCATCGTCGCGACGCTGAAGGACATCGCCAAGGTGTTCAAGGGCCCGCACTGGAAGCCGAAGGACTTCCAGGACCTGCTCTGCCTGATGTTCCAGCTCATCCGCATCCAGCGTTCCAACCCGGTGAAGCTCGACCAGCACATCGAGGATCCGAACGCCTCGGCGATCTTCTCGGCGTATCCGAAGATCCTCGCCGACCACGAGGCGGTGGCGCTGATCTGCGACACGCTGCGCTCGGCGTCGATGAACTACGACGACCCGCACCAGGTGGAGGAGGTGCTCTCGAAGCGGATCGAGAAGCACTATGCCGAGGCGCAGCACTCGGCGCACGCGCTGCAGACCATGGCCGACGGCCTCCCGGCGCTCGGCATCGTCGCCGCCGTGCTCGGCGTCATCAAGACCATGGCCTCGATCGACCAGCCGCCGGAGATCCTCGGCAAGATGATCGGCGGCGCGCTGGTCGGCACGTTCATGGGCGTGTTCCTCGCCTACGGCCTCGTAGCGCCGTTCGCGACGCGGGTGAAGGCGGTGATCGACGAGGACCAGAACTTCTACAACCTGATCCAGGAGGTGATGGTCGCGGCGCTGCACAATCACGCCCCGAACGTCTGCGTCGAGGTCGGGCGGCAGAACACGCCGGCGAACCTGCGCCCGTCCTACAATGACCTCGAGGACGCCCTGAAGGCCTCGAAGCAGAGCCTCGCCGCCTGATGCGCGGGGCCCCCATGCGAGCCGGCGCGCTGAGCGTCGCGGCGCTCGCCGCCGCCCTGCCCGCGCTCGGCCTGCCGCTTGCCGCGCGCGCGGAGGGTGGAACGATCCGGGGCGGCGAGCACACCGGCTTCACCCGCATCGTGCTGGAGGTCGAGCCCACGACCGAATGGTCGCTCGAGACCGTCGACGGCCGGGCGACGCTGCACTTTCCCGGCCGCCGCATAAGCTTCTCGACCGCGGGCGTGTTCGACAAGATCCCGCACATCCGCATCACCGACATCGACGCGGAAACCGGCCATGACGGAACGACCGTCGCGCTGTCGATCGGTTGCGACTGCCGGATTTCCACCTCGTTCGTCGGCGCGCGGTTTCTCGCGGTGGACGTCGCCGACCGGACCACGCCGGAGCTGGCGGCGACGGAGCCGGCAGAGGCAGAGGCCGCGCCCGCCGATGCCAGCGCCTCCGACAAGGCACGCGCCCTGCGCGAGTCGCACGTGGTCGCCGATGCCGAGAATGCGCTCGTCCGCCAGATCGCCCGTGCGGCAGACCAGGGCATCGTCCGGTTCACCGACGGCGCCGGTCCGACGCCCGCGCCGGAGATGACCGCCGGGTCCGAGCCGACCCCCACCCGGCCACTGCCACGCCCGTCCGTCGAGATGACCGCCGACGCAGCTTCGGCCGACCAGAAGCTGACCCGGACGGCGCTCCATCCCCCGGCGGCCGACGGCGCGACCACCCTCGCCGATCTGATGGCGCAGGACCAGATTTCCGCCAGCACGGTGTTCGACCGCGACTCGCAGCGGGCGCAGGCCCGGCCGCCGATCAAGCCGCTGCCCGGCGCCTGCCTCGCCGACCGCGCCCTCGACCCGACCGCCTGGTCCGACGGCACGCCGTTCCCCGAAGAGCTTGGCCACCTTCGCAGCCACCTCGTCGGCGAGTTCGACACGCCCGACCCGGCGGTGATCCGCGACACTGCCCGGCTCTACATCCGCCTCGGCCTCGGCGCCGAGGCCGAGGCGACGCTCGGCGCCTTCCCGGACGCCAAGGTGCCCGACCGGGCGGTGCTGCTCGATCTCGCGCGCGTCGTCGACGACCGGCCGGTGACGCCGCGCGGGCCGCTGGCTGTCGATGCGGAGTGTCCCGGCCTGCACGGCGTGTGGCTCGCCGCCGGCGGCGCGGTGCCCGTCTGGCGCAGCGCAGCCGGCTTCGAGGCGGTGCATGCGGCGTTCGCCGAGATGCCCGGCGAGCTGCGCACGATGCTGGCGCCCACCCTGGTGCGCCGGCTGATCGACGCCGGCCGGATCAGCGAGGCGCGCACGATCTACCTGACCGCCGTGCGGCCGGGCGACCCGACCAGCCCGGCGCTGCAGCTCGCCGAGGCGCGCCTGGAGGCCGCCGAGGGCCGCTCTGCCGAGGCGGTCCGCACGATGGCAAAGCTCGCGCGCAGCAATCAGGCGTCGATCTCCATCGACGCGCTGGCCGATCTGGTGCGCGTCGCCCTCGACACGCATCTCGCCATCCCGGAGCCCGTCGCCACCGATCTGGCAACCGCCACCCTGCAATCCCGCGGCTCGGCCTTCGACGGCCGCCTGCGCGGCCTGCTCGCCGAGACGCTGGCGCAGCGCGGCGACCTTCCCGGTGCGCTCGCCGAGCTCAGGCGCGGCATGTCGGACCTGCCGGCGCAGGCCGACACCTTCGCCGAACTGGCCGTCCGGCTGGTGGCCGAGGCCGATCCCGCGATGATCGGCAGCGCGGTCTACGCCGAGGCTGCGCTCGGCACCCAGGATCTGATCGCCGCGACGTCACCCGCCGACCCGGTGCGGGCGCGGATCGCCAGCCGGCTGGTGGACCTTGGCCTGCCCGATCCGGCGCTGGCGATCGCCGCCCCGGCGCTGGCCGCGGGCGATGAAGCGGCGCGCATGGTCTCGGCGCGGGCCGAGATCGCCCGCGGCGACGGCGCGGCCGCGCGCGCGGCGCTCGGGCCGCTCGCAAGCACCGCGGCGATCGAGCTGCGGGCGCAGGCGTTCGCCCGCTCGGGCGACTATGCCGAGGCCGCCGCCACCCTCGACGCGGCCGGGCTCGACGCCACGGCCGACGGCTATGCCTGGGCTTCCGGCGACTGGGCCAAGGCTGGCGAGGCCGCGCCCGACGCCGACCGCGCGGCGATGGCACGCTACATGGCCGCGCGCGCCGGGGACACGCCGCCGCCCCAGCCGGATGCCGCCGGCGCGGATGCCGCGGCACTGGACGCCGACGCCGCGTTCGCCGAGCCGCTGCCATCGCTCGAGCGCCCGAGCCTCGGCGCGGCCCGGCAGCTTCTCGCGACGGGCGGCAAGATCGGCGGCGTCGTCGAAGGCGCGCTCGCCAAGCCCTGACGCCGCCTATCCCCTCGGGATGATCGCGCCCGGGTGGCCGACGACCTCGGACGCCATGGCGTGCCCCGCGGCCAGGCAGGCGGCCCCGTCCTCGCCGTGCAGGAAGGCCGCGAGATATCCGGCATTGAAGCTGTCGCCGGCCGCGGTGGTGTCGACGACCTTCGCGGCGGGTGGAAACGGCGGCAGCGGCCCGGCGGCACCGATCGGGACCGGCCCGGCACTGCCGCGCTTCAACGCGCCGCGGCGCACGCCGCCGCTGGTCAGGCGCGACAGGATCTCGGCCTCGCCCTCCTCGCCGAACAACGCCAGCTCGTCGTCGAGCGAGGGCAGCCCCACGTCGGCCAGCGCCCAGAACGCGCCGATCTCGGCGCGCGCCGTGGCCTGGTCCGGCCACAGGCGGGGGCGGTAGTTGGAATCGAACGCGACCGAGCCGCCATTGGCCCGGACCCGGCGCAGCGCATCCTTCAGCGCGTCGCGGGCGTCCGCCGCGAGGATCGCGACGGTGATCCCCGACAGATACACGAGGTCGAAGTCGAGCAGCGCCCGCGGCGTCACCTCGGCCGGCGCGTGGAACAGGGTGCGCGCCGCCGACTGGTCGCGCCAGTAGGTGAAGCTGCGCTCGCCGCGCGCGTCGAGCGTGATGGCATAGAGCCCGGGCGCACGTCCCTCGCGCCGCTCGATGAGATCGGTCCCGAGGCCCTCGGCGGCAAAGGCGGCGGCCATGCGGTCGCTCACCGGATCGGTGCCGAGGGCGGTGACATAGGCGACCTCGGCCGACGGCGCGAGGCGCTTGAGGTAGACGGCGGTGTTGAAGGTGTCGCCGGCAAAGTCCACCCGGCCCTGCTCCGCGCCCGGACGCGGCATCGCCACCTCGACCATGCACTCGCCGATGCACGCCACCTTCGTCATGCCAAGCTCTCCCCTCGCGCCGCCTTTCGGCTTCCTACCCGCGGCCGGACGCGATCGCCAGTCCGCGCCATGGCGGCATCGCGACATCCGAGAGGATTCGGCCCGAGCGACCATGGCCCAACGCGACGGCGGAGGAGAACTCCGGCGGGCCAAGGCGGTGCCATCCGTCGGCGTCGGACCTCGTTGCCAACGCCCGAAGTCCGCGCGTTGGGGAAAGCGCTCCGATCGTCTCGGGGGTCGGGGTGAGACCGCCCCTCAGTAGGCGTTCCGGCTGTCCACGAGACGGAACGGCGTCAGGGCGAGGATGCGGAGGTCGAGCCAGATCGACCAGTTCTCGATATAGCAGAGATCATGCTCGACGCGGGCGCGAAGCGCGGCGGGGTCGTCGATCTCGCCGCGCAGGCCGTTGATCTGCGCCCAGCCCGTGACGCCGGGGCGCATCTTGTGACGGGCGGCGTAACCTTCGACGATCGCCTCGAACGCCTCCTGCCGGCTCGAGACGGCCGTCACCGGGTGTGGACGCGGCCCGACCAGCGACAGCTCGCCCGTCAGCACGTTGAAGAGCTGCGGCAGCTCGTCGATCGACCAGCGGCGGATGAAGCGGCCGACCCGGGTGACGCGGGGATCGCCCTTGGTGACGACGCGGCGCGCCGCCGGGTCGCAATCGCCGGTGTACATCGAGCGGAACTTCAGCACCTCGACCGGCCGATGGTTGTAGCCATGGCGCGGTTGCCGGAAGAAGATCGGACCCGGGCTGTCGTAGCGGATCGCCGCGGCCGTCGCCAGCAGCACCGGGCTCAGCAGCACCAGCGCGACGCTCGCCCCGACGAAATCGAGCGTCCGCTTCAACGCGCGCTCGCTGGCACGCAGCGGGCGGGCCATCACGTCGATGGGCCCGGCGGCTCCGTGGCGCCGCAGGCCGGCATCGGCGCTGAATCCCACCAGACGCACGTCGACCGGCAGGACCTCGACCGCCTTCAGGATCGAGCGGATGCGCCGCTCGGCGGACAGGGGCAGCGTGATGAGCAGGAGGTCGATCTCGGTTGCCCGCACGAAATCGACGAGCGTGTCCGTGCGCCCGAGCTTCGGCACCCCGTCGATGACCGCGGGCGACCGCTCGTCGTCCCGGTCGTCGAAGATGCCACAAATCTGGATGTCGTTGTCCGGCGTCGCCGCCAGGGCCGCCAGCAGCCGCGCGCCCTCCTGGCCGCCGCCGATGATGACGGCCCGTCGCTCCGTCAGCCCGTAGTCGAGCGCCGCCGCCGCCAGCGCCGCCCCGAGCAGGCGGGCGGGCAGGACGAAGAAGCCGACGAACGAAACGCCCGGCCAGAGCGGCACGCCCCCGGCAAGCAGCAGCGCGATACCGCACGCGGCGACCAGCACGATGCCGCGCGGGCGGTTGCGCAGGGCTGACAGGCGATAGCCGCCAAAGGCGCCGATCAGGCCGACGGCGGCAAGCGCCGCCGTGACCGCGAGCAGGCTGGCTGCTACCGGCGCGAATTCGGGTCGATCTCCGGCGTACGCCGCGAACCAGAGGGCGAGCGCCAGGGCCGCGGCGTCGATGCAGCCTGCGAGCGCGCTCAGCGTCCCGGGCGCAAGCGTGCCGCGCCGCAACCCGCGCGCAACCGACCGCGCGCCTGCGGAAAGCTCGCCTTCCCGCGGTATGTCGATATTGACAGCCTGATTCACGCCCGACCCCCCATACGCGCGTCTCGACAACGGTTTTGCGCGCGAGAGTTTAATGGGGGATTGAGCCGGACCAACCCGACCGGACACGACGCGCCGTCATACAGGAAAGTGATGGTGCCCGGGGGCGGATTTGAACCACCGACACGCGGATTTTCAATCCGCTGCTCTACCCCTGAGCTACCCGGGCACGGGGGCGGTCTTGCCGACCGTGGCGCGCTGACTAGGGGAAGCGCCGGCGGCTGTCCAGTGGAAAATCGGGGCGGAAACCGCCCGCGAAAATCAGATCGCCTGCCCGCGCAGCAGCCGGGGGAGGTCGCCCGTCACCCCCGCCGCCTCGCCGATCAGCCGGCGGCGCAGCGCCGGCAGCCGGTTGACGAGGCCGAGCCCCAGGTCACGGCCCAATCGCAGCAGCGGATTGTCGTTGGAGAACAGCCGGTTCAATCCGTCCGTCGCTGCGGCCATCATCAGCGTGTCGGCCCGCCGCCAGCGCGCATATGCGTCAAGCACATCCTCCGCGCCGAGGTCCTGGCCGCGGCGGCGCGCCGCGGCCAGGACCTCGGCGAGCGCCGCAACGTCGCGCAGCCCGAGGTTCAGCCCCTGCCCGGCCAGCGGGTGGAGCCCGTGCGCCGCATCGCCGACCAGCGCCAGCCGCGGCGCCGTCCAGCGCTCGGCGAGCGACAGGCCGAGCGGATAGCTCCACCGCCCGCCCTCGAGCCGCAGCGCCCCGAGGAAATCGCCGAAGCGCGGGCGCAGCTCGGCGAGATACCCCGCCGGATCGAGCGCGGAGATCGCCGCCGCCCGCTCCGTGCGCTCGGTCCAGACGATCGACGAGCGGTCGCCCGGCAGCGGCAGGATCGCGAGCGGCCCGGCCGGCATGAAGAACTGGTGCGCGACGCCGCCGTGCGGCCGGTCGTGCGCCACCGCCGCCACCAGCGAGGTCTGGCCATAGTCCCAGCCGCGCCGCCGGATGCCCGCGCGCCGTGCCACCGCGCTGTCGCGCCCGTCGCAGCCGGCGAGGAGCGCGCCCGTCAGGCGCGCGCCGTCGGCGAGGATCACCGTCGCGCCGCCCGGGCCGGTCTCCTGCCCGACCACGGCCTGCCCGGCGCGATGGACCACAAGCGGCTCGGCGTCCATCGCGTCGAACAGCGCCGCGCGCAGGTGGCGGTCCTCGAGCACATGGCCCATCGGCCCCTCGTCGATCTCCTGCCCGTCGAAGTGCAGCGCCAGCGGCGAGGCGCCCTCGCCCGGGCGACCGTCGCTGATCGCAATCCGCTCGATCGCCTGCGCCTGAGCCGCCACCGCCCGCCAGAGGCCGAGGGCCGCGAGCATGCGCCGCGAGGCGAGCGACAGCGCGTAGGCGCGGCCGTCGAAGTCCGCCGCCGCCCGCTCCTCGCGGGGTCGTGCGTCGATCACCACGCTGGCGATCCCGCCCTGGGCCAGCGCCAGGGCGAGCAGCGGACCGTTGAGCCCGCCGCCCACGATCAGAACATCCGTATCCCGCGCCATGCGATCCCCTCGGCCTCAGCGGCCTCCAGATGCCCCGTCCCGGAGACGTCGGCTCGGGCGGGAGCATTCGGTCGCGAGTATCCGTCCCCGGCGGGCAATGTCCACCCGCGCGGAACATCGCCTCGCCACCGCCGTTTGATTTGAAAGCGAAGGAAACCGCATGGCCCCGCACGACACCAACCCGCAGAAAGAGGTCCGCCGTCACGCCGGTCCGCTCATCGGCATCAGCGCCGTGCTCCTGTTCGTGCTCGTCGGCCTCGTCTGGTGGCTGTCGAGCGTGTTTTCCGGCCCGGACCCGAACGAGCCGTCGTCCACCGCCGATCCTGCCGCCGTGGCGGCTCCGCGCAACGGACGCTCTATCCTCAGGCGCGCGTGATGCAGCTCAGGGCCGTGATGCGTCGTGCTCCGTAGACACCGCTTTCCCCGCCGCGCTACGCTCATCGCCGGGCGGCGCGGGGAGGTCGGCATGTCGGATGAATGGCTCTGGGCAACCGCTGGAGAACTCGGTCGCGGCATGGCGGCCGGTTCCATCGACCCCCGCGAGCTGACGGAAGTCTATCTCGCCGCCATCGACAGCCACCCGGACGCAACGGCGATCTATGCCCGGACCACGCCCGACCGCGCGCGGGCGGAGGCCGCCGCCGCCGCCGAGCGGGCATCGGCCGGCGTGCGCCGGGGACCGCTCGACGGTGTGCCGGTCAGCTGGAAGGACCTGTTCGATACCGCCGGCACCGGCACGGAGGCGGGCTCGGCCCTGCTGCGGGGCCGGGTGCCGAGCGCCGACGCGGCGGTGTTCGCCACCGCGGCGCGCTTGGGGCTCGTCTGCCTCGGCAAGACCCACATGACGGAGCTGGCGTTCTCCGGCCTGGGCGTGAACCCGGTGACGGCGACCCCGCCCAACATCAACGACCCGGAACTCGCGCCCGGCGGCTCCTCCTCGGGCGCCGCCGCGTCGGTTGCGTTCGGCCTCGCGGCGGCCGCGATCGGCTCGGACACCGGCGGCTCGGTGCGCGTGCCGGCGGCCTGGAACGACCTCGTGGGGCTGAAGACCGCGCCGGGCTGCCTGCCGCTCGATGGCACGGTGCCGCTTGCCAGCAGCTTCGACACGATCGGGCCGCTCTGCCGCAGTGTCGAGGACGCGAGCCTGCTCCTCTCGGCCCTGTCCGGCCGCCCGGCGCCCGACCTCGCCGGCGCGCCGATCGCCGGCCTCCGCCTGCACGTGCTGGCCGACCCGGTGCTCGATCCGACCCGCGTCGCGCCGGCCGAGGCATTCGAGGTCGCGCTGGCACGGATCGCCGCCGCCGGCGCCGTCATCAGCCGCGGCCCGCTGGTGCCGCTCGCGCCCGCCTTCGCGCTGGCCGGCGTGCTGTTCACCGGCGAGGCCTATGCGATCTGGCGCGACGCGATCGAGGCCGAGCCGGATTCTGATGTTCGCCCCGGTGCGCGAGCGGTTCCGCTCCGGCGGCAGCTTCGCGGCCGTCGACTACGTGGCCGCGTGGCGGGCGCTCGACGCGATGCGCGCCGACTGGGCGGCCGTGACCGCCGCCTTCGACGCCGTGCTGCTGCCGACGGCGGCGATCCTGCCGCCGAACGTGGCGGACCTGCTGGCCGACCCGGCGTTCTTTGCGGCGGAGAACCTGCTGGCGCTCCGCAACACCCGCGTCGCGAACCTGATGGGCCTCGCGGCGCTCACCCTGCCCACCGGCACGCCGTCGTGCGGCATCAGCGCGCTCGCTCCCGCGGGCGGCGAAGCGAAGCTGCTGCGCGTCGGTGCCGCCCTGGAGCGGGCGCTCGCCTGAGCGGGCGGCTCGGGCCGCGACGTTGCGGGCGGCGGCGTGCGGTGCTACGCCCCTGCCCCGGAGGCGAGACATGCAGGGCGAGCGCATCATTCTCGGCATCGAGTTCGAGCTGCGACGATACCGCCGTCGCGCTGGTGCGCGCCTGGCCGGGCCGCCCGGTGGGCGAGATCCTCGCGTCAGAGGTCAGCGGACAGGACGGCCTGCACCGCATCTACGGCGGGGTCGTCCCCGAGATCGCCGCGCGCGCCCACGCCGAACGGCTCGACGCGGTGACGGAGGCGGCACTGCGGGGCGCCGGCCTGACCCTCGCCGACGTGGACGCCATCGCCGTCACCGCCGGCCCCGGCCTGATCGGCGGGGTGCTGGCCGGCGTGATGTTCGCCAAGGGCCTCGCCGCCGCGCGCGGCCTGCCGCTCTGGGGGGTGAACCACCTCGCGGGCCACGCGCTGACCCCGCGGCTGACCGACCCGGTGGCGTTTCCATACCTGCTGCTCCTCGTCTCGGGCGGCCACTGCCAGTTCCTCGCGGTCGACGGGCCGGACGCCTTCCGCCGGCTCGGCGGCACCATCGACGACGCCGCGGGCGAAGCGTTCGACAAGGTGGCGAAGCTCCTCGGCCTCGGCCAGCCCGGCGGCCCGGCCGTCGAGGCCGCCGCGGCAACGGGCGATCCCGCCCGCTTCGCCTTCCCGCGGCCGCTCCTCGACCGCGACGGCTGCGACCTGTCGTTTTCCGGGCTCAAGACCGCGGTTCGCCGCGCCCGCGACAAGCTCGTCGAGGCCCGGGGCGGCCTCTCGCGCGCCGACATCGCCGACATCTGCGCCGGCTTCCAGGCCGCGGTCGCCGCAACGCTGGCCGAGAAGTCCCGCCGCGCTCTTGCCGCCTTTCCCGCCGCCACGTTCGCCGTTGCGGGTGGCGTTGCCGCGAACCACGCCATCCGCGCCGCCCTCGCCGACGTGGCGGCCGGCGCGGGCGCCGCGTTCCTCGCGCCACCGCTCCGGCTCTGCACCGACAACGGCGCGATGATCGCCTTCGCCGCCGCCGAGCGCATGGCGCACGGAACACCGGACGGCTTCGGCCTCGAGGCCCGCCCGCGCTGGCCGCTCGACTCGCGCGCCGCACCGATGCTCGGGGCCGGCAAGAAGGGGGCAAAGGCATGATCGGCGTCGCCGGGGCCGGCGCCTTCGGCACGGCGCTCGCCATCGCCGAGGCGATCGGCGGGCGCGAGGTGCGCCTTTGGGGCCGCGACGCCACCGCCATGGCCGCGGCCGAGAGGAGCCGCACGACGCCGCACCTGCCCGGCGCCGAGCTGCCCTCCGGGCTCGCCTGCACCGCCGAACTCGCCGCGCTCTCGGGCGCCGAGGCGCTGCTCCTCGTCGTCCCGGCGCAGGCGACGGCGGGCTTTCTCGCCGAGCACGGCGCGCGGCTGCCCGACGCGCCGCTCGTTCTCTGCGCCAAGGGCATCGACGCGCGCGACTTCCGCCTGCAGAGCGAAATCGCCGCCGCCGCCCTGCCGCAGACCACCGTTGCCGCGCTGACCGGGCCAGGTTTCGCCGGCGAGATCGCCGCGGGCCTGCCCACGGCACTGACGCTCGCCTGCGCCGACGCCGGCACCGGCCGCGCGCTGCAGGCGGCGCTCTCCACCGCGCGCCTGCGACTCTACCTCACCGACGACGTGACCGGCGCCGAACTGGGCGGCGCGCTGAAGAACGTCGTCGCCATCGGCTGCGGCCTGATCGAGGGCGCGCGGCTCGGCGCCTCGGCCCGGGCCGCGCTGATGACCCGCGGTTTCGCCGAGATGACCCGCCTCGCCACCGCGCTCGGCGCCCGGCCCGAGACGCTGGCGGGCCTGTCGGGCCTCGGAGACCTGTCGCTCACCTGTGGCTCGCCGCAGTCGCGCAACTTTCGCCTCGGCCAGGCGCTCGGCGCCGGCGCGGCCCGGCCGGGCGGCACCGTCGAGGGGGTCGCCACCGCGCGCGCCGCCTGCCGCCTCGGCGCCGAGCACGGCGTCGAGCTGCCGATCGCGGCGGCCGTCGCCGACGTTCTCGAGGGCCGCCTGACCGTGGAGGGCGCCATGGCCGCCCTCCTCTCCCGCCCGCTCAAGTCCGAATAAGAGGGATCGCCGCAATGGCACACTGGCTGTTCAAGTCCGAGGCGCACACCTGGAGCTGGGACCAGCAGGTGGCGAAAGGCGACGCCGGCCAGGAGTGGGACGGGGTTCGCAACTACCAGGCCCGCAACTTCATGAAGGAGATGGCCGTGGGCGAGCGCGGCTTCTTCTACCACTCCGGCGACATCAAGGCGGTGGTCGGCGTCGTGGAGGTGATCGCCGAGGCCCATCCGGATTCGAAGGCCGACGATCCGCGCTGGCAGTGCGTCGACCTGCGCGCCATCGGCCCGTTTCCCGAGCCGGTGACGCTGGAGCGCATCAAGGCCGATGGCCGCCTGACGGAGATGGTGCTGGTGAAGAACTCCCGCCTCTCGGTCCAGCCGGTGAGTGAGGCGGAGTGGCAGATCGTCTGCGCGCTCGGCGGAGACGAGGAGCGGTGATTTCCCGCCCGTCCCCCGACGGCCCACCCGCCGATCCTGCCCCGCGCCTGCAGCGCGCCCGGGGCCGCGCCGAGGTCGCCGTCCGGCACGACGGCACCGCCGTCCGGCTCGAGCGGCTGTTCCAGCAGGGATCGGCCAAGGCGATCCTGCCGCGCGTCCACGGCCCGGTGCCGGAGGTCGTGCTGGTCAACACCGCTGGCGGTGTCACCGGCGGCGACGCCTTCGCCTGGAGCCTTGCCGCCGGCGACGGCGCCGCGCTGGTCGCCACGACCCAGGCGGCCGAGCGGGTCTATCGCTCGACGGGCGGGCCGGCGGAGATCCGCACCCGCCTCGCGCTCGGCACCGGCGCGGCGCTCGACTGGCTGCCCCAGGAGACGATCGTGTTCGACGGCGGCCGGCTGGACCGGCGCATCGACATCGACCTTGCCGCCGACTCCCGCCTGCTCGCGGTCGAGACGCTGGTCCTCGGCCGCACCGCCATGGGCGAGACCGTGGCGACGGGCGCCCTCTCCGACCAGTGGCGCCTCCGCCGCGCGGGGCGCCTGATCCACGCCGAGGCGCTTCGCGCCGAGGGCGACATCGCCCGCGCCACCGCCGGACCCGCGACGCTTGCGGGCGGACGCGCCGTCTCGACCGTCGTGCTCGCCGCCCCGGGCGCCGCGGATCGCCGCGACGAGATCCGCGATCTGCTCAAGGATGAGGCACATGTGGCCCACGGAGTCAGCAAAAAGCCGGATCTGCTCATCGTTCGCCTGATGGGACCCGATGCGCGGGCCTTGCGCACGACGCTGATCCGGCTTCTGATGCGACTCCGCGGCACGGCGCTGCCGCGAGTCTGGTCTACCTGAGAGGAACGCCGGTGAACCTCACGCCCCGCGAGAAGGACAAGCTCCTCGTCTCGCTCGCCGCCATGGTGGCGCGCGGCCGCCTTGCCCGCGGCGTCAAGCTGAACCACCCGGAGGCGATCGCGCTCATCACCGACTATGTGGTCGAGGGCGCCCGCGACGGCCGCAGCGTCGCCGACCTGATGGAGGCCGGCGCGCATGTCGTCGGCCGCGCGCAGTGCATGGAGGGCATCGCCGAGATGATCCACGACGTTCAGGTCGAGGCCACCTTCCCCGACGGCACCAAGCTCGTCACCGTGCATTCGCCGATCCGCTGATGCTCGACCTCCGCCCGAACTGCGAGTGCTGCGACCGGGATCTGCCGCCGGAGACGGACGCGCACATCTGCAGCTTCGAGTGCACGTTCTGCCGGCATTGCGCCGAGGCGGTGCTCGGCGGCGTCTGCCCCAACTGCGGCGGCGAGCTGGTCCGCCGCCCGATCCGCCCGCCGAACGAGCTTGCCCACCATCCGGCCTCGACCCACCGCGTGCGGCCGTCCGGCGGCTGCCGCCCCCCGTACGGCGCGGCGACGGCCCTTCCCGCTTTCCCTCCAGAGGACGATTGAACAAATGCGGCGCATCCTCCCTGCCCTGCTGATCCTCGCCCCCACCGCCGCGCTGGCCCATACCGGCATCGGCGCGCACGGCTCGCCCTTCGAATCGGGCCTGCTGCACCCGTTCCTCGGGGCCGACCACCTGCTCGCCATGATCGCCGTCGGCTTCTTCGCCGCGATGACCGGGGGCCGCGCCCGCTGGGCCTATCCGGCGAGCTTCGTCACCGCGATGATCGCCGGTGGCGTCCTCGGCTTCGAGGGCGCCGCGCTGCCGGTGGTCGAGCCGACGATCCTCGCCTCGATCGTGGTGCTCGGGGCCGCGATCGCCTTCGCGCTCCGCCCGCCGCTGGCGCTCGCCTGTGCGGTGATCGCCGCCTTCGGCATGGCGCACGGCTATGCCCACGGTCTCGAAGGCCCCGGGCTCGGCGGCCTGCCCTACGCCCTCGGCTTCGTCCTCGCGACGGCCACGCTGCACGCCATCGGCCTCGGCCTCGGCCTTGCCGCCGCGAGCCTGCAGCGGCCGCTGGTCGCCCGGACGCTCGGCGGGCTGACGGCGCTCGCGGGCGTCTGGCTGGCGGTGGCCTGACCATGATCCCCGGGGAGGTCTTTCCGGCCGACGACGCCATCACGCTCAACGCGGGCGCGACGGCGATCACGCTCGCGGTGGCGAATACCGGCGACCGGCCCGTGCAGGTCGGCAGCCACTACCACTTCGCCGAAACCAACGCCGCACTTTCGTTCGACCGGGACGCGGCCCACGGCTTCCGGCTCGATATTCCGGCCGGCACGGCCGTCCGCTTCGAACCCGGGCAGGTCCGCGACGTTACCCTGGTGCCGATCGGCGGCGAACGCCGCATCTTCGGCTTCCGCGGCCTGACCATGGGAGATCTCTGACATGGCAACCGAACATCACAGCGGATCCTGCCAGTGTGGCGCCGTCGCCTTCGAGGCCGACGTCGATATTTCGAAGCCGTTCACCTGCAACTGCTCGCGCTGCCGCCGTCTCGGCGCGCGGCTCGCCTTCACGCCGGAAAGCGCGTTCACCCTGCTCAAGGGAGCGGACTCGCTCGCCGAATACACCTTCAACAAGCACGTGATCCGGCACCAGTTCTGCAAGGTCTGCGGCATCGAGCCGTTCGCCTTCGCCCCGGGGCGGGACGGCACGCCGATGGCGGCGATCAACGTGAACTGCCTCGACGGCGTAGACGCCGCGGCGCTTCCGGTGCAGCACTTCGACGGCGCCGCGGCCTGAACGCCGTGGGGCGGGTGCATCCCGGACGGCCGTCCGCCGCTCCCCGCCGGCTGGGGCCGCTCGGATACACACCCGACTGTCCGGCGGCGCACGCCGCCGCACGGTTTCCCGACCGCGACCAGCATCTCTCCAACCGTCCTGCCGCGTGACATCCCCCTCCGAAGCCGAGAGCCCCCGATGCCGCACCTGATCTCCCGCGCCGCCTATGCCGACATGTACGGCCCCACCACCGGGGACCGCGTGCGCCTCGCCGACACCGAGCTGGTGATCGAGGTCGAACGCGACCTCACCACCTACGGCGAGGAGGTGAAGTTCGGCGGCGGCAAGGTGATCCGCGACGGCATGGGCCAGTCGCAGGCCAGCCGGGCCGAGGGCGCGGTCGATACCGTCATCACCAACGCGCTGATCCTCGACTGGTCCGGCATCTACAAGGCCGACGTCGGCCTCAAGGACGGCCGCATCGCCCTGATCGGCAAGGCCGGCAACCCGGACACGCAGAGCGGCGTCTCCATCGTCATCGGCCCGGGCACCGAGATCATCGCCGGCGAGGGCAAGATCCTCACGGCCGGCGGCTTCGACGCCCACATCCACTTCATCTGCCCGCAGCAGATCGACGACGCGCTGCACTCCGGCGTCACCACGCTGCTCGGCGGCGGCACCGGCCCCGCGCACGGCACGCTCGCCACCACCTGCACCCCGGGCCCGTGGCACATCGCCCGGATGCTGCAGGCCGCCGACGGCCTGCCCGTCAACATCGGCATCTCGGGCAAGGGCAACGCCTCGAAGCCCGCGGCGCTCGAGGAGATGGTCAGGGCCGGCGCCTGCGCGCTGAAGCTGCACGAGGACTGGGGCACGACGCCCGCCGCCATCGACTGCTGCCTGACCGTCGCCGACGCGATGGACGTGCAGGTGATGATCCACACCGACACCCTGAACGAGTCGGGCTTCGTCGAGGACACGGTGGCGGCCATCGCCGGCCGCACCATCCACGCCTTCCACACCGAGGGCGCCGGCGGCGGCCACGCGCCCGACATCATCAAGGTCGCGGGCCTGCCGAACGTCATCCCGTCGTCGACCAACCCGACGCGGCCCTACACGCGCAACACGCTGGAGGAACACCTCGACATGCTGATGGTCTGCCATCACCTGTCGAAGTCGATCCCCGAGGACGTGGCCTTTGCCGAGAGCCGCATCCGCCGCGAGACCATCGCCGCGGAGGATATCCTGCACGACCTCGGCGCGTTCTCGATCATCTCGTCGGACAGCCAGGCGATGGGCCGCATCGGCGAGGTCATCATCCGCACGTGGCAGACCGCCCACAAGATGAAGGTCCAGCGCGGCGCCCTGCCCGAGGAAACCGGCGACAACGACAACGCGCGCGTGAAGCGCTACGTCGCGAAGTACACGATCAACCCGGCGATCGCGCACGGCGTCTCGAAGCACATCGGCTCCATCGAGCCCGGCAAGCGCGCCGACCTCGTGCTGTGGAACCCGGCGTTCTTCGGGGTGAAGCCCGAGATGGTGCTGCTCGGCGGGTCGATCGTCGTGGCCCAGATGGGCGACCCCAACGCCTCGATCCCGACGCCGCAGCCGGTCTACACCCGGCCGATGTTCGGCGCGCTCGGCGGCGCGCTCGCCGCCTCGGCCGTCACCTTCGTCTCGGCCGCCGCCGAGGCCGAGGGCATCCGGGCGCGCCTCGGCCTCGCGAAGCAGACGCTGGCGGTGGAGAACACCCGCGGTGGCATCGGCAAGGCGGCGATGAAGCTCAACAACGCCACGCCGGAGATCGAGGTCGACCCCGAGACCTACGAGGTCCGCGCCGACGGCGAGCTGCTGACATGCGAGCCGGCGGAGGTGTTGCCCATGGCGCAGCGGTACTTCATGTATTGATGCAGCCGGCGTCGGCCGTGTAGTATGACTATGTCATACACACGGGCTTTCGCATGACGATCCGGACGACGCTGAGCTTCACCGACCGGCACCATGGCTTCCTGCAACGGAAGGTCAGCGAAGGCGTGTTTGCCAGCGCCAGCGCCGCAGTGGCCTCGGCCATCGAGAGGATGATGGAGGACGAAATCGCCCGCGAAGCGGCGCTCGACGCGATGACGGACGAGATCCGCGCCCGCCTCGCCACACCGTCCGACGACTATCTCGACCTCGACGCCGCTCTCGCCCCGATCCGCGAGATGATCGCCGCCGGTGAACGCGGCGAGCCGACCTGATCCCCTATCGGACCCGCATGCACCCCGGCGCGCGACGTGACCTGTCGCATATCGCCGCGGGGATCGCGGCGCATGTGGGCTGGTCCGCGGCGCGACGAAAGATCGAGGAGATCGCGGCCGTCATCGCCTCGCTCGGCAACGTCCCGCACCGGGGAACGATCCGGGACGACACGGGGCTTCGCGCCGTTCCGGCCGGCAGGCGCGGGGTCGTGGTGTTCCGTGTCGGCGAGCCCTCGCGGACGGTCGAGGTGATCGCGGTCAGCTATGGCGGATCCGACTGGACAAAGGCTGCGGGCCGGCGCAACCGCCACCCATGACCCGCCCCGAAGTCCTCTTCCCGCTGTTCTCCGAGCTGACCGGCCTCGACGGCATCGGGCCGAAGACCGTGCGGCTCTACGAGCGCATGGAGATCGCCAACCCGGCGCAGCTCGTCCTTACCCTGCCCGTCGGCGGCATCGACCGGCACCTGCGCGCGTCGATCCGCGAGGTACGGCCGCCGGAGGTCGTCACCGTCGAGGTGGAAATCGGCCTGCACCAGCCCTCGGTCGCCCGCAACCGCCCGTACCGCATCCACGTCCGCGATGCGCTGACCGAGTTCCTGCTCGTGTTCTTCCACCCCCGCGCCGACTGGCTGCAACGGACCTATCCCGCCGGCCAGCGCCGCATCGTCTCGGGCAAGCTGGAGCTCTTCGACGGCATCGCCCAGATGGTGAACCCCGACCACGTGCTGCGCCCGGGCGAGGACGACCAGCTTCCCGCCTTCGAGCCGGTCTATCCGCTGACCGAGGGCCTCAGCCTCAAGAGCATGGGCCGTGCCGTCCGCTCCGCCCTCGACCGTGTCCCGCGCCTGCCCGAGTGGATCGAGCCCTCGGTGAAGCGCGCCCGCGGCTGGCCGGACTGGCACGCCGCCCTCGCGGCCGCCCACGCGCCGCAAGGGGCCGCGGACCTCGCGCCGACCACGCCCGCCCGCGAGCGGCTCGCCTATGACGAGCTTCTCGCCCATCAGGTGACGCTCGCCCTCGTCCGCGCCCGCCAGCGCCGGCCCAAGGGCTTTGCCACGCGCGGCGACGGCCGGCTGCGGGCGCGGGTGCTGGCGGCGCTGCCCTACGCACCGACCGGCGCCCAGACGCGGGCGGTGGCCGAGATCACCGGCGACATGGCCTCGGCGCTGCGGATGAACCGCCTGCTGCAGGGCGACGTCGGCGCGGGCAAGACGCTGGTCGCCTTCCTCGCCATGCTCGCCGCCGTCGAGGCCGGCGGACAGGCGGCGATGATGGCGCCGACGGAAATCCTCGCGCGCCAGCACCTGCTCTCGCTCCAGCCGCTCGCCGACGCCGCGGGCGTCCGCCTCGAGCTGCTGACCGGCCGCGACAAGGGCGCCGAGCGCCGGGGAAAGCTGGCCGACCTCGCCTCCGGGGCGATCCCGATCGTCGTCGGCACCCACGCGCTGTTCCAGAAGGACGTGGCCTTCGCCGACCTGCGCCTCGCCATCGTCGACGAGCAGCACCGCTTCGGGGTGCGGCAGCGCATGGACCTCGGCGCGAAGGGCGAGGCGGTCGACACGCTGGTGATGACCGCCACCCCGATCCCGCGCAGCCTGACGCTGGCGCAGTTCGGCGACATGGACCTGTCGATCCTCGACGAGAAGCCGCCGGGCCGGACGCCGGTCGCCACCGCCGCGATTCCCGCGACGCGCACCAGCGAGGTGGTCGCGCACCTGCGACGGGCACTCGAGGCCGGACGGCAGGCCTACTGGGTCTGCCCGCTGGTCGGCGAGAGCGAGACCACCGAGATGACCGCCGCGGAGGAGCGATTCGCGAGCCTGCGCGCCAGCTTCGGCGCCGGGGTGGTCGGGCTGGTCCACGGGCAGATGCCGCCGGCGCAGAAGGACGCCGCCATGGCCGACTTCGTTGCCGGGCGCAGCCGGCTGCTGGTCGCCACCACGGTGATCGAGGTGGGGGTGAATGTGCCGAACGCCTCGATCATGGTGATCGAGGGCGCGCAGTCCTTCGGTCTTGCGCAGCTGCACCAGCTGCGCGGCCGGGTCGGGCGGGGCGCCGAGCAGTCGACCTGCCTGCTGCTCTACGATCCGCCGCTCGGCACCACCGCGCAGGCCCGGCTCGAGATCATGCGCGCGACCGACGACGGCTTTCGCATCGCCGAGGAGGATCTGGCGCTGCGCGGTGCCGGCGACGTGCTCGGGGTGGCGCAGTCGGGCCTGCCCCGTTTCCGCATCGCCGACCTCGAGACGCAGGGGGCGCTGATGGCCGTCGCCCGCGACGACGCACGGCTGCTGCTCGACCAGGACCCGGGCCTCACCTCGCCGCGCGGCGAGGCGATCCGGACCCTGCTCTATCTCATGGAGCGCGAGAAGGCGTTCCGGCTCCTCGGCGTCGGCTGAGCGACCAGTGGACGTTGCCCGTCGTTGGAGTAGGGTCGAGCGACTCAGGGAGCCAGCCATGACCGACCGTCCAACGACCGGGCTCGACCGCCGCAGCGTGCTCGGCGGTCTCGGGCTCGGCGGCGCCGCTACCTTCGCCGTGCCTGGCCTCGCCGCGCCCACCCTCGCGCTCGCGCAGGCGGACACCCCGCCCCTGCCGCGCGAGGACGACGCGACGGCGCCGAAGCCGCGGGCGGAGGATCTGCCACCGGCGTCCGCCGGCGCCGCCGCGGAGGCGGTCGAGGCGGTGCGGGAGGCGATCCTGCGCATCTCCCGCGAGGTCTGGGCAACGCCGGAGCTGTCGCTTGCCGGGGAGAAGTCCCACCGCATCCATCTGCGCGAGCTGGAGGCGGCGGGCTTTGCCACCAGGAGCCGGGGCACCGCCGGCGTCCCGTCGGCCTTCATCTCGGAATGGAGCCAGGGGTCGGGCGGGCCGGTCATCGGCTACCTGCCCGAGTACGACGCGCTGCCCGGGCTCGGCAACGCCGCCGAGCCGCGCCAGACGCCGGGACCGACCGGCGCGGAGGTCGGCCACGGCTGCGGCCACAACATGCTCGGCGCCGGCTGTACCGGGGCGGCGCTGGCGCTGAAGCGGATGATGCAGGCCACCGGCACTCCCGGCACCGTCCGCGTCTATGGCTGCGCGGCGGAGGAGGTCGAAGGGGCGAAGGTCTGCATGGCCCGCGACGGCCTGTTCGATGACCTCGACGCGGCCCTCGCCTGGCATTCGGCCCCGTTCGCCGGCGCCGGCAACGTCCGGCTCGCGGCGCTCGACAAGGTGAAGGTCCGGTTCCACGGCCGCACCGCCCACGCCGGCAACGCGCCGTGGGAGGGCCGGAGCGCGCTCAAGGCGGCCGAGATGTTCGGCGTCGGCGTGCAGATGATGCGCGAGCACCTGCGCGCCACGTCGCGCATCCACTACATCTACGAGGCGGCCGGCGTGGCGCCGAACGTCATCCCGGAGTTCGCCCAGGTCTGGCTCGTCGCCCGGGACATCGACCGGACGGCGCTCGGCGCGCTGACCGGCTGGCTCGAACAGGTCGCCGAGGCGGCCGCCCTCGCCACCCAGACCACGCACGAGTTCGAGCGATTCTTCGGCGCCCACGATCTGCTGCCGAACGACCCGCTGGCCCGGCATCTCTACCGCCACATCCTCGCGGTCCCGATCGAGTTCACCGACGAGGAACAGGCCTTTGCCCGCGGCTGCCAGCGCGAGATGGGCGTGCCCGAGGCCGGCATGTCGACCCGGCCGCTGCCGTTCCTCGAGGACGTGTCCGCCGGTGCCTCGACCGACGTCGGCGATGTGAGCCAGCAGGTGCCGACCGGCGTCTTCGCCTGGCCGACGCTGCCGGTCGGGATCGGGCTGCACACCTGGCCGGTGACGGCCTGTGGCGGCATGTCGATCGGCGACAAGGGCTCGCTCGCCACGGCGCGGGTGCTTGCCGGCTGCGGCTACGACCTGATGACCGACGCCGGCCTGCGCAAGGCGGCGAAGGACGGCTTCCGGGCGCGCCGCGGCGACGCGCCGTTCGTCTCGGCCCTGCCCAGGGATCGCAAGGCGCCGCTCGGCCTCGCCCCGCGGTTCATCAGGACCGGCGACGAGGAGCTGCTCGCAGACATCACGGTGGGAGCGGGCAAGTGACGCTGCACGGTTTCTTCCTGAGCTCGGCCGCCCACCGTCTGCGGATCGCGCTGAACCTGAAGGGGATCGCCTACGACACCGCCCCGGTCCACCTGCGCCGCGGCGACCAGCGCGGCGCGGCGTATCTCGCGCTGAACCCGCAGGGCCTCGTGCCGGCGCTGGAGGCCGACGGGGCGGTCTTCACCCAGTCGCTCGCGACGATCGAGTGGCTGGACGAGACCCGCCCCGAGCCGCCGCTGCTGCCCGCCGATCCGGCCGAGCGGGCGCACGTGCGGGCCTTCGCGCAGGTGATCGCGTGTGACATCCACCCGCTGCAGAACCTGCGCGTCCTGCGCTATCTGAAGAAGAGCTTCGGACAGGAGCAGCCGGCGCTCGACGCCTGGGCGCGGCACTGGAATGCCGAGGGGCTCGCCACCTGCGAGGCGCTGCTCGCGGGGCGGCCGGAGACTGCGTTCGCTTTCGGCGAGCGCCCCGGACTCGCCGAGGTCTGCCTCGTGCCGCAGATGGGCGCGGCCGAGCGCTTCGGGCTCGACCTTGGGCCCTATCCGCGGCTGGCCCGCATCCGCGCCGCCTGCGAGGCGCTGCCGGCCTTCGCCGCCGCCGCGCCGGCACGCCAGCCGGATGCGCCGCCGCCGGGGTGAAGCTCACGGAGGGGCGCCGGCTGGCCCCTCGCGGCACGGGTCCCGTCGGCCTCGTCTCCGGCTCAATCCAGCAGCGTCACCCCGTCTCCGACAGCGACCCGGCCACCGTCGGTTACAGTGACATAGACGCCGAAATCCTGATGGCCCCAGCCGGCACGCAGCGCGCCGAGGGTGTCGGCGTCGGCAAGACCAGTCTCCGGGTCCACCATCGTCGCCTTGCAGCGGGTGATGCGCTCGGTCACGCGCACCCTCGCCGCGCCGACACGAAGATCGCGGCCGACAAGGTCGAACTCCGCGAACGGCGCCAGCCCCTCGAGCCACAGGTTGCCGCGAAACCGCGCCTCGGCCAGCGGCTTGCCGACCTGATCGCCCAGGGCGGCGAGGCTGGCGCGGTTGAGAAGCGAGAGCGTCGGATAGTTGCTGTCGGTCATCCCCTGGCCCGCGCGGACGACGAACGCCGGCGCGGGGCGCTCGGGTGCCGCGAGCGCCGCCGCCCAGGCGACGAGAGCGCGGGCATCGTCCGGGTCGTCCGGATTCACGTCGAGGTCGGGGACGTCGGGCTGCGAGAGATGCACCCGGCCGCGCGCCTCGTCGACCCGCGCCCGGATCGCCATCAGCCGCGGCGACTTCGCCCCGCGGCTGAAGTTCACGCACGGCGCCCAGTCGGCCGAACCGGGCTCGACCTTGGCCCGGCTGTCCGCGATCGCCCAGACGCGATCCCATGGCATCGTCCGGCCCGTTTGCAGCGTCACGGCCTGGAGCGGCTCGGCGCCGTGCGCCTTGATCGGGTGCCGCCAGATCGACGCGAGCCGCACGCGCGCCTCAGCCGGACTTCTTCGAGCGGCGGAACGGTGCCAGAGCGTTCGCCAGCACGTTCGGCCTGATCCCCTGGCTGCGCATGATGAGGTACTGCTGGCTAAAGGTGATGGTGTTGTTCGCCACCCAGTACAGCACCAGCCCGCTGGCGAAGCGCCCGAGCATGAACATGAAGATCCACGGCATCCAGTTGAACAGCATCGCCTGCGTCTTGTCGGCGGGCGTCGGGTTCAGCCGCTGCTGCAGCCACATGGAGATGCCGAGCAGGATCGGCAGCACGCCGATCGAGATGATGGCGATCGGGCTGGTGTGCGCCGGCGCGGCCCACGGCAGGAGGCCGAAGCCGTTGATCCACGACGTCGGGTCCGGCGCCGAGAGGTCGCGGATCCAGCCGAAGAACGGCGCATGGCGCAGCTCGATGGTGACGAAGATCACCTTGTAGAGCGAGAAGAAGATCGGGATCTGCAGCACGATGGGCAGGCAGCCGGCGGCAGGGTTGACCTTCTCGCGCTTGTAGAGGGCCATCACCTCCTGCTGCATCTTCACGCTGTCGTCGGCGTTGCGCTCCTTGATCTTCTCCATCTCCGGCTGCAGCGCCTTCATCTTCGACATGGAGACGAAGGACTTGTAGGCCAGCGGGAACAGGATGAGCTTGATCAGGAACGTGAGCCCGATGATCGCGAGGCCCATGTTGCCGAGGACGTGGTGCATGGCATGCAGCACGCGGAAGATCGGCTTCGTCAGGAAGAAGAACCAGCCCCAGTCGATCGCGTCGACGAAGCGGTCGATGCCCTTGTTGTCCTGATAGTCGCGCAGCACCGACCAGACCTTGGCGCCGGCAAAGAGCATGGTCGAGGCTTCGACCTTGGCGCCGGGCGCGACCGCCATCACGGGCAGGCGCACGTCGGTCTGGAAGGTGTCGGTCGCGGGTGTGTACTTCGCCACCGCGTTGAAGGCCGTGCCCGGGGTCGGGACGAGGGTCGACATCCAGTAGTGATCGGTGAAGCCGATCCAGCCGTCCTTGGCCACGGAAAGGTGCTGGGTCAGCGCGCCGCCCTCGTTCGGGTCGGGCGCGAGATCCTTCAGGGCCTTGTACTTCAGTTCCTCGAGGGTGCCGTCGGTCATCGCGATGACCCCCTCGTGCAGGATGTAGAAGTTCTTCAGGTCGGGCGGCATGCCGTGGCGGGCGATGATGCCGTAGGGCGCGAGGCGGACCTCCGCGCCGGTGGTGTTCTCGACCGACTGGGTGACGGTGAACATGTAGTTCTCGTCGACCGAGAGGGTCTGGCGGAAGATCAGGCCCGCGCCGTTGTCCCAGCGCAGGGTGACGGGCGTGGCGGGCGTGAGCTTGTCGCCCGACTCGACCGTCCACGGCGTGCTCGGCCCCGGCACGGGCGCCGTGGTGCCGGCGGCGGCGGACCAGCCGTAGAGCGCATAGTAGGACTGCGCCGCGCCCGCGGGGTTGAACAGCGTGACGGTGGGCGAGTCGTCGTCGATCGTCTCGTGGTAGTTCAGGAGGCGGATATCGTCGATCCGGCCGCCGGTCAGCGAGAACGAGCCGCCGAGGCTCGGGGTGTCGATCGCCACCCGCTGCGTCTGGGCCAGCGCATCGGCGCGCGGCTTGGCGTCGGGCACGGCGAGGGTCGGGCTCGCCGTGCTGCCCGGGGCGACGGTCTGCGAGGTCTCGGTGGCCGCGGGCACCGGCTGCGGCTGCTCCTTGGGCGGGAACAGCAGGAACCAGACGAGGATGACGGCGAAGCTCAAGGCCGTCGCCAGGATCAGGTTCTTGCTCTGGTCATCCATGGCGCGGTCCCCGATCCGGCGTGCAGGCTCGTGGGGGTTCAACAGCCGCAGGCACGAAAGGTCAAGGGGGCGTCGCTCAGAGGCCCCGGAAGTCGAACAGCGCGGGGTCGAGCAGGTGGCTCGGGTTCACCTGGGTCAGCGCGCGGAAGATGATCTGGCGGCGGCCGGGGGAGCGCGCCTCCCACTCGTCGACCATGCGCTTGATCTGGGCGCGCTGCAGCCCGTCCTGGCTGCCGCAGAGGTCGCAGGGGATGATGGGATAGCCCATGGCCCGGGCGAAGCGGTCGCAGTCGGCCTCGGCGACGTGGGCGAGCGGGCGCATGACATAGACGTCGCCCTCGTCGTTCAGGAGCTTCGGCGGCATGGCGGCGAGCTTGCCGCCATGGAAGAGGTTGAGCAGGAAAGTCTCGATGATGTCGTCGCGGTGGTGGCCGAGGACGATGGCGCGGCAGCCTTCCTCGCGGGCGATCCGGTAGAGGTGGCCCCGGCGCAGGCGCGAGCAGAGCGCGCAGTAGGTCTTGGTCGAGGGCACCTTGTCGGTGACGATGGAATAGGTGTCCTGATACTCGATCCGGTGCGGGATGCCGTTTGCCGCGAGAAAGTCCGGCAGCACGGTGGCCGGGAAGCCGGGCTGGCCCTGGTCGAGGTTGCAGGCGAGCAGCTCGACGGGGAGCAGGCCGCGCCATTGCAGCTCGATCAGGACGGCGAGCAGCGTATAGCTGTCCTTGCCGCCGGAGAGGCAGACGAGCCAGCGATCGCCGGGAGTGACCATGCCGTAGGTCTCGATCGCGTCCCGGGTCTCGCGGACCAGCCGCTTGCGCAGCTTGCGGAACTCGGTCGAGTCCGGGGCGCCGTGGAAGATCGGATGGATTTCGGGCGTGTCGAGCATGGGGCCGGATTACCCCGGAGGAGCGGCAGGGGGCAAGGGGGGCGTCCCGACCCTGGGTGCCGCGCGCGAGAAGGGAGAGCGCGGGACGGGCTCTGGCGGCGGAAGCCTCCGGCGGGAGTATTTTCCGCAAGAGGAAGGCGGGGCGCGCTTGCGGGCAGCGGTGGCGGCGCAGGCGGGCGGGTCAGCGGGGCGGGTCTGGCACAGGATCGTGGCCCGCGGCACCGAAGGGGTGGCAGCGGCAGACGCGGCGGGCGGCGAGCCAGCCGCCGCGGACGGCGCCGTGCCGCTCCAGCGCCTCGAGCGCGTAGGCCGAGCAGGTCGGCTGGAAGCGGCAGCCGTGGCCGACCCAGGGCGAAAGGATCAGGCGATAGGCGCGCACCGGAACCGCGAGCAGGTGCGCCGCGGGCGTCATCGTCCGCCGCGCCGCGGCAGGTCGGCGTCCTCGTCGGCAAAGGGATCGGCCGGGGCGTCTTCCGGGCGCCAGCCGAACAGCGACCACGTGCGGGCCATGTGCTCGGGCAGCGGCGCGGTGAAGCTGATGCCGCGGCCGGTGGTCGGGTGGACGAGGCTGAGCGAGCGGGCGTGCAGGTGCAGCTTGCGGCTCACCTCGCCGCCGAGCTGGGCGCCCCAGCCGTCGCCGAGGTTTTCCTGGCCGCTGCCGCCATACTTGCCGTCGCCGATGATGGGATGGCCGATCGCCGCCATGTGCGCGCGCAACTGGTGGGTCCGGCCGGTGATCGGCGAGAGCGCGACCCAGGCGGTGCGCGAGCCCGCGGCCTCGATCACCGCGTAGTCGGAGGTCGCGCGCTTGGCACCCTCGGTGGAGGCAACCTCGGCGAAGGGCAGGACCAGCATCTTCTCCGCCTCGCCGCCGGCACCGTGGCCCGGCGCCTTGACGAGGCCGGTGCGGATGGTGCCCTGGCGCGGCGACGGCACGCCGGCGACCGCGGCCCAGTAGATCTTGCGGGCCTCGCGCGCCTGGAACGCGCGGGCGAGGCCGGCGGCGGCGCGGGCGCTGCGCGCCATCAGCAGCACCCCGGAGGTGTCGCGGTCGAGGCGGTGGACGAGGCGCGGCTTGTCCTCGCGGCCGAAGCGCAGCGCCTCGGCGAGGCCGTCGACGTGGCGATGCGTGCCGGTCCCGCCCTGCACCGCGAGGCCCGGGGGCTTTGCGAGCGCGATGATGTCGTCGTCCTTCCAGAGGACGCACGCGCGGATCATCTCGGCGTCGGCGTCGGAAATACGCGGCGCCGCCGGGGCGGGAGCGTCGTCGTCGGGGATCGGCGGCAGGCGCACGGTCTGCCCGACCTCGAGCCGGGTCGCGGGCTTCACCCGGCCGCCGTCGACGCGGATCTCGCCCTTGCGGCACATCCGCTCGATGCGGCCCTGCCCGACATTGGGGTGGAGGCGCCGCAACCAGCGGTCGAGGCGCTGGTCGGCGTCGTCGGGCGTGACGGTGATCTGGCGGACGCCGCTCATTGCGGCTCGCGCCGTTCGCGCGCCGTATCGTCGGGCAAGGACACCTGCGTTTCGTCTCCAGCAGCCACGCGGGGAGCGGGCCCGCCCCGCTCTAAGAGCGCGCCGGTCGCCGGCTTGTCAACCCGAGCGGCCCGCGCGGAGCCTCGGCGTTTCCGCGTCAGCCCAGCCCGGCCCCGAAGCCGGCGGAGACGACCGGCCGACGCGCGCGGATCGCCGGACTCTGGAGAAAGGCGATGTTCGCGGGGCTGACCCCGCCTGCCGCCGCCAGGACACCGGGGGCGCGACCGAGGTCGAAGCCCGAGGTGCTCCAGCTCGCATGCCGGCGGCAGTCGAGGCGGCGAAAGGCCGAAATGCGGATTGCACCATGGCGATCATCCGCGAGGATGCGCGCGGCGAGCGGCTGCACCACCTCGCAGGGGCCCTCGATCTCCTCCGAGAACGTATCCCCGATGAGGCGCAGCGTTCCAGTCAACCCCATCCGAAGGTTGAAGCTCCAGCTCTGCCGCGCAAGCCGAAGCAAAGCCGAAGTCGGCACTCCCGATGCGACCTTGGAAATAAAGGAAAACTCCACGAGCTCTGTCGAGCCAAGCACGTCCGTCATTCCCGTCCTCTTTGGGTCAGGCCGACGAGCGGCACCCTGCGTCTGGTATCAAACCAAACGAAACCGGACTGTCAATGACGACGCGCGCATAACGATCGCTTTGTAGGCTATCGCGATCGCCGCGCGAGATGAAGAATGAATGCCTCCGCCGCGTCGGAAGGCGCCTGCATTGGGGGGAGAGCCCCGAAGCTCCAGTTGTCGAAGCGTCGCGAAGCGATCGCCTCTTCTTTCAGCACGCGCACCCGTCCGAGCCTCGGATCCGCAATCATCCGCTCGATCCGTGAGAAAATGCGCCGTTGGGAGCCCTCCAGCACGCCGTAAAACGAATCACCCTGGTGCAGCAGCAGCCCGGTCAGCCCGGCGCGGGCGTTGACGAGCTGCAACTCTTCCGCGAGGCAGTGCAGCTCGCGCGCATCGAGCGGCAGCCCGCCGCCGCTCGTATAGACGAGCTGGATCAGGTCCGCGTCGCGGCGACCTGTGACCACTAGCCGCCCTCCGCGATCCGCGCCCGAAGCTCGGCGAGGCGCCGCAGGCGCTGGCCGAGTTCCCCCTCGCTGCCGCGTTCGCCCGGGGCATAGAAGCTCTCGCGGGGCATCGCGTCGGGGAAATACCCCTGGCCGGAAAAGCCCTCCGCGGTGTCGTGGTCGTACTGATAGCCGGCGCCGTACCCCTCGGCCTTCATCAGCCGGGTCGGCGCGTTCAGGATGTGCTTCGGCGGTGGAAGCGAGCCGGTGCGCTCGGCGGCGGCCATGGCGGCGTTGAAGGCGCGGTAGGCGGAGTTCGACTTGGGCGCCAGCGCCAGATAGATCACCGCCTCGCCGAGCGCCAGTTCGCCCTCGGGCGAGCCGAGCCGTTCGTAGGTCGCCCAGGCATCGAGACACAGGCGCTGCGCGGCCGGATCGGCGAGACCGATGTCCTCGACGGCCATCCGGACGATGCGGCGGGCGAGGAAACGCGGATCCTCGCCGCCCTTCAGCATCCGCGCCAGCCAGTAGAGCGCCGCGTCCGGATCGGAACCCCGGACCGATTTGTGCAGGGCGGAGATCAGGTTGTAGTGGCCGTCACCGGACTTGTCGAACAACGCCGCGCGCTTGGTCAGGCGCCGGTTGAGTGCGGCGGGGTCGAGCGTCTCGCGCGCGTCGGCGACCTGCTCGGCGAGGTTGAGGAGCGCCCGGCCGTCGCCGTCGGCGAGGGTGACGAGCACGGCGCGCGCCTCTGCGTCGAGCGGCAGGGGGTGGCCAAGCTCGGCCTCGGCACGGTCGAGAAGCGCGGCGAGCGCCGCCTCGTCGAGGCGACGCAGGGTGAGCACGCGGGCGCGCGACAGGAGCGCCGCGTTCAGCTCGAACGACGGGTTCTCGGTGGTGGCGCCGACGAGGACGATGGTGCCGTCCTCCATCAGCGGCAGGAAGGCATCCTGCTGCGCCTTGTTGAAGCGATGGATCTCATCGACGAAGAGCAGCGTGCCGCGGCCGTTCGAGCGGCGCAGGCGCGCGGATTCGAAGATCTTCTTCAGATCGGCCACGCCGGAGAAGATCGCGCTGATCTGCACGAAGGCGAGGTCGGTGGCGTCGGCGAGCAGCCGGGCGATCGTGGTCTTGCCGACCCCCGGCGGCCCCCAGAACACGATGGACCCGGGCCGGCCATCGGCCAGCATGTGCCCGAGCGGCCCGTCACGGCCGAGCAGATGCTCCTGCCCCACGACATCGGCGAGCCGCTGCGGGCGCAGCCGGTCGGCGAGCGGCCGCGCCGCGGCGGGCGCCGGCTCCGCGTGCGGCGCGGACGAGGCGGCGGCGGACGGGGCTGCGACAGGCTTGGGATCGAAGTCGAAGAGATCGGCCATGCCTGAGGTATAAGCCGTGACGCAACCGGAGGACAGGTGGTCCGAACGCGAGATGGAACCGGATCTGGTGACGCTCGGCCCGCAGGGCGGAGGCCGGCCCCGGCCTCAGGGGCGCGGCGGGAAGATGTGGACCCGCGCCGGAATGCGGATGGCGCCCGGGCCGGCGTATGGCGCGAAGCCGTCGCGGATTGCAACGACCGCCGCGCCATCGTCGGGGCTGGCGTTCTTCTCGCGCAACATCCGCGACAACGGGCCAACGTCCTCGCAGAGCGCGGCGGCGGCTTCGCGGCCGGGCGTTGGTGATCGGAAGATCGGCCGTCTCGCGCAGGCTGGCCCCGGCGAGGAGACGCACGACGCGGACGAGGCCACCAAAAGGACGAGCCCCGCCGGAGAGACCGACGGGGCCCGGATGTCGTTCGCGGCAATCAGCCTCAGGCGTCGGCGGCAGCGGCCTCTTCGGCAGCGACGCGGGCCTTGTCGGCGGCGCCCTTCGCGGCCGGATCGCGGTCGACCAGCTCGACGATCGCCATCGGCGACGCGTCGCCATAGCGGAAGCCGGCCTTCAGCACGCGGGTGTAGCCGCCGCTGCGCTCCTTGTAGCGCGGCGCGAGGGTGTCGAAGAGCTTCTTCACCGCGGCGTCCTGGCGCAGCTCGGACTGGGCGATGCGGCGCGAGTTGAGGTCGCCGCGCTTGCCAAGGGTGATGATCTTGTCCGCGATCCGCTTCAGCTCCTTCGCCTTCGGCAGGGTCGTCTTGATCTGCTCGTGCTCGATCAGGGACGACACCATGTTGGCGAACATCGCCTTGCGGTGCTCGTGGGTGCGGTTCAGCTTGCGGTAACCGTGACCGTGACGCATTTCATGTCTCCAAACGTCTGGTTTTGCTTTGTCCGGTGGTCCATGCGGTGCGGACCACACTCCTTGGGGCGGGATGCCCGGGGCAGGCCGGGGGCCCGAAGGCCCCCGCGAAACTCAGAACTGGTCCTCGTACTTCTTGGCCAGCTCCTCGATGTTCTCCGGTGGCCAGTCGACGATTTCCATGCCGAGATGAAGGCCCATGCCGGTCAGCACTTCCTTGATCTCGTTCAGCGACTTGCGCCCGAAGTTCGGGGTGCGGAGCATTTCGGCTTCGGTCTTCTGGATCAGGTCGCCGATGTAGACGATGTTGTCGTTCTTCAGGCAGTTCGCGGAGCGAACGCTGAGCTCGAGCTCGTCGACCTTCTTCAGCAGCAGCGGGTTGAATTCGAGATCGTCCGCCTCGTCGGCGCGGATGCCGGCCTGGGGCTCCTCGAAGTTCACGAAAACCGACAGCTGGTCCTGCAGGATGCGCGCGGCATAGGCGATCGCGTCCTCGGGCTTCACCGAGCCGTCCGTCTCGATCTGCAGCGTGAGCTTGTCGTAGTCGAGCACCTGGCCCTCACGGGTCGGCTCGACCTTGTAGCTCACCTTCTTGATCGGCGAGAACAGCGCGTCCACGGTGATGAGCCCGATCGGCGCATCCTCGGGGCGGTTCTTGTCGGCCTGGACGTAACCCTTCCCGGTCTCGACGGTCAGCTCCATGTAGACGCTGGCGCCGTCGTCGAGGTGGCAGACCACGTGGTCGCGGTTCAGGATCTCGATGCCGTTCGACGTCGAGATGTCACCGGCCGTCACCACACCCGGGCCGGTCGCGCGGATCTCGAGGCGCTTCGGCCCCTCGACTTCCATCTTGATCGACACGCCCTTGAGGTTCAGCACGATGTCGGTCACGTCCTCGCGGACGCCCGGCACGGACGAGAATTCGTGGAGCACGCCGTCGATCTGGACGCTGGTGATCGCCGCGCCCTGAAGCGAAGACAGCAGAACGCGCCGCAGCGCGTTGCCGAGGGTGAGGCCGAAACCCCGCTCCAGCGGCTCGGCAACGGCAGTCGCCTGGCGGTGCGGATCGGCGCCCTGCTTGATTTCAAGCGCGGTGGGCCGGATCAGCTCCTGCCAGTTCTTGTGGATCATTTGCATTGGCCCTCCATTCCTGCTCACCGGCTGATCCCGCAGGCCGGTGAGCGCCCGAGGTCACGTCGAAATACGCGCGGCCGCCACGCCGGAGGGCTGGCGACCGCGATAGATTTGTTCGGTCAGACGCGGCGACGCTTCGGCGGCCGGCAGCCGTTGTGCGCGATCGGCGTCACGTCCCGGATGGCCGTGATCTGGAACCCGACGGCGGAGAGGGCGCGCAGCGCGCTCTCGCGGCCGGAGCCCGGGCCCTGCACCTCGACCTCGAGGGTGCGCACACCGTGCTCCTGCGCCTTCTTGCCGGCATCCTCGGCGGCCATCTGCGCCGCATAGGGGGTCGACTTGCGCGAGCCCTTGAAGCCCATGGTGCCGGCGGAGGACCACGCGATGGCGTTGCCCTGCGCGTCGGCGATCAGGATCTTCGTGTTGTTGAAGCTGGCGTTGACGTGGCAGACGCCGGTCGAGATATTCTTGCGTTCCTTGCGCTTTACGCGCGCCTTCTCGCGAGCCATGGTCCGGCCTCCTTACTTCTTCTTGCCGGCGATGGCCTTCGCGGGGCCCTTGCGCGTGCGAGCGTTGGTGTGCGTGCGCTGGCCGCGCACCGGCAGACCGCGGCGGTGACGCAGACCGCGATAGCAGCCGAGGTCCATCAGCCGCTTGATGTTCATCGTGGTCTCGCGCCGCAGGTCGCCCTCGACCGTCAGGTTCGCGTCGATGTATTCACGGATCTTCAGCACTTCCGCGTCAGTCAGTTCGTTGACCCGACGGCTCTCGTCGATGCCGAGGGAGTCCACCAGCTCCTTCGCCTTCGTGCGGCCGATGCCATGGATATAGGTGAGCGCGATCAGCACTCGCTTGTTCGTCGGAATGTTTACGCCCGCTATGCGCGCCAAGGTCTTGCTCCGTTCCGTCCTCGGGCCTGCCCCGAGACCCCTGTCCAAAAGCCACAGCCTGCCGATGCCTTCGGCAGGCTTTCCTCGCCCATGTCCGTGGGCCCAGCATCCCGCGTCCCCGAGGTGAAAAGTAGAGGGAACGACTCTCCCTTCGGAGAGAGCGCGGAGTATATGAACGATCCGGGCAGGGTCAAGGGCAAGGGAGGCAAAAACTCGCAGGCAAAGTCGGCGCCGCGGGCGAGACCGCAGCGCCGGGCATCAGGCGCCGATCTGGGCCTCGATGTCCTTTGCCACCTGGTCGATCTCGCCAAGGCCGTCGACGGTGCGCAGCTTTCCCTTGGCATAGTAGTAGCCGATGAGCGGCGCGGTCTGGCGATTGTAGGCCGACAGCCGCACGCGGACGGACTCCGCGTTGTCGTCGGCGCGGCGCACGAAATCGGTCGAGCCGCAGACGTCGCAGACCCCCGCGGCCTTCGTCGGCTTGGTGGTGTCGTGGTAGACCTCGCCGCACTTGGCGCAGGTGAAGCGGCCGGTGATGCGATCGACGAGCGCGTCCTCGTCCACCTGCATCTCGACGACGGCTTCGAGCGTCTTGCCCTTGTCGGCGAGCAGCTTCTCGAGCGCGTCCGCCTGCTTCAGCGTGCGGGGAAACCCGTCGAAGATCAGGCCGTGCTTGCCGGCCTCGCCGTCGAGCTGCTCGGCGATCAGGCCGATGACGATGTCGTCGGTGACAAGCTCGCCACGGGCCATCACGTCGGCGACCTTCTTGCCCATCTCGGTGCCGGACGTCTTCGCCGCCCGCAGCATGTCGCCCGTCGAGAGCTGCACGAAGCCCTTTTCCTCGACCAGCCGCCGCGCCTGGGTGCCCTTGCCGGCGCCCGGCGGCCCGAGAAGAATAATGTTCATCGCCTAGGTTTTCCCCGTCCCTTGCCGCGCAGCCGCGATTTTTCGATCAGCCCCTCGTATTGATGCGCGAGCATATGGGACTGGATCTGCGTGATCGTATCCATGGTTACCGAGACCACGATCAGGAGGGAAGTGCCACCGAAGTAGAACGGGATCGAAAGTTTCGAGATCAGAATCTCGGGCAGCAGGCAGACCGCGGTGAGGTAGGCCGACCCGACGACGAGAATGCGGGTGACAACGTAGTCGAGGAATTCCACCGTCTTCTGGCCCGGCCGGATACCGGGGATGAAGCCGCCCTGCTTCTTGAGGTTGTCGGCGACGTCGTCCGACTTGAAGGCGACGTTGGCGGTATAGAAGTAGGTGAAGAACACGATCAGCGCGCCGAAGACCACCATGTGCACCGGCTGGCCACGGCCCATGTAGGCGGCGATGGTGTTGACGATGCCCGAGGCGGCGCCGGTCGACGAGCCGGAGAAGGTGGTGATCGTCGCCGGCAGCAGCAGCAGCGACGAGGCGAACACCGCCGGGATGACGCCGGCCGGGTTGACCTTCACCGGCAGATTGGAGCTCTCGCCGCCGTAGATCTTCATCCCGACCTGGCGCTTGGGGTACTGGATGTGGATCTTGCGGAGCGCCCGCTCCATGAACACGACGAAGGCGATCACCGCGACGATCATCACCATGATGCCGAGGATCACCACCGGACTGATGACGCCGGTGCGGCCCTGGGTCAGGAAGAGCGCGAGCGCGTGCGGCATCTGGGCGACGATGCCGACGAAGATGATGAGGCTGATGCCGTTGCCGATACCGCGCGAGGTGATCTGCTCACCGAGCCACATCAGGAACATCGTGCCGCCGACCAGCGTGACGATGACGCCGAGGCGGAAGAACCAGCCCGGATCGTGCGCCATGCCCTCGGCCTCGAGCCCGAGGGCGAGGCCGTAGGCCTGGAAGGTGGCGAGGAAGACGGTGCCGTAGCGGGTGTACTGGTTGATCTTCTTGCGGCCCGCCTCGCCTTCCTTCTTCAGCGTGCCGAGCGACGGCACGAGCGAGGTGAGCAGCTGCACGATGATCGAGGCGGAGATGTAGGGCATGATGCCGAGCGAGAAGATCGCCATCCGCCCGACGGCGCCGCCGGTGAACATGTTGAGCATGCCGCCGAGGCCCGCGCTCTGCTGCGCGAAGAACTCCTGCAGCTTCACGGCATCGACGCCCGGCACCGGGATGTAGGTGCCGAGGCGGTAGACGATCAGCAGGCCGATCGCGAAGAGGATGCGGCTCTGGAGATCCTTGGCCTTGCCGAAGGTCCCCCAGCTCAGGTTGGCCGCCATCTGTTCGGCTGCGGATGCCATCGAGGCCCCTCTCGTCAGGAGAACGCCGCCCCTGCCCGCTGGCAGGCGGCGAAAAAATCTGTGCTGACTTATTCCGGCGCGGGATGCGGGACAAGCCCGATTCCAGCGCCGGAAACGCGTGAGCCGCCAGCGGCTGCCGGCGGCTCGAAGTGCAGGCGCGGGCCAGCCTTACTCGGCGGCAGCTTCCACCGGCGCGGTCACGGTGAGCGTGCCGCCCGCCTTCGCCACGGCCTCGACGGCCGACGCCGAGGCGCCGGTGACGGTGAGCGTCAGCGCGGCGGTCAGCTCGCCCTTGCCGAGCACGCGGATGCCGTCGAGCCGGCGACGGACGATGCCGGTCGAGACCAGCGTCTCCTCGGTGATCACGGCGGTGGCGTCGAGCTTGCCGGCGTCGACGAACTTCTGGATCAGGCCGAGGTTGATGACGGCGAACGCCTTGCGGTTCGGCTTGTTGAAGCCGCGCTTCGGCAGGCGCATGTAGAGCGGCATCTGGCCGCCCTCGTAGGCATTGATCGCCACGCCCGAGCGCGACTTCTGCCCCTTGATACCGCGGCCGGCGGTCTTGCCCTTGCCCGAGCCCGGGCCGCGCGCGACGCGCTTCTTCGACCGGGTGGCGCCGGGATTGTCCCGGAGTTCGTTCAGCTTCATGTCGCTTCTCCTCTGGCCGGACGCGCCCCATGAGCGACGAATGCGGGCGGACACGGCGTTTCCGATGGATCCCTCGCGGGATGCGGGGCCTTACACGGGAACCAGCCGCCGCGCAAGGCCACAGATCTGGCAGAAGAGCGCCACTGGCCGCTCCGGCGCCTGCACGTCCGGCCGGCGCCGGCGTTACCTCTGGTCGAGCCGGGCAAACACCGCCTTTGCCGCAAAGAGCCCGTTCAGCGCCGCCGGGAAGCCGGCATAGACTGCCATCTGCATCAGCACCTCCACGATCTCCTCGCAGGTGAGCCCCACATTGAGGCCGGCCTCGATGTGCACCTCGAGCTGCGGCGCGGCGTTGCCGAGCGCGGTGAGCGCAGCGATGGTCGCGATCTCGCGCTCGCGCAGGGCGAGCCCGGGGCGGGCGTAGACGTCGCCGAACGGAAACTCGAAGAGATAGGTGGCGAAGTCCGGCGCGATGTCGGCCAGCGATGCGGTGACCCGCTCGCCGGCGTCGCCGTCGATCTCAGCGAGCAGCCGACGTCCGCGGTCGAGCCGGCTTTCGCCGGCGCTGGGGCAAGGGTGCGTCATAGTCCTCGATCCTCGTGTCAGGGCCGGCATAGCCGGCGATCTTGGTGTCGAGGACGAGAAGGCAATCGGTGAGTTCGGCGATCCGCGCGCGGACCCGGGCGCGATGCTGGTCCAGCAGATCCCGGCGCTCCGCTTCGGTCTCCGCCCCGCGCTCCCGCAAGGCGGCGTACCGCAGCATGTCGCGGATCGGCATCCCGGCGGTCTTCATCCGCCCGAGAAATCCGATCCACACCAGAATCGAGTCGTCATAGCTGCGCTGGCCGCCCGCATCCCGCGGCGCATAGGGCAGAAGCCCGATCCGCTCATAGTAGCGGAGGGTGTGGACCGAAACGCCGGCGCGCCGCGCGATCTCGCCTATCCTCATGACCGCCTCTCTCGTCACGACGCATCCGACGCTAGGGGTTCGAGCGCACTCCAGGTCAAGCACGATCGCGGGCGGAAAATGCAAAACGGCCCCGCCGCGTGCGACAGGGCCGTCTGAAGAGTCGTCCGGTTGGGCGCGCGGTGGCGCGCCCGCGGACCGCTTACCAGTCTTCGCGCTCGATGAACCGGCACTTGATCGGCAGCTTCATCGCCGCGAGGCGCAGGGCCTCCTTGGCGGTTTCGCCGTCGACGCCGTCGATCTCGAACATGATCCGGCCCGGCTTCACCTTGGCGGCCCAGAACTCGACGGAGCCCTTGCCCTTGCCCATGCGGACCTCGGTCGGCTTCTTCGACACCGGCACGTCCGGGAAGATGCGGATCCAGACCCGGCCCTGACGCTTCATGTGGCGGGTGAGCGCCCGGCGCGCGGCCTCGATCTGGCGCGCGGTGATGCGCTCCGGCTCGGTGGCCTTCAGGCCGTAGTGGCCGAAGTTCAGGTCCGAGCCGCCCTTGGCCTCACCGTGGATGCGGCCCTTGAACTGCTTGCGGAACTTCGTTCGCTTCGGTTGCAGCATGTCTCTCTACTCCTCAGCGCGCGCGCTCGCGGTCGCGGTCGCCACGCTCGCCGCGCTCACGCGACGGACGCATGCCGCCACCTTCCTGCAGCTCGGCCTGGCGCCGGTCCCGGGCCTGGGGATCGTGCTCCATGATCTCGCCCTTGAAGATCCAGACCTTGATCCCGATGATGCCATAGGCGGTCTTCGCCTCGGCCAGCGCATAGTCGATGTCCGCGCGCAGCGTGTGCAGCGGCACCCGCCCCTCGCGATACCACTCGGTCCGGGCGATCTCGGCGCCGCCGAGGCGGCCGCCGACGTTGATCCGGATGCCGAGCGCGCCCATGCGCATGGCGTTCTGCACCGCGCGCTTCATCGCGCGACGGAACGACACGCGACGCTCGAGCTGCTGGGCGATGTTCTCGGCCACCAGCGCTGCGTCGATCTCGGGCTTGCGCACCTCGACGATGTTGAGGTGCAGCTCGGACTTCGTGAACTGCGACAGCGCCTTGCGGAGCGTCTCGATGTCCGCGCCCTTCTTGCCGATGATGACACCGGGGCGGGCGGCGTGGATCGTCACCCGGCACTTCTTGTGCGGGCGCTCGATCACCACCCGGCTGATGCCGGCCTGGGCGACCTTGGTCTTGATGTACTCGCGGATCGCGAGGTCTTCGTGCAGCAGCTTGCCGTACTCGGCGCCGTCGGCGAACCAGCGGCTGTCCCAGGTGCGGTTGACCTGCAGGCGCAGGCCGATCGGATTGATCTTCTGACCCATTACGCGGTCTCCTCGCTGACCTGCCGCACCTTGATCGTGACCTGGCTGAACGGCTTCAGGATCTTGCCGAAGCGGCCACGGGCGCGCGGACGACCGCGCTTCAGGACCATGTTCTTGCCGACGAACGCCTCGGCGACGACCAGCTCGTCGACGTCCAGGCCATGGTTGTTCTCGGCATTGGCGATCGCCGACTGCAGCGTCTTCTTGACGTCCTCGGAAACCCGCTTCTTCGAGAAGGTGAGGTCGGCGAGCGCCTTCTCCACCGGCTTGTTGCGGATCATCTGGGCGACGAGGTTCAGCTTCTGCGGGCTGGTGCGAAGCATCCGGCTGACCGCCATCGCTTCATTCTCCGCCACGCGGCGAGGGTTCTTTTCCTTGCTCATGGCTTACTTCCGCTTCGCTTTCTTGTCGGCCGCATGACCGTAGTAGGTCCGGGTCGGCGAGTACTCGCCGAACTTCTGGCCGATCATCTCCTCGGTCACCGACACGGGGATGTGCTTCTTGCCGTTGTAGACGCCGAACGTGAGTCCGACGAACTGCGGCAGGATGGTCGACCGGCGCGACCAGATCTTGATGACTTCGTTGCGGGTCGATTCGCGCGCCTTCTCCGCCTTCTTCAGGACGTGAGCGTCGACGAAGGGGCCCTTCCAGACAGAACGAGACATATTGCGGGGCTCCCTTACCGCTTCGCCTTCTTGAGGTGACGCGAGCGCAGGATGAACTTGCTCGTCGCCTTGTTCGACCGGGTGCGGGCACCCTTGGTCGGCTTGCCCCACGGGGTGACCGGGTGGCGGCCGCCGGAGGTGCGGCCTTCACCGCCGCCGTGCGGGTGGTCGATCGGGTTCATCACGACGCCGCGGACCTTCGGACGGTAGCCCTTGAGCCGCATGCGGCCGGCCTTGCCGAAGTTCTGGTTCGAGTTGTCGGGATTGGACACCGCGCCGACCGTCGCCATGCACTCCTGCCGCACGAGCCGGAGCTCGCCCGAGGAGAGGCGGATCTGCGCGTAGCCGCCATCGCGACCGACGAACTGCGCGTAGGTGCCGGCCGAACGGGCGATCTGGCCGCCCTTGCCCGGCTTCATCTCGACGTTGTGCACGATCGTTCCGATCGGCATCGCCGAGAACGGCATCGCGTTGCCCGGCTTGATGTCGGCCTTGGCCGCCGAGATCACCGTGTCGCCGATGGCGAGACGCTGCGGCGCCAGGATGTAGCTCTGCTCGCCGTCGGCGTAGCCGATCAGCGCGATGAACGCGGTGCGGTTCGGGTCGTACTCGATGCGGATGACCTTCGCCGGCACGTCGAACTTGGTCCGACGGAAGTCGACGATGCGGTACAGCCGCTTCACCCCGCCGCCACGGCGGCGCATGGTGATCCGTCCGGTGTTGTTGCGCCCGCCCTTGCTGGTCAGACCCTCGGTGAGGGACTTGACCGGACGGCCCTTCCACAGCTCGGAACGGTCGATCAGAACCAGCCCGCGCTGGCCCGGCGTCGTCGGGTTGTAAGTTTTCAACGCCATGAGTTGCTGTCTTCCGTTGCTAGGGAACCCCGGAGCCCGGGGCTTATTGAAACTCGCTCGCCGCCCGTTGCGGGGCGGCGGGTGTCGCGACTCGGCATGTCCGAGAGTGGCGCCCTATAGCAGGGCGCCGGCTCAGAGACCAGTGCTGACGTCGATGGTGCTGCCCTCGACGAGCGTCACATAGGCTTTCTTCACGTCGCGCCGGCGACCGGGCTTGCCGCGGAACTTCTTCACCTTGCCCTTGGTGACGGTGGTGTTGACCGCCTTCACCTTGACATTGAAAAGTCCCTCGATCGCCTTCTTGATCTCCGGCTTGGTGGCGTCCATCGCCACCTCGAAGACCACGGCGCCGCTCTCGGACGCGAGCGTCGCCTTTTCCGTGATGATCGGACGACGGATCAGGTCGTACTGTTCGGGCGTCACGCTCATTTCAGTCGCGCCTCCAGCGCCTCGACGCCGGCCTTGGTCAGCACGAGCTTGTCCCGACGCAGGATGTCGTAGACGTTCGCGCCGACGCTCGGCAGAACGTCGATCCCCTCGATGTTGCGGGCGGCCTGGGCGAAGTTCTGGTTCACCTCGGCACCGTCGATGACGAGCACCTTGGTCCAGCCGAGCCCCTTCAGCGCCTGGGCGAGCAGCTTGGTCTTGCCCTCGGCAAGCTTCGCTTCGTCCACGACGATGAGATCGCCCGCCACGGCCTTGGCCGACAGCGCATGACGCAGGCCGAGCGCCCTGAACTTCTTGGTCAGGTCGTGGGCATGGCTGCGCGGCGTCGGACCCTTGTAGGTGCCGCCGTGCCGGAAGGTCGGGGCCTTGCGCGAGCCATGCCGCGCGCCGCCGGTGCCCTTCTGGCGATAGATCTTCTTGGTCGAATAGCTCACGTCCGACTTGCCGAGCACCGAGTGGGTGCCGGCCTGGCGCTTCGCCAGCTGCCAGCGCACCACGCGGTGCAGGATGTCGGCGCGCGGCTCGAGGCCGAAGATCGCGTCGTCGAGCTCGATCGACCCCGCGGGCGAGGCCTCGAGCGTGATCACGTCGAGTTTCATTCCTTCTCGCTCCCCTCGGCGGTGCCGCCGTCGGCCTTGATCTCGGCTTCGGCCTGGGCGAGCGCAGCCTCCTCGGCGGCCGCCTGCTCGGCGAGGCGCTCGGCCTCGGCCGCAGCTTCCGCCGCCGCAGCTTCCTCGGCGGCCTTCAGGGCCGCCTCGTGCGCCGCCTTCGCCGCCGAGCGCAGAGCCGCCGGCAGGATGACGTTGTCGGGCGTGGCCTTCTTGACCGCGTCCTTGATGGTGACCCAGCCACCCTTCGAGCCCGGCACCGCGCCCTTCACCATGATGAGCCCGCGCTCGCTGTCCGTGCGGACAACCTGCAGGTTCTGGGTGGTGACGCGCACGGCACCCATGTGGCCGGCCATCTTCTTGCCCTTGAACACCTTGCCCGGGTCCTGGCACTGGCCGGTCGAGCCGTGGCTGCGGTGGCTGATCGACACGCCGTGCGACGCCCGGAGGCCGCCGAAGTTGTGCCGCTTCATGCCGCCGGCAAAGCCCTTGCCGATGCTGGTGCCCGCGATGTCGACGAACTGGCCCGCGAAGTAGTGGTCCGCGGTGATCTCCTCGCCAACCTCGATGAGGTTTTCGGGGGAGACACGGAACTCCGCCAGCTTCCGCTTCGGCTCGACCTTCGCCGCGGCGAAGTGGCCGCGCATGGGCTCGGTCACGTTCTTCGGCTTCGCCGCGCCGGCGCCGAGCTGGACGGCGGAATAGCCGTCACGGTCGGCGGTGCGCTGCGCGACCACCTGGACGTTTTCCATCTGGAGAACGGTCACGGGAACCTGCTTCCCGTCCTCCAGGAACAGCCGGGTCATGCCCAGCTTCTTTGCAATCACTCCGGAACGCATCTCGCCCGATCCTCAGAGCTTGATTTCGACGTCGACACCGGCGGCGAGGTCGAGCTTCATCAGCGCGTCCACGGTCTGCGGGGTCGGGTCAACGATGTCGAGCAGCCGCTTGTGAGTGCGGATCTCGAACTGCTCGCGCGACTTCTTGTCGATGTGCGGGCCGCGAAGCACGGTGAATTTCTCGATCTTGTTCGGCAGCGGGATCGGGCCGCGCACCCGCGCGCCAGTCCGCTTGGCCGTGTTCACGATCTCGGCCGTGCTGGTGTCAAGCACACGATAGTCAAAGGCCTTGAGCCGGATACGGATTGTCTGACCTTGCATTTCTCTGGCGCCTCTCGGGTGTGTCGTCTGCGGCCGGGCGATCCCGGCCGCGACTTTGGCGTTGTTACTCGATGATCTTGGAGACGACGCCGGCGCCGACGGTGCGGCCGCCTTCACGGATTGCGAAGCGGAGCTTCTCCTCCATGGCGATCGGCGAGATCAGGGTGACCTCGAACTTCAGGTTGTCGCCGGGCATGACCATCTCGGTGCCCGAGGGCAGGGCGACGGTGCCGGTGACGTCCGTGGTGCGGAAGTAGAACTGCGGGCGGTAGTTGGCGAAGAACGGCGTGTGCCGGCCGCCCTCTTCCTTGGTCAGGATGTAGGCTTCCGCCTCGAACTTGGTGTGCGGCTTGACGCTGCCCGGCTTGCAGAGCACCTGGCCGCGCTCGATGCCCTCGCGGTCGATGCCGCGCAGCAGCAGGCCGACGTTGTCGCCCGCCTGGCCCTGGTCGAGCAGCTTGCGGAACATCTCGACGCCGGTGCAGGTGGTCTTCTTCGACGGGCGGATGCCGACGATCTCCAGCTCCTCGCCGACCTTCACGACGCCGCGCTCGATGCGCCCCGTCGCCACGGTGCCGCGGCCGGAGATCGAGAACACGTCCTCGACCGGCATCAGGAACGGCTGGTCGATCGGGCGCTCCGGGGTCGGGATGTACTCGTCGACCGCCGCCATCAGCTTGCGCACCGCCTGCTCGCCGATCTCCGGGTCGCGGTCCTCGAGCGCCGCCAGCGCCGAGCCGGTCACGATCGGGATGTCGTCGCCGGGGAAGTCGTAGGAGCTGAGCAGCTCGCGCACCTCCATCTCCACCAGCTCGAGCAGCTCGGGGTCGTCCACCTGGTCGACCTTGTTCAGGAACACCACCAGCGCCGGCACGCCGACCTGGCGCGCCAGCAGGATGTGCTCGCGGGTCTGCGGCATCGGGCCGTCGGCCGCCGACACCACCAGGATGCCGCCGTCCATCTGCGCCGCGCCGGTGATCATGTTCTTCACGTAGTCGGCGTGCCCGGGGCAGTCGACGTGCGCGTAGTGACGGTTCGCCGTCTCGTACTCCACGTGCGCCGTCGAGATCGTGATCCCGCGCGCCTTCTCCTCCGGCGCCGCGTCGATCTGGTCGTACGCCTTGTACTCGCCGAAGTACTTCGTGATCGCCGCCGTCAGCGACGTCTTGCCGTGGTCAACGTGACCGATCGTGCCGATGTTCACATGCGGCTTCGTCCGCTCAAACTTTGCCTTCGCCATAGTGGCCTCCTTGGGTCCGGGCGCACCGGCCCGCATGTTCAGGATGGCCAGGCGCCCTCGCCTGACCCTTGTTCAGGATCAGGCGAACTTCGCCTGGATCTCGTCCGAGATGTTCTGCGGAACCGCGTCGTAGTGATCGAACTGCATGGTGAAGACAGCCCGGCCCGACGACATCGAGCGCAGCGTGTTGATGTAGCCGAACATGTTCGCGAGCGGGACCATCGCCGAGATGGCGATGGCGTTGCCGCGGGTGTCCTGGCCGCCGATCTGGCCGCGCCGGCTGGTCAGGTCGCCGATGACGCCGCCGGTGTAGTCCTCGGGCGTCACCACCTCGACCTTCATGATCGGCTCGAGCAGCTTCGCGCCCGCCTTCTTGAGGCCGTCGCGCATCGCCTGCCGCGCCGCGATCTCGAAGGCGAGGACCGACGAGTCGACGTCATGGTACGCGCCGTCGACCAGCTGCACCTTGAAGTCGATGACCGGGAAGCCCGCGAGCGGACCGGAGTCCATCACCGACTGGATGCCCTTCTCGACGCCCGGCACGTATTCCTTGGGGACCACGCCGCCGACGATCTTGTTCTCGAACGAGTAGCCCTCGCCCGGCTCGGTCGGCTCGATGATGAGCTTGATCCGCGCGAACTGGCCCGAGCCGCCGGTCTGCTTCTTGTGGGTATAGTCGATCTCGGCCTTCTTCGAGATCGTCTCGCGATAGGCCACCTGCGGCGCGCCGATGTTGGCCTCGACCTTGAACTCGCGCTTCAGGCGATCGACGAGGATGTCGAGGTGAAGCTCGCCCATCCCCTTCATGATCGTCTGGCCGCTCTCGATGTCGGTCTCGACGCGGAACGACGGATCCTCGGCCGCGAGCCGCTGCAGGCCCTGGCTCATCTTCTCCTGGTCGTTCTTGGTCTTCGGCTCGATGGCGATCTCGATCACCGGCTCCGGGAAGGTCATCGTCTCGAGGACGACGGGCTTCGTCGGGTCGCACAGCGTGTCGCCGGTCGTGGTGTCCTTCAGGCCCGCGAGCGCGATGATGTCGCCGGCAAACGCCTCTTCGATCTCCTCGCGGTTGATCGCGTGCATCATCATCATGCGGCCGACGCGCTCACGCTTCTCCTTGGTGGAGTTCATGAGCTGGTCGCCCTTCTTGATCGACCCGGAGTAGATCCGGGTGAAGGTGAGCGAGCCGACGAACGGGTCGTTCATGATCTTGAAGGCGAGGCCGGCGAAGGGCTGGGCATCGTCCGCCGAGCGGGCGATGTCGCGGGTTTCGGTCTCGTCACCCGGCTTGAAGCCCATGTAGGCCGGCACGTCGAGCGGCGACGGCAGGTAGTCGATCACGGCGTTCAGCATCGGCTGCACGCCCTTGTTCTTGAAGGCCGAGCCGCAGATCACCGGCACGAACTTCATCGCGAGCGTGCCCTTGCGGATCAGCTTGCGCAGGGTCTCGACGTCCGGCTCCTCGCCCTCGAGGTAGGCCTCCATCGCGGCGTCGTCCATCTCGACGGCGAGCTCGACCATGGTCGCGCGCATCTCGGCGGCCTGATCGGCAAGCTCGGCGCGGATCGGCTGACGGGTCCAGGTCGCGCCCAGATCCTCGCCCTTCCAGGTCCACTCTTCCATCGTCACGAGGTCGACGTGGCCCTCGAGGGCCGTCTCGGACCCGATCGGCAGCTGCACCGGGCACGGGGTCGCGCCGGTCCGGTCCTTGATCATGCGGACGCAGTTGAAGAAATCGGCGCCGATCTTGTCCATCTTGTTGACGAACACGATGCGCGGAACCTTGTAGCGGTCAGCCTGACGCCACACGGTCTCGGTCTGCGGCTCCACACCGGCGTTCGCGTCGAGCACGCACACCGCGCCGTCGAGCACCGCGAGCGAGCGCTCCACCTCGATGGTGAAGTCCACGTGGCCGGGGGTGTCGATGATGTTGAAGCGGTACTTCTGGCTGTTGGTCGAGACACCGTCCTCGGTGCGCTCCCAGAACGTGGTGGTCGCAGCCGAGGTAATGGTGATGCCCCGCTCCTGCTCCTGCTCCATCCAGTCCATCGTCGCGGCCCCGTCGTGGACCTCGCCGATCTTGTGGTTCTTGCCGGTGTAATACAGGATGCGCTCGGTCGTGGTCGTCTTGCCGGCATCAATGTGCGCCATGATGCCGAAATTACGATAATGATCGAGAGTGTACTCGCGGGCCATCTGCCTGTTCCTGTCTTCCGCCGTTACCAGCGGTAATGGCTGAACGCCTTGTTCGCGTCGGCCATCTTGTGGGTGTCTTCACGCTTCTTCACGGCGGCGCCGCGCATGTTCGCGGCATCGAGCAGCTCGCCGGCGAGGCGCTCTTCCATCGTGTGCTCGTTGCGGGCGCGGCTCGCCTTGATGAGCCAGCGGATCGCCAGCGCCTCGCGGCGCTCCGGGCGGACCTCGACGGGCACCTGGTAGGTCGCACCACCGACGCGGCGCGAGCGGACCTCGACCGACGGCTTCACGTTGTCGAGCGCCTCGTGGAACACTTCCACCGGCGGCTTCTTGAGCTTCGACTCGACCCGCTCCAGCGCGCCGTAGACGATGCCTTCGGCGGCCGACTTCTTGCCGTCGTACATGAGGTTGTTCATGAACTTCGTGACGACCTTGTCGCCGAACTTCGCGTCCGGCAGGATCTCACGCTTCTCGGCCTGGCGACGTCGCGACATGCCCTATCTCCTCGTTTCGCCAGAAATCACTTCGGCCGCTTCGCGCCGTACTTCGAGCGGCGCTGCTTGCGGTTCTTCACGCCCTGGGTGTCGAGCACACCGCGCAGGATGTGATAACGCACGCCCGGAAGGTCCTTCACGCGACCGCCGCGGATCAGGACCACCGAGTGCTCCTGAAGATTGTGGCTCTCGCCCGGAATGTAGCTGATGACCTCGAAGCCGTTGGTCAGGCGGACCTTCGCCACCTTGCGCATGGCCGAGTTCGGCTTCTTCGGCGTGGTGGTATAGACGCGCGTGCAGACGCCCCGCTTCTGCGGGCTGCCCTGCAGATGCATCGACTTCGACCTGTTCACGCGCGGCTGCCGCGGCTTGCGGATCAGCTGTTGGATCGTTGGCATTCGAGTCCTGACCTCGTCTCCACCGTTTCGTCCCGGCCCCGGCCGGAAAACTTCCGACCCCCGGGACCAATCGGAGCATCCGCTTGCGCGAATGCCAAAGCGGCCACGGCGGAACCACCTATCGGTCCGCCGCGGCGAAATTCCAGAGGACTGGGGCATGCGCCCGAGTCGTGACCGCCAGTTCAAGGCTGGTTGCGAGAGGCCGACGGCCCCTCCCAGAGCGCGCGGTAACTAGGGGAATCGCTACGCCTTGTCAACACATGGCGACGGGGGTCGCCCGGAATTCGGCTCGGGCCCCCCGGGCGGGCCCCCGCCGCCCGGGGGGCGACACCTATATATAGCGTGGCGGCGCAGCCCTCGGAGCCCGCGCCACTCGCCGCTTGCGCTGGCGCAGGATTGACACTATCTCCGCGCCCATTCGCGTAGGGGCCGGACGCAGGTCTCGTAGAAGGGAAAGCCGAAGATGGCGAAGGCAAAGTTTGAGCGGACGAAGCCGCATGTGAACATCGGCACGATCGGTCACGTTGACCACGGCAAGACGTCGCTGACGGCGGCGATCACGAAGTACTTCGGCGAGTACAAGGCGTACGACCAGATCGACGCGGCGCCGGAGGAGAAGGCGCGCGGGATCACGATCTCGACGGCGCACGTGGAGTACGAGACGGCGAACCGTCACTACGCGCACGTCGACTGCCCCGGGCACGCCGACTACGTGAAGAACATGATCACCGGCGCGGCGCAGATGGACGGCGGCATCCTGGTGGTGTCGGCGGCCGACGGCCCGATGCCGCAGACCCGCGAGCACATCCTGCTGGCGCGCCAGGTCGGCGTGCCGGCGCTGGTGGTGTTCCTGAACAAGGTCGACCAGGTGGACGACCCCGAGCTGCTCGAGCTGGTGGAGATGGAGGTGCGCGAGCTGCTCAGCTCCTACGACTTCCCCGGCGACGACATCCCGATCGTGACCGGCTCGGCGCTGGCGGCGCTCGAGGACCGCGACCCGGAGATCGGCGAGCAGGCGGTGCGCAAGCTGATGGCGGCGGTCGACGAGTACATCCCGACCCCGGAGCGCCCGATCGACCAGCCGTTCCTGATGCCGGTCGAGGACGTGTTCTCGATCTCCGGCCGCGGCACCGTGGCGACGGGGCGCATCGAGCGCGGCGTCGTGAAGGTCGGCGAGGAGCTGGAGATCGTCGGCATCCGCCCGTCGAAGAAGACCACCTGCACCGGCGTCGAGATGTTCCGCAAGCTGCTCGACCAGGGCCAGGCGGGCGACAACGTCGGCCTGCTGCTGCGCGGCATCGACCGCGAGGGCATCGAGCGCGGCCAGGTGCTCTGCAAGCCGGGCAGCGTCAAGCCGCACACCAAGTTCGAGGCGGAAGCCTACATCCTGACCAAGGAAGAGGGCGGCCGGCACACGCCGTTCTTCGCCAACTACCGCCCGCAGTTCTACTTCCGCACCACGGACGTCACCGGCACCGTCGCCCTGCCCTCGGGCACCGAGATGGTCATGCCCGGCGACAACCTGAAGTTCGAGGTCACCCTGATCTCGCCGATCGCCATGGAGGAGAAGCTCCGCTTCGCAATCCGTGAAGGCGGCCGCACCGTCGGCGCCGGCGTCGTCTCCAAGATCATCGAGTAACAACGCCAAAGTCGCGGCCGGGATCGCCCGGCCGCAGACGACACACCCGAGAGGCCGGCACCCGCCAGGGCGCCGGCCTCTCGTTCTTTGGGCGTGGCCTCAGCGCCCGGTGCCGAAGGCCGCGAGAAAGCGGTCGCGGAACGCGGCCATGGGCCAGGACGGCGCGTCCGGCGCGGGGACCATGCCGGGGGTCCAGCGCCAGCCGTCGAGCCGGGCGAGCAGCGCAGGCGGGCCGATCACATGGACCGGCACGTCGTGATCGTCCGGCGCCCCGGAGACGAAGCCGGCCGGCTGGTGGTCGCCCAAAACGACGAGAAGCCGCGGCCGGGTGGAGGGGCGGGCCGCGAAGCCGCCCACGACCCGCAGGCTGTAGTCGATCGCCCGGCGGTACTGCTCGCGGATGCGGTCCTCGTCGCGCCAGACCACCTCCGGCGCCTCTCCCATGCGCAGGGCCGTGGTGTAGACGCTGCCGTCCCCGACCTTCTCCCATGGCACGAGCGGCGGCAGCGGCGTCCAGGGAGCGTGCGACGACACGAGCGCGATCTCGGCCATCACCGGCGGGCGATCCGCGTCGGCGAGGAGATCGCGCTCGGCCGCCGCCAGCGTGTACTGGTCGGGCATCGTCACCCAGCCGAACGGCGCGCCGCGATAGCCGAGATCGCGCGCGGCCAGCACCCGGTCGTAGCCGAACCACTCCGCCTCCGGCCAGGCGAGGGTGATCGCCGGCATCACCGCGGCACTGCGCCACCCCGCCTGCCGGGCGAGGTGCAGGAGCGTCCGGCGCGGACTGCCGAGCAACGCGCGATACTTGCCCTCGCTGTCGATGGTGAGGCCCGAGAGCAGCGTGGCATGGGCGAGCCAGCTCTGCCCGCCCGTGACCGGCGAGGCAAGAAACCCCGAGCGCGCCGCGAGCCCCTGCCCCGCCAGCGCGGCGTCGGTGTCGTGCAGCGCGGCCAGGACGGTCGGGGCATAGAGCGGCGCCTCGATGGCCGACCGGCCGTAGGACTCGACGAAGACAACCAGCACGTCGACGCCCGCGAGCCCGGGCAACAGCGCCTCGGGGGCGGCGTGCGCCCACGGATCCCGGGCGGCCTCGGCACGGAACGCCGCCAGCTCGGCCCGCGCCGACACCGCCGCCGCCACATGCTCCGCCGCCCATCGGCCGGTCGACGCCGTGCCGGGCAGGTCGGTCCCGCGGCTCGCACCGACGGCAACGAGCCCGAGACCGGCGGCGGCGAGCGCGGCCACCGGCAGCCGCGTCCGCCCCCGGGCGCGATCCGTCAGGCGGCCGGTCGCCCACCAGAGCAGCCACGCGACGAGCGCGAGGGCGATGAGCAGGCCGAGCACGCCGGCCAGCGCCATCAGCCAGCCGAGCGCCCCGCTGGCGAGGCGCCAGGCGGCCGGGACGAGCGGCGCATCGAGGACCGGGTTGAACGGCCGCCGGAACGCCGCGCCGGTGCCGAGGTCGGCGAGCTTCAGCACGATGCTCGCCACCAGAACCGCGGTCACGCCGACCCGCACCGGGAGGGCCAGCCGGGGCGGACAGGCCGCGAGGCCGAGCACCAGCAGCGGCAGTTCGAGCGGGACGCGCCAGAGTGCCGCCAGCGTCGCCGCGCCCGGCTCCGCCGGCAGCAGCAGCGCCAGCCAGACGACGGCCACGGCCGCGAGCCACCCGGGCAGGCCGCCGGGCCCGGAGGTCCGCCGCCCGGAGGGATGCCCCGGAGGCCCGCGCCGCTCAGGCATCGGTCTGGCGGGCATAGACGTCGCCCGGCCGGCCGGCCGCGAGCTGCGCGTCGAGAGCCGGCAGGAAGTCGTCCGCCGCGCACCAGTCGGCCAGCGCGAAGACCGGCCGCTCGCCCCGGACGAAGTTGAAGCGGTAGGACCCGAGGGCGCGGAGGCGGGCGACGCAGGCATGGGCCGCGGCCGGCTGGGCGGGCAGCGCCTCGAAGGCGAGCCATGGCACCGGACGGGACAGGCCCGCGAGCACCTCGGCCTCGAAGCCCTCCACGTCGATCTTGACGAAGCGCGGCGCACCGTGGGTCGCCACCAGCATGTCGAGGGTGACGACCGGAACCTCCTCCGCCGCATCCCAGCGCACGGCGGCAAAGCCCGGCGCCGCCGCCATGCGCGCGGCAAAGCCCGGCGCGAGCGAGGACACCGTGGGGTGCAGCCGCGACACCGCGAGCCGCCCGGTGCCCGGCACAGCGCCCACCGCTGCCTCGACGAGCGCCACGCCCGGCGGCAGGTCGCGGCGCAGGAAGGCACGGAACAGCGCCTGCGGCTCCACGGCGACCACACGGGCCCCGGCGGCGACCAGCGCGCGGCTGCGGTTGCCGACGTGGGCGCCGATGTCGAACGCGAGATCGCCGGGCCCGACGATGCCGCGGTAGAACCGGGCGAGGCGCGGGATCGTCCACGGCCGGGCGCGGTAGACGACGAGCGAGCGCGCGAGCCCGAGCCGGCCGCGCCAGCCCAGGCCCGCCCCGGGCACGCTCCCGCCGCCGGTCATCGCACGCCGAGGAGATGCGCGAGGTCGGCAGCGAACGACCCGGCGAGCGCGGCAAGCGCCGCCGCGGCGAGCAGCGCGGAGGTCGGCGGGCCGAGCGGCGGCGCGAGCAGGACGGCGAGGACGGCGATCTGCATCCCGCACACCGCCCGGCGCCGGGTCGACGGCGGCAGCGGCGCCGCCAGCGCGGGCACCAGCCAGCCGGCGGCGACGAAGCCGTATCGCATGAGGCCGATCGCCAGCACCCAGGTCCCGGCCTTGCCGAGACCGAGCGCCAGCACCGAGAGCGCGAGGATCAGGAGCGCGTCCACCTCCATGTCGAAGCGCGCCCCGAACGCCGAGGCGAGGCCCTGCCGGCGGGCGAGCCAGCCGTCGAGGCCGTCGAGCGCGAGCAGCGCCAGCGCGAGGCCGAACGCCGCCCAGCCGGCCCGGGCCGGCATGAGGGGCGCGGGTTCGAGCGCGAGGGCGGCAAAGACGGCCGTCGCGCCGGCGCGCACAAGGGTGACGGCGTTGGCGAGGCCGAATCGCGGATGGGGATGAAAGGCGGCGATGCGGTCGAGCGCGACGGCCCCCACCCCCGCGAGGACGAGGACGCCGGCGGCCGGCGCAAGGCGCCCCTCGAACGGCAGCGCCGCGAGCACTGCCGCCGTTGCCGCCGTGGCCAGCGCCAGGGCCCGCGCCGCCGGGCGGACCACCTGCCGCCCCGGCGCCGTCGGGATCACGCTCACCGGCGCGCCCCGCAGGGGATGCCGGCGCGCGGCTTTCGTGCTAGGCTGCCACCCGGTCGCGGGCGGAAGGAGAGGCCGTGCGGTACGGGCGCGTTTCCCGGCTGTTCCACTGGATCACCGTGCTCCTGATCCTGGTGATGATACCGGTTGGCCTCACGATGATACAGGAGATCCCGCGGCCGCTTCAGGACCGGCTGTTCGTCCTGCACAAGGGGCTCGGGCCCGTCGTCCTGCTCGTGGTGGTGCTGCGGCTCGGCTGGCGCGCCTTCCATCCGGCGCCGCCGCTGCCCGCCGACCTGCCGCGACTGCAGCGCGGCGCCGCGGCGGTGGTACACGCGGGGCTCTACCTGCTGCTCCTCGTCATGGCGACCAGCGGCTATGTCCGGGTGACGACCGGCGGCTATCCGATCGAGGCGCTGAACGCGCTCGGCATCCCGCCGCTCTTCGGCAAGCACGAGACGGTCTCGGCGGTGGCGAAGACCGTGCACGCAACCGCCCTGTTCGCGCTTCTGGCGCTGATCGCCGCGCACATCGGCGCCGCGGTCTGGCATGGCCTGGTGCGGCGCGACGGCATCGTCCGGCGGATGTGGCCGCCGCTCTAGCGGAGCCAGGCGGCCAGCCCGTCCCAGACCAGCTTCAGCGAGATGAGAAAGAGCGCGACCCGGATCAGCTCGAAGAAGATCTTCTCCGGCAGGAGCCGGGTGGCATACATGCCGGAGACCGCCCCGACCACGGCCACTGGCATCAGGAACGCGGCGCTCTCCACCGTGCCGAGGTTCATCTGGCCGAGTGCCCAGTACGGCGGGATTTTCGCGAAGTTGATGACGGCGAAAAGGATGGTGGAGGTTCCCGCGAACACCATCTTCTCCAGCCGTTGCGGCAGGACGTAGACCTGGAACGGCGCGGCGCCGGAATGGGCGACGAAGCTCGAGAAGCCCGCGAGCGTGCCCCAGGCGATGCCGCGCGGCAGATCCGCCGGCTTCGGCTCGGCCGGGACGCGGCGAAACCAGCTCGACAGGCAGTAGAACAGGCCGACGAAGCCGACGAAGAGCAGCACCGTCTCCTCCGACACCGCCTCCGCCGCCATCCAGCCGCCGAGGACGCCGAGCAGCCCGGCGGGGATCAGGATGCGCAGGTTGCGCGCGCTGTATTCCCGCCGGTAGAGCCAGAGCCCGACCAGATCCGACGCGACGTAGATCGGCAGCAGCAGCCCGGCCGCCACCACCGGCGAGATCTTCAGCGCCATCAGCGGCACCGCGAGCGAGCCCACCGCCGGCAACCCGCCCTTGGAGAGCCCGACGATGAACGCCGCGAGCGCCGCGACGATGATGAAGGCGAGGGGCTGATCGAGCAGGCTCACGGGGACGCGTCTCCTCTGCGAACCGCGGGGCGGCCGCCCGCCGTGCCTAGGGCCAAGCCGCGGCGGAGGTCAACGCTCCTCGCGCGGGCCGCCGGGTGGCATCACGAAATCCTCCTGCGCCTCGCGCACGATCTCGGCGAGGAAATCGGCCACCGCCCGCACGCGCGCCACGTCGCGGAGGTTTTCGTGCACCGCGGTCCAGTAGGAGCGGACGGCCCGGGCCTCGGGGACGACCGGCACGAGGTCGGCCTCGGGCGCCGCGAGGTAGTCGTGCAGGATGCCGATGCCCGCACCCGTGCGGACGGCAGCGAGCTGGCCGATCGCGCTGCTGATCTCGAGGCTCGAACGCCAGCTGCGCAGGAATTCCTGCGCGTAGTTCAGCGCCGGGGCGGCGACCAGATCCTCGACGGATCCGACCAGCCGGTGTGCGCCGAGTTCGGCGAGGCTCGCCGGTGCGCCGTGCGTATCGAGATAGCCGCGCGCGGCGTAGAGCCCGAGCGTGTAGTCGGTGAGCCGCCGCGCCACCAGCCGCCCCTTGTCCGGCCGGCCGACCATCACCGCGATGTCCGCCTCACGCCGCGAGAGCGAGAAACCCCGGGGCGTCGGCACGAGCTGCACCGTCAGGTCGGGGTGCCGCGCCGCGAGCCGGGCCAGCCGCGGCGCGAGGAACCCGACGCCGAAGCCATCGGGCGCCCCGACCCGCACCACGCCGGCGACGGTCGCGTCCGCGCCGTGCAGCCGGCCCTGCGACGCCAGCAGCTCCGACTCCACCCGCTCCAGCGCCTCGAGCAGCGCCCGGCCGGCGTCGGTCAGCTCGGAGCCGTGCGTCCGCCGGATCAGGAGCTTCGCGCCGAGCGCCTGTTCCAGACCCGCGATCCGCCGGCTGAGGGTCGCCTGGTTCAGCCCGAGCGTGCGCGACGCCGCCAGCATCTGCCCGGCGCGTGCAACCGCGAGGAACAGCCGGCAGTCGTCCCAGTTCAGCTGGCTGAATGCCGATTCCTGCATATCAGATCCTGATTTCGGATGATTGATTTCGGATTTCTACAATGCGATCTCTCCGCCTGCAAACTGGGAGGAAGCAACATGACCGATCTTAGCAATTTCGTCGGCGGCAAGGCCGTCGCCGGGACGTCCGGCCGCTTCGCCGATGTCTTCAACCCGGCGACCGGCACGTCCGAGACCCGCGTCCCCCTCGCGACCACGGAAGAGGTGAACGAGGTCGTGGCCGTCGCCAAGGCGGCGTGGCCGGCCTGGGCCAAGACCCCGCCGCTGCGCCGCGCCCGCATCCTCGACAAGTTCAAGGCGCTCCTCATCGAGAATTCCGACAGGATCGCCGAGCTGATCTCGGCCGAGCACGGCAAGACCCACGACGACGCGCTCGGCGAAGTCACCCGCGGCCTCGAGGTCGTCGAGTTCGCCGTCGGCATCCCCCACCTCCTCAAGGGCGAGATCACCGAGAATGTCGGCACCGGCGTCGACAGCCACTCGCTCCGCCAGCCGCTCGGCGTCGTCGCCGGCATCACGCCGTTCAACTTCCCCTGCATGGTGCCGATGTGGATGTTCCCCGTCGCGCTCGCCTGCGGCAACTGCTTCGTGCTGAAGCCCTCCGAGCGCGACCCCTCCGCGCCGCTCTTCATCGCCGAGCTGCTGGCGCAGGCCGGGGTGCCCGAGGGCGTGTTCAACGTGGTGAACGGCGACAAGGAGGCGGTGGACGCGCTGCTCGACAACCCCGACGTCAAGGCGGTGAGCTTCGTCGGCTCGACCCCGATCGCCCGCTACATCTATGCCCGCGGCACCGCGGCGGGCAAGCGCGTCCAGGCCCTCGGCGGCGCGAAGAACCACGCGATCATCCTGCCCGACGCCGACATCGACATGGCGGTCGGCGCGCTGATGGGTGCCGCCTACGGCTCGGCCGGCGAGCGGTGCATGGCGATCTCGGTCGCCGTCCCGGTCGGCGAGGAGACCGCGAACCGGCTGATCGAGAAGCTCGTCCCGAAGATCGAGGCGCTGAAGATCGGGCCGGCCGCCGACAAGGCGTCGGAGATGGGGCCGCTCGTCACCGCGCAGCACCTCGCGAAGGTGAAGGGCTACGTCGACGCCGGCGAGAAGGAAGGTGCGAAGATCGTCGTCGACGGCCGCGGCTTCAAGGCGCCGCAGGGCTATGAGGGCGGATATTTCATCGGCGGCACGCTGCTCGACGACGTGACGCCGGACATGACCGTGTGGAAGGAGGAGATCTTCGGGCCGGTGCTGTCGGTGGTGCGGGCGAAGAACTACCAGGAGGCGGTCGATCTCGTCGGCCAGCACGAGTACGGCAACGGCGTGGCGGTCTTCACCCGTGACGGCGACGCCGCCCGCGCCTTCGCCCACGACATCGAGGTCGGCATGGTCGGCGTCAACGTGCCGATCCCGGTGCCGATGGCGTTCCACTCGTTCGGCGGCTGGAAGGCCTCGCTCTTCGGCGACCACCACATGCACGGGCCCGAGGGGGTGCGCTTCTACACCCGCCTGAAGACCATCACGACGCGCTGGCCCACCGGCATGCGCGCCGAGGCCGAGTTCGTCATGCCGACGATGGGCTGAACCCGGATTTCCGGCCCGCGCTTGATCGAGATCAACGGCGCGGTGCCGGAAGCCCGGTAGCAACCCACCAGCGTCCGCGCTTCCTCCGATGCGCCGGGCGCACGTGCCTCGGGGGGCCTTCCCGGCCCCCGGGGCACGAGCCTGCCGTCAACCCTGCGGCACATGCCCCGGGCGGCCGGTGGCACCGGCCAGCAGACCGAGAGCGCGGTTCATCCCGCCCGTCTCCCGCAGCGCCGCCACCTTGGCGTGCAGCGGTCCCCAGTCGTCGGCCGAGTCGATCGCCGACCAGATTGCCTCCACCTCCTCGATCACCATCGTCTCGGGCGGCCGCCCGGCCGCCGGATGCGCCAATGCCGCAGCCAGCCCGGCGGCGGGCGCCTGCGCCCGAAGCCCGTCGATCACCTCTGCCCAAGCGGCGGTTTCGAAGGTGGCGCGGATCGGGCTCTCCCGCAGCCGCTCGGGCAGGCCACCGCCGAGGAGGTCGTGGAACACCTGCTGAAACGGCGGGGAGGTCTCCTGCATCGCCCCCCAGAAGCCATGCATCAGCGGCTCGTCGGCGGCATCGAGGCCGAGACGGGCAAAGGTCTGGCGGGCGAGGGCCGCCCGGAAGCGGCCGGGAAAGCTCTCGAACACCGGCTCGATCGCCTCGCGCGCGGCGATCGGGATCAGGCATTCGCCGAGGCGGGCGAGGTTCCAATGCAGCGCCTCGGGCTGGCGGGCGAAGGCATAGAGCCCGGAGTGATCGAAGTAGGCGGCCGTGAACGCCGGATCGAAACGGTCGAGGAACCGCCACGGGCCGTAGTCGAAGCTTTCGCCGGTCAGGTTGATGTTGTCGGTATTGAGCACGCCGTGGACGAAACCGGCGGCGAACCACTCGGCCCCGAGACGCGCGACCGCGCCGACGACGGCATCGTAGAGCCCGCCCGGCCCGTCGGCATCGGGCCAGTAGTGGGCGATCGAATGGTCGACGAGCGCCCGCAGGTCGTCCCACTGCTCAAGGGCGGCGAGGCGCTGGAAGCTACCGATGCGGATATGGGAGTGCGAGAGCCGGACGAGGACGGACGACCGCGTGGGCGACGGCTCGTCGCCACGGGTCAGCGCCTCGCCGGTTTCGATCACGGAGAACGTCCTGGAGGTGTAGACCCCGAGTGCCTCCAGCATCTCGGTGGCGAGGACTTCGCGGACGCCGCCCTTCAGGGTCAGCCGGCCGTCGGCCGTGCGGCTCCAGGGCGTCTGGCCGGAGCCCTTGGTGCCGAGGTCGAGCAGGCGACCGTCGGCGAGGTCGCGCGCCTGGGCGAAGAGGAAGCCCCGGCCGTCGCCGAGGTCGGGGTTGTAGCTGCGAAACTGGTGCCCGTGATAGCGCAGCGCCAGCGGCTCCGGCAGGCTGCCCGGCAGCGGCTCGAAGCGGGCGAAGTGGGCGATCCAGTCCGCGTCGGTGAGGTCGTCGAGGCCGATGCGGGCGGCCCATCGGTCGTTGCGAAACCGCAGGATCGCGGCCGGAAAGTCGGCCGGACGGACCGTATCGTAGAAGGCCGGGCCGAGGCGGGCGTGGATCGTCTCGGGGCGGAAGGCCGGCGTCACCACCGGCGCCCGGGCGCGAAGCAGACGGATTTCTCGCGCGAAGTGGGCGTTATACCCCTGATTTCAATTGAATTCATCCTGGTTGGTAGCCTCCCCGCCCCGTTGGGGAGACTTAGGACGCCGGAGGGCCGGCGTCCAGCATGGCCTCAGGGCGCCAGCGCCCCGCGGGTCATCCGCTCGAGCGTGCCGTCGCGACGCACCCGGGCGTGGTAGAGCGCCATGACGACATGGCCGACGACGAGCGCGAGCAGCACCCAGCCGAGCAGGGAATGCAGCGCGTTTCCCGGCGCCGTCAGCGCCGGGATCGCGGCCTGGCGCGGCGCCGAAAGCTGGATGCCGTAGACCGTGAAGCCGCGCGTGCCGCCGACCGCGCGCAGGATGGCAAGGCTCGGGACGGCGACCATCAGCGCGTAAAGCGCGAGATGGCCCGCCTTTGCCGCCCGCGCCATCCGCGCCGATCCCTCATGGGCCGGCCGCCGGCGCAGGTTCGCAAGGCCCCAGGCGCCGCGGACGAGCACGAGCAGCCAGAGCGTGAAGCCGACGCTGAAGTGGGTGTTCCAGAAGAACCGTTCGATCGCGGTCTTGTCGGCGAGCAGGTGCAGCAGCGCCCCGGCGAACTGCCAGGCGAAGAGCGCGGCCATGCCCCAGTGCAGGGCGCGGGTGACGCTGCCGTAACCCGAGGGGCTGTCCCAGAGGCGCGATGCGGGGGCCATGGGGCGGTCCTTGCTGGTTGCTGCGCTGCGGCAGTGAGCCGGGATTCCGCTGCGAGCGCAACACTGCCGCGGGTCACGAATGGGAGAGGCCGGCGGGGACGGGCCGGACCGGGATGCCGTCAGAGCAGCGCGGCGAGGAGCACCCAGAGCGCCATCAGGATCACCGCGACGGAGCCGATGGAGAAGAACACGGCGCGGACTTCGTGGCGCTGGCCGGTGCCATAGGCCCAGGTATGGGCGAAACGCGCGGGACGAAGGCGGCGAAGATCAGGTTCGCGGCCCAGGCCGGCGGGGTGACGGTGACGAAGACGACGCCGATGGCGGGGAACGCCGGGATGCTCTCGAGATCGTTGCGCTGCATCCGCCGCGACCGCTCCACCCGCGGCTCGGGGTCAAGCTGCGCCGGCCGCGGGCTGCGGTTGGCGGGGCCGGGCCGCAGATCCTCGGGGTTGAGGAGGCCGGCGTCCGAGCGGATCATCAGGACGACGGTCGCCCAGCCCTGCACCATCAGCTTCAGGACCATCAGCGCCCCCGCGACGGCATAGGCGGCGAAGACGGGGTTCTCCAGGGTGAGGAGGGGCATGGGGGCACGGCTCTCCGGGAGGGTGACCGCTCGACGCTAGCGCGACCGCGGACTGGAGCAAGGCTTGCAGTTATCACCAGCGCTCAGCGCCGGACGGCGCGCAAGACCGCCACATCCGTAAGGTGGGTGAGTCACCCACCTTACACGCGCGGCAGCGAGACTGGCCGGATGCCGAACTATCGCCGCACCGCGGTCCCCGGAGCCGCCTATTTCTTCACCGTCGCGCCGCCGACCGCCGGGCGTGGACCCTGGTCGAGCACGCCGATGCACTGCGCTCCGCGTTCGTCGCGACCGCGCTGGAGCACCCGATGCGGGTGGACGCCATGGTGGTGTTGCCGGACCACCTGCACGCGGTCTGGCGGCTGCCGGCGGACGACGCCGGCATGGTACTTGCCGACTGGGGCGAAACGGCAGGAGAGCGAGTTCGGGGAGTGAGGAGGAAAAAGGTGGGTGCGTGCACCCACCCTACTTGCTGTAGTCTCCGCATTGCGTTTCTTACAATAGCTGGGCGCGAGGGGATGGATTGGCTGACCCTCTACCAAGGCGTGCGAGGGAAGAGAGCTGTAAATGCGGACCTACTTCCACTTCTTCGCACCAACTCAAAAACCATCTTTTAAAGCGGATGATATTGTGATATGAAACATGGTTGTTACTTCTAAAAAAATTCGATAATTATCCAGTATAAAAATGGAGATATGCTATGGCAAAATCTAAATATCCCCTCGAATTTGAAGAAGATTCGAATGAGAATCTGGAAGCGTTGGAAAGTGATATCTCACCTTATGTGGCGCCTTGGCCTTTCCCATGGGCATGCCCGCATCCGCAATTTTTTGTCGATGAGTTGGACACTCACGGCAAGGAGTGTCATCGATTCAATTTAGCACAAATAAAGAATTGGCCCGAAGTTAAGACAGATTTTAAGCTGAAGTGCGTGAAGGTATTTGGGAAGAGAATTTGCACTAAAGTTCCAGTTGTTTATCACAGGACATGCACGAAATATGCCTTCGTGAACATCTGTTATCCAACCGGCGGCCTCCAAGACGTAACTGATTGCGTGGTGGGCGCTGGCTTGGCGTCAGCAGTCGCTGCCGTAGTCAGTGGAGGCAGCGCGGCCGCCGGAACCTTCAAGGCTGCGCTAGAGACATGCTTGATCGCGAAGGAAGTGGCCTGGGCAGATCAAGTCACTGTTACGGCGGGCTGGGACTCAAAATGCGGGCCTTGGCATTAAGCGTAGCCAACAAGTCATAGAACACGCGCGGAGACATAAAATGGGAAGTCGCTATGAAGCCGTCTCGCCTACTCTTGAGGGAGCGCTCAAAGCTGCGGTCAGAAAGATACCTCCGCGAGTTGGACGCGACTTTGCGACTGGCAATGTAGTTAGCTGGGGCGTGCAACGCGGGGGATTTGTCGACGCGACGGTATTCTTCGTTTCCATCGAAGAGGATGCGGATGCGCCGCCGAGGACCGTGGCATTCGCGGATGAAGCGCTCGATAAGGGCTGACGTTCACCGCGCAAACTTCTTATACTTGATCCGCTTCGGCTCCACCGCGTCCGGCCCCAGCCGGCGGATCTTGTCCGCCTCGTAGTCCTCGAAGTTGCCCTCGAACCACTCCACATGCGCGTCGCCCTCGAAGGCGAGCATGTGGGTGCAGATGCGGTCGAGGAAGAAGCGGTCGTGGCTGATGACCACGGCGCAGCCGGCGAAGTCGACGAGGGCGTCCTCGAGCGCCCGCAACGTCTCGACGTCGAGGTCGTTGGTCGGCTCGTCGAGGAGCAGCACGTTGCCGCCGGCGCGGAGGAGCTTCGCGAGGTGGACGCGGTTGCGCTCGCCGCCGGAGAGCAGGCCGACCTTCTTCTGCTGGTCGGTGCCCTTGAAGTTGAAGGCGGAGCAGTAGGCGCGGGAGTTCATCTCGGCGTCGCCGAGCTTCACCACGTCGAGGCCGTCGGAGATTTCCTCCCAGACGGTCTTCGCGGGGTCGAGCGCGTCGCGGGACTGGTCGACGTAGGAGAGCTGCACGCTCTCGCCGTATTCGATCGTGCCGGCGTCGGGGGTCTCCTGGCCGGTCAGCATGCGGAACAGCGTGGTCTTGCCGGCGCCGTTCGGGCCGATGACGCCGACGATGCCGCCCGGAGGCAGCTTGAAGTCGAGGCCGGAGATCAGCTCGCGGTCGGCGTAGTGCTTTTCCAGCCCTTCGACCGAGATGACGTTGGCGCCGAGGCGCGGACCGTTCGGGATGACGATCTGGGCCGTCGTGATCTTCTCGCGCTCGGACTTCGACGCCAGCTCGTTGTAGGCGTTGATGCGGGCCTTCTGCTTGGTCTGGCGGGCCTTGGCGCCCTGCCGGATCCATTCCAGCTCGCGGCTGAGGGTCTTCTGCCGCGCCTTGTCCTCGCGGGCCTCCTGCTCGAGGCGCTTGGCCTTCTGCTCCAGCCAAGCGGAATAGTTGCCCTCGTAGGGGATGCCGCGGCCGCGGTCGAGCTCGAGGATCCAGCCGGTGATGTCGTCGAGGAAATAGCGGTCGTGGGTCACGATCAGGATCGTGCCCTTGTACTCGATCAGGTGCTTCTGCAGCCAGGCGATGGTCTCGGCGTCGAGGTGGTTCGTCGGCTCGTCGAGCAGGAGGACGTCGGGGTTCTCGAGCAGCAGCTTGCAGAGCGCGACGCGGCGCTTCTCGCCGCCGGACAGGCTGTCGACGGACGCGTCGTCGGGGGGGCAGCGCAGGGCCTCCATGGCGACGTCGACCTGGCTGTCGAGATCCCAGAGGTTCTGCGCGTCGATCTGGTCCTGGAGGGTGGTCATCTCCTCCATCAGCTCGTCGGAGTAGTCCTCGGCGACCTTCATCGCCACCTCGTTGTAGCGATCGAGCAGGCCGCGCTTGGCCGCGACGCCTTCCATCACGTTGCCGCGCACGTCGAGGGCCGGGTCAAGCTCGGGCTCCTGCGGCAGGTAGCCGACGGTGACGCCCTTCGCGGCCCAGGCCTCGCCCTGAAAGTCCTTGTCGGTGCCGGCCATGATGCGGAGCAGCGACGACTTGCCGGCGCCGTTGACGCCGACGACGCCGATCTTCACGCCGGGCAGGAAGGAGAGGCGGATGTTCTCGAACACCTTCTTGCCACCGGGATAGGCCTTGGAGAGGCCGTCCATGTGGAAGACGTACTGCGGGGTGGCCATGGGAGTCGCCTCTCGGGTATCGCGGGTTGCCGCGGGGTGTAAGCGCTCGCGCGACGGAAGGCAAACCCGGGCGTCAGCCGAGGCCCGGCAGCAGGGCCTTCAGGCCGGCGGTGAACATGCCGACGGCGAGCGCGAGCAGGATCATTCCCATCAGGCGGGAGATGATGACGCGCAGCGTCGCCGAGAGGTGTTCGCCGATCGCGGCGGCGAAGTGGAGCACCGTGCCGAGGAGCGCGACCGTGAAGAGGACCACCCCGGCAAAGACGGCGTAGCCGAGCGGCGTGCGCGCCTCCTGCACGAAGACGAGCAGCGTGGTGATGGTGCCGGGGCCGATCACCATCGGGAAGGTGAGCGGATAGAACGCGACGGCATCGACGCGGGTCGGTTCCACCGCCTCGTTCTGGCCGCCCTCGTGCGCCGGGTTGCCGGCGCCGTTCAGCATGTTGAGGGCGATGATCGCCAGCACGAGCCCGCCCGCGATGCGGAAGTCGTCGATGCGCACGCCGAAGAAGGCGAGGATCGAGGTTCCGGCAATGGAGATCACCGCGCACATGACCGCCGCGTAGAAGGTGACGGAAAGCGCGGTGCGGCGCTGGTCGGCCGGCGTGAAGCGGTCGGTCAGCGCGAGGAACAGCGGCAGGACCATGAGCGGGTTCATGATCGCAAAGAGCGCGCCGAAGAAGCGCAGGCCATAGGCAGGGTCCATGGGCGTCTCCGAGCGAGGGGCCGAGGCTTGGGGTAGCGGGCGGATTGGGGAAAGGTCAAGCGGCAGGCGCCGCGGGCGTGAAAACCGGGAGGGACGCCAGGTATCGTTCTGAAATTGCGCCTGGAAGTTCGCCGTCCCGCAATTGCTGCGGGACAGCTTGGCCGACCGCGTGTCGAGACGGGCGCCGCCGCCGGTCAGAACCGGATCAGCACGACGCCGAGGATCAGGCAGGCGGCGCCGGCGAGGCGCAGGGGGCTCGCCGGCTGCTGCGCGAGGCCGAGGATGCCGAAGTGGTCGAAGGCGAGCGAGCCCAGCATCTGGCCGACGACGATGAGCGCGAGCACCGTGGCGGCGCCGAAGCGCGGCACCATCAGCACGACGACGGCGATGAAGATCGCGCCGAAGAGGCCGCCGGTCCACGACAGCCACGTGCTGCCGGCCGACGGCAGCGGCAGGCGCGGACCATCGACGAGAAGCGCCGCGAGGGTGATGGCGAGCAGGCCACCGACATAGCTCACGACGCCCGCCCACCACGGCGAGCCGATCTCGGCGCGCAGGTTCGCGTTCAGCACCTGCTGCAGTGCCACGCTGACGCCGGCGGCAACGACGAGGAGATAGGCCAAGAGGCTCGGCATCGGCGTCAGCGCTCCGGGAAGGCGGCGGCGGGGTCGAGGCGGAAGATCTTGCCGGGGTTCATGATGTTGCCGGGATCGAGCGCGCGCTTGATCGCCCGCATGATCTCGATGCCCGCGCCGTGCTCGGCCTCGAGGTGGCGCATCTTGCCGGAGCCCACGCCGTGCTCGCCGGTGCAGGTGCCGCCGAGGTCGAGCGCGCGCATCACCACCTTGTCGTTGACCGCCTCGGCGGCGGCCATCTCGGCAGGATCGTTCACGTCGATGAGAAAGCTCATGTGAAAGTTGCCATCCCCGACATGGCCGACGATCGGCGCGGCAAAGCCCGCGGCCTCGGCATCGGCGCGGGCGGCGAGCACCGCCTCGGCGAGGCGCGAGATCGGCACGCAGACGTCGGTCGACTTCATCTCTGCGCCCGGGCGCAGCATCTTGGTGGCCCAGAGCACGTCATGGCGCGCCTGCCAGAGGCGCGACCGATCCTCCGGCCGGGTCGCCCAGTGGAAGGCGCCGGCACCGAAGCCCGCAGCGATCTCCTCGACCAGCCGCGCCTGCTCCTCGACACCCGCCGGGGTGCCGTTGAACTCGAAGAACAGCGTCGGCCGCTCCGGGTAGGCGAGTTTGGAGTAGGCATTGACCGCCCGCATCTGCAGCGCGTCGAGCAGCTCGATGCGCGAGACCGGCACGCCGGACTGGATGGTGGCGATCACCGTGTCGACCGCGCCCTCCAGCGTCTCAAACGGGGCGACGGCGGCGGAGATCGCCTCCGGCACGCCGTGCAGGCGGACCTGCACCTCGGTGATGATGCCGAGCGTCCCTTCCGAGCCGACATAGAGGCGGGTCAGGTCGTAGCCGGCGGCGGACTTGCGCGCGCGCGTGCCGGTGCGGATCACCGTGCCCGTCGGGGTGACGACGGTGAGCCCGAGCACGTTCTCGCGCATGGTGCCATAGCGCACGGCGTTGGTGCCCGAGGCGCGGGTCGCGGCCATGCCGCCGATCGACGCATCGGCGCCGGGGTCGATCGGGAAGAACAGGCCGCGGTCGCGCAGGTGGGCGTTCAGCGCCTTGCGCGTGACGCCGGCCTCGACGCGGGCGTCCATGTCCTCGGCATTGGCCTCGAGGATGCGGTCCATGCCGGACAGGTCCACCGTGATCCCGCCCTCGAGCGCGGCGATGTGGCCTTCGAGCGAAGTGCCGGTGCCATAGGGCACGATCGGCACACCCGACCGGGCGCAGGCGCGGACGATCGCCGCGACCTCCTCCGTGCTGCGCGGAAAGGCAACGGCGTCCGGCGCGTGGCCCGCGTGATAGGTCAGGTCCTTGCCGTGCTGCGCGCGCACCGCCGCCGCGGTCGAGAGCCGGTCGCCGAGCAGGAGGCGCAGCTCCGCGAGCACCGGGGCCGGATCGGTGCGGGACGGCGAGAGGGCGGCGGGCATGGTGAAGGCTCCGGCTCGGTTGGGCGGGGCGCCGAGGATGCCCGAAGCCGCCGCGCGGGTGAACCTGCGAAATTTCCCGCGCGGGTTGCGGCGGCCCCTCTCCCGCTCTATCGTTTCCGGCAAAACGAACGACAATCGACCGGGGGGAGGCCGCAGCCGATGGCATCGGTGACGACGGTCCTTGTGCCGTTCTTGCGCCTGGCGGATGCCGGGCCATGTCCGCGCGATCCGCGTGCACAGCGAGGCGGGCCCGCTGGTCGACGACCTGCTCGCAGCCCCGGCCGAAGGCCGTCCGACCGGATCGCATTGGTGCCGGTGCCCGGTGCCGCGGTCCCGGCGCTTTCCGGCGCGCGGGGCCGCCGATCCCGCTCACTCCAACATCGGGAGGCCGCATGATCCACGACCCCGTTCACACCGCGACCATCCTTGCCGCCGGGGAATGGCGCGCCGCCGCCTCCGGCGACCTTCTTCCCGTCCACGCGCCCGACACCGGCGAGGTCACGGGCTCCATCGCCCGCGGCGGTCCCGACGACATCGACGCGGCCGTCTCGGCGGCGCGCGCGGCCTTCGAGGGCCCGTGGGGCCGCACCGCGCCGGTCGATCGCGGCCGCATCCTCGCCCGCTTCGCCGCGCTGATCCAGACGCACGCCGAAGATCTCGTCGCCTCCGAGGCACAGGACTGCGGCAAGCCGCTGAAGCAGGCGCGCGCCGACATCGCGGCGGTGGCGCGCTATTTCGAGTTCTACGCCGGGGCCGCCGACAAGCTGCATGGCGAGACCATCCCCTGTCAGCCGGGCCTGACGGTGCTGGTGCAGCGGGTGCCGCATGGCGTGACCGGACACATCATCCCGTGGAACTATCCGGCGCAGATGTTCGGCCGCACGCTGGCACCCGCGCTCGCCGCCGGCAACGCCTGCGTGCTCAAACCGGCGGAGGAGGCGTGCCAGACGGTGCTGCGCCTCGCGGCGCTGGCCAAGCAGGCGGGCCTGCCCGACGGGGCGCTCAACGTCGTGACCGGCCTCGGCGAGGAGGCCGGCGCGGCGCTGGCGGCGCATCCGGGCATCGACTTCCTGTCGTTCACCGGCTCGCCCGAAACCGGCACGCTGGTGCAGAAGGCGTGCGCCGAGCACCACCGCGCCTGCACGCTGGAGCTGGGCGGCAAGTCGCCGCAGATCGTCTTCGCCGACGCGGATCTCGACAAGGCGCTGCCGGTGATCCTCAACGCCATCGTGCAGAACGCCGGCCAGACCTGCTCGGCGGGCAGCCGCCTGCTGGTGGAGCGCAGCCTGCTCGACACACTGGTGCCGCGGCTGGCCGAGGAGTTTGCCGAGGCTCTGCCTCGCGCCGTCGTACCTCAATGCCGACTGCGGGCCGCTGATCTCGGCGGCGCAACTGGACCGGGTGCGCAGCTTTCTCGCGCGCGCCGACATGGATGGCCTGCCGCTGATCGCCGAGGGCCGTTCGGCGGACGGCCTGCCCGCGGGTGGCTACTACGTGGCGCCGCGCCTCTACGGGCCGGTGCCGGAGCATCACCCGCTGGCGCAGCAGGAGGTGTTCGGGCCGGTGCTGGCGCTCTTGCCGTTCGAGGACGAGGCCGACGCGGTGCGGATCGCCAACGGCACGGCGTTCGGTCTGGTGGCCGGCGTCTGGACCGAGAACGGCGGGCGGCAGATGCGGATGGCGACGGCGCTGCGCGCGGGCCAGGTGTTCGTCAACGGTTACGGCGCCGGGTCGGGAATCGAGCTGCCGTTCGGCGGCACCGGGCGTTCCGGCCACGGCCGGGAAAAGGGGATGGAGGCGCTGCACGGCTTCACCACCACGAAGACCGTGATCCTGAACCATGGCTGAGCGGCTGGCGGGCAAGTCGGCGCTCGTCACCGGCGGCGGCTCGGGCTTTGGCGCGGGCATCGCCGCGGCCTATGCGCGCGAAGGCGCGGCGGTGACGATCCTCGATCTCGACGGCGCCGCCGCCAGCCGGGTGGCGGAGCAGACGGGCGCACGCGTCGTCGTCGGCGACGTGACCCGCGCCGACGACATAGAGGCGGCGGTGCAGGCGGCATCCGAGGGCGGGCGGCTCGACATCGTCGTGAACAACGCCGGCTGGACCCATCGCAACCGGCCGCTGATGGAGGTGAGCGAGGCGGATTTCGACCGGATCTTCGCGATCAACGTGAAGGCGATCTTCCTGATGACCCGGGCGGTGGTGCCGCTGATGCGGGCACAGGGCGGCGGGGTGATGCTCAACATCGGCTCGACGGCGGGCATCCGGCCGCGCCCGGGGCTCACCTGGTACAACGCTTCAAAGGGCGCGGTAAACCTGGTGTCTCGCTCGCTGGCAGCGGAACTGGCGCCGGACGCGATCCGGGTGAACTGCATCGCGCCGGTGATGGGCGCGACGGGTTTGCTCGAGAGCTTCATGGGGGTGCCGGACACGCCGGAGAACCGGGCGCGGTTCGTCGCCACCATCCCGCTCGGGCGCCTGTCGACGCCGGAGGACGTGGCGGGAGCCTGCGTCTATCTCGGGTCGGACGAGGCGGCGTTCGTGACCGGCGTCGTGCTCGAGGTCGACGGCGGGCGGACCATCTGACGGCCTATTCCGCGGCGTGGCGGGCGGCGGTGATGTCCCCGATCGCCGAGAGCGCGTCGGCGGTGCTGCCATAGCCGAGGCGCCAGGCCGGGGTGCGCTCGATGGCGGCGAGGGCGGTGGCGAGGCCGGCGGGGTCGCGGGCGAGCCAGGCGCGGCCGGCGACCAGCGCGGCCAGCGTCTCTTCCGGCGGCATGGGCGCGAGCGTGAGGCGCGCGCCCTCGGCATAGCTCGGGAACACGAAGGCCGTCAGCGGCAGCGGCCGGGCGGCGACGCGCGGCGGCGCGACATAGCGGCAGGGACCGCGCTCGGCGCAGTGGAAGACCGGCGCGGCGGCGGAGGCGGGCAGCACGGCCTCGCCCGCCGCCCAGCCGGATTGCTTCAGGCACAGGCTGAACGGGACGGCGACGGCGCGGCCGAGCGCGTCGAGCGGCACGCAGTCGTCGCTGAGGTAGGCCGCCCCCGCCCCGACCAGCGCGGCGGTCAGCGTGCTCTTGCCGCGACCGCAGGCGCCGGGCAGCACGATGGCGCCGCCGGCCCCATCGGCAACGGCGGCGGCGTGCAGCACGGCAGCCCAGTCGGCGCGGCCGGCACCGATCTCCACCAGCCGGCGGACGACGGCCCCGACCAGCGCCTCGGCGCGGTGGTGGTGCTCGGGCGGCCGGCCCTGCTCGATGAGGGCAAAGCCGGTGGCGGTGCGGCGCAGGTGGAGCGTCGCGGCGGCGGGCGCCTGCGTCTCGGCATGTGCGAGGCGCGGGTGCATCAGGTCGAGGATCTCCTCGTCGGCACAGTCGAGCACGACGGCGGGCCCCGCGAAGGCGTAGGTGCGACGGCGCGGCCACCGGGCGCGACGCAGGCGCGGGGCGGCCGGCGACGGGTCGGCCAGCGCCGGGATGCGGGCGGCACGCACGGCTTCGGGGACGTCGCCGCCAAAGTCGCCCGCGTCGAGCGACTCCCAGATCGCCCGGCCGGCGGGGTCGAGCAGCAGCAGTGGCGCCGCGGCGCCACGGTCGATGACGAGGTGCCGGGCGAAGGGATAGGCTCTGACCGTCGTCACGCCAGGACTCCGGCGCCGTGCAGGGCGCGGTTGAGGCCGCGCCACGCCCGGCCGGAGTGCTCCGCCACGTTGGCGAGGCGGCGGCGGACCCGTCCCGTGGGCGCGCCGCGCCGGTCGCGCCAGGCGCGGAGCGCCCGGGCGGACGCGCCGGAGACCGGCAGCTCCGGCAGGTCGCACCAGGGCAGCGCCTCCCGCGTGGCGGCGAGGGCGAAGGCAAGCGCCGCGGCGCCCTGCGGCGCGCGCTCGATCCGCGCGGCGACCGCGTTCCAGTCGACCCCGCCCGCCCGGCCGACCAGCGCGAGGTCGAGCGCGTCACGCAGCGGCAGCTCGGCCATCGCGAAATTCCAGTCGTGCAGCATGCCGTGCAGGACATTGTGAAGCACGAGGTCGGTGGCCGACGGCACGCTCGCACCGGGCAGGGCCGCGACGGGTCGGGCCGCGGCCCGCATGGCGTCGGCGCCGAGCGGCCCGGCGAGGTGGCCGGGAACCGCCGGGTGGTGCAGCTCGACCGCGGCCGGCCGGTCCGGGTGCGCGAGCTTCACCCGGTCGTGCACATGCGCCGGCGCGGACGAGACGCAGGCGAACCCGAGCGCCGCGATCGCCCCGGCGGCCGCCTCGATCTGGTCCGGCGGGACGAGGATGTCGATGTCCCCGAGAAACCGGCTCGCCGGATCGGCGTGCAGGCCGAGCAGCAGCAGCGCCGTGCCCTTCAGGAACAGCGGCCGGACGCCCGCAGCGACGAGCGCCGCCGCGATGTCGCCCGCCTCCGCCATCAGGCGCGCGTTGCGCCGCGCGTTCAGCGCGTGCATCGCGTCGAGATAGGCGGCAAGCTCCGGCTCGTCGGGCCGGACGCCCCGCCGTGCCAGCGCCGAGGCCAGCGCCGGCACCAGATGGTATCGCCCGGCAACCGCGAGCACGGCCGGATCGACCGCAACGGGGCGCGGCTCGCCCGATAGGTCGGGCGCGGCCACAGGTTCGAGCAGCGCGCCCAGGCGCGCGCAGGGGTGCGCCTCCGGCGCGATCGGATTGTCCAGCATGGGAATTTCGGAGCCGCCCGCGCCGCTTGCGCCTAATGCGCCATCACCGGCGGGACCGCCCGCGCGACGGCTGTCCCGGCCGCTTCGGCCCGGTCTTGCCGCTGGTCGCCCAGGCCTCCGAGGCATCGGCGGTGAGCAGAGCCACCACCGCCGGTGCCGTGACGCCGGCATACATGCCCATGGTCGCCAGAGCCGCGCGCCGATCCGGATTGGCCGGACCGTCCGGTGCCGCCTCGTTCGGAATGTCTCCGCTCATCGCAGTCTCCTCGCACACTCGATCGGCACTCGCCTATCGTCTTGCGATCTTGAGCCGCCTTTCCGATCTGTCAATTCACCCATTCGGTCGATGCCGGCGCGCGCCCAACGCGCACAGGCCGGTTGCATCAAATCCAATGGACTGATCGGGAGGCGGCCGCCGGCTGGCTCGGAAATGCAGGGACCGGATGCCGGCTCGGCTCAGAACGGCACGTCGTCCGCCGCCACGACGAATCGCGCAACGATGTTCTTGCGGCCGGCCTTCTCGAACTCGATGGCGAGCTTGTCGCCCTCCACCCCGACGACGGTGCCATAGCCGAACTTCTGGTGAAACACCCGAGTGCCGACATCGAAGGCGGGCAGCGCTGTGGCGTCGATCACCATGTTCTTCGCCTCCTGCGGCTGCGAGGTGCCGCGGGCGCCGGCGCGCGCCTGCATCCGCCGCCAGCCGGGGGAGTTGTAGACATCGGCCTTGGCCGCCGCGTCGACCAGCGCCGACTCCGGCGACCGCCCGACCGGCGCCGCCGCGCCGAAACCGCCGCCATAGAGGCCGGGCGGGGTCAGCACGTCGACGTGTTCGGCGGGCAGCTCGTCGATGAAGCGCGACGGCAGCTGCGACTGCCACTGGTTGTAGACCCGGCGGTTCGCCGCGAAGGAGATGGTACAGAGCGCGCGCGCCCGGGTGATGCCGACGTAGGCGAGCCGGCGCTCTTCCTCGAGACCCTTCAGCCCGCTCTCGTCCATCGAGCGCTGCGACGGGAACAGGCCGTCCTCCCAGCCGGGCAGGAACACCACGGGAAACTCCAGCCCCTTCGCCCCATGCAGCGTCATGATCGACACCTTGGCGCCGCCATCTTCGGCGTCGTTGTCCATGACGAGGCTGACGTGCTCGAGAAATCCCTGCAGGTTCTCGAACTCGTTCAGTGCCTTCACCAGCTCCTTGAGGTTTTCGAGCCGGCCGACCGCATCGGGCGTGCGCTCGGCCTTCCACATCTCGGTGTAGCCGCTTTCGTCGAGGATCTGCTCGGCCAGATCGACGTGCCCGGGCTCGCCCCGCCGGATCGCGGCGTGCCAGCGGTCGAAGCCGGCGACAAGCTCGCCCAGCGCGTTGCGCGCCCGCGGCGGCAGACCCGCCCGCTCGACCAGCAGCCGCGCGCCTTCCAGCAGCGACACCCCGGCCGCACGCGCGGTGCGGTTGATCTCCTGCACCGCCTTGTCGCCGAGGCCGCGCTTCGGCACGTTGACGATCCGCTCGAACGCCAGCCCGTCGTCCGGCGACACCGCGACGCGGAAATACGCCATGGCGTCGCGGATTTCCTGCCGCTCGTAGAACCGCGGGCCGCCGATCACCCGGTAGGGCAGCCCGATGGTGAGGAACCTGTCCTCGAACGCCCGCATCTGGTGCGAGGCGCGCACCAGGATGGCGATGCCATCGGAATCGACCGGCGCGAGGCCGCGGGTGCCGTGCCCCAGCGCCTCGATCTCCTCGCCGATCCAGCGCGCCTCCTCCTCGCCGTCCCAGTGGCCGATGAGGCGGACCTTCTCGCCCTCGGCGACGTCGGTCCAGAGCGTCTTGCCGAGCCGGCTCTCGTTGCCGGCGATGACCCCGGAGGCGGCGGCGAGGATATGCGGCGTCGAGCGATAGTTCTGCTCCAGCCGGATCACCTGCGCGCCGGGGAAATCCTTCTCGAAGCGCAGGATGTTGCCGACCTCGGCGCCGCGCCAGCCGTAGATCGACTGGTCGTCGTCGCCGACGCAGCAGATGTTGCGATGCCCGCCGGCCAGCAGGCGGAGCCACAGGTACTGCGCGACGTTGGTGTCCTGGTACTCGTCGACGAGGATGTAGCGGAACCAGCGGCGGTACTGCTCCAGCACGTCGTCGTGCCCCTGCAGGATATGCACGACATGCAGCAGCAGGTCGCCGAAATCGCAGGCGTTGAGCGTCCGCAGCCGCTCCTGGTACTCGGCATAAAGCTCGGTGCCGCGGTGCGCGTAGGCCGATGCCTCGGACGCCGGCACCTTGTCCGGCCCGAGCGCGCGGTTCTTCCAGCCGTCGATGAGCCCCGCGAGCATCCGCGGCGGCCAGCGCTTCTCGTCGATGCCGGCGGCCTGCACCAGCTGCTTCAGCAGGCGCACCTGGTCGTCGGTGTCGAGGATGGTGAAGTTCGACTTCAGCCCGACCAGCTCGGCGTGGCGGCGCAGGATCCTGACCGAAAGCGAGTGGAAGGTGCCGAGCCACGGCATCCCCTCGACCACGCCGCCGACCAGCCCGCCGATGCGGTGGCGCATCTCGCGCGCCGCCTTGTTGGTGAAGGTGACGGCGAGGATCTCGTTCGGCCGCGCCCGGCGGGCCGCAAGAATATGCGCGATTCGCGCCGTGAGCGCCCGGGTCTTGCCGGTGCCCGCGCCGGCGAGCACCAGCACCGGCCCGTCGATCGCCTCGACCGCCGCGCGCTGCGCCGGGTTCAGCCCGTCGAGCCAGGGACCGGCCACCGGCGCACCGCCGGGCATGGCACGCTCCGACAGGCGAAGCGGCGGCCTCGCCTGCGCTGCCGCCTCGAAGGCGTCCGCCTCGTCGCTCGTCCAGCTCATGCCCCGAAGTTAATGCCGCGGCGCGGGAAAGGAAAGAGCGGCGTTCGCGGTGTGTTCGTCCCGCGGCATCAACATGCTGCGTCCCCCGCGTGGCGGGCGCGCGCCTGTAGCGGCAACCGCGCCGACTGCGGGCCGTTGCGCCGGCGCGCCGGGCGGACTACCTCCCCGGTCATGCCCGCGCCTTCCGCCCCCGTGTTGCCTGCCGACGGCCTCGCGCGCCTCACCGAGGAAGTGCTCGCCTGCCGCGCCTGCGCCGGGCGGTTTGCCGCCACCCGAACCCACCATGCGCCACGGCCGGTGCCGTGGCTGTCGGCGACCGCGCCGATCCTGCTGTGCGGGCAGGCGCCGGGCGCGCAGGTGCATGCGCTCGGGCGGCCGTTCGACGATCGCTCGGGCGACCGGCTGCGCGACTGGCTCGGGGTGGACCGGGCGACGTTCTATGACCGGCGTCGGTTTGCCGTGCTGCCGATGGCGTTCTGCTTTCCCGGCTACGATGCCGGCGGCTCCGACCTGCCGCCGCCCGCGCTCTGCGCGACGCTCTGGCGCGAACGGGCGCTGGCGGTGATGCCGGGGGTGCGGCTGACGCTGCTGATCGGCGGCCACGCGCAGCGCTGGCACCTCGGCCGTGCCCGGCCGGTCACTCAGGCCGTGGCGGACTGGCGGAACGCCCTGCCCGCCCTGCTGCCGCTGCCGCATCCGAGCTGGCGCAACACCGGCTGGCTGAAGCGCAACCCGTGGTTCGAGGCGGAGGTGGTGCCGGAGCTGCGCACCCGTGTGGCCGCCCTGCTGGAGACCGTCGCCTGATGCAGACCCCGCTCGATCTCGCCCACGCCGCCCACGAGGCCGCCCCGGAAGACGCCGCGCTGCGCCTGCGCTTCCACGAGCGCATCCTCGACACCGAGCTGATCGTGCCGCTGGCCGCGCCACCGGAGGACGAGCGGATCGAGCCGCAGATTTTCGGGCTGAGCGACGGCCCGGTGGTGCTGGCCTTCGACCGCGACGACCGGATGGCGGAATTCCTCGGCGCGCCGGCCGACTTCGCCGCGCTGACCGGCCGCCGGCTGGTGGCGCTGCTCGCCGGCCACGGCACCGGCCTCGCGCTGAACCTCGGGGCGCCGTCGGCGGCGCTGCTGCCGCCCGAGGCCGTCGACTGGCTGGCGCGGATCGCGGCGGAGGCGGTGCCCGAAGCCTCGGCGCGGGCCAGCGACATCGGCCCTCCGGGGATCGTGCCGCGGCCGCTCCTCGATGCGCTCGGGCCGAAGCTCGCCGCGATGGCCGACCGGCTGGCGAGCGCCCATCTCGTCTCCGCGCGCCTCGGCGACGGCCCGCCCGCGCTGCTGCTCGCGCTCGTCGGCGTGCCGGTGGCGGCACGTCCGGCGATGGCGGCGGCGGTTGCCGAGGCGGTGCGCTTCTCGGGCCTCGACGACGCGGCGCTCGACGTGACCTTTCCGGACGCAGGATCAGCCCTTGCAGCCGCGGTCGCGCGGGAGGGCCTGCGCTTCGAGATGCCGGCGCCGGTGGAAGAGCCCGCGCCCGTGCGGGAGAACCGTCCGCCCCGGCTGCGCTGAGGACCGCTCGGCCGAGCTATTCGGCGGCCCGCGCTCGCTTCGCCTCCTGCCCGCGCAGATAGCGTTCGTTGGCGAGCACCCCGAGCCAGCCAACGCCCGCGACGATGGCGGGCATGACCAGCCCGAACACCACCCAACCGGCCGTCATGGCCTCAATCCTCCGGCACACGCCGCGCCGCCATATGTGGCATGATTGCCGCCGCGAGCCATCCTGCGAACGAGACCACGATCCCGAGCAGCGGGACATGCGCGCTGCCGAGCGTCGCGGCGGAGAGCCGCGCAAAGATCCCCACCGCCAGACAGGCCGTCGACGCACGGTCCAGAGCATTCGCGGCGAGCCGGGTACGCTCGTTGTCGCTTGCCGGCGGAACCGGGCCGCTCAATACCCCTCCGCCCGGTTCACCACGTGCAGGAACGCGAGCCCCGCCTCGCCACGCCGAACGTTCTCGGCCACTGCGAGCGACGCGCTCGCCGGCCGGGTCGCCGCCGCGACGTGCGGCGTGACGGTGATCTGCGGATGCGCCCAGAACGGATGCGAAGGCGGCAGCGGCTCGTCGCGGAAGACGTCGAGCGTGGCGTGCGCGACATGGCCGTTGTCGAGCGCCTTCAGGAGCGCGGCGTCGTCGATCAGTGGCCCGCGTCCGGCATTGATGATGCGCGCGCCGCGCGGCAGCCGGGCCAGCGCACGGGCGTCGATCAGCCCTTCGGTCGCCGCCGTCGCGGGCAGCAGCAGCACGAGGATCTCCGCCTCCGCGAGCACGTCGTCGAGCCCGTCGGCGCCGCTGCGGGTTTCGACCCCGGCCAGCTCGCGCGGACCGCGGCTCCAGCCGGTGACGCGGAAGCCGAGGCCCGCCAGCGTCGCGGCCACCGCGCGACCCAGCTCGCCGAGCCCGAGGATGCCCACCGCGCGATCCGGCGCGAGCGGCGGCACGACGCCATGGCGCCAGACCCCGTCCTGGCCCAGCACGTGCGCATCGGTGCCGAGGTGGTAGCGCATGACGTGCGCCGTCACCCATTCCACCATGCCGCGGGTCAGCCCCTCGTCGACCATGCGGCAGAGCGGCACGACGATCGAGCTGTCACCGACGATCGTCTCGACCCCGGCCCAGAGCGAGAGCACCGCCTTCACCCGCTCGAACGGCGCGAAGTCGTCCACCGGCCCGCCGGGGGCGTAGACCACGTAGTCGAAGGTCCAGGGCCCCGACGGATCGTCGGTCAGCGTCACGTCGAGCCCGGCGTCGGCGAAGGCCGCGAGCAGGTGCGGCCGCCACAGCGGCCACTGCCCCTCGGGGGCCGAGAACAGGATGCGCGGCGCCATGGTCGTCCCCCTTCGCTCAGTCGTTGCCGCGCGGCCGGTGGATGTGCGCGCTCTGCACCAGCCCGAAGGCCGCCAGCAGCACCAGCATCGCCGACCCGCCGTAGGAGATGAGCGGCAACGGCACGCCCACCACCGGCATCAGCCCCATCACCATACCCATGTTCACCGCAAAGAGCAGGAAGAAGCTCATGGCGATGCCCCCGGTCAGCAATGCACCGAAGCGGTCGCGGTTCGAGGCCGCCGAGACGATGCAGAACACGATGATGAGCAGGTAGAGCACCAGGATCGTCGTCGTCCCGACATAGCCGAACTCTTCGGCCAGCGTGGTGAAGATGAAATCGGTGTGCTTCTCCGGCAGGAAGTTGAGCCGGGCCTGCGTGCCCTGCATGTAGCCCTTGCCGAGCAGGCCGCCCGAGCCCATGGCGATCTTTGCCTGGGTGATGTGATAGCCGGCGCCGAGCGGGTCGGCGGACGGGTCGAGGAACGTGAAGATCCGGCGGAACTGATAGTCCTCGATCAGCTGCCAGTCGGTGCCCTGCGACTTCAGCACGGCGGTGACGAGCCCGCCGCCGAGCGCCAGCGCCGCGCCGAAGTACCAGAGGCTGACGCCCGCGAGGAACATCACCGCGCCGCCGCCGGCGAGCAGCAGGATCGCGGTGCCGAGGTCCGGCTGCTCCATCACCAGCGCCACCGGCATCAGGATCAGGACGAGCGGCAGGATCACCCAGAGCGGCCGCGACACCTTCTCGACCGGCAGCTTCGCGTAGTAGGCGGCCAGCGCCATCACGAGGGCGATCTTCATCATCTCCGACGGCTGGATCTGCAGCGGCCCGAGCGCGATCCAGCGCTGTGCGCCCATGCCGATCACCCCCATCACGTCGACGGCGACGAGCAGCACCAGCGACACCGCGTAGGCGAACGGCGCCATCCAGCGCCAGAAGCGGATGTCGACGAGGCCGATCCCGAGCATGATGGCCAGCCCGACCGCGAAGCGCACCATCTGGGCGTCGGCCCACGGGTCGAGCGAGCCGCCGGCGACGGAATAGAGCATGAGAAAGCCCGCCGTCGCGACCGCGCAGAGCAGGAGCACCAGCGACCAGTTCACCAGCAGCAGCTTGCGCAGGATGCCGTCCCGCTCCGCCACGCTCATCGCCCCGCCCCTTCCGCACCGGGTTGCGACGGGCTTACCGGCGGCATGGCCGCGCCTTCACCCTTGAGGCCGGCCCGACCCGGCTCATCCCACCGGCAGAGGCGCCTTGACGGAGCGTCCCAGCCGGACCTTCCAGCAACGCCGGAACCATCCCCGACGCCCGTGCGCGGGCGGGCCGACGCCGCCGCTCTCGCGGACGCTGGCGCAGCGCCCGTCACGCGCGGTCCCGCACGGGTGCCGCCGCGGCCTCCTGACCCTCGGGCTGCATCGCCGCGCGCTCCTTCTCGATCGCCTCGCGCTGTTCCGCCGGATAGGCGGTCAGCGGCGCGAGGCCGCCGCAGAGCGCATAGAGCAGGATGTCGCGGGCGATCGGCGCTGCCACGGCCGAGCCGCCCCCGCCATGCTCGACGATCTGCGCCACCGCGTATTTCGGCTTGTCGTAGGGCGCGTAGCAGACGAACAGCGCGTGATCCCGCCGCTTCCACGGCAGCTGGTCGTTCGAGGTGACGCCCGCCGCCCGCTCGGCCGCGGAGATGATCCGCACCTGGCTGGTGCCGGTCTTGCCCGCCATCAGCATCGCCGGATCGACGATGCGCGAGCGGAACGCCGTGCCCTCGTTGGAAACCGCATACATCCCGTCGCGCACCGCGTGCAGGTGCACCGGGTCGATGTCGAGCGCCACGGGCGCCGGCGCCGCCGCCGCGACCCCGCCCACCGAGCGGATCAGCCGCGGCGTGAGGTCGAGGCCGCTCGCCACCCGCGCCGCCATCAGCGCGAGCTGCAGCGGCGAGGCGAGGGTGAAGCCCTGGCCGATGCCGTAGTTGAAGCTGTCGCCGGTCGTCCAGGCCTCCCGGCGGTTCGCCTTCTTCCAGGCCGCATCGGGCATGTTGCCGGCCGAGACCGCCGGCATCGGCAGGTCGTGTGCCACCCCGAGGCCCAGCCGGTGCGCCATGGCGCTGATCCGATCCGGTCCGAGCCGGCGGCCCATCTCGTAATAGAAGCAGTCGCAGGACTGCGCGAGGCTGCGCCGCAGGTCGACCCGGCCGTGGCCGCCATGCTTCCAGCAGTGAAACCGCCGGTTGCCGAGCTGGGTGAACCCCGGGCAGCTCACTGAATCCCGCGGGCTCACCACCCCCGCCTCCAGCGCGGCGAGCGCCATCGCCACCTTGAAGGTCGAGCCGGGCGGATAGGTGCCGGTCACCGTCTTGTTGGCGAGCGGCCGGTACTCGTCGGCCAGCAGCCCCTTCCACTCCGGCGACGAGATGCCGAAGACGAAGCTGTTCGGATCGAAGCCGGGCGCGGAAGCCAGCGCCACGATGTCGCCGTTCGTCACGTCGATCACCGCTGCCGCCGCGCTCTGGCCCGCCATCCGGCGCATGGCATAGTCCTGCAGGCCCTTGTCGAGCGTGAGCTCGATGTCCTGTCCCGGCGTGCCCTCCACGCGGCCGAGCTCGCGCATCACCCGGCCCGAGGCGCTCACCTCGATCCGCAGCGTGCCCGCCTCGCCGCGCAGGTCGGCCTCGAGCTTCTGCTCGATCCCGGTCTTGCCGATCTGGAAGCGCGGGATCTGCAGCACCGGGTCGGGGCTCTCCATCTTGGCGAGGTCCGCGTCGGAGACCGGCCCGACATAGCCCACCACATGCGCGGTCGAGAGCCCGTCGGGATAGAAGCGGCTGAGGCCCACCTCGGCGTCGACCCCGGGCAGGACCGGCGCGTTGGCCGAGACCCGCACCACATCGTCCCACGTCAGGTGCTCGGCCACCACCACCGGCACGAACGGGCTGCGCCCGGCCATCTCCTTGATCGCGCGTTCCTGCCGGTCGGGCGGCAGGTCGATGATCTCGGCGAGGCGCGCCAGCACCGCGGCGGTGTCGCGCGCCTGCTCGCGCACCATGACGATGCGATAGTTCTGCCGGTTGCCGGCGATCAGCGCCCCGGTGCGGTCGGTGATGAGGCCGCGGGCCGGCGGGATCAGCCGCAGGTTGATGCGGTTCTCCTCCGCCAGCAGCTTGTACTTGTCGCCCTGCACGATCTGCAGGTCGCGCATCCGCCAGGCGAGCGCGCCGGCCAGTCCGGCCTGCAGGCCGAGCAGCATGACGGCGCGGCGGCCGATCCCGCTCATGTCTTGCCTCCCCGCGGCCGGAGGCCGAGGCACCAGACGAGGCCGAGCACCACCAGCGGATAGGCGGCGGCGGTCGCCGCGGCGGCGATCCCGAGCCGGCCGAGCCCCGGCCCGCCGGCAAAGGTGGCGCCGAGCACGAGGCGCATGCCGAGCAGCATCGCGACGTAGCCCAAGGCGGCGGCCAGCCATTCGAGGGGGAACGGCGCCGCCTGCAGCGCGGTCGCGCGGCCGCGGAATACCTCGGTCGCGAGCATCAGACCGAGCGCACCGAGCCCGATCGGCCGCATCAGCAGCGCATCGCCGAGCAGCCCGAGCAGCGGCGCGGCCCAGACCGGCACCCGGTCCGGCCGCCGCACCACCCAGGCGATCATCAGGCAGAACACCAGATCCGGCGGCGTCAGCCGGCCGGGATCGAGCGGCATGGTCATGCCGACGAGCGCGACGACGCCGATCGCCGGCAGCAGCACGGCCTCCACCCCCCGGGACAGCCCGGCGCTCATTGCCCGCCTCCGGTGCCGGCGTCCGCCACCGGCGCGCCCGGCTGCAACGGGCCGATCAGTCCGCCGGGCCCGTCCACCTCCGGCGCCGGCACCGAGCGCACCACGCGGACGAATTCGAGCCGGCGGGTATCGGCGGCGAGGCGCACCCGGGCGCGGCCGTCCTTGCCGATATAGACCTGGCCGATCAGGATGTCCGGCGGATAGATGCCGCCGTCGCCCGAGCTGACCACCCGGTCGCCGGGGCGCAGCTCGTCCTGCTGGTCGAGGAACTCCAGCGTCGGCGCGGCGGTGTTGTCGCCCGCCACCATCGCCCGCTGGCCGGACGGCCGGATCGTCGCCGGCACCCGGCTCGACGCATCGGTGACGAGGATGATCCGGGACGACCGCTCGCCGACACCCGCCACGCGGCCGACCAGCCCAAGGCCGTCCATCGCCGCCCAACCGTCTTCCACCCCGTCGATCCGCCCGACGTTCACCATTGCCGAGTTGCTGAACGGGCTGCCGGAATCCGCCAGCACCTCGGCCGTCACGAAGCTGAGGCGCGGGTTCTGCCGCACCCGGTTCAGCGCCAGCAGCTTCGCGTTCTTCTGCTCGAGCTGCAGCGCCGCCTCGCGCCAGCCCTGCATCCGCTGCAGCTCGCGGCGCAGCTCGGCGTTCTGCTCGTAGATCCGGCCGTAGGCGCGCAGGTCGGCGATCATCCGCGTGGTCTCGGCGATCGGCCGGGTCGTCCACTCGAAGCTCGGCACGAATGTATCCACGAGATCGACGCGAAACTGCTCCACCCGGGCGTTGTCGATGCGCCAGAGCAGGAACAGCGCCACAAGCACCACGACAAACGTGCCGAACAGCACGCGCCGGAGCCCGCGGAGGTAGTCGGGAGGGGAATCGCTGCGCAGCGCCACGGGTTTCAATGCCTTTTACCGGGCCGATGTCTTTGCAGGACACGCCGGCGTGCCTCGGCCGGGCAGGTCTCGCGCCCGCCTCAGTTCGCTCCGAAGTCTATCACATGGGCGAGCTGGGTTTCAAACTCCAGCGACTTGCCGGTGCCGAGCGCGACACAGTTGAGCGAGTCCTCCGCCACCATGATCGCGAGCCCGGTCTGCTCGCGCAGCGCCAGGTCGAGGTCGCCGAGCAACGCGCCGCCGCCGGTCAGCATCACCCCGCGGTCGACGATGTCGGCGGCCAGATCCGGCGGCGTCTGCTCCAGCGCGTTCATCACCCCGTCGACGATCAGCGCCACCGTCTCGGCCAGCGCCTCGGCGATCTGGCCTTGCGTGATCTCGATCTCCTTCGGGATGCCGTTCAGCAGGTCGCGCCCGCGCACGTCCATCCGCGCACCGCGGCCGTCGTCGGGCATCCGCGCCGTGCCGATCTCGCACTTGATCTTCTCTGCCGTCGCCTCGCCGATCAGCAGGTTGTGGTGCCGGCGCAGGTAGTTGATGATCGCCTCGTCCATGCGATCCCCGCCGACGCGCACGCTTCGCGCATAAACCACGTCGCCGAGCGACAGCACCGCCACCTCCGTCGTGCCGCCACCGATGTCCACCACCATGTTGCCGGTCGGATCGGCGATCGGCATGCCCGAGCCGATGGCCGCCGCGATCGGTTCGGAGATCAGCCCCGCCTTGCGCGCGCCCGCCGCGAGCACGCTCTCGCGGATCGCCCGACGCTCCACCGAGGTCGCGCCATGCGGCACGCAGACCAGCACCTTCGGCTTCGCCCAGCCGCCGCGCCGGTGCACCTTCTTCATGAAGTGCTTGATCATCTCCTCGGCGACCTCGAAGTCGGCGATCACCCCGTCGCGCAGCGGCCGGATCGCCTGGATCGACTCGGGAGTGCGCCCGAGCATCAGCCGCGCCTCCTCGCCGACGGCGAGCACCCGCTTCTTGCCGTCCTTGAGCGAGTAGGCGACCACCGAGGGCTCGTTGAGGACGATGCCCTTGCCCTTGATGTAAACCAGGGTGTTCGCGGTCCCGAGGTCGATCGCCATGTCCGACGAGAACAGCCCGCTCAACGCACCAAACATATGTCCCTTGCCCTCTCGCCTCGGCCGATGTTGTGGTTCTCAGTGGAGCACGTACAGCTTATAGTCCGCCCGAATGCGCGCGGTAAAGTCCTTCCACCGCACCCCTCGATAGATCGTTAACAAGGTTAACACAACTCTAAGGGGATAACGGCATTTGCGGATTTTGCCGCTGCTGCCGGCGCGCGCCACAAGGCGACGACGGCTAAGAAGGGACTCGCGGATTGACATCTATTGCACTGTAGTTCCGTAAGTATTGCAAGACGTCTGGACCCGTCTTTCATCTCCGCAGAGCGAATCGCCGTGACGCCGACGAGCCCCTCGGCGCCACGGGCGGCATTTCGGAGCCGCTGAACCGCAGCGTCGCGATCACCCCCGTCATGCCAGCCGCGATCGAGGCGGGCGTCGGCGCGGACGCGCTGCCGGCCACCTCCCGCGACGGGCCCCTCAGAAGTCCCCCAGCGCCTTGAAGTCCATCGCTTCGAGGTAGGCGGTCTTGTCCTCGATCGTGGCGCTGCCCGAGACGCTGACCATGACCTTGTTGTTCACCACGCCCTGCAGCTCGTCGCCGTCGTGGTGGAACTCGGTGCGCTGGACGCGAATCGGCTTGTCGCCCGTCGCCATTCCGGCGACGCCGGAGATCATCGCCGCGACGCTCGAGACCATCGGCGAATTGGCGACAAGGGTGATCGTCAGGTCGGCGCCGTCCTTGCTGTACGACGCTTCCGTGGTGGTGCCGCCGCCGAACATGCCCATGAAGTCGGCGCTGTCCCCGTCGCTCGGCTCCGCCCGGGTCCAGCCCGGCAGCGCCTCGGGCAGGAACTTCGCCAGGCTCTGGGCCTTCATGCTGCCGAGGAGCTTCGAGGCATAGTCGAGGTCCTGCCGCGCCCCGTCCACATCGCCGTCGGTGTACGCCTTGAGGGCGCTCTCCACGGTGTCGGTGAACTCGTCGGCGGCGGCGGGCAGCGCCGCGAAAGCGAGCGCGGCGGCGAGGGCGAGGCGGGCGAACGGCTGGTGAGGGCGGATCATTGCGGGATCTCCCGTTGTCTTGCGAGCTGCCGGCACCATACGGGCCGCGCCGCCGGAGCGGGAGGGGGCAACTGCTGCCCGGAGCACCCCCCGGACAGCGAAAAGGCCCGGGTCTGCCGGCCCGGGCCTTGTTCGCACTCGCCGCCCGCAGGCGGTACGTCCTGCCACTCCGAGTGGTCGCGGCGCCTCGCCTCAGGCCCCGACCGCCAGCCTGCGTTTCGCCTCGCTGCTCGCAGGATCGCGGAGCACATATCCGCGACCCCACACCGTCTCGATGTAGTTCTCGCCTCCCGTGGCCTCGGAGAGCTTCTTGCGGAGCTTGCAGATGAAGACGTCGATGATCTTCAGCTCCGGCTCGTCCATGCCGCCGTAGAGATGATTGAGGAACATCTCCTTGGTCAGGGTCGTGCCCTTCCGCAGCGAGAGAAGCTCCAGCATCTGGTATTCCTTGCCGGTGAGATGCACCGACTTGCCGTCGACCTCGACGGTCTTCTGGTCGAGGTTCACCATGAACTTGCCGGTCTGGATCACCGACTGGGCGTGCCCCTTCGAGCGGCGCACGATCGCGTGGATCCGCGCGATCAGCTCCTGCCGGTGGAACGGCTTCGTCATGTAGTCGTCGGCCCCGAAGCCAAAGCCCTTGAGCTTGTTCTCGGTGTCGTCGGCGCCGCTGAGGATCAGGATCGGCGTCTCGACCTTGGCGAGGCGCAGCTGGCGCAGCACATCGTGGCCGTTCATGTCCGGCAGGTTCAGGTCCAGCAGGATCAGATCGTAGTCGTAGAGCTTGGCGAGGTCGATACCCTCTTCGCCGAGATCCGTCGCGTAGACATTGAGATTCGCGTTCTGAAGCATCAATTCGATGCTCTTCGAAGTCGTCGGATCGTCTTCGACAAGGAGGACGCGCATGCCCTGCACTCCGTTCTACCAACCGGCCCTTCGCGCCGCGTCCGTGGATAACCCCTGAATGGTTAACGACTGATTACGCGATAGCCGATCCCGTAGCAGCTCGCCCTAAAGTTGTCTATACTTCTGGAGCGAGGTGACGCGCAAAGCCGATGCGCCGTGCCGGGCCATCGCCGCCCGCCAGGCGTCGAGCTCCTCCTCGGAGATGCAGTACATCTCGCAGGCCTCCGCCGCGTCCATCAGGCCGTGGTCGACCGCCGCGACGACAATCGCCTTGCGACGGGCAACCCAGCGGTCGGTATCGGCCGGCGGCAGGTCAGATCGCGTCAGCCGACTGCCATCCGGCAGAACGACGGCGACTGGTCCTTTCCCGCGACGAATATACATGATCCACTCCACAAAACTCGCGCACTCGACACATGGCTACCTAGCGGCCGATCCCTTAAGTGCCCATGAAGCTAACCCTTGCCGGTGCTTAGGGTTTTACTATATTCCAGCCCACTCATGACCACCGCCGTGCCCCTCGACGACCTGAATTCGCTCGGGCTTGCGAAGCCCGCCGCCGAAACGCGCGTGGTCGTCGCCATGTCGGGCGGCGTCGACAGCTCGGTGGTCGCGGCGCTGCTCAAGGCCGAGGGCTACGACGTGGTCGGCATGACGCTGCAGCTCTACGACCACGGCGCGGCACTCGCCCGGAAGGGGGCGTGCTGCGCCGGGCGCGACATCCACGACGCGCGCCGGGTGGCCGAGGCGATGGGCTTTCCGCACTACGTCCTCGACTACGAGAGCCGGTTCCGCGCCGCGGTGATCGACGAATTCGCCGACGCCTATCTCGCCGGCGCCACGCCCGTGCCCTGCATCCGCTGCAACGAGCGGGTGAAGTTCCGCGACCTGATGGAGACGGCGCGCGATCTCGAGGCGGATTGCATGGCGACCGGCCACTATGTCCGGCGCCTGATGGGGCCCGCCGGGCCGGAGCTGCACCGGGCGGCGGATCCGGATCGGGACCAGAGCTATTTCCTGTTCTCGACCACGCCCGCGCAGCTCGAGTTCCTGCGCTTCCCGCTCGGCGGTCTCGCCTCGAAGGCGGAAACCCGGGCGCTCGCCGCGCGCTTCGGCCTGCCGGTGGCGGAAAAGCCCGACAGCCAGGACATCTGCTTCGTGCCGGACGGCTCCTATGCCGCGGTCATCGAAAAGCTGCGGCCGGGGGCGGCCGAGCCGGGCGACATCGTGCATCTCGACGGCCGCGTCCTCGGCCGGCACGAGGGGGTGATCCGCTATACCGTGGGGCAGCGGCGGGGCCTCGGGGTCGGCGGCGGCGACTCCGGCGGCGAGCCGCTGTTCGTCGTCCGCCTCGACGCCGAGGCGCGCCGGGTGATCGTCGGTCCGCGCGACGCGCTGGCCCGCGCCACGTTCCCGGTTGCCGAGGTGAACTGGCTCGGGTCGGGGCCGTTCGAGGCGGCCCCTGCGGAGGGCTGGGAGGTGGACGTGCGGGTGCGCTCCACCCGGCGGCCGAAGCCTGCGCGGGTGTTCCCCGCCGGGCCGGCGCGGGCGCGGGTCGAGCTGCTCGCCCCGGAGGAAGGGGTGGCGCCCGGCCAGGCCTGTGTCTTCTACGCGGCGGACGGCGCGCGCGTGCTCGGTGGCGGCTGGATCGCGCGGGCCTGAGCGGCGTGGGCAAGCGCGCGATCCTGCCGAGCGATCCCGCCGAACGGCTGCACCGGATCCTGCTCATCGTGTTGCAGACGGCCATGGGGATCGAGGCAGCACTGCTGCTCTGGCGCCGTGACCTGCAGGACGCGCTCCTCGTCCTCGCGATCATGGCGGTGACGCTGCTGCCGCTGCTGCTGCGCCACCGGCTGTCCGTGCGGATGCCGTACGCCTTCCAGATCCTCGCCGTGGTCTTCGTCTTTGCCGCGCTCTACCTCGGGTCGATGCAGCGGTTCTACGTGATGTTCCCGTGGTGGGACTCGGTCCTGCACTTCAGCTCCGGCCTGCTGCTCGGCATCCTCGGCTTCATGCTCATCTACCTGCTGAACGAGGACCACCGCATCGACCTGTCGGTGAAGCCGCTGTTCATGGCGGTCTTCGCGTTCACCTTCGCGCTGGCGCTGGGGGCGCTCTGGGAGATCGTCGAGTTCCTGATGGACGTGACGCTCGGCACCACGATGCAGACACCGACGCCCGGCGATCCGTCGGGCCTGACCGACACGATGATCGACCTGATCCTCGACGCCACCGGCGGGCTCATCATCGCCGCCTATGGCTTTGTCTACGTGCGCCAGGGGTCGCGATCGTTCATCTCGGACTGGATCGCGCGGTTCGTGCAGGACAATCCGGACTGGTTCCGCCGCCGGAAGCGGTTCCGGCGGCGGCCGTAGCAGCGGGCCGGATTCAGACCAGCGTCTTCGCCTCGGACTCGGACGGAACCCGGCCGTCGGGCGTCAGGCGGTGGATGGTGTCGGGCAGCGTCGTCTTCAGCCGGTTCAGGATCTCGGCACGCGACAGGCCGGTCTTCGCCGCCAGCTCGTCGAGCGTGTCGGCCCCGAGCGCAGTCTCGAGCTCGCTCTCCTCGATCCCCGCATTGTCGCCGCTCGACACCCAGGAGTCCGCCTTCTCGCCATGCCCGGCGGTGCGAAAGCGGTCGACGAGCGAGTCGAGCCCGTCCTTGAGGTTGCGCCCCGAGTTCCTCCGAGCCGCCGAACATCTTGCCGATCTCGCCCAGCAGTCCACCGGACCCGACTGCGCCAGCACCGGCGCCGGCAGGAACCGGCTCGGCGCCGCCGGCGATCATGTCGCGCAGCTTGTCCCGGTTCTGATAGCCGGCGACGGCCGCGAGGCCGAGCAGCGCCAGCAGCGACGGCATGCCTTTGGAAGCCATTTGCTTCTCCCGATCCGAATGTCAGATTACCTGTTCTTGCGTTCCGGTCAGGCGCGCTTCGAGATGAAGCCCCAGACCGCAAGCACGATGATCGCGCCGACCGCGGCGCCGATCAATCCTGCTCCCTGGTTCGGGCCGTACCACCCGAGCGCCTGGCCGAGGAATGTCGCCACGAAGGCGCCCACGATGCCAAGGATTGCGGTCAGCACGAAGCCCTGCGGCTCGTTCCGACCGGGCATGATGAACTTCGCGATGACGCCGGCCAGAAAGCCGATGATGATTGTCCAGATGATACCCAACGCCCAGTCTCCTCGTTCCGCTGGAATCGCTCCACGAACGCAGCAAACGCACGGATCGGGCGCGGGTTCCATCACGGAACCCGGCGCCCGCCTTACCGGCCGGTCAGCGCCAGCCACTCGTCCTCGCTCAGGATCACGAGCCCCAGCTCGCGCGCCTTCTTCTCCTTCGAGCCTGCGCCCGGTCCCACGACAACGTAGTCGGTCTTCGCCGACACCGAGCCCGCGACTTTCGCGCCCAGCGCCTCGGCCCCGGCCTTGGCCTCGGCGCGGGTCAGTTTCTCGAGCGTTCCGGTGAACACCACCGTCTTGCCCGCCACTGGCGAGCCGCTGGCGGACGGGGCCGCCACGTCGCCCACCGTCAGCTCCGCGACCAGCCGGTCCACCGCGGCCCGGTTCCTCGCCTCATGGAAGAAATCGACCAGCGAGCCGGCCAGCACCTCGCCGATGCCGTTCACCGCGTTCAGATCGTCCCATTCCGGCCCGACGTGTTCGTGCGCTGCGGTCATCGCCTCCGCGAACCGCGTCCACGAGCCGTAGTGCCGCGCCACCAGCCGCGCCGCCGTCTCGCCGACATGGCGGATGCCGAGCGCGAAGATCAGCCGGTCGAGCGGCACCACGCGAGCGGCGTCGATGGCGGCGAACAGGTTCTCCGCCGACTTCTCGCCCCAGCCCTCGCGATTCTTCACCTGTGTCGGCTGCCCCGGCCCATGCCGCGACGCGAGCGTGAAGATATCGGCCGGCTCCCGGATCCAGTCGTCGACGAACAGCGCCTCCACCGCCTTCGCCCCCAGGCCCTCGATGTCGAAGGCGCCGCGGCTGACGAAGTGCTTCATCTTCTCCACCTGCTGCGCCGGACAGACCAGCGCGCCGGTGCAGTAGCTGGCCGCCTCGCCCTCCTCGCGCACCACGTCCGAGCCGCAGACCGGGCACTGTTCCGGGAAGCGATAGGGCACCGCCCCCGCCGGCCGGCGCGAGAGGTCGACGTCCTCGACCTTCGGGATCACGTCGCCCGCCCGGTAGATCGTCACCCAGTCGCCGACCCGGATGTCGCGTCCCTCGCGGATCGGCGTGCCCCTGGAGTCGCGCCCGGCGATGTAGTCGGCGTTGTGCAGCGTCGCGTTCTTCACCACGACGCCGCCGACCGTCACCGGCAGGAGCCGCGCCACCGGCGAGAGCGCCCCGGTGCGGCCCACCTGGATGTCGATCGCCTCCAGCTCGGTGGTCGCCCGCTCGGCGGAGAACTTGTGCGCCAGCGCCCAGCGCGGCGTCGTGGAGCGGAACCCGAGCCGCGCCTGCAGGTCCAGCCGGTCGACCTTGTAGACCACGCCGTCGATGTCATAGCCGAGGCTCGCGCGGCGCCCCTCGATCAGCCGGTAGTGCGCCAGCATCTCATCGACGCGCCCGCAGCGGCGCATCAACGGATTGGTGGCAAAGCCAAGGGCCGCCAGCCGCTCGATCGCGCCGGCCTGCGTCTCGGCCAGCGGCTCGGACACCTCGCCCCACGCATAGGCGAAGTACCGCAGCGGCCGTGCCGCGGTGATCCGCGCGTCGAGCTGGCGCAGCGAGCCGGCGGCCGCATTGCGCGGATTGGCGAACGTCCGCCCCGACGCCTCGGCCTGCCGCAGGTTCAGAGCCTCGAAGTCGGCGTGGCTCATGTAGACCTCGCCGCGCACCTCGAGCACCTCCGGCGCTCCCGCAAGCCGGGCGGGAATGTCGCCGATCGTGCGGGCGTTCGCGGTGACGTTCTCGCCCACCTCGCCATCGCCGCGCGTCGCCGCGGTCACGAGCTCGCCCGCCTCATAGCGCAGCGACAGGGAAAGGCCGTCGATCTTCGGCTCGGCGGTGAAGGCGAGCGGCGCGTCGGCGCCGAGGTTCAGAAAGCGCCGCACCCGGTCGGCGAACTCCACCACCTCGGCATCGTCGAAGGCGTTTTCGAGGCTCAGCATCGGCCGGGCGTGCCGCACCTTGGCAAAGGCCTCGGCCGGCGTCGCGCCCACCTGCTCCGACGGGCTGTCCGCGCGCTTCAGCTCGGGAAACCGCGCCTCGATCGCCGCGTTCCGCCGCCGCAGCGCGTCATAGTCGGCGTCGCTCAGATCCGGCGCGTCGTCGCGATGATAGGCGAGATTTGCCCGCTCGATCCGCTCGGCCAGCGACGCAAGCTCGTCGCGCGCCGCTTCGAGGCTCAGGTCGTCGACAGGGCGGAGCGTGGTCTGCATGGGGCCTCCGGAGCGAGCGCCCGACACTTATCCCGTGGCTCGCAGCAGGAGCAAGCCGGGCCGAAAACTCGCGGGAAGGGCGCCGGAGTCGCCCTTCCCGCCGCCGCGTGACCAGATACTCGGTTTGGGGAGGAAACCACCAGAGAACGCGCGGCTCATTGCCCTCTTCATACCGCGGCTGCGCGGGCGGCAGCAAGGGGCAGTCGCCCGCCGCGCGGGCATTTCTCCGCTATGGCTGAAATTGTGAGCACCTTTCCGTCACATTCGATGCATTTCCGCTCAGAGGCGCGCCAGCAGGGCCTCAACCTCGGCACGGGATGGCATCGAGCGTGCCGCGCCGGCGCGAGTCACCGACAGGCCGGCGGTCGCGCAGCCGTAGCGGACGGCGACGTCGGCGTCGGCCCCTCGGGCGAGCGCCGTGGCAAAGCCGCCGTTGAACGCGTCCCCGGCCCCGGTCGTCTCCACCACCGGACCGGCCGAAACCGCCGGCACCACCACCGAGCGGCCCCGGCCGTGCAGCAGCGCGCCCTTTTCCCCCAGCGTGACGACGACCGTGCCCACACCGCGCGCCAGCAGACGGTCGGCCGCCGCGCGGGCGCTCGCCACGTCCGTCACCGCCATGCCGGCGATCTCGCCGATCTCCGTCTCGTTCGGCGTCAGGTAGTCGCAGAGGCGGAGCACGGCATCGTCGAGCGGCTGCGCCGGCGCCGGGTTCAGGATCGTCGCGACGCCGTTCGCCCGGGCGATCTCGAGCCCGCGCACCGCCGCGTCGAGCGGCTGCTCCAGTTGCGTGACGAAAACCGCCGCCCCAGCGATCAGCCCGGCCTGCGCGTCGAGATCGGCCGGCGTGATCTCGGCCGCGGCGCCGGGCGAGATGATGATGGCGTTGTCGCCGGTGCCGTCCTCGATGAAGATGCAGGCGGCGCCGGTATAGCTCTCCGGATCGCGCTGCACCGCCGGGCGCACGCCGGCCTCGGCCCAGATCGCGAGCGCCATGGCGCCGAAGGCGTCCGCCCCGAGCCGGGTGATGAAGCTCACCTCTGCCCCGAGCCGGCCCGCCGCCACCGCCTGGTTCGATCCCTTGCCGCCGGGGCCGAGCACGAAGCTCCGCCCCAGGATCGTCTCGCCGATCCGTGGCAGCCGGCTGGCACGGTACGACGTATCGGCCACGAAGACGCCGAGGATGACGACGCGGTTTGCGCGCGGCATGGCTCAGGCCTCCGGCGGCAGGACGCCCTTGCGCAGGGCGACGCAGCCCCAGAACCGCCGCTCGCCGGTCTGGATCACCGCATAGGCCTGCTTTGCCCGCTCGTAGAACGCGAAGCGCTCGATGGCGATCATCGGCCAGCTCCGGCCCTCGGCGGCGTCGATCTCGGCCTGCACCTCGCGCTGCACGTCCGGGATCTGGTCCGGGGCATCGCTCCGCTCCATGCGCGCGGCGGCGTCGTCGACGAAGCTGTCGATCGGATAGACCGAGAGCACGGCGCGCGCGACCCGCGGCATCGGCGCGTCGATCCGAAGCAGCCGGCCGAGGCCGGTGCGCTGTGCCACCGACTGCGCCGGAAAGTTCAGGTCGCAGAGGATCAGGTCGTCGCCATGGCCCATGGCCCGCAGCGTGCCCAGCACCTCGGCGTTCAGGATCGGGTCGATCCCCTTCAGCATGTCTCGTCCTCCCGTTCAGGCACCTCTCCCGGGTGCCGGCCTCGGCTGCGATCCTTAGCACGCGGCTTCCCGCCGTCCAGCCTCCAAGCCGGTTGCGGCCGATCCTCTTAACGCCACTCTTGCTGCGGCGCACAATCGTCGCCATCTTGAGGAAAAGCCCCCCGGTCGCCCGGGGGCAATGCGACGAGGAGCGGGCAGTCATGGGAAAGGATATTGTCGGGGCCCTGCGCCAGGCGATGAGTGCGGCACGCGGGCTCGACTTCTCCGGCGCGGCGGCGAGCCTGCGCATCGCACTGGGCGACAGCCTGCCGCCGGTCGTGCCGGCCTCCCGCCCAGATGCGCGGCGCCAGAGCCTCGGCCAGGTGGTCGCGGACCTCGCGGGCCGGCCGATGCCCGTTCCGCTGGCCCCGCCGCCGGGGCTGGAGCCACGCAGCTTCGAGTGCGCGGCCGGACGCCGCAACTATCGCCTGTTCGTGCCGCCCGGCCCCGTCGAAGGGCTCATCCTCATGCTGCACGGCTGCCTGCAGACCCCGGAGGATTTCGCGGTCGGCACCGGCATGAACGCGCTGGCCGCGGACCGCGGTCTCGTCGTCGCCTGGCCGGAGCAGGAGACGCCCCACAACGCGCGGCACTGCTGGAGCTGGTTCGAGCCAGAGCACCAGCAGCGCGGCGCCGGTGAGCCCGCGATCCTCGCGGGCCTCGCCACCGCGCTCGCGGCGGAGTTCGGCGTCCCGCCGTCGCGGGTATTCGTCGCCGGCCTCTCCGCCGGCGGCTCGATGGCGGCGGTGCTCGGCGAGGGCTACCCGGACATCTTCGCCGCGGTCGGCGTCCACTCGGGCCTCGCCTGCGGCACGGCCCACGACGCGCGCTCGGCCATCGCGGCCATGCGCGGCGCCCCCGCCGCCGCCCGGCCGCTGGCCCCCGGCGACCACGCCCCGCGCGTGATCGTGTTCCAGGGCACGTCCGACGCCGTCGTCCACCCGATGAACGCCGACCGGCTGGCGGCACGCGCCTGCGCGCTGGCCGGCGTCCGCCCGTCACGCGAAGGCCACACCTCGTTCGGCGACCGGGCGATCGGCCGATCCGTGGCGCGCGGCCCCGACGGCCAGCCGATCGTGGAACTCTGGATGATCGAGGGCACCGGCCATGCCTGGTCCGGCGGGCGCAAGGCCGGCAGCTTCACCGACCCCGCCGGCCCCGACGCCTCGGCCGAGATGGTGCGCTTCTTCCTCGCTGCCGGCTGAGACCTGACGGAAAGCCGGCCGCCGGGGCCGGCTTTCCGTCACAAACGCAAGGGGCCGGGCGATCGCCGCCCGGCCCCTGTCTCGAACCCGTCGGGCTCCCGTGTCTGGTGTCAGCGGCCGTAGACCGCGTCATAGGCGATCTGCCGCGTGGAGTAGCGCGAGATCCCGAGGTCGCGGAGATCGCGGTTCGACAGCGACTCCAGCTCGGAAAGCGTGCGGCGGTAAAGCCGATAGTCGGCGATCGCCCCGCTCAGGCGGGAAAGCAGGCCCGGACGGGCGCGACCGAATTCAGCGTGAACGACGTTGGCCATGGTGATGATCCTTCGGATTGGGTGCGGCGCCCGCGGGCGCGTGTGTTCAGTTGCCGTAGACGGAGCGGTGCGCGATGCCCCGGATGCCCGCCCGGCCGAGGCCGAGATCGGCCAGCTGGCGGTCGGAGAGCGCCCTCAGCTCCGCGAGGGTGGCGTGATAGGCCCGGAAGTCCTGCCAGGCGCGATTGATCCTTCCGAGGAGACCCTCGGTCCGCTCGCCGACCACGGTAAAACCGGAGCCGAACTTTGCGGTGCTCGATGCCGTCATGTCCGTTTCCTTTCGCATGCGTTCGTGACTGAGCGTTTCCGTCTTTGTTGCAGTGCAAAATAATCGCGCTGCACCGCAATGCAACGCCCTGTGGGTAAAACCAGCCATGCGGGTCACGCATGGCTTGTAACAAACTGTTAATCATTGCCAAAATTCCTTCTAAAACACCGACATGGCTCCGGCCGGCATAGGGGCGATCCTGCCGGCGCCGTGCATGAGCGGCACAATCGGAAACGAACATCCCGCAGCGTTAACCCGGGATTCACCCTTTTCACTGAGTCGGAGCGGGCCTTGCCTCCGCCCACCGACTGGATGATCTAGAGGCCACGGGCCGCCGACCGCGGCCCCGCAGAACGAGGCGAGCTTCGACGATGACCCTGACCCGAGACGACGTCCTCGCAGCCCTGCGGCGCGTGCCGATGCCCGGCACCAGCGGCAGCGTGGTGGAGGCCGACGTCGTGCGCGCGATCGCGGTCGAAGGCGGCCGGGTGCGCTTTCTCCTCGAGGTCGACCCCGCCCTCGGCAGCCGGCTCGAGCCGACCCGGGCCGCAGCCGAGGCGGCGGTCGCTGCCCTGCCCGGCGTCGCCAGCGTCTCGGCGCTGCTGACGGCGCACGGCCCGGCATCCAGGGGCCCGACGCCCAAGGCGCCGCCGCCCGACCTCAAGATCGGCCGCCACCCGACGCCGCAGGCCGGCCCCGAGCCGGTCCCCGGCGTGCGCACCATCGTCGCCGTCGCCTCCGGCAAGGGCGGCGTCGGCAAGTCGACGCTGGCGGCCAACCTCGCCGTCGCGCTCGCCCGCGCCGGCAAGCGCACCGGCCTGCTCGACGCCGACATCTACGGCCCCTCCCAGCCGCGGATGATGGGCGTCTTGGACCGGCCGAAGTCGCCGGACGGCAAGACCATCCTGCCGCTCACCGCGCACGGCGTGACGCTCATGTCGATCGGCCTGATGCTGAAGGAAGGCGAGGCGGTGGTCTGGCGCGGCCCGATGCTGATGGGCGCGCTGCAGCAGATGATGGGACAAGTCGCCTGGGGCGAGCTCGACACGCTGATCGTCGACCTGCCCCCCGGCACCGGCGACGTGCAGCTCACGCTGTCGCAGCGCTATCCGCTGACCGGCGCCGTCGTCGTCTCCACTCCGCAGGACGTGGCGCTGCTCGACGTGCGGAAGGCGCTCGACATGTTCGGCAAGCTCAAGGTGCCGGTCCTCGGCATGGTCGAGAACATGTCCGCCTACATCTGCCCCAACTGCGGGCACGAGGCGCACATCTTCGGCCACGGCGGCGCGCGCGCCGAGGCGGAAAAGCTCGGGATCCCGTTCCTCGGGGAAATTCCCCTCGACCTGAAGGTCCGCGTCGCCGGCGACAGCGGCGCGCCGATCGTCGCCACCCACCCCGACAGCCCGGAGGCCCGCGCCTTCGCCGCCGTGGCCCGCCGCCTCATCGACACGGGGATCGTCTAGCCCGCGGGACCGCCGGTGCGACCGGCGGCCCCGCGCGTCGCTCACACCGCCAGGTCGTCCGGCAGCACGTCGGCGGGCAGGTTCTGGTAGGAGACCGGCCGGAGGAAGCGCCGGATCGACAGGGTGCCGACCGACGTGGCGCCGAAGTTCGTCGACGCCGGATAGGGCCCGCCGTGGACCATCGCGTCGCAGACCTCGACCCCGGTCGGGAAGCCGTTGGCGAGGACGCGGCCTGCCTTGCGCTCCAGCACCGGCAGCAGCCTGCGCGCCAGCGCGGTATCGCCCGCGTCGAGATGCAGCGTCGCCGTCAGCTGCCCCTCGAAGCTCTTCGCGACCTCGATCATCTCGGCCTCGTCCGCGACAGTGACGATGAGCCCGAGCGGCCCGAACACCTCTTCGGCCAGCGCGTGGTTGCTGACCCAGGCGGCGGCCTCGACCAGGAACAGCTGCGGCGTCGCCTGCCGCCGGTCGCAGGCGGTGGCGAGCAGCTCGCGCACGCCGGCGCCGCCGGCGATCCGCGCCGTGCCGTCGCGATAGGCGCGCGCGATGCCTTCGGTCAGCATCACCTGCGCGCCGACCTTGCCGAGCGCCGCCGTCGCCGCCTCGGCAAAGCCCTGCGCCTGATCCGCGCGGATCACCGCGATCCCGGGGTTGGTGCAGAACTGCCCCGCCCCCATGGTCAGCGACCCGGCCCAGCCCTCGGCGATCGCGCCGCCCCGCGCCTTGACCGCCTCCGGCAGCAGGAACATCGGGTTGACCGACCCCAGCTCGCCGAAGAACGGGATCGGCTCCGGCCGGGCCGCGCAGAGGTCGAAGAGCGCCCGTCCCCCGCCCAGCGAGCCGGTGAAGCCCACCGCCTTGATCCGAGGATGCGTGACCAGCGCCTCGCCGACCTTGCGGTTGCCGCCCTGCACCAGACTGAACACGCCGGGGTGGATCCCGAGCCGCGTCCGGGCCGCGTTCACCGCCTCGGCGACGATCTCGCCGGTGCCCGGGTGCGCCGAATGCCCCTTCACCACGACCGGGCAGCCGGCGGCCAGCGCCGCGGCCGTGTCGCCGCCCGCCGCCGAGAACGCGAGCGGAAAGTTCGACGCGCCGAACACCGCCACCGGCCCGATCGGCCGCTGCATCAGCCGGATGTCCGGCCGCGGCAGCGGCTTCCTGTCCGGCAGCGCCTTGTCCACGCGCCGGTCGAGATAGTCGCCCTCGCGGATGTGCGAGGCGAACAGACGCAGCTGCCCGGTCGTGCGGCCCCGCTCGCCCTCGAGCCGGCCCGCCGGCAGGCCGGTCTCCTGCGTGCCGATCTCGGTGATCGGCGCGGCCCGGGCCTCGATCTCGTCGGCGATCGCCTCGAGGAACGCCGCCCGCTCCTCGCGGCTGGAATAGCCGTAGGACCAGAATGCCGCCTCCGCCGCCTCGCAGGCGCGGTCGACCAGCTCCGGCGTGCCCACCGCGAAGTCGTGCGCCGGCCCCGACGCCGGCTCCGAGCGGAAGGTCGCCCCGGCGCCGACCCACTCGCCCGCGATCAGATGCCTGCCATGCGGCACGAAGACCGCCGTTTCCCCAGCCGTCATCTCGCTCGTCGCCATCCGCGACCTCCCTTGCTCTCGCTTGCCCCGCAGTTCTGCCGGTTCTCGCCCGCTACGCAAGCCTGCGCGCACCGGCTCCTGCGGCCCCGGCCGCAGCTTGACCACGGCGGCTCCCCGGCCTTAGGTCGGCCGGACAGACGGGAGGTGGACGTGACCAGCCAGAACGCAACCCCCGCGGACCACCCGGCCGGCGCGACGATCGCCGCCGGCCCGATCACCCCCGACTGGATCGCTGTCGACTGGGGGTCCTCCAACCTGCGGGCCTGGGCGATGGACGCGGACAGCCGGCCGCGCGCCGAGACCAGCGCCCCGACCGGCGCCTCGACCCTCGCGCCCGGCGCCTTCGAGGCCGCGCTGCTGGCCGCCATCGGCCCGTGGCTGGGCGACCGGAAAAGCACCCGACCGACCGACGTGATCGTCTGCGGCATGGCCGGCGCCCGCGGCGCCTGGGTCGAGGCGCCCTATGCCGCCGTCCCCTGCCCGCCGTCGCCCGCCAGCCCCGCCCGCGTGGCGACCGCCGACCCGCGCCTCGCGGTGCGCATCCTGCCCGGCCTGTCGCAGCTCGACCCCGCCGACGTCATGCGCGGCGAGGAGACCCAGATCGCCGGCCTCCTCGCCCGCGAGCCGCGCTTCGACGGCGTCGCCTGCCTGCCCGGCACCCACACCAAGTGGGCCCATCTGTCGGCCGGCGAGGTGGTGAGCTTCGCCAGCTACATGACCGGCGAGATCTTCGCGCTCCTCGCCACCCAGTCGGTCCTGCGCCGCACCGTCGCGCCCGACGGCTGGGACGAGGCCGCCTTCCTCGCCGCCGCCGAGGAGGGCCTCGCCCGGCCCGAGCGCGTGCCCGCGCGCCTCTTCGGCCTGCGTGCCGGCGCGCTCGTCGCCTCGCTCGACCCGACGCTCGCCCGCGCGCGGCTCTCGGGCCTGCTCATCGGTGCCGAGATCGCGGCCGCCCGGCCCTACTGGCTCGGGCGCGACGTGGTGCTGATCGGCGCGCCCGCGATCGCCGGAGCCTACCGTGGCGCGCTCGGCCTCGCCGGCCTCGACGCCCGCGTGGCCGACGCCACCGCCATGACCCTCGCCGGCCTCGCCGCCGCCCACGCGGCCATCGCGGTCCGCGCTGCCAGCAACGGAGCCCACCCATGACCCGACCGCTCATCGCCATCCTGCGCGGCCTCGAGCCTGCCCATGCCGTCGAGACCGGCGAGGCACTCATCGCCGCCGGCATCACCCGGATCGAGGTGCCGCTGAACTCGCCCCAGCCGCTGCGGAGCATCGCCGCGATGCAGGCAGCACTCGGCGAGCGCGCGGCGATCGGCGCCGGCACCGTGCTCACCCCCGAGGACGTGCGCGCCGTCGCCGCCACGGGTGCGACCTTCATCGTCTCGCCGAACGCCGACACCCGCGTCATCGAGCGCACGAAGCAGCTCGGCCTCGGCTCCTACCCCGGCGTCTTCACCGCCACCGAATGCTTCGCGGCGCTCGCCGCCGGCGCCGACGCGCTGAAGGTCTTCCCGGCGAGCGCCCTCGGCCGCGACGGCGTGACCGCGATCCGCGCCGTGCTGCCGAAGGGCACGCAGGTCTATGCCGTCGGTGGCGTCGGTCCGGCGGATTTCGCCGAGTGGCGCGCCGCCGGCATCGACGGCTTCGGCCTCGGCAGCGCCCTCTTCAAGGCCGGCTGGACGCCCGGGCGCGTCGCGGAGGCCGCCCGCGCCGCCGTGGCCGCCTGGGACGCAACCATGGGGCTGGTGAGCGCGTAGCGCGCGACCGGCTCGCGGACCTGACGCCGCCTGCATTCCGGCACCGGCGGGGAAATCCGCCCCTGCCGCGCCAAGGTTGCCCCCCGCCTGGCGCGCAATCAGGGTTTCCCGGTTCCGTCGATGGGAGTATGCCCGGCCGCGACCCCTGAACCCCGGAGCGCCATCCCGTGCAAGACACCCTGACCGAAAGCGGCTTCTTCACCCAGGATCTCGAGTCCCGTGACGCCGAGATCTTCGGCGCGATCCGGCAGGAGCTCGGCCGCCAGCGCGACGAGATCGAGCTGATCGCCTCCGAGAACATCGTCTCCCGCGCCGTGCTGCAGGCGCAGGGCTCGGTGATGACCAACAAGTACGCCGAAGGCTATCCCGGCCGGCGCTACTACGGCGGATGCCAGTACGTCGACATCGCCGAGAACCTCGCGATCGAGCGGGCCTGCCGGCTGTTCGGGGCCGGCTTCGCCAACGTCCAGCCGAATTCGGGCAGCCAGGCCAACCAGGCGGTGTTCCTCGCGCTGCTCCAGCCCGGCGACACCTTCCTCGCGATGGACCTGTCCGCCGGCGGCCACCTGACCCACGGGGCAAAGCCCAACATGTCGGGCAAGTGGTTCAAGGCCGTCCACTACGGCGTCCGCAAGCAGGACCAACGCCTCGACTACGACGCGGTGGCCGAGCTGGCGGCGGAGCACAAGCCGAAGCTCATCATCGCCGGCGGCTCGGCGATCCCGCGCCAGATCGACTTCGCGAAGTTCCGCGAGATCGCCGACTCGGTCGGGGCCTACCTGATGGTCGACATGGCGCATTTCGCCGGCCTCGTCGCCGGCGGACAGCACCCGACCCCCCTGCCCCATGCCCATGTCGTCACCACCACCACCCACAAGACCCTGCGCGGCCCCCGCGGCGGCATGGTGCTGACGAACGACGAGGCGATCGCGAAGAAGATCAACTCGGCCGTGTTCCCGGGCCTGCAGGGCGGCCCGCTCATGCACGTCATCGCCGGCAAGGCCGTCGCCTTCGGCGAGGCTCTGCGCCCCGAGTTCGCCGACTACGCCGCCGCCGTGGTGGCGAATGCCAGGGCGCTGGCCGAGAGCCTGATGAAGGGCGGCGTCGACATCGTGACCGGCGGCACCGATACCCACCTGATGCTGGTCGACCTGCGCCCCAAGGGCGTCACCGGCAAGGACGCCGAGGCCGCGCTCGGCCGCGCGCACATCACCTGCAACAAGAACGGCATCCCGTTCGATCCGGCGCCGCCGACCGTCACCTCCGGCGTCCGCCTCGGCACGCCCGCCGGCACCACCCGCGGCTTCGGCGAGGCGGAGTTCCGCCAGATCGGCGCGCTGATCGTCGAGGTGCTCGACGGCCTCGCCGCCAACGGCCCCGACGGCAACGCCGAGGTCGAGGCGTCGGTGAAGGCCCGCGTCCAGACGCTCTGCGACCGCTTCCCGATCTATCCCGGGCTCTGAGGAGGACTTTCGCACCGGGGCCGGCCGCGACGCCGGCCCCGCAGATCATTTCCAACCGTATGCTTGCGAGCCGATTTGCCCAAACCTATATAGCCTGCCAGCCCCGGGTCGGCGCGTACCGCCGCCCGGACAGGGATCCCCGGCGGGGGCCTTTTTGGGACCCGCCAGTCAAATCGCCGCTCGAAAGGACCAGTGCATGTCTAAAGTCATCGGCATCGACCTCGGCACCACCAACTCCTGCGTCGCCATCATGGACGGGTCGCAGGCCCGCGTGATCGAAAACTCCGAAGGTGCGCGCACCACGCCGTCGATCGTTGCCTTCACCGACGACGAGCGCCTTGTTGGCCAGGCCGCCAAGCGCCAGGCGGTGACGAATTCCGAGAACACCCTCTTCGCCGTCAAGCGCCTGATCGGCCGCCGCTACGACGACCCGATGGTCGCCAAGGACAAGGGCATGGTGCCCTACAACATCGTCCCCGGTGCGAACGGCGACGCGTGGGTCGAGGTGAAGGGCGAGAAGTACTCCCCGAGCCAGATTTCCGCCTTCATCCTGCAGAAGATGAAGGAGACCGCCGAGTCCTACCTCGGCGAGAAGGTGACGCAGGCCGTCATCACCGTCCCCGCCTACTTCAACGACGCCCAGCGTCAGGCGACCAAGGACGCCGGCAAGATCGCCGGGCTCGAGGTGCTGCGCATCATCAACGAGCCGACCGCGGCGGCGCTGGCCTACGGCCTCGAGAAGACCGGCACCAAGACGATCGCGGTCTATGACCTCGGCGGCGGCACCTTCGACATTTCGATCCTCGAGATCGACGACGGCCTCTTCGAGGTGAAGTCGACGAACGGCGACACCTTCCTCGGCGGCGAGGACTTCGACCTCCGGATCGTCCAGTACCTCGCGGACGAGTTCAAGAAGGAGAACGGCGTCGACCTGACCAAGGACAAGATGGCGCTGCAGCGGCTGAAGGAAGCCGCCGAGAAGGCGAAGATCGAGCTTTCGTCGTCGAGCCAGACCGAGATCAACCAGCCGTTCATCTCGATGGACCCGAAGACCCACCAGCCGCTGCACCTCGTGCTGAAGCTGACGCGGGCCAAGCTCGAGTCGCTCGTCTCCGACCTGATCGCGCGCACCATGAAGCCCTGCGCGCAGGCGCTGAAGGACGCGGGCGTCTCCAAGGGCGAGATCGACGAGGTGGTGCTCGTCGGCGGCATGACCCGCATGCCGAAGGTCATCGAGGAGGTGCAGAAGTTCTTCGGCAAGGAGCCGCACAAGGGCGTGAACCCCGATGAGGTGGTGGCGCTCGGCGCGGCGATCCAGGCCGGCGTGCTGCAGGGCGACGTCAAGGACGTCGTGCTGCTCGACGTGACGCCGCTGTCGCTCGGCATCGAGACCCTGGGCGGCGTCTTCACCCGCCTGATCGACCGCAACACCACGATCCCGACCAAGAAGAGCCAGATCTTCTCCACCGCCGAGGACAACCAGAACGCGGTGACGATCCGGGTCTTCCAGGGCGAGCGCGAGATGGCGGCCGACAACAAGATCCTCGGCCAGTTCAACCTGGAGCAGATCCCGCCCGCCCCTCGCGGCGTGCCGCAGATCGAGGTGACCTTCGACATCGACGCCAACGGCATCGTCTCCGTGTCCGCCAAGGACAAGGGCACGAACCGCGAGCAGAAGATCACCATCCAGGCCTCGGGCGGCCTCAGCGACGCCGACATCGACAAGATGGTGCGGGAAGCCGAGGACAACGCCGAGGCCGACAAGGCCCGCCGCGAGCTGGTCGAGGCCAAGAACCAGGCCGAGAGCCTGATCCACGGCACCGAGCGGTCGGTCGCCGAGCACGGCAAGCTGGTCGATCCGACCACGATCGAGGCGATCGAGCTGTCGATCAAGGTGCTGAAGGAGGCGATGGAGGGCGAGGACGCCGAGAAGATCCGCGCCCGCAGCCAGGACCTGACCGAAGCGGCGATGAAGCTCGGCGAAGCGATCTACAAGGCGCAGGCCGCCGAGCAGTCGGGCGAGGCCGATGGCCCGGCCGGGGCGGCGTCCGACGACGACGTGGTGGACGCCGACTTCGAGGATCTCGGCGACAACAAGAAGTCCTGATCCGGCATGTGACTGGTGATCGGATGGCCCCCCTGGAAACCGGGGGGCCATTCGTCCGTTTGAAGGGAACCGCGCTGCAATGGCGAAACGCGATTATTACGATGTGCTCGGCGTCGCCAAGGGCGCCTCGTCCGACGACATCCGCAAGGCCTTCAAGAAGAAGGCGATGGAGCACCATCCCGATCGCAACCGCCACGATCCCAAGAGCGAGTCCCGCTTCAAGGAAGTGAACGAGGCGTACGACGTCCTGAAGGACGACCAGAAGCGCGCCGCCTACGACCACCACGGCCACGCCGCCTTCGCCCACGGCAACGGCGCGAGCGCCGGTGCCGGCGGCTTCCGGCCCGGCGGGGCCGACTTCTCCTCGGCGTTCTCCGACATCTTCGAGGATCTGTTCGGCATGGGCGCCGCCGCCCAGCGCACCCGCTCGCGCAGCCAGCGCGGCTCCGACCTGCGCTATAACCTCTCGATGACCCTCGAGGAGGCGTTCAACGGCAAGCAGGCAACGATCTCCGTCCCCTCCTCCGCCCCCTGCGACGTCTGCAACGGCACCGGCGCCGAGGGTGGCGCGGTGCCCGCGACCTGTCCCACCTGCTCGGGGATGGGCAAGGTCCGCGCGCAGCAGGGCTTCTTCACCGTCGAGCGCCCCTGCCCCACCTGCGGCGGCCGCGGCCAGATCATCAAGAACCCCTGCACCGCCTGCGCCGGCGCCGGCCGGGTGGCGCGCGAGCGCACGCTCAACGTCAACATCCCGGCCGGCGTCGAGACCGGCACCCGCATCCGGCTCGCCGGCGAGGGCGAGGCGGGCCTGCGCGGCGGCCCGGCGGGCGATCTCTACATCTTCGTCGAGGTCGAGCGGCACCCGATCTTCGAGCGCGAGAACCAGGATCTCTACTGCCGCATCCCGCTCGCCATGACCACGGCGGCGATGGGCGGCGAGATCGACGCGCCCACGCTCGACGGCGGCAAGACCCGGGTCAAGGTGCCTTCCGGCGTGCAGTCCGGCAAGCAGCTGCGCCTGCGCGGCAAGGGCATGCCGGCGCTGCGCGGCACCGGCGCGGGCGACCTCTACATCGAACTGGCGGTCGAGACCCCGGTGAACCTCACCCCCCGCCAGAAGGAGCTGCTGCGCGAGTTCGAGGAGGAGGGCCGCGACAACAGCCCGGAAGCCCAGGACTTCTTCAGCCGCGTCAAGAGCTTCTGGGACGGCATGAAGGGCTGACCGCGAGGGGCGTCATCCCGCGCCCCCGTCCTTTTTCTTGGTGGCAAATACTCCCGCCGGAGGCTCCCGTCCCCGCAGCCCGCCGGCCGCTGCACGCTGCTCCCCCGGCCCGCGGCTGTCTCGCGGGCCGCAGTCGACAACGCCATCCGGCGCGGCGACGCCCACATCGCTCGCCACACCCGCGTCAGCGGCCTTCCGGCCAGTTCAGGCGCGAAATCCCCCGATTTCGCCCCTACCGATCCGACTCCCGCCACCGCGGATTGATCCACGGCGCCAGATCCGACGGTGGCAGGCGGCGCCCGAGGATGTGGTCGGCGGCCTTCTCGCCCACCATGATCGACGGCGCGTTCAGGTTGCCGTTGGTGATCCGTGGAAACACCGAGCTGTCGGCGACGCGCAGGCCGTCGACGCCGATCACCCGGCACTCCGGGTCGACCACCGCCAGCGGATCGTCCGCGGCTCCGAGGCGCGCCGTGCCGCAGGGGTGATAGGCGCTCTCAACGTGCTCCCGCAGGAAGCCGTCCAGCTCGTCGTCGCTCTGCAGCCCCCGGCCCGGCTGGATCTCGTCGCCGGCGTAGGGCCCGAACGCCGCCTGCGCGAAGATCTCGCGGGTGAGCCGGATGCAGCGGCGGAAATCCCGCCAGTCCTGCTCGGCCTCCATGTAGTTGAACCGGATCGCCGGCGCCTCGGCCGGATCGGCGCTGCGGAGCCGCACCGTGCCGCGCGAGGGCGAGCGCATCGGCCCGACGTGCGCCTGGAACCCGTGCCCCCGCACCGCCGACTTGCCGTCGTAGCGCACGGCCAGCGGCAGGAAGTGATACTGGATGTCGGGGTACTCGACCCCCGGGCCCGACCGCACGAACGCCGCCGACTTCGAACTGGTTCGAGGTGCCGAGGCCCATCTTGGCGAACAGCCACTGCGCCCCGATCCGCGCCATGCCGCGGTAGTTATAGACGCTGTAGAGCGTCACCGGCTTCAGGCTCTTCATCTGGAAGTACATTTCCAGATGGTCCTGCAGGTTCGCCCCCACCCCCGGCCGGTCGGCGATCACCTCGATGCCGTGCTCGGCGAGATGCCCCGCCGGCCCGATGCCCGACAGCATGAGCAGCTTCGGCGTGTTGATCGACGAGGCCGAGACGATCACCTCGCGCCGCGCCGCGATCACCTGCCGCTTGTCGCCCTGCTGGATCTCGACGCCGCGCGCCCGCCCCTCCGCGATCACCACCCGGGTCGCGAGCCCGCTCACCACCCGCACGTTGCCGCGCCGGAGCGCCGGCCGCAGATAGGCGTTCGCCACCGACCAGCGCCGGCCGCGCCACACCGTCTGCTCCATCGGCCCGAAGCCCTCCTGCTTCTGGCCGTTGTAGTCGAAGGTCAGCTCGAAGCCCGCCTGCGCGCCGGCCTCGACGAAGCTGTGGTAGAGCGGATTGCGCCGCGGCCCGCGCGTGACGTGCAGCGGCCCGGAGTCGCCGCGCCAGTCGGAATGCCCGCCGTGCCAGTTTTCCTGCCGGATGAAGTAGGGCAGCACGTCGGCGAACGACCAGCCCGCCGCCCCCATCTCGGCCCAGGTGTCGAAGTCACGCGGGTGGCCGCGGACGTAGACCATGCCGTTGATCGACGACGACCCGCCGAGCACCTTGCCGCGCGGCGTGACCAGCGTGCGCCCGCCGAGGTGCGGCTCCGGCTCGGAATGAAAGCCCCAGTCGTACCGGGCCATGTTCATCGGGTAGCTGAGCGCCGCCGGCATCTGGATGAACGGCCCCCAGTCGGTGCCGCCGTATTCGATGACCAGCACCGAATGCCCGGCCTCGCCCAGCCGGTAGGCGACCGCCGCACCCGCCGAGCCCGAGCCGATGATGACGTAGTCGGCTTCCATCACCGCATCATCGCCGCAAGATGGTGATAGTCGATCATCACGTGCTCGACGAATGTCGGTCGATCGCACAGCCGCCGGTAGTAACTCGCCACCCGTGGCCAGTCCCGGCGCTCGAGATCGAGCGTGAAGTAGCGGTAGAGCGGCAGGCCGACCTCGATGTCCGCAAGCGTGAACGCCTCGCCGAGCACCCAAGGTCCGGCCGCGAGCTGCGCCTCGAGGATCCCGAGGTGACTGTCGAGCGCGGCACGCCCCTTCGGCTCCGGCGCACCCCCCCTCAGCACGGGATGGAAGATCGCACTCAGGAAATTCGCCTGCAGCGTCACCTTCCCCCACTCGGCCCACATGTCGACCGGCGCGCGCGCCACCGGGTCCTCCGGCCAGAACGGAAACCGCCCGAAGCGCGCGGCGAGATAGCGCAGGATCGCCGCGCTCTCGAACATCGTGACGTGCTCGTCCCGGAGCACCGGCACCAGGCCGTTCGGGTTCATCGCGCGGTACTCCGGCGTATCGGTGCCGCCGAAGCCGAAGCCCGCGTCGACGCGCTCCGCCGTGAGCCCGAGCTCGGCGATGCCCCACATCACCGCCTGCACGTTCATCGAACTGGCGCGACCATAAACCGTCAGCATGGCCTTCTCCCTCTCAGAACGGCGCCTCGACCGGCCCCGTGGCGACATAGACCGACTTCACCCGGCTCCAGTGATCGAGTGCGGCGCGGCCGTTCTCCCGCCCGATGCCGCTCGCCTTCACGCCACCGAACGGCGCCTCGACCGGCGTCAGGTTGTAGGCGTTGATCCAGGTCGTCCCCGCCTCGAGCGCACCGACGACGCGGTGCCCCCGCGCGAGGGCGCGGGTGAAGACCCCGGCGGCGAGGCCGTAGGGCGTCGCATTGGCGCGCGCCACCGCCTCGGCCTCGTCGTCGAAGGCGAGAACGCTCATCACCGGGCCGAAGATCTCCTCCCGTGCGATGGTCATCGCGTCGGTCACGTCGGCGAAGACGGTCGGCTGCACGAAGAAGCCGCCTTCGAACCCCTGCACCCGCGCCCGTTCGCCGCCGGTGACGAGCCGGGCGCCCTCGGCGCGGCCGGCCGCGATGAAGCCCATGACCTTCTCGCCCTGCGCGGCCGAGATCAGCGGCCCCATCGTCACGCCCTCGTCGAACGGATCGCCCAGCACGATCCGCTCCGAGCGCGCCGCCAGCCGGCCGAGGAAGTCCTCGTAGACCCCGCGCTGCACGAAGACCCGCGTGGCGTTCGAGCAGACCTGACCCGCCGAATAGAAGTTGCCGAGCATCGCCCCGCCCACCGCGCTGTCGAGGTCGGCATCGTCGAAGACGAGGAGCGGCGACTTGCCGCCGAGTTCCAGCGTCACCGGCTTCAGCCCCGCGGCCGCCGTCTCGTAGACCCGCCGGCCCGTCGGCACCGAGCCGGTCAGCGACACCTTGGCGACCTGCGGATGCCCGGCGAATGCCGCGCCCACCGCGCCGCGGCCCTGCACGACGTTGAACACCCCGTCCGGCAGCCCGGCCTCGGCGAAGATCTCGCCGAGCTTCAGCGCGCCGAGCGGCGTCATCTCCGACGGCTTGAAGATCAGCGCATTGCCGCAGGCGAGCGCCGGGGCGGCCTTCCAGCAGGCGATCTGGCTCGGATAGTTCCACGCGCCGATCCCGAAGCAGATGCCGAGCGGCTCGCGCCGGGTGTAGACGAAATCCCCGCCCAGATCCGCGGTCTCGCCGCCGAGCCCGGCCGCGAGGCCCGCGAACCACTCCAGCGCATCCGCGCCCGAGGCCCAGTCCGCGACAAGCGTCTCGGACAGCGGCTTGCCGGTGTCGAGCGTCTCCAGCTCCGAAAGCTCGCGATTGCGCGCCCGGATGAGGTCCGCCGCCCGGCGCAGCACCCGCGCCCGCGCTGCCGGCGGCGTCGCCCGCCACACGGCAAAGCCGTCGGCCGCCGCCGCGACCGCCGCGGCCACCACCCCCGGGGTCGCCTCGTGCAGCGCGGCGATCGACTCACCCGTGGCGGGATAGACCACCGCGAGCGGCTCTCCGGCCGTATCTTCGACCGGCGCTCCGCCGATCCAGTGCGAAGCTTTCGGCTGCGCCCGCATCACGCTCTCCTTGCCAGCTCGAGGTCGAGGTAGTCCTCGACCGCAGACACCGCGGCGCGCGGCGACACCTGCCCCCGCAGCGCGCCGCGCAGATAGACCCCGTCGATGAACGCCCCGAGGTTGTCGGCGATGCGCTCCGCCTCGGCCACCGTCACCAGATGGCGCAGCGCATGCACGAGGTTCGAGTGGAGCCGGCGGTGATAGACGCGGAGCAGCCGCGCCGCCGGCTGTGAACTCTGCGCGAGCGCGTAGAACGTCAGCCATGCGCTCACCGTCGCCCGGTGAAACTGCTCCGGCCCGAAGCTGCCGCGCAGCACCGCGTCGATTCGCTCGCGCGGCGTCGAGGCCCGGCGCAGGCCATCGGCCACCACCGCCCGGAACTCGACCAGCAGATACCGCATGGTGGCATGGATCAGCCCGTCCTTGCCGCCGAAGTAGTGATGCGCCAGCGCCGCCGACACCCCGGCCCGCTCGGCGATCTGTGCCACCGTCACGTCGAGCGAGCCGCGATCCGAGATCTCGCGCAGCGCCGCGCCGATCAGCGCCTTGCGCCGCATCTCCGCCGTTCCGCTCGCCATCGCCGGGCGCTCCCACCAAAAGTTGATTGACGGATCAATCAATATGGGTTTTGCTTGCAAGCGTCAACGCATTCGAGTGTCGTCACAAATGACGCCGGAAACCAACGCAGTTTCCGGCCACTGCAACACGGAGGCCTGGATGTTTCGCCTGCTCACTGCAGCTGTGATGGCGGCTGCCCTTGCGGCACCTGCGATCGCCGCAGAACCGAAAAGCTGCAATTCCGTGCGTTTCTCCGATGTCGGCTGGACCGACATCACCGCCACCACGGCGACGGCCTCGGTCCTGCTGAAGGCGCTGGGCTACGAGCCCACCACCTCGATCCTGTCGGTTCCGGTCACGTATGCCGGCCTCTCCAAGGGAGACATCGACGTCTTCCTCGGCAACTGGATGCCGACCATGGAGGGCGACCTCGCCCCGCACCGCGACGACGGCAGCGTCATCGTGCTGCGCCCGAACCTCGAGGGGGCGAAGTACACGCTCGCGGTCAACAAGAGCCTCGCCGACGCAGGCCTGAAGGACTTCTCCGACATCGCCAAGTTCGCCGACCAGCTCAAGTCGAAGATCTACGGCATCGAGCCCGGCAACGACGGAAACCGCCAGATCCTCGACATGATCACCAAGGACGCCTTCGGCCTCGGCAAGTTCCAGCTCGTCGAATCCTCCGAGCAGGCGATGCTGGCCGAGGCGAAACGCGCGCAGAAGTCGGGCAAGGGCATCGTCTTCCTCGGATGGGAGCCGCATCCGATGAACAAGAACATCGACATGGTGTATCTCACCGGCGGCGACGACTTCTTCGGTCCGAACTTCGGTGGCGCCACGGTCTACACCAACGTGCGCAAGGGCCTGGTCGAGGATTGCCCGAACGTCGGCCAGTTCCTGAAGAACCTCGGCTTCACCCTCGACATGGAGAACGCCATCATGGGCTCGATCCTCGACGACGGTGACGATCCGGAAAAGGCGGCGACGACCTGGCTCAAGGCCAATCCCGATGCCATCGGCCCGTGGCTGCAGGGCGTCACCACGTTTGATGGACAGGACGGGCTCGCCGCGGTGAAATCCGCGCTCGGCATCTGAGGCGGTAGCGGGGGCGCGGCGCGATGGAGTGGATCGAAGGCACGAAAATTCCGGTCGGCAAGTGGGCGGGGCAGGCGGTCGACTGGCTGACCGACCACGGCGCGTGGTTCTTCGACGGGCTCGCTGACATCGTGAACGCGTTGATCGACGCAATCCTCTGGACGCTGCAGACGCCGCCGGAATGGGTGGTGATCGCGGTCTTCGCGGTTCTCGCCTGGTTCCTGCAGCGCAGCTGGACCGTGGTCGCCCTCGTGCTGATCGGCTTTCTCTACATCCTGAATCAGGGCTACTGGCAGGAAACGACCGAGACGCTGACGCTCGTGCTGTCCGCCGTCATCGTCTGCATGGGCATCGGCGTGCCGGTCGGCATCGCCGCCGCCCATCGCCCGCGGCTCTATGCCGCCATGCGCCCCGTGCTCGACATGATGCAGACGCTGCCCACCTTCGTCTACCTGATCCCGGCGATCGTGTTCTTCGGCATCGGCATGGTTCCGGGCCTGCTCGCGACGACGATCTTCGTCATTCCGTCGCCGATCCGGCTCACCTACCTCGGCATCACCACGACGCCGAAGGAGCTGAAGGAGGCCGGCCTCGCCTTCGGCGCCACGCCCGGCCAGCTGCTCCGCAAGGTCGAACTGCCCTGGGCGATGCCGCAGATCATGGCGGGCCTCACCCAGACCATCATGCTGTCGCTCTCCATGGTGGTGATCGCCGCCCTCGTCGGCGCCGACGGCCTCGGGGTGCCGGTGGTGCGCGCGCTCAACACCGTCAACACCGCGCTCGGATTCGAGGCGGGCCTCGTCATCGTCGTGGTCGCGATCGTGCTCGACCGTGTGTTCCGCAGGGAGGGCTGAGAGATGGCCGCTACCGACGCCATGATCGAGTTCGACAATGTCTCGATCGTCTTCGGATCCGACCCGCATTCCGCCCTGCCTATGATGGACCGCGGTCGTTCCCGGGCGGAGGTCCAGCGCGAGACGAGCCAGGTTCTCGGCGTCCACAACTGCACTCTCACGGTGCAGAAGGGCGAGATCTCCGTGCTGATGGGCTTGTCCGGCTCGGGCAAGTCCACCCTGCTCCGGGCGGTCAACGGCCTCAACCCGGTGATCCGCGGCAGCGTGCGCGTCCGCGGCAAGAACGGCGCCCTGGTCGATGTGGTCGCCTGCCCGCCGAGCGAGCTGCGCGCGCTGCGGCGCGGCGGCGTCGCGATGGTGTTCCAGCAGTTCGGCCTGCTGCCGTGGCGCACCGTGGTCGAGAACGTCGCCCTCGGCCTCGAACTCGCGGGCATGCCGAAGGAGACCCGTCTCGCCAAGGCCCGCGAGGTGCTCTCCACCGTCAACCTGCAGGACTGGGCGGACAAGCGCGTCTCCGAGCTGTCCGGCGGCATGCAGCAGCGCGTCGGCCTCGCGCGCGCCTTCGCCACCGACGCCGAAATCCTGCTGATGGACGAGCCGTTCTCCGCCCTCGACCCGCTGATCCGCAACCGCCTGCAGGACGAGCTGCTGCAACTGCAGGAAAAGATGCACTGCACCATCGTCTTCGTCTCCCACGACCTCGAGGAGGCGGTGAAGCTCGGCAACACCATCACCATCATGGAGGGCGGCCGCATCGTGCAGAGCGGCGCGCCCGATGACATCGTGCTGAAACCGGCCAATGGCTACGTCGCCGATTTCGTGGCGCACCTGAACCCGCTCAGCGTCCTCACCGCCGCCGATGCCATGGTGCCCGACGCCGGCCCGGGCGATCCGGCCCGCAGCCTCGCGCCGGGCGCCTCGCTGCGTGACGCCCTGCCGCTCTTCGCGGCCTCCGAGGCGCCGGTCTGGGTCGCGGTCGACGGCACGACCACCGGCCGCATCACGCCGCAGGCGGTCTGCGCCCTCCTCGCCCCCGGCGCCGCGGCGGCCTGAGGCCACATCCGACAGCCTGACGCGGCCGGCACCGGCTGGCCGCCACATGTGTCATATTGACGCTCCCGACCACAGCGGCCATGTACGGCCTGTCCGTGGCGACCCACCGAAGATCAGGCAGGCAGCCCCCCCCCCGAACTCTCCGAGGGACTCCCATGCATCGCCTCCTCGTCGGCACCGCCCTGCCCCTGCTTCTCGCCCTTGCCTCCGCCGGCCGCGCGCAGGACGCCGCGCAAGACGCGGACGAGGGCCTGGTCCTGCCCACCCTCAACGTCGACGCCGTTGCGGATGCCGGCATGGTGCCGCTCTCGTCCGCCATCGCCACGAAGACCGACACGCCGATCGAGCGCATCCCGCAGGCGGTGTCGATCATCACCCAGGAGTCCCTCGTCCAGCGCCGGCCGCAGACGCTGGAACAGGCGGTGTCCTACGCCCCCGGCGTCGTCCCCTCGCCATGGGGACAGGACGACCGCTTCGCCGAGTTCCTGATCCGCGGCTTCGACATCGGCACCTACGGCGTCTATCGCGACGGCCTGCCGCAGAAGGTCATCGGCTTCTCCGGCTTTGCCATGGACCCGTGGAGCCTCGACGGCATCGACGTGCTGAAGGGCCCGAACGCGGTGCTCTACGGCGAGACCGATCCGGGCGGCATCGTCAACGCCACCACCAAGCGCCCGACCTTCGACCCGCTGCGCAAGGGCTTCGTCGCCTACGGGCCGTTCGACACCTGGCAGGGCGGCCTCGACGTCGGCGGCCCGGTCGGCGAGGACGGCACCCTCGCCTGGCGCCTGACCGGCCTCTACCGCGGCGGCGAGACCGGCTTCGCCAACTCGTTCAACGACCGCCAGTTCATCGCCCCGGCGCTGACCTGGCGCCCGGATGCGGCCACCGAGATCACCGTCCTCACCAACATCCAGAAGGACAAGACCACGCCCGCCCTCAGCCTGCCGGTGGCGGGCGAGGACTATCCTGCCGCGTCGGGCGCGCTGCCGGACTGGATGTGGCGCACCAACCCGGATGAAAGCTACTACAAGGCCGACATCGCCTCGGCCGGCTATCTCTTCTCGCACGAGTTCTCGCCGACGCTGACCGTGCGCCAGCAGACCCGCGTCGCCCGGCAGGAAACCGACTACCGCGAGTTCTACTTCAACGGCATGTCTTCCGACACGGAGATGAACTATGCCGACTTCACCGTGAACGAGACGGCGAAGACCGCCGCCGTCGACACGCAGGCGCAGATCGACTTCGACGTCGCCGGCCGGCCGAGCACGCTGCTCCTCGGCGTCGACTACAGCCGGGCGGAAGCGGACTCGGCCTATGGCTTCGATGACAGCTACACGATCCCGATCGCCGACCCGGACGTGTCGTTCACCCGGCCGCGCCCGGCGATCTACTACGACGGCGTGCAGACCGTGGAGCAGTACGGCCTCTACGCCCACAACCAGATCTCGCTGACCGACCGGCTGTTCGCCAGCTTCGGCCTACGCCAGACCTGGGTCGAGAACCGCTTCGACGACCACCTCGGCACCGACGACACCTCGCAGGACGACCACAAGCTCGTCTGGGACGTCGGCGCCACCTACGACCTCGACCACGGCATCACGCCCTACGCGAGCTATGCCACCGGCTTCGTGGTCAACACCGGCGCCGACTTCGACGGCAACCTCTACAAGCCGACCGAGGCGGAACAGATCGAGGTCGGCGTGCGCTGGCGGCCCGAGACGGTCAACGCGCTGATCTCCGCCGCGCTCTACTCGATCGACAAGACCAACGTCCTGACCACCGACCCGGATCACAACAACTTCTGGGTGCAGACCGGCGAGGTCCGCCACCGCGGGCTCGAGTTCGAGGCCAACGTCGACCTCGACGGCGGCTTCTCGGCGGTGGCCGGCTACAGCTACATCGACGCGAAGATCACCTCGAGCAACGACGGCGACGAGGGCAACCGCCCGGCGCTCGTCCCCGAGCACGAGGCCTCGCTCTGGGGCAACTACGCCTTCCAGTCCGCCAGCCTCGACGGCCTCAGCCTGGGGGCGGGCGTGCGCTACGTCGGGTCGAGCTTCGGCGATTCGACCAACACCCGCGAGACCCCGGCCCACACCCTCGTCGACGCCGCCCTGCGCTACCGCCGCGGCGCGGTCGAGGGGGCGCTCAACGTGACGAACCTCCTCGACAAGCAGTACTACGCGATCTGCCGCGCCGGCGGCGGCTGCGCGCCCGGCGACGAGCGCGAGGTCCAGCTGACGGTCAGCTTCGACTTCTGACCTGCCCTCCGGGACGCGGCGAGGGCCCGCGGAGGCCGCCGCCGCGCTCCCCTCGGGCCGCTCGCGCGACCCGACGGGTCTTCATACGGCCTTGAAACCTGGAGAGCAGGCGTTTTCCGGCAACAGCCGGAAAACCGGAAAAGAAGACTGCGCGCACCAGCGCGCTCCTTGTCGCGGCAAAGGCCGCGTCCCGCCCGTCGATCTCCCGGGCGCGCGAGACGCGAACCGCTCAGCCCGCCACGTACTGTCGCCAGTCGTGCTCCTCGCGAAACCCGAGCATCCGGCGGATCTTGGCGTTCGAGAACAGCGCCTCGTTCTCGCCCATCGGCCGCGTCACCGGCACGCCGGGGAAGAACCGCTCGATCAGCTCCGCCGTCGGTATGTTCATGCCGTTGGTGTCGTTGCCGGCGTTGAACACCTGATAGCCGAGCCCATCGGTCTTGAGGCACCTGTCGACGATCTGCCCGAGATCCCGCGCGTCGATGTAGCAGAACGCGTTGCGTCGCCGCACCTCCGGCGCCGCGAAATAGCCCGGGAACAGCGTCGCATACTCGTGCGGCTCGACGACGTTGCCGATCCGGAGCGAATAGATGTCGATCCCCGAGCGGCGCTGGAAGCTGCGCGCCGTCACCTCGTTCACCACCTTGGAACAGCCATAGCTGTCCATCGGGTCGACGTCGTAGTCCTCGTCCAGCGGCAGCGCCTTGGGATCGGTGATGCCGTCGGAGAAGCAGATGCCGTAGGTGGTCTCGGACGACGCGATCACCACCTTGCGGATCCCGAGCTTCACCGCCGCCTCGATGACGTTGTAGGTGCCGATCGTGTTCACCCGGAACGTCTCGTTGTCCGGCTTGATGAGGATGCGGGGGATCGCCGCGAAGTGGACCACCGCGTCGAACCGCGGCACGCCGGTGCCCGCGTCAAGCTCGCCGAGATTGCCGTACGAGGTCAGCACGTCGAAGACCTGCCCCGAGTCGGTGATGTCGGCCGAGAGGGTGTCGACCCCCGGCACGTCGAGCGGCGCCAGGTCGACGTTTACCACCTTCCAGCCCGCGGCAACGAGATAGGGCACAACGTGTCGCCCGGCCTTGCCCGAACCGCCCGTGAACAGCACCCGTCTGCCCGCCATTTCCATCCTCCCGAAGCAAGACCGTTTTGCCGTGCATGGCCGACTTCCGCGCCGGGGTCCAGCCGGGCAATCCGCTGTGCAGAAACCTTCATTGAAGGCTTGCATTCCGCCGCCCGCCGGCGTATCTCGCGCCCCGACGGATTGGTAGCTCAGTTGGATAGAGCACTTGACTACGAATCAAGGGGTCGGGGGTTCGAAATCCTCCCCAGTCCGCCAAACCTACGCTATTGTGCGCCAGACTATCCGGCCCTGGCTGGCGATACGATGCGGTTGCCGCTTGGCGCCGTCCGCACGCAAGACAGCGTAGGGGGGATAAGCAAGCTACTTGGACTGTTCGGCCTCGCGGGTAGCAACTGTCATTGCTGCAACGGTCACGACTATCACGGCTTCGGTAACGTCGTCGCAACGGACCAATGCCTCGTGCGCAAGCTCTGCGAGGCTATTGGCCGATTCGGGAGACTGAGGCCGCCATTGAACCTTCGCCAACTGTGTATCAACCATTTTCGACTTCACCTCGTCGATCAACTGGAGGATGCGGACAACAGTTTCGAGTGGGTTTGATACGCCCATTTGACCTCCCGATAGAACGACGCTTGACAAGTGGCGGAGACCTCACGCTAGAGCTTCTACTACTATAGTAGCGCTATAGCGTAAACGTAGTGATCATCATTGTCGGTCGCGACCCGCCACTTCCTCCCAGCGACATCTCTGAACGCGTAGCTACGCCGTCCCCGGGCGGAGGCGCGCGCGTGCATCAGCGACTCGCCCGGCGGGCTCCGCTGCGCATTTTCCCGATGCGGGTGTCCCCGACCCGTGCCGGTGTCGGCACGGGTCGGGGATCGAGGCTCAGAACTTCAGGGCCTTGGCCTGACGGATCTGCGGCAGCGTCGCGAGGGCCGCGAGCGCTTCCGGGGCGACCGCCTCGTCGACGCCGAGGAGCGCGATCGCCTCGCCGCTCTTCTGCTCGCGCCCCAGGGCGAAGGTCGCGATGTTGATGCCGAGCGAGCCGAGCTTCGTCCCCAGCGCGCCGATGTAGCCCGGCGTGTCGGTGTTGGTGGTATAGAGCATGAACTTCATCGGCTCGGCTTCGAGGTTGATCCCCTTGATCTGGATGAACCGCGGCTTGCCGTCGGAATAGATCGTGCCGGCCACCGAGCGGGTCATCGTCTCGGTGGTGACGATGAGGCGCATGTAGGAGCCGAAGGCGCCCTGCGCGTCCTTGCGGCTCTCGGTGATGAGCACGCCGCGCTCGCGGGCGACGACCGGCGCCGAGACCATGTTGACCCCGCCCTCGCCGACCAGCGGCTTCAGCAGGCCCGCGGTCAGCGCCGCAGTCAGCGGCTTCAGGTTGAGCTGCCCGACCTCGCCGACGAACTCGATCTCGATTTCCTTGATCGGGCTGTCCGTCACCTGCCCGGCGAAGCTGCCGAGCATCCCGGCGAGGTCGATCCACGGCTTCAGGATCGGCGCTTCCTCGGCGGTCACGGAGGGGGCGTTGATCGCGTTCGAGATGGCGCCCGCCATCAGGTAGTCGGACATCTGCTCGGCGACCTGCAGGGCCACGTTCTCCTGCGCCTCGGTGGTCGCGGCGCCGAGGTGCGGCGTGCAGACGACGTTGGGCGCGCCGAAGAGCGGATTGGTCTTGGCCGGCTCTTCCGAGAACACGTCGAAGGCGGCGCCGGCGAGGTGGCCCGACTTCAGCGCCTCGGCGACCGCCGCCTCGTCGACGAGGCCGCCACGGGCACAGTTGATGAGGCGCGCGCCCGGCTTCATCTTCGCGATGCGCTCGGCCGACAGGATGTTGGCGGTCTTCTCGGTCTTCGGCACGTGCAGCGTCACGAAGTCGGCCCGCGCGAGCAGGTCTTCGACCTCCTCGATGCGCTCGATGCCGAGCGCCTGCGCGCGCTCGGCCGAGAGGAACGGATCGTAGGCGATGACCTTCATCTTCAGCCCGATGGCGCGCGCGGCGACGACGGAGCCGATGTTGCCGGCGCCGATCAGGCCGAGGGTCTTGCCGGTGATCTCGGTGCCCATGAAGCGCGACTTCTCCCACTTGCCGGCCTGGGTCGAGGCGTCGGCGGCGGGGATCTGGCGGGCACAGGCGAACATCATCGCGATGGCGTGCTCGGCGGTGGTGATCGAGTTGCCGAACGGCGTGTTCATCACCACGATGCCCTTGGCGGAGGCGGCGGGGATGTCGACGTTGTCGACGCCGATGCCGGCGCGGCCGATCACGCGGAGGTTGTCGGCCTTGGCCAGCAGCTCGGCCGTCGCCTTTGTGGCGGAGCGGATGGCGAGGCCGTCGTAGTTGCCGATGATCTCGGCGAGCTTCGCCGGATCCTTGCCGAGCTTCGGCTGGAAATCGACCTCGACGCCGCGATCCCTGAAGATCTGCACGGCGGCATCCGACAACTCGTCGGAGATGAGAACCTTGGGCATGGGTATGGCTCCACGATCGGCGGGCACGCACGGCCCGCCGTTGTCAGGGGATAGGGTCAGGATCAGGCGCGGGCGGAGGCGAAGGCCCAGTCGAGCCACGGGCCGAGCGCCGCCACGTCGGCGGTATCGACCGTCGTGCCGCACCACACGCGCAGGCCCGGAGGGGCATCGCGATAGCCGGCGATGTCGTAGGCCACGCCCTCGGTCTCGAGCAGCTTGACGAGCTTCTTCACGAAGTCGCGCTGCGCCGCCTCGTCGAGCGCGGCGATGGCCGGGTCGACGATCTTCAGGCAGACCGAGGTATTGGAGCGCGCGGCCGGATCGGCGACGAGGTTCTCGACCCACGCCGTCGCGTCGACCCACTCCTGGATCGCCGTGAAGTTCGCGTCGGCGCGCGCCCGGGTGGCCTCGAGACCGCCGAGCTTTTCCATCCACTCGAGCGCATCCACCGCGTCGGCGACGCAGAGCATGGAGGGGGTGTTGATCGTCTCGCCGGCAAAGACCCCGTCGATGAGCTTGCCGCCCTTGGTCAGGCGGAAGATCTTCGGCAGCGGCCGCGGCGGGGTGAAGGTCTCCAGCCGCTCGACGGCGCGGGGGCTGAGGATCAGGATGCCGTGACCGCCCTCGCCGCCCATCGCCTTCTGCCAGGAGAAGGTGGTGACGTCGAGCTTGGCCCACGGCAGGTCCTGCGCGAACGCCGCGGACGTGGCATCGCAGAAGGTGAGCCCTTCGCGGTCGTCGGCGATCCAGTCGCCGTTCGGCACGCGGGCGCCGGAGGTGGTGCCGTTCCAGGTGAAGCAGACGTCGGCGTCCCTGCGCACCTGCGCGAGGTCCGGCAGCTCGCCGTAGGGGGCGGTCAGCACGCGCGCGTCGGCGAGCTTCAGCTGCTTCGTGGCATCCGTGGCCCAGCCCTGACCGAAGCTCTCCCAGACCAGCATGTCGACCGGCCGCGCGCCCAGCATCGACCACATCGCCATCTCGAAGGCGCCGGTGTCGGACGCCGGCACGATGCCGACGCGATAGCCGGCCGGCACGCCGAGCACGCGCGCGGTGCGCTCGATCGCATCCTTGAGCTGCGCCTTCGGCTTCGCGGCGCGGTGGCTGCGGCCGAGGAAGGCGCGCGCGGCGACCGCTTCGGCGGTCCAGCCCGGGCGCTTGGCGCAGGGGCCCGAGGAGAACTCGGGACGGACGGGGGTTGCGCTGGGTTTGGCGGGCGCCGTGAGCACGGCGGCCTCGGGATCGCTCATCCTATGAGCTCCACTGTCAGGGCGATGTTCCTGAGTGCGCCCCGCTCGCCCTCATCGGGAACGCGCCCGGGGCCCGGATAGGCGATTTCCGTGCGGCTGTGAAGGGGGTCTGTTCCGAAATCCCGCCGCGGTGATCGCCGACGCCGCGGGCGCGTCTAGGACCGGGCGTCCGGGTCCGCCGCGTCGCCGGCCTCGCGCGCACCCTCTGCGGGACCGTCCTCGTAGTGGCTGTGCAGGTGCACGGGCTTGTTCTTGTGGCGATACAGCATGTTGATCGACTCGATGAAGACCGAGAAGATCATCGCGGTGTAGATGTAGCCCTTCGGGATATCGACGCCGAAGCCCCCCGCGACCAGCGCCATGCCGATCATGATGAGGAACCCGAGCGCGAGGATCTTCACCGTCGGATGTGCCTCGACGAACGCGGCCACCGGCCCGGAGGCGACCATGAGCACGATCATCGACAGGATCACCGCCACCGCCATCACCCAGAATCTCGTTCGCCATGCCGACCGCGGTGACGATCGAGTCGATCGAGAAGACCAGGTTGATGAGCGCGATCTGCACCACCACCGCGGTGAAGCTGCCCATGACCCGAGCGCTGCCGTCGCCTTCGTCGCCCTCAAGCGCCTCGTGGATCTCCATCGTCGCCTTGTAGATCAGGAACAGCCCGCCCGCGGCGAGGATCAGGTCCTTGCCGCTCACGTCGTGGCCGAAGGCATGGAACAGCGGCTGGGTCAGGCCGATGATCCAGCCGATGAACACGAGCAGCACCAGCCGCGGCACCAGCGCCAGCGTCATGCCGGTGTAGCGCGCCGCCGCCTGCCGCTCCTTCGGCAGCTTGCCGACGAGCACCGCGATGACCACCAGATTGTCGATGCTGAGCACGACCTCCAGCACGGTCAGGGTCAGGAGGCTCGTCAGGGCATCAAGCATGGGGTCGTCCCGTTGGTTCGGAGAGCGCCGGCGCGGGGTGTCATGGCGCCTGCCGCTCCGCCCCGTCGCGTGATAGTCCCCGGCGGGCCGGCTGGGCAAGGCCGGGCGGCATCTGGACAAGCCGACGGCGCGGCGATAGTGCGGCGCACATGAGCGATCTCACCGAAGGCCGCCGCATCTACGCGATCGGCGACATGCATGGCCGTCTCGACCTCGTTTCGGCGATGTTCGACCGGATTCGCCGCGATCTCTCGCGCCGGCCGCACCCGCAGCCGCTGGTGATCTGCCTCGGCGACTACATGGACCGCGGCCCCGAATGCCGCGGCGTGCTCGAGGCGCTGATGGCGCTGCGCGATTCGGCCCTGCCGGCGCGCTTCCTTCTCGGCAACCACGACAGCTACGTGAGTGCCTACCTGCGCGATCCCGACTGGTACGACCGGACCTATCACTGGCTGCACGACGCCATGGGCGGCAACGCCACCCTCGCGTCCTACGGCGTGCCCGACGCCAGCGACCTGCATCCGGCGGCGACCCGCGACGCCTTCGCCGCGGCGTTCCCGGCCGAGCACATGGCATTTCTCGACGCCTGCGAGCTGGGGTTCCAGATCGGCGGCTATTTCTTCGTCCATGCCGGCATCCGCCCGGGCGTCGCGCTCGACGCGCAGGAGCGCGACGATCTGATCTGGATCCGCGAGCCGTTCCTCTCCTCCAGCGCCGACTTCGGCGTGAAGGTCGTGCACGGCCACACCATCGTGCCCGAGGTCGAGCACCATCCCAACCGCATCGCCGTCGACACCGGCGGGTTCCGCACCGGGCGGCTCTCCTGCCTGCTGCTCGAGGGCGAGGAGGTCGGGCTGCTGACCGAGGCCGGGCCCGAGCCATTGCCGGTCAACGCCGGCAAGCCCGGCTGGCGCACCCTCTGGATGCGCCGCTGACGCGTCAGCCGACGATGAGGTGCGCCGGGCCGTAGGGGAAGCCGGTGATGTTGCGATTGCCGTCCTCGGTGAGGACGAGGATGTCGTGCTCGCGATAGCCGCCGGCGCCGGCCGTCCCCTCCGGGATGGTGATCATCGGCTCCATCGACACCACCATGCCGGGCTCCAGCACCGTCTCGCAGTCCTCGCGCAGCTCGAGCCCGGCCTCGCGGCCGTAGTAGTGGCAGAGCACGCCGAAGGAATGGCCGTAGCCGAAGCTGCGGTACTGCAGCAGGCCCTGTGCCGCATACATCTCGTTCAACTCGCGGGCGATGTCGGAACAGCGGTTGCCGGGCACCAGCAGCTGCTTGCCGCGATCGTGGACCGCACAGTTGATTTCCCACAGCCGGATCGCCTCGTCCGTGGCCGTTTCGGCGAACAGCGTGCGCTCCAGCGCGACGTAGTAGCCCGCGACCATCGGGAAGCAGTTGAGCGACAGGATGTCGCCCCGCTCGATCCGGCGCGAGGTGACGGGGTTGTGCGCACCGTCGGTGTTCAGGCCCGACTGGAACCAGGTCCAGGTGTCGAGCAGCTCGGCGTGCGGCCAGCTCCGCGCGATCTCGCGCACCATTGTCGCCGTCGCGTGCAGCGCGACCTCGTGCTCCGGCGTCCCGACCCGCGCCGCCTCGACACAGGCGGCGCCGCCGAGGTCGGCAATGCGCGCCATCTCGGTGATGTGGGCGATCTCCTCGGCCGACTTCACCATGCGCAGCCGCATCGCGGGCGCGGCGATGTCGACGAACTCCATGCCCGGGAACTCGGCCTTGAGCAGCGCCAGCGTGTCGATGGTCACGTGGTCGAACTCGATGCCGAGCCGGCGGACGCCGCCGGTCAGGCCGCGGATGGCGTGGAACCAGTTGTCCTTCTGCCAGTCGGTGTAGGTGACGTTGCCGCCGAAGGTGCGCCGCGCCGGCTGGCCGCCGTCGATGCCGGCCGAGATCGAGGTGGCCGCCTCGGGCGTCACGACGAGGCCATAGCGACGGCCGAACGAGCAGTAGAGGAAATCCGAGTAGTAGTTGATGTTATGGTAGGACGTGAACAGCGCCGCGTCCGCGCCCACCGCCGCGACGGCGCCGCGCACCGCGTCGAGCCGGCGCCGCATCTCCGCCGCCGAGAACGTCGGCGTCACCTTCGGGCCATTGCGGGTGAAGTCCTGAAGGCGGGCGCGGGGGAGCAGGCTGCCGTCCATCGTCGTGGTCTCCTGTCGGGGAATGGGCCGGAGTGTCGCGCGGAGGTGGGGTCTTGTCAAAAGACCTCTTCTCGCGCCAGCATGAGCTGGCCTCATGGAGAGCCGCCATGTCCCAAGCCCCGCTCGGCGCGCTGCGCGTGCTGGAAGCCGTCGCGCGCCACGGCAGCTTCAGCCGAGCAGCCGACGAGCTCTGCGTCACGCAGTCGGCGGTGAGCCATCAGGTGCGCGGCCTCGAGGACTGGCTCGGCGCGCCGCTGTTCGAGCGAAGCGGCAACCGCGCCACGCTGCGGCCGCACGGCGCCGAGCTGGCGGCGGCGCTGTCTCGGGCGCTGGGCGAGATCGACGCCGCCTGTCGCCGCGCCCGCCGCGCGGGCGGGCCGCCGTCGCTGACGGTCGCGGTCATCCCCTCGGTGGCGATCTGCTGGCTGATCCCGCGGCTCGGCGGCTTCCGGGCGCTGCTGCCGGACGTGACGGTGCGGATCGTCTACGCCATTCATGGCCAGCCGGTCGATTTTCGCGACGCCGATCTGGCCGTGGTCTTCGCCGAGCGGCCGCTGGACCCGCCGGGGATGGCCGTGGCGCGGTTCCTGCCGGGCCGCACCGTGCCGGTCGCGGCCCCTCACCTCGGGCGGCCGGAGACACCCGCGGCGATGCTGGCGGCCGGGCTGCTGCACGACACCGACCTCTCCGGCTGGCGCGGCTGGCTCGACGCGGCGGGCGCGGCCGCCCTGCCGGTGGCCCCCGGTCCGGTGTTCGAGGATTTCAACCTCCTGCGCGCCGCCGCCCTCGCCGGGCAGGGCGTGGCGCTCTGCCCACTCGCGATCATCGCGGACGACCTGCGCGAGGGGCGCCTCGGGCAGCTCTCGGAGATCGCCGTGCGCGACACGTGCGGCTATTACCTGCTGTCATCCCCCGCACCCGCCGCCGACCGGGCCCCGGCGGTCGCGGCGTTTCGCGACTGGCTGCTCGCGACGGCGGGTGAGCCCCCTTCCCTCGCCCCCGGCGACTCGTCTAGAGGTTGCGCATGACCATCGGTGTGTTCGACAGCGGCCTCGGCGGCCTCACCATCCTCTCGGCGCTCGCCCGGGCGCTGCCGGGGCAGGATTTCGTCTATCTCGGCGACAACGCCAACGCCCCGTACGGCTGGAAGGCGCCGGCCGAGATATACGAGCTGACCATCGCCGGCGTCGAAAGACTGTTCCGCGAGGGGTGCGGCCTCGTCGTGCTGGCCTGCAACACCGCCTCGGCGGTTGCCCTGCACGACCTGCAGGTGAACTGGCTGAACCCCGCCACCCACCGCGTGCTCGGCGTCTTCGTGCCGGTGATCGAGCACCTGACCCGGCGCGACTGGGGCGACAATACGCCGCCGACCCACACCGGGCTGCGCGACGTCGCGCTCTTCGCCACGCCCGCAACGGTGCGGAGCGGCGCCTTCCCGCGCGAGCTGCGCTTTCGCGCGCGCGATGTCACGGTGGTGCCGCAGGCCTGCACCGGGCTGGTCGAGGCGATCGAGGCGGGCGAACTCGACCGGGCCGCCCGTGTCGCGCGCGAGCATGTGGCGGCCCTGCTCGCCCGGTTGCCGGCGCCGCAGTCGGCGGTGCTGGGCTGCACCCATTATCCGCTGGTCGAGGCCGCCTTCCGCGCTGCCCTGCCCCCGGCGACCATGCTCGTGTCTCAGCCCGAGCTGATCGCCGCGAGCCTCCGCGACTACCTGAAGCGCCACCCGCGCTTCGCCGGCGGCACCGGCAGCGCGCGCTACCTCACCACCGGCGACCCGGCGACCGTGGGCGCCCGGGCGGCGGTCTTCACCGGCACCCCCCTGCCGTTCCAGGCCGCCTGATCGGACGGCGATCGGTCAGAGCACCCCGCGCCGCCGCACGTCGAGCGTCGCGAGCACCCCGAGGACCGCACTCGCCAGCATGAGCCAGACGAGGCCGAGCGCGCCCGCGCTCGCCCCCACGAGCGCACCGGCCGCGACGGAGAGCAGTGCCCCGCCGCCAATCATCAACCCCCCGGCGAGCCCGGACGCCGAGCCCGCGAGGTCGGGCCGGACCGAGACGACGCCGGCGTTGGCCGACGGCAGCACGAGACCGTTGCCGACGCCGGTGAGCACCATCACGGAGAAAAAGCTGAGCGGTCCCGCCACATCGGCGAGGAACAGCCACGCAGCGATCACCACGCCAACCAGCGTGACGACACCGCCCGCCAGCATCATGCCGCCGAGCCCGACGCGGCTGGCGTAGCGCCCGGAGAGGAAGTTACCGACCAGATAGCCGAAGGCCGGAAAGCCGAAGTGCAGCCCGAGCCCGGCCGGCGACATGCCGAGCACCTCGCGCGCCACCCACGGGCCGCCGCCGAGAAAGGCGTAGAACACCCCGGCCCCGAAGGTCGCGGTGAGCGAATAGCCCCAGAACGGCCGCGAGCCCAGAAGCGCCGGATACTGGCTGAACTGCGCCGCCAGGCTCTCGCTCGGCCGCGCGTTGGTCTCGCCGAGGTCCGCCCAGACCAGCGCGAACACCGCCGCGCCGGAGACGAGACTGAAGACGAAGACCGAGCGCCATCCGAACGTCTCGTCGAGGATGCCGCCCAGCATCGGCGCCACCATGGGGGCGAGCGACATGCCCATCGTCACGTAGCCGAGCAGGCTGGCGGCCTGCAGCGGCGGCACCATGTCACGCACGATTGCCCGGCTCAGCACGAGCCCGGAGGCGACGGCAGCCTGCGCCATGCGACAGGCGAGGAAGACCGCGATGTTCGGCGCCACGGCGCAGCCGAGGGAAGCAAGCAGGAAGATCGCGCCCGTCACGAGCAGGACCGGACGCCGGCCGTAGCGGTCGGACAACGGCCCGAGCCCGAGCTGCAGGACGCCGGTCAGCCCGAGATACCCGGAGACCGCGGTGGCGACGAGGGCATAGTCGGCGCCGAATTCCGCGGCGATGCTGGGCAGGGACGGCAGGATGACGTTGAGGCTGAGCGCGGCAATGCCGGCGATCGACACCACCGTGACGATGTGGGGCGGCGTCCTGCGGTCCAGCCAGACCCCGGCTGCGGACGTCGCCTCCCCCTCGGCCTGCATGCGCCTTTGCCTTCACCCGAACATGAAAAGCCCGGCGCGCTCCGTGGGAGCCGCCGGGCGCGCTTGCCGGGCACCGTCAGGCGCCCCGCAGGTTCACCGAACCAGCGTGATCGACCCCGCCGAGGTGCGGCCGTCGCGACCGGACTCGAGCTCGTAGTTGATCTTCTGGCCATCGGCGATCGAGCTGAGGCCCGCGCGCTCCAGAGCAGACACGTGAAGGAAGATGTCCTTACCGCCCGCGTCGGGCTGGACGAAGCCATAGCCCTTGGTCGCGTTGAACCACTTCACCGTTCCGGTCGCCATGCATCACTCCTTGGCAACTCCCGCCCGCGAGAGTGCGGCGGCTCGGGTAGGGTCGTACCAGGATCGAGAGGCCGACCGGTCGTAAGACGTGGAGCAGACCGAAGGGGCAACACTACCGCCGGAGGCCATACGGCAAGATCGGCGAGAGAACAAGCCGTGTCGTGCTCGCCCCGCGCGCCTCCCCTTACTGGCCGCCGCTCTGCTGCTGTTCGTCGGCGAGGCGCCGCCGGCGCCGGACGCGCTCGCGCCAGAACACGCTCAGGCGCCGCCGGCTGCGGATCGAGTTGGCGGCCACCGTCGGACGGATGAAAGGCACGTCGACCGCGAGCAGCATGATCCCGAGCGGCAGCATCCAGATGCCGAGCACCGGCAGGAACGAGAAGCACCCGCCCAGAATCAGCACGAAGGCAGCAGGCAGGCGAACGACCCGCATGCCATCCCTCAAAAGCCGTTCGGTCACGGGCCGGGTCACGGGCATGGCCCGGGCCAGAGCCTCGAACTGACGGTGCAGCCGTCGCTTGTCCTTGAGCACGCTTCTAAGCATCTCCCCCTTGACCGGGAAGGTGATACCATTGCCGGCAATCATCAAGGCTTTCTCACGAGGCCGCGACCATTCGGTGAATCGCCTCTCAATCGGATTGGCGCACGATGTCGATCAGCGGCTGAAATGCGTACATCGCCGCCCGCCTCCCCGCGCCTGGCGCCACCTGGACGAGCAGGCCGGCATCCCGCAGCTTGCGCGTGATATCCATCGTCACGTGCGACGGGATCCCGCTCGACGCCGTGAAGCGGTTGTTGCGGAAGGCAGGCTTTCGGGCGAGATCGGCACAAAGGAGATCGACCGCCGCCGGCTGTCCCCGATGTAGTTCTGCTGGCTCTTGTATGAGCCGGGCTCGAGGCCGGCTCCGCGGCCGAACGACAGCAGGATCTGATGTGCGCTTCGGATCAGGAATTCCGAGAGCGGTTGCCCGTCCGCCATCTGGAGCTGAATCCGGCGCATTGCACGGGCATGGAGGAAGGTCTCGACGGCTTCCGATCTGGCGTTGGAGAATGCCTCCTTGTCACCGGCATCTTCTTCCCCCTCGATCCGCAGGATCTCCTCCAGCGTGGAAATCGTCCCCTCCATGCGCGACGATACAACCGCCTCCTGGCTGCGGAGGGGCGCGAGCAGGATCTCACCGTCGTGCATCGAGGTCGTAGCGCGCGAGTTCTCGGGAGCTTGAAGCACATCAAGACCGCTCGCCGTATCCGAAAGCGCCTCCCGACAACGACAAAGCCCCGCCAGTGGCGGGGCCTTGCCTTACCTCAGGTGAGGTTCGCCCGGCGGATCACTCCGCGGTGGCGTCCGCCTCGGCCTTCTCCTTGCCGGTCTCCTGGTCGACGACCTTCATGGAGAGGCGAACCTTGCCGCGCTCGTCGAAGCCCATCAGCTTCACCTTCACGGTCTGGCCTTCCTGCACCACTTCCTTCGGGTGGCTCACCCGCTCGCTCGAGAGCTGGCTGACGTGGACGAGCCCGTCGCGCTTGCCGAAGAAGTTCACGAAGGCGCCGAAGTCCATGATCTTCACCACCTTGCCGGTGTAGATCTTGCCGATCTCCGGCTCGTCGACGATGGCGCCGATCAGCTCGCGCGCCTTCTCGATCGCCGCGGCGTTGGCCGAGGCGATCTTGATGGTTCCGTCGTCGTTGATGTCGACCTTCGCACCCGACTCCTCGACGATCGAGCGGATGACCTTGCCGCCCGAGCCGATGACTTCACGGATCTTGTCGACCGCGATCTGCATCGTCTCGATGCGCGGGGCATGGGCGGAGAACTCGGTCCGGCCGCTGGTCAGCGCGTTCGCCATCTCGCCGAGGATGTGCATCCGGCCGTCCTTCGCCTGGGCGAGGGCCTGCTCCATGATCGCGGGCGTGATGCCGGCAACCTTGATGTCCATCTGCAGCGACGTGATGCCGTTGGCCGTGCCCGCCACCTTGAAGTCCATGTCGCCGAGGTGATCCTCGTCGCCGAGGATGTCGGTCAGCACCGCGAACCGCTCACCCTCGAGGATCAGGCCCATGGCGACGCCCGCGACCGGCGCCTTCAGCGGCACGCCGCCGTCCATCATCGAGAGCGACGAGCCGCAGACGGTGGCCATCGAGGACGAGCCGTTCGACTCGGTGATCTCCGACACGACGCGGATCGTGTACGGGAAATCCGTCGCGGCGGGCAGGACCGCCTGCAGCGCGCGCCACGCCAGCTTGCCGTGGCCGATCTCGCGCCGGCCGGGCGAACCCATGCGGCCGGTCTCGCCCACCGAGAACGGCGGGAAGTTGTAGTGCAGCAGGAAGTTCGAGCGATACGTCCCGTGCAGCGCGTCGATCATCTGCTCGTCGTCGCCGGTGCCGAGCGTGGTGACGACCAGCGCCTGCGTCTCGCCGCGGGTGAAGAGCGAGGAGCCGTGCGTGCGGGGCAGCACGCCGACCTCGGAGACGATCGGGCGGACGGTGGTGAGATCGCGCCCGTCGATGCGGCGGCCGGCATCGAGGATGTCCCAGCGCACGACGTCGGACTCGAGCTTCTTGATGACGCCATCGAGCGCGGGATCGGCCCGCTCGTCGTCGGAGAGGCCGGCCTTGATCTGGTCCTTGGCGGCCGAGACGGCGGCCTGGCGGTCCAGCTTGTCGCGGATGCCGAAGGCGGCGCGCATCGCCTCGCCACCGGCGGCCTTGGCCCGCTCGTAGAGCGCGGCGGTGTCGGCCGGCTGGAAGGCGAAGGGTTCCTTCGCGGCCACCTCGGCGAGGTCGATGATGAGGTCGATCACCGGCTGCATCTGCTCGTGGCCGAACTTCACCGCGCCGAGCATCTCGGCCTCGCTGAGCTCATAGGCCTCGGACTCGACCATCATGACCGCGTCCTTGGTGCCCGCCACGACGAGATCGAGCCGCTGCTCGGGGTTCTCGCGCAGCTTCTCCATGTCGTCGACGGCCGGGTTCAGCACGTAGGAGCCATCGACGAAGCCGACGCGGGCGGCGCCGATCGGGCCCATGAACGGCGCGCCGGAGAGCGTGAGCGCGGCAGAGGCGGCGATCATCGCGACGATGTCCGGGTCGTTCTCCATGTCGTAGGAGAGCACGGTGGCGATGACCTGGACCTCGTTCTTGAAGCCCTCGACGAACAGCGGCCGGATCGGCCGGTCGATCAGGCGCGAGGTCAGCGTCTCCTTCTCGGAGGGGCGCGCCTCGCGCTTGAAGAAGCCGCCGGGGATCTTGCCGGCGGAATAGGTCTTTTCCTGGTAGTGCACGGTCAGCGGGAAGAAGTCCTGGCCGGCCTTGGCCTTCTTCTCGTAGACGACGGTGGCGAGCACGCTGGTCTCGCCATAGGTGGCGAGCACGGCGGCGTCGGCCTGGCGCGCGATCTTCCCCGTCTCGAGCGTGAGCGTGTCATGGCCCCACTCGATGGATTTCTTGACTTCGTTGAACATATCTCTTCCTTCGGTCTCGGCGATCGGACCCCCTGGTCCGGGCCGTGCAACGCGGGGGATCATTTCCCGCGGACCCCGCTGCTTCTCGGACAAGGGCGCTCCCTTGGGGTCGGAGGGGCCCGGCGGACATGGATGGCTTTGGGGTCGTCGGCGCACCATCCCGGCGCCGGACGCGAAGGGCGCGCCCCTCGGGGGAGCGCGCCCTCTTTCGTCAGCGGCGGATGCCGAGGCGGCCGATCAGCGACTGGTAGCGCGCCTCGTCCTTCTTCTTGACGTAGTCGAGAAGCTTGCGGCGCTGGGACACCATCTTCAGGAGACCACGGCGCGAGTGGTTGTCCTTCTTGTGGGCCTTGAAGTGCTCGGTCAGCGTGTTGATGCGGCTGGTCAGGATCGCGACCTGCACCTCGGGCGACCCGGTGTCGCCGGCCTTGGTGGCGTAGTCCTTGATCAGCTGCTCTTTCACGTCGGGCGTGATCGACATCGGGAAATTCCTTCTCGTGAGCTTTGCGAAACCGCCGCTTTCACTGGCGCCAGCCGGGATGTCGTCCAGCAGGGTCATGAAAACACGGACCGGCCGGGACGGATCCCAGCCGGCGGCTGGCATATAGACGGTTCGGGCGCTGATGGGAAGAGCCTCGCGCGGAGCGGGTCGGCCGCCACCCGGCGGGGCAGAAGCGTCCCTGGCCTCAAATATCCTGATTCGACGGCAGGATCACCAGATCCCGGATCGTCACGTTGGCCGGCCGCGTCAGCATGAACAGCACCGCGTCCGCCACGCCCTCGGAACGCAGGCCCTCGCGGGAGGCCACCTTGGCGTCGATCACGGCCGGGTCGGAATATCCCCAGAGCTCGTTCAGCACCACGCCCGGCGCCACGGCACCGACGCGGACGTTGGCGGGGCCGACCTGCCGGCGCAGGCCGTGGACGAACGACTGGATGGCGTGCTTCGAGGCGGAATAGATCGGCTCCCACTGGATCCCTGGTGGCCGGAGACCGACGAGGTGACGATGATGTCGCCGTCCTGCCGTGCGACCATCTCGGGCAGCACCGCACGGACGAGGCGGAAGATGGCGTTCACGTTCACCGTCAGCAGTTCGTCCCACTCGTCCGGGTCACCGTCGGCCACGTCGCCGGGGATGTGGAGGCCGGCGTTGGCGAAGAGGATGTCGATCTGCCCGAGCGCGGCACGCGCCCGCTCCACGGCACCCTCGGCGGCGCCCGTCCGCGTCAGGTCGGCCGGCACGACGACCGCGCCGTTGCCCGCCTTCATCGCCACCGACTCGAGCCGCTCGCGCGAGCGCGCCACCCGGGCACCGGCCGTCGCCAGCGCCAGCGCCGTGGCCCGGCCGATCCCCGAACTGGCGCCGGGACGAGCGCGGTGCGGCCCCTCAGCGGCTTGTCCGACACCTCATCCCCCGATCATCAGCTTCACCACCTCGTCGTGGGTGGTCTCGGAGATCTTGCGCTCGCCGGCCTTGATGCCACGGCGCATGACGATGATCCGGTCGGACACCGCGAAGATGTCCTGCAGGTTGTGCGAGATGAAGATGATCCCGCGGCCCTGCGCCTTCAGCTGATGAATGAGCGAGATCACCTTGCGCTGCTCGGGCACGCCGAGCGCCGCGGTCGGCTCGTCCATGATGAGGATCTGCGCGTTCCAGTGCACCGCGCGGCCGATGGCCACCGCCTGCCGCTGGCCGCCGGAGAAGTTCGAGACCGGCGCGTCGAGGCGGGAGACGTGGAAGTCGAGCAGCGCCATCGTTTCCCGCGCAGCCTCGCGCATCGCCTTGCGGTCGAGCACCGGCAGGAAGCCGAACTTCTTCGTCATCGGCTCGCGACCGAGGAAGATGTTGGCGCCGATCGACAGGTTGTCGGCGAGCGCGAGGTCCTGATAGATCGTCTCGATCCCCTTGTCGCGCGCCTCCTGCGGCGTCTCGAAGCTGACCGGCTGGCCCGCCAGGCGGATTTCGCCCGCGGTCGGCTGGAAGACGCCGGAGATCGTCTTGATCATCGTCGTCTTGCCGGCGCCGTTGTCGCCGGCGAGCGCCACGACCTCGCCGCGGTGGATCGTCATGTCGAAGTCGTTCAGGGCGCGGATCGCACCGAAGTGCTTGGAGAGGCCGCGGACCTCCAGCAGGGCTTCACTCATCGACCCGGCCTCCCGAAAAGCGGCGCTGCGCCTGGTCGATCAGCACCGAGATGATGATGACGACGCCGACCGAGATGAACTGCCAGAACGGCTCGACGTTCACGAAGACGAGCCCGTACTGGATGACGGCGATGACGAAGGCGCCGGCGACGGTGCCGAGGATGGTGCCCGAGCCGCCGAAGAGGCTCGCCCCGCCGATGACGACGGCGGCAACGCAGTCGAGGAGCAGAGGCTCGCCCGCCTGGGCGGCGCCGGCGTTGAAGCGGGCGGCGTAGAGCACGCCGGCAAGCCCGGCGCAGGCGGCGGACAGGACATAGAGCCGGAACAGGTGGCCCTTCACGTCGATGCCGGCACGGCGGGCGGCCTGGACGTTGGCGCCGATCGCATAGTTGTGCTGGCCGAATTTCGTCTGGCTGAGCAGGTAGTGCATCCCGAGCATGAACACCGCGGTGATGAGCACGATGTAGGGGATGCCGAAGACGCGACCGTTGCCGATGACCGCGAACAGGCTGTTGCTGATCGGCACGGTCGTGCCGCCGGCGAGCAGGAAGGCTGTGCCGCGCGCCACGCCGAACATGCCGAGCGTGCCGATGAACGGCGGCACCTTCAGCCGCGAGATCAGCAGGCCGTTGATGATGCCCGGGCCGCAGGCGACGAGCACGCCGACGATGAAGCCCGAGAGCACGCCGACGAGCAGGCCGGCGCCGGGGGTGACGAAATTGATCGTATGAGCGGCGACCACGGCGGCGAGCCCCATGATGAAGCCCATGGAGAGGTCGATGCCGCCGGAGATGATGACGAAGGTCTGCCCAGTGGCGAGCAGCAGCGGCGCGACGGCGAAGATCGCGATCGACTGCAGGTTGAAGGTGTTCAGGATGAACGTACCGCCAAAGGCCACCCGCGCCCAGATCTCGAAGCCGGCGATCAGCGCGGCGAGAAACAGCCAGGCGCGCAGGTCGGCGATGCGCTGGACAATGGTGCGGGCCTGATCGGCATGGTCGGCCTGGGGCTTGCCGTGACCGGAGGTGGTACTGGAGTTCGATGGGTGTGGACATGCGGCAAAATCCCCTGCGCTGCACGGCCCGGGGGGATCGCGCGGTGAGTGGCGTCGGGCGGACGGCGCCCGCGGTGAGGCGGGCGCCGGGGGACGGGATCAGTTGGAGTAGATGTACTTCGCGACGTTCGGGTCGCCGACATTGTCCTTGTCGATCACCGTGAAGCCGGTGCCGATGGCGGTCGGGATCGACTGGCCGGTCAGGTGGGCGACGGCCGAGACGACGCCGTAGTAGCCGATTTCCGCCGGATGCTGGGCGATCGCCACGTCGACGAGGCCGCTGTTGATGTTGTCGACGATCGAGGTGGGCGCGTCGAAGGCGACGACGCGGACCTTGCCGGTCTGCCCCGCCTGCTGCACGCCGTTGCCGGCGCCGAGCGCGGAGAAGAGGTTGGCGCCGAACACGCCCTTCAGGTCGGCGTTGCGGGCGAAGACCGCCTGCAGCTGGCTCGCCGCCTTGTTGGCGTCGTTGTCGTTGAACTGGGTTTCCAGCACGGTGACCTTGGGGAAGTTCTCGGCCATCTCGGCCTTGAAGCCTTCCTCGCGCTGGTCGGTGGTGGAGATGCCGGGCTTCACGTTCGAGACGTAGACCTTGCCCTCGCCGCCGATCGCCTCGGCCAGCGCACGGGCCGCCATCCGGCCGCCGAGCACGTTGTCGGAGGCGATGTAGGACAGCGGGAAGTCGGCATCGCCGGCCCCGGTCTGGTACTTGCCGGTGCCGATGAAGGTGTCGACGGTGATGACGGGGATACCCGCCTCGGTCGCCTTGCGCAGCGGCTCGACCAGCTGGGTCGTGTCGGTCGGCGCGATCAGGATCGCGTCCGGCTTGCGGGCGATGACCGCGTCGAGCACCGGCACCTGCAGCACCGGGTTGAAGTCGGGCGCGCCCTGGAACACGAGGTTCACGCCGAGCGCGTCGGCCGCGGCCTGCGCGCCCTTGCGCATGGTGATGTAGAACGCGTCGGTGGTCAGGCCCGGAATGAGGGCGATGGTCTTCTTGTCCTGCGCGTGCGCGGGCGCCGCAACAAGACTGCCGAGGCCGATGGCGATCGCAAGGCCAGACGCGGCAACGGTCTTGAGGATGGAACGGCGGTTCATGTGTCCTCCCAGGAGCAGCGCCTTGGCTTGATGCCGGCGCTTGGCGGCGATCAAACGCGCGCGGTGCCATTCCGTCAAGAGAAATTTGTTCCTGAAACTTATTTCTATGGTTTGTTTGAGCTTGCCGGAGGCGTGGCGCCCCGGCGCGGTTCCCTCTGCCCAAGGCGAGGATGGAATTGCTCCAAGTCTGCCGGGTTTTCCCGAGCCGTGCCCGACCGCGCCGGCCGCATCCGCCTCACTTCGCCGGCTCCCGCCCCAGGACCGCCTCGGCGGTGCGGGCGTCGGTGACGAGGGCCGTGACGAGGCCGGCGCGGACGGCGCCGAGGATCGCCTCGGCCTTCTCCGGGCCGGCGGCGATGCCGACGACGAGGCCCGCGCGGCGCAGCTGCTTCGGCGAGGCCGCAATCATCCGGCGCTCGCCCTCCCAGTCGACCGGCGCGCCGGCGGCGTCGAAATAATGGCGGATCACATCGCCGGCGGCATGGACCAGTGCCTGTTCGTCGGGGGTGGCGGCGCTCGCCTCCGGCGAGCCTCTGGGCGTGCGGCAGGCCGATGCCCACCAGCGCCACATCGATTCGGTCCCAGAGCGCGACGCTCGCCGCGATGGCGGCATCGGTGAGGAAGGCCTCGCGGGTGCCGGCGGACGGCAGGTAGGGCGCATGGATGAAGTTCGGCGTGCCCCCCATCTGCTCGGCCGCGAGGCGCACGAACTCGTTCACCTGGAAATGCGGCAGGTGCTGCTGCATCCCGCCGGTCGCCGAGACGGTGAGCACGCCCGGCACCGGCGGCAGACCGGAATCGAGCATGGCGCGAATCGCCCGGCCCCAGCCGATCGCCACGACCGAGCCGACCCCGAGCCCGGCCGCGAGCAGGAGTTCGCCGACGGGCGCGGCCAGCGCCGGCAGCGGCGCCGCGGGCGGCGCCTCGACGACCCGCGCCGCCCGAAGCCCGAGCCGCTTTGCGAGCGCCGCGGCGAGATCGTCGGCGGCCACCAGCTCGGCAATCTCGATGCGGACGATTCCGTCGGCGCGCGCCCGCTGCAACAGGCGCGAGACGGTTGCGGTCGACACGCCGATGCGCTTGGCGATATCCACCTGGCTCATGCCCGCCTCGTAGTGCATCCGCGCCACGCTGTGCAGCAGCGCGCGGGTTCCCGCCGGGTCGGACGCTGGGGGTTGAGGCATGTTGCAATTCCTTTCTGAAATATGCTACACGACACGCAGAGGAAACGCTAGCACGCGCCGGGGCGTCGGGCACCCACCGCGTTGCAGGGAGAGGACAACGCCATGACTGCCATGACCACCGCCGAGCGTCGCGGCTACCAGCAGATCTGCGGACCGGACGGCGCGATGATGGTGATCGCCGCCGACCAGCGCGGCGGCATGCGCCAGGCGCTGACCTCGGACCCGGCGGAGCAGAAGACGATTTCGAACGCGATGCTCGGCGAGACCAAGGCCGACATCACCCGCTATCTCGCCAGCGTCGCGGGCTGCATCCTGGTCGATCCGCTGTGCGCGGTGCCGATGCTGGTCGACGATGGCGTGCTCGACCGGCAGACCGCGCTCCTGATCGGCCTCGACGCCTCGGGCTGGGACACCTCCGCCGAGGACTACCGCGTCTCGGTGATGTGCGAGGGCATCACCGCCCGCCGCGTGCGCGAACTGGGCGGCACCGGCGGCAAGATCATGATCTACCTCCGCTCCGACACGCCGGCCGCGAACGTCGAGAACCTCGCGACCCTCGACGCGGTGGTGGCCGACTTCGCCGCCGAGGACATGCTGCTCGTGGTCGAGTTCCTCACCTACCAGCTCGAGGGCGAGAGCAAGGAAGACTACAAGGCCAGGACCGCCGAGCTGATCGAGGGGGGCTCGCGCCTCTGCCTCGAGCACGGCGCGAAGCTGCTGAAGATCCCCTACCCGGGGTCGGCCGAAGCCTGCGCCGCGATCACCCGGCTTTCGGGCATCGTGCCCTGGGCGGTGCTCTCGGCGGGCGTCGACCACCAGACGTTCCTCGGCCAGGTCGAGATCGCCATGGCGAACGGCGCCTCGGGGGTCATCGCGGGCCGTTCGCTCTGGAAGGACTGCATCTCGCTCGACCGCGCCGTGACCAGGGAGCGCCTGACCACCATCGCCGTGCCGCGCCTGCGCGAGATCCAGGCGGTGATCGCCCGGCACCGGGTCGCCGCCGCAGCCTGACGCGCATGTCGAGCGCCCTTGCCGCAACCGCCATCGGCATCGACATCGGCGGCACCAACCTGCGCGCCGCCCGTGTCGCAGCCGATGGCACGATCCTCGCCCGCGGCCGCGCCGCCAGCGACCGCGACCCCGGGGTGGTGCTCGACCGGCTGATCGCGCTGATCGAGGATCTCGACGACCCGAGCGTCGCCGCGATCGGTATCGGCGTGCCCGGCCGCGTCGACTTCACGCGCCGCGCGATCCTGTCGGGCGGCTATGTCGACCTGTCGGGCATCGCGGTCGCCAGCCGGCTGGAAGCGCGCTTCTCCCGGCCTGTGGTGGTCGACAACGACGCCAGCATGGCGCTGGTGGCCGAGGCCCGCATCGGCGCCGGCAGGGGCGCGCGGCACCTCGCGCTCCTGACCATCGGCACCGGCATCGGCGGCGGCCTGATCGAGGACGGCCATGTCGTCCGCGGCCGGGCCACCGCGGGCCAGCTCGGCCACATTCCCGTGGATCCCGCCGGCCCCCCCTGCCTCTGCGGCCGGATCGGCTGCGTCGAAGCCATGAGTTCCGGCACCGCCCTCGGCCGGCTGATCCGCGACGCCGGCCTGCCCCCGGGCACCACCGCCGCCGACCTGCTCGACGGCCGGGTCGACGGCGCCGAGACGGTGCTGGCCGCCTGGGCGACGCCGCTGCGGCGGGCGGTCGACGCGCTCACGGTCAGCCTCGACTGCGAGCGCGTGATCCTCGGCGGGGGCCTCGGGTGCGAGGCGGCCGAGGCGGTGTCGCGGCTGCCGGAGCTGTCGCGCTGGTATCGCAGCGAGGTTGTGGCCGCAGCACTCGGCGACGACGCGGGCGTGATCGGCGCCGGCTTTGCCGCGCTCGACGCCCGCCCGCGCGGCCGGCGGGTGGTACTGGTGAACGGCGTCCCTGCCAGCGGCAAGAGCGGTGTCGCCACCGCCCTGTCGGGCCTCACCGGCTGGCCGGTCTACGCCCTCGACACGGTGAAGGAGCCGTTCCTCACCGAGATCGCCGCCGCGCAGGGGCCCGTCGAGCGCCCGTTCAACCGGGTGCTCGGGCGTGCCAGCTACAAGGCAATCTTCGCCCTTCTCGCCGCCGCGCCGGCGGGTACGACGGCGATTGTCGACGCCTGGTTCGGCTTCCAGCCGCGCGAACTGCTGGCCGAGCTGCTCGCCACCGCCGGGATCGACGAGGTGATGGAGATTCGGTGCGCCGCGCCGCCCGAGACGGTGGCGGACCGCTACCGCGCCCGTGCCGCCGTTCGCCTGCCCGGCCACCCCGGCGCGGGCTACGCCGACGAGCTGCGCGTGCTCGCCGCCCGCGCCGGGCCGATGCGGGTCGGGCCGGTGCTTGAGGTCGACACGACCGTGCCGTTCGACGCCGCCGCCGCCGTCGCGTTCGTCACCGGCTGCCGGGCCTGACCCGCCGCCGGCGTCAGCCTCTGGAGAGGCGGCCGAAGTCGGGCGCGGCGGTGTCCTGCCCCGCGTCGATGATGCCGCGGCGGATCGCCCGCGTGCGGGTGAAATAGGCGTGCAGGTGCTCGCCGTCGCCGAGCCGGATGGCGCGCTGCAGCGCGAACAGCTCCTCGGTAAAGCGGCCGAGAATGTCGAGCGTCGCCTCCCGATTGTTCAGGAACACGTCGCGCCACATGGTCGGGTCCGAGGCCGCGATGCGCGTGAAGTCACGGAATCCGGCGGCGGAGTAGTTGATGACCTCCTGCTCCGTGACCCGGCGCACATGGTCGGCGACGCCCACCATGGTGTAGGCGATGAGGTGGGGCACGTGGCTCGTCACCGCGAGCACCAGGTCGTGGTGGTCGGCGTCCATGCAGTCGACGCGCGCGCCCAGCGCCCGCCAGAACTCCTCCAGCGCCTCGACCACCGCCGGCGCCGAGCCGGGCAGCGGCGTCAGCAGGCACCAGCGGTTGTCGAACAGCGTGGCAAAGCCCGAACCAGGCCCCGAGTGCTCGGTTCCGGCCAGCGGATGCCCGGGGACGAAATGCACGCCGTCGGGCAGGTGCGGCGCCACCGCGTCGATCACCGCGCGCTTCACCGAGCCCACGTCCGAGATCGTCGCGCCGGCGGCGAGGTGCGGCGCGATCTCGGCCGCGACGCTCGCCATGGCTCCCACCGGCACGCAGAGGATCACCAGATCGGCGCCCTCGACCGCCTCGCCGGCGGTCTCGAAGATCGTGCCGAGCCCGAGCCGCGCCGCTTCCGCCCGGGTCGAGCCGCTGCGGGCATAGCCGCGGACCTCGACCGGCGCGCCGGTGCGGCGGATGGCGTGCGAGATCGACGAGGCGATGAGTCCGAGGCCGATGAGCGCGACGCGGCGGTAGCGGATCATGCCTTCACCCGCAGGAAGTCGGCGACCGTGGCGGCGACGCGGGCGCAGGCGGCGGCATCGCCCACGGTGATGCGCAGCCCCTCGGGAAAGCCGTAGCCCGCCACGCGGCGCACGATGATGCCGGCGTCGCGCAGCGCCCGGTCGCACGCCTCGGCCTCCGCCGGGCTGGCGAAGCGGGCCAGCACGAAGTTCGCCTCGCTGTCGTCGCAGGCCACGCCGCTCGCGCGGAGCGCGGCGGTCAGGGCGGCGCGGTTCGCGGTGTTCTCCGCGAGGCAGCGCGCCGTGAAGCCGGTGTCGCGGATCGCCGCCTCGGCCGCGGCAAGCGCCGGGGCCGAGACGTTGAACGGCCCGCGCACCCGGTTCAGCACGTCGACCACGTGCGCCGGCGCATAGCCCCAGCCGACCCGCAGGCCGCCGAGCCCGTGGATCTTCGAAAAGGTGCGGGTCATCACCACGTTGTCGCGCGCGTCGACCAGGCCGGCATGCCCGTCGAAGCCCGCGACGAACTCGGCATAGGCGCCGTCGAGCACCAGGAGCGCCTGCGGCGGCAGCCCCGCCGCCAGCCGCGCCACCTCGTCCGCCCCGATCATCGTGCCGGTCGGGTTGTTGGGGTTGGCGATGAAGACCAGCGCGGTGCGCTCGGTGCAGGCGGCAAGGATCGCGTCGACGTCGGTGCATCGGGCGCGCTCGCGCACCTCGACCGGCGTCGCGCCGGCCGCGAGCGCCGAAATGCGGTACATGGCAAAGCCGTGCTCGGTGTGGACGACCTCGCGGCCCGGCCCGGCATAAGCCTGGGTCAGGAGGGCGATGATCTCGTCCGAGCCGTTGCCGCAGACGATGCGGCCGGCGTCGAGCCCGTGCACCTCGGCGATCGCGGTCCGCAGCGCGCGGTGGTCGGTGCTCGGATAGCGATGGAGGCTGACCCCGGTCGCGCGGTACGCCTCGATCGCCCGCGGCGAGGCGCCTGCCGGATTTTCGTTCGAGCTGAGCTTCAGCACCTCCGCATGACCCGCGAGGCTCGCGTCGCCGCCGACGTAGAGCTCGATGTCGAGGATACCGGGCTGCGGGCGGATCGTCGGGTGCTCGGACATGTCAAATGGCTTTCGGTTCCGGTCCCGCGCGTCTCTATCCCGCAGCGGGCGCGAATGCCAGCCGCTTCCGGCCGCGCGCATCGGTTTCAGCCTCGCGGGAATGTGCCGTTGCCGGAACGGGTTCTGCCGGGATAAGACACGCGCGCGCCCCCGGAGTGGGCCAGCCAGAAAACGAGGAGCAGATCAATGCGGATGGCAACCCTGAAGAGCGTGACGCTCGCGATACTCGGCGCGGCCGCCCTCGCGGCCTGCGCGCAGCCGAGCGGCAATTCCGTCTCGGCGAACCAGGCGCAGACGGCGCAGTCGGTGCAGTTCGGCACGGTGATTTCCAGCCGCAACGTCACCGTTCAGGGCGGAACGGGCGCCCAGACCGCGGGCGCGGTGGTCGGTGGCGTCACCGGCGCGGCGCTCGGCCAGAACATCGGCGGCGGCACCGGCCAGGTGCTCGCGACGGGTGCGGGTGCGACCGCGGGTGCGGCCGCCGGCATGGCCGCCGGCAACGCAATGGGCAGCCATCAGTCGATCGAGTGGACCGTGCGCCTCGAGAGCGGCCAGACGATCTCGGTCATCCAGGCCTCGCCGACGTTCGCCGTCGGCCAGCGCGTGCAGGTGATCGGTGGCGGCAACAACACCCGGCTCGCCCCGGCCTGACCGACAGACGCGAGGGGGTGCCCGGCACCCCTTCGCGACCGCCGGGGACCGACGCGGACCGCGCCTGCATCGACCCGACGACAACCTCTGATGCGCCGGCTGGACGGGCGGCCTCCGGGCAAGCGGATGCCCGGCCGGAGGCGCCCTCAGAAAAAGCTCTGCGGATCGACGTCGACCGTCACCCGCACCGATCCCGGCAGGGGCACGGCAGCGATCCAGGCGCGCAGCGCCGGCTGCAACGGGACGCCTTTCGCCGCGCGCACCAGCAGGCGGACCCGGTGGCGGCCGCGCACCCGCGCGATCGGCGCCGGCGCCGGACCCCAGACATCGGCCCCGAGCGTCCGCAGCGGACCGGCGTCGCGGGCGAGCGCCCGGGCCACCTCCCAGGTCCGCGCCTCGTCGCTGCCGGTGGCGATCACCCCGACCAGCCGGCCATAGGGCGGCATTCCGGCACGCCGCCGCTCGCCGGCCTCGGCCTTCCAGAAACCCTCGTCATCGCCGGAGAGGATCGCCTGCAGCGCCGGGTGCTCCGGCTGGTGCGTCTGCACCAGCGCAAGGCCCGGTCGCTCGGCGCGGCCGGCGCGGCCCGCCACCTGTCGCAGGAGCTGGAAGGTCTTCTCCGCCGCGCGCAGGTCGCCGCCCTGCAGGCCGAGGTCGGCGTCGACGACCCCGACGAGGGTCAGCGCCGGAAAATTGTGGCCCTTGGACACGATCTGCGTGCCGACGATGACGTCGGCGCCGCCGGCGGCGATCGCCTCGATCCGCGCCTTGAGCGCGCTGGCGCTCTCGGCGAGGTCGGAGGACAGGATCTCCACCCGCGCCTCCGGCCAGAGCGCCATCGCCTCCTCGGCCACCCGCTCGACGCCGGGGCCGAGCGCCGTCATCTTGCCCGCGACGCCACAGGCCGGGCACGCCTCCGGGATCGGTTTCGTCGCGCCGCACTGGTGGCAGACGAGCCGGCGGCGAAACCGGTGCTCGACCATGCGCGCATCGCAGTCGTCGCAGCCGACCTGATGGCCGCAGGCGCGGCAGATCGTCAGGGGCGCATAGCCGCGGCGGTTCAGGAACAGGAGCGACTGCTCGCCCGCGGCCAGCCGCTCGGAGACGGCGGCGGCGAGCGGCGGCGAGATCCAGCGGCCCTGCTCCGGCGCGTCGCGGCGCAGGTCGATCGCACGCATCTCCGGCAGTTCGGCGACACCGAACCGCTCGGGCAGGTCGAGGCGGGCGTACTTGCCCGCGTCGGCATTCGCCCAGCTCTCGAGCGACGGGGTGGCGGTCGCGAGCACAACCGCCGCCCCCTCGATCGACGCCCGCAGCACGGCCATGTCGCGGGCGTGGTAGCAGGCGCCGTCCTCCTGCTTGTAGGAGCCGTCGTGCTCTTCGTCGACGACGACGAGGCCGAGGTCGGCGAACGGCAGGAACAGCGCCGAGCGCGCGCCCACGACCAGCCGCGCGTCGCCGGCGGCGACCGCCATCCAGGCCCGGCGCCGCGCGGCTTGGGTCACGCCCGAGTGCCATTCCGCCGGGCGGGCGCCGAAGCGGGCCTCCACCCGGTCGAGGAAGGCCCCCGACAGCGCGATCTCCGGCAAGAGCACCAGCGCCTGCCGGCCCCGCGCCAGCGCCTCGGCCACCGCCTCGAGATAGACCTCGGTCTTGCCCGAACCAGTCACGCCCTTCAGCAGCGTCGTGCCGTAGCCTCCGGCGCGCACCGCTCCGCGCAGCTGCTCCGATGCCGCCGCCTGCGCCGGAGACAGCGGCCGGGGCGCGCGGCCGGGGTCGAGCCCGGGATAGGGCGCGTCGCGCGCCGCCGCCTCGCGCGCCAGCACGCCCTGCGCCTCGAGGCCGGACACGACCCCGGACGAGACGCCGGCGAGCGCGGCGAGCTCGCCCGGGCCGAAGCCGAGGTTGCCGTACTCGGCGATCGCGGCCAGCACCCGCGCCCGCGCGTCGGTCATCCGGTCGGGCTGCCGGCCCGTCGCCCGCAGCACCGGGCGCGCCGAGGGCGGCGCCCCGAGGCCCGGCGCCCGGGTCGCGAGGCGCAGCATCGCGGTCAGCGGCGTCAGGGTGTAGTCGGCCGCGCGCTCCAGGAACGCCCGCATCGCCTGCGACAGCGGCGGCGCGTCGAGGACGCGCGCAACGTCGCGCAGCCGGCTTGCGTCGCACCCCTCGCCCGGCCCCCACACCGCCCCGAGCACCCGGCGCGGCCCGAGGGGCACCTCGACGAGATCGCCCGCCCGCGCGCCGCCCGCGGGCGCGCGATAGTCGAGTCGCCGGTCGAGCCCCTCGGCGGTCAGCACCGAGACCGGCTCGCCGGCCGCGAAGACCCTGGCGGAATCGGGAGGGGCGAGATGTTCCATCGCCCCACAGATTGCGCCAGCCGGCCCTGTTGCCACAAGGGCTGTCGCCGGGCGCGCCGGCACAATCCTGCGCGACGGTGAATTGCCACACCGGGGCGGCAGCCGCGCGCGACCTGCGTCAAATTTCTGGCACCATGCGGATCGCGCTCATAAGATCGCCCGGCACCCGCTTCCCGCCGAGGATCCCATGACCGAGACCCCCGCATGATCGAGATGCCCGCATGACCGAGACCACGGAAGCCGCCGACATCCGCGCGCTGATCCTGCGCGACCCCGACCTGATCCTCGAGGATCAGGCGCTGATGCAGGCGCTGCTCGCCGCCGACAGCAAGGCCTACGGCCGCAAGGTCGTCGACCTGCGCGGCGTGGTGGTCGAGCGGCTGGAGGAGCGGCTCGACCGGCTGCAGGACACCCACCGCGAGGTGCTGGCCGCCGCCTACGACAACGTTGCCGGCATGAACCAGGTGCATCGCGCCTGCCTCGCGCTGCTGGAGCCGGCCGATTTCGAGGGGTTCCTCGCGGTGCTGACCCGCGACGTGGCGCCGATCCTCGCGGTCGAAGTGATCCGGCTGGCGCTGGAGATGCCCGGCACCGATGCCGGCGCCGGCGTCGGGCCCGGGGCGCTGCGCGACGCGGTCGTCGGGCTGCCCGCGGGCGGGATCGACGCCTATCTGACGCTGGGGCGCAACGTCGCGCCGCGTGCCGTCACCCTGCGCCGCGCCACCGCGCCGCTTGCCGACGTCTACGGCGCCCATGCGGGGCGGGTGCAGTCCGAGGCCCTGCTGCGGCTCGACCTCGGGCCGACCGGCCCGGTGGGGGTGCTGGCGCTCGGCGCCGGCGACGCCCGGCGGTTCAACGCCGATCAGGGCACCGACCTGCTCGCCTTCCTTGCCGGCGTGCTCGAGCGGACCCTGCGCCGCTTCGTGGGATGACGTCCGCCCTGCCCTCGGGGGGCGCGCTGGCGCTGCTCGAGGACTGGCTCGCGCAGATGGGCGCCGTGCGCGGCGCCAGCCAGAAGACGCTGATCGCCTACCGCCGCGACGTCGCCGGCTATCTCGGCTTTCTCGCCGGGCACTGGGGCGGACCGGCGGGAGAGGTCGCGCTCGCCGCGGTCTCGACCTCCGACCTGCGGGCGTGGATGGCGCACGAGCGCGGCCGTGGCCTCTCGGCGCGGTCGGTCGCACGCGCGCTGTCGGCGGTGCGCTCGTTCCACGGCTGGCTCGCCGAGGCGCGCGGCACGATCGCGCCCGCCGTCACCGCGACGCGCGGGCCGCGGGTCAAGCCGCGGCTGCCGCGCCCCGTGGCGCCGGACGCGGCGCGGGCGCTGATCGCCACGGTCGAGGCGCAGAGCCTCGAGCCGTGGGTCGCGGCCCGCGACGCCGCGGTGGTGACGCTGCTCTACGGCTGCGGCCTGCGCATCTCCGAGGCGCTGGGGCTGAAGCAGGCGGCGGCGCCGATGGGCGACATGCTGCGGGTGCGCGGCAAGGGCGGACGCGAGCGGCTGGTGCCGGTGCTGCCGGTCGCCGCCGCCGCCGTCGAGGCCTATCGCCGGCTGATGCCCTTCCCGCCGGATCCGGCGGCGCCGCTGTTTCGCGGCGTGCGCGGCGGCGAGCTGAACCAGCGGCACGTGCAGCAGATGATGGCGAACGCCCGGATGCAGCTCGGCCTGCCCGCGACCGCGACGCCGCACGCGCTGCGCCACTCGTTCGCGACCCACCTGCTCGAGGCCGGCGGCGACCTGCGCACCATCCAGGAGCTGCTCGGCCACGCGACGCTGGCGACGACCCAGATCTACACCGGCGTCGATCAGGCCCGCCTGATGGAGGTCTATGCCGCAGCGCACCCAAAGGCGCGCTGAGGCCCCTTGCAATCCCGGCCCATCGGCCCAGTTGCCCGCCCGACCGAGCGCGGCCGCCCGCGGCCGCCGGACAGGACCAGGAGACGGACAATGACCGCGAAGCTCTTCACGCCGCTCGAGGCCGGGGCACTCCGGCTGCGCAACCGGGTGGTGATGGCGCCGCTCACCCGCAACCGCGCCACGCCGGACGGCGCGGTGCCGGGGCCGCTGGCGCCGGACTACTACGGCCAGCGCGCCGGGTTCGGCCTCATCATCTCGGAGGGGACGCAGATCAGCCAGCAGGGCCAGGGCTATGCCTCGACCCCGGGCATCTTCAGCACGGCGCAGGTCGAGGGGTGGCAGCCGGTGACAGAGGCGGTCCACGCCCGCGGCGGCACCATCGTCGCGCAGATCTGGCACGTCGGCCGGGTGTCGCACACCTCGCTGCAGGCGGGCGGCGCCGCGCCGGTCGCGCCGTCCGCGCTCCGGGCGGAGTCGAAGACCTATGACGGCACCGGCTTCGTGCCGGTCTCCGAGCCGCGCGCCCTCGGGATCGACGAGATCCCCAAGGTGCTCGCGGACTATGCCCGGGCGGCACGCAATGCCCGCGCGGCGGGCTTCGACGGCGTCGAGATCCACGGGGCGAACGGCTACCTGATCGACCAGTTCCTGCGGCCGAGCGCCAACGTGCGGACCGACGCCTATGGCGGATCGGTGGAGAACCGCACGCGCTTTCTCGAGGAGGTGGTCGAGACGGTGGCGGGCGCGATCGGCGCCGACCGCGTGGGACTGCGCCTCAGCCCGTTCTCGCCGGCGAACGGCGTGGTGGTCGACGAAACGGCTTCGGAGACCTTCGCGCGCGGCATCGAGCGGATCGCGCCCTACGGCCTCGCCTTCCTGCACATGGTCGAGGGCACGACCGGCGGCTCGCGCGACCTGCCCGCGGGCGCCTCGATCGAGGCGCTCCGCACCCTCTTTCCCGGCGTCTACATCGCGAACAACGGCTACGATCGCGAGACGGCGATCACGGCCGTCGAGACCGGGCGGGCCGACGCGGTGGCCTTCGGCAGGCTCGCCATCTCCAACCCCGACCTCGCGGAGCGGCTGCACCTCGGCGCGCCGCTGAACGAACCCGACCGCGCGACGTTCTACGGCGGCGGCGCGGCGGGGTACATCGACTACCCCACGCTCGAGGCCGCCTCCGCCTGATGCCCCCGAAGGCTCGGGTCGGGGACGGCTCATGTCGCAGACGGTCGCCGGGGCGGCGGAAACTCTCGCTCCGCCGCCCCGCCGCGGGATAGGCTCGCGGCATCAGATCCGGCGGGAGGACTTCGGATGAGCGACACGGTCGAGGCGACCCCGACGCGGCGCGGTCGTGGCGGCGGCGCCGCACGTCGGGCGGAGCGCACCGCCGTCCGCGTCGAGGCCGCGCCGTTCATCCTCCGGCGCATCCCGAACTACGAGATCCTCGACGAGGACGGACTCGCGCTGATCGAGGCGAACGCCGAGACGGTGCTCGAGGAGATCGGCGTCCGATTCTCCGAGAACCCCGAGGCCCTGAAGCTCTGGCGCGATGCGGGTGCGGACGTGAAGGGCGACCGGGTGCATCTGCCGAAGGGGCTGGCGCGCGCGCTCTGCGCCACGGCACCGCGCAGTTACGTGCAGCGGGCGAGGAACCCGGAGCGCGACGTGACCGTCGGCGGCAAGGGGCTGGTGCTCGCGCCGGTCTACGGGCCGCCGTTCGTGCGCGACATGGAGGGCGGGCGCCGCTATGCGACGATCGAGGATTTCCGCAACTTCGTGAAGCTCGGCTACATGTCGAAGTGGGTGCACCACTCGGGCGGCACGCTCTGCGAGCCGACGGACGTGGCGGTGAACAAGCGGCACCTCGACATGCTGCACGCCCACATGACGCTGTCCGACAAGCCGTTCATGGGCAGCGTCACCGCGCCGGAGCGGGCAGTGGATTCGGTCGAGATGTGCCGCATCCTGTTCGGCGCCGACCGGGTCGGGCCGGAGTGCTTCCTGACGAGCCTCATCAACATCAACTCGCCGCTCAGCTTCGACGCGACGATGATGGGCGCGCTCGAGGTCTATGCCCGCGCCGGACAGGCGACGATCGTCTCGCCGTTCATCGTCGGCGGCGCGATGGCGCCGGTCAGCGTCGCGGGCACCCTGACGCAGGTGCTGGCGGAGGCGATGACCGGCATCGCCTACGCCCAGCTGGTCAATCCGGGCTGCCCGGTGATCTTCGGCGCGTTCGTGACCTCGATCGACATGAACTCCGGCGCGCCGACGTTCGGCACGCCGGAGGCGAGCAAGATCCTCTGGGGCGCGGGGCAGCTCGCCCGGCGGCTGAACCTGCCGTTCCGCTCCGGCGGGGCGCTCTGCGGCTCGAAGCTGCCGGACGCGCAGGCCGCCTACGAGAGCGCCAACACGCTGCAGGCGGCGCTTCTCGGCGGCGTCAACTTCATGCTGCACGCCTGCGGCTGGCTCGAAGGCGGGCTGGTCTCGGGGTACGAGAAGTTCGTGCTCGACGCCGACCAGCTCGGCGTCCTGCACTCGCTCGCCGAGGGGATCGACCTCAGCGAGAACGGGCAGGCGCTCGACGCGATCCGCGAGGTGGGCCCGGGCGGGCACTATCTCGGCTGCGCGCACACGCAGGCGAACTTCAAGGAGGCGTTCTGGCGGACGCAGGTGCTTGACTACCGCCCGTTCGAGGCCTGGGCGGAGGCGGGCTCGCCCGACTCCGCGACCCTGGCGAACGCGCGGGTGCGCAAGATGCTGGCCGACTACCAGGCGCCGGCGATCGACCCGGGCGTCGCGGAGGCGCTTCAGGCGTACGTGGCGCGGCGCAAGGCGTCGGAGCCGGACGCGTTCGGCTAGGTCGCGCCGAACCGGGGCAGGAGCAGAAGCCCCCGCCCTACTGCACCACGAACTCGGCGTGCAGCGCGCCGGCGGCCTTGATCGACTTCAGGATGTCGATCATGTCGCGGGCCGAGACGCCCAGCGCGTTCAGGCCAGACACCACCTCGGGCAGCGACACCGAGTTGTCGACGATGGCGAGGCCGTTGCCCGGCTCCTCCTGGATCTGCGCGTCGGTGCGCGGGATCACCACCGTCTGCCCATCGGCGAACGGGTTCGGCTGCACCACCAGCGGCTGCTCCTCGACCCGCAGCGTCAGGTTGCCCTGCGTCACCGCCACGCGGCTGATCCGCACGTCGGAGCCGAGGATGATCGTCCCCGACCGCTGGTCGACCACCACGCGGGCCTTGGTCGAGGTCTGCACCTCGAGGTTCTCGATCTGCGCCATCAGCCGCGCCGGCTGGTCGACGCCAACGCGGTTCAGGTCCAGCTCCACCGTGCCGGGATCGACCATCCGCGCGATCTTGGCACCGACATCGCGGTTGATGACCGCCTCGATGCGGGCGGCCGTGGTGAAGTCCGGGTTGCGGAGCGCGAGGCGGATGTCGCGCACCTGGGTGAAGTCGAAGGCGACCTCCCGCTCCACCCGCGCACCGGACGGGATGAGGCCGGCGGTCGGCACGCCCTGCGTCACCGTCTCGGCCTGGCCTTGGGCGACCATGCCGCCGGCGATGATCGAGCCTTGCGCCACCGCATAGATTTGCCCGTCGGCGGCGTTGAGCGGGGTCATCACCAGCGTGCCGCCGAGCAGGCTCTTCGCGTCGCCGATCGCCGAGACCGTCACGTCGACCTGGCTGCCGGCGCGGGCGAAGGGCGGCAGCGTCGCGGTGACGAGCACGGCCGCGACGTTCCTCGCCCGGATCTGCTCGCCGGTGACGTTGACGCCGAGCCGCTCCAGCAGATTGACGATGGCGTCCTCGGTGAACGGCGAGTTGCGCAGGGAGTCGCCGGAGTTGTTGAGGCCGACCACCAGACCATAGCCGAGCAGGTCGTTGCCGCGCACCCCGTCCACCTCGACCAGATCCTTGATTCGCGCCGGCGAGGCCTCGGCCGGGGCGGCGAGACCCGCGACCCAGAGGACGAGGAGCGGCAGCAGGACGAGGGCGCGCAGGATCATCGCATGTAGTCGGTAAAGCGCAGGTCGGCGAGCCGCGCGGTCACGGTGAAGATCGCGTCGAGCTGGCTCTGGAGCGCCTGATACGTCGTGGTCGACGTCTCGTAGTCGGCTTCGACCATGCTGGCCCGGGCGAGCGAAAGGGTGTTCGACTCCGCGGTGCGCGACGCCTTGGCGTTCTCCAGCGTCTGCTGATCGAAACCGATCTCGTAGCTCAGGCTCTGCGCGCCGTCCTTGGCCGCGATGAGCTCCGACCCGGCGGCGGAGAGCAGCGCCATCTTGTCCTCGTTGCTGCCGGGATAGCTGTCGCTGCCGGCGACGGCGGCCTTGGCCTGGGCCTTCAGCACCGCGACGATCCGGTCATCGGCGGCGGTGACGCCGTAGTCGAGCCGCTGCCCCTCGCCGACGTCGACCGGGGCGAGCCCGTCGGAGGAGCCGAGGTAACCCGTGGCGAAGAAGCCGCCCGACGGGCTGGTGAAATAGGCGTCGATCGCGGTCAGCGCATCCGCCGCCGTCGCCGAGCCCGCGGCCAGCGCGTCGAGGGCGGCGAGGATGTCGTCGCCCGAGGCCACGGCGGCCTGGTCGGTGGCGGTACCGGCAAAGATCGACTGGCCCGAGACCTGGACGTTGAGCTTGGCGAGCGTATCGACGAGATCGCCGCGCGCCTGCTTGGCAAGCCGCGTCGAGCTGGCCACGTCGCCCTTCGGCACCGTCTCGTTCAGCGCGACCGCGAGCGAGTTCGCGGAGTTGGCGATCGACGTGACGGTCGACTGCATGGTGTCGAGGCGCAGCTCGGTCAGCGAGATCGTCGAGGAGAACGCGGCGTTGCGCGCCAGCGAGCGGTCGAGCGAGATGAGCCGCGTGAGGTTGCCGCCGGTGGCGGCATAGCGGTCGGTCGTCTCGCCCGTCGACATTTCCTCGCCGGCCGTGTCCATCCGCTCGCGCGTCTGGGTCGCATGGCGCTGCAGGCGCTGCAGGCGGGAGAGGTCGGATCCTCCGGAAACATACATCGGATCAGTTCTCCAGCAGCAGCTGCATCAGGTCGTCGATGACGGACAGCACCTTGGCGTTGGCGGCATACGCCTGCTCGACCAGGGTCAGCGACTGCAGCTCCGAGTCGCTGTCGACGCCGGTCGCGCTCGATTCCTGCTCGGCAAGCGTCGCCTGCCGGGCGCTGAGATAGGCGCGATCCTCGTCGCTGCGCGCCCCGCGCGAGGCGAAGAACGAGGTGATCTCCGAGGCGAGCGCCGCCGCGCCGCCGCTCGACGTGGTCGAGGCAAAGCCGGTCGCGGCGCGCGACGTGGTGAAGGCGTCGGACAGCGCCTGCAGCGTGGTGCCGTCGCCGACGTTGCCCTCGCTCGTCGCGGCGAGCCCGTCGCGGAGCCGCCAGACCGCACCGCCGGACGACGGATCGACCGCGGCATTGACGGCGAGGCGGCCGGCGAGCCCGGTCTGCGTGCCCGACGCGGGGTCGACGAACAGACCGTTGCCCGAGGCGTCGAGCGCGCTCGACGGCATCAGCGACTGGAAGCGGTCGATGATATCGGCGGCATAGCCGTCCATCTCGCCCTGTACCTGCGGCGCGATGGTGTCGCGCAGCTCGAAGAGCGCGCCGAGGGTGCCGCCGTCGAAGAGGCCCGCGCCGGTGCCGGCCGTGACCGCGACCGGCCCGGTCAGCGCGCCCACGTCCTGCGACAGGCCCGAGAGGCCGGAGCCCACCGTCATGTCGGCGGTGACGGCGGTGCTGGCCGGCGTGAACGACAGCTCGTAGACCCTGCCGTCGAGCAGCGCGCCACCGTTCTGGGTGAACAGCGCCACCGCGCCGCCGTCGCGGTTCGCGACCTTCACCGGCACGACCGCCGACACGCTGTCGATCAGCTGCGCCCGCTGGTCCTCGAGGCTCGTGGTGTCGCCACCAGTGGCCGCGAGCGTCTTGATCTTGTCGTTCAGCGTGTCGATCTTGTTCAGCGCGGCGTTGACCTGCGTCACCTGCCGGCCGATCTCGGCATCGGCCTCGGTGCGCAGCGAGGCCGTCTCGTCGGAGACCCGGTTGACCGCGGAGGCCAAATCCTTTGCCACCGACACGGCGTTGTTCAGCGCCGTGGTCGACTGCGGCGACGACGTGGCCGTCATCAGCGCCGTCTCGAGCTTGGTGGCCATCGAGGCGACGGACGTGTCGCTCGACGTGTCGCCGATCGCCGTCAGGATCCGGTCGTAGGCGTCGGACCGCGTGCCGCTCGCCCCGAGCGCCGCGTCCATGGCGCGGCGCTCTGCGGTCAGCGTCGCGTTCCCGGCCCGGGTGGTACCCACCACGGTCACACCTTGGCCATAGCCGCCGAGCGCGACGGAGCTGAGCTCCGTCGTGCGGCGGGCATAGCCGGGGGTGAGGGCGTTCGCGACGTTGTTCGAGATCGTCTCGGCGAGGCGCGACTGGGCCGCGAGCCCCGAGGAGGCGTTGTTCAGTGCGCTCGAGATGCTCATCGGCGGTCCTCGTGCTGGCGGTGTGGGGGAGGGCTCAGCGCTTGAGGTTGGTGGTTTCCTGCAACATCTCGTCGACCGTCTGGATGATCTTGGCGTTCGAGGAATAGGCGCGCTGGGTCTGGATGAGCTGGGTCAGCTCGTCGGCGATGTCGGTCGTCGACTGCTCGAGGGAATAGCCCTGGATGCTGCCGGCCGGGCCGCTGCCCGAGTCCCAGAGGTAGAGCGGGCCGGAGGCGCGGGAGATGGCGAACGACTGGTTGTCGAGCACTGTCAGGCCGTCCATGTTCGGGACGTCCGCGACCGGGATCTGATAGATCGGCCGGGAGTAGCCGGTCGAGTAGACCGCCGAGAGGATGCCGTTCTCGTCGATGGTGAGGCCCGAGAACGTGCCGGCGCCGACGCCATCCGAGGTGATGCTCGTCTGGTTGAAGGCCGAGGTGAGCTGCGTGAGGTTGGTCTGGCCGCCGGGGATGCCGATGTCGACCGAGATCGCCTGGTCGCCCAGGTTCATGCTGATCTTGCCGGTCGTGGCGTCGAACGTCGAGGACGCGGGCGACGTGCCGCCGCTCAGCTGCGTGACCGAGAGCACCTGGCCGGGATTGGTCGACGTGTTGTTGAAGACCACCTGATAGCTGCCGGCCGAGACGCCGGTGGCCTGGTCGACGATGTTGAGCGTCCAGGTGTTCGAGCCCGTGCCCGAGGTGGGCACGGTCGGGGTGAACTCGAAGGACATCGTCTGCGACGCGCCGAGGTTGTCGAAGTACTCGGTCGTCGCGGTGCGCACGGTGCCGTCGCTGCCGACATGGGTCTCGTCGGCGGGCAGGTTGACCTTGAGTTCGATCTTCGACGTCGGGTCCGACGCGACGCTCGACATGTTCACCTTGACCGGGGTGAGACCCGAGGAGGCGTCACGCGGATAGTCCGGGATGGTGCCGTCGGCATTCGCCGCCCAGCCGAGCAGCGTGAGGCCGGAAGACGTGCGCAGGTAGCCGTTCGCGTCGGTGTCGAACGAGCCGGTGCTCGTCAGCATCAGCGGCATCTCCTGGCCGGTGTCATCGACCGAGGCGATCGACGTGACGGGCAGCAGGCCGCGACCGGAGATCGCGATGTCGGTCGAGTTCGACGTGGTGGCGAGCTGGCCCTTCTGCTCGATGTCCCACACCGCCGAGGTGCGCACGCCGCCGGCAGTGAACCACCGGCCACCACCGATGGTGTTCGGGGTCGAGTTGTCCGAGACGGCGAGCGACGAGAAGTCGACGTCGGCGCGCTTGTAGCCGGTGGTCTGCGAGTTCGCGATGTTGTCGGAGATGGTCGCGAGCTTGTTCGCATTCGCGTTGAGGCCGGAGACGCCGGCGTTCAGCGACGAGGAAATGCCCATGCTCAGTCCTTTTCCCTGGGGGGTCGACGATCCGGGGAGGGGGAACGGATCGCGGGGTCGGGTCTGGTGCAGACATGGACCGCAGGGATTTAAGAACCGCCTAACGGCAACCGCCCCCAGGCCGCCGCGTGGGCGGGGATGGGGGCGGGACACGGGGGAGGTTCGATCAAATACCCGGGATATTGCCGGGCGGCCCTCACTCCGGGAAGTGGCGGAGCAGGGTGATCTCGATCCGGCGGTTGCGCGAGTCGTGCGGGTCCTCGGTCGCCGGGCTGCGGTCGGCCTTGCCGGTGACGCGGGCGAGGCGGGCGTCGTCGACCCCGGCCGCAACCAGGCTCGCCCGGGCGAGCTGCGCCCGATCCGACGACAGGCGCCACGGGTCCGGCCCGCCGCGGCCGGTGTCGCCCTTCGCGAGGTTGCCGGTGATGGCCACCGGGTTTTCCGTGCGCGACAGCACGCGGCCGATCATCCCGACCAGCCGGCCGAAGATCGGGTTCGGCACGGCGCCGTCGGCGGCGAAAAGCGGCGAGCCGGGCGTGTCGAACACCTCGACGATCAGCCCCTCGTCGGTGACGCGGGTGCGGATGTGCTCCAGCATCGGGTCGGCCTGCATCGCGTCGCCGCTGCCGCCGAGCAGGGCCTGCTCGACGTCGTAGAGGCTCGCGTCGCTGCCGTCGGCCTTGGAGCCGGCGAGCGAGTCCTTCGCCGGGTCGCCCTTCTGCCCGGTCTCGTCGCGCTTCAGCGTGTCCTGGCTCAGCACGCTGTCGCCCTCGAACGGGGCGTCGCCGCCGCTGCGGCTGTCGCTGATCGGGATCGTCGGGCTGAAATAGTCGGCGAGGCCGAGCTTGGTCTTCTCGTCCGTGGTCGAGAGCAGCCACATGAGCAGGAAGAAGGCCATCATCGCCGTCACGAAGTCGGCGTAGGCAACCTTCCAGGCGCCACCGTGATGCCCCCCGGCAATCACGTTCTTGCGCTTGACGATAATGACGTTGCCGCCCTTCTCCATGGCCCCCGAGCCCCCCGATTTACCCCACCCGCGAGTTAGGCGGGGAAGCCTGAAGCCGGGGTTATCGCGGGTCTCCAAGTGTCGGGGATTTGCGGCAAATCCTGCGATCATGGGACCGGCGACGGGGCGATTGCCGCGCGCTCAGAGCTCGCACCAGCAGGGCAGCCGGTTGCCCGGTTGCGGGCGGGCGGCGAAGACGCCGCGGCAGATGGCGCGGGCGAGGCAGGCCGCCGCCGCCTGCCCGAGCTGCAGCTCGTCGAGCGGCGTCCCGACCGGGCGCGCGCCGGTCGAGACGGCGAAGATCAGGTCGCCGTCGAAGGGCGTGTGCGACGGGTGGATGGCGCGGGCAAAGCCGGCGTGCGCCATCTCGGCGAGGCGACGCGCGCCGGCCTTGTCGAGCGCGGCGTCGGTCGCGACGATGGCGATCGTGGTGTTGGTGCGCGGATCCGCCGGTCCCGGCTTGCCGAAGGCGAAAGGCTCGAGCGGCATCGCCGCGCCGGAGGCACCGAGGCCGCCGAACTCGTCGCCGACCTCCAGCGCGCCCGCGAGGAAGTGCCGGCTGCCCGGGACGAGCACGCTGCCGACGGCGTTGACCGCGACGAGCGCGCCGACGGTGGGACCGTCCGGCAGCACGAACGAGGCCGAGCCGAGGCCGCCCATCACCCGCATCGTCATCGGCCCCGTGCCGGCACCGGCCGAGCCGAGGGCAAAGTCCTCCGAGGCGGCGTCGAAGGCGGCGGCGCCGAGGCCGCGGTAGGGATTTTCCGTCCAGTCCTTCGCCCCGCCGTTCGCGAGGTCGAAGAGGATCGCCGCCGGCACGATGGGGACGGACGGAACCCCCGCCGCCACGAAGAAGCCGCGGCCCGCCGCGTGCAGGCGGTCCACCACGCCCGACGCCGCGTCGAGGCCGAAGGCCGAGCCGCCCGAGAGGACGATGGCGTCGACCTGCGACACCAGCCGGCCGGGCGCGAGCAGGTCGGTCTCGCGCGTGCCCGGCGCGCCGCCGCGGATGTCGACGGCGGCAACGAAGGGCCGGTCCGCCGTCAGCACCGTCGCGCCCGACTTCAGCCGCGCGTCGCCGGCGTTGCCGACCTTGAGGCCGGGCACGTCGGTGATGGCGTTGCGGGCCCCGGGCTGGATCATGTGGCCTCCAGCACCGGCGCGGCGGCAAGGAGCGCGCGGGTGCAGGGGTGGCGCGGGGCGGCGAAGATCGCCTCGGTCGGCCCCTGCTCGACGATCTCGCCGGCCTGCATCACCATCACCCGGTCTGTGATCGCGCGCACCACCGTCAGGTCGTGGGTGACGAAGAGATAGGCGAGCCCGTGCCGCCGCCGCAGGTCGGCCAGCAGGTCGAGGATGCGGGCGCGCACCTGCACGTCGAGCGCCGAGACCGCCTCGTCGAGCACGATGAGCTTCGGCCGCAGGATCAGCGCGCGGGCGATGGCGAGCCGCTGGCGCTGGCCGCCGGAGAACTCGTGCGGGTACTTGTCGGCGTCGGCGGGGTCGAGGCCGACCTCGGTCAGCGCCTGCGCCACCGCCTCGGCGCGGGCCGCGCCGGTGGGCGGCCGGTCGAGCAGGTGGAATGGCTCGGTGACGAGCCGGGCGACGGTCTGGCGCGGGTCGAAGCTGCCGTAGGGGTCCTGGAACACCGCCTGCATCGTCCGGCGCAGCGCGCGGGGCGTGCGCGCGCCGGCGTCGACGGCCACGCCGTCCAGAACGACGCTGCCCGCGTCGGGCCGGTCGAGGCCGAGGATGGCCCGGGCGAGCGTCGACTTGCCCGAGCCGCTCTCGCCGACCAGCCCGAGGCTTTCACCGGCGCAGAGCGTGAAGCTGACGTCGCGGACGGCGGCCGTGCCCGGCCCCGCGCGGCGAAAGCCACGGGCGGGATAGCTGCGGCAGAGGCCCTGCACGCGCAGGAGCGGCACCTCGGCCGGGGCGGGGCCGAGCGCCGAGCGGTGGCCGGAGGCGAGGATCAACGCGCGGGTGTAGGGATGCCGCGGCGCGGCCAGCACCTCCGCCGTCGGGCCGCTCTCGACCACCTCGCCCGCGCGCATTACCGCGAGGCGATCGGCAAGGCCCGCGACGACGGCGAGGTCGTGGGTGATGAAGACCAGCGCCATGCCGTCCTCGTCGACCAGCCGGCGGAGCAGGTCGAGGATCTGCGCCTGGGTCGTCACGTCGAGCGCCGTCGTCGGCTCATCGGCAACGAGCAGCTTCGGCCGCAGCGCGATCGCCATGGCGATGCCGACGCGCTGGCGCTGGCCGCCGGACAGCTCGTGCGGATAGCGCGACGGCGGCACGTGCAGGCCGACGCGCGTAAGGGTGGCCGCGGCGAGGGCTGCGGCCTCGCGGCGGCTGGCGCCACGGTGGATGCGCACCGTCTCGGCCACCTGCGCGCCGATGGTCTGCAGCGGGTTCAGCGCCGTCATCGGCTCCTGGAACACCATCGAGACGGCGGCGCCGCGCAGGCGGCACATCGCGCGCTCCGGCAGGCCGACCAGCTCGGTGCCATCGAGCCGGATCGAGCCGGCGACCTCGGCCCCATGCGGCAGCAGGCCGAGGATCGACAGCGCCGTCATCGACTTGCCCGATCCGCTCTCGCCGATCACCCCGAGGATCTCGCCCGCGTCCGCCTGCATCGAGACCGCGCGCAGGATCGGTGTGCCGTGGATCGCGACGTCCAGTCGGTCGACGGCGAGCAGGCTCACCGCTCGCGGGCCCAGAGAAACAGGCCGGCCGCGTTCGCGGCGGCGACCGTGGCGGCGTGATCGAGGATCATCACGCCGCCCGCCTCGACGACGACGCCGGCCAGGCCCGCCTTCGCCGCGGCGGCGAGCGTGCCGGGGCCGATCGCGGGAAAATCCATCCGGCGGTCCTGAGCGGGCTTCGGGCCCTTGTAGAGCACGCCCCGCGCCCGGGGCCGCAGGCCGGGGTCCGTGGCCGCGACGAAGCCGAGCATCGCATCCGTCCCCTGGATCGATTCAAGCCCGAGGCAGATGCCGCCGGCGACCACAGCGGCCTGCCCGACGTCGGCCGCGCCCATCGCCGCGACGATGGCGGCCGCCCGCGCGGCATCGGCGCGGTCGGCGTCGGAGGGCAGGACGTCGCCATGAACGCCGGGGGTTGCGGGCAACTCCGGCAGGATGTCCTGCGCCGCCTCGACCCGAAGGCCCTCGGCCTCGAAGATCTGCGCGACGAGGCGCAGCGTGGTGTCGTCGCCCGCCCGGATGCCCTTGAGCAGCCGGGGGGCGAGGCAGAGCATCTTCAGGTCGAAGGCGAGCGGGCGGATCGCGGGGCGGGCGAGACCGCCGGCGAACACCACGGCCTCCATGCCGGCCTCGCGCAGCGCGGCGAACAGGCGGCCGGGCTTCTCGAACCGGGCGGCGATCGACGGGTGGCCGTCGAGCCACGCCAGCTCAACGCCCTCGAACACCACCACCCGGTAGGGCCGTCCGCGCGTGGCGCAGGCTTCGGCCAGCAGGCGGGGCAGCTCGCCACGGCCGGCGACGATGGCGAGTCCGTCGCGTCCCGCGACCAGCGCGGGTCCGCCGCATCCCGCGGGTGGCGCGAGCCCGGCCACGGCGCTCAGGCGGGCGTGGTAAAGCTGCGCGCGCTCTCGGTGGTGACGAAGCGGGCGACCTCCTCGACGAGCGGATTGCCGACGTGCTTCGCCGCCACCCGCGCCACGCGCTCCTGCAGGTTGCCCTCGCCGTCGAACATCTCGGCGAAGGCGCTGCGGAGCCCGTGGATTTCCGCCCGCTCCGCCCCGCGCCGCTTCAGTCCGACGAGGTTCAGGCCGGCGAGATGCGCGCGCTCGCCCATCACCGAGCCATAGGGGATCACGTCGGCGACCACGCCGGCCATGCCGCCGATCATCGCGCCCCGGCCGATCCGTACGAACTGATGCACCGCGGCGAGCCCGCCCACCACGACGTTGTCCTCGATCACCACGTGGCCGCCGAGCGTGGCGTTGTTCGCCATGATGACGTTGCTGCCGATGATGCAGTCGTGCGCCACGTGCGTCGCCATCATGAACAGGTTGCCGTCGCCGATGCGGGTGATGCCGCCCCCTGCCCCGGTGCCGGGGTTCATCGTGGTGTGCTCGCGGATCGAGTTGCGCGCCCCGATGACGAGCTCCACGTCCTCGCCATGGAATTTCAGGTCCTGCGGGACGTGGCCGATGGAGGCGAACGGGAAGATCCGCGTGGCCTCGCCGACGCTCGTGCGGCCGGCGACCGCGACGTGGCTTTCCAGCACCACGTTCGGGCCGAGCGTCACCCGGGGGCCGACGACGCAGTACGGGCCGATCCGCACGCCCGGCCCGATCTCGGCGCCGTCCGCGATGATCGCCGTCGGGTGGATCTCGGCGGTGGAGTCGATCGCCATGGCTCAGCCCTTCGCCTTCGCTTCGTCCTTGGACAGGATCATTGCCGCGAACTCCGCCTCGGCACAGATCGTGTCGCCGACCCGGGCCTCGCCGGTGAACTTCCAGATCTTGCCCCGCCCGCGCGCCACGGTGACGTGCAGCTCCAGCACGTCGCCCGGCACCACCGCCTTGCGGAACTTCGCGTTGTCGATCGACATGAAGTAGACGAGCAGATCCTGGTCGATCAGGTCCAGCGTCTCGACCACCAGCACGGCAGAGGTCTGCGCCATCGCCTCGACGATCATCACGCCCGGCATCACCGGCAGGACGGGGAAGTGTCCCTGGAAGTGCGGTTCGTTGACGGTGACGTTCTTCAGGCCGATGGCAAAGCGGTTGACCTCGATGTTCACCACCTTGTCGATCATCAGGAACGGATAGCGGTGCGGGATCATCCGCTGGATCCTGGTCACGTCCGCCTGGGGCAGGCTCGGGTCGATCGCGAGCGCCATGTGGTCAGTTTCCTCCCTGTTCTTCCGCGGCCGGGTCGGACGGCACCGTCGCGGGTGCCGCCGGGGCCGTCGCCTCGGGCGCGCGGGCGTCGATCTCGGCGATGACCGCCTGGGTGATGTTGAGCGACTGGTCGGCGAGAAGCACGCTTGCCTCGTCGAAGATCGCCCGCGCCCCGTAGCGGTCCATCAGCGACACGAGCACCGGGGCGACCTGAGCGTAGAATTGCCGGCGGCGCTGGTCAAACTCCTGCGCCAGCTGCGCGGCGCGACTGTCTTGATCGCGGCGCGCCTGCACCACGCGCGCGTCGAACGCGTCCGACAGCTTGCGGAACTCCTCTGCCGGCAGCGTCGGCCGTTGGTCGGTCAGGCGGCGCTCCTCGTCCTCGAACGACTTGTCGAGCGCCCGCGCCTCGGAGCGCAGGGCATCGCGCTGCCGGTCCTCCTCGGCAAGGATCGCCTGCCCGGACCGGGAGTCGGTGAGCAGGCGCTCCTGGTTGATGAACAGGAAAGGCAGCGGCGTGCCCGGCTCGGGGGTCGTCACCTGCGCCGGCGACAGGCCGAAGTCCGGCCGGACAGCCGGCACGGCGGTGGGCGGCACGGTGGGCGCCGGGCGCGCCAGCGGGCCGTCGTCGTCGTCCTGCGCCACGGCGGCCGTGCCGAACAGCATCAGCGCGACAACCAGCGCCGGAGCCGCCGGCCGACCGATCGGCCGCGGCATGTCAGAACCGGGTCTGCAGCGTGAAGCGGAACCGCTCGGTCTCGTCGTAGTCTTCCTTCTGGATCGGGAAGGCGTAGTTGAACCGCAGCGGCGCGAACGCGGTGTCGATGAACAGGCTGATGCCCACCGACGAGCGCATGTGGAAGGCGTCGTCCACCGTGCCCATGCTGCCCGCCGTGTTGTCGAGCAGCCAGAGCGAACCGGCATCCGCAAACACGCCGCCGTAGATGCCGTACTGCTCCGGCAGGCCGAGCGGGAAGCTCGCGTCGAGGCGCAGCACGCTGTAGGCGTTGCCGCCCAGCCCCTCGTTGACGTCTTCGTCGTCCGGTCCCCGCACGCACGCGCCGGCGTCGCAGAAGTCGCGCGGGCCGAGGCCGTTGCGAGCGAAGCCGCGGAAGCTGTCGCCGCCGGTGGTGAAGCGGTCGGTGATCCGGGTGCCGTCGGTCGCGTAGATATAGCCGCCCTCGAGCTCGGCGGAGAGCACGACGGCTTCCTCGAACAGGCTCTTGTAGAGCTTCGCGTTGCCCTGGGTCTTGGTGTACCGCGTGTCGCCGCCGAGGCCGGCAAACTCCTGCGTCAGCGTCAGGATGAAGCCCGCGGTCGGATCGACCACCGAATTCCGCCGGTCGTAGGCATAGGTGAAGCCCACCGCGGAGGTGATCATCGCCCCCTGCTCGTCCCGGATGATCTGCGACGAGCTGTCGAGCACGTTGTAGATCTCGTCGTCGGAGATTCTGGTAATTCACCGTCAGGCGGCCGTTCTCGCTGAGCGGGAAGCCGATCTTCGGCTCGAAGCCGATGCTCTTGGTCTGGAACGACTGCTCGTTGAAGTCGCGCTTGCGGAAATAGATGTTGAACCCGGCCAGCAGGTCGCGGTCGAAGAGCGCCGGCTCGAAGAAGCCGAACTCCAGGTTGCCGAACTGGCTCGAACCGGAGAACGAGGCGGTGACGGTTTGGCCGCGGCCGAGGAAGTTGCGCTCCGCGATGCTGATCTGCGCCGACAGGCCCTCGCCCGAGGAGAAGGCGCCGCCCAGAGTCAGGCTGCCGGTCGGCTGCTCCTCGACGGCCACGTCGATCACCGCCTTGCCGGGCTCGGAGCCCTGCTTCACGTCGATCTTGGCGGTCTTGAAGAACTGCAGCCCCTCGATGCGGTTCTGGGCGTCGCGGACCTCGCGGGCGTTGAACGCGTCGCCCTCGACCACATGGAACTGCCGCCGGATCACCCGGTCGAGGGTGCGGTCGTTGCCGTGGATGTCGATACGCTCGATGAACACCCGATCGCCTTCGACCACCTGGAAGTTGATGTCGACGGTGTGGGTGGCCGGGTTCTTCGTCACCTGCGGCCGGATCTCGACGAAGGCATAGCCCTGCTGCCCGGCCTGGTAGTTCATGCGCTGGACGACGCGGTCCACCTGCTTGACGTTGTAGACGCCGCCCCCCGTCACCTCCGACAGGAACGGCTGGAACTCGGTCGCGGGCAGGCCGGGGATCGACGAGCTGACCGACATCTTGCCGAAGTTGTACTGCTCGCCCTCGCTGACGCTGAACGACAGGAAAAAGCCGTTGCGCTCGCGGGCGATGTCCGCGGTGGAGGACAGGACCTGAAAGTCGATGTAGCCGCGCTGCAGGTAGAACTGCCGCAGCATCTCCTTGTCGACTTCCATCCGGTCGGCGTCATAGCTGACATTGCCGAACAGCCAGGACAGCCAGTTGGTCTGGCCGCTCTGGATCGCCCGGCGCAGCTGCCGGTCGGAATACGCCTCGTTGCCGATGAAGTTGATGCGCTGGACGTTGGTCGGCCGGCCTTCCTCGATCTCGAACACCAGGTCGACGCGGTTTTCCGACTGGCGGATGATGACCGGGTTCACCGTCGCGCCATAGCGGCCGGCCTTCTGGTAGGCATCGACGATGCGCTGCGCGTCGGCCTCGGCCGCGACGACGGAGTAGGCGAGCCGCGGGCGCAGCTGGACCACTTCGTTCAGCTTGTCGTCGTCGAGGCTGTCGTTCCCCTCGAAGGCGATCCGGTTGATCGTCGGGTTTTCCTTGACGGTGATGACGAGGCGCCCGGCCTCCGGCATCACGTCGACGCTCTCGAACAGCCCGGTGTCGTAGAGCTTGCGGACGGCGAGGTTGATCTGTTCGGGCGTGACCGGCTTGCCCGGCTCGATGCCGGCGAACACCCGCACCGTGTCGGCCTCGATGCGCTGGTTGCCGGCGACGTCGACGCGGCTGAACACCGCCGTCCCCTGCGCCAGCGCCGATGAGGGCGCAAAGGCGAGCGCGAGGCTCGCCAGCAAGACGATGACCGGGATCACTCGGGAGAATCCCCGAATCCACTGACGCTGCACCATCGGCGGCTTGCCCCTCTGCCCGCGGGGCGGTTCGCCGCCCCTTTTCTCAACTCACCATTCGCATGATGTCGTTGTAGGTAGCGAATACCATCAGCAGCAGGATCAAGCCAAGACCAATCGACATCGCCACCTGCATGACGGCCGGGCTTGGTGGCCGTCCGCGCACAGCCTCGATGCAGAACCCCACGAAATGCCCGCCGTCGAGCACCGGGATCGGGAAGAGGTTCAGCAGGCCGATCGCCGTCGAGATGATCCCGATCAGCCCGATGAAGTCCGCGAGCCCCTGGCTGGCGGTCTCGCCGGAGATCTGCGCGATGCCGAGCGGCCCCTGCAGATTGTTCGCGCCGATCGCGCCGGTCAGGATGCTCTTCAGCCCGAACAGCGACTGGCTGATGATCATCACCATGCGCTCCGCCCCGTAGGCCAGCGCCGTCCACGGTGCCGGGGTGACGGTCGCGGGCATGTAGAGCGAGGCGCCGGCAACGCCGATCATCACCCGCTTCTCGAAACCACCGTCGGCCGCCTCGGCGTCGCGCTCGACCGGCGTGATCGGCAGCACCACCCGGACGCCGCCGCGCCAGACCTCGAGCGGAATGCTGCGCCCGCCCGAGGCGAGCACCATCTGCCGCAGATCCTCGAACGAAGCGAGCGGCTTGCCGTCGGCCTTCAGGATCACGTCCCCGGCCTTCAGCCCCGCGGCGCTCGCCGGCGACAGCGGTTCGACCCCCTGCACCAGCGGCGGCAGCGGCCACGGCGCCGCCACGTCGAGCGTGCCGCCGTCCCGCTCGACCGTCACCCGGATCGGCCCCGGCGCCGGCATCTTCAACGCGATCGCCAGCATGTCGCCAAACGCCGCCACCGGCTCGCCGTTCACCGCCAGCACCACGTCGCCCGGACGCAGCGTCTGTTCGGTCTGCGGCAGCGTGGCGATCGAGCCGATCGTCGGCCGCTCGGTCGGCACCCCCTGCCAGGTGACGAGCCCGGCGAAGACCACGATGGTCAGCAGGAAGTTGAACGCCGGCCCGGCCAGCACGGTCAGCATCCGCCGCCAGACCGCCGCGCCGTGGAAGCTCTCGGCCCGCTCCGCCGCGGTCATCCGCTCGATCGCCCTGGCATCGGTCCGCGAGCCCGCGTCCGCATCGCCGACGAACTTGACGTAACCGCCGAGCGGCAGCGCCGCGAGCTGCCAGAGCGTGCCGCGCCGATCGCGCCGCGACCAGATCACCGGCCCGAAGCCGATCGAGAACACCTCAGACCGGATCCCGCACCAGCGCGCGACGATGTAGTGGCCGAACTCGTGGACGAACACCACGATGCCGAGCACCACCACGAAGGGGATGACGGTCGAGAGGAAGCCGCCGAAGACGGGGATGCTCGCAAGGGTGTCCATGGTCAGTTTCCGCTGAAGGCCGCGACCCACAGGCCGGCGAGGCGGCGCGCCTCGGCATCGGCCGCCGTCACTGCGTCGAGATCATAGCCCGGCCCCTCGGCGGCGGCCGCGGGCCCGGCAGTTTCGAGGACATGCTCCACGAGCACAGCCATATCAAGAAATCCGATCGCGCGCATCAGGAACGCGTCGAGCGCCGCCTCCTTGGCGGCGTTGAACACCGCCCCGGCCAGCCCGCCCATCGCCATCACCTCGCGCGCCAGCCGCAGCGCCGGGAACCGGACCGGGTCGGACGGCTGGAAGTCCAGCCGGCCGAGTGCCGCGAAATCCAGCCGGTCGAGCGGCAGGCGCCGCCGCTCCGGCCAGTTCAGCGCAAACCCGATCGGCCCGCGCATGTCCGACGGCCCGAGGTGCGCCATGATCGACCCGTCGCGAAATCCGACCATCGAATGCACGATCGACTGCGGATGCACGACGACCTCGATCGCGTCCGGCGCCACCTCGAACAGCGCCCGCGCCTCGATCACCTCCAGCGCCTTGTTGAACATGGTGGCGCTGTCGATCGAGATGCGCACCCCCATGCTCCAGTTCGGATGCGCCTTGGCCTGCTCGGGCGTCGCGAACGCCATCTTCTCGGTGGTCCAGTCGCGGAACGGCCCGCCCGAGGCGGTCAGGATGATCCGCTCCACCGCATCGGCCGCCTCGCCGCGCAGCGCCTGAAAGATGGCGCTGTGCTCGCTGTCGACCGGCAGCAGGTCGGTGCCGCACGCCGCGCACGTCCGCCGCAGCAGATCCCCGGCACAGACCAGGCTTTCCTTGTTGGCGAGCGCCAGCACCCCGCCGTGCTCGGCCAGCCGCAGGCCGGGCGCGAGGCCCGCGACGCCCACGATCGCCGACATGCCCCAGTCCACCGGCTCGGCGGCGGCGTCGACCAGCGCCCCCTGCCCCGCCGCCGCCTCGATGCCCGAGCCGGCGAGCTCCGCGCGCAGCGCCCCGAGCCGGCCCTCGTCCGCCGTCACCGCGATCCGCGCGCCCAGCGCCTTCGCCTGCTCGGCCAGCAGCGCGACGTTCTCCGCCCCGGAGAGCGCGACGACCTCGAACGCCTCCGGGCCGCCCGCCGCCTGCAGCAGCGAGACGGTGTTCTGCCCGACCGATCCGGTCGACCCGAAGATGCTGACCCGGCGCCGCATCAGTGCCCGATCGCGCCCATGCCGAGGCTGTGGCAGATCGCAAAGAACCAGATGCCGCCCACGATGCCGTCGAGCCGGTCCATCACCCCGCCGTGCCCCGGGATGAGCCGGCTCGAATCCTTCACCCCGAACCGCCGCTTCACCGCGGACTCGAGCAGGTCGCCGAGCTGCGAGCAGACCGCGATCCCGAGGCTGAGCAGCCCGACCCGCACCGGCGACCAGCCGACCGCGAGCCCGAAGGCGAGCCCCGTCGCGCCGGCGAAGATCAGCCCGCCGACCGCGCCCGACCAGGTCTTGCCGGGGCTGACCGCCGGCCAGAGCTTCTTGCCGCCCACCCGCCGGCCGACGAAATACGCCCCGACGTCGGCCGCCACCACCACGAGCACCAGCCAGAGGATGAGCATCACCCCCTCCGGCTCGCGGTTGCGGAAGACGAGCAGGGCGCCCATGCCGAGCGTCATGTAGAGAAAACCCGCGACCAGCCAGCCACGCCGGGCCGCGCCCACCAGCGCCACCAGCGCCGCGCCGACCGCCAGCGTGCCGAGCCCGGTCGGAGTGCCCCAGCGCACCGTCGCGATCACCGCGACGACACCCGCGACGCACGGCACCAGCAGGGACGGGTCGGCCAGCGCCTGCGAGCCGGTGGCCATGCGGTGGAATTCCCAGATCATCAGCACCAGCGCGAGGCAGATGAATGCCGCGGCCCATGCCCCACCGGCCCAGAGGTTGAGCAACGCCAGTACGGCAAGGACGAGCCCAGACGCGACCCGCAGGCCGAGATCCGCGAAACGGACCGGCCGCGGCGGCACCTCGCTCATTGTGCGACGGCGCCGAACCGTCGCTCGCGCTTGCCGAAGCCGCGCACCTGCGCCGCGAACATCTCCGCGGTGAAGTCGGGCCAGCGGGTATCGACGAACGAGAACTCGGAATAGGCTGCCTGCCACGGCAGGAACCCGGAAACCCGGTACTCGCCCGACGTGCGCAGCACGAGGTCGGGGTCGGGCAGGCCGGCGGTGTCGAGATGATCCTCGATCGTCTCGGGCGTGATGTCCTCGGCGCGCAGCGCGCCGGTGCGCACCGCCTCGGCGACACGGCGGGTTGCGCGCAGGATCTCGTCGCGGCCGCCGTAGTTGATCGCGACCGTCAGGTGCAGCTGCTCGTTGGTCCGCGTCTGCGCCTCCAGCCCGGCCATCAGCGCCTGCAGGTCGGCGTCAAGCCGCTCGCGCCCGCCGATGAAGCGCACGCGCACCCCTTCGGCGACCAGCCGGGCGCCCTCCTTCTTGATGTAGCGCCGGAACAGCCGCATCAGCCCGATCACCTCGAGCTCCGGCCGCTTCCAGTTCTCGGTGGAGAACGCGAACAGCGTCAGGTGCGTGATCGCGAGATCGGGGCAGCTCTCGACGATCTCGCGCACCCGCTCGGCGCCGCGCTTGTGTCCAGCGAGACGCGGCAGCCCGCGGCTCGAGGCCCAGCGGCCGTTGCCGTCCATGATGATGGCGACGTGGCTCGGACCGGGCGCGGTCGTCGGAGCTTCCTTGCTGAACATCGCGTAAACTACCACCTCGTACCCTGGCCGGAACTCCCGCGCCGTCTGTCAGACCTGCATGATTTCGTCTTGCTTCGCACCGAGCGCGCCGTCGATCTTCTTGATCGCCGCGTCGGTCAGCTCCTGAATCTCGTCGTGCCAGAGCTTCTCGTCATCCTCGGCCATGCCGGCGGCCTTGGCCTTCTTCAGCTGGTCCATGCCATCGCGCCGCACGTTCCTGACCGCGACCCGGGCATGTTCGGCGTACTGGCCCGCCACCTTCGCGAGATCGCGGCGGCGCTCCTCGTTCAGCTCCGGGATCGGCAGGCGCAGGATGGTGCCGTCCATCTGCGGGTTGATCCCGAGGCCGGAATTGCGGATGGCCTTGTCGACGGCATTCACCATCGACTTGTCCCACACGTTGACCAGCACCATCCGCGGCTCGGGCACCGTGATGGTGCCGAGCTGGTTGATCGGCATGCTGGAGCCATATGCGTCGACCGTCACCGGATCGAGCATCGAGGCCGAGGCCCGGCCGGTGCGCAGCGAGGCGAACTCGTTGCGCAGCGCGCCGAGCGCCCCGTCCATGCGCTTCTCCAGCGCATCCATGTCGATCTCGAGCTCAGACATCTCCGCCTCCTTCGCCGGCCCCGCCATCGTCAGCTGGGCTCGACCGTGGTGAAGCGGCCCTTGCCCTGCACGATCCCGGCGAGCCCGTTGGGCTCGTCCAGCGCGAAGACGACGATGGGCAGCGCATTGTCGCGCGCGAGCGCGATGGCGGCGGCATCCATCACCTTGAGGTTCTTCATCAGGACCTGATCATAGCTGATACGGTCGTACCGGCGGGCCGCCGGGTTCTTCTTGGGGTCGCTGTCATATACCCCGTCGACCTGCGTGCCCTTGAACAGCGCCTCGCAGGACATTTCCGACGCGCGCAGCGTCGCCGCGGTGTCGGTGGTGAAATACGGGTTGCCGGTGCCGGCGGCGAAGATCACCACGCGGCCCTTCTCCAGATGCCGCACGGCGCGGCGGCGGATGTAGGGCTCGCACACCTGGTCCATGGGAATCGCCGAGACGACTCGGGTGTTGATCCCGAGGTTCTCGATCGCCGACTGCATCGCGAGGGCGTTCATCACCGTCGCGAGCATGCCCATGTAGTCGGCCGTGGTACGTTCCATCCCCTGGGCGCTGCCCTGCAGCCCGCGGAAGATGTTGCCGCCGCCGATCACCATGGCGATCTCGACGCCGAGGCCGTAGAGCGCCTCGACCTCGCGGGCGATGCGCTCTACCGTCGGCGGATGCAGCCCGAACTGCCCCGGCCCCATCAGCGCCTCGCCCGAGATCTTCAGGAGGATGCGCTTGTATGCGGGACGGGGGACCGATGCTGCCATGGTTGCGACGCCGTCGGTCATGCCTTCGTCCCTGCTGTCTGGATCGCGCGCCAAAATGGCGGAATTCGGATACGCGCGCAACGGCTATTCCCGCAGCGCACGACGACCGGCCCGAGCGGGCCGGTCGGGAGCCGTCAGCGGCCGGCGGTCTTCGCCACCTCGGCGGCGAAGTCCTCGGTTTCCTTCTCGATCCCGTCGCCCACCGCGAGCCGCGCGAAGCCGAGAACCTCGACGCCCGCGTCCTTCGCCGCCTGGCCGACGGTGATGTCGGGATTGATGACGAACTTCTGGTTCAGAAGCGTCACCTCCTCGAGGAACTTCTTCATCCGCCCGGGGATGATGTTGTTGTGAATCACCGCCTCGGGCTTCGGCTTCGACGCGGTGGCGTTCTCCTCGAGCGCCTTCTGCGTCTGCACCTCGCGCTCGCGCTCCAGCACGGCGGCATCGAGGTCGGCCTCGCTCAGCGACTGCGGCGCCGCGGCGGCGACGTGCATGGCGATCTGCTTGCCGATGCCGTTGTCCGCGCCCTTGAGCGCGACCAGCACGCCGATCTTGCCGAGGTTGTCGGCGACCGCGTTGTGGACATAGGATGCCACGCTGTCGCCCTCGACCGCGACCATGCGGCGCAGGTGCAGGTTCTCGCCGATCGTGACGATCTTCTCGGTCACCGTCTCCTCGACGGTCTTCTCGCCGAGCTTCGCGCCCTTCAGCGACTCGATGTCGGAGACGCCGGTGGCGACCTCGGCGATCGCGCGCACGACGGCCTGGAAATCGGAGTTGCGCGCCACGAAGTCGGTCTCGGAGTTCACCTCGACCGCCACGCCGACGCCGCCCTTCACCGCGACGCCGATCAGGCCCTCCGCGGCGGTGCGGCCCGACTTCTTCGCGGCCTTGGCGAGGCCCTTGGTGCGCAGCCAGTCGATGGCCGCTTCCATGTCGCCGTTCGTCTCGGTCAGCGCCTTCTTGGCGTCCATCATGCCGGCGCCGGACGCATCGCGCAGTTCCTTCACCATCGCGGCAGTGATCGACATGGCAATCTCCTCAAGGCTCGAAAAACGGAAATGCGGCCCCCTTCTTGCCCGGGGGCCGCGACAGGAACGTGACGGCGGGATCAGGCGTCGGCTTCGTCGGCCGCCAGCTCCTCGAGCGGCGCCTCGTCGAGGCCGCCGATGTCGACGCCGGCCGCACCCATCTGGGCGGCCATGCCGTCGAGCGCCGCGCGGGCGATCAGGTCGCAGTAGAGCGTGATGGCGCGGGCCGCGTCATCATTGCCCGGGATCGGATAGTCGATGCCATCCGGCGACGAGTTCGAATCGAGCACCGCGATCACCGGGATGCCGAGCTTGCGCGCCTCGGCGATCGCCAGGTCTTCCTTGTTGGTGTCGATGACGAAGATCAGGTCCGGCGTGCCGCCCATCTCGCGGATGCCGCCGAGCGACTGCTGCAGCTTCGCCTGCTCGCGCTCGAGACCGAGCCGCTCCTTCTTCGTCAGGCCGCCAGCGCCGGACGCCAGCTTCTCGTCGATGTTCTTCAGCCGGCTGATCGACTGGGAGACGGTCTTCCAGTTGGTCAGCGTGCCGCCGAGCCAGCGGTGGTTCATGTAGTACTGCGCCGAGCGCTCAGCCGCGTCGGCCACAGCCTTCTGCGCCTGCCGCTTGGTGCCGACGAACAGGATGCGCCCGCCCTTCGACACGGTCTGCTGCACCGCGTGCAGCGCCTGGTCGAGCAGCGGCACGGTCTGCGTCAGGTCGATGATGTGGATGCCGTTGCGGTCGCCGTAGATGTACGGCCCCATGCGCGGGTTCCAGCGGTGGGTCTGGTGGCCGAAGTGGACACCGGCCTCGAGAAGCTGGCGCAGGGAGAATTCGGGCAGAGCCATGGCCTGCAGTTTCCTTTCCGGTTTCGCCTCGGCGGGGAGAAGAGCCTTCCGGCCCAACCGGGTGGACCCTCGGGGATGTCTCCCCCGGGAGCCGCGACCCCGCCTGTGGATTTGAGTGGCGCGCATCTAGTCGGTTTCCCGCGGCAATGCAAGCCGAGAGTGCGCGACGGTCCGCGCCCCCGGGTTGACGCTCGGGCCGGGCACGCCGAAAAGGGCGGCGCGCCCGAGCCGGGCGGAGCAGGGGGCGGAACCACATGAGCGTGCCGGACGACATCGACCAGCTCCTGAACACCCCGGCCGAGGCGCTGCGCCCGCCGGCGCCCGCCCGCCCGAGCCTCTGGAAGCGCGAGTTCCCCTATCTCCTCATCCTCGTCCTCGCCGCCGGCGGCGCCGGCTGGGTCAGCCTCACGCGCGAGCCGATCGTGCGCTACTGGGATGTGGTTGCCATCGTCGTCGCGGCCGTCGGCATCATCGAGGGCTGGGCCGATGCCGGCGAGCGCGGCGGCCGCTGGCGGCTGATCTGGACGCAGGCCGCGCACTGGGGCGCCTTCCTCATCGCGATGAACCTCGTCTTCCTGCCGAGCATGCAGGCGGTGCTGACCACCGACGCGCTGAGCCTGACCGTGCTGCTGCTCCTCGCGCTCGGCACGTTCGTCTCGGGGATCCACACCGACTCGCCGCTGATGGCCGCGAACGGCGTCTTCATGGGCCTCTGCGTCCCGGCGATCGCCTGGCTCGACCAGACGGCGCTGATCGCCACGCTGGTGATCGTCGTGCTCGCCGCCGGCGCCGGCCTCTTCTTCTGGCTGCGCCGCCGCTACCTGGGCTGAGGGCCCACCGTCCCGGCACCGCGCGAACAGGTCGGGACGCGGGAGATAGAGACGGATTTGACGAGCGGCAAATCCGCCCGCGTCTGTCCCTCCGGGCGGGCGGCGAAACGACCCGCCAGGCCGACCCGTCCGAGTTTCGAACAGGCTGTCAGTCCCCCTGCCACCACACCTCGGGCAGCCAGCCGATCCAGTCGCCGTAGACCGGAATGTGCGCCGGGTGATGCAGGTCGGCCTTGTGCGCCACGAGTGCGCGGTCGGCGTACCAGACCGGGATCACATAGCGCCCCGTCGTCAGCACCCGGTCGAGCGCCTGCACCGCCGCGGTGAACTCCGCCGGGTCCCGCGTCGCCAGCATGTCGTCGATCATCGCCTCCACCGCCGGGCTGTCCACGCCGGCATAGTTGCGCGACCCCGGCGTCCTCGCCCCGTCGCGCCCCCAGTAGAGCATCTGCTCGTTGCCGGGCGAAAGCGACTGGTTCCAGGCGTTGACGATGACATCGTAGTCGTAGTCGTTCTTGCGCAGATTGTACTGCGCCGCGTCGACCGTCTCGACGTGCATCGTGATCCCGAGCGGGCGCAGCGCGGCGGCGAAGATGTTGGCCACCGCCTCGCTCTGCCCGGCCGACAGCATCCCGGCCTGTGCGCTCGACAGCATCACGGTGAACTCGAAAGGCACGCCCTCGGCGTTCTGCAGCACGCCGTCGCGCACCGTCCAGCCGGCCGCCTCGAGCTGCGCCCGGGCGATCCGCAGGTTGCCCCGGTTGCGCGCCCCGTCCGACACCGGCAGCGCATAGGCGTCGAGCGCGTCCGGCGTCAGGTCGGCCGCGAACGGTTCGAGCAGCGCGCGCACCCGCCCCTCGGCCGGCCCGTCGCCCATCGCGAGGCGCGAGTTGCCGAAGTAGCTCGGCCGCCGCGGCAGGGCGCCGCCGGTCTGGGTCTGGTTGATGAACTCGAAGTCGAAGGCGTGCAGGAGGGCATCGCGCACCCGCCAGTCCGCAAAGATCGGCCGGCGGGTGTTGAGGACGAACCCCTCCATCCCGGACGGCCGGCCGTTCGGGATTTCCTCCTGCACCACCTCGCCGTCGCGGGCGGCCGGAAAGCCATAGTCCGTCCGCCACCGCGCCGCGCTGGTCTCGCGATAGACCGACAGCTGCCCGGCGGTGAACGCCTGGAACATCACGCCGCTGTCGAGGTAGAACTCGTAGCGGATGGCATCGAAGTTGTTCACGCCCCGGTTGATGGGCAGGTCGCGCCCCCAGTAGTCGGGATTGCGCACGAACGTGATCGAGCGTCCCGGCTCGAATGTCCCAACGGTATAGGCCCCCGACCCGACCGGCACGCGCAGGCTCGACGCGGCAAAATCCACCCCGTCCCAGTCCGCCTTCTTCAGGATCGGGCGCAGACCGATGACCAGCGGCAGCTCCGCATCCGGCGCGTCGAAGGTGAACCGCACACCCCGATCGCCCACTTTCTCGACCTTGGCCACCTTTTTCCAGGCATTGGAATACTTTGGCAGCCCCTGTTCAGCCATTGTCTGCATCGACCAGATCACATCGTCGACCGTCACCGGGCTGCCGTCCGAAAACCGCGCCTCCGGCCGGAGGGCGAACTCGACCCAGGACCGATCCTCAGGCGTCTCGATCGATTCGGCCAACAGCCCATAGAGACCAAAGGGCTCGTCCCAGTTCCGCGCCATCAGCGTCTCGAAGACGTGACTCTGCATCCCCGAGGGCGCGTGCCCCTTCAGGATGTAGGGGTTCAGGGAGTCAAAGCTGCCCGCCTCGCCGAAAACGATCGTCCCGCCCTTCGGCGCTTCCGGATCGGCATACGGCAACGATACAAAATCCGGTGGCAGGGACGGGGCTCCGTACATAGCTATGCCATGCGTCGGCTCCGCCACCACCCCGGTGACCGGCGCCAACCCCGCCACGAGCGCCAGGGCGAGCGCCCGGAACCACCGTGTCATCTCTGTCACAACCTCGCCCGCGTTAACCGTGTTCCCCCTAAACCACGCCGCGCGGGGGTTTCACACAGATTTTTGGCTTGGCGATAGGCCTTTGATTTTGTATAAGGGTTTCACTGCTCGATAGGTTTCTTGCCTGTATGAAACCTGCCTCAACGACTTGGCGCCCTCCTCGTGAGGGCGTCTTTTTTTGTCCCTCACGTTCCTCCGAGTTGTTGCAGCCGTTGAGCGGGAACCGCCAAGGTCTTCATTGACCACGCATAACCCGGCCGTGACGCGGAACCCCGCATTTCGCGACACACACACGCTCCCGCGACGACCGAAATCCTCAAGGTTCCATTGCCTTGCGCGAAGCAACTCACCTCTCGCCTTTGCCGGGAGCCCCGCATTGCGACGGGCGCAGGGTGGTCGGGAACAGCCGCGCCGCAAAACCCGCGACTCACGCCCCGCTCTCTGGCCGATCCGCCCGCCGCGCCGGCCCTCGGACGGTGACGGCTGGCCCACTTTTAGGTCAATCTGCCTGTCCTTTTGGCAAGCGATCGCCCTTTCGCGCGGCTGCGGCGACATCCCGAGGCGGCTCCGGGACTCGCTCCGTCCGTGCAAGCCAGGATTTCCCGGCACGAGGGGCACATCCGCCGCTCACAGTCCGGGATTGTCAGAAATGATTGAGCTGTTGATCGCCGCCTGCCTTTCCACAGGCCCATGCCAGGACTTTCGCCCCCTCCGTGACGCCCGCGAGGTGTCGCTGCTGACCTGCATGACCGCCGGTCAGCCGCAGGTCGCCAGCTGGCAGCAGGCGCATCCGCTCTGGCAGGTGCGCCGCTGGCAGTGCGGCATCCCCGATCCGACGACCGCCCGGCTCTGAAGGCCGGGACGTTCCGCGCCGGGGGGGCAACCCGGCCGAGCCTCCCCGCCGGCCGCCGAGCCAGCCGCCGGAACCGCTGCACCCGCGTTGACAGCCGCAACCCGCCCGGTATCGTCGGGCCGGATGCGGAGGCACGGGTGGCGGAGAGGAAGAACAGCTTCGCGGTGATCGGCCTCGGCGCCTTCGGCAGCACGGTCGCGGTCGAGCTTGCCCGCCTCGGTGCCTATGTCCTCGGCGTCGACCTCGACGACCGCCGGGTCGCCCGCGTCGCCGACCAGCTCGCCGAGGCGAAGATCCTCGACGCCACCGACGAGACCGCCCTGCGCGAGGCAGGCTTCGACCGCTACGGCGCGGTGCTGGTCGCGATCGGCGAGAGCCTCGAGGCGTCGATCCTCGCCACCCTCAACGCCCGCCTCGTCGGCTGCCGCACCGTGTGGGTCAAGGCCCGCGACAAGACCCATCACCGCATCCTCAGCCGCCTCGGCGTCGACCGGGTGATCCTGCCCGAGATCGAGATGGGCCAGCACGTCGCGCAGATGCTGCACAATCCGCTGGTGCGCGACTACGCCAGCCTCGGCAACGGCTTCTTCGCCATGAGCCTCGATGTGCCGGCACCCCTCGACGGCCGCCGCATCGCCAGCCTCGATCTCGCCCGCCATGGCCTCCGGGCGCTCGCCCTGATGCGCGGCACGAAGGCGCTCGACCTCGCCGACGATCCGGTGCTGGCGCGCGAGGACCACCTCGTGCTGCTCGGCCGCGACAGCGACCTGCGGAGGTTCGGCGACGCGCTCTGAGCGCGCGCGCCCCGCGCCATGGCCATCCCGCTCCGCCAGCTCCTCGGCAAGCTCGTGCTCCGGCTCCCGCCGCCGCTGGTGCTCGCCGTCTTCAACATCGTGCTCGCCCTCGCCGCCACCCCGGTGCTGATGCTGCCGGCCGCCCAGACATCTCCGTTCTCCTGGGGCGACGCGCTCTTCACCGCGCTCGCCGCCGTCACCGTCACCGGCCTCGGCGTCATCAGCCTGCCCGAGCACCTCTCGACCTTCGGCTATGTCGTCATTCTCGTGCTGATCCAGCTCGGCGGCCTCGGCCTGATGACCTTCGCCGTGCTGGTGCTCTCGGCCTTCGGCCTGCCCATCGGCCTCACCCATTCCGCCTATCTCAAGGAAGACCTGAACCAGACCTCGGTCCGCCGGGTGATCGCGCTCCTCGCGGTCATCCTGCGCGTGGTGATCGGCTGCGAGCTGGCCGGCACGCTGCTCCTCGCCTTTGTCTTCGTCCCGGCCTTCGGCCTCGGCGCCGGCCTGTGGCACGCGGCCTTCCATGCGGTCTCGGCCTTCATGAATGCCGGCTACTCGTCGCTGCCGGGCGGCCTCGCGCCGTTCCAGACCCGGCCCCTCGTCACGCTCGCCGTGCCCGCGCTCGTCATCATCGGCGGTCTCGGCTACGGCGTGCTGACCGAGATCGTCACGCTGCGCAGCTGGCCGCGCCTGTCGCTGCACGCGAAGCTCATGCTGGTCGGCACCGTGGCGCTCATCGGGCTCAGCGTCGCGCTGTTCGCCGGGCTCGAATGGTCCAATCCGCGCACCCTCGGCCAGTTCGACGGCTGGGGCGAGAAGCTCGCCGTCGCGTGGTTCCAGGGGGTGAACCCGCGCACCGCCGGCTTCACCACCCTCGACGTCGCCGGGCTCGAGGACAGCACCACCTCGCTGTTCATGGGACTGATGATCGTCGGCGCCGGCCCCACCTCCACCGGCGGCGGCATCAAGGTGACGACGGTCATGGTGATGCTGCTCGCCACCGTCGCCTTCTTCCGCCGCCAGACCGAGCTGCACGCCTTCGGCCGCTCCATCGGCCTCGAGGAGGTGCTGAAGGTGATGGCGCTGACCGCGATCAGCCTCGGGGTGATCTTCCTCACCACCTTCCTGCTCACCCTGACGCATCAGGGGGCGTTCCTCGACATCGCCTTCGAGGTGGCGAGCGCCTTCGGCACCACCGGCCTCTCCCGCGGCCTGACGCCCCAGCTCGACGGCTTCGGCCGCGCGGTCATCATGGCGGTGATGTTCCTCGGCCGCGTCGGCCCGCTGACGCTCGGCTTCTTCCTCGCGACGCGGGTCCAGCCGCGGGTGCGCTATCCGGCGGCGCAGGTCTTCCTCGGCTGACGACTGCCGCGGGGCCGGCCGCCGCGGGCCGGCTGCCACGGGAGCTTGCCTTGACAGCATAGGGGGCAGGCGCGACAAGGCCGCTCAGCCCAAGCGGCGCTGCAGCAGCACGGACGGATCCTGAATGGCGACGAAGACCAAGGCCAAGGGCGGGTTTCTGGAACTCGTCAAGACGATCGTCTATGCGCTGCTGCTCGCCGGCGTCATCCGCACCCTGTTCTTCCAGCCGTTCTGGATCCCCTCGGGCTCGATGAAGCCGACGCTGCTGATCGGCGACTTCCTCTTCGTCAACAAGATGGCCTACGGCTATTCCCGCTATTCCTGCCCGTTCGCCATGTGCCCGATCGACGGCCGCCTCCTCGGCCGCGAACCGAAGCGCGGCGACGTGGTGGTGTTCCGCCACCCGACCAACGGCACCGACTACATCAAGCGGCTGATCGGCCTGCCCGGCGACACGATCCAGATGCAGGACGGCGTCCTCTTCCTCAACGGCGTCGCGGTGCCCCAGGCCCAGGACGGCACCTTCACCGAGGTGAACGAGCCGCAGGGGCCGATGGCGAGCCCGCCGCGCTGCAAGAACCAGCCCGCGCCCGGTGGCGACTGCGAGGCGGACCAGCTGATGGAGGCCCTGCCCGGCGGCCCGGAGCACCTGATCCTCAACCTCGAGAACGGCTTCGGCGACAACACGCCGGTCTTCACCGTGCCCGAAGGCGAGTTCTTCTTCATGGGCGACAACCGCGACAACTCGATGGACTCGCGCTTCCCGCGCTCGGCCGGCGGCGTCGGCTTCGTGCCGTTCGAGAACCTGATCGGCCGCGCCGACCGGATCATCTTCTCGTCCGGCGGCTCGTCCATGCTCGCGTTCTGGACCTGGCGGCCCGACCGCTTCCTGAAGGCGATCCATTGAAGCCCGGCCGCGCGGTCGAGGAGGTCGCCGCCCGGCTCGGCCACAGCTTCGCGCGGCCCGAGCTTCTGGTCGAGGCGCTGACCCACCCCTCGCTCGCGACGGCCAGTCACAACCAGCGGCTGGAATTCCTCGGCGACCGCGTGCTCGGCCTCGTCATTGCCGAGGCGCTGCTCGCCGCCGACCCGAAGGCGCAGGAGGGCGCGCTCGCCACGCAGCTGAACGCGCTGGTCCGCAAGGAGACCTGCGCCGAGATCGCCGCCGAGCTCGGGCTCGGCGCCGGGCTTCGCATGGGCCGGTCGGAGATGCTGACCGGCGGCCGCAAGAAGATGGCGCTGCTCGGCGACGCGATGGAGGCGGTGATCGCCGCGGTCTATCTCGATGCCGGCTACGACGCCGCCCGCCGCCTCGTGCTCTCCGCCTGGGGGCCGCGGATCGCCAGCGCCCACGTGATCGCGCGCGACGCCAAGACCGCGCTGCAGGAATGGGCGCAGGCGCGCGGCCTGCCGCCGCCCGAGTACGTCGACATCTCCCGCGATGGTCCCGACCACGCGCCGCTCTTCCGCGTCGCCGCCCGTCTCGCCGATGGCCGCGACGCCGAGGGCGAGGCCGCCTCGAAGCGCGCGGCGCAACAGGCCGCGGCCGAGGCGCTGCTGGTCGCGGTAGAGGGCGGGGCGTGAATTTCCGCACTGGGGCATTGTGCGCTCCGGGGCAAACTCCCCGCCGCCCGCAGTTTGCAACGCTGACGCCAGACGGATTTGTCCGTCGACAAATCCGTCCGCGTCTGCCCCTGCGGGGGGCAGGCGCGTTGCCGCGCCAGCCGGGGCAGCCACGGCCGGATTGGTGCTTTTCCGCAGAAATTTCCACCCCTGACGGCTTCCGCGCGTCCCGCGCTCCCTGCCGTTGGCGCGGCGAAAGCAGTGCTTTCGCTTGTCGCGCCGAGGCTCGCGGGCAAGCCCGCTTCGGCCGCTTGGCGCCTCCCAGTACAGGGCGACGTCACGGCAGGAGACCCTCAGGATCTGGCCTCCTCAACTTCGACGCATTAACCGCCCCTTCCCGCATGAAGTCCCCCCGTTCCGCCCCCAGCCGCTTCGGAGCCCGCCCGTGACCGCCCCTGACCCCCGCTGCGGCATCATTGCGCTGATCGGCGAACCCAACGCCGGCAAGTCCACGCTGCTGAACCGCATGGTCGGCGCCAAGGTCTCGATCGTCACCCACAAGGTCCAGACCACGCGCACCCGCGTCCGCGGCATCGCGCTGAAGGGCCCGGCACAGCTCGTCTTCGTCGACACGCCCGGCCTCTTCCGCCCGCGTCGCCGCCTCGACCGCGCCATGGTCAAGGCCGCCTGGGGCGGCGCCGCCGACGCCGACGTCACCCTGCTCCTCGTCGAGGCCCACCGCGGCATCACCGATGGCGTGCGCTCGATCCTCAACTCGCTCGCGACCCAGCTGCCGCCGAACCGCACCGTGGCGCTCGCCATCAACAAGATCGACCGGGTGCAGGCCGAGACCCTGCTCGCCCTCTCCGCCGAGCTGAACGCCCTGCGCGCCTTCGCCGCCACGTTCATGATCTCCGCCGAACGCGGCTACGGCGTCGACGACCTGATGGAATGGCTGGCCGAGCAGGTGCCCGCCGGCCCGTGGCTCTACCCCGAGGACCAGATCGCCGACCTGCCCCTGCGCCTCCTCGCCGCCGAGACGACGCGCGAGAAGCTGACCCTGCGCCTGCATCAGGAACTGCCCTACGAGCTGACCGTCGAGACCGAGAAGTGGGAGGATCGCAAGGACGGCTCCGTCCGCATCGACCAGATCGTCTATGTCGCCCGCGACGGCCACAAGGGCATCACCCTCGGGCCGAAGGGCACCACGATCAAGGCCGTCGGGCAGGCCGCCCGCGCCGAGATCGCCGCGTTCCTCGGCCGCGAGGTGCACCTGTTCCTGACGGTCAAGGTCCGCCCCGGCTGGCTGGAAGAGCGCGAGCGCTACGGCGAGATCGGCCTCGACTTCTCCGACGGCGAGCCGTGACGCGCCTCACCGCCGAATTCTGGGTCGCCGCCTACCTTGCCCGCCTGCGCCTCGCCGAGATCCCGGCCTTCGTCGTCGCCCGGGGCGACGCCACCGCCGGCGCCGTCGTCGTCAAGGCGAACCGCCTCGACGGCACGGCCGCCGCCTTCGCCCGCAGCTGGGACGCCGCCGGTGCCCGGGTCTGGACGCCCATCGCCGACGGCCCCGACGCCGAGGTCGAGGCCGCGCTCACCCGCCAGCGCCGCTTCGACCCCGACCTCTGGATCGTCGAGGTCGAGGACCGGCAGGGGCGCACCCTGCTCAGCGAACCGGGCCTCGCGGATTAACCTCGCGACGCGATCTCCCGCCAGCCGTGGAGTGCGGCGAGATCCGGCAGCCGCGCCCGCCAGAAATGCCCCTGGAACGGCTGGTCCCACTGCCGCCCGATCGCCGCCCCTTCGAGCGCGGCGAGCAGCAGCGCCCCCACCGCCCCGTGCGCCACGACGGCGAGATCACCCGCCTCATGCCCGGCCACGATCCGGCGGACGGCGGCGCTGACCCGCGCCTGCGCATCCACCGCCCGCTCCCAGCCGCGCACGCTCTCCTCCGGTCGGGCGAAGAAGGCGTCCGCCGTGCGCTCGAACTCGGCCGGCGGCAGGAACCCCGTCGCGCTCCGGTCGTTCTCCCCGAGCCCCGGCTCCACCGCCACGCCGAGCCCGAGGCGTGCGGCGACGATCCCCGCCGTCTCGATCGCCTTGGTCTCGGCGCTCGCCCAGACCACCGAGACCCCGTCCGCGACGCCACTTTCCGCGAAGACGCGCGCCCGCGCGATTCCGGCGGACGAGAGATGCCACCGCGCGACCGGCTGCCCGGGGTCCATCACGACCTCCGGGTGGGTGATGAAGAGAAGCTCCGCCATGGGCCGCCACGCTAAAGGCAGCACGCCTCGCCCTCAAGCCCGCGACAGGCTATGGAAGCGCCATGGACTGGCGCGACGAAGGCATCCTCATCTCCGCCCGCCGCCACGGCGAAAGCGCCGCCATCGTCGAGCTGCTGACCCGGGCCCACGGCCGCCACGCCGGGGTCGTGCGCGGCGGCGCCGGCCGTCGGCTCGCGCCGGTCCTGCAACCGGGCGCCCGCCTCGCCGTCGACTGGTCGGCCCGGCTCGAGGAGCACCTCGGCAGCTTCCGCGTCGAGCCGCTCGCCCCCGTCCCCGCCGCGCTGATGGCCGACGGCGCCGCGCTCGCGACCCTCGCCTCCGTCGCCGCGCTGCTCGGCGCCACCCTCCCCGAGCGCGACCCGCACCCGGACCTGCACGCCCGGACCTGCGCGCTGGTGGAGGCCCTCGGGCGCGCGCCGGACTGGCCCGCCCGCTATGCCGCGTGGGAACTCGGCCTGCTCGCGGAACTGGGCTTCGGCCTCGACCTCGCCCGCTGCGCGCTCACCGGCGCGACGGACGACCTCGCCTTCGTCTCGCCGCAGACCGGCCGCGCCGCCAGCCGAACCGCCGCCGCCCCCTGGGCCGACCGCCTGCTGCCGCTGCCGGCGTTCCTGCGCGACGGCTGGGACGCCCCGCCCCCGGCGTCGGAGGTGGCCGCCGCCCTCGCCCTCACCGGCCACTTCCTCGACGCCCGCGTCGCGCCGGGACTGCCGCGCGAGACCCTGCCCGCCGCCCGCGCCCGCGCCCTCGACGCGATCCGCCGCCGCTAGCTCCTGATCCGCCAGCCGGTGCGGAAGATCCACCAGATCGCCAGCAGGCACAGCCCGGTGAAGAGCCCGATCGCCGCGAGGCTGAAGCCGACGCTCACGTCCGCCATCCCGAAGAACGACCAGCGAAAGCCGGAGATGAGGTAGACCACCGGATTGAACAGCGTGATCGTCTGCCAGACCGGCGGCAGCATCGAGATCGAGTAGAACGCGCCTCCGAGGAACACCAGCGGGTTGATGACCAGAAGCGGCACCAGCTGCAGCTGCTCGAAGTTCTTCGCCCAGATGCCGATGATGAAGCCGAAGAGCGAGAAGCTGACGCAGGTCAGCACCAGAAAGCCCAGCGCCGCCAGGGGATGATTGACCGGCAGCGTCACGAACAGGTTCGCCGTGAGGTAGATGACGAGCCCGATCATCAGCGACTTCGTTGCCGCCGCCCCGACGTAGCCGACCACCACCTCGAGGAACGACACCGGCGCGGACAGCACCTCGTAGATCGTGCCGATGAACTTCGGGAAGTAGATACCGAACGAAGCGTTGGAGATCGACTGCATCAGCACGGTCAGCATGATGAGGCCCGGCACGATGAACGCGCCGTAGGCCACGCCGTCGACCGTGTCGATCCGCGAGCCGATCGCGGTGCCGAACACCACGAAATAGAGCGAGGTGGAGATGATCGGCGCCACCAGGCTCTGCACCAGCGTGCGGAACGTGCGCGACATCTCCGAGCGGTAGATCGTCCAGATCGCGCGCCAGTTCATGCTTCTTCCTTCACGAGGCCGACGAAGATGTCCTCGAGCGAGTTCTGCCGGGTCTGCAGGTCGCGCAGCACCAGCCCCGCCTCCGACAGCGCGCTCAGGAGCGAGACGATCCCCGTCCGCTCCGCCGCCCGGTCGTAGGCATAGGTGAGCGTGCGCCCGTCGTCGCCGCGCTCGAGGCCGAACGCCGCGAGCGCCTCCGGGACCGCCTCGACCGGGCTCTGCAGCTCGATCACCAGTTCCTTGCGACCCATCCGCTGCATCAGGCGGTCCTTCTCCTCGACCAGCAGGATCTGGCCGCCGTTGATGACGGCGACCCGGTCGGCGATCTCCTCCGCCTCCTCGATGTAGTGCGTGGTCAGGATGATCGTCACGCCCTCGGCGCGCAGCGCGGCCACCACCTCCCACATCGACTTGCGCAGCTCGACGTCGACGCCCGCGGTCGGCTCGTCGAGGAACAGCACCCGCGGCCGGTGCGACAGCGCCTTGGCGATCAGCACCCGGCGCTTCATGCCGCCGGACAGCTCCTTGGTCATCGCGTCGCGCTTGTCCCAGAGCGAGAGCTGCTTCAGCAGCCGCTCGATGTAGGACTCGTCCGGCGGCGCGCCGAACAGGCCGCGGCTGAACCGCGCGGTGACGGCGACCTTGGTGAAGGGCTCCAGCGTGATCTCCTGCGGCACGAGGCCGATCAGCTTGCGGCTGGCGCGGTAGTCGGTGACGACATCGTGCCCGGCCACCGTGACCCGGCCCGAGGTCGGGCGGGTGATGCCGCAGATCGTCGAGATCAGCGTGGTCTTGCCCGCGCCGTTCGGCCCGAGCAGCGCCAGGATCTCGCCCTGCTCGATCGCGAGGTCGACGCCCTTCAGCGCCTCGAAGCCGCTGTCGTAGACCTTGCGCAGGTTCTCGACCGAAACGATCGCTGCCATGCTCGTGCCTCCCATGCCGCGCCTCATCTAGCAGCGGCGGCGGCGAGGGCAAATGCCGCCGCTCGACATTTCCCCGCCGCTCGGGCAGGACGCCTCCATGAGCGACGCCCCCGACCTTCCCGACGAGACCCCCGAGCCCCCCTCCGGTGCCGACGCGCGCCGCGCCGTCGTGCGCCTGCGCCCCGACCGGCGCCGCCGCGGCCTCGGGCCGTGGGCCTACGCCGACGAGGTGGTGCTCGACCGGCGCACCCGGGCGATCGCCCCGGGCTCGGTCGTGACGGTGGAGGACGCCGAGCGCCGGCCGCTCGCCACCGCGGCGTTCAACCCGGCCTCGAAGATCGCGCTGCGCCGGCTCGACGCCGATCCGGCGGCCGAGATCGGCCGCGACTGGTTCGCGGGCCGGCTGCGCCGCGCGCTGGCCCTGCGCGAGACGATGTTCGACGCGCCGTTCTATCGCCTTGTCCACGCCGAGGGCGACGGACTGCCCGGGGTGGTCATCGACCGCTTCGGCGAGGCCGCGGTCATCCAGCCGAATGCCGCCTGGGCCGACGCCCGGCTCGACGAGCTGGTGGCGGCGCTGGTGGATGTCACCGGCATCGCCACGGTGGTGAAGAACGCCGCCGGCCGGGCACGCAGCCTCGAAGGGCTCGACGATGCCTCGGGCGTGCTCACCGGCGCGCTCGACGGGCCGGTGGCGGTGCCGATGAACGGGGCGACCTATCTCGCCGACCTGACCGGCGGCCAGAAGACCGGCCTGTTCTACGACCAGCGGCCGAACCACGCCTTTGCCGCGCGGCTCGGCCGCGGGCGGAGCGTGCTCGACGTCTTCGCCCATGTCGGCGGCTTCGGCCTCGCCGCACTGGCGGCCGGGGCAAGCTCGGTGCTCGCCGTCGATGGCTCCGCCCCGGCACTGGCGCTCGCCGAGCAGGGCGCGGTGGCGGGCGGGGTCGCCGGGCGGTTCACCACGCAGAAGGCCGACGCGTTCGACGCGATGGCGGGCCTCGCGGCCGAGGGACGCCGCTTCGGCCTCGTCGTCTGCGACCCGCCGGCCTTCGCGCCGGCCAAGGCGGCGCTCGATGCCGGGCTGCGCGCCTACGAGCGGGTCGCCCGGCTCGGGGCGGCGCTGACCGAGGCGGACGGCTTTCTCGTCCTCTGCTCGTGCAGCCACGCCGCCGACCTCGCGAAGTTCCGCGAGGCGAGCCTGCGCGGGGTGGCGAAGGCCGGGCGGCAGGCGCAGGTGCTGCATGTCGGCAGCGCCGGGCCCGATCATCCGGTCCACGCCGATCTGGCCGAGACGAGCTATCTCAAGGCGCTGTTCCTGCGGCTCGACTGATGCGGGTGCTGCTCGACGCCTGCGTGCTGTTCCCGACGGTGCTGCGCGAGGTCCTGCTCGGCGCGGCGGCGGCGGGCGGCTTCGAGCCGGTCTGGTCGGCGCGTCTGCTGGAGGAATGGGCGCGCGCAACCCGCCGCCTGCCGCCGGGCGCGGAGGCGGTGGCCCGGGCCGAGATCGCGGTGCTGCGCGACCGCTGGCCAGCGGCGGAGGTGGCGGTGCCCGAGGATCTGGTCGCCAGCCTGTCGCTTCCCGACCCGGACGACCGGCACGTGCTGGCCGCGGCGATCGCCGGCGGCGCCGGGGTGCTGATGACGCGGAACCGCGCCGATTTCCCCACCCGGACCCTCGGACGGCACGGCGTGCTGCTGCGCGAGCCGGACGGCTTTCTCGTGGAGCTGGCCGGCGAGGGGATCGGCCTCGGCAGTGTGGCCGAGGCGGTGCGCGAGCGGGCCGAGGCGGCGTCCGGCCGGCCGCAGGCGCTGCGCCCGCTCCTGAAGCGGGCGGGCCTGCCCCGGCTGGGGAAGGCGCTCGGCGCAGGGTGAGGCGACACGCGGCGCCTCACCCCCCGCGCAGCATCCGGGCGGCGCGAGGAGCGAGGTAGGTGAGGATCCCGTCGCAGCCGGCGCGCTTGAATGCGAGCAGCGTCTCGAGCATCGCCTTGTCGCCGTCGATCCAGCCGTTCGCCGCCGCCGCCTCGATCATCGCGTATTCGCCCGAGATCTGGTAGGCGTAGGTCGGCACGCCGAACTCGGCCTTCACCCGGGCGCAGACGTCGAGATAGGGCAGGCCGGGCTTCACCATCACCATGTCCGCGCCCTCGGCGAGGTCCGCCGCCACCTCGCGCAGCGCCTCGTCGGTGTTGGCCGGGTCCATCTGGTAGGTCTTCTTGTCGCCCTTGAGCGCGCCGGTCGCGCCCACCGCGTCGCGGAACGGCCCGTAGAAGCACGAGGCGTACTTGGCCGCGTAGCTCATGATCGCGGTGTCCTGAAAGCCCTCGCGCTCCAGCGCCGCGCGGATCACGCCGATGCGGCCGTCCATCATGTCGGACGGCCCGAGGATGTCGCAGCCGGCCTCGGCCTGCGCCAGCGCCATCTTCTCCAGCGCCACCAGCGTCTCGTCGTTCAGGACCACGCCGTCGCGGACCAGACCGTCGTGGCCGTCGGCGTTGTAGGGATCGAGCGCCACGTCGAGCAGGATGCCGATGTCCGGCACCGCCGCCTTGATCGCCCGCGTGGCGCGGCAGACGAGGTTTTCCGGGTTCCACGCCTCGGTGGCCTCGCGGTTCTTGTCGCGCGCGTCGGTGTAGGGGAAGAGCGCGAGGCAGGGGATGCCGAGCCCCGCCGCCTCCTCCGCCGCGCGCACGGCCCGGTCGATCGACAGGCGGTCGACCCCGGGGAGCGAGGCGATGGGCTCGGCGACGTCGCGCCCGTCGCGCACGAAGATCGGCCAGATCAGGTCGGCCGTGGTCAGGCGATGCTCGGCGACGAGGTCGCGGATCCACGGCGTCCGGCGCAGGCGGCGGGGCCGGTTGTGCGGAAACGGGGCGATCGGGTGCATGGCCGGACTCCGGGCGAAACGATGGCCCGGATCGTCTGGCACGCGCGCCCTCCAGCCTCAAGCCCTCCGGCCTCAGGCCCGCGTTGCCCGCCTTCGGACCGCGTTGACCCTGTGACGCCGTTTCGGTTGACGCCCGCGCCGCCAGCCGCCACTCAAGGAGAGCCGGCACGGGATGCCGGCCCGAGCCGTTCTCCCCCGGGGCCTTGATCCGCTTGCTCGCCACCGCGCATTTCGACAGCCCCTGGTACTGGGTCCTCCACGTGGTCGTCTGGTCGGTCGTCTGCGCCCGCACGCTCGGCGTGCCGACCGACATGCTGGTGCGCGCCCGCCGCGACGGCGACGCCGCCGCGCGGGTCGACCTGCTCGCGGGGATCGCCGCGGAGCGCGTCGCCGGCGTCTCGGACCGGGCCGGCCCGGCGATCGCCGCTGCTGCCGGCTTCGTCATCGCCGGCCTTGCCGGCATCGGCTTCGGCAGCGGCATCGAGGCGGCGCAGGCCGTGCTGTTCCTGCTCGCGCCCCTGGCCGCGATCGGCTACTCCAACGTCCGGCTGTCACTCTATCTGCGGCAGAGCCGCCTGGTCGGGCCGCATCTGGTGCTCGCGCTCGGCTGGCGGCGGATCTGCCACCAGACGATTGCGGTGGTGGCGATGCTCGCAGCAATCGCCACCGCGGTGCTGCTGCACGGCCGGGCGGTCTGAGGGGCGGGCGGTCTGAGGGGCGGGCGGTCTGAGGGGCGGGCGGTCGGACGGGCGCGCCGGCCGCGAGGGCGCCGCTTGTCAGCCCACCGGCCTTGCGCTAGGTCGCGGGACCATGACCGAACTCCGGCCGCTTCGCCCCGGACGCCTGCTCGTCGGCGGCTGTCCCGAAGGATTCGACGCCCGCTATCTGGCGGAGGTGATCGCACGCGCCGGCGGGCCGGTGATCCACGTCGCCCGCGACGACGCGCGGCTGGAGGGTCTGCGCGCCGCGCTGCGCTTCTTCGCGCCGGACGTGCCGGTGCTGTCGTTTCCGGCGTGGGACTGCCTGCCCTACGACCGCATCTCGCCGAACCCGGAGATCGCCGCGCGGCGGATGGCGACGCTCGCGGCGCTCGCCCGCGGTTTCTCCCGGCCGGCGGCGATCCTGACCACCATCAACGCGGCGACCCAGCGGGTGCCGGCGCGCGACGTCCTGGCGGCCGCGAGCTTCGTTGCCGAGGTGGGCGGCCGTGTCGACGAGCGCGGCCTGCGCGCGTACCTCGTGCGCATGGGCTATACCCAGACGCCCACCGTGACCGAGCCGGGCGAATTCGCCGTGCGCGGCGGGCTCGTCGACATCTTCCCGCCGGGAACGCGGCAGCCGGTGCGGCTCGACCTGTTCGGCGATGTGCTGGAAAGCGCGCGGCGGTTCGATCCCGAGACGCAGCGCACCAGCGAGACGGTGCGCCGGGTGGAGCTGGCGCCGGTCTCGGAGGTGATCCTCGACGACGACGGCATCCAGCGGTTCCGCACCCGCTACCGCGCGATGTTCGGCGCCGCCGGCAACGACGATCCGCTCTACGAAGCGGTGAGCGCGGGCCGCAAGCATCAGGGCATGGAGCACTGGCTGCCGTTCTTCCACGCGCGGCTGGAGACGATCTTCGACTACCTGCCCGGCGCGCCGGTGCTGCTCGACGACCAGACGGGCGCGGCGCGGGTGGCGCGCTGGGCGGCGCTGTCGGAGCAGTACGACGCGCGCACGTCGGCGCTGGCGGCGAAGTCGCGGCTCGGCACGGTCTACAAGCCGGTGCCGCCGGGCGAAGCTCTACCTTGACGATCCGGCGTTCGACGCGGCCGTGGCCGGGCGGCCGCTGCACCAGCTCGCGGCGCTGCCGCAGCCGCTCGGGCCCGGCGTGATCGACGCGGGCGGGCGGATCGGGCGGGACTTCGCCCCGGAGCGGCAGCAGGAGCGGGTGAGCCTGTTCGGCGCGCTGGCCGATCACGTGAAGGCGCGGCGCCGCGCGGGCGACGTGGTGATCGCGAGCTATTCCAAGGGCGCGCGCGAGCGGCTGATGGGACTGCTCCGCGACAACGGCGTCACGGACGCGCGCGAGATCGCGCGGGCGGCCGACCTGCGCGGCGACAACGGCCTCTCGCTGGCGGTCTGGCCGCTGGAGCACGGGTTCGAGGCGCCGGGGCTGACCGTCGTCTCGGAGCAGGACGTGCTCGGCGACCGGCTGATCCGGGCACCGCGCCGGCGGCGCAAGGCGGAGAACTTCCTGACCGAGGCGGCGGGCCTCACGCCCGGCGATCTCGTCGTGCACGTCGACCACGGCATCGGGCGGTACAAGGGGCTCGAGACCGTGACGGCGATGGGCGCGCCGCACGAGTGCCTGCTGATCGAGTATGCCGGCGGCGACAAGCTGTATCTGCCGGTAGAGAACATCGAGCTTCTCTCGCGCTATGGCCATGAGGAGGGCCTGCTCGACCGGCTCGGCGGCGGGGCGTGGCAGGCGAAGAAGGCCAAGCTGAAGCAGCGCATCCGCGACATGGCGGAGCGGCTGATCCGCATCGCGGCGGAGCGGGCGATCCGCAAGGGCGCGGTGATGGAGCCGACCGACCATCAGGACTGGGAGAGCTTCTGCGCCCGCTTCCCCTACACCGAGACCGACGACCAGCTGTCGGCGATCGAGGACGTGCTCGGCGATCTTGCCTCCGGCAGCCCGATGGACCGGCTGGTCTGCGGCGATGTCGGCTTCGGCAAGACCGAGGTCGCCCTGCGGGCGGCCTATGTCGCGGCGATGTCGGGCGGGCAGGTGGCGGTGATCGCGCCGACGACGCTGCTGGCGCGGCAGCACTACAAGAACTTTGCCGAGCGGTTCCGTGGCCTGCCGATCCGCGTGCGGCAGCTCTCGCGCTTCGTCTCGGCGAAAGACGCGGCCGAGACGCGCGCGGGGCTTGCCGACGGCACGGTCGAGATCGTCGTCGGCACCCACGCGGTGCTGGCGAAGACGATCCAGTTCCGCCACCTCGGCCTGCTCATCATCGACGAGGAGCAGCATTTCGGCGTCGGCCACAAGGAGCGGCTGAAGGCGCTGCGCTCGGACGTGCACGTGCTGACGCTGACCGCGACGCCGATCCCGCGGACCTTGCAGATGGCGCTCTCCGGCGTGCGGGAGCTATCGCTCATCGCGACGCCGCCCGTCGACCGGCTGGCGATCCGCACCTACGTCTCGGAGTTCGACCCGCTGACCGTGCGCGAGGCGCTGCTGCGCGAGCACTATCGCGGCGGGCAGTCGTTCTACGTCGTGCCGCGGATCTCCGACCTCGAGCCGGTGGCGGAGTTCCTGCGCGAGCAGGTGCCGGAGGTGAAGTTCCAGATCGCCCACGGCCAGATGGCGGCGACCGACCTCGACGAGCGGATGAATGCCTTCTACGACGGCGCCTTCGACGTGCTGGTCTCGACGACGATCGTGGAGTCGGGCCTCGACATCCCGGCGGCGAACACGCTGATCGTCGAGCGGGCGGACATGTTCGGGCTGGCGCAGCTCTACCAGATCCGCGGCCGGGTCGGGCGCTCGAAGCTGCGCGCCTATGCGTTCTTCATGACCGAGCCGCGCAAGAAGCTGACGCCGCAGGCGGAGAAGCGGCTGCGCGTGCTGGGCTCGCTCGACTCGCTCGGGGCGGGCTTCACGCTGGCGAGCCAGGACCTCGACATCCGCGGCGCGGGCAACCTGCTCGGCGACGAGCAGTCCGGGCAGGTGCGCGAGGTGGGGTTCGAGCTTTACCAGGAGATGCTGGAGGAGGCGATCGCCAAGCTCCGCTCGGGCGACATCGAGCTGGCCGACGAAGGCGGCGAGTGGTCGCCGCAGATCAACCTCGGGGTGCCGGTGCTGATCCCCGAGCCGTATGTGCCCGACCTCGACGTGCGGCTCGGGCTCTATCGCCGGCTGTCGTCGCTAGAGCGGAAGGTGGAGCTGGAGGGCTTTGCCGCCGAACTGATCGACCGCTTCGGCCCGATCCCGCCGGAGGTCGAGACGCTGATGCTGATCGTCCGCATCAAGGCGCTCTGCAAGCGGGCCGGCATCGCGAAGCTCGACGGCGGGCCGAAGGGCGCGACGGTGGTCTTCCACAACGACAAGTACGCGAGCCCGGCGGGTCTGGTGCAGTTCCTGAACGACCAGCGCGGGGCGGCGCGGATCAAGGACAACCGCATCGTCATCCGCAAGGAGTGGGCGGAGGAAAAGGCCCGGCTCGTCGGCGCCTTCGGCATTGCCCGCGACCTCGCGGCGCTGGCCGAGAAGCAGGTGGCGGCGTAGCGGCCCCTCAGGCGCCGTCCGGGTCGCCTTCGGCGACCGCCGCCCGATCCGGCTGGCCCTGCCCTTCGAGCGACAGGAACCTCTGGTGCAACATGCAGGCCGCGCCGAAGGCCGAGCCTCCGTCGGTGGCCTCGATGACGATCGACGGCACCGGAAAGCTCGTCTCCTGGATCAGGCCGACGTGTGCGATCACCCGGGCCGAGACCAGCGGATAGAGCGCGGCCAGCGACCCGCCGAGCACGATGTGGCCCGGATCGAGCAGCCGGCACACCTGCACCAGCGCGAAGGCCAGCGTTCGCGCCCAGCTCTCCGCGACCGTCACCGCCGCCGGCTCGCGGTCGCGCACCCGCGCCAGGAACTCCGGCAGCGCCGGCCGGTCGAGCCCCGCCGCCGCGGCATAGGCGGCGAGCACCGCCTCGAGCCCGATCACTGCCTCGAGCGGGCGCAGCCGGCCGGCGGCGTCCGGCGCGAGCATGTGGCCGATCTCTCCCGCCAGCCCGTGCCCGCCGCGCACCAGCGCACCGTCGACGGCGATACCCGCCCCGACGCCGGTCTCGAGCACCAGGAACAGCGTCACGCCCCGCGGCGGCGCGCTGTGGCCGTAGATCGCGCCAATGGCAAAGGCGTTGCCGTCGTTCTCGACCATCACCGGCAGCGCCTGCGGCAGGGCGCGCCGCAGGCGGGCGGGCAGGTCCACCGCCTTCCAGCCGAGGATCGGCGCCACCCGGACCAGCCCCTCGTGGTCCATCTGCCCCGGCGCCGTGACGCCCGCGCCCTCGCAGCGCGCGAGCCGCTCCGGCCCGATCGTGTCGAGCGCCAGCGCCACCGCGACCTCGATCGCCCGGTCGGCCGGCGTGCCGGCGCCGTCGAACGGCTCGGCCCGGTGCGCGACGATCCGGGCGTCGAGGTCGATCACCACCGCGCGGACATGCTCGACGCCGATCTCGATCCCGAGGAAGAACACCGCCCCCGGCACCAGCTCGAAGCGGATGCCGGGACGCCCGACCCGCGCCGGCTCGGCCGGCGCCGCCGCGGCGGTCTCGCGCACGAGGCCGCTCGCGAGCAGCGCCGCGACGATGTGCCCGGACGACGAGCGGTTGAGCCGCAGCGCGCGCGCCAGCTCGGCCCGGCTGAGCGGACCCATCCGGTGCAGCGCCCGAAGCACGGCGATCTCGTTCGACTGCCGGGTCCGGCGCGACGAGACAGACGTGATCCCCGGGTCGAGCACCCTCGCCTCCCGAAGCCCGACGGTGCTCAGGGCCTCGCGTTCGTGGCGCGGCGCCGCTCCGCCTCGCCGAGCTTCAGCTCGATGTAGGCCTTGGCGTGGCGCGCCAGCGGCACATTGTCGGTCCAGGTGTCGCGCCAGATGCCGCAGGCGAGGCAGAGCGCCTCGTCGACGATCGCCCCGGAGAACGACTCGAACGTGATGTCGCTGGAATAGCCGATGTCGAGCAGCGCATCGAAGGTCCGGTCGAAGTCGATCACCCCGTCGCCGAGGTAGCCGCGGTTGCTCTCGCCGATATGGAAGTACGAGACCTTCGGCCCGGCGAGCCGGATCGCGGCGGCGGGGTTCGCCTCCTCGATGTTCATGTGGAAGGTGTCGAGGTGCAGCGTCACGTCGTCGCTGCCGGTGTCCTTCAGGAACGCGAGTCCCTGCGCCGTGGTGTTGATGAGGTTCGACTCGAACCGGTTCACCACCTCGAGCACCAGCGAGACGCCCGCCTCGCGCGCCGCGTCGGCGGTCTTGCCGATCGCCGCCGCGCTGTTCTGCCAGCCGCGCGCCGTCGGCTTCGCGTCGTACTTGCGGTGGGCGGAGTAGAGGATGCCGCCGAGGCGGGTGCCGCCCACGTCGCGCACCGCGGCCACGGCATTGGCGAGCAGCGCTTCACCGGCCTTGACGACCGCCGGGTCCTCGCTCGATACATCGGCAGCGACGGGCAGGCCCATCGTCACGGTGATCTCGATATCGAGCCCCTGCGCCCGCTTCGCGAGGGCGTCGAGGTCGAACAGCTCGGGGCGCAGGTAGGCGAATTCGATCAGGCCATAGCCTGCCTCCGCCGATTGCTCGAGCGCCCGCTCAAGCCCCGCCTGGGTCTTGCCGTCCGTCCAGACGAACGAGTGAACGCCCAACCGCCGCATTGCCTCTCCCCCCGGCCGGATCGTCCGGCCCTATTGTTGCCCGATGCAACAAATCAAGCGAATCGGCGATTGCTGTCAAGCGTCGGATTGGTCGTGCGGTCTCCTTCATCGCCGGAGCCGTCGGCGCCGCTCCGCCGGCACTGCCGACGCTCCGAGCCGGCAGCGCGCCAGGCACGCGCGGTTGATTGCTGCGCCGCATCACGCACTTAAGGCTGCATTCCCTCGTCAATTTTTCGAGATTCCGCCGTGGGCGCGCCGACCCGATACGCGGCCGCAACACGATTTTCCGGCACCGCGCAGAGGCGTCAGGCATTTCCGCGCTCTACGCAACAAATTCTTGTCGCGCTCGCGGAAACGGATTAGCGTCTGGCACGGGGCGGCCGAACCGACGCGACGACAAGCGCCGGAGACTCACCCGACAAGGCCGCTGGAGAGAAGCCGGACCCAGGGAAACGCAACCGGCGCCGCCGAGGCCCGGACCAACTTGGAGGAAGCGTATGAGACACGGGCTGAGGGCGGGCGCGTCGGCGCTCATCTTCGCGATGATGGCCGGCTCCGTGCCGGCCTGGGCCGACTTCTGGTCCGAGGCCGGCGCACCGTTCAAGGGCGTGACACTGCATGGCGTCACCGAGAACGCACCGCCGTCGACCTACATCCGCGACGTGCTGGCGCCGGAATTCGAGAAGAAGACCGGCATCAAGGTCGAGATCGAGACCACCTCGTGGGATCAGATGTACGACAAGGCGATCAAGGACATGGAGGCCCAGACCGGCATCTATGACCTCGTCTACATCGAGCAGGACATCATCTACGCCTATCTGCAGCGCCAGTTCCTGACCGATGTCACCCAGTCGCTGAAGGACAAGCCGGAGCTGAAGGCGCCGACGTTCGACGAGGCGAAGTTCACCACCTTCGCGAACTACTTCAAGGGCGAGAAGGGCGACCTCTTCGGCGTGCCGATGGAAGCCTTCATCAAGGTCTACCTCTACCGGACCGACCTGTTCAACGACCCCGAGATTCAGGCCGCCTACAAGGCCAAGACAGGTCACGACCTGAAGCCCGCGACCACGCACGAGGAATATACCTCGATCGCCGACTTCTTCACCGAATACGGCAAGGAGAAGGGCCTCGACCTCTGGGGCTCGACGGCGCAGGCCAACACCGGCCACCCGTCCTCGTGGTATGAGTACTTCGAGACGGTCGCCCCGACCTTCGGCGTCTACAACTGGGGCATCGACGCGAACAACAACTATGCCGCCACCGTCGAGCACGGCGGCCGGATGAACAGCCCGGAGGCCAAGGAGGCGCTGAAGTGGTGGCTCCACCTGCGCGACATCGCGCCGCCGGAGTCGCCGTCGAGCACCTGGACCGAGGTCGCGGCCACCTTCGCCGCCGGCCGTGCCGCCCAGGGCTTCGTCTACGGCGAGAATGCCGCGTGGATCGCGTCGGACCCGGAACGCTCCAAGGTCGTCGACCATGTCGGCGTCGCCCTGCCGCCGGTCTCGCCCGGCGTGATGGAAGCGGCCGAGAAGGGCGAGGGCTACATCGGCTACTATGACGGCGGCGCCTTCGGCGTGCCCGTCAGCTCCAAGAACCGCGACGCCGCGCTGCTCTTCCTCCAGTATATCGGCCAGGACGAGGTGCAGCCCGCCTGGGCCGTCGCCGCGCCGCGCATCACCAACACCGCCACCTATTCCGACCCGGGCGTCATCGCCATGGATAAGAAGCTCGCCGGCTACTACACGATGCTGAAGGACGACGGGAAGCTGTTCGCCGGCGCCCCGCCCTACCCGTTCCACGCGCAGCTGCGCGAGGCGACCGCGCCGATCTTCTACGACATCCTGACCGGCGCCATCGGCCCGGACGAAGGTCTCGACAAGATGGCCGCGACCGCGGAGCAGGAATTGACCAACCTCGGCTATCGCAAGTAGCCTCGACATCTGGCGGGGGCCCGTATCGGCCCCCGCTCCCACAAGCGCAAGAAGACGATCCGGGGGGGGAGCGAGATGCGCTCGAACAAGGTGGGCTGGCTGCTGCTGGCTCCGACGCTGACTATCCTTGGCGTCTTCGGCATCCTGCCGTTCATCTACGTGCTGTATCTGTCGTTCCACCAGTGGAACCCGTTCGGCGCCAATCCGAACCAGGTCTTCATCGGCGCCAACAACTTCCGCCGCCTGGTCTTCGACGCCGAATTCCTCACCTCGGTGTGGCTGACGCTGAAGTTCGCCTTCTTCGCGGTCGGCTCCGAGATCATCATCGGCTACCTGCTCGCCCAGCTCCTCATGCGCGAGTTTCCGGGCAAGGGTTTCTTTCGCACCGTCCACACCCTGCCGCTGATCGTCGCGCCCATCGTCGTCGGCTCGGTCTGGCGGCTGATGACGACGCCCAGCCTCGGCATCGTGCCGGTCTACCTGAAGCGCTGGTTCGGCTATACGCTCAACATCGGCAGCGACGCCAATGCCGCGTTCATCCTGACCGTCATCATGGACATCTGGCACTGGACGCCGCTCGTCACGCTGACCCTGCTCGCCGCCCTCCTGTCGCTCCCGAAGGAGCCCTTCGAGCAGGCGCAGATCGACGGCGCCAGCCGCAGCCAGATCTTCTGGCACATCACCCTGCCGATGATCCGGCCCGCGATCCTCGCCACCGTCTTCATCCGCATGATGGATGCGCTGCGCACCGTCGACGAGGTCTGGATGCTGACCGGCGGCGGCCCGGGCGCCGCCACCCGCTATGTCGGCCTCCACATCTGGAAGGTCGTCTTCCCGAAGACCGACTACGGCTATGGCGCCGCGATCTCGGTCGTCGTGCTCTATCTCACGCTCGTCATGTGCTGGATGCTCTACGTCGGCCTCGTCGCGCCGCGCAACAAGGGGAAGTGACCGGTGCGCACCTCGAACCCGTTCGTCAGCCTGCTGCTCTGGATCGCGCTCAGCTTCGTGACGCTGTTCCCGATCTACTGGCTGTTCGTCATCTCGGTGAAGGCGCCGGTCGATCTCTTCACCACGCCTGACGTGATCCTCAAGAGCTTCTACTGGAAGAACTACGCTCAGGTTCTCACCGACGAGACCCTGCGCCGCTACATGATGAACTCGATCATCATTGCCACCGGCAACGCCGTGCTGGTCTGCACCCTCGCCTTCATGGCCTGCTACGCGCTGTCGCGCTATGATCTCGGCGGCAAGGAAAACATCTTCTTCTGGACGATCACCAACCGGATGGCCCCGGCGGCGGTGTTCCTGCTGCCGTTCTTCCTGCTCTTCACCAAGCTCTTCGTCATCGGGCCGTTCAAGCTCTACGACACGCGCATCGGCCTGATCCTGCTCTACTGCACCTTCAACCTGCCGTTCGCGATCTGGACGCTCCGGCCCACGATGGAAGGCATCCCGAAGGAGCTCGACGAGGCCGCGACCGTCGACGGCGCCTCGACCTGGCAGGTGGTCCGCGAGGTGATCTGGCCGCTCGCCCGCCCGGGCCTCGCGGTGACGCTGATCCTCACCTGGGTCTTCGCCTGGAACGAGTTCCTGCTCGCGGCGACGCTGACGAGCTTCAACGCCCGCACCATCACCACCGGCCTGTCCGAGTACGTGACGACCACCGGCACCGAATGGGGCAAGATGGCGGCGATCGCGATGATCACCCTCGTGCCCGCCCTGTTCATCTTCGGCCTCGTCCAGCGCCACATCGTCGCCGGCCTCACCTTCGGCGCGGTCAAGGAGTGAGCCCATGGACCTGATCGACCTCGAGAACGCCGACGACGAGGCCAAGGCGGTGCAGGCCACGCCCGCCCGCGTCGGGTTCCTGCCGATCGCGACCAACTGGTTCGACCGGCTGTTCATCGCGATCTACATCGGCGTGGCGATGGAGCTTCTGTGGATGCGCTTCCTCGAAGCCGCGATCCCGCTCTGGATCTGCCACATCCTCGTGCTTGCGCTCGGGGTCTTCATCATTCGCAAGGGTTAAGGGGAGGATCCGGTGAAGGCACTGGTACTCGAAGAGAAAAAGAAACTGTCGCTCCGGGACTTCCCGATCGAGCGCGACGAAATCCTCGGCGCGCGCGATGTCCGCATCAAGCTGCACACGGTCGGCATCTGCGGCTCCGACGTGCACTACTACACCCACGGCGGCATCGGCCCGTTCATCGTGCGCGAGCCGATGATCCTCGGCCACGAGGCCAGCGGCACGGTGATCGAGACCGGCTCTGCGGTCACCACCCTCAAGGTCGGCGACCGCGTCTGCATGGAGCCGGGCATCCCGGACCCGGACAGCCGCGCCACCCGCCTCGGCATCTACAACGTCGATCCCGCCGTGCGATTCTGGGCCACGCCGCCCGTCCACGGCGTGCTCCGCCCGACGGTCGTCCACCCGGAGCTCTTCACCTTCAAGCTGCCCGACAATGTGAGCTTCGCCGAAGCCGCAATGGTGGAGCCGCTGGCGGTCGGCGTGCACGGCGCCACCAAGGCGGCGGTCAAGCCCGGCGACGTCGGGCTCGTCATCGGCGCCGGCCCCATCGGCCTCGTCACCGCGCTGTCGCTGCTCGCGGCCGGGTGCGCGCGCGTCTACGTCTCCGATGTCGATGACGCGAAGCTCGCGCTCGCCGCCACGCTCGGGGCGATCACCCCGATCAACGTCCGCTCGCAGGATCTGGCCAAGACCGTCCTCGCCGGCACCGATGGCTGGGGCGCGGACATCGTCATCGAATGCTCCGGCAACCCGCGCGGCGCCGCCGGCGTGTTCGAGCCGCTCTGTCCGGGTGGCCGCGTCGTCTTCATCGGCGGCCAGAGCGACCCGATCGCCTACGATGTCGGTGCCGGCATGGTCCGCGAGGCCCGCGTCGAGCATGTCTTCCGCTACGCCCACGTCTTCCCGCGCTGCATCGGCATGCTGTCGTCCGGCGCGATCGACGTGAAGCCGCTCATCACCCGCACCTTCGGCTTCGACGAGAGCGTGGAGGCGTTCGAGATCGCGGCCTCGGCGCCCGCGGGCCAGGTCAAGATGCAGATCGTCCTGCCGGAGTAACCCCATGGCCGAAGTCACCGTCAGGAACGTCAAGAAGCGCTACGGCAGCGTCGAGGTCATGCACGGCGTCAGCGTCGACATCGAGGACGGCCAGTTCGTCGTCCTCGTCGGCCCGTCCGGCTGCGGCAAGTCCACGCTGCTGCGGATGATCGCCGGTCTCGAGCCGATCTCGGACGGGCAGATCTCGATCGGTGGCCGGGTGGTCAACGACGTGATGCCGAAGGACCGGGACATCGCCATGGTGTTCCAGTCCTACGCGCTCTACCCGCACAAGACCGTGGGCGAGAACATGGGCTTCGCGCTCAAGATCAAGGGCACGCCCAAGGCCGAGATCGCCGAGAAGGTCGGCCGGGCCGCCGCGATCCTCGACCTCGGCCACCTGCTCGACCGCTACCCCAAGCAGCTCTCGGGCGGCCAGCGGCAGCGCGTCGCCATGGGCCGGGCCATCGTCCGCGATCCGGCGGTGTTCCTGTTCGACGAGCCCTTGTCGAACCTCGACGCCAAGCTGCGCGTGGCGATGCGGGTCGAGATCAAGGAGTTGCACCAGCGGCTCAAGACGACGATCGTCTACGTCACCCACGACCAGATCGAGGCGATGACGATGGCCGACAAGATCGTGGTCATGCGCGACGGCCGGGTGGAGCAGATCGGCCCGCCGCTCGAGCTTTACGACAACCCGTCCAACACCTTCGTCGCGGGCTTCATCGGCTCGCCGGCGATGAACTTCATCAAGGGCAGGCTGGCGAGCGCCGACGGCCGCGTCGTCGTCCGCGCCGATGGCGGCGCCACGCTTCCGCTGGAGGGCGTGCGTGCCGACGACGGCCGGCCGGTGGTCTACGGCATCCGGCCCGAGCACATCGACGTCGGCCCGGGCGGCCTGCCCGCCCGCGTCTCGGTGCTGGAACCGACCGGCTCGGAGACGCAGATCTTCGCGCGCATCGGCGAGGACGCCATCGACGCGGTGGTCAAGGACCGCTTCGACGCGCGTCCGGGCGAGGAGATCTCGCTGCGCATCGACCCGCGCCGCGCCCATCTGTTCGACGGCGCCAGCGGCGCCCGCATCTGAGGACCTCACGCATGGACTTCACCGGCAAGCACGTCGTCGTCACCGGCGCCGGCAAGGGCATCGGGCGGGCGACCGCGGTGATGCTCGCGCGCCGCGGCGCGACCGTTACCGCGCTGTCGCGTTCGGCGAGCGACCTGGCGGCGCTCGCTGCCGAGATCGGCTGCAAGACACATGCGGTCGACCTCGCCGACCCGGAGGCGACCCGGGCCGCGATCCGGGCGGCGCTGCCGGCCGACCTGCTGGTGAACAACGCCGGCACCACCGAACTCGACTCGTTTCTCGACCTGCCCGAGGCGCATCTCGACCTGCTCTATGCCGTCAACACCCGCTCGCCGATGATCGTGGCGCAGGAATACGCCCGGAGCATCGTCGCCGGCGGCGGCAAGGGCGCCATCGTCAACGTCTCGTCGGTCTCGGCCTTCGTCGGCTTCCGCGACCATGCCGCCTACTGCGCGTCGAAGGCCGGCCTCGACGGACTGACCCGGGTGATGGCGGTCGAGCTTGGACCGAAGGGGATTCGGGTGAACGCGATCAACCCGACCGTCACGCTGACGCCGATGGCGGTCAAGGCGTGGAGCGACGAGGCCAAGGCCGCCTCGATGCTGAGCCGGATCCCGGTCGGCCGTTTCGCCGAGCCGGACGACGTGGCCGAGGTGATCCTCTTCCTGCTCTCGGACGCCGCCGCCATGGTGCACGGCGTCTCGCTGCCGGTGGATGGCGGCTATATGGTTGCGCCATAGTCGCGCGGCGCCCGGATAACCACCGGGTGCGTCCGACGGCGCCGCCCGGCATGAAAACGAATGACTGCCCCAACAGCACGCGTGAAACCAGGGTGCGACCCACTCTTTCACGCGTGAAATGAGGAGGAAACCCATGGACCAGACCCTGAGCGGCAAGGTTGCCGCGATCACCGGCGCCGCCTCCGGCATCGGCCTCGCCTGCGCCCGCCGCCTGCTCGACGCCGGCGCCAGCGTCGGCCTCATCGACCGCGACAAGGCCGCGCTCGACAAGCTGGTGGCCGAGCTGGGCGACAGGGCCTTCGCCGTCGAGGTCGACCTGCTCTCGCCGGAGAGTGTCTCGACCATGGTCCCCGCGATCCTCGCCAAGGCCGGTCAGCTCGACATCTTCCACGCCAATGCCGGCACCTATGTCGGCGGCGACCTGCTCGACAGCAGCCCGGACGAGTGGGACCGGATGCTGAACCTCAACGTCAACGCCGTGTTCCGCACCGCCGGCGCGGTCATGCCGCACATGATCGAGCGGGGGACCGGCGACATCGTGGTGACGAGCTCGATCGCGGGCCACGTCGCCGTGCCGTGGGAGCCGGTCTATACCGCGTCGAAGCACGCGGTGCAGGCGTTCGTCCACGCCATGCGCCGGCAGCTCGCGAAGCACGGCATCCGGGTGATGGAGGTCGCGCCCGGCCCGGTCGTCACCGCGCTGCTCAAGGACTGGCCGAAGGAGAACCTCGACCGTGCGATCGCCAACGGCGCGCTGATCGAGCCCTCCGAGGTGGCCGACGCCGTTCACTACATGCTGACCCGGCCGCGGAACGTGAACATCCGCGATCTCGTCATCCTGCCGAACAGCTTCGACATCTGAGCCGACGAAGGAGACCCGGGCATGCCCGAGCGCGTGGTGCTCGCCTATGGCGACTCGAACACCCACGGCACCGTACCGATGGCGACGCTGGAGGATCAGGGTCGCTTCGGTCCGGCCGAACGCTGGCCCGGGGTCTGCGCCGCGGCGCTCGGTCCCGGCTGGCGGGTGGTGGAAGAGGGACTGCCCGGCCGGACCACGGTGCACCCCGACCCGATCGAAGGCGTCTACAAGAACGGCCTCGCCGTGCTGCCGGCAATCCTCGAGTCGCACCGGCCGATCGACCTCGTGGTGCTGATGCTCGGCACCAACGACCTGAAGCAGCGGTTCAGCGTCACGCCGCTCGACATCAGCCAGTCGGTCTCGCTGCTGCTGCACACGCTGCGCCACAGCTACTGCGGCCAGGACGCCAGCCAGCCGCGAATGCTGGTCGTTGCGCCGATGCCGATCGAGGAAGTGGGCTGCCTCGCCGAGATGTTTCTGGGCGGTGCCGCCAAGTCGCGCGGCCTCGCGGCGGAATACGCCCGCGTCGCGGCCCGGCACGGGGCGGAATTCCTCGACGCCGGCGAGGTGATCTCGGTCAGTCCGGTCGACGGCATCCACTTCGACGCCGCCGCCCACGCCGCGCTCGGCCGGGCAATTGCCGCGAAGATCGCCACGATGAACATCTAGCGGCGGAGAACCGCGATGGCAGGGGACGGGCAGAGGCTTCTGGTGCTGCAATCGCTCTGGGCGATGGAGCGGCGCCACACCGACGGCTTCGAGCGCACGCTCGAAGAGAACGTCGCGATGATCGCGGGCGCGGGCTTCGACGGGGTCAGCACCCACTGGACCGACCGGGCGGCGGTGGCGCGGCTCTCCGGCCTGCTCGGGCCGGCCGGCCTGCGCGCCGAGGGCCAGTGCTTTCCGCAGACGGTGGACGACCTGAAGCCGGTGCTGGAGATCGCGGCGGAGTTTCCGCCGCTGCACCTCGACATCCAGCCCGACGTGCGGCCGCGGCGCGTCGAGGACTGCCTGCCGCTGCTCGAAGGCTGGATGCGCCTCGCCGAGGAGGTGGATTTTCCCGTCCTGATCGAGACTCACCGCGACCGGATGACCACCGACCTCTACTTCACCCTCGACCTGCTCGATGCCCTGCCCGGACTGCCGCTCCTGGCCGACCTGTCGCACTTCCTGGTCGGACGCGAGTTCGCCTGGCCGGTCTCGGACGAGAACCACGCGATGATGGAGCGGATCATCGACGCCTCCTGGGCATTCCACGGCCGTGTCGGCTCGCGCGAGCAGGTGCAGGTCGAGATCTCGTTCCCGCCGCACCGGATGTGGGTGGAGCTGTTCGAGCGGTGGTGGCGCCATGGCTTCGCCAGCTGGCGCCGGCGCAGCGCGGCCGATGCCGAGCTGGTCTTCACCTGCGAGCTGGGACCGAAGCCCTATGCCATCGTCGGCCGGGACGGCAACGACACCGCCGACCGATGGGCCGAGTCGCTGCAGCTGCGCGACATCGCGCGGCGGCTCTGGGCGGAGACCTGACGCTCAGGCGCCAGGATCGCGCTCGGCACGCTGCCGCCGCATCTCGCCGATCCACGCCCGCTCCAGCCGGTTCTCGAGCCATATCCCGATCAGCACGCCGGCCGCGAAACCGCCGAGGTGCGCCTGCCATGCCAGCATCCCGCCGAGCCCGTAGTACAGCACGACGTTGAGCCCGGCGAGCACCAGCACCCGGCGCAGCACCGGCGACGTCGAGCGCGCAGCCCGCTGATGCCGCCGCCAGTCCCAGACGATCCACACCCCGAGAAAGCCGAAGACCGCCCCCGAGGCCCCGACCATGGGAAAGGCCGGACTCGCCAGCAGCTTGAACACCGCCCCGCCGGCGATCGCGCAGAGCAGGAACACCGGCAGGATCGAACCCGCGCCGTAGCGGTCGCCGACGAACCGGCCGATCGCGAGCAGGATCGTCATGTTCATCACCATGTGCAGCAGCGATCCGTGCAGGAAGGCATGGCTGATGAACATGGTCACCGGCTGCAACGCGAAGAGCTGCCCCGCCGGCGCGCCGCAGAGCCGTGCGAAGGGCGCGTCCGGGCCGAGCGCGGACCAGAATCCGCCGGCGCACAGCGCCCGGCTGCGCAGCGACGGGTCGGCGATCCAGCCGGCGTCGGACAGGCTCAGCACCAGCTCGATCACCGCGATCACGGCAACCAGCACCAGGAGGGACCGCGGCATCGGGCCGCGCGGATCGGGGACGGGCTTCATGGACGAGCCTGGGAGTGGGTGCGCATGGTCCCCGTTATGCCCGGCGGCGTCAGGCACCGCCAGCCCCGCTGGACACTCGCGGCGCGGGCGCGCAAGCTCGTTCCAGCAGCGACGAGGTGAGCCGAGCCATGCGCGCCAGGACCGAGGAGAGCGTCAACGTGCTGGGCGGGCCGCTCAAGCCCTGCTCCTTCGACCCGCAGACCGGCTTTTTCCGTGACGGCTGCTGCAACACCGGGCCGGAGGATCGCGGCCGGCACACCGTCTGTGTGCGCGTGACCGAGGAATTTCTCGCCTTCTCGCGGCAGCAGGGCAACGATCTCTCGACGCCCCGGCCGGAGTACGGATTTCCCGGCCTGCGCCCGGGCGATCGCTGGTGCCTCTGCGCCGCCCGCTGGGCGGAAGCGCTGGCGGCGGGTGTGGCCCCGAAGGTGGTGCTCGCCAGCACCCACCGCGCGACGCTGGCCGTCGTGCCGCTCGAAGTCCTGCAGGCGCACGCGATGCCGACCCGCGATCCGACGCGGCATTGAGGTTCAACGGCAGGAATGGCTGGCTTGAGCGGGCGCCCGCGCGTCAGGACGCGCGTTGCTCCACGTAGCGGCTGAGCACGGCACGCACCCGCGGGTCGCGGGCGAGGCGTTCGGGATCCCACAGACGCAGCGCGTCCTTCGACGTCAGCCGCTCGCCGATCGCTTCCTGAAGCACGTCGGCGAGGCAGGGACCACGCATCGGGTCCATCCCGCGAGCGATCAACCTCTCGTTGATCCGTGCGTCAGTCGCGAGAACGACGATGGTCCGGTCCTGCATGTGCATGTGCGTCCTCCCAGGGCGTTCTTCGATGGTGCCAGAACCATAACTCAACTTGCGGTTCCATCACAGTGCGACGTTTCCCCGCAGCGGGCGAGCGCCGTGCCCGTCGCCATGCTCATCTGCGCCGGATGCGGGAATCCGCGCGTTTCAGCCGAGTTGATCGGTTCACCGCGGAAATTTTCTTGCGAAACGGGTCGATGGAACATGTCGGATTGTCTCCTGTTTTCTCGCCCCGCAGACGCTCGGCAAGCCGGTTTGGCATGGGAACCGACCGTCGAGGGGCGAATCACCGAGCACCCGTGCCGTTCGCACGCGCAGCACTAAACGCAACTGATGGCAAATTTGCGACGCATCACGACAGATATACGACACAATCATGGACCTTGGTCTGATAGATTGTTTGGGATGGAGATGCGCGGTGGCCGATCAGCCGCTGGCGCATGCACCGGAAACCGATGAATAACCTGTTGCTCCGCGAAAGGCTCCGCGCGCCGGCGTTTGAAGGACCTCCCTGCAACGTCGGCCTGATACGACCCTGAATCTATACTTTCAAATATCCAAGATTATTTATTTAATAATCATAATACAGAATCCACTTTTTCCATTCATGCGAGTAGTATCTAGCCGCCCCTCAAAACGATCACAAAAAAATTGGAGTGTCCCGACCTGAACCGTCTCGTGCAAGCCGGGATCCACACCTGCAACTTTTGCGTGCAACGGCACCTTCCAGACGCCGCGCTGACGGCCCGCCCCGGAGGGGTTACACGTCGAGTTCGTCTTCCGCGACGAACCGGGCGTTTTCCTGGATGTACTGGAAGCGCAGCTCGGGCTTCTTGCCCATCAGCCGCTCCACCAGATCGCCGGTCTCGCCCTCGTCCTCGGCGATCGTCACCTTGATGAGCGTGCGGGTTGCCGGACTCATCGTCGTCTCGCGCAGCTGCGCCGGCATCATTTCGCCCAGGCCCTTGAAGCGCGACACCTCGATCTTGCCGCGCCCGCCGATGCCCTTCGCGACCAGCGCCGCCTTTTCCGCGTCGTCGCGGGCATAGACCGACTTCGCCCCTTGCGTGAGCCGGTAGAGCGGCGGCGCGGCGAGATAGAGGTGCCCGCGGTCGATCAGCAGCCGCATCTGGGTGAAAAAGAACGTCATCAGCAGCGAGGCGATGTGCGCGCCATCGACATCGGCGTCGGTCATGATGATGATCTTCTCGTAGCGCAGATCGTCGACGGAGAAGCGCGACCCCGCCTGCACGCCCATGGCGAGCGCGAGGTCGCTCAGCTCCTGATTCTGCATCAGCTTGGACGACGCGGCACCGAGCACGTTCAGGATCTTGCCCCGGAGCGGCAGCACGGCCTGAGTCTTGCGGTCGCGCGCCTGCTTCGCCGAGCCGCCGGCCGAGTCGCCCTCGACGAGGAACAGCTCCGAGCCGTCGCGCGTCGCCCCGGAACAGTCGGCGAGCTTGCCGGGCAGGCGCAACTTCTTCACCGCCGTCTTGCGCTGGGTTTCCTTCTCGGCGCGCCGGCGGGTCCGCTCCTCGGCCTTCAGCACCAGATAGTCGAGGATCGCCCCCGCGGTCCGGGTATCCGCCGCGAGCCAGTGGTCGAAGCGATCGCGCACCGCATTCTCGACCAGACGCGCGGCCTCCTGCGTCGCCAGCCGGTCCTTGGTCTGTCCGACGAACTCCGGCTCGCGGATGAAGACAGAGATCATCGCCGAGCCGCCGGCCATCACGTCGTCGCGCTGGATCTGCGCCGCCTTGCGGTTGCCGGCCAGCTCGCCAAAGGCCCGCATCCCCTTCAGGACCGCCGCCCAGAAGCCGGCCTCGTGCGTACCGCCCTCCGGCGTCGGGATGGTGTTGCAGTAGGACGAGACGAACGGCTCGCGCTGCGGCGTCCAGTTGATCGCCCATTCCACCGAGCCTACCGTCTCGGGCCCGAACCGCTCGGAGAAGTCGACCTTTCCGGCGAACGCCTTGTCGGCATAGCAGTCGGCCCCGTCCAGCCGCTCGGCCAGATAGTCTGCAAGGCCGCCGGGAAAGTGGAAGACCGCCGCCGCCGGCGTGTCGTCGCCCGCCGCGAGGCACTCGGGCGCGCATTTCCAGCGGATCTCGACTCCGGAAAACAGGTACGCCTTCGAGCGGACCATCTTCAGCAGGCGCGCGGGCTTGAAATGTGCGGCGGTGCCGAAGATTTCGGCGTCCGGGTGGAAGGTGACGGTGGTGCCGCGTCGGTTCGGCACCGCGCCCAGCGCCTCGAATTCCGCCCTGCGGATGGCCGCGGCTGAACGTCTGGCGCCAGAGCTGGCGGTTCCTCGCCACCTCGACCACCAGCCGGTCGGACAGCGCGTTCACCACCGATGCCCCGACCCCGTGCAGGCCGCCCGAGGTCTGGTATGCCTTGCCGGAGAACTTGCCGCCGGCGTGCAGCGTGCAGAGGATCACCTCGAGCGCCGACTTGCCCGGAAACTTCGGGTGCGGATCGACCGGCATGCCGCGGCCGTTGTCGCGCACCGTCACCGAGAAGTCGGCCTCGAGCTCCACCTCGATGCGGTTGGCGTGGCCCGCCACCGCCTCGTCCATGGAGTTGTCGAGGATCTCGGCGACCAGATGGTGCAGCGCGCGTTCGTCGGTGCCGCCGATGTACATGCCCGGGCGCTTGCGCACCGGCTCGAGCCCTTCGAGCACCTCGATCGAGCTGGCATCGTAGCCGCCCGAGGCGGGATCGTCACCGAAGAGATCGGGCGCATGGACCATGGGGGCCTCTTGTTCGACGCCCGCCAAGGATAGCGCGGGCCTGCTCCAGATCGTCAATATCTGGAAACAGGCCCGCTGGCAAAGCGCGTCGTCAGGCGGCCCCCGCCAGCGCCGGCCGGCTCAGCCGCCCTTCGAGATGCGCCGCGAGCCGCAGCGCCAGCGTCGCCACGGTGAACGTCGGCGGCACGCCGCCGCCGGTGACGAAGACCGAGCTGCCCGCCACGTAGAGGTTCGAGGTGCCGAAGACGCGGCAGTCGGCGTCGACCACGCCCTGCGACGGCGCCGTCGCCATCCGCGTGGTGCCCATGTGGTGCCACGTTGTGATGACGGTGGAGTCCCAGCGCTCCGGCTCCCACACCGACGGATCGACCGTGGTCCGGCCGTAGCCGCGCGCCTCGACCGCCTTGCGCACGGAGTCGAGCGCGTGGCGGTGCGTCTCGCGCTCCACGTCGTGCCGGCGCCAGGTGAGATGGATCTTCGGCACGCCGTGGCGGTCCTTCGCGTCGACCAGCACCACCCGGTTCTCCCGGTCGGGCAGCGGCTCGACCACCGTCTCGATCTCGTAGCGCATCCTGGCGCCGCGCAGGTCGAGCTTGCGGCCCAGCACATAGGCGGCCGCCCCCGGCGCCTTGGCGATCACCCGGGCGAGGCGGCGTGCGTCGATCGTCTCGTGCAGCTCGCCCTTCAGCGCCTTCCACACCTGCCGGGCGTCTTCCATCGTCGAATCGCTCTGGCCGAAGTAGGTCGCGACCAGCCCGGTGTAGCTCTGCAGCACGCCGGCGCGCGCCTGTTCGGCCAGCGTCGGCGAAAACGCCGCGCCGTGCCGCCCGCGCCGCGTCACCATCGAGCCGCCGCCGTAGTGGCGCGCGTCGTAGAGCCGGGCGAAGCCCGGGTCCTCGTCGAGCAGCAGGTGACGCATCCGAAGCCGCGGGTGGTCCATGAAATACCGCCCGACCAGATCGTGCCGGTTGCCGATGCCGCCCGAGGCGAGCAGCAGCCGCGGGTTCTCGATCCCGCCCGCCGCCAGGACGACCATGCCGGCGCGCACCCGGAACGGGCCGGCCGGGCTCATCCCCTCCACCGCCTCGATCGCGTCGCTGGTCGGCGAGGAGACAAGGCGCGTCACCGTCGCCTCGAGGATGACGTCGAGGCCCGGCGCGTTCGCCAGCAGCTCGCGGTGGACCTTTCCAAGCGCCGTGGGCGGGCTCATCCCGAAGAAGATCGTGCGGAACGCCTCGCCGCCGATCTCGGCCAGCCGGCGCAGGTCGGGCGGCAGCTCGCCCATCAGGTCGGCGTCGGAGCGCGGCTCCACCACCTCGAGCAGCTCGGCGGCGCGGGCGTAGTGCGGCGCGAGGTCCGACTCGCCCACCGGCCAGCCGGTCATCCCGAGCCACGGTCGCGGGTCGAAGTCGTTCGACGTGGCCGGCCGGGTCCAGCCACCCCAGCAATTCGAGCTGCCGCCGAGCATGCGCGTGCGCGTTCCGGTCAGGCTGTAGCGCGGGTCCCAGACCTCGCCGCCATACAGCTCCTGCGAGCGCCACGAAAAGGTCTCGCGCCCGCCTTCAAGCAGGCAGACCTTGCGACCCGCCGCGGCGAGCTGGAGCGCGATGGAAATTCCCGCGACCCCGCCCCCCACGATGCAGACGTCGGCAGGCACATCCGCCGCGTGGGCAATCCCCCCTGCGTCCCCGATCATTTTCAATACCCTCTCTGCGGTCGCTCACCCTCGCGGCCGCCGGCAGCAAAGCACAGGATGCGCCCGTCGGGATGCTGGCCGATCGTGCAGGACAATACGTCCTTGGGGCGACAGTTAATCGCCAGAGTGGTCAAGGCGCGCTGCCCCGACCAAAGCGCTTTACTTGCGGCCGGGGCGGTGGGAAACGGCGGCGGTCAGCCTTGGGAGAGCCCTGCATGAGCGCGAGCGCCCCGAACGTCCTGCACGACCGCCTGCCCGTCGTCCCGTGGATGGCCGAACACACGCTGCGCCTGCCGGGAACGACGCCGATCACACTGGCCGACTGGCTGCAGCGCGACGAGGTCTTCGCCGGCCAGATGTCGCTGCGCGACTGGCTGATCGCCGAACGCCCTGCCGAGGTGCACGCGCTCGCCCCGGGCGCACGGCCCGCCGCCGACGAGCTGCTGGCGCTGGTGCTCGCCCATCTCGAGGGCGTGCCCGGCTATGTCCGCGAGGGCGGGGCGATGCGGCGGCCGGACGGTATCCTCGTGCCGCTCGCCGGAGCGCCGCTGCTCGTCGCCGGCCGTCTGGTGCAGGAGGATTCTGGTGATCCTCGAGAAGCCCGAGGGCGCGGCCGAGCACGTGCTGACCGGGGCCGTGCTCTGCTTTCCGTCGAACTGGACGCTGGCGCAGAAGTTCGGGATGCCGCTCGGGCGCATCCACCTGCCGGTCGATGTCTATGACGAGACCGTGGCGCGGCGGGTGCAGCGGCTGTTCGACGCGATACGGCCCGAGGCGCCGATCATGCGGGCGAACCTCATCCCCTATGCCCACGCCAACCTGCACAGCCCGCGGCCGGAATTCTCCCGCCACTCGCCGGGCGCGGGCGAGGTGGCCTATGTCCGGGTTGAGCGGCAGACGCTGCTGCGCCTGCCGCTGACGCGGGCCGTGGTGTTCTCGGTCCACGTCTACCAGCTGCCGCTCGACCGCCTGCCCGAGGCCGAGGCGGCGCGGCTGCGGGAGGTGCGGCCGGGGTGGTTTGCCGGGGCCTGAGCGCAGGAGCCGCGCCCACGCGGCGAGCGGACCACGACGGTCGGGAACGACGGATTTGGCGGGTGACAAATCCGTCCGCGACTGCCCCTCCGGGGGGCAGGCGCGTTTCCGCGCCCGCCGGGGCAGCCACGGCCGGATGGCGCCCTTCCGCAGAGATCTCCACCCCTCGCAGCCTTTGCCTGGGCAAAGGCTGCCCGGCCCGGAAAACTCTCCACTGGAGAGTTTCCTTGTCGGGCCGGCACTCGCGCAAGCGCGCTTCGGTCGGTACAGGAAGTCGCCCGTCAGTTCCCGAGGATCCCCGGCAGCCGCAGCCCGTGCTCGCGCGCGCAGTCGAGCGCGATCTCGTAGCCCGCATCCGCATGCCGCATCACCCCGGTCGCCGGGTCGTTCCAGAGCACCCGCCCGATGCGCTGCGCCGCGGCGTCGGTGCCGTCGCAGACGATCACCATGCCCGAGTGCTGCGAAAAGCCCATGCCGACGCCACCGCCGTGGTGCAGCGACACCCACGTCGCACCGCTGGCGCAGTTGAGGAGCGCGTTCAGGAGCGGCCAGTCGCTGACCGCATCCGACCCGTCCATCATCGCCTCGGTCTCGCGGTTCGGCGACGCGACGGAGCCCGAGTCGAGGTGGTCGCGCCCGATCACCACCGGGGCCTTCAGCTCGCCCGTGCGCACCATCTCGTTGAAGGCGAGGCCGAGCCGGTGCCGCTGCCCGAGCCCGACCCAGCAGATGCGCGCCGGCAGGCCCTGGAACGCGATGCGCTCGCGCGCCATGTCGAGCCACTGGTGCAGGTGCGCGTCGTCGGGGATCAGCTCCTTCACCTTGGCGTCGGTGGCATGGATGTCGGCCGGGTCGCCGGACAGCGCGGCCCAGCGGAACGGGCCGATGCCGCGGCAGAACAGCGGCCGGATGTAGGCCGGCACGAAGCCCGGGAAGGCGAAGGCATCCGCCAGCCCCTCCTCCAGCGCCATCTGCCGGATGTTGTTGCCATAGTCGACGGTCGGCACGCCCGCCTTCCAGAAGTCGACCATCGCGGCGACATGGACCTTCATCGACGCCCGCGCCGCGCGCTCCACCGCCTTCGGGTCGCTCTCGCGCCCTGCCCGCCACTCGGCCATGGTCCAGCCCTGCGGCAGGTAGCCGTTGATCGGATCGTGCGCGCTGGTCTGGTCGGTCACGATGTCGGGCCGCACGCCGCGCCGCACCAGCTCGGGGAAGACGTCCGCCGCGTTGCCGAGCAGGCCGACCGACTTCGCCTCGCCGGCGGCCGTCCACCGCTCGATCATCGCCAGCGCCGCGTCGAGGCTCTCGGCGCGCTCGTCGACGTAGCGGGTGCGCAGGCGGAAATCAATCGAGTCCGGGTTGCATTCGACGGCGAGGCAGCAGGCGCCCGCCATCACCGCGGCCAGCGGCTGCGCCCCGCCCATGCCGCCGAGGCCGCCGGTCAGGATCCAGCGGCCCCTGAGATCGCCGCCATAGTGCTTGCGGCCGGCTTCGGCAAAGGTCTCGTAGGTGCCTTGGACGATGCCCTGGCTGCCGATGTAGATCCACGAGCCTGCCGTCATCTGGCCGTACATCATCAGGCCCTTGCGATCGAGCTCGTGGAACTTGTCCCAGGTCGCCCAGTGCGGCACGAGGTTGGAGTTGGCGATGAGCACGCGCGGCGCGTCGGCGTGGGTGCGGAAGACGCCGACCGGCTTGCCCGACTGCACCAGGAGCGTCTCGTCGTCGCCGAGCGACTTCAGCGTCGCGACGATGCGGTCGAAGTCCTCCCACGTGCGCGCCGCCCGGCCGATGCCGCCATAGACGACCAGCTCGTGCGGGTTCTCGGCCACATCCGGGTGCAGGTTGTTCATCAGCATCCGCATCGGCGCCTCGGTCAGCCAGCTCCGGGCGCTGATCTCGGGTCCGGTGGGCGGATAGACGTCGCGGGTGTTCTTGCGCGGATCAGACATCGCGGCCTCCGAGATCGGCGGTCATCCCCGCCAGCGTTTCGAGAATGCCCCCGAGCGTGCGGCGCAGCCGCCGGGCGCGCTCCGGGTCACAGGCGAAGGGCGGCGCCTCCGTGGCGAGGTGGGTCGCCTGCGCCAGCTCCATCTGCAGCGCGTGGACGCCAGCCTCCGGCCGCCCGTAGTGCCGCGTCGTCCAGCCGCCCTTGAAGCGCCCGTTCGCGACGTAGGTGAAGCCCGAGTCGCGGCATTGCGCCAGAACCGCGGCCTCGACGCTGGGCGCGCAGGACGTGCCCTCGGCGGTGCCGACGTTGAGGTCGGGCAGAACCCCGTCGAACAGGTAGGGGATGACGCTGCGGATCGAGTGGCAGTCGTAGAGGATCGCCACGCCATGCGCGGCGCGCACCCGCTCGATCTCGCGCGCCAGCATCCGGTGATACGGCGCATGGTAGGCGGCCGTGCGCTCGGCCACCTCCTCCGGCCCCGGCGCCTCGCCGTCGCGCCAGATCGGCCGGCCGTCGAAGTCCGTCACCGGACAGAGCCCGGTGGTGTTCTGGCCCGGATAGAGGCTCGCGTCGTCAGGGCCGCGGTTCGCGTCGATGAGGTAGCGGTGAAAGGTCGCCCGCACCGTCGTCGCACCGGGCAGGAGCCCGGCGTAAAGCTCGTGGATGTGCCAGTCGGTGTCGGCGAGCCGCTGGCCGACCGGGTTCAGCCGCGCGAACACGTCGTCCGGCAGCCACGTGCCGGTGTGCGGCAGGCCGAGGATCACCGGCCCGTCGCCCTGTACGACCTCGACCAGCATCAGCCGAGGTCCGGGAAGGCGGCGCCCGAGGCCGCGACCAGCGCGCCGTCGCGGACCAGCGCCGCGGCGGCCTCGAGGTCCGGGGCGAGATAGCGGTCCTCGGCGAGGGGCGCCACGTCCTGCCGCAGCCGCGCGAGCGCCGCGGCGAGCGGCACGCTGGTGCTCAGCGGCGCGCGCACCTCGACGCCCTTCGCCGCGCAGAGCGCCTCGATGCCGATGATCCGCTCGAGGTTTCGCACCATCGGCGTCAGCCGCCGGGCACCATGGGCTGCCATCGACACATGGTCCTCCTGATTGGCGCTCGTCGGGGTCGAGTCCGTCGAGCACGGCGTGGCGAGGTGCTTGTTCTCGCTCATCAGCGCCGCGCTCGTCACCTCGGCGATCATGAAGCCGGAGTTGAGGCCGGGGTCGGTGGCGAGGAACGGCGGCAGGTCGTGCGACAGGGTGGGATCGACCATCAGCGCCACCCGCCGCTGCGCGATCGCGCCGGTCTCGGCGACCGCAAGCGCGATCACGTCGGCGGCGAAGGCCACCGGCTCGGCGTGGAAGTTGCCGCCCGAGACGATGGCGTCCTCCAGCACCAGCGGGTTGTCGGTGGCGGCGTTCGCCTCGATGACCAGCGTCGCCGCCGCCTGCCGGAGCAGGTCCATCGCCGCGCCCGTCACCTGCGCCTGGCAGCGGATGCAGTAGGGATCCTGGACCCGGGTGTCGCCCTCGCGATGGCTGTCGCGGATCGCCGAGCCCGCCATCACCGCCCGCATCGCCGCCGCCGCCTCGATCTGGCCGCGGTGCCCCCGCAGCGCGTGGATCTCCGGCCGCAGCGGCGCGGTCGAGCCCATGATCGCGTCGGTCGTGAGGCACGACACCAGCAGCGCCGCCTGCGCCGCCCGCCACGCCCCGAACAGGCCCGCGAGCGCCCAGGCGGTGGAGAACTGCGTGCCGTTGATGAGCGCCAGCCCCTCCTTCGCAGCCAGCTCGATCGGCGCGAGCCCGACCGCGGCCAGCGCCGCCGCCCCGGGCAGGCGCCGGCCGCCGACCTCGGCCTCGCCCGCGCCGATCATCACCGCCGCCATGTGCGCGAGCGGCGCCAGATCGCCGGAGGCGCCGACCGAGCCCTGCACCGGCACCACAGGCACCACGCCGGCGTCCAGCATCCCCTGCAGCAGCGCGACCAGCTCCCAGCGCACCCCCGACGCCCCGCGCCCGAGCGAGACGAGCTTCAGCGCCATCATCAGCCGCACCACGGTCGCGGGCGTCGCCTCGCCGACGCCCGCACAGTGCGACAGGATGAGGTTGCGCTGGAGCAGCGCGGTATCCTCCGCCGCGATCCGCTTGCTCGCGAGCTTGCCGAAGCCGGTGTTGATGCCGTAGACGGGCGCCCCCGCCGCCACCACCGCCGCGACGCGGGCGGCGGCGGTCTCGATCGCGCCGCGCGCCGCGGGATCGAGTGTCGCGTCGGCGCCGCGCCACACCGCTTCCAGCTCGGGGAGCGTCACCGCCCCGGGAACAAGGATCATGCCTCGCCTCCGAAAATCCGCCGGCTCAGCGGGTTGTAGCCCATGCGATAGGAAAGCTCCGCCGGGTGCGCCACGTCCCAGACCGCCAGATCCGCCCGCCGCCCCGGCGCGATGACGCCCGCGTCGTCGAGCCCGAGTGCGCGGGCCGCCTCGCGGGTGGCCCCCGCCAGCGCCTCCTCCGGCGTCATCCGGAAGCAGGTGCAGGCCATGTTCATCGCGAGCAGCAGCGAGGTGAGCGGCGAGGTGCCCGGGTTGCAGTCGGTCGCCACCGCCATCGGCACGCCCGCGGCCCGCAGTCCCGCGATCGGCGGCGCCTGCGTCTCGCGCAGGGCATAGAACGCGCCGGGCAGCATCACCGCCACCGTCCCGGCCGCGGCGAGCGCCGCGATGCCGTCGGCGTCGAGGTATTCCAGATGATCCGCCGACAGCGCCGCGAACTCGCGCGCCGCCATCGCCGCCCCCCCGAGGTTCGACAGCTGCTCCGCGTGCAGCTTGACCGGCAGGCCGAGCGCGCGCGCCGCCGCGAACACCCGGCGGATCTGGCTGACCGAGAACGCGATGCCCTCGCAGAAGCCGTCGACCGCATCGACCAGCCCCTCCGCCGCCGCCGCCCGCAGCGTCGGGATGCAGACCGTGTCGATGTAGGCGTCCGCGTCCATCCCGTCCGGCACCGCGTGCGCGCCGAGAAACGTCGTGCGGACCCGCACCGGCCGCGCGCGCCCGACGGCGCGGGCCACGCGCAGCACCCGCAGCTCGGTGTCCCGGTCGAGGCCGTAGCCGGACTTGACCTCCAGCGTCGCCACGCCTTCGGCGATCAGCGCATCCGCCCGCCGCAGCGCCGCGGCAAGCAGCTCCGCCTCGCCAGCCGCGCGCGTCGCCCGCACGGTCGAGACGATGCCGCCCCCGGCCCGCGCCACCTCCTCGTAGCTCGCGCCGAGGAGCCGCATCTCGAACTCCCGCGCGCGGTCGCCGCCGAAGACGAGATGGGTGTGACAGTCGATCAGCGCCGGTGTCACCAGCCGGCCGCCGAGGTCGCGCTCCGGCAGGCCCGCCCCGACCGTGCCGCGTGGGCCGACCGCCTCGATCCGCCCGCCGCGCAGCGCCACGGCGCCGTCCTCGACCAGGCCGTAGGCGGCGCTGCCGGGCTGCATCGTCGCGACGGCGACGTTGACCAGAACCTCGTCCAACCCGAGCGCCCCCCTTTGCCTTCGCCGGCATAATCGACTTAACTCGCACCCGCCCGCAAGCAGGATGCCCAACGACGATGCCCGCGCTCTTCGCCCCCCGTGCGCTTCTGCCCGACGGCTGGGCGAGCGATGTCCGCATCACGGTCGAGGAGGGCCGCATCACCGGCGTCGCGCCCGAGGCCGAGGTCGTCGCCGGCGACCGCGTGCTCGGCCGGTGCGCCCTGCTGCCGGCGCCGTCGAACCTGCACAGCCACGCCTTCCAGCGCGCCATGGCCGGCATGACCGAGCGGCGCGGCCCCGCTGCCGACAGCTTCTGGACGTGGCGGCGGCTGATGTACCGCTTCCTCGACGTGCTCACGCCCGACGAAATCGAGGCGATCGCCGGCCTCGTCTACGTCGAGATGCTGGAAGCGGGCTACGCGGCGGTGGCGGAATTCCACTACCTGCACCACGCCCCCGGCGGGACGCCCTACGCCGACCCGGCCGAGCTGTCGCACCGAATCGTCGCGGCGGCCGAGGCGACCGGGATCGGCCTCACCCTGCTGCCGGTGCTCTACACCTGGGGCGGGGCCGACCGCACGCCGCTCGCCGGCGGGCAGCTGCGCTTCGGCAACGACCTCGACGCCTTCCTCGCCCTGCACCAGCGCGCCGGCGCCGGCCTTGCCCGCGACGGCCGGCTCGGCGCGGCGCCGCACTCGCTGCGCGCCTCGACGCCCGACGACATCCGCGCCCTGCTCGCCGCGGTGCCGGACGGCCCGATGCACATCCATGCCGCCGAGCAGGTACAGGAGGTGGAACAGGTCTCCGCCTGGCTCGGGGCGCGGCCGGTCGACTTCCTGCTCGATGCCGTCGGCCTCGGGCCACGCTGGTGCCTGATCCACGCCACCCAGATGACCGCGGCCGAGACCGCCCGGCTCGCCGCCTCCGGCGCCGTTGCCGGCCTCTGCCCGATCACCGAGTCGAACCTCGGAGACGGCATCTTCGACGGCGCCCGCTACCGCGCGGCCGGCGGCGCCTTCGGCATCGGCTCGGATTCCAACGTGCGCATCGCTTTGGGGGAAGAGCTGCGCACCCTAGAATACAGCCAGCGCCTGCGCGACCGCGCGCGCAACGTCCTCGCCGAGCCGGAAGCGTCGGTCGGCCGGACGCTCTACGACGCGGCGGTGGCGGGCAGCGCGCGGGCGCTCGGCCGCGACGCCGGCGCGCTGCGGCCCGGCGCGCTGGCCGATATCGTCGCGATCGACGTCGACGACCCGGTGCTGATGGCGCTCTCCGACGACGCGCTCCTCGACGGCTGGATCTTCGCCGCCGACGACCGGGTGGTGCGCGACGTCTGGTCCGCCGGCCGGCACGTGGTGCGCGACGGCCGGCACGTGGCACGCGATGCGGTCGAGGCGCGCTATCGCGCCGCGCTTCGGGGCGTCCTCGCGCGGCTCTGAGGTCGATCAACCACAGCCGGCGGCCATCCTCCGCCGAACCCGCGGTAAACCAGCCGCGAAGGCTGGACAGCGGCAGCTTTCGCCTTATACACGATAATCCCGGTCGTGATAATCGTGTTTACGGCCGGTTTCTGAGGCCGCCCCTCTCCCCCGGACGGGCCGGCCGAAAACGCTAGGAGTCGATCTTGCCAGCCAAGAACCTCGTCATGTTCACCGTCGACGACCTGCGCTCGACGGCGGATTGGGGCCATTTCGCATCCCTCGTCGTCACGCCGAACCTCGACCGGCTGATGGACGCCGGCACCACCTTCCAGAACGCCATCACCCAGGTCCCGCTGTGCAATCCGTCGCGCTCCAGCGTCCTGACCGGACAGCCGCCGTCGCAGACCGGCATCCTCGACAATCAGGTGCCGTGGTACGACCGGGTGAGCGCGGGGGATACGCTGCCCGCGGTGCTGCGTCAGGCCGGCGCTTACGTCGCGATGTACGGCAAGAACTTCCATGACGACCCGATCCCCGACCGCGACCGGGCGATCCTGTTCGACGACTTCCGCTATCCCGCAACCAACATCCGGCCGGAACAGGTGCTGCACGACGGCGTCTGGCACACCTCGCCCTTCCTGACCGGACACTATGGCGGCGCCGACAACCTCCGCGACGCGCAGACCGCGGCGGCGGCGGTCGACTTCCTGACCGACACGGCGCCCGATCTCGCGAAGCCGTTCTACCTCGGCGTCGGCATCAGCCACCCGCACCTCGACTGGGTGGTCCCCACCGCGTACTGGGATCTCTACGACGAGGACGCCATCCGTGCCGCGCTGCAGGCCAGCCTCGCGGACGGCACCATCCTGCCTGGCCGGACCGAGCTGACCGACGTGCCGCCGATGACCGGCCAGCTCTACAACTCGGTCAACGGCGACATGGACGCGTGGGTCGACTACATCCACGGCTATCTCGCGTCGGTGAGCTACGCCGACGCCAAGATCGGCGAGGTGCTCGACGCCCTCGCCGCCGACCCGGACCTCGCCGCGGACACCGCGATCGTGCTCTGGAGCGACAACGGCTTTCATCTCGGCGACAAGAACCGCTGGGAAAAGTCGACGCCGTGGCGCGCCGCGACCGAGGTGCCGCTCGTGATCGTCGACCCCGACGCCAGCGGCGGCAAGGTGGCGAGCCAGGTGGTCAGCCTGACCGATATCTACCCGACCGTCCTCGACCTGATGGGAATCGACCGGCCGAAGGCGCTCGACCTCGCCGGCACCAGCCTGGTGCCGCTGGTCAGCGATCCGACGCGGACGTGGTACGATCCCGACACCGGCAAGGGCGTGGCGCTGACGACCATGTACGGCGTCGTCTCGATCCGGGCGCAGATCCCCGGCGAGGGCGACCTGCGCTATACGCGCTATCCCGACGGGACGAAGGAGGCTCTACGACCTGACGCGCGACCCGGACGAGCACGTCAATCGCCTGAACTACCGCACCGGCGACGGCCTCACCGATCGCGACGACCGGCTGCTCGCCAGGATGCAGGCGCTCCTCGACGAGCGCGCCGCCGATGCCGGCCTGCATCTCGGCGACGGCACCCGGGCGCTGGCCGGCACTGCGGGCGACGAGATGTTCGTCTCGACCAAGGGCGCCGGCAGCAACGCCTTCGCCGGCGGGGCCGGGGACGACACCTATCTGCTCTACGCATCCGCCACCGTCACCGAGGCGGCGGGCGGCGGGCGCGATCAGATCGTGCTGCTCAACGGCGCGATCGAGTTCGAGCTATCGGCTGCCGCTCAACGTCGAGATGCTCGAGGTGGCGCGCTTCGGCACCGGCAATGCCGCCGACAACTGGATTTACGCCACCGGCCGCTCCGGCACGCTGTCCGGGCTGGGCGGCAACGACCGGATCCACGCGGGCAACGGCGACGGCTTCACCCTCGACGGCGGCGAGGGCAACGACACGCTTGCCGGCGGCAACGGCGCGGACACGCTGCTCGGCGGCAACGGCGCCGACAGCCTGTCGGGCGGCGACAAGTCCGACGTCCTCACCGGCGGCGGCGGAAGCGACATCCTCACGGCCGGTGCGGGCAAGGACACGCTGACCGGCGGCCTCGGCGCCGACCGCCTCGCCGGCGGCGGCGATCGCGACACCTTCGTCTTTGCCGCAGGCCATTCCACGCCGGCGGCGGCCGACACCATCACCGACTTCCAGGCGCCCGGCGCGGCGGCGGGCGACCGGATCGACCTTTCGGCGATCGACGCGCGCGCCGATCTCGCCGGCGACCAGGCCTTCGTCTTCGGCGGCACCGGCGCAGGCCACCTGCGCGTGGTCGAGGAGGGCGGCCGCAGCATCGTGCTCGGCAACGTCGACGCCAGCGCCGCGAGCGAGCTGCGCATCGTGCTCGACGATGGCGGAACGGCCGCCGCGGCCTACGCCGCCGCCGACTTCGTGCTCTGAAACGACCGCGCCGCCGGCCGGGATCCCTCCCCGCCGGCGGCGCGCTTCAGCTCGGTCGCGGCCCGGGCCGCGATCGCGTCCGAAATCAGAAGCCGAGCCCCTCATACTTCTTCTTGAACTTCGACACCCGGCCGCCGGTGTCCATGAGCCTCGCCGAGCCGCCGGTCCAGGCCGGATGCGCCGACGGGTCGATGTCGAGCACCAGCGTGTCGCCTTCCTTGCCGTAGGTCGAGCGCGTCCGGTACGAGGTGCCGTCGGTGAGCTTCACTTCGATGAAGTGATAGTCGGGATGAATGTCCTGCTTCATGATCGGTCCCCTCAGCTCTCGGACTTTTCGCGATAGTTGGTCTTCTCGCTGATGCGGGCGGACTTGCCGCGGCGCTCGCGCAGGTAATAGAGCTTCGCGCGGCGGACCTTGCCGCGGCGCACGACGGTGATGCCGTCGATGTTCGGCGAGTGGAGCGGGAAGACGCGCTCGACGCCCTCGCCAAAGCTGATCTTGCGGACGGTGAAGCTGGCGCCGATGCCCGCGCCGCCGCTGCGACCGATCACCACGCCCTCGTACGCCTGAACGCGCGAGCGGGTGCCCTCGGTCACCTTGTAGCCGACGCGAACCGTGTCGCCCGGCGCGAAATCGGGGATCTCCTTGCCGAGCGCCTTGATCTGCTCGGCTTCGAGCTGCGCGATGATGTTCATCGGCAATCGTCCTTCTCTGGCCCGCCGTTTGCGGCGGAGGTGTGCGCGTCCGAGAAGCTCTGCCTCTCCTGCCGGGTCTGCTGCCGTGGCGCCGGTCTCCCCCGCCACGTAGGCCCGCCAGAGGTCGGGACGACGTTCCTTGGTCAGCCGCTCCGCTTCCGAGCGTCGCCATGCGGCGATCCGTCCGTGATGTCCCGAGAGGAGAACCTCGGGGATCGCCAGACCTTCCCACTCGGGCGGGCGGGTGTATTGCGGGTGCTCGAGAAGGCCGCCGGCGAAGCTTTCCTCCACCGTCGACTCAAGATTGCCCAGAACGCGCGGTATAAGGCGAACGGTGGCGTCGATCAAGGCCATCGCCGCGATCTCGCCGCCGGTCATCACGAAGTCCCCGAGGCTCAGCTCCTCCACCCCGCGCGCGGCGATCAGCCGCTCGTCGATCCCCTCGAAGCGGCCGCAGAGGATCGTCACCCCCCGCCCCGCCGCCAGCCGCCGCACCCGGGCCTGGTCGAGCCGCGGGCCGCGCGGCGAGGGATAGATCACCGGCCAGTCCGCCGCTGGCAGCCCCGTCGCCAAGCCGTCGAGCGCCGCGGCCGCCACATCCGCGCGCAACACCATGCCGGCGCCACCGCCGGCGGGCGTGTCGTCCACCGTGCGGTGCCGGTCGGTCGCCCAGTCGCGCAGGTTCGCGACCTCCAGCCGCCAGAGCCCGCGCTCCACCGCCCGCCCGATCAGCGACAGGCCGAGCGGCCCGGGAAACATCTCCGGCATCAGCGTCAGCACCCGCGCGGTCCACGGGGCATCTGTCGGGTCGGTCATGCCGGTGCTCCGGTTGCGGTCGGCGGGTCCTAGCCGGCCGGCCGCCGATGGTAAAGCGGGCGGCCCGCAGGTCTGGAACTCTTGGCGACCGGCGTGAAAGCCAAGACCAGACAAGAACTCGGCCAGCGCAACCATCGCCCAAGGCCAAGAGCAACCGCCGGAGACCCCGCCATGCCAGCCAGAAACGTGGTGATGTTCACCATCGACGACATGCGATCCGTCGCGGATTGGGGAAATTTCGCCTCTTTGGTCGTCACGCCCAACATCGACCGGCTGATGGACGACGGCATCACCTTCGACCGGGCGATCGCTCAGGTGCCGCTCTGCAACCCGTCGCGCTCCAGCGTCTTCACCGGCCGCCAGCCCAGCGCCACCGGCATCCTCGACAACGACATTCCCTGGTACGACCGCAACGACCCGAGCGAGACGCTGCCCGCGGTGCTGCGGCAGGCCGGCGTCTACGTCGCGATGTACGGCAAGAACTTCCACGACGACCCGATCTCGGCGGCGAATCAGCGGATCCTGTTCGACGACTTCTATTACCCGGCCACCGACGGCCAGGCCTCGCAGATCCGCCACGACGAGGTCTGGCACACCTCGCCGTTCGTCAGCGGCCACTACACCGGGGTCGACAACCTCCGCGACGCCCAGACGACGGCCGCCGCGGTCGGCTTCCTCGCCAATCAGGCGGGCGACCTGACCCAGCCGTTCTATCTCGGCGTCGGCATCAGCCGGCCGCATCTCGACTGGGTGGTCCCCACCGCCTACTGGAACCTCTACGACGAGTCGGACATCCGCGCGGCGCTGCTGAAGAGCCTCGCGGACGGCACGATCCTGCCGGCGATCGACGAGTACTTCGACGTGCCGCCGATGAACCGCCCGGCTTCGGTCGCGGCGACGATCGCCGCCGACCTGGACCTCTGGGTCGACTACATCCACGGCTATCTGGCGTCGGTGAGCTACGCCGACGCCAAGATCGGCCGCGTGCTCAACACCCTCGCCGCCGACCCCGACCTCGCCGCGAACACCTCCATCGTGCTCTGGAGCGACAACGGCTTTCACCTCGGCGACCAGTCGCGCTGGCAGAAGAACACGCCCTGGCGCACGACGACCGAGGTGCCGCTCGTCATCGTCGAGCCCGATGGCGTCGGCGGCCAGCACGCCAGCTCGGTCGTCAACCTCGTCGATCTCTACCCCACCGTCCTCGACCTGATGGGCGTCGACCGGCCGGACGGCCTCCGGCTCGACGGCACCAGCCTGATGCCCCTCGCCCGGCACCCGAACGCCAGCTGGTTCGATCCCGACTCCGGCAAGGGCGTGGCGCTCAGCCTGGTCGAGGGCATCGTGTCACTGCGCGCCACCCTGCCGGCCTTCGGGGATATCCGCTACAGCCTGTACCCGGACGGCCGCGAAGAGCTCTACGACGTCGGCCGCGACCCATACGAGCACACGAACCGCCTCGACATGGACACGGGCGAGGGCCTCACCGTCCGGGACAGTCGCATCCACCGCACCATGGCGGCGCTTCTCGACGAGCGGTTGAACACCGCCGGCATCCACCTGAGCGAGCACGGCGAGCGCATCAACGGTGGCGCGCGGTCGGAGATGTTCATCTCCTCGGCCCGGGCCGAGGGCGACGTCTTCGCCGGACGCGGCGGCGACGACACCTATGTTCTCTACGCCCGCGCGACGGTGATCGAGCAGGCGGACGGCGGCAACGACACGCTCTATCTGATGAACCGCCAGCTCGAGCGCAATTTCAAGCTGCCGGCCAACATCGAGATGGTGAAGGTACTGGCGACCTTCACCGGCAACGCCGCCGACAACTGGATCGCCGGCACCGATCCCGCCGGCACCCTGCGTGGCCTCGGCGGCAACGACACGCTGCAGGCCGGCAGCGGCTCGGGCGAGTATACGCTCGACGGCGGCCTCGGCAACGACGCGCTGACCGGCGGCAACGGTGCCGATGTCCTACGCGGCGGCGACGGCAACGACGTCATGGGCGGCGGCGCCGGGAAGGACACGCTGTCGGGCGGCACCGGCAACGACCGCCTCCTGGCCGGCGCGGGCAACGACGTGCTCTGGGGCGGACGCGGCGCCGACCAGCTTTCGGGCGGCGAGGGCCGCGACACCTTCGCCTTCCGCAGCGGCAGCGAATCGCCTGCGACCGGCTCCGACACGCTCGACGGGTTCGACGCGCCCGGTGCCGGCAACGGCGACCGGATCGACGTCTCCGCGATCGACGCCAACACCGCCGTCGCGGGGAACCAGAGCTTCGCGTTCGGGGGCAGTGCCGGCCGGCACCTGCGCGTGGTGGACCAGGGCCGCTATACCGTGGTCCTCGCCAACACCGATTCGGATCGCGCCGTCGAGCTGCGGCTGGTCATCGACGACCACGGCGTCCGCGCGTCGGCCTATACGGCCGACGACTTCATCCTGTGACGGGTGCCCCGACCGGGCGCCGGGATCAGATGCCCGGCGCCAGCGGCAGGCAGTCGGCCTGCATCCGGGCCAGCGAGGCGCAGGCCGCGAGGGCCGATTTCTGGTCCAGCCCGACGAACTGCGCGCGGTAGACGGTGACGCCCTGCACGCGCGCGGCCTCGACCCGGCGCAGGCCGCCGGACAGCGCCGGCACATCCATCAGCGCCGTGGTCAGGAGCTGCCGCTCCGCATCGCCCTTGGCGCGGTACGAGCCGAGCTGCACGCCCCACTCGTTGCCGCCGGTGGTGCCGGCCGGGCTCGCCGGCAGCGCGTCGTCCTCGGCCACCACGTCGCGGCGCTGCGGCAGGACCGCCTCGGCGACGGCGAAGGTCGAGGCGCGGCCCACCAGCGCGACAGGCTCGGACGCAGGCTCCGCCGCGGACGCGACACCGGGCCGCGGCAGCGGCCGCGCCCCGGCCTCCATCGCCGGAGAGCGCGTCGCCTGAGTCGCCAACTCGGAATTCACCTCGGCGATGGCCGCGGCGATGCTGGCGCTGTTGCGGCTGATCTCGGCGCTGTCGAGCGCGCGCGGCAGCGGCCGGGTCAGCGCCAGCGCGCCGCTCGCGTCCGCGACCACCGGCATCGCTTCCGACACGCTCGGCTGCGGCGCGGCCACCTTCGCGACGGGTGCGGCCGACGCGACCAGCGTGCGCAGCGGCGCAGGCGGCACCACCGCCGCCACAGCCGGCATCGCCGAGAAGCCGAAGTCCATGAGCTTCGCGGCATCGGCATTGCGCTGCGCCGTCGACCGCTCGCCGAGGATCGCGACGATAACCCGGCGATTGCCGCGCTGCGCCGAGGAGACGACGTTGAACCCGGCAACCTTGGTGTAGCCGGTCTTGATCCCGTCCGCGCCCGGATAGGCGTCGAGCAGCCGGCGGTTGGTGTTCTTCACCGTCGACAGCCCGGCCGAGGTCGAGGTCCGGCCGAAGATGTTGTAATACTGCGGGAAATCGTAGACCAGCCGCCGCCCCAGCGTCGCCATGTCGCGCGCGGTCGACAGATGCCCCTCGCGGGTCAGCCCGTTGGCGTTCTTGAAGGTGGTGTTGGTCATGCCCATCGCGCGGGCATAGGCGTTCATCCGCGCCGCGAATGCCGCCTCGGACCCGGCCACGGCCTCGCCGAGCGCCGTCGCCGCGTCGTTCGCCGACTTGATGGCGGCGGCGCGAATCAAATAGCGCAGTTCGATCGTCTGGCCCGCCCGCAGGCCAAGGCGCGACGGCGGCTCGCTCGCCGCGTGCTCGGAAATCGTCACCTGCTGGTCGAGCGACATCCGCCCGGACTTCAGCTCGTCGAAGACGATGTAGAGCGTCATCATCTTGGTGAGCGACGCGGGATACGCCCGGTTGTCGGCGTTCACCGCCTTCAGCACGGCGCCGGTGCGCGCGTCCATCACCACGGTGGCGAATTGCTGGGCCTGCGCCATGGTCCCGAGCAATAGCATTACAACGGCGAGAATCACCCCGCGCGACACGGTCTGGAACATCACTGCCTCCGGCGTGCTGCGACGCCTTGCCTCGGGTTTATCGCAAACGCTACGCGGCGAATGCTTTATTTTCGGTTAAGCTAGCATGGGCCTCCCGACTCGAAAACACATTTGTTTCAAGGCATGCGGCAGTGTGGCTCGCGTGCCCGAGCGCCAATTTACCCTACGTCATGATGCAGTGCAGCAAAAGTTGTTGACGCAATGCAGCATCGCCTGTATACCCATGTCATCGGAGGAACGATAAACCGGAGATTGAGAAGATGACCACCCGCGCCGCGACCGCCAAGACTGCTGCCGAGAAGACCCTCGACGTCACCCAGAACGCCGTGCAGGAAGCGACCGCGAAGGTCGAGACCTTCGTCGCCGACGCCCAGAAGACCGCCACCGAGCAGTTCGAGAAGTTCTCGAAGGGTGTCGAAGGCTTCACCACGTTCTCGCAGGAGAATGTCGACGCTCTCGTGAAGTCGTCCGAGATCGCCGCCAAGGCCGCCGAAGGCATCGGCACCGAGATTTCCGCCTACTCGAAGAAGTCGTTCGAGGACGGCGTTGCCGCCGCCCAGGATTTCGCCTCCGCGAAGACCCTGACCGAGCTGTTCGAGAAGCAGACCTCCTTTGCGCAGTCCGCGTTCGAGGGCTTCGTGAGCCAGGCGACCAAGATGAACGAGATCTACGTCGCCGCTGCCAAGGACATCAGCGCCCCGATCGGCGCGCGCGTGACCGCCGCCACCGAGGCGATGAAGTCCTTCAGCCTCTGAGCGCCGTTTCTTGATTGGTACGCTCTCGCGGGCGCTCATCCTCCCTGGCGGCCCGTATCGAGCGAGAATGACGAGTACCTTCCCCGGTGGCCCAGCCACCGGGGTTTTTGCTGCCTGACGCCCCCCACGCCGACGCCGCCCGCGCATGCCCGTCGCGTGGCGTGACGACACGTCATGCCCCGCCCCTTCCCAATTTCAGCCGAACGCTTATAGTAGACGCCAACCCGTTACATTTCGGCCTCTGGCCCTTGGAATCAGGATGACAGCGTCGGATCCGAGAAACCCTGGCGGCAGCGCCGGCCTTCTCACCAAAACGCGCACGCGGACGGAGCGACCGCCGCTCTACAAGGTGCTGCTGCTGAATGACGACTACACGCCCATGGACTTCGTGGTCCATGTCCTCGAACGCTTCTTCGGCATCGACCGCCATCAGGCGGTCGACATCATGATGACCGTTCACCGCAAGGGCCTCGCGGTGGTCGGCGTGTTCTCTTTCGAGATCGCCGAGACCAAGGTGACGCAGGTGATGGATTACGCCCGGCGCAACCAGCACCCCCTGCAGTGCACCATGGAAAAGGAGTAGGGCGACCGCCCTGCCGCTCATGACCAATCGCGACCGACTCGCCCTCGCCGTCGAGAGCGGCGCCCTCGCGCTGCCCGAGGGCGCCGTGGCCGTCCTCCGCGCCGCGCCCGGCGCCTTTCTCGACCTCGTGCCCGCCGCGCTCTGCGAGCAGACGTTCCGGCCGACATTCGACGCCCTCGCCCGGGCGAATCGCCAGGTCGAGCCGCGGCTTCCCGACGACACCCGGGCCGCGGCGGTCGTGGTCTGCCTCGGGCGCAGCCGGGCAGAGAATCTCGGCCTCGTCGCGCGCGGGCTCGGGATGCTGGACCCGGGCGGCCGGCTGGTGATCGCCGGCTCGAAGGCCGACGGCGTCGACGCGCTGACCCGGCAGGTGACGCGGGCGCTCCTCGCCGACGCGGGCGACGAGGCTGGCAGCTTCGTCAAGGCGCACGGCCGCGTCGTCTGGCTCGACCGCCCGGCGCAGCTGCCCGACGTGGCGGCCGACTGGGCGGCGGGTGCAGAGCTTCGGGCGAATGCCGACGGCTTTCTCGCCGCGCCCGGCATGTTCTCGCCCGACCATGCAGACCCGGGCAGCCGCCGCCTCGCCGCCGAGCTGCCGGGGCGGCTCTCGGGTCGCGTGGCCGACCTCGGCGCCGGCTGGGGCTGGCTCTCGGCGCAGGCGCTCGACGGCAACCCCGGCATCACCGAGCTCGACCTCTACGAGGCGGACGCGCGCGCGCTCGATGCAGCCCGGGCCAACATCGCCGATCCGCGCGCCCGCTTTCACTGGGGCGACGCGACCACGCTCGGCGCCGGGGTCGCGCGGTACGATGCGGTGATCTCCAACCCGCCGTTCCACCAGGGCCGGGCCGCCGAGCCCGACCTCGGCGCCGCCTTCATCGCCGCCGCCGCGCGCATCCTGAAGCCGTCGGGCTCGCTGTTCCTCGTGGCAAACCGACAGCTGCCCTACGAGGGCCCGCTCGCCGCCGCGTTCAAGCACGTGGAAAAGCTCGACGAGGGCGGCATCTACAAGGTGATCCGCGCCGACCGCCCGGCCCCCCGGCCGAGGCCCTGACCGGCCGGGCGGCGCGCGGTCACACCGCGATCTCGCCGCCGCGCCAGCGCCGGCCGAGTGCGACGCAGAGGCCGAGCCCGATCGCCGAGAACGCGAGCCCGATGCCGTAGGTGCGCCCGCCCAGCGCCGGATAGAGCCAGGCGGCCACCACCATGCCGAAGGCCATCACCGCGCCCGCCGCCATCGTCGCCGACGCGCCCTGCGCCGCCGCCGCATACCGATCCGGCACCGCACGGGCGATGAACGCCATCGCCCCGAGGTGCCCGGCCCCGAAGGTGAGGCAGTGCAGCGCCTGGATCGGCCACAGCCAGGCGCCCACCGGGTCGAACATCATCACCCCCCAGCGCAGCACCCCGGCAAGGCACGAGAGCGCCATGGTCCGGACCGGCCCCAGCCGCTCGACCACGGCCGTGCCGACCAGCACCATGAACAGGATCTCCGCCGCCACCGAAACCGCCCACAGCAGGCCGATATCGCCGTCGCTCACGCCGAGGTCGCGCCAGTGGATGGTCGCCAGCGAATAGAGCACCGCGTGGCTCGCCTGCAGGAACGCGACCGTGCCGATGAAGAGCAGGAACGTGCCGTTCACCATCAGCCGCCCCATCTCGCCCAGCCGCGGCGGCAGCGTCGACGCCCGGCCGCGCCCGCCGCCGGGATGCCCCACCGCGAGCACCGCCGCAGCGAGCAGGCACGCGGCGATCCACCAGAGCGCCACCCACGACCCGGTCCAGCCGATCAGCAGCCCGGCCACGACGTTCGCCGCCAGATAGCCCGACGACCCGATCCCGCGCGCCTGGGCGTAGGGAAAATTCCACGCCCGCGCCGCGGCAAGGCCCAGCGCCTCCGAGATCGGCGTGATCCCGGCGAACGCCACGCCGGTGCCGATCGTGGCTGCCAGGAGCACCGGCCGGGTGTCGATCGCCAGATGCGCGAGGAACAGCGCCGCGCCGCCCGCGGCACATGCGGCCAGCGTCCAGCGGCGGGCATCGAGCCGGTCGGCGATCGCCGGGATGATCAGCCCCGCCACCACCCGCACCGCGATGCCGACCGCGGTGTAGAGCGCGATTTCCGACGCGCTCAGCCCCCAGTCGGCCAGCCAGAGCGGCCAGAACGGCAGGTGCACCCCCGTCGCCAGGAACAACGCCACATAGAAGCCGGTGGTGTGCAGAGCCGGTCGGGAGAGCAGGCGCGGTCGCAATCGGGGGCTCGTCGGGCAAAGGCGCGGGCGATTCCGCCGCGCCTCCTCCCTTCCGGGAAAACACGGACGCCGGCAAGCCTCCTCAACCCAGGCGTGCCACCCGCGCCTCTGCCGCCACCAGATCGCCCGGCTCGTTGACGTTGAAGAACGCGTCCTCGTCGTCGAAGCGTGCCACGACGGCGCCGTGTTCGGCCATCCACGCCCCCACCCGCCGCGCCCCCGCGGCGATCCCGGCCCGCAGCGGCACACGCAGGTCCACCGGCCAGAGCCCGAAGGTCGGGTGCCGCCGCCCGTCGCCGCCCGCCGCCAGCACGAACGGCCCCGCCCCGGCCAGACGGGTGCAGAGGTCGCGTGGCAGGAACGGCGCGTCGCAGGGCGCCGTGACGATGGCCGCCGCCCCCATCGCCGCCGCGCGCTCCATCCCGGCCAGCACGCCGGCGAGCGGCCCGGGCAGGTCGGGCACCGTGTCGGCCACCACCTCGAACCCGAGCCCGGCGAACCGCCCGGGATCGCCGTTCGCATTGAGCAGTACCGCCTCCACCTGCGGGCGCAGCCGCTCGGCGACCCGCGCGACCAGCGGGCGCCCGCCGAGGCGGAGCAGCGCCTTGTCGCCGCCACCCATCCGCGACGCCCGCCCGCCTGCCAGAATCACCCCGACGATCACCGCCCCGCCTCCCGTTGCATGTGCCCGCGCCGGGACGCTAGAACGTCCGGGCCGCGCGGCCCGGCACCTGCGCCGCCGGAGGCTCCATTGACCGACGCGGCCGCCCGTCCCGACACACCCGCCCTGCGCCGCGCCTTCTGGCTCGGCTTTCGCGACGGGTTGCCGTTCCTCATCGTCATCGTCCCCTTCGGCATGCTGTTCGGCGTCCTCGCGTCGGAGGCCGGGTGGAGCCTGACCGAGATGACGTCGATGACCGTGCTCGTCATCGCCGGCGCCTCGCAGTTCACCGCGCTGCAGCTCCTGTCCGAGCACGCGCCGCTCATCGTTGCCATCGTCACCGCGCTCGCCGTCAACCTGCGCCTCGCCATGTACTCGGCCTCGCTCGCCCAGCAGATCGGCGCCACCCCGCCGCTCGCCCGCGCGCTCGCCGCCTATTGCCTCACCGACCAGACCTATGGCGTGGCGATGAACCGCGTCGCCCTCGGCCCGCCGATGACACCGACCGAGCGGCTCGTCCACTATTTCGGCGGCGCCGTGCCGATCTGCATCCCGTGGTACTTCGCCACGTGGCTCGGCGCGACACTCGGCCGGGCGATCCCGCCCGCCTTCGCCCTCGACTTCGCCGTGCCGATCACCTTCATCGCGATCTTCGGCCCCGGCCTGCGCACCCTGCCGCAGATGGCGGCGGCGCTCGTCTCCGTCGTCCTCGCGCTGGCGTTCGCCGGCCTGCCCTACAGCTTCGGCCTGCTCGTCGCCGCCCTCGGCGGCATGACGACCGGCGCCCTGGCCGAAGTCTGGCAGGAGAAGCGGCGATGAGCGACAGCGCGCGCATCTGGATCCTGATCGTCACCGTCGCCGCCGGCACCTTCCTGATCCGCTACTCCTTCATCGGGCTCGTCGGCGACCGCTCGCTGCCGGCGTGGGCAGAGCGGATGCTGCGCTATGTGCCGGTCTCGGTGATGCCGGCGATCGCCGCGCCGCTCGTCGTCTGGCCGCACGCGACAGGCGGCGAGACCAATCCCGCGCGGCTCCTCGCCGGCCTCGCCGCGCTCGCGCTCGGCATCGCCACCCGCAACCTGCTGGCGGCGATCTTCGGCGGCATGGCCGTGCTCTATCTCGCGCTCTGGCTGGTGGGCTAGCCGCCCACCGCCAGCATCCGCCCCTCCGCGTCCGACACGAACGCGAGGTCGAGCAGGCGCTGCACCTCGGCCGCGTGGCGGAAGCTCGGGTCGCCGTTCTCGCCAGAAAGCAGCGCGATCAGGAACCGCGTCTCGTTGCGCGGCGTCGGCGGACAGTCGAGCGGCTTCCACGTCTGCGTCTCGATGTCCGGCCCGAGGCAGACCTCGAGGCTCGACCCGTCCGAATTGGCCCAGACCTTCAGCGCCCCTTTCTCGCCATGGATCAGCAGGTCGAGGTCGTTCGCCTTGCCCGTGGCGTAGCGGCTCATGTGGATGACCCCGAGCGCGCCGTTCGAAAACTCCGCCGTCATCGCCACGCTGTCGTTCACGTCGAGCTTGTAGACGTCGATCACGCCGCCGTCGGCCTTGTCGAACGTCCGCATCTTCGCCGACAGCGCCACGATGTCGAGGCCGGTGCCGTAGGTCACGAAATCGAGGATATGCACCCCGATATCCCCCAGCACGCCCTTGGACCCGTGCGCCGACGACAGCCGCCAGAGCCAGCGCTCCTCCGTGCGCCAGTCGCCCCAGTGCCGCCCGGTGAGCCAGCTCTGCAGATAGCTCGCCTGCACATGGCGCACCTCGCCGATCTGGCCGTCGATCACCATCTGCCGCGCCATCTGCACCGCCGCAGCGTTTCGATAGGTGAGATTGACCATGTTGACGACGCCCGCCGCCTCCGCGGCCTCGGTCATCTCGAGCGCGTCCGGGTAGTTCACCGCCAGCGGCTTCTCGCAGAACACCGGCTTGCCGGCCTCGAGCAATTGCAGCGTCGTCGCCTTGTGCGCCCCGTCCGGCGTCGAGTTCACCGCCGCGTCGAACTCGCCCCAAGCGATCGCATCGCCGAGCGATCCGAACGCCACCGGGATCTGGAACGCCGCCGCGAAGTCGCGCGCCCGCTCGTCGGTCACGTCGACCGCCGCCACCATCCGGCACCCCGGCAGCGCGGCGAAGCGCTGCGCGTGCGCGCGCGCCATCGCGCCGGTGCCGACCATCAACAGCCTCTGCTCGCCCCCGCTCACCGATAGCCCTCCTCGCCGGCCTTGTGCAGCGACCCGCCCTTCTGCTCGATCCGCTCCGGCGCCGTGTCGACCGGCACGTTCGGCGCCTCGGAGACGTCGCCCCATGCCGGGGCCGGGTTGTGCGCCCAGTGGACGGCGTTGCGCAGGATCTGCTGCACCGTCGCGTCGTGGTACGTCGGATACGTCTCGTGCCCCGGCCGGAAGTAGAAGATCCGGCCCGCCCCGCGCTGCCACGTCATGCCGGAGCGGAACACCTCGCCGCCCTCGAACCAGCTGATGAGCACCGTTTCCATCGGCTCAGGCACCAGGAACGGCTCGCCGTACATCTCCTCGTTGGGCAGTTCGATCCGGTCGCCGAGCCCCGCGAGGATCGGGTGCGAGCGGTTGATCGCCCACATCCGTTCCCGCTCTCCCGCCTCGCGCCAGCGCAGGCTGCACGGCGTGCCCATCAGCCGCTTGAACGGCTTGGAGAAGTGCCCGGAGTGGAGCACGATCAGCCCCATCCCCTCCCATACCCGCTGCACCACCCGCTCGACGATCGCATCGTCGACGCGGCCATGGGCCTTGTGTCCCCACCAGAGCAGGACGTCGGTCTCGGCCAGCCGCTCGGCGGGCAGCCCGTGCTCCTCTTCCGGCAGCACCGCCGTCGATGCGGCGATCGCCCGATCACGCCCCAGCGCCTCGGCGATCGTCGCGTGGATCCCCTCGGGATAGATCGAGCGGACGAGCGGGTTTTCCTGTTCGTGGACGAACTCGTTCCAGACGACGGTGCGGATCATGGTCGGGCCTCCCCTGCGATTGGCGGGAGAGTGGCGGGGCCGGAGAGGGAGAGCAAGGGGGGCAGGTGCCGGGCCGGCGGGCGCGGAGGTGAGGGGTCCGGACCACCACGTACCGATCGACCGAAGCGTGCGCTCGCGCACGCGAGTCACCGGCGCGACAAGCCAACGCACTGCGTTGGCCGCGCCAACGGCGGGGAGCGCGGGGACCGCGCGGAGGCCGTCAGGGGTGGAGATTTCTGCGGAAGGGCGCCAATCCGTCCGTGGCTGCCCCGGCTGGCGCGGCAACGCGCCTGCCCCCCGTCACGCCGGAGGCGTGCCTGCGGCACGACGGGGCAGACGCGGACGGATTTGTCACCCGCCAAATCCGTCTGGCGTCACCGTTTCACCCCGCGAAGGCCGGGGGCTTTCTCCACCGTCGCGCAGTCGGGTCGCCAGCCTCTCACGCACCAGCCGTCAAACACCCCTCACCCCTCCGCGAGGATCCACCGCGCCGCCTTCTCCGCCATCATCAGCACCGGCGCGTTGGTGTTGCCGCTCGGGATCACCGGCATCGCCCCCGCATCCACCACCCGCAGGCCGGCGACGAGGCCGCCGCGGCCGTCGCGCATCCGCATGTGCGGGTCGAGCACCGCCTCGGGATCACCGTCCCTGCCCATCGCCGTGGTGCCGACCGGATGGAAGATCGTCGTGGCGATGTCGCCGGCATGGCGGATCAGGTCGTCGTCGGTCTGGATCGCCACCCCGGGCTTCCACTCCTGCGGCGCATACCGCGTGAGCGCCGGCTGGGCGCAGACCCGGCGGGTCAGCCGCAGGCTTTCGGCGGCCACGTGGCGGTCCTCGTCGGTCGAGAGATAGTTCGGCCGGATCCGCGGCGCATCCTCGGCCCGCGGGCTCGCGATGTCGATCCGCCCGCGGCTGGTGGGATTGAGGTTGCAGACGCTCGCGGTGATCGCCGGGAACGCGTGGAGCGGCTCGCCGAAGGCATCGAGGCTCAGCGGCTGCACGTGGAACTCGACGTTCGCATGGTTGCGCCCCGGCTCCGAGCGGGTGAAGGCGCCGAGCTGGCTCGGGGCCATGCTCATCGGCCCGCGGCGCCGCAATGCGTACTCGAGCGCCATCCGCGCCTTGCCGAGCCCGCGGGACAGCTCGTTCAGCGTGCCCGCCCCCGTCACCTTCCACACGCTCCGTATCTGCAGGTGGTCCTGGAGGTTGCCGCCCACCGCCGGCAGATCGGCGACGACCCCGATGCCGTTCGCCGCGAGCAGGTCCGCCGGCCCGAGGCCGGAGAGCTGCAGGAGCTTCGGGCTGTTGACCGCGCCGGCCGACAGCACCACGCCGCGCCGGGCGGTGAGACGCTCGCCGCCCCGCAGCAGCACGCCGGTGCAGGCGAGCCCTTCCGGCCGCCGCTCGATCAGCAGGCGGTCAACCTCCGCCCCCGTCCGCACGGTCAGGTTCGCCCGCCCCCGGATCGGCCGGAGGAACGCGCTCGCCGCGCTCCAGCGCCAGCCCCGGCGCTGCGTCACCTCGAAGAAGCCGACGCCCTCGTTGTCGCCATCGTTGAAGTCGGCCCGCGCCGGGATCCCGGCCTCGACGCAGGCGGCGGCGAACGCCTCGAGCACCGGAAACTTCAGCCGCTGGCGCTCCACCCGCAGCTCGCCCGCGCGCCCGTGGACTGCCTCTGCCGCCGCATCCCGCCCGCCATCGAGCCGCCAGTTGCTCTCGTGCGCGCGAAAATCCGGCAGCGCGTTCTGCCAGCACCACGCGTCCTCGCCGGTCAGCTCGGCCCAGGCGTCGAAGTCCCGCGCCTGCCCGCGGACGTAGAGCATCCCGTTGATCGACGAGCAACCGCCGAGCACCCGTCCGCGCGGATAGCGCAGCCGCCGGCCGTTCAGCCCGGGATCGGGCTCGGTCATGTACATCCAGTCGGTGCGTGGATTGCCGATGCAGTAGAGATAGCCGATCGGAATGCGGATCCAGTGGTAGCTGTCCGATCCTCCCGCCTCGAGCAGCAGCACCCGGGCGGCGGCGTCGGCGCTCAGCCGGTTCGCGAGCAGGCAACCCGCAGTGCCCGCGCCGACGACGATATGGTCGAAGTGCCGCTCCATCGCCGATCTATGGGCGCCGCGCGGGCCGACCTCAAGAGCCTCGCGCCGGGCCGCCCGCTCGGCTAGGTTCGGCCGCGGGGCAAGCCTTGGGGGGTGGCATGGCAGGGATGGCCGGCAGGTCGGTGATCGTGACAGGCGCCGCGCGCGGCATCGGCCTTGCCATCGCCCGTCGCTTCGTGCGCGCGGGCGCATACGTCACGCTGTCCGACGTCGACGAGACCCGCCTCGCCCGCGAGGCGGCCGCGCTCGGCGCCGAGGGCTGGGACGGCAAGGCGCAGGCGTTCCCGGCCGACCTGCGCGAAAAGCTCTCCATGTCGAACCTGCTCGCCGCGACGCTCGACATGTTCGACGGCCTCGACGTGCTGGTGAACGCCAGCCGGCTGCTCGTCGCCTCGAAGCCGCTCGACCCGGACGGCGACGGGCTCGAGGCGTCGTTGCGCGAAAACGTGGTGGCGACCCTGCGGCTCAGTCAGCTCGCCGCCCGGCGCATGACCGCGCTCGCGGAGGAGGAGCGCCGCCCGGCCGACCGCGCCATCCTCAACATCTCGTCGGTGCTGGGCCAGCGGGCCGCACCGGAGCTTCTGGGCTTCTCGGTGGCCTGCGCCGCGGTCGAGCAGCTGACCCGCGTGCTCGCGCTCGCGCTCGCGCCACAGGGCATTCGGGTCAATGCGCTGGCGATCGGCGGGATGCCCGGCGCGGCGCTGGCCGCGGCCATCCCGGATATGGACCTGACCGATGCCCTGACGCGGCTCACGCCGCTCGGGCGAACCGGCGAGCCGCAGGAATGCGCCGAGGCAGCCCTCTTCCTCGCCTCGCCGGCGGCAAGCTTCGTCACGGGTCAGATTCTGTCGGTGGATGGCGGGCGAACGCTGGTCGACCCGCTCGTCGCCCCCGGCTGAGGCGAGGGCGAGTGCCCGGCGTCAGGCGTGCGCGGCGCGCCCGGCGGGACGTTCCGCGGCGAGGATCAGCAGGCTGGCGGCGAACAGGCTCGTGGAGCCTCCGGCGCTGTACATCAGCACGCCGCCGAGAAGTCCCCAGCCGGCTGCAATCGAGATCCCCACGCCACCGGCAGCGCCGAGAGCGGCGGAGATCAGCAGGATGACAAGCTTGGCGTTCAAGGGATCCCCTCCGGTTTACCCCTATTCGTGAACGACGGTTCCTAACAACTCGTTAAGCTCTGCCTGACATACCCGCTTCTTGACGTGCGGTCGGGCGTATATGGTGAACGAATGCTCAACCGTCAATCGAGGAAATGCTCGGCTGAGTGGTAAAACGTCCGTGTTTGCCGCGCGTTCCCTCCCGTCCGCCGCAGATCGCGCCCATGCGCGCCTCAGAGCGCCGGCAGGAGGCGCTCCAGCAGCACGCCGAGGGTCTTGCCGGCCTGCTCGGCCCGCTCCAGCACGCGCTCGATGGTGTCCTCGCCCTGGTCCGGCCCGCCGGTCGCCTCATTGGTGATCGCCGAGAACGCCAGCACCCGCAGGCCGCAGTGCACGGCCGCGATCACCTCGTGCACCGTCGACATGCCCACCGCCTGCGCGCCGGACGCCTGCATGCAACGCCGCTCCGCCGAGGTCTCGAGCGACGGGCCGGTGACGCCGGCATAGATCCCCGTGCGCAGGGCAATGCCCGCCTCGGCCGCGACCGCCCGCGCCAGATCCCGATAGGCCGGATCATAGGCCCGTGACATGTCCGGGAACCGCAGGCCGATCGACGGGTCGTTCCGGCCGATCAGCGGGTTTGCCCCCGTCAGGTTCAGGTGGTCCTCGATCAGCATGATATCGCCCGGCACGAAGCCCGGGTCGAGCGCGCCGGCGGCATTCGTCACCACCAGCGCCCCGGCGCCCAGCCGGCGCAGGATGCGCACCGAAAGCGCGATGTCGGCGGGCGTCAGCCCTTCGTAGAGGTGCAGCCGCCCCTGCATCAGCGCCACCCGGCGCCCGGCCAGCCGTCCGATCACCAGCTGCCCGGCGTGCCCCGGGGCCGTCGCAACCGGCAGCCCGCGAATCTCGCCGTAGGGGATGGTCGCATCCACCTCCACCGCATCGGCGAGCCCGCCGAGACCCGAGCCGAGGATGAGCGCGACCTCGACCGGCGCGCCCGTCCGGCCCGCCAGCGCGTCCATCGCGGCCGTCAGCCGCTCGCCGCTCATGCCCGCACGCTCGCCGCGATCCGCGGCGCCAGCGCGGCCACCCGGTCGAGGGTGCCGTCTAGGTCGTGCTGCACCAGCGCACCATCGCGCACCACCTGCCGCCCGGCGACAAAGACGTGCCGCACGTCGGATTTCGCGGTCGAGAACACCAGGTGCGTCGCCGCATCGAACAGCGGCACCGCGTGCGGCCGGCGCAAGTCGACAAGAATCATGTCCGCGAGCTTCCCCCGTTCCAGTGTGCCCAGCCGATCCGCCGCGCCCAGCGCCGCGGCCGCATTGCGTGTCACCATGGCCAGCGCCTGCGCCGTTGTCACCACCCGCGCATCGAGCGACGCCGCCCGGTGCAGCGTCGCCGCCAGCCGGAGCGCCATCCAGAGGTCGAGATCGTTGCCCGAGATCGCCCCGTCGGTCCCGAGCGTGACCCTCACCCCCGCCGCCAGCATCTCCGGCACCCGGGCAAAGCCGCTCGCGAGCTTGAGGTTCGACATCGGGTTGTGCACGACCGTCGCACCGCGCTCGGCCAGGAGCGCGATCTCCTCGTCATCGAGCCAGACGCAGTGCGCCAGCACCGTCCGCGCATCGAGCAGGCCGAGCGCGTCGAGATGCCGGATCACCGACCGGCCATAGCGCGTCTCGATGTCCAGCCGCTCCGCCCGCGTCTCGGCCGCATGGGTGCAGAAGAATCCGCCCCGCGCGTCGGCGAGCGCCTTGGCCGCCCGCAGGCTCTCGGGCCCGACGGTGTAGGCGCCATGCGGCAGGCAGCCGGGGAACACGTCCTCCTCGGCGCCGAAGCGATCGAAGAACGCCGCCGCCTCGGCCAGCCGCGCCGGGCCGTCCACCCGGTCCATGCCGCGCCCGTCGAAGAAGATGCCGCCCGCCGCCACCCGCATCCCGACGGCGCGCGCGGCGGCGACCGTCTCGTCGGGATACCAGAACATGTCCATCGTGGTGGTGACGCCGCCGAGCAGCAGCTCGGCAAACCCGAGCGTCGCCCCGAGCCGCACCGTCTCGCGGTCGAGGATCGCGCCTTCCGCCTTCCACACGGTCTGCAACCATGGCTCGAGCGGCAGGTCCTCGACCAGCCCGCGGAACAGGCTGTCGCCGGCGTGGCAGTGCATGTTGACGAGGCCGGGCATCAGCAGCATGCCGCCCGCGTCGATCACCTCCGACGCCCCCCGCGCCGCCGGATCGCCGCCGATCTCCGCCGCCGGCCCGATCCTGGCGATCCGCCCGCCCGAGACCGCCACGGCCCCATCGGGCATGACGGTGCCGGCGGCGTCAGCCGTGACCACGAGAGCATTGGTGATGACGAGATCGTACAAGCCGGTTTCCCGGGGGTCGGTGGCTCGCGCAGGCGTGACACGCCGGGTTCGTGTCTGTCAACGCCCCTCGGCGGTGCCGCACGAACCCGGCGCCAGCAGCCGGCCGAGCAGCTCGGCCAGCCCCTCGGCTTCCTCGGCCGACAGGCGCCGACCGATCGCCTCGTGCAGCGCCGGCGCGTAGACCGACCACATCCGCCGCCGCATCTCGCGGCCCGCGTCGGTGACGAACACCGTCTGCCCCCGGCCGTCCCCCGGACAGCTGCGCCGCTCGACCAGCCCCATGTCCTCGAGCCGCGCCAGCAGCCGTGACAGGCCGTATTGCGGCATCGCCAGCTCGCGCTCCAGCGCAACCGGCCGCACCCCCTGATCGCCTGCCCGCTCCAGCTCCAGCAGCACGTCGTAGCTGCCGAGCGAGGGCAGGTCGGCCGCCTTCATCGCGCCCTGCACGTGCGTCACCGCCGCCTGATGCGCGCGCATCAGCTGCGACCAGGCGCGGACGGCGGATTCACAGGGCTCGGGATGTGACATGGCCAGAAACATATGCGCTCGCAGCCAACGCAACAAGCCAGCGGAGGGACGGGCCGCAGGGGTGCCGATCGGGAAACGCAGCGTTGCGATATATGCAAGCGCATCCACATTGCCACCTCCATGCATCGGCATATATCTCCATGCATCGGCATCTACCGATCCTCGGGAGAATGAGCCGACCACGGAGTGACCGTCATGAAGACCTATCTGACCCCCCTTGCCGCCGCCCTCGCCCTGTCTCTCGCCGGCCCGGCGCTCGCCGACAGCCAGCTCGCCGCCAACGCCGGCCTCACCCGGTCGGAAGCGGCCGGCCTCAGCCTGACCGAGATCGCCCAGGCGAAGTTCAACCGCGATGCCGGCTTCACCCAGAACGCGCAGCCCGCAGCGCAGGCCAGCGCAGAGGGCCGCGCCAACCTCGCCCGTACCGCCGGCCTCACGGCGGACGCCGCGGAGCGCCTGACGCTCGGCCAGATCGCGGCGGTGAAGTTCACCCGCGACGCCAGCGACTCCGGCCAGATCCGCCCGGGCAGCCTCGGCGCCTCGCTCGCGACCCGCTCGATCGACGATCATTCCCGGGCGCAGTTGGTGGCCAACGCCGGCCTCTCGACCGCCGAAGCCGCCAACCTGTCGCTGACCGAGATCGCCGCGGCGAAGTTCGACCGCGACAACCAGTAACCGGCCCGGCCCAGCCGGGATCTTCATCGCCGCCCGAGCCAGAGGCGTTCGGGCGGCGCAAGTGCCTCGCGCCCCGGGCGCTTGAACGCTACTCCTCCGCCCGCGATAGTCGCGCCAGTCCCGCGCGAGGAGTCGCCGATGCCGCCCTGGCTCGTCCCCGGCCCGTTCCCGGCCGAGTTCATGACCGACGAGCGCTGCTCGATCACCGAGCTTCTCAACATCGCCGAGAGCCCCGACGCCTCGCTCGCCCTCGCGCGCGTCTCCCCGGGCGTGACCACGCGCCTGCACGCCGTCACCGGCACCGTCGAGCGCTACGTGATCCTGTCGGGCACCGGCATCGTCGAGATCGCCGGCACCTCCGCGCCCGTCGCCCCCGGCGACCGCGTGCTGATCCCGCCCGGCATCCCCCAGCGCATCACCGCCACCGGCGACGTGCCGCTGGAATTCCACTGCCTCTGCACCCCGCGCTTCCGCCCGGAGAACTACGTCGATCTCGGCGATCCGGTCACGCCGCCCTCCCCCCGATCGCCTCGGTGATCCGGTCGGCCGCCGCCCGCACCCGCTCGCCGAACCCGCGGCCCCGCTCCCGGTCCATCCGCACCACCGGCCCGCTGATCGAGACGCCCGCCACCGCCTCGCGGAACTCGTTGAAGATCGGCGCGGCGATGCAGCGCATCCCCTCCGTACGCTCCTCGTCGTCCACCGCCCAGCCGCGCGCCCGGATCTCGGCCATCTCCGCCGCCAGCCGACCCGGGTCGGTGATCGTCTTCGGGGTGAACGACGCCAGCCCCTGCTCCCGCACGATCCGCTCCACCACCGCCGGCGCCAGATAGGCGAGCAGCGCCTTGCCGATGCCGCTTGCATGGATCGGGCCGCGCGTGCCGGGGCGGAAGAACGCCCGGATCGGCTCGTGGGTCTCCACCTGGCTCAGGAACACCACCTGTCCACCGTCGGCGATCGCCAGGTTCGCCGTCTCGCCGGTGTCCGCCATCAGCTCCCGCATGACGACGCGGGCCTGCTCGACGAGGCTGGTGCGCCCGAGGAACGCCGAGCCAACGCGGAACGCCGCCTGCCCGATGAACCAGAGCTGCGTCGCCGGCTGCACCTCCACCATGCCGTGCGCGGCGTAGGTCGAGAGAACGCGGTACACCGTCGCCGGTGCCTGCCCCGATGCCTCCGCAAGCTCGGTCAGGCTCATCCCCTCGGCCTCGGCAAGCACCTTCAGGATCACGAGCGCCCGGTCGAGCGCCTGAACCGTCGTCTGCTCGGGGTTCGGGCTGAACGCCTTCGGCCGGCCCCGGCTGCGCTTCTGCGTGCTTTCCATCGCCCCTCCGAACGGTTGGCTCCCTCGCGCGTTGCAGACTCCGGGAGGAAGCCATGCCCTACAAACCCGAAGGCCACACCAGTGTCGCCCCCTATCTCATCGTCCCGGACGCCGAGGCCACGCTCGCCTTCGTCCGGGCCGTCTTCGCCGCGGAGCCGATCTTTCTCAAGCGCGCCGACGACGGCACCATCCAGCACGCCGAGGTGCGCATCGACGACACCGTCGTGATGTGCGGCCAGTATCCCGGCGTGCCACCCGCACACGTCCACGTCTATCTCCCCGACGTCGACGCCGCCTTTGCCCGCGCCATCGACGCGGGCGGCACCGTCGAGCAGCCGGTCGCCGAGAAGGGCGACGGCGACCGCCGCGGCGGCGTCGCCGACCCGAACGGCACCGTCTGGTGGCTCGCGACCGAAATCGAGCCTCGCTGACGCGCCGAGCACCGCGCGGGCCGAACACCTCTGGCAAAGTCCCGGCGTCGGGCGCATCCTCGATTCGCAGTCATTGAAGACCGCGCGGCAGCCTCCGGGAAGAACCGCGCGTCGCTGCTGTACCGAGGAAACCGCTCAATCCTCCACAAGGACGTAAGCCTTTACAACGACGGCGAATATAACATCTTCGCGGCCGCGGGCCTCGACAACCTGCATGCGACGATCAACGGCGGTGTCTTCTCGGAACTCGGCCAGACCTTCGACCTCACCGTCGGCACAAGCGGCCGGATCGGCGCCACCGGCGCCGCCTTCACGGCCAGCTTTGAGAGCACCGTCGCCAACCGCGGCAGCGTCACCGGCGGCCTCGAGCCCGAGTTCGATCTCGCGATCAACGACGGCGCGTCCGTCAGCGCCAGCAGCTACACCGCGGCCGACTTCATCCTCTGACCTCTCGGCACCAGCGGCGCCCGGGCCAAGCGCCCGACGCCGAAACGAAAAACGAAAACGCGAAGGAAACCAGCATCCTGCTCTATTTTCGGCATTCATGAAAAAATATTTCAAAAAAATTGTCGATTCGCCGCCCGGCTGGTACACCGATCGGCAGAAACGAGAGGAAGCGCCCATGTCCAGCCAGAACCCCGTCTTCATCCCCGGCCCGACGAACATTCCCGAGCGGCTGCGTGCGGCGGTCAACGTCCCCACGATCGACCATCGCTCGGCGAGCTTCACGGCGCTGTTCAAGCCGCTGTTCCGGGGCGTGAAGGATGTCCTGAAGATGACCGAGGGCGAGGTCGCCTTCTTCCCGGCCACCGGCACCGCCGGCTGGGAGACGGCCGTCACCAACACCCTGTCGCCGGGGGACCGGGTTCTGGCGGCGCGCCACGGCATGTTCTCGCACCGCTGGATCGACCTCTGCCAGCGCCACGGCCTCGACATGCAGGTCGTCCACGCGCCGTGGGGCACCGGCTGCCCGGCCGACAAGTTCGAGGAGGCGCTGAAGGCCGACAAGGATCACACGATCAAGGCCGTCCTCGTCACCCACAACGAGACCGCGACCGGCGTCCGCTCCGACGTCGCCGCCGTCCGCCGCGCCCTCGATGCCGCCAACCACCCGGCGATGCTCTTCGTCGACGGTGTTTCCTCGATCGCCTCGATGGACTTCCGCTTTTCCGAATGGGGCGTCGACGCCGCCGTCACCGGCAGCCAGAAAGGCTTCATGCTGCCCGCCGGCCTCGCCATCGTCGGCTTCTCGCCGAAGGCGATGGCCGCGATGGAGACCGCGAAGGGCCACCGCGCGTTCCTCGATGTCCGCGACATGCTCGGCGCGAACGCCAAGGGCGGCTATCCCTACACGCCCCCCGTGCAGCTGCTCTGCGGCCTCTCGACCGCGCTCGAGATGCTGAACGAGGAGGGGCTCGAGAACGTCTTCGCCCGCCACCATCGCATCGCCGAGGGGATCCGGCGCGGCGTCGCCGGCTGGGGCCTGAAGCTCTGCGCCGCCTCGCCCGATCTCTATTCCGACACGGTCTCGGCGATCGTCGTCCCCGAGGGTCTCGACGGCACCAAGGTCGTCACCCACGCCGCCGACAAGTACGGCGTCGCGTTCGGCGTCGGCCTCGGCGAAGTCGCGGGCAAGGTGTTCCGCATCGGCCATCTCGGCTCGCTGACCGACGTCATGGCGCTCTCCGGCCTCGCGGCCGCCGAGATGGCGATGGCCGACCTCGGCTTCCCGATCCGCCTTGGCAGCGGCGTCGCCGCGGCGCAGGATTACTATCGCGGCACGGCCGCCGCAATGCAGAAGGCCGCCTGACATGACCCTCGACACGGCAGAAGACCTCTACATCCCGACCTGGGACGATGTGCTCGCCGCCCACGAGCGCATCCGCCCCTACATCCACAAGACGCCGATCCTCACCTCCCGCGTGCTGAACGAGCTGACCGGGGCCGAGCTGTTCTTCAAGTGCGAGAACCTGCAGAAGGCGGGCGCCTTCAAGGTGCGCGGCGCCTCGAACGCGGTCTTCGGCCTCTCGGAGGAAAAGGCCGCGAAGGGCGTCGCCACCCACTCGTCGGGCAACCACGCCCTGTCGCTCTCCTACGCGGCCGGCCGCCGCGGCATCCCCTGCCACGTGGTGATGCCGCGCACCGCCCCGCAGGCCAAGAAGGACGCGGTGCGCGGCTACGGCGGCATCATCACCGAATGCGAGCCCTCGACCAGCTCGCGCGAGGAGACCTTCGCCAAGGTGCAGGCCGAGACGGGCGCCGACTTCGTCCACCCCTACAACGACGAGCGCGTCATCGCGGGCCAGGGCACCTGCGCCAAGGAGATCGTCGAGGAACTCGGGCCCCTCGATGCCATCGTCGCCCCGATCGGCGGCGGCGGCATGATCTCGGGCACCTGCCTGACGCTGTCCAACATCGCGCCGGAGATGAAGATCTACGCCGCCGAGCCGGAGCAGGCGGATGACGCCTACCAGTCGTTCAAGCAGGGCCGGATCATCGCCTATGATGCGCCCAAGACCGTCGCCGACGGCCTGCTGGTGCCGCTGAAGGAGCGCACCTGGCACTTCGTCTCGCGCTACGTCACCGACGTGCTCACCGCCTCCGACCCGGAGATCATCGAGGCGATGAAGCTGATCTGGAAGCGGATGAAGATCGTGATGGAGCCATCCTCGGCGGTGCCGCTCGCGACGATCCTGAAGAACCGCGACGTCTTCGCCGGCAAGCGCGTTGGCGTCGTCATCACCGGCGGCAATGTCGACCTCGACAAGCTGCCCTGGAACAACTGACCGGAGGGGAACCCATGACCAAGCAGGAAACCATCGACCTCGAGGTCGGCTACGACGTCCCCGCCACCGTCGGCATGGCCTACGAGGACATCCAGACGCCTTGCCTGATCCTTGACCTCGACGCCCTCGAGCGCAACGTGAAGAAGCTCGGCGACTACGCCAGGGCGCACGGCATGCGCCACCGGGCGCACGGCAAGATGCACAAGTCCGTCGACGTGCTGAAGCTCCAGATGGAGCTTGGCGGCGCGATCGGCGTCTGCTGCCAGAAGGTCTCGGAGGCCGAAGTCTTCGCCCGCGCCGGGATCCGGGACATCCTCGTCTCGAACCAGGTCCGCGACCCGGCGAAGATCGACCGCCTCGCACGGCTCCCGAAGATCTCCGGCGGCAAGGTCATCGTCTGCGTCGACGACGCGACCAACGTGGCCGACCTCTCGAAGGCCGCGCAGAAGCACGGCACCACCATCGAGTGCTTCGTCGAGATCGACTGCGGCGCCGGCCGCTGCGGCGTGACGACGACTGATGCCGTCGTCGAGATCGCCAGGGCGATCGCCGCCGCGCCCGGCCTGAAGTTCACCGGAATCCAGGCGTATCAGGGCGCGATGCAGCACCTCGACGACTTCGAGGCGCGCAAGGCCAAGCTCGACGCCGCCATCGCCCAGGTGAAGGACGCCGTCCAGGCGCTCGAAGCCATCGGCCTGAAGCCCGAGCTCGTCTCCGGCGGCGGCACCGGCAGCTACTATTTCGAGTCGACCTCCGGGGTCTACAACGAGCTGCAGTGCGGGTCCTACGCCTTCATGGATGCCGACTACGGCCGCATCCACGACAAGGACGGCCAGCGCATCGACGCCGGCGAGTGGGAGAACGCGCTCTTCATCCTGACGAGCGTCATGTCCCACGCCAAGCCGCAGCTCGCGGTGGTCGACGCCGGCCTGAAGGCGCAGTCGGTCGACTCCGGCCTGCCCTTCGTCTACGGCCGCACGGACGTGAAGTACATCAAGTGCTCCGACGAGCACGGCGTCGTGGAGGACAAGGGCGGCGTGCTCGCGATCAACGAGAAGCTGAAGCTCGTTCCCGGCCACTGCGACCCGACCTGCAACGTGCACGACTGGTACGTCGGCGTGCGGAACGGCAAGGTCGAGACCCTCTGGCCGGTCAGCGCCCGCGGCAAGGCGTACTGACCCCGCCACCCGGCCCGACGCGAGCGACCCGCCTGCGGCCGCTCGCGCTCCCCGGCGGTCTTCATACGGCCTTGAAACCTGGAGAGCAGTCGGTTTTCCGGCAACAGCCGGAAAACAAGCAAGAAAGACTCTGCGCGCACCTGCGCGCACGCCTTCGCGGCAACGGCCGCGTCCCGAACCCTCCGCCCGCGCCACGCCCACCGACAGGGCGCTGGCGGCGAATGCCGGGCGGCGACGGGGGCTCGATGCCCCCGTCGCCGCCCTCCCCCGTCAGAAGGAGCCCGCGCCCCATGATCGTCGTCCCCGAATCCGCCTGCCCGGGTCTCCTCTCCCTCGAGGACGCCTTCGCCCCGGTCGAACAGGTGTTCGCCGCCATGGCCCGCGGCGATGCCGAGAACTTTCCCGTGGTCCGCGAGGCGCTCGGCGCGCCCGAGGATGCCCTTTACGGCTTCAAGGGCGGCTACGACCGTGCCGGCGCGACCCTCGGCGTGAAGGCCGGCGGCTACTGGCCGCACAACCTCGCGCGCCGCAACGTCACCAACCACCAGTCGACCGTCTTCCTCTTCGACCCGGCCACCGGCCGGCCGACCGCGATGATCGGCGGCAACTACCTCACCGCCGCCCGCACCGCCGCCGCGTCCGCCGTCTCGATCAAGCATCTCGCCCGGGCCGACGCGAAAGTCCTCGGCATGATCGGCGCCGGCCACCAGGCGGCCTTCCAGCTCCGCGCCGCCCTGCGCCAGCGCGGCTTTGAAAAGGTCATCGGCTGGAACCTGCACCCCGAGATGCTGCCCCGCCTCGCCGAGGTGGCGGAGGCCGCCGGCCTCCCCTTCGAGTCCGTCACGCTCGACCAGCTCGGCGCCGAGGCCGACGTCATCATCTCGATCACCTCGTCGTTCGCGCCGATCCTGACCGCGGCGCAGGTCAGGCCCGGCACGCACCTCGCCTGCATGGGCACCGACACCAAGGGCAAGCAGGAAGTCGAGGCCGCGCTCCTCGGACGCGCCACCGTCTTCACCGACGAGGTTGCCCAGTCGATCACCATCGGCGAGGCCCAGCACGCCATCGCCGCCGGCCTGATCGCCGAAGCCGACATCACCCCGATCGGCGCCGTCATCAACGGCACCCACAGGGGCCGCACCTCGGCCGACGAGATCACCCTCTTCGACGGCACCGGCGTCGGCCTGCAGGATCTCGCCGTCGCGGCGAGGGTGGTCGAGCTGGCGCAGGCGGCCGGCAAGGCTATGCAGATCGACATCTGACGTGCAGGATGGCGCCTCGCGACACGCGAGATCCGCCATCATGCACCGCCTTCTTCCCGCCTGCGCACTCCTGCTCTGCTCCGGCCTTGCCGCTCATGCCGAGGACTATGCCCGATCCTGAAGACGGTCGCGGCAGGGGCGCCGGGCGCCATACCGGAAATGGTCGGCGCCGACCTCGCGATCGCGGTCGGCGACGCCTACAACCTCGACCCCGAGGCGTTGCAGGGCGTGCTCGCCAACGCCGACGCCGCAACCACCGCTGCCTGCCCGGCCGACAGGACGGCCGTGCTCGCCGCCATCGGCAAGCCGACACTGGAAGAGGCGATGCACTGAGTCCGCCCCGGAAGCTGTCTGGAAATTCGGCGCCAGGCCGACCCGTCCGGGTTTTCGAACGGTCCCTCAGTCCACCACCCGCAGCGTCAGGTTGATCCGCCCACCGTCGGCCAGCAGCCGCGAGCCGCCGGCGCGGATCCGGTCGATCCCGTGATAGGCGAGCCGCGCCGCACCGCCCATCACCACCACGTCGCCGCTTTCGAGCCAGACCGAGCGCGTCGGATCGCTCCGCTCCGGCCCGCCCATGCGGAACAGTCCCGGGTCGCCCAGGCTGATCGACAGCACCGGCCAGCCGAAATCGGCCTCGTCCGCATCCCGGTGCAGACCCATCCGCGCGCCCGCGTCGTAGAAGTTGACGAGGCAGCAGTCGGGCATCCGCTCGCCGCTCGCCAGCGCCCGCCACACGTCGAGCACGGCCTCCGGGATCGCCGGCCACGCCACGCCGGACGGATGCTGCCGCACGTAGCGATAGCCCTTGCGGTCGCTGTACCAGCCATACCTGCCGGCCGAGGTCATCCGCACCCGCATCGGCTTGCCCCAGGGTGTCATCGGGTGAAAGAACGGCGCCGCGCGCGCCACCTCGCGGATCGCGTCCCGCATCGCCTCCTGCGCCGGGATGCCGAGATAGCCGTGCAGGATGCGAAACCCGCCCGCCTCCGCCGCCACGCTACCGCCCGCCCAGCACGTCGAGCGGCCCGCGCACCCGACAGGCGTCGGCCTGCACGTCCGCCCCGCAGGCCCGCGGCGCGAACTCCGGCGTCAGGCAGATGCGGACCTCCTGCAGCCGCCCGCCGCCACAGGTGACGATCACCCCCTCCGGCGACAGCGCCGGGTTGGCCGCGAGGAACGCCGCCTCGATCGCGCCCGCCGACGCCCGCCCGCGCGCCGGCGCCGGCAGCGCCAGCGCCTCGAAGACCCGCCGCGCCGCGCCGAAATACGCCTCGGGCTCCAGCCCGCTGCACCGGCCGTGCTTCTTCCACTCGTACCAGGCGAGCCCGCCCGAGCCCATCACGTCGGCCATCGCCGCCGTCTCGCGCCGCTCCGGGTCGCGCGCATCGGTCTCGCAATACTCCGGCCAGCCGCCGGCCGCGTCCTGCGGCCAGAGCCCATGCAGCGTGAACCCGAGCCGGCGGCCCGGATCGCACTGCCCGCCCCGGCGCGCATCGTCGGGCCCGCCGTCCGTCAGGCACCAGGTCGGCGTCCAGGTCAGCGCCATCACGTAGTAGTCGAACGCCGCAACCGGACGGCCAGACCCGAGCGCGAGCACGGCCATCACCCCGGCCGCCGCCGCCGCCCGCGCGCCCGACCGCGAAAGCCTCTTTATCATCCTGCCCATCGGGACTATATAGCGGGCCATTCCTCCCGCGAAAACCGATCCTCGCGCCCCGGCGCACCCGAGTTTTCGGACGCGGGAGAGGCTTGTTTTGGAGAAGGAACCACACCCATGGCGCTCCCCCTGATGCCGAAGGCGACGGCCGTGTGGCTCGTCGAGAACACCACCCTCACCTTCCAGCAGATCGCCGATTTCTGCGGCCTCCACGAGCTCGAGGTGAACGGCATCGCCGACGGCGAGGTGGCACAGGGCATCAAGGGCTTCGACCCGGTGGCGAACCGCCAGCTCACCGCCGAGGAAATCCGCCGCGCCGAGGCGAACAAGCTGCACAAGCTGCGCCTCTACCACAACCCCGCCGCCGATGGCGAAGCCAAGCGCAAGGGCCCGCGCTACACCCCGCTTTCCAAGCGCCAGGACCGCCCGGCCGCGATCGCCTGGCTGGTGAAGTTCCACCCGGAGCTTTCCGACGGCCAGATCTCGAAGCTCGTCGGCACCACCAAGCCCACGATCGAGTCGATCCGCGACCGCAGCCACTGGAACATCGCCAACATCGCGCCGGTCGATCCGGTCGCTCTCGGCCTCTGCAAGCAGATGGAACTCGACAGCGCCGTCGCGAAGGCGGTGAAACGGGTGCCCGGCGACGAGGTGATGAGCGACGCCGACCGGATGAAGCTCGTCTCGATCGAGCAGTCGCTCTCCATGGAGCCCGAGCCGCGCATCCCCTCGCACGTGGCCGGGATCGAGACCTTCACCCTCGGCCGCAAGGACGAGCGCCTGTCGCCCGAGGCCGCCAAGGCCGACGCCGAGGCGTTCTTCAACATCGCGCCGGGCAAGGACGACGACGAGGACGAAGACGACAACCTCGTCTGACGAACGGCCGGTGGCATGGGCCCGGACCGGACCCGTGCCACCCGCGCAGCCAGGCCGACCGCCCCGCTGCGGCGCTAGCCCCGACCCCGCCGGCTGCGCTGCGCCCGCTCACGCGAAGCGGGCGACCTCGGCTTCGATGTCGCCCACCACCCGGCGCAGCAGCTCGGGATCCTCGCACTCGCCCATGATGCGCACCAGCGGCTCGGTCCCGGACTTGCGGATCAGCAGCCGGCCGCGCCCGTCGATCCGCGCCTCCGCCGCGGCGATCGCCGCCTTGACGCTGGCCTCGTCCAGCGGCGCGCGGCCCTTCTGATACCGCACGTTGGCAAGAACCTGCGGAAACGCCGGGAAAACCCGCGCCAGCTCGCTCGCCCGCCGCCCGGTCTCCACCATCGCCGCGAGGAACTGCAGCGCGGCGATCAGCCCGTCGCCGGTGGTCACGTAGTCGGTCATCACGATGTGCCCCGACTGCTCGCCCCCGAGGCTGTAGCCGCCCGCGCGCATCGCCTCGACCACGTACCGGTCGCCCACGGCCGTCCGGAGCAGCGTCAGGCCCTGTGCCGAAAGGTGCCGCTCCAGCCCGAGGTTCGACATCACCGTCGCGACCAGCGTTCCCTTGGCCAACCGCCCTTCCGCCGCCCAGCGGTCGGCGATCAGCGCCATCAGCTGGTCGCCGTCCGCCACCACGCCCTTCTCGTCGACGATCATCACCCGGTCGGCATCGCCGTCCAGCGTCACGCCGAGGTCGGCGCGATGCGCCACCACCGCCGCGACCGCCGCCTGCGGATGGGTGGAGCCGACGCCCTTGTTGATGTTGAACCCGTCGGGCGAGACCCCGAGCGGCACCACCTCGGCGCCCAGCTCCCACAGCACTTCCGGCGCGGTGCGATAGGCGGCGCCGTTGGCGCAATCCACCACCACCTTCAGCCCGTCGAGCCGCAGGCCCTTCGGGAACGTGGTCTTGGCGAACTCCATGTAGCGCCCGCGCCCGTCGTCGATGCGCTGCGCCCGGCCGATCAGCGCGGGCTCGGCCAGCTCCGGCGCGGCGTCGAGCAGCGCCTCGATCTCCTCCTCCGCCGCGTCGCTGAGCTTGAAGCCGTCCGGCCCGAAGAACTTGATGCCGTTGTCCTGAAACGGGTTGTGCGAGGCCGAGATCATCACGCCGAGATCCGCCCGCATCGAGCGCGCCAGCATCCCCACCGCCGGCGTCGGCACCGGCCCGACCAGAAACACGTCCATCCCGACGGAGGTGAACCCCGCGGTCAGCGCCGTTTCCAGCATGTAGCCGGAGCGCCGCGTGTCCTTGCCGATCAGCACGCGATGCGCATGCCCGCCGCTGGTGAAATACCGCCCCGCGGCCTGACCGAGCCGCAGTGCGGTTTCCGGCGTCATCGGCGCATCATTTGCCCGGCCCCGAACGCCGTCGGTGCCGAAGAGCTTCCTTGCCATGCCTCTACTCCTGGATCCCGTTCAGGGCGGACCAGAGGGCGACCGCCTGCCGGGTCTCTTTCACGTCATGCACTCGTAGCACCTGCGCCCCCTGGCGCAAAGCCTCGAGCGCCACCGCGACCGAGCCCGCCACCCGCTCCGCCGCGACGGGCACGTCGGCGATCGTGCCGATGAACCGCTTGCGCGACGCCCCGAACAGGATGCCGCAGCCGAGCCCGTGCAGCATCGAGAGCCCCCGGATCAGGGTCAGGTTGTGCGCGACGGTCTTGCCGAAGCCGATCCCCGGATCGACCAGGATCGCGCTCCGGCTGATCCCCGCGCCCTCCGCCGCCGCAACGCGCGCGGCGAGAAACCCCGCCACCTCGAGCAGCACGTCGCCATAGACCGGCGCCTCCTGCATCGTCCTCGGGTCGCCCTTCGCGTGCATCAGACAGACCGGACGCCCCGACGCCGCCGCCACCGCCAGCCCCTCCGGCGCGTGCCCGAGCGCCGCCACGTCGTTCCAGAGATCGGCTCCCGCCGCGAACGCCGCCACCGCCACCGCCGGGTTCCGCGTGTCGATCGAGATCGGCGCCGCGATCCCCGCCGCCCGCAGCGCGGCGATCACCGGCACCACCCGGTCCGCCTCCGCCTCCGGCGGCACCGGCTCGGCCCCCGGGCGGGTCGACTCGCCGCCGATGTCGAGGATGTCGGCCCCCTCCGCCAGCATCGCCCGCGCCCGTGCCACCGCGGCGTCGAGGGTCACATGCGCGCCACCGTCGGAAAAGCTGTCCGGGGTGACGTTGAGGATGCCCATGATCCGCGGCCGGTCGAGCGACAGCCCGGCGACCGCCGCCCGCGGCGCGGTCAGGAGAGCGCGCTCCGCCTCGGGCAGCTCCGACACGGACCGCAGCTCCGGCGCCCGGCCCGGCCGGTGCAGCGCAACGTCGGCAAACCAGAGCGGCCCGCCCGCGAGCGCCAGCGCGCCGGGCGGTCGCGGCCCGCCGCTGCGGGGCAGCGGCCGCCAGCGCGGCGTCATGCCGGGGCGCGCGTCGCTAGGAGCGCGTCGACGAGCCCCGGCAGCTCGGCGAAGTCCGAGAACGCCGCGACATGCGGCAGGTCCGCCACGTCCGCGAGGCGATACCCCTCGGTGTGCAGCAGGAACGGCACCTCGGCGCGGCGCGCCGTCTCGGCGTCGGTCTCGCTGTCGCCGACCATGACCGTCACGTCCCCCGCCAGCTGGTCGGCGGTGTGGAACAGCATGGCGGGGTCCGGCTTCAGCACCGCGAGGCTGTCGCCGCCGGTGAAGCCCGTGATCGGCGGCATCAGCTCGAGCTGGCGCAGCAGGTCGAGCGCCGGCCCGTTCGGCTTCTGGGTGCAGACCCCGAGCCCGTGCCCGGCGGCCGCGAGCGCGCCCAGCGCCGAATGCACGCCGTCATACACCACGGTCCCGGTCACCGGATCCGCCCCGTAAATTTCCCGGAACCGCGCCACATGCGGGTCGATCGGGCCCGGCACGCCCCCGGAGTGGCCGAGCAGGCTCTCGACCAGCCGCACCACCCCGTGCCCGACGAAGCCGCGCCCGGTGTCGAGATCGACCCCCGGCCGCCCCAGCTCGCCGAGCAGGGCGTTGCCCGCGCCGACCAGCGACGGGATCGAGTTCGAGAAGCGTGCCGTCGAGATCGAAGACGATCCGTGCCCGCCTCATGCCAGCGCCCCCGCCAGATCCGCCGGCCGCGCCACCCGGCCACCGGCCTCGACCACCGCCGCCGCGCCGAGCTCGGCCCCGAGCCACGCCGCAAGGCCGACCGGATCGTCGGGCCCGGGGGCGGGATGCTTCAGCGCCGCCGTCGTCATGTGCGCGGGCGCCCAGACGGTCAGCCGGCCCTGCTTGGCCGCCCAGTCGAGTTCCGTGCGCGTGGCCGCCACGTCAAAGCGAGGGTCGGCGCCGGCAAACGCCCAGGCCGCCTGCTCGATCGAGAGCAGCCCGATGCGCCGCTCGGCCTCGGTCCGCGCCGCCGCCTGCGGCTCGCGCGGCGCAAGCGCCACGACGACCGGCCGCCCGAGCGCCACCAGCGCGTCGCGCCACCCCGTCGCCGCGGGCCCCGAGGCCACCTCGGGCGAAAGGTAGACGATGACCGGATCGGCCGCGGCCGCCGCCGCGGGCGGCAGCACCGGGCGCAGGCGCGGCGCGGCGTCGGCGACCCGGGAGCGCACGATCTCGACGCCGAGCGTGCCCGGAATGCGGTCGAGCTTCTCGATCCGCACGAACACCCGCACCGCCCGCGCGTCGGCGAGGCAGCGCGCCGCCACCCGCTCGGCCAGCGTCTCGAGCAGGTTCACCCGCTCGGCGGCCAGCTCGGTCTCGATCGCCTCGGTGATGGTGTCGTAGGAGATCACCTTGTCCACGTCGTCATCCTCGGCGGCGGCGTGGTGCGACACCTCGAGCACGACGTTGAAGCGGATGCGCTGGGTGACGCCACGCTCGGAACGGAAGGCGCCGATCTCCACCTGCCGGGTGTAGTCGCGCACCGAGATCCGGTCGAGCGGCGGCCCGACGTGGGTGGCGCTGGCGCGCGCATGCGGCAGCTCGAACGCGATCGCGGTCTCGTCCATCGGCCTTCGAGCCCCCACGGCTTGCCCCGAGCCGGAAATAGCGCCCGCGCCCCTGTCCCGCAAGGCCGACGCCCTGCGACCTTCGGGGCCTTGCCACGCCCCGGGCCGCCGCTATCGTCACCTGACGCGCGCAAGACGCGGGCCCAAGGGGAGGACGGCGATGCTCTACCACCTGGAGTTCACGGTCGGCTACGGCGCCGACATGAGTCAGCAGGATCTCTTCGACATCTGGCAGGAGGAGGCCGGCGTCGCGATCGGCGCGAAGCAGGCCGGCGTCGTCGTCGACCTCTGGAAGGTGGTGGGCGAGCGGCGGGTGTTCGTGGTGATCGACATCGACTCGCCAAACACCCTCGACCAGATCCTGTTCGACCTGCCGATCATGAAGCGCATGGGCCAGCACGTCACGATCAAGACCACGCCGATCCGCCGCTACGAGGACTTCGCCGAGGACGTGAGCGCGCGGCTGAAGAAGTAGCCGCCCCCTTCGGTATTCATATAGGCAGAAACCCTATCGGGCAGTCGCAGGGGCCCCGCCCACAGGCGGGGAGAACGAAGACTCGCCGCGCCACAGCGCGGCTCCGGGTGACGGGCCGCAACGGCGGCCTGTCACGCAGCGCCGGACGAGCGGGAGCCCCAAGGGCTCCCCGAGGCCGGCGCTCCCCCCGGAACCTCCGGGCCGGCTTCCCCGGCAGTCGCTCAGAGCGCCGCCGCGGCGATCCCGTCGAGATACCGCTCCGCATCCAGCGCCGCCATGCAGCCGGAGCCGGCGCTCGTCACCGCCTGCCGATAGATGTGATCCTGCACGTCGCCCGCGGCGAACACTCCCGGAATGCTCGTCTGCGTCGCCCGCCCGTGCCGCCCGCCCTCGGTGACGACATAGCCGTTCTCCATCTCGAGCTGGTCGACGAAAAGGTCGGTGTTCGGCTTGTGGCCGATGGCGATGAACACGCCCTTCACCGCCAGATCCTCCGCCGCCCCGCCCGTCGTGTCGGCAAGCCGCACCCCGCTCACCCCGTCCTTGTCGCCCAGAACCTCGTCGACGGTGCGGTTCCACTTCAACGTGACCTTGCCCTCCGCCGCCTTCTGGAACAGCCGGTCGTGTAGGATCTTCTCGCCCCGCAGCGAGTCCCGCCGGTGCACCAGCGTCACGTGACTGGCGATGTTCGCGAGATAGAGCGCCTCCTCGACGGCGGTGTTGCCACCGCCGACCACCGCCACATCCTGCCCGCGGAAGAAGAACCCGTCGCACGTCGCACAGGCCGAGACGCCCTTGCCCATCATCGCCTGCTCCGAGGGCAGGCCGAGGTACTGCGCCGAGGCCCCCGTCGCGATGATGAGCGCATCGCAGGTGTAGCTGCCGTAGTCGCCCTCCAGCCGGAACGGCCGCTCGCCGAGGTGCGCCGCGGCGATGTGGTCGAAGACGTACTCCACCCCGAAGCGCTCGCCGTGCTTCTGGAAGCGCGCCATCAGCTCCGGCCCCTGCACGCCCTCGGCGTCCGCCGGCCAGTTGTCGACGTCGGTCGTGGTCATCAGCTGGCCGCCGTTCTCCAGCCCGGTGATGACCAGCGGCGCGAGGTTGGCCCGCGCGGCGTAGATCGCCGCCGAGTGCCCGGCGGGGCCGGAGCCGAGGATGATCAGGCGGACGTGGCGGGTGGTCATGCGATAGCCTCGTTCAATGGCCGCTCGGGGGCCGGTCGCCGGGCAACATAGTCATCCGCGGCCGCTCGGCAATCGTCCTATCCCGCGTCGTCCCGGGCGCATTCGAGATCAATGAGCGCCGTCCCCTCGGCCGGGGCGCGGACCTTGAGGCCGAAGCCGCGCGTCGGGCCCCCGGCCCGGACCGGCGGCGCGCCGTCCGCCTCGCGGGCCAGATCGTCGATCACCCGCGCGAGCAGCGCCGTCCCCGCCGGCGTCATCGCGCCCGCCACCGCGCCGGACGCCAGGTCGGCCGTGCCGCCGGGCGGCACCAGCGTCAGGCGCACCCCGGTCAGCACCAGACTGTCGCCCTGCAGCACCTGCGCCGCGGGATCGACCTCGACGAGGACGAAGCCGCGCCGCCCCGCGGACTCCAGCCGCGTCCCGCCGTGCGAGGCGAGCACGGCGCTGTCCTCGAAGATGCCGATGCCGTAGCGCTCACCCTCCTCGGCGCAGGCGACGACCAACCGACCGAGCCTGCGGCCGTCGAGCAGGTTCTGATCGACGATCGCCCCGCCGAGAAAACCGATGCCCTCCTGGATCACCAGTCCGCGGTGGCCGGTGTCCGACGACACGCCGTAGCGCACCGCGTCCCAGGTCGTGCCGCCGGCGATCATCACGCCCGAGAGCGCCGAGGCCGCGCCGCTCGCCGCGACCAGCGGCGCGCCGCGGGCGTGGGCGTGCGCGATGGCGCGCAGCACCGCGCTTTCCTCGCCCCGGTGCAGCAGCGTCTCGACCAGCCGGATTCTGGTTGCCGCCGCAGAGCAGGATCCCGCGCAGGCCGGCGATCATCTCCAGCAGCTCGCCGTCCTGCGCGGCATAGTCCACCGTGTCGATGGTGACGCCGAGGTCGACCGAGTCGATGCCGTGGCGGGCCAGCATGTCCATGTGATCGCGGGCCGTCGTCCGCGGCTCGGCCGAGGCGGCCGCCAGCACCCCGACCGGCCCGCGCCCGAACAGCGGCAGCACCGGCGTCAGCATCGCGTCGGCGTTGCGCAGGGGCGAGGAGCCGAGCAGCACCAGCCGCGCCTCCGGGCTCGGCGTCATGCCGGGCGTCCGCGCCGGCCGGCCGACCCGCTGCGCGAGGCGCGTCGCGGTCAGCTGCCGCCGCTCGATGCCGCAGCGGAAGTCGAGCGCGGTCATGCGCAGCCCGGTCTCGGGCGTCGCGATCAGGCCGCGCGATCGCCGCCGCTGGCGCTTCATCTCCACCGTGACGCACATGCCGGAGCGCGCGTCGAACGCCTCCGCCGTCTCGCTCGCATAGACGGCGGTGTCGGCCAGCACGAGCCGCGCCATCAGGTCGTAGAGCGTGTAGGCGCCGAAGGCGTTGCGGCTGGAGCGCACGGGCGCGCGATAGGCGACCTCGCGCGCCCGGACCCGGCGCTTGCCCGGGCCCGGCACCGGCTTGAAGCCGGTGAGATCGAGGCTGTCGCCGTCGTCGAGATACGAGATGCGGAACGGCGGCAGAGCGCCCGCGTCCGCCGGCCCGGGCCGCCCCCCCATGTCGACGACGACGACGCCGTATTCGCCGCAGACCCGCGCCGTCTCGCCCTCGACGAGCAGCGCGGTGTTCTCGTCGACGCCGAAGCCGCGGCGCACGCCCGCGCCCTCCATGGCGACGACGAGCCGGCCAAGCCGGCCGCGCTTGATGAAGTGCTGGTCGACGATGCCGTGGGGAAAGAAGCCGAGACCGTCGCCGACCAGCAGGCCCGGCCGCTCCGGATCGGTGACGAGGCCGTGGATCACCGACTCGATCGAGGTTCCGCCGAGGATCATCGGATGCGACATCATCGCGGCGCCGGCGGACGAGCCGGCGACGAGCCCGCCCGCCGCCTGCGCCGCGCGGATCGCCGCGAGCACGGGCGTCTCCACGCCGCCGGGCGCCAGCGTCGCGACGATCTTCGCCTGGTCGCCGCCGGTGAAATAGACGCTGCCGACCGCGCGCACCTGCGCGGCGACCGCGGGGTCGCCCGCGAGATGCGCCGCCTCGGCGGTCAGCGGCGACGCCTCGGCCGCGAAGCCGTGACTCAGGAACACCTGCACCGTCTCCGCCGCCACGGCCTCGGGCTCGCCGGAGGCCGTGGCGAAGACGAGAATGCGCCCGCCCGACAGCCGGTGCATCTCGGCATAGACAGCCGCGTTGGTGTCCTCGAGACGGCCGCCGATGACCGCGAGCCGGTTCCCCGGGGTTGGCTGGGTCGCCTTCTTCGCCATCCGCCGGCTCAGCCGGCCGGCACGATGCGCACGCCGCGCTCGTCGCTCTCGATCCGCCAGCCCTCGGGCACGTCGAACCCCTGTGCCGCCACCCGCGCCGCCGGCGCGACCGGCGCGGGCTTCTCCGCCGGGTGGAAGTAGATGATCTGCTTCCACGACCGGGTGATCCCCTCGCAGAAGATCAGCACCAGGTCGTTCGGCCGCGCGCGCCCCAGCGCCATGTCGACCGATTCGGTCTCGGATGGCGCGAGCTCGATGGCGTCGGGCTCGACGCCGCGGGCGATCAGCTCGGCCTTCAGCATCCGCGGCACCTCGTCCGGCGCGCGGCCGCGCGCGTCGTCGTCGGAATGGCAGAGGTACGTGTCGAAGTGGCCGGCGACCTTGGCGGCGATCGCCGCCACGTCCTCGTCGCGCCGGTCGCCCGGGCAGGTCACGCAGACGATGCGCTTGCCCAGCGGGGCCAGCCGCTCCACCAGGTCGACCATCGCGCCCACCGCCGCCTCGTTGTGGCCATAGTCGAGGATGACGCGGAACCCGTGCTCGTCGAAGATGTTCATCCGGCCCGGCGACTGGAAGAACGAGTTGTCGAAGGTGCGCAGGCCGGTGCGGATCTGGTCGGGCGGCACGCCGAGAGAAAAGGTCATCGCGGCGGTGAACATCGCGTTCTCGACGTTGTGCAGCGCCTTGCCCTCCACCGTCGCCGGGATCAGGTGGGTCCAGATCAGCGGGATGTGGGCGCCGTTGTCGTAGATCACGATCTGGTCGCCGTTCAGTCCCTGCTCCAGCACCACCGCGCGGCAGCCGAGGCGGATGTGCTCGCGCACGAGCGGGTGGTCGGGGTTCTTCGTCACCCAGCAGAGGTTCGGCGCCGTGACGCTCGCCGCCATCTTCAGCGTCTGCAGGTCGTCGGCGTTCAGCACCGCGGTGTCGCGCGCCACCTCGACCACCAGCCGCTTCACCTCGGCCAGCCCCTCCACCGTGTCGACGCCGCCGAGCCCGAGATGGTCGGAGGTGACGTTCAGCACCGCCCCCACGTCGCAGTAGTCGTAGCCGAGCCCGGCGCGGACGATGCCGCCCCGCGCGGTCTCCAGCACCGCCATGTCGATCAGCGGATCGCGCAGCACCATCTGCGCCGACTTCGGGCCGGTCATGTCGCCCTTCACCGTGACGTTGCCGTCGATGTAGACCGCATCCGTCGAGGTCTGGCCGACGACGTGGCCGGCCATCTTCAGCACGTGTGCCAGCATCCGCGCGGTGGTGGTCTTGCCGTTGGTGCCGGTCAGCGCCGCGATCGGGATGCGCGCGGGCGAGCCGGCGGGAAACAGCATGTCCATCACCGCGCCGCCGACGTCGCGACCGCGGCCCTCGGACGGCGAAATGTGCATCCGCATCCCGGGGCCGGCGTTGATCTCGCAGATCGCGCCGCCGGTGTCGCGATAGCTCTCGCTGATGTCGGTGGTGAGAAAGTCGACGCCGCCGATGTCGAGGCCGACGGCGCGGATCGCCCGCTCGGCCATGCGGCGGTTGTCGGGGTGGATGACGTCGGTCACGTCGATCGCCGTGCCGCCGGTCGACAGGTTCGCGGTCTTGCGCAGATAGACGACCTCGCCCGCCGGCGGGACGCTCGCGCCGTCGTATCCCTTGCCGGCGAGCTGGCGCTCGGCCTCGTCGTCGAGCTCGATCCGGGTCAGCATGTTCTCGTGCCCGGCGCCGCGGCGCGGATCGGCGTTCACGATCTCGACCAGTTCGGCGATGGTGTGGCGGCCGTCGCCGACCACGTGCCCCGGCACCCGGCGGGCCGCGGCGACCAGCGTGCCGTCGATGACGAGCAGCCGGTGGTCGTCGCCCGCGATCATGCTCTCGACCACCACGCCCGATCCCTCGACCAGCGCCCGCTCATAGGCGTCCGCCACCGCCTCGTCGCTCGCGAGGTTGACCGCGACGCCGCGTCCGTGGTTGCCGTCCACCGGCTTCACCACCACCGGATAGCCGATCGAGAGCGCGGCATCGACCGCGTCCTCGGCGTCGCGCACGTGGATCTGCCGCGGCACCGGCAGGCCGAGGTCGGAGAGCAGCCGGATGCAGAGCTCCTTGTCGCCGGCGATCTCCACGGCGGTGTGCGATGTCTGGCTCGTCAGCGCCGCCTCGATGCGCTTCTGGTACTTGCCCTGCCCCACCTGGATCAGGCTGGCGTCATTCAGCCGCAGCCACGGGATGCCGCGCGCCTCGGCCGCGCGCACCAGCGCCAGCGCCGACGGCCCGAGCGCGCGCCGCTCGGCATAGTACTCGAAATCGTCGACCACCTCGGCGAGGTCCAGCGGATCCTCCTCCCGCGGCGCGATCAGCTCGAGGATCAGCGTGCGCGCCACCTCGCCGGCCTCGACGCCCACGTCCTCGGATTCGTAGCCATAGAGCACCTGGACATGCTCCTCGTCGGCGCCCGGGCGGGTCAGCGCGAGGTCTGCCGGCGCACCCGCCCGGTTCTGCAGCGCCACCGCCACCTGCGCCATCAGCTCGCCCAGGTCGCAGTCGGCCGAGCGCAGCCGCTCGCCGAACGGGATGCCGAATTCGGTGGGCGCGGTGGCGAGGCCGGGAAGATAGCGCAGCAGCGGGTCGACGAGGGCGCTGCCATAGTCGGCGACAGGCCTGCCGGCGCGGCGATGGAGGTCGACGGTCAACCGGATCAGCGGCCGCTTGGCATAGACGTTCGGTCCGACATAGACCCCCGTCGATACGATCTCCATCCGGCACTGCCCCGCTGCTCGACCCACGCGAAAATCCTATCGCGGTGCAGCAGGCACGGAAAGGGGCAAGGCACGGGACAACGCCCGCGCCTTGCCTGAGGTCGGCAGCGGCCTCAGTGCTCTCCGCCCGCCATCGCCGCCTCGCGCAGCTCCGCCTCGGTGGCCCCGGCGCCGTTGAACACGACGTTCAGGAACACCGCGCCGATCGACGCGAGGATGATGCCGGAGTCGATCAGCGGATGGATCACGTGCGGCAGCCACATCTTGAAGTCCGGCGCGACCAGCGGGATCATCCCGAGACCGACCGAGATCGCCACCACGAACAGGTTGTTGCGGCTGGTGGTGAAGTCGACCCGGCCGAGGATGCGCACGCCGGTCGCCGCCACCATGCCGAACATGACGAGCCCCGCGCCACCCAGCACCACCGTCGGCAGCGCCTCGACGAGCGCGCCCATCTTGGGGATGAGCCCGAGCACCACCATGATCGCGCCGCCCGCCACGCAGACATAGCGCGAGCGGATGCCCGTCACCCCGACGAGCCCGACGTTCTGGCTGAACGAGGTGTAGGGGAAGGTGTTGAAGATGCCGCCGATTATCGTGCCGAGACCGTCCATGCGCAGGCCCGCCGACAGCGCCGGCTGGGTCAGCTTCTTGCCGGTGATGTCGGACAGCGCCAGGAACATGCCGGTCGACTCGATCAGCGTCACGATCATCACCAGGACCATGGTGGCGATCAGCACCGGGTCGAAGATCGGCACGCCGAAGTGGAACGGCCGGATCGGCGCGAACCACGCGGCGGAGGCGACCTTCTCGAAGTGCATCATGCCGAGCGCCGCGGCGATGACCCCGCCGACCACGATCCCGAGCAGCACGGCGATATTGGAGAGGAACCCCTTGGCAAAGCGGGCGAAGCCGATGACGATGGCGAGCACCACGAGCGACAGGACGATGTTCGTCACCGGCGCATACGCCGGGTTCGGCAGCGACGGTGCGAGCTTCAGCCCTGCCGGCGCCGGCGGAACCGCATCGCCCGCGGCCTTCGCCGCCTCGAGCCAGGCGGTGTTCGCCGGATCGACGATCATCGGCGCGGTCGAGGGCACGGCGGGATTGCCGAAGATCGAGCTGATGCCGATGCGCATCAGCGAGATGCCGATGACGAGGATGATCGTTCCCGTCACCACCGGCGGGAAGAAGCGCAGCATGCGGCTGGCCACCGGCGCGAGCAGGATGCCGACGAAGCCGGCGCCGATGATCGAGCCGAAGATCATCCGCGCGCCGTCGACGCCCGGATGCGTGGCGGCGATCGACAGCATCGGGCCGACCGAGGCGAAGGTGACGCCCATCATCACCGGCATCCGCACGCCGAACCACGGCGTGGCGCCGAGCGACTGCAGGATCGACACGATGCCGCAGCAGAACAGGTCGGCGGAGATCAGGAAGGCGACGTCCTCGGGCGCCAGCTGCAGCGCCCGCCCGACGATGAGCGGCACGGCGATGGCGCCGGCATACATGACGAGGACATGCTGCAGGCCGAGCGCGAACAGCTTCGGCACGGGCAGCATCTCGTCGACGGAGTGGGTGGCGTTGTCCATGCGCGGGCTCTCTCCAGAATGCTGACAACCCGAAAGCCGCGACCGGGGGGCAGGATGCCGGCGTCCGGAGCGTGGTTTCGTAAACAGATCGTGAAGGGCCGGGGTGCCCCTGTCCATACCGGCATCCACGAAGCAGCTTCGGGATTCCGCGTAAAGCCGAGGCAATTGGCAGCGGCTGCCGACTTGTTGTGCAATTGCGAAGGCCGGTTGCAGGCTGCACCGGCCTCCCTGCGCCGATCGGGGTCAGTGGGCGTGCCCCGCCCCGACCTCTTCCCAGCCGTTGTAGACCAGGTTCAGGATCACCGCCGTCACCGCGGCCAGCAGGATCCCGGAGTGCAGCAGCGGCGAGAGCACGTGCGGCATCCGGTCGAAGAACTTGTCCGACAGCTCCGGGATCAGGCCCATGCCAATGCTGATCGCCACGACGTAGAGGTTGTGCCGCTTCGCGCCGTGGAAATCGACGCTGTGCAGGATGCGGATGCCGGTGGCCGCGACCATGCCGAACATCACGATGCCCGCGCCGCCGAGCACGAACTGCGGCACCGAGGCGACGAGCAGCGCGAGCTTCGGCATCAGCGCCAGCACCAGCATGATGGTGCCGCCGGCGACAGTGACGTACCGGCTGCGCACGCCGGTGACGCCGACGAGGCCGACGTTCTGGCTGAACGAGGTGTGCGGGAAGGTGTTGAAGATGCCGCCGATCAGCGTGCCGAGGCCGTCGACGCGCAGGCCGCGCGACAGATCCTCCTGGGTGATCGGCCGCCCGGTCAGCTCACCGAGCGCGAGGAACATGCCCATCGACTCGATCATCACCACGATCATCACCACGCACATGGTGGCGATGGCCACGGCGTCGAAGACCGGCGCGCCGAACATGAACGGATAGATCGGCGCGGCCCACGGCGCGGCCGAGATGCCGGCGAAGCTCACCTGTCCGAGGGCGAGCGCGATCAGGAAGCCGATGACGAGGCCGGCGAGCACCGACACGTTGGCGAGAAAGCCCCGGGCGAAGCGGGTGATGAGCACGATCGAGGCCAGCACGACCAGCGACACGCCGAGATAGAGCGGCGCGCCGAAGTTCGGGTTGCCGACGCCGCCGCCGGCCCAGTTGGCCGCGACGCGGAGCAGCGACAGGCCGATGACCGAGATGATGACGCCGGTCACGACCGGCGGGAACATCGGCAGCAGGCGGCTGATGAACGGCGCGACGAAGATGCCGAAGACGCCGGCGGCGATCACCGCGCCGAAGATCCCGTTGATGCCGAGGGCGGGGTTCGCGCCCATCGCCAGCATCGGGCCGACGGCGGCGAAGGTCACGCCCATCATCACCGGCAGGCGGATGCCGAACTTCCAGATGCCGAGCGACTGGATCAGCGTCACGATGCCGGCCGCGAGCAGGTCGGAGTTGATGAGCAGCGCCACCTGATCCTTCGGCAGCTTCAGCGCGCCGCCGATGATGAGCGGCACCGCGACCGCGCCGGCGTACATCACCAGCACGTGCTGGAGCCCGAGGACGGTGAGCTGGCCCGCCGGGAGCACCTCGTCCACCGGGTGAACGGCGGGTGTCGGGATGTCGTCGAGGTCGGTCGTCATCATGCCGCTGGCCCTCCCCTGGCCGCTCGCCGGCTCGCCTGAGCCGCGAGTGAGGAGAGACATGCCGTCTTTGCGGGCCGCTTGAGAAGACGGGGCGGGCGCTAAGCACCTTCGCGGATCGGCATGCAATCCGTGCAGGTCAGATTCTGCTTCTCCGGCATGCGGACGACGAGGCCGTCGAGCGCGTCCGTCACCTTGAGCTGACAGGTGAGGCGGCTTTTCTCCGGGTCCGGCTGCCAGGCGAAGTCGAGCATGTCCTCCTCCATCGCCTCCTTCGCCGGCAGGCGGTCGATCCAGGCGGGATCGACGTAGACATGGCAGGTGGAGCAGGCACAGGCGCCGCCGCAGTCGGCCTCGATCCCGGGGATGCCGTTGTCCCGCGCGCCTTCCATCACGGTCAGGCCGGTCGGCACCTCGACCTCATGGGGCGTGCCGTTGAACTCGATGTAGGTGATCTTCGCCATGTGCGCCCGCGTCCTGCTGTCGGCCGGGTATCTAGTGCGTCCGCGGCAGGCGATCCATCCCCGATTTCGGAGGAGCCATGAACGACCGAAGCGTGCGCCGTGCACGCGCGAGTCCCGCCGCGACAAGCGAACGCATGCGTTCGCCGCGCCGACGGCGGGGAGCGCGGGGACCGCGCGGAGGCCGTCAGGGGTGGAGATTTCTGCGGAAGCGCGCCAATCCGTCCGTGGCTGCCCCGGCGGGCGCGGCAACGCGCCTGCCCCCCGTCACGCCGGAGGCGTGCCTGCGGCACGACGGGGCAGACGCGGACGGATTTGTCGACGGACAGATCCGTCTTTCGGCACCGTCTCGAGCAACGGTCGGCCGGCGCGCTTCCACCGCGCAGCCCGCCCTCAGGCAGCCCGCCCTCAGAACGTGTGCCGCAGCGTCAGCGACACCGTCCGCGGGTCGCCGTAGAAGTTGCCGCCCCAGCTGGCATCCACGCTGCTGAGGTAGAGCCGGTCGAACACGTTGTCGACATTCACCTGCAGCGCGGTCGCGTCGGAGAAGGCGTAGCGGGCCATGGCGTCGACCACGGCATAGCCGCCGGAGTGCGCCCGCATCGCCTCGCCGGTGTCGACGTTCGTCCCCGCCGACCAGGTGTCGCTCTGCGCCCGGATCGCGCCGCCGACCGTGAGCCCCGCGAGCGGGCCGGACAGCGCATAGGTCGTGCCGATCTTGCCGAGGTGGCGGGGCACCAGGTCGGCGTTGTAGCGCAACCCTTCGTTCGGCCCGGCCGCATAGGCGGAATAGGCGTAGGTGTAGCTCGCCGACAGGTTCCACGCCGGCGTGATCGCGCCGTCGAGCACGATCTCGGCGCCGCGCGTCGAGATCCGCTCGGCCGGCTTGTAGCAGCCGATGTCCGGCCGCAGGCACTGGTCCTGCGGCAGCGCCTCGGGCAGGCCGTCGAGCTCCGAGTCAAACAGCGCCAGCGAGACGTCGAGCCCGCCGTCGAGCAGCGCCGCCTTCACCCCCAGCTCGAGGTTCGACCCGGTGGCGGGGGCGAGCTGGTGCAGGTCGGCGTCCGTCTCCGACTGCGGCCGGAAGGTCTGGGCATAGCTGGCGTAGAGCGTTACGGTGTCGGCGACGTCGTAGGTGACGCCGATGTAGGGGATCGGCTCGGCAGCGACGCTGAATTCGGTGCTGCCGGTCCATCCGGTGGCCGGGTCGCCGTAGGTGTCGGAAAAGCTGTACCACGCAAGGCGCGCGCCGGCGATGACGTGGACGGCGGGCGTGATCTCGAAGCGGCCGGAGGCGAAGATGCCGGACTGGATGGTGCGGTCGTCGGTGGCCCAGCCGACGATGCCGTCGCGCGCCGGCTCGGCGAGGTCCCAGGTGAACGGCCGCGTCGGATCGGCGATGGTGAAGGCGTAGAAGGTGTCGCCGTCCATGCCGGTGTCGACCTGCGCCCAGTCGGCGCCGAAGGCGAGCTGGTGGGTGCGCCCGAACAGCTGCACCTCGCCGGTGGCGGTGGCGCCGACCGCCATGCTGTCCTCGTAGCCGTCGGCGTAGTAGCCGCTGTGGCCCAGGGTCTCCGGCGCCGTCCAGTAGGTGATGCCGGCAAACCGCACCCGGTCACTGTGCGCGAGGCGCCCGGCGAGCCGCAGGGTCCAGTCGCTCTCGGTGCGATGGGTGAGATCGACATAGGCGACGCGCTGCTTGCGGGTCAGGAAGGCCCAGTCCGTCGACGGGTTGTCGGTGGCGGTGAAGTCGTAGAACGACCCGTCCGGCCGGGTCCAGAATCCGCCCCAGGCATAGCCGTCGATCCGGTCGTCGGTATAGCTGAAGCCGAGGCCGAGCGTCGTGCGCTCGGTGAGGTCCGCGTCAAGCGCGACATAGCCGAGGCCGGTCCGCTGCGACTTCGCATCCACCACGTCGTCGCCGGTCAGGCCGTAGGCGATCGCCCGGCCGCGCACCGTGCCGTCGGTGTTGAGCGGCCGCGACACGTCGAGGGTGGCGCTGGCCTGGCCATGGTCCCAGCCGGTCAGGCTGACGCTGGTGGCCGGGTCGACGAGCGGGCGCTTGCGCACGAGGTTGACCGACGCCGACGGCTCGCCCGGCCCCTCGGTCAGGCCGGCGGCGCCGCGCACCACCTCGATGTGGTCGATCACCACCATGTCGGCGGGCGCCGCCTCCTGCCCCCACCAGGCGACGGGCAGCGTGAGGCCGTCGTACTGCAGGTTCACCACCCTGCCGCCACGGGCATAGAAGTCCCAGCGCGCATCCCCGTAGGCGGTGGCCGCGACGAGGCCGGGCGTCTGGTTGATGGTGTCCTTCAGGATCACGTCGCCGCGGTCGAGCATCCGCTGCTGGGTGACGATCGAGACCGACTGCGGCGTCTGGCGCGGGGTCAGGGCGAGGCCGGTCGCGGTCTGGGTCGGCGCGTTCGAGGTGTAGAGGCCGGTGCCTTCGGTCGCCGTGCCCTGCCCTTCGACGGTGATGGTGTCGAGCACCAGCGCGGGGTCGTCCGTCGCCTCGCTCTGGCCGAGCGCCGGCCCCGCGAGGCCGGCACAGCCGACCGCCGCGCCGGCAAGGAATTGCGACAGGCGCCGCCGGCGTGGGCGGGCAGTGAATGCGGCCATGGGATCCCCCCGGATCATGTCGTCCGGCTGGCCGCGCATCGCGCATCTTGCTGGCAGGAAGTGTCGGTACGCGCGCCCCGGGCATTCCGCGGCGCCTGCACACGCAAGCGTGATCGCCGGTCCCCGTCAAGTGGACGGCACGACAGGCCCGGCCGGGTGTGGCGGAACCGCGTCAGTCGCCGGCTCCGAGCGCGCCGGCGTCGGAGGCTGTGCGGAAAGTCGGCGGCGAAGGGCGGGCGAGAGATTTTCGAGATCCCGGCCGAAGGATCGGGGTGCCAGGGAACCGTCCCTCCGGGTCCTCGGACAGGCCCTCAGGTGCCGACGTCGGGGCCGGGGCACTCGAGCGGCACCCGGTCGACGCCCGCGAGGTCGATCACCAGCGATCCGGCCGGCGCCCCGTCGCTGCCCGAGACCAGCCGCACCGAGATGCCGGTCGGGCCGGCCTCGAAGCTCCAGCATTCGCGGCCGGCGCCGACGCCATAGCTGAAGCAGACGTCGTCCCCCTCCGGCCACCAGCGGCCCTCGGCGCAGCTGCCGTCGGGATATTGCCAGAGGCTGCGCCGGCCGGGGAAATACTGCTCGGCACCGAACGGCGCACCGTCGCGGGCGACGAAACGCAGCGTCCGGCCCTCGGCCATCGCCTCGAAGGACGAGGGCCCCAGCGGCGCGGCGCCGGCCGGCAGCGCGAGGGCGAGAACGGAGAGCATGGCGAGCAGGCGGCGCATGTGGCAGAGCTAGCGCGCGGCGCGGCGGAAAACCATCCTCGCCGGGCGCTGCGGTCGCGGGGAGGCAACATCATGGCAGCCGGGCACGGCTTCGTCCCGAATGCGCGGCGCGAGACGATCGCGCTGCCGCAAGCGTCGCTCGGCACGGCGCGCCACGTCGAGGTGCTGCGCTTCGGCACGCCCGGCGCCCGGCCGAAGGTATACCTGCAGGCCGGTCTCCATGCCGACGAGCTGCCCGGGATGCTGGTGCTGCGCCGGCTGGCGGAGCACCTGTCCGCGGCGGAGGTGACGGGCGAGGTGGTCGTGGTGCCGATCGCCAATCCGATCGGGCTCGCCCAGCAGGTCCAGGGCTACCTTCGCGGCCGGGTCGAGTCCGGCGCCTCCGCCAACTTCAATCGCGGCTACTCCGATCTGGCGCCAGCGGCGGGCGACGCGGTGGCCGGGCGGCTCGGGGCCGACGCCAGCGCGAACGTCGCGGCGATCCGCGCGGCAATGGCGGCCGCGCTCGCGGCACGCGCACCGACCTCGGAGCTCGACGTCCTGCGCGGCGCCCTGCTCGGGCTGGCGCTCGACGCCGACATCGTGCTCGATCTGCACGCCGACAACGAGGCCGAGGTGCATCTCTACACCGGCACGCCCCTCTGGCCGGACGCGGCGGATTCTGGCGGGAGAGCTCGGCGCCGTGGCCGTGCTGCTTGCCGAGGTGTCGGGCGGCAACCCGTTCGACGAAGCCCTGAGCGGCCCGTGGTGGGCGCTGGCCCGGCGGTTCCCCGGCGCCGCGATCCCGCCCGCCTGCCTCGCGGTGACGATCGAGCTGCGCTCGAACAACGCGGTCGACGCCGACCTCGCGGAGCGCGACGCCGCGGCGCTGCTGCGCTTTCTCGTGCGGCGCGGGGCGGTGGCGGGCGAGGCCGGCCCGCCGCCCGCGTCGGTCGCGGCAACCCCGCTCGACGCGATGAGCCAGGTGATCGCCCCCGCGGCGGGCCTCGTCGTCTACCGGGCGCCCCTCGGCGCCGTGGTTGCCCGGGGCAACGTGGTGGCCGAGATCGTCGACCCGCTCGGCGAAACAGTGCCGGTGCGGGCGCGCACGGCCGGCGTGCTCTTTGCCCGCCACGACCAGCCGATCGCGTGGCCGGGCAAGGTGATCGGCAAGATCGCCGGCACCGAGCCGCTGCCCGAGCGCACCGGGCCGCTGCTCACCGACTAGAACGAGAACGCCGCCTGCGCCGCGGTCGCGCCGACGGCGACCCCCTCGAGCGCCAGCATCCGCCGCTTGGTCTCCGCCCCGCCGGGGGCCGAGAAGCCGCCGAGGCGGTTGCCGGCGGCGAGGACCCGGTGGCACGGCACGAGGAGCGGGACCGGGTTTGCCCCCAACGCCCGGCCGACCTCGCGCGCCGCCTCCGGGCCCGCCCCGAGGCTCGCCGCGAGCGCGCCGTAGGTGGTCGTCTCGCCCCAGCCGAGGCCGCGGACGGCGGCGTACACCCGGCCAAAGAACGGCTCGCGGGCGCGGAGGACGAGCGGCACGGCGGAAAAATCCTGCCGCTCTCCGTCGAAATACCGCCCGATCGCGCCGACGAGCGCGCGGATGTCGGCCGGCGGGTCGGCGAGCAGGCCGGCCGGAGCGGCGCGGTTGCGGCGCCGGATCGCGACCGCTGCCGCATCGGCGTGACGCTCGGGAAGGCACAGGCCGGCAACCCCGGCCGCCTCCCAGAGGAGGCCGCAGAACCCGGCCGGTGTCTCGAACACATGCGCGTACATCGCCCGACGATGCGGCGCCCCGCGTCACGCACGCAACCCGGATCTCGCGGTTTCGCCCGCCCGCAGCGGGCCGCGGCGGGCCGTGGCAGCGGGGGCCGGATCGAATTGCCCTGTTCCTCGCTGCGGCGCACCTCTATCCTCGGTTGCATCCCACCGTTGCCAGTGCCCCGGAGATTCCGCCCGTGCTCGACTCCCGCCCCGCCGCGCTCGCCCCGAAGGCCGCCGGGCCCGGATCCGTCAGCCCCGAAACCGTCGGGCCCGAAGCCGCCGGGATCACCGGCCTCGACATCGAGATCCTCGGGCTGCCGCAGGAGCTTGGCGCCGCCTCGCGCGGCACGCTGATGGGGCCGGACGCGCTGCGCACCGCCGGCCTCGCCCGGGCGCTCGCCGAGCTCGGCCACCGCGTCAGCGACCACGGCAACCTGCACGACGCCCCGCCCGCCGACGTGGCGATGGACCCCGACGCCGCCGCCCGCTGCCGCTTCCTGCCGGAAATCTCCGGCTGGATCCGCGAGATCCACGGCCGCGCGCACGCCATGGCCGCCCGCGGCGGCGTGCCGATCTTCCTCGGCGGCGACCACGCGATCTCGATGGGCACGGTGAGCGCCGTGGCCCGGCACTGCGCCGCGACCGGCCGCGAGCTGGCCGTGCTCTGGGTCGACGCGCATCCCGACTACAACGTCCCCGCCACCTCGCCGAGCGGCAACCTGCACGGCATGTCGCTCGCCTTCCTTGCCGGCGAGCCGGTGCTCGCCCCGATCCTCGACCGGCCGGTCGACCCGGTGGCGCACGCGAACCTCCACGTCTTCGGCGCGCGCTCGATCGACCCGGGCGAGCGGGCGCGGCTCCGGGCCCACGGCGTCGATGTCGTCGACATGCGCCAGATCGACGAGCGCGGCGTCGCGGCGCTGATGGCCGAGCGCATCGCCCGCTGGCAGGAAAAGGGCGTCTGGCTGCACGTCAGCTTCGACGTCGACTTCCTCGACCCCGAGGTCGCGCCCGGCACCGGCACCGTCGTGCCCGGCGGCGCCACCTACCGCGAGGCGCATCTCGTCATGGAGATGCTGTCCGACGCGGGGCTGGTCGGCTCGCTCGACGTGGTGGAGCTGAACCCGTTCCTCGACACCCGCGGCCGCACCGCGCTCGCCGCCACCGAGCTGGTCGCGAGCCTGTTCGGCCGGCGCGTGCTCGACCGCAAGCCCGGCGCCACCTCGGCCGCCTGAGGACATGGACATGCTCGACACCCCCGGCCTCATCGCCTTGGAGAGCCGCCTCGGCGCGGCGAACTACAGGCCGCTCGACGTGGTGCTGACCGAGGGCAAGGGCGTCTGGCTGACCGACATCGAGGGCAACCGCTACCTCGACTGCCTCTCGGCGTACTCGGCGGTGAACCAGGGCCACTGCCACCCGAAGATCCTCGCGTCCATGGTCGAGCAGGCGCAGAAGCTGACGCTGACCAGCCGCGCCTTCCGCAACGACCAGCTCGGGCGGTTCTACGAGGAGCTGGCGGCGCTGACGAACTCGCAGAAGGTGCTGCCGATGAACTCCGGCGCCGAGGCGGTGGAGACGGCGGTCAAGGCGGTGCGCAAGTGGGGCTACGAGGTCAAGGGCGTGCCGGAGGGGCAGGCCGAGATCATCGTCTGCGCCGGCAACTTCCACGGCCGCACCCTCGGCGTCGTGTCGTTCTCGACCGACCCCGACGCCCGCGGCGGGTTCGGCCCGTTCGTGCCCGGCTTCGTCGTCGTGCCGTTCGGCGACGCCGACGCGCTCGCGGCCGCCGTGACCCCGAACACCGTCGCCGTCCTCGCCGAGCCGATCCAGGGCGAGGCGGGCGTCATCCTGCCGCCCGCCGGCTACTTCGCCCGCGTGCGCGAGATCTGCACCGCGAACCGCGTCACACTGATCCTCGACGAGATCCAGACCGGGCTCGGCCGCACCGGCAAGCTGCTCGCCGAGGAACACGAGGGCATCGTCGCCGACGTGACGCTGGTCGGCAAGGCGCTCGGCGGCGGCTTCTACCCGGTCTCCGCCGTGCTCGCGACCTCCGACGTGCTCGGCGTGCTCCAGCCCGGCCAGCACGGCTCGACCTTCGGCGGCAACCCGCTGGCCTGCGCCGTGGCGCGCGCCGCGCTGCGCGTCATCGTCGAGGAGGGGCTGGTCGAGCGCTCCGCCGAGCTCGGCGCCTACTTCCTCGACGGTCTGAGGGCGATCCGCTCGAACCGGGTGGCCGAAGTCCGCGGCCGGGGCCTGATGCTCGCCGTCGAGCTGCACGCCGACGCCGGCCCGGCCCGCCCGGTGGTCGAGGCGCTGCGCGGCGAGGGCATCCTCGCCAAGGAGACGCACGGCCAGACCATCCGCCTGTCGCCGCCGCTGGTGATCGAGCGCGCGGAAATCGACTGGGCGCTGGAACGCCTCGCGCGCGTGCTGCACTGAGCGCCAGCAAGGCCGGGGAAGAGCCCCGGCCGCCCACGACTTGAGACGGTCGCGCCAGACGGATTTGGCGGGTGACAAATCCGTCCGCGTCACCCCTGCGGGGGGCAGGCGCGTTGCCGCGCCAGCCGGGGCAGCCACGGCCGGATTGGTGCTCTCCCGCAGAAATCTCCACCCCTGACGGCTTCCGCGCGGTCCCCGCGCTCCTGCCGTCGCCCCGGCGAACGCAGTGCGTTCGCTTGTCGGGGCAATCACTCGCGGGCAAGCCCGCTTCGGTCGCGCCCTTCCCCGCCCCCGGAGTTGACGCCGGCCCGGCGCGGCGGCATTAACGCGCACCCTGAGTATCGGAGCCAGTCCCATGGCCGAAGCAAGCTTCGCCCCCCGCGTGTTTTCCGGCATCCAGCCGTCGGGCAACCTGACGCTTGGCAACTATCTCGGCGCGCTGCGGCGCTGGGTGGAGATGCAGGATTCCGGCGTGCCGACGCTCTACTGCGTCGTCGACATGCACGCGATCACCGTGTGGCAGGATCCGGTCAAGCTGCGCAACGCCATCCGCGAGGTCGCCTCGGCCTTCCTCGCCATCGGCCTCGATCCGGCGCGCTCGATCCTCTTCAACCAGAGCCAGGTCTCAGGCCACGCGGAAATGGCCTGGATCTTCAACTGCGTCGCGCGCATCGGCTGGATGTACCGGATGACCCAGTTCAAGGACAAGACGGCGGGCAAGAACGCCGAGAACTCCTCGCTCGGGCTCCTCGCCTATCCGAGCCTGATGGCCGCCGACATCCTGCTCTACCACGCCACGCACGTTCCCGTAGGCGAGGACCAGAAGCAGCACATCGAGCTGACCCGCGACATCGCCATGAAGTTCAATCACGACTACGGCGTCGACTTCTTCCCCGTCACCGAGCCGGTGATCGAGGGCGTGGCGACCAAGGTGATGAGCCTGCGCGACGGCACGAAGAAGATGTCGAAGTCCGACCCATCGGACATGAGCCGGATCAACCTGACCGACGACGCCGACACGATCGCGGCGAAGATCCGCAAGGCCCGCACCGACCCGGAGCCGTTGCCGGAGACGGCGGCGGGGCTGGCCGGGCGGGCGGAGGCGGCGAACCTCGTCAACATCTACGCCGCCCTCGCCGGCACCAGCGCCGACGCGGTGGTGGCGGAGTACGCCGGCCAGCCGTTCTCCGTGTTCAAGCCGGCACTCGCCGACCTCGCGGTGGCCCACCTCGGGCCGATCACCACGCGGATGCAGGGCTACATGGCCGACCCGGCCGAGATCGACCGCATCCTCGGCGCGGGCGCCGACAAGGCCGACGAGATCGCCGCGCCGATCCTCGCCCGCACGAAGGAGATCGTCGGTTTCGTGTCGAGCCGGGGGTAACGCCGCGCACCGGCCGGGCAGCCGCCCGGCCAGTCGCCTCCCGAGACGCCGACGCCAGACGGATTCGTCCGTCGACAAATCCAGCCGCGACTGCCCTTTTCGGAGGGCAGTCGCGCACACGCGACCGCCGGGGCAGCCACGTCTGGATCGGCACCCTGCCGCAGAATTCTCGGCCCCTGACGGCCTCCGCGCTCCCCGCCGTTGGCGCGGCGAAGGCAGTGCGCTCGCTTGTCGCGCCCCGTGACTCATGGGCGCGAGCACCCGCCTCCGTCGCCGTCCGCCTGCCCCTCGGGCCGCCTACCCCTTCGCCAGCTCCACCGCGATCCGGGCCGCGAGGCGGGCATTGTTGCGCACCAGCGCGATGTTCGCCGCCAGCGCCCGCCCCTCGGTCGCCCGGCCGATCTCGGCCAGCAGGAACGGCGTCACCGCCTTCGCGGCCACCCCCTCGGCCTCGGCCCGCGCAAGAGCCGCGGCGATGTGCGGCGCCATCTCGGCGGCCGGGATCTCCGCCTCGACCGGGATCGGGTTCGCGACGAGCTGCCCGCCCGGCAGCCCGAGCCACCCCCGCATCCGGTGCGCCCGCGCGATCGCGCCCGGGTCGTCGAGGCGCAGCGGCGCGGGCAGCCCGCTGTCGCGCGACCAGAACGCGGGCAGCGCGTCCTGCCCCACAGCGATCACCGGCACGCCCAGCGTCTCCAGCACCTCCAGCGTCTTCGCGAGGTCGAGGATCGCCTTGGCGCCGCTCGCCACCACCGTCACCGGCGTTGCCGCCAGTTCCGACAGGTCGGCCGACACGTCGAAGCTCGTCTCCGCACCGCGGTGCACGCCGCCGATGCCGCCGGTGGCGAACACCTCGATCCCGGCCAGCCGCGCGCAGATCATCGTCGCGGCCACCGTCGTCGCCCCGGTCCACCCCTCGGCCAGCGCCACCGCCAGATCGGCCCGCGACAGCTTGCGCACGTCCGGCGCGGCCGCCAGCGCCTCCAGCGCGTCCGCATCCAGCCCGACGCGGATCCGCCCGCCCGAAACCGCGATCGTGGCGGGCACCGCGCCGGCGGCGCGGACCTCCGCCTCCACGGCGCGGGCCGTCTCGAGGTTCTGCGGGAACGGCATCCCGTGGGTGATGATGGTCGATTCGAGCGCCACCACCGGGGCGCCGGAGGCGCGGGCGGCGGCAACGTCGGCGGAAAAGGCGAGAGGGGGCGCGATCATCGGTCGGAGGCTCCGGCTGGGGCAGCTCCCGCGATGTGCCGGGCCGCGGCCGCGAGCGCAAGGCCAAGCGCCGGCCCGGCCGCCAGCCCGTCGGCCCGCGCCGCCAGATGGCGCGCCACGAAGCGGTCGCCGGCGCCCGTCACGCCGCCGGCGGCAGCGGGCGGCATCGCGCTGACCACCCCGTCGGCATCCGCGACGCTCGCGGCGGCGGCCCCATCGGTGACGGCAGCGCTCGCCGCGCCCAGCCGCAGCAACGCGAGGGCCGCCGTGGCGCTGTCGGCCAGCGCCTGCCCGGCCAGCGCCTCGGCCTCGGCCCGGTTGACGTAGAGCGCCACCGGCCGCCGCCCCAGCAGCGGCCCGAGCCGCGCCGCCTTCTCCGGGCTCGCCGGCACCAGCACCAGCGCCGCGGCCGCGAGCCCCGGGTGCCCGGCGGCGCCCGCCAGCACCGCCGCCGGCAGGTTGCCGTCCAGCACCACCGTCCCGCCCCACGGCAGCGCCAGCGCGTCGAGCCCGGCGAGCAGCCCCGCGCCCGCCCGCTCCAGTCCGGCACAGTCCGCCACCGCGGCGTGGAGCGCGCCGTCCGCCGTCTCGATCGCCACGTAGGCGTCGGTCGTCCCCTGCCGCAGCAGCCCGCGTTCGCCGATCCCGGCCGCCGCGATCGCCGCGGCCAGCGCCTCGCCCGCATGATCCCGACCGACGGCGGCGACCAGTTCCACCGGCTGACCCGCCGCGGCGAGCCCGGCCGCGAGGTTCAGCGCCACGCCGCCCGGCCGGCGCTCCACCCGTCCCGGCACGTCCGCACCGCGCCCGAGCGCCGCCGCCGCCCGGGCAACCACGTCCCAGTGCGCCGCGCCGATGACGAGGAAGGGTGCCCGCATCCGGCTCCTCCGGGAACAGCCGCAGGGCGGCCCGCGTCGCCGGCACCGCCCCGGCCGGCAGCGGCCGGGATTCACGCCCGCGCCGCGCATTCCCGCTTATCCCAACGGCCGGTTTCAGGCAAACTGCCGGCGCAGGTCAGCCCCGGGCACCCCCCATATTACGCCCGTGCCGGCGCAACCAAGGCCAGACAAGGGAGGCCAGCCATGGCACCAGAGATGGCAAAGTCCGATTCCGTCACGATCCGCCCGGCGCGGCGCCCCGATGCCCCCGACCTCGCCCGGCTCGGCGACATGGCGGGGCACGGCCTGCCGTCGTTCCTCTGGCGCCGCTCCGCCGCCCCCGGGCAGGACCCGATGGAGATCGGCATCGCCCGCGCCAGCCGCGACAACTCCGGCTTCTCCTGGACCAACGCCACGGTGGCCGAGATCGACGGCCGCGTCGCCGCCGCGCTCGTCACCTGTCCGATCGGCGACACGCCCGAGCCCCTCGACGGCCTCGGCCCGATCGTCGCCACCCTGCAGGCGCTGGAGAACCGCGCGCTCGGCAGCCAGTACGTCAACGTCCTTGCGGTCTACCCCGAGTTCCGCCGCCGCGGCCTCGGCCGGCGCCTGCTCGCGGAGGCCGCCCGCCTCGCCGGGCCGCGCCGGCTCAGCCTGATCGTCGAGGACGCCAACGCCAACGCCCGCCGCCTCTACGAATCGTTCGGCTTCCGCGTCGCCGACGAGGCACCGATGGCCAAGGAGGACTGGCAGACCGACGGCACCACCTGGATCCTGATGGAACGCCCCGCCGGCGCCTGAAGCCCCCCATCCCGCACCGCCGGGGACTTCCAAACCGGCCGCACCGGCACTACATTGACAGGCGGCGGGTTCTAGCCTTCCCGTGAGGGGCCCAAATCCTAGTGGCCTTACATATTCTTGAGGGAGCCGGCTCTGTGACTGGCCCTGGCCTATCGCATCTGGTGCCCACCTGGTTAGCCAGGCTCTCAAGGATTGCACGCCTCCACGGTCGCGCCGGGCCCGCCGCTCTGCCTGCCATCGGATCACCGGCTTGACGCCGCTGCCGGACGCGAAGCGCGCCGCGCGCGCGGAGGCGCTCGCTGTCCGCGCCCGGGCGCATGACGGTGGCATCGGCGCGGCGCGGCGGGCCGCCGGTCACGCGCTCGAGGCGCTCGGCGGCACGGCCGGGCCGGGGCGGACCATCGCGGCCTATCTCGCGATCCGCAGCGAAATCGACGCCATGCCGCTGATGCTGACCCTCGCCGGCCTCGGGGCGCAGGTGGCGCTGCCGGTCATCCCCGGCCGCGGCCAGCCGCTGGCGTTCCGCGCCTGGCGTCCCGGCGCGGCGATGGCGGACGGACCGTTCGGCACCTCGGTGCCGCGCGACGGCGCCGAGGTGGAGCCGGACGTGCTGATCGTGCCGATGCTGGCCTTCGACGCCCGCTGCCACCGGCTGGGCTACGGCGGCGGCTTCTACGATCGCACGATCGCCGGGCTGCGCGCCCGCGGACCAGTGCTCGCCCTCGGCCTCGCCTACGCCGCGCAGCAGCTCCCGCTGCTGCCGGTCGAGGCGACCGACATGCAGCTCGATGCCGTGGCGACCGAGGCCGGGGTGATCCGTCCGGAGTGAAGGCCAGCCGCCGGCGCAACCGGGTCGGTGCCTCGGCTCGTCACACCCCGCTTCGGTCGCTTGCCTTGCGATTCCGCCTCGCGGCTTGCCGGCAGCGCGGCGCGCGTCTAAGGGCAGGACATGAGGCTCTTGTTTCTCGGTGACGTGATGGGGCGCAGCGGGCGGACGGCGATCGCCGCCGAGCTGCCGCGGCTGCGCCGCGAGTGGGCGCTCGACTTCGTGGTGGTGAACGGCGAGAACGCCACCGGCGGCGCCGGCCTCAGCGCAGCGCACGCCAGCCTGATCCTCGCCGCCGGCGCCGATTGCGTCACGCTCGGCGACCACGCCTTCGACCAGCGCGAGATGACGACGACGATCGAGCAGGAGCCGCGCATCCTGCGCCCGCTCAACTACGCCCGGCTCGCCCCCGGCCGCGGCGCCCGGGTGTTCGACGCCCCCGGCGGCCGCAAGGTGATGGTGGCGCAGGTGCTCGGCCGGGTGTTCATGAAGCAGCCGTTCGACGACCCGTTCTCGGCGATCGAGGCGGCGCTGAAGCCCGCCACGCTCGGCGGCACCGTCCACGCGGTGATCGTCGACGTCCACGCCGAGGCGACCTCGGAAAAGACCGCGCTCGGCCACTGGTGCGACGGCCGCGCCAGCCTCGTCGTCGGCACCCACACCCACGTTCCCACCTCCGACACGCGGATCCTCGCCCGCGGCACCGCCTACCAGTCGGACGCCGGCATGTGCGGCGACTACGACAGCGTCATCGGCATGGACAAGCTCGAGCCGATCAGCCGCTTCGTCACCGGCATGACCAAGGCCCGCTTCACCCCGGCGGAAGGCCCCGCAACGCTCTCGGGCGTGTTCGTCGAGACCGACGACGCCACGGGCCTCGCCCGCCGCGTCGTGCCCGTGCGGGTCGGCGGCGCCCTCGCGGCATCCGGCCCCTGACGGCCCCCGGCAACCGCGCGCCCCGCTCGCCCAAGACGCGAGCTTCGTGTCGCATGGCGCACAAATTGGCATGTCTCGGCAGGATTTCGCCGAAGTCCGGCACCGCAGGGGCCTTGAATGCGGCGCGTTGCTTGCGCAATGGTGTCCAGCCGCGGTGCAGCGCGACAATCAGGGATTATCGGTTTTGTTGAGTTTCTGGCAGGAGCTTGCGGCGCAGCCGCACTTTCAGGCGTATTTCACCCTCGCCGTGCTCGCCGCGATGTTCGTGGTGTTCGTGATCGAGATCTATCCGGTCGAAGTCACGGCGATGCTCGGCGCCGCGGTGCTGGTCATCGCTGGCATCGTCCCCTCGGCCAACGTGCTGAAGGTCTTTTCCAACCCCGCCCCCTGGACGATCGCGGCGATGTTCATCGTCTCGGGCGGCCTGGTGCGCACCGGCCTGATGAACGCGCTCGGCCGCACGCTGTCGCACTATGCCGCGCGGCATCGCATGCTGGTGCTGTTCGGCGCCGGCTGCTTCCTGTCCTTTGCCTCGGCCTTCACCAACAACACGCCGCTCGTGGCGGTGATGATCCCGGTGACGATCCAGCTTGCCCACTCGCTCGGGCTCGCGCCCTCGAAACTCCTGATCCCGCTCAGCTACATGACCGTGCTCGCCGGCATGATCTCGATGATCGGCACGTCGACCAACATCCTCGTCGACGGCGTGGCGCGGGCGCAGGGGCTGGCGCCGTTCCACCTCTTCGAGATCGCCCCGCTCGGCCTCGTCGTGAGCGTCGTCGGCGCGCTCGCCATGGTGGTGCTCGTGCCGCGCTTCCTGCCCAACCGCGATTCGATGTCCGACCTGCTCGGCACCCGCAAGAAGCTGAAGTTCTTCACCGAGGTCGTCGTGCCCGAGGGCTCGCCGCTGATCGGCCAGAAGGTGATGGACGTCGGCCTGTTCAAGCGCGAGGGAATGCGCGTCATCGACGTGCTGCGCGCCGACGAGTCGCTGCGGCGGGCGTTTCCCGACGTGACCCTTGCCGAAGGCGACCGCGTGGTCCTGCGCACCGAGATGCGCGAGCTGCTGGGCCTGAAGGACTCCAACAAGGTCGCGCTGGTCGATCGGGTCGGCTCCAAGTCGACGACCACCGTCGAGGCGCTCATCATGCCCGACTGCAAGCTGGTCGGCCGCTCGCTCGGCAGCCTGCGCCTGCGCCGACGCTACGGTGTCTACCCGCTCGCGGTCCACCGCCGGAACCAGAACATCGGCCGCAAGCTCGACGAGGTGGTGGTGCGCGTCGGCGACACGCTGCTGCTCGAGGGCGCGCCCGAGGATATCCGCCGCCTCGCCGCCGACGTCGACATCCTCGACCTGAACGAGACGACCGACCGGCCGTTCAAGCGCGAGCGCGCGCCGTTCGTGCTCGCGGTGCTGGCGACGATCGTGCTCCTCTCGGCGTTCGAGATCGCGCCGATCCAGAATCCTCGCGATGATGGGCGTCGTTGCGCTGCTCGTCACCGGCACCATCGAGCCGGAGGAGGCGTGGAGCACGGTCAGCGCCTCTCTTCTCGTCCTCATCCTCGCCATGCTGGTCGTCGGCGAGGCGCTCGACCACTCCGGCGCCGCCGAGCTGGTGGTGAACGCGATCTCGCCCACCCTCGCCACCCTGTCGCCGCTCGCCGTCCTGTTCGTGCTCTACTTCATGACGCAGATCCTGACCGAGCTTCTGTCGAACAACGCCGTGGCGGTGATCGTGACTCCCGTGGCGATCGCGCTCGCCCACAAGCTCGGCCTCGACCCGCGGCCGCTGGTCGTCGCGGTGATGTTCGCCGCCACCCTCGCCTTCGCCACGCCGATCGGCTACCAGACCAATACGATGGTCTACGGCGTCGGCGGCTACAAGTTCACCGACTTCACCCGCATCGGCCTGCCGCTCAACATCGTCACCGGCATCGCCGCCTGCCTCGCCATCCCGTTCTTCTGGCCACTGGTCCCCGGCTGACGTTGGCCCCTGCACCGGCGGCGTGCTACACTCCGCCCAAAGCCACCCGGGACCGGCCGATGAACCAGCACCCGACCGCCATCACCCTCGACGCCGATCTCCTCGCCGAGATCGACGCCATCGCCGCCGCCAGCGACCGCACCCGCGCCGACGTGCTGCGCGAGGCCATCGCCCGCTACCTCGACACCGGGCCCGCGCAGGTCGAGCGCATCGAGGCAGGACTGCAGGCGGTCCGGGAGGGCCGCGTCATCCCCGCCGAGGACGCCTATGCGTCGCTCTCGGCCCGCTACGGCTGGCCCGGGTGACGCGGCTCGGATACGCTCAACCGGCCCTGGACGACCTGCGCGACATCCTCGACTACATCAACGAGAGTGACCCCGCGGCCGCGCGGCGTGTCCTCGGGGCGATCCGGCATGTCGCCGACCTGCTGCCGTCCAACCCGAAGCTCGGCAAGCGCGGCCGCGTCCGGCGAACCCGCGAACTCGTGGTGGCCGGCGCTCCCTACATCATCGTCGACCAGTTGTCATCGGACGCGATCGTCGTCCTCGCCATCCTCCACACCGCCCGCGACCTGCCGCGCGCCCTGCGCGGCCGTCTCACCCGCCGGGAGCAGATCCCTTGAACTCCCGCCCCCCGCTGCGCTAAGACCCCGCGAACCGAATTTCCGCGACACGCGCTCAAGACCCGGAGCCTCCCATGGCCGGCCATTCCAAATGGGCCAACATCCAGCATCGCAAGGGCCGGCAGGACGCCGCCCGGTCGAAGCTGTTCTCCAAGCTCTCCAAGGAGATCACCGTCGCCGCCAAGATGGGCGACCCCGATCCCGACAAGAACGCCCGCCTGCGCCTCGCGGTGAAGGAGGCCAAGGCCAACTCGATGCCCAAGGACAACATCGACCGGGCGATCAAGAAGGCCTCCGGCGCCGACAGCGAGAGCTATGACGAGGTGCGCTACGAGGGCTACGGCCCGAACGGCGTCGCGATCATCGTCGAGGCGATGACCGACAACCGCAACCGCACCGCCTCGAACATCCGCTCGACCTTCTCCAAGCGCGGCGGCAACCTCGGCGAGACCGGCTCCGTCGCCTTCATGTTCGATCGCAAGGGCCAGATCGTCTATCCCGCCGCCGCCGGCTCCGAGGACGCGATCATGGAAGCCGCCATCGAGGCAGGCGCCGAGGACGTCGAATCCGACGACGAGAGCCATGTGATCTGGTGCGCCGACAGCGACCTCGCGGAAGTCTCCACCGCCCTCGAGTCGACCCTCGGCGAAGCCGAGCACGTCAAGCTCGTCTGGCGGCCGCAGACCACCACCGAGCTGCCCCTCGACGCCGCCCAGACCCTGATGAAGCTCATCGAGGCGCTGGAAGACGACGATGACGTGCAGTCGGTGACGGCGAACGTCGAGCTCTCCGACGAGGTGATGGCCCAGCTCTGAGCCGCGGCGACACGCCGGCCGCACCGCCACCCCCGGGCCGACCGGCCCGGCACCGGCCCCCCGGCGGCGCGCCCACCGCACCGCCAGGACACCACCCCCTCCGCGCCCCGGCCCCTCCCGCCGCTTGCGCCACCGCGCCCCGGCGGCTTACGCTCGCGCGACCCGCAGCCGGAGCCCCGCGCCATGCCGCCCCTCAACGCTTTCGTCGCCCGCACCGCCCCGCCGCCGGTGATGGAGGCCCGCCGCTGGCTCACCGGCCTCGACTTCCCCGCGCACCGCCCGCTCATCAACCTCAGCCAGGCCGCGCCCGTCGACCCGCCGCCCGAAGCGCTGCGCGAGGCGATGGCGGCGATGATCCGCGACGAACCCGACACCCACCTCTACGGCCCGGTCCTCGGCCACCCGGCGCTCCGCTCCGAGATCGCCTGGCGCTGGTCCGCCCTCTACGACGGCGAAATCCGCCCCGAGGACGTGGCGATCACCGCCGGCTGCAACCAGGCCTTCGCCACCGCGATCATGACGCTGGCCGAGCCCGGCGATGCCGTCCTCCTGCCCGTGCCGTGGTACTTCAACCACAAGATGTGGCTCGACATGTCGGGCATCGAGGCGATCCCGCTCCCCTGCGACGCCCGGATGCACCCCGACCTCGCGGCGGCCGAGGCGCTCTGGACCCCGCGCACCCGCGCCGTCGTCCTCGTCACCCCGAACAACCCAACCGGCGCCGAGTACCCGAGCGCCCTGATCGAGTCCTTCGCGGCGCTGGCCCGCTCGAAGGGCGCCGCCCTCGTCCTCGACGAGACCTACCGCGACTTCCGCACCGCGCCGGAGCGCCCGCACGGCCTCTTCACCGACCCCGACTGGCGCGACACGCTTCTCCACCTCTACTCGTTCTCGAAGTCCTTCCGCCTGACCGGCCACCGCACGGGCGCCCTGATCGCCGCCCCCGCCCGCCTCGCGGAAGCGGAAAAGATCCTCGACACCGTGACGATCTGCCCGCCGCAGCTCGGCCAGAAATCCGCCCTCTGGGGCCTGCGCAACCTGACCGACTGGCTCGCGTCCGAACGGACCGAAATCCTCCACCGCCGAGCCGCCGCCTACGCCGCCCTCTCCTCCCTCCCCGGCTGGCGGGTCCTCGGCTGCGGCGCCTACTTCGCCTACGTCGAACACCCGCACCCCCTGCCGTCCAACGAGCTCTGCCCCTTGCTGGTCCGCGACCTCTCCCTCCTGACCCTGCCGGGCACGATGTTCGCGCCCGAGGGGGACGGGCGGGCGAAGCGGCAGCTGCGGCTGGCGTTCGCCAACGTCAACTCGGAAGGGCTGGGGGCGCTGGGGGAGAGGCTGGCGGGGTTGGGGGAGGTAGTGGGGTGAGCAAATATTGCACATGATATAGTTGTACGAATCGGGTTTGCCACATAAAGTGGTTAGATGATGACGATTCCGACCACCCGGCGAGCAGTAATGGTCAGCTCGCATGACCAGTTCGGCGAACTCCTAGCGCAAGTGCTTTCGCCGTCACGCCCGCTCCAGTCCGAGGAACTGCTCAGAGGCCGTCAGCATCAGATGGCTGACCTTAGAAAAGCATTCTACCAGCCAGGAAGACACGTTCTGATCCACGGCCTTCGCGGCGTGGGCAAAACCTCTTTGGCGCAAACGGCGGCTTTTAGCTTGGCCTCTCATTCTGACCCGATCTTGGTCGGCTGCGAGGAAGGTTCGACACTTTTCTCAGTTATTAGAGAGATATTTGAATTCTCCGAACAGAGGAATCCTAAGATTCGAGAGCGGGTTCGGGAGATTTCGGGCGGATTCTCGCGATTTGGGGTCAATGCCGCTGGAACAGTTCAACAAACAGAGGGACCAGTTGCAGAGCCAGGGTCTACCAATGACGCCGTCCGATTGGCCTCTCACTTGTGTGATATCTACGATAGGGATCCAATTATTGTAATTGATGAATTTGATTTGATAAAAGACGAAAGTGAGCAAAAGAGGTTTGTCGGCTTTGTGAAGCAGATTTCGGATCGACATATCCCCATCAAGTTCATTTTCTGCGGGATCGGCGAAAGCCCGGAATCCATAATGGCTGCGCACGCTAGTGCGGGGCGCATTTTCCATACAGTTGGATTAGGACAATTGCCTTGGGAGGCGCGGGAAGAAATTCTTGGAGAAGCCGCCGACCGAGTTGGAATCACAGTCGACAGAAGCACATCATTAAGAATTGCGCGTATATCGGATGGATTTCCTCATTATGTTCATTTTTTAGCTGAGAAGCTATTTTGGCGAGTATTTGAAGATCGAGAGGCAAACGGTGTCGCTGGCCACTTTCATTTTCAGAATGCAATGAATGACGCATCTGAGGCGATGGACATTGAACTTAAGGGGCCATATCAAAAAGCCATTCAAAAATATAATGATGATTACGAGGGTGTTCTTTGGGCTGTTGCAGATGGGCATGAGTTGGTTCGTAGAAGCACTGATGTCTTTGAAAATTATGAGCGCATAATGAGGTCTATAGATCGCGAACCATTGGATCGGAAGAAGTTTAACCAAAGGATCAATAGCCTAAAGTCTCCGGCACACGCCAGTATCCTCAAAGGCTCCCGTTCTGGATGGTATGAGTTTACGGAGAAAATGATTTGGGGATATGTGCGCCTAAGAGCTGAGAGAGCCGGTGTAAGCTTGGATCGAGATCATCCGGCCGCTCAATCTAAATCATATACGAGCTATGGCAAGTAGAGGATCAATACATGAGAATGTTCGGCCCGAACATGCGTGCCAGATCGCCTAGATGGCAACATTGAGGTTGATACGACCCGCCTTTCCCGGCCGTCTTCATACTCGGACTCACTTGGATTCCGCGCGAGACCAGACTACCCTTACCCTATGACCCGCCTCGACACCGCCCTCACCGCCGCCCGCGCCGCCCTCTCCCCGGAGGCGCAGGACGGCCTCGCCGCCCTGATCGAGACCTACGTCGCCACCCACGCCTCGGACCCGGACTTCACCGACGCCGAGCTCGCCGAGCTGAGGCGCCGCCACGACGAACCGTTCGACCCGGCCCCCGAGGCCGAGGTCCGGGAGTTCTTCGCCCGCCACCGCCGCTGACCGGCATGGCTCGCGTCCGCTTCAGCCGGCGGGCGCTCGCCGACCTCGCAGCCATCCACGAATGGCTGTCCGAGCGCAGCCCCGCAGCAGCCGACCGCGTGGTCAATGCGATCGAAGACAGCGCCGCGCATCTCGCCGACAATCCACTCATGGGCAAACGCGAGGCCCGCGGCCTCGGCCGCTTCCTGATCGTCTCGCGCTATCGCTACGTCCTCTCCTACCGCGTCGAGGGCGACAGAGTGGAAATCGTCTACGTCTTCCACCCGAGCCGGGAGCGGTAGCCCCTCAAATCTCCCGCCCCATCCAGTCCTCGTGCCGCTTGCTCTTGATCGCCCGGCTGACGATGGCGAGCATGTAGGCGCGCAGCACCGCGTTCATCCGCGCCTGGTAGCCCTGGCCCATGCCACGGAAGAAGCGGGCGACGTCCTCGTCGTAGAGCGCGGTGATCCGCACCCGCTTCGGCCGGACCGGCACCGCGTCCTCGATGCCGCCCCACGCCGGCGGCAGGTTGTCGAACTTCAGCCGCTCGAAGGCTGTCGTCATCTCCAGACGGATCGCGTTCAGCTCGCGCAGCCTTTCCTGCAGCTCGGCATACGCGCGCTCCTCGGTCTTCGAGCGTCTACGCTCGGCCATGGCCTCGGGTCCTTCGATGCTGTCTCGGGGGTCGGCAGGGAGCATAGGGGCTCCCGGTTAACCACTGCCGAACGGCGGCAAATCGTATGCATGATCGGTGCATGGTTCGTGCACGGTCGGTGCATGGTCTCGCGGCGGGGTTAACGGCCGGCGCGCCACCCTTGCCACCCGGGCGGGACCCGCGTAAGACCCGGGCCACCTTTTCCCCGGCCGGTGGACTGCGATGCTCGGAAGCTTCCGCAACAACAGGCGCTCGGGCCTTTTCGTCTGGGCGCTGATGGTGGCGATCATGGTCGGCCTCGCCGGCTTCGGCATCGGCGTTTCCGGGCATTTCGGCACCGGCACCGACATCGCCACCGTGGGCGACGAAAAGGTGAGCACCGACGAGTATGTCCGTGCGATGCAGCAGGAACTGCGCGCCCTGCAGCAGCAGGTGGGCCGCTCGCTGCCCATGGCCGAGGCGCGGCAGTACGGCGTCGACGGCATGGTGCTCGGCCGCCTCGTCAACGACGCCGCGCTCGACGGCGAGGCCGCGCGCCTCGGCATCTCCACCGGCGACGACGCCGTCCGGCAGCAGATCCTCGCGACGCCCGCCTTCCGCGGCCCCTCCGGCACCTTCGACAAGGCGACCTACGACGCCGCCCTGCAACGCGCCGGCCTCCGCCCCGACCAGTTCGAGGCCCTCCTCCGCTCCGAAGCCTCCCGCAACCTCCTCGCCGCCGCCATCCCGGCGGCAGCGCAAGTTCCTGACACGGAGGCGAAATCCGTCCTCGCCTTCCTCGGGGAGAAGCGCGGGTTCGACTGGATCCGGCTCGATGCGGCCAAGCTGCCGGCGCCGATCGCGGCACCGACCGACGCGGATCTGGCCGCCTTCCACGACGCCCACGCCGCCGACCGCTACACCCGCCCGGAAACCCGGCAGGTGAGCTACGCCGCCGTCACGCCCGCCGCCCTCGCGGCGACGATCGAGATCCCCGACGCCGACCTCCGCGCCGCCTACGACGCTGAGGGCGCCCGCTTCCAGACACCGGAGCGGCGCGCCCTCGACCGCCTCGCCTTCGGCACGATGGACGAGGCGGCCGCCGCCAGGTCGCGGCTGGACAAGGGAGAAATCGACTTCGACGCCCTCGCCACCGAGCGCGGCCTGAAGCCCGGCGACACCGACCAGGGCACCGTCGCCGCCGCCGACCTGCCCGAGGCTGTCCGGGACGCGGTCTTCGGCGCAGCCGGCCCCGGCATCGTCGGCCCGGTCGACACCCCGCTCGGCCCCTCGCTCTACCGGGTGAACGCCATCCTCGCAGCGAGGACCACCCCGTTCGAGGAGGCGAAGGCCGACCTCACGAAGGACGTCGCCCTCGACCGCGCGAAGAAGCAGATCGCCGACGACGGCCCGCACATCGAGGATCTGGTCGCCGGCGGCGCCACCCTCGAGGAGATCGCCTCCGAGACGGTGATGGAACTCGGCCACGTGAGCCTGAACGCCACCACGAGCGACGCCATCGCGAGCGACCCGGCCTTCCGCGCCGCCGCCGAGAAGGCCGAGGTCGGCGAGGAAACCGATCCGGTCCAGCTCGCCGACGGCGGGATCGCCACGCTCCGCGTCGACTCGATCGACCCGCCCGCGGTGATCCCGCTGGCCGAGATCCGCGATCGCGTCGCCGCCGACTGGACCTCGGACCAGACCGTTGCCGCCCTGCAGACGCTGGCCGACGGCGACGTTGCCGCGCTCAAGGCCGGCACGAGTTTTGCCGACGTGGCGAAGGGGCTCGACCTGCCGATCCAGTCCGCCGGGCCGCTGACCCGCGGCGATACGGTTCCGGGCCTGCCGCCGGAGCTGGTCGCCGACATCTTCGCGGCCGCGCCCGGCGCCGCCGTCACCCGGCGCGATGGCGACAGCGTGGTCCTCGCGGTGCTCACCACCACCACGCCGCTCGACCTCGCCGACCCGGCGAACGCGCCGATCCTCGCCCGGCTGCAGCAGCAGTATGACGATCAGATCCGCGGCGACGTGCTCGCGCTCTACACCGGCGCTCTGCGCGCCGCGGAGGGGGTCACGGTCAACCAGTCGCTCGTCGAGTTCGACCCTCGCCCGGTTCCCCTGAGCCCATGCAACTCTTCCCCACCTTCGACGACTTCGCCACCGCGTTCGACGCCGGCCGGAACCAGGTCGTCTACACCCGCCTCGTCGCCGACCTCGACACGCCCGTCTCGCTGATGCTGAAGCTGACCGAGGCGCGCAAGGACAGCTTCCTGCTCGAGAGCGTCACCGGCGGCGAGGTGCGCGGCCGCTACTCGATCATGGGCATGAAGCCGGATCTCGTGTGGGAATGCCGCGGCGAGCAGGCGCGGGTGAACCGATCTGCCCGCTTCGATCCCGATGGCTGGACCGATGCCGGAAGCGACCCTCTGGCCTCGCTGCGGGCGATCATCGCCGAGAGCGCCATCGAGCTGCCTGCCGACCTGCCGCCGATGGCCGCCGGCCTGTTCGGCTACCTCGGCTACGACATGGTGCGCCTTGTCGAGCACCTGCCGGACGTCAATCCCGATCCGCTCGGCCTGCCGGACGCGATCATGCTGCGGCCGTCGGTCGTGCTGATCGTCGACGGGGTGAAGGGCGAGGTGACGGTGGTCTGTCCCGCCTGGGCCGGTGCCGGCCTCGGCGCCCGCGCCGCCTATGCCCAGGCCGCGGAACGGGTCATGGACGCGGTGCGCGACCTCGACCGCACGCCGGCGCAGATGAGCCGCGACCTCGGTGCCGCGACCCCGGCCGAGCCGGTGTCGAACACCAGCCACGCGCAGTATCTCGCGATCGTCGAAAAGGCCAAGGACTACATCCGCGCCGGCGACATCTTCCAGGTGGTGCCGTCGCAACGCTGGGCGGTGCCGTTCGACCTGCCGCCGTTTGCGCTCTATCGGGCGCTGCGGCGGACGAACCCCAGCCCCTACATGTTCTACTTCAACTTCGGCGGGTTTCAGGTCGTCGGCGCGAGCCCGGAGATCCTCGTGCGCGTCAAGGGCGACACGGTGACGATCCGCCCGATCGCCGGCACCCGCCGCCGCGGGGTCACGGCCGTCGAGGATCTCGCGCTCGAAGCCGAGCTGCTGGCCGATCCGAAGGAGCGGGCGGAGCACCTGATGCTCCTCGACCTCGGCCGCAACGATGTGGGCCGGGTGGCGCGGATCGGCACGATCGACCCGAACGAGCAGTTCATCATCGAACGCTACAGCCACGTGATGCACATCGTCTCGAACGTCGATGGCAAGCTCGCGCCCGAGCACGACGCCCTCTCGGCGCTGCTCGCGGGGCTGCCCGCCGGCACGGTCTCCGGCGCGCCGAAGGTCCGGGCGATGCAGATCATCGACGAGCTCGAGACCGAGAAGCGCGGCGTCTATGGCGGCGGCGTCGGCTACTTCTCGTCCGGCGGCGACATGGACATCTGTATCGCGCTGCGCACGGCGGTCGTGAAGGACGGCACGCTCTATGTCCAGGCCGGCGGCGGCGTCGTCTACGACAGCGACCCGCAGGCGGAGTTCGAGGAGAGCGAGAACAAGGCCCGCGCCCTGCGCCAGGCGGCCCGCGACGCGGGGCTCTTCGCGGGCCTCGGCGGGCGGGGGAATTGAGCGCCGCGCCGCGCGCGGTGATATGACACAGTATTGGTCTCCAAGACATCAGATACTTAACCCTAGATCGCGCGTGACATCCTGATGCCTCAGCCGTCCGACATCGACATCGCCCGCGCCGCCACCCCGCGTCCGATCGCCGAGGTCGCCGCGCGGCTCGGCATCCCGGAGGCGGTGCTGCATCCCTATGGCCGCACCAAGGCCAAGCTCGACCCGGACTTCCTCGCCTCGCTCGCCAGCCGCCCGCAGGGCAGGCTCGTCCTCGTCACCGCGATCAACCCGACGCCGGCGGGCGAAGGCAAGACCACGACGACCGTCGGCCTCGGCGACGCGCTCGCGGCCCTCGGCCACCGGACGGCGATCTGCCTGCGCGAGCCCTCGCTCGGCCCCTGCTTCGGCATGAAGGGCGGGGCGGCCGGCGGCGGCTATGCCCAGGTGATCCCGATGGAGGAGATCAACCTCCACTTCACCGGCGACTTCCACGCCATCACCAGCGCCCACAATCTGCTCGCCGCACTGATCGACAACCACATCCACTGGGGCAACGCCCTCGGCATCGACCCGCGCCGCGTCACCTGGCGCCGGGTGATGGACATGAACGACCGCTCGCTCCGCGACATCGTGACCTCGCTCGGCGGCCCGCAGAACGGCTTCCCGCGGCAGTCCGGCTTCGACATCACCGTCGCCTCGGAGGTGATGGCGATCCTCTGCCTCGCCACCGACCTCGCGGACCTCGAGCGGCGGCTCGGCGCCATCGTGATCGGCCAGACCTTCGACCGCCGCCCGGTCCACGCCCGCGACATCGGCGCCGACGGGGCGATGGCCGTCCTGCTGGCGCAGGCGGTGCAGCCGAACCTCGTCCAGACCCTTGAAGGCACCCCGGCCTTCGTCCACGGCGGTCCGTTCGCCAACATCGCGCACGGCTGCAACTCGGTCATCGCCACCCGCGCCGGCCTCGCGCTGGCCGACATCGTGGTAACGGAAGCGGGCTTCGGCGCCGACCTCGGGGCGGAGAAGTTCCTCGACATCAAATGCCGCGCCGCCGGCCTCAGGCCCGATGCCGCCGTCATCGTCGCCACCATCCGCGCGCTGAAGATGAACGGCGGCGTCCCCCGCGACGCGCTCGGCGCCGAGGACGTCGCCGCCGTCACCCGCGGCTGCGCCAACCTCGGCCGCCATATCGAGAACGTCCGCGGCTACGGCCTGCCCGTCGTCGTCGCCATCAACGCCTTCGACGGCGACACGCCCGCCGAGACCGCCGTGGTCGAGGCGTTCGTCGCCGGCCACGGCACCCGCGCCGTTCTCTGCCGCCACTGGGCCAAGGGCTCGCAGGGCGCGCTCGAGCTTGCCGAGGAGGTCCACCGCCTCGCCACCTCCGGCGCGGCGCAGTTCGACACCCTCTATCCCGACGACCTGCCGCTGCTCTCGAAGATCGAGGCCGTCGCCACCCGCATCTACCGGGCCGACGGCGTGGTGGTCTCCGCGAAGATCCGCGACCAGCTCGCCGCCTGGGAGGCCGAGGGCTACGGCCACCTGCCGGTGTGTATTGCCAAGACCCAGTATTCCTTTTCCACCGACCCCACCCGCCTCGGCGCGCCGACCGGCTTCGAGGTGCCGGTGCGCGAGGTCCGCCTCGCCGCCGGTGCCGGCTTCGTCGTGGCGATCTGCGGCGACATCATGACGATGCCCGGCCTGCCCCGCGTGCCGGCGGCTGCGTCGATTCGCCTCGACGCCGAGGGGCGGATCCAGGGGCTGTTCTGACCCCTCGGGTTGCAGCGGCCGGGCGATGCCGCTAAGGCCAGCGCCATGACGACGCCCCATCCCGCCATGGCGCCCGTGCGCGCCGAGATCGACCGCCTCGACCGCGCGCTGGTGGCGCTCCTGATCGAGCGCGCCGCCTGCATCGACCGCGCGATCGAGGTCAAGGCAGCCGAGGGCCTGCCCCCCCGCATCCCGGCGCGCGTCGACGAGGTGGTGGAAAACGCCTGCGCCGCCGCCGCGGACGGCGGCCTCGACGTCGCTTTCGTTGAAGCCCTGTGGCGCCAGATCGTCGAATGGTCCATCGCCCGCGAGGAACGGGTGCTCGGCTCGGGAGGGGCGGAATGACGGCCGAGATCATCGACGGCAAGGCCTTCGCCGCCAGCGTCCGGGCGCGCGTCGCGGCGCGGGTGGCCGACCTGCCGCGGGACAGCATCGTGCCGGGGCTCGCCGTCATCCTGGTCGGCGACGATCCGGCGAGCCAGGTTTACGTGCGCAACAAGCGCCGCCAGACGATCGAGGCCGGGATGCGCTCGGAGGAGGTCCGCCTCGGCGGCGACACGCCGGAGGCGGAGCTTCTCGCGCACATCGCCCGGCTGAACGCCGATCCGACGATCCACGGCATCCTGGTGCAGCTGCCGCTGCCCGCGCAGATCGACACCCTGCGGGTGCTCGATGCGGTCGACCCCGCCAAGGACGTGGACGGCTTTCACGTCACCAACGTCGGCCGGCTCGCCACCGGGCAGCCGGCGATGGTGCCCTGCACGCCGCTCGGCTGCCTGATGCTGCTGCGCGACCGTCTGGGCAGCCTCGCGGGGCGCGAGGCGGTGGTCGTCGGCCGCTCGAACATCGTCGGCAAGCCGATGGCCCAGCTGCTGCTGCGCGAGAACTGCACCGTCACGGTGGCCCACTCGCGCACCGCCGACCTCGCCGACGTCTGCCGGCGCGCGGAGATCCTCGTGGCCGCGGTCGGGCGGCCGCGGCTGATCCGCGGCGACTGGATTCGACCCGGCGCGACGGTGATGGATGTCGGCATCAACCGCGTGGAAGAAGACGGCGCCGCCCGGCTGGTGGGCGACGTGGATTTCGAATCGGCGGTGGAGGTGGCGGGCGCGATCACGCCGGTGCCCGGCGGCGTCGGGCCGATGACCATCGCCTGCCTGCTTGCCAACACGCTGACGGCCTATTGCCGCCTGCACGGCCTGCCGGTGGCCGCGGAGCTGGCCGGCGCCTGACGACAGGTGCCCGCCTGCGGCAGCGCGTCGCAGTCGAAACCACCGCGGCGCGATTACCGGAACCTAACGAAAGCATCTGCAGTTTGGTCGCCATGCTGCAGGAACGCTTCAACAGTCGAACGCGCGCGGAGATCAACGCCGCCCGCATCGAGATTGCCCGAGCCCGGCTGGACCGGGCAGAGCAGATCATGATTCTCCGCCGGTCGGAGTTCGCCACGCTGCCGTGCGATTCACTCGATCGGGAAAACCTGCTTCAGGTCCTGAAGCTGTCCGAGCGGGCGGTGTTCAACCGCCGGCTCGAGCTTGATCTTCTGCTTCGCGCACGGCGAAGACAGGAGTCGGATCAGAAACCGTAGGCCGACTCGCGCGCCACGTCGCGCAGGTTGCTGCGCGTAAGGCCGAGGTCGGCGAGATCGCGGGCGCTGAGCGACTGCAGCTCGGTCAGGGTCTGGCGATAGGTGCGGTACTGCGAGATCACGGTACGGGCACGGTCGATCAGGCCAAGACCGTTGAGAGCGGCGGTGGTGTTGAGAGCATGAGCCATGAGAGCCTCCTTTGGCTGGTGTGCGGGCGGCGATCCGCCTGCTGGCCTCGAGGCCGTCCGTGGCCTCGCTTCATGTCCCCAAGATAGCGGTTTCGCTGCACCGCACAACGAACGATCCGGAAGGGCCGCCATGCGCCCCGTGCAGGCCTTTCAGCGTGCAGGCCTTTCAGCGCCGCGCCAGCCGAAATGCCTCCGCGGCGATCCACCCCGCCGCAAAGGCCACCAGCACCGCGAGAATGCCGTAGGCGAGCGGCTGCTGCTTCGAGAGATTGTAGATCCACCGCTCGATTCCGGTCTTCTCGACGAGGATCGTCGTCTCGGCCGCGCTGAGGATTTTCCCGTCGCGCACGAGAAAGAACTGGGCGGCATAGTCGCCCTCGACGAGGTTGGCCGGCATCTCGATCCGGGTCTGGAACAGCGTATCCTCGGCCAGGATCACCCCATGGTCGAGCTCGGCATAGGTGCCGTTCGCCATGCGCAGGCGGATCACCGCCTCGGTGAACGGGGTGGTGTCCTCGATCGTGTCGCTGCCCGCGACCCGCCGCACCGCCTCGTCCATGCCGATGCCGTAGCGCAGCCGGTCGGTCTCGTCGAGCAGGTCGCCCACGGGACGGGTCGAGGCGATGGCATAGAAGCTCGGCGCCTGCCGCACCTTGAGACTCGCGGTGTTGACCCAGATGCCGAGCACCCGAGACTTGCGCCGCACCGTCACCTGCCGCGGCGGGCCCTTGATGGTGATGATGACATCGAGCGGCCCGGCGTCGGTGGGGATCGGGGCGTCGCGACGGACCGCGCCGAACACGAACAGCTCCGATCCGTCGAAGTTCGCATTCAGCGCGATCTTGTCGGTGGAGACCCCGGTCACGACCGCCTCGCCGGCGAGCGCCGGCAGGGCGAGCCACAGGAGGAGCGCGAGCAGCCGCAGCATCAGGGGCTGGTGATCGAGTAGAGATCGACCGGCGGCAGCACGAGGTCGAGCGCGAGTTTCAGGCAGACCCCGACCACGAGCAGCGCCAGCAGGATGCGCAGCTGCTCCGCCCGCAGCCGCGCGGCCAATGCCACGCCCACCTGCGCACCGATCACGCCGCCGAGCAGCAGGATGACTGCGAGCAGCACGTCGACCGTGCCGCTCTGGGTCGCATGCAGGATGGCGGTGAAGGCGGTGACGAACAGGAACTGAAAGACAGAGGTGCCGACGACGACCTTGGTCGGCATCCCGATCAGGTAGATCATCGCCGGCACCATGATGAAGCCACCGCCCACCCCCATGATCGCCGCGAGGATGCCGACGAGCAGCCCGATGACGAACGGCGGGATGGCGCTCACGTAGAGCTTCGAGGTGTGGAAGCGCATCTTGAGCGGCAGCCCGTGCGCCCAGGTGTGCCGCTTGCGCCGGACGAGCGCGGCGTTCGGATCCTTGGCCCGGCGCAGCGTGCGCACGCTCTCGGCCAGCATCAGCGAGCCGATGGTGCCGAGCATCACCACGTAGAGCAGGCTCACCACCAGCTCGAACTGACCCTTGGAGCGCAGGATCTCGAACGCCCGCACGCCGAGGAACGACCCGATGAGGCCGCCGACCAGCAGGACGCTGCCCATGCGGAAGTCGACGGTCTTGCGCCGCATGTGGGCGAGGAAGGCCGAGAACGACGAGCCGGCGATCTGATTCGCCGCCGAGGCGACCGCAACCGTCGGCGGGATGCCGATGAAGAACAGCAGCGGTGTCAGGATGAAGCCGCCGCCGACGCCGAACAGGCCCGACAGGAGCCCGACCATCGCGCCGATGAGCAGCAGCCCCAGCCCGTTGACCGAGACTTCCGCGATCGGGAGATAGATCTGCATGGATACCGTGGCGCCGGGGCGTGAGCCCACAGCCTAGCGGGTGCACTGCGGCGGGGCCAGCGCGAACCCCGCGGCGCAGCACGGCGAAGGCCGTTTGTGACCGCCGCGGCTCAGGCGAGGCCGCGGAGCCAGCGGCGCAGCAGCCGCTCGAGCTTCGCCGCCCCGAGCGGCGCCATCGCCTTGGTGTGCTCGTGACTGATGACCTCGTCGCTCATGCCGGCCGCCATGTTGGTGATGGTGGAGATCGCGGCGACCCGGAGCCCGAGGAAGCGCGCGAGGATCACCTCGGGCACCGTCGACATGCCGACCGCATCGGCGCCGAGGATGCGGATCGCCCGGATCTCCGCCGGCGTCTCGAAGCTCGGGCCGGAGTACCAGGCGTAGACCCCTTCGGCGAGCGCGACGCCCTCGGCGGCGGCGGCGGCGGCAAGGGCGGCGCGCAGCGCGGGGTCGTAGGCATCGGCCATGTTGACGAAGCGCGCATCGGTCGGCTCGCCGATCAGCGGGTTCAGGCCGGAGAAGTTGATGTGGTCGGCGATGAGCATCAGCTCGCCCGGCGGCACCTCCGGCCGGAACGAGCCGGCGGCGTTGGTCAGGAGCAGCGTCTCCGCTCCGAGCGCCTTCAGCGTCTCGAGCGGCGCCCGCATCACCGTCGGGTCGCCTTTCTCGTAGTAGTGCGCCCGCCCCCCCAGCACCGCGACGCGCACCCCCTCCAGGTCGCCGACCACCAGCCGGGGATTGTGGCCGGAAACGCCCGCGTGCGGGAAGCCCGGCAGGTCGGCGTAGTCGATCGCCACGCCGTCGACCGCATCGGCGAGGTGGCCGAGGCCGGATCCGAGAACGAGGCCGAGACGGACGGGCGCTGCGCCGGCGCGGGCGCGGATGAGATCGAGGGCGGTCACTGGCGTTCCTTGACGTAGGGCCGGCCGCCGGCCTTGGGGGGGATCGCCTTGCCGACGAAGCCCGCGAGGATGACGACCGTGAGGATGTAGGGCAGCGCCTGCATGAACTGCACCGGCACGACGCCGACCCCGGGTATGGTGATCGCCTGATACCGGATGCCGATCGCCTCCAGAAGCCCGAAGAGCAGGCAGGCACCGAGCGCGGGCCATGGCCGCCACTTGGCGAAGATCAGCGCCGCGAGCGCGATGAAGCCCTTGCCCGCCGTCATCTCGCGGTTGAAGCCCGCCGCCATGGCGATGGAGAGGTAGGCGCCGGCGATGCCGCAGAGCACACCCGCGATCATCACCGCCGCATAGCGCAGGCGCACGACCGAGACGCCGGCGGTATCGACCGCGGCGGGGTTCTCGCCCACCGCGCGCAGGCGCAGGCCGAACCGGGTGCGGTAGAGCACCCACCAGGTCAGCGGCACGGCGGCCAGCGCGACGTAGACCAGAATGTTGTGGCCGGAGACGACGTGCTTGTAGAACGGTCCGACGATCGGGATCGGCGCGATCTGGTCGACGAACGGCCAGGTGAGCCCGAGGAAGCGCTGGCTCGCCTGCAGCTGCGGCGTCTGGCCGCCCATGCCGAACCAGTTCTGCCCGATCAGCACGGTGAGGCCGGACGCGAGGAAGTTGATCGCGACGCCGGAGATCAGCTGGTTGCCCTTCAGGGTGATCGAGGCGAGGCCGTGGATCAGCGAGAGCACCAGCGAAGCGCCGATGCCGGCGAGCAGCCCGATCCAGGGCGATCCCGTGACCGCGGCGAAGGCAGCGGCGGCAAAGGCGGCCGCCAGCATCTTGCCCTCGAGGCCGATGTCGAAGATGCCGGCGCGCTCGGAGAACAGGCCGGCGAGGCAGGCGAGCAGCAGCGGCGTCGCGAGGCGCAGGCTGGCGCCGGCAAGCTGCAGGACGGTATCGAGGTCCATCACGCCGCCCTCCGCCGCAGGAACAGCCGCTGCACCGGCACGCGGACGAGGTTCTCGAGCGCGCCGGTGAACAGGATCACGAGCGCCTGGATCACCACGATCATGTCGCGGCTGATCGAGGGCATGTCGAAGGCAAGCTCGGCGCCGCCCTGGTAGAGGATGCCGAAGAGGATCGAGGCGAGCACCACGCCGGCCGGGTGGGACCGGCCCATCAGCGACACCGCGATGCCGACGAAGCCCGCGCCCGCCACGTAGTCGAGCACCAGCCGGTGCTGGAAGCCCATGACGACGTTCAGCCCCATCATGCCCGCCATGGCGCCGGAGAGGAGCATGGCAACGACGGTGATCCTGACCGGGTTGATGCCGGCATAGACCGCCGCGGGCTCGGAGTGGCCGAACGCGCGCATCTCGTAGCCGAGGCGGGTGCGCCAGATCAGCACCCAGGTGAGGACGGCGGCGAGGAGCGCCAGCAGCGCCGAGAGGTTGAGCGGGGTCTTCGAGATCTTCACGCCGAAGGCGGCGAGGATCTCCTGCATGGTCGGCAGGAAGCTGCCCGGCGGAAAGCCGGCGGTTTCCGGCGCCATCGAGCCCGGCACCTTCAGCACGTTGACCAGCAGATAGACGATGAGCGCCGAGGCGATGAAGTTGAACATGATCGTGGTGATGACCACGTGGCTGCCCCGCTTCGCCTGCAGATAGCCCGGGATGAACGCCCAGGCGGCACCGAACAGGCCGGCGCCCAGCATGGCGAACGGCAGCGCGACCCACCACGCCGGCCACGGCACGGCGAGGCAGACGAAGGCGACGCCGAGCCCGCCGAGTTGCGCCTGCCCCTCGGACCCGATGTTGAACAGGCCGGCGTGGTAGGGGATGGCGACCGAGAGGCCGGTGAAGACGAAGGTGGTGGCGTAGAAGAGCGTGTAGCCGATGCCGTAGGACGAACCGAGCGAGCCGACGAGCAGCAGCTTCATCGCCTCGATCGGGTTCTCGCCGATGAAGAGCACGACGAGGCCCGCGACGGAGAAGGCGAGCGCGAGGTTGAGGAGCGGGATGAGCGCGAGATCGACCCAGCGCGGGAGGGCGGGGTTCATGCGGCCTCTCCTTGCTTCCGGGGCCGCGGCAGGCCGCTATAGAGGCCGTCGATGTGCTCGAAGAGGCCGGGCTCGACACTTCGCCACAACGGATCGAGGTGGAATTTCACACCTTCCCGCCTCGCCAGCTTGGCCGCCGGCACAAAGTCGCTGTCGCCTGCGATCAGGACGATGGTTCCGACCTGCCGCTTGAGGGTCAGGGAAGCGATGTCGAGCCCGATCCGCATGTCGACCGCCTTCTGGCGGAACGTCGGGCGAAAATCCTCATCCGACAGGTCAGCAAACTCCCGCCGACCCTTCCGAAGCACGTCGAGAACGGAGGGCTTCAGCTCCCAGAGGCTGGCCGGGTCCCGTCGAACCTCTCCAAACCTGACCGCCATGTTGGCCGTCTTGCGGAGCATGTCGTGCAGGGCGAGCTGGAACCGCGCGACGTCGGACTTCGCGTAGTCGATGCCTTTCTTGCTGACGGGCAGGTGCCCCGTGTCCGTGCAGGGCCGGGCGTCGTAGTAGAACGAACGATAGAGCAGCGAACGCGGGTGCGGCTGTCGCTCGATCTTGTTGATGCGCTCAAGGTGCGACGCGACGAGCCGTTTGATCGACGTGCAGACAGCCGTCGGATCCCGCATGTCGATGGCCGGACGCAGCGTTGGAAGTCGCTTGATGAAATAGCCGCCATCTATGAGGATCGCGACCTGGTTCATGGAACGGCACTGAAACTGAAAGCCCCAAGGGGTCGGCGCGTCTCTGGATACCGAGGAGCCGCGCGTACTGCCGAGGGGCGGATACGGCAAGACATAACGAAATCCGTTGTCGCTTTCAATCCGACCCTCTCAATTCGATGCGATTCGATGCGATTTTCGCATGTTCTCCCGGGTCGATCCCCGCCATCAGAAGCCCCAGCTCGCGTTCGTCGGTCTCGCCCGCCAGCCGCTCGCCAGAGATGCGGCCGTCGAACATCACGATGATCCGGTCGCTCAGCGCCCGGATCTCGTCCAGCTCCACCGACACCAGCAGGATCGCCTTGCCGCGGTCGCGCAACGCGACGATCTGGCGGTGGATGAACTCGATCGCGCCGATATCGACGCCGCGGGTCGGCTGGCCGACCAGGAGCACGTCCGGGTCGCGCTCCATCTCGCGGGCGATGACGATCTTCTGCTGGTTGCCACCGGAGAAGTTCGCGGTCTTGAGATCGCAGGACGGCGGGCGGATGTCGAAGCGTTCGATCGCGGCGCGCGCCTGATCGCGGATCGCCGTGCGGTCGAGGGTCAGTGCCGGCCCGCGAAATTGCGCTTCGCCCTGATAGCCGAGGCAGGAATTCTCCCACTCGGCGAACGGCATGACGAGGCCGCGGCGGCGCCGGTCCTCCGGGATATGGGCGATCCCCGACGCGCGCCGGTCGTCGGCGTTGGTCGAGCGCGACAGGTCGAGCGCCTGCCCGTCCAGCGTCACGGTGCCCGCCGTCGCCGGACGGATGCCGGCCAGCACCTCGAGCAGCTCGGACTGGCCGTTGCCGGCGACACCGGCGACGCCGAGGATCTCGCCGGCGCGCAACTGCAGGCCGATGGAGCGCAGCCGCTCCACCCCCTGCTCGTCCACCAGCCGCAGGCCGGCAACGTCGAGCAGTGTCCGGCCCGGAACCGCCGGCGCCTTCTCGACCCGGAGCAGCACGCGCCGCCCGACCATCAACTCGGCGATCTCGGCCGGCGAGGTCTCGGACGTCGCGAGCGTGCGGACCATCTCGCCGCGCCGCATGACGCTCACCGCGTCGGTGACGGCCATGATCTCGCGCAGCTTGTGGGTGATGAGGATGATGGTCTTCCCCTGTGCCTTCAGGTGCCCGAGGATGCGGAACAGGTGGTCCGCCTCTGCCGGGGTCAGGACGCCGGTCGGCTCGTCGAGGATCAGGATGTCGCACTCTCGATAGAGCGCCTTCAGGATCTCCACGCGCTGCTGCAGGCCGACCGAGAGGTCGCCCACCACCGCGTCGGGATCGACGTCGAGCTCGTATTCCCGCTCCAGCCGCTTCAGCGCGGCCCGCGCCCGGGCGAGCGAGGGGCGGAGCCGCGCCCCGCCTTCGGCCCCGAGCACCACGTTCTCCAGCACGGTGAACGGCTCGACCAGCATGAAATGCTGGTGGACCATGCCGATGCCGGCACGGATCGCCGCGAGGCTGTCGGGGATCGAAGTCGGGCGGCCGTTCACCCGGATCTCGCCGGTGTCGGCCTGATAGAAACCGTAAAGGATCGACATCAGCGTCGACTTGCCGGCGCCGTTCTCGCCGACGATGCCGTGGATCGTGCCGCGGCGGACGGCGAGGTCGATGTCGCGGTTCGCCTGCACCGGGCCGAAGCTCTTGGAAATGCCGAGAAACTCGATCGCGAGCCCGTCGGCATCCGTGGCGCCGGGACCGGCCGGCGCGGTCATCGCCGGGCCGGCCGCGAGGAGGTCAGGAAACCGGGCACTTCCCGTCTGTGCTGAAATCGTGGACCTTGATCTCGCCGGAGATGATCTTCGCCTTGGCCGCCTCGGCCGCCGCCTTCATCTCCGGGGTGATGAGCTTTTCGTTGAACTCGTCGAGCGCGTAGCCGACGCCGTCCTCCTTGAGGCCGAGTACCTGCAGGCCGGGGGTGAACGTCCCCTTCTCCACGTCCATCATCGCGTTGTAGGTGGCGAGGTCGACGCGCTTCAGCATCGAGGTGAGCACGTTGCCCGGGTGCAGGTAGTCCTGATTCGAGTCGACGCCGATCCCGAGCTTGCCGGCGTCGGCCACGGCCTGCAGCACACCGACGCCGGTGCCGCCGGCCGCGTGATAGACGACGTCCGCACCCTGATCCATCTGCGCCTTGGCCAGCTCGCCGCCGCGGACGGGATCGTTCCACGCCGCGCCGGTGGTGCCAGTCATGTTCTGGAACACCTGATCGTCGGGCTTGGTCGCCTTCACCCCCTGCACATAGCCGCAGGCGAACTTCTGGATGAGCGGGATGTCCATGCCGCCGACGAAGCCGACCTTGCCGGTCTTCGACGCCATCGCGGCGAGCAGGCCGACGAGATAGCTGCCCTCGTGCTCGCCGAACTTCACCGAACGCACGTTCGGCTGGTCGACTTCCTCGTCGATGATGACGAAGCTGGTGTCGGGAAACTGCGGCGCGATGGTGTTCATCGCGGTGGCGTAGGAAAAGCCCGTGACGATGATCGGGTTGTAGCCCTTTTCGGCGAAGCGCTGCAGCGCCTGTTCCCGCTGGGCGTCGTTCTGCAGCTCGAATTCCTCGTAGCCGATGCCGGTTTCCTTCTTGAACCGCTCGGCCCCCTCGTAGGACGCCTGATTGAAGGATCGGTCGAACTTGCCGCCCAGATCGTAGATCACTGCCGGATTGGCGTCGGCGGCGTGGGCCACAGCCCCGGCCATGCACGCAAAGGCCGTGGCGGCCAGGGTCTTAGCAAACGTCATGGGGTCATTCCTCCAACAGATGCCGAAGCGGCGCGCCTTGCGCCCGTCCCCTGTCGCGCCGCCCCACGCGCGGCCGGATGACCGAAGGACGCGAGCAGTTAGAGACAAGGGCCGAAGCCCGGTCAAATGAATTCTAGAACTGGAGGGTCCGGCGCAGGACAAGGGCGTCGAGCGGCGGGCCGGAGCGGCGGGTGTAGTAGCGCGGCCGGCGCCCGACCTCGACGAAACCCGCGCGCTGGTAGAGCGCCCGGGCGGCGGTGTTGGGTTCGGCCACCTCGAGCAGCATCTCCTCGGCCCCGGCGGCGGCGGCCCGGCGGCAGAGCTGGTCGAGCAGCCCGGTGGCGAGGCCGCGGCGACGCGACGGAGGCGCGACGGCGAGGGTCAGGAGTTCCACCTCCGGCCCGGCACGCCGCGCGAGGGCGAAGCCGTCCGGCTCTGCGACGAGAAGGACGGCAGGATCAGCGAGCAGGTCGGCAAACTCCGCCGCCGACCACGGCCGGGGCGCCTCGGTGAAGGCGGAGGCGTGCAGCGCCGCCAGCGCCTCAGGCGTCATCGAGCAGGGGCACGGTTTCGGACCACGGCGTCGCGTCGGCGGGGCGCAGGTAGAGCGGGCTCGGCGGCGGCGCCGCGCCGAGGCGTCGCGCGGCGATGCCGGCGACGGTCGCGAGGTCGGCGCGCTCGCCGGTGGCGGGGGTCGCCTCGGCCGGCCCGGCCTCGGGCTCGCCGAGGGGGGCGCCGTCCTGGAAATGCTGGCGCAGGGTGCCGCGCTTGTCGTGGAGGAGGACGGTCAGCGCGCCGGCGTGGCCGTCGGCCAGCGCCTCGAAGACGGTGACGCCGACCGCGGGGATCCCGAGCCCCAGGGCGAGGCCGCGGGCGGCGGCCACGGCGAGGCGCTGGCCGGTGAAGTTGCCGGGGCCGGTGACGACGGCAAGGCCGTCGAGATCGCCCCAGCCGTGGCCGGCCTCGGCCAGCAGCTCCTCGAGGAGCGGGATCAGCCGCTCCGCCTGACCGCGGGCCATCGGCTCGTCACGCTGGACGAGGACGCCGCCGTCCCGAACGAGCGCGGCCGCACAATGCGCGGCCGACGTGTCGAAGGCGAGAACCAGCGGCGCCCCCCCACTACCGGAGGCGTGCTCTGTGAAAGGATCGGGAGTCACGCGCGAGATATCTGCCACCGCCTCGACTGCGGGAGGAGTCACCTACGGCCACTTCCGCCCGCCGGCACGTCGGCCGGCGCGGGTGGCCGTTCCGGTAGTCCGTCAGAGGCCGACCGGCCGGACCTCCATCACCTCGGGGATGTAGTGCCGGAGCAGGTTCTCGATGCCCATCTTCAGCGTCATCGTCGACGACGGGCAGCCGGCGCAGGCGCCCTGCATGTGCAGGTAGACGACGCCGCGGTCGAACCCGTGGAAGGTGATGTCACCGCCATCCTGCGCCACGGCGGGGCGGACGCGGGTGTCGAGCAGCTCCTTGATCTGGCTGACGATCGCCTCGTCCTCGCCGGCAGTGCCGGCCGCGTGCCCGACGGTGCCCGCGTCGCCCTCGATCGCCGGCTGGCCGGACTGGAAGTGCTCCATGATCGCGCCGAGGATGCCCGGCTTGATCGAGGTCCAGTCGTCGGCGTCGGACTTGGTCACGGTCACGAAGTCCGGGCCGAGGAACACGCCGGTGACGCCGCCGGCGCCGAAGATGCGGCGCGCGAGCGGCGACGCCTGGGCGGCGGCATCGCTCGGGAAGTCGGCCGTGCCGGCGGCCAGCACCCGCTGGCCCGGCAGGAACTTCAGGGTCGCCGGATTCGGCGTGGATTCGGTCTGGATGAACATGGCGAGCAGCCTCCGTCGTTGCCTTGGAGATGCGCCTCGCCGATGCCCGAGTCAAGTGATCTGGAATTCTTCTAAGTCGCGCCCGGCGCGGCTCGCGGCGTGTCCCGCTTTGCCGAACCGCTCGACTACTCCGCGCAGGCGGTCTATCTCGCGGCCGGCGAGCGCGGGCGAGGAACGTCAATGGCGAGCAGACTGAGAAGCCGCTCGGCATCCCCCGCACCTGCCTCGCGGGACCGGGCCGAGACCCGCCCGTTCCGGCTCGATAGATCAGGATGGGAGGACTGAGATGTACGCGGACAAGTTTCGCCTCGACGGGCGCGTGGCGGTGGTCACGGGTGGCGGCCGGGGGATCGGCCTCGCCTGCGCCGAGGCGCTGGCCGAGCACGGCGCGATCGTGGTGATTGCCGACATCGACGCCGGCATTGCCGAGAGCGGCAAGGCGGCGCTCGCCGCCAAGGGCCTCAAGGCCGAGGCGCGGCAGGTCGACGTGACCAAGACCGATCAGGTCAACGCGCTGGCCGAGGCGGTGGTGCGCGACCACGGCCGGGTCGACGTGCTGGTGGCGAATGCCGGCATCGGGCGCTCGGGCGTGGCCGCCGAGGACGTGACCGACGAGCATTGGCTCAACGTCAACGACGTGAACTACAACGGCGTCTTCTGGTGCAACCGGGCGTTTGCCCGGCACATGCTGCAGGCGGGGCGCGGGGCGATCGTCAACATCGGCTCGATGTCGGGCCTCATCTCGAACCGGCCGCAGAAGCAGACGTACTACAATGCGTCGAAGGCCGCGGTGCATCACCTGACCTCGTCACTCGCCGCCGAATGGGCCGACCGCGGCGTGCGCGTGAACGCGGTCGCGCCGACCTACATCGAGACCGAGATGACGATGTACAGCAGCGAGCACGACGGGATGATCGACGTGTGGCTGCGCGACACGCCGATGCACCGCATGGGCAAGCCCGACGAGATCGCCTCGGTGGTGCACTTCCTCGCCTCGGACGCGTCGAGCCTGATGACCGGCACGACGGTGGTTGCGGACGCGGGCTTCACCTGCTGGTGACGCGCCGGCCACCAACCGCACAAGCGGTGGTCAGTTTGAAGCCATTCTGACCATCGCCAGCCCAATCGGCGGAATCTCAGGCGCCGGCCTCGAAAACTGATGGACATAGTCCATTAAATTGGGAAGCCTCCGGGGATGACCTTCGGAGGCGGACGCTTGGGCCATCGCGACGAGGACACCGGACAGCCAACGGCGGGCGAGCTTGTCGTCGCCGCCCCCGACCGGATCGACCTCGACGCGCTGGCCGACACGCTGAGCTTCTATATCCGTTCGCTCAACGCGGCGGTCAGCCGCGACTGGGACGTGCGGATCCACGACCTGAAGCCGATCCGCGGCGTCGGCAAGGTGACGGCGATGCTGCTCGTCAGCCAGCATCCCGGCATCCGGCCATCGGTTCTGGCGCAGGTCGCCATGAAGGACCGCTCCGAGATGGGCCGCGTCATCGACGGGCTGGAGGCCGCCGGCCTGCTCGCCCGGCGACAGAGCGCAACGGACTCCCGCGCCCGGGCGCTGTTCCTGACCGAGGCGGGCGAGCGCATGGCCGAGGAGGTGCGCCGCCGCGTCAGCGAGTCGCGGGCCTTCTTTGGCGACCTGAGCGAAGAGGAGTACCTTGCCGTGATCGCCCCGCTGCGTTCGCTCTACTGGCGGCTGGTGACGAACCCGCGCGCCGCCGGATCGGAGGTGAACTGATGGAAGACCGGGTCGCCCTCGTCTCCGGCGCCAGCCGTGGCATCGGCCGCGCCATTGCCGACCGCCTCGCCGCCGACGGATGGCGCCTGTCGCTCGGCCTGCGCACGCCGTCCGGCCTCGCCGATGACGAGCGGGTGCAGACGGTGCGCTACGATGCCGGTGCGGGCGGAGAGGCCGAGTGGGTTTCCGCGGCGCTGGCGCGCTTCGGACGGATCGACGCCATCGTCGCCAATGCCGGGATCATCGTGCCGAAAACGGTGATCGAGGGCAGCGATGAAGAGCTGGACGCCATGTGGCAGGTAAACGTGAAGGCGCCGCGCCGGCTGGCGCAGGCGGCGTTCCCGGCGCTTGCCGCCTCCGGGCGGGGGCGGATCATCATCACCGCGTCGCTCTCGGGCAAGCGGGTGAAATCGCCCGCCTCCGGGCTCTATGCGATCACCAAGCACGCCGCGGTGGCGCTGGCGCACGCGCTGCGCCAGACCGGCTTCGACCAGGGGATCCGCGCCACCGCGATCTGCCCCGGATTCGTCGCGACCGACATGGCGCGCGGCCTGACCGCGCGGGGCGAGGCGGACATGACCCGTGCCGAGGATGTGGCGGCGCTCGTCGCCATGGCGCTCGACCTCCCCAACACCGCGAGCGTCGCCGAACTCGCCGTCAACTGTCAGGCCGAGGAGCTCTACTGACATGCCCGGACCCCGCGTCGACCCGTTCCACGGCGACCCCGACCTGCCCGCCAAGGTCGATGTCGTCGTCATCGGCGGCGGCATCATCGGCACCTCGACCACGCTGGAGCTGGCCGAGCGCGGGCTGAAGGTGGCGCTCTGCGAAAAAGGGGGCATCGGCCACGAGCAGTCCAGCCGAAACTGGGGCTGGGTGCGGATCTCGCGCCGCGACCCGCGCGAGGTGCCGCTGATGGCGGAGTCGCTGCGGCTCTGGAACGGGATGGACGAGCGGCTGGGGCGGCCGACCGGCTACACCCGGGCGGGCATCGTCTTCACCTGCAAGGACGACAAGGAATACGACCAGCATGAACGATGGGGCCGCAACCTCGAAGGCTATCAGATCGAGCACCGGATGCTGTCGGCCTCCGAGTTCGCCGAGATGGTCCCCGGCTCCAACCTGAAGATCAAGGGCGCGCTCTACACGCCGGTGGACGGCCGGGCCGAGCCGCAGAAGGCGGCGCCGGCGGTGGCGGAGCGGGCGCGCGAGCTGGGCGCCCACGTTCTGACCGAATGTGCCGTGCGCGGCATCGAGACCAGCGGCGGCGCGATCAGCGGCGTCGTCACCGAGCGCGGGCCGATCGCCTGCTCATCGGTGGTGCTGGCGGGCGGCGCGTGGTCGAGCCTGTTCTCCGGGCGCTTCGGCATCGACCTGCCGCAGCTCAAGGTGATGAACACCGTCATGCGCACCGATCCGCTGGAGGGCGGGCCGGAGCAGGCGATCTGGGCCGAGGATGTCGCGATCCGCAAGCGGCGCGACGGCGGCTATACCATCGCCTCCGGGCACGAGAACGTCGTCGACATCGTGCCGGCGTCGTTCCGCTATGCCATGGCCTTCCTGCCGGCGCTGAAATCGGAATGGCGCTCGCTCTCCTTCCGGGTCGGCGGGCGGTTCGTCGACGAGATGCGCATCCCGCGGTCCTGGGCGATGGATGAGGCCTCGCCCTTCGAATACACCCGCGTCCTCGACCCGAAGCCCTCGGCGGCGATCCGCGCCAAGGTGCTGAAGGCGGTGCGCGAGACCTATCCGGTGTTCGCGAACGCGCGCATCGCGCAGACCTGGGCCGGGCTCATCGACGTGACGCCGGACGCAGTGCCGGTGATCTCGCCGGTGGAGCGCATCCCGGGCTTCTTCATCGCGACCGGCTTCTCCGGCCACGGCTTCGGCATCGGGCCGGCGGCGGGCAAGCTCGCGGCCGACCTCGTGACCGGATCGACGCCGCTGGTCGATCCGAAGGATTTCCGGCTCGGCCGGTTCAGCGACGGCTCGAAGATCGAGATCATCAGCGGGTTCTGACCGGGCGTGACTTGCCTCGAAGCAGACGACAAGGGGGTTCTTCCGATGACTGACGTGCCTGCCTCATTCCGCCCCACCCGGCGCCAGACGCTCGGGCTGTTCGGCCTCGGCGCCGCCGGGCTCGTCATCCCGCAGGCGTTCGGCACCCGCGCCTTCGCGCAGGACGCCGCGCCCAAGGGCCAGATCGTGCTCGGCCTTTCGCAGGAGCCCACGGTCTTCAACCCGCACCTGCTGCACATCGAGGTGGACGAAGGCGTCTACTTCGCGATCTTCGACCCGCTGTTCGGCGTCGACGAGGCCGGCAAGTTCTATCCGCTGCTCGCGGCCGAGGTGCCGACGGTGGAGAACGGCGGCATCTCGGCGGACGGCCTCCAGTGGAAGGTGAAGCTGCGAGACGACGTGAAGTGGCACGACGGCACGCCGTTCACCACCGAGGACGTGAAATTCTCGATCGAGCTCTTGGTCAACCCCGACTTCCGCAGCTGGCGCCGCGCCGGGCATGAGCTGGTCAAGGACCTGACCGTGGTCTCGCCGACCGAGATCACCTGGACGATGGCCTCGCCCTACGCCCCCTATATCTCGATCCTCGCCTCGACCTTCATCGTGCCGAAGCACGCCTTCGACGGTGCGGCGGACCTGAACGACGTGCCGTTCAACAACGCGCCGATCGGCACCGGGCCGTTCAAGTGGGTGAACCGCGTCGCCGGCGACTACATCGAGATGGCGGCGAACACCGACTACTTCGGCGAGGGGCCGTATCTCGAAAAGCTCATCATCAAGTACATCCCCGACCTGACGGTGCTCTACACCCAGTTCAAGACCGGCGACATCGACGTCATCGGCCTGCAGTGGATCACCGCGGACCACTACGAGGAGGCCAAGGCGCTCGCCGACCGGGTGGTTATCAAGGCGCCAAACCCGATGGTGGAATCGATCGGCCTCAACCTGGGCAAGCCGCAGTTCCAGGACAAGGCCGTGCGCCAAGCGCTCTATGCCGCGCTCGACAAGGACACGCTGATCGACGCGCTCTATTACGGCCTGCCGCTGCCGACCGAGAGCTACATGCCGCAGCAGTCGTTCTTCCATAACCCCGACCTGCCCAAGCACGAGTTCTCCGTGGACAAGGCCAACGCCATTCTCGACGAAGCCGGCTGGGCCAAGGGCGCGGACGGCATCCGGGCCAAGGACGGGGTGCGCCTGTCGTTCACCAACTCGACGACGGCCGGCAACCACCTGCGCGAGCAGGCACAGCAGTTCATCCAGCAGACCTACGCCGAGATCGGCGTCGAGATGACCATCAACAACCTGCCGCCGGCGGTGATGTGGGGCGACTACTGGATGATGTCGCAGTTCGACAGCGTCATCGTCGGCATCGCCTTCCTGACCGGCCCGGACCCGGACACCTCGGACTATTTCAGCTCCAAGGCGATCCCGGCGCAGGGCGGCGGCGGCCAGAACACCTTCCAGTGGAGGAACGAGCAGGTGGACGAGCTGCTGGCCGAGGGCGCGCGGATCTTCGTCCCCGAGGACCGCAAGGTGCCCTACCTGAAGCTGCAGGAGATCGCCCGCGACGAGCTGCCGTTCCTGCCGATGTTCCAGTACACGGTGCTGCCGGGCACCAAGGCGGGGGTCGAGGGGCTGACGCCGAACGTGAACGTCCGCATCGACAGCTGGAACGTCAACACCTGGCGCTGGGCCTGAGCCGCCGGGGCCTGGCGGCGACCGCTGGGCCCCTCCCCTCCTGACGGGAGTTTCCGAAGATGCTCCGCTTCCTGATGGGCCGCCTCGGCCAGAGTCTCGTGCTGCTCTTCATCGTCTCGCTGATCGGCTTCTCGGTGCTGATGCTGGCCCCCGGCGGCCCGATGTCGCAGTTCGCGCTCACCCCCGGCATCAGCAAGGCGGAGCTCGACAAGATCGCCGCGCAGATGGGCCTCGACCGGCCGATCCTCGTGCAATACGCGGATTGGCTCTGGGGGCTGGTGCGCGGCGACTGGGGCAAGTCGTTCCGCGACGGGCGGCCGGTGCTCGAGATCATCGGCGGCCACCTGTTCGCCACCCTGCTGCTGATGGGCAGCTCCACTGCCATTGCCGTCGCACTCGGCACGTGGATCGGGATCAAGGGGGCGGTGAAGCGGTATTCGATCTTCGACTATGCCGCCACCGTGGGCGCGATGGTGGCGCTCTCGATCCCGACCTTCTGGTTCGGGCTCGTGGCGATCTACCTCTTCTCGCTCCGCCTCGGCTGGCTGCCCGCCGGCAACATGTACACGATCGGCGACCAGTCGGTGCTCGACTACCTGCACCACCTCATCATGCCGTCGATGGTGCTCGCCCTCGTCAACGTCGCGATCTGGAGCCGCTACATGCGCACCGCGACGCTCGAGGTCATCAACCAGGATTTCGTCAAGACCGCCCGCGCCAAGGGCCTCTCGCCCCGCCGGGTGCTGATGAAGCATGTCGTCGGCAATGCCCTCATCCCGATGATCACCCTTGCGGGCCTGCAACTCCCCACGCTCCTCGGCGGCGCGCTGGTGACGGAAACGGTGTTCACCTGGCCGGGCATGGGGCGGCTGTTCCTCGACAGCCTCGGCTACTCCGACTACCCGGTCATCATGGGGCTGCTGATGTTCTCGGCGATCCTCGTCATCATCGGCAACCTCGCGGCGGACCTCGTCACCGCCTTCGTCGATCCCCGCATCCGGCTGGCATGAGGGGCGCGCGATGACCGACATGCCGCGGCCCGTTCCCGCCGCCGCCCCGCCGCGAAACCGGACGCTGCGCCGCTTCCTGCGGCATCGCCTCGCCGTGGTCGGGCTCGTCATCATCGTGGTGCTGACGCTCGCCTGCATCGTCGGGCCGTGGCTCCTGCCCTACGATCAGCTCTACATCGACCTGCGCGCCCGCTTCGCGCCGCCGATGACCGGGGCGCATATCTTCGGCACCGACCCGCTCGGTCGCGACATCGCGGCGCGGCTGTTCATGGCGGGCCGGGTGTCGCTCATGGTCGGCTTCATGGCGATGGTGATCTCCACCGTGGTCGGAACCGTCGTCGGCGTCGTCGCCGGCTACCACGGCGGCCGGCTCGGCGTGGCGCTGATGCGCATCGTCGACGGGTTCCTGTCGTTCCCCGCGATCTTCCTGCTGCTGACGCTGGCGGCGTTCGTGAAGCCGAGCCCGTTCATGATCACCGTCATCATCGCGGTGACGAGCTGGATGCAGGTGGCCCGCGTGGTCGAGGCCGAGGTCCGGTCCTTGCGCGATCGCGACTTCATCCTCGCCGCCCGGATGCTCGGGCTCTCGTCCTCCCACATCATGTTCCGCGAGATGCTGCCGAACGTCGCGGGGCCGATCATCGTCTCGGCCACGCTGACCATTGCCAACGCGATCCTGCTGGAAGCCTACATCTCGTTCCTCGGCTACGGCATCCAGCCGCCGCTGCCGTCCTGGGGCAACATGCTGAACGGCGCGCAGCAGTATCTCGCGACGGCGCCCTGGCTCGCCATCGTGCCCGGCGTCGCGATCACGCTGGCCGTCACCGGATTCAACTTCGTCGGCGACGGCCTCCGGGACGCCCTCGACGCCCGCAGCGACCTGAGCTGAGAGACATGCCAAGCTTTTCACCCACCCGCTTCTCCCCCTTCGAGACGACCCTCTGGCACGCCACGGCAACGCCCGCACCGGCCTATGGCACGCTCGACGAGACGGTGATCGCCGACGTCTGCGTGGTCGGCGCGGGCTACAGCGGCATGACGACGGCGCTGGAGCTGGCGAAGAAGGGCGTCTCGGTGGCGTTGCTCGAGGCGGAGGAGCCGGGCTTCGGCGGCTCTGGCCGCAACGCCGGGCACTGCACGCCGACCTTCACCCACTACTCGCTGCCACATCTGCGCAAGATGCTGGGCGAGCCGTGGGCGGAGCGGCTGATCGCGCGCCAGACGCGGGCCAACGACAAGGTCTCGGCAATGATCCGGGACTACCAGATCAACTGCGAGTGGCAGCAGAACGGCTATTTCATGGGGGCGCTCGTCCCGGGCCACATCGGCGAGCTGAAGGCCAAGGTCGCGACCTACAACGCCGTCGGCGCCCGGACCCGCTACGTCGAGCCGGGCGAGGCGGAGGCGATCACCGGCTCGCCGCGGTTCCTCGGCGGCTGGGTCCACGAGGAGGGCGGGCACCTGAACCCGCTCGGCTATTCCCGCGGCCTCGCGCGCGCGGCGATGCAGGAGGGCGTCCGCCTCTATGCCCAGTCCGCCGTCACCGGCTGCCGCCGCGACGGCGCGCGCTGGCGGGTCGAGACGGCGCGGGGCGCCGTGCTGGCGGAAAAGGTCCTGTTCACCACCGGCGCCTACACCGTCGGCGGCTGGCCGAAGCTCGACCAGACCTTCCGTATCCTGCGGGTGTTCGTCGCCGCCACCCAGCCGCTCGACCCGGAGACGCGGGCGACCGTCCTGCCGCGCAACACCACGATGCACGACGGACGGGGCGACATCTACGTCTACAAGTACAACCGCGAGGGGCGGATCGTCGCGTCGATGTTCCCGATGGGCCAACGCGGCGTCGACCCGGCCTATACCGCGCGGGTGATGACCGACCGGCTGAAATGGCTGCACCCGCAGATCCGCGGCGAGATCCGCTGGGACTACCTGTGGTGGGGCGAACTCGACATGCAGCAGAAGACCGTGCCGCGGCTCTACGGCCTCGCACCCGGGGTGGCCGCGATGACCGGGCTGTCGGGGCGGGGCGTGCCCACCGGCTCGATGCTCGGCGGCATCCTGAGCGAGTGGGCGATGGGCGTGCCGGACAAGGACCTGTCGCTCCGGGTCGAGCCGCTGAAGGCGGCGCCGCTCTACATGACCGTCGGCCCGAAGCTGAGCCTGCGCTACTTCCGCGCCAAGGACTGGCTGGCGGCCAAGACCAGCGGCGCGCCGCTGCCACCCCACGCCTGAGGAGACGCGCATGGAGGATCCCGTCCTCGTCGTCGAGAACCTGACGGTGGCGCTGCCAAAGGAGATGGACCGGGCGCACGCGGTCGAGGGCGTCAGCTTCGAGCTCACGGGCGGCAAGGTGCTCTGCATCGTCGGCGAGTCGGGGTCGGGCAAGTCGGTGACGGCGAACGCGATCATGGGCCTGCTGCCCTCGACGCTCAGCATCGCGTCGGGCTCGATCCGGCTGCGCGGTCGCGAACTCCTGAGCCTCCGGCCGGCGGAGCGGCGCGGGATCTACGGCCGGATCGTCTCGATCATCTTCCAGGACCCGCTGTCGGCGCTGAACCCGCTGATGACGGTGGGCGAGCAGATCGCCGAGGTGATGGACGCCCATCCCGACGCCGCGCCCCGGGACCGGCGGGGCCGTGTCGTCGAGCTGCTGACCGAGGTCGGCCTGCCCGACCCCGCGCTGATGGCCGAGCAGTATCCGTTCCGCCTATCCGGCGGGCAGCGGCAGCGGGTGATGATCGCCATGGCGCTGGCGCTCGATCCCGACGTGCTGATCGCCGACGAGCCGACCACGGCGCTCGACGTGACGACGCAGGCGCAGATCCTCGAGCTGATCCACCGGCTGCAGCGGCGCAAGCAGATGGCGGTGATGTTCATCACCCACGATTTCGGCGTGGTGGCCGACATTGCCGACCACGTGATCGTCATGGAAAAGGGCCATCTGGTCGAGCAGGGGCCGGCGGCGGAGGTGCTGGTGCAGCCGCGCGCGCCCTATACCCGGCGGCTGCTGGCCGCGGTGCCGAAGATGCGCGACGGCGCGGCGCGGGCCGGCGCGGCGGGTGGGCCGGTGGTCCTGTCGATCGAGGGGCTCTGCAAGACCTACCAGGCGTCGGGCAGCCTGTTCGGCAAGGTGCGCGAGGTCCGTGCCGTCGACGACGTGAGCTTCGCGGTCCGCAAGGGCGAGACGGTGGGCGTCGTCGGCGAGTCCGGGTCGGGAAAATCCACCCTGGGCCGGCTGGTGATGAAGCTGATCGACAGCGACGCGGGCCGGATCGTCTTCGACGGCGAGGATGTGGCGCCGATGGGCGAGGCCGCGTTCCGCACCCGGCGGCCGCACATCCAGATGGTGTTTCAGGACCCGTTCGCCTCGCTCAACCCGCGGCACACCATCGGGCGGATCCTGACCGTGGGGCCGGTCGCCCACGGCATGTCGGTCGCGGACGCGCGGGCGCGGGCGCTGCGGCTGCTCGACCGGGTCGGGCTGCAGCCGAGTGCCTTCGAGCGCTATCCGCACGAGTTCTCCGGCGGGCAGCGGCAGCGGGTGGGGATCGCGCGGGCGCTGATGTTCGACCCGCTGCTGCTGATCGCCGACGAGGCGGTGTCGGCGCTCGACGTGTCGATCCAGGCGCAGATCCTGGAGCTGCTGGACGAAATCCAGCGGGAAACGCGGATCGCGATGATCTTCATCACCCACGACCTGCGGGTGGCGAGCCAGATCTGCGATCAGGTCGCGGTGATGCAGGCGGGGAAGCTGGTCGAGTTCGGCAGCACGGCGGACGTGCTCGGGCGCCCGCAGACGCCCTATACCCGCGCGCTGGTGGCGGCGATCCCGGGCGCGGCGCGCGCGGCGGGCGGGTGATCCCGGGCGGAGTCGCGCGGGCTGCCGGCCGGGGAGGCCGCCTTTGCGGCCACGGAGGTGCGCGCGGGTCGCGCGCCGTGTTTCCTTGCCCTGCTGTCCGGCTGTTGCCGGAAAACCGGCTGCTCTCCAGGTTTCAAGGCCGTATGAAGACCTGTCGGTCGCACCCGGCGGAGCGGCGCGGGGTGCCCGCCGCCGGCGGTCAGGGGCTGCCGAGGGCGGCGCCGATGGCGAAAAGGACGCCGCCGATCAGCGCGCCGAGGACGGCGCCGTTGATGCGGATGAACTGCAGGTCCGGCCCAAGCTCGGCCTCGAAGCGGGCGATCAGCTCATCGGGCTTCCAGCCGGCGATGACCTCGGCGACGTAGCCGCCGAGCTGCGGGCGGAAGACGCCGACGACGTGGCCCGCCAGCCCGGCAAGCCGCTCGTCGAGGCGGTCGGCGGCGGCGCGGTCCTCGGCGATGCTGCGCGCGAGGCTGCCGAGGATGACCGCGACGGGCTCGGCCATCCCGTCCGGGTCGGCGGCGATGCGTTCGGCGAGACGCTGCCGCGCGGTGGCGGCCATCTGTCCCATCAGTTCGTCGAGCGCGCCCGAGGCCGCGACATGGCGGCGGGCGTCGCCGACCGCGCGCGCGAGGGTGCCTTCGGTCAGCAGGCGCTCGATCACCTGATCGAACGCGCCCTCGAAGCGGCGGCGCAGGTCGGATTGGCCGGAGGAGAGTTCGTCGAGCAGGGAGAGCACGCCCTCGACCGCCATCGCCGCCACCCGGCGGTCGACGCTCGAGTGGATCCACCAGCGGCTGCGGTCGCGCACCAGGCTGACCGCGGTCTCGCGCCCGTCCTCGACGCTGCGGCGGAGCAGGGAGACCACCTCGTCGACCAGCGGACTGCGCACGCCGTCCTTGACCAGCCGGGCGATGCCGGCGGCGAGCGCCGCGTCGGCCTCCGGGCTCGCCTCGGCCACCCGGCCACGGGCCCACGCGCGAACCTGCGCCAGCGCCCGGGGCGAGGGCTCGGTCGCGAGCACGTTGCCCGCGAGCGCGACGAGCTGTCCCGCGACGAGCCGGGTGTTCTCGGGCTCGGCCAGCCAGACCGACAGGCGGCTCGCCGGCTCGGCGCGGCGGACGCGGGCCGAAAGCGCGGCGGGCTCGAGGAAATGCGTCTCGAAGAAGCGCCCGACGTTCTGCGCCGCCCGCGCCTGGTTGCGCCGGAGCAGCGCGGTGTGCGGGATCGGCAGGCCGAGGGGGTGGCGGAACAGCGCCTCGACGGCGAACCAGTCGGCGAGGCCGCCGACCATGCCGGCCTCGGCCATGGCGCGGACGAGGCGCACCCACGACGCGTCGCCGCCCCAGAGGTGGGTTGCGACGAAGACCCCCGCGAGCAGGATCAGGATGCCGGTCGCCCAGGCGCGGACCCGGGCGAGCGAGCGCGTCCGGTCCGGGGCCGTGTCGCTCACACCACGCGCACGTCGAGCGGCGGCAGGCCGGCGATGCGCGCCGCCATCCGGTCGCCCCGCACCACCGGGCCGACGCCGGCGGGCGTGCCCGACAGGATCACATCGCCCGGGGCGAGGGTGAACCACGTCGAGAGATAGGCGATCATCTCCGGCACCTTCCAGATCATCTGGTCGAGGTCGCCCGACTGCCGCACCTCGTCGTTGACCGCGAGGCTGATCGCGCCCTTCGACGGGTCGAAGCCCGCCGCCGGCACCAGCGGGCCGATCGGGGCGGAGTGCTCGAACGCCTTCGAGGTGTCCCACGGGCGCTTCAGCCGCTTCGCCTCGTCCTGCACGTCGCGGCGGGTCATGTCGAGGGCAACGGCATAGCCCCAGACGTGGGCGAGCGCGCTTTCGAGCGGGATGTCGGCGCCGCCCTGCCCCAGCGCGACGGCCAGTTCGACCTCGTGGTGGACGTCGGCGCTCTGGCCCGGGTACGGAAAGCTGCCCGAGGGGTCGAGGTTGTCGGGGTTCTTCTGGAAGAAGAACGGCGGCTCACGGTTCGGGTCGTGGCCCATCTCGACCGCGTGCGCCGCGTAGTTGCGGCCGATGCAGTAGACCCGCCGCACCGGGAAGCGGCCGCCGCCCTGCACCGGCAGCGCGGCGACGGGCGACGGCGCGATCACGAAGTCGCTCATGCGGAGGGCATCGCCGGGCCGCCGGCCGAGACGCCGACCTGTGCGGGGCGCAGCAGCCGGTCGGCGATGGTGAAGCCCGGGCTCATCACCTGGATGATGTCGCCGGCCTTGGTGCCGGGCACCGGCGCCTCGAACATCGCCTGATGCAGCTTCGGGTCGAAGCGGTCGCCGGGCCTTGGCTCGACCGGCTGGATCTTGTTGCGCTCGAAGGCGTTCAGCAGCTCGCGCCGCGTCAGCTCGAGCCCTTCGACGAGGCCCGGCGCGGCCTCGCGCACGGCGTCGGTGACGTTGTCGAGCGCGCGGTCGAGGTTGTCGTGCAGCGACAGCATGTCGCGCGCGAAGCGGGTGGCACCGTAGAGTTCGGCGTCGCGCCGGTCGCGCTCGGCGCGCTTGCGCAGGTTCTCGGTGTCGGCCAGCGCGCGCAGCAGGCGGTCCTTCAGGTCGGCGATCTCGGCGCGCAGCACGCTCGCCTCGTCGTTGGCGATCGCCTCGTCGGTGATCTCGTCGTCGGTCGCCTCGGCCTCGGGATCGTCGAGGAACGGGTCGCCGTCGATCTCCTCCATCAGGTCATGCCTGTTCTTGCTCTTCGCCATCGCGTCCTCTCTAGCCACGGCCCGATACCAGCCGGCCCACCAGCTGGGCGGTGTAGTCCACGATCGGCACGATCCGGCCGTAGTTCAGCCGGGTCGGCCCGATCACCCCCACCGCCCCGATAATCTTGCGGTCGGCATTCATATAGGGAGACACGACCAGAGAGGAACCCGAAAGTGAGAAAAGCTTGTTCTCCGAGCCGATGAAGACGCGCACCCCCGCGCCCTCCTCGGTCAGGTCGAGGAGCTGGGCGAGGTCGCGCTTGCGCTCGAGGTCGTCGAACAGCTCGCGGATGCGCTCGAGCTGGCCGGCGTCGGCGGTGCCGTCAAGCAGGTGCGAGCGGCCGTGGACGATCAGCCGGTCGCGGCCGCCGTCCGAATCGCTTTCCCAGAGGGCCGCCCCGGTCTCGACCAGCGCGCGGGACAGCTCGTCGAGTTCGGCGCGGCGGCGGGCGATCTCGGCCACCACCACGCCGCGCATCTCGCCGAGCGTGCGGCCCTGCAGGATGGCGTTGAGAAAGTTCGCCGCCTGGCGCATCGCCGAGGGGGTGAGGCCGAGCGGCGGGGTGAACACGCGGTTCTCGACCTGGCCGTCGGCCGTGACCAGCACGACGAGCGCACGGTCGGGGCCGAGCGAGACGAACTCGATGTGACGGATCGGCGCTTCGGTCTTGGGAGCGAGCACGAGGCTGGCGCCGTGGGTGAGGCCGGAGAGCATGTCGGCCGCGCGATCGAGGATGCCGGGCAGGTCTGCGTCGCCCTTGGTCAGCGAGCGCTCGATCTCCGTCCGCTCGCTGCCGGAGACGTCGCCGACCTCGAGGATGCCGTCGACGAACAGGCGCAGCCCGAGCTGGGTCGGCAGCCGGCCGGCGGAGATGTGCGGGCTGTCGAGCAGGCCGAGGTGCTCGAGATCCTGCATGACGTTGCGGATCGTGGCGGCCGAGACGCCTTCGGAGAGGCGGCGGGCGAGTGTGCGGGAGCCGACCGGCTCGCCGGTCTCGAGGTAGGTCTCGACCAGCCGGCGGAAGACCTCGCGGCTGCGGTCGTTGAGGTCGGCGAGGGAGGATCGGGGGGCTGCCAAGGTGCGCCTGCGTTGCGGGACGTGGCCCGAACCTTGGGGCGCCGGGGCGGCGCGGTCAATCCGCCGCCGGAGGTCGGGACGCGTCGCGGTGGACGCGTCCCGGAGCGGTCAGAGCAGGAAGTCGGCGGCGACGAGCTTTGTCACGCCGGCCACCGCGATCGAGAAGTCGGCGATGCCGTCGCCATCCACGTCGCCGTGCAGCTCGCCGCCGGCATAGCGCAGCTCTCCCGCGTCGCCGGAGAAGGCATGGCTGCCGATCAGGTGGAAGGCCTGATCCCCGGCCCTGCCGGCGTTCGCGTCGATCTCGGAGAGGTCGATCAGGTCGCCCTCGGCGTGCGAGAAGTCCCGGATCGTGTCGACCCCGGTCCCGCCGACGGTGGCCTTGCCGAACACGAAGGTATCCGCATCGGCGCCGCCGACGAGGATGTCCTTGCCCGGGCCGCCGCGCAGCACGTCGTTGCCGCCCTCGCCGAACAGATGGTCGTTGCCGCCCGCCCCGACCAGACGGTCGTCACCGTCGCCGCCGCGCAGGATATCGGCGTTGGCGGTGCCATGGAGGGTCAGGGTGGCGTGGTCGACCGCCTCCGACGCCGCCGCGGTGGTGGAGACCGCGGTGGCCGTGGCCGTGGCCGTCGCCGAGGCCGAGGTGCTGGTCGCGGCCTTGAACACGACGTCGACCCAGTAGTTCGACGACTGGTAGGTCTGGTTCGGGAACGAGCCCGCGCCGCCGTACTTGTAGACGCCGCTCATCGCGGTCAGCGGCCCGTTGCTGAGCGAGCTGCCGAAGTAGTTGAGACTGGCGGAATACTCGCCGGTCGGCGCGTGGTAGGCGGCGACATAGGTCTGGCCGGCGGTGATCGTGACCGGCGCGGAGAGCTTCACCTCCTGCCAGCCCGAGGCGGTCTCGTTGCTGAAGGTCGCGGTGGCGAGCTTCTTGCCGCTGCTCGAGAACAGGTTCGCCGTGTGGGTGCCGTCGTTCTCCGGGCCCTTGTAGTAGCGGATGGCGGTGATCTGGCCGCTGACCGAGGCCTTGAACTTCACCCCGAGTTCGACGGCGGCCTGATCGTCGTCGGTGATGATCGACGGCTTGGCCGAGGCGCTCCACAGGCTGTAGGACGAACCTGTCGTGGTGCCGGTCGAGCTGACGATGATCGACGCCTTGCCGGTATCGGTGAGGCCGGCCGGGTCCTTCACCGTGTAGGTGAAGCTCGCGGTGCCGGTGAAGCCGGCGGTCGGCGTGAAGACCACGTTCCCGGCGCTGTTGAGCGCGACCGTGCCGTTCGCCGCGCCGCTCACCGCCGACAGCGTGAGGCTGTCGCCGTCCTGGTCGGTGTCGTTGGAGAGCAGGCTCGCCGCGGTGATCGTGACCGGCGTCCCGCGGCTGGTGGAGAAGCCGCTGTCGTCCGTCGCCACCGGCGCGTGGTTGGTGGAGCCGGTCGTGGTGCCAAGCTCGTAGGCGCCGAGATCGACCGAGCCGACGACCCGCGAGCCGCCGTCGAGGTCGACCGAAGCCAGGCCGTAGGCGCTGCTGCCCTTGTTGACGGCCGGCGAGCTGCTGGAGAGGTGGAAGTTGCCGCTGGCGGCGTCGACGAACTTCGGATCGACCCCGAGCAGGTTGCCGTTGGCCGCCGTGGGGCCGGTGTTGCCGCCGTCGGTGTTGACCGACGCCTTGCCGGCGGTGCCGTTGTACGTGAGGTTATTGATCCACTTGACGTTGCTGTTGTCGCCGTAGTCGCCGATCGCAACGTTGTTGGAATTCCGGGTCGGGTCCGCAACGGCGATGTTGTTGACCCACGTGTTGTTGTTCGAGTCCTGGTTGCTGTACTCGCCGCGCCACGTCGCCGCGTTCTGGTTGTCGAGGTTGTTGTGCCACGCCGTGTTGTTCCGGGCGGTCACGTAGTCGCTCCAGTGCACCGCGATACCCTTGCCGCCGTTGGAGTAGACGAGATTGCCCTCGACCAGCGCGCCGTAGGTGTACGCCTTGTAGCTGCTGTTCTGGGTGCTCTGGAAATCGTCGAGAATGATGCCGTTGCCGTCGCTGTGGCCGCCGGACGTCGTTACGTTGTCGTGCGAGACGTTGTTGCGGATAAACGTCCGGATACCGGAGGACGTGTCTCCGGTGATATTCCGGTTCTCGTAGACGGAAATCCCCGAATACCAGCCATCGCTGGCGTTATCGTAGGTCGTATTGCCTTCGATCGTGATGAAATCGGAATAGTTATACTGGATGCCAGAGGCGCCGGCGCCGTGAACCGTATTGTTCAGCACCTGCGTGTGATGAACGTTGTTCGCCATGATCCCATGGCTGTTCGCGCCGGTGACGTCGAACCCTTCGACCTTCACGTAGTTGGCGGCGATGTTGATGCCGTTGTTGCTGCCCGAGGCAACGATCTTGGCCCCGCCTTCGACCTCGGAGCGGATGGTGATGTAGCCGCTGGCGCTGCCGCTCTTCTGGATGGTCATGGTCTCGTTGTAGGTGCCGGACCGTACAACCACCTCGTCACCGGCCTTCAGCGAGGCCGACATCGCCTTGTTCAGCGTCTTCCAAGGTGCGCTGGAGCTTCCCGCCGCGTTGTCGCTGCCAGTCGTCGCAACGTAATACGTGGTCATTGTTCTCTCCGTTCCCTCTAGTTACGCATAAGTACGTTGACGTACTTAATGCACAACTTAATCGTTGCCTTCTGGGCAACACTTGAACTGCGCCGGAAGCGGGATGCTACCGACCTGATTCCTTTCCTGGATCGCGCAAAGAGACAGCGCGCCCGGATCGCGGCCCGCGGGGGTCGCAACCGGCAGCCTTCGGCCACTTCTTCAGTGCCCCTCGCGGTCGCGCCTGCGGGATGACATCCCGATTGACGCAACTGTCCCTTAACAAACCGTCGCCGGTTTAAGAGCGGGGCGCGACGACTGGTTTAAAATGCGCCATAGACTGCCACAAGCGGACGGATGATGATTTAATCCTTCAAGCGGATTCATGCCGGTTCGCACGATCAAGCGATCGTATACCTACAGAATCCGCTCGATATACACGCAAAGCGAGCATGAGTGCTGCGCGGAAGCCGCAACGACACCCCACCTGCGGCCTCTAGGACACGGCCCGGCCTCCCTGCCTCGCCGTCGCGCCCTTGGCTGCCGCCCTGGCAAGCCCGGCGTATTGGATTGAAATCACTGTAGATCTCGCATTTGTGATGAGGGAGCGGCGCATTGTTCGGCCTCAACCCGTCCGTCAATCGGTTCCGGGCACAGAGGGGCAAGATACTCCGATCGCAGATTCTTGAAACCGCACGCGTTCTGGGCCGTGAGATCGAGGTTCTCGACGTCGGCGGCCGCGCCGAATACTGGGCAAATGTCGGCATCGAGGGCATTTCCCGGATCATCATCGTCAATACGTCGGAAGGCGAGTTTTCCGGAGAGGCCGCCCCCAACGGGCTGCCGCAGGACCTGTTCGAACATCGCACCGGCGACGCGCGCCGGCTCGTCGACTTCGCCGGCGCCTCGGTCGATCTCGTCCATCCCAACGCCGTGATCGAGCACGTCGGCGAATGGCCCGACATCGAAGCGATGGCACGAGAGGTCCGGCGCGTCGGGCGGACCGGCTGGATCCGAGACTCCGGCCCTGGAGTTTCCCGTCGAACCGCACTTCCACCTGCCGATCGTGCATTGGCTCGGACGGCCGCTCCAGGCCGCGGCGCTCCGGGTTTCGCCGTTGGCCGCCTATCGCCAGTGCAGCGCTCAGGAACGCCGCGACGTGGCGGCCCTGTTTCGGGGGTGCGAGATCTATACCGAGAAGCTTGTCGTTCCCAAGAGCTACGTCGCCCGCTGGCGCATTGCCGCCTGACGGGCCGGAGGTCCGCCCGCCTTGCCCCGCCGGCCATGCCGGCGTATCACCCCGCCGCCGCGATCAGGAGGGGATCAGTGACGAGCGACGCAGACCCTGACGAATCCGCGCAGCCCGCATTCATCCTCGTCGGCCCGCAGATGGGCGAGAACATCGGTGCCGCGGCGCGGGCGATGTGGAATTTCGGCCTCGACCGGATGCGTCTGGTCGCGCCGCGCGATGGCTGGCCGAATCCCCGGGCCGAGGCGATGGCGAGCGGGGCGACCTGCGTGCTCGACCGGGTGAGCGTGGCCGCGAGCACGGCGGAAGCCTGCGCCGACCTGACCCGGGTCTATGCCACCACCGCGCGCGACCGGGCGATGACCAAGCAGGTGATGAGCCCGGAGGCAGCCATGGCCGAGGCCCGCGCGCTCGCGGCCGCCGGCGAGCGGGTCGGCATCCTGTTCGGGCCGGAGCGGGCCGGGCTCGAGAATGCCGACGTGGTTCGGGCCAATGCGGTGATCTCGGTGCCGACCAATCCGGCCTACAGCTCGCTGAACCTCGCCCAGTGCGTGCTGCTCGTCGCCTACGAGTGGCAGCGGTCGGCGGGCGTGCCCGTGCCGGAGCACCGGCTGGCCGGCGCGCGCGGCGCGACAGGCGTCGAGGTGGACCGGCTGCTGGAGCATCTGGTCGAGCGCCTCGACACGGTCGGCTTCTTCTATCCCGAGGAGAAGCGGCCGAGCATGGTGGCGAACCTCGACAACCTGCTGCGCCGGGCACCGCTGACGGACATCGACGTCCGCACGCTGCACGGCGTCGTCCGGGCGCTGGCCGAGAAGGTCCGCGGCCGCAAGTAATCCCGCTTGCCGGCCCGGCGCCCGGCGCCTACATCGCGACCGAAACCGGAGGCGCGCATGGCCAAATCCCGCAGCATCTTCGAGGACGTGGGCGCGCAGGGCCCGACGCCGCCCGCCGCGGTCAGGCCGGCGGCGCCAACCTATCCCCGGCGCGCCATCGCCGTCTGGCTGTCGATCCTGTTCGCGCTGCTGGTCGCGATGATCGCGGTCGGCGGGCTGACGCGGCTCACCGACTCGGGCCTGTCGATCACCGAATGGAACCCGGTCTCGGGCGCGCTGCCGCCGACGGACGCCGCGGCGTGGCAGGCGGAGTTCGACAAGTACAAGGCCAGCCCGCAGTATGCCGAGCTGAACGAGGGGATGACGATCGAGGCGTTCAAGTCGATCTACTGGTGGGAGTGGGGCCACCGGCAGCTCGGCCGCGCGATCGGCGCCGTCTGGGCGGCGGGCTTCCTGTGGTTCCTCGCGCGGCGGCAGATCCCGCCGGGCTGGACACCCCGCCTGCTCGGCCTCGGCGTGCTCGGCGGCATTCAGGGCGCGATCGGCTGGTGGATGGTCAGCTCCGGGTTGCAGACCGGCATGTGGAGCGTCGCCTCCTACCGTCTGGCGGTGCATCTCGGCATCGCGTTCGTGATCCTCGGGCTGATCGCGTGGTATGTCCTGCGCCTCGGCCGGCCCGAGGCCGAGCTGCTGCAGGCCCGCCGCCAGCGCAATGAGGGGCTGATGCGCTGGGGCACGGTGCTGGTGGCGCTGGTCTTCGTCCAGGTCGTGCTCGGCGCGCTGGTCGCCGGCATCGACGCCGGCCGAAACTATACCGACTGGCCGCTGATGGGGGGCGAGCTGTTCCCCTCCACCGCCTTCAACCTGACGCCGGCCTGGTCGAACTTCCTCGACAACCCCGGCCTCGTGCAGTTCAACCACCGGCTCGTCGCCTACCTGCTGGTGATCGTCGGCCTGCTCGCGTTCCTGCGCAGCCGGTCGAGCTCGATGGTGGCGATGCGCGGCGCCTTCGCCGCGATGCTGGCGATGCTGGCGGTGCAGGTGGCGCTCGGCATTGCCACGGTGATGCACGCGGCACCGCTGTCGCTGTCGATCCTGCACCAGCTCGGCGCCGTGGCGCTGTTCACCCTGGTCATCCGCGCCCGCTTCGCCGCCCTCTACCCCCGGGCGCAGAAGATCGCGCGGGGGCGGTAGAGCGCTGGACGGCCGCGGCTGAAGGCCTAAAGACAAGAGACAGCGCGGCGACGGGTCGAACCGTCTCCGGGCCTCCCGGAATTGACCGCAATAGAGAAGCGCAGGCCGGAGGGCTCCCGATCTGCCTGCGCCTTGCATCGGCCTCGCAATTGCGACAAAACGCGGGCCGATGGGGTGCGAGGGCGCGTTCCGGGAGGGACTGGCATGGCTGACGGTGGACTGGACAGGGACGCGCAACCGACGGTCGATATCGACGTGCGCGAGACGTTCGGGATCGACGTCGACCTGACGGTCAAGGGCTTTGCCGAGCCGAGCGATCGCGTGCCCGACCGCGACCCGACCTACCAGTTCGACCGGGACACCACGCTGGCGATCCTCGCGGGCTTTGCCCACAACCGGCGGGTGATGATCCAGGGCTATCACGGCACTGGCAAGTCGACCCATATCGAGCAGGTGGCGGCGCGGCTCAACTGGCCCTGCGTCCGGGTCAACCTCGACAGCCACATCAGCCGGATCGACCTGATCGGCAAGGATGCGATCAAGCTGCGCGACGGGATGCAGGTGACGGAATTCCAGGAGGGCATCCTGCCCTGGGCGCTGCGCAACCCGGTGGCGATCTGCTTCGACGAGTACGACGCCGGCCGGCCGGACGTGATGTTCGTGATCCAGCGGGTTCTGGAGGTCGACGGCAAGCTGACGCTGCTCGACCAGAACAAGGTGATCCGGCCGCATCCGTACTTCCGCCTGTTCGCCACCGCGAACACGGTCGGTCTCGGCGACACCACCGGGCTCTACCACGGCACGCAGCAGATCAATCAGGGCCAGATGGACCGCTGGTCCATGGTGGTGACGCTGAACTATCTCGGCCACGACAACGAACAGGCGATCGTGCTGGCCAAGTATCCGTCCTACGACACCGCCGAGGGCCGCAAGACCGTGAGCCGCATGGTGACGGTCGCCGACCTGTCGCGGGCCGCGTTCATGAACGGCGATCTCTCCACCGTCATGTCGCCGCGCACCGTTCTCGCCTGGGCCGAGAACGCACGGATCTTCGGCGACGTGGGCTTCGCGTTCCGGCTGACGTTCCTCAACAAGTGCGACGAGCTGGAGCGGCAGACGGTGGCGGAGTTCTACCAGCGCTGCTTCGACAAGGAACTGCCCGAGAGCGCGGTGAGCGTCAGCCTCGGCTGACGCGGCCTTGAACTTCCCGACTGGTTCGGCGTTCCTCTCCTGACCGACAGCAGGAGAAAACCATGGGACTCTGGGATTTCGTCAAGAGCGCCGGCAAGGCGCTCGGGATCGGCGAGGCGGAGGCGAAGGAGCCGACGCCCCCCACCCCCGACGCGCTCAAGAAGGAGATCGAGGATCTCGGCCTCAAGGCGGACGGGCTGAACGTCACTGTCGAGGGCGATACGGTGAAGGTCTCCGGCCGCGCCGCGACGCAGGAGGAGCGGGAGAAGATCATCCTCGCCACCGGCAATGTCGCGGGCGTGGCCAAGGTCGAGGATTCGATCGAGGCGCCGGATGCGGCGGAGCCGGTGTTCCATACGGTGGTCAAGGGCGACACGCTCTGGAAGATCTCCGAGAAGACCCTTGGGAGCGGTGCGCGCTACAAGGAGATCTTCGAGGCGAACAAGCCGATGCTGAAGGATCCCGACAAGATCTATCCCGGCCAGGTGCTGCGCATTCCGGCAAAGTGACGGCCCCCGGGCCCGCCACGCTGCCATCGGCGCATCGTTGCTCCGGCCGGGGACTTGCCTTGGCCGGGGCCGCATGATTTCTCCGGACGCATGAGCAAGCCGAGCGACAATCCCGCCGATCCGTTCAAGAAGGCGTTGGCCGAGGCGACCCGCGCGATGGCGGGCGAGCGCGAGCTGACCGTGGCGTTCTCGGTCGACCCGCCGGGGTATTCCTCCGGCAACGTGCGGCTGCCGCAGATCACCCGGCGGATGACGCGCGACGAGGTGCTGCTGGCGCGCGGCACCGCCGACGCCATCGCGCTGCGCCTGCGCTATCACGACAACACCACCCACCGCCGGTATGCGCCACAGGGCGAGACGGCGGCAGCGCTGTTCGAAGCGATGGAGACCGCCCGCTGCGAGGCGATGGGCGCGCGGGCCATGCCGGGCACGGCGGGCAACATCGACGCCAAGATCGCCGAGGAGGCACGGCGCCTCGGCTATGCCGAGATCACCGACCCCAAGCAGGCGCCGCTGTCGCAGGCGGCGGGCTATCTCGTGCGGGCACTTGCGACGGGGCGCTCCCTGCCCAAGGGCGCCGAGAACGTGATGCAGCTGTGGCGCGACCGCCTCGATGCACAGGCGGGCTCGACGTTCGCCGGCCTCGAATCGGTGCTCGACGACCAGCAGGCTTTCGCGCGCTTCGCCCGGCAGGTGATCGACGACCTCGGCTATGGCGCGGAGCTGGGCGAGGACCCCGACCTCGACGAAGACGAGGAGCGGGACGAGGGCGACGACGCCGCCGAACAGGAGCAGCAGCAGGGCGGCGACGCGGAGAGCGACGACGAGGAGGACAGCTCCGCCGAGGACACCCCCTCCGACAAGCGGGACGAGCAGCAGGAGCTGGCCGCGGCGCTCGACCAGTCCGACGACGCGGACATGGCTGAGGAAATGGAGGTCGAGGACAGCGAGGCGCCGGACATGCGCCCGCCGCCGCCGCATTCCGACGCCGATCCCGGCTACAAGGTCTACACCACGCGCTTTGACGAGGAGATCGCCGCCGAGGATCTGGCCGACGCACAGGAGCTCGACCGGCTGCGCGCCTATCTCGACCAGCAGCTCGAGCCGCTGAAGGGCGCGGTGTCGCGCCTCGCCAACCGGCTGCAGCGCCGGTTGCAGGCGCAGCAGAGCCGCGCGTGGGACTTCGATCTCGAGGAGGGCACGCTCGACGCCGGCCGCCTCGCCCGCGTGGTGGCGAACCCGATGACGCCGCTCAGCTTCAAGATGGAGCGTGACACGGATTTCCGCGACACGGTGGTGACGCTGCTGCTCGACAACTCCGGCTCGATGCGCGGGCGGCCGATCTCGATCGCCGCGATCTCGGCGGACGTGCTGGCGCGCACGCTGGAGCGCTGCCAGGTGAAGGTCGAGATCCTCGGCTTCACCACCCGCGCGTGGAAGGGCGGCCAGAGCCGCGAGAGCTGGCTCGCCGCGCAGCGGCCGGCGGCACCGGGGCGGCTCAACGACCTGCGGCATATCGTCTACAAGTCGGCGGATGCCCCGTGGCGGCGGGCCCGGCCGAACCTCGGCCTGATGATGAAGGAAGGGCTGCTCAAGGAGAACATCGACGGCGAGGCGCTGGAGTGGGCGCACCGCCGCCTACTCGCGCGGCCCGAGGCGCGGCGGGTGCTGATGGTGATCTCCGACGGGGCGCCGGTCGACGATTCAACCCTGTCGGTCAATCCGGCGAACTATCTCGAGAAGCACCTGCGCGACGTCATCGCCATGATCGAGCGGCGCCGGCTGGCGGAGCTGATCGCCATCGGCATTGGCCACGACGTCACGCGGTACTACTCGCGCGCGGTGACGATCACCGACGTGGAGCAGCTGGCCGGGGCAATGACGGAACAGCTCGCCGCGCTCTTCGACAACGATCCGATCCGGCAGGGTCGCAGCGCGCGCGGACGCCGGCGCGCGTAGGGCGGGAGCCTGATGGAACCGGATGGAACCTCGCGCATTTGCTGCCGGGACAGGAGGATAGCATGATCTCTGGAATCGGCCTTGGCGGCCTCATTCTGCTCGCACTCGACATCTGGGCGCTGATTTCGGTCATCGGCTCCAACGCCGGCACCGGCTCGAAGGTGATCTGGGTGCTCGCCATCCTGTTCCTGCCGCTGGTGGGCTTCATCGCCTGGCTGATCTTCGGGCCGCGCGCCGCCCGCTAGCGAGGACTGCGGCGCGGAAATATTTGTGCGCCGCACAGTGCAGCCCTTTCCGCCTCCGCACGTTTCGCTCACGGGCCGACCGGCCCCCCGCCATACCGCCGCGTCCGTCGCTCGCCACCGGAGCGTCCGGCCCCGGCTCAGATTCGGAGCGACCATGCGAATTTCCACCTGCCAGAACTGCGGGCAGCTGCTGCACTTCGAGAACTCGGTCTGCATGCGCTGCGGCAGCTCGCTCGGCCTGATCCCCGAGACGCTCGAGCTGACCGCGCTCACCAACGAGGACGGCGCCTGGCGCGCCATGGCCGACAACCGGCTGTGGCGCTACTGCGACAACTGGGCCCTCGGCGCCTGCAACTGGCTGGTGCCGGCGGACGGCGAGACGCTCTATTGCCCGTCGTGCAGCCTCAATCGCACCATCCCCGACATCTCGAATCCCGCCCACGCCGAGCAGTGGCGCGACATCGAGGTGGCGAAGCGCCGGCTGGTCTACGCCCTGAAACGCTTCGGCCTGCCGATCCCGAGCCGCGCAGAGGGCGCACCGAACGGCCTTGCCTTCGACTTCCTCGCCGATTCCGATCCGAGCGCCCCGGTGCTGACCGGCCATGACGAAGGGCTCATCACGCTCAACATCGCCGAAGCGGATTCGGCCGAGCGCGAGAAGCGCCGGGTCGAGCTGGGCGAGCCGTACCGCACGCTGCTCGGCCACATGCGCCACGAGATCGGGCATTTCTACTGGGACCTGCTGGTGCGCGACGGCGGCCGGATCGACGCGTCCCGCGCGGTCTTCGGCGACGAGAGCCTCGACTACCAGCAGGCACTGCAGACCCACTACCAGAACGGCGCGCCGGACAACTGGCAGGAGAGCTTCATCAGCTCCTACGCCACGATGCACCCGTGGGAGGACTTTGCCGAGACCTGGACGCACTACCTGCACATCGTCGACACCCTCGACACCGCCGAGAGCTTCGGCGTCGCGATCGAGCCCGACGTGAGCGACGATCCCGATACCGTGGTCGAGGTGAAGTTCGACCCTTACCGCACGCGCAACTTCGACAAGCTGATCGACGCGTGGTTGCCGCTGTCGGTGGCTCTGAACAGCCTCAACCGCAGCATGGGCCAGCCCGACCTCTATCCCTTCGCGCTGACCCCGCCGGTGATCGAGAAGCTGCGCTTCATCCACCAGCTGATCCGGGGGGGCAAGCTGGCGGGCTGAGCCGGGAGCAGGCATCGCTCCATTGACCAGCGGCCTCGGCGGTCGGTAACACCGGAGCAAGACGACAGCCGAAGGACGCCTCTCATGCTGCAGGATTTCGCGCGGCGCACCACGCCCGAAACGGGGGCCGCGCGGGTCGCGGCCCTTCGCGATGCCATGGCGGCGGCGGGGGTCGACGCCTTTCTCGTCCCCCGCGCCGACGCGCACCAGGGCGAGAACGTGGCGCCGCGCGACGAGCGGCTGGCGTGGCTGACCGGGTTCACCGGCTCCGCCGGCTTTGCCATCGTCACCCGCGACCGCGCCGTGGTGTTCGTGGACGGGCGCTATCGCCTGCAGGTGGGGGGGCAGGTCGACACGGGCGTGTTCGAGACCCGGCGCATCCCGGAGGATACCGCCGCCGACTGGTTGGCCGAGGCCCTGCCGCAGGGTGGGCGCGTCGGCTATGACCCGTGGTTGCACACCGCGCGCGAGATCACCGAGCTGGGCGAAAAGCTCGGGCCGCGACAACTCGGCCTCGCCGCGATCGCGAACCTCGTCGACGCGGTTTGGCACGACCAGCCGGCGCCGCCCGCCCGGCCGATCGTCGCGCAGCCGGAGGCGCTCGCCGGCCGCACCTCGGCCGACAAGCGCGGCAGCATCGCGCACGATCTCGCCGCACGCGACCTCGCCGCAGCGGTCCTGACCCTGCCGGACTCGATCGCCTGGCTGCTCAACGTCCGGGGCAGCGACATCGCGCGAACGCCGGTGCCGCTCGCCTTCGCCATCCTGCACGCCGACGCCGCCGTGGACCTGTTCACCGCGCCGGAAAAGCTCGGGCCGGAGGTGCGCGCCGCCCTGGGCCCGGAGGTGCGTGTCGCGCCGGAGCCCGACTTCGGCGCGGCGCTCGACCGGCTGCGCGGCCGGGTGGCCGTCGATCCCGCGACCGCTCCGGTCTGGGTGATCGACCGGCTCGATGCCGCGGGGCAGGCCGAAGCGGTGCGCGAGCGCGACCCCTGCATCCTGCCCAAGGCTCAGAAGACCGATGCCGAGCTGGCCGGCACCCGCGCGGCGCACCTGCGCGATGGCGCCGCCTTCGCGCAGTTTCTCGCCTGGCTGGCGCTGACCGCGCCCGAGGGCGGCCTGACCGAGATCGACGTGGTGCGCCGGCTCGAGGAAGATCCGCGCCGCGACCGGCGCCCTGCGGGACATCTCGTTCGAAACGATCTGCGGCGCCGGGCCGAACGGCGCGATCGTGCATTACCGCGTCACCGAGGCGTCGAACCGCGTCGTCGCGCCGGGCGAGCTTCTGCTCGTCGACTCCGGCGGGCAGTATCTCGACGGCACCACCGACATCACCCGCACCGTCGCCGTCGGCCCGGTGCCGGCCGAGGCGATCCGCCCGTTTACCCTGGTGCTGAAGGGCGTCATCGCCATGAGCCGCGCCCGCTGGCCGCAGGGGCTGGCCGGCCGTGACATCGACGCGATCGCCCGCGCGCCCCTCTGGCAGGCCGGGCTCGACTACGACCACGGCACCGGCCACGGCGTCGGGGCGTATCTCGGCGTCCACGAAGGCCCGCAGAACCTGTCCCGCCGCGGAATCGAGCCGCTGCTGCCCGGCATGATCCTGTCGGTGGAGCCCGGATACTACCGCGACGGCGCGTTCGGCATCCGCACGGAAAACCTCGTCATCGTGCGCCCGCCAGAAACGCCGGAGGGAGGCGAGCGGCCGATGCTGGGCTTCGAGACGCTGACGCTGGCGCCGATCGACCGGCGCCTCGTCGACGCGCGGCTGCTCGACGCGCGAGAGCGCGCCTGGCTCGATGCCTATCACGCCCGGGTGCTGACGGCGCTGTCGCCGCTCGTCGACACGGAAACGGCGCGCTGGCTGGCTGGAGCCTGCGCGCCGCTCTAGGAGTGCGCCGCCACTCGTGGCGGAGCCGTGGGTCAGAGGATGAAGTCGACGGCCTTCAGGGCGTGGTCGTTCGTGATGTCGATGGCGAAATCGGCAATCTTGTCGCCGTTGGTGTCGCCGTAGATGTGCCCGTGCGCATAGCGCAGCTCGCCCGCATCGCCGGAGAACGCCTTGGCCCCGAGGTATGAGAAGGCCTGATCGCCCTTGACGCCGATATCGGCGTCGATGTCGCTGAGGTCGATCTTGTCGCCCTGCGCGTGGGAGAAACCGCGGATTCTGATCGCCCGCCGCTTCCGCCGCCGTCTTGAACAGGAAGGTGTCGCCGCCGGCGCCGCCGACGAGGATGTCCTTGCCCGCCCCACCGTGCAGGATGTCGGCACCCGCGCCGCCGTTGAGCTTGTCGGCTCCGGCACCGCCATGGAGCACGTCCTTGCCGGCGCCGCCGTTCAGGGTGTCGTTGCCACCAAGGCCGCTCAGGGTGTCGGCGCCGCTGGTGCCGGTCAGGACGTCGGCCTTCTCGGTGCCGGTCTTGCTCACCGTCGTGTCGCTCGACGCGTCTGCCGTCGAGGTGCTGGCCGACGTGCTGACATCGGCCGAGGCCGAGGCCGAGGTCGAGGTGCTCGACTTGGCCGTGGTGCCGTTCGCCTCGTAGGCGCCGATGTCGATCGCCCCGACCCGGGTGCCGCTGTCGAGGCTGACCGCGTAGTAGCCGTAGGCCTTGGTGCCTGCGTCGATCGCCGGCGAGCCGCTCGACAGCTCGAAATTGCTGGGCGCCGAAATGAAGTTCGGATTTACCCCGAGCAGGTTGCCATCGGACGCCTTGAGCGTTGCGTTCGACCCGGTCGTGCGCACCGAGTTCATCTCCTGACGTACCATTGTACGTCAGATTGTTCTTCCAGATGTTGTCGGAGTTCGTGTAACCGCTGAACGACGTATTGTCGATCGCCGTATTGTACCCGCTGATATCGGGATCCGTCACGGCGATATTGTTGACCCAGGTGTTGTGGCTCGAGTTCATGTTGCTGAGCTCGCCGTGCCACGTGCCGGTCTTCTTGGAGTCGACGTTGTTCTGCCACGCCGTGTTGTTACGCACCGTCACATAGTCGGTCCACGCGATCTGGATGCCCTTGCCGCCGTTGCTGTAGACCAGATTGTTTTCGACCAGCGACGCGTAGAGGTAGGGCGTGCCGTTCTTGGTGCCGCGGAAGTCATCGAGGATGATGCCGTTGCCGTCGCTGTGCGGCCCGGTCTTCGTCACGTTATCATACGAGATATTGCCGCGGACGATGATGCGGAAGCCCTTCGACGAGTGATCGCCCGTCACGTTCTCCGGGTGGAACACCGAGATGCCCGAGTAGAACCCGGCGCTGGCATTGTCGTGGGTGACGTTGCCCTCGATCGTGACGAACTCAGAGCGATTGACCGAAATGCCGTGCCGCTGGTTGTCGTGGACATTGTTGTCGGTGATTTCGACGTGATGCACGAGGTTCGCGGTGATGCCCGCCGCCTTGGCATTCGAGACGTCAAAGCCGTCCAGCTTCACATAGTCGCCCTGAATGTGGACGCCGTAGCTATCGGTCGCGACGATCTTTGCCGCGCCCGGCTTTTCAGACTTGATCGTGATGTAGTCGCCGGCATTGCCGCTCTTACTGATCCGAACCGACTCGTGGTATGTGCCCGCCCGAACGATCACTTCATCGCCTGGTTTCAGATTTGCCTGCATCGCCTTCGAGATAGTCTTCCAGGGCGACGACGAGCTGCCATTACCAGAGTTGCTACCACTGGTAGCCACATAGTACGTAGTCATTACACATGTCCCTTTAGTCTTCTCGGGGCGTTTCCGAGCAGGGAGGCCGACCTTCAGACGGATCGGAGATTATTCCCAAACAACACGCCACAAACGTGGCGCGCCGAGATTCTCGAAGCCCGCTTATTTGTCCGGCACCCGCCCCTTGCTACTTGCACGCGGTGTGAGCACCAGAACCAGCACTGGGCAATTCTGTATTGGCCAGAGGCTTGTGCCTCAAGCACTAGATCGCCGCGTCAAGGAATTGAGCGAAAACCCGCCGTTTTGGTGAGATTGGAACCCTGCGGGAACCGTTGGTGGTGGCAATTCGATGGCCGCTCTCGGGTGACGACAACGCCGGGGCGCGCGCCTTCCGGTCTGCCGCGATGGCCGAACGTCGGATGCCTGCCGTCGCCCCGGTTTCTCGGTGCGGATCAGTTCGTTGCCGGCGCAGGGTGATGCTGCCACGCGGCCTGCGCGCGTGCGGCTGCGCGGCAGACGGGCGCAGCCTTCGGGGTCCGGGACGGGCCGTTTCAACCGCGCCGCGATCACGCGCGACCCGACTGTCCGTCCAGCGGCCGTGCGCCGGCCACAGCGGCCAATCGTTACCAGGGAAGCGGTGGAACGTTCGATCTGGGGGTGAGCCCGCGCCAGAATCGATCCCGTCGTGGTTGATCCAATCGCGAATCTCGCGTCGCGGAGGACTATCCGGCGAGCAGGGACCGGGCCGCCGCCCGGGCTTCTTCGGTGATCGTATCGCCCGCAAGCATCCGGGCGATCTCCTCCACCCGGGCGTCGGCGCCCAGTCCGGCGATGCGGCTCCGGGTGGTTCCACCGGCAACGGTCTTGCCGACCTGCCAGTGGTGCGCGCCGCGCGCCGCCACCTGCGGCGAGTGGGTGACGACGAGCACCTGCGCCTCGCGACCGAGCGCCTGCAGCCGGCGGCCCACCGCGTCGGCCGTGGCACCACCGACGCCGCGGTCGATCTCGTCGAAGATGAGCGTGAGCCCCGGCGCCCGGGCGCTGAGGCAGACCTTCAGCGCCAGCAGGAAGCGCGACAGCTCGCCGCCCGAGGCGATGCGGTCGAGCGGGCCCGCGGGGGCCCCGGGGTTCGTCGCGACGGTGAAGCGCACGCGGTCCGACCCGTCCGGCCCCGGCTCGGCGGCCTCGACCTCGGTCGCGAAGACCGCCCGGTCAAGCTTGAGCGGCTTCAGCTCGACCGCCATCGCCGCATCCAGTCGTGCAGCGGCCGCGCGTCGCGTCGCCGCCAGCCGGTCCGCCGCCACGTCATAGGCCGCGCCGGCGGTGGCGAGCGCCGCCTCGAGACGGCCGAGCCCCTCCTCGCCGGCATCGAGCGACCGAAGCCGTGCCGCGAAGTCCTCGGCCAGCGCCGGCAGGTCGTCCGCACCCACCTGATACTTGCGCGCGAGGCCGCGGATCGCGAAAAGCCGCTCCTCCACCCGCTCCAGCTCGCCGGGCTCGCCCGCGACATCGGCGAGGAACCGCTCGACCGCGCCTGCGGCATCGCCGATCTCGGCCAGCGCCCGGCCGATGGCGTCGAGCGCCGGATCGAGCGCGCCCTCCGCCTCGCCCGCCACCGCCTCGAGCCAGCGCAGCGCCTGCAGGAGCGGCCCCTCGGCCCCATCCGGCCCGAGTGCCTGCCCGGCGCGACCGACATCCTCGCGGATCCGCTCGGCAGCGCGCAGGCCGCGCCGCCGCGCATCGAGCGCCGGCTCCTCGCCCGGCTCCGCCGCCAGCTCGCCAAGCTCGCGCGCCGCGTGTGTCACGAAGTCGCGGTCCCGCGCCGCGGCGGCAAGCCGCTCCCGCGCCTCGTCGAGCGCCGCGGCGGCGGCCGCCCGCGCGGCCCACGCCGAGCGCACCGCCGCGAGCCCGCCCTCGTCAGCGGCGAAGGCGTCGAGCAGCGCCCGGTGCCCGCGCGCGTCGAGCAGCCCGCGGTCGTCCTGCTGCCCGTGCAGTTCGACCAGCGTGTCGGACAGCGCCCGCAGCGTCTCGGCCGTTGCGCGCCGGTCGTTCACCCAGGCCTGCCGCCGCCCGTCCGCGCCGACGGTCCGTCGCAGGATCAGCTCCGGCCCCACCGCCAGCCCGGCAGCTTCGAGCACGGCGAGCGCCGGGTGGTCGTCAGGCAGGGAAAACTCCGCGATCACCTCGCCCTGCGCCGCGCCGCGTCGCGCTTCGCCGCCGCGACCGCGCCAGCCCAGCACGAAGCCGAGGCAATCGAGCAGGATCGACTTGCCCGCCCCCGTCTCGCCGGTCAGCACGTTGAGCCCGGGCCGGAAGTCGAGGTCGGCGGCCTCGATCAGCACCATGTCCCGGATCGAGAGCGCCCGCAGCATCAGCGACCGCCGCTCAGCGCCACTTGCCCTGCACCACCTGGCGGTACGTCTGGTTCAGCCAGCTGTCGCCGACGTTGTCGGGCTGCACCCCGTGGCCGGTGAGCAGAGAATAGGCGTCCTGATACCAGCTCGTCCCCTGGAAATTGTATCCAAGGATCGCCGCCGCCGTCTGCGCCTCGTGCACCAGGCCGAGCGAGAGATACGCCTCGACCAGGCGATAGAGCGCCTCCGGCGTCTGCGTCGTGGTCTGGTAGTCCTCGACGACGACGCGGAAGCGGTTGATCGCCGCCGTGTAGTAGCCGCGGGACAGGTAGTAGCGCCCGATCTCCATCTCCTTGCCGGCCAGATGGTCGAGCGCCAGCTCGAACTTCATCTGCGCCGACTTGGCATATTCGCTGTCGGGATAGCGCTCGATGATATCGCGCATCTCCTGCAGCGCCTCGAAGGCGTTCGACTGATCGCGGCCGATGTCGACGATCTGGTCGTAATAGCTGAGCGCGATGAGGAACTGCGCGTACGGCGCATCCACGTCAGCCGGATAGAATTCGAGATAGCGCTGCGCCGCCGCCCGGCTGTCGGCGTATTTCGAGGCCTCGTGGTACGCGAATGCCGACATCAGCATCGCGCGCTTCGACCATTCGGAATAGGGATAGAGCCGCTCCACCTCGGAGAACTGGTCCCCCGCCTTCTTGGCGTCGCCATCGTCGAGCATCTTCTCGGCGCCGAGATAGATTTCCTGCGCGGTGCGCGACTCGATTGGCGGCTCGCGCGTCCCGAACCCGAGGGATCCAAGACCGGATCCGAGGGATCCATTGCCGCAAGCCGTCAGCGCGAGCATGGCGGCAAGTGCCCATCCTCGACCTGCCAAGCCTGCTACTCCCCTGCCGCCTCTGGACTTTCCGGCCCTGTCCCGGACCCGCCGGCTGTGCCGGTCGCCTGCAGTTAGCACAGGATAAGGGGGGGTTGAAACGAAAAGCGCAGCCCGGGTCCGGACTGCGCTTCCCCCGCTCGTGTCATTGCCTCAACCGACTCGTCACAAACTTCACCCGACGCGGCGAAGGTCCGCCGCATCAACGCCCGCACCCGGGAGCAGACTCGCCGCCTCGGCGTCGAGAACGACCTCTTCCCAGGCACCCGGCGTGGCAAACAGCCGCCGGAGCAGTCGATTTGTCGCCCCGTGGCCCGCCCGCTCGCCGCGGTAGGCCCCGAGGATCGGCGCGCCGGCCAGAGCCAGATCGCCGAGCGCGTCGAGCATCTTGTGCCGCACGCATTCGTCCGTCCGGCGGAAGCCGCCGGGGTTCAGCACCTTGTCGCCCTCGACCACCACCGCGTTGTCGAGCGAGCCGCCGAGCGCGAGGCCGTGGGACTGCATCGCCTCGACATCGGCGCGCCGGCAGAACGTGCGGCAGTCGGCCAGCTCGTGCACGAAGGCGCCGTTCACCATCGACATCGACTTGACCTGACGGCCGATCGCCGCATCGGGAAAGTCGATCGCGAAGTCGATCGTCAGCATCTCCGCCGGCGACAGCTCGGCGATCACGCCGCCCTGCTCGTCGCGCACGGTCTTCAGCACCCGGATCGCCTTGCGCGGGCCGGCCACCGGCGCGAGCCCGGCGCGCAGGATCGCCTGAACGAAGCGCCAGGCGCTGCCGTCCATGATCGGCACCTCGGGCCCGTCGATGTCGATCATCGCATGGGTGACGCCCGTCCCGGCCAGCGCCGCCATGACGTGCTCGATCGTGCCGACCGAGGCGCCCGCGTCGTTCGAGATGAGCGTGCAGAGCTGCGTGTCCGTCACCCGGTCATAGAGCGCGGGGATCACGTTGTCGCGGTCGGTGATGTCCACGCGGCGAAACCGGATGCCGCCCGTTTCGGCCGGATGGATCACCAGACGCGCCGGCCGACCGGAGTGCAGGCCGGTCCCGATCAGAGTCACCGCAGTCTTCACGGTCGTCTGCATTGCCCGCCTCCCACCATCCGGCGCACAGGTCGCGCCCATTCATTCACGACCGGAGATGTAGGGATTTGACAGTTTTCGGACAAATCAAGGTTTGTGACCGTTTGCAACATTGCCTTGCCGCACGCTCTCGGCAGCGTTGCGCACATGGGCTATGCCGGGCCAACGTCTCGTTTCCGCTGGATTGCCATCTCATGCGCTCGCTGCTCTGCCTTCTCTTCCTGCTCCTCGGCCTCGGGACCGCGGTTGCGGACACCCCCGGCTTCGTCTCGCCGCTCCAGCCGCTCGACACGTCGAGCCCGAGGGCGACGCTGCTCTCCCTCCGCGAGCTCGGGGACCAGCTCGACACCGCCTATGCCGCCTATCTCGAGCATCCGAGCCTGCGCCTGCAGCGCCAGGTCAACGATGTCCTCGGCCGCATCGACCGGCTGTTCGACCTGTCCGAGACCGCGCCGGTGGCCCGGCAGGAGATCGGCGTTGCCAGCTTCGGGATGCTGAAGGACATCCTGATGCGCCTGCCGGAGATCGACCCGACGCTGCTGCCGGACGATCCCAACGTGACCAGCGCCCGCCTGCCGGGGACCGAGATCGAGATCGTCCGCATGGAGAGCGGGCCGGATCGCGGCAAGTTCCTGTTCTCCGCGGAAACCGTCGAGCGCCTGCCGGAGTTCAGCGCCCGGGTCATGGACCTGCCGGTCCTGCATCCCGCCCCCTACGACAGCTGGCGTGCCGAGCAGGTGCGCTTCACCGGCCCGCTCGTCCCGCGGCAGCTGCACGATCTCCCCGAGCCGTTCCAGACGCTGGTCTTCGGCACGCCGGCCTGGAAGGTGGCGGCCACCCTCGTGCTGTTCGTGGCCGCACTGGCGCTCGCCACCCTCTGGGCCACCGCGTGCCTGCGCGCGGCCGAGCGGCTCGCGCCGACGAGTGCCCATGCCCTGCGCCTGTCCATTCCGATCGTGCTCGCGGCCCTGATCCTCGGCGCCCGCAGCTATGCACTCGGTCAGCTCAATCTCAGCGGCCGGTTCCACGAGATCACCAACGCGATGTCGATCGCCGTGGCCGTGATCGCCGCCGCGTGGCTGGCGCGCTCGCTCCTCACACTGCTGGCCGAGCTGGTGGTCATGACTCCGGCCTTCGCCGAGGACAGGCTCGACTCGCACCTGGCGCGCCTGGTCGGCCGGGTGCTCGGGCTGCTCTCGGCCGCAGCGATCCTCGTCTATGGCGCCAACGCGCTCGGCGTGCCGGTCCTCGGGCTGGTGGCGGGCGTCGGCGTCAGCGGCCTGGCGCTGGCACTGGCGGCGCAATCGACCATCGAAAACCTGTTCGGCGGCGTGTCGATCTTCGCCGACCGGCCGTTCCGCGTCGGCGATTTCATCATCTACGACGGCGGCGAGGGCCATGTGGAGTCGATCGGCCCGCGCTCCACGCGGATCCGGGCCGCCGACGGCATGCAGATCACCGTGCCGAACGCCGAGCTCGCCAAGATGCAGGTGACGAACAAGACCTGCCGCGACGCAACCCTGTTCCGGCACGTGATCTCGCTCGACTATGGCGCGACCGAGGCGCAGATCGCGGCATTCGCCGCGCGGATGCTGGCGGAAATCGCGCGCTATCCGCTCGACGTCGACCCGGAGGTGCCGCCACGGGTGCGGGTGGTGGCGCTGCGCTCGTACGCGATCGACGTCGAGATCCAGGCGGATCTGCTTGCCCGCAGCGAAGACGATTTCTACCGGATGCAGGAAGAGCTTCTGCTCGCCGCCATGGCGCTGGTCAACAGCAGCGGCCTTGCCTTCGCGCATCCGGTGCAGACAATCCTGACGGATGCTCCGGCCGCGATCCGGGAGGCCGGCATCTCAGTCGGAAACCCTGAAATAACAAAGGGATGATCTCTGTTTCGCGCCTGAAACCGGGTTGCACACCGCCCCCTCGCGTCCTATAGAGGACGCGACAACCTTCCCGTCAGGATCCGACCTTGACCGACACGCCCGACGAGGACGACCTCCCCGAGACCCCGAAGGTGCCGCACGACGGCCCGAACGTGGCGATCGAGGCGGAAATGCGGGCCTCCTACCTCGACTACGCGATGAGCGTGATCGTGGCGCGCGCGATCCCCGACCTGCGCGACGGGCTGAAGCCGGTCCACCGCCGCATCCTCTACGCCATGCACGAGGTCGGCAACACCTTCGACAAGCCCTATCGGAAGTCGTCGCGCCCGGTGGCGGACACCATGGGCAAGTACCATCCGCACGGCGACGCGGCGATCTACGACGCCCTCGTGCGCATGGCCCAGGACTTCTCGATGTCGCTGCCGCTGCTCGACGGGCAGGGCAACTTCGGCTCGATGGACGGCGACAAGGCGGCGGCCTTCCGCTACACCGAGGTCCGCATGGCGAAGGTCGCGGGGTATCTCCTCGCCGACATCGACAAGGACACCGTCGACTTCCAGCCGAACTACGACGGCAAGGACATGGAGCCGACCGTCCTGCCGGCTCGGTTCCCGAACATGCTGGTCAACGGCGCGGGCGGCATCGCGGTCGGCATGGCGACCAACATCCCGCCGCACAATCTCGGCGAGGTCATCGACGCGACACTGGCGCTGATCGAGAACCCGGACCTGACGGTCGCCGAGCTGATGGAATACGTCCCCGCCCCCGACTTCCCGACGGGCGGCATCATCCTCGGCCGCTCCGGTGCGCGAAAGGCGTATCACGAGGGCCGCGGCTCGGTGATCCTGCGCGCCAAGACCCGCTTCGAGGAGGTGAAGGGCAACCGGATGGCGATCGTCGTCTCCGAGATCCCGTATCAGGTCAACAAGGCGGTGATGATCGAGCGCATCGCCGAGCTGGCCCGCGAGAAGAAGATCGAGGGCATCGCCCACGTCCAGGACGAGAGCGACCGCTTCGGCGTCCGCGTGGTGATCGAGCTGCGCCGCGACGCCACGCCGGACGTGGTGCTGAACCAGCTGTTCCGCTTCACGCCGCTGCAGACCACCTTCGGCTGCAACATGCTGGCGCTGCACGGCGGCCGGCCGGAGCAGCTGACCCTGCGCGACTTCCTCGTCCACTTCATCGCCTTCCGCGAGGAGGTGGTCGCCCGGCGCACCGCCTTCGAGCTGCGCAAGGCGCGCGAGCGGGCGCACATCCTCTGCGGCCTCGCGGTCGCGGTCTCGAACGTCGACGAGGTGGTCGCGACGATCCGCGCCTCCGCCGACCCGGCCGAGGCGCGCGAGCGGCTGATGACCCGGCGCTGGCCGGCGTCCGACATCGCCCCCTACATCCGCCTGATCGACGACCCGACGCACACGATCAACGATGATGGCACCTACAATCTCTCCGAGATCCAGGCGCGCGCCATCCTCGACCTGCGGCTGCAGCGCCTGACCGCGCTCGGCGTGCGCGAGGTGACGGACGAACTGCAGGAGCTGGCGGGCAAGATCACCGACTATCTCGACATCCTGCGCTCGCGCGACCGGATCATGGCGATCATCTCCGGCGAGCTTGCAGAGGTGCGGCAGCTCTTCGCCGTGCCGCGCCGCACCGACGTGATGGAGTGGGAGTCCGACCTCGACGATGAAGACCTCATCGAGCGCGAGGACATGGTCGTCACCGTCACCCAGGGCGGCTACATCAAGCGCACCCCTCTGACCGAGTACCGATCGCAGCGGCGCGGCGGCAAGGGCACGCAGGGCATGGCGACCAAGGACGAGGACTTCGTCACCCGGCTCTTCGTCGCCAACACCCACACCGCGCTCCTGGTGTTCTCCACCGACGGCATGGTCTACATGCTGAAGACCTGGCGCCTGCCGCTCGGCAACCGCAATGCGCGCGGCAAGGCCATCGTCAACATCCTGCCGATCCCGCAGGGCGCCTCGGTGGCGGCAATCCTGCCGGTCGACGTGCCGGAAGCGGAATGGGCGAGCCTGCAGATCATGTTCGCCACATCCGACGGCGACGTGCGCCGGAATGCGCTCGACGACTTCACCAACGTCAAGGCGAACGGCAAGATCGCCATGAAGCTGCCCGAGGGAACGCGCCTCATCGCCGCCGGCATCTGCTCCGAGGGCGACGACGTGATGCTGACGACCAAGGGCGGCCGGGCGATCCGCTTCGCCGTGCCGGATGTGCGGGTGTTCAAGGGCCGCGACTCGACCGGCGTGCGCGGCATCCGCCTCGGGACCGGCGACGAGGTGGTGTCGATGGCGATCATCCGGCACTTCGAGGCCAGCCCGGAGGAGCGCGAGGCGTATCTCAAGATGCGCCGCGCGGTGGCCGGCGCCACGGAGGACGAGGTCGAGCCGGCGGACGACGAAGACGAAATCGTCGCGACCGGCGGCTTCGAGCTGGGCCAGCCGCGCTACGTCGAGATGTCCGAGGCCGAAGACCTGCTTCTCACCGTCACCGAGAAGGGCGCGGGCAAGCTGTCGTCGAGCCACGACTATCCGCTGCGCGGCCGTGGCGGCCAGGGCGTGGCGGCGATGGACCGGGCGATGCGGGGCGGCCCGCTCGTCGCGCTGTTCTCGGTCGAGATCGACGCGCAGGTGATGCTCGCCACCGACGCCGGCCAGTCGATCCGCGTGCCGGTCTCGGAAATCTCGTTCCGCTCGCGCGGGGCGGGCGGCGTCCGGGTGTTCAACACCGCCGTTGATGAAAAGGTGGTGTCCGTGGCGCTGATCGCGGAGAACGGCGAGGAGGGCTGAGGCCCGGCCTACTCCGCGGCGCGGCGCGACGGCTGCCGGAGCCGGTCCATCTCGGCGACCAGCTCGGCGCTGATGCCGGGCTCGGAAAGCGCGTGGCCCGCGGTCGGTATCATGGCGAGGGTGGACGCGGGCCACGCCCGGTGCAGGGCATGGGCGGTGTGCGGCGGGCAGATCATGTCATAGCGCCCCTGGACGATATGCCCGGGGATATGCGCGATCCGGTCCATGTGCCGCAGGATGTGCCCGTCGCCGTCGAGCCATCCGCCATGGGTGAAATAGTGGTTCTCGAGCCGCGCGAACGCCAGCGAGTAGGACGACGACGGATAGCCCCGCGCCTCGCCCGGGTCGAGCACGGCGAGCGCGCTTTCCCAGCCGGCCCAGGCGCGGGCAAACCGGCTCTGCTCCACCGCATCCGTGCCGAACAGACGCCGGTGATAGGCGGCGATCAGGTCATGCCGCTCGTCCGCCGGCACCATCCCGGCAAAGGCCGCCCATTGCTCGGGCCAGAACCCGCCCGCGCCGCCGGCATAGAACCAGTCGAGTTCCGCCCGGGTCATGGTGAAGACCCCGCGCAGGATCAGCGCCTCGACCCGCTCCGGATGGGTCTGGGCGTAGAGCAGCGCGAGGCAGGCGCCCCATGACCCGCCGAACACCATCCAGCGGTCGATGCGCAACTCGGTGCGGATCCGCTCGATGTCGGCCACGAGATCCCACGTGGTGTTCGCCTCGACCGAGGCGTTCGGCGTCGAGCGGCCACAGCCGCGCTGGTCGAACAGCACGATGCGATAGTGCTTCGGGTCGAAGAACCGGCGCATTCCCGGCGAGCATCCCCCGCCCGGACCGCCGTGCAGCACGACGACCGGCACGCCGTCGGGGCGGCCGCACTGCTCGACATACACCCGATGCCCGCCGGGCATCTCCATCACCTGCTGGCGGAACGGCTCGATCGGCGGATAAAGTCCGCTCCGGGACGAGGGTCCGGCCTGGGTGAGGTTTTCCTTCATGCCGCCACTATGTATCCCGGGCATGATCAGGACAAGCAGGTTCCCGCAATGAGTGACTGGACGGACACGGTCGATACTGCCGAGGTTGCCAAGTTCGAGGCGATGGCGGCGGAGTGGTGGGACCCCAGCGGCAAGTTCAAGCCGCTGCACATGCTGAACCCCTGCCGGCTCGAGTACGTGGCGGGCCAGATCGCCGCGGAATTCGGCCGGGATCGCCGCGCCGCCCGGCCGTTCGAGGGCCTGCGGGTGCTCGACATCGGCTGCGGTGGCGGCCTGCTGTCCGAGCCGATGGCCCGCCTCGGGGCCGAGGTGGTGGGCGTCGATGCCGCCGCGCGCAACATCCCGGTGGCGCGGCTGCATGCGGAGCAGTCCGGGCTGGCGATCGACTATCGCCACGGCACCGCCGAGGCGCTGGCCGCGGCCGGCGAGGCGTTCGACGTGGTGCTGAACATGGAGGTGGTCGAGCACGTCGCGGATCCGCAGGGCTACCTGCGCGCCTGCCACGACCTGCTGCGGCCTGGCGGGCTGATGATCTGCTCGACGATCAACCGCAACCCGAAGAGCTGGCTGATGGCGATCGTCGGCGCCGAGCGGGTCATGCGCTGGCTGCCGGTGGGGACGCACGACTGGCGCAAGTTCATCACCCCGGACGAGCTGGAAGCGCTGCTGCGGGGGGCGGGGCTCGCGCCGGTCGACGCGAAGGGGTTCGTCTTCGATCCGCTGGGCTGGAGCTGGTCGGTGTCGGACCGCGACCTGTCGGTCAACTATGTCACCGCGAGCCTGCGGCCCGAGGCCTGAGCGGCGGTCGGCTGGTCGGGGCGACTGGATTCGAACCAGCGACCTGCGGTACCCAAAACCGCCGCGCTACCAGGCTGCGCCACGCCCCGATCTCCGCGCCATGTAGCCCGGCGAGGGCCCCCGGGGAAAGCGGAATCAGCCGTCGCAGCTCCAGGCGGCACCGTGGAGCGCCGGATTGCGGATCTCGGCGCCCGGCTCGACGCCAAGCTCGGCCGCGAGGCCGCCGTTGATCTCGAGCACGTACTGGATGTCGTTGCCGCCGAAGATCGGCGTCTCGTCGTGCGGCCGGGCGTTGGCGGCGATCCGCTCCAGCCGGCCCGCGGCATCGAAGAACAGCATGTCGAGCGGGATCAGCGTGTTCTTCATCCAGAACGCCACCGGCTGCGGCGTCTCGTAGACGAACAGCATGCCCGAGAACTTCGGCAGGCTCTCGCGGAACATCAGGCCCTTTTCGCGGGCATCCTCGGTCGCCATGACCTCGACATGAAAGCGCAGGGCGGCATCGGCATCGCGGAGGTCGAGCTGGTCGGCGGCACAGTCCGCCGCGCGTACCGGCCCCGCGGCAAGGATCGCCGCGACCAGCAGTCCGGCGAGACGGCTCATTCCTGCATCCGCAGCCGCGTCACGTAGTCCCAGCTGCGCACCTCGTAGACCATCGGGCCGCGCGGCCCCGCGGTGACGCGCACCGCCAGCACGTCGCCGGCCACGACCTCGCCATAGCCGTACTGCCGCAAGGTCTCCATGTGCAGGAACACATCCTCGGGCCGGCCATAGACGTTGACGAAGCCAAAGCCCTTGACCCGGTCGAACCACTTCACCCGCGCCGGCTCCAGCGGGCCGGCCGCGTCGCCGTCGGGCATCGGGATCTGGACCTGCGCGGCGACGGGGGCGGTGGGGACGATATCGAGCACTTCGATGGCCTGCCGGCCGCGGTCGGTCGTCTGCACACGAAGGGAAATTTCGGCGCCCTCGGCGACCGACGTGAAGCCGAAGACCCTCAGCACATTGCTGTGCAGGAGGATATCACCCTCCCCATCATCGCCCACGACGAAGCCGTAGCCTTTGGTCGTATCGAACCACTTAACATGACCACGCACAACCATGCGGAGGATTTCCGAGCTCACAGGCGCTCAGAGCGCCCAGTTACATTCAACGCAGTAGGGAACATTGTGGCACAGGATCGGTTGCACCCTCGGCACCGTAACGGTTTGGAGTATCAACGCAACCCGAAATTGGCGATTCTGCGCGAGGGACAGATGCTTTCAACCCTGGATTGCCACTTGCTCGTCAATCGTTTGTCCTGATCGGTCATCTCTCTGTCAGATGCCTGCCCGTTTCCCGCACGCGCCACGACCGGCACTTGCGCCGGGCGGTCGCGCTCAGGCGACGTGGTCGGCCACATACGCCCCGCGGTCGCCCATCGGACGCGGCCGCCCGGTGGTGGTGTCCATCTCGGTCTGCAGCTCCAGCTGGGCGTTCAGCTCGGCACCGAGCAGCACGACGAACGTGCTGGCGTAGAGCCAGAACAGCAGGCCGACGATCGCCCCGAGCGAGCCGTACGTCCGGTTGAAGTCGGGAAACCGCGCGAAGTACGCGGAGAGCGCGACCGAGACGGCGAGCCAGCCGACAGCAGCCATCACCGCGCCCACGGTGATCCACCGCTTCCGCGCCGGTGCCCGCCGCGGGGCGTAGCGATAGAGCGCGCCGATGATGAAGACGATTGCCGCCCCGAGGATCGCCAGCGGCGCCACCCGCGCCAGCGTCTGACCGACCACGCCGATGCTCGTGAAGTTCAGCACGGTAGGCACCGCCACGACGGCGAACAACGCCACGATCTCCACCGCGATGAACGCCAGGGTGAGCGCGAGCGATATCAGGTACTGCACGACGATGCTGCGGGTATCGACCTCGCGATAGACGACGTTCATTCCCTCCATCAGCGCGCTCACCCCCGCCCGGGCGCTCCACAGCACCAGGGCGAACGAGACGAGCGAGGCCACGCCGAGCTTTGCCTGCGGCGCGGCGAGCAGCGCGTCGACCTGCCCCTCGATGGCGGCGAACACCTCGGCAGGCAGCAGCGGCCGCGCCGCCTCCAGCGTCTCGGCCACGTGATGCGGATCGGCGACGAAGCCGTAGGCGGCGATCAGCGCGGCGATCGCGGGAAAGATCGCGAGGATGCCGAAGAACGCCACGCCCGCCGCGATGATCGACAGGTGGTCCGTGGCGATGCCCTGCCAGACGCGGACCAGCACCATCTTCCAGGCCGCCCGTCCCATCTCCGTCGGACGACGCGCCTTCCGGCCCGGAGCCTCGGCTGCACTGTCCTCCATCGACCCCTCCCTCGCGCTTCTCCCCGGGTCAATCGCACCGGCGACGAAGCGTTCCCGACCGGGTTGCACGGCGGCAGGACAGTTCTATAGTGGCAATGCCATGCCCTCGTGGCCCTGCTCCTTGCGGAGCCGGGGCAGATACCCTTGCCTTGGCGCTCGGCCGCGCAGCGGACGCGGCCGTGCCGGCCCCGTGCTATCTCGAGACGTGTATGCTGCTGACCGGCCGTGGTGGCGTGGACGGCCGTCCGGTCGTCGACGACCTTCTTGAAACGTTTGGTGTGCGGATTCTGCCCCTGACAGATACCCACGCCCGCCTCGCAGTCGACGCCTTCCTGCGCTACGGCAAGGGTCGCCATCCGGCCGCGCTGAATTTCGGCGACTGCATATCCTACGCAGTCGCACGGGCGGAGACACGGCCGCTGCTGTTCGCGGGGACAGATTTCTGCCAGACTGATGTGGCTCAGGCCATTTGAACGCAGAGCTTCCCGACGTCCTTCTCATTCAACGATGAGGCAGACAATCGGCTCGTTCCTTGCCGCCGCTCGCACTTGAGAGGCCATCAAGGAACTGACGGACCAGTGAGAAGCTGAGCACTTGAGGGTGAAGCCGGAGTTCCCCGCCCTCACCCTTCGCCTACCCTACTGATCCAGGAAGCTGCGCAGCTTCCGGCTCCGGCTCGGGTGCTTCAGCTTCCGGAGCGCCTTGGCCTCGATCTGGCGGATGCGCTCGCGGGTGACGCTGAACTGCTGGCCGACCTCCTCGAGCGTGTGGTCGGTGTTCATGCCGATGCCGAAGCGCATACGCAGAACCCGCTCCTCGCGCGGGGTGAGCGACGCCAGCACCCGGGTCGTCGTCTCCTTGAGGTTCAGCTGGATGGCCGAGTCCAGCGGCAGGATCGCGTTCTTGTCCTCGATGAAGTCGCCGAGCTGGCTGTCCTCCTCGTCGCCGATCGGCGTTTCGAGGCTGATCGGCTCCTTGGCGATCTTCATCACCTTGCGAACCTTCTCGAGCGGCATCTGGAGCTTCTCGGCCAGCTCTTCCGGCGTCGGCTCGCGGCCGATCTCGTGGAGCATCTGGCGGCTGGTGCGCACCAGCTTGTTGATCGTCTCGATCATGTGGACCGGGATGCGGATGGTCCGGGCCTGATCGGCGATCGAGCGGGTGATCGCCTGACGGATCCACCACGTCGCATAGGTCGAGAACTTGTAGCCGCGGCGATACTCGAACTTGTCGACCGCCTTCATCAGGCCGATGTTGCCTTCCTGGATCAGGTCGAGGAACTGCAAGCCGCGATTGGTGTACTTCTTGGCGATGGAAATCACGAGCCGGAGGTTCGCCTCCACCATCTCCTTCTTCGCCTGTCGGGCTTCCTTCTCGCCCTTCTGCACCTGGTTCACGATGCGACGGAATTCGGAGATGTCGACGCCGACGTACTGGCCGACCTCGGCCATCTCGTGGCGGATCTCGTCGGCCTTGTCGCGGAAGCGGCTGGTCAGCATGTCCCAGCCGCGCGAGCGCAGGGTGCCGACGCGATCGAGCCAGCCGGGCTCCAGCTCGGACCCGCGGTACTCGTCGATGAATTCCTGCCGGTTGATGCGCGCCTGGTCGGCGAGCTTCACCATGCCGCTGTCGAGCGCCATGATCTTGCGGTTGATGCCGTAGAGCTGGTCGACCAGCTGCTCGATGCGGTTGTTGTGCAGACGCAGCGAGTTCACCAGCTCGACGATCTCCGAGCGCAGGCGCTGATACTCGCGCTCCTGCTGCGAGGTGAAGCTCTCGTTGCGGTTCAGCGTCGCCGAGATCCGGTCGTCCTGCATCTCGGCAAGGCGGCTGTAGTCGGTGGCGATGCGCTCCAGCGTTTCGAGCACCTGCGGCTTCAGCGCCGCCTCCATCGCGGCGAGCGACAGGTTGCCCTGGTCCTCGTCCTCCTCCTCGTCCGGCTCGGGCTGCGGCTGCGGCGCCTCCTCCTCCTCGTCGGACAGGACGACATCCTCTTCCTCGTCCTCGTCACCGGCGCTTGCCGCGGCGGCGGGCCTTGGCGCCGGCTTCTGCGCGGCGGGGCGGGGCGGGGGCGCGGGCGCGGGCTCGGGCCGCACCTCCGGCGCGTCGGGCACGGCTGGCCCGACGATGTCGGTCAGCACGCTCTCGACGTCATCGGACTCCATCTGGCCCGAGAACGTCGTCTCGAGGTCGATGACGTCGCGCAGCATGATCGCCTCGTCCAGCAGCTCGTCGCGCCAGATGGTGATCGCCTGGAAGGTCAGCGGGCTTTCGCAGAGGCCCGCGATCATCGTGTTGCGCCCGGCCTCGATGCGCTTGGCAATGGCGATCTCGCCCTCGCGCGAGAGCAATTCGACCGAGCCCATCTCGCGCAGGTACATCCGCACCGGATCGTCGGTGCGGTCGAGCGCCTCGCCGCCGGCGCTGGTCACGGTGATCTCGCGCGAGCCCGAGGTCTCGTCGGCCGAGGGCGGCGCGTCGTCGCGGCTGCCCTCCTCGTCCTCGCCCTCCTCGTTCTCGACGACGTTGATGCCCATCTCGGACAGCATCGCCATGACGTCCTCGATCTGCTCGGACGTCACCTGATCCGGCGGCAGGACCTCGTTCAGTTCGTCATAGGTGATGTATCCGCGCGCCTTGGCGGTCGCGATCATCTTCTTGACCGCGGCCTGGCTCATGTCGAGCATCGGCCCCGACCCGTCGGTGGCGTCTTCCGGCTTCTTCTGCTCGTCGTCCTTGGCGGCCATCGACCAGCTCCATGTCACTGCGGGCGGGGGGCGCCCGGTCGGTTGCGGCTTCTTGCCTGCGAATCGGCGATTCGCAAGCCGGGGGTTCATCTTCGGCGCGGCTTGCGCGCCAGCAGGGCCTCGGAGGCCCGGATCACGCTCAGGAACTCAGGGCCCTCGAGCCCGGTGTCGGTCCCGTCGTCGGCGAACGGGCGGGTATAGGTCGCATGCTCGGCCTCGGCGGCGGCGCGCACCCGGAGGGTCAGGCCGTCGTCCGCGTCGGCCTCGACGTCGGCGGTCGCCTCGCGGACCTCGGCGGCGCGCCCCGACAGCGCGGCATGGCGATCGAGCTCTTCCTCGATCGCGCGCGCCACCAGCTCCGCCTCGGCGGTCGGCCGCAGGTGGGCGGCGGCGCCGAGCCGGCCGTTCAGCGCGAGCTCCGCGGTCGGATCCCTGCCGAGGCGCGCGCGAACCATGTCGGCGACCCGTGCGAGGTCGCCCGTATCTGGCGCGTCGGCGAGCGCAGACAAGAGGGCACGCCGAACCTCTTCGAGATCCGGGCACCGAAACGCCAGCCGCTCCAGCCGCGCCTCGAAGCGCAGCGCCACGTCGGGATGGTGGAGGCAGCCGGCGAGGATGACGCTCTCCCGCACCCGCTCCTCCGCCAGCCCGTCGGCGCCCTTGGCGAGCAGCGAGTTGCGCGTCGCGGGCACCGCGGGCGCGAACGAATACTGCGGCACGGCCTGATCGCCCCGGCCCCGCCCGCGCTTGCCGGCGCCGGCGCGAAGGCCGGGCTGGAACGGGCGGCCGGGCCGCACCTCGGCAGCCGGGCGCCCGGCGGGTGCGAAGAGGGCGGCGCGGCGCGCGCGGATCTCCGCCTCCCAGTGCGCCTTCAGCGTCGGGTCGGCGATCCGGCCGACATGCCCGCGCAGCCGCGCGTCGAGCGCCGCGCGCCGCTCCGGGCTGTCGAGCACCTGTCCCTCGGTCTCGCGGGTCCAGAGCAGGTCGACGACCGGCTTCGAGTCGGCCAGCACCGCCTCGATCGCCGCCTTGCCACCGGCCTTCACCACGTCATCGGGATCCTGCCCCGGCGGCAGGATGGCGAAGCGCAGGCTGCGCCCGGCGCCGAGATGCGGCAGCGCGAGGTCGATCAGCCGGTGCGCCGCATTCAGCCCCGCGGTGTCGCCGTCGAGCGCCACAACCGGCTCGGGCGCGAGCTTCCACAGCATCTCGAGCTGGCGCTCGGTGATCGCCGTGCCGAGCGGCGCGACCGCATGGGCGATCCCGGCGCGGGCCAGCGCGATCACGTCCATGTAACCTTCGGTCACGACCACCGTGCCCGCCTTGCGCGCAGCCGCCCCGGCCGGCCCGGCGTTGTAGAGCGTGCGGCTCTTGTCGAAGAGCGGGGTCTCGGGCGAATTGAGGTACTTCGGCTCCTGCCCCGGCGCGATGGCGCGCGCGCCAAAGGCGATCGCCCGCCCCCGTGCGTCGCGGATCGGGAACATGATGCGGTTGCGGAATCGGTCGTAAGCGCTGCCCTGGTCGGGCTTGCCCGCGAGGCCCGCCTCGACCAGCTTCCCGAGGTCAAACCCCTTGGCCTTGAGGTGCTCGATCAGCACGGTGCGCCCGTCCGGGGCATAGCCGATCTCGAAGCCCTCGATCGTCGCGGCGGCCAGCCCGCGCCGCTCCAGATAGGCCCGCGCCTCGCCGGCCCGCGCCCCGGTCAGCTGCGCGCGATAGAAGCGCACCGCCGCCTCCATCGCCTCAACCAGCCCGGTGTTGGCCGCCGCCCGCGCCGCCGCCACCGGATCGGCGGCCGGCATCTGCATCCCGGCATCGGCCGCGAGGCGCTCGACCGCCTCCATGAACCCGACGTTCTCGGTTTCCCGGACGAAATCGAGAACATCGCCCTTGGCATGACAGCCGAAGCAGTAGTAGAACCCTTTGGCGTCATCCACATGGAACGACGCCGTCTTTTCCTGATGGAACGGACAGGGGGCCCACCAGTCGCCGCGCGCGGCATTGCTCTTCCGCGGATCCCAGCTGACCCGCCGACCCGCTATCTGCGCCAGCGATACGCGGCCGCGAAGTTCGTCGACAAAACCCGGTGGGAGCTGCATCGGCGGAATATCCGCCTGCCCCCAGCGATTCGCAAGACTGATTCGCAAGTGATTCGGTTGATTCGACTTTTCTGGCCGAGCGACCTGCAAGAGCCGCCCGATCAGAGGGTTAACACCCGCTTAAGCGAGCAGGCTGTCCTGCGCGAAATGGATGTCCGCCGGCAAGATATCGGCGACCTGCGTGTCTTCCACGAAGATCGCGCCGCTGCCGTAGCCGATGCGCACGTCGTCGCCCGCCTGCGAGATGTGAAGGTCCGAAACGGAGTCGACGCCCGCGACACGCATCAGCAGGCTGTCCGTGCCGGACTGGAAGTCCGCCACCGTGTCGCGCCCGTCCCCACCGCCGAACTGGAAGACATCGGCGCCCGCGCCGCCGAGCAGCCGGTCCGATCCGGCCCCGCCGAGCAGCGTATCGTCGCCCAGCCCGCCGCGCAGCGCGTCGCTGCCGCCCTGTCCGGCCAGCCGGTCGTCGCCGGCACCACCGAACAGCCGGTCGTCCCCGCTCGCGCCGAACAGCCGATCCGCCCCGGTCAGCCCGGTCAGGACGTCGGCGATCTGGATCCCCGCCAGCACGTCCGCCTTCGCGGTCCCGACGATCGTCCCGTCGGCGGGCGGCGCCACGTCGCCGACGATCTCCTTCCAGTAGCCATAGCCGACCGCCTCGCTGCGGTCGATCCCGTCGGGCAGCGACAGCGCCGGAAAGCCGCCGGCGGCCTTCACCATCGCCCCGGCAAAGGCGTTGGAATTGGTCTGGAACAGCCGGTACGGATAGTCGTCGTCCGACAGCGCCTGCGCGTACTTGACGATGATCCCCCACGCCTCGTCCGCGGTGTGGCCGGGAAACCGCAGCAGCGTCGCATGCCGGTCCGCCGGGCTCTCGCCGTCGCGGGAGTCGGCGGACTCGTCGATCGGCACGTTGACCTCGATCTCCATCGGCCCGCCGTAGGGCAGCAGGTCGGTGGGGCCGGAGCGCACCACGTACTCCGCGCCGTTGTCGCCGCGGTAGACCAGATAGAGATGCAGCGTGTCGGTGACATCCCCGACCACGCGGAGCGGGTGTTCCTCGATATAGATCCGGGCCATGTCGTCCTCTCCTGCGCCGCTCTCGGCCAGCGCCGCGAGGGGAAACGCGGCGCGGACCGATCGGTTGCCCTGACGGCCGCCGGGGCAGACGCGGACGGACGCCCCGCACCGCGACCCGACGGCCGGCGTTCTTCCCCGGCGTCACTTCCCCGCCCTGATCTCCACCGCCGCCCGCTCCGCCCCGCTCGTGCGGTCCAGCACGCGGATCCGCTCCTGTCCCGCCCCGTCCACCGTCACCACCGCCACCCAGTCGGACCCGAGCGTCACCGCCCGCGCGCTCTCGCCCGCGGGCAGCCGCACCTCCGCCGGCAGGGCCACCGGCGCCGGCGCAGCCTGAAGCCGGATGACAAGCAGCAGGACGATTGCTATCACCCCCGCGATCAGCGTCGCGGTCAGCGCGAGCACCATCCGCCGGAGCAGGCGCAGGCGCGGCGGCTCCGGGCTTTCCTCAAGAGCAGCATCGCCCCGCATGTCCGACCCTCTCCAACAGATCCGCGTCACGCTGGAACGGGACGAGCGGCTTGACAAGGCGCTCGCCGCCGCCGCGCCCGAGCTGTCGCGCTCCCGCATCCAGACCCTCATCGCCGACGGCGCGGTCAGCCGCGACGGCGAGACCCTCGACGACCCGCGCGTCCGCCTCGCCCCCGGCACCGAAATCACCGTCACGCTGCCCGAGCCCGAGCCGATCTCGGCCGCACCCGAGGCCATTCCCCTTGAAATCGTCTACGAGGACGCCCACCTCATCGTCGTCGACAAGCCCGTCGGGCTCGTGGTGCATCCCGCACCCGGCGCGCCGTCGGGCACGCTCGTCAACGCGCTGCTCCACCATTGCGGCGGCACGCTCTCCGGCATCGGCGGACGCCTCCGCCCCGGGATCGTCCACCGCATCGACAAGGATACCTCGGGCCTTCTCGTCGTCGCCAAATCCGACGCCGCCCACCGCGGCCTCGCCGACCAGTTCCTCGACCATTCGATCGAGCGCCGCTATCTCGCGGTGGTCCACGGCCATCCCGATCCCGCCGAACCGCGGCTGCGCAGCCTCGCCGGCATCTCGTGGGAACCGGGCGGCGTGCTGCGGATCCAGGGCAACATCGGCCGCCACCCGGGGGACCGCAAGCGCATGACCGTGCTCACGAACGACGGCAAGCCGGCCGTCACCCGCGCCCGCCTGCTCGAGCGGTTCGACCGGGCGGCGCTGGTCGAATGCCGGCTGGAAACCGGGCGCACCCACCAGATCCGCGTGCACATGGCCTTTGCCGGCCACCCGCTCGCGGGCGATACCGTCTACGGCCGGCGGCGCGCCGACGGCGCCCTCGGCGCCTTCCCGCGCCAGGCGCTCCACGCCGAGACGCTCGGCTTCGTCCATCCGGTGACGGGCGAGCCGCTGCGCTTCACCTCGCCGCTGCCCGCAGACATGGAGCGGCTGCTCGACGACCTCCGTCACGAAAGCGACGGAGTAACGCAACCGGGACGTACATCGACCTGACTTCCGCCCTATACTGGGCCAAGCTCGCGGGGTTTCGGACAGTCCCCGCCAGGAGGACCATGGCTTACGACAAGCTTCCCGCGCCGTCCCCGGAACAGGGGCTTTCGCGGTACATGCAGGAGATCCGCCGGTTTCCGATGCTGGAGCCGGAAGAGGAATACATGCTGGCCAAGGCGTGGGTCGACCACGGCGACAGCGAGGCGGCGCACAAGCTCGTCACGAGTCACCTGCGCCTCGCCGCCAAGATCGCCATGGGCTACCGCGGCTACGGCCTGCCGACGGCCGAGGTGATCTCCGAGGCGAACGTCGGCCTGATGCAGGCGGTCAAGCGCTTCGACCCGGAGCGCGGCTTCCGCCTCGCCACCTATGCGATGTGGTGGATCCGCGCCTCGATCCAGGAGTACATCCTGCGCTCGTGGAGCCTGGTGAAGATGGGCACCACCGCCGCGCAGAAGAAGCTGTTCTTCAACCTCAGGAAGGCCAAGAACAAGATCGGCGCCATCGAGGAGGGCGAGCTGCGCCCCGAGAACGTGGCGAAGATCGCCCACGACCTCAACGTGCCCGAGGAGGACGTGATCTCGATGAACCGCCGGATGTCCGGCGGCGACGCGAGCCTGAATGCGCAGGTGCGCGGCGACGGCGACGGCACCGCCGAGTGGCAGGACTGGCTCGAGGACGAGGACGCAGACCAGGCGACCGCCCTTGCGGAGAAGGACGAGCTCGAGACCCGGCAGGGCCTGCTCCTCGAGGCGATGTCCGGCCTGAACGAGCGCGAGCGCCACATCCTGACCGAGCGCCGCCTGAAGGACGAGCCTGTGACGCTGGAAGAACTCAGCCAGGAATACGGCGTCAGTCGCGAGCGCATCCGGCAGATCGAGGTCCGCGCCTTCGAGAAGCTGCAGAAGAAGATGCGCGGCCTCGCCGCCGAGCGCGGCATGGTTCCGGCGGTCAACTGATCCCGGTCCGGACAGCCGACCGCGCGGCGGGGGCGGGCGCTCGGCCCCCCTCGACGCCGCGGCCGGGCGGGCCTAGCCTCCCGCAACCCAACCCCGGAGGCCCCCGCCATGCCGCGCCGCGCCGGCAGCGCCGATCTCCCGCTCCACGCTGGCCGGGTTCCGGCGTGGCTCGGCCAGCGGATGACCCGCCTCGGCGTGGTCATCACCGAAGCGATCCTGCTCGAATATGGCCGCGACGAGTTCCTGGCCCGCCTCGCGCATCCGTTCTGGTTCCAGTCGTTCGGCGCCGTCATGGGCATGGACTGGCACTCCTCCGGCATCACGACGAGCGTGCTCGCAGCCCTGAAGCGCGGCCTCGCGGCACGGCCCGACCTCGGCCTCACCGTCACCGGCGGCCGCGGCGCCGCCTCGCGCCGCACCCCGGACGAGCTTGTCGCCGTGGCCGAGCGCACCGGCCTCGACGGCGCGGCCCTGGCCCGCGCCAGCCGCCTCGTCGCCAAGGTCGACAGCGCCGCGATCCACGACGGCTTCGAGCTCTACCTCCACGGCTTCGTCCTCGCCGACACCGGCGACTGGGTCGTCGTCCAGCAGGGCATGAACGACGCGACCCGCACCGCGCGCCGCTACCACTGGCGCTCCACCGGCCTCGCGAGCTTCGTCGACGCTCCCCATGCCGCGATCGACGGGCCCAACGCCGGCAGGATCGTCAACCTCACCGACACCCGCGCGGCCGGCTCCCGCACCGCGCAGCTTGACCTCCTCGCCGACCTCGGACCCGATCGCCTGGCCCGCGAGGCGATCAAGCTCGACGCCGCCGGGCTCGCCGGAGCGGCCACGACGGCCCCCGCCCCGCCGCCCGGCGCGCCGTTCCTCCCCCACCTCGTGATGCCCGCCCACCACGACGTCCGCGACGGCGACGTCCTGCTCCGCCGCCTGCACGGCACGCTGGCTGCCGCCGCCGACCGTGGCCCGCAGGACTTCGCCGACCTCCTGCTCGTGCCAGGCGTCGGGCGGCGTACCGTCGAGGCGCTCGCCACCGTCGCCGAGGTGATCCACGGCGCCCCCTGCCGCTTCGCCGACCCGGCCCGCCACTCGCTCGCCCACGGCGGCAAGGACCGCCACCCATACCCGGTGCCGACCCGCGTCCTCGACCGCACCATCACCGTCCTGAAGCACGCCGTCGCCCGCGCCCGCCTCGGCGACGACGACCGCCTCGCCGCCATCCGCCGCCTTGACGCCCAGGCCCGCGCGCTGGAGGCGACGGCGACCGGCCCGAGCCTTGCCGCCCACATCGCCCGCGAGCGCGCCGCCTCGCCCGATCTCGGGGGCCGCAGCGTCTTCGGCTGGGAGCCCGCCGACGCCGGGCGGCACCGCCGATGATCGCCCTCCTCCGCCTCGCCACCCTCGGCCTGCTCATCGGCCTCTGGTGGCTCGCCGCCCACGCCGGCAGCGCGCTGATCCCGACGCCGCTCGCCACCGCCCGCGCCGCCGTCACCATGGCGCACGACGGCCGGCTCTGGACCGCGACGCTGCAGAGCCTTGCCGTCTATGCCGCCGGCCTCGGCCTCGCCGTCGTCGCCGGCATCGCCGCCGGGCTGCTGATGGGCGGCTTTCGCCTGCTCGGCAACACCCTCGAACTCTACGTCATGGCGCTCGCCGCCACCCCGCGGGTCGCCTTCATCCCGCTCATCATCGTGCTGCTCGGCCTCGGCTTCGAGGCCAAGGTCGCGATCATCTTCCTCGGCGCGGTGATGCCGATCGTGCTCAACACCTACGCCGGCGTGCTGAATGCCGACGGCGAACTGGTCGAGATGGCCCGCTCCGCCGGCGCCTCGCGCGCGCAGATCTTCCGCCGCATCCTGCTGCCCGGCGCGCTGCCGTTCATCGTCGTCGGCCTGCGCCTCGGCGCCACCATCGGCCTCATCAACACCGTGGTCGCCGAACTCTACACCGCCGTCCGCGGCCTCGGCGGCCTGCTCGCGATCTACGGCAACACCTTCCAGATGGCGCCCTACTTCGTCGTCGTGCTGGTGCTCGCCGCGATCGGCACCCTCGTCACCCAGGGCCTGCGCCGCGTCGAGCTGCGCATGGAGCGCTGGCGCTACGACGGGGGCTAGGCGGCGCGCGAGTTTGCACTCCGGCCCGGCAAGGCCTATCTCAGGGGCAACTCGGGAGATTTCCATGACACTCGCCGGACGCATTGCCTGGGACGACACCATCCTGCCCTTCCAGCTCGACCGCGCCGACGTCCGAGGCCGGGTCGCGCGCCTCGACTCCGTGCTCGAGACGATCCTCGGCCAGCACGCCTATCCCCCGGCCATCGCCGCACTCGTCGCCGAGGCGACGCTCATCACCGCGCTGGTCGGCCAGACCATCAAGCTGCGCTGGAAGCTCAGCCTGCAGGTCCGGGGCGACGGGCCGGTGCGGCTGATCGCCACCGACTACTTCGGCCCGACCGAGGAAGGCGCGCCGGCGCGGATGCGCGCCTATGCCGCCTTCGACCCGGACGCGCTGCCCGACAGCGTCGCACGCCCGTTCGACCTGCTCGGCGACGGCGTCTTCGCGATCCTGATCGACCAGGGCGCCGGCAGCGTCCCGTACCAGGGCATGACCCCGATCGCCGGCCAGTCGCTCGCCGACTGCGCCGAGACCTACTTCGCCCAGTCCGAGCAGCTGCCGACCCGCTTCGCTCTGGCCGTCGGCGAGGCGATCGCCCCGGGCGGCACCGCGCAGTGGCGCGGCGGCGGCGTCCTCCTGCAGCACATGCCCAAGGGCGCGCTCGAGGCAAAGCAGGACCCGACCGGGCCCGACGGCCTGCTCGCGGCCGAGGACATGCTCGACGGCAGCGATGCGGAGAACTGGCATCGGGCGGTGATGCTGCTCGAAACCGTCGAGGCGACCGAGCTGGTCGGCCCGCACGTCGGCGCCGAGCAGCTGCTGCTGCGGCTGTTCAGCGAGGAGGAGCCGCGGGTCTACGAGACGCAGGCGGTGCGCTTCGGCTGCACGTGCAGCCCGGAAAAGGTCGTGGCCTCGCTCGCGATCTACCCGGCCGAGGACATCGCCGCGATGACCACAGAGGCCGGCACCGTCACCGCCGACTGCCAGTTCTGCGGCGCCCACTACGAATTCGACCCCTCCGAACTCGGCATCCGCGAGGGGTGAGGGCGCCCGCCCCTTTGGTATTCATATAGGCAGAAACCCTATCGGGCAGTCGCAGGGGCCCCGCCAACAGGCGGGGAGAAAGAAAGACTCGCCGCGCAACGGCGCGGCTCCTGAGGGACGGGCCGCAACGGCGGCCTGTCACGTAGCGCCGGCCGAGCGGGAGCCCCAAGGGCTCCCCGAGGCCGGCGCTCCCCCCGGGTCAAACCGTCTTCTCCTCGAACGGACAGAGGTCGCGGATCAGGCACGCCGGGCACGCCGGCCGCCGCGCCTTGCAGGTGTAGCGCCCATGCAGGATCAGCCAGTGGTGCGCATGCAGCTGATAGTCCGCCGGCACATTGTCCTCGAGTGCCCGCTCCACCGCCACCACGTCCTTGCCGCGCGCGAGCCCCACACGGTTCGACACCCGGAAGATATGCGTGTCGACCGCCATCGCCGGCAGCCGGAACCACGTGTTCAGCACCACGTTCGCCGTCTTCCGCCCCACCCCGGGCAGGCTCGCGAGCGCCGCGCGCGACGACGGCACCTCGCCGCCATAGTCGTCGACGAGAATCTGCGACAGCTTCATCACGTGCCGCGCCTTGGAATTGAACAGGCCGATCGTCTTGATGTGGCCGATCAGCCCCGCCTCGCCGAGCGCCAGCATCTTCTCCGGCGTGTCGGCGACGGCAAACAGGCCCGCCGTCGCCCGGTTCACGCCCTTGTCCGTCGCCTGCGCCGACAGCGCCACCGCGACGAGCAGCGTGAACGCGTTCACATAGTCGAGCTCGCCCACCGGCTCGGGGTCGGCAGCATGGAAGCGGCGGAAGATCTCGCGGATCGTGGCATAGTCGAGCTGGTCCGGCATGACCCCGAGGCTTACGGCCCGCCCCCGCCGCCGTCCAGCGGCATCGCCGGACGGCAGCCCGCCCATGCGACATTGCGCAGCTTCCGGGTGGCGATCCCGCGCCCGTGGCCATACCTTCCACCGCGAAGCCGAGCCTTCCCGGAGCAACCCGATGTCGGATGACCTGTCGCACGCCTATCACTACGGCATCATCGGCCGCGCCATCGAGGCCATCGCCGCCCGCGCCCCCGGGCAGGCGCCGCTGCAGGACGTCGCCGCCAGCGTCGGCCTCAGCCCGGCGCACTTCCAGCGCGTCTTCAGCCAGTGGGTCGGCGTGAGCCCGAAGCGCTACCAGCAATACCTCGCGCTCGATCACGCCCGGCGGCTGCTGGCCGAGCGTCATACCGTGCTCGACGCCGCGCACCTCGCCGGCCTCTCCGGCGCCTCCCGCCTGCACGACCTGTTCCTGCGCTGGGAGGCAATGAGCCCCGGCGAGTACGCCCGCGCCGGCGAGGGCCTCGACATCGCCTTCGGCTGGTTCGCCACGCCCTTCGGCGACGCGCTCGCCATGGGCACCGACCGCGGCCTCTGCGGCCTCGCCTTCGCCGCCGAGACCGGCCGCGACGCCGCGATGGCCGACCTCCGCGGCCGCTGGCCCAGGGCCACCTTCCGCGAGGACCCCGCGGTGCTCGCGGCATGGGTGGAGGCCGCTTTCCGCGGCACCGGCGAGGCGCGGCTGCACCTGATGGGCGCCCCTTTCCAGATCAAGGTGTGGGAGGCGCTGCTACAGGTGCCCTCCGGCCACGTCACCACCTATTCCGACATCGCCACCGCCATCGGCCGGCCCACCGCGATGCGCGCCGTCGGCACCGCGGTGGGCCGCAACCCGGTCAGCTTCCTCATCCCCTGCCACCGCGCGCTCCGCAAGGCCGGCGGCCTCGGCGGCTACCACTGGGGCCTCGGGGTGAAGCGGGCCCTGCTCGCGTGGGAAGCGGCGCGCTACGAGGCGGAGCCGCTGGAGGGCGCGGCGTAAATCCGGGTTCCATCGGACTCTCCCGGCTGCTATCGCCTCCGGCGCCGGTCCTTCGCCGGCGTTTCGGGGACCTTCACATGCGCTTCCGCCTCACCACCCTTGCGCTCCTGACTTCCGCCGCAGCCCTTGCCGCCTGCACCAATCCGGACGGCACCCACAACCACAGGCAGACCGGCAAGGTCATCGGCACGGCGGCCGGCGCCACCATCGGTGCCGCCACGACCACCGGCATCGGCACCGTCGCGGGCGCCACGCTCGGCAACATCGTCGGCTCCGCCGCCGGCGCGCTGCTCGACCGCCAGCAGAAGGAACTGAACGCCGCCCTCGCCGACACCGGCGCGACGGTTGTCAACACCGGCACGACGCTCGTCGTCACGCTGCCCGAATCCGTCACGTTCGACACCGGCAGCTCGCGCCTGCATCAGGACTACGTCGACGAGATCGCCTTCATCGCCCGCAGCCTGCGCGAATATCCGAACTCGATCGTCACCGTCGTCGGCCACACCGACAACGTCGGCTCGACCAAGTACAACCAGGCCCTGAGCGAGCGCCGCGCCGCCGCCGTCGCCGAGGTGCTGACCCAGAACAACGTCCCCGCCACCCGCATCCACGTGGTCGGCATGGGATATCACCAGCCCGTCGCCTCGAACGACACGCCCGGCGGCCGCGCCCAGAACCGCCGCGTCGAGATCATCATCACCCCGACGCAGTAATCGGCGCGCCATGCCTTCCCCCGGCCGCCGCGCTTCAGGCGGTCGGGAACGGCACGTATGGCAGATGCACCGCCTCGGTCTTGTTTCCTTCGGGATCATGCAGGAACGCGGCGTAACAGTCGGCCGTGTAGTCGCGCAAGCCCGGCGCCCCTGCGTCGCTGCCCCCGCGGCCAGCCCGGCCGCGTGAAAGGCATCGACCGCCTCGCGGCTCGGCGCAATGAACGCGACATGCGCGCCGTTGCCGGCCGACGCCTCCCCCTCGGCGGCGCGGGTCGCCCAGAACTCCGGCCATTTCACCCCCCCAGGCACAGCCGAAGTCCTCGCTCATCACGCGCCCGCAGCCGAGCGCGCCAAGCGACGAATCGTAGAATGCGACCGCACGCGCCAGATCGCGCACGCCCACCGAAACGTGATTGGACGTCGGTCTTACCCCCAGTCCTACGCTTCTCTTGCGCAGTCGGCGCAGAGCGGCGCCGCCGGCACGAGGTCGAGCCGCCGCGCCTCGATCTCCTCGCCGCATTTGACGCAGATGCCGTAGCCGCCCTGACGGATCCGGTCGAGCGCGGCCTCGATCATGCGAATTTCCTGAAGGCCCGAGGCGCCGAGATCCTCGAGCACCTCCTCGTCCTCTCGCTCGGTCGCCTGCTCGGAGAAATTCTCGCTCGCCGGCTGCTCCAGCTCGCCCTCGATCCGCGCCAGCCGCCCGTGCAGCTCTGCCAGCCGTGCCTCGAGCGCCACCTTCCTGTCGTCGATCGCCATGATGCCGGTCCTCCCTGTCGCCGATCCTGCGGCAACCTCCGGGCGAGATCCAGCGTCAGGCGCTCTCCACCATCCGTTCCGCCGCGGCGAGGTCGACCGACACCAGCTGGCTCACCCCCTTCTCCGCCATCGTCACCCCGAACAGCCGGTCCATCCGCGACATGGTGACGGCATGGTGGGTGATGATGAGGAACCGCGTCTCCGTCCGCCCGGTCATGTCGTCGAGCAGGTCGCAGAACCGCGTCACGTTCGCATCGTCGAGCGGTGCGTCCACCTCGTCGAGCACGCAGATCGGCGCGGGGTTGGCAAGGAACACGGCAAAGATCAGGCTCAGGGCCGTCAGCGTCTGCTCCCCGCCCGACAGCAGCGACAGCGTCGAGAGCTTCTTCCCCGGCGGCTGGCACATGATCTCGAGGCCCGCCTCCAGCGGATCGTCGCTCTCGACCAGCACCAGGTTCGCCTCACCGCCGCCGAACAGGCTCTTGAACAGCGACCCGAAGCTCGCATTCACCTCTTCGAACGCCGCGAGCAGCCGTCCGCGCCCCTCTCGGTTGAGGTTGGCGATCCCCTGCCGCAGCTTGCCGATCGCCTCGTCGAGGTCGGCCCGCTCGCGCGCCAGCGTCTCGGCCTCGTCCTTCAGTTCCCGCGCGTCCTCCTCGGCCCGCAGGTTCACGGCGCCCATCCCGTCGCGTGCCCGGCGCAGCCGGTCGACCTCCGCATCGAGCGCCGCAGCGGCCGGGATCTGCTCCCCCGTCACCCCGAGCGCGCCCAGCACCTCCGCCGCCGAACGGCCGGTCTCGCTCTCCAGACGCTCCGTCGTCTCCGCCGCGCGCGCCTCCGCCCCCTCGGCCACCGCCTCGGCCCGCGCCCGCGCCTCGCGGGCCTCGCCCGCAGCCTTCTCGGTCGCCCGCGCCCGCTGGTCCGCTGTCCGAAGCGCCGTCTCCGCGACCGCCAGCGCATCCGCCGCCCGCCGCCGTCGCGCCTCGGCTTCCTCGTGCGACGCGGCCAGCTCCTCGCGCCGCGCGGCGAGCGCCGGGGGCCGCTCCCGCGCCGACTCGAGCGCGGCCGACGCCGCCTCCGCCCGGCGGTCGAGATCAGCGAGCCGCCCCGCCGCGCTCGCCTTGCGCGTCGCCCAGCTGCCGGCCTCCCGGCCGATCTCCGCCAGCCGCCGCGCCCGCGCCTCGCCCGCCCGCGCGATCTCCTCGGCCTGCGTCCGCCGCGTCAGCATGGTGATCCGCGCCGCCTCGACCCGCATCCGGCCCGCATCGACCGCCGCCTTCGCCTCGCCCGGATCGGCCAGCGCCGCCAGCGCCGCCGCGGCCTGCGCCTCGGCCTCCCGCGCCGCCGCCAGATCGTCGCGCCGCCGCGCCGCCGCAGAGCGCAGGCTCGCGGCCTTGCCCTGCAACGCCTCGACCGCCGTCTCGGCCCGCGAAAGCGCCCGCGCCGCCTCGCTCGCGGCCTGATCAGCCGCCCGGCGCGCCGCCCGCGCCGTGCCCTCCGCCGCGCTCGCCGCGGACAACCGCGCCGCCGCCGCATCCTTCGCCTCGGCGAGCGCGTCCAGCTCCGCCTCGGCCCCCTCCGCCTCGGCCCGCAGCGCCGCCAGCCGGTTGCGCTGCGTCAGCCGCTCCGCCGTCGCCGACGGCGCCGCCCCGGCCGCCAGCGCCAGGCCGTCCCAGCGCCAGAGATCGCCCTCGCGGCTCACCAGCCGCTGCCCGGGCCGGAGCCCCGGCTGCAACCGCGCGCCCTCGGCCCGATCCACCACGCCGATCGCCCCGAGCCGCCGCGCCAGCGCCGCAGGCGCCGTCACCTGCGCCGAGAGCGACACCGCGCCTGCCGGCAGCGCCGCCGCATCGAGCGGCGGCAGCGCGTGCCACCCCGATCCCGCCTCCGCCGCCGGGTGCGCCAGATCATCGCCCAAGGCCGCGCCGAGCGCCGCCTCGTACCCCGGCGCCACCTCCACCGCGTCGAGCATCGGCGCCACGTCCGACCTCGCCTTGGCAAGCAGCCGCTCGATCCCGGCCGCCTCGGCCCGGATCGCCCGCGCCGCCCCCTCGGCGGTCGCGAGCCGCCCCGCGAGCGCCGTCCCCGCCTCGCGCGCCGCCCCGGCCGCCTCCTCGGCACCCGCCAGCGCCTCCTCGGCCGCGGCCGCCTGCTCGGCCGCCACCTCCGCCTGCTCAACCGCCCCGGCCTGCGCCGCCTCCGCCGCATCGAGATCGCGGGCGGCCGCCTCAAGCGCGCCCTCCGCCGCCTCGAGCCCGCGGCCGATCTCCGCCGCCCGGCGCCCGGCATCTTCGCGCAGCCGCCCGGCCGCCTGATGCTCGGCGAGAAGCCGCGCCGCCGCCTCGGCCCGGGCGTCGGCCTCGGCCTGCACCGCGTCGAGCGCCGCCGCCGCCTCCTCCGCGGCCTCGCGCGCCGCCTCGAGCGCGGCCTCGTGCCCCGCACCGGCCTCCTCCAGCGCCGCCGCCTCGTCCGACAGCCGCCCGGTCGTCTCGACCGCATCGCGGTCGAGCGCCGCCTCGCGCTCCCGATCGGCGGCGAGCTGCGAAATCTGCGCCTCCAGCCCGGCGACGGCCCGCACCGCCTCGGCCGCCTCGCCGTCGATCCGGTCACGCTCCAGCACCAGCCGCTGCAGCACGGCGCCGGCAATCGCATCCTCCTCGCGCAGCCCGGGCATCGCCGCCTCGGCGGCCTCGCGCGCCCGCGCCGCCTCGGCCGCCTCGGTCTGCGCGACGCCCGCCGCCCGCGCCGTGGCGGTCAGCGTGGCCGACGCCGCCGCCCGCGCGCTGTCGGCGTCGTGCCAGTGCCGCCAGAGCAACATCGATTCCGCCCGCCGCAGCGCCTCGGCAATCTCGCGATAGCGCTGCGCCGCGCGCGCCTGCCGGGCCAGCGTGCCGAGCTGCGCCTCCAGCGCCTCCAGCACGTCGCCGACGCGGGCGAGGTTCACCTCCGTCGCCTTCAGCTTCAGCTCGGCCTCGTGCCGGCGCTGGTAGAGGCCGGAGATCCCCGCCGCCTCCTCCAGGATCCGCCGCCGCGCCTTCGGCCGGGCGTTGATCAGCTCCGAGATCTGCCCCTGCCGCACCAGCGCCGGAGAGTGCGCGCCGGTCGAGGCATCGGCGAACAGCATGGCGACGTCGCGCGCCCGCGCCTCCTTGCCGTTGGCGCGATAGATCGACCCCGCCTCGCGCACGATCCGGCGCACGACGACCAGCTCGTCCTCGTCGTTGAAACCGGCGGGCGCGGTGCGCGCGCGGTTGTCGATGGTCAGCGTCACCTCGGCATGGTTCCGCGCCGGCCGGCCGCCGGAGCCGTTGAAGATCACGTCCTCCATGCCGTCGCCGCGCATCGCCGAGGCGCGGTTCTCGCCCATCACCCAGCGCAGCGCCTCGAGCAGGTTCGACTTGCCGCACCCGTTCGGTCCCACGACTCCCGTCAACCCCTGGTTGATGACGAGTTCGGTCGGATCGACGAAGCTCTTGAACCCGAGCAGGCGCAGGCGGGTGAAATGCACCGGTCGTCCGCTCCTGTCGCTGCCCGGGCGCGGAGGATCCCAAGGGGGTGACTCCCTGTCAACTCGAAATCGAATCAGCCGCCTCCCCCTTGACCGCGGCGCCGGTTCGCCGTTGGCTCCCTGACCACGGCTGCAACCGGGGGACGAGCGGCATGGCCTACGACTACGACGACAGCAACATCTTCGCCCGAATCCTGCGCGGCGAGATTCCGAACGACACGGTGGCCGACACCGAGCACACCCTCGCCTTTCGCGACATCCGCCCGCAGGCGCCGGTGCATGTGCTGGTGATCCCGAAGGGGGCTTACGTCACCTACGACCACTTCGCCGCCGCCGCGAGCGAGGTCGAGATCGTCGACTTCACCCGCACCGTGGCGCGCCTCTGCACCGAACTGGGCGTCGCGCCGGGCGCTGGCGGCGCCGGCTGCCGCCTGCTCGCCAACTGCGGCGAGGACGCCCATCAGGAGGTGCCGCACATGCACCTGCACATCCTCGCCGGCAAGCCGCTCGGCCCCATGCTCTCGGTCTGAGGAGACACCCGCCATGGCCCGATGGACACTGGCGCTCGCCCTCGCCGCCGCCCTGCTCACTGCCGGCTGCAGCGGCGACAAGGGCCCCTACCGCGCTCCCGGCCAGAAGTCCTGCGATGACGGCGGCTCCGGCGGCGTCCTGATCGACGGCATCTGCCTCTGAACCGGCCCTTCCGGCTTTTTCTCGGCGCGAAATACTCCCGCCGGAGGCTCCCGCACCGCGTACCCCGCGCACCGGCGGGGAGACGGGCGGGACGCCGCCCCTTTCCCCCGCTTGAGGCCCGGGCGAGCCGGCGATAGCATCCGGCCGCAATGCGATCCGACAGCAGGAGCCTCCCGGATGAGCTTGCGCCCCACCCGCCGCCAAGTGATGGCCACCGCGATCGTCGCCGGCACGCTGCCGGTGCTGCCGAGGCCCGCGGCCGCCGAAGATCCGGACATGGGCAAGGCCGCGGCCTTCTCCTTCGACCAGGTGCGCCAGATGGCGCGCGACCTGGCGAAGAAGCCCTACGCCGCCCCGGAGGTGCCCGACGCGGCGCTGCTCGAAACCATCGACTACGACCTGCACAACAAGATCACCTACCGCCCCGACCGCACCCTCTGGGGCGACGTGCCGGGGGCGGCGAAGGTCCGCTTCTTCCACCCCGGCCGCTACTTCAAGGAGCCGGTGGCGATCTACGCCGTCGCCGACGGCAAGGCGCGCGAGATCGAGTTCTCGCTCGACCTCTTCGACATGCCCGCCGACCACCCGGCGCGGCAGCTGAAGCACGCGGGCTTCGCCGGCTTCCGGGTGATGGACCCCGACCAGCAGAACGACTGGCTGGCGATCCTCGGCGCCTCCTACTTCCGCACTTCCGGCTATTCCGGCCAGTTCGGCCTGTCCGCCCGCGGCCTCGCCATCGACTCGGGCGGCCCGGGGCCGGAGGAGTTTCCCCGCTTCACCAAGTTCTGGCTCGAGCAGGCGCCCGATGGCGGCATCGTCATCACCGCCCTGCTCGAAGGTCCGCGCGTGACCGGCGCCTACCGCCTCGACACCCGGCACCAGCCGGGCAAGGGGGTGTTCCAGACCATCGACGCCGACATCTTCCTGCGCGGCGACATCGACCGCCTCGGCATCGCGCCGCTCACCTCGATGTTCTGGTACGGCAAGAACAACCGCTTCGTCGGCCCGGACTGGCGCCCCGAAATCCACGACAGCGACGGCCTCGAGATGTGGCTCGCCTCGGGCGAGCGCATCTGGCGCCCGCTCAACAACCCGCCGCGCGTCATGGCCAACGCCTTCGGCGCCGCGAGCGTGAAGGGCTTCGGCCTCGGCCAGCGCGAGCGCAGCTTCGAGCAGTACCAGGACGACGGCGTGTTCTACGAGAAGCGCGCGTCCGCCTGGATCCAGCCCAAGGGCGACTGGGGCCCCGGCTCGGTGATGCTGATCGAGCTGCCGACCAACGACGAGATCCACGACAACATCGTCGCCTTCTGGAATCCGGGCGATCCGGCCACCGCCGGCAAGGAGTTCAACCTCAGCTACACGCTCGACTGGGTGAACGACTCGCCGCCGCAGGCCGTTGCCCGGTTCATCGCCACCCGGGTCGGCGCGGGCGGCGTGCCCGGTCAGGTGCGCCCGCCCAACACGGTGAAGTACGTGCTCGACCTCGACGGCAAGGGTCTCGAGGGCCTCGACCGCTCCAGCGGCGTGACGGCGGTGGTGGAGGCGAGCCGCGGCACGCTCGGCCTCGTCTTCGCCTTCCCGATCGCCACGACCGACCGCTGGCGTGTGACCTTCGACCTCGACTTCGGCGACGAGCCGGGTGACGAGCCGATCGACCTCCGCCTCTTCCTCAGCCACGAGGGGCAGGCGATGTCGGAGACGTGGATCTACCAGGCGTTCCCGTCGCAGTTCCGCGCGCTGCTCGCCGAGCACGCCTGAGCGGGAGGGCCGGCAGAGCGGCGGCGCAGGCCCCGCCGCTCAGTTGGCGAGCGGCTCGACCGACGCGGTGGACCGCACGATCCGCTCGGCCACCGACGCCCAGAACGACCGTTCCGCCGCCGGCAGTCCCGGCTGGTCAGCGGCGGAGCGCGCCTGCATCAGCGCGGTCTCGCCATACGCCTCCAGCAGGAGCGAGGCCCGCTCCCTGATCTTCCGCCCGTAGGCGATGCGCTCCTCGAGCGGTGCCATGGTTCAGGATCTCCCCGTAAGTGTCGGGATATTGCCGGCTTTACCTCTTCTTTACAAGTTCGTGTCGCGCTCAAGGTGAATCGCCTGCCCGGAGCTGTCTCGAAACGGCAACGCCCGCCGCGACTCCGGGTGATTCGCCGCTCCGCAGACGCCGCACTGGTCAGTTCGCCGCCGTCCCGGCGCGGCGACCGCCTGCGTCAGCCGGAAGCGGCCCGGCAAGCAACGGAATTTGCGTGATTTCGCCGCATTTTCGGCTCATTCAGGTATGGCACGCGCAGCTTTGCTGATCGCGGCAACACCGTGCCTCACCACTTGATCGCAATCCCTGCGCGGCCACATACTCAGGATCAACAAAAACAAGACTCGAGAGCAGGAGCACACGATGTTTCTCAGCGAAACGATGCGCCGGTCCCCACATCCGGGTTTCTGGCGTTTGCTGGGGTTGCTCGCGTTCGTGCCGCTGGCCTTCCTTGCGGCCACGCGGGCCGAGCCGATCGAGGCGCAGGTCGGCCCCTTCTGGGGGGAAGTCTACGAGACGGCGTGCATCCTCCTGGTGATCGCCGGACTCGGCGTGCGCGCCGGCCTCGCCGGCTGCCACCCGCTCGCCCGCGACGAGCTTGATGCCAGCGGCTTCTACTCGATGACCCGCAATCCGGTCTATCTGGCGAACAGCCTCATCATGGTCGGGATCATCCTCTATACTCAGGATCTCGTCCTCGGCGTTGCCTGCGCGCTCTGGCTGGCGGTCTACTACGAGCGCACGATCCTCGCCGAGGAGGCCCGGCTGTTCCGCCGCTTCGGCATCGCGTTCGTCGGCTGGGCCAGCCTGACGCCGGTGTTCCTGCCGCGCCTCGCCGGCTGGCGCCCGCCGGCTGCCCCGCTCAACCTGCGGGCCATCATGCGCCGCGAGCCAATGATCTGGTTCGGCGCCACGGCGGCGATGGCGGCGATTGCCACGGTGTCGGACATGTTCGGCGACGAGCCGATGGACGACACGGGCCTGATGATCCTCGTCGCTGCGGCGCTGGTCGGTGCCGGCATCTCGCTCGTCAGCCGTCAGGCGGGATTGCTCGACGATCCCGATCTCTGAGGCCCGCAGCGCTGCTGCCGCTAGTCCGGCAGCAGCGCCTCCAGCGTTTCCAGCGTATCCGCCTCGGCCGGCGGCTTGTCCCAGCGCAGCCGCGCGATCCGGGGAAACCGCATGGCGACGCCGGATCGGTGACGGGTCGAGCGCGCCAGTCCCTCGAATGCCACCTCGAGCACCAGCCCGTGCCCGGGCTCGGCACGGACGGCACGGACCGGGCCGAACCGCTCGGTGGTGTTCGAGCGCACCCAGCGGTCGATCTGGCCCAACTCCTCGTCGGTGAACCCGAAGTATGCCTTGCCGACCGGCGTCAGGCTGCCGTCGTCGGTCCACAGGCCGAAGGTGTAGTCGGAATAATACCCCGACCGCTTGCCGTGGCCGCGCTGGGCATACATCAGCACCGCGTCGATGACGTGCGGGTCGCGCTTCCACTTGAACCACAGCCCCTTCGGCCGCCCCGGCACGTACACCGAGTCGCGCCGCTTCAGCATCACGCCCTCGATCACCGGATCGGGCGGCGCCGCGCGCAGCCGCGCCAGATCGTCCCACCCGGCCATCGGCAGCAGCGGCGAGACATCGACGCGCCCGGGGTCGAGCCCGGCCACCAGCGTTTCCAGGGCCGCGCGGCGCACATCGAACGGCTCGGGGCGCAGGTCCCGCGGGCCCGCGTGCAGCAGGTCATAGGCGCGCAGGTGGGCGGGGTAGCGGCGCAGCTGCGCCACGCTCACCGTCTTGCGGTTCAGCCGCTGCTGCAAGTCGGAAAACGTCGCGATGCTGCCATCCTCGCGCCGCACCAGCAGCTCGCCGTCGATCGCGGCGTCGAAGTCCAGCGCGTCAACCAGATCGGGGAACGCGCCGGAGATATCGTCGCCGGTGCGCGAGTAGAGCCGGCGCCCGCCCGCGTCGCTCACCGCCTGCACCCGGATGCCGTCCCACTTCCACTCCGCGACGAAATCCGCCGGATCCAGCCGCTCGAGGTCGCGCTCCTCCAGCGGATGCGACAGCATCACCGGCCGGAACGGCGCGCAGACGGCCGGGGCGGGCTTCCCGGCCGTTCCGGCCAGCCACGCGAACAGCGGCTCGCAGGGCGGGGAGAGGCCGTGCCACAGCTCCTCGATCTCGGTCACGTCGACCCCGCCGAAGTCGGCCAGCGCCTGCTTCGCCAGCCGCGCCGAGACGCCGACCCGCAGGCCCCCGGTCACGAGCTTCAGCAGGGCGAACCGCTCCGATCCGTCCAGCCGGTCGAGCAGGCGCTCCACCACCTGCGGCGCCTCGCGTCGCGAGGCCGCGCGCAGGGCGTCGACCACCTCGCCGAGCCGCGGGTCGGCCACCGGCCCGGTCGGGTCCGGCCAGACCAGCGCCACCGTCTCGGCCAGATCGCCGACGAAATCGTAGGACAGCGCAAACAGCTCCGCGTCGATCCGGCCGGTCGCAAGCGCGCGCAACAGCGCCGGCTTCACCGCGTCGAGCGTCAGGTCACGGGTGATCGCCGCGATCCCCCAGCCGCGATCTGGGTCCGGCGTGGTGCGCAGATAGTCGACGATCAGCCGCAGCTTGCCATTGCGCGCCGGCGTGAAGGCGAGGCGTTCGAGCAGCTCGGCGAAACGGCGCATCAGTCCTCCGCCTCGTCCTCGTAGCCCACGAGGTGCAGCGGCCGCGCCGCCCGCCCGTGCAGGCTGCACCAGCGCACCAGCCCCTCCTCGCGCCCATGCGTCACCCACAGCTCGCCGGGATCGAGCTCGTCGATCGTCGCGGTGAGCTCGGCCCAGTCGCAATGGTCCGAGACGATCAGCGGCAGCTCCACCCCACGCTGCCGCGCCCGGGCGCGCACCTGCATCCAGCCGGAGGCAAAGCCGATCAGCGGATCGGCAAACCGCCGCACCCAGGCGCCGGCAAACGCCGAACTCGGCCCGAGGACGATCTGTCCGGCAAAGTCGCGCCCGCGCCCGGGCGCCACGGTGGCGTCGGGCAGCTCGCCGAGGTCGATGCCGCGGCTCGCGTAGTAGTCGCAGATCCGCCGCAGCGCGCCGTGCAGGAAGATCGGCCCGGCGTGCCCGGCGGCCCGGATCAGCGCGATGAGCCGTTGCGCCTTGCCGAGGGCGTAGACCCCGACGAGGTGCGTGCGCTCGGGAAACTGCGCCAGCGAGTGCAGGAGCTTGCCCGCCTCGCCGAGCGGATCGGGATGGCGGAACACCGGCAGGCCGAACGTCGCCTCGGTGATGAACACGTTTCCCCGCACCGGCTCGAAGGCGGCACAGGTCGGGTCCGGCGTGCGCTTGTAGTCGCCCGCCGCGACGATGCGAAAGCCGGCGCGCTCCACCGCGATCTGCGCCGAGCCGAGTACGTGGCCGGCCGGGTGGAACGCCACCGTGACGCCGCCGACCTCGATCCGCTCGCCATAGGCCGCCGCCTGCGTCGCGCCGGCGAGGCCCGCGCCCATGCGGATCGCCATGATGTCGAGCGTCTCCCGCGTCGCCAGCACGGCACCGTGCCCGGGCGTCGCATGGTCGGAATGCGCGTGCGTGACCAGCGCCCGCGCCACCGGCCGCACCGGGTCGATGAAGAAGTCGCCGGGCGGGCAATACAGCCCCTCCGGGCGCGGCACGAGGAGATCGGCGGGGCGCATGACTCTGGTGTAGGGCGCCCGCCGCCCGCGTCCAACGGCTCAACCCGGAAAGACGTAGCCCATGCCCCGGACCGTCTTGACGAGCTGCGGGTGCTCCGGGTCCGCCTCCAGCTTGCGGCGCAGGCGGGTGACGCGGTGGTCGATCGAGCGATCGTTGCTGTCGTCGTCGCGCGGCGGCGCAAGGCGCATCAGGTCGTCGCGCGACAGAACCTTGCCCGGGTTGGTGGCGAATGCCGCGACGAGATCGACCTCCATCGGGCTCAGCTCGACCAGCCGCCCGCTCCGGTCGAGCAGGCGAAAGCCGCGCAGGTCCAGCCGGTAAGCCCCGAACGGCAGCCCCTCGCCCCCGGAACCGGGCCGGCGGCGGCGCAGCACCGCGTCGATGCGCGCCGCCAGCTCGGGCAGCACCACCGGCTTCGCGATATAGTCGTCCGCGCCGATCTCGAGCCCGACCACCCGGTCGACGAGATCGCCCGCGCCGGTCAGCATCACGATCCCCGGGTCGAGCCGCGCGCGCAGCAGCCGCGCCAGCTGAAGCCCGTCCTGCCCCGGCAAGCCGACGTCGAGCACGAAGAGCGCGGGCGGCGCCCCGGCAGCGAGCAGTCGTTCAAGCCCCTCGCCATCGGCGGCCATGACCACCTCGTGCCCGATCGAGCCGAGGTAGTCGGCGAGCATCTCCCGCACCGCCTCCTCGTCGTCGACGACCGCGATCCGCGCCATCCCCGCTCCCCGACCTCCGCGATCCTTGATACAATCCCCCGCGAAGCTTGGCAAAGCCGCGCCATCGCTGGACGGCGCGCGCAGTGCAAAGGGCGCCCGGGGGAAGCCGCTCCCGTGGAGGGGAAGGCGATGGTCGCACTGCAGCAGGCGCCGGCACCGGACGACATTGCCCGGCAGGACCGGATGGAAGCCCGGACGATCCGCGCCGCGGCCCTCGGGCTCCTGCTCACCATCGCGGCGTGCGGCGTCTTTGCCGCCCGCGCCGACGCCCGCGCCGCCCTGCCCTACGGCCTCATCCTGCTCGCGGCCCTCGCCGCGATCTGGTGCGCCGCCCGCGCCGTGCGCCGCGGCGTGCTGCGCGTCCGCCTCGCCGAGGCGCGGCTGCGCGCGATCAACGCCGCCAACCCCGTGCCGATGAACATCGCCCGGCTCGACGACCGCAGGCTCCTGTTCGTCAACGAGCCGTACCATCGCCTCTACGGCCTCGAGGCCGCCGGTCTCGACGGCTTCGACCGCGACACCCTCTATCCCGACCCGGCGACGCGCGACTGGCTCTATGCCGAGATGGCGGCCGGGCGCGAGGTGACAGACTTCGAGGTGACGCTCCGCCGCGCCGACGGCAGGGAGGTGCCGGTGTCGCTCACCTCGCGCCCCATCGTCTTCGAGGGCGAGCCGGCGATCGTCACCACGTCCGTCGACCTGACCGCGCTGCGCGCCGCACAGTCGGAGGCCGCCCGCTCGCGCGAGGCGCTGCACCAGAGCGAGAAGCTGACCGCCCTCGGCGCCCTGCTCGCGGGCGTCGCGCACGAGCTCAACAACCCGCTCTCGGTCGTCGTCGGCTACTGCTCGATGCTGCGCGAAACCGAGATCGACGGCGCCACCCGGGCGCGGATCGAGAAGATCCACGCCGCCGCGGAGCGCTGCGCGCGGATCGTCCGCACCTTTCTCGCCATGGCGCGCTCGCGCCCGGAGCGCCGCGAAGCGGTGGCGCTGGGCGAGGTGGTGTCGGGCGCGCTCGACCTCGCCGCCTATGGCCTGCGCGGCGCCGATGTTGAGGTGAGCGTCGACATGCCGCCCGGCCTCGCGGCGGTCCATGCGGATGCAGATCAGCTGCACCAGGTGGTGGTGAACCTCGTCGTCAATGCCCAGCAGGCGCTCATCGGCGCGGCGCGGCCGCGGCGGCTGACGCTCCGCGCCTGGGAAGAGGCGGGCGTGGTGCTCGAGGTCGCCGACAACGGCCCCGGCATGACGCCCGCCGTCGCCAAGCGCGCGTTCGAGCCGTTCTTCACCACCAAGCCGCAAGGGTTGGGCACCGGGGTCGGGCTCTCGGTCTGCAACGGCATCGTCGAGGCGCACGGCGGCCGCATCGAACTCGACACCGCCCCGGGCGCCGGCGCGCGGTTCCGCCTTTACCTTCCCCGCTCCGCGCAGGGGGCGACGCCGCGGCCGATCGGCGCCGCCTCCGCACCCGGCCGCGGCCGGGTGCTCGTCGTCGACGACGAGCCGGAAATCGCGGCGCTCCTCGCCGAACGGCTGGCCTGCGACGGACTCGGCGTCGCCACCGCGTCGAGCGGCCGCCGCGCGCTCGCGACGCTCGCCGCGGGCGGCATCGACCTGGTGGTGAGCGACCTCAGGATGCCGGACATGAACGGCACCACGCTCGCCCGCGAGATCCAGCGCCGCTGGCCGGCGCTGGCCGGGCGCATCCTGATGATCACCGGCGACTCCTTCGGCAGCGACCTCGGCGCACGTGCCGACGGCATCGGCCTGCCGGTGTTCGAGAAACCGCTCGACCTCGCCGCCCTCGCCGCCGAGGTGCACCGCCGCATCTCCGGGGGCGCGCCGGAATGACCCGCGCGCGCGTCCTCGTGGCCGACGACGAACCCGACCTGCGCGCGATGCTGGCCGATTACCTCGACATGCAGGGGTTCGACGTCTCGACCGCCGCCGATGCCCCGGAGCTTGGCGCCCGGCTGGCCGCCGGGCCGGTGGACGTGATCGTGCTCGACATCAACATGCCGGGTGAAACCGGGCTCGCCGCGCTCGCCCGTCTGCGCGCCGCCGGCCTCGCCGCCGGCGTCATCCTGCTGACCGCGGCCGGGACGCTCGAGACCCGCCTCGACGGGCTGCGCGCCGGAGCCGACGACTTCATGGAAAAGCCGTTCGAGCCACGCGAACTGCTGGCGCGGATTCGCGCCGTGCTGCGCCGCCTCGAACCGTCGCAGCCCCCCGCGCCCGATGCCCCGGCGCCCGCGGTACGCATGGGCCGCTGTAGCTTCGACCCGGTCGGGCGCTGCCTGCGCGATGCCGAGGGTCGCAGCATCGCGCTCACCGCGATGGAGTTCGACCTGCTCGACGTTTTCGTCCGGCATCCCCGGCAGATCCTCAGCCGCGCCCGCCTCGCCGAGCTGGCCCACGGCCGGCCGCTCGAACCGGGCGACCGCTCGATCGACATCCGCGTCACCCGCCTGCGCGCCAAGATCGGCGAAGCCGCCCGCGCCAGCCGGACCCTGCGCACCGTCCACGGCGAGGGCTACCTCTACGATCCCGACGCGTGATTCGCGTCGAAGCGGGCGGCACGGATCACCGACGCGCTGACGGCTTCACGCGTGGTGCGGCTCCTCGCCCCCACCCGCGTGCTCGTGCCCGACCCGCACCGCATGATGCTCCGGCGAGATCAGCGTGTAGAACATCGGCACCACGAACAGCGTGAAGCCCGTCCCGACCAGCAGGCCGGTGAAGATGACCAGACCCATCGAGTACCGCGCCGCCGCGCCGGCGCCCTCGGCGATGATGAGCGGCACCACCGCGAGCACCATCGCCGCCGTCGTCATCAGGATCGGCCGCAGCCGGATCTTCGCCGCCGCGACGATGGCGTCCCGCTTCGAGAGCCCATGCTCCTCGCGCTGCTGGTTGGCGAACTCGACGAGCAGGATGCCGTGCTTGGTGATGAGCCCGATCAGCGTGATGAGCCCGACCTGGGTGTAGATGTTCAGCGTCCCGAGGCCGAGGTTCAACGGCAGCACCGCGCCGAAGATCGACAGCGGCACCGACATCAGGATGATGAACGGATCGCGGAAGCTCTCGAACTGTGCCGCCAGCACCAGATAGATGACCACGATCGCGAGGGCGAAGGCGATGAGGATGGTGTTGCCCTGCGACACCTCGAGCCGCGACTGATCGGCGTAGTCGATGAAGAAGCCCTCGGGCTTCACCTCGTTGATGATCCGCTGGATCTCGGCCAGCCCGTCGCCGGTCGTCACCCCGGGCAGCGGCAGCGCCGAGATCGTCGCGGAGTTGAGCTGGTTGAACTGCTCGATCGCCACCGCGTTCGCCGCGGTCTCGATCTTCACCAGCGAGCTCAGCGGCACCATCTCGCCCGTCGCCGCGCGCACGAAGAACTGCCCGAGGCTCTCGGGGTTGTCCCGGAACTGTCGCGGCACCTGGGTGATGACGTCATAGCTGTTCGAAGTCGCGGTCGAACTGCCCGATCGACCCGCCGCCGACCAGCAGGCCGAGGGTGTTGCCGATGTCGCTCACCGGCACGTTCAGCGCCGCCGCCCGCTCGCGGTCGATGGTGATCCGCACCTCGGGCGAGTCGAAGGACATGGAGTTCTGCACGACGATGAAGCGCCCCGACGCCTTCGCCTTGGCCTTCACCTGATCGGCCACCTCGACCACGCGCTGCGGATCGTGGATCGACTGGATCACCACCGAGATCGGCAGGCCCCCGCCCGCCCCCGGCAGGGTCGGGGGCGCGAAAACGAAGGCCTCGACGCCGGTCTGCTCGCCGAGCCGGCCCTGGATGTCCTGCTGGATCTCCTTCTGCGACCGGCTGCGGTCGGCCCAGTCCTTCATCACCCAGATGTAGAAGCCCGAATTGGTCTGCCGGTTGACGCCGGCGATCGAGAACTCGGTATCCACCTCGTCGATGCCGCGGGTCAGCTGCGAAATCCGGTCGGTGTAGAGCTGGGTGTAGTCGAGCGTCGCATAGCGCGGGCCGTTCAGGATCGCGAACAGCGCGCCCTGATCCTCCTCGGGCGCCAGCTCCGAGGTGGTGTGCCTGAACATGAACACCGTGACGCCGAGCAGCGCCACGACCATGAGCAGCGTCACCGGGCGATAGTCGAGCGAACTCGACACCCGCCGCTCGTACCAGTTCGCCACGCGATCGAAGGTGCGGTCGACGAACGCCTGGAACCGGCTGACGTTGCCGTGGGTGAGCAGCCGCGCCGACATGGTCGGCGTGATCGTCAGCGCCACGACGCCGGACAGGATGACCGCGCCGGCCAGCGCAAAGGCAAACTCGCGGAACAGCGCGCCGGTGAGCCCGCCGGTGAAGCCGAGCGGCGCCAGCACCGCCGCGAGGGTGAGCGTCATCGCCACCACCGGCCCGGTGATTTCCTTCATGCCGGTGATCGCCGCTTCGAGCGGCGGCAATCCCTCATCGATGTGCCGGTGGATGTTCTCGACCACGACGATGGCGTCGTCGACCACCAGCCCGATCGCCAGCACCATGGCGAGCAGCGTCAGGAGGTTGATCGAGTAGCCGAGCGCCAGCAGCACCACGCAGACGCCGATCAGCGACAACGGGATCGTCGCCACCGGCATCAGCACCGAGCGGAACGAGCCGAGGAACAGCAGGATGACGACGACGACGATCGCCACGGCCTCGGCGATGGTCTTGAACACCTCGTGGATCGACGCCGAGATCGTTTCGGTCGAATCGTAGACCAGCTCGATCTGCATGCCCTTCGGCAGCGAGGCGTTGATCGCCGGCAGCTCCTTCACCACCGCCGCGGCGGTGTCGAGCGGGTTGGCCGCCGGGGTCGGGAAGACACCGATGAACGTCCCGGGCTTCGAGTTGAAGGTGACGACCTCCTGCCGCTCGTCGGCCGCCAGCTCGATCCGCGCCACGTCGCGCAGCCGCACCACGTTGCCGTCCTCCGAACGCAGCGGCAGCGCGCCGAACGCCTCCGGCGTCTGCAGCGTCGTCTGCATGTTGATGTTGTGCAGGACGTACTCGTTTTCCGTCTTGCCCGGCGCGGCGAGGAAGTTCGACGCCTGGATCGCCTGCAGCACCTCGGTCGCGGTGACGTTCCGCGCCGCCAGCTGCAGCGGGTCGATCCACACCCGCATGGTATAGTTCGACGCGCCGATGATCTGGATCTCGGCGACGCCCTCGATCGTCGACATCCGCGGCCGGATCACCCGCTCGAGGTATTCGGTCAACTGTTCCGGCGTCATGTTGGGGCTGAGCGCCGCGAGGTACATCAGCGCGAACTGCATGCCGGTGCCCTTGACGATCACCGGATCGTCGGCCTCGTCGGGCAGCTCGCCGCGCACGCCCTGCACCTTGGAGAGCACCTCGGTCAGCGCCACGTCCGGGTTGGACCCGAGCTTCATGTGGACGCTGACCACGCTCGCCGAGGGCGTCGACTGCGACGTCACGTAGTCGATGTTCTCGGTCGTCGCCACGGCGGCGGCGATCGGTGCGGTGATGAAGCCCTGGATCAGGTCCGGCTGCGCGCCACGGTAGGTGGTGGTGATCGTCACCACCGTCTCCTCGACCTCCGGGTACTCGCGCACCTGCAGGTTGACGATGCCGTAGATGCCGACCAGCAGGATAAACGCCGCCAGCACCGTCGAGAGCACGGGCCGGCGGATGAAGAGCTCGCTGAAATGCATCGCCGCGCCGCCTTCAGTTGGCCGCCGCGGGCAGCGGGTTGACCGTGTTGTCGATCTTGACCGCGGCGCCGCTGGTCAGGCGGTTCTGGCCCGCGCTCACCACCTCGTCGCCGGCCGCGATGCCGTCGGCGATCTCGACCAGCTGGCCGGAGCGGCGGCCGGTCTTCACGAACACCTGCTCCACGGTCTGCTTCGCCTGGTCGCCCTCGCCCTGCGTCCGCACCACGAACACCGAGTCGCCGTAGAGGTTCGAGGTGACGACCGTCTGCGGCAGCGCCATCACCCCCTGCTCCTCCGGCAGTTCGACCCAGACGCGGATGAACTGTCCGGGGTTCAGCCCCGCGCCCGGATCGTCGAGCTGCGCACGCACCGTGACGAGGCGGCTGTTCGGGTCGATCTTCGGCTCGATGGCGATGATCTTGCCGCGGATCTGCAGATCGCCGACCTCGCTGGTCGCCGACACCGGCATGCCGATCCTCACCATGGGGATCTGCTGCTCCGGCAGCGAGAAGTCGACCCGCATGTTGTCGAGATCCTGCAGGGTCGCGAGCACGGTGCCGGCCGAGACGAACTGGCCGACGTCGATCTGGGCGATGCCGATCACGCCGCCGAACGGTGCCTCGATGCTCTTCTGGTTCATCACCGCGGTCAGCTTCAGCACCTGCGCCTGCGCGCTCGAGGCGCTGGCCTGCGCCACGTCGAGGTCGTTGATCGCGGTGACGCCGCGCTCGCGCAGCGTGCGCTGCCGCTCGAGCTGGGTCTGTGCCAGCTCCAGCTCGGCCTGCGCCGCGGCGAGATCGGCCGCCTCGACCGCGTCGTCGATCTGCACGAGCCGCTGGCCGGTCTCGACCTTGTCGTTGGCGTTGAACAGGATTTCCTTGACGATGCCGCTGGTCTCCGAGGCAAGGCTCACGCCCTGCGCCGCCCGCGCGGTGCCGATCGCCTCGATCCCGGGCTTCCAGGTGACGGGCGTGGCCTCGACCACCGACACGGCAACCGGCGGTGGCGTCATGTTGGCAAAGTACTGGCCAATCATCTTCGCGACGAAGAAGTTGTACCCGACAATCCCGCCGACGATCACAACGAGGACGACGATCGCAATAAGCAAGCGCCTCAGCATGCGGAATGGTCTCCAGATCCCCCGCCGCGCAAACGGCCAACCGCACGGCACACCGCCGCACAAGATCGTGAGAAAGCAGGCAAAGTCAACCCTGCTGGCTTGCGGCCTGACGTCGGGTCAGGCTGCCTCGGCGACCAGCAGTCCGGCTTCGCGCCCGGTGATGAGCGCCGGCACCACGGCGCCCGGGCGCCAGGCCCCGGCAAGCCGGGTCTGGGCAAACCCCTCTGTCCGGCCGAGGTCCGGCTTCTCCATCAGCAGCTCGACCCGCCGCCCGGCCATCTCGGCCAGATGCGCCTCGACCCGCGCGGCGCCGAGCGCGCGCAGCCGCCCCGCCCGCTCGCGGATCGCCTCACCGGCGACCTGCGGCATCCGCGCCGCCGGCGTGCCCGTGCGCGGACTGAACGGGAAGACGTGCAGCCACGTCAGCCCGCACTCCTCGACGAGGCGCAGCGAGTTCTCGAACATCGCCTCGGTCTCGGTCGGAAAGCCCGCGATGATGTCGCCGCCGAACACCACCTCCGGCCGCGCCGCGCGCACGCTCTCGCAGAAGGCGATGGCGTCGTCGCGCAGGTGCCGGCGCTTCATCCGCTTCAGGATCAGGTTGTCGCCCGCCTGCAACGACAGGTGCAGGTGCGGCATCAGCCGCGCCTCGCCGGCGATCGCCTCGAGCAGGCGCGGATCGGCCTCGACCGAATCGATCGACGACAGCCGGAGCCGCGGCAGACCGGGCACCCGCGCGAGAATCCCGGCCACCAGATCGCCGAGCTTCGGCGCCCCCTCGAGGTCGGCCCCCCAGCTCGTCACGTCGACGCCGGTCAGCACCACCTCGTTGAAGCCGCGGTCCACCAGACGGGCGACCTGCTCGACCACCGTTGCCGCCGGCACGCTGCGCGAGTTGCCGCGGCCGTAGGGAATGATGCAGAAGGTGCAGCGATGGTCGCAGCCGTTCTGCACCTGCACATAGGCGCGCGCCCGCGTGCCCAGCCCGTCGACGATCGGCGCCGGGCTTTCGCGCTCGGCCATGATGTCGCCGACGTCCACGCCCGCCTCACCGCCCTTCAGCCGCGCCCAGGCGTCGGGCCGCAGCTTCTCGGCGTTGCCGAGCACATGGTCGACCTCCGGCATCGCCGCGAACGCGCCGGGATCGGTCTGCGCCGCGCAGCCGGTCACCACCACCTTCGCGCCCGGATTCTGCCGCGCCAGCCGACGGATCTGCTGGCGCGCCTGCCGCACCGCCTCGCCCGTCACCGCGCAGCTGTTCACCACCACCACGTCGCCGACACCGGCCGCCTCGGCGAGGCCCTTCATCGCCTCGGTCTCGTAGGCGTTGAGCCGGCAGCCCATAGTGGCGAAGACGGGCGGCTTCATGCCAGCGCCGCCAGGAAGTCGTGCGACAGCCGCCCCTCGAACACCAGCGCCGTTGGCCCGGTCATCCAGACGCCGTCGTCGCGCCAGTCGACGCGCAGGTCGCCCCCGTCGAGGCGCACCGTCACGCCGCGCTCCGTCAGGCCGCGCCGCGCCGTAACCACCGCCGCCGCGCAGGCGCCGGACCCGCAGGCGAGCGTGATCATCCCGCCGCGTTCCCACACCCGCATCCGGATCGTCTCGCGATCGAGGATCTGCACCACCTCGACGTTGGTGCGCCGGGGAAAGAGCGGATCGTGCTCGACCCGCGGCCCGAGCGCGGCCAGATCCACCGCCTCGGCATCGGGAACCACGAAGACGCAGTGCGGATTGCCCATCCCCGCCGCCCCGGGCCGAACCCTGAGCGGCGTCTCGATCGGCAGCGCGTCGAGGTCAACGTCGCGCGCCAGCGGGATCGCCCGCCAGTCGCTGACCGGCGCCCCCATGTTGACGCGCGTCAGCCCTCCCCCGGCGTCTTCGGCCCGCAGCACGCCGCGGCCGGTGCGCAGCTCCACGGCCGCGAGCCCAGACTCCGCCATGAGCAGCCGCGCGGCGCAGCGGGTGGCGTTGCCGCAGGCATCCGCCTCGGTGCCGTCGGAATTCCAGAAGTCGATCTCGGCCGCGACGCCCGCGCCATTGCGGATCACCGCGAGCTGGTCAAAGCCCACGCCGCGGTGCCGGTCGCCGAGCGCGCGCGCCAGCGCAGGCGTCATCGCCTCGCTGCCCGCCCGGGCGTCGAGGATGACGAAGTCGTTGCCGAGCCCGTGCATCTTGAGGAACCGCAGGTCCCGGGGCTGGCGATGCTGGCGGTGGGATTCGCCGTCCATGGAGGCGGGTTATAGGAGAACCCGGCGCCCCGGGCCAGCCTCCGGCGCGACCGGCCCCGCAGTCGCTGCACGAGCATGGTCGCTGCCGTCCGGCGTCCGGCGGGACAGCTGATTTCCGTCCGTCGACGGACGCCGACGGACGACGGACGCGTACCTCTTACGTTCTCCTCAACCAAACCGCGCTTCCGGCCTTGACGGGGCCGGCGTCTTCCGTCATTAGGGCCGCGCTGTGCAGGCGAAAGCTTCGGGAAACAGCCACATTTCGGGGGATGGGACGGCGATCCGGGTTGACCGGGAAGGCCGCTCCGCATAGGTCTCCCGGCCTAGTGGGCCCGTAGCTCAGTTGGCAGAGCAGCTGACTTTTAATCAGCGGGTCACAGGTTCGAATCCTGTCGGGCTCACCAGGTTGAAGGTCTCGCTGGCAGAGTCGGGCCCGTAGCTCAGTGGTAGAGCAGTTGACTCTTAATCAATTGGTCGAAGGTTCGAATCCTTCCGGGCTCACCAGCGAAAACTGACCCACCCACCCGAGATGCGGCGGGCGCGCCGCCCGGCGGCCAGCGCCGTCATCCGCCGCGGCTGCCCGGCGGGTGCGGAGGCGGGGCGGCGGAGCATGGCGGATGTCCCCCTCTGACGAAAAGTCGGACGAGGCCGATAGGCCGCCCAGCGCGCCGGCCTACCGTCCCCCCAACGGGCATCAAGGAGCGCTGCCGGTCCCAGGTTGCATCCCGACGCTGCGCTTCCCGGCCGCGCCCCCCCATGCCGAGCGCCTTGGCGAGCAGGCCCCACCCGCGCTAAGGCTGCGCGAGAGGGAGCAAGACCAATGCCTGCACGACCCTGCCGACTGCCACCACCGGACGTGCCCGCCGCCAGCCCGCGCCGGGCGTTGCGGGCGGGATCGCCGGCATGAGCCCGGACGATCGCGCGCTCCTCTCCCGGCTCTTTGATGCCGCGGTGCACGCGGCTGACCCGGAGACGGCGCTGCGCCGCCACCTGCCGGCACGACCTGCCGGGCGAACCGTGGTCATCGGTGCCGGCAAGGGCGCGGCCCAGCTCGCGGCGGCGTTTGAACGCCTCTGGGACGGCCCGCTCGAAGGCGTCGTCGTCACGCGCTACGGCTACGGCTGCCCGACCGAGCGCATCCGCGTGCTCGAGGCGGCGCATCCGGTGCCCGACGCCGCCGGCATCGACGCGGCGCGCGCGCTCTTCGACGCGGTGCGCGACCTCGGGCCCGACGATCTGGTGGTCGCGCTCGTCTGCGGCGGCGGGTCGTCGCTGCTGCCGAGCCCGCCCGGGCCGCTCGGCCTCGACGACGAGGCGGCGCTCAACCGCGCGCTGCTCGCCTCCGGCGCGCCGATCTCGGTGATGAACGCGATCCGCAAGCACGTCTCCGGCATCAAGGGCGGCCGCCTTGCCGCGGCGGCGTGGCCGGCGCGGGTGGTCAGCCTCGTGGTCTCCGACGTGCCCGGCGACGATCCCGCACAGGTCGCCTCCGGCCCCACGGTCCCCGATCCGCTGTCGCTCGCCGACGCCCGCACCCTCGTCGCGTCCTGGCGCATCGCGCTGCCGCCCGGTGCCGCGGCGTGGCTGCAACGCCCGGAGGCCGCGGCGCCCGATCCCCGCGACCACCGCTTCGCGCGAAACGAGGTGCGGGTGATCGCCTCCGCCCGGCTGTCCCTCGAGGCGGCGGCAGCGGCGGCGGAAGCCGCCGGCCTGCCGGCGGTGATCCTCTCGGACGCCATCGAGGGCGAAGCGCGCGACGTCGGCCGGGTCCATGCCGCCATCGCCCGCGAGGTCGCGGCGCGCGGCCGCCCGTTCGCCCGGCCGGTGGCGATCCTCTCCGGCGGCGAGACGACGGTCACGCTGCGCGGGGCGGGCGGGCGGGGCGGCCGCAACAGCGAGTTCCTGCTCGCCTTCGCCATCGCCGCCGAGGGCACGGACCTCGCCGCCCTTGCCGCCGACACCGACGGCATCGACGGGTCCGAGCCGAACGCCGGCGCCTTTGCCGACGGCACGACCGCCGCCCGCCTGCGCGCCGGCGGCCTCGACCCGGTCGCCTGCCTCGGCGGCAACGACGCGTGGACCGCTTTCGACCGGCTGGGCGATCTCTTCGTCACGGGCCCGACCGGGACCAACGTCAACGACTTCCGCGCCATTCTCGTGCGGCAACGCCTCAACACTTAGCCGATTGGCAAAGCTTTCGCGTGACGCCGCCCGGAACCGCGATTAGTCAGAGAGATGGCTAAACATGCGATCGACCTTCGCCCCGAAGGACCCGACGCGCCGCTGAGCGTTCCAGCTGCTGGAGGACCCCGCGACCGACCTGAGCTTCACCCGCACGCTGGCGGTGCCCCGGGCGCTGATCTGGGAGTGCTAGACCGACCCGAGGCACATCCCGCACTTCTTCGTGCCCGCGCCGCACAAGGTGACGTCGGTCGACCTCGACCTGCGGGTCGGCGGGCGGTTCAACACGACCTTCGAGGTCGACGGCACCAGATGGAGAACACCGGCGTCTACCTCGAGGTGGTGCCGGGCGAGAAGCTGGTCTTCACCGACGCCTACGCCGAGGGATGGAAGCCGGCGCCGGAGCCGTTCATGACCGCGATCCTGCTCCTCGCCGACGCCCCCGGCGGCGGCGACCTACACGGCCATCGCCCGCCACCGCTCCCCCGAAACCCGCGCCTCGCACGAGGCCATGGGTTTCTTCGACGGCTGGGGCACCGTCGCCGCCCAGCTCGAGGCCTGCGCGCAGGACCTCGCCTGAACGACTTCCCCGGCCGCACACGTCGCACCGTCGACGCCACGCGCGAGCTCGCTGGCTAGCGTCGCCGGCGCGTCCTGATGCAATCTCGTCGCCGACGCGGAGCGCCCGACTCGGCTCGAACACACTTCTGGAGGAGTGGGAGATGAACTCGTACGCGAAGATCGAAGACTCCCGGAAGATCGACGACGACCCGACCGAGACGGCGGACTGGCTCGACTCCCTCGAACTCGCTGCTGCGCAACGGCGGGCCCCAGCGTGCGCAGTTCGTGCTGAGCGCGCTGGAGCGCAAGGCGAAGGATCTCGGCGTCGTCGCGGACTCGCTGCCCTACTCGCCGTATCGCAACACCATCTCGCTGGACACGCAGCCGCCCTATCCCGGCGATATCGAGATGGAGACGCGGATCACGGCGATCATGCGCTGGAACGCGCTCGCCATGGTGATGCGGGCCAACAAGGCGTATGGCGAGCTCGGCGGCCATGTCGCGAGCTATGCCTCCGCCGCCGAGATCTTCGAGCTGGGATTCAACCACTTCTTCCACGCCGCGACGGCCGGCCACGGCGGCGATGTCGTCTATTTCCAGCCGCACTCCGCCCCCGGCGTCTATGCGCGCGCCTTTCTCGAAGGTCGCCTGACCGAGGACCAGCTGAAGCACTATCGGCAGGAGATCGGCGGCCCCGGCCTCTGCTCCTACCCGCACCCCTGGCTGATGCCGGACTTCTGGCAGGTTCCGACCGGCTCGATGGGCATCGGGCCGCTCAGCGCCATCTATCAGGCGCGCTTCATGCACTATCTGCGCGATCGCTCGCTGGCGGATACCGACCGGCGCCACGTCTGGGGCGTGTTCGGCGACGGCGAGATGGACGAGCCGGAGTCGATGGCCGGCCTGTCGATCGCCGCGCGCGAGAAGCTCGACAACCTGACCTTCATCATCAACTGCAACCTGCAGCGGCTCGACGGGCCGGTCCGGGGCAACGGCCAGATCATCCCGGAGCTGGAACGGCTCTTCAAGGGCGCCGGCTGGAACGTCATCAAGGTGCTCTGGGGCTCGGAATGGGACCACATCTTCGCGCGTGACACCAACCACGCCCTGCTCCGGCGTTTCGCCGAGACCGTGGACGGCAAGTATCAGACGCTCGGCGCCAAGGATGGCGCCTACAACCTCGCGAACTTCTTCGAGGAAGACCCGGAGGTCCGGGCGCTGGTCGCGCACATGTCCGACGCCGACATCAACGCGCTGAAGCGCGGTGGCCACGATTTCCGCAAGCTCTTCGCCGCGTTCCAGGCGGCGAAGGCCACCCAGGGCCGGCCCACGGTCATCCTGACCAAGACCAAGAAGGGCTACGGCATGGGCGGTGCGGGCGAATCCCGCATGACCGCGCATCAGGCGAAAAAGCTCGACGTGGAGGCCCTGCTCGCGTTCCGCGACCGCTTCGCCCTGCCGCTCAGCGACGCGCAGGTCGAGAAGCTCGAGTTCTATCGCCCCGCCGAGGACGGCGCGGAACTGACCTACCTGCGCCAGCGCCGCAGCGCGCTCGGCGGCTACCTCCCCGCCCGCCGGCGCGAGGCCGCCCCGGTCGCGGTGCCCGCCATCGCCAGCTACGCCGACTTCGCGCTCAAGGCCGACGGCAAGGAGATCTCGACCACCATGGCGGTGGTGCGGATGTTCGGCGGCCTTCTCAAGGACAAGGCGCTCGGCCCGCGCATCGTGCCGATCGTCGCCGATGAGGCGCGCACCTTCGGCATGGCGAACATGTTCCGTCAGGTCGGGATCTATTCCCCCGTCGGCCAGCTCTACGAGCCGGAGGATGCCGGATCGATGCTCTACTACAAGGAGAGCGAGACGGGGCAGCTCTTGGAGGAGGGCATCACCGAGGCGGGCGCCGTCGCGTCCTGGACCGCCGCGGCCACCTCCTACAGCGTGCACGGCACGGCGATGCTGCCCTTCTACATCTACTACTCGATGTTCGGGTTCCAGCGCGTCGGCGATCTGATCTGGGCGGCCGCCGACCAGCGCGCCCGGGGCTTCCTGATCGGCGCCACCGCCGGCCGCACCACTCTGGGCGGCGAGGGCCTGCAGCATCAGGACGGCTCCAGCCACGTCCAGGCGGCGACGGTGCCGAACTGCCGCGCCTACGATCCGGCCTTCGCCTACGAGATGGCGGTGATCCTCGACCACGGGATGCGGGCGATGCTCGAGGAGCAGCGCGATGAATTCTACTACATCACCGCGATGAACGAGAATTACGCCCAGCCGTCGCTGCCGGCGGGCGTCGAGGCGGATATCGTCAAGGGCATGTACCGCTTCGGGAGCTTCGGCCCCGGGGGCACGGCGCAGGTCCGGCTCGTCGGCTCCGGCGCGATCCTGCCGGAGGTGATCCACGCGGCGCGGATGCTCGCGGACGACTGGAACGTGCGCGTCGAGGTCTGGTCGGCGACCAGCTTCTCGGAGCTGGCGCGGGACGCGCGGGCGGTGGAGCGGTCGAACCGCCTGCACCCCATGGCCGAGCCGGCGGTGTCCCATGTCGGCACCTGCCTCGCCGGCCCCGCGCCGATCGTCGCCGCCTCGGACTACGTGCGGGCGTATCCGCAGCTGATCGCGTCCTACGTGCGTGCGCCCTTCACCGCACTCGGAACCGACGGCTTCGGTCGCAGCGACACGCGGCAGGCGCTGCGCGCCTTCTTCGAGGTCGACCGCCACGGCATCGCTGTGGCCGCCCTCGCCGCGCTGGTTTCCGGCGGGACGATCACGCCCGCGCAGGTGGCGGACGCGATCGCGCGCTATGGCATCGCCGCCGACGCGGATGCGCCGTGGACCGTCTGACCGGCGCCCGATCTCCGGTACGGGCACTTCCGGGCGACCAAGACCGCCGCCGCACCGGCCTCGGGCATCGTTGGAGAGCGAAGAACGCCGCGACGTCTCACGCAGCCGAGGCTCTGAACGCCCCCCGGCGCGCGTCCGGTCGCGGGTGGAGCCGTCCACCACGCGGCCGGCGCGGGCGGCGGGATCGGGCGACTACTCCGCGGCCCGCGCCATCGGGTTGTTCGGGTGGCTCGTCCAGTTGGCATAGTCCGCGCTGACCGGCTTGCCCGTGCGCTCGTCCAGCATCCCCGGTTGCAACTGCACCATGTCGATGCAGCCCTCCACCGGGCAGACGTTGACGCAGAGGTTGCAGGCGACGCATTCGTCGTCCTTCACCTCGAACACCCGCCCCGGCTTCATCGCGATCGCCTGATGCGAGGTGTCCTCGCAGGCGGCATAGCAGCGTCCGCACCGGATGCAGAGCGCCTGGTCGATCCGCGCCTTGGCCACGTAGTTGAGATTGAGGAACTGCCAGTCGGTGACGTTCGGCACGGCGCGGCCGCGGAACGCCGCGAGGTCGGCGTGTCCCTTCTCGTCCATCCATGCCGACAGCCCCGCCGTCAGCTCCTCGACGATCCGAAAGCCGTAGGTCATCGCCGCGGTGCAGACCTGCACCGTGCCCGAGCCGAGCGCCATGAACTCGGCCGCGTCGCGCCAGGTGGTGACACCTCCGATGCCGGAGATCGGCAGGCCGCGGGTCTCGGCGTCACGGGCGATCTCGGCCACCATGTTGAGCGCGATCGGCTTCACCGCCGGGCCGCAATAGCCGCCATGCGATCCCTTGCCGTCGATGGAAGGTTCGGGGCTGAAGCTGTCGAGGTTGACCGAGGTGATCGAGCTGACCGTGTTGATGAGGCTGACCGCGTCCGCTCCGCCCGCCCTGGCCGCCCGCGCGGGCTTTCTGATGTCGGTGATGTTCGGCGTCAGCTTCACGATCACCGGCATCCGGGTCGCCGCCTTGCACCAGCGCGCCACCATCTCGATGTATTCCGGCACCTGCCCCACGGCAGAGCCCATGCCGCGCTCGCTCATGCCGTGCGGGCAGCCGAAATTCAGCTCCACCCCGTCCGCCCCGGTCTCCTCGACCAGCGGCAGGATCGAGCGCCAGCTCTCCTCGTCGCAGGGCACCATCAGGCTGACGACCATCGCGCGGTCGGGCCAGTCGCGCTTCACCGCCTTGATCTCGCGCAGGTTCACCTCCAGCGGACGGTCGGTGATGAGCTCGATGTTGTTCAGGCCGAGCAGCCGCCGGTCGGCCCCCCAGATCGCGCCATAGCGCGGGCCGTTGACGTTGACGATATGCGGGTCGAGCCCCAGCGTCTTCCAGACGACGCCGCCCCATCCGGCCGCAAAGGCGCGCCGCACGTTCACCTCCTTGTCGGTCGGCGGGGCGGAAGCGAGCCAGAACGGGTTCGGCGAGCGGATCCCGACGAAGTCGCTGCGCAGATCGGCCATGGCTCAGTTCTCCTGCAGGATCAGGCGCCGCCGGTCAGGGTGCGCCAGAGGCTTCCGAGTAGCGCGCCGCCGATCTCGCCCGACTTCGGCGTCAGGTAGGCCCAGGCGAGGGCGCCGGGGACGTTGGCGAGCTGGAACGCGAGCAGGCGCATCGCCGAAGCGCCGGCGAGGATGAAGGCGACGGAGCGCAGCGGCCCGATGAAGTGCGCGGCGAGCACCGCCGGCGTGCCCCAGCGGGCGAACGCCGCGCGGCCGCGATCCACCAGCGCGGGGTCGCGGTTGAGCGGCCAGGCGGCGAACACCGCCGGCCCGAACCGGCGCCCGATCGCGAAGGACAGCGTCGAGCCGACGAGCGCCCCGGCGGATGCGCCGACCCAGATCGGCCAGAACTCGAGCGCGTCGGCCGCGATCAGCGTGCCGACCCCCGCAAGGATCACCGTCGAGGGGATGAACAGCGAGACGAAGGCCACCGTCTCGAGGAAGGCGAAGGCAAAGGCGAGCGCCCAGGCCCATTCGCGATGCGTGCTGACGAACTCGATGACGGACTGGACAAAACTCTCGAACACGCTCGACCCCTGCCGTGGCGCACGGAAGGGGAGATAAGCTCCGACCGCCGCCGGCACAATCGGCCCGCGCCCGACCGGAGCCGCTCCGCCTAGCGCCCCGCGAGCGTGGCATGGATGTCGAGCGCGGCGTCGCGGCCCTCCGCCACGGCCGTCACCGTCAGGTCGTCGCCGCCGGAGGCGCAGTCGCCGCCGGCCCACACGCCGGCGAGGCTGGTGCGGCCCGGGCCGGTGACGACGATCTTGCCGCCATCGAGCGCGATCTCGCCCGGCACGGCGCCGAGCGTCTGGCCGATGGCCGTCAGCACCTCGTCAGCGTGGATCGTGAAGCTCTCGCCGTCCGGCCGGGCGAACTCGACAAGCCCACCGCTGCCATTCAGCCTCAGTCCGACCGGCGTCGCCCCGGTGACGAGGCGCACGCCATTGGTGGCGGCCAGATCCTGTTCGTAGACGCTGGCCGACATGTGCTCCCGGCCGCGGCGATAGACGATCGTCACCTCGTCGGCGCCGAGCTTCTTCGCCTGCACGCCGGCATCGACCGCGGTCATGCCGCCGCCGATCACCACAACCCGCCGGCCGACCGGCACGGCGTCGAGATCGGCTGCCTGCCGCACCTCGGCGATGAACTCGACCGCCGGCCGTACCCGCGCGCCAGCGGCGGCAAGCCCGAGCGCCCGCACGCCGGTGAGGCCGATGCCGAGGAACACCGCGTCGAACGCCGCCCGCAACCCGTCGAGCGTCACCGTCTCGCCCAGCCGCTCGCCGGAGCGCAGCGTGATGCCGCCGATCCCGAGCAGCCACGCGACCTCTTCCTGGGCGAAGCCGTCGACGCTCTTGTACGCGGCGATGCCGAACTCGTTGAGGCCCCCGGGCTTCGGCCGCGCGTCGAGCAGCGTCACGTCGTGCCCGAGCATCGCCAGCCGGTGGGCGCAGGCGAGGCCAGCCGGTCCGGCGCCGACCACGGCCACCCGCCTGCCGGTGGGCGCGGCGCGTTGGAACGGCTGCGGCCGGGACAGCGCGGTATCGGTGGCGTGGCGCTGAAGCCGGCCGATCTCCACCGGCTTGCCCTCCGCGGCCTCGCGCACGCACGCCTCCTCGCACAGCGTCTCGGTCGGGCAGACCCGGGCGCACATGCCCCCGAGGATATTCTGGCCGAGGATCGTGCGCGCCGCCGCCTCCGGCTGGCCCGCCTGGATCTGCCGGATGAACAGCGGCACGTCGATCGAGGTCGGGCACGCCGCGGTGCAGGGCGCGTCGTAGCAGAAGTAACAGCGATCGGCCGCGACGAGCGCCTCGTGCGGCGTGAGGGGCGGCGCGATGTCGGCGAAGTTCTCCCCGAGGACCTGCGGGGACAGCCGTCCGGCGACGATGCCCGGCGTCTGCGGACTGGGTGCCATGGACCTCTCCAATTCGTCTCGGAGAAGGCTGGCACGCGGCCGTGCATTCCGCAATCGGGATCTTCGGCGGCCGGTGAACGCCGCCTCAGGGCAGCTCGATCCGCGTCACCTGCCCGGTGGTCGGACTGAAGTCGCAGGTGTAGGTGAACGCCGTCCACTGCCCGACCTGCGGCGCATACTGCCCGCCGCCCGTCACCTTGGTCTGCCCCCCGGCCGTCTCGGTCACGGACACCTGGTCCTCGAGCGCCTGCACCTCCACCGCATCGGGATGGCGCGCCTGTGCCGCGGCAAGCGCCGCCGCCTCGCAGGCCGCCAGCGCCTCGGCATCCCGGGCGCGCGAGGCCGGGGCCGGATCGGCGGCGGCACGGGCAAGCACCGGGCCCGAGGCGACGAGGCTCGCCGCGAGCAGAAAGGCGTTAACCAGCACAGCGGGCATCTCGGGACCTTCGTCTCAAAAGGCCGCAACGTCCCGGCCTCGGGCTGGTTCCCCTCGGCGGGTCCACGCTAGCCCCCACTGCGTCGAACTGGTGGAACCGTCATGCACAAGCACCTGATCGCCGCCGTCGGAGGCCGTCGCTCCGCTCGGCTGTACCTTCACCGAGGTCAGCAAGGAGACCGACAACCGCTTCGAGATCAACGACGCGAAGTGCACGGCCGGCCATCACGGCTTCAGGATCGACGGCACGTATCGCATCGTCCCGATGGACATCGACAACTGACGCCGGACACGAAAAGGCCCGCCCCTTTCGAGGGCGGGCCAAATTTTGGGCAACGTCGCGCGCGATCAGGCCAGCGCCGACTTCGCCTGGTCGACGATCGAGTTGAACGCCGCCGGCTCGTGAACGGCGAGATCGGCGAGGACCTTGCGGTCGACCTCGATCCCGGCCTTGGTCAGGCCGTCGATCAGGCGCGAGTAGGTCAACTCCACGTCATACTCGCGGACCGCGGCGTTGATCCGCTGGATCCAGAGCGCGCGGAAGTTCCGCTTGCGCACCTTGCGGTCGCGCGTCGCGTACTGCAGCGCCTTGTCGACGGCCTGCTTCGCGGTGCGGTAGTTGGTGGAGCGGGCGCCGTAGTAGCCGGCGGCCTGCTTGATGATCTTGCGGTGACGGGCGTGAGAGGTCACGCCACCCTTGACTCGGGACATCTCTCAGGCTCCTCAGCGGGCGTAGGGCATGTACGACTTCACGATCTTCTCGTCCGGTGCCGAGAGGGTCGTGGTGCCGCGGGCCTGGCGGATGAACTTGGTGGACCGCTTGATCATCCCGTGCCGCTTGCCGGCCTGGGCGGTGACGATGCGGCCGGTGGCCGTCACCTTGAAGCGCTTCTTGGCGCCCGACTTGGTCTTCATCTTGGGCATTTCGGGTCTCCTTCGCGAGCACGCGTTCAGACAGCGACTCGGCAGCCCTGATCGGCCGGCCGCTGCGGTTTGGAAGGCGGGCTTATAGGGGTGCACGCGCAGCGAGGCAAGGGGCTTGCGGGCCGGAACGGGATGCGGACGAAAGGAACTTCGCCCGGCCCGCCGAAGCCCCTAGAGTGCCGGCCCCGACCCCCGTGGAGATCGCTGCCGCATGCACACCGACAAGGCCGCCCGCGTGGCGGAGGACGCGCTCATCTTCCTCGCCGGCCGGCCGGAGCTGCTCGAGGCCTGCCTCGCCCAGAGCGGGCTCGACGCCGCCGACCTCCTCGCGCGCGGCCGCGAGCCCGAGCTGCTCGGCTTCCTCCTCGACTTCCTGTTGCAGTCCGACGCCTGGGTCGCGGACTTCGCCGCCGCGGCCGACCTGCGCCCGGAGGACGTGGCCCGCGCGCGGGCGGTGCTCGACGGCGGGACGCAGGACTGGACGTGACGCCCCGCCGGGGGGCCACCCGCCTTACGAGGCGCGAGAGAGTCGTCGCGCGGTCACGCGAAGGCGGGCGAGCGCACGGCCTTGCGCAGCGGCGTTGCTTCGTGGCAACCGGACGGGACCGCGCGCGAGGGAGCAGGCGAGATGACTGAGGCGGTCGACCCGCGCACGATCCGGGGGCTCGTCTTCGACAAGGACGGCACGCTCTTCGACTTCCATGCCACCTGGTCGGTCTGGGCGAGCGGCCTCATCGAAAAGCTGTGCCACGCCAGCCCGGGCGCGGCCGACGACCTCGCCGGGCGCCTCGGCTACGACCGCGCGGCGCGGCAGTTCCTGCCCGAAAGCGCGGTGATCGCCGGGACCATGGAGGTGGTGATCGACGCAATCCGCGCGACGCTGCCCGGGCTCGACGAGGCACCGCTTCGCCGGATGATCCTCGCCAGCACGGCCGCCGCCGACCAGATCGAGGTGACGCCGCTCCTGCCGCTGCTCGACCGGCTCATCGCCGGCGGGAAGACCCTCGGCCTTGCCACCAACGACAGCGAGGCGCCGGCCCGTGCCCACCTCGCGCGCGCCGGTGTGCTCGACCGCTTCACCTTCGTTGCGGGCTACGACAGCGGCCACGGCGCCAAGCCGGCGCCGGGCATGCTCACGGCGTTCTGCGCCGCCACCGGCCTCGCGCCCCGCGCCTGCGCGATGGTCGGCGACAGCATCCACGACCTCGAGAGCGGCCGCGCCGCCGGCATGACGGCGGTCGCGGTGCTGACCGGCGTCGCCACCCGCGCAGAGCTTGCGCCGCATGCCGACGTGGTCCTGCCTTCGGTTGGGGCCCTGCCCGAGTGGCTCGGGCTCGCGTGAGCTATTCCTGATCGAGCGCCGCCGCGGCGGCGTCCTCCAGCGGCCGGTCGGCGTCGTCGCCGCAGGCGTCCGCCACCTCGTCGGCCCAGTTCTCGGCCGCGTCCTGATCCGACGGGTCGATCTCGTCGCCGAGCGGCTGGACGGTGGCAAGTGCGGCGACCTGCGCGGCGAGGTCGAGCTTGCGGAACTCGCCGCAGGTCTTCACCCCCGGCCCGGTGTCGAGCGGCGCCAGCGTCTGCGCCCCGGCCGGTGCCCCGAGCACCAGCGCCAGCCCCAAGATGATCCGCCGCATGTCCGCCCTCCGAAAGCCCCGGGCCGACCTAAGCCGAAACCCGACCGGAGATCCACGGGGGAGTTCCGGCTGTTCGGAAGGGCGGCTCGCTAGCAGTCGGCCGGCGCCGTAGTCGTCCCTCCGAGGTCAAGCCCGGTCGCCGTCGGCGGCTGCCACGTTCGCGACTCCGCCACCGCGCCCTGACCGCTGGTGCCGATGTGCGAGCCGCCGGTGCCCCCGGTCCAGCCGGTATTGCCGGCGTTGCCCGGCGCCGAACCGTCGCTGCCCGGCTCCGGCAATGTCGCGGGCGCCGTCGGGCAGCCGGTGTCGCTGTCGGCCGCGACGGGTGGCGCGAGAGCGGTGAGGCTCGCTGCGAGCAGACTGATGCCCCTCCACATCCCGCAATCTCCTTCCTGACGTCGATCGAAACGGGTGGCAGGGCCGCGAGGTTCCTGCGCCATCGTCCGAAGGGAGAAGGCGCGCACAATTGTGGACAATTCGCGGCCGCGATAGACTGACGCACGTGAGGCCTTCAGCAAACCACAAGGGTTCGGGGCCTAACGGAGGCATGTCGAGCTGTTCTGGTCCGTCGCGGCGCTGAAGACGCCGGCGGGCGCGTTGCGTGATCGTTGTCTAGGAGTTGAGTCGACATGAACGCCAGATCCTGCGTCGCCCTGCTCGCCGCGGCGGTCGCGCTCGGGGCCTGTGCCGGCGTCCCCGCCACCGGCCCCACGCTGACCGAAGCTGCCGCGACGCCGCCCGCCCCCACTCCCGCCGCCGCGCCGGAGGCCGCGCGCGCCGCCACCCCGGCGCCGGCTGTCGTCGTGGAAAAGCCCGCGCCCGATCCGGCGCTCGTCGCGATGTACGCGTCGCGCAAGGACGGCGACAAGACGCTGCCCGCGATCGACGTCGCGGCGTTTCACCGCGAGCTGCTGCGCAACGAGGTCGACTATCAGACGACCGAGGCGCCGGGCACCGTCGTCGTCGATCCCAAGGGGCCGTTCCTCTATCTCGTCGAGGAGAACGGCAAGGCCATGCGCTACGGCATTGCCGTCGGACGCGAGGGCTTTGGCTGGAACGGCTCGGGGACCATTGCGCGACGGGCGAAGTGGCCGACGTGGACCCCGCCGCCGGAGATGATCGCCCGCGACCCGCACGTGCGGAAGTGGGCCGACGGCCAGCCCGGCGGCGTCACCAATCCGCTGGGCGCGCGCGCGCTTTACATCAACTTCGGCGGCTCGGACTCCGGCTATCGCATCCACGGCACAAACACGCCGAAGTCGATCGGCTGGGCGGCCTCCTCCGGGTGCTTCCGGATGCTGAACCAGGACGTGATCGACCTCTACGACCGGGTGAAGGTCGGCGCAAAGGTCGTCGTGCTGTAACCGCGCGCGGGCGGTGGCGGGGCTAGACGATCCCGCCGCTGCCCCCCGCCACCGCCGGCCGCTCCGCAGCGACCTTCGCGCGATAGCCGGAGCGACGGTAGGCGGCGACCGGGTCGATCTCCGCGCCCTTCTCCAGCCGCGCGAGAGCAAGGATCGGCTCCACATCCGTCCGGAACGCCGCCTTCAGCGTCTGCGCCGCCATCAGCGCGTCGTTCTCGTCCTGATACCCCGCCAGCGCCTGCCGATCGACCAGCGACGCCTGCAAGTAGGCGCGCTCGATCTCCATCGCGCTGGTCATCAGGCTCTCGATCGGATCGGTCACGTTGTGGCTCTGGTCGATCATGTGCGCGGGATGAAAGCCGTCGACCCGGCCCTCCGCATCCACCAGTTCGTTGAAGACCAGAAACAGCCGGAACGGATCGACCGACCCGGCGTCGAGATCGTCGTCGCCGTACTTCGAGTCGTTGAAGTGGAAGCCGCCCAGCTTGCCGAACTGGATCAGCCGCGCGACGATCATCTCGATGTTGACGTTCGGCGCGTGGTGCCCGAGGTCGACGAGGCAGAACGCCTTCGGCCCCAGCTCCTGCGCGATCAGGTAGTTGGTGCCCCAGTCCTGCACCACCGTCGAATAGAACGCCGGCTCGAACATCTTGTGCTCGGTGAAGAGCCGCCAGTCGTCGGGCAGGCCGGCATAGACCTGAGCCATCGCCTCGAGATAGCGCTCGAACTGCCGCGTGAAGCTGCTCTGCCCGGGGAAGTTCGAGCCGTCGCCGACCCACACGGTCAGCGCCTTCGACCCGATCGCCTCGCCGATCGCGATGCACTCCAGATTGTGCTCGACCGCCTGGGCCCGCACCTGCCGGTCGCTGTGCGACAACGAGCCGAACTTGTAGCTGAGCGGCTGGCCCGGAGCGTCGGAGAACGTGTTGGAATTCATCGCGTCGAAGCCGAGGCCCAGCTCCGCCGCCTTCTGGCGCAGCGCCGCGGGATCGGCCTTGTCCCACGGGATGTGCAGCGACACCGTGGGCGTCGCCCCGGTCAGCCGGGCGATCACGGCGCAATCGTCGAGCTTGTCGAAGATGTGCCGCGGCTCGCCCGCCCCCGGGAAACGGGCAAAGCGCGTGCCGCCGGTGCCGACGCCCCAGGACGGCACCGCGACGCCGAAGGCCGCCGCGCGCCGCTTCAGCGCCTCGATCTCCACGCCCCGCCGCGCCAGCCGCTCGCCCAGGGCCTCGTAGTCACGCCGCAGCTCGGCTTCGCCGCGGGTTTCCTGAACCGTCATCATCCCCTCCCTCAGCGCGTGAACGCCTGGACGTTGCCGGCGTCGACGTTGACGATGTTGCCGGTCGACTTCGACGAGGCGTCCGAGGCGAGGAAATACGCGGCCTCGGCGATGTCCTCGGGAAACACCGACCGCTTCAGCAGCGAGCGCTGGCGGTACATCTCTTCCAGCCCGTCCTTGTCGGTCTTGTAGGTGGCGGCGCGCTGCTCCAGCCACTCGCCCTCCCAGATCTTCGAGCCGCGCAGCACGGCGTCGGGGTTCACCACGTTCACCCGGATGCCGGCCTCCGCGCCCTCCAGCGCGAGGCAGCGTGCGAGGTGCAGCTCCGACGCCTTGGCGGTGCAATAGGCGGCGGCTCCCGGCGAGGCGGCGAGGCCGTTCTTCGAGCCGATGAACACCACCGACCCGCCGATGCCCTGCGCCCGGAACAGGACGAACGCGGCCCGCGAGACGAGGAAGTACCCCGTCGACAGGATCGCCATGTTCTTGTCCCAGAGCGCCAGCGTCGTCGCTTCGATCGGGGCCGACGAGGCGATGCCGGCATTGGAGACGAGGATGTCGATGCCGCCGAACCCCACGCTCGCGTCGGCGAAGGCCGCCGCCACCGCGTCCTCGGACGTGACGTTCATCTCCACCGCCTGCACCACGTCGGCGCTGTGACGCGCCGCCAGCGCCGCCCTGGTCTCGCCGAGCGCCGTCGCGTCGATGTCGGCGAGCACGACGCAGGCGCCCTCGCGCAGGTAGCGGTCGGCGATCGCCGCGCCGATGCCGCCGGCGCCGCCGGTGACGAGCGCGATGCGGCCCGCGAGGCTCTTCGGCTTCGGCATCCGCTGGAGCTTCGCCTCCTCCAGCAGCCAGTATTCGATGTCGAACGCCTCCTGCTCCGGCAGACCGCGGTACGCGCTGACCACCGAGGCGCCGCGCATGACGTTGATGGCGTTCACGTAGAACTCGCCCGAAATCCGCGCCGTCGCCTTGTCCCTGGCGAAGGTGAGCATCCCGACGCCCGGCACGAGATAGACCACCGCATTCGGATCCCGCAGCGCCGGGCTCGTCGGCCGCCTGCACCGCGCATAGTACGCCGCGTAGTCCGCCCGGTACGCCTCGACCGCCGCGGGCAGGCCCGCGAGCGTCGCGTCGACGTCCGGCGCGGCGGGGTCGAAGTCCACCACCAGCGGCCGGATCTTGGTGCGCAGGAAGTGGTCCGGGCAGCTGGTCCCGAGCGCGGCGAGCGGCGCCATGCCGGTCGCGTTGACGAACTCGAGCACCGCCGGCTGGTCGTCGAAATGCCCGACCATGCGCGCATCCTTCGACACCAGCCCGCGGATCACCGGCATCAGCCGCGCCGCCACCGCCCGCCGCTCGTCTGCCGGCAGCGACCCGACCCGCGCGCCGCCGAACGCCTGCACGCCGGCCGTCCGCGCGTCGAGCCAGTCGATCGCCCGGTTGATGACCGCGATCGTCGTCTCGTAGCAGCTCTTCGCGTCGTCTCCCCAGGTGAACAGCCCGTGGCTCTCGAGCACCACGCCCTTCGCCTGCGGATTCTCCCGGCAGAAGGTTTCGAGCCACAGCCCCAGCTCGAATCCCGGCCGCTTCCATGGCAGCCAGCCGATCTCGCCGCCGAAGACTTCGGCCGTCAGCGCCTTCGAATCCTTCGAGGCGGCGATGGCGATGATCGCGTCCGCGTGCATGTGGTCGACGTGGGCGCGCGGCACATAGGCGTGCAGCGGCGTGTCGATCGAGGCCGCCCGCGGGTTCAGGTTGAACGTGCAGTGCGGCAGCAGCCCGACCATCTCGTCCTCGAACGCGAGCCCGCGGTAGATGCCCTTCAGCGCCTGCAGCTTCTCCATGTAGAGCGTCGAGAAGCCGTCGAGCTTCATCGTGCCGACGTCGCCGCCCGACCCCTTCACCCACAGCACCTCCACCTCGGCGCCGGTCAGCGGATCGGTCTCCATCACCTTGGCCGAGGTGTTGCCGCCGCCGTAGTTGGTGATTCGCTTGTCGGCGCCCAGCAGGTTCGAGCGATAGAGCAGCCGCTCCGGCTCGGTCATCCCGGCAGCCTTCTCGTCGTCCCAATGGTTTGCGAGGTGCCTGTCGGCCTTGGCGTCGAGCATGAGGTCTCCTCCCCGGGTACGCCGATCCGCCCGGCGCTTTGACGCGAAAATTGCGCGCCAGGGGGCCAATGTCAATCACGTCCAATCATGCTGCAGTGCAGAACGATCACTGATGATCGAAGATGATTGACACACCGTTCGTGCCACGTCATCGTGAGCGAAATCGGACGAGCAGATCCAACAGACGACACCCCGGGAGGTCCTGACCAATGAAATTCGTGCAGACCCTGCTTGCCTCGGCCGCGCTGGCGACGGCGCTGATGGCTCCGGCGCACGCGGCCGACCAGAAGCGCATCGCGCTGGTGGTCAAGGCGCTCGGCATCGGCTTCTTCGAGGCCGCCGCGAAGGGCGCCCAGGAGGCGGCCAAGGAGCTCGGCGACGTCCAGATCATCTATACCGGCCCGACCGACACCACCGCCGAGGGCCAGATCGAGGTCATCAACTCGCTGATCGCCCAGAACGTCGACGCCATCGCCATCTCGGCGAACGACCCCGACGCGGTGGTCCCGGCGCTGAAGAAGGCGATGCAGCGCGGCATCACCGTCATTTCGTGGGACTCCGGCGTCGCCCCCGAAGGCCGCGAGATGCAGCTCAACCCGTCGTCGAGCCCGCTCATCGGCAACATGATCATCAAGCTCGCCGCCGACAACCTGCCCGACGGCGGCGACGTGGCGGTGCTGTCGGCCACCACCACCTCGACGAACCAGAACACCTGGATCGCCGAGATGAACAAGGTTCTGCCGAACTATCCCAAGATCAACGTGGTGGCGACGGTCTACGGCGACGACCTCGCCGACAAGTCCTATCGCGAGGCCCAGGGCCTGATGCAGACCTACCCGGACCTGAAGGCGATCATCGCCCCCACGTCGGTCGGCATCGTCGCCGCGGCGCAGGCGGTGGAGGACGCGGGCAAGATCGGGCAGGTGAACGTCACCGGCCTCGGCCTGCCGTCGGAAATGGCCGGGCACGTCGAGAGCGGCGCCTCGAAGTCGTTCGCGATCTGGAACCCGATCGACCTCGGCTATTCCGCGACGATGATCGCCTACAACCTCGCCACCAAGAAGGCCGAGGCGAAGCCCGGCGGCGAGATCCCGATGGGCCGCATGGGCACGGTGAAGCTCGACGACAAGACCGAAGGCGCGATGGCCGATCCGTTCGTCTACGACAAGTCGAACATCGAGCAGTTCAAGTCGATCTTCTGATCCTGCGGGCTCCCGGACCCGTCCGGGAGCCCTTGCCCAAGGGACCCCCATGCTCGTCAGCCCCGTCAGCGAAGCCCCCGCGCCCGCCGCGGCGCGGGCCGAGCCCGCCCTCGCCCCCGTGCTCGAGCTTCGCGGGATCGCCAAGAGCTTTCCCGGCGTCAAGGCGCTCGACGGCGTGCGCCTCGGCCTCTACCCGGGCCAAGTCACGGCGCTCGTCGGCGAGAACGGCGCCGGCAAGTCCACCATCGTCAAGATCCTCACCGGCATCTACCAGCCCGACGCGGGCGAGATCCTGCTCGACGGCAGCCCGGTCGCCTTTCCGACGCCGCACGCGGCCGCCGACGCCGGCGTCACCGCGATCCATCAGGAGACCGTGCTTTTCGACGACCTCACGGTGGCGGAGAACATCCTGCTCGGCCACGCGCCGCGCACCCGCCTCGGCCTCATCGACTGGGGCCGCCTGACGGCACGCGCCCGCGAGATGCTGGCCCGCGTCGGCGCCGAGATCGACCCGCGCGCCCGGCTGCGCGACCTCGGCATCGCCAGCAAGCACCTGGTCGCGGTCGCCCGCGCCCTCTCCATCGACGCCCGCGTCGTCATCATGGACGAGCCGACCGCCGCCCTGTCGCACAAGGAGATCGCCGAACTCTACGAGCTGATCGAGCGGCTGAAGGCCGAGGGCAAGGCGATCCTGTTCATCAGCCACAAGTTCGACGAGATCTTCCGCATCGCCGACCGCTACACCGTGTTCCGCGACGGCCGCTTCATCGGCGAGGGCGCGATGGCCGACGTGACCGAGGCCGGACTGGTGCGGATGATGGTCGGCCGCTCGATCGACGCGATCTTCCCCGAGCGCCGCCACGAGATCGGCGACGAGATCCTGCGCGTCGTCGGCTACAGCCATCCGACCGAGTTTGACTCGATCGGCTTCACCCTGAATCGCGGCGAGATCCTCGGCTTCTACGGGCTGGTCGGCGCCGGCCGCAGCGAGGTGATGCAGGCGCTGTTCGGCGTGACAAGGCCGTCGAAGGGCGCGGTGCGGATCGACGGGCAGATCGCCATCATCCGCTCCCCCGCCGAGGCGATCGCCCGCGGCATCGTCTACGTCCCCGAGGATCGCGGCGCACAGGGCGCCATCCGGGCGCTGCCGATCTTCCAGAACGTCACGCTGCCCTCGCTCCACCGCACCTCGCGGCGCGGCTTCCTGCGCCTCGCCGAGGAATTCCGGCTCGCCCGCGAGTACACCCGCCGCCTCGACCTGCGCGCCGCGGCGCTGGATCAGGAGGTGGGCCAGCTCTCGGGCGGCAACCAGCAGAAGGTGGTGATCGCCAAGTGGCTCGCCACCCGGCCCCGCGTCATCATCCTCGACGAGCCGACCAAGGGCATCGACATCGGCTCCAAGGCCGCGGTCCACGAGTTCATGGCCGAGCTGGCGGCGCAGGGCCTTGCCGTCATCATGGTCTCCTCGGAGATCCCGGAGATCCTCGGCATGTCGGACCGCGTGATCGTCATGCGCGAGGGCCGCATCGTCGGTGAATACCCCCGCATCGGCCTCGATCCGGAAAGCCTCGTCCGGGCGGCCGCCGGGATCGGAGAAAGCGCATGAAATCCCGCGAACTGCTCCTCGCCGCCATCATTGCCGGCCTCGTCGCGCTGATCGCCACGCGCTTTCCGGCCTTCGCGCGGCCGGCGAACCTCGCCAATGTGTTCAACGATACCGCGATCCTCATCGTGCTCGCCCTCGGGCAGATGGCGGTGATCCTGACCAAGTGCATCGACCTCTCGGTGGCCGCCAACCTCGCGCTCAACGGCATGGTGGTCGCCATGCTGAACGCCGCCCACCCCGGGATCCCGATTCCGGTGCTGATGCTCGTCGCCCTCGGGCTTGGCGCGGCGCTCGGCGCCGTCAACGGCCTGATGGTCTGGAAGCTCGACATCCCGCCGATCGTCGCCACACTCGGCACCCTGACGATCTATCGCGGCGCGATCTTCCTGCTGTCCGGCGGCGCCTGGGTGAATGCCCACGAGATGAGCCCGGCGTTCAAGGCGCTGCCGCGCGCCTCCCTCGCGGGGCTGCCGGTGCTGACGTGGATCGCCGTCGCCGCGGTCCTTGCCATGTGGCTCGTGCTGACCCGCACGCCGCTCGGCCGCGCCTTCTATGCCGTGGGCGGCAATCCGCACGCGGCGGTCTATACCGGCATCGACGTCGGCCGCACCCGCTGCGCCGCCTACATCCTGTCGGGCGCGCTGGCCGGCGTCTGCGGCTATCTCTGGGTCGCGCGCTACGCCGTCGCCTATGTCGACGTGGCCGGCGGGTTCGAGCTCGACGTCATCGCCGCCTGCGTCATCGGCGGCGTGTCGATCGCGGGCGGCATCGGCTCGGTCGCGGGGGCGATCCTCGGGGCGCTGTTCCTCGGCGTCATCAAGAATGCGCTGCCCGTCATCGACGTCTCGCCGTTCTGGCAACTCGCGATCTCCGGGTCGGCGATCATCGCGGCCGTCACGTTCAACGCCCGCGCCGAGCGCACCAGGGGCCGCGTCATCCTCAAGGCGGCGGAAGCAGTATGACCGACCTCCGGCACGTCCCCGACCGTCTCGACACCCGCGCAAGCCGCGTCCTAAAGAGCTGGGAGGCGCTGCTCCTCGCGCTCGCGGTGGCGATCTTCATCGCGAACGCGCTGGCCTCGCCGTACTTCCTCGATCCGTGGAACCTGTCGGACGCCACGTTCAACTTCACCGAGAAGGCGATGGTCGCCTTTCCGATGGCGCTGCTCATCATCGCGGGCGAGATCGACCTGTCGGTCGCCGCGATCATCGCGCTCGCCTCGACCGCGATGGGCTATGCGCTGCACCTCGGCGCCGGCACACCCGCGCTGGTCGTGATCGGCCTCGGCACCGGGCTCGCCTGCGGCGCGTTCAACGGCTTTCTCGTCACCCGGCTCGGGCTGCCGTCGATCGTCGCCACGATCGGCACCATGAGCCTGTTCCGCGGCATCGCCTTCATCGTGCTCGGCGACAAGGCGTATACCGGCTATCCGGCGGCGTTCTCCTGGTTCGGACAGGGCTACGTCGCCTGGGTCTTTTCCGTCGAGTTCGTGCTGTTCTGGCTGCTCGCCGCGGCCTTCGCCGTGCTCCTGCACCTGACGAGCTTCGGCCGCACGGTCTATGCCATCGGCAACAATCCCACGGCCTCGCTGTTCTCGGGCATCCGGGTGGCGCGGGTGAAGTTCCTGCTGTTCCTGACGACCGGCCTGCTGTCCGGGCTCGCCGCGGTCTGTCTCACCTCGCGGCTCGGCTCGACCCGGCCGTCGATCGCGCTCGGCTGGGAGCTGGAGATCGTTACCATGGTGGTGCTGGGCGGCGTTTCGATCCTCGGCGGCTCCGGCACGATCATCGGCGTCGTCATCGCCGCCTTCGTGCTCGGCATGGTGACGTTCGGCTTCGGCCTGCTCAACGTGCCGGGCATTGTGATGTCGATCTTCATCGGCTTCCTGCTCATCGCCGTGATCGCTCTGCCGAGGCTCGTCAGCCGCATCCGCGCCGGGCGGGCCCATGCCTGAGCGCATCCTCGTCATCGACATCGGCAAGACCAACGCCAAGGTCGCGGTGGTCGACGCCGGCAGTCTCGCCCAGATCGACTTCATCGCCCGGCCGAGCCGGGTACTGCCCGGGCCGCCCTATCCCCACGCGGATACGGACGGCATCTGGGCGTTCCTGCTCGACGCGCTCGGCGCCCTGCACGCCCGGCATGGCGCCGATGCCGTGTCGATCACCGCGCATGGCGCCACCGCCGCGCTGCTCGACGCCGACGGCCGGCTGGCGCTGCCGGTGCTCGACTACGAGCATCCCGGGCCGGACGCGCTCGCCGACGCCTACGACGCCGCCCGCCCGGCCTTTGCCGAGACCGGCACGCCAAAACTGCCCGGCGGCCTCGTGGTGGGCCGCCAGCTGTTCTGGCAGTTCGCCACCTTTCCGGCGGCGGCGCGCGCCACGCGGATCCTCATGTATCCGCAGTACTGGGCGCACCGGCTGACCGGCGTCGCCGCGTCGGAGGCGACCTCGCTCGGCTGCCACACAGACCTCTGGAACCCGGCCGCGCGGGATTTCTCGTCGCTCGTCGCGGCGCAGGGGTGGCGCCCGCTGTTTCCGGCCCTTCGCGCCGCCTCCGATTGCCTCGGCCCGATCACGCGGCAGGTCGCGGACGCCACCGGCCTCTCCCCCGCCACCCCGGTGTTCTGCGGCATCCACGACTCGAACGCCTCGCTGCTGCCGCACCTGCGCAGCCGGCGCGCGCCGTTCGCCGTCGTCTCCACCGGCACCTGGGTCGTGACCATGGCCGTCGGCGGCCGGGCGGTGCAGCTCGATCCCGGCCGCGACACCCTCGTCAACGTCAACGCCTTCGGCGACCCCGTCCCTTCCGCCCGCTTCATGGGCGGTCGGGAGTGGGAGCTGACGCGCCCCGAGCCCCTGCCCGACCCCGCAGCCGTCGGCGCATTGCTCGAGCGCGGGATCTTTCTCCTGCCCTCGGTCGTCGCCGGCTCCGGCCCGTTCCCGGACCGGCGCGCGCAGTGGATCGGCCCGGCGGATGCCACCCCGGCAGAGCGCACCGCCGCGCTGTCGCTCTATCTGGCGATGATGACCTCGACCTGCCTCGAGCTGATCGGCGCGGCGGGCCCGACCCTCGTGGAAGGCCCGTTCGCGCGAAATGCCCTCTACGTCGCGATGCTTGGCGCCGCGACCGGCCGTCCGGTCGTGCTGCCGGCCCCGGGCAGCACCGGCACCAGCCTCGGGGCCGCGCTCCTCGCGCTACCCGAACCGCCCGCGCCGCAGGAGACTGCCGCCGCGACGCCGGAACCCGACCCGGCGCTCGCCACCTATGCCGATCGCTGGCGCGCCCGCGCCGCCCGGCCGGTCGACGCCTGAGCACGCGCAACCGGAGACGCCGATGGCGCCCGGTCCTGCGTGCGGTGGAAACTGGAGGGTTGGTGGAGCCAAGGGGGATCGAACCCCTGACCTCTTGCATGCCATGCAAGCGCTCTCCCAGCTGAGCTATGGCCCCGTACCACCTGGGTGCTGGCGGGGGCCCTTTTGGGGGCCCGCGCCGCGGTGCGCTTCTTTAGGTTGGAGACCGGACCAGATCAAGCGGGAAATGGCCCGGAAACGCAAAAGGGGCTCAGCCCTCTTCCTCGTCGCTGCCGACATCGGCGATCTCGTCCAGATCGACGTTGTCTTCCTCGTCCTCGAGGATCTCGTCGTCGAGATCGTCGTCGGTGTCGAGCGTCTCCTCGTCGGCGTCGATCTCGGGCAGATCCTCGAGATCCACCGGCTCCGGCTTCACCTTTTCGGGACGAAGGGTTTTGGCCTTGGCGACGGAAAGGCTGTCGACTGTGTAGACCGCGCCACAGCTCGGGCAGGTCATCGGGTCGCTACGAAGGTCGTAGAATCGGGTCGAGCAGGTCGGGCAAACGCGCTTAACGCCCCATTCATCCTTGGGCATTCGCTTCCTCACGGGCTGGAATCAAGGGGAAATCGGCGCCCCGATGCCACGCTTGCAGAACTTTGTCAAACCTTCGCGGCTACTGCTCGCGGACGCCCCGCCGGCAAGGGGTGGTGTCAAACGCTCTTGATGCGCTGCAACTGCGGGCTATACGTGACGCTAAAGTGACCAGTTGGGTGCCGATCGAGAGCGAGGGAATCGAGGGTGGGGATGCTCTATCACGCCTATGAAATGACCCATGCGGCCATCTCTCCGATGCGAGCCGCGGCGCGCGTCGGCCAGGAGGTCATCCGAAACCCCTTCAACCCGATGGCATCGAGCTACGGCTCGCGGGCGGTTTCGGCGGCGCTCGAGATGTTCATCAACGCCACCCGGCGCTACGGCAAGCCGGACTTCGGCATCGCCGCGGTCCAGGTCGACGGGATGGACACGCCGATCGAGGAGGAAGTGGTCTGGGAGGCGCCGTTCGCGCGCGTCATCCACTTCAAGCGGCTCTCGACGGCCGCCGAGACGCGCAACGACCCGAAGGTGCTGATGGTCGCGCCGATGTCGGGGCACTACGCCACGCTGCTGCGCGGCACGGTGCGCGACATGCTGCCGAACCATGACGTCTACATCACCGACTGGCTCGATGCCCGCGACGTGCCGCTGGCGGCCGGCGACTTCGACCTCGACGACTACACCGACTACCTCGTGCGGATGATCGAGGCGCTGAGCGGCGAGGGCGAGCGCATCGCCGTGATGGCGGTGTGCCAGCCCGGCATCCCGGTGATGGCGGCGGCCAGCCTCATGGCCCGCGACCGGAACCCGAAGCGGCCGGCGTCGATGGTGCTGATGGGCTCGCCCATGGACACCGCGCGCAACCCCAAGCAGCCGAACGAGCTGGCGGTGAAGCGGCCGCTCGGCTGGTTCGAGAACAACGTCGTCGTGATGGTCCCGTGGCCGTGTCGCGGATTCATGCGGCGGGTCTACCCGGGCTTCCTGCAGCTCTCGGGCTTTCTCGCGATGAACATCGACCGCCATGTCGATGCCCACGTCCACCAGTTCCAGAACCTCGTGCGCGGCGACGGCGACGGCGCCGAGCAGCACCGGACCTTCTACGACGAGTATCTCGCGGTCATGGACCTGACCGCCGAGTTCTACCTCCAGACCATCGAGCGCGTGTTCCAGAAGCGGCTGATGGCCAAGGGCCAGTACCGCTATCGCGGCACCCCGCTCGACACGACGCTGGTCGACGATATCGCGCTGATGACCGTCGAGGGCGAGAAGGACGACATCACCGGCCTCGGCCAGACCCAGGCGGCGCACGACATGACGCCGCGCCTGCCGGCGGAGAAGCGTGGCCACTTCGTCGCGGAGGGCGTCGGGCACTATGGCGTGTTCAACGGCTCGCGCTGGCGCAAGATGATCGAGCCGCGCGTCCGGGAGTTCATCCGGGCCCAGCGCGAGACGGCCTGAGCGCCGGCCCGTGGCCGAGGCGATCCGCATCGGGAACCCGGCGATCGAGGTCCGGCTGCGGCGCCATGCCGGCGCGCGGCGGATGGTGCTCCGGGTCTCGCACATCGGCTCGGCCCCGACCCTGACCCTGCCCCCGGGCGTGCCGCTGTCGCGCGCGCGGGCGTTCCTCTCGGATCAGGAGGCGTGGATCCGCGGCCACCTCGCCGCGCAGTCCCGCCGGACCGAGGTGGTGGACGGATCGGTCCTGCCGTTTCGCGGCGGAGAGCTGACCGTGCGGGCGGCGCCAGTCGCGCGGTTCACCCAGACCGGCGCGGATTCTGGCGGTGCCGATGCGCGGCCCGATCGGGCCGCTGGTGGCGGGCTGGCTCCGCGAGGAGGCGCGTCGCGATGTGGTCGACGCCTCGCGGCGCCACGCGGCGCAGCTGGGGGTCAAGGCGGGCCGCGTCACCTTGCGTGACCCGCGGAGCCGCTGGGGCTCGTGCAGCCACGCCGCCGACCTGATGTATTCCTGGCGCCTTGTGATGGCGCCCCCGGTCGTGCTCGACTACGTGGCCGCGCACGAGGTGGCGCACATCGTCGAGCTGAACCACTCGCCGGCGTTCTGGAGCGTGGTCAGCCGCCTGATGCCGGGATACGCCGCGCCGCGCGAGTGGCTGCGCGTGAACGGCAGTTCGCTTCACCGCATCGACTTCGGAACCCGCACCGCTTGACGCGCGCCGCGCCAGCCGCAAGCTGCGGCCGATGAACGAGCGCGAGCGCCAGAGCGATATCCTGCTGCCCGCCCACGAGCGGGTCTATCGGACCCTGCGGGCGCGGGTGATGCATGGACAGATCGCACCCGGGGTGCCGCTGACCCTGCGCGGGGTGGCGGCGGAGTTCGGCGTCAGCATGACACCGGCGCGCGAGGCGGTGCGGCGGCTGGTGGCAGAGGGGGCGCTGAAGCTCTCGGCCTCGGGGCGCGTCTCGACGCCGGAACTGGCGAACGAGCGGATCGAGGAGCTGGCGGCCCTGCGGGCGCTGATCGAGCCCGAGCTGGCCAGCCGGGCATTGCCCCGCGCGCACGCCGCCCTGACGGACCGGATGGCCGCGATCAACGCCGTGATCGACGAGATGATCGTCAAGGGCGACGCGTCGGGCTACGTGCGGACCAACCTCGAATTCCACCGCACCCTCTATCTCCGCGCACAGGCCCCGGCGATGCTGGCGCTGATCGAGACGGTGTGGCTGCAGGCGGGGCCGACGATGCGGCTGCTCTACGAGCGGCTGCAACGCCGGCAGGCGACCGACCTGCACAGGAAGATCATCGCGGCGCTGCGGGCGGGGGACGAACCGGGGCTGCGGCTCGCGATCCGCACGGACGTGACGCAGGGCCTGCGGATGCTCGCGGCGTAGGCGGACCTGCGGCGCGAGCCGCACAGTGCGGCATCAATTCGGGCCACCTGGGCGAAATTCGCCGTCCCCGGGTGGAAAATCGGGCGTATCCGCCCTAAGCTTCGCATCAGGCGCCCGCGCCCTCCCTCCTCGATCGTGAAAGCCGTTGTGATGAGTGAAGCCTGTATCGGTGCGGAACAGTCGCGTGCCATCGCCTCCACGACCCTGCTGATGCTGTCGCTCGCCGTCGGGGCCTTCGGGATAGGGACCGGCGAGTTCGCGATCATGGGCCTGCTTCCCGACATCGCGACCGGGCTCGGGGTGTCGCTGCCGGCGGCCGGGCATCTCATCAGCGCCTATGCCCTCGGCGTGGTGATCGGCGCGCCGGCGATCGCGCTGCTCGCGGCGCGGTTGAGCCGGCGCACGCTGCTGCTGGCGCTGATGGCCGGATTCGCGGGCGGCAATCTTGCGAGCGCGGTGGCGCCCGGCATCCTGTCGCTGGCGGCGGTGCGCTTCCTGTCCGGCCTGCCGCATGGCGCCTACTTCGGGGTCGCCGCGCTGGTGGCGGCGTCGGTGGCGCCGCCGGGCGGGCGGACGCAGGCGATCGGGCGAGTGATGCTGGGACTGACGGTGGCAACGCTGGTCGGGACGCCGCTGGTCGCGTGGCTCGGCCAGATCTTCGGCTGGCGGGCGCTCTTCGTGCTGGTGGGCGCGGTCGGCGCGCTGGCGGTGGGGCTGCTGTGGCTGACCCTGCCGGAGCATCGGCCGGAACCGGGCGCGAGCGCGTTTCGCGAACTCAGGGCGCTGCGCCGGCCGCAGGTGCTGCTGACCCTGCTGTTCGGGTCGGTGGGGTTCGGCGGCATGTTCGCCGTCTTCAGCTACATCGCGGCGACGGCGACCGAGGTTGCCGGACTGCCGGCGAGCTTCGTGCCGGTGATCCTGGCGATCTTCGGCACCGGCATGATCGCCGGCAACCTGATCGGGGCGAAGCTCGCCGACCGGGCGCTGATGGCGACGATTGCCGGCCTGACCGCGTTCAACATCGTGGTGCTGGTGGTCTTCGCGATGACGGCGGCCAGCGCGGTCATGCTCTGCCTCTGCGTGTTCTTCATCGGGTTCGGGGTCGCCATGGCGCCCGCGGTGCAGACCCGGCTGATGGACGTGGCCGGCGATGCGCAGACGCTGGCGGCGACCTCGATGCACGCGGCGTTCAACATCGCCAACGCGGCCGGAGCGTGGCTGGGCGGGCTGGCGATCGCCGCCGGGTTCGGCTTTGCCTCGACCGGATGGGTCGGCGCCGGGCTCGGGGCGATCGGCCTGGCGGTGTTTGCGGTGTCGTGGGCGCTGGATCGGCGCGGCTGACGGGCTTCCGCCGTAGCGGGGTGGAGGAAAAGCCCCCACCCCGCTGCGGGTCAGGCGTGAATGGCGCCGTCGCCGCAGGCCAGTGCCGCCTCGCGAACCGCCTCGGAGCAGGTCGGGTGCGGGTGGCAGGTGCGGGCCAGATCCTCGGCCGCGGCGCCGAATTCCATCGCGACGCACACCTCGGAGATCAGCTCGCCGGCCTGCGGGCCGATGATGTGGGCGCCGAGAATGCGGTCGGTCTCCTTGTCGGCGAGGATCTTAACGAATCCTTCACCCATGAAGTAGGACTTCGCGCGGGCATTGCCCTGAAAGGGGAACTTGCCGACCTTGTAGGCGCGGCCCTTGGCCTTCAGGGTCTCCTCGGTCTCGCCGACGGAGGCGACCTCGGGCGAGGTGTAGATCACGCCGGGAATGACGCCGTAGTTCACGTGCCCATGCTGGCCGGCGATGGTCTCGGCCACCGCCATCCCCTCGTCCTCGGCCTTGTGGGCGAGCATCGGGCCGGGGGTCACGTCGCCGATCGCATAGATGCCGGGGACCGACGTGCGCCAGTGCGCGTCGACCTTCACCTGGCCGCGTTCGGTCATCTCGATGCCGACCGCATCGAGGCCGAGGCCCGCGACGTAGGGCCGCCGGCCGGTGGCGACCAGCACCACGTCGGCATCGAGCGACGCCTCGCTGTCGTCCTTGCGCAGCTTGTAGGTGACGTGCACGCCGCCCTCGCCGGGCTCGGCCGACTGCACGGCGGCGCCGAGGATGAAGTCGAGGCCCTGCTTCGCCAGCTGCTTCTGCAGCGCCTTGCAGACCTCGAGGTCCATGCCGGGGGTGATCTGGTCGAGGAATTCGAGCACCGTCACCTTCGCGCCGAGGCGGGCGTAGACCGAGCCAAGCTCGAGGCCGATGACGCCGGCGCCGATGACGACGAGATGCTTCGGCACCTCTGGCAAATCCAGCGCGCCGGTCGACGAGACGACGGTCTTCTCGTCGATGGTCACGCCCCGAAGCGGCGTCACCTCGGAGCCGGACGCGATGACGATGTTCTTCGCCTTATGGGTGGCATCGCCGACGGTGACTTCCCCCGGGGCAGTGATCCTGCCCCAGCCCTTCAGCCAGTCGATCTTGTTCTTCTTGAACAGGAATTCGATGCCCTTGGTGTTCGAACTCGACGGTCGACGCCCTGTAGCCCTGCATCTTCGCGACATCGACGCCGACCGACGCGCCCCCGGTGAGGCCCATCTTCTCGAAGGTGTCGTGCGCCTCGTGGTAGAGTTCGGACGCGTGCAGCAGGGCCTTCGACGGGATGCAGCCGATGTTGAGGCAGGTGCCGCCGAGCGTTTCGCGGCCCTCGACGCAGGCGGTCTTCAGGCCGAGCTGTGCGCAGCGGATGGCGCAGACGTAGCCACCGGGACCACCGCCAATGACGATGACGTCGTAGTCAGCCAAGGGAACCTCCGTAAGTTCAGCTTACATCGTGGGTATGCACGAACCATGCACCGACCATGCACGGATCATGCACGGATCATGCATATGATTTTGCCCCTAGAACAGCGCCACAAGGATCATCACCAGCGTGGCGGTGAAGCCGATGCCGAAGATGACCGACCGCCACGGCGTCCAACCGAAGGCGTAGGCGGGCACGTAGAGAACGCGGGCGGCGAGGTAGATCCACGCGCACGCCGCGGTAAGACCGCTCGCCGAGGCGGAGAGCGTCACCACCACGACGGCGATGGTGAAGAAGGCGAGCGCCTCGAAGTGGTTCGCCACCGCCCGCCGGAGCCGGCCGGTCAGCGGCGAAAGCTGCGCCTCGATATCGCGCGGGCCGGCGTTGTAGGCCGGACCGGCATCGCGGCTCATCGCCGCCCCGGCGAACGCAATCTGCACCGACTGCAGCAGGGCGGCGAGGGCGAGGACCGTGAGTTCGGGAGTCATGCTGTCCTCTCGGTAACGGCGGGCAGACCGGCCGACCGCCCGTTGGAGCCGCTTTCGGGGCCGGCCGCCGGGGCCGCCGCGCTCGATCGGCGGCGCTCCGGCACTTACCTTAAGTCTCGCGGCCTCACAGATCCATCAGCAGGCGCCGCGGATCCTCGAGCGCGTCCTTGACCCGGACGAGGAACGTCACCGCGCCCTTGCCGTCGACGATGCGGTGGTCGTAGCTGAGCGCGAGGTACATCATCGGGCGGGCCACGATCGCGCCCTTCACCACCATCGGCCGCTCCTGGATCTTGTGCATGCCGAGGATGCCGGACTGCGGCGGGTTCAGGATCGGCGAGGAGAGCAGCGAGCCGTAGACGCCGCCGTTGGAGATGGTGAAGGTGCCGCCCTGCATCTCGGCCATCGAGAGCTTGCCGTCGCGGGCGCGCAGGCCCAGCTCGGCGATCTTCTTCTCGATCGTGGCAAAGGACATCTGGTCGGCGTCGCGCACCACCGGGACGACGAGGCCGGTCGGCGTGCCGACGGCGACGCCCATGTGGACGAAGTTCTTGTAGACGATATCCGTGCCGTCGATCTCGGCGTTGACCTCCGGCACCTCCTTCAGCGCGTGGCAGCACGCCTTGGTGAAGAACGACATGAAGCCGAGCTTCACGCCGTGCTTCTTTTCGAACTGGTCCTTGAACTCGTTCCTCAGGTCCATGATGCCGGTCATGTCCACCTCGTTGTAGGTGGTGAGCATGGCGGCGTTGTTCTGCGCTTCCTTGAGCCGGCGGGCGATGGTCTGGCGCAGGCGGGTCATCTTGACCCGCTCTTCGCGGGAGGCGTCCTCGGCGAGGATCGGCGCCCGCGGGATCGACACCGGCTCCGGCGCCGGAGCGGGGGCGGGGCGGGATGCCGCCCGTGCCACGTCTTCCTTCATGATCCGGCCGTCGCGGCCGGAACCCTCGATCGAGGCCGGGTCGATGCCCTTCTCGGCCATGAGCTTCTTGGCCGAGGGCGCATCCTCGACGTCACGGCGGGTGGATGCCGCGGGCGCGGCCGCAGCCGCCTCGCTGCCCGCCCTGGCGACGGCGGCCTTGCCCGTGCCGCCGCCGATGCGGCCGAGCTTGCCGCCGGCGGCCACGGTGGCCCCGGCGTCGGCATAGATCTCGGCCAGCGTGCCGGAAGCCGGGGCGGGCACCTCGACGGAGACCTTGTCGGTTTCGAGCTCGCAGAGGATCTCGTCCTGGGTCACGGCGTCGCCCACCTTCTTGAACCAGGTGGAGACGGCCGCCTCGGTGACGCTCTCGCCCAGCGTCGGCACGGCGATCTCGGTCGAGCCTTCGTTGGCCGGGGCGGACTCGGCATCCTCCGCCGCGGCGCGGCCGGGCTTTTCCTCGGCCGTGGCCGCCTTCGGCGCCGGGGCGGCGGACTCGGCGCGGGCGTCGGCGTTGGTGTCGATGGTGGCGAGCAGCGCGTCGGCGCCGACCGTCTCGCCCTCTTTCGCGACGATCTCGGCGAGGATGCCGGCAGCGGTGGCGGGCACCTCGACCGTCACCTTGTCGGTCTCGAGCTCGCAGAGCATCTCGTCGACCCTCACGAGGTCGCCCACCTTCTTGAACCAGGTGGCGACGGTCGCCTCGGAGACGCTCTCGCCCAGCGTGGGCACGCGGATGTCGGCCATTGTCTTAGCGGTCCTTCTTCAGGCTGAGCGCAGCGTCGATGAGGGATTCCTGCTGCGCCTTGTGCTCACGGGCGAGCCCGGTGGCGGGCGAAGCGGCGGCCGGGCGACCGGCATAGATCGGGCGGGTGTACTTCGCGCCGATCTTCTCGAGCACCCATTCGATGTTGGGCTCGACGAACGCCCAGCCGCCCTGGTTCTTCGGCTCTTCCTGGCACCAGACGATCTGGGCGTCCTTGAACCGCTCAAGCTCCCTGGTGAGCGACAGGGCGGGGAAGGGATAGAACTGCTCGAGACGCATCAGATAGACGTCCTCGATGCCGCGGGCGTCGCGTTCCTCGAGCAGGTCGTAGTAGACCTTGCCGGAGCAGAGGACGACGCGCTTGATCTTCGCGTCGGGCACCAGCCGCGCCGAGGACAGGCCATAGTCCGGGCCGAGGTCGGCGTCATCCCAGAGCACCCGGTGGAAGCTCGTGGTCTTGGCGAAGTCCTTGAGCTTCGACACGGCGAGCTTGTGCCGGAGCAGCGACTTCGGCGTGAACAGGATCAGCGGCTTGCGGAAGGTGCGGTGCATCTGCCGGCGCAGGATGTGGAAGTAGTTCGCCGGCGTGGTGACGTTCGCCACGATCCAGTTGTCGCTGGCGCAGAGCTGCAGGAACCGCTCGGGCCGGGCGGAGGAGTGCTCCGGCCCCTGCCCCTCGTAGCCGTGCGGCAGCAGCAGGACGAGGCCCGACATGCGCAGCCACTTCGCCTCGCCGGACGAGATGAACTGGTCGATCATGATCTGGGCGCCGTTGACGAAATCGCCGAACTGCGCCTCCCAGAGCACCAGCGCGTTGGGCTCGGCGAGGGAATAGCCGTACTCGTAGCCGAGGACGGCGTATTCCGAGAGCATCGAGTCCACCACCTCGTAGCCGGCCTGGCCCGCCTCGATGTGGTTGAGCGGCAGGTAGCGCTCTTCGGTTTCCTGGTCGATGATGCCGGAGTGGCGCTGGCTGAAGGTGCCGCGGGTCGAGTCCTGCCCGGACAGGCGGACGGGATAGCCCTCGGTCAGCAGCGTGCCGAAGGCGAGCGCCTCGGCGGTGGCCCAGTCGAGGCCGTCGCCCGTCTCGATCATCGCCCGCTTGGCATCGAGCATCCGCTGCACGGTCTTGTGCGGATGGAAGCCGTCGGGCAGGCGGGTGAGCGCCGCGCCGACCTTCTTCAGCCTGGACAGATCGACGCCGGTCTTGCCGCGCTGATACCGGCCCTCGCGCTTGCCGAGGCCGGACCACCGGCCATCCAGCCAGTCGGCCTTGTTCGGGCGGAATTCCTTCGACGACTCGAACTCCTCGTTCAGGTGCGCCTGGAAGGCCGCCTTCATGTCCTCGATCTCGCCCTCGGGAATGAGGCCGTCGGCGACGAGGCGGTCGGTGTAGAGCTGCAAGGTCGTCTTGTGGCTCTTGATCGACTTGTACATCAGCGGCTGGGTGAACATCGGCTCGTCACCCTCGTTGTGACCGAACCGGCGGTAGCAGAACATGTCGATGACGACATCCTTCTGGAACCGCTGGCGGAATTCGGTCGCGACGCGGGCGGCGTGGACGACGGCCTCCGGGTCGTCGCCGTTCACGTGGAAGATCGGCGCCTCGACCATCAGCGCGATGTCGGTCGGATAGGGCGACGAACGCGAATACTGCGGCGCGGTGGTGAAGCCGATCTGGTTGTTCACGACGATGTGGATCGTGCCGCCGGTCTTGTGGCCCTTCAGGCCCGAGAGGCCGAAGCACTCGGCGACGATGCCCTGGCCGGCGAAGGCCGCGTCGCCGTGCAGCAGGATCGGCAGGACGCGGGTGCGCTCGACGTCGCCCTTCTGCGCCTGCTTGGCCCGCACCTTGCCCAGAACGACCGGATCGACCGCCTCCAGATGGCTCGGGTTGGCGGTCAGCGACAGGTGGACGGTGTTGCCGTCGAACTCGCGGTCGGAGGAGGCGCCGAGGTGATACTTCACGTCGCCGGAGCCCTCGACCTCCTCGGGCTTGTAGCTGCCGCCCTGGAACTCGTTGAAGATCGCGCGATAGGGCTTTGCCAGCACGTTGGCGAGCACCGACAGGCGGCCGCGGTGCGGCATGCCCATGATGATCTCCTCGACGCCGAGCTGGCCGCCGCGCTTGATGATCTGCTCCATCGCCGGGATCAGCGCCTCGCCGCCGTCGAGGCCGAAGCGCTTGGTGCCGGTGTACTTCACCTGCAGGAACTTCTCGAAGCCCTCGGCCTCGACCAGCTTGTTCAGGATCGCGCGCCGGCCCTGCCGCGTGAAGGTGATCTCCTTGCCGTAGCCCTCGATGCGCTCCTTGAGCCACGCCGACTGTTCCGGGTCGGAGATGTGCATGTACTGCAAAGCGAAGGTGCCGCAGTAGGTGCGCTTCACCAGCGCGAGGATCTCGCGCAGGCTGGCCGTCTCGAGGCCGAGCACGTTGTCGATGAAGATCGACCTGTCGAGATCGGCCTCGGTGAAGCCGTAGGTCTCGAAGCGCAGCTCGGGGTGCGGCAGCTGATCCTCGAGGCCGAGCGGGTCGAGGTCGGCCTCGAGGTGGCCGCGGATACGATAGGCGCGGATCAGCATCAGCGCCCGGAGCGAGTCGGTGACGGCCTGGCGCAGCTGGCCGTCACCGACGGCGACGCCCTTCTCCTCGGCCTTGGCCTTGACCTTCTCGGCGAGCTTCGCCGGCGCCGGCCACTGGCCGTCGAGGGCGGCGGTCAGCTCGTCGTTCGGCTGCGGCGGCCAGTCGCTGCGCAGCCAGCTCGGGCCCTCGGCACTCTTCACCGCGTCGGTGTCGGAGTCGCCAAGGCCGCGGAAGAACGCCTGCCAGCTCGCATCCACGCTCTCGGGATCGCGGGCATAGCGCGCCTGCAGCTGCTCGATGTACTCCGCATTCTGCCCCTGCAGGAACGAGGAGGAATGGAAGACCGTGTTCTGCGACTGATCGGTCATCTGATGCCGGGCCGCTGCCCGCTCCCTCAACCGGACCCCGCCAGAGGCCCATGAAGCCGCCGCGGACCGTTCCGCGGCGGCGGTTCGCGAGCCTTAGCGGCCCATCGCCTTCAACACCGCCTGGCCGAGGCCGGCCGGGCTGTCGGCGACGACGATGCCGGCAGACTTCATCGCCTCGATCTTGTCCTCGGCGCCGCCCTTGCCGCCGGCGACGATGGCGCCGGCGTGGCCCATGCGACGGCCCGGCGGCGCGGTGCGGCCGGCGATGAAGCCGGCGGTCGGCTTCATCCGGCCCTTCTTCGCCTCGTCGCGGAGGAACTGCGCGGCGTCCTCTTCCGCCGAGCCGCCGATCTCGCCGATCATGATGATCGATTCCGTCTCCGGGTCCGACAGGAACCATTCCAGCACGTCGAGATGCTCGGTCCCCTTGATCGGGTCGCCGCCGATGCCGACGCAGGTGGATTGCCCGAGCCCCGCGGCGGTGGTCTGGCCGACCGCCTCGTAGGTAAGGGTGCCGGAGCGCGACACAACCCCGACGGAGCCGCGCTTGTGGATGTGGCCGGGCATGATGCCGATCTTGCAGGCGTCCGGCGTGATGACGCCGGGGCAGTTCGGCCCGATCAGGATCGACTTCGTGCCCTGCAGCGCGCGCTTCACCTTCATCATGTCGAGGACCGGGATCCCCTCGGTGATGCAGACGATGAGCGCGAGCTCGGCGTCGATCGCCTCGAGGATCGCGTCGGCCGCGAACGGCGGCGGCACGTAGATCGCGGTCGCGTTCGCCCCCGTGCGCTCGACCGCCTCGGCGACGGTGTTGAAGACCGGCAGGCCGATGTGGCTCTCGCCGCCCTTTCCGGGCGTCACGCCGCCGACCATCTTCGTGCCGTAGGCGATGGCCTGCTCGCTGTGGAAGGTCCCCTGCGAGCCGGTCAGGCCCTGGCAGATCACCTTGGTGTTCTCGTCGACGAGGATCGCCATCTCAAATTACCCCTTCACCGCCTTCACGATCTTCGCGGCCGCATCGGCCAGATCGTCCGCGGCGATCACCGCGAGACCGCTCTCGTTCAGGATCTTCTTCCCCAGCTCGACGTTCGTCCCCTCCAGCCGCACGACCAGCGGCACCTGCAGGCCGACCGCCTGCACCGCGGCGATGACGCCCTCGGCGATGATGTCGCAGCGCATGATCCCGCCGAAGATGTTGACGAGGATGCCCTTCACGTTCGGATCGGAGGTGATGATCTTGAAGGCTTCCGTCACCTTCTCCTTGGTCGCGCCGCCGCCGACGTCGAGGAAGTTGGCGGGTTCCGCGCCGTAGAGCTTGATGATGTCCATCGTCGCCATGGCGAGGCCGGCGCCGTTCACCATGCAGCCGATCTCGCCGTCGAGCGCGATGTAGTTGAGGTCGAACTTCGACGCCGCCAGCTCCTTCGGGTCTTCCTCGGTCTCGTCGCGGAGGGCGAGGATGTCCTTCTGGCGGTAGAGCGCGTTCGAGTCGAAGCCCATCTTGGCGTCGAGGCACTTCAGGTCGCCGTCGGTGGTGACGATCAGCGGGTTGATCTCCAGCATCTCGGCGTCCTTCTCGGTGAAGAGACGGTAGAGCTTGCTGATGAGATCGACGCACTGCTTCACCTGCTTGCCCTCGAGGCCGAGGGCAAAGGCAACGCGGCGGCCGTGGAAGCCGGAGATGCCCGAGGCGGGGTCGACGGTGAAGGACACGACCTTCTCTGGAGTCTTCGCCGCCACTTCCTCGATGTCCATGCCACCCTCGGTGGAGCAGACGAAGGCGATGCGCGAGGACACCCGGTCGATCAGCAGCGCGAGATAAAGCTCGCGGGCGATGTCGGAACCGTCCTCGATGTAGATGCGGTTCACCACTTTGCCGGCCGGGCCGGTCTGGTGGGTGACGAGGGTGCGGCCCAGCATCTTCTGGGCCTCGTCGGCGGCGTCGGCCACCGACTTCGTGACGCGGACGCCACCCTTTTCGCCGGCCGAGGCCTCCTTGAACTTGCCCTTGCCGCGGCCACCGGCATGGATCTGCGACTTCACCACCCAGATCGGGCCGTCGAGTTCGCTGGCGGCAGACTTGGCCTCCTCGGCCTTCAGGACGATGCGGCCGTCGCTGACTGGCGCGCCGTACTGGCGAAGGAGCTGCTTGGCCTGGTATTCGTGAATGTTCATCTCGGTCCTCGGGCCTTCTTGCCTGCGCACCCCGTAGGCGCGGATTCCCCGTCATGCAAATGGTTTGAGGCCAACGGGCGCTTTGGTCGCGGAAAATCGACCAAGTGTGATCACACGCAAAAACAGTGTGATCACACTTGGCCGAGGTCAGGGCGGTTGTGATCGAGAATCGGGCTGGGCGACGCCAGCCTCAGTCTCGCACGATGGAGATCAGCGAGCCTTTCCAACCGTCCGCACCGATCGAGCCGAGATCGAGGCGGACCGGCGCATTCGCATAGCTGCCGCGCCAGGACAGGTCGGAGCGGGGGACGACCGGGGCGACGGGCTGGGCCTTCGTCATGGCGAGCCACGGAGCGATCAGCGCCACGGCCTGCTCCGTGGTCATGCGCGACACCCCCACGATGCAGCCCTGCCTGGGTGCGCTGGCGATGCTCGCAGCCATGAAGAGCTGGAGGCCCGGCGCGGCGTAGAGGTTGACGCGCCGTTTGCCCCAGACGCCCTTGTCGGCATAGCCCGCGCCCTTGATCGCCTCGCGCAGGCCGTCGAAGTCCGGCAGGTGATCCTGGCAGATTTTCACCGCGTCGCGCGCCTTGGCGAGAACCGCGTCGGCCGCCTGCGCCCGCGCGGTCACTGGCAGGAGGGCAAGCGCGAGCGCGAGGGCAAGGGCGGCGGGCCTGGGCCCGCTGGAAGGGGTGACGGGCACGGGCTCTGGCTCCTCGGGGTGCGTCAATGCGCCCCGCCTATCACCAGATCCGTTCACCGGGTGTTAAGGCCCCCGGAACGGCAAACGCCGCCGCCCTTCCGGGCGACGGCGCTGTTTCTGGTCGCGGTCTGGCTCAGGCCAGCGACGGGTCGATGCCCTTGCAGGCCTCGACCAGGCCCTTCACCGCATCGACGGACTTGTCGAACATCGCCTTCTCGGCGCGGTCGAGGTTGATCTCGATGACCTTCTCGACACCGCCGGCGCCGAGCACCGTGGGCACGCCCACGTACATCCCCTTGAGCCCATAGGCGCCGTCGACATAGGCGGCGCAGGGCAGGACGCGCTTCTGGTCGTTGAGATAGGACTCGGCCATCTCGATCGCCGACGCGGCCGGGGCGTAGAACGCCGATCCGGTCTTCAGCAGGCCGACGATCTCGGCGCCGCCGTCGCGGGTGCGCTGGATGATGGCGTCGAGCTTTTCCTGGCTGGTCCAGCCCATCGCCACCAGATCCGGCAGCGGGATGCCGCCCACGGTGGAATAGCGCGGCAGCGGCACCATGGTGTCGCCGTGGCCACCGAGCACGAAGGCCGAGACGTCCTTGACCGACACGCCGAACTCCTCGGCGAGGAAGTAGCGGAAGCGGCCGGAGTCGAGCACGCCGGCCATGCCGACCACCTTCTCCGCCGGCAGGCCGGAGAACTGCCGCAGGGCCCAGACCATCGCGTCGAGCGGGTTGGTGATGCAGATGACGAAGGCGTCGGGCGCGTGCTTGGCGATGCCCTCGCCGACCGACTTCATCACCTTGAGGTTGATGCCGAGCAGGTCGTCGCGGCTCATGCCCGGCTTGCGCGGCACGCCGGCGGTGACGATGCAGACGTCGGCGCCGGCGATCGCCTCGTAGGACGAGGTGCCGGTGACGCCGGCATCGAACTTGCCGATCGGGCTCGACTCGGCGATGTCGAGGGCCTTGCCCTGCGGCACACCGTCGACGATGTCGAAGAGCACGACGTCGCCAAGCTCCCGCATGGCCGCGAGGTGCGCCAGCGTTCCGCCGATCTGTCCAGATCCGATGAGCGCGATCTTCGGTCGTGCCATTTCCGTCACTCTCCCGATTGTTCCGGTGCAAACTCGCCGAGTTGGCTAGACCCTCGGCCGAAGGTTGGCAAGCCGGTTTGGCTGCACCGCAGCAGGAGCCCCGGGGGAATCCGCTGGCGGCGATGTTCGGCTTCGTTGGAGTCCGCTTGCGGTTCTGGATCCCCGGCGCGCTTGCCCGCCCTGCCCGCCGCCCTACTTCTGCCCGAAACAGGCGGGAGACCGGGGTGGCAGGGAACGGGATCGGTGGCTCGCGGCTGGTCCGCGGCCTGTTTCTCTGCCTCGGGTTCGGGTTTGTCGCGATCGGGCTGGTGGGCGTGGTGCTGCCCGTGCTGCCCACGACGCCGTTCCTGATCCTCGCCGCCGCCTGCTTCGCGCGCTCGTCGGAGCGGCTGGAGCGGCGCCTGCTCGATCACCCGCGCTTCGGCCCGCCGCTCCGGGCGTGGCGCGAGCGTGGGGCGATCCCGCGGCGGGCGAAGCTGATGGCGCTCATCGGCAGCGCGGCGGGATTCGCCATCTTCCTCGCCACCGGCAGCCACGGCGCGGGCCTGACCGCTGCCGTGGCACTGGTGATGCTCGGCGGCATCGCCTTCGTCTTCAGCCGGCCGTCCTGACGCGGGGTCAGGCGGTCGCCGGCGCCGCCTCGGTCAGCCGGTCGCCCAGCATCTTCTCCAGCTTCACGGCATCGGCGTGGAACTTGCGGATGCCCTCGGAGAGCTTGTCCGTGGCCATCTCGTCCTCGTTCATCTGCCACCGGAACTCCGCCTCCGACAGGCGCTCGGGCCGGGCGCTGCCGGCCTGGGGCGTGAGCTTGCGCTCCAGGGTCCCGTCGGCCTTCGCCAGCTGGTCGAGCAGCGCCGGCGCGATGGTCAGCCGGTCGCAACCGGCGAGCGCCTCGATCTGCTCCGGGCTGCGGAACGATGCGCCCATCACCACCGTGTCGATGCCGTGCTCCTTGTAGTACGCATAGATCCGGCGCACCGACAGCACGCCCGGATCCTCCTCCGGGGCATAGGTCTTGCCGGTCTTCGCCTTGTACCAGTCGGTGATCCGCCCGACGAACGGCGAGATCAGGAACACGCCCGCGTCCGCGCACGCCTTGGCCTGCGCCATGCTGAACAGCAGCGTCAGGTTGCAGTCGACGCCATCCTTCTGCAGGATCTCCGCCGCGCGGATCCCCTCCCAGGTGGAGGCGAGCTTGATCAGGATGCGCTCGCGGCCGATCCCGAGCCGGGCATAGGTGTCGACGATCTGGCGCGCCCGTGCGAGCGAGCCGTCGATGTCGAAGGAGAGCCGCGCGTCGACCTCGGTCGACACCCGCCCCGGCACGATCCCGGCCAGCTCGGCACCCACGGCGACGGTCAGGTCGGAGGCAATACCGGCGGCATCGTGCCCGGCGCGGCGGCCGTCGTCGATCGCCTTCGCCACCACGTCGGCAAAGGCCGGCGAGCCGAGCGCGGCCAGCACGATCGACGGATTGGTGGTGCAGTCCTGCGGCTTGAACTGCCGCACGGCGTCGATGTCCCCGGTGTCCGCCACCACGGTACTCATCTGCCGGAGCTGGTCGAGCTTGCTCGTCATCGCGATTCCTCCTTCTCGCGGACTCCCGAGGCCCGCGTCCATTTCGCCGAAGCTTTCGCCCGAAAGCCCGGCGAGGAAAAGCCCTCACGCGGCAGATAGCGCCGAATGCCCCGGCTGCCACCGGCGGCGGGAGAGTCAACGTTAATGTTTAGTTCAACAGTTCTGTTGAATCTGCTATCCAATGAACAGCAAAGAGCTGATGAAGTGGCTCAAGCAGCGCGGATGCCGCACCAGGGCGGCAGTGGGCACCAGACGGTGATCCTCGGCGATCGCAAGTCCCAGGTTCCGCTGCACGGGTCGCGCAAGGAGCTGGGAACCGGACTGGTCAACCGGATCAAGAAGGATCTGGCGCTGGAGTGAACGGATCGGAAGGAAGACGACAGTGATCAGCTATCCCGTGACGCTGGAGCCTGACGACAACGGTACGCTTCTTGCCACCTGCCCGGACCTGCCGGGCGTCGTGACCTACGGCGAGAACGAGACCGATGCGCTGCGCCATGCGGCACAGGCGATCGAGGAATGGCTCGGACAGGCGCTTCACGCTTTCGCCCCGATCCCGCGGCCGTCGGGCGGCGCGCCGCGCGCAACACTATCGCTGAATACGACGCTGGTGCTGGAACTTTACTGGGCGCTATCGGCCCGTGGCTGGACCCGGGCCGACCTGCAGCGCGCTTTGGGTTGGCATCGGCCCCAGGTGGACCGATTGTTCGACCTGCGCCACGAGACCAAGTCGGTGCGGCTGGAAGCGGCGTTCCGCGCCCTTGGCGTCGAGCCCCACGTCGACGTGCGCCGGGCGGCCTGACGCCGAGCCGTCTGGCTCAGCCGCCGGCGACCTGGGTCGCGGGGCGGTAGAACATGTGCTGGCCGATCGTCACGGTGCGGGTGAAGCGGCGCGACCAGTCGGGGCGGATCGAGCGGACGTGGAAGTACGTCGCTCCCCCGGAGATCGTGCGCGGCTGGCCGTCGATCATCAGGCGCGCCAGCTTTTCGCTGCGCTCGCGGGCGAGGGCGCTCTTCATCACGTCGGGCAGACCGTCGCAGGCGTAGGAGAACTGGCACCCCCGGCCGCTGCCGACGCCCTGATGGACGACGCCGCAGATCGTGCCCGGGAAGCTGCGGCTCGAGGTGCGGTTCAGGACAACCTCGGCCACGGCGACCTGACCGGCGAGCGGCTCGCCCCGCGACTCGAAGTAGATCGCCTGCGCCAGGCACTGCCATTGCTCGTCCCCGCTGGCGGGCGGCAGCGCGTCGATGGCGGCGAGGCTCAGGCTCCTCGACGGCGACGGCTCGATCAGCGCCTCCGGCCCGTCCTCCCGGCTGGCGACGGTCAGGCTGTCGTCCCGGGCCATCGGGCGGGCGCTTTCGGCGATCGCTCCCAGCTGGTCGGAGGCGGTGCTGAGCGCCATCTGCTCGCGCGCGACGGCACGGGCAGCCTCGTCTCCGAACGGCCCGGCAACACCCATCGCCGGATTCAGTGCAAACAGAAGGCAAGCAACGGCAAGCCCCGCCGAGACGGCCCGGCGGCCCATTGATCGAATCATACTGTCTCTACCCCCGGAGCCGCCCGAATTGCGGCAGATCGGTCTCGATTGTCCCCATCTTCTCAACGTGGGTGTGCCCGTTCCGGGCCCGAATTGTCTAGCAAGTTCGCGAGGTGAGCGGAATCTCGCCAATCACGGCGATAAAATAGGTCTCATCTTCTGGATGAAACGGTCACGCTTTCAGACGTTTTTAAGACTTGCGTGAACTGCGGCGCGAGCCCGGCCATGCAGCTCTGCGAAGGTCGCGAACGGGTCGGCGATGGCCGCGAGGCGCGCCTCGAGCACCCCCGCCCCCTCGCGCCCGAACGATTCGACGAGCCGCGAGCGCATCCAGGCGCGCCCCTGCTCCTGCCGCCGGGTGGCACGGCCGTCGCCCTCGCGGCCGAGGCCGGCGAGCAGGTCGAGCGCCTCGGCGAGCCCGGTCCCGGCCTGCGCCGACACGATGGCGACCGGCGCCGCCCCGCCGTCCGAGCCATAGCCGAGCGCCCGGCGCACGTCCGCCGCCGCCCGCTGCGCCGGGGCACCGAGGTCGCCCTTGGTCACGAGCACCAGAATCCGGCACCTCCATGACGCCGGCTTTCATGAATTGCAGTGCGTCGCCCGATCCGGGTTGCGCGCAGAACACCACCACGTCGGCACAGTCGGCGATCTCGGTCTCCGACTGGCCCACGCCGACGGTCTCGACGACCACCCAGTCATAGAGCGCGCGCATCAGCACCATGGCCGGGAACACCTGATCGGCCAGCCCGCCGAGGCGCAGCCGCGCCGCCATCGAGCGCACGAAGACGCCCGGATCCTCCGGGTCGACGACGATCCGGGTGCGGTCGCCGAGCAGCGCCCCGCCCGTCCGGCGCGAGGACGGGTCGACTGCGATCACCGCCACCGTCTCGCCCCGGGCGCGGAGCGCGGCGATCAGCGCGCTGGTCAGCGTCGACTTGCCCACCCCCGGCGGCCCGGTCAGCCCGAGCGCGATGCCCCTCGGCGCCCCCCAGGCGGCCGCGAGCAGCGCGGCGAGCGTCCGGCTCTCGGGTGCGGTCTCGAGCGCGGTCAGCGCCCGGGCGAGCGCGACCTTGCCCCCGGCGGCGAGCGCCGGCAGATCGGCGGGAAGCCCGGTCATCGGCCGCCGTCCGCCCCGTCCCGGGTGAGCAGGCTGGCCTGCGCCGCGGCGAGGCGGGCGATCGGCACGCGGAACGGCGAGCACGACACGTAGTCGAAGCCCGCCACCTTGCAGAACCGCACCGACGACGGGTCGCCGCCATGCTCGCCGCAGAGCCCGAGCACCAGATCCGGGTTGCCGGCCCGGCCGCGCTTTGCCGCGATCAGCATCAGCTCGCCCACGCCTTCGAGGTCGAGGGTGTGGAACGGATCCTCGGTGAAGACGCCGCGGCTCACGTAGTCGCGCATGAAGCGTCCGGCGTCGTCGCGGCTGAGGCCATAGGTCATCTGCGTCAGGTCGTTGGTGCCGAACGACAGGAACGCCGCCGAGAGCGCAAGGTCGCCCGCGCGCAGCGCCGCCCGCGGCGTCTCGACCATCACGCCGAGGCGGAAGTCGAGCGTGGCACCCAGCTCGGCCTGCACCGCCGCGGCCACCGCGTCGATCCGGGCCTTGGCAATCACGACCTCATGGTTCGCCGAGACGAGCGGGATCATCACCTCCGGGACCACCGGCGCCTTCGCGTCGCGGTTGACCGCTATCGCCGCCTCGAAGATCGCCCGCGCCTGCATCTCGTAGATCTCGGGCATGACCAGCCCGAGCCGCACGCCGCGCATCCCGAGCATCGGGTTCACCTCGCGCAGCGCCCGCGCCCGCGCCATCACCTGATCGACCGGCAGGCCCATGGCGAGCGCCAGCGCGTGCAGGTCTTCCGACTCGCGCGGCAGGAATTCGTGCAGCGGCGGGTCAAGCAGGCGGATCACCACCGGCAGGCCGTGCATGATCTCGAACAGCTCGACGAAATCCGCCCGCTGCATCGGCAACAGCCGGTCGAGCGCCGCCAGCCGCCCCGCGGCGGTGTCGGCGAGGATCATCTCGCGCATCACCGTCAGCCGCTCGTGATCGAAGAACATGTGCTCCGTCCGGCAGAGCCCCAGCCCGTCCACCCGGAAGTCGCGCGCCATGCGCGCCTCGGCCGGCGTGTCGGCATTGGCCCGAACGCCGAGGTCGCGCACCGCGTCGGCCCAGTCGAGCAGCTCGGAGAATGCGCCGCCCAGCTCCGGCGCGATCATCGCCGGCGCCCCCGCCAGCACCTCGCCCCGCGTGCCGTCGAGCGTCAGGAGCGCCCCTTCGCGGAACGTCCGGCCGTCGGGGCTGGTCAGGGTCCGCGCCACCGGATCGAGCCGCAGGTCGCCCGCGCCGACGACGCAGGGCACGCCGATGCCGCGCGCGATCACCGCCGCATGGCTCGACATGCCACCGCGCAGCGTCAGCACGCCCAGCGCCGCGTGCATCCCGCGGATATCCTCCGGCCCGGTCTCGACCCGCGCGAGGATCGTCGGCTCGCCCTGCGCCGCCGCGGTCATCGCCGCCTCGGACGACAGCACCAGCCGCCCGGTCGCCGCCCCCGGGCTCGCCGCCAGCCCGGAGCCGAACACGTCGCGCAGCGCCGTCGGGTCGATCTGCGGGTGCAGGTGCTCGATCAGGCTGCGCGGCTCGATCCGGAGCAGCGCCTCGTCGCGGCCGATCACCCCGGCATTGGCGAGGTCGACGGCGATCCGCACCGCCGCGCGCGCGTTGCGCCGCACCGGCACCGAGTCGATCAGCACGGGCTCGCCGGCCTCGAGCGCGAACTCCACCAGATGCGCGTCGCGAAATCCCGCCGTCGCCGTCGCCGCCGCCGCGGCCAGCCGCTCGACCGCCGCCGGCGCCAGCTCGTCGAGCGGTGGCACGTCGAGCGTTGGCGCGGGCGCCTCGCGCCCGGCGCGGGTCAGCGGATGGGTGCTCGGGCTGGTGTCGAGGCCCTGCGAGCGCAGGATGAAGCCGCCGGCGATCTCCGGCGCCCCGGTGCGGCCCGACACGAGCTGCAGCGAGCCGCAGCCGCTCACCCCGGGCGCGAGCGACAGCGCCAGCCGCTGCACCACCAGCCCGAGGCCGGCGTCCTCCGGCGCGCCCTTCGCCTGACGCAGGATGCGCGCGCTCGGCGCCCGCCAGGCCCGCGCCATCGCCCGCGCGGCCGCCTCGAGCTGCTCGCCCGGATCCTCGGGCCAGGGCTCGCCCACCGCATCGGCATAAAGCGCCTCGACGTCGGCCAGCAGCGCGCGCAGGCCCGCCTCGTCCGGCTCCGCCCCGGCGCGCAGGTGCCGCCGCGTCAGCGCCTCGATCTCCTCGGGCTCGACCCCGTGCACCGTCTGGGCAAAGCCGGCGATGCCGCGGACGTGAAAGCGCAGCGCCGCGACGACGCCGACCCGGGCCGTCAGCCGGTCGAGGCTTTGCGCGCAAGCGCCGAGGTTCAGGATCGCGCTCGGCCCGCCCCAGGCGCGTTCCTCCGGGCTCGGGCGCAGCGCGAGCAGCCCGCCGCGCGCGAGACCCAGCGCCAGCTCCGGCATCGGCCCGCCCGCGGCGAGCGACGCAACGCAGGCGAACGACAGCGCCACGCCCTCCGGCACGGGCAGGCCGAGGCCGATCAGCCGCGCGAGAATCCGCCGCCTTGCGGCCGTGGATATCGGCGCGCACGGCGTCTCCGGCCCCGAGGCCCGCGACCGCCCCGGGCGGCACCTGCATGATTTCCTGCGGCTTCATTGCACCGCAGCATACCATGGAATTCCGGCCTGCAAACCGAAACGTACGGGCCGGCTTGTCCGCGTGCCGCCGCGGCTCCTCAGGCGCGCCCGACGATCGCAAAGCCGCGGGTGTGCGCGCCAGCCCGCGTGTTCATTGCCGCAAACAGGTCCTCCGCCCGGGCCCAGACCGGCGGATAGCGCACCAGCGACGTGTCCAGCACCAGAAAGCGGTCGCTCGCCGCGTCGTAGGCCACCAGCGGCGAGGTGTGGCCCCGCCCCTCCTGCCCGAGGGCCGGGCGCAGGTAGTTGACCGCAAGATGGCGCTGCGGATCGGCCAGAACCTCGCACGCGATCGCGCGAAACTCCTCGAGGCTGCCATGTTCGGCAAACCGCACCTCCGGCCGGCCGCCGTGCGCCGTCACGAAGTCGGCCAGCACCGCGAGCCCCATCCCCTCACGCGCCACCGCGTCCTGCGTGCGCACCGCATCGGTCCCGGGCGTGAAAATGTTGCGCTGGGTGAACTTCGGCCAGCCGGCGCCCTCCGGCGGCGCCAGGTCGAGCGCGTTCAGGCAGATGGCGATCGTCGCCGGGCCGCAGAACTTCGGGCTTTCCTGCGGCACGTAGTGCGCCGACAGCCGCAGGTAGTCGCCGAGCAGGCTGCCCACCAGAAGCGCCACCCCCTCGCGCGAGGGCAGCGCGATCAGATGATCGGGAAGCGGCAGCGGGCCTTCGCTGGGGGCAGGCCCAGGCGAGAGGAAGTCGTTGACCCGTCGGAGGAGCAGGTTGGCGCTGCGCTGCATGGGTCCCTTCGCCTTGAATTCAAACGGTCATCCAGCGTCGGACCTCGGCCTCGTCCAGCTCGGACGGGCGGCCGGCAAGCACGATTCGCCCCCGGTCCATTACCGCGACCCGAGTGGCCAACTCTATGGCAAAATCGAAAAATTGCTCAACCAGAACGATCGCCATGTGCCCCTGATCGCGCAGGTATGCGATGGCCCGGCCGATGTCCTTGATGATCGACGGCTGGATGCCCTCGGTCGGCTCGTCCATCAGCAGCAGCTTCGGCCGCGTCACCATCGCCCGGCCGATGGCGAGCTGCTGCTGCTGGCCGCCGGAGAGGTCGCCGCCACGGCGGTTCATCATCTCGGCGAGCACGGGGAACAGGTCGAAGACCTCCTCCGGGATCCGCCGTTCCTTGCGCGGCAGCAGCGCGAAGCCGGTCTCGAGGTTCTCCCGCACGGTCAGCAGCGGGAAGATCTCGCGCCCCTGCGGCACCGTGGCGACCCCGAGCCTGGCCCGCGCATCGGGCCGGAGCCGCGAGAGGTCCCGCCCCTCCCAGAGGATCCTGCCCGAGCGGATGCCCTGCCGGCCGGAGATCGAGCGCATCAGCGAGGTCTTGCCCACCCCGTTGCGCCCGAGGATGCAGGTCACCTGGCCGGGCTCGGCCGTGACCGATACGTCGCGCAGCGCCTGCGCGGCGCCATAGTAGAGGTCGATGTTCTCGACGGTGAGCATGTCAGCGCCCCAGGTAGACTTCGATGACTTCCGGGTTCGCCGACACATGGTCGAGCGAGCCCTCCGCCAGCACCGCGCCCCGGTGCAGCACCGTGACCTTGCAGTCGAGCGCACGGACGAAATCCATGTCGTGCTCGATGACGAGGATCGAGTGCTTGCCGGCGAGCGACTTCAGGAGTTCCGCCGTGCGCATGGTCTCGGCGTCGGTCATCCCCGCTGCCGGCTCGTCGACGAGCAGGAGCTGCGGGTCCTGCGCCAGCAGCATTCCGATCTCGAGCCACTGCTTCTGCCCGTGGCTGAGCCCCCCCGCGAGCCGGGTGCGCGCGTCGCCGAGGCGCACCAGCTCCAGAAGTTCGGTGATCCGCTTCGCCTCCTGGCCGGACAGCTTGTGGAACAGCGTCGCCGCCACCCCGCGCTGGCCGGCAAGCGCCAGCATCAGGTTCGCCTCGACGGTCAGCGTCTCGAACACCGTCGGCTTCTGGAACTTGCGCCCGATGCCGAGCCGCGCGGTGTCGGCCTCGTCCATCCGCGTCAGGTCGGTGTCCACGTCCCAGACCACCCGCCCCTGGTCGGGCCGGGTCTTGCCGGTGATGATGTCGAGCATCGTGGTCTTGCCGGCACCGTTCGGCCCCACCACCGCGCGCAGCTCGCCCTTGGCGATCACGAGGCTGAGGCCGTTGATCGCCTTGTAGCCGTCGAACGCGCGATGCACGTCCTGCAGGTAGAGCTGCGTCGAGGTCTGGGCTTCGATCGTGTTCTGCATCGCCCTCACTCCGCCGGCTCGGGCTGCGCCGCGGGGGTGCGGCGGCCCGGCTTCAGGTCTTCGATCAGCCCGACCACGCCCTTGGGCAGGAAGATCGTCACCAGGATGAACAGCGCACCGAGCGCGAAGAGCCACGCCTCCGGCAGCGCCGCGGTCAGCCAGCTTTTCGTCGCCGCGACGATGAGCGCGCCCAGCGCCGCGCCGACCAGCGTGCCCCGGCCGCCGAGCGCCACCCAGATGACGATCTCGATGGAGTTCGCCGGGCTGAATTCACTCGGGTTGATGATGCCGACCTGCGGCACGTAGAGCGCGCCGGCGATGCCCGCCATCACCGCCGAGACGGTGAAGACGAAGAGCTTGTAGTGCTCGACGCGGTAGCCGAGGAAGCGCGTCCGGCTCTCGGCGTCGCGCACCGCCACCATCACCTTGCCGGTCTTCGACGTGACGATGAAGCGCCCGAGCAGGATGCCGCCGGCCAGCGCGAGGCCCGACAGGATGAACAGCACCGCCCGCGTGGTGTCCGCGGACAGGCTGAACCCCAGCACGTCCTTGAAGTCGGTCAGGCCGTTGTTGCCGCCGAACCCCATCTCGTTGCGATAGAACGCGAGCAGCAGCGCATAGGTCAGCGCCTGGGTGATGATCGAGAGGTAGACGCCGGTGACGCGGCTGCGGAAGGCGAACCAGCCGAAGACGAAGGCGAGCAGGCCCGGGACGAGCAGCACCATCAGGCAGGCGAACCAGAACATGTCGAAGCCGTGCCAGAACCACGGCAGCTCCTTGTAGTTCAGGAACACCATGAAGTCGGGCAGCACCGGGTTGGCATAGGCTCCCCGATCGCCGATCTCGCGCATCAGGTGCATGCCCATGGCGTAGCCGCCGAGCGCGAAGAACGCGCCGTGCCCGAGCGACAGGATGCCGACGTAGCCCCAGCAGAGATCCAGCGCGACCGCGAGCAGCGCGTAGGTGAGGTACTTGCCGAGCAGCGCCACCATGTAGCTCGGCACGTGGCCGGCGCCGCCGGGGCTGACGAGCAGGTTGCCCGCCGGCACCAGCACCACCGCGAGGAACAGCAGGCCGAGGAAGATGCCGGTCCGGCGGTCGATGAGCCCTTCCTTCATCTCAGGCCTCCACTGCACGGCCGCGCTGCGGGAACAGGCCCCGCGGACGCTTCTGGATGAACAGGATGATGAAGACGAGGATCAGGATCTTGCCGAGCACCGCGCCGGCGAACGGCTCGAGGAACTTGTTCGCGATCCCGAGCGAGAACGCCGCGGCGAACGTGCCCCAGAGGTTTCCGGCGCCGCCGAACACCACCACGAGGAAGCTGTCGATGATGTAGCCCTGCCCGAGGTTCGGCGACACGTTGTCGATCTGGCTGAGCGCCACCCCCGCGAGCCCCGCGATGCCGGCGCCGAGCCCGAAGGTCAGCGCGTCGACCCGCGCGGTGCGGATGCCCATCTCCGACGCCATCGGCCGGTTCTGCGTCACCGCCCGCATCTGCAGCCCGAAGAGCGAGCGCTTGAGCAGGAGCTGCAGGCCGGCGAACACCAGCAGCGCGAAGATGATGATGTAGAAGCGGTTCCACGTCACCAGCATCTCGCCGAGCTGGAACGACCCGGACATCCACCCCGGGTTGCCGACCTCGCGGTTCGACGGCCCGAAGAACGTCCGCACCAGCTGTTGCAGGATCAGGCTGACGCCCCAGGTCGCCAGCAGCGTCTCGAGCGGCCGGCCGTAGAGAAAGCGCACGATCCCCCGCTCGATCGCCACGCCGATGCCGCCCGCGACCAGGAACGCCAGCGGCGCCGCGATGGCGAGCGACCAGTCGAACAGCTGTGGCGCGTGGGTGCGGATCAACTCCTGCGTCACGAAGGTGGTGTAGGCGCCGATCATGATGAGCTCGCCATGCGCCATGTTGATGACGCCCATCACCCCGAAGGTGATCGCGAGCCCCACCGCCGCGAGCAGCAGCACCGAGCCGAGCGACAGGCCGAACCAGAGGTTCTGCGCCAGCGCCCACATCTCCTGCGAGCGCTCGATCTCCGCCACCGCCGATTTCGCCGCCTCGGCGACGGCCGGATCCTTGTCGGTCTGCATCTGCGTCAGCAGCTTCAGCGCGTCGGACCCGCCGTGGGTGCCGACGACGCCCACCGCCGCGACCCTCGCCTCGCTCGCCGCGTCCGAGCCCAGCGTCGCCGCAGCCTGCGCGTCGGCCAGCGCCGCCTTCACCCGCGCGTCGGTCTCCTTGGCAAGCGCCGCGCCCAGCGCCTCGAGCTGTTCCGGGTCCGGGTTGCGGAACGCCTCGCCGGCCGCCGCCAGCCGCTGCGCCGGGTCGGGGTTCATCAGCGTCAGCGTCGCGAGCGCCGAGCGGATCGTCCGGCGCAGGCTGTTGTTCACCTTGACCGCATCGGTCGAGCGGCTCGCCACCGGACCGATCTCGGTGCCGGTCAGCGGATCGTAGGCGGTGGCGCTCGCGCCTCGCCCGACCACCCGCACCAGCGCGCCGTCGGCCTTCTGCGCCGCCAGTTCACCGTCGCCGAGTGCCGAGAGCACCGCCGCGGCCCGCGGATCGCCGGTCGCGGCGATTTCGGCGACCACCTCCGCCCGGTCGGTGAAGCTGCCGTCCGGCAGCTTCGCGATCAGCTCCTCGAGGCTCGCCGCCGCCGAGGGCAGCGCGAGCAGGATCCAGAGCAGTGCGGTGACGATCAGGCGCATGGAGATCCCCCGGGAGAGGCGCGGGCCGACAGCCGGCCCGTGCGAGCCGTCAGGCCGTCAGTTGGCCGCGGTCCCGCCGCACTTGCCGGTGGCGACGTTGAAGTTGCCGCAGTTCATCGGCGCGCGCCAAACCGAGATCAGGTCCTTCGACTCCGGCAGGAAGTCCGACCATTCGTCGCCCGGCACGAGGCCCGAGGTCTGCCAGACCACGTCGAACTGGCCGTCGTCGCGCACCTCGCCGATGTAGACCGGCTTGGTGATGTGGTGGTTCACGCCCATCGAGCTGATGCCGCCGGTGAGGTTCAGCACGGCGACGCCGTTCATCGCCTCGATCACCGCGTCGGTGTCGGTGGTGCCGGCCGCCTCGACCGCCTTCACCCACATGTTGAAGCCGATGTAGTGGGCTTCCATCGGGTCGTTGGTGGTGCGGTCATCCTTCTTGGTGAACTCGTGCCACTTCTGGATGAACGCCTCGTTCTCCGGCGTGTCGATCGACTGGAAGTAGTTCCACGCCGCCAGGTGCCCGACGAGCGGCTTGGTATCGAGACCCGCCAGCTCTTCCTCGCCGACCGAGAACGCGACGACGGGAATGTCCTCCGCCGAGACGCCCTGGTTGCCGAGTTCCTTGTAGAACGGCACGTTGGCGTCGCCGTTGATCGTCGAGACCACCGCCGTCTTCTTGCCCTGCGAGCCGAAGTCCTTGATCTGGCTCACGATCGACTGCCAGTCGGATTGCCCGAACGGCGTGTAGTTGATCATGATGTCCTCCTGCGCCACCCCATGCTGCTTGAGGTAGGCCTCGAGGATCTGGTTCGTCGTGCGCGGATAAACGTAGTCGGTGCCCGCGAGCACCCAGCGCTCCACGCCTTCCTCGTTCATCAGGTAGTCGACCGCCGGGATCGCCTGCTGGTTGGGCGCGGCGCCGGTGTAGAAGACATTGCGCTCGCTCTCCTGCCCCTCGTACTGCACGGGATAGAACAGGATCGAATTCAGCTCCTTGAAGACCGGCAGCACCGACTTGCGGCTGACCGAGGTCCAGCAGCCGAACACCACGGCGACGTGCTGGTTCGCGATCAGGTCGCGCGCCTTCTCGGCGAACAGCGGCCAGTCGGAGGCCGGATCGACGACCACGGGCTCGAGCTTCTTGCCGAGCACGCCGCCCTTCTTGTTCTGCTCGTCGATGAGCATGAGCATGACGTCCTTCAGCGTCGTCTCGGAGATCGCCATGGTCCCGGAGAGCGAGTGGAGGATGCCGACCTTGATCGTGTCTTCCTCGGCCCGCGCCACTCCGCCCGAGAGCGATGCAGCGAGCACACCGGCGGCAGCCAAGTATTTGATCTTGCTTATCATCTCACCCTGTCCCTGTCAGATTGGGCTGCGCACCCCGCGCCGGCCCGGCCGGATGGCCGGGGTGACGCGCGACCGCGACCGTGCGCGGCGTGCGCCGAGCCGGCCGCAAGCGGAGAAAAGCTCGCGCCAGCCTTCGCGATGCGTCAAGCAGCCAATCGCCCTAAATTTGCCCTCAGGAACGCCGTTGTTTATAAATTAGTCATATTGATGGTGACAAGTTTATCTCCGCCGCAGCGCGCGGCTGCGCGCACGGCCGGCAAGCCTGCCCGCCGTCGCTTGGATCCGCATGGTCCGCTGTCGGGCGCGAGGCGGCCCGTCAGCCGACCGCCGGTGGCTCAAATCAGGATGTCGTCGGCCAGCGCGGCGACGGTCATGCCGGCCACGGTCAGCGTGTCCGCGCCGAAACCGCCGGAGAGGACGTCGGCACCGGCACCGCCATAGATCAGGTCGTTCCCCTGCTCGCCGCGCAGCGCATCGGCGCCGGACCCGCCCCAGAGCGTGTCGCTTCCGACCCCGCCGCGCAGGTTGTCGCCCCCCCCGCGCCACCATAGAGCCGGTCGTTGCCGTCGCCGCCGTCGAGCGAATTCGTCACGTCGACGGCCGTACCGTCCACCAGACGGAAGCTCCAGAGCTGTCCGCTCACGTCGTCGGCGTAGAGATAGCGCCCCTGCATCCCGCCGCTCGCGCCACGGTAGACAAAGCCGCCGATCACCGCGAAGCCGCCGCTCGCATCGTGGGCGCAGGTCACGACCGGATCGGTCAACGCCGGGCTGTCCGGCGCCGGATTGCCCGGCACGCTCGAATCGTAGACGAGATCGCCCTCTTTCACCTTCCAGCCGAAGTTGGCGCCGCCCGCGCTGCCCGCCAGCAGCACGTCGATCTCCTCGCGGGCGTCCTGCCCGACGTCGCCGATATAGAAGTCGCCCGTTGCACGATCGAAGCTCGCCCGCCATGGATTGCGCAGGCCGAGCGACCAGATTTCATCCGCCCCGTTGCCACCGACCACCACGTCGCTGCCGCCGCCGGCGAAGATCGTGTCGCTGGCGCCCAGCCCGGCGATCCGCTCCGCCGTCGCGCCACCGACCAGCCGATCGACGCCGTTCGTGCCGGTGATGTTCATTGCCGAGCCTCCTCTGCCACGCGGGCCCGGCGCATCGGGCTCCGGGATCTCCGACGACCGCGCCGGAAACGCCGGTTGGCTCGCTGCCGGGCCCACGCCTCCGGGCCGGCGCTCACGCACTGCCCATTCCCCGGCAGGAGCCACGGCAACGGCGTCCCGGCAACCCTCCCGAGCGGCGCAATCGCCCCACAGGAAAATCAATCCTGGCGAATCTGTTTGGAATCATTGGCTTACCCGCAGCCTCACGCGTGTAGTCCTCCGCGACTCAACCCCTTGCCCTTTCGCGGAGAATGGGTAACGTCACGGTCCCCTCTCGGGCTCCGGTCCTCTTCCAACGGCGGTCGAACATGAAAGTCAGCATGGAGCGCAGCGCCCTTCTCCGGGCCATGAGCCGGGCGCAGTCCGTGGTCGAGCGTCGGAACACCATCCCGATCCTCTCCAACGTCCTGATCGAGGCCGAGGGCGACGCCGTGAGCTTCCGCGCCACCGACCTCGACATCGAGGTGATCGACCGCGCCCCCGCCGTGGTCAGCCGGGCGGGCGCCACCACGGTCCCGGCCCACACCCTGCACGAGATCGCCCGCAAGCTGCCCGACGGCGCCATGGTGGAGCTTTCCGACGACGGCCCGAGCCAGCGTCTCGACGTCCGCGCCGGCCGGTCGCACTTCAGCCTGCAGACCCTGCCCCGCGATGACTTTCCCATGATGGCGAGTGCGGAGTACCAGGTCGGCTTCGCCTGCCCGGCGCCGACCCTGCGCCGCCTGTTCGACAAGGCGAAGTTCGCGATTTCCACCGAGGAAACCCGCTACTATCTCAATGGCGTCTACATGCACGCGGCGACCGGCCCCGACGGCCCGGTGCTGCGCTGCGTCGCCACCGACGGCCACCGACTCGCGCGGATCGACGCGGCCCTGCCCGAGGGGGCCGACGGCCTGCCCGGCGTCATCGTGCCGCGCAAGACCGTGGGCGAGCTGCGCAAGCTGCTCGACGACGACGAGATGAAGATCGCCGTCTCGGTCAGCGAGACCAAGGTCCGCTTCGCCACGCCGGACGTCACCCTGACCTCGAAGGTGATCGACGGCACGTTCCCGGACTATGCCCGCGTCATCCCGACCGGCAACACCCGCCGGCTCGAGGTCGACGCCGCCGAGTTCGCCCAGGCCGTCGACCGGGTGGCCACCGTCTCCTCCGAGCGGTCGCGTGCGGTGAAGATGGCGCTGGAGGACGACCGGCTGGTGCTGTCGGTCAACGCGCCGGACTCGGGCGCGGCCGACGAGGAACTGGCGGTCGCCTATGGCGACGAGCGGCTGGAGATCGGCTTCAACGCCAAGTACCTGCTCGAGATCGCCGGGCAGGTCGACCGCGAGAACGCGGTCTTCCTGTTCAACTCCGCCGGCGACCCCACCCTGATGCGGGAGGGCAACGACGAGACGGCCGTCTACGTCGTGATGCCCATGCGGGTCTGAGCTGGCGCTCACCCGCCTCCGTCTTTCGCATTTCCGCTCGCATGTGGCGGCCGCCCTCGACCTCGACGGGCGGCCGGTGGCGGTCTTCGGCCCGAACGGTGCCGGCAAGACCAACCTGATCGAGGCCATCTCGCTGCTCTCCCCCGGCCGCGGCCTGCGCGGCGCCGCGCCCGACGACCTCGCGCGCCGGCCCGAAGCGATCGGCTGGAAGGTCACGGCCGCCGTCGCGGCGCCCGATGGGCCGCACGAGATCGCGACGTGGTCCGAGGGCGCCGGCCGACGGGTCGAGATCGACGGCAAGGCCGCGAGCCAGACCGCACTCGGCGGCGCGCTGCGGGTGCTGTGGCTTACCCCGGCGATGGACCGGCTCTGGACCGAGGGCGCCGCGGAACGGCGGCGCTTCCTCGACCGGACGACGCTGAGCCTGATCCCCGAGCATGGCGAGGTGGCGCTCTCCTACGACCGGGCGCTGCGCGAGCGGAACCGGCTGATCCGCGACGGGGTGCGCGATCCCGGCTGGTTTGCCGCGCTGGAGGACACCATGGCGACCGCCGGCGCGCGGCTGGCCGCCCACCGGGCGGCGGCGCTCGCCCGACTGGCCGCGGTCGCGGCCGACCCGGCGTTTCCCCGGGCGGAGCTTGCCATCGAGGGCGAGGGGCCGCGCGAGGCGGCGGGCCTGCGCGAGGCGCTGCGCGAGGGGCGGGGGCGCGACCTCGCGGCCGGGCGGACGCTGGTCGGGCCGCACCGCGACGACCTCGGGGCGGTCTACGCGGCGAAGGGCGTGGCGGCGCGGCTGTGCTCGACGGGGGAGCAGAAGGCGCTGCTGGTCAGCCTGGTGCTCGCCAACGCCCGGGCGGTGGCGGAAGGGTTCGGGCGAGCGCCGGTGCTCCTGCTCGACGAAATCACCGCGCATCTCGACGAGGGACGGCGCGCGAGCCTGTTCCGGGCGGTCGAGGCGCTGGGGGCGCAGGCGTTCATGACCGGGACCGGCCCGGAACTGTTCGAGGGAATCGACGCGCAGCGGGTGGCTGTCGGCGAGGCCGGCCTCGGCCCGGGTTAGAGCAGACCGGACGGAATCGTCCGGCGGTCAGGATATTGCGCCAATCCAAGACTCTGGAGCGGATGGCCCGGCTCTGCCGGACGGGCTCCGCGCTAGGAGGCGGCGAGGATGTCTTCCTTGCTCATCGAGCCCGGGACGACGGTGATCGGCACGCGCAGGTCATTGAGGCGGCGGCCGGTCAGGGCAGTGACGAGGGGGCCGGGGCCGGACTTGTCGGCGGCGGCCCCGAGCACGATGACGCCGACCTCGGGGTCGGATGTCACGTAGTCGATGATCTGCTCGACCTGATCGCCCTCGCGGATCGCCAGCGTCGGGGTGATCCCCTCGCGCTTTTCCATGCGGTCCTTGAAGATCTGGAAGTGGGCCTCGACCTTCTCGTGGGCCTCGGCCCGCATCACGTCGGCGACGCCCATGAAGTGCTGGAACTCCTCGGAGGAGATGACGGCCAGCATGACGATGCCGCCGCCAGTCTTCGCGGCCCGGCTGGCGGCGAAGCGCATGGCGTTCAGCATCTCGGGGGTGTCGTCGAGGATGATCAGAGATTTGCGCATCGCGCGCCCCCGAGCGGTGCGAAACCGGGGGATTTCGCGCGTGAAACAGGTGTCAGGACGTCGGGAATCGAGGGGGCAAGGTTGGGGAAATCTGGAACGCAAAAATCGCCCCAAAGCGTGCCGCGTGTCGCAGCGGTGACGCCAGCTGGATTTGTCCGTCGGCAAATCCAGCCGCGCCCGCCCCTCCCGGGGGCGGGCGCGAGCGCCCGCCAGGGGCGCGCACGACTGGATTGGCGCCCTGCCGGAGAAATCTGCACCCCTGACGGCCTCCGCGCGTCCCGCGCTCCCCGCCGTTGGCGCGGCGAACGCAGTGCGTTCGCTTGTCGCGCCGATGTCTCGCCCGCGCGAACGCGTGCGTCGGTCGTCTGGTGCCTGCGGGTCAAAACGCGCACTTCCGGAGCCGTGTGGGCGTCACACCCCCTCGACCAGCACCAGATCCCGGATCGAGGCGTTGCGGGCATAGGACAGCGCCTCCTGATAGGCGGGCGAGTTGTAGCACGCTTCCGCCGTCGCGATGTCGGGGAACTCCACCAGCACGTTGCGGGCGCGGTCGCGGCCCTCGAGCTGCTTGTGCTTGCCGCCGCGCACCAGGAACTTGCCGCCGAAGCTCTCGATCGCCGGACCGGCGAGCTTGGCGTACTTGCCGTAGCTCTCCGCGTCCGTGACCTCGATGTTGGTGATCCAGTAAGCCGCCATCGTCTCTCTCCCCTTGCTCAGGCTTCCAGCAGCGCGCGCGCCGCGGCGATCGCCTGCGGCGCCTTTGACGCATCGGCGCCGCCGGCCTGCGCCATGTCCGGCCGGCCACCGCCACCCTTGCCGCCCAGCGCCTCGGCCGCGACCCGCACCAGATCGACCGCCGAGACGCGGGCCGTCAGGTCGTCGGTCACGCCCGCGGCCACCGCGGCCTTGCCGTCGGTGTCGGCGACAAGGACCACCACGCCGGAGCCGAGCCGGGTCTTGTGCGCGTCGATCAGCCCGCGCAGGTCCTTGCCGGAGACGCCGGTCAGCACCTGCCCGAGGAACGGCATGCCGCCCACGGTCTCCGGCCCCGCCGCCGCCTCGCCGCCCCCGCCACCGAGCGCGATCTTGCGCTTCAGGTCGGCAATCTCCTGCGCCTGCGCCTTGCGCTCGTCCATCAGCGCGCGGATCCGCTCGGCGATCTCCTCCGGCCGGGCGCGCAGCAGCGCCGATGCCTCGGCGAGCGCCGCCTCGTTCGCCGCGACGTGGGCGAGTGCGCCCTTGCCGGTCAGCGCCTCGATGCGGCGCACGCCGCTGGCCGACGCGCTCTCGGAGAGCAGCTTGAAGGCGCCGATGTCGCCGGTGCGGCCGACGTGGGTGCCACCGCACAGCTCGAGCGAATAGGTGTCCTTCTCCGCGCCGATGCCGCTGCCCGGGCGGCGGCCCATGGAGACCACACGCACCTCGTCGCCGTACTTCTCGCCGAAGAGCGCGCGGGCGCCGAGGCCCTGCGCGTCGTCCGGCGTCATCACCCGCGTCTCGACGGGCGTGTTCTGCCGCACGTAGTCGTTCACCTCGGCCTCGACGCGGGCCACCTCCTCCGGGCTCATCGCCTTCGGATGGGCGAAGTCAAAGCGCAGGCGGTCAGGCGCAACGAGGCTGCCGCGCTGCGCCACATGGTCGCCGAGCGCCAGCCGCAGCGCCTCGTGCAACAGGTGCGTCGCCGAATGGTTCGCCCGGATCGCGGCGCGCCGCGCATGGTCGACGGTCAGCTCCGCCGCCACGCCGCGGGCGATCTCGCCCTCCTCAACGCGGCCGACATGGACGAAGACGCCCGCCTTCTTGCGCACGTCGGTGATCGCGACCCGGCCCCGGTCAGTCCTGAGCGTGCCGGTGTCGCCGACCTGCCCGCCCTGCTCGGCGTAGAACGGCGTCTGGTTCAGCACGAGCTGCACCTCGGTGCCGATCTCGGCCTTGTCGACGCTGGCACCGCCGACGACCACCGCCAGAACCTGGCCCTCGGCCGTCTCGGTGTCGTAGCCGAGGAACTCGGTCGAGCCGAACTTTTCGGCCATGTCGAACCAGATCGACTCGTCCGCGGCCTCGCCCGACCCCGCCCAGGCCGCGCGGGCCTTGGCCTTCTGCTCGGCCATCGCCGCCTCGAAGCCCGCCACATCGGCGGCGCGGCCCTGCTCGCGCAGCGCGTCCTGCGTCAGGTCGAGCGGGAAGCCGTAGGTGTCGTAGAGCTTGAACGCCGCGGCACCGGGCAGCGCCGCCCCCTCGGGCAGGCCCACCAGCTCCTCGTCCAGCAGGCGCAGGCCGCGGTCGAGCGTGACCTTGAAGCGGGTTTCCTCGGACTTCAGCGTCTCCTCGATCAGGCTCTGCGCCCGCCCGAGTTCGGAGAACGCCGCGCCCATCTGCGTGACGAGCGCCGGCACGAGGCGGTACATCACCGGATCCTTTGCCCCGAGCAGGTGCGCATGGCGCATCGCCCGCCGCATGATCCGGCGCAGCACGTACCCGCGGCCCTCGTTCGAGGGCAGCACGCCGTCGGCGATCAGGAACGAGGTCGAGCGCAGGTGGTCGGCGATCACCCGGTGGTGGATCCTGCCCGGCCCGTCCGGCGCGCCGTCGGTGGCGTGGGCGCTGGCTTCGATCAGCGCCCGCATCAGGTCGGTGTCGTAGTTGTCGTGCTTGCCCTGCAGCACCGCGCCGACGCGCTCGAGCCCCATGCCGGTGTCGATCGACGGCCGCGGCAGGTTGACCCGGGTGCCGTCGGCGAGCTGCTCGTACTGCATGAAGACGAGGTTCCAGATCTCGATGAACCTGTCGCCGTCCTCGTCCGCGCTGCCCGGAGGGCCGCCCGCGACCTTGGGGCCGTGGTCGTAGAAGATTTCCGAGCACGGGCCGCAGGGGCCGGTCGGACCCATCATCCAGAAATTGTCCATGGTGGCGATGCGGATGATCCGCTCGTCGGGCAGGCCCGCCACCTTCTTCCACAAATCCGCCGCCTGCTCGTCGTCGTGGTAGACCGTGACGAGGAGCTTTTCCTTCGGCAGGCCGAAGTCCCGGGTCAGCAGCTCCCAGGCGAAGGGGATGGCGTTCTCCTTGAAGTAGTCGCCAAAGGAGAAGTTGCCGAGCATCTCGAAGAACGTGTGGTGGCGCGCGGTATACCCGACGTTGTCGAGATCGTTGTGCTTGCCGCCGGCGCGCACGCATTTCTGGCTGGTGGTGGCGCGCACGTAGTCGCGATGCTCCAGCCCGGTGAAGACGTTCTTGAACTGCACCATGCCCGCGTTGGTGAACATGAGCGTCGGGTCGTTTCTCGGCACCAGGGGCGACGAGGGCACGACGCGGTGGTCGTGCTTCGCAAAGGAGTCGAGGAAGGTCGCGCGGATGTCGTTCAGGCTCGGCATGGTGTCTCGCGGCGCTGGTGCCGGCCGTCATCGCGGCCAGAGACGTGAGTTAGCCGGGAGACGGCCCGGAGTCCACCGGCTCGGCATACGCCAGCCCTGCTTGCGGGGTTCGGCGGGCTGGATTCGGCAGGCTGGGGCTCATAGCCAGCCGTTCTTCTTGAAGCGCCAGTAGAGCACCGAGCAGATCGTCGCCATCACCAGCAGCACGCCGGGATACCCGAAGCGCCAGCCGAGCTCGGGCATGTCGGCGAAGTTCATGCCGTAGATTCCGGCGAGTGCGGTCGGCACGGCGAGGATGGCGGCCCAGGCCGCGAGCTTTTTCGAGATCGCCGTCTCGTGGCCCTGGCCGATCAGCAGGCTCGCCTCGAAGGCGAAGGCCAGCACCTCGCGCAGGCTGTCGATGCGCTCCTGCACGCGGCGGATGTGGTCGGTGACGTCGCGGAACATCGGGTGCATCTGCGCGCGCACCTGCGGCAGCTCGTTGGTGGTGAGCCGCACGCACACCTCGACGAGCGGACCGGCGGCATTGCGCAGGCGCAGCAGGTCGCGGCGCAGCATGTAGAGCCGTTCGATCTCGGCACGGGTGAGCGGGGTCTCGAGCACGCGGTCCTCGATCGCCTCCACCTCCTCCTCGATCGCCTCGAGCACGGGCATGTAGTTGTCGACGATGAAGTCGAGGATGGCATAGAGGATGAAGTCCTCGCCCTTGGCGAGGCTGGTCGGGCAGGACTCCCAGTGCTTGCGCACTGCCGTGTAGGACGTGGATGCGCCGTGGCGCACGGTGACGATGTAGCCCTTGCCGACAAAGATGTGGGTCTCGCCGAAGCTGATGCGCCCGTCGATCAGCTGCGCCGTGCGGGCGACGATGAAAAGCGCCTCGCCGTAGATTTCGAGCTTCGGCCGCTGGTGGGCGTGCTGGGCGTCCTCGATGGCGAGCGCGTGGAGGTTGAACTCGTGCTGCACCTTGCGGAGCAGCTCCCAGCTCGGCTCGAGCAGACCGATCCAGACGACGTAGCCGTCGTGGCCGGCCCAGGCTGCCGCGCCCTCGACCGGGATGTCGCCGACGCGCCGGCCGCCGAGATAGACGCCCGAGGCGACCACGCCCGGCTCGGGCTCGACGTGACCCGGAAAGCAGCGGGGCTGTTCCATCTTCGACGCCTCCGACCCTCGTTTCCCTCGGCAGGCAGAGGGTAGCGCAGCGCGGCCGGCCCGCAAAGCCCGAACGCCGTCCTCGACCGCGGTCGCCGCCGCGTGATCGGCGGCGGGTCGAGCCTTGCGCGCCGAGGCAGGTCGCGGGAAGCTTGCGCCGGCTTCGGAGCGTGAGGTGCAAGATGACGAGGGGATGGCTGGCCGCCATGGGGAGGATCCCCGGTGTGGCGGCCCTTGGGGCTGGGGCCCTCGGGGTCTGGATCGGGGCCGCCGGCGCGGTGGCCGCGGCCGGATGCGACACGCCGCTCGACGCGGCGCTGAAGCTGAACGACACGCCCTATCACATGAAGATGACGGTGACGGACGCGTCGGGCGGCGGCGCCGAGGTCTCGGAGCTGATCGCGACCAGCGATGCCACCTACGTGCGCATCGGCGGGACATGGCATCCCGGGCCGAAGGAGGACCTTTCGCTCGGCGACGCGGACGACATGGCGGAGGCCGAGCAGAACATGACCTGCCGGCTGGCCCGCTCGGAAACCGTGGCGGGCGTGGCGACGGATGTCTGGCAGATCGACGACCGCAGCGACCCGGACGAGCCGAAGCAGCAGACAGTGTGGATCGCACAGGATGACGGGCGCATCCTGCGGATGGAGATCGTCCTGACCGGGGACGACGACGTCGGCGCGCGCACGACGGCGGAAATCGACTACAAGAACATTCAGGCGCCGCAGTAGCGCGGCGCGTCTCGCCCGGCCACGGACCGGGCCGCGACTGCCGGCGTTGCGAGGGGGCCTTCCGCCCCCTCCTGGCCTTCGGCCAGTTCACCCCCGGGAGTATTTGTCGCCAAGAAAAAGCCGGAAGGCGGGGCGTCTTTCGCGGGGCGCCACGTGCCGGCGCCGGAAATGAAGAACGGCGTCCGGTGGGGGACCGGACGCCGCGCGGAGACGGTTACAGGGGGTGGGAAGGGGTGCGCCCCCGCTCAGTTGGCCTGCCGGCGAAGGAAGGCCGGGATGTCGACGCGTTCGCGTTCGGTATCCTCGAAGTCAGTGGCCGGGACCGTCTGGTGCTCGGCCGCGGCGGGACGGGCGTGGTCGCGGGTCGCCTGTCCGGTCATCTTGTGGATGAGGCTGTTGATGGTGAGCCGGGCGGGGCGCTCGGCCTCGCGCGGCTGGGCGATCTGGCGGACCATCGGCTGGGCCTTCGGCATGTTCTGCACGGCGGCCTGCAGCCGGCGCAGCGCCTCGGGCGACGGGTCGCCCGGCTGGCGGGCGTTGCCGCCCTCGAACTTCGGCGCGCCGAACGGGGCGGTGCGCTCCAGCGACGCGGGCTGCGGAACCTCGGTCTCCTCGGCGTAGGTGGCGAGCTGCGCCCGCTCCTCGTCGGCGACCTGCGCGTCGGCGAAGCTCGCCGCCGGGGCGAGCGAGGGCGCGACCGGGGCCGGGGCCGGCCGGGCAGCGGCGACCGCGGCGGCGATCGGGTTGGCCGCGCGCGCCGCGATCGTCTGCGCCACCGGCTCGGCCGTGCGGGCGGGTTCGGCGGTGCGGGTGGGCTGCGCCGCGGCCTTGGCGGCCGCGTCGATGCCCGTCGCGACGACGGAGACGCGCATCATCCCCGCCATCTCGGGGTCGAGCGTGGAGCCGACCATGATGTTCGCCTCCGGGTCGACCTCGGCGCGGATGCGGTTGGCCGCCTCGTCGAGCTCGAAGAGCGTGAGGTCGGGCCCGGCGGTGATGTTGATGAGAACGCCCTTGGCGCCCTTGAGGCTGATCTCGTCGAGGAGCGGGTTGGCGATCGCCTTCTCCGCCGCCTGCACGGCGCGATCCTCGCCGGTCGCCTCGCCGGTGCCCATCATCGCCTTGCCCATCTCGTTCATCACGGAGCGGACGTCGGCGAAGTCGAGGTTGATGATGCCGGGGCGGACCATCAGGTCGGTCACGCCCTTGACGCCCTGATAGAGCACATCGTCGGCCAGCGCGAACGCCTCGGTGAAGGTGGTCTTCTCGTTCGCGAGCCGGAAGAGGTTCTGGTTCGGGATGATGATGAGCGTGTCGACGTGGCTCTGCAGCTCCTCGACACCCGACTCCGCCTGCTTCATGCGGCGCGAGCCCTCGAAGTGGAACGGCTTCGTCACGACGCCGACGGTGAGGATGCCCATCTCGCGGGCGGCCTTGGCGATGATCGGCGCCGCACCCGTGCCGGTGCCGCCGCCCATGCCGGCGGTGATGAAGCACATGTGGCAGCCGGAGAGGCGCTCTACGATGTCCTCGATCAACTCTTCCGCCGCGGCCGCGCCGACCTCGGGACGGGCGCCGGCGCCGAGGCCCTCGGTCACGCGGGCGCCGAGCTGGAGCTTGTTGACGGCCGAATTCTGCTGGAGGGCCTGGGCATCGGTGTTCGCGACGACGAACTCGCAGCCCTCGAGCTGCTTCTCGATCATGTTGTTGACCGCGTTGCCGCCAGCGCCACCGACGCCGATCACGGTGATGCGGGGGCTCAGGTCCTGGGTAACCGGGATGCTCAAATTCAGTGCCATCGTTCAGGTCCGCCTGTTTTGACCGCCGTTTGTGTCTTCCGCGCCGCTACGCGGAATTCTTTTATTGATTCGGGATCGTAGACCAATTGACACCACTGGTCACGCAGAATCGGGGTAAGCCACGCAAAATGTTGAGGTTTTCAACCATATGACGAGGATTTCCCGGGATTCACCACTAGTTACCAGTTTTCCTTGAACCACCGCAGGGCGCGTGTGACGCGCCGCGCGCCCTGTCTATCGGCGGGTGTTTCGAAATCCCAGCACTCATCCTGGGGATGAGAAACGTGCAGGGACAGGCCGACGGCCGTGGAGAACGCGGTGCCGGTCGCCGACTGCGGCAGGCCCTGCACCCGGATCGGCTTGCCAATTCGGCACTGCCGGCCGAGGATTCGGCTCGCGACCGATTCGAGCCCCGGGATCTGCGCCGAGCCGCCGGTCAGCACGATGCGCTGGCTCGGCAGATACTCGAAGCCCGAGGCGTCGAGCCGGGCGCGGACCTCCTCGAGGATCTCCTCGACCCGCGGCCGCATCACCCCGATCAGCTCGGAGCGCGAGATCTGTCGCCGGTCGTGATCGGAGTCGCCGAGGGTCGAGGGCAGCTCGATCATGTCGCGGTCGTCGAGCCCGGTGGCGATCAGCCCGCCGTGCATGGTCTTCAGCCGCTCCGCGTCGGGCAGCGACACCTGCAGCCCATGACAGATGTCGGAGGTGATGTGCGCGCCCCCCATCCGCACGCTGTCGGCGTAGATCATCTGCCGCCGCAGGAAGACGGAGAGGCCGGTGACGCCCGCGCCGATGTCGATGCAGGCCGCGCCCAGCTCCTGCTCGTCCTCGGTCAGGCTGGCCAGCGCGCTGGCGTAGGACGACACCACGATGCCGCCAAGCTCGAGGTCGCAGCGCCGGATGCAGTGCAGGACGTTGCGCAGAGGGACGGAGGCGATCGTGACGAGGTGCATGTCGACCGCCAGCATCCGCCCGACCTGGCCGCGCGGATCGGTCAGGCCCGAGCGCTCGTCGAGGCAGAAGTTCACCGGCAGCGCGTGCAGCGCGTCGCGGTCGTGGCCGTAGTCGGGGATGTCGCAGGCGGCGAGCACGTGTCCCACGTCGCGCTCGGCCACCGCGCCGTGCTCGACCTCCACCTCGCCGGTGCAACCGTAGGAGCGCGGACGGCCGCCGGAGAACGAGACGATAACGTGATCGACCCGCAGGCCGGCCATCTTCTGCGCGCCCTGGATCGCGGTACGTACCGCGCGCTCGCATTCCTCCATCGCGGAGATCTCGCCGAAGGCGACGCCGCGCGAGCGGGTGTTGGCCGCGCCGATGACCCGGAAGGCGCCCTGACGCAGCACCGGGCGGGTGTCGCCCGCCTCGCCGATCTCCTCGGGGACGAACTGCAGGACCAGGCACGCCACCTTGGACGTGCCGATGTCGAGAACCGCGATGACACCGCGGCGCAGCGCCGTCTCGCGGCGAGCCCGCATCGCCCGCTGCACTTCATAGAGCTGCCGCCTCATGCATCCTCTCCCGTCTTGCCCGTCTTCAGCCGTTTCAGTTCCGTGACCGCGCGCTCGGTCAGCCGCAGGACCGGCCGGGCGGGATCACGCATGTCGATCACCGACACGTCGCGCTTCAGCACTTCCGCAGACGCCTCGAGCGCCATCACCTGGCCGAGCGCCGCCGTCGGGTTGTCCTCCGGCAGCTTCACCACCTGATCGCGGTCGAGCACGAGATCCCAGCGCCGGTCCCCGACCCGGACGAGGCCGCGCACGCGGGCGCCCACCGGGTCGGCGAGCTTCAGCAGCGCCAGCGCCTCGGGGACGTGCGCCGCGGCGCCGTCGCCCGCGATCAGCGGCAGGTCGGGCCGGCGCATCCGGCTGTCGACCTCGGCCACGCGCACGCCACCGGAGTCGAGCAGCTCGATGCCGCCGGGAGCGCGCCAGACCACGACCGGCACCCGCTCGACCGCCTGGATCTCGAGGATCCCGGAGGGCAGGGCCCGGACGCGGGCGCGCTGCACCGCGTCGAGCGCCTCGATCCGCTCGCGCACCGCGTTGACGTCGAGCTCGAGGCTCGACGCCGGCAGGCGGACGAAGGCGGCGACGCGGATCTGTTCGGCGAGATCGCGGCTGACACCCGGGACGCTGATCGCGGTGATGGTGAACTGCGGCCGGTCGACGATCTTCTCGTGCAGCTCCTCGGCCAGGGCGACGACGCGGGCGCGGGCATCGAACTGCGCCACGATCGTCCAGCTCGCCAGCAGGCCCGCAAGCAGCGGCACGCCGAAGTTGACCGCGCGCCGCACGCCCGGGCGCAGCCAGAATCCGCGTTAGGCGGTAGCGCAGCCGCGAGGGCGCCGGATCGCGGCGCGGGGTGGCCGGTGCGGCACGCCTCACCGGGAGCATGACGCGTCCTCCACCAGCCAGCGCACCAGCGCGCCGAAGCTCATGCCGACGTGCGCCGCCTGCTCGGGGGCGAGCGAGGTCGGGGTCATGCCGGGCTGGGTGTTCACCTCGAGCAGGACGAGGCCGGCCGCGCCCTTCGAACTCGTCCCAGCGGAAATCCGTGCGGCTGAGGCCACGGCAGCCGAGCGCCCGGTGCGCGCGGAGCGCGTGATCGAGGCAGGCGCGGGTGATCGCCTCGGGCAGGTTCGCGGGGATCTCGTGGCGCGAGCCGCCCGGCGCGTACTTGGCGTGATAGTCGTACCAGCCATCGGTGATGATGTCCGTGACACCGAGCGCCCGGTCGCCCAGCACCGAGGTGGTGAGTTCGCGGCCGGCGACGTATTCCTCGACCATCACCGTCGCGGGCATGTCGTCGGACAGCTGCGCCGGGCCGTTCGCGCCCTGCATCACCAGATAGACGCCGACGGAGGAGCCCTCGCTGTTCGGCTTCACCACGTAGGGCGGCGGCATCGGATGGGTGCGCCGCACCTCGTCGCGGGGGACGATCATGCCCTTTGCCACCGGCAGGCCCGCGGCGGCGAAGATCGCCTTGGCGCGGTCCTTGTCCATGGCGAGCGCCGAGGCCATCACGCCGGAATGGGTGTAGGGGATGCCGAGCCATTCGAGGAGGCCCTGGACGCAGCCGTCCTCGCCCCAGCGCCCATGCAGCGCGTTGAACGCCACGTCCGGCTTCTCGCGGACCAGTACCTCGGCGAGGTCCGGGCCGGCGTCGATCTCGACGACGTCGTATCCTTCTGACCGCAACGCAGCCGCGCATTCACGGCCGGAGACGAGCGATACCTCACGCTCGGCCGAACGGCCACCCATCAGCACTGCGATGCGGGCGCGTGTCCTGCTCGACATGCCCGCCTCAAACTGCCCACCGCCGGCCTTTTTCGGCCTGTACGGTTGTTCTTGTTATTGCAGCCCGGGCGCCCCTAGCGACGCCCGATCCGCATGATTTCCCACTCTAGCGATATTCCGAATGATTCCAAAACCTTTTTTCGTACCAATTCGCCAAGATCCTCAAGATCGGCGGCCGTTGACCGATCGGCGTTCAACAGGAAGTTGGCGTGCTTCTCCGACATCTGCGCGCCGCCGAGCCGCGCGCCCTTCATGCCGGCGTCCTCGATCAGCTTCCACGCCTTCAGGTCGTGCACGTCGTCGGCCCGCCCCGTCGAGGAAAACCCCGCCGGGTTGCGGAAGGTCGAGCCGGCGGAGCGGTCTTTGGTCGGCTGGCTGGCGTCGCGGCGGGCGAGCTGGTCCTCCATGCGCGCCGCGATGGCCGCAGGGTCGTCGGCCGGGCCGGCGAGCGTGGCCTCGACGATCACCATCCCCTCGGGCACCGCCGACGCGCGGTAGGCGAAGCCGAGGTCCGCGGCCGTCAGCGTCACCGCCCGGCCCGAACGGTCGAGCGCGCGGGCCGAGACGAAGACGTCGGCGACGTAGCTGCCGTAGCAGCCGGCGTTCATCCGCACCGCGCCGCCGATCGAGCCGGGGATGGTGCGCAGGAAGCCGAGGTCCACCCCCGCCTCCGCTGCCTTGCGGGCCACATGCGCGTCGAGCGCCGCGGCGCCCGCGATCACCCGGCCGTCCTCGACGCGGATGCCGTTGAAGCCGCGCCCGAGCCGGATCACCACCCCGGGCACGCCGCCGTCCCGCACGATCAGGTTCGAGCCGACGCCCATCGGAAACACCGGCACCTCCGCCGGCAGCGCGGCGAGGAAGTCCGCCAGATCCGCCTCGTCGGCCGGCTGGAACAGCCAGTCCGCCGGGCCGCCGACGCGCAGCCAGGTCAGCTCCGCCATCACCCGGCCGGGGGTCAGGCTGCCACGCACGGCGGGCATGTCCATCGCATCTTCCTCTTCCGTGCCGCATCGGGGCGGGATCAAGGGCGGCAGAGCCGGCGCCGCTGGCGGCGCGTTGCCCTTGAGGCCGGCCCGAACCGGCCCATCACGCCGGGCGAGGCAAGGTTTTCTTGCGAACACCGGCTTCACCACCGACGCCAGTCCGCGGGCGGGCCGACGCCGCCGCTCTCGGGCGGCCGACGCACCGCCCTTCCTTCAGGCCTCGACCGTCTCGCGCGCGCCGTTCTCCAGCCGCGCCGGCAGGGCATTCGCCCAGGCCGAGATCGACCCCGCCCCAAGGCAGACCAGCAGGTCGCCGGGCGCGCACTCGGCCTTGACAAAATCCGCCAGTGCCTCCTCGCCCGCGAGGGGCAGCGCCCGCCGGTGGCCGTGCGCGATCAGCCCGCCGACCAGCGTGTCGCGCGACACCCCCTCGATCGGCGCCTCGCCCGCGGAATAGACGTCGGCGATCGCCACCACGTCCGCGTCGTTGAAGCAGCCGCAGAACTGGGTGAAGAGGTCGCGCAGCCGGGTATAGCGGTGCGGCTGGTGCACGGCGATGACCCGGCCCTTGGTGGCCTGCCGCGCCGCACGCAGCACCGCGGCGATCTCCACCGGATGGTGGCCGTAGTCGTCGATGATGGTGACGCCGTTCCAGACGCCGACCTTGGTGAAGCGCCGGTTCACCCCGCCGAACGCCGCCAGCGCCGCCTTGACCGCCTTCGGCCCGATCCCGAGGTGCCGCGCCACCGCGACGGCGGCGAGCGCGTTCGAGACGTTGTGGTCGCCGGTCATCGGCAGCCGCACGTCCTCGATCACCCGCCCCTCGCCGTTCAGGGCGACGTCAAACACCGCGCCGCCGTCCTCGAAGCGCAGGTTCTTCCCCTGCACGTCCGCCTGTGGCGAGAAGCCGTAGGTCGCGACCCGCCGGTCGGTGATCCGGCCGACCAGCGCCTGCACCTCCGGGTGGTCGATGCAGCAGACCGCGAGGCCGTAGAACGGGATGTTGGAGACGAAGGTGTCGAACGCGGCCTTCACCCCCTCGAAGTCGCCGTAGTGGTCGAGGTGTTCGGGGTCGATGTTCGTCACCACCGCCACCGTCGCCGGCAGCTTCACGAACGTGCCGTCGCTCTCGTCGGCCTCGACGACCATCCATTCGCCCTGCCCGATCCGGGCGTTCGAGCCGTAGGCGTGGATGATGCCGCCGTTCACCACGGTCGGATCCATGCCGCCGGCGTCGAGCAGCGCCGCGACCATCGAGGTCGTCGTGGTCTTGCCATGCGTGCCGGCGACCGCGACGTTCGACTTCAGCCGCATCAGCTCGGCCAGCATCTCGGCCCGGCGCACCACCGGCAGCTTCTTCGCCCGCGCCGCGTCGAGCTCCGGGTTGCCGCGCTTGATGGCCGACGAGATCACCACCACCTCGGCGCCCTCGAGGTTGTCGGCCGACTGGCCGATGAACACGCGGGCGCCCTTCTGCTCCAGCCGCGCGGTGATCGGCGACGCCTTGGCGTCCGACCCCTGCACCTGAAAGCCGTGGTTCAGCAGCACCTCGGCGATGCCCGACATGCCGATGCCGCCGATGCCGACGAAGTGGATCGCCCCGATGTCGTGGGGCAGGCGCGTCTGTCCGTTCATGCCTCGTGTCCCTTCTCCGCCAGCTCTTCGACCAGCGCTGCCAAATCCGTTGTCGCGTGCGGCCGCCCCACCGACAGGCTCGCGGCCGCCATCGCGCGCGCTCCGTCCGGGTCGCCGATGATCGCGGCGATGTGCCCTGCCAGTCGCTCGGCCGTCAACTCCGCCTCGCGCAGCATGAAGGCGCCACCGGCGGAAACCAGCCCTGCGGCGTTCGCCGCCTGATGGTCATCCATCGCCGCGGCATAGGGAATGAGCACCGCCGGGCGCCCGACCACGGTGATGTCGGCGATCGACGAGGCCCCGGCCCGGCTCACCACGAGGCTCGCCGCGGCCAGCCGCGCCGGCACGTCGTCGAAGAAGCCGCGCAGCTCGGCCGCAAGGCCCATCTCGTCATAGGCCATCCGCACCCGGTCCATGTCCTCGGACCGGACCTGCTGCGACAGGCGGATCCGGGCCCGCAGCGCCTCGGGCAGAAGACCGAGCGCCGCCGGCACCACCCGCCCGAACAGGCCCGCGCCCTGGCTGCCGCCGATCACCAGCAGATCCACCGGCCCACCGCCCGTCCCAGGCTCCGGCACGGGATAGGGCGCCGCCGCCTCCGCCAGCACCGCCGCGCGCACCGGGTTTCCGACCGCGACGGCCCGCGCGCCCGCGGGCACCGGCGTCGGCCACGTGCCGCAGGCGACCACGTCGACCCGGGCGGCGAACGCCCGGTTCACCCGGCCGAGCACGCCGTTCTGTTCATGGATCAGGCACGGCAGCTTCAGCGCTCTGGCCGCGATCATCGCCGGCAGCGCCGGATAGCCGCCAAAGCCCGCCACCACCGCCGGCCGGTCACGCCGCATCGCCCGGATCGTCGCGAGCGCACCGGCGGCGATCGCCAGGGGCGCCGTCGCCCGTGTCCAGGCGCTGCCCTGCGCGAAGGTCGCGGCCGGTGTCGCCTGCCGCTCCACCGCGTCGGGAAAGCCGCCGGCATAGCGCGCGCCGCGGGCGTCGGTCGCGAGCGTCACCCGCCAGCCGCGCGCCAGCATCTCCTCGGCCAGTGCCTGCGCCGGAAACATGTGCCCGCCGGTGCCGCCGGCGGCGATGACGAGACGCGGCGGCACCCCGGGCGCGCTCAGCGGCTCACCCCCAGCAGCTCCTCGAGCGGCTCGTGCTGCGGGCGCTTGCGCGTCATCGCGAGCAGCACGCCGAGGCCGAGGCCGGCGGCGATCAGCGACGACCCGCCGTAGGAGATGAGCGGCAGGGTCATGCCCTTGGCCGGCAGCAGGCGCACGGCGACGCCGATGTTGATCATCGCCTGCATACCGAGCTGCACCGCGAGGCCGGTCCCGGCGAGGCGGATGAACGGATCGCGCTCGCCCACCAGCCGCATCAGCGACCGCACCACCACCGTCGCATAGAGCACCAGCACCACGATGCAGAGCAGCAGGCCGAACTCTTCCGCCGCGACGGCGATGATGAAGTCGGTGTGGGCGTCGGGCAGCGTCCACTTCACCTGTCCGTTGCCGAGGCCGACGCCGAGCAGGCCGCCTTCCTGGATCGCGTTGGTCGCATAGCCGATCTGGGTCAGCGGATCGACGTCGGACGAGAGGAACCCGTCGATGCGGCGCGCGACGTGCTCCGAGTTGTGGTAGGCGAACCAGCCGACGCCGATCACCCCCGCCCCGACCGAGCCGAGCAGCACCACCGGCGCGCCGGCGGCGAAATACATCAGCGCCCAGCTCGCGATGATGAGCCCGGCCTGTCCGAAATCCGGCTGAAGGGCGAGCGTCGCGGTCAGCACCACGGCCACGGCGAAGGACATCGCCTTTCCCGGCGGCCCCTTGATGTCGTAGCTCGCGGCCATCAGCCAGGCCGCGAAGATCGCGAACGACGGCTTCAGGAACTCCGCCGGCTGCACCGAGACGACGCGCAGGGAGTACCAGCGGATCGCCCCCTTGCCGAAGTCGGTGCCGAAGATCGGCAGCAGCATCAGCGCGACGACCGAGAGACCGAACACCACGACGCCCCAGCGGCGCAGGCGCTGCGGCGACATCATCGAAACGACGAGCATCAGCAGGAACGAGAACGCGCCGAAGCCCGCCTGCCGCCAGACGTAATGGAAGGGGTCGAGGCCGTTCTTCACCGCCAGGGGCGGCGAGGCGGCGAGGCCGAGCAGCGTTCCGACCAGGAACAGCCCGGTGATCGCCGCGAGCGAGCCGCGGTCGACCGTGCGCCACCACTGGGGAAGAATCGGCTCGCCGTGCTTCGCCGGCACGGCGCCATAGACCATCTCGGTCATCGGGACTGCCCTTTCCCATCTCTGCCTGTCCGTCCGCCCGGGGTTGGTCCCCGGTGCGGCCGATGCGAGCTTACCCTCGCGGTCCGGTCATTTCCAGCGCGTTGCGAGGGCCCTGCCGATCACGGCCGGCGCCGGCGCTCGTAGGCATAGGCGAGCATCCCGCCCACCGCAGCCAGCGCGGCGAGGCCGCTGCCCGCGTCGATCTCGGGCGCGGAGATGGGGGTGCAGTCGCACTTCGCCAGTGTCGGCGGGGATGCGAGCAGCAGGAACGGGACGGCAAGCAGGCACAATCTCAGGAGCATCGCTCCGTTACCTCCGAAAAGTCCCACGCAACCGCTACCCGGCGGGGAAGATAGTCGTAACCGCCGATCCGTCACAAGACGAAATGGCGGGATGGCGCGGCCTTTATTTCTCGCGGACGACGGCTGATTGGTCGGTCCTTTAAGTCATCCTTAACCATGGCCTCGCGAACTCGGCCAGACCTTCGGGAAGGAGCGCCGATGTCCGACCTGAGCCTTCCCGTCCCGCGCCCGTTTCCCGTCCTGGTGCTGGCGCTCGCCGCGGCGGAGATCCTCGCGATCGCGCTGGTGTTCCAGTTCGCGGTCGACTTCGACTGCCGCGCGGCCGGCGCCTATGCCGGGTGCATGGCGGTGCGCAACTCGCTCGGCCGGGGAATCGCCGCGCTGGCGGTCATCGCCCTCGTCCCGGCGCTGCGCGGCGTCCTGCTCACGCTGCCGCCCCGGCCGGCGCCGATGCCGTGGCCGCTGGTGCAGGTCGCGGGCGTGGTGCTGATCCTGATGCCCGCGCTCGCCCCCGCGTCGCAGGACTTCGCCCGGACCTTCCACGCCGCGTTGCCGCTCTGGGGCCTCGGCGCGGCGCTCGCCGCCACCGGCACGCTGCTCTGGCTGGCGCCCGCCGCCCACTGGGCGCGGCTGCTGCGGCCGGCCTGCGCCGTGCCGCTTGCCGCCGCCCTTGTCGCGCCCGAGCTGCTCGGGCTCGCTGATCGGCTGTGGTCGGACGCGGCGCTGCCCGATCTCACCTTCGCCGTCGTCGCCCGCGGCCTCGCGCCGTTCGGCGCCGTCGAGGTGTTTCCCGCCGAGCGCCTCGTGCATCTCGACAACTTCGCGGTGGAGGTCGCCGGGCCGTGCTCGGGGATGGAGGGGTTCGCGCTCATCTCCGCGCTGCTCGCCACCCACCTCTGGATCGAGCGTCGCAGCCTGCGCTGGCCCCGGGCGCTCCTGCTGTTCCCGCTGGCCATCGCGGCGAGCTTCGCGCTCAATGCGGTGCGCATCGGCGCGCTGGTGCTGATCGGCGCGCGGGTCTCGCCGGAGCTGGCGATCAACGGCTTTCACAGCCATGCCGGCTGGCTCGCCTTCACGCTGCTCGCGTTCGCGCTGATCGCGCTCACCCGGCTCCCCGCCCTCCGCGCCGAGACGCACGCCGCGCGCGCATCGGGCGACAGCGCGGACGACAGCGCGGCGCTGATCCTGCCGTTCGTCGCCACCATGCTGGCGGCGCTGGCGCTCGACACCTTCGCGGCGGACCCGGCCGGCCTCTATCCCCTGCGCGCGGCGGTGATGCTGCTCGCGGTCCTGCCGTTCGCAGGGACGTGGGCACGTCTCGGAGCGCCGGAGCCGCTGGCGCTCGCCCTTGGCCTCGCGGTCGGCGCCGGCTGGCTGCTCACGGCGCCTGCACCCGACGCCAGCGGCGGGTGGCTCGCGGTGCGCATCGCCGGGGCGGTGCTGCTGACGCCGCTGGTCGAGGAGGCGTTCTTTCGCGGCTATCTGCAGCCGCGGCTGATCCGCGCCGGGGTGCCGGCCGCGCTGGCGGTCGTCATCGCCGCGGCGCTTTTCGGCCTGCTGCACGGCCGCTGGCTCGCCGGCACGCTGGCGGGCGTTGTGTTCGGCCTCGCGGCGCTGCGGCGCGGCCGGCTCTCGGACGCGGTGGCGGCCCACGTGGCGGCGAACGCCGCCCTCGCGGCCTGGGCGCTGGCGACCGCCGGGGCGCCCGCGTTCTAGGACGCCTTCAGAGCCGCGGCAGAAGCGCGCCGAGCTTCGCCCGGAGGCCGTAGATCTCCGCCGACGCCGTCGAGCGCCCGGACACCTCGGGCGCCGTCCGCCCGTCGAGCATCGACTTCGAGAAGGCGTTGCGGTTGCCGAGCTGCGTGGCGAGCAGCAGCGCCCGCGACGGCCCGAGCGCGGTCAGCACCTCGTCGAGGCTGGCGAGCCGCGGCGGCATCCGGTTCAGCACGATCCGAAGCGGCCGCTTCAGCTTTCCCGCCGTCTCGATCACCGTCTCGAGCGCCCAGACGTCCATGCCCGACGGCTGGCAGGGCGCGAGCACCAGGTCGCTCTCGCGGATGACGTTCTCGAGCAGGCTGGTCGCCGCCCCGGGACAGTCGACCAGCACGAAGTCATACGCCTTCTTCGCCGCCCGGATATCGCCGCCGGCACGATAGTCCTTCGATTCCAGCACCTCGATCGCCGGATCGGCCCGGAGCCCGGCCCAGCGGGTCAGCGACCGCTGCGGATCGAGGTCCATCACCGCGACCGACCGACCGGCCTCGGCCCAGGCGGCGGCAAGATGTGCGAGAAGCGTGGTCTTTCCGGCCCCGCCCTTCTGCTGGGCGAAAGTGATGACGTGCCCCATACGGCGGTTCTTCTTTCTGTCGTGACTGCCTGACGCCGCACTCTATTGCTTTTCCGCCCCAGGGGAAGCGCCTTGCGCGCAGCTCAGCGCAACCGGAGGATGCGGTCGCTCAGCGCCGTCGGGAATATCCGCCGCATGATCGCCGCGCCGCGCGTCGTGCCGGTGACGCCGTAGCGCGCCCGCGGCCTGCGGCTCTCCAGCGCCTCGATGAGGCGCGCCGTGACGGCCGACGGCGGATGCTGTCCCGCACCGGGGGTCTCGGCGTGCAGCCGCGGCAGCAGGCGCGCCTCGTAGGCCGCCCGGTGCGGCGAGGCGCGCCAGTCGACATGCCGCTCGAAGTGCAGGATCGAGTTCCTGCGGAACGGCGTGTCGATCGGCCCGGGCTCGATCAGCACCACATGGACGCCGGTCCCCGCCAGCTCCAGCCGCAGCACGTCGGTCAGGCCCTCCAGCGCGAACTTGGTCGCGACGTAGGCGCCCCGCCAGGGCGCCGCCACCAGCCCGAGCACCGACGAGTTCATCACCACCCGCCCGGCACCCGCCCGACGCATCGCCGGCAGCAGGCGGTTGGTCAGGTCGACCTGTCCGAAGAGGTTCACCTCGAAGATCTCGCGCAGCGCGGCGCGCGGCAGGTCCTCGACCGCGCCCGGGGTGGCGAAGGCGGCATTGTTGAACAGCGCGTCGAGCCGACCGCCGGTGCGCGCCAGCGTTTCGTCCGCGACCGCCGCGACACTCTCCTCAGAGGCGAGTTCCAGCGTCAGCGGCTCGACCCCTGCGGCCGCCAGCCGGGCCGCGTCCTCTGCCTGCCGACAGGTGGCAAGCACGCGCCAGCCGCGCTGCCGCAGGGTGCAGGCGGCGTCGCGACCGATGCCGGACGACGCGCCGGTGACGAGGATGGTTCGCATCGGCCGGATCACGGCTCCCGTTGTGGCGCAGGCGCCCGGACAATCCCGGCAAGGGCGCATCGCGTCAATCGCGCCGGTCGCAGCGACCGGCCCCGTGAGGCCGAAAGGCTACACGCCAGAGACGTACTCCGCCCACGCTCGATAACCATTTCTCCCGCGATACTTGCATGGCTCCGGAATCTCGGATATCTTTCGATCCCGGGGATATCGGGGGCTGCGATCCGTCGCAGTAGTGACGAGTTAAATGGTTTCGCCAATCTTGATGGCCGGGGGCATTCTCCCAGGTTTTGCAGAGCCCAGCTCGACAGCCGCGAAGAATACTGGATTCCTGCACAGCAGAGTTCTTGATCGCGTCGCCCGGAATGACGTCGATGTCGTGTGTGCGTTGGGGGGGGGAGTGAGCCATGCCAAGGTTCGACCGGGACCGGGACGGGTTCCTGAGGGAGATTGACCGGCGGCATCGCTGGGCGTGGCGGGTGGCACGGCTGCGGAACGGCCTCGGCACCCTTTCGCGGCCCGTCCAGGCCGAGGCCTACGACCGCACCTTCCGTTCGGACCTTGAGGCGGTGACGTATCACTATGCCGTCCGCAATTCGCACATGCCCGACTTCGAGACACCGCGCTGGGTGAACGAGAAGGTTCGCTGGCAGTTCATGAACCACCCCAATCCGCTGATGACGCTGGCGGCGGACAAGGCGGCGGTGCGGGAATACCTGCGCTACAAGGGTGCCGAGATCCCGGCACCGGAGCTCTACGGCACCTTCGAGACCGGCGCGCAGCTTGCCGAGGCGCGGCTGCCCCGGCGCTACGTGCTGAAGTCCACCTTCGGCTGCGGGCAGAATCACTTCATCGACGAGGTGGAGCCGGTGCGGCGCCGGGCGCTCGCGGCCCAGCTCGGCCGTCTCGGCGAGTGGGACCACTGGCGCATCCTCGGCGAGATGCACTATCGCGGCATCCCGAAGCGCTGGCTGGCCGAGGAAGACGTCGGCCCGGTCAACTCGATCAAGGAATACAAGTTCTACTGCCTGCACGGTCAGCCGATCTTCGTGCTCTACATCAGCGAGCGCGGGCCGGGGCGTTTCCGCCATGCGCTGTTCGACCTGAACTGGGGGCCGGTCGACTTCCACTGGAACGGCCATCCCGAATCGGCCGAACGGCCGCCGCGCCGCCCCGCCGACTTCGAGCGGATGGTGACCGAGGCCAAGCGGCTGTCCGAGGACTTCATGCACGTCCGGGTGGATTTCCTGCAGCAGGGGTCGAAGACCTACTTCTCCGAGCTGACCTTCTCGGGCGGTGGCGCGCGCAACCCGTTCATCCCGTACTTCCACAACGAAGTGCTGGGCGAGATGCTCGACCTCAACCATGCCGACGCCTATCTCGAGCGCGGCCGGCACATCGCGCGGGCACTGTCAGGCTCAGTTCAGCAGCCGCTCGACTGCGGACACGCCCAGCGCGCCTGACGGCCGGGGCCCCGGGGCTCCGGCGATTGAAGTGGATCCGCGCTGACCGGCGCGGTACACCATATCTATGGCCGACGACAACGATATCCCCGACATCCCGTCCAACGATCTGCCCTCCGAGGTGATCGAACCGCTCGACCGCGCCCTCGGCGAGCGATACCTCACCTATGCGCTGTCGACGATCATGCACCGGGCGCTGCCCGATGCGCGCGACGGCCTGAAGCCGGTGCATCGCCGCATCCTCTACGCCATGCGCGGCCTGCGGCTCGATCCGACCGGCGCCTTTCGCAAGTGCGCGAAGATCGTCGGCGAGGTGATGGGCAACTATCACCCGCATGGCGATCAGGCGATCTACGACGCGCTGGCCCGCCTCGCGCAGGACTTCAACGTCCGGTATCCGCTGGTCGACGGACAGGGCAACTTCGGCAACATCGACGGCGACAACCCCGCCGCCCAGCGCTACACCGAGGCGCGGCTGACCGCCGCGGCCGCCGCGCTGATGGAGGGGCTGGCCGAGGACGCGGTCGACTTCCGCGACAACTACGACGGGTCGGAGCAGGAGCCAGTGGTGCTGCCCGCGGCCTTCCCGAACCTGCTCGCCAACGGCTCGTCCGGCATCGCCGTCGGCATGGCGACGAATATCCCGCCGCACAACATCGACGAGCTTTGTGCGGCCTGCCTGCACCTGATCCAGCATCCGGGTGCGACCGACGAGAAGCTGCTCGATTTCGTGCAGGGGCCGGATTTTCCGACCGGCGGGATCATCGTCGAGCCGCGCGCGGCGATCAAGGACGCCTACCGCACCGGCCGCGGCGGCTTTCGCCTGCGCGCCCGCTGGAACGTCGAGGATCTCGGCCGCGGGACCTGGCAGATCGTCGTCACCGAGATCCCTTATCAGGTGCCCAAGGGCCGCCTGATCGAGCGGCTGGCGGCGCTCATCAACGAGAAGAAGATCCCGATCCTCGCCGACGTGCGCGACGAGAGCACCGAGGACATCCGCCTGATCCTGGAGCCGCGGGCGCGGACGGTGGACCCGGCCGTGCTCATGGAGATGCTGTTCCGGGCAAGCGACCTCGAGACGCGCTTTGCGATGAACATGAACGTGCTGATCGACGGGCGCACCCCGCAGGTCTCGACGCTGCGCGAGGTGCTGCGCGCGTTCCTCGATCACCGGCGCGACGTGCTGCTGCGCCGGTCGCGGCACCGTCTGGCGCGGATCGACGCGCGGCTGGAAATCCTCGAGGGCTTCCTCGTCGCCTACCTCAATCTCGACCGGGTGATCGAGATCATCCGCTACGACGACGACCCCAAGGCCCAGCTCATCGCCGAGTTCACCCTGACCGAGGTGCAGGCCGAGGCGATCCTCAACATGCGCCTGCGCAACCTGCGCAAGCTCGAGGAAATGGAGATCCGCGGCGAGCGCGACGCGCTGACCGCCGAGCGCGCCGGGCTGATCGAGCTTCTGGATTCGGAAGACGCGCAATGGCGCCGAATCGCCGACGAGATCCGCGAGACCCGCAAGACGTTCGGCAAGAGCGCGAAGGGCGGCGCGCGGCGCACCACCTTCGACGACGCGCCGGAGGTCGAGGAGGTGTCGCTCGAAGTCGATGATCGAGCGCGAGCCGATCACCGTCGTCTGCTCCGAGATGGGCTGGATCCGGGCGATGCGCGGCCGCATCGACCCCGGCACGGAGCTGAAGTTCAAGGACGGCGACGGCCCGCGCTTCCTGATCCCCGCCGAGACCACCGACAAGCTGCTGCTCTTCGCCTCGAATGGCCGGATGTACACCCTCGCCGGCAGCGCGCTGCCCGGCGGCCGCGGCATGGGCGAGCCGGTGCGCCTGATGCTCGACCTGCCGAACGAGGCGCAGGTGCTGGCGCTGTTCGTCCATACGCCGGGCGCCAAGCTGCTCCTCGCCTCCGACGCCGGCGACGGCTTCGTCCTGCCGGAAGACGAGGCGATCGCGCAGACCCGCGCCGGCAAGCAGGTGCTGAACCTCAAGGAGGGCGTGCGCGCCAAGGTGTGCCGCGCCATCCGGGGAGACCACGTGGCCGTGGTCGGGGACAACCGCAAGCTCGTGGTCTTCCCGCTGTCCGAGCTGGACGAGATGACCCGCGGCAAGGGCACCCGGCTGCAACGCTACAAGGACGGCGGCCTGTCCGACGCCACCACGTTCACGCTGGCCGACGGCCTGACGTGGAAGGATCCGGCCGGACGGACCCGCACCGTGGCGCAGCCCGAACTCGACGAGTGGATCGGACGGCGCGCCGACGCCGGCCGCATGGCGCCCCGCGGATTCCCGCAGGGCCGACGCTTCGACTGAGCCGCAACGGAAGGCGCCGCGGCTTGCGTTTCAGCCTCGGGAGGAACCGGCGCCGGGTGCGCGACGTTTCTCCCCGGAGCCCGGGCTGCACCCCTGGCGTGGAGTTTGAGCCGATGAACACGCTTTCCGCCGTGGTCGCGATGGTCGCGGGTCTGGCGACCGCGTTCGCCCCCATCGCCGCCAGCGCGCAGGACGCCCTGCGCGACGCGGTGAGCGAGCAGCAGCGGCAGTCCGACCTGTCCGACACCACCGACTCGGACCTGCCCGAGCCGACTCTCCTGACCGACGACGAACTCGACGACCTCGTGGCGCCCGTCGCGCTCTATCCCGATGCGCTGCTGGCGCAGGTGCTCGTTGCCTCCACCTACCCGCTGCAGATCGTCGAGGCCGAGCGGTTCCTCGGCGAGTCCGAGAGCATGTCGGACGACGAGCTGGCAAGCACGCTCCAGGAAAAGAACTGGGACCCGAGCGTGCTGGTGCTCGCATCCGGCTTTCCGACCGTGGTGAAGCGGATGTCGGACGACCTCGAGGCGACCGACCGGCTGGGCCACGCCATGCTCGCACAGGACGACGATGTTCTGGCCGCGGTGCAGCGCAAGCGGGCCGAGGCGAAGGACATGGGCTATCTGTCCGACAACGCCGCCCAGAGTGTCACCACCCACGAGGCCGGGCAGATCTCGATCGCGCCCGCCGATCCGAAGGTGGTCTACGTCCCGACCTATGACCCGGAAGCGGTCTACACCACGCGCCAGACCGTGCAGCCCTACGTCGCGCCGGTGGCGGAGGCGACGACTTCCGGCCTGCAACCCAACCCGTTGCTGACGGGCGCGCTTGCGTTCGGCGCCGCGCTGCTGGTGGCGCAGCTGTTCGGCAACGACCACGACGACGAGGACTCCGACGGCTGGGACGACTACTGGCACCGGCGCCAGTTCGACTGGCACGACCGACAGTTCTATCCGCGGCCGCGCTGGCAGTGGGCGGACGACCGGCCGGATCACCCCTGGGGCTGGGAGCGGGATCGCTACTGGGATCCGCGCGCCCGCCGCTGGGACCGCGGCCCGATGGCGGTGCGCGCCTATGACGACGATCGGCGGGACACGCTCGGCTGGCTGGTGGTGCCGGATCCGGATCGGCCGCAGCCGTGGGTGCGCGGGTTCCACCCGGCGCGGCAGGCCCCGGACGACCGGGCTTTGCGGCAGGCTGAGCGTCAGGCGGCCGAGCGCCGTCAGGCGCGGCTGGCGGCCGAGCGGCGCGAGGACCGTCGCGCCCGCCAGGCGGAGGAGGAGCGCGAGGCGCGCCTCGCCGCGCAGCGGCGCGAGGCCCGGCAGGCCGCGATCGAGGCCGACCGGCGCCGCGACGCCGTGGCGGACAGGGACCGCAACGCCCGGCAGAAGGCGCAGGCGGAGCGGCGGCAGAAGGCGCAGGCCGAGGCGGAAGCCGACGCGCGCCGCAAGGCACAGGCGGACCGGCGCGCAAAGGCCGAGGCGGACGCCCGGGCAAAGGCGCAGGCCGAACGCCGGCAGCAGGCCCGGGCAGACGCCAAGGCCAAGGCCGACGCGGAGGCGCGCCAGCACGCGCAGGCCGAGCGCCGCGCCAAGGCGCGGGCGGAGGCTCAGGCCAAGTCCGACGCGGACGCCAAGGCAAAGGCCCAGGCGGAGCGCCGGCAGCAGGCAGAGCGGCGGCAACAGGCGGCGGCCAACGCGAAGGCCAAGGCCGACGCGGATGCGCGCCGGCAGGCGCAGGCCGAGCGGCGGCAGAAGGCACAGGCCGAGGAGACGAACCGGACGCGCCGCGACGCGCCAAGGCGCGTCAAGTGCCGGCCGAATGACGAGGCTTGCCTGAAGCAGAACCAGTAGCGCGCCGCACGCGTCGGCGCGGCCGGCTCAGGCGAAGGCTTCGGGACGCGCGGCGCGGGCCATGTGGTCGAGCACGGCGTTCACGAAGCCCGCTTCCTTGCCGGCGGGATAGAACGCCTTCGCGACGTCGACGTACTCGGTGATCGTCACCTTGGGCGGCGTCGCCGTCGCGGTCATTTCGGCGCCCGCCGCGCGGAACAGGGCGCGCAGCGTCGGGTCGATGCGGTCGATCGGCCAGCGCGCCACCAGTGCCGCATTCATCATCTGGTCGACGCGCGCCTGATCGCTGACCGCCGCCGTCACCACCGCGCGGAAGTGGCCGAGATCGGGTTTGGCATAGGTCGCGCCGTCGATCTCGGACCCGATGCGGTGCGTCTCGAATTCGTCGAGCACCGCCGGCAGCGCGGCTTCTGCCGCTTCCATCTGGAACAGCGCCTGCACCGCGTAGAAGCGGGCGGCCGAGCGCATCTGGCGGGCATCGGCAGCGGAGGGGCGCGGCGTGCTCACGAGCGGCCCCCGCGGAACCGCCGGGCCAGCGCGATCAGGTGCAGCGCGGCGTCGGCGGCGCCACCGCCCTTGTTCTGGCCGGCGGGATCGGCGCGCACCGCCGCCTGCGCGTGGTTCTCCACGGTCAGGATGCCGTTGCCGATGCAGAGACCGTCGAGCCCGAGCAGCGTCAGCCCGCGCGAGCTGTCGTTGCAGACCGTGTCGTAGTGGGTCGTCTCGCCCCGGATCACGCAGCCGAGGGCGACGAACCCGTCATAGCTGTTGCTGCGGCTGGCGAGCTTGATGGCCGTCGGCACCTCGAGCGCGCCCGGCACCTCGATCACCTCTGCCGCCACACCCGCATCGGCGAGCGCGGCCTGCGCGCCGGTGAGCAGCCCGTCGGCGATGTCGCGGTAGTACGGCGCGATGACGATCAGCACGCGGGTCGGCGCGGTGAACTTCGGCCGCGGCAGGACGGTATGGGATTGGATGCTCGCCACAGGTCAGCTCCGCGCCGGAATGGGCCGGGTCGCCGTGATGGTCAGGCCGTAGCCCTCCAGCGCCACGGGCCGCGGGCTCGGCGAGTTCGTCAGCAGGATCAGCTCGCCAAGGCCGAGCGCCGTGAGGATCTGAGCGCCGATGCCGTACTGCCGCAGCCGGTGTGGCGAAACGTGGTCGCCAAGCTCCAGCTTCGCGCCGGTGTCGCGCAGCAGCACGACGACGCCGCGCCCCTCGGCGCCGATCAGGCGCATGGCATCGTGCAGCTGGTGGCTGCGCCCGGCATGGACGCCGAGCACATCCTCGAGCGGGTTCAGCGCGTGCATCCGCACCAGCACCGGCTCGGGCGTGCTGAGATCGCCCTTGGAGAGCGCGATGTGCTCGCCGCCGCTGGCCGCGTCGGCGAAGATGCGCATCTGCCAGGGGCCGCCGAACTCGGAGGTGACGATCGAGACGGCGGTCTCGCGCACCAGATTGTCGTAGCGCCGGCGGTAGGCGATCAGGTCGGAGATCGTGCCGATCTTCAGCCCGTGCCGCTGCGCGAAGGCAACGAGGTCGGGCAGGCGCGCCATGGTGCCGTCCTCGTTCATGATCTCGCAGATCACGCCCGAGGCGTTCAGCCCGGCGAGGCGCGCGATGTCGACCGCCGCCTCGGTATGGCCCGCGCGCACCAGCACCCCGCCGTCGCGGGCGCGCAGCGGGAAGATGTGGCCCGGCGTCGCGATGTCCTGCGGGCCGGAGCGCGGGTCGATCGCCACGGCGACGGTGCGGGCGCGGTCGTGCGCCGAGATGCCGGTGGTGACGCCTTCGCGCGCCTCGATCGAGACGGTGAACGCGGTCTCGTGCCGCGACGAGTTCGACGCCGCCATCAGCGGCAGGCCGAGCGCGTCGAGCCGTTCCCCCATCAGCGTCAGGCAGATCAGGCCGCGGCCGTGCGTCGCCATGAAGTTGATGGCCGTGGGCGTGCACATCTGGGCCGGGATGACCAGGTCGCCCTCGTTCTCGCGGTCCTCGTGGTCGACGAGGATGAACATGCGGCCGTTGCGGGCATCCTCGATGATCTCGTCCACCGACGAGATGGCGTCCCGGTATGTCTGGTCCGTATTGCTGGACATGGTTCCCGCCTTCGCTACGTCCGGCGCCATAGCGCACGGCCGGCCGGAACGCCAGCGCTAGCGCGCCGGGAGGCTGAAGAAGCGGTCGCCCGAGAGATGCCCGCCCAGCCGCGCGGCCTCGCACCAGAGCCGCTCCTCGGAGGTCTCCGCCACCAGCCAGACACCCCCCGGCGGCAGGTCGCCGATCGCCGCGAGCACGTCGGCGCGGATCGTCGCCCAAGGTGCCGAGAAGCGCGGGGCGCGGCCCGAGGCGGCGAAGTGGATGCCCTGCTCGGCGGCCAGCCGCGCGGCGAGCGCCGCGGCGTCGGCAGGCGGCTGGGCCGCGAGCGCCCGCGCGGCGCCGGTGATCGCGCGCAGCCGCTCTGCCCGCGCGGGCGGCACCGGATCCTGCGGCCGCAGCACCCGCAGGGCGTTCGACGAGAACAGGAATGCGATGATGTCACGGCCGGTGGTTTCGCGGGCGGTGGCATAGGTCCGGTAGTCGAGCCCCAGCTCGCGCGCGCGGCGGACCCGCATCCGGACCACCTCGATCGGCAGGTGCGGCAGCAGCGCCTCGCGCGCCTCGCGCCAGCAGTGCCGCCGCCAGCTCACGCCGTCGTCCATCGCCGGGCCGCGGTTGTGGCCGAGCCCGTGCAGCGGTGCGGTCATGCGGCGGCGAAGTCGGCGAGCCGGGCGACGTAGCGCGCCAGCGTGTCGATCTCGAGGTTGACCGGATCGCCCGGGCGCGCGGTGCCCCAGGTCGTCACCTGCGCGGTGTGCGGGATGATGTTGACGCCGAAGCGCACCCCGTCCACCTCGTTCACCGTCAGCGAGGTGCCGTTCAGCGCCACCGAGCCCTTGGGCGCGATGTAGCGCGCCAGCCGCTCCGGCGCCTCGAAGGTGAAGCGGACGCTGTCGCCCTCGCCCGTCATGCCGACGATGGTACAGAGCCCGTCCACGTGGCCGGACACGATATGCCCGCCCAGCTCGTCACCGAGGCGCAACGACCGCTCCAGATTGACGCGGCGGCCGGTGACCCAGCCCACCGCCCCGCTGCGGATGTTGGTGCGCGCGACGGTCTCGGCCGAGATGTCGACGTCGAACCAGCTGCCCTCCGTCCCGGTGCCGCGGTCGACGACCGTCAGGCAGATGCCGTCGCAGGCGATCGAGGCGCCGAGCGCGATCCCGGCGGCCGGATAGGCGCATAGGATGCGGGCACGCAGGTCGCCCCGGTCCTCCAGGCGCTCGACGGTGCCGACATCGCTAACGATTCCCGTGAACATGTCCGAGGCTCTAGCGCCTCGGCGCGATTGCGGCAAGCCGGAGGTATGCCCGCGCGGCCACAGCCTGCGTCACCTGCGCACGGGCAGGACGTTTCGATCTGGCCCCGCGCGGCCGCTCCGGGGTAGTCTCCCGCCTCAAGCCAACCGGCGAGAAGAACGAGCAGAGCGAGGCAGTCGATGCAGGGGACGCGGATCGCAGCGGCGACGCTCGTGCGCATGCTCGTTGGCATGATCGCGATGATCGCAACCCTCGCCGCCTGCACCCTGCCGCGTTCCGGCCCGACCTCCACAGACATCATCCGCGGCACCAACCAGACCGAGCTCGGCATCCATCTCGTCGATGTCACGCCGGAGGTGGCCCAGATCACCCGGCCGGTGGAGGCCACGACCATCGCGCCGGCCTTTACCGACGCCGGCGTCCTGTCGCCCGAGACGATCCGCGCCGGCGACGCCGTCTCTGTCCGGGTCTGGGAGAACGTCGACAACGGCATCCTCGCCGGCGTCGGCCAGCGGGCCTCGAACCTCGAGGCGCTCAAGGTCGACCAGTCGGGCGAGATCTTCGTGCCCTACGTCGGCGAGGTGAAGGCCTCCGGCAAGACGCCCGACGAGCTGCGGAAGGACATCACGCAGCGCCTGTCGAGCCAGACGCCCGACCCGCAGGTCGAAGTGGTCCGCATCGCCGGCGATGGCGCCACGGTCAGCGTCATGGGCGGGGTGCGCAACCCGGGGATCTTCCCGATCGACGTCTCGACCCGCCGCCTGTCGGCAATGCTCGCCAAGGCGGGTGGCGTCTCGACGGTCCCCGACGTGGCGCAGGTCCGCATCGAGCGGGGCGGCAACATCGGCAAGATCTGGCTGCAGGATCTCTACGACAACCCGGCGCTCGACATCGCGCTGCGCCCCAACGACCAGATCGTCGTCGAGGAGGATCGCCGGTCGTTCACCGCGCTCGGCGCGACCTCGGGCCAGGCGCGCGTGCCGTTCAACAAGCGCGACATGTCGGCGCTCGAAGCGATCGCCACCGCCGGCGGCCTCGACTTCCGCAGCGCCGACCCCACCGGCGTCTTCGTGTTCCGCGACGAGCCCGCGACGGTGGCGAACCGGGTGCTCGGCACCAGCGATCTGGTGGGGCCGCAGCGCATGGCCTACCTCATCGACCTCACGCGCCCCGAAGGCGTCTTCGCCGCGCGGGAATTCGTCATTCATGATGAAGACACGGTCTACATCACCGAGGCGCCGCTCGCATCTTGGGCGCGTGTCATCGCCATCGCGACGGCGACCGCAAGCCTTGGACGGACGATCGACCTCCTGACGTCCAACTGACGTGAAAAGACGAACCGGAACGGTTTCTGCAACCGTTTTCGCTGCGCGTTTGCGTTGTTAATCGTTCATTAAGATTTGAATCACTTAAGTCACTTGCGGACGTTTCGCGAGTGCTGGTCAATGAACTGTAAATATTAATACTCCAACACGGTCGCATCGCGTTAAACGCGCAACGAACATTAAGTGTCCAGAAGAGGATCGTGGAATTGGGTTGGCTTGTTGACGTTGACTTCAAGAATAGCTCTATCCATGGGATGGGCATCTTTGCCACTCGGCCGATCAAGGCCGGTACTCGTCTATGGGAATATGACGAGTCCATGCACGCGTGTGACGAAACGTCCTTCGAACGCCTCACGCCGCGCGAACGGCGGTTCGCGTTGCACGGCGGCTACCTGCACAAGCCCTCGGACAAGTTCCTGTGGTACACCGACGGCATGCAATTCATGAACCACCGGGTCACGCCCGATGCCAACGTCGGGCTCGGCGTCTGGCCGGCGCTCACCGAGGATCACACCACGGCGCTGCGCGACCTCGCCGCCGGTGAGGAGCTGACCGAGGACTATACCTTCTGGTCCGACGGCGGCATCGCCCCCGACCACTGGCTGAATCGGTTCTACCTGGCCCACTGCCCCGAGCATCTGGCGTTCCTGCACCAACTCGAGGCGCTCCGGCACGCCGCCTGACATCCCCAAGCTCTCCGCCCCCCGCGCATCTCGCGGGGGCGGAGCCCGCCGCGAGCCTCAGTCGAGGTAGCGCCGCACCATCCCGACGAGATCGCCGATCAGGATCGGCTTCGGCAGCACGCAGGAAAACCCCGCGTCGCGACACGCCGCCTCGACGTCGCCGGTCGCCGTCGCCGTCACCGCCACCAGCACCGGGCTCGCTCCGTTCATCCGCTCGCGGATCGCCGACGCGGCGGCAAAGCCGTCCAGCCGCGGCATGTGCAGGTCCATGAGCACCAGGCGCGGCCGGTGCCGAGCCGTCATCGCGACCCCCTCCTCGCCATCGCGGGCCATGCGCGGCTCATAGCCGTGCTTGCGCAGCATCGTCCGCAGGATGAGCGCGTTCACCTGATTGTCCTCGACGATCAGGATGTCGTCGCCAGCGAGGGACTCAGGCGGCATGGCGCGCTCCATCCGGTTCTGCCACCGCCTCGAACGGCGCGCTGAAGACGAAGGTCGACCCCTTGCCCAACACACTTTCCACGTGGATTGCCCCCCCCATCATCTCGGCGAGGCTCTGGCTGATCGCCAAACCCAGCCCCGTGCCCTCGGCGCTGCGCGTCGACGAGCCGTCCACCTGATAGAATCGATCGAAGATCCGCGGCAGCGCCTCGGCCGAGATGCCCCGCCCGGTGTCGGTCACCTGCACGAAGACGACCGCGCGCCCGCCGTCGGGGCGCAGCCCGGCCGTCACGTCGACGCTGCCCGCCTCGGTGAACTTCACCGCGTTCGACACGAGGTTGGTGACGATCTGCCGGAACGCCTTGCCGTCGCCGAGCAGGTCGACGCCCTCGATGGTCTCCCAACGCGCATCGAGGCGGATGCCCTTGCTGTCCGCGGCGACGCGGATCATGTCGGTCACGTCGCGCATCACCTCCGCCGGGCGGAACGGGGCGAGCACCAGCTCGCGGTTGCCCGATTCGATCCGGCTGAAGTCGAGGAGATCGGAGATCAGCGCCATCTGCGCGTTTGCCGAGGTGAACAGCATCGTGAGCAGCTCTCGCTGCTCGGCGTCGAGCGGGGTGGTTTCGAGCAGCTGGGCTACCCCGAGGATGCCGTTCATCGGCGTCCGGAGTTCGTGGCTCACATTGGACAGAAACTCGCTCTTGCTGTGGTCCGCGGCCTTCGCATCGTGGAGCGCACGTTCGAGCCGCCGGGCCGAGCGGGCCGCGTGACGGGCGCTGATGCCGCTGATCGTCGCCACGGTAAGCAGCGCGATCAGCAGCGGCAGCGCCACCTGCTTCAGGATGCGCGCGCCCGGCTTCGGCGGACTCCAGGTCACATAGCTGATGACGTGCCCGTCGTGGTCGAGCAGCGCGATCGAGGCGCGGCCCGGAGCCGGCGCGTCCGCCAACTGCAGGTTGTCGAGCAGCAGCGGGCCGCCAATCTGCCGCAGCCGGGCGTCGTTCAGGCGCAGCCCGTGGATCTGCAGCGGCAGGTCTTCCACGGCCACGCCCGGCGGCGGCCCGTTGACCGGCGTCACGCGCGCCACCGAAAACGCCCAGGGCTCGCCGCCGAACTTTGCGAGGACGGTCTTGGCCACCCCCTCGTCCGAATCGCCGTCCCGCAGCAGGCCGAAGATCGTCGCGAGCAGATCGGGCGGCAGGAGTCCCGACTCGCCCTCCGGGGGAGAGCCGGCGCGCCAGCCAAAGCTTTCGCCGGTCGCCGTGTCGACGAACTCGATCAGGTCGAGCGTGCCGATCTCGGCCGCGGCGTTGCCGATGTTGCTGTAGATCCACGGCCGGTCATCCGACTCGATCGCGTCATACGCCTCGTCCCAGATCGAGTAGTCGCGCACCAGGGTCCTCAGCCGCAGCCGGAATGCCGACAGCCCGCCGCGGACCAGTTCTTCTGATGATTCCGCCGCGAGGTGGTTGTGCTCTCGTGAGACCCACAGGACGCTGGACAGCACGGCGAAGATGAGCACGAGGATCGCGCCGATGTGCAGGGCGACCAGGCGATGGGACAGCCGAATCCCCTCGTCTCCCTCGGGATCGACGCCGCTCACCGAATCACCCGCAGGCGCTCGGCCGGGCTGGCCAAGTGCAGTGATCTCCGGATGATTTCCTCAACCCCTAGGAGCATCAACTCGTTCCGTTGAACGTTTTGACGAGCCGTCAAGCCGAACGCGGCCGTCGAATTCGAGCGTCACAATACCAAGGGTTGATGCACCGGGCAATCGCACGCTCTTAGCTTGCGCCCGCCCTGGGTTCGCCGCGATGATTCAATCGCCGCCGGAGGCGCGGCGTCAGTGCCGGCGGAGCCAGCGGCTGCGCATGTCGGGCCCGATCGGCGCGACGTCGATCAGATCGAAGCGGGGCGCGAGCTGCAGCGCGGTGATCCCGAGTTCGCCCACCGCCGGCACGGCCGATCCGCCGAGCGCGAGCCCGGCACTGTAGCACACCAGCTCGTCCACGAGATCGTCCTCGATCAGCGCCGCCGCCAGCCGCCCGCCGCCCTCGCACAGCACCCGGGTGATGCCCCGATCGCCGAGCCGCTGCATCATCGCCGAGAGATCGAGCTGGCCGTCCGCCTGGAACGGGATCTCGATCAGCTCTGCACCCAATTCGGCCCACGCCTTGCGCCGGCTCGCCTCCGCCTCGACGTCGTGGCAGAGCCAGAGCGGCACGTCGGCCGCGGTCGCCGCCAGATGGCTGTCCCGCGGCAGCGACAGCGCGCCGCTGACCACAACCCGCACCGGGCTGCGGTCGCCCATGCCCAGCTCGCGCACGTCGAGCCGCGGATTGTCGCTGCGCACCGTGCCGGCGCCGACCAGGATCGCGTCGGCCTGCGCGCGCAGGAGGTGGACCTCGACCCGGGCGCGCAGCCCGGTGATCCACCGGCTCTCGCCCGTCGCCGTCGCGATCCGCCCGTCGAGCGACGCCGCGAGTTTCAGCGTCATCATCGGCCGCCCGGCAGTGACCCGTCGCAGGAAGCCGCGATTGAGCGCCGTCGCCTCTGCGGCGAGGCAGCCGAGGTCGACCTCGATTCCGGCAGCACGCAGCGCGGCGATACCGGCGCCGTTCACCCGCGGATCGGGATCCTCAATCGCCACCACCACCCGCGCCACGCCCGCAGAGATCAGCGCCTCGGCGCAGGGGCCGGCGCGGCCCTCGCGCACACAGGGCTCGAGCGTGACGTAGACGGTGGCACCGCGGGCGCGCCCACCCGCTTCCGCGAGCGCCGCAGCCTCGGCGTGTGGACGTCCGCCATCCGCCGTGCGCCCGCGCCCGACCACCTCATTGCCCGAGACGATGACGCAGCCCACCGCCGGATTGGGCCAGACCCGCCCCAGCCCCCGGCGCGCGAGTCCAAGCGCCGTCCGCATCCAGCCCGCATCGCGGGCGTTCCCGGCCATGGCGTCAGTCTTCTTCCCGGCCCACCGCCGCGGGGGGCCGCAGTTCGGACACGAAATCCTCGAAATCGTCGGCCGCCTGGAAGTTCTTGTAGACGCTGGCGAAGCGCACGTAGGCCACGGTGTCGATCCGCGCCAGCGCCTCCATGACGATCGCGCCGATCGTGTCCGAGGGAATGTCGGTCTCGCCCATCGATTCGAGCCGCCGCACGATGCCGGAAATCATCTGGTCGAGCCGCTCGCTCTCGATCGGCCGCTTCTGCATCGCGATGCGGATCGAGCGCTCCAGCTTGTCACGGTCGAACGCCTCGCGCCGGCCGCTCTTCTTCACCACCACCAAGTCGCGCAGCTGCACCCGCTCGTAGGTGGTGAACCGTCCGCCACACGCCGGGCAGAACCGGCGGCGCCGGATCGAAACATGGTCTTCCGCCGGGCGGCTGTCCTTCACCTGAGTGTCGATGTTGCCGCAGAACGGACAGCGCATGCCATGCCCTCGGGTCGCTACTCGGCCGGTTCGCGAGCACTATAGGGATGCCTCGAATTGTTGGGTAGTGACAAGATCAAACCACAACATGCCGTTTCAGCCCGGCCCGAGATAGTAGCGCAGCGTACCGAGCCACGCCGGCGATCCGAGCGTGTCGAGGATCGCGCGGTTGACGGGTTCGCGCAGCGCCGATCCCTCGGGCAGCGCCATGGCAAAGCCGACCGGCTGGAACCGCACCGGGGCAAGGGTGATGCCGCCGAGGGTCTGCCCCTGCCAGGCCAGTTCGGCCTCGTCGTGGACCAGCGCGTCGATCTGGCCGTCGGCCAGCGCGCCGAGGGCCGCGCTCAGGGTCGGAAACGTCTCGACCTTGCCGCCCAGCGCCGCGAGCCGCGCCACCGCCGGGGCGCCGGCCACCGCGCCGACGTGCAGCCGGCTCAGGTCCGCGGCGCTGCCGACGCGGCCGTTCAGCCGATCGGCCGTCAGGATCGCCGACAGCTGCGCCGTGGCGAGCGCCACCAGCCCGAGGGTGAGGATCATCCAGATGATCCCGAGCAGGCGCCCCGCCACCGTGGCCGGCGCCTTGTCTCCGTACCCCACCGTGGTCATCGTCACGGTCGCCCACCAGAACTCCGCTGAACAGCCCGCGCGCCGGCGACCGCTCGAACTGCGGATTCCGGCGCCGCTCGACCATCCAGGCGAGCACGCCGACGACCACCGTCAGCCCGAGCAGCACCGCGAGCACCCCGCGGAATTCCCGCGACGCCAGTGCCTTCAGCAGGTCGAGCACCGGCACCGGCCGGGTCGACGGCACCGCGACCGCAAGCCCGCTCTGGAAATATCCGTTGCTGAAATCCACCATTCGCTCGGCATCGGCGGAGGGCACGATCGCCCCGATCGCGCCGTCGAGCTGGCCGGACGCCACTCCGGCGACCAGATCGGGCGGATCGACCTCGACCAGCCGATAGGCAAATCCGGCGCGGTCGGCCACCCCGGCAAGAAGGTCAATGCTGATCCCTTCCCAGCCGCCCCCGGGTGCGCGCATGACGAACGGCGGCGCCGGCGCCGTGCCGATGCGCAGTGTCGGCGGCGGCCCGGCCGGCTGCGCAAGAGCCGGCTGTACGAGAGCAGGCGCCGCCACCGCGAGGGACAGCGCGAGCGCCAGCCCCCCGCCGCGCGTCATGCGCCCTCGAAGCCCGTCAGGACGCCGACGGCATTCTCGCCGATCGCCTCGACCGCATAGCCGCCCTCCATCACGAACAGCGTCGGCAGCCCGAGCGCGGCGAGGCGCGCGCCGATCACCGGGTAGTCCGGCGTGTCGAGGCGAAACTGGCTGATCGGGTCGCCGTGGTAGGTGTCGACCCCGACCGAGACGACCAGCACGTCCGGCGCGAACCGCCGGATCGCCTCGGCCGCGACCGCAAGCGCGTCGATCCACCGGGCGAAGTCGGTGCCGTGCGGCAGCGGCAGGTTCAGGTTCGCGCCCAGACCGGCGCCCGTGCCCCGCTCGTCCGCGTGGCCGAGGAAGTAGGGGTACTCCACCATCGGGTCGGCATGGACGCTGACCACCTGCACGTCGCCGCGGGCATAGAAGATGTCCTGCGTGCCGTTGCCATGGTGATAGTCGATGTCGAGGATGCTCACCCGCCCGGCCCCGGCGAGGCGCAGGGATTCCGCCGCCACGGACGCGTTGTTGATGTAGCAGTAGCCGCCGGCGAACCGCGCCCCCGCATGGTGCCCCGGCGGCCGGCACAGGGCGAAGGCCGCCCGGGCGCCGCCGGCCACCAGCCCCGCCGCGGTCAGCGCGACGTCGTGGCTCACCTTCACCGCGTCCCAGGTGCCGGCGACGAACGTCGCGCCCGCATCCATCGCATAGAACCCGAGCAGGCCGTCGATGTCGTCGGGCGGCACGTCGGCCCGCAGGCCCGGGCGCGGCCAGACGAACGGCATGGCTGTGCCGTCACGCCCGGCGGCCTGCCAGCGGCCCCAGACACCGGCGAGGAAATCGAGATAGTCCGGCGCGTGCACCCGCGCCGCGATCGTCAGGTCGTGGGTGTCCGGCTCGCGGATCGGCCCGAGGCCCACCGCCTCCACGCGGGCGCGCACGATCTCGGCCCGGCGCGGCAACTCGAACGCCGGCACGATCGCGCCCGGCTGCAGCTCGGTGTTGCCGTCGTGCCCGGCGTGGCGCGGCGAATAGACCGTCTGCATGGCTCCGGAACGCTCCCCGACGCGGATCGGACCAGCCTAAGCCGACGCTCCGCGCCCGCGCAAGCCGGGCGTCAGCGCAGGCCGGTCTCGTCGAGCAGACCCGCGGCCTTGGCCTCGTGGTAGTAGCCGCGCGCGTAGAGGCCGACAGCCCGGTCGCGGTCGCCGCCCGACACCAGCCACGCGCCACGCAGGTACTTCACCGCGTATTCAAGGTTGGTCGCCGGGTCGAGCAGGCCCTCCGGCTTGCCCTGGAAACCCATGGAGCGCGCCGTCGCCGGCAGGATCTGCATCAGGCCCCAGTACGGGCCGTTGCGCGCCTCCGGCCGGTGGCGGCTCTCGCGGATCACCACGCGCTGCACCAGATCCTCCGGCACATCGTACCGCGCCGCCGCACCGTCGATCAGGCCACGCAGCTCCGGCGTCTCGTTCGGGTAGAGCGGCAGGGCGCGAGAAACTTCGGGCGCCGGCTGAACCGGCGGGGTGCCCGCGCATCCCGAAAGCAAGACCGACACTGCCGCCAGAATGGCGGCAAGCTTCGCTGCCCGCATGTCGACTCTCCGGTCGCTGCCTCGTTAATCCTAAACCTTCCTGAAGAACCCCGGGTCCGTCAACCGGAGCGGCAGCCAGCGGCGGATTTCCGCCCATGGGCCGGGCCACAACCCCCCGTGCATCCGCGCCGAAATTTCCCTATGAGGGGGGCGGGGCGCCCCGTCTGCGCCTCGCCGCTCAAGGAAGCCGGATGGCTGTCTCGCTGGTTATCGTTCTGGTCCTGATCGTCCTGAACGGGTTCTTCGCCATGTCCGAGCTTGCCATCGTCTCCTCGAAGCGGCCGCGCCTCGAGATCATGGCCAAGGCCGGCAACCGCGGCGCGGAGCGCGCGCTGCGCCTCGCCGAGGATCCGACCGGGTTCCTCTCCACCGTCCAGATCGGCATCACCCTCATCGGCATCTTCGCCGGCGCCTATTCCGGGGCGACGCTGTCCGAGCCGATCGCCGAGGTGCTGCGCGGCATCCCGGCGGTCGCCACGATCGCGGGCCCGCTCGCCTTCGCGCTCGTCGTCGTCGCCACCACCTATGTCTCGCTCATCATCGGCGAGCTGGTGCCGAAGCGGCTGGCGCTGCGCAACGCCGAGGGGCTTGCCGCCACCGTCTCCGGGCCGATGGCGGTGCTCGCGACCATCGGCAAGCCCGTCGTCTGGTTCCTCCGCCTCTCGACCGAGGCGGTGCTCGGCCTGCTCGGCGCCCGCGGCGAGGCGCCGTCCGCCGTCACCGAGGAAGAGGTGAAGGCGATGATCGCCGAGGGCACCGACGCCGGTGTCTTCCACGCCGCCGAGCGCGAGCTGCTCGAAGGGGTCATCCGCTTTGCCGACCGCCCGGTGAAGGGCGTCATGGTGCCGCGCCACGCGATCGCGTGGCTCGACGTCAATGATCCGATGCCGGCGATCCTCGACGAGGTTCTGGCCTCCGGCCACTCGCGCTTCCCGCTCTGCGACGGCGAAGTCGACGAGGTGCTGGGCTACCTGCACGTCAAGGACATCCTGCAGCTTCAGGTCTCCGGTGCAGCCGACCTGCGCGGCGCGGCCCGCGAGCCGCTCTATGTCGGCGAGACGATCCAGGCGCTGCGCATGATCGACCTGTTCCGCTCCTCCGGCACGCACATCGCCATGGTGGTCGACGAATACGGCAGCCTGGAGGGGCTCGTGACCCCGACGGACATCCTCACGAGCATCGCGGGCGACCTGCCCGACCACGACGAACACGACGAGTCGGCCGCGGCGCAGCGCGAGGACGGCTCGTGGCTGCTCGATGGCAGCCTGCCGATCGAGCAGGTTGCCCGCCATCTCGAGGTCGAGGACATGAGCTCGAACGACTTCGTGACCCTCGCGGGGATGATCATCGAGGAGCTGGGCCACATTCCCGTCCCCGGCGAGCACGTCACGCTGCATGGCTGGTGCTTCGAGGTGATCGACCTCGACGGCCGCCGCATCGACAAGGTTCTCGCCCGTCGGCCATAGCCGTTCGTGACGCTCTCCCACCCCGCCGCCAAGGTCGCGATGATGCTGTCTGACCTTCTCCCCATGGCCCTTGGCGTGGCGTTGAGCCCGTTCCCGATCATCGGCGTCGCCTGGTGCTGACCAGTTCGCGGGCGGCGGTCTCCGGTCCCGCGTTCGCCGGCGGCTTCGTCGCCGGGCCTGCCGGGCTCGCCGCAGTCACCTTCGTGCTCCTCGATGGCTCGGGCTCCGGCGGCGGGCGGGCCGGGGCAATCCTGCGGATCGCGCTCGGCGTCGCGCTTGTGGCGCTTGTGGCGCTTGTGGTCTCGAAGTGGCGCAAGCGCCCCCGCGCCGGCGAGATGCCGCCCCTGCCGGGCTGGATGGCTGCGCTGCAGGAGATCGCGCCGGGCCGGGCCTTCCTGGCCGGCGCCGCGCTCGGGGGCGTCAATCCGAAGAACATCGCCTTTGCCTCAGCGGCAGGCGCCGCCGTCGCGACGCGGCCGCCGCGCGAGACCGCCGTTGCCGCCGTCGCCTTCGTCCTGCTCGGGTCCGCCTCGGTTCTGCTCGCCACGTTCGCCCGGCTCGCGGCCGGCACCGCGGCAACCGCCCCGCTCGAGGCGATCCGCGGCTTCATGGTCCGCAACGGCAATGCCGTGCTCGCGGCGATCTTCCTGATCCTCGGCGCCAAGCTTCTGATCGAGGGATGGTCCGGCCTCGCCGCATGACCGCCGCGTCGCGGTCGATTCTCCGCCGTCGTGCAACCTTCCATCCTGCGACGAATTGACGCAGTGCGAGGCGTAAGGTCCGGGCGCCCCCTTGGGCGTGCCGGAACGAGAGACGACCATGGGCAGGATCATCGGCACCGCCGGCAACGACGACCTCGACGGAACCCGGCTGGGAGACCTTATCCGGGGCCTGCAGGGCAACGACGACATCGAGGGGCGCCGCGGCGACGACCACATCTCGGGCGGCGTGGGCCAGGACGACTTCGCCGACTTAAGCGCGGCCGACTTCATCCTGTGAGGCGTGACCTGCGGGCGGCACCGACGCCGCCCGCAGGCTCCGCAGCCGCTCCGCCAGCCCGGACCGCCAGCCCGGACCGCCCGGACGGCGGCCAGAGCCGCGGCCCCGCCGTTCCGGCGGCGCTTCACATGCGCTGGCAGGTCCTGAAGACGAATCCCCATGAATTCACGGCGCTTCCGACCGTCGCCCCGTGAAGTCAGCCGCTTTCGCCTCCGGCCGCCGCCGTCCCAATTCTCTGGCCAGCGCGCCCCGGATCGCCTATCTCCCGAGGTCTTCACCAGAGACCCCGGAACCGCCGATGGCCCGCATCCTCATCACCTCCGCGCTGCCCTACATCAACGGGGTGAAGCACCTCGGCAATCTGGTCGGCAGCCAGCTTCCCTCCGACGTCTTCGCCCGCTATCGGCGTGCCCGCGGCGACGAGGTGCTGTTCATCTGCGCCACCGACGAGCACGGCACCCCGGCCGAGCTGGCCGCCGCTGCCGCCGGCGAGCCCGTCGCCGACTACTGCGCCCGGCTCTGGCAGGTGCAGAAGGACCTCGCCGATGGCTTCCGCCTCAGCTTCGACCACTTCGGCCGGTCCTCCTCGCCCGAGAACCACCGGCTGACCCAGCACTTCGCCGGCCGCCTCGCCGACGCGGGCCTGATCGCCGAGGTGATGGAGAAGCAGGTCTACTCGCCCGCCGACGGTCGCTTCCTGCCCGACCGCTACATCACCGGCACCTGCCCGAACTGCGGCTATCCCCGCGCCCGCGGCGACCAGTGCGAGAACTGTACCAAGCAGCTCGACCCGACCGACCTGATCGAGCCCCGTTCCGCCATCTCCGGCTCCACCGACCTCGAGGTGCGCGAGACCAAGCACCTCTACCTTCGCCAGAGCCTGATGCGCGACGACCTGCGCCGCTGGATCGGCACCAAGACCGACTGGCCGGTGCTCTCGACCTCGATCGCGCTGAAATGGCTCGACGACGGCGACGGGCTGCAGGACCGCGGCATCACCCGCGACCTCGACTGGGGCATTCCGGTCCGGCGGGGCAGCGAGGACTGGCCCGGGATGGAGGGCAAGGTCTTCTACGTCTGGTTCGACGCGCCCATCGAGTACATCGGCGCCACCGCCGAATGGGCCCACGCGCGCGGCCTCGGCGAGGAGGGCTGGCAGCGCTGGTGGCGGGCCGACCTCGGCGCGGCGGACGTGCGCTATCTCGAGTTCATGGGCAAGGACAACGTGCCCTTCCACACCCTCTCGTTCCCCGCGACGATCCTCGGCGCCAATCAGGACGGTCGGGAGGACTGGAAGCTCGTCGATTACATCAAGTCGTTCAACTACCTGAACTACGAAGGCGGCAAGTTCTCCACCTCCGAGGGGCGCGGCGTCTTCATGGACCAGGCGCTCGCGATCCTGCCGGCCGACTACTGGCGGTGGTGGCTGATGTCGAACGTGCCGGAGGGATCGGACTCGAACTTCACCTGGGAGAGCTTCCAGTCCGGGGTGAACAAGGATCTCGCCGACGTGCTGGGCAATTTCGTCAGCCGCGTGACCAAGTTCGCCGCCGCGCGCCTCGGCGCGACGGTTCCGGCAGGCACCTACGGTCCGGCCGAGGAGGCTGTGGTCGAGGAGTTGTCCCGGCGGCTGGCGGCCTTCGAGGCCGCCATGGACGCGATCGAGCTGCGCAAGGCGTCGCAGGAGCTGCGGGCGATCTGGGTGGCGGGGAACGAGTACCTGCAGGCGGCAGCCCCGTGGACGGCGATCAAGACCGACCCGGAGCGGGCGGCGGCGATCGTGCGGTTCAGCCTGAACCTGATCCGGCTCTATGCGGTGCTGAGCCAGCCGTTCGTGCCGGACGCCTCTGCGGCGATGCTCGACGCCCTCGGGGTGTCCGAGGCGCACTGGCCGACGGATGTGGCGGCCGCGCTCGACGCGCTGCCGACCGGGGCGGCGTTCTCGGTGCCGGAGGTGCTGTTCGCGAAGGTCGACGACGCCCGCCGCGAGGGGTTCGAGGCGCAGTTCGCGGGTGGCAAGGCGTGAGACCGACGGACGTCCTGCGCGTGCGCTGAACCCAGCGAGGCCGCTCCGAGCGGCGTCTGCAGGTGGGGGCGGATCGCGCAGTTGGCGGGTTCGGGAGCCTCCGGCGGGAGTATTTGTCGCCAAGAAAAAGCCGAAGGCGGCCCCGGCCGAGCGGCTACCGGCGTTTCGCGCGCTTGTCGTCGACCCGCTTGCGGACGCGGCTCGCGCCGAGCTTGCGGCGGGGGGCGCCCCTCGCGCCCTTCGGCGGCGTCGGCATGGTGCGGCCCTCGACCTCCAGCAGCTCGAAGAGCAGGCCGCCGGTGATCGGCGCGGCCTCGGCCAGCCGCACCGTCACCCGCTGGCCGAGGCCGAGGACGCGGCGGGATTTCTCGCCGGTCAGCGTCTGGCTGTCGAGATCGTAGACGAAGTACTCGCGGCCGATCGCCGAGATCGGCACGAGGCCGTCGGCGCCGGTCTCGTCGAGCTTCACGAACAGGCCGAAGCGGGCGACGCCGGAGATCGTGCCGACGAATTCCGATCCGACGCGATCGGAGAGCCAGGCGGCGAGGTAGCGGTCGGTGGTGTCGCGCTCGGCCAGCATCGAGCGCCGCTCGGTCATCGAGATGTGCTCTGCCGTCTCGCCGAGGCCGCGCTCTTCCTCGATGGTCAGCCCGTCGTCGCCCCAGCCGTGCGACCGGACCAGCGCGCGGTGAACGACGAGGTCGGCATAGCGGCGGATGGGCGAGGTGAAATGGCCGTACTTCGGCAGGTTCAGCCCGAAGTGGCCGAAATTCTCGGGCGCGTAGTAGGCTTGCGTCATCGAGCGCAGCACGCTGATGTTGACCATCTCGGCGTGCTCGGTCCCCGCCACGCCGTCGAGCAGCCGGTTCAGCTGCGCGGTCTTCAGCACCTGTCCCTTCGCGAGCGACAGGCCGACGGACTCGACGATTTGCCGCAGCGACTCGAGCTTCTCCTGGCTCGGCTCCTCGTGGACGCGGTAGAGCAGGTGCATCCGTTTCGCCTCCAGCTCCTCGGCGGCGGCGACGTTGGCGAGGATCATGAAATCCTCGATCAGGCGGTGCGCATCGAGGCGGTCGCGGAAGGCGACGGACTCGACCTTGCCCTCGTCGGACAGCACGATCCGGCGTTCGGGCAGGTCGAGATTGAGCGGCTGGCGCAGCTCGCGTGCGGTGTGGGCGGCGCGCCAGGCGGTCCAGAGCGGGCGGATGACGCTGTCCATCAGCGGCTCGGTCAGGGCATCGGGCTGGCCATCGGCGCCGGCCTGGGCCTGCTGGTACGAGAGGGTGGCACGGGAGCACATCAGGCCGCGGGTGAAGCGGTGGCTGCGCTTCGAGCCGTCGGGGCCGAGCACCAAGCGGACGGCGATGCAGGGGCGGTCCTCGGTGTCGACGAGCGAGCAGAGGTCGCCCGACAGCGCCTCGGGCAGCATCGGCACCACGCGGTCGGGAAAGTAGGTGGAATTGCCGCGACGGCGTGCTTCCTGGTCGAGGGCGGAGCCGGGGCGGACATAGGCGGCGACGTCGGCGATCGCCACCCAGACGACATGGCCGCCGGGGTTCGCCGGATCGTCGTCCGCCATCGCCGCAACCGCGTCGTCGTGATCCCGGGCATCGGACGGGTCGATGGTGACGAGCGGCAGGTCGCGCAGGTCCTCGCGCCGGCCGAGCGGCATGGGTCGGGCGAGGGCGGCCTCGGCAAGGGTGGCCTCGGGGAAAACGTCGGGGATGCCGTGCTCGTGGATGGCGATGAGCGAGACGGCCCGCGGCTGTGACGGGTCGCCGAGGCGGGCGACGACCCGCGCGCGGGGCAGGCCATGCCCGCGCGGCGCGCCGAGCTGCTCGGCCTCGACCAGTTCGCCCTCGCGGGCGCCGCCGCTGTCGCCGGGGGCGACCTGCCAGTCGCGATCGGTCTTCTTGTCGATGGCGGCGATGCGGCCGCCGAACTCCGCCGCGTGGTAGATGCCGATCACCCGGCGCGGCCCCATGCCGATGCGACGGATGACACGGGCGGCGAGCGGGGCCTCTTCGGTGCCGGCGACCAAGCGGCCGAGCAGCCGGTCGCCGGCGCCGAGCGCCGGGTCGTCGCGGCGGGTGAGGACGAGGATCCGCGGTGCAGGGCCGTCCCCCTCCCACTCGGCGGGCTCGGCCCAGAGGTCGCCCGCGTCGTCGGGGCCGACGGCGCGCAGAACGAGGACCGGGGGCAGCTCGCCGTCGGGGCGGACCTTGCGGCGGTTCCTCTCGATCAGCCCCTCGCGCTGCATCCGGGTCAGGAGCTGCTTCAGCTCGACCTTCGCCGCCCCCTTCAGGCCGAAGGCGCGGGCGATGTCGCGCTTCGCGCCCTCGCCGGGGTGCTGGCGGAGCCAGTCGAGGATCTGTTCGGGCGAGGGGACCTGCTGTGCCATCCCCGCGCCGTAGCACGCCCGGGGGGCGAGTGCGACCGTTGAGAGGAGGTCCGGCGGGATCGAGGCGGGGAGGCCCAACGAATTGTTCCGACAGGATCAGCGCGCACTTTGGCCGTTGCCCCCCCGCCGGGATTTCACTGCGGGCAGTGCGCGCCCGTGTCGACCCATGCCTGGATCAGCTCGCCGAATTCCGCCTGCGTGCCGGGAGCCGGGGTGCGGCCCTTGCCCGGATCCCAGCCCCAGCCGACCAGATCGTCGTGCGCCATGTGCTCGACGATCTCGTCGAGGTCCCGGCCACCGTTGCGCGCGGGGTCCTTGAGCTGGGTGCAGATGTCGCCGAGCGACTTGCCGACCCAGCCCATGGAGAGCGGCGCGAGGTGCCACGCCGGATTGCCCGGGATCGACCCGAGGCCCTCGGCCTGCGCGACGATGGCGACGTTCGCCGGGCCGTGGCAGGTGGTGCACATCATGCCGGGCGCGCCCATGTCGGCGTCGCCGCGAACCACCGGGGGCTGGTGGGCGTGCATGTCGTCGCCCTGCATGGGCGTGTCGCCGACCGGGTGGCAGTTGAGGCAGCGCGGGTGCTCGATGACCTTGCCGGCCTCCTCGAAGAGCACGGCCGAGCGGGCAGCCGGGTCGGCGATGGCGTCGAACGCGGAGACGGGCTTCAGGTCCTGCGCGAGCGCGGGGCCGGCGACGAAGGCGGCCAGCGCGGCCGTCAGGAAGGGCGCGCGCATCAGGCGAGCTCCGCGCTCGAGAGCGGCAGGCGGCGGACCGGCTGGCCGGTAAGGCGGCGCCAGGCGTTGGCGACGGCGGGGCCGATCGGCGGGACGCCCGGCTCGCCGACGCCGGTCGGGGCCTCACGCGACGGGATGACGGCGACCTCGACCGCCGGCATCTCGTTGATCCGCAGCGAGCGATAGTCGTGGAAGTTGGACTGGACGATCCGGCCGCTGTCGCCGAGGCTCACCTGGTCGAACAGGATCGCGCCGAGGCCGTACCCGACGCCGCCCTCCATCTGCGCCTTGATGACGTTGGGGTTGACCGGCTGCCCGCAGTCGACGGCGACCCAGACCCGATGGACCCGCGGCCTGCCGGCTTCGATCGAGATCTCGGCGATCTCGGCGACGTAGGTGTTGAAACTCTTGTGCAGCGCGACGCCGCGCTGGCGACCCTCCGGCACGGGGCCGCCCCAGTCGGCGAGGTCGGCGACCTTCTGCAGCACGGCGGTGTGGCGCGGCGATCTGTCGCCGAGAAGGGCGAGGCGGCCGGCAACCGGATCCTTGCCACCGGCCTGCAGCAGTTCGTCGACGAACGTCTCCACCGCGAAGCCGGTGTGGGTGTGGCCGACGGAGCGCCACCAGAGCACCGGCACGGGCAGGTCGGTCGCGGTGGCGGTGACGTGGAGGTTGGGGATGGCATAGGGCAGGTCGGCGGCGCCCTCGACGGTCGACTCGTCGAACTCGCCCTTTTTCATCAGCGACTGGCCGACGATGTGCTGCTGCCACGCGACGATGCTGCCGTCCCGGTCGATCGCGCCCTTGAGGGTATGCAGATAGGTCGGGCGGTAGAAGCCGCCGCGGATGTCGTCCTCGCGGGTCCACATGTGCTTGACCGGACGGGCCATGCCGGAGGCGGCGAAGACCGCCGCCGCCTCGCGCAGGTAGGGCGAGCCGAACTGCGCCCGGCGACCGAAGCTGCCGCCGGCGAGCTGGGTGTTGATGCGGACCCGCGCGGGATCGACGCCGCAGACCTCGGCGATCGCCGCCTTGTCCTGGCCCGGGAACTGCGCCCCGTTGAAGCAGTCGATCGAGCCGTCGGCGTTTCGCATCAGCACCGCGTCGAGCGGCTCCATCGGGGCGTGCGCGAGATAGGGGAAGACGATCTCGCGCTCGAGCACCGTCAGGCCGTCGGCGGTGAAGGCCGCGTCGACGTCGCCGGTCTTCGCCGCCTCGTGGCCGGTCTTGGCGAGGAGGGCGCGATAGTCGGCCTCGATCTCTGCGCTGGAGCGGGTCTCGGCGTGGGTGAGATCCCAGTCGATCGAGAGCGCGGCGCGGCCCTTGAGCGCGGCCCAGGTCGAACTCGGCGTAGACCGCGACGCCCTGCGGCACCGGCTTCACGTCGACCACGCCCGGGACGGCGCGGGCGGCGGTGTCGTCGAAATGCCCGACCGTGGCGCCGAAGTGGGCAGGATGGGCGACCATGGCAACCAGCATGTCCTTCGCCTGCACGTCGATCGTGAAGACCGCCTGGCCGGTGGATTTCGCGTGCGTATCGAGCTTGGGAAGCTCGGTGCCGATCAGCACGAAGTCGGCCGGGTCCTTCAGCGGCGGGTTTTCCGGCGCGGGCATCGTCGCGGCAAGTTCTGCGAACGCGCCGAAGCCGCTTTCCCTCCCCGTGCCGGCGTGGGCGATCCGGCCCTTCGCGACGGTGATCTCGGCGGCGGGAACGCCCCAGCTCTCGGCGGCGGCGGCGACGAGCATGGCGCGGGCGGTCGCGCCGGCCTTGCGCATCTGCTCGTAGGAATTGGCGATGGCGGTGGAGCCGCCCGTGCCCTGCAGGCCGAACATCAGGTTGGCGTAGATCTGATCGTCGGCGGGCGCGGCGGCGGCGCGCATCTGGCTCCAGTCGGCGTCCATCTCCTCGGCGACGAGTGTGGCGAGGCCGGTATAGGGGCCCTGGCCGAACTCGATGTGCTTGGAAAGCACCGTGACGGTGCCGTCGGGCGCGACCCGGACGAAGGCGTTGAACGGGCTGGCGCCGGTGACGTCGGCGGGCGCGCCGCGGGTCAGCGCGTCGGCGGCGAAGCCACGGGGCGCGAGGGTGACGCCGATGACGAGGCCGAGGCCGGTGAGGAAGGCGCGGCGGGAGGTCTGCACGGTCATGGCTCAGCCCTCCAGGGTCGCCGCGGCATCGTGGATCGCCTGCCGGATGCGGACGTAGGTGGCGCAGCGGCAGATGTTGCCGGCCATGGCGTGGTCGATATCGGCATCGCTGGGCCTCGGCACCAGTTGCAGCAAGGCGACGGCGGACATGATCTGGCCGGACTGGCAATAGCCGCATTGCGGCACGTCGAGCGCGGTCCAGGCGGCGCGGATGGCATCGGCCTCGGCGCCCGCGACCGCCTCGATCGTCACCACGTCCGAGCCATCGACGGTGGCAATCGGCGTGACGCAGGAGCGGCGCGGCAGGCCGTCGAGGTGGACGGTGCAGGCGCCGCACTGGGCGACGCCGCAGCCGTACTTCGTGCCCGTCAGGCGGGCCTCGTCGCGGATGACCCAGAGCAGAGGGGTGTCGGGATCGCCGTCGAAGCTGGTCTTCTGACCATTGAGGGTGAAGGTGACGGCCATCGTCGCGCTCCTCCTGGCTGTCGGGGCAGCATGAGCGGCGCCCCGTTGGCTGAGGGGGAGGAGGTAGCGCCGTCGTGACCTCCGGCAATCGCAAAAGCGGGAAAAACGCTGTTGCGCGCGCCTCAGGGTGGTGGCGCACGTCGATGCCGTGGACCCGGAGCGCGTCGAGGGAGCCGCGAGACACGCGCGGTCGTCGATGCCGACCACCGCGACTTTTCAGAACCGCTGAACCCAGGACAGCGAGCGACAGCCGCCGCTCTCTCGACGAGGCGGCGGCTGGCTGGTCTGGCGGCTCAGATCGGCAGCCGGCTGCGCTCGGCCTGACGCTCGACCTCGTGCGCGGCCTTGAGCTGCGCCTTGGTGTACATGAGCGCGTGGGTGGCGAGATCCATCCCGTCTTCCCAGAGGTTGCGCCAGATGCCGAGGATGCCCTCGAGCGGCTGGCCGACGACGCGGGAGGAGAAGCTCTCGAACGTGATCGGGCCCTCGTACTTCGCCCGGACGATCGCGCGGAACGCCGCCTGCAGGTCGATCGAGCCCGACCCGAGGTAGCCGCGATGGCTGTCGCCGGTGTGGAAGTATCCGATGTGGGGCGCGGCGTCGATGATCGCCGAGGCCATGTCGGATTCCTCGATGTTCATGTGATAGACGTCGAGGTGGACCTTCACGTTCGGCGCGCCGACCAGCTTGCACATCTCCACGCCCTGTGCGGCGGTGTTGCAGATGTTGGTCTCATAGCGGTTCACCACCTCGAGGCAGAGGTTGATGTCGCTCTTCGCCGCAACCCCGGCCACCTCGCGCAGGATGTCGGCGGAGCGGCGGATGCCGTGGGCGGTCGGCTGCTCGTAGTACTTGCCGAAGCCGGAATAGAGGATGCCGCCGATCGACTTGCCGCCGCAGTCGCGGCAGACCGAAATCGCGTCGAGCAGCAGGGCCTTGCCGCGCTTTTCCTTCTCCGGGTCGCCGGAGGAGATGTCGGACTCGAAGTCGAGCCCCATGGAGAAGGCGATGCCGATGCCGGCGGCCTCGAGCAGCTTCACCGTGACGGCGGGGTCGATCGAGGACGGGTCGAGCGACGGCGCCTCGATGAAGTCGAAGCCGGCTTCGGCGGTCTGGTTGATGGCGCTGGTCGCCTGCTCCTTGCTCCAGCCGTGCTCCCAGACGAAGGCGTGGACGCCGAGCTTGTTCTTGATGGTCATGGGACTGTCTCCTCAGGCCCGCTTGCGGGCGGTATCGTTGACGCCGTCGAGGTCGGGCGCGAGGCCGTAGCTCATGTTCTTCATCTGCCGGATGACGCGCTCCATCTCGTCGTCGGGCAGCACCGGCGGCTCGCCGAGCACGAGGGCCTGGATGTAGAGGCGCGACAGCGTCTCGACCTCGATCGCGTTGGAGAACGCCTGCGCCAGCGTCTTGCCGAGCGCGATCTGGCCATGCTGGCCGAGGAGGCAGGCGGTGCGGTCCTCGAGCGCCTCGAGCGCCGCGTCGGACAGCGCCTGCGTGCCATAGGTGGCATAGCGGGCGCAGCGGATCGTCGTGCCGCCGAAGATCCCGGTCATGTAGTGGAACGAGGGGATCGTCTTGTGATGGACGGCAAGGCTGGTGGCATAGACCGAATGGCAGTGGAAGACGCTGTTCACGTCGTCGCGCGCGGCGAGGATGTCGCGGTGAAAGCGCCACTCCGAGGACGGCCGGCGGGCGCCGTCATAGCTGCCGTCGAAGTACATCTGCACGACGTCCTCGGGCTGCATCGCGTCGTAGGGCAGCGACGAGGGCGTGACGAGAAAGCCCGCGGCGTTGCGCACGGAGATGTTGCCGGCGGTCCCCTGGTTCAGCCCGCTCGCATTCATCCTGCGGCAGGTCTCGACGATCTCGCGGCGGAGGGCGGTGTCGGCGGTTTCGGTCACGTCAGGGTCTCCCGGTGTCAGAGCTGCGCCTTCAGCGGGCGCGAGGATCAGGCGCGCGCGCCGTCAAGCGCGGTGGTTGTCTGTGCGCCATCAGGCGCGGCAGTCGTCTGCGCGCCCTCGGGCGCGGTGGTCGTCTGCGCGCCCTCGGGCGCCGCAGTCAGGGCCTCGCGCCAGCGGGCGCGGTAGGCGGCGAGGTCGGGCAGGCCGGCCGTGTCGGGGCGGGCGAGCGCGAGGGCGGCGGGCGCGGTGCGGGCCGCGTGCCCCGCGAGCAGCGCCGCCCCGGCCGAGGCGCCGTAGCTGTCGGAGTTGACGCACACCTCGGCCCCGGGGTGCAGGTGCTGGACAAGGGCGCCGTAGAGCGGATCGCGGACGAAGTTGCCGTCGAGCACCACGGTCCGCGTGTCCGGCAGGGCGTCGAGGATCTCGGCGGTGAGCAGCGCGGCGTAGAGCACCGCAAGAGAGAAGCGCGCGGCGGGATCGTCGGCCATCGGACCGATCACGCGGCCCTTGCCGGCGCGGCCGGGAGCGAGGCCGTCGTCCTGGCCGAAGAACGGCAGCGCCATGGTGCCGCTCTCGACGAGCCGCGCGAGGGTGGCGCGGTCGGCCGGCCCCTCCGCCCCGCCCGCGACGGCGGAGAACTCGCGGCCGCCCATGGTGAGCATCCCCGGCACCGGGCGGCCATGGACGTCGGAATTGCAGCTCCAGCCGGCGCGCTCGGTGGTGAAGTCGACGTCCTGGCGGTCGGTGAGCGCGACGATCCACGTGCCGGTCGAGATGACGGTGAGATCGGCGAGGCCCGCCGCCTGGTAGCGGTAGAAATTGGCGGAGGAGTCGTGGATGCCGCAGATGACCCGCGTGTCCGGCGACAGGCCGGTGTGCGCGGCGATCTCCGGACGGATCGGGCCGAGGGTCGCCCAGGCGGGCGTCATCGGCGGCAGCAGGCGCTGCCAGCCGCGGCGGGCGACGATGGCCGCGAGGCGGCTTTCCGGCGCGCACCAGAGGTGCGACTGCGCGCCAAAGCTCGTGACCTCGGAGGCGGACACGCCGGAGAGCCGCCACGACCAGTACTGCGGCGTGTGGAGGTAGGCGCGGGCGCGGGCGAAGACCTCGGGGAACGCGCGCTCGAAGTGGAGGAGCTGGCGGGCGGAATGGGCGGCACCGAGCATCAGGCTGCTGCCGCCGCGCTCGTGGAAGTCGTCCATCGCGGCGCGATAGGCATCGGCCGTGGCCGTGGGCAGGGGCGCTTCGTAGTCGATCATCGGCAGGGCCGCCGCGTCGTCGCCGATCAAGACGCCGCTGCCGCCGTGGGTGCACGGCACGATCGCCTCGATGGCGTGGCGGCGGCCGAGGTCGGCGAGCGAGGCGAGGAGCCAGTCCTCCAGCCCGGCGAGGTCGTGGTGCGGGTAGGGCGGCCCGGGCAGGACCCGGTTCGGAGTCGCCAGCTGTTCCAGCACCTCGCCCTCGCCGGTGACGGCGGAGAGCTTGGCGTTGGTCTTGCCGAGGTCGAGGACCGCGACCGTCATTTGCGTCTCCGGAACGGCGCGAACGCGGCCCAGGCGGTTTGCGCCAGCACGACGCCGATCAGCGTGCCGCCCCAGATCGCGACGGTGAGATAGTTGGAGATGCCGAACTGGTTCAGACCCGAGGAGATGACCTGGAGGATGGCGAGGGCGATCATCAGGCCGGAGACGGTGCCGAAGCCGCCGAACGGGTCGACGCCGCCGAGCACCGCGGCGAGGATCGTGACCAGCAGGTAGGACTGGGCATAGTCGGCACTGGCGGAGTTGAAGGTGCCGAGCACGACGAGGGCGGCGAAGAAGCAGGTGACGCTCGACAGGGTATAGACGCCGACGAGGACGCGCCGCGTGTCGATCGCGGAATAGCGCGTGGCCTCGATGTTCGAGCCGATCATGGCGCAGGCGATGCCGAAGGGCGTGTGCTTCAGCACGATGCCGACGAGGATCGCGGCCACGACGAGCAGCAGGAAGATGAGCGGCACCCCGAAGAACGAGGCGTTGAGCGCGGCGGAGAGCGGCTCCGGCACGCCCGACAGCGCCATGCCGCGGGTGAGGTAGATCGAGATGCCGTCGATCAGCGACTTGGTGCCGAGGGTGACGAGGATCGGGTGGACGCCGGTATAGGCGACCAGCGCGCCCGTCACGAGGCCGATGACGACGCAGAGCAGCAGGCCCGCCACCATGGCGAGCGCGATGACGCCGATCACGGTGGCGCTGCCGGCATCGGGCGCGAGGAGCGTGCGCATGATCCAGACCATGAGCAGCGCGCACTGGTTCATCGTGGCGATGATCGCGAGGTTCAGCCCGCCGGTGAGCAGCGGCACCACCATCGCGAGGGACAGGAGCCCGAGCAGCGGCAGCTGGTACATGAACGAGTTGAGCGTGCCCTGGCTGAGGAAGCCGGGAACGAGGAGGGCGAATAGCAGGAGCAGGGCCGCGAGCAGCGCAAGCAGGCCGAGGTGGCCGCCGGGCACCCCCCGGAACAGGCGCAGCAGTCCCCCGCCCTCGGAGCCGGTCAGATCAGCCATGGGCGGGCGCCTCCTCGAGAATGCGGTGGCGCCTGCCGCGGCGCGACGAGATGACGGTGATCGAGGTGGAGACGAGAATGGTGACGCCGATCACGATCTGGAAGAAGTAGGACGACACCCCGAGCAGGTTGAGGCCGTTCTGCAGGATCGCGAGCAGCACGATGCCGAGCAGCACCCCCGGCACGGTGCCGATGCCGCCCGACAGGCTGGCGCCGCCGAGCACCGCCGCCGACAGGACGGCCAGCTCGGTGTTGACCATGGCGTTCGGCACGCTCTCGCCGACCCGGTGCGCCTGGATCATGCCGCCGAGCGCGGCGAGCACGCCGAGGTAGCCGTAGGCGAAGAACGTGAGCAGCCCGATGTTGGCGCCGATCCGCCGCGCCGCCTCCGGGTTGCCGCCCATGGCGTAGATCTGCCGGCCGATCGAGGCGCGGGTCATGATCGCCCAGGTGATGAGTGACACCGCGGCCATGACGACGATCGGCAGCGTGATCCGCACGATGTCGCCCGACGCCAGCTCGGCGCGGTAGAAGGTGACGCGGGTCGTCCACCAGTCGGGCAGATCGTAGATCGACTTGCCCCCGGAGAAGTACATGAGCAGCGAGAAGGTGATGCTCATCATCGAAATGGTGGCGATGATCGAGGTGATGCGCAGGTAGTGGATCAGCGCCGCGTTGAGGCAACCGAGCCCCGCGCCGATGGCGAGGCCGGCGGCGATCACCACCGGAGCGGGCAGACCCGCCCGGGCCGCGAGCAGCCCGGCACAATACTGCGCGACCGAAGCGGTGGCGGCAAAGGAGATGTCGATGCCGCCGGAGACGAGCACGACGAAGAGACCCATGGCGACGATCGCCTGCACCGAATAGGTCTCGAGCAGGTCGATGATGTTCGGCAGCGTCAGGAAGCCCGGCGCCGCGGCACTGAAGATCGCACCGACGACGAGGATGACGAGGAGCAGCCACAGCTCCGGCCGGCGCCGCCAGCGCGCGAAGGCACCCGGTGCGTGCTCAGGCATAGATCCGCTCCTCCATCTCATGCTCGGAGATCGTGCCCGGCACCACCTCGCCGACGATACGGCCGGCGCGCATCTGCAGCACGCGGTCGCACGTGGCGAACGCCTCCATAACCTCGTCGGAAATCAGGATGACGCCGACGCCCGATCGGGCGAGTTCGGCGACCACCTCGTAGATGCCCTGCTTGTTCTTGATGTCGACGCCCACCGTCGGGCTGTCGAGGATCAGGACCTTCGGGTGGGTGGCGAGCCATTTCGCCAGCACCACGCGCTGCTGGTTGCCGCCGGAGAGCGTCTGCACCGGGCGGTCGAGGCCCGGGATCTTGACCGCGAGGCGCTTGACCCACTCCGCGGCCAGCGCCTTGCGCCGGGCCGGCGGGATCAGGCCGAAGCCCCCGGTCAGCCGCTTCATCACGGCGAGGACGATGTTGTCCTCGATCGACTGCGGCAGCACCACGCCGAGCGACAGGCGGTCCTCGGACACGTAGGCGATGCCGGCATTCACCGCGTCGCGGTTGGAGCCGAGGTGCAGCTCGCGGCCGTCGAGGCGGATGCGGCCGCCCTCGGCGCGGCTCATGCCGAACAGCGTGAGCGCGAGTTCGGTGCGCCCCGATCCGAGCAGCCCGACGATGCCGAGCACCTCGCCCTGGCGCAGGGTGAACGAGACATCGGCGAACTCGCCGCGCCGCGACAGACGATCGACCTCGAGCAGGACCGGGGCGCCGCTCATGTCGCGGGCGACCACGCCGGTCTCGATGTCGAGGCCGGTCATCAGGTTGGCGATGCGGCGCTGGTCGACCTCGGCCACCGGCCATGTGCCGACCTTCCGGCCGTCGCGCATGACGGTGACGCGCTCGGCGATCTCCACCACCTCGTCGAGGCGATGCGAGACGAAGACCACGGCAATGCCGTCGGCCTGCAGCCGCGCGACGATCGCGAGCAGGCGGTCGACCTCGGCGCGGGTGAGCGACGCGGTCGGCTCGTCCATGAAGATGAGCCGCGCCTCGGCGGCGAGGCCGCGGGCGATGGCGGTGATCTGCCGCTCGGCGACGGGCAGGTCGGAGACGAGCGCGTCGAGGTCGATGGGGAAATCGAGCCGCTTCAGCACGGCGCGGGCGACGTCGCGCATGTGGCGGCGGCTGATCGGCTTCAGGGCCGCGCCGAGCGTGTCCTCGATGGCGATGTTCTCGGCGACCGTGAGGTTCGGGAAGAGCGAGAGATCCTGGAAGATCACCTGGATGCCGAGCGCCTTGGCCTTCGCCGGATCGAGGGGCAGCACCGAGCGGCCGTCGATCTCGATGTCGCCGGCGGAGGGCAGGTGGACGCCGGCCACCGCCTTGATGAGCGTCGACTTGCCGCAGCCGTTCTCGCCCACGAGGCAATGCACCTCGCCGGGCCGCACTTCCCAGTCGATGTCGCTCAGCGCCTGCACGCCGCCGAAGCGTTTGGAAACGCCCCGCAGCCGCAGGAACGGCGTCTCGTCCGTCATCGAGATTCCCCCCCCCCGGAAACGGGCGGGCGCCGGATCAGGCCGGCACCCGCCAAGGTCAGTCAGTGGGCGCTCAGAGCCCGAGTTCGACCAGACGGTCGATGTTTTCCTTGTCGAGCGCCTCGAGCTTCTGCGCCTGGATGAGCTTCTTGTCAGGGAAGACCCGGACCGGGCCGACGCCGACCAGCTCCATGCCGTCCTTCGGCTCCTCGCCCTTGGCGAGCATGTTGCCGAGCTGGACGAAGATCTCGCCCGCGGTCATCGGATTCCAGATGTAGCCGCCGCGGATCGTGCCGCTCTTGACGTACTTCACGCCCTGGCCCGGGGAGAAGCCGCCGACCAGCGCCACCTTGTCGGCGGCCTCGCGGTCCTCGAGCACCCGCGCGGCGCCGATCGGCCCCTGCGAGCCGAAGGTCAGGATGCCCGCGAGGTCGGGATGGGCGCGCAGCTGGTCCTGGGTGGTCTTGATCGTCTCGTCGACGCTCTCCGCAACGCCGAAGCGGTCGCCGAGCATCTTCATGTTCGGGTACTTTTCCTTCTGGTAGGCGATCGCCGCGTCGGCCCACGCGTTGTGCAGCGGCACGGTCAGCGAGCCGACATAGACGATGTACTCACCCTTCTCGCCCATTTCCTTGGCGAGCAGGTCCATGTGCGCCTGGCCGTAGGCCTCGACGGTGGTGAGCTCGAAATCCCAGTCGCGGTTGTCCTGGTTCGGACCTTCATGGGCGAGCACCTTGATCCCGGCGTCGCGGGCCCGGCCGAGGACCGGCGCGAGGGCGGCAGAATCGTTCGGGACGATGCCGATGACGTTCACCTTGCGGGCGATCAGGTCCTCGATGGCACGCACCTGCTGGGCGGCGTCGGCCTGCGTCGGACCGACCATCCAGGCGTTGACGCCTTCCTTCGAGCCTTCCTGCTTGATGCCCTGCTCCATGGCGTTGAACCACGGGATACCGCCGATCTTGACGACGATGCCGACCTGCGTGTCGGCGGCGAAGGCGATACCGCCGGGCAGCAGGCTGGCCGCGAGGCCCGCAGCCGTCGTGCCGAGCAGCGCGCGTCGTGTGAGTTTCATGGTTTTCCTCCGGTGTCGCAAGTGGTGGCTCCTGTCGGGGCCGATTGCCGCGGGGTCGAGCCGCGGATGGTCACGGCGCACGCGAGGCGCACGGCCTCCGGCGCGCCGTCTTCGCCGGCGATGCGCCGGCGCAGGATCGTCCAGGCGCTTTCCGCCATTTTTTCGACCGGCTGCCGAACGGCGGTGATTGCCGGGGTGACGAGGCGCATCCACTCCATCTCGTCGAAGCTGGCGAAGACGATGTCGCTGCCGGGGCGGAGGCCGATCTCGCCGAGCAGGCGGTAGACGGCGAGCGTGGTCTCGTGGTCGAGGCAGAAGATCGCAGCGGGGCGATCCGGCGCGCGCAGCCTGTCGGCGAGGCACGGCGGGGCATGGTCGTCGAACCCGACCTCGATGAGGTCGAGGTCCATGCCGTCGGCCCCGGCCATCGCCCCCTCCCAGCGCTCGCGGACGTTGCTGATCCCCAGGCTGGTGCCGAGCACGAGGCAGCGGCCCGCGCCCTGCGCCGAGATATGGCGGGCGATTGTCGCGGCGGCGGCGGCGTTGTCGACGGCCACAAGGTCGAAGCGCTGGACGTCGGGGATGCGGTCGGCCACCACGAGCGGCATGGCGAGACCGCGGGGCAGGCGGTCGATCAGCGCGCCGTCGCAGGGCAGCACGATGAGGCCGGCGGGGCGCCACTCGCGGATCTTGCCGAGGCGTTCGGCTTCTTCCGCCGGATCGTTGCGGGAGGAGACCACGACGAGATCATAGTGATCGAGCCGCGCGAGGTGCTCCAGCGTCGAGACGAAGCTCGCGAACATGGGGTTGGTGAGGTCCGGCACGATCAGGCCGACGAGACGCGACTTCCCCGAGCGGAGGCGGGCGGCGCGGTTGTCGCGCACGTAGCCCAACGCCTCGACGGCGGCATGGACCCGCGCCACGATCTCGGGGGAGACGGTGGTCTTGCCGTTGAGGACATTGGAAACCGTCGCGACCGAGACTTTTGCCGTCTCGGCAACCAATCGCATCGACGGCCCAGCCGCGTTTCGGATCATATCCTCCCCATCACGTTCTCTTTCGCAGGTGCGGTGAAACGTTTCACGGGAAAGGTAGCGGAATCACTCCAAGCTTGTCAATCGCCCTGAGCAGCTTGGTGAAAACACGGTCAGTAGGTCCTGATCAGGCCGACAAGCTTGCCCTGCACCCGGACCTGATGATCCTGGTAGAGCCGCGTCTCGTAGGCCGGATTCGCAGCCTCGAGCGCGATGGTCGAGCCGCGGCGGCGGAACGTCTTGAGCGTTGCCTCCTCGCCCTCGATCAGCGCGACGACGATGTCGCCGTTCTGGGCCGTCTGCTGTTCCTGGATGACCACGATGTCGCCGGAGTTGATCCCGGCGTTGATCATCGAGTCGCCCTTCACCTCCAGCGCGTAGTGCCGATTTGCTGCCGCCAGCATGGCACCGGGCACGGCGATGTGCCGGGACACCTGCTGGATCGCCTCGATGGGCGTACCGGCAGCGATGAGTCCCATGACGGGCAGCTCGATGGCTGTCGTTTCGGCGCCGGTAGTGCCAGACGGGCCACGCGGAGCGCCGTCCACGACCTGCGGCTCGAAACCGCCGCTGGCCTCGAGCGATTCCGGCAGGCGGATGATCTCGAGCGCGCGGGCACGGTGTGGCAACCGGCGGATGAACCCGCGCTCTTCCAGCGCGGTGATGAGTCGGTGAATGCCGGACTTCGACCGCAGGTCGAGCGCATCCTTCATTTCGTCGAACGAAGGCGGAACCCCGTCACGCTGCAGCCGGCGGTGGATGAAGTGCAAGAGATCGTATTGCTTGCGCGTCAGCATGTCCGCCTCAGACCATTGTCGTACCCGTTCTAGGTACGTTCCCGTTTTGTGTCAACTGGTCTCGAAGGATGATCCACTTATGGAGGAGTTATATCCAGATGAATTCAACTTCCGCGCCTAGTTGCTGCGACGGATCGCTTTCAGGGCGAACAAGCAGGGCGTTGGCGTCGGAAAGGATGGAAAGGAGTGAGCTGTCCTGGCGGTCGAACGCCGTGCAGCGCCAGCCGTCCGGCCCCGCCTCGACGCGCGCGCGCATGAAATGCGTCCGCGGGCCGTTGGCGGCGACCGGCGCGCCGAGGCGGGCGCGCAGACGCGCGGGCGGGTCGCCCGCCAGACCGAGCATCCGCTCCACCGCGGGAACGAGGAACACCCGGCCCGTCACCAGGGCAGACACCGGATTGCCGGGCAGACCGACGAAGGCCGCCCCGCCGAGCCGTCCCGCCATCAGCGGCTTGCCCGGCCGAATGGCGATGCGGTGAAATTCCAGATCGAGCCCCCTCGCCACAGCCGTCGGCCGCACCAGATCGCGGTCGCCGACCGACGCGCCGCCGATCGTCACGAGGAGATCGGCCCCCGCCGCGAGCGAGAAGCCGAGATCGAGGCTCTCGGCGGTGTCGCGGGCGATCGGCAGGATTCGCACCTCGGCGCCGGCCGCTTCCAGCATCGCCTTGAGGCCGAAGGCGTTGGAGGCCACCACCTGATCCGGCCCGGGGACCTCGCCGGGCATGACCAGCTCGTCGCCGGTCATCAGCAGCGCGACCACCGGCCGGCGATACACCCGGACGGGATCCGCGCCCATCGCGGCGACGAGGGCGAGGTCGGCGGGCGAGAGGCGGCGGGGCGCCACGATGCGGGCGCCGGCCGGGAAGTCGCCGCCGGCGGGGCGGATGTTGCTGTCGGTGTCGTGACCGGGCTTCGGCGCGACCCAGCCCTCGCCGGTGTCGGCGTCTTCCTGGATCAGGACGGTATCCGCACCCGGCGGCACCGGCGCGCCGGTGAAGATGCGGGCCGCCTCGCCGGCGCCGATGCGGCCGTCGAGGCCCCGCCCCGCCGCCGCGGTGCCGACGAGCCGCAGCCGGACCCCCGGGGCGAGGTCCGCCGCGCGCACGGCGTAGCCGTCCATCGCCGAGATCGCCACCGGCGGCTGTGCCCGGGCGGCCACCACGTCCACGGCGAGCACGCGCGCGCCCGCCTCCGCGAGCGGGATCGTCTCGCTCTCCACCGGCGAGAACAGCGCCATCAGGCGCGCATGGGCCTCGCCGACCGGCAGCAGCGCCATCAGGGAGCCTCGTACCTGCCGGACTTGCCACCTTCCTTGAGGGTCAGGCGGACGTCGCCGATCACCATGCCACGGTCCACCGCCTTCAGCATGTCGTAGACGGTGAGTGCGGCGACCGAGACGGCGGTCAGCGCCTCCATCTCCACCCCGGTCTGGCCCGTGGTGACGGTGGTAGCCTCGATCTCGACGGTGCCTCGCTCCACGTCGGCGCGCAGGTCGACGGAGACCTTGCTGAGCGGCAGCGGATGACAGAGCGGCACCAGCTCCGCGGTGCGCTTCGCCGCCATGATCCCGGCGAGCCGCGCCACGGCCAGCACGTCGCCCTTGGCCGCGGTGCCGGCCGTGACCAGCGCCAGCGTCGCTGGCGCCATGTGCACAGCCCCGCGGGCAACGGCACGGCGAACGGTGACGGGCTTTGCCGACACATCCACCATGTGCGCCGCCCCGGCCGCGTCGAAATGCGTCAGGCCGGACATCACTCCGCGTCCGGTGTCCAGGGCGAGCGCAGCAGCTCGCGCGTCGCGGCCTCGACGTTCGGCTCGCGCATCAGCGACTCGCCGATCAGGAAGCAGCGGATGCCGTAACGCGCCATCTGCGCCAGATCCTGCCGGGTCGAGAGACCGGACTCCGAGATGATGAGCCGGTCGGCCGGCACGTTGCGCGCAAGCTTGCGGGTCACGGCCGTGTCGGTGACGAAGGTGTTGAGGTCGCGATTGTTGATGCCGACGAGCGGCGAGCGCAGCAGCTTCGCCCGGTCCACCTCCTCGGCGGTATGGCATTCGATCAGCACCGCCATGCCGAGCTCGATGGCGGCATCCTCGAGCGTGGTGGCCTCCTCGTCGGTAAGTGCCGCCAGGATCAGCAGCACGCAATCGGCGCCGAGCACCCGGGATTCAGCGATCTGCCAGGGGTCGAACATGAAGTCCTTGCGCAGCACCGGCAGCTCGCAGGCATTCCGCGCCAGCGCCAGATAGCTGTCGTCGCCCTGGAAGCTCGGGCCGTCGGTCAGCACGCTCAGACAGGCGGCGCCGGCCTCGGCGTAGGCCCGGGCCAGCGCCTCGGGGTCGAAGTCCTCGCGGATGAGGCCCTTGGACGGGCTCGCCTTCTTGATCTCGGCGATGAGGCCATAGCCGCGCCCCATCTGCCGGCGCAACGCGCCCTCGAAGTCGCGCGGCCGCGCGGTGTCGCGGGCCGCCGCGTGCATCTCGGGCAACGGGCACGCCGCCTTGCGGACAGCCACGTCGGCGAGCTTGTAGGCCTTGATGTCGTCGAGAATGCTCATTTGCCGGCGTCCACCGCTGCAGTCACGGCGGCGAGCGCCGCCGCCTTGGCGCGGGCTGCGCCGGAATCGATGCTGTCGCGGGCGATCGCGACACCCGCCGCGAGATCGGTCGCCCGGTCGGCGATGACGAGCGCGGCGGCGGCGTTCAGCAGCACCGCGTCGCGATAGGCCGACGCCTCGCCGTCGAGCAACCGGCGCAGCGCGCGGCCGTTCTCCGCCGGCGTGCCGCCGAGGATCGCGGTGATCGGGTGGCGCGGCAGCCCGGCATCCTCCGGGACGACGACGAACTCGGCGATCGCGCCGTCGTTCCATTCGGCGACGTCGGTCTCGCCGGCGATGGAAATCTCGTCCGTCCCGTCGGCCCCGTGCACGACCCACGCCCGATCCGAGCCGAGCTGGCCGAGGGTCTCGGCCATCGGGCGGATCACCGCGCGGGAATAGGCGCCGGTCAGCTGGCGCCGCACCGAGGCGGGATTGGTGAGCGGGCCGAGGATGTTGAAGATCGTCCGGGTTCCGAGCTCCTGCCGCGGCGCCATGACGTGCCGCGTCGCCGGATGGTGCATCGGCGCCATCATGAAGCCGATGCCGGCCTCGGCGAGGGCGCGCTCGACCACCTCGGGGCCGACCATGACGTTGATGCCAAGCTCGGTCAGCGCATCCGCGGCACCGGATTTCGACGAGAGGTTGCGGTTGCCATGCTTGGCCACCGGCACGCCGGCGCCGGCGACGACGAAGGCGGTGGCGGTCGAGATGTTGAGCGTGCCCTTGCCGTCGCCGCCGGTGCCCACGATGTCGATCGCCCCCTCCGGCGCGCGGACGCGCAGGCACTTCGAGCGCATGACGGACGCGGCGGCGGCGTATTCCGACACCGTTTCGCCCCGGGTGCGCAGCGCCATGAGAAAGCCGCCGATCTGCGCGGGCGTCGCGTCGCCCTCCATGATGGCGGAAAACGCGGCCTCGGCCTGCTCGCGGGTCAGCGGACCCTCGGCCGCGCGGCCGATCAGGGGGCGCAGGCGCTCGCTCATGCCGGCACGCGGGCTTGCGCGTGGCGGGCGATGTCGAGGAAGTTCCGCAGCAGGGCGTGGCCGTGCTCGGAGGCGATCGACTCCGGGTGGAACTGGACGCCGTGGATCGGCAGCGTCCGGTGCTGCAGCCCCATGATCGTGCCATCGGAAAGCGCGGCCGTCACCTCGAGCGCGGCGGGCAGGCTGGCCCGCTCGACGATGAGGCTGTGATAGCGCGTGGCGCTGAACGGCGAGGGCAGGCCCGCGAAGACGCCCTTGCCCTCGTGCTCGATGATGCCGGCCTTGCCGTGCACGATCTCGCCGGCGCGCACGACGTTGCCGCCGAACGCCTGGCCGATCGCCTGATGACCGAGGCAGACGCCGATGAGCGGCGTGCGGGTCTCGGCCGCCGCCTCGATCATCGCGATGCAGACGCCCGCCTCGTTCGGGGTGCAGGGGCCCGGCGACAGCAGGATCGCCGACGGGTTGAGCGCCATGGCCGCCTGCACGTCGATCTCGTCGTTGCGGCGGACCACGATCTCGGCGCCGAGCTGGCCGAGATAATGGTACAGGTTGTAGGTGAAGCTGTCATAGTTGTCGATCAAGAGCAGCATGGCGTCGGCGCCCATCCCCGGCAATTCGCTGGCGCCCGCCCGCCCGCGCGCTATAGATGGCCCCGGGTCCCCGAGGGGGTCAAGGGCAAGCGGCCCGGCGCGGGCAAGGTTGCAACAGGGAGTTGCAGGTTGGCAGCACGGACGGCAGGCGGCAGCGACCGGGGTGGCGGCGGCTTCTGGCGCGGCTTTCTCGCCGGGCTGGTGCTCGCATTGCTCGTCGGGCTGACGCTCGCGTGGGCCTTTCCGCCGCTCAAGGCCCCGGACGTGGACGAGACGCGCCTCGCGGCCCCGGATGGCCTCGTCGAGCCGGCGGGCATCGCGCACCCCGGTGCCGCGACGCCCGAGGTCGGCCTGCCGGAACGCGCAGGCCCCGCGGCCACACCGGAGCCCGGACCCGATCGCGCGCCCTGAGGCCGGATCAGTGGGCCGCGTAGCCGGTGACGGCCGCGCCGAAAGCCTGGAACAGCGGGCGGGACACCGGGTCGTTGACCGCGTTCCACTCGGGATGCCACTGCACCGCCATGGCAAAGCCCGGCGCGTCCTCGACGACGATCGCCTCGGGCGTCTCGTCCGGGGCAAAGCCCTCGATGACGATCCGGGGCCCCTTGTCGAGGATCCCCTGCCCGTGGAGCGAGTTGACCAGCACCTCCCGCGCGCCGAGCAGCCGGTGGAAGGCGCCGCCGTCCGACAGGCTGACCAGATGCCGCAGCTCGAACTGTTGCTCGAGCGTGCCGTCGGGCGGCATGCGGTGGTTCATCCGGCCGGGAATTTCGCGGATCTCCGGGTGCAACGTGCCGCCGAACGCCACGTTGAATTCCTGAAAGCCGCGGCAGATGCCGAAGATCGGCACGCCGCGCGCGATGCACTCGCGGATCAGCGGCAAAGTCACGGCATCCCGATCGGGATCGAACGCGCCATGCTTCTCGGTCGGCTCGTGGCCGTAGTGACTGGGGTGGACGTTCGGACGGCCGCCCGTGAAGACGAAACCGTCGCAAACCTCGATCAGGTCGCTCACCGCGCCCACCTTGGGCAACGCCGGGACCATGAGGGGGATCGCGCCGGTCAGGTCGGCGACCGCCTCGATGTTCGAGACGCCGACCGACTGCACGGGATATCGCTCGTTGATGACGTGGGAGTTTCCGATAATGCCGATAACGGGCTTTGCCATGATCCCAACTTGGCAGTTGACTTTCCCGGGACGATAGGGCACGCGCGCTCATCCGTCGAGAGCTTGGTCGCGACGTCCGGCGCAACACCGCGTGTGCGTCCGACGATCGTCGGGACGGCTGCTTGTCGATCCGGCCCGCGGCCCCTAGAATAGCCGCATCCTTATCCGGGCGCTGGCCCGCATCCTCTTTCCGAACGAGCGGAGCATGTCCGAGATGTCCTGGACCGACGAGCGCGTTGAAACCCTCAAGGCCATGTGGTCGGAGGGCAAGAGCGCCAGCCAGATCGCCAAGGAGCTGGGCGGCGTCACCCGAAACGCGGTGATCGGCAAGGTTCACCGCCTCGGCCTCTCGAACCGCGTCGGCGGCGCGGATCATTCGGACGAGGCGGCCAGCGCGCCCGAAGCGGTCAGCGAGGAGGTCGCCGAGCCCGTGGCCGAGGCGGCCCCGGTGCCGCCGCAGGCCCAGGTGCGGCCGGTGCCCGCGCGCGAGCCCGCTGCTCCGCCGGCCATCCGTCCCAAGGCCCCGGGCCAGCCGCAGCCGCCGCAGCCGCCGAATGCCGAGATCAGCGCCGAGGCGCTCGCGAATCTCGCCGAGGTGGCAAAGCGCGCCCGCCGGCTGAACCTCATGCAGCTGACCGAACGGACGTGCAAATGGCCGGTCGGCGATCCCGCGACGGATGACTTCTGGTTCTGCGGCCTGCCCGCGGTCCCGGGCAAGCCCTACTGCGAGACGCACGTCGCGGTGGCGTTCCAGCCGATGTCGGCGCGCCGCGACCGCCGGGCCGGCGGCCGCTGAGGCCAGCTGCGGCCACGCCCGCGGCTCGCGGGTGTGGCCACAGGCGGCTCGGGTGAAATTCCGCTCTCGCCTGCCGTTGACACCCCCCGCGCGGCCCGTATATGAGCGCGCATCGACACCCTGCCCGGGTGGCGGAATTGGTAGACGCGCTGGTTTCAGGTACCAGTGACCTAACGGTCGTGAAGGTTCGAGTCCTTTCCCGGGCACCAGATTTCAGCTCCGTGGCCGCCTGCCCGAGCCCCGAGCGCAGTTGCCCGAGGACGCGGATGGCGAACCACCTTTACCGCGGCGACCTGCCGGACGGCCTCGACCTCGGCGCCATCGTCGCCATCGACACCGAGACCATGGGCCTCGTCCCGAGCCGCGACCGGCTCTGCGTCGTGCAACTGTCGGGCGGTGACGGTGACGCGCATCTGGTGCAGATCGCGCAGGACCAGACCGAGGCGCCCAACCTGACCCGGATGCTGGCCGACCCGGCCGTGCTGAAGCTGTTCCATTTCGGCCGCTTCGACATCGCGGTGCTGCTGAACCGCTTCGGCGTGACGACCGCGCCGGTCTACTGCACCAAGATCGCCTCGCGGCTGGTGCGGACCTATACCGACCGCCACGGCCTGAAGGATCTGCTGCGCGAGCTGCTCGAGGTCGACATCTCGAAGCAGCAGCAGTCGAGCGACTGGGGCGCGGACACGCTGTCGGTGGCGCAGGTCGACTATGCCGCGTCGGATGTGCTGCACCTGCACCGGCTGAAGGCCGTGCTCGACACCCGCCTCGCCCGCGAGGGCCGCACCGAGATCGCGCAGGCGTGCTTCGATTTCCTGCCGCAGCGGGCCCGGCTCGACCTGGCCGGCTGGGACGGCATCGACATCTTCGCGCACAGCTGACGCCGATGCTGACCGCCCCGCATCCGATCGATTCCGAGGCGCTGCTCGCCGCCGGCCGCCGCGTGATCGAAACAGAGGCCGCCGCGCTCGGCCAGCTGGCCGCGAGCCTTGGCCCGTCGTTCGTCGAGGCGATTGCCCGCATCCTCGCCGCGCCCGGCCGCACCATCGTCTCCGGCATGGGCAAGTCGGGCCACATCGGCCGCAAGATTGCCGCGACCCTCGCCTCGACCGGAACGCCGGCGATGTTCGTGCATCCGGCGGAGGCGAGCCACGGGGACCTCGGGATGATCGCGCCCGAGGACGTGATCCTGCTCCTGTCGAACTCCGGCGAGACGCCCGAGCTGGCCGATCTCATCGCCTATTCCCGCCGCTTCGCGATCCCGCTGATCGGTGTCGCCAGTCGTCCGGGCTCGACCCTGCTGCGGCAGTCCGACGTGGCGATCCTGCTGCCGCCGGCGCCCGAGGCCTGCTCGGTCGGCCTCGCGCCCACCACGTCGACCACCATGACGCTGGCGCTCGGCGATGCGCTGGCCGTGGCGCTGATGGAACACCGGCACTTCACCCCGGAAGACTTCCGCGGCTTCCATCCCGGCGGCAAGCTCGGGGCGCGGCTCACCACCGTCGCCGCGCTCATGCACGGCGGCGAAGAGCTGCCGCTCACCACGCCGGAGTCGCCGATGGCCGACGCGCTGCTCGAGATGAGCCACAAGGGATTCGGCGTGGTCGGCGTCACCGATCCGGCGGGCCGGCTGGTCGGCATCGTCACCGACGGCGACCTGCGCCGGCACATGGCCGGCCTGCTGGATCGCCGGGTGGCCGAGGTGATGACCCCGGGGCCCCGCACCATCTCGACCACGGCCCTCGCCTCCGAGGCGCTCGGGGTGATGAACGCGAACAAGATCACCACGCTCTTCGCCGTGGCGCCGGGCGCCCCCGGCGTCCCGGCCGGCATCCTGCACGTCCACGACTGCCTGCGCGCCGGCGTGGTTTGATGGCGCCGAGACCCGAGGTCCATTCGCGGGTCGTCACCATCCTGAAGCTCGGGCTGCCGCTCGTCGCGCTCGCGCTGGTCGCGTCGGTGTTCCTGGTGCAGACCGACGACCGGCTGGGCGGCACCATCAACTTCTCGGACGCCGACATCGACCAGCTCGGCCAGGGCCTGCGGCTCACCAACTCGGTCTTCACCGGCACCACGCAGAACGGCGACCGCTTCCGGGTCGCCGCCGCCACCGTGATCCCCGATGCCGCGCCGCCGAAGCGCGCGACGATCACGAAGCTCGACGGCTCGCTCGAACTGGTGGAGGGACGGACGGTTTCCGTGGTCGCCGACACCGGCGATCTCGACATCGCGAGCCAGCGGCTCGACATCGCCGGGAACGTGCGGCTCAGTTCGTCGGACGGCTACGAGCTGGCCACCGACAAGGCGACGATCGACTTCGTGTCGGGCAGCTTCATCGCCGGCGACCGGGTGGTGACGACCGGCGCGCTTGGCGAGATCACCTCGGGCAACCTTCACGTTGCGCCGACCACCGCCAGCGGCGAGGCGCGGCGGTTTTCCTTCAGCAATGGCGTGCATGTGATATACGATCCGCCCGACCCGAAACGAGGACCATGATGCGCGCCATCGGCCTAACCGCGGCGGCCTGGCTGTCGATCCTTGCGGCCCAGACCCTCGCCGCTCCCGCCGCGGCCCAGACCACCGTGCCGTTCGGCACGTCGCGCCACGACGCCTCGCAGCCGGTCGAGGTCACGTCCGACCGGCTCGACCTCGATCAGGGCAGTGGCACGGCCGTGTTCTCCGGCACCGTCCGGGTGGGTCAGGGCGAGCTGCGCCTCGCCGCCGACCGGGTGCAGGTGTTCTATGATCAGAAGGCCCAAGGGGGCGCCAACGGGCCGATCCAGCGCCTGATCGCCAGCGGCAACGTCACGCTCGCCAATGGCACCGAGGCGGCCGAGGCGAGCACGGCGACCTATGAGGTCGCGAGCGGTCGCGTCGACATGCAGGGCAACGTGCTGCTCACGCAGGGCAGCAGCGCACTCTCGGGCGACAAGCTTGCCATCGACCTCAACGCCAATACCGCGCGGATGGACGGCCGGGTCCGGACGCTGTTCGTGCCGCAGTCGCGTGGCACGGCCGGCGCCCAGCCTGCCCCCGGCGCCCGGCCATGACCGACGCGCTCGCCGAGCCGGCCGCCGTTTCCGCCCCCGTGCCCGCCGCGCACGGGCTCGTGGTGCGCAACCTCGCCAAGAGCTATCGCAGCCGCCCCGTGCTGCGCGACGTCTCGCTGGAGCTGAGCCGTGGCGAGGTGGCGGCGCTGCTCGGCCCGAACGGCGCCGGCAAGACCACGTGCTTCTACGCGATCGCGGGCCTCGTGCCGCCCGACCGCGGCACCATCCTGGTCGACGGGGTGGATGTGACGTGGCTGCCGATGTACCGCCGGGCGAAGCTCGGGATCGGCTACCTGCCGCAGGAGGCGTCGATCTTTCGCGGCATGACCGTCGCCGACAACATCCGCTCGATCCTCGAGCTGACGATTCCCGACACCGAGAAGCGCCGCGAGATGCTCGACGAGCTGCTCGGCGAGTTCTCGATCACCCACCTGCGCCGCGCGCAGGCGGTGTCGCTCTCGGGCGGCGAGCGCCGGCGGGTGGAGATCGCCCGGTGCCTCGCGGCCCAGCCGAACTACGTCCTGCTCGACGAGCCGTTCGCCGGTGTCGACCCGCTGGCCGTGGCGGACATCCGCGGGCTGGTGCGGCACCTGACCGAGCGCGGCATCGGCGTGCTGATTACCGACCACAATGTGCGCGAGACGCTGGATATCGTCGACCGAGCCTATATCCTGCACGACGGTGCTGTCCTCATGTCTGGCACGCCCGACGAAGTGGTCCGCGACGACACCGTGCGAAAGGTCTATCTGGGAGAGGGCTTCCGCATCTGAGGAAGCCGGCGGGGGCAGGTTCGGATGGCACTCGCGCCACGCATAGAGATTCGCCAGACGCAGTCGCTGGTGATGACCCCGCAGCTGCAGCAGGCAATCAAGCTGCTGCAGATGTCGAGTATCGACCTTGCCGGCTATCTGGCGGCCGAGGTGGAGAAGAACCCCCTGCTCGAACTCGGGCCGGCGCCGACTGCGCCGGGGGTGACGGGAGCCATCGGACGGCGGGCCGACGACGATGGCGACTGGCTCGACGGCATCGCCGCCAACGTCACGCTGCACCAGCACCTGCACACGCAGATCCGGCCGATGCGCGGCACGCCCCGCGTGATCGAGGCGGCGCTGCTCATCGCCGACGAGCTGGAGGACGACGGCTACCTGCGTGTCCCGCTGGCCGAGGTGACGGCACGGCACGGGCTGCGCGCTGCCGACGCGCTCGCCGGGCTGACGCTGGTGCAGGCGTGCGACCCGTCCGGGGTCGGCGCGCGCGACCTCCGGGAGTGCCTGTCGTTGCAGCTTCGCGACCAGAACCGGCTCGACCCGGCAATGCAGGCGATGCTCGACAACCTCGCCCTCGCCGCGAAAGGCAATCTGGTCGAGCTGGAGCGGGTCTGCGGGGTCGATGCCGAGGATGTCGCCGACATGCTCGCCGAAATCCGCGCCCTCGATCCGAAACCCGGCCTGCGATTCGCCCAGACGCGGGTCGAGGTCGCGGTGCCCGACGTCTACGTCAGCCGTGCGCCGGACGGCACGCTGAACGTCGAGCTGAATGCCGAGAGCCTGCCGCGGGTGCTGATGAACAACGTCTATGCCACCCGGATCGGCAAGGACGATTCGGAGGCGCGGGCCTTCGTGTCGGAGTGCAGCACCCGGGCGAGCTGGCTCATCCGCAGCCTGGAACAGCGCGCCCGCACGATCCTCAAGGTGGCGATCGAGATCGCCCGCCGGCAGGACCGCTTCTTCGACACGGGCACGCCCGGCCTGCGCCCGCTGACCCGGCGCGCCGTGGCGGAACAGCTCGGCCTGCACGAGTCGACCGTCAGCCGGGTGACGGCGGGCAAGTACGTCGCCTGCGAGCATGGCTGCTACGAATTTTCCCACCTGTTCGTATCGGCGATCCAGGCGGTCTCGGGCGGCGAGGCCTATTCGTCGGCCGCGGTGCAGGATCGCATCCGCAGCCTGGTTGAGGCCGAGCCGGCGCGCCGCACCCTGTCCGACGACAAGCTGGTCACACTGCTCAAAGGCGAAGGGATAGACATTGCACGCCGCACGGTTGCGAAATACCGTGAGAGCATGGGCATTCCGTCCTCCGTCGAACGTCGTCGCCTCCGGGCAAGGCCGTCTGCGACACGGGAGATCGCCGCGGGCGCCGGCCGGTCACGCGATTGACAACGGGGGGTGGGGCGTCCATAGGGTCCGCCCGTTGGGGGCGGACACGGCGAGCCGGTCGGTGAAGTTCGAAGGGCGAAGCAATGCGCATCCATATCAGCGGCAAACAGATGGACATCGGGGACGCCCTGCGTACCCACGTCGAGGATCGCCTCGGCGAGGCCGTCGGCAAGTATTTCGACCGGCCGGTCGATGCCGTGGTGACGTTCTGCAAGGACCGGCACCAGTTCGTCGCGGACTCTTCCGTCCATCTCTCGACGGGCATGACCGTGCAGGCCAGCGGCAAGGCGGATGAGGTCTACGCGAGCTTCGAGGGCGCGGTGGAGCGGATGGAGAAGCAGCTCCGCCGCTACAAGCGCCGCTTGAAGGACCATCATCGCGACCGGCAGAACCCGATCGAGGCGATGGAGGCGGCGGCATACGTGCTGCGTGGCCACGACGATACCGACGGCGAGGAGCCCGCGACGCTCCAGCCCGTGATCGTCGCCGAGATGGCGACCCGCGTGCCGAGCCTTTCGGTCGGCGAGGCGGTGATGCAGATGGAGCTCGCGGGCGCCCAGCTGCTTGTCTTCCGGAACGACGCGCACGGTGGGGTCAACGTGGTGTACCGTCGGGATGATGGCAACATCGGGTGGGTCGACCCGAAGAACGCCCAGTAGGCGGCGAGGCGGTCAGGCGAGGAACGCTCTTCATGGAGCTATCGGACATACTCGGCGTCGAAGCCGTTCGCGCGCCCTTGAAGGCCACGAGCAAGAAACGCCTGCTCCAGGATCTCGCCGAAATGGCGGAGGCGGTCTATGGCCTGCCGTCCACGGTCGCCTACAAGGCCCTGATGGACCGCGAGGCGCTGGGGCCGACCGGGGTCGGCCGCGGCGTCGCGATCCCGCACGCCCGGTTCGCCGGTGTCGACCGGGTGATCGGCATGTTCACCCGGCTGGAAAAGCCGGTGGATTTCGAGTCGATCGACCGCCAGCCGGTCGATCTGGTCTTCGCGCTCTTCGCACCGGAGAGCGCGGGGGCCGAGCACCTGAAGGCGCTGGCCCGGGTGTCGCGCACGCTGCGCAGCGAAGCGGTGTGCGCCAAGCTGCGCTCGACGTTCGACCCGTCCGCGCTCTACGCGATCCTGACGGACGGCAAGGCCGAGCGGGCCGCCTGACCGGCCTCCCGGCCGGCCATGACTACGCATCACCCGGACCGCCACGCCTGAAAAGCCGAGGGGTCCCGCCCGTTACCGAGCGAGACCCCCCAAGGATTGCAGCCTGCGCCGATGCTCAGCCGCGCGCAGCGACCTTCGAGCCGATGCCGAGCTCGGTCTGGCTGACGGTCCGCAGGAAATCCAGGAACTCGTCGCGCAGCTCCGGCCGCGCCAGACCGAAGGCCACGGTCGCCTGCAGGTAGCCGGGCTTCGAGCCGCAGTCGAAGCGCCGGCCCTTGAAGCGGAAGGCCGACACGTCGTTGTGCGCCGCGATCTCGCGCGCGATGGCGTCGGTCAGCTGCACCTCGCCCCCGGCGCCGGTCTCGGCATCCTCGAGGTTGCGCAGCACGTTCGGTGCCAGGATGTAGCGACCGATCACCGCGAGGTTCGACGGGGCGACCTCGGCCTTCGGCTTCTCGACCATGCCGCGAACCGGCATCACGGAGCCGACCGCCTTGTCGACGTCCAGAATGCCGTAGGACGACACGCTCTCCACCGGAACCTCCATCGCCGCGACCATGTTGCCGCCGCGATAGTTCTCGATCATCTGCTGCAGGCAGGGCACGTCCGCGTCGATCACGTCATCGGGCAGCAGCACGGCGAACGGCTCGTCGCCGATCAGCTTGCGCGCGCACCAGACCGCATGACCAAGGCCGCGGCGCTCCTGCTGCCGCACGTAGGCGACCGCGCCCGACTCCATGTCCGTCTGCTTCAGCGCCTCGAGCAGCGCGGTCTTCTTGCCGTCGCGCAGCGAAGCTTCGAGTTCCGGCGCGCCGTCGAAATAGTCCTCAAGGGCGCTCTTGCCGCGCGAGGTGACAAAGATGAATTCCTTGATCCCTGCGGCGCGCGCCTCGTCGATCGTGTACTGGATGAGCGGCTTGTCGACCAGAGGAAGGATTTCCTTCGGCACCGACTTCGTGGCCGGCAGAAACCGCGTCCCGAAGCCCGCCACCGGAAGGACCGCCTTCGTTACCTTGTTCGTCATCTCGTCCCCAACTGTCTACTCGTCAAGACCGTGAACCCCACGATGGCGGTTCTGTTCCAGAAGATCCCGTGGCGCGCATTTTACCCACGGGTTCCCTAAACACAATTGCCGTTTCTGGTCCGTTGCCTCGACCTTGCGGCTGATTGTTGCCTACGGCAGCCCCAACCCTTGAAGGATTCCTTCGATCTTCGGCACGTCCGTCGGGTTGTTGAGTTCCCAGAATGGCCGGCCACGCGCCTCGACTTCCACGCAGGTCACGGGCACGCCGTTTTCCATGAAGCGGAGCTGTTCGAGCCCCTCCCAGGTTTCCAGCCGGCCGACCGGCCAGCCGCCATAGGCGGCCAGCGCCGCGCGGCGGTAGGCGTAGACACCGACGTGGTGAAAGACCGGGATTTCCTCGTCCGGCCCGAGGGTGCGGCCGGTGTAGGGCAGCACTTCCTTCGAGAAGTAGAGCGCGCGCATCGCCCGGTCGAACACCGCCGTCGTCGCGCCGACCCGGCCGTTGCGCCGGTCCTCCAGGAAGCTCGCGAGCGCCGCCGCATCGGTGCGCAGCACCGGCGTCGCCACCTGCGCCAACGGATCGGCCTGCATCGCCTCGACCAGCGCGGCGACGAACCAGGGCGGGGTGAGCGGCGCATCGCCCTGAAGGTTGACAACGATGTCCCACTCCGGCCCGAGCCCTTCGGCCACGACGGCACAGCGCTCGGTGCCGTTGCGGCAGGTCTCGGGCGTCATCACCACCTCGGCGCCGAAGCCGCGGGCGGCATCGGCGATGCGCCCGTCGTCGGTCGCGACCACCACCCGGTCGACGCCCTCGACCGCCATTGCCGCCTCCCAGCTGCGGCGGATCAGGCTCCGCGCCTCGCCCGTCGCGCCGCGCAGCTCGGCGAGCGGCTTGCCGGGGTAGCGGGTCGAGGCGTAGCGCGCCGGGATGGCGATCAGGACCGCCATGGGATCAGGCCGGAACCAGGTCGATGCCCGGGGCGAGCGCGATGAAGAACGGGTTCTCGAAGCCCGACTTGCCATAGGCGAGCGGCGTGTGGTCGTCGAAGCGCACCACCTCGCCGCCGGCGCCGAGCAGCACGGCCTGGCCCGCCGCGGTGTCCCACTCCATCGTGCGGCCGAGACGCGGATAGAGGTCGGCCTCGCCGGCGGCGACGAGGCAGAACTTCATCGACGAGCCGGCCGAGCGGAAGTCCGCGACGGCGTACTTCGCGATATAGTCGTCGGTGGCCTGATCGCGGTGCGACTTGGAGGCGACGACGACGAGGCCGGCCGGATCGGGCTTGCCGACACGGAGCGGGGTCAGCGCGCCGGGCTCGGCGCCGAACGGCCCCGCCTCCTCCTGCGACTGCCCGGCGGCGTCGGTGTAGAACAGCCGGCCCTTTGCCGGGGCATAGACCACGCCGCGCGTCGGCACGCCGTTCTCGATCAGCGCGATGTTGACGGTGAAGTCGCCGCGGCGCTGGACGAATTCCTTGGTGCCGTCGAGCGGATCGACGAGGAAGAACACCGGCGCCTTGATCGCGTGGCTGGCCGCCTGCTCCTCGGTGACGGCCGGAATCTCGGGGAACGCGGCCGCGAGGCCCGCGGCGATCAGCTTGTCCGCCCGCTCGTCTGCCTCGGTGACGGGCGAGGCGTCGGACTTGGTCTTCACCTCGAAGTCCGGGCTCTCGTAGACCTGCATGATCTCCGCCCCGGCCTCGAGCGCCAGCGTGCGGATGGTCGTGACGATGCGCGCGTAGTCCATGCTCTTGTCCCCTCTTACTTTACAATCCCGCCGCGCCCGGTATGGACCGCGCCGCCGGGGTTTGTAAACATGACTGACAAAACCAACGTCCAGAGGAACATCATGGACCGTGAGGCAAGCCGCGGCCGGGCACCGCGGGAACAGGATACACGCGCGGCGCGTGGGAGCAGGGCGGTGAAGGGCGGACTCGCGCTCGGCCTGCTGCTGCTGGCGCTTCCCGGCGCGGGCCCGCTGCCGTCGCGCTTCGACGTGGTGGGCGTCGCCGGCGACAGCGCGCTGAACGTGCGGGCCGAACCGAACGCCTCGGCGCCGGTCGTTGCGACGCTCGCACCGGACGCCCGCGGCGTCGAGGTGGTGGCGCTCGATGCGTCGGGCCGCTGGGGCCGGGTCAACGCCGGGGAGGGCTCGGGCTGGTCGGCGATCCGCTACCTGCAGGAGCAGCCGGGCGTCTGGCCGGCCGGGGCGCTGCCCGCCGGGATGCGCTGCTTCGGCACCGAGCCGTTCTGGTCGCTGGTGCCCGAGGGCACGACCGCGCGACTCGAGACTCCAGACGGGAGCGAGAGCTTTGCGCTGACCACGCTCGACCGCGGCCACCCCGCCGATCTGAACCGCGCATTGCTCCTGAAAGGCAACGGCGGCGAGTCGACCGTGACGATCACGCCCCAGGCCTGCAGCGACGGCATGTCCGACCGCCTGTTCGGCCTTGAGGCGCTGATGGTGCGGAACGGCCCCAACGGATCGCAGCTTCTGTCCGGCTGCTGCTCGGTCGCCGCGCAGCGCTGACCCCGGCCGCGCCGGCACGCCGGGCGTGCCGGTTGCCGGGCCATGGCGGGGCAGGATACGCTTCGCCATGGCCCTTCGCTTCACCCTCCGACAACTGGAATACTTCGTCGCTGTCGGTCAGGCCGGCAGCATCGCTGCCGCCTCCGATGCCGTGAACGTCTCGCCCCCGTCGATCTCGGCCGCGATCTCGCAGCTGGAGCGGGAGTTCGGCATCCAGCTCTTCATCCGCCAGCACGCGCAGGGCCTGTCGCTCACACCCGGCGGCCGGCGCTTCTTCGGCGAGGCGAAGCTGGTGCTCGAGGCGGCCGACGGCCTGCACGAGCTAGCCGCCGACATCGCGCACGCGCCACGCGGGCCGATCGGCATCGGCTGCTTCGCGACGCTGGCACCGCTGGTGATCGCCGGCCTGCGCCGCAGCTTCGAGGCCGCCTTCCCCGAGGCCACCGTGACGCAGGCCGAGGGCGACCAGGAGCGGCTGCTCGGGATGCTGCGCCGGGCCGAGATCGACGTCGCCGTGACCTACGACCTCGAGATTCCGCAGGATGTCCGCTTCCTGCCGCTGGTCAACCTGCCGCCGCACGCGCTGCTTGCCGCGGGCCATCCGCTCGCCACACTGCCCGAGGTGACGCTCGAGCGGCTCGCGGACGCGCCCATGGTGCTGCTCGACCTGCCGCTCAGCCGCGACTATTTCCTGTCGCTCTTCGCCGCCGCCGGCCTGCGCCCGCGCATTGCCGAGCGGACGCGCGACATGGCCGTAGTGCGCAGCCTCGTCGCGCACGGCTACGGCTATGCCCTGGCCAACGTCCGGGCCGGCAGCGAGCGCGCCCTCGACGGCACGCCGCTCTGCCGCGTCCCGCTGGCCGGCCCCCACCGGGCGATGGCAATGGGCACCGCCACCATGCGCGCGGAGCACAAGACCCGGCTCGTCGCCGCCTTCGAGGCCCACTGCCGCGATCGCCTGCCGGCGATGGAGTGGGGTTAGAGCGATGCGAGCGCGCGTTCGGCCGCTCGCCTCACCATGGGGAGATCCGACCTGATCGTGCACCAGACGACAGCGAGATGATCGCGAAATAGGCGTGCGTGAGCACGTTGCGCATTTCCTTGGCCGACCGCAGCGGCAGATCCGGGTGGCGCATCGCAAACTCTCGATCCGCACGCTCGATGTTTCCGGCCGCCTCGCCGATGATTTCGAGATTGCGGATCACGGCATCCTGAATCAGTTCGCTCGCCACGAAACCCTCGAAAGCGAGAGCTGCCGTGTAGCGGTCGATCCGCATCACGGCGTCGATGATGTGGGTCAGCCAGTCCCCGATGCGGGAGCTTCGCTGCGTCACAGGGGTCTGGCTTGCTGAAGCACCGTGCCGCGGACCTGCTCGGGGAGAGCGTGGGGGGTGAGCACGTCGACCGGGAGGCCGAGCAGCTCCTCAAGCTCCGCCTTTATCGCTCCGGGATCGAAGAGCGTCGTCTCCGCCGTCGGATCGACGAGAAGGTCAAAGTCGCTTCCTTCCGAATCCTCGCCGCGCACCACCGAGCCGAAGACACGGGCGTTCCTTGCCCGGTGCGAGGCGACAATTCGCCGTATGGCATCGCGGTGGCGTCGGAGGATTTCATTGCCGCCCGCTCGCGTTTGCGTCGTCGGCGAAGTATCTGCGGCAATGCGCGCGCGTGCAACCTCACGCCGCCGGGTGGAGGATGGCGAGGAAGGCCGCGCCGAAGCGTTCGGCCTTCTGCGGCCCCATGCCGGAGATCTCCTCCAGCTCGGCCAGGGTGCGGGGGCGGCGCTCTGCGATCCTTGCCAGCGTCGCGGTCGCGCAGGTCAGCGGCTTGTCGAGGCCGCCGGCCCCGCGGGACAGCGCGACCTGCGCGGCGTGCAGCCGGTCGATGAGCGCACCCTCGGCCTGGCCCGCGACGCGGAGGCGGGCAGGATGCAGCGGGCGCGGCGCCGCGCCGGTCACGACCGCGAGGAAGTCCGCGCCGAAGCGTTCGAGCTTGACGGCGCCGACGCCGGTGATGCCGGCCATCTCGTCCAGCGTCTGCGGCCGGCGGGTCGCCATCTCGATCAGCGTCCGGTCGGGGAAGATCACGTAGGCCGGCACGCCCTGCTCGTCGGCGAGCGCCCGTCGCCGGGCCTTCAGCGCCGCAAGCAGCCCCTCGTCCTCCTCGGAGACCAGCGCCACCGGCTCCGGCCGGGCCGACTTGGCGGCGCGGGCGATGCTGTCGGCGCGCAGCTCCAGGCCCTGCTCGCCGCGCAGGATCGGTCGCGCGGCTTCGGTCAGCCGCAGGGCGCCGTGGCGCTCCGGGTCCGGCCGCACGAGGTCGAGGCCCATCAGCTGCCGGAAGATCGCCTGCCATTCGGATTTCGAGTGGTCCCGCCCGACACCGAAGGTGGGCAGGCGGTCGTGGCCGCGCTGGCGCACCTTGTCCGTCGCCTCGCCGCGCAGGATATCGACGAGGTGGCCGGCGCCGAAACTCTCGCCGGTCCGCAGGATCGCCGAGAACGCCTTGCGCGCGGCTTCGGTGCCGTCGAACAGCTTCGGCGGGGTGCGGCAGAGATCGCAGGTATCGCAGGGCGGGTCGTAGCGCTCGCCAAAATAGGCGAGCAGCGTCTGCCGGCGGCAGCGATGCGCCTCCGCCAGGCCGAGCAGCGCGTTCAGCCGGGCATGGTCGGCCTGCTTGCGCTCCATCGGCGCCGCGCTCTCGTCGATCTGGGTCCGGCGCAGGCGGATGTCGTCGGGGCCGTAGAGCGTCAGGGTGTCGGCCGGCGCGCCGTCACGCCCGGCACGGCCGATCTCCTGATAGTAGGCTTCGATCGACTTCGGCAGGTCGGCGTGGGCGACATAGCGGATGTCCGGCTTGTCGACGCCCATGCCGAAGGCGATCGTGGCGCAGACGATCAGCCCGTCCTCGCGCTGGAAGCGGGTCTCGGCGAGGCGCCGCGAGTCGGGATCGAGGCCGGCGTGGTAGGCGAGAGCGGTGTGGCCGGCGTCGTTCAGCGCGGCGGCGAGGGTTTCCGTGCGGGCGCGGCTGGCACAGTAGACGATGCCCGACTGGCCCTTGCGCGCGGCGACGTAGGCGAGGATCTGCCGGCGCGGCTCGTCCTTGGGCGCGAAGGCAAGCGCGAGGTTCGGGCGGTCGAAACCGCGCAGGAAGCTCGCGGGCGCCTCGCCGTCGAACAGGCGCCGGACGATCTCGGCGCGCGTCTCCTCGTCGGCGGTGGCGGTGAGCGCGACGGTCTGGATGCCACCGAGCGCCCGGCGCAGCTCGCCGATGCGCAGGTAGTCGGGGCGGAAGTCGTGGCCCCACTGGCTGACGCAGTGCGCCTCGTCGACGGCGAGGAGGGCGGGGCGGATCCGCCGGAGCAGCTGTCCGGTGCCGGCGGCGGCCAACCGCTCCGGCGCCATGTAGAGCAGCTTCAGCCGCCCGGCATCGAGCGCGGCGAAGGTCTCCTCCGCCTCCTCGGGCGTCGACTGCGAGGTGAGCGCCCCGGCGGCGACGCCGGCGGCGGTCAGCGCGCGCACCTGGTCGCGCATCAGCGCGATCAAGGGCGAGACCACGAGGGTGACGCCGGGGCGGGTGAGCGCCGGCAGCTGGTAGCAGAGCGACTTCCCGCCGCCGGTCGGCATGATCGCGAGTACGTTGCGGCCTGCCTCGACGGCCGCGACGATTTCCTCCTGACCGGGGCGGAAGTCGGGGAAACCGAAGACGGAGCCGAGGAGGCGGCGGGCCTCGGTCATGGGGCGGTAAGCTCGTAGAGGAAGACCATGCTGTCCCCATACTGGCGGTGGTCGCGCAGGGTCAAGCCGGGCAGAGCCGCGGGGTGAACCCCCTCCTCCCACGCGATCGTCGCCCCCGGCGCGATCCAGCCGCCGGCGAGCGCCGAAGCGATCGCCTGCTCTCCGAGGCCCCGGCCATAGGGTGGGTCGAGAAAGACCATCGTCGCGGGCGCGCCCGGATTCACCCCGAGCCGGGTGGCGTCGCGGGGCAGGACATGGGCCGCGTCACCGGCCTTCACCCGCGCGAGGTTCGCGCCGAGCAGCTTCAGCGCCGGGCGGCCCTGCTCGACGAACGTCGCCGAGGCCGCGCCGCGCGACAGCGCCTCGAGCCCGAGCGCGCCGGTACCGGCGAAGAGGTCCAGGACGCGGGCGCCGTCGATCGGAGCGTGGCCACCGTGGGCGAGCAGGTTGAACAGGCTCTCCCGCACCCGGTCGGTGGTCGGACGCAGGCGCGCGGCCTCGTCGCCGGCACCGACCGGTACGAGAGCGGTGCCGCGCCAGCGGCCGGAGATGATGCGCATCGGCTTTCCCGAGTTGATCGCTCCGTCTATATGTCGCGCCCAGGGATCCGGCAAACCGGGAAGGAAGGCGCGATGACGATTGCGGTTGGAGACAAGCTGCCCGAGGCGACACTGATCGAGAAGACCGACGCGGGGCTCGCGCCGGTGACGGTCGGCGCGCTGACCAAGGGGCGGAAGGTGGTGATCTTCGGCCTGCCCGGCGCCTATACCGGCACCTGCTCGACCCGGCACCTGCCGAGCTTCATCGGCGTCGCCGACAAGCTCCGGGCCAAGGGCGTGGACGAGATCGTCTGCGTGGCGGTGAACGATCCGTTCGTGATGGGCGCCTGGGGCGAGGGCGCCGGGGCCGGCAAGGCGGGGGTCCGCATGCTCTCCGACGCGGGCTCGGAGCTGACCGGCGCGCTCGGGCTGCGCTTTACCCGGGCCGAGGCGGGGCTCTACGACCGCTCGAAGCGGTACGCGATGTACGTGGAAGACGGCGTGGTGCGGGTGCTGAACCTCGAGGCGAACCCGGGCGAGTGCGACATCTCCGGCGGCGAGACGATGCTCGCCGCGATCTGAGCCGGTGCGGGCGCTGGCGATCTACGCCGCGGCGGCGCTGGCGGAGATCGCCGGTTGCTTCGCGGTGTGGATGTGGCTGCGGCAGGGGCGCTCGATGCTCTGGCTCGCCCCCGGCGCGGCCGCGCTCGTCGCCTTCGCGGCCCTGCTCGCGGCCAGCCCGGCGGAACAGGCCGGCCGGGCCTATGCGGCCTGCGGCGGGGTTCTACGTCGCCGCCTCGCTCGCCTGGTTCTGGGCGATCGAGGGCGCCCGGCCGGACCGATGGGATCTCACGGGCGGCGGGGTCGTGCTGCTCGGCGCGGCGGTGATCCTGTGGGGACCGCGGGCGTAAGATAGACGATAACTCCTTGATCTAAAAAGATCCGGGAAGACAAACTTCGCCGGGAGCCGCGCCGCGAGGCGGCGGGCGGCAGCCCGGCGGTCTGGAGGATCGCGGCATCATGGGCATCGGCGTGGCGGCAGAGGCTCCGCGCGCTCCGGCGCGGACGCTCGGCATCGGCGTCGCGCTGATGGCCGGCGGCTATTTCGTCTTCGCGATGAACGACGCGCTGGGGAAATACCTCGTGGCTTCCTTCGGCGTGGCGCAGCTGGTCGCGATCCGCTCGATCGGCAGCTTCCTGATCCTCGGCCCCATGCTGCTCCGCAAGGGCGAGAACCCGTTCCGCCGCGTCGAGCGCCCGGGGCTGCAGCTCGCCCGGGTGGCGATCACCACGCTCGACACCGGGCTGTTCTATGCCGCCTGCGTCTGGATGCCGCTGGCGGACGTGATGACGTTCTACATGGCCGGGCCGATCTACACGCTGCTCGCGGCGCGACTGCTGCTGGGCGAGCGGATCGGCTGGCGCCGGTGGGCGGCGATCGCCGCGGGCTTCGTCGGCGTGCTGGTCGCGCTCAATCCGTCCGTGGCGACGCTGACCGGACCGGCGCTGATCGCGCTCGTCGGCAGCGTCTGCTATTCGCTGGCGCTGGTGCTGAACCGGATGCTGGCGGGCACCAGCGGCACGGCGCTCGGCACCTTCCAGACCATCGGCACGCTGGTCGCCGCGGCGGCGTTTGCGGTCTTCGACTGGCGGCCGCTGACCGGCGCGGGGGTGTTCTGGATGATGTTGCTCGGCGTGGTCGCCATCACCGCCCACCTGATGATCATTCAGGCGCTGAAGCTCGCGCCCGTCTCCGTGCTCGCGCCGTTCCAGTATTCGCTGCTGCTCTGGGGCATCGTGATGGGCTGGGCGATCTTCGGCGACGTGCCGGAGTGGAACGTCCTCGTGGGCGCGGCGGTGATCGTCGCGGCCGGGCTGTTCATCTTCCGTCGCGAGCAGGCGGTGAAGCCGGAGGTGACGGCGGCGGAGCTGACGGCGAATTCGCCCTGAGGCTCAGCCGTCCGCGCGGTCCCAGGTCGGATGGAAGCGACCCGTGGGCGACAACGTGAAGATCTCGCAGCCGGTCTCGGTGACGCCGACGGCGTGCTCGAACTGCGCCGAGAGCGAGCGGTCCTTGGTGACGGCGGTCCAGTCGTCATCGAGGATCTTGGTCTCGGGACGGCCGAGATTGATCATCGGCTCGATCGTGAAGAACATCCCCGGCTCGAGAACCGGCCCGGTGCCCCAGCGGCCGTAGTGCAGCACGTTCGGCGCGGCATGGAACACCCGGCCGATGCCGTGACCGCAGAAGTCGCGCACCACGGAGCAGCGATGGCCCTCGGCAAAGCGCTGGATCGCCGCGCCGATGTCGCCGAAGGTGTTGCCCGGCGCGACCTGGGCAATGCCCTCCATCAGCGCCTCGTGGGTGATGTCGATCAGCCGCTCGGCCTTCCGCGGCGGCTGGCCCGCCACGTACATCCGGCTCGAATCGCCGAACCAGCCGCCGACGATCACGGTCACGTCGATATTGAGGATATCCCCGTCGCGCAGCCGCTTGTCCGACGGAATGCCGTGGCAAACGACGTGGTTGATCGAGATGCAGCTGGCGTGGCGGTAGCCCTTGTAGCCGACGGTGGCCGACGTGGCGCCAGCGGCGCGGATCATGTCGTGGATCTGCGTGTCGAGTTCGAGCGTACTGACACCGGGGACGACCGCCACGGCGATGCGGTCGAGGATGTCCGCCACCAGATGCCCGGCGACGCGCATTCCGGCAAAGTCCTCCGGACTGTGCAGGCGGATGCCATCCTTGTTCAGGCGGCCGGTCAACATCTGATCCAACGCGGGCTCTCCGGGCATGATCCCCGGATGTAGATCCGTGGTCGTCGATTTGCAAATGACAGTGCGGCTTAGGGTGCCACCGGCAAAGGGCCGCCGAGGATAATCCCCTGCCTGTCCATTCGGGTGGCATGGGCCAGCACTTCCACGCCTGCGGCCCTCGCCGCGGCGCAGGCGGCGGCATAGGCGGGGTCGAGATCGGCAGCGACGGCGAATCGGTCACAGTCGCTGCGCTGGACCACGTAGAGCAGGACGGCGCGGTGGCCGGCGGCGACCATCGCGGCGAGATCCGCGAGGTGGCGGGCGCCGCGGGCCGTCACGCTGTCGGGAAACTCGGCGAGCCGGCCGGTGCGGCGGAGGTGGACGTTCTTCACCTCGAGGTAGGTGTCCGGCCGCCCCGTCCCGGTGAGCAGGAAATCGACCCGGCTCTTCGCGGCGTAGCGGACCTCCGGCCGGACCCGCTCGTAGCCGGCGAGCGCGGGGATGCGCCCCTCGGCCAGCGCCTCGGCGACCACGCGGTTGGGCACGCTCGTGTCGATGCCGGCCAGCGCGCCGTCCGAAAGCTCCGCCAGCCGCCAGGAAAACGCCAGCGCGCGCCGCGGGTCGGCGACGGGCTCCAGCCAGACGGTGAGGCCCGGCTCCTTCAGGCCCAGCATGGCGCCGGGGTTGGCGCAATGCGCGGTGACGGCGCGGCCGTCGTCGAGGATGACGTCGGCGAGAAACCGTCTATACCGCTGGATCAGGCGGCCGCGGACGAGGGGCGTGGCGAAGCGCATGGCGCTTCCCTTGGCCGAAGGCGGGCCGAAGGACAAGCGCGAGGACCCCTGCGATGACAATCCCCACCGCCGCGATGCTGACGATCGGCGACGAGATCCTCTCCGGCCGCACCCGCGACGCCAACATGCCGCTGCTGGCGCTGGCCCTCGGCGAGAAGGGCATTTCGCTGCGCGAGGCCCGGGTGGTTCCCGACGTGGCGGAAGAGATCGTCGCGGCGGTGAACGCGCTCAGGGCGCGCTACGATCACGTCTTCACCTCGGGCGGCATCGGGCCGACCCACGACGACATCACCGCGGACTGCATCGCCGCGGCGTTCGGCGTCGGAATCGACGTGCGGGAGGACGCACGGGCCATCCTCGCGACCAACTACGCCAATCCGGCGGTGGACCTGAACGCGGCGCGGCTCCGGATGGCGCGCATTCCCGACGGCGCGACGCTGATCGACAACCCGGTGTCGAAGGCCCCGGGCTTCACCATCGGCAACGTGCACGTCATGGCCGGGGTGCCGGCGGTCTTCGAGGCCATGGTCGCGGGTCTCCTGCCGAAGCTGACGGGCGGGCAGCCGCTGCTGAGCGGCACGGTGCAGGTGCTGCGGGGAGAGGGGATCATCGCCGGCCCGCTGGGCGAGATCGCCCGGGAGCACCCGGAGGTGTCGATCGGCTGCTATCCGTTCAATCGCGGCGGGGTCTTCGGTGCCAACCTCGTGGCGAGAAGCGTGGATGCCGCGGCGCTCGCAGACGCCCTCGCCGCGCTCGAGAGCTTGAAAGTCAGCGTCGGGGGTTGACCGCGGGACGCAATGTCGGCGTTGCCGCGCGGCGGGAAAACCATTTGAATGGCCGCTTGCGCCGGTGGGTGGGACTGGCGGCGCGGCCGGCGACGGCCCCACAGCAGGAGAGCGACGAATGATCGGACGGACAGGGATTCTCGGCCTTCTCGCGGCCAGCGCCATCGCCGGTGCCGCGTCGGCGGCAGACAAGGTGACGGTCGCCTATTTCCTCGAGTGGCCGACGGCGAACCAGGTCGCCCAGGTCGACAAGACCTATGACAAGGAAATGGGCGTCGAGGTCGACTGGCGGGCCTTCGGCAACGGCAACGAGATGACCCAGGCGATGGTCTCGGGCGACGTCGATATCGCCTACAGCCAGGGCTTCGTGCCGTTCGTGGTCGGCGTGACCAACGGCGCGCCGCTGAAGCTCGTGGGGATCGCGGTGACGTATGCGGAGAACGATCTCTGCATCGTGCGCGACGACGCCGGGATCACCAAGGACAACGCCAAGGAGCTGGAAGGCAAGAAGGTGGCGACGCCGACCGGCAACGTCACGCACTACAAGCTGCTCCGCACGCTGACCCATCTCGGCGTCGATCCGGCGAAGGTCGACATCGTGCAGATGAACGGCGCGGATGCGGCGGTGGCGCTGGTGCGCGGCGATGTGGTGATGGCCTGCGCCTTCGGCGGGCCGCTCGACCGGATGCGCACGGTCGGCAAGCCGCTGATGACCGGGGCCGAGCAGGAGGCGATCGGGATCAACACCTTCGACGTGATCTCGGCGACCGACAGCTTCGCGGAGAAGCACCCGGACCTGCTGAAGAAGTTCCTCGCGGTCACGGACGCGGCGAATGCGGCCTACAAGAAGGATCCGGGCGCAGCCTACGAGATCGTTGCGGGCGCCGCGGGGATGGATCTCGACGCGACCAAGGCGATGATGGCCAACTTCGGCTTCCCGACCAACGAGGAACAGCTCGGGCCGAACTGGCTCGGCGGCGGGGTGCAGGAAGCGGCGAAGGGCGTCGCGGACGTGATGGCGTCGACCGGCAACCTCGACAAGCCGCTCGACGACTACGCGAAGTTCGTCGATCCGAGCTTCCTGAAGTAAGGCGGAGCGTTGTCCGGCATCCGCATCGACGACGTGTCCATGATCTACACGCTGCCGGACGGCGGCAGCGTGAAGGCGCTCGACCGGGTGGCGCTCGACATTCCCGAGGGCCAGATGGTGGCGATCCTCGGTCCCTCCGGCTGTGGCAAGACCACGCTGCTCAACATCGTCGCCGGGTTCCTGAAGCCGACGGCCGGCGCCGTGGTGGCGGGCGGCCGCACGGTGACGGGGCCGGACGCCGACCGCGGCATGGTGTTCCAGCAGGGTGCGCTCTTCGAGTGGATGTCGGTGGCCGAGAACGTCGGCTTCGGCCCACGCATGGCTGGGCGGCCGCGGCGGGAGATCGCGGCACTGGTTGCCGACCTGCTCGGCCGCGTGGGGCTCGCCGGATTTGCCGACACGCCGGTCTATCGCCTGTCGGGCGGGATGCAGCAGCGGGTGGCGCTCGCCCGCTGCCTCGCCAACGACCCGGGCGTGATCCTGATGGACGAGCCGCTCGGCGCGCTCGACGCGCTGACGCGCGAGAAGATGCAGGGGCTGGTGCTGCGGCTCTGGAAGGAGACGGGCAAGACCATCGTGCTCATCACGCATTCGGTCGAGGAGGCGCTGTTCCTCGGCGAGCGGCTGATCGTCATGGCACCGCGACCCGGGCGCGTGGTGCGCGACATGGCCCTGCCCTTTGCCGAGATGGCGCTGGTCGAGCAGGCGCGGTCGGTGAAGGCATCGGCAGAGTTCGTGCGGGTGCGCGAAGAGGTGCTGTCGATGATCTGGAGCATGGAGGAGGAGATCATGGGCGGGGCACACGATGGCGCGTGAGCCGGGGCGCCTCGCGATCTGGCTCGGGCTGGCCGACGGGCCGCTGACGCGGGCGAAGACGGTGCGTTTCGGCGACGCGAGCGCGATCCGCTCGGGGCGGATCTGGTCGATCGTCATCGTCGTGGCGCTGGTCGGCCTCTGGGCCGTCGCCTCCCGCTACGGCTGGATCCCGGCGTTCTACTGGCCGCCGATCGGCGCGACGTGGGACCGGCTGGTAAAGCTCGCGACCGAGGGTTTCCGCAACGTCCCGTTGTGGCAGCACATCGGCATCAGCGTGTTCCGCGTCCTCTCGGGCGTGTTCTTCGGCGCACTGGTCGGGATCCCGCTCGGCTTCGCCATGGGGCTGTCGTCGGTGGCGCGCGGCCTCTTCGACCCGTTGGTCGAGTTCATGCGGCCGATCCCGCCGCTGGCGCTGATCCCGCTCATCATCCTGTGGTTCGGCATCGGCGAGCTGGCGAAGATCGTGCTCCTGTTCCTCGCCGCGCTCTTCATCATGACGCTGGCGGCGCGGGCCGGCGTTTCGGGCGTGGCGATCACCAAGGTGCATGCCGCCTACTCTCTCGGTGCCTCGCGGACGCAGATCCTGCGCCACGTGATCCTGCCGAACGCGCTGCCGGAAATCTTCACCGGGCTGCGCACGTCGATGGGCGTCTGCTGGAGCACGGTGGTGGCCGCCGAGCTGGTGGCCGCCGACAAGGGGCTCGGCTCGATGATCATGATCGCGAAGAACTTCCTGCAGACCGACACGGTGGTGATCGGCATCGTCATCATCGGCCTGATCGGCTACGCGATCGAGCTGCTGATGCGCTGGGCCGAGCGGCGGCTCGTGCCGTGGAAGAGCGGCGCGTGATGCGCTATGCTCGCGGCCGGAGGAGCCGATGAACGAGCGACCGACGATCGTCCGCCAGCCTGCGACGTACCAGGACGTGCTGGATGCGCCGGAGAACATGGTGGCAGAGCTGATCGACGGGACGCTTTATCTGCAGCCGAGGCCGGCGTCGCCGCATGCCCGAATGGCGTCCGGGCTCGGCGGCGAGCTTTACGGTCCGTATGACCGTGGAAGCTCGGGGCCGGGAGGATGGTGGATCCTCGACGAGCCCGAGCTTCACTTCGGCGCCGACGTTCTCGTTCCCGATCTGGCCGGATGGCGCCGCGAGCGGATGCCGAGGATGCACTCCGTTGCCTCCTTCGATCTCGCGCCCGACTGGGTGTGCGAGGTTGCGAGTCCGTCCACCCGCAGGTTGGACCGGAGCAGAAAGCGGGACATCTATGCGGCAGCGGGTGTGCGATACCTCTGGTTGGTCGAGCCGGTCGCACGCACGCTCGAAGTCTTCGAGTTGCGCGATGGTCTCTGGTCCTTGCTCGCGACCATCGTCGACGAGGGCGAGCATCGGATTCCGCCGTTCGAGACGGTGCCCATCGACCTGACCGGCCTCTGGGCCGAGGACGATCAGGGCGAACCGGAAGCCTGAGGGAGAGCCGGTTGCATTGGTTGAACGAGCCGCCCGCGTGGCGGGAAGAGGCGGGCGTCCTGCATGTCGTGACCGGGGACAGGACGGATTTCTGGCGGCGCACGCACTATGGCTTCATCCGGGACGACGGGCACGCGCGTCTCTCGGCGGTCGAGGGCAATTTTGCCGCGGAGGTGGCGTTTCGCGGCGACTATGAAGCGCTCTACGATCAGGCGGGGCTGATGCTGCGGGCCGATCCGGCCAACTGGATCAAGGCGGGGATCGAATTCGTCGCCGGGCAGCGGATGCTGAGCGTCGTGGTCACGCGCGAAGTGTCGGACTGGTCGACGATGCCCTGCCCGACGGACGCCGAGTGGATCCGCCTGCGGCTGACCCGGATCGGATCTGCGCTGCATGTCCATTGGGCCGGGGATCGCGGCGCGTGGCGGATGCTGCGGCTCGCGTATTTCCCCGAAGGCGCGGCGGCGGTCGGGCCGATGTGCTGCTCGCCGCAGCGGGCGGGCTTCGAGGCGGCGTTTCGCGGTTTCACGATCGGCGCGCCGGAGACACCGGGCGAGGGGTGACGGATCCGGCGCCCGGCGGGGGATCCCGTCGGGCGCTGGGAGACGCGAGGGCCGCTCAGGTCAGGCCGCGCCGCGGGCGTGGTTGCGCTGGCCCGGCAGCTCGATGTTGATCTCGAGCGTCGACAGCTCGTCACCGCGCTCGAGCTTGATGTCGACACCCTCGTCACCGACACGCATGTAGCGCTGGATCACCTCGAGGATGTCGCGCTGGAGCATCGGCAGATACTCCGGGCTCGAACGGTCGGTGCGTTCGTGCGACAGCAGGATTTGCAGCCGCTCCTTGGCGGAATCGGCCGAGGTGACCTGGCGGGGGCGGCGGAAGAAGTTGAGCATGCTCATGCCCTCCCTCACGCCGTCCGCCGCAGCAGCCGCTGGAACAGGCCCTGCTTCTCCGGCTGGATCTTCATCTCCAGCTGCTCGCCGATCAGTCGCGACACCGCGTCCTCGTACGCCTTGCCGGCGTTCGACTTGGTGTCGAAGGTGACGGGCGTGCCGACGTTCGACGCCTTCAGCACCGCGGTGCTCTCGGGGATGATGCCGAGCAGCGGGATCGACAGGATCTCGAGGATGTCCTCGACCTTCATCATCTCGCCGCGGGTGACGCGCGCCGGGTCGTAGCGCGTGAGCAGCAGATGCGCCTTGACCCCGCCCTCGCCCTTTTCGGCGTGGTGGGTCTTCGACGACAGCAGCCCGAGCACGCGGTCGCTGTCCCGCACCGAGGAGACCTCGGGGTTGGTGACGACGATCGCCTCGTCGGCGTAGTACATCGCGAGGTGCGCGCCGCGCTCGATGCCCGCCGGGCTGTCGCAGATGATGTAGTCGAACTGGTCGCGCAGCTCGTTCAGCACCTTCTCGACGCCCTCCTTGGTCAGCGCATCCTTGTCGCGCGTCTGGGAGGTCGGCAGGATCGACAGGTTTTCCAGCCGGCGGTCGGTGATGAGCGCCTGCTTGATCTTGGCGTCACCCTGGATGACGTTGATGAAGTCGAACACCACCCGGCGCTCGCACCCCATGATCATGTCGAGGTTGCGCAGGCCGACGTCGAAGTCGATGACGACGGTCTTCTTGCCGCGCATCGCGAGGCCCGCGCCGATGGCGGCCGTGGAGGTCGTCTTGCCGACGCCGCCCTTGCCGGAGGTGACTACGATGATCTTGGCCAAGCGATGCTCCCTTGTTTCGATGCTGCGGTTTACTTGAGGGGTTCGACGCAGAGGGTGTCGTCCTTGAGAAACGCCTGCACGCGGCCACGGCGGACGGCGGGGCCGAGGTCGTCGCTGGTCCGATAGAGGCCGGCGATGGCGATCAGCTCGGCCTCGAGGCTCTGGCAGAAGATCCGCGCGCTCCGGTCGCCGTTGACGCCGGCCAGCGCCCGGCCACGCAGCGGGCCGTAGACGTGGACGTTGCCGTGGGCGATCAGCTCGGCACCGGAGCTGACGGGCGCCATCACGATCAGGTCGCCGCGGTCGGCGAAGATGCGCTGGCCCGAGCGGACGGGCTCGGTGATGAGCAGCGACGGGCCGGGCTCGGGCGCCGGCGGCGCGGCTTTCGCCTCCGCCCGTGTTGCGGTCTCGGCCTTGACCTCGGCGGGCGCGGAACGCGCGGCGCCGCGCTCCAGCGAGGCTTCCCTGCCGCCCTGCAACGTGATGAGGCCCGCGCCGAACGCGGCCACGCCCTGGTCGGGCGTCGCGCCCTGGATGCCGACGGCGAAGAGCTTGCGAGCACGAAGCTGGTGGACGAGCTTCACGAACTCGGCCTTTTCCGCGAGATCGGTGGCGTGCTCGACGTCGAGAACCAGCGGGGCGTTGACGAAGAAGTGCGGCGCCTGCCGCATCAGGGTGTCGAGCGCCGTGAAGAATCCGGCATCCGGCGCGCCCGCAAGACGCAGGACGACGGCCGTGAACGAGCGGCCGCGAACCTGCAGCGGAGTTGCCGCGACGCTAACTTGAGCCCCTGGCTTGGGATTCACGGATTGCACTGGCGCGCCTGCTTCACTGCTGCGACATCTCGGGGGGATGCTTCTTGAAACCCATCATATTGTGTTTCTGCCAGCCTGCAACCTCAAGATCGCAGTCTCTATAGATGATTCTCGGGGGTAGATTCAATCATTGGTTGAATTTTGATGAAACCTTGCGCTCTGACGTGGGACTCGGGCGGTGGCCGTCGGCTGGACGCCGGGCGCCCCACGCGATATGGACCCGGACCACGAAGGCCCGAAGGAGTTTTCCGCATGCGTCCATCCGGCCGCGCCACCGATGCGCTCCGCCCCGTCACGATCGAAACCGGGGTTGCCCGCCATGCCGAGGGATCCTGCCTGATCCGCATGGGCGATACGCATGTGCTCTGCACCGCCAGCGTCGAGGAATCCGTGCCGCCGTTCCTGCGCAAATCCGGACTCGGCTGGGTGACGGCGGAGTACGGCATGTTGCCGCGGGCGACCACCACCCGCGGCCGCCGTGAGGCGGCGGCGGGCAAGCAATCCGGGCGGACCCAGGAGATCCAGCGGCTGATCGGGCGGTCGCTGCGGGCGGCGGTCGACCGGCCGGCGCTGGGGGAACGGCAGATCACTGTCGACTGCGACGTGCTACAGGCCGATGGCGGCACGCGCTGCGCCTCGATCACCGGCGGCTGGGTGGCGCTGCGCCTCGCGGTCAACGGGCTTCTGAAGGCCGGCACGATCAAGAGCGACCCGCTGTCCGGCCACGTCGCCGCGGTCAGCTGCGGCATCTACGGTGGCCAGCCGGTGCTCGACCTCGACTATGCCGAGGACAGCGTGGCAGGCACGGATGCGAACTTCGTCATGACCGGCGCCGGTGGCCTGATCGAGGTGCAGGGCAGCGCAGAGGGCGCGACCTTCAGCCGGGCCGAGCTGAACGCGCTGATGGATCTGGCCGAGAAGGGCGTCGCCGAACTGGTCGCGGCGCAAGCAGCGGCCATCGGATGACGGGGCGACCGGTGGATCACCCGGGCGCGACCCGAAGGCTCCAGCCCGGGCGGCTGGTGGTTGCCACGCACAACCTCGGCAAGCTCGAAGAGTTTCGCAAGCTGCTCGCCGGCCATGACGTCGAGCTGGTCTCCGCCGGCGAGCTTGGGCTCGCCGAGCCGGCCGAGACCGAGACCAGCTTTCTCGGCAACGCCCGGATCAAGGCACACGCCGCGTCGAGCGCGAGCGGCCTGCCGGCACTGGCCGACGACTCGGGAATCGAGGTCGATGCGCTCGACGGAGCGCCGGGCGTCTATACCGCGGATTGGGCCGAAGGGCCGGGCGGTCGCGATTTCGCCCGGGCGATGACCCGGACCCACGACGCCCTGCTGGCGAGCGGCCGGCCGGAGCCCTGGACCGCGCGGTTTCGCTGCACGCTGGTGCTGGCGTGGCCGGACGGACACGACGAGGTGTTCGAGGGACGGATCGAGGGCCGCTGTGTCTGGCCGAGGCGCGGGGCCGAGGGCCATGGCTACGACCCGATGTTCCAGCCGGACGGCACCGCGGTCACGCTGGGTGAGATGACGCTGGCAGAGAAGAACCGGATCAGCCACCGCGCCGACGCCGTGCGCCGGTTCGCTGCCGCCTGCCTGTGAGGAGGGCTCCCGAGTGCGCACGCTGATTTCGAGCGGATCGCCCTACGAGGCGCGGCTCGGCTATTCCCGGGCCGTGGTGGCGGGCGACTGGTGCTTCGTGTCGGGCTGCACCGGGCTCGATCCGGCGACCGGCGAGATCCCGGCAGACGTCGGCGCGCAGGCGGCCATTGCGTTCCGCACGATCGAGACGGCCCTCGGCGAGGCCGGGTTCACGCTCGGCCAGGTGGTTCGCGTGCAGTACACCGTCACCGATCGCAGCCATGTCGCGGCGCTGGAGCCGGTACTCGGCAACGCCTTCGGCGCGATCCGACCGGCGGCCACCATGGTCTTCGCCGGCCTGATCCATCCCGACATGAAGGTCGAGATCGAGGTCACGGCACTCCGGGGATGAGCACTCCGGTCGCCGACTGGCAGAACGGCGGCTTCGGGATCTATGTCCACTGGCCGTTCTGTGCCGCCAAATGCCCGTACTGCGATTTCAACAGTCACGTCCGGATGAGCGTCGACACCGGCCGATGGACCCGGGCGCTGGTCGCCGAGATCGGACGCGCCGCCGCGGAGACGCCCGGGCGCCGGGTCGAGAGCGTGTTCTTCGGCGGCGGCACCCCGAGCCTGATGCCGCCCGATACGGTGGCCGCCGTGATCGCGGCCATTCGGCAGGGCTGGGATCTCGGCCCGGACGGCGCGGTGGAGATCACGCTGGAAGCGAACCCGACGTCCGTCGAGGCACATCGGTTCCGCGGTTATCGCGACGCGGGGGTCAACCGGCTGTCGATGGGCATCCAGTCGCTCGACGACAACGACCTGCGCGCGCTCGGCCGCCGGCACACGGTCGGCGAGGCGCTGGCCGCCTTCGACGTCGCCCGCTCGATCTTTGCCCGCGTGAGCTTTGACCTGATCTATGCGCGGCAGGGCCAGACGGTGGCCGCGTGGGAGCGTGAGCTTGCGACAGCGCTCGGCCTCGCCATCGACCACCTGTCGCTTTACCAGCTCACCATCGAACCCGGCACCCGCTTCGGGGATCTCGCGGCACGCGGTCGGCTCCGCGACCTGCCGACCGACGGGATCGCCGCGGAGATGTATGCGGTGACGCAGACGCTCTGCGATGCAGCGGGAATGCCGGCCTACGAGGTGTCGAACCACGCCCGTGCCGGCGCCGGCAGCCGGCACAATCTGGTGTACTGGCGCTACGGCGATTACGTCGGGGTCGGCCCGGGCGCGCATGGGCGCATCACCCGCGACGGCACCCGCTGGGCAAGCGAAACGATCCGTGCGCCGGAGGCCTGGATCGAGGCCGTCGAGCGCGAGGGCACCGGACAGTCGCTGCGCGAGCCGGTGGCGCCTGCGGATCAGGCGATCGAGATGCTGATGATGGGCCTGCGGCTGACCGAGGGGATAGACGCCGGCCGCTACGCGGCGCTCGCCGGCCGGCCGCTCGCCGCCGAACGCGTCGCCGAACTCGATGCGCTCGGCCTCCTGCGCGCAACCGGGGATCGTCTCGTCGCCACGGCGGACGGTCGGCGCGTGCTCGACGCCGTTCTCCGCCGCCTGCTCATCTGACGACCGTCAGCGCGAAAGCAGCTGGCAGAGGCCGTCGAGTTCTTCCAGGTTGCCATAGCGGATCCGCAGCTCGCCGGAACGGCCGCCGGCACGATGCTCGATCGTCACCTTGAGCCGGAGCGCTGCGGTCAGGTCTTCCTCGAGCGCCCGCGTATCCGCGTCTTTTGTGACGGTCGGGCGCTGGACCGGCGCCGGTCCAGCGGACGGCGGCGTCGCCACTGCGGCGCGGGCGAGCTGCTCCGCCTGCCGCACCGACAGCCCCTTTTCGACGATCTGCCGCGCCAGCGGCTCCGGCGACGGCACCGTCACGAGCGCGCGGGCGTGACCCGCCGTGAGCTTGCCCTCGCGCAGCAATTCAAGCACCGGCTCCGGCAGGGTCAGCAGGCGGAGCAGGTTGGCGATGTGGCTGCGGCTCTTGCCGAGTGCCTCGCCGAGACGCTCCTGGGTGTGGCCGAAGCGATCCATCAGCTGCCGATAACCCATCGCTTCCTCGAGCGCGTTGAGATCGGCACGCTGGATGTTTTCGATGATCGCCAGTTCCAGCACCTCGGTATCGTCGAGCGCGCGGATGACCGCCGGCAGGGCATGGATACCGGCACGCTGCGCCGCCCGCCAGCGCCGCTCGCCCGCGACGATTTCCCAGGTCTCCGGCTCCACCGGATGCGGCCGCAGGATCAGCGGCTGGATCACGCCCTTCTCGCGGATCGACGCCGCCAGCTCCTCAAGCTCGCGCTCGTCGAAGTCCCGGCGCGGCTGTCCGGGATTTGGCCGGATCCGGTCGATCGGGATGCTCGAGTCCGGCACCACCCGGCGCGGGGCCTCTTCAGTCGGTGCCGATGCCACGTCGGCAAGCAGGGCAGAAAGGCCGCGGCCGAGTCCCTTGCGCGGTTCCATGACGGTGGTGCTCCTCACACGACTTCGGCGACGGGGTTGCGGCCCATGCGGGCGAGCAGCTCTCCGGCGAGTTGCTGATAGGCGACGCTTCCCGCGCTGGTCCGGTCGTAGATCAGCGCCGGGACCGCGTGGGACGGCGCCTCGCTCAGCCGGACGTTGCGCGGGATGACGGTATCGTAGACCAGCGTCCCGAGATTGGCGCGAACGTCCGTCGCAACCTGCCCGGAGAGATTGTTGCGGCGATCGTACATCGTGAGCACGATGCCCTGAATCCGCAGCCGCGGATTGGACGACTGCCGCACCGACTGGACCGTGCGCATCAGCTGCGAGAGACCTTCGAGGGCAAAGAACTCGCATTGCAGGGGGACGAGCACGGAGTCGGCGGCAACAAGGGCGTTGATCGTCAGCAGGTTGAGCGACGGGGGGCAGTCGATCAGGATGTAGTCTTGGCCGAGAACAGTGTCGCTTTCGGTCGACAGGGCCCTCTGCATCTTGTGGAGGCGCGCCGGGTCCGTCACCATATCTACGTCTGCCGAACTCAGGTCCGGCGTCGCAGGGATGATGGTGAGGCCGGGAATCATCGTCGGATAGACTTGAATCCCGACGCTTTCGCTGAACAGCAAATCATAGGACGTGAAATCACGCTGCGCGGCAGGAATGCCGAATCCGGTGGACGCGTTGCCCTGTGCATCGAGGTCGATCACCAGAACCCGGTTGCCCAGGGCGGCCAGCGCCGTTCCGAGATTGATCGCCGTGGTTGTCTTTCCAACCCCGCCCTTCTGGTTGGCAATGGCGAGGATATGGGGCTCGCGCAACTCAGACACGGTCGAGAACTCCGATTTCAACGATGCCCGCGGTGGGGTCCGTCAGGCTCGGGTATACGCGAGGGTCGAAGCGCCAGAGGGTCCGGGCTTCCTCGATCTCCTTATGCACCGCCCGACCCTTGGGAAACAAGCCGATACCGCCGGGTCGACGGTGCTTTTGCACCATGCCGAGCAGAGCCGAGAGGGGTGCGAGAGCGCGGGCCGAAACGACGTCGGCAGATTGCGCCGGCAGGCGCTCGATGCGGGTGGTGACGATCTCTGCGGGAAGGCTTGCTTCCCGGATGACGGTATGCAGGAAGGCCGACTTGCGCTCGTCCGATTCCACCAGGCGGAAGGTCACCGACGGACTGTCCGCCGCGAGGGCCGCGGCAACAAGACCCGGGAAGCCCGCGCCCGATCCGAGGTCGAGCCAGTGCGATGCGTTGGCGGGGCGAAGGCGCCAGAGCTGCGCCGAGTCAGCGATGTGTCGGTGCCAGACGTCGCCCAGACTCTCTCGCGACACCAGATTGATTGTCGGTGACCATTTCTGGAGCAGGGCGACGTAGACGTCCAATCGCTCCATGGTTTCACGTGAAACATCAAACTGCTGCTGGAAGCTCTCACGCGTAAAGTTCATCTGCGGCCGGCTCTCAGGTGAAGCAGGATCTGATTGAGGGCAACGGGAGTCATCCCCTCGATCCGACCGGCCTGGCCCAGGCTGGTTGGTCGGACACGATCCAGCTTCGCACGCAGTTCGGAAGATAGCCCCCCGAGATCCGCATACGCCAGCTGCTCGGGAATGGCGACGGCCTCGTCGCGCTGTAGCCGCTCGGCGTCCGCCGCCTGCCGCGCCAGATACGGCGCATAGCGCGCTTCGATCGCGAGTTGGGCCAGAATCTCGTTCCCCTCTTGCTGAAGCCCCGCCAAAGCGAAAACCGTTGCCTGATCGACATCCGGCAGGGCGAGGATCTCCAGCAGCGATCGCCGGATTCCGTCCTGATTTACCCGGAAACCGTGTTCAGCAGCTTCGGGTGGCGTCAGCATCGTCGCAACCGCGCAGCCACGAGCGGCAGCAAGGCGCGCAGCCTTCCTCTCATAGCAAACCCGCCGGTCCTCGGTGACGCAACCAAGATCGATTCCCTTTGGCGTCAGCCGCTGATCCGCGTTGTCGGCTCGGAGATGCAGCCGGAATTCGGCTCGGGACGTGAACATGCGATAGGGTTCCGTTACCCCGCGCGTGACAAGATCGTCGATCATCACGCCCAAGTAGGAGTCACTCCGCGCGAACTGCGCCGACGCCAGATCGCTGGCATGGGCGGCCGCGTTCAATCCGGCAACCACGCCCTGACCTGCGGCCTCTTCATACCCAGTGGTTCCGTTGATCTGCCCCGCGAGGAACAGTCCGGACCAGTTACGGACCCCGAGCGTGTGCCTCAGCCCACGGGGATCCACGTAGTCGTACTCAATCGCGTACCCGGGTCGAAGAATCCGGCAGGTCTCCAAGCCCTCGATGCTTCGAACCATTGCCTCCTGCACATCCGCGGGCATGGAGGTCGAAATTCCATTCGGATACACGGTTGCGTCGTCCAGACCTTCCGGCTCGAGGAAGATCTGGTGCGCGGCCTTGTCCGCAAACCGCACCACCTTGTCCTCGATCGACGGACAGTATCGCGGCCCGACGCCGCTGATGTGTCCACCGAACAGCGCCGATCTGCTGAGATTGGCGCCGATCAGGTCGTGCGTCCGCGCATTTGTCGTGGTGACGCCGCAGGCGATCTGGCGGCAGGCGACCTGTGACGTGAGGAACGACAGAAACACCGGCTCGCTGTCTGCCGCCTGCGAGCCGATCCGATCCCAGGCAATGGTCCGTCCATCCAGTCTCGGAGGCGTGCCGGTCTTCAGTCGGCCAAACTCGACACCGCGATCCGTCAGCCGCTCCGCCAATCGTACGGAAGCCGGATCGCCGCTGCGGCCCGCGGGCGTCTGCTGGTCGCCCAAATGGATAATGCCACGCAGAAACGTACCCGTCGTCAGGACAACGGCCCCGGCAGCGATGGTGCTGCCATCCGCCAGGACGCAGCCCGCGACGTCACCGCGCTCTTCCAGAACGTCGATGGCCTCGCCTTCGATGACCCGAAGATTGCGCTGCGCTCCAATAGCCGCCTGAATCGCAGCGCGGTAGAGCTTCCGATCGGACTGTGCCCGCGGTCCTTGCACCGCCGGGCCTTTGCTCCGGTTGAGCAGCCGGTACTGAATCGCGGCGGCGTCCGCCGCCGTCCCCATCACGCCATCGAGCGCGTCGATCTCCCGGACAATGTGACCCTTTCCCAGGCCACCGATCGCCGGATTGCACGACATCTCGCCGAGACGATCGAAGCGATGCGTTACGAGGATTGTCGTTGCACCGCGTCGCGCCGCTGCCAGAGCCGCCTCAGTTCCGGCGTGCCCGCCACCGATGACGATGACATCGCAGTCCCGATGTTTCACGTGAAACAGCCCTACTTGCCGATGCAGAAGCTCGAAAAGATCACGTCGAGCACAGCCTCTACATCCACGCGTCCGACGAGAAAATCAAGCGATCGCACCGCCCCACGCAGCTCCTCCGCTGCGAACTCGACATCCGTTCCCGAGAGTTTGGCGCTCGCCCGGTCCAGCGCCCCGGCCGCCGCTTCGACCGCCGACCGCTGCCGAAAGTGCGAAATCGCCCCACGACCCGCGACACGCTGCGCCAGAACCCCTCGGATCTGATCCAGCAAGGCATCGACGCCGTTTCCGGTCAGACCCGATACGCCACGCTGACCCTCTCGGTCGGCCTTCGCCTGAACCACGATGTCATCCGATCCCCGACCAAGTTCCAGCCCCTCCAGATCTGCAACCGATTCCACCAGAAACACCCGCAGATCCGCAGCCGCCGCCCGCGCCCGCGCCCGCTCGACTCCGGCGGCCTCCACACCAACCGCAGCGCGCAGACCCGCCATGTCGAGCACCGTCACCGGCAGTCCGTCGAGGTCCAGTCGAACTTCAAGAATGTCCCGAGTTCGTGCCGGCCACCTCCGACACCAACGCCACATCGCGGTGCGCCAGCCGGTTCAGCAGCGTCGACTTCCCCGCATTCGGACGCCCGACCAGCGCGACCTCGAACCCTTCCCGAAGCCGCTCACCCGCCGACGCGTCATCCAGCTCTCGCTGCATCGCTGCCCGCAATCGACCGACATCCGACAGCACGCTGTCCGCCAGATCCGCCGGCAGTTCCTCGTCGGAAAAGTCGATTGTCGCCTCGACGAGCGCCAGCGCGCGCACAAGGCTACCGCGCCACTCGGCCACCAGCGCCGACAGACCGCCGTCCATCAGCTCGAGCGCTTGGCGTCGCTGCGCCGCCGTCTCTGCTGCGAGAAGATCGCCCAGCCCCTCGACCTGCGCCAGATCCAGACGATCGTTCAGCAGGGCCCGACGGGAGAACTCGCCAGGCGCTGCAACGCGCAGGCCACCGATTCGCTCCAGGGCTGAGAGAACGGCCGAGACGACCGCCGCGCTGCCGTGAGTCTGCAGCTCAACACAGTCCTCGCCGGTAAAGCTACCCGGTCCGGGAAAGGTCAGTATGACTGCCTGATCCAGTCGCTCGCCCGTCCCGGGATCACACACCCAGCGCACCGCCGCCCGTCGCGCAGGCAGCGGACCGCCGGTCAACCGTTCGGCAGCTGCGATCGCTTCCGGCCCGGAAATCCGCACGATCGCGACTGCCGATCGTCCAGCGACCGTTGCCGGCGCAAAGATGGTATCCGACATCGACCCACGAGACGGCAGTGCCGCCTCAGCTGTTCATCGAATCGAAGAACTCCGAGTTCGACTTGGTCTGCTTCAGCTTGCCGAGCAGGAACTCGATCGCATCCGTCGTGCCCATCGGATTGAGAATCCGCCGCAGGACGAACATCTTGGTGAGATCGGACTTCTCGACCAGCAGCTCTTCCTTCCGGGTGCCCGACTTGAGAATGTCGATGGCCGGGAAGACCCGCTTGTCGGCGATCTTGCGATCCAACACGATCTCGGAGTTGCCGGTGCCCTTGAACTCCTCGAAGATCACTTCGTCCATGCGGCTGCCGGTGTCGATCAGCGCGGTGGCGATGATGGTGAGCGATCCGCCCTCCTCGATGTTGCGGGCCGCACCGAAGAACCTCTTCGGCCGCTGCAGCGCGTTGGCATCGACACCGCCGGTCAGCACCTTGCCCGAACTCGGCACCACGGTGTTGTAGGCGCGGCCCAGTCGCGTAATCGAATCAAGCAGGATCACCACGTCCCGCTTGTGCTCGACCAGCCGCTTCGCCTTCTCGATGACCATCTCGGCCACCGCCACGTGCCGGGTCGCCGGTTCGTCGAACGTCGAGGAAATCACCTCACCCTTCACGGAACGCTGCATGTCCGTGACCTCTTCGGGCCGCTCGTCGACGAGCAGCACGATGAGATAGCATTCCGGATGGTTCTTCTCGATCGACGCGGCAATGTTCTGCAGGATCACCGTCTTGCCGGACCGCGGCGGCGCCACGATCAGGCCGCGCTGGCCCTTGCCGATCGGCGACACCAGGTCGATCACCCGCGTCGTCTTGTCCTTGATCGTCGGATCCTCGATCTCGAGCTTCAGCCGCTCGTCGGGATAGAGCGGCGTCAGATTGTCGAAGTGGACCTTGTGCCGGGCCTGCTCGGGGTCGGCGAAGTTGATCTTCGAGACCTTTACCAGCCCGAAATACCGCTCGCCTTCCTTCGGCGCCCGGATCACACCCTCCACCGTATCGCCGGTGCGAAGGGCAAACTTCCGGATCTGGTTCGGGCTCACATAGATGTCGTCGGGGCCAGCGAGATAGTTTGCCTCAGGAGAGCGCAGGAAGCCAAACCCGTCCTGCAGCACCTCGAGAACTCCGTCCCCGGAGATCTCGACGCCCTCTTCCGCCATGTCCTTCAGGATGGCGAACATCATGTCGCCCTTGCGCATCGTCGACGCGTTGTCGATCTCCAGCTCCTCGGCGAGCCGCAGCAGGTCTGCTGGGCTCTTGGCTTTCAGGTCAGCCAGCGAGAGCTGTTCAAAATCAGTCGATAAATCCATCGGGATACTCAATCCGCCTCAAGGTGGGGGATATTCGGGGGAGGGGAAGCTGCCGGATGCTGTTGGATCGGCGGGGGATGCGATTCCCTTGTCACAAGTGGGAACGCTTGTCAAATGGCGCAAGCCCTTCTTCAGAATGGCCGGACGATCACCATCACGAGAATGACCGCCAGCGCGACCGCCGGAATCTCGTTCAGCAGGCGCCATCGTCGTGCCGGGATCCGGTTCTCGCCGCGAAGAAAGTCCTTCCGTCGCCGGCCCAGCCAGTGGTGAAACCAGGTCAGCCCGCTGACCATCGCCAGCTTGACGTAAATCCAGCCGTCGCTCGTCCAGCTGACGAGGCCGGGTGTCAGCGCCAGCGTCACGCCGAACACCCAGGTTGCGGTCATGGCCGGATTCATGATTCCCCGGAAAAGCCGGCGTTCCATCGTGTCGAAGACCCGGGCCATCTCTGACCCCGCCGGCCCGCTCTCGGCGTGATAGACGAACAGGCGCGGCAGGTAGAGCAGGCCCGCCATCCAGCTCACCACGGAAAACACATGCAGGACCTTGGTCCAAGGATAGAGGCTGCTCAGGAAATCCCACACGTGTTTTGGTCCTTCGGGAACGCTCGTCCCGACCGTCGCTAGCACGCGACCAGCGTCCGCAAAAGCCGGCCCCTCTTATCTTATCTCGATAAGGAATCTTGGATCTTTGGTAGGAAAAGGCAGGGGTGGGAATCCTGGGGATTACCGTTCCCTCGGGATTGCCCACAAGGTTTTCCACAGATCATGGATTCTTCGGCCGGTTCGGCGAATTCAATCAAAGGTTGATCCGAGGAAAAATTAGCGAAGCTATTTCATAATCTTACATTTTGACGTTAGGGCAATCCACAGGTTCCAGCTCACCCGCACGGATCGATTTTCGGCCCTTAGTCACAAGTTATCCCGGACGCGGGATCTTCCGGGAGTATCGCGGGATCCCCTGTGGGTGGGATCCGGGCGAACGGGATCCCACGTGATCCGTCCTCGATATCCGACCCGTTCGCCGGGTGTGATACCGAGGTTATCCACGGATCCATCCAGAGGAATCTTCGCCCCGGAAGCGGCCCGCGGGATCCCGCCGGGCTTGCACCGGGTCAGCCGCCACGGCAAAAGTTGGCCGGCCATGCCCATAGACGTCGTCCCAGACATCTCGTCCGCTCCACTGATTCTCGCCTCTCGCTCCGAGGCGCGGGCGCGCGTGCTGCGGGAGGCGGGGGTTGCCGTGGAAGTGATGCCCGCCGCGATCGACGAGGATGCGGTCAAGGCCAGCCTGCGCGCCGAGGGGGCGCCGCCGCGGGACATCGCCGACCTGCTGGCCGACCTGAAGGCCCAGCGCGTAGCCGGGCGCCGGCCCGATCGGCTGGTGCTCGGCGCCGATCAGGTTCTGGTCCTCGATGGCGAGATCTTCGACAAGCCGCCCGACCGTGCCGCGGCGCGGGCGCAACTCCAGGCGCTGCGGGGGCGTCGGCACGAGTTGCTGTCGGCCGCAGTGGTGTTCGAGGCAGGTGCCCCCGTCTGGCGGCACATCGGGCGGGCCCAGCTGACGATGCGGCCCTTCAGCGACGCCTTTATCGAGAGCTATCTCGATGCGGAGGGCGCCGCTGTCCTGGATTGCGTCGGCGCCTATCGCATCGAGGGCCGCGGTGCGCAGCTGTTCGCGCGGGTCGATGGCGACATCTTCAGCATCATGGGGCTGCCCCTGCTCGAATGCCTGGGCTTTCTCCGAACCCGGGGGATCTGCATCGAATGACCGACGAGCCTCGCCTCGCTGCCGTGACCGGCTGGCCCGTCGCGCACTCCCGCTCGCCGCTGGTGCATGGGCACTGGCTGCGGCGCTACGGTATCCGCGGCTACTATGTCCCGATTGCGCTGTCGCCCGATGCCTTTGCCGAGGGCTTTCTCGCCCTGCCGAAGCTCGGGTTTCGTGGCACGAACGTGACGATCCCCTACAAGGAGATGGCGCTCGCGCTCGCGACCGACGTGTCGGACGCGGCGCGGGCAATCGGTGCGGCGAATACCATCACGTTCGGCACCGACGGCTCGATCCACGCCGACAATACCGACGGTTACGGCTTCCTCGCCAACCTGCGTGATGCCGCGCCGGCATGGGACGCGGGATCGGGCCCCGCCCTTGTGCTTGGCGCCGGTGGCGCGTCGCGTGCGATCGTTCATGCGCTGCGCAGCGCCGGCGCGCCGGAAGTCTGGATCGCCAACCGTACCGCCGCACGGGCCGAGGCCGTTGCCGGGCACTTCGGCAGCGGCGTGCGCGTCCTCGACTGGGCCGAGGCCGAGGCCGCCGCCAGCGCCGCGGCGACCATCGTCAACACCACCTCCCTCGGCATGAAGCCCGGCGAGCCGATGCCGGTGGCGCTCGAGCGGCTGTCGCCGGCCGCGCTCGTCACCGACGTGGTTTATGGCGCGGAGCCAACGGCCTTCGTCGCCGCGGCGCGCCGGCGCGGATTGATGGCGGTCGACGGGCTCGGGATGCTGCTGCATCAGGCCGTCCCGGGTTTCGAGCGCTGGTTCGGGGTGCGGCCACAGGTCGATGCCGAGTTGCGGGCCGCCGCGCTGGCATGACACGACCGTGGCGCCTTGGCCTCACCGGCTCGATCGGCATGGGAAAATCCACCACCGCCGGCCTGTTCCGCGAGCAGGGTGTGCCGGTCTGGGACGCCGACGCGTCGGTCCATGCGCTCTATGCCCGTGGGGGCGCCGCCGTCCCGGCGATCGCAGCCCTGGTGCCCGCCGCGATCGAGGACGGAGCGGTTCGGCGTGACCGGCTGCGGGCGGCGATCGTCGCCGATCCCGGCCTGCTCGGCCGCATCGAAGCCGTGGTTCATCCGCTCGTCGCCGCCGACCGGGCGGCCTTTCTTGCAGCGCATCGGGATGCGGCGCTCGTCCTGCTCGACATTCCGTTGTTGTTCGAGACGGGCGGGGCCGGGCTCGTCGACGAGATCCTCGTGGTCAGCGCGCCGGCCGAGGTTCAGCGCGCGCGGGTGCTCGAGCGGCCGGGGATGGATGCGGCCGCCCTCGAGCACATTCTCGCGCGTCAGCTTTCCGACGCGGACAAGCGGGCGCGGGCGCACCACGTCCTCGACACCAGCCGCGGCATGGCCGTCGCCCGGGCCGACGTGGCGGCGCTGCTCGCCCGGATCAGGCAGGAGAGACACGATGCGTGAGGTCGTCCTCGACACGGAAACCACCGGGCTCGACCCGTTCTCCGGCGACCGCATCGTCGAGCTCGGCGCCGTCGAGCTGCTGAACCACATGCCGACCGGCCGCACCTTCCACGCCTACCTGAACCCGCAGCGCGAGGTTCCGGCCGAGGCCGTGGCAGTCCATGGGCTCACCGCGCAGTTCCTCGCGGACAAGCCGCTCTTCGGGGCGGTGGCGGCGGACTTCATGGCATTCCTCGGCGAGGCGCGGCTGGTGATCCACAACGCCGCCTTCGACATGAAATTCCTGAACGCAGAGTTCGGCTGGGCCGGCCAGCCGACGCTGCCGGCCGCCCGCGCGCTCGATACGCTCGATCTGGCGCGGCGGCGCTTCCCGGGCGCGAACAACACCCTCGACGCCCTGTGCCGGCGCTTCGGCATCGACAATTCCAGCCGCGAGAAGCACGGCGCGCTGCTCGACTCCGAGCTGCTCGCCGAGGTCTATCTCGAGCTGATGGGCGGGCGGCAGCCCGATTTCGCGCTCAGCGTCGTGGCGACCGGCGGCGCCGGGACCGTGGCCGCAACCTGGGCTCCTCCGGCCCGGCCACGCCCGCTCGCTCCGCGCGTGACGGCGGCAGAGGCCGAGGCCCACGCCGCTTTCGTCGCGGAGCTCGGCGCCGCCGCGCTCTGGAACCTGCCGTAGCTCAGGCCTGCGCCGTGGCCGGCGCCGCCTCGGCCTGCCGGCGCATCGCCTCGGCGCGGTAGAGCGCGAGAAAATCCACCTGGTCGAGGTTCATCGGCGGGTAGCCGCCATCCCGGGTGACGTCGCTGACGATCCGGCGGACGAACGGGAACATCAGCCGCGGGCACTCGATCATCAGCAGCGGATGGATCTGCTCCTGCGGCACGTTCTGCACCTGGAAGATGCCGCCATAGTCCAGCTCGAGGATGAAGATCGGCGTCTTGGCCAGCTCGGACTCGACCTTGACCTTCAGCGACACCTCGTAGTGCTCGGCGGCCTTCTGCTGCGCGTCGATGCCGAACTGCACCTTGATGTCGGGCTTGCCCTCGGACGCGACAAATCCCTTCTGGGCCGCGATGTTCTCGAACGAGAGATCGCGCACGTACTGCGTCAGGTTCTGCATCCGGGGCGTGGCGGCGGCTGCGCCGGTCTGTTCGTCGGCCATGGTTCAAAATCCTCTCCGGTCGGGCCGCGGTCTAGCACGCTGCCGACGGTCCGACAACGACGCCGCTCAGTGCGGCCGGGTCCACCCGGACGGCGGCTGATGGCGGTGGACCAGCCCTTCGTCGTCGAGGATCTCGTACTCCGCGTCGATCGGCTCCGCCCAGGCCTGCTGCGGCCGGCGCCGCATCACTCCTGTTGCCCGCACCGTCACCTTCGACGCGCCCCAGCGGATGAGGAGCGCGCGGATCGGCGGCACCAGCAGCAGCAGCGCGAGCGCGTCGGTGAAGAACCCCGGGATGATGAGCAGGATGCCCGCCACCACCTTCAGCGCGCTGTGCGCCAGCCGGTCGCCGTCACCGCGTCCGTTCTCGATGTCGCGGCTCAGCTGGTCGAGGGTGTTGAGGCCCTGCTGGCGGATCAGTGCGAGTCCGGCAACGAGGGCCAGCATCACGAGCGCAAGGGTCGGAAACACGCCGATCCATCCGCCCACCTGGATGAACACTGCGATCTCTATGATCGGCAGCAGGAGAAAAATCAGGACGAGCCACATCTTCCAGCGTTCCGCTTGCCAGCTTTCCGGGGTCGGAACATGGACTCCGACCCCCCCAGTCCCTACATAGGTGAGGCACCCATCGGACGCCATCTCCGGGGTCGGAAAAGTGGGAAGGTCGGTCGATGGGCTCGCAGATGATCCAGATCATAATCCTCGCTGCCATTGCGCTCTTCCTGATCCTGCGCCTGCGGAGCGTCCTGGGCACGCGCGAGGGCTTCGAGAAACCGCAGGAAACCGCCGCGCCGCTGCCGCAGCGGCGGGCCGAGCGGCCGTTCGAGGTGATCGAGGGCGGCTCGGTCGATCCCGACATCGCCGATGTGGTCGATCCCGCCAGCCCGACCGGCCAGGCGCTGGCCGAGATGAAGCGCGTCGACCGCTCGTTCTCGGTGTCGGATTTCTCGCACGGCGCCCGTGCCGCCTATGAAATGATCGTGATGGCGTATGAGAATGGCGATCTCGACACGCTCCGCCGGTTCCTGTCTCCCGAGGTCTACCAGCCGTTCGAGGCGGCGATCGCGGCGCGCAATGCCAAGGGCTACTCCGTCGAGGCGAGCTTTGCCGGCGTGCGCGAGGTCAAGCTCATCGAGGCTCGGTATGACGCGGCGAGCCACGAGGGCGACGTGACCATGCGCTTCACCGGCGAGCTGTCGTCCGTGGTCCGCGACCCGGAGGGCCGCATCGTCGAGGGGGCGCCGGGCGAGCTGAAGCAGCAGCGCGACGTCTGGACGTTCTCCCGGGACATGACGTCGGACAATCCGAACTGGCAACTGAGCGGGACCGGCGGCTGACCGTTTCCGGCCGGCTCCCCGGTGGCACGGCGTCGGCGCCTGTCGAGCGAAGACCGCGCGCTCTGGGAGCGGGTCGCGGCCTCGGCCGTGCCGCTGCATCCCGATCGCTCTCCCACGGCGGCAGCCGAGGTGGAGCCGGCGCCGCCTGAATTCGTTGCCGGCCTCGCGCCGATGCCTGAGCCACGGGCAATTGCGCCGTTGGTGCGGCGGCCAGCGCCAGAGCCCGCCATCCGGCTCGATCTCGCACCCGACCCGCGGATCGCACTCGGTGCCGGGGCGCCGCGCATGGATCGGCGGCGGTTCGACAAGCTGCGCCGCGGCCGGCTGGAGCCCGAGGAGCGCCTCGATCTTCACGGCATGACGCTGGAGCGGGCGCACTCGGCGCTGACCGGCTTCGTGCTCGGGGCGCATGTGCGCGATCTGCGTCTGGTCCTCGTCATCACCGGCAAGGGCCGCGGTGACGAGTCCGGCATGACGCCGCATCGCCACGGCATCCTGCGCCACAGCGTGCCGCACTGGCTGTCGGCCCCGCCGCTCGTCGGTTGCGTGCTCGACGTCGTGCCGGCGCACCAGCGGCACGGCGGCGGCGGGGCCTACTATGTCTACCTGCGCCGGCGCCGCTGAACCCCTCAGCCGATGTGTTCGGGACTGGCACGCCGCCCGCCCCGGTTGTAAGCGGATATAACACGGCGCGTGAGGAGCCCGACGGACACCGATGTTGGGATTCAGGCCTAATCTTTCCCTGACTCAACGGCTTCTTGCGCTGGTGGCGGTGGCGGCCATTCCCGCCCTCGCCGGCCTCGTCTATTTCATCGTCACGATCCATCAGGAGCGCGAGCGCGAGGTCCGCGGCCAGGCGCTGCGCGCCAGCCAGATCACCAGTCTCGAGGTTGAGCGGATCGTCACCGGCACGCAGGGCATCCTGCAGGCGGCGGCGCTGGCTTCGGACGTGACCGGAGAGAGTCCGGCGGCCTGCTCGGCCTATCTCGACGCGCTCGCCGCCCGTCTCCGGCAGTTCCGCGGCTTCGACGTGATCGGGCCGGACGGACTGGTGATCTGCGGCAGCTCCGGACTGCCGCTGATCCGCGATCAGGTCCTGCGATCGTCGTGGTATCGCGATGCGCGGGCGACGGGCGCCTTCTCCGTCGGCGTCTATTCCGGGGCGCAGCCCGGCGAAGTCGGCTATCTGCCTCTCGCCTTGCCGGTGGCGGGCGACGGCCGGCAGACCCTCATCCTGCTCGCCGGCATTGATCTGGGCTGGCTCGCTGCGCGGCTGAACGAGCGCCAGACCTCCGACGGCGGGGCCGTGGCGATCGCCGACCGCAACGGCGTGATTCTCGCCCGCCAGCCCGACCACGAGCAATATGTCGGTCGCCCGATGGAGGAGCCGTTTCCGAGTCTGCTCCACCTCGGCAGCCCCGGCGTCGTCGAGACGACGGGCGTCGACGGAGTGCGACGCATCGTCGGCTTCCAGCCTCCGGCGGCTACCGCGACCGGGCTCTACGTCGGCACCGGCATCTCGACGAAGGCGGTATTCGGCCCGATCTATGCCTCGACCTGGCGCAGCATCGCCATCGCCGGCATAGGCGTGCTCGCGGCGGCCGGCATCGTCTGGTCGCTCGGCAACCGGCTGCTCCGCACCCCGCTGCTGCGCATCCTCGCCACCGTCGACAGCTGGCGGGCCGGAGACGAGGCGGCGCGCACGGGGATCAGCCGGGACGGCAGCGAGATCTCGTTTCTCGCGGCCGCGACCGACGAATACATGGATGCCGTCCTCGCCGACCGGGCGGCGCGCCGGGTGGCCGAAGAACATCGCTCGCTGCTGCTGCGCGAGATGAGCCACCGCATCAAGAATGTGCTCGCGACCGTTCAGGCAATCGCGAACCAGACATTCCGGGCCGGCGCCGGCCCGGACAGCCTGCGGACCTTCAGCCAGCGCCTGAGCGCCATGGCCGCGACGCACGATCTGCTCGTCTCATCGCATTGGCAGAGCACCGACCTGCGCGCCACGGTCGACGCCGCCGTCCGCCCGTTCGGCAACGAGACCGGGGACGCCCGCTTCGAGATCGTGGGGCCGCAACTCGAGATCACGGCGCGGGGCGCGTTCTCGCTGTCGATGGCGCTGCACGAACTCTGCACCAATGCCGCGAAGTACGGTGCCTTGTCCGCGCCGGGCGGCATCGTCCGGATCACATGGGGCCTCCACAACACCGACGCCGGGCGGCGACTGTTGCTGACGTGGGAAGAGCGCGGCGGGCCGCCGTGCGTCGAGCCGACGCGAAGGGGGTTCGGCACGCGCCTCGTCCGCGCGGCATTCACCTCGGAATTCGATGCTCACACGTCGCTCGAATTCCCATCGTCCGGTCTCCGTTTCGAGCTTGATGCCGACGCCCGCCAGATCGTCGCCGCCGGTTCCTGACGGATCAGGCCTCCGGCGCGGCGACCTTGCGGCGACGCGTCGCCTTGGGCTTCTCCGCTGCCGCCGGGTCCGCTCCTTCGGCCGGTTTCGCCGCGCGTGCGCGGGTCGTCCGCCGCTTGGGCGCGGTCTCGACCGGCGCTTCCGCCGCGGGGGCGTCGGGAACAGGGTCGATCACCGGCTCCGCGACGTCGCGCTCGGCCTGATGCCAGTGGGCGACGTCGCGCCCTTCCGGACGCCCCTCCGCTTCCCACAGCTCATAGGCCTTCCGCGCGATGTCCGGCTCGGTCGGTGTCTTCGGGTTCATCGTGGCCTCACCAGAATGTGCTCGTCCCCCACGTTCGCGCAAAACCGCGTCAGAGCCAAGCGCGGCGTCACGCGCGTAGCTCCTCCGCCGTCGCACCCACCGACCACTCGACCCGCCCGTCCGCGCCGGTTCCCTCGGAGACGATCACAAAGCTGCCGAGTGAATTGAACGCTGCCGCCTGGTCGGCCGGATCGGGCCGCCGCGGCTGCCACAGCACGGCGAGAATGCGGGCGCCCTCCGCGCTCAGTTCGTCCAGGCGCACGCGCAGGGCTTCGTGGTCGTCCGGGCACGTCTCGATCGAATGGCGCAGCATGAAGTCCTCCGTCCTGCCGGTTCGGAGTGTAGAACGCCGCCAGCGCCGCTCCAGTTGCGTCCGTCGCCGGCGCGGGGCCGTCACCCGCCGACCTGGACCTTTCTGCCGGCTTGAGCGTTGGAAACGCGTCGCGCAGCACCCCGTCGAGCGGCGCGCGCGTTCACCGCGCGGGAATAGATCGCGAGGCAGGTGGCTTTCGCCGGAAAGCGCCGCGGCCCGTCGGCCACCCCGAGCCGGTGCCGCGCCAGCGCCATCAGGTCGGCCGAGTCCTCCCGGTCGTGGATGGTGAAGCCCGGATCGAGGCCGATCGCCGGCGCATACTCGCGCAGCAGCCGCGCGCCGATGGCGTGAAACGTCCCGGCCCAGGTCAGGCCTTGCGCCAGAACCTCGCCCTGCCGCCCCATGTCGCTTGCGGCCAACCGCTCGGCCCGGCGCACCATCTCTGCGGCCGCGCGTCGCGAGAAGGTCATCAGCAGCACCCGTCGCGGATCGGCGCCGCGGCGCACCAGATGCGCAAGGCGATGCACCAGCGTGTGCGTCTTTCCGGTGCCCGCCCCGGCGATGACGAGCAGCGGCCCCGCGACCGCGCCGTCGCCATGCAGCACCGCCGCCCGTTGCGCCGGATTGAGCCGGGTGAGGGGGTCGGGAGCGGTGCGGAGCGCGGCGGCGGTCATGGCGGCATCAAGCCCCGTTTGCGATTCGTTCGCAAGCCCCGACAGATGCGGCGCGCGCCGGCCCCTGCCCGTGCGGCCAGCTTTTGCCGCGCGGCCGGCGCTGCGACACTGGCCGCCAGCAACCCTGTGAGGCGCCCCATGCCCGAGTCCAGCCTGTTCGCCGATCTCTCCCGCGCCACCACCGCGGCGGTGGCCGCCGCCGCCGCCCGCGTCGTCGCCGTCCGCGACGGCCAGGGCCGCCGGCTGAGCGGCATCGTCTGGGGTGGCGATCGCGTCGTCACCGCCGAGGAATGCCTCTCGGGAGACGATGGCGTGACGGTGGTCCTGCCCGATGGCCGGTCGGTGCCCGCCGGGGTTGCGGGCCGCGATCCGACCACCGACGTGGTGGTCCTGAAGGTCGAGACCGGCGAGGTGCCGCCCGTGACTTTCGCGGCTTCGGCCGACGTCGGCGCGCTGGCGCTCGTCGCCGGTCGTGGAGAGGAGGGCCCGCTCGCGGCACTCGCCATGGTGGCTGCGAGCGGTCCGGCGTGGACCTCGGCGGCGGGCGGGCGGATCGACGCGATGCTCCGCCTCGGGCTCCTGCTGCCGCACGCGCTGGAGGGCGGCGCGGTGGTGGATGCCGAGGGCCGTCTGCTCGGCCTCGCGGTCGCCGATCCCCGGCGCCGGGCGCTGGTGATTCCCGCCGCCACCGTGGCGCGGTCGGTCGAGGCGATCGCCACGCGGGGGCACGTCGGCCGTGGCTACCTCGGTCTCGGGCTGCGTCCGCTGGGCGGCACACCGGGCCTGATGGTGATCGAGGTGACGCCGGCCGGGCCGGCCGCCGACGCCAGCCTTCTTCTCGGCGATATCGTCACCACATGGGAGGGCGAGCCGGTCGGCAGCATGCGGGCGGTCTCGCGCCGGCTCGGGCCCGAGTCCGTCGGCCGCGAGGTGCGCCTCGGGGTGATCCGGGCCGGCGAGGCGCGCGAGATCCGGCTGTCGATCGGCGAGCGGCGGCACGACCGCGGATGACGGCGAGGGGGAGCGGCGATGTGGGGCGGATCGGCGGTCAGGCGCTATGCGGTACGGCTCGATCTGGCCGACGCCGATCTTGCGGATGCGCTGGCAGAGGGGCTGGCGGTGTCGCCCGTGCTCACTGCCGTGGCGTCCGATGACCGCCCCGATGTGACCGTGACCGATCGCCGCGCGGCCGGAGCGGCGCCGCCGGTGCTGCGCCTCGTCGACGGCCCGTTGCCCGAGGATGCGCCGGTGGAGCTGGTGCTCGCCGCCGCGCACCTGATGGCGGCTGGCCTGCGGGTGGAGGCCGGGCAGCCGCGCGACGCGCCGCCGCCGCACCTCAGTCCGCGCGAGCGCGAGGTGCTGGCGCTGCTCTCCGACGGCGCGTCGAACAAGACGATCGCCCGCGCCCTCGGCATCACCGAGCGCACCGCGAAGTTCCATGTCGCCGCCGTGCTGGCGCGGCTCGGGGCACGGAATCGATCCGAAGCGGTCAGCCTCGGCCTGCGCGAGGGGCTGGTCGCGCTCTGACGTAGCGTCACCTCGCCGCGGGCGCGAGCGGCCGTGTCGGCAAACCCGTGCCGGCTGCACCTGAAGCGGGTTTCATCCCGGCCCTGCGCTATTTTGTTGCTCTACTGACAAGAAATCCCTGTAACATCCGCCCGGACGCCGGGCCGCCGCCCTTGGAACGGGTGGCCGGCGACGACGCCAACAGGGGGTAAGAATGTTGAATCCGACACCCGCATCCGTGCTGGCCGTGCTGGCGCTCGCCACCACCGCCGTGGTGCTGCCCGCCCGGGCCGAGATCCCGCAGTCGCTGATCGACGCCGCGAAGAAGGAAGGCACGCTGACCACGATCGCCCTGCCGCACGACTGGTGCAACTACGGCGGCGTCATCGAGGGCTTCAAGGCGAAGTACGGCTTGGCCGTCAACGAACTGAACCCGGATGCCGGCTCCGCCGACGAGCTGGAGGCGATCCGCGCCAACAAGGACAACAAGGGCCCGCAGGCGCCCGACGTGATCGACGTCGGCTTCTCCTTCGGTCCGGCGGCGGTCAAGGACGGCCTGCTGCAGCCCTACAAGGTCTCGACGTGGGACGAGATCCCGGACAACGTCAAGGATCCGGAGGGCATGTGGTACGGCGACTACTACGGCGTGCTCTCCTTCGCCGTGAACACCGACATCATCACCGACCCGCCGAAGGACTGGGCCGACCTGCAGAAGCCGGAGTTCGCCAACTCCGTCGCGCTCGCCGGTGATCCGCGCGCCTCCAACCAAGCGATCCTCGGCGTCTATGCCGCCGGCCTCGCCGCTGGCGGCGCCGCGGGCAAGGAAGGCGGCGAGAAGGGGCTCGAGTTCTTCTCCGAGCTGAACAAGGCCGGCAACTTCGTACCCGTGATCGGCAAGTCCGGCACGCTCGCGCAGGGCGCCACGCCCGTCGTCGTGTGGTGGGACTACAACGCCCTCTCGGGCCGCGACGCCCTCAAGGGCAACCCGCCGGTCGAGGTCGTCGTGCCGGCCTCCGGCGTCGTTGCCGGCGTCTACGCGCAGGGCATCTCGGCCTTCGCGCCGCACCCGAACGCCGCGAAGCTCTGGATGGAATACCTCTACTCCGACGAGGGCCAGCTGAAGTGGCTCGAGGGCTACTGCCACCCGATCCGCTTTGGCGCGATGGTGAAGGCCGGCTCCGTCCCGCAGGCGCTGCTCGACAAGCTGCCGCCCGCCGCCGCCTATGAGAAGGCCGTGTTCCCGACGCTGGAGGAGCAGGAGGCGATGAAAGCCGCGATCACCTCCGGCTGGGACAAGGTCGTCGGCGCGAACGTCCAGTAACCGCGCCGGTTGACAGCCATGGCAGCACCCGCCCCCACCCCGCGCTCCTGGGCCTGGCTCGGGATGCTGCCCTTCACGCTCTTTGCGCTGATGTTCCTGCTCGTGCCGACCGCGTTCGTCGTGGTCGGCGCCTTCCGCGCCGAGGGCGGCGGCTTCACCCTCGACCACATCGCCAACCTCTTCACCCCGTCGATCCTCGCCGCCTTCTCGATCTCGATCCGTATCAGCCTCGCCTCGGCGCTGCTCGGCTGTCTCGTCGGCTTCGCCGTCGCCTGCGCGCTGACCGTCGGCGACCTGCCCCGCTGGATCCGCGGGCCGATGCTCACCTTTTCCGGCGTCGCCTCGAATTTCGCCGGCGTGCCCCTCGCCTTCGCCTTCCTCGCCACGCTCGGCCGCCTCGGCCTGGTGACGGTATTCCTGCGCGAATGGTTCGGCATCAACATCTATGCGCTCGGCTTCAACCTGCTCTCGTTCTGGGGCCTGACGCTCACCTACCTGTTCTTCCAGATCCCGCTGATGATCCTCATCGTCACTCCCGCGCTCGATGGACTGCGCCGCGAGTGGCGCGAGGCGGCGGAGGTTCTCGGCGCCACCCGGGCGCAGTACTGGCGGATGGTGGCCTTCCCGATCCTCTGGCCCACGCTGCTCGGCACGCTGGCGCTGCTCTTCGCCAACGCCTTCGGCGCCGTCGCCACCGCCTATGCGCTGACCGGCTCGTCGCTCTCGATCGTGCCGATCGTGCTCTTCGCCCAGATCCGTGGCGACGTGCTGCAGGATCCGCACATCGGCTACGCCCTCGCGTTCGGCATGATCGTCGTCACCGGGATCGGCAATGCCTTCTACATCTGGATGCGCGGGCGCGCGGAAAGGTGGATCAAGTGAAGACCAACCGCTTCTGGGCGTGGCTCGCGCTGGCCGTCGGCGTGCTCTACTTCGCCCTGCCGCTGATCGGCACCATCGAGTTCTCGCTCCGAATGCGGCGCGGCGTCTACAGCTTCGACGCGTACCGCGCCGTGCTCGGCGACCCGCAGTTCCGCGCCACCTTCTCGTTCTCCGTCCTCATGGCGCTGATGACCATCGTCCTCGGCATCCTCGTCGTTGCCCCGACTGCCTACTGGGTGCGCCTGAAGCTGCCGCGGTGGCGCCCGGTGGTCGAGTTCGTCACGCTGCTGCCGCTGGTGGTGCCGCCGATCGTGCTCGTCTTCGGCTACATCCGCCTCTACAACACTTCGTCCTGGCTGCCACTCACCGGCACCGCGGGCGGCACGAACGTGCTGCTCCTCGCCGGCTATACCGTCCTCGCCTTGCCCTACATGTACCGCGCCGTCGACACCGGCCTGCGCGCCATCGACGTCGCGACGCTCACCGAGGCCGCCCAGAGCCTCGGCGCCGGCTGGATCACCATCATGGCGCGCGTGATCCTGCCAAACATCATGGTGGCGATCCTTTCCGGCGCATTCCTGACCTTCGCCATCGTCATCGGCGAGTTCGTCCTCGCGGCGCTGCTGAACCGCCCGGCCTTCGGCCCGTACCTGCAGGTGCTGGGCGCCAATCGCGCCTACGAGCCCGCGGCGCTCGCCGTCATCACCTTCGCGATCACCTGGGCGTGCATGGGGCTGATCCAGCTCGTGACCCGCCTGCAGAAGCACACACAGGTCCCCCGGTAGCCCATGGCGTTCCTCGACATCGCGAACCTCGAAAAGTTCTACGGCACCACCCACGTGGTGAAGGACTTCAATCTCGCCGTGGAAAAGGGCGAGTTCATCTCGTTCCTCGGCCCCTCCGGCTGCGGCAAGACGACCACGCTCCGAATGGTCGCGGGCTTCGAGACGCCCACCTCCGGCTCGATCCGCATCGCCGGCAAGGACGTGGTGAACCTCCGGCCGAACCAGCGCAACATCGGCATGGTCTTCCAGGCCTACGCCCTGTTCCCGAACCTGACCGTGGCGCAGAACATCGGCTTCGGCCTCAAGGTCGCCGGCCGCCCGCGCGCCGAGATCGACGAGCGGGTCCGGGAGATGCTCGGCATCATCCACCTGCCCGAGCTCGGCGGCCGCTATCCGTTCCAGCTCTCCGGCGGCCAGCAGCAGCGCGTGGCGCTCGCCCGCGCGCTCGCGGTCCGGCCGCAGCTCCTGCTTCTCGATGAGCCGCTGTCGGCGCTCGACGCGAAGATCCGCATCTCGCTGCGGCAGGAAATCCGCGCGATCCAGCAGAAGCTCGGGATCACCACGATCTACGTCACGCACGATCAGGAAGAAGCCCTGTCAATGTCCGACCGTATCGTGGTGATGAACGCCGGCATCGCCGAGCAGATCGGCGATCCCTTCACCATCTACAACCGCCCGGCGACCCGCTTCGTCGCCGGCTTCGTCGGCACGCTCAACGCGCTGGAGGCGGTCGTCACCGACACGGCCACCGGCGCTCTCACCCTCGACGGCCAGCCGCTCGTGCTGAACCGGCCGATCGCCGCGGCCGCCGGCGCCACGGTTGGCGTCGCCCTGCGGCCGGAAACCCTCTCGCTGGGCCCGCGTCCGGAAACCGACGGCACGCTGCGCGGCACCGTGCGCGCCGTGCAGTTCCTCGGGTCGGTGCTGCGCGTCCGGGTCGCGCTCGCCGATCAGGTGATCGCGCTCGACTCGTTCAACACCGCCGCGCTCCGCCCGCCGGCGGTGGGCGATACCGTCGAGGTCAGTTTCGCCATGGCTGACGTGCTCGTCTCGGACAGCTAAGGTCGCTCCCGAACAGGGAGGAGGCCCGGGGATGATCGGGAACAGGCTCAGGACGCTCTGGGCTGCGGGGCGGCCGACGGTGAACGGCTGGCTCTCCATCGGCAACGGCTTTTCCGCCGAGATCATGGCGGCACAGGGCTACGACAGCCTGACCATCGACATGCAGCATGGCGCGCTCGACTATGCCGACGTGCTGCCGATGCTGCAGGCGATCCGGGCTTCAGGCGTCGTGCCGCTGGTGCGGGTGCCGTGGCTCGACCCGGCCGCGACGATGAAGGCGCTCGACGCCGGGGCCTATGGCATCATCTGCCCGATGGTGAACACCGCCGACGAGGCGGCGGCACTGGTGAGCTACGTCCGCTATCCGCCGCTTGGCCAGCGCAGCTATGGGCCGACGCGGGCGGTCTATGCCGCCGGCGGCGACTACGCGGCCGAGGCGAACGGTCAGATCCTCGCCTTCGCCATGGTCGAGACCGCCGAGGCGCTGGCGAACGTCGAGGCCATCGCCGCGACGCCGGGCCTCGATGGCATCTACGTCGGCCCGTCGGACCTGTCGTTCAGCATGTCGGCCGGCCGGCTGCTGCCCGCGTTCGACCGCGAGGAGCCGGAGGTGATCGGCGCCTTCCACCGCATCGTCGCCGCGTGCCGTCGCGCGGGCATCCGCGCCGGCCTGCACTGCATGACCGCGGACTACGCCGCCCGCGCCGTCGGCTGGGGCTTCGACATGACCACGATCTCGGGCGACACGCGCCTGCTCGCCCTCGCCGCGGCCGAGAGCGTCACGGCCTTCCGCGCCCTCACCGCCCCCGGTCTCTCCTGATCCGCGCGACTTCCGCGGCGCCTGTGACGTCCGCCGACGTCACAGGCTTTCCAGCGTCTCGCGCAGGCGCCCGACGATCTCGTCCACGTCTGCCCGTGTCGCGACGAACGCCGGCGCCACGATTGCCGTGTCCCCGGTCCACTTCACGTGGCAGCCGTTCCAGAACAGCCGCTTCTGCAACTCGTTGCCGCGCAGCCCCGGCTTGCCCGGCTCCGGGTGGATCTCCACGCCCGCCATCAGTCCGAAGCCGCGCAGATCCCGGACCACCTCCAGATCCTTTAGCGACCAGATCGCATCGAGGAAATACGGCGACAGCTCCGCCGCCTTCTCGAACAGCGCCTCCCGCTCATAGATTTCCAGCGTCGCGAGCCCCGCCGCGCAGGCCGCCGGGTGGCCGGAGTAGGTGTAGCCGTGGAAGAACTCGATGGCGTTCTCCGGCGCCGCCCCCGTCACGGTCTCGTAGATCGAGTCCCGCACGGCGACCGCTCCCATCGGGATCGCGCCGTTGGTGATCGCCTTCGCCATGGTGAGGATGTCCGGCGTCACGCCGAAGGTCTGCGCCGCGAACGGCTTGCCCGTCCGCCCGAACCCGGTGATGACCTCGTCGAACACCAGCAGGATCCCGTGCCGGTCGCAGATCGCGCGGAGCCGCTCGAGATAGCCTTTCGGCGGCACCAGCACGCCGGTGGAGCCGGCGATCGGCTCGACGAACACCGCCGCGATGGTCGAGGCTCCATAGGTTTCGCAGAACCGCTGCAGGTCGTCGGCAAGCTCCGCCCCCCGCTCCGGCTGGCCGCGGGTGAACGCCTGCGCCTCGTCCCAGGTGTGCCGCATCATCACCACGTTCGGCATCACCACCGGAAACGTCTCGCGGTTCCGCACCATGCCGGCGAGCGAGGTGCCGCCCATGTTGACCCCGTGATACGCCCGCTCCCGGCTGACGAAGCGCAGCCGCTGGCTCTCGCCCCGCGCGCGGTGGTAGGCCATCGCCACCTTGAGCGCGGTGTCGATCGCCTCGGACCCGGAATTCACGAAGAAGACGTGGTTCATCGGCTCCGGCAGCAGCTCCGCCACCTTGTCGGCCAGCGCGAACGCGCCCGGGTGCCCCATCTGGAACGGGGGCGTATAGTCGTTCTCCAGCATCTGGGCGTGGACCGCCTCGGCGATCTCCTTGCGCCCGTGGCCCGCCGCGACATTGAAGAGGCCCGAAGAGCCGTCGATCAGCTCGCCACCATTCTGGTCCCAGAGCCTGACGCCCTCGGACCTCTGGATCAGCCGAGGCGATGCCTTGAACTCCCGGTTGGCCGAGAACGGCATCCACTGCGCCTCGTATGCCTGGTTGGAAAGCGGCTTCACCACGTTCATCGCGTTGTCCTCCGGGAATCGGTCTGCACCTTAGCGCAATGGGCGGCAGGTTGAAGGGGGCTGGGCCGGGCGCTAGGCTCCGCGCAGAACGCCGGGAGCCCGACCATGCGCATGACGACCGAGGAAGCTTTTGTGAAGGTGCTGCAGAGGCATGGCATCGCCCATGCCTTCGGGATCATCGGCTCGGCGATGATGCCGATCTCCGACCTGTTTCCCGCCGGGGGCATCACCTTCTGGGACTGTGCCCACGAGGGCAGCGCCGGCATGATGGCCGATGGCTTCACCCGCGCCTCCGGGCGGATGTGCATGGCCGTCGCGCAGAACGGCCCCGGCATCACCAATTTCGTCACGGCGATGAAGACCGCCTACTGGAACCACACCCCGCTGCTGCTGGTCACGCCGCAGGCGGCGAACCGCACCATCGGTCAGGGCGGGTTTCAGGAAGTGGAGCAGATGGCGCTGTTCCGCGACATGGTGGCCTATCAGGAGGAAGTGCGCGACCCGGTGCGCATCGCGGAGGTGCTGAACCGGGTCATCGAGCAGGCCCGCCGCCGCTCGGGTCCGGCGCAGATCAACGTGCCCCGCGACTTCTGGACCCGCGAGATCGACATCGAGCTGCCCGAGACGATCCGGATCGAGCGGCCCCGCGGCGGTTCGGAGGCGATCGCGCAGGCGGCCCGCCTGCTGAGCGAGGCGAGGTTTCCGGTGATCCTGAACGGTGCCGGCGTGGTGCTGGCCGGGGCGATCCCGGCCACCGTCGCCCTGGCCGAGGCGCTGGGCGCCCCGGTCTGCTGTGGCTACCAGCATAACGACGCCTTCCCGGGCAGCCATCCGCTGTCCGTCGGCCCGCTCGGCTACAACGGGTCGAAGGCGGCGATGGAGCTGATCGCGAGGGCCGACGTGGTGCTGGCGCTCGGGACGCGGCTCAATCCGTTCTCCACCCTGCCCGGCTACGGCATCGACTACTGGCCGACGGCGGCGAAGGTGGTCCAGGTCGACATCAATGCCGACCGCATCGGTCTGACGAAAGCCGTCAGCGTCGCGATCCAGGGCGATGCGCGGCTGGTGGCCGAGCAGCTTCTCGGGCTCGTCGGCCCGGGCAGCGGCCGCGCCGAGCGCGCGGCATTGGTGGCGCAGACCAAATCCGCCTGGCTGCAGCAGCTTTCGTCGATGGATCACGAGGACGACGACCCGGGCACCAGCTGGAACGAGCGGGCCCGCGCCGCCCACCCGGAGCGCATGAGCCCGCGCATGGCCTGGCGGGCGATCCAGTCGGCGTTGCCGAGAGACGCGATCATCTCGTCGGACATCGGCAACAACTGCGCGATCGGCAACGCCTATCCGACGTTCGAGACCGGGCGGAAGTACCTCGCGCCCGGCCTGTTCGGCCCCTGCGGCTACGGCCTGCCGGCGATCGTCGGGGCGAAGATCGCCTGTCCCGACGTGCCGGTGGTGGGCTTTGCCGGCGACGGGGCGTTCGGCATCGCGGTGAACGAGCTGACCGCCATCGGTCGCAGCGAGTGGCCGGCGATCACGATGATCGTCTTCCGCAACTATCAGTGGGGCGCCGAGAAGCGGAACTCGACGCTCTGGTTCGACGACAATTTCGTCGGCACCGAGCTTGATCTCGACGTCACCTATGCCGGCATCGCGCGTGCCTGTGGCCTGCGGGGCGTGCAAGCCACCAGCATGGGCGAGCTGACCGCGCTGCTCACCGAGGCGGTCGAGGCGCAGATGCGGCGCGGCGAGACAACCCTGATCGAGGTGATCCTGAACCAGGAGCTTGGCGAGCCGTTCCGGCGCGACGCGATGAAAAAGCCCGTCTATGTCGCCGGCATCCGGGCGGAGGACATGCGCGCGCAGGAAACCGCATGACAACGACGGAGCCCGGTGCAGCCCTCGTCACCGGCGGTGCGCAGCGGATCGGCGCGGCGCTCTGTCGCAAGCTGGCGGCGCGGGGCACCGATGTGGCGATCCACTGCCACGCGAGCCGCGACGCCGCCGAGGCGCTGGCCGGCGAGCTGCGGCAGGCGGGGGTGCGGGCGGAGGTGGTGGCGGCCGACCTGCTCGACCGCACGGCGACGGCGGGTCTGGTGTCCGCCGCGGCGGCGGCGCTGGGCCGGCCGCTGACGATCCTCGTCAACAACGCGTCGATCTTCGAGCACGACACCATCGCGACGGCGACCTGGGAGAGCTGGGACCGCCACATCGGCTCGAACCTGCGGGCACCCTTCGAGCTGATCCAGTCCTTTGCCGCGCAGGCACCCCGGGCGAGTGTCGATGCGGAGGGCCGTCCGATCGCCCGGGCCTGCGTCGTCAACATGGTGGACCAGCGCGTCCGCAAGCTGACGCCGGAGTTCGCAACTTATACGATCGCGAAGATGGGTCTGTGGGCGCTGACCCGCACGGCGGCGCAGGGCCTTGCGCCGCATGTCCGGGTGAATGCGATCGGTCCCGGGCCGACGCTGCGGGGGGTGCGGCAGAGCGCCGGGCACTTCGCCGACCAGCAGGCCGCGACCCTGCTCGGGCGCGGCTCGGACCCGGGCGAGGTTGCGGCGACGCTCGCCTACCTGCTTGACGCACCGGGGGTGACGGGCCAACTCATCTGTGTCGATGGGGGCCAGCATCTCGCGTGGCAGACGCCGGACGTGCTTGGGGTCGAGTAGCGGCGGCGCCTTTTGGCGGGAATACAACCGGCCTCGCCTTGACTTTTCCACCCCCGAGCAGGGCGTCATGGATTCGTGTTGATTCTGTCAACAATTCCATAATTTTACCTTTTGTTAGGAAAAAAACATCCTGAAGTCAGTGGGTTACAAAGATGACTAAAAAATAGGCAAACCGAAAAACGCTCTTGTATCGTTGGGGAAATGGCGAATGGCGGAAAGTTTTCCTCTGAGTTATCCACACAGATGGTGGACAGGATTCCTCTTGAATCCGCCGGTCGATCTCGGCAGCCGAGGGAGATTCGCCCATGGGTGAGGCAGAGGACGGGGCGCCGCTGTTCGACGAGGACGGCGCCGCGCCGGCGGATGTGCGCACCGGCCATCTGGTCATCCGCGACTATCTGAAGCGGCTCGACGACAAGCCGGGCGTCTATCGCATGCTCGATCGCAAGGGCGAGGTGCTCTATGTCGGCAAGGCGCGGAACCTGAAGAAGCGGGTGGCGTCGTATGCCAAGCCGACAGGGCACGACTCGCGCATAGCGCGAATGATCGCGTCCACCGCGTCGATGATGTTCCTGACCACCGGGAGCGAGATCGAGGCGCTGCTGCTGGAGCAGAATCTCATCAAGCAGCTGAAGCCGCGCTATAACGTGTTGCTGCGCGACGACAAGAGCTTTCCCAACATCCTCGTCACCGGGGACCACCCGTTTCCGCAGATCAAGAAGCACCGCGGCCTGCGCAAGGACGCCGGGCGGTACTTCGGGCCGTTCGCCTCGGCGGGCAGCGTGAACCGGACGCTGAACCAGCTGCAGAAGGCGTTCCTGCTGCGCTCCTGCACCGATTCGATGTTCGACGGACGGACGCGCCCCTGCCTTCTGCACCAGATCAAGCGGTGCAGCGGCCCGTGCGTCGGGCTGGTCGGCGAGGCGGACTATCGCGCGCTGGTGGAAGACGCGGTGCTGTTTCTCTCGGGCAAGTCGACCCGGGTGCAGGAGCAGCTGGCCGAGGCGATGCGCGAGGCGAGCGCCGCCATGGAGTTCGAGCGGGCCGCGGCGATCCGCGACCGGATCCGGGCGCTGACCACGGTGCAGGCGAGCCAGGGCATCAATCCCGAGACGGTGGAGGAGGCCGACGTGATCGCGCTGCACCAGGAGGGCGGGCACGCCTGCGTCCAGGTGTTCTTCATCCGCGCGCATCAGAACTGGGGCAATCGGGCCTATTTTCCGCGAACCGGGTCCGGGGCGGAGCCGGGCGAGATCCTCGAGGCCTTCATCGGGCAGTTCTACGGCAACAAGACCCCGGCGCGGAGCATTCTCGCCAGCCACCTGCCGGACAACGGCGACCTGCTGGCCGATGCGCTCGGCGCCGAGCTGGGACGAAAGGTCACGATCGTCGTGCCACAGCGGGGAGAGAAGGCGCAGCTCGTCGAGCACGCGGCGCGAAATGCGCGCGAGGCGCTGGCACGGCGGATGGCCGAGAGCGCGAGCCAGCTGTCGCTGCTCGACGGGCTGTCCGAGGCGTTTGTGCTGGACGGACCGCCGGAGCGGATCGAGGTCTACGACAACAGCCACATCATGGGCACGAACGCGGTGGGCGCGATGATCGTCGCGGGACCGGACGGGTTCATGAAGTCGCAGTACCGCAAGTTCAACATCAAGAGTGCGCTCACGCCGGGCGACGACTTCGGGATGATGCGCGAGGTCCTGACGCGGCGCTTTTCCCGGCTCGCGAAGGAGGATCCGGATCGGCAGTCCGACGCCTGGCCCGACCTGGTGCTGATCGACGGCGGAGCGGGGCAGGTGGCGGCGGCCTGTGCGGCGCTGCAGGAGCTCGGCATCGACGAGGTGGCGGTGATCGGCGTGGCGAAGGGCGTGGATCGCGACGCCGGCAAGGAAGAGTTCCATCGGCCGGGAAAGCCGGCGATGGCATTGGCGCACCGGGATCCGGTGCTCTATTTCATTCAGCGCCTGCGGGACGAGGCGCACCGCTTCGCCATCGGCGCGCATCGCACCAAGCGGGCGGCACAGACCCGGGCGACACCGCTCGACGAGGTGCCGGGCGTCGGGGCGACGCGCAAGCGGGCGCTGCTCCAGCACTTCGGCTCGGCGAAGGCGGTGGCGCGGGCCGGGCTCGCGGATCTGAAGGCGGCGCCGGGAATTTCCGATGCGCTCGCCGAGGTGATCTACGGCTTCTTCCATGGCGAGAGGTAGCGCGGTATATCGACGGGGAAGAATGCAGGATCGACCGCCGGGCATGCGCTGGACCGTACCCAATATCTTGACGGTGATGCGCCTCGCGGCAGCGCCGGGAGTGGCGCTGGCCTTTGCCATCTTTGACCGTCCCTATGCCGACTGGATCGCCTTCGGGCTGTTCATCGTCGCCGCGCTGACGGATTGGGTGGACGGCAAGATCGCCCGGGCGTGGAAGCAGGAATCGAATTTCGGGCGGATGATGGACCCGATCGCCGACAAGGCGATGGTGGTGATCGCGCTCGCCGTCATCGTCGGCCTCTGGGGCATGAAGGCGCTGATCCTCGTGCCGGTCGCCTTCATCCTCCTGCGCGAAATCTTCGTCTCGGGCCTGCGTGAGTTTCTCGGCTCCAAGGCGGGCAAGCTCCCCGTGACCTATCTCGCGAAGTGGAAGACCACGGCGCAGATGGTGGCGATCCCGGTGCTGCTGCTCGCGGGCGTGTTCGAGTGGGACCGGCGGCACAACAGCCCGTGGGTCAGCGACTGGTTCCACGACTGGGCGGAGTTCATCCTGTCGAACGGCGGGCTGGTGCTGATCTGGATCGCCGGGCTGCTGACGCTGATGACGGGCTACGACTACCTGATGAAGGCGATGCCGTTCCTGAGGGACCGCAAGCGATGAGCGCCGTGCGGGTGCGCTATTTCGCATGGCTGCGCGAGCGCGTGGGCGAATCGTCGGAGACCGTCCAGACCGACGCGGCGACGGTGCGAGAGCTGGTCGACGACCTGTCCGGGCGCGAGGAGCGCTATGCGCTGGCCTTTGCCGATCTGTCGGCGGTGCGGGTCGCGGTGGACGAGGAGCTGGCCGACCTGGCCGCGCCGCTCTCCGGTGTGCGCGAGGTCGCGTTCTTTCCCCCGATGACGGGCGGCTGATGGCCGTCCGCGTCCAGCGCGAGGACTTCGACCTGGGCGCGGAGGTGGCGGCGCTCACGTCCGGGCGGTTGGAGATCGGCGCCGTCGTCACCTTCTCGGGGCTGGTGCGCGATACCGGCGGGCTCGTGGCGATGGAGCTCGAGCACTATCCCGGCATGGCCGAGACGGCGCTCGCGGCGCTGGAGGCCGAGGCGGTGGCGCGCTGGGAGCTGCAGGCGAGCCTCGTCATCCACCGCTTCGGGCGGCTGGAGCCCGGCGAGCGGATCATGATGGTCGCGACCGCCTCGCGGCACCGGCAGGCGGCATTCGAGGCGGCGGAGTTCCTGATGGACTACCTGAAGTCGCGTGCGCCGTTCTGGAAGAAAGAGGCCGGGCCGGACGGCGACCGCTGGGTCGACGCGCGCGACGGCGACGAGGCGGCGCTGGCGCGCTGGAAGTAGTCAGATCGGAGAGTGAAGATGTATCGGGTGAAGATGGCGGTCTCGATCGCCGCGGCGCTGTCCATCGGGCTCGCCACCGCGGCGGCGGCGCAGGAGGATGCGGCGAAGGGGTCGCTCACCGGGTTCGTTGCCGAGGACGGGACGACGACGCCGTTGTCGGACAACGTGCGGGTCTTCCCGGTGACGAAGAACGCCGAGAGCTGCGTCTACGATGCCGGGCGCGGCGTGATCCTGGCGCTGAACCGCGGCGCGCCGCCGCGGGAGAAGCTGAACGACGGCTTCGTCTCGTTCATCGGCCATGACGGCGCCGTGGTGACGGCGCAGTGGATCGGCGACAGCGGTGAGGCACCGCTGCTCAATCAGCCCTATGGCAGCGCGATCGCCGGAGGTGTGCTCTACGCTGCGGACAGGAACGGCGGCACGTCGAAGTCGGACCCGGCGCGCGCGGTGCTGCGGAAGTACGATCTCGCGACCGGGGCGGGGAAAGGCGACGTCGAGGTCGAACTCGCCGGGCCTGAATGACATCACCGTCGCCGCGGATGGCACGGTCTACGCCACGCAGACGAACGCGGGTGGCAAGAACAACGGGCCGGAGACCTGGAAGGTCTTCAGGATCGCGCCGGACGGCAACGTGTCGGTGCTGATCGAGGGGAAGCCGCTGAACCAGCCGAACGGCATCGAGATGGACGGCGAGGGCAACATCGTCGTGGTGAACCTCGGCGACGCCGGTGTCCTGACGTTCTCGCCGGCGGGCGAGCTGCTGAAGACCGAAGAGGCGGCGCAGCCGGGCAGCGATGGCCTCGTGATCCTGGCCGACGGCACCAAGTACGTGAACAGCCTGCGCAACGGTGGCGTGTCGCGGATCGCGCCGGGTGCCAAGGCCGAGCTGATCGCGGAAGGCATCTCGGGCTCCGCCTCGATGTGCTTCGACGCCGGGGCGAACCAGCTCGTCATTCCGATGGGGCAGAACGACGCGCTGGCCTTCGTGCCGCTGAACTAGAGCGGGATCCGTCCCGGCAGAGCCGGGCCGTCCGCTCCAGAGTCTTGGATTGACGCGATATTCGGATCGCCGGAGGATTCCGTCCGGTGGGATATTTCTCTGGCGGCGGCGGATCCTATTCCGCGTCCGGGTCCGCGGCCGGGGCGGCTGCCTTCTTCTTCTTCGCGGCCGATTTGGCGGCAGGCTTCTTCGCCGCGGCCTTCGCCTTGGGAGCCGCGGCCTTCTTCTTCGCGGGTGCCTTCTTCTTCGGCGCCTTCGTCGCGATCAGCTCGAGCGCCTGTTCCAGCGTCACCGCTTCCGGTTCGGTTTCCTTCGGGACGGTGGCGTTCACCTTCTCCCACTTCACGTAAGGCCCGTAGCGGCCTTCGTAGAGCGCGACCTCCCCGCCGTCGGGATGCTCGCCAAGGACACGCAGCGGCTTGACCGCGGCGCGGCCGCCGGAGCCGCGCGCGGCCTTCTGGGCGATCAGCTCCATTGCGCGGTTCATGCCGACGGTCAGGACCTCTTCGGGGTCCTTGAGGTTGGCGTAGGTCTTGCCGTGCTTCACGTAAGGCCCGAACCGGCCGATCGAGGCCTCGACGGGCTGGCCGTCCTCCGGGTGGATTCCGACCTCACGGGGGAGCGAGAGCAGGGCGAGCGCGCGCTCGAGGTTGAGCGTGTCCGGGTCCATGCCCTTGGGGATCGAGGTGCGCCGCGGCTTCGCGCCGTCCTTGCCCTCGCCGAGCTGGACGTAATAGCCGTAGGGACCCTTGCGGATCGTCACGTCCTGCGGCTCGGCGTCCTCCTCGAGGAGGTTGCCCTGGAGCGAGCCCTGGCCGAGCACCTTGCCGTCGAGGGCCGAGCCTTCGGCATCGCCGGCGAGCGGGCGGGTATAGCGGCATTCGGGGTAGTTCGAGCAGCCGACGAAGGCCGAGCCGTTGCGCGAGGTCTTGAGCGACAGGAGACCCGCGCCGCAGGCCTTGCAGCGGCGGGGCTCTGGATCTTCCGGCGTCTTCGGGAACAGGTGCGGCTCCAGCACCTCGTTGATCTTGTCGAGCACCTCGGTGATGCGCAGGCCCTCGGTCTCGCCGAGCGCCGCGGAGAAATCCTTCCAGAACCGGGCGAGCAGCGCCTTCCAGTCCTCGTCGCCGGTCGTCACCTTGTCGAGGTCGCTCTCGAGGTCGGCGGTGAAGTCGTAGTCGACGTAGCGCCCGAAATAGTTGGAGAGGAAGGCGGTGACGAGCCGGCCCTTGTCCTCGGGGAACAGCCGGTTCTTGTCCTTGCGGACGTATTCCCGCTCCTGGATCGTCGAGACGATCGAGGCATAGGTCGAGGGGCGGCCGATGCCGAGCTCTTCCATCCGCTTGACCAGGGTCGCCTCGGTGTAGCGCGGCGGCGGCTGGGTGAAGTGCTGCTCCGGCGTGACGGAGCGCTTGTCCGCCGGCTCGCCGTTGACGATCTGCGGCAGGCGGCCGCCGTCGTCATCGTCGGAGAGGTCGAACTCCGCGTCGTCGCGGCCCTCGGTGTAGACCTTGAGGAAGCCGTCGAAGGTGACGACCTGGCCGGTGGCGCGCAGGCCGACCTGCGCGTCGGCGCTGGCGATGTCGACGGTGGTGCGCTCGAAGCGGGCGGCCTCCATCTGCGAGGCGACGGAGCGCTTCCAGATCAGGTCATAGAGCTTCCACTGGTCGGGCTCGAGGCGAAGGGTGTCCGGGTGCGCGCGCATGTCGGTGGGGCGGATGCACTCGTGCGCTTCCTGGGCGTTCTTCGCCTTGTTCTTGTACATCCGCGGGCTATTGGGGACGTAGGCGTCGCCGTAGCGGGACTTGATGACCTCGCGGGCGGACATCACGGCCTCCGGGGCCATGTCGATGCCGTCGGTTCGCATGTAGGTGATGTGCCCGGCCTCATAGAGGCGCTGGGCGGCGTTCATCGTCTGGCGGGCGCCGAAGCCGAACTTGCGGCTCGCCTCCTGCTGCAGGGTGGAGGTCATGAACGGCGCGGAGGGATTGCGCGTCGCAGGCTTCGAATTCGACGGCCGCGACGGAAAGGTCACGCGCCTCGATCATCTGGACGGCGCGGGTGGCGGCGGCCTCGTCGGCGAGGTCGTAGCGGTCGAGCTTCTTCGCATCGAGGCTGAACAGGCGCGCCTCGAAGGTGTCGCCGCGCGGCGTGGCGAGCAGCGCCTTGACCGACCAGTACTCCCGGGCGCGGAACGCCTCGATCTCCATCTCGCGATCGACGATCAGCCGGAGCGTGACGGACTGGACGCGGCCGGCGGAGCGGGAGCCGGGCAGCTTGCGCCAGAGCACCGGCGAGAGCTTGAAGCCGACGAGGTAGTCGAGGGCGCGGCGCGCGAGATAGGCGTCGACCAGCTCCATGTCGATCTTGCGCGGGTTCTCCATCGCGCTCGTCACGGCGGATTTCGTGATGGCGTTGAAGACCACGCGCTCGACGTCGGTATCCTTCTTCACCGCCTTGCGGCCGGTGAGGGCCTCGAGCAGGTGCCAGCTGATCGCCTCGCCCTCGCGGTCGGGGTCGGTGGCGAGGATGAGCTTCTGGTCGTCCTTCAGCGCCTCGGCGATGGCGCGGATGTGCTTGGCGCTGTCGGAGGCGACCTCCCACTTCATCTCGAAGTCGTGGTCCGGGTCGACGGATCCGTCCTTCGGGGGCAGGTCGCGGACGTGGCCGTAGGAGGCGAGCACGGTGTATCCGGGCCCGAGGTACTTGTTGATGGTCTTGGCCTTGGCGGGGGATTCGACGACGACAACGGCCATGGGCAACTCCTGGCGCGGCCGACGGGGGCCGGGCGTTCGGCGGCCTAGATGGTTTGGGCGCCGGAGAATGTCAACGAATGCCGGTTCCGCCGGCTCAGGCGGGCAGGCTGACCTTGCCGCCGGGATGGCGCAGCACGAGGCCCTCGAGCTTCCAGTTCGAGCAGCGCGGCCGCGACCGTCGCCGCGGGGGCGGCAAGGTCGCGGGTGAGCGCGTCCTCCTCGACGGGGGCGGGCCCCAGCAGCTCGAGAAGGCGCGTGGGAAGGTCGTCGCCGCTGACGGGCGCCGGGGAGACGGGCGCCGGGGAGACGGGCGCCGGGGAGACGGGCGCCGGGGAGACGGGCGGTGGCGCGGGGGCGCGGAGAGGCGTGGCGAGGTGCGCGGCCAGCGCCTCGGCGACGTCCTCGGCGTGCCGCACGAGGGTGGCGCCGTCGCGGATCAGCGCGTTGCAGCCACCGGCCCGGGCATCGAGCGGATTGCCGGGGACGGCCATCACCTCTCGGCCCTGGTCCGCGGCATTGCGCGCGGTGATGAGGCTGCCGGAGCGCAGCGCGCCCTCGATCACGACGACACCGAGCGCGAGGCCGGAGATGATGCGGTTGCGCCGGGGGAAATCCTGGGCGCGCGGGGCGTGGCCCGGCGGCATCTCCGAGAGGCGCAGGCCGCGGGTGGCCATCTCGGCGGCGAGATCGGCATTCTCGGGCGGATAGATCACGTCGATGCCGCCGGCCTGGGCAGCGATGGTGCCCGTTTCGAGCGCGGCGCGGTGGGCGGCGGCGTCGATGCCGCGGGCGAGGCCGGAGGCGACGACGAAGCCGGCCGCGCCGAGGTCTCGCGCCAGCTGCGAGGCCATGCGGCGGCCGAGGGCCGACGCGTTGCGGGCGCCGACGAGCGCGACGGTCGGGCGCATGGCGAGGGCCGGGTCGCCGAGCGCCCAGAGCACGGGCGGCGCGTCGTCGATGAGCGCGAGCGACGGCGGATAGTCGGGCGCGCCGAGCAGCAGCAGGCGCGCGCCGGCCGCCGCGCCGGCGCTCACCTCGGCCTCCGCCTCGGCCCGGGACGCGGGACGGTAGTCGCGCACCCCGGCGTCGGAGGCGAGCGCCGGCAGCCGCTCGAGCGCGGCCGCCGGATCGCCGGTCTCGCGCAGCAGCCGGACGAAGGTGGCGGGTCCGACGCGCCGCGACCGGGCAAGGCGCAGCCAGTCGAGCCGGGCCGGCTCGGCCACGGGCAGCGCGCTGGCGGGAATCTTCGCGGAGGCGGGCGGCGGGGTCATGTCGCACGGTGCGCAAGCGGGAGTTAACGCGCGGTTGAGCGTGCCGCAGGAGGTGGCTTCAAAATCGTTGGGGAATTGCCCAAGCTGCCCGCCGAAACCGCGTCTCCGGAGCCGTCATGCGCCTGCCCCTCGCCCTCTGTCTCGCCCTCGCCGCCTGCGGCACGACCTATGCCGTGCCCGTCGCCGGCCCCGTCGCCGGCCCCGAGGCGGCCGTGTCGCCGCCGGCGGGGCCCGCCGCGCCCGCGGGTCCGGCGCGGACCCAGCGCGACTTCTACCGGGTGCTCGCGCGGGTCGAGCCGGCGGCGGAGCGGCTCTGCCGGCAGGAGAGCCCGGACGCGCCTGCCGCTTGGTGCGACTACCGCGTGACGCTGGTGCGCGACGCGAACGAGGCGCCGAACGCCTGGCAGTCGGAGGGCAGCGACGGCCGGCCGGACATCCACTTCGCGGCGACGCTCCTGCCGCTGATGGACGACGACGACGAGATCGCCTTCGTCCTGTCGCACGAGGCCGGTCACCACATTGCCGGCCACGTGGCGAAGCAGGGCCAGCAGCAGGCGCTGGGCGCGACGCTCGGCGGGCTCGCCGCCGCGGTGGGCAACGCCTACGGCATCCCGGTGTCGCAGGACGACGCGATGAGCATCGGCGCGAGCGTCGGGGGGCGGGCCTACAGCCAGACCTACGAGCTCGAGGCCGACACGATCGGCGCCTTCATCGCCGCACGGGCGGGCTACGACCCGGAGCGGGGCGCGGCGTTCTTCAACCAGCCGCAGATCGCGTCCGACGGCGGCCTGCCGATCCTCGTCAGCCATCCGGGCTCGGCGCAGCGCGAGGCCACCGTCGCACGCGCCGCGGCTGAAATCCGGCGCCAGCAGGCGCAGGGGC